>JADFCV010000010.1 GCA_017161655.1 Candidatus Sumerlaeota bacterium
TGCGTAGAAATTTAGTAACACACCTTCCCATAATTCTTGCGCTTACTCTTAGCCCGACCCTTGTTCATGCCGGTTGGCTCGCAAATTTCCTAGGGAAGGCTCAGAGTCAGCAGGAACAACAGGCCGCCCCACAAAAGGGCGCAAAAGCCGCGGAAACACGCGGCGACAAAGAAACATCAGCCACGCCTACCCCAGATCCGGAACAGGTGAAGAAGCTCAAAGCCGCGCTCGACTGGGAAAAACCACCCAAGGATATCCTCCAGCGCTACGCCGGCACATGGCAGGGCGATTTCTGGGTGTACTCGATCGAGGGGCGCCTCGAACAACACAACAAAATGCGCATCACCTACACGCCGCAGCCGGACGGGACCCTAAAAATGGAAATGTGGAGCGGCGATCTTATTTCAAAGCTCTGGGTGACAAAAGTCACTGCTACTTATGCCGTAGAGGGCGACAAAATCGTGTGCACGGTCCAACAGCCCGATGGAAGCCAATTCAAACAGATCGGTCACTACAATGATGGATCGGTGTTTTTCGTCTCGCAAATAACAGACGGGGTCGAACACTCGCGCGAGCGGATTGATGGCAAACGTCTACTCACTGATGGCTTTGGAGTCTACGGATCTCTGAAAAAGGCCAATTCTCACGTCTTCATCGGCCGTTTTCTCAAACAAGATTAAGGACCAGGCGGGAATTCGGCTTTAAGCACGAGGACCTTCTCGCCGTTAAAAGATCGAGAAAACATTGGCTTGCTGCTTCTCTGAGAACGCCAACTTGCACTCAAGGCGAAGTGGCGCTCCAGCCCTTCCACCGCGAGAGTTGCTTCAACGCTTCCCTGCGCAGTTGGGTTGAGGACTACTTGCAATGTTCTGTACGCTGAGACAGGAAAGGCTGCAAGTTCTCCGGGCTGTTGACCTCAGGGGGGAGTTTCGCCAGTGACTCTCGATTCTCTGCTCGTTCCCCAAAAACTATGTCCCTTGCGTCCGAGCGAACAAAATGAGAGCTTTGTCAGTACGCATTTCCAAGGCAATGTTGCGATCGTTTCTGGAAGACCTAGTTGATCCGCTTGACTCTTACCGCCACGAGCCCAAGCCAGGTTCGCTTCGTGTCCGCATGGACATCACAAACAAGTGCAATCTGCTGTGCAAAATGTGCTTCTATCCCGGAACAGTAGGCCAACCAAAGTTTGACATGGAGCCCGTTCTTTTCCGGAAAATCGTCGAGCAGGTTTTCTGTTATGCGGAAACGGTTTCTCTCGCTTGCCAGTACGAGCCCCTCATGTCGCGCCATTTTGATGAGATTCTTGACATCGTGGCCGAAGGCAAGTGCCCCCGCGTGGGTTTCGTTACGAACGGCACTCTGCTCACGCGCCGCCGGTGCGAGCGTCTCGTAGAAAATCCTCGCATAGAATCCATCGCTGTGTCCATCGATGGTGCGACGAAGGAGACCTACGAGCGAATTCGCATCAATGCCCGGTGGGAAAAGCTCGTTGAAAATCTTGAGACGTTAGCAGCGGTAAAAGCAGAACGCGGATCCTTGCGCCCTTACGTTCAACTCAACATGGTGCTAATGAAATCCACCCTGGGCGAACTCCCGCAACTCGTCGATTTCGCAAAGCGGATAGGGGCCGTCGTGATTGAGGCGATCCGTTACCTGCCCATGACTTCCGGACTCGACGAAGCAGTCGAGGATTGGGAAGCGGCTATGCCCATATTGATGGAGGCCAAACGGCGAGCGAAGGAATGCGGGATCTATCTTATGATTCCAGTGAAGGACGAACGCTTGGCGGTTCACGATCTTCCTCCTTATGAGACGGGCACGCCTGACCTCGACACAGGAACCTATTCTCCATTTTGTGAAGCGCCGTGGCGTGCGGTCCAGATCTACCCCGATGGCTCACTCCATCCGTGCGGCTATTATGGGCAAGCCTTCGGCAACCTGCGCGAACAAGATTTTCTCGAGATCTGGAACAGTCGTCCCTATCTGGCATTGCGCCGATCTCTTGCGCGTCTCAAGCTTCATCCAACCTGCGCCGCATGCAATCCGCATGGCTACGACAACATCGAACGTAAGCGGCACATCAACATCTTGTGAATGAAGCTGAATAACATGATGCTCGTGCCTTGACTCAGTTATCGTGATTCCCACGAGATGCTTTCAACATGTGGCGACGCCCGCGTCAGCGTGACGAGACTCCCGAGGACAGCCTTGGCAAGCTTGGTGAAGATATTGCTGTGCGTTTTTTGGCCAACGAAGGTTTTCGCATCATTGACCGGAACTATCGGAGTCCCTCTGGCGAAATCGACATTATTGCGGAACGCGATGACGTTCTACACTTCATAGAGGTGAAGACGCGGTCCACTCTCGGGCAATTTTCTCCAGAGGATGCCGTCAACCTTGAAAAGCGCCGTCACATCCGTCGCGTTGCGCGTGACTACCTAAGGCCTTTCCGGCAGCCTTCGCCGTCCACATTTGACGTTGTCAGTGTGGTCTTGCGTCCAGATGGCCGGATCGAGATTCTTGAGCTCCATCGCGATGCATTCGGCTGGGAGGAATAGCGCTCGCCATGGAAGGTCTCGCTGACAGCGCGCTCACCAAGGGTGTGCCCGTGGTGCGCACTGTCCACCTCAGCAAGCACTACGGGCGTCGGCAAGCACTTGTCGGTCTCGATCTTGAGCTCCTGCCCGGAGAAATTCTTGGCCTACTGGGGCCAAATGGGGCGGGCAAGACCACAGCACTCCGTGCAATTCTGGGTTTCATTCGGCCCACGAGTGGTCAGGTTACCATTTTTGGTGTCTCGCCGCGTGCGTGGCGTGCACGTCCCCTGCGAAAGCACATCGGCTATCTTCCCGCCGATCTGGCCTTTGAAGAAGCGGAAACAGGAGGTCGCCTGCTCGAGCTTTTCGGTAAGCTTTCAGGTGTGTCGCCAAAGTTGCGTGGCGAATTGTGTGAGCGTTTTCAACTTAGCGCGAGTGATTTGCGGCTGGCCGTACGTAAGTACTCACGAGGTATGAAGCAAAAACTTGGCCTGATTGCTGCACTTCAACACGACCCCAGCCTCATCATTCTCGATGAACCGACAAATGCCCTAGATCCGGTAGCTCAGCAGGCTCTCCACGATGTGTTGAAAGATTTTGTCGCTCGTGGTGCTGCCGTGCTATTCTCCACGCACGTGCTCAGCGAAGCGCTCGAACTGTGTGACCGTATCGCTGTTCTCAGCGAGGGGCACTTGCTCGATTGCTTTTCCGTTGCTGCCTTTACGGCTTTAGCGCCACGGCTCGTTTACATAAAATTCGACAATTGTTCAGCTACGTCTGGTTCGCGAATTCTTCACTTACCCTATGCCGAATTCTTAGGCGAGGAAGACGGCTGGCTAGTCTATCGTGTCGAATCGGATGTCGTGCCTGCAGTACTCCAGGAACTTGTCCGGATACCGCTGGCAGACCTGCGTATCGAGTCGGCTGCCCTCGAACACTTGCTTGATTATTACCGGCAGCCACAGGGGGAGTTGCGATGACTCTTCTTCGCTTTTATCTTCGCCGCACCTGGTTGATCGGCGTGTTTGCATCATTAGCGCTCTTTGGATTTCAGCATCTGATGGCTTTTGTTTACCGCGGTTTTATCAGCAACCTCGAAGGGGCACCGACCTTTCTCATGCGTGTCATTCCAAAAGGAGTGCAAGCTTTCCTCGGCATTGATCGTTTACCGCCGAATTCTGTCGCAGGTATTCTTGCCCTCGCTTACCAGCATCCATTCGTCATTGTGATCGTTTGTGCTCTTGGAGTTTCGTGCACGGTTGAGTTTCTAGCTGGTCAAATTGAGCGCCTTACGATAGCTCACCTGTTGGTCCGTCCCGTGCCTCGCCCTCTCATGCCACTTTATGCCTTTGTGGTGGCCGCCACGTGGCTCGCCGTGGCCTCAGCGAGTGCCATCCTGGGGACGGTCACTGGCTTTGCTCGCCTTGGCTACGCCTTGCCTCCTGCAGGTCAGCTCATCCAGTTGGCATTTGCACAATTTGCTCTTGGCTGTGCGGTTACTGGCGGGAGTCTGTTTTTTTCAGCCACGACCGAGACGCGTGCCGACGCAGCCGGCTGGAGCGTGAGCATTCTTCTTCTCATGTATGTTGGGAACTTTGTTGCCCAACTTTGGGATGCCGCAAAGCCATGGGCGCGCTTCTCGATCTTCAATTACTACACGCCCATTGAGGTGTTTGTGAATTCCACCTTGCCACCCAACGCCTGGCTGGTTTTTGTCAGCGTCTCGATTGCCGGATTGGTTCTGGCCTGTGCTGCGTATGCGTTTCGCGAGTTTAGGGTCTAAGCATCCAACCCACTTACGAGCCAAGCATCTTCAGAAACAGCTCTTCGTATTTTTTGGCCGAGGCCTGCCATGAAAAATCCTGGGCCATGGCGGTACGCTGCAATTGTCGCCAAAGTGGCTTATTCTGGAAAGCGCTCACCGCACGTTTCAACGCCTCTCGCATGGCCGGCGCTGTGTAGTCATCGAACACAAAACCAGTGGCGGTGCCCGCCGCAAGATTCTCGTCGTTGGCATCTGTGACAGAATCCGCTAGCCCGCCAGTTCGCCGCACGACCGGGATCGTTCCATAGCGCATGGAGTAAAGCTGATTGAGGCCACACGGCTCGTATCGTGAGGGCATTAAGAAAATATCCGCGGCCGCTTCGATCCGATGGGACAACGGAATGTCCAGCCGGAGGTTCACACTGATCTGGCCTGCCCACCTCTTTGCCGCCTGTTCAAAGAACTCATGATAGCGAGGTTGTCCCGTACCAAGCAAAACAAACTGAACGCCCCAGCCCATAATCTCTTCCAGAGATTCTTCTACGAGATCGAGTCCCTTCTGCGGATCGAGTCTCGTAATCATGCCGATCAGTGGCCGTTTGGTTTGCTCCTCAAGGCCCAATTCTGCCTGCAAAGCTTTCTTGCAACGCGTCTTCCCTCCGAGAGAGTTTGGGCCATAATGAACGGGGAGATAAGGATCCTTCTGGGGATCCCATGTGCTGTAATCGATACCGTTCATAATGCCATAAAGCTGTTCACGTCGGTGACGAAGCAAGCCATCCAACCCGCAACCGAATTCTGGTGTTTGAATCTCCTCCGCGTAGCGACGGCTGACTGTTGAGATCGCATCGGCAAAAACAATGGCGCCTTTCATGAGGTTCATTTTGCCATAAAACTCGAGCTTGTCCGGCGTGAACAGCGACAGTGGAAGTCCCAGACGTTTCATCGAATCGAGCTCGAAAAGACCCTGGTAGGCGAGGTTATGGATTGTGTAGAGGACTTTGATTTTTGCCAGTGCAGGGTCAGCCGACACGACTTCGGCGTCGTTGCGCAGAAAAATCGGGATCAACGCGGTCTGCCAATCATTGCAGTGGATGATATCTGGAATCCAATCCAGGGCTTTCAGGAGCCAAATGACAGCCTTACAGAAGACACCAAAACGCACATCGTTGTCCCGATAGTCGACGCCATTTTCCTGATAAAGCCCAGCTCTGTCGTACAGACTATGGTTCTGCACGAAGTAAACGGGGACCTGGCTTTTCGGGAAGTACGACCGCTTAATCTGGGTCAGGTAGGATGTGTCACCTAATCTCACAATGATTTCGTCGAGAATCGGGACGAGGGCGAAGCGCTCTTCATCCACGACGCCATACTTCGGCATCGCGACGCGAACATCGTGGCCCAGGCGTGCTAATTCGAGCGGAAGACTCCCCGCGACATCTGCAAGACCACCCGTTTTCGCAAATGGATCAACTTCCGACGACACTAGGAGAATGCGCATGTCGTTTCCCTTTTTGAATTCGCTCTTTCTTCGAAGCCTTATCGTTTCTGTGGAATCGTGGTGATAGGAATCTTTCTCTGTTTACCCCTGGATTAGACGCCGCATGAGCCCTCCAGTTCAAAATAAAAATCTCTCATGCCCGAATGAGCCGATACTTGGGGGCGCTGTCCGTGCTTGAATCGCGAGTCAAACACAATGTAATTCTTGATGGAAAATAACAAATGCTCATTTCCCGCCCCAACGTGCGGGTAAAGGGGCATCGAGGAGGTAAGAACACCAAGAGTTGGGTGCACTATCTGAGCAGATTGTCGAACTAAGTGCCTCAGAAATCCTGGATTTCTGCGGGAAGAACGACGAAAAACTGCGCGAACTCGAAACGCAGTTCGATGTAAAAATCGTTCCCCGAGGGACCACGCTGAAGGTGATCGGTGACCAGCCGAAAGTCGAGCAGGCGTGCCGCCTTATTGAGCATCTCCTGAATTTTTCGCGGACCAAAAACGGGTTGACCAAACGCCAGATCCGCTACGCTGTCGAGAGCATCAAACAAGAGCGTGGAGAAGATCTCAATCGAATCTTTTCTGACCGCGTGACCCTCCCCTTAAAGAAGCGCGGGGTTGCGCCCATGACCGCGCACCAAAAGCATTATCTTGATGCCATTCGCCGTTGCGACATCGTGTTCGCGATTGGGCCAGCTGGCACGGGAAAAACTTACCTTGCCATGGCCATGGCCGTCCATTATCTCATTTCGAATCAAGTGCGGCGAATTATCCTCGTGCGTCCGGCAGTCGAAGCTGGGGAGAAGCTTGGATTTCTTCCGGGAGACATCGCAGCGAAGTTCGATCCATTTGTTCGTCCGTTGTACGACGCACTTTATGACATGGTCGACCCAGAACGTGCGCGTCAGCTCATCGAAAATGGGACGGTGGAAATTGCTCCGCTCGCTTTCATGAGAGGCCGCACGCTGAACAGTGCCTTCGTGATCCTTGATGAGGGGCAAAACACAAGCATTGAGCAAATGAAGATGTTCCTGACACGGTTGGGCAACGACTCCAAAGCTGTCATCACGGGGGACATCACACAGATCGACCTACCCGCTGGCAAGGAGTCAGGGCTCGTGCACGCCCACCGCGTCCTGGGAGAGATCGAAGGCATCGAATTCGTTCATTTTGACGAAACCGATGTCGTGCGTCATGAACTCATTCAAAAAATCATTCGCGCCTATGATGCGGCGGAACGTGCCAGCGTCCTTCAGCCCGAACTTCCCCTCAATTATCGGCGCAATGGGCGTCCGGAAATGCTTGCGGAGGACGCTTCAAGCGACGACAGTGTCGCCTCAGAAGCAGTGAAAATTCTGCCGCAGAGATAAGTTGAGGATATCGCATCCGGGAGAGTTGGCTGTCCCCCAAACATGGGCAAGCTAGTTGACAGAGCTCGCCGTACCATCGAAAGCCGGAGTGCTGCGGGTCGAGCACGCAGACCGACTATCGCCTCAAGCTTCGATTGGGTCATGCGGTGGCTCATGGTCATCGTCGTGTGGATGGGTCTGGTTGTCATCGTCGGCCCAATCCCGCGTATTGTTCCGTTTCGCGCTGAGGTTGGCCAGCAGTGGGTTGAGGGGGATGTCATCACCCCTTTCACCCTTGCCGTAGAGGATGTTGATCAGGCAGCTCGCGACGAAGCCGAGATTCGATCGCATCACGCAAAGATTTTTGTCCATGATACTGCGGTTGAGCGCAGCACCGTCGAGAATATCGAAAACATTTTGCGCGAAGCAAGCAGGGTGCGGGACCATGCTAGCTCCCAATCAGTGTTCCAAAAGAAACTGCGCACAGTTTACGGCGTGGAGTTATCGCCTCCTGTTTGCCAGTTCCTTATCGCTCATGCCGACGATCCGCGGCTCCGAACGGATCTGCTGGAAGCTGTTCGGGTTCTCTATTCCGACCGCGGCATCACGAACGACAAGCGCATGTTGACAGGAGCTGCCCTCGCCGGGCGCCTTCGTATTCTCAGTTCTGCCCCGAGTTTTTTTGACCGCTCCACGACGTTCTCAGCGGAGCGGGTATTGGAATATCCGGCTGAGGTTGAGAACTTCCTGGAGCGTCGCGCTTTCTCTCGTGCTCCCGTGGCGCCAGAGTGGAGAAAAACGTACGTGGAGTTACTCATTCCTTTACTAAGGCCAAATATCGTCTACAGCGAGCATCTCACGGCAGAGTCTCTTGAAACCGCGCTCAAAAAAGCCCATCGAAAACTCGAAATAGCTCCGGGCGAGCGTGTCATCACACGTGGGGAGCGCTTGTCTGCCCTTCAGGTCGAACTGTTGGGTCTCCTCGATAAAAAATTGCGTCGTTATGACGCGCTGCGTCTTTTTTCAAATGCTCTGATTCTTGCCCTGGGCATAGCGTTTGTGGCTGGTTTTGCGCAACGCTACGTTCGAGATTTCGCGTTTACGCCTGCCCGCATCGCCATGCTCGCGCTTCCTTCCGTGTTCGCCTTAGCGGTAGGAAAGTTCGTTTTCACGCTTTCCGAAGACGTCGTGTTGGCCACCTTTGCCTACCCCGCCGGCCTTATTGGAATGCTGGGTGTGATCCTGTTCGAGCCCCAACTTGCCATCGTAGTCTCGTTGGTCTCAGCGCTTGCAGCTGGCCTAGCGTTTCAGGGTAGCTTTTGGCCGACTTTCGTCGGCGCCGTGAGTGGGCTTGCCGGCGTGGTTTTTCTCCATTCGGTTCGCGAGCGTCGCGAGGTGCTCATGGCAGGTCTGCGTCTTGCTGGGCTTAACGCCCTCCTGGCCATTGTGAGCGCTGTCATGTTTAATCGGCTCGCGATCAGAACTGATGTCACGCTTCTCGCAGTTGGAAATGGGCTTGCCTGTTACGTGCTAGCGGTTGGGGGGCTCCCGCTGTTCGAAAGTTTATTCGGGGTAGTGACCGATGTGCGCCTCATGGAACTCACAAGCGTGGATCATCCGCTATTGCGCCTCATGGAAGAGCGGGCGCCGGGGTCGTATCAGCACGTTCTCAATGTCACCAAGCTCGCCGAACCAGCAGCGGAGCGCATCGGTGCAAATTATCTTCTTGTGCGTGCCGGCGCATATTTCCACGATGTGGGAAAACTGCTGAAACCCAAATACTACACCGAAAATCAGGTCACTCCTGAGGAACGGCGCATCCACTCGCGTATATCTCCATTCCTGAGTTGCCTCATCATTAAGAACCACGTGCGAGAGGGCATCGAACTGGCCAAGCGCTTCCGCCTCCCCCAGCAAGTCATTGATTTCATTCCCCAGCATCACGGCACTTCCCTCATCAAATACTTTTATGAACAGGCGCGCCAGCAGCTAGGAACACAGGGTGCGACAGTTGATGAAGATGAATTCCGTTACCCAGGCCCAAAGCCTCAGACCCGCGAAGCTGCCATTGTCATGCTTGCAGACGCTGTGGAAGCTACCGCGACAGCAAAATTCACCGGGAAAACGGTGCGCGAAGAAGATGTCTACCGACTCGTTCGCCAGACCATCCAGGATAAGTTCAGCGATGGTCAGTTTGACGAATGCAAAATGACCTTCGAGGACTTGCACGAGATTTTCGAAGTGTTCGTGAAAACGCTTCTCAGCCGTTACCACCGCCGGGTCGATTATCCGCAGCCTGGCGAAGCTCGGTCCAGAATGGCCGGCACAGTGATCGTGCCCGAGCCGGCTTCAGCACCGGTGACCGGCAACAATTCCTGAAATGGGCTGCGCATGCAGTCGATACCTGTGGGTTTCGGCAGGGCCATAAAAGATTTCCGCTACGCCCCCCTGGGGTGCTGGCGGCATCACACAACGGCAAGAACTCCTTTGCGCGACGAACCTGAAGTGCCCAGAATTTCTCCCCCCGTACCGAAGGTAGAGCAATTGTGACAGAACACCCCGCAGAAGCAGACATCGCAATTATTGGTGGTGGAGCCTCGGGGCTTGCTGCTGCCATTTTCGCTGCAGAGCATGATCCAAAGCGAGTTTTGCGGATAGTCATTTTCGAAGGAGCCCAACGCATTGGGGCCAAAATCCTTGTCAGTGGTGGGGGGCGTTGCAACGTAACCAACGCCGAGGTGACAGAGAATGATTTTTGGGGAAGCTCGCGGACCATTATACGCAATGTCCTTCGGAGCTTCGATGTTTCCCGAACAATCCAGTGGTTTCAAAGTCTCGGTGTGGAACTCGCGCGTGAGGAAAGCGGGAAATACTTTCCCGTGACCAATCGTGCAGCCAGCGTGCGCGATGCGCTTGTCAACGGTGCCATTCAGCGAGGATGTCGTATCTTGAGAGGCACACGCATTGAGAACCTTCTCCCAGCCTCCTGTGGCCTAAGGCTCACCTGGAGCCATGGGAACCAATCGTGCTTGGCGCGACGAGTGATTCTTGCCACAGGGGGACTTGCTCTTCCGAAGTCTGGTAGCGATGGAGCAGGGCTGCGTTGGCTGCGTGCGCTCGGACATACAATCATTGAGCCAGTTCCAGCCCTGGTGCCGCTCGTCCTGGCGCGTGAGAACTCCATCGGCGGCCGTTTTGCCGAGTTTTCCGGCGTCTCCTTCCCCTGCGTTGCCCGCTTTGTCAGTCATCAGGATCATGTGACCTATGAGACGCGGGGTCCAGTGCTGTTCACGCATTTCGGGGTGAGTGGCCCTGCAATCCTCGATCTCTCACGCCACGTCACACGAGAACTTTTTCTCCACAGAAAACCCGTGGAAATCACGATTGGGCACATGAATTTTGAAACCCGGGACGCAGCAATTAATTTCCTCCAGAATCAGCGGCTGAAGCATCCCCGCCGGCAGGTGGCGACAGTCCTTGCCGAACTCTATCCTGAACGCTTTGCCCACGCCCTTGCGGCAGAGTTGGCGCCCCGTCGCTTATGCGAATTGCGTCGTGATGAAATGCGGATGCTTGGGGCTCGCATGTCCGCCTTGCCCCTCAAGGTGATAGGCGACCGCGGATTTGCTGCGGCGGAAGTGACTGCTGGCGGAGTCTCTCTCCTGGAGGTGAATTGGCGCACGCTGGAGTCTCAAAAGGTTCCAGGAGTTCATCTCTGCGGGGAAATCCTTGATGTCGATGGGCGCCTGGGCGGGTTCAACTTTCAGTGGGCCTGGTCCAGTGCTTTTATTGCTGGGCGCGGCGCAGCTCTTGCGCTTCTTGCTGGGCAAAAATCAGGATAAGCTACTGCGTCGATGTTTTCCCTTTCAAACGGGGTTGTGATTGCGCGGAGCAGCCGCAACTTGAAGTGGGACTTGCTTTTGAGCTTTTCTCGCCACTGCTAAAAAGTCATTCCGCACAGGTACGGCTCAAATTTCTTGGAGGGGCCAATAGATGCAAAGGAGACCGGGCGCTCCTTCAAATACCTCTCTGCCGCCTGGCAGATATCATCAGGCGTGACTGCATTGAGTTGCGCAAGCACTGTGTCCACGGGAATATAATCCCCGTAGAAAATTTCGCACTCTGCCAGCCGCCCCATTCGTGTTGCACTGTTTTCCATCCCAAGAATCAAAGAACTCTTAATTTGTTGGCGCGCGTTCTCGACCTCTTCCTCGCTAACACCCTGGGTGTAAAGCTTGCGAATCTCTTCGAGGCACAAACGGATGACCTGATGGATGTGCCGGGGGCTGGTTCCCCCGGTCACAGCGATGGCCCCCGTATCACGAAAAGAGCAGTCGAATGTGCCAATCGAGTACGCGAGACCATGCTTCTCACGGACCTCACGGAAAATACGCGAAGAAGTGGATCCCCCGAGGATCGTGCTCAAGATCGCGAACGCGTAGCGATCCTCACTTCGCCGTGAGGGGCCATCAGTCCCCATGCAAAAATGGACCTGCTCAGTGTCGCGATCCAAATTGAAGCTTTGAAACGCCGGCGCAGGCGGCTCGATAGGATTCCGTTCCCACCCGTTTGGTTCCAGTGGTTCAAAAATCCGTCGCAGCTGAGGTTCGATGCGTCGTAGATCAAAGTTGCCGGCAATGGCCACCACCATGCGGTCAGGCGCAAACTCGCGATTGAGATAGCGAAGAATGTCGTCCCGCGTGAAACGCTGAACTTGCTCAGGAGTCCCAAGGATAGGGCGTCCCAAAGCGTGATCAGCGTAGAGACGGTCCAGATACACGTCGAGCACGAGCTCATCGGGCGTGTCATTGTACATCTTGATTTCTTCGAGCACCACATTGCGCTCGCGTTCGATCTCTTCGGGAGCGAACACACTGTCGAGGTAGAGCTCCGCGAGCAGCTCGATCGCAGCGGAGAGGTGTTCGTCAATAACCTTGGCCGAGATCGAGATGTTCTCTTGTGTCGTGAAAGCGTTAAAATTTCCCCCAAGCTTATCCATGAGCACAGAAAGCGTCACAGCATCGTGATGCCGTGTGCCTTTGAAGAACATGTGCTCAACAAAATGCGACAGGCCGTGTTCTTCAGGTTTCTCGTTGCGACTTCCCACCTCGAGATAAATTCCTACCGACGCGCTTCGAACATAAGGAATGCGCTCAAGCACAATCCTCACGCCGTTGGGAAGCACAATCTTTTTGAATTGCTCCATCGTCATCCTTTGTTGTGTTTTCGCGGTGGGCTTTCGATTCCCGCCCGGCGGCTCGATAGAGCTTGCGCTTGTAGCTCTTCAGATGAAGCAACCGTTTGGGGCATTCTAAGATTACCCTCGAAAAAGGGCTACATTTAGCGCCAACCGCACGATTCAGCGCGGAGCAAGCCTGCATCCCTGCTGGCAAATGCCTGAGGGCGCCAAAGGCCCGTTGTGTTCGGACATGGGCATAAGCATTGATCATTCAATGATCAAAAGAGATTGGTTTTCAGGGCGAGATATTAGTACAATAGAAAATGAATTTGTTTTCTGGTAGGCCATTATCCCGCGTTTTTACAATGAATCCTGATTAAGTTTTGATTTTTAGCTATACATCTACTAGTTTTATCGTGAATAAGCCTCGTAAACCCCGGTACTCTTGAATGCTACTTGGTGGCGCGTTAGTCGCTGTTCAAGCGAGACAGCGCAATTTTTCCCATCCGATACATCTTAACGGTGAGTGAGTGACAATGACGATTCAAAAAGCACAGAATATTACCTGGCACCCCGGCCACGTTACTCGTGAAGAGAGGGCAGCGCTGCTTGGCCAGCGCCCCTGCTGCCTTTGGTTCACAGGGTTGTCCGCTTGCGGGAAGAGCACCATTGCCATGGCGCTGGAGCAGGTCCTTATTCAGCGAGGTTATGTGGCCTATGTGCTCGATGGTGACAACATACGGCACGGCCTGAACAAAAATCTCGGCTTTTCCCCGGAGGATCGAGCGGAGAACATTCGGCGTATCGGTGAGGTCGCAAAGTTGTTCGTTGACGCCGGACTCATTGTAATAACGAGTTTCATCAGTCCTTATCGTGAGGACCGTGACAAAGTGCGTGCCCTCATGCATGCTGGTGAGTTTGTGGAGGTTTTTGTGGACGCACCCGTTGAGGTGTGCGGAGCTCGCGATCCAAAAGGACTTTACCAAAAAGCCCTCCGTGGCGAGATAACAAATTTCACCGGTGTGTCCCCGGATGCTCCCTACGAGGAACCTTTGGCCCCTGAGATCCATTTGCGAACCGATCAGCTTCCTGTCGACGAGTGCGTCGCTAAGCTCTTGAGCTACTTAGAGGACAACGGCTACTTGCTCGGAGGCGTGCGAAACGTTCGATAAGTCGGCGATTTGCCTGAAAAGTCACAGCCGCTTTACGACGTGGCTGGCTTGGTGGCTTTCCAATTCTCATACCATGTTCGAATCGCGTGGGCAAGTTCCGCGGCATTGGCCCATCGTTGCTCCTTGTTCTTCTCCAGGCACCGAAGTATGATCGCGTTGAGCTCGGTGGGAATTCCTGGAATGGGTCGTGCGGGCACACGGCAATGTTGGTAGGCAATGTCGCCCTCTGTGAATGGAGGTTTGCCTGCGAGCAGCTCGTAGAACATTATGCCGAGGGACTAAATATCCGCGCGATGGTCCACAGGTTGGCCTTGAACCTGTTCTGGACTCATATAAAGAGGCGTTCCGATAATCGCTCCCGTCACGGTTTCGCTTGTCAGCTCGAGTGCTTTTGCAATTCCAAAATCGCTGAGCTTGGGAATTCCCTGTTCCGTGATCATGATGTTAGCCGGTTTGATGTCACGGTGGACGATGGAGTTGCGATGGGCATAGTCAAGTGCATCGCAGATGGGCAAGATCAGCAGGATGGCTTCGTCTATGCTTAGCTTCCCCTTTTGCCTCAGATACCTTTTGAGATCCGTTCCCTTGACGAATTCCATCGAGATGTATTTCCGCCCCTTCTCCTCGCCGATATCGTGGATGCGCACGATGTTCGGATGAGCAAGGCGACGCGCAGCTCGCGCCTCTGCACGGAAGCGTTGCACTGCCTCTGGGTTTTGGGTCAGGTTTTCCGGAAGGATTTTGAGAGCCACAAACTCTTCTAGCTCATTATCGCGTGCTTTGTAGACAATTCCCATGGCCCCGCGACCAATCTCCTCCACCAGCTCGTAACGACTTCGGGCACGTTCGCCGAGCTGCGTGATGAGAGTAGAACGGTCGAGGGCTATGGGGTCACTTGTAGCCCCAGCAAGCATTTCAAACCGGTGTTTCACATCGCGATAACTCATATCCGCAGCGAAGAGTACGCGGTAGACCTGTTTCGCCCCTACGAAATCGTTCTTGGCTTCATAGCGCTGCGCAAGCGTGTAGAGAAGATCCTTCACTTCATCATCAATGAGAAGTTTGCGCAGCTCCTGGAAGGCAAACTCGAGCATGCCCTTTTCCATGAAGCAGCAGGCGAGCATTTTGATGGATTGGTTTTCGAAACGGAAGTCTTGAACGGTCTTTTGGAAGAGTGCGATGGCCTTGTCGTAAGCACCCTCGGCGAAGTAGAGTTTTGCGAGCTCAAAGCGAATCTCTGTCTCGTCTTTTTCCTGCAGCAGTTCTTCGTAGAGCTCTTTCAGTTCATTGCGCGCTTCGGGGTTTTTGGGCGCTATGCGATAAGCCTGTTCAAGCAACGCTCTCGCTGCTTCATGGTTTTCTGTTGCCCGTAAAAGCCGAGCTTTCCCGATCAGAGCGCGTTCGTTGAGTGGATCCTTACCCAGTACTCGATCATACGCCTGAAGGATAGCCTTCGACTCGCCGGGTTCCAGAGCCAGAAGATTCTCTAACTCATCACACACTTCATTCATGCGTCCCATTTCGATGAGAAGGGTCACGAGAAACCAGTGCAAGTCGGCTCGGTCCGGAGCATGGGCGAGATAAAGGCGGGCTTCGTCTAACAGACGTTGGTGATGTTCTGAGGATATGCGCAGGATTTCTGTCAGTTGGTCCAGGGCAGCACCGTAGCGACCAGCCATGGCATGGTGCCGCGCCAGCATAAACCTGATCGCAGGCTGATTTGGCGAGATTGCTAGTGCTTTCTCGTAGTATTGCGCAGCTTCCGCGTCTGTGCGATGCTTCCGAGCAAATGCCAGAGCAACGTTCACCAACGCTTCGGCATCATCTGGGTGCTTTGCCAGGACATGCTGATACTGCGCAATTGCTTCGTCCAAACGATTTGACGCAAAGGATGCCTGCGCGAAAAGCTTTTGAACCTCCTCATTCTCCTTCTCGGCTTCGAGGAGCCAGCGTGCGAGCTTGAGCGCATCCTCGTATCGTTCCGTTTCAAGGTAGTGCTTGACCAAAAAGATGCCGAGCTCAGGTGCCTGCGGCACTCTCCTTAAGGCCTTTTCAATGATTTGAATTGCTGCTGGATCCTTCCGACCAGCTGTGATGTAGGTACGAGCCAACGCTTCAAGATAGGTTGCGTTTTCCGGGTCCGTCGATAAAGCTTCTTCGTAAGCCGAGATGGTGTGCGGGCTGTAATCGCGTTGAAGTGCATAAATCTCGGCTAAGCTGCAATACACGGCTGAGTTTGCATCTCCGAGTTCCAGCAATCTCTCCAACGCTGTCCGTGCACTCGCGTAATCACCTCGCTTACGGCTCTCCGAAGCAAAAGCGCGCAAGAGAGGAATGTCATTGGGATTAGCCTCCGTTGCCCGAACAAGGATGTTGAAATCAGTCTCGTCGAGATTTTTGCCCAAGGTTGCTTGATCAGTGAGAGCTGCAGACCGGAGCAGCGTGGGATTGTTGGGGTCAAGCATGAGAGCACGTCTGTAAATGTCGCGCGCCTTTTCGTTAAAAAACTCTAAAGCGGAGTAACAGAATGCCAGCACAAGAGCCGTTTCGTCGTCGTGGGGATCAAGTTCGAACGCACGTTCAGCAAAGTTCTTTGCTTTTTCGTAGTGTCCTGCTTGAAGTTCGCACTTTGCAAGTTGGCGCAGAGCGGGGGTTGAGTCCGGATTCAGCGCCAGTAAACTCGAAGCGGCGGCGCGAGCGCGGTCGTCTACGCGGCGCGCAGCAGCCTGGGCACGGCATAGCCCCTCGAGAAAACGGGCGTCCTGTGTGCGCTCAGCAAATAGCTTCTCAAAGGTAGGCAACGTTTTCTCGTTAAACTCATTTATGTCGAGGTAGAGTTCCGCCAGCCGCTCATGCAAATCCGGAGCCGCACAACCCTCTTTGTCCGCAATTCGGTAATGCTTGATTGCCTGTTCCTTCTCGCCTCTGGATTCAAAAACTTTTGCTGCACGGTAGGCAATCTCGGCACGGTCTTCTTCCAGAACTGCCAGCGCAATTTGGTACAGTTCAAGCGCCTGGTCGTTTTCCACACCCGCTTCTGCATAGGCCTTGGCGAGTGCGAGTGTTACTTCGGAGTCATCAGGGAACGTGGCGTGCGCCTCTTCCAACAGCGGTATGGCCTCGGGACCTACGCGCCCCCACAAAATGTGGACTTTAGTCAGAAGCCGAAGAAAAGAAACATTCTTGGGATCTTTACGCCGCAGCTCCTGCAACAATGCCGCGGCCTGCGGATATGCCTGGATTTCGATCAGTTTCTCTGCCCGCTCAATGACGCTCTTATGGAGTCGCGCTTTGAGTAGCGTCCCCCCGCCAATTGCTCCTATAGCCACAAGCAGCAAGCCCAAAGAGAAGTAAAGCACCCAATGCTCACGAAAGGCAGCTTTTCGATTCAACGAAACAGCCGAGGGATGGTCACACACCATTTGAAGAACCTGGGCCAGCGCGGCACGGCACTGATCATAATGTCCGCTGCCATAAAGTCGCTTGGCTTCAGCCAGTGTTGACTCCAGAAGCGAGGCAAAGCGCTGGCGGTTCGACTTTATGTGAGCGAGTGTTGCGCTGGTTAACTGACCGTTGCGCTGATAATTGCCCCCAGATGCTAAGAGGGGAGAAATCTCGGATGAGGCCGTGCGCTCTAGCAATGCGGCGTAGGCAAGGCGGGTTCTGTTTCTTGTCAGGTAGACAAGCTCCACAGGTCCCTCAGTGGTCAACAATCCACCGAGTATCGGGCTATTTGCAATCGTGTCGAACTCAAGAACGCCAGAGGGAGCATTTTTTGTTGGCTCTATGAGGTGCAAGATTCCTTTCCCATCGGTAACTAATGCCCGAAAGGTATTGTCGGAAAGCGCGACCAGTGTGACAGGGCTGAATGGCGGGGCGTTTGCACCATAGGGTTGGCCACGCTGCACGAATCCAGCGGCAGGGGCAAAACTCACAACCGCATTGTTCGCGCCTGCAATAACGTCGGGCAAACCATCCTTGTCAAAATCGGCCACAAGAATGTGTCCGTTAGCAGGACCTGAAAGCTTAAGCTGTCCTACCGCCGTCTTCAAAGAACGCGTTGCCGGATCGAACGCGACGGCAAAGAGGCTCCCAGCATTAGTGCCAAAAACGAGAGCATCCCGTCCAAGTCTAAAGAAGTCCCCTGCTGCCACGTTGGTGACAATCGAGGTTCCTTGGGGACCGTGCCATACGTAGCGGACCGTGGGATCATCTGTCCGAATGGCGACCACTTTGCCAAGCGCCGTTCCAACAACCACTTCGAGTTTCTTGTCACCATCAATGTCTGCGACGCTGGCAGGATTGTTGATGCGCCCCAACGCAATTTGCTCGCCGGTAGGACTTTCAATAGAATTGGAACAGGAAAAGACCACTCGTGGTTGAGATTGCGAAAGCTCGATGAGATGGACATTTCCCATTTCGTCACACACCACCACCCGCTCTGCGGATCCGGATGTCTCGGTGTCCGGGGGAAGAATTGTCGGTGCCACTGATACCGGTTTCCCCAGTGACAGCTTGGTGATGATTGTGCCACTGCCAGCACGAAGAAAAAACAAGGATCCTTCCCCTGAACCGATGACGATGATTCCTTCGCCAGTCCCAAGCAGATCTCCAATTGCGGGAGAAGTGAGACCTTCCGGCAATTTTGTTTTCCAGATGACCGAAAGCGAAGGCAGCCGAAACGCAGCGACCTCACCGGTCACCCCAGTGAGGATCACTTCAAAATTCCCATCAGCCTCGATATCATAAAGCGCTGGCTCGTTGGCCGCGTCTATGTGAGTCACTTTTGAACGCAGACGAAACTCTTCGGCGTGAGCTTCCCTCCCCACAAAAATCGCAACGGCGATGAGCACCCATACCACGGACCGCATGGCTTCTCCTCTATGTCGAGTGTGTTCGTCAGACTGTCATGCCTAACCTGCAAAAGCAAGAGTAGACCAGGTGTGCCTTGCCGTCCCCCCGCGAAGGATCGTGGAGTTCCGTGAGCTATCTATTGGACCCATCCGGCAAAGCTCTGCGGTGCATCCGCCGGCAGTTGCAAATCCGACCGGAATTGATTCACTAGCAGAGGACCATAAACTGCAACATCCCGCCCAAGGCGCGCAAGACGATCAAGGACTTGCTCGTTCACGAGTTGACCTTGCTCGTTAAAGTCGCGCTGGGAGGCCGCAACATTGTAAGGCAACACCCATGCGTGGCAATAAAGTAAGCAAGCACGCAAGTTGTCGAGTGAGCTTACCCCCTGGCTACCTCCTGTTGCCGCAACAACACCAAAAAGTTTGCCAGAAATCTCGGTATAGACGAAATCAAAGAGGTTTTTTAAGGCTCCACTCATACACCCGTGGTATTCCGGTGTGCCCACGATATAGCAGTCGGCTGCTTTGATTTTTCCGATCACTGTCTGAACGGTAGCATCAGCGTGATACTGCCTGTGAGCCTCGAAAATGGGCAGGGGATATTCGCGGAGGTCGATCAGTTCGGTGGAAGCGCCACACCGCTCTGCCCATTCGAGTGCTATTTCCACCAGTACTCGAGTGTGAGACCCGTTGCGCAAACTTCCTGATATTCCAAGAACACGTGGCTTCATGAGAATCCCTCGCTAGACTTCATTGTGAAATCATCATGAGCTACCGCGGTCATGCAAGCAGCGAATGCTCTTTGTAGACAACCGCGACAACGGACAAATTAGCTTTGCATGCCAAACAAGCTTTCATTTTCTCAGGAGTATGCCTTTGCGTTTCCAGCCGATGGATGTGAGTAAACTGCGCAACCAGTTTCGCCTCTATCTTATAACGGATGGCCAACTCCGCCCCGCTCGTGAGATGGCTTCGGTTGTCGAGAAGGCCATTCGCGGTGGAGTCACTGCCATCCAGTTAAGAGAAAAACAGGCTCAGCGAGAGCAGATATTGCGTTATCTTGAAGCCCTGAGGCCGGTTTGTGAAAAGCAGGGCGTTCCCCTAATCTTAAATGCTGCCTCCTGGTTTCCTGGGATTCCTACCGATTTGTTGGACGGGGTTCATCTTCAAAGCTCCAGCTGGTCGTGGCAGCGACAGACGCTATTGGGACAGTGGCTCGACAAGAACGCGGGACTTCTTCGCATCTATTCCGCTCACAGCGTCGCCGAGGCCGAAAAAGTGGTGCCATCGGGGATTCCTGCGATCACACTGAGCCCGATTTATCCAACTCCTAGCAAAGAAGGCATTCTTTCCCCACTGGGGGTTCGAGCGGTTGACGAGGCTCGTCGCAAATTGCCCCAGACTGTCCTTGTGGCTCTTGGCGGCATCAACGCATCGAATGCAGCGGAGGTCATTAGCCGCGGTGCAGATGGAATTGCGTTAATCCGAGCCATATTTGATGTCCCGGATGTCGAGAGCGCTGCGCGATCATTGCGCGAGATTGTCGAAAAGGCAGTTGCGACCCGATGTTCGCTTGCGTAGCTCTTTCGCTCCGTGTTTTCTTATTGATTTTTGACCGATGCGTTTCGCGATTCGTAACGTTCGCTCGTTATATAGCACAAAAATCGACTTACGCGAGCGATCTTCCAGTTTCGATGAAAGGACGTGTAGCCATGGGCGCAGCGCGTTGGGATGGAATCATTGCTGCATACAGAGAGTTTCTTCCAATCAGACCTGATACGCCGGCTGTTACCCTCAATGAAGGAAACACCCCTTTGATTCCTGCGCCTGCAGTGGCACGCGAGGTTGGTCCTAACGTCGAAGTATTTCTGAAGTTTGAGGGATTGAATCCCACCGGCTCGTTTAAAGATCGCGGAATGACGATGGCTGTCACAAAAGCCGTCGAAGAAGGTTCAAATGCGGTTATGTGCGCCAGCACCGGCAACACCTCGGCCAGTGCCGCAGCCTATGCGGCCCGGGCGGGAATGAGCTGCATCGTGATCATTCCTGATGGCAACATAGCGCTCGGCAAATTGGCGCAGGCGCTCATGCATGGGGCAAAAGTTTTCGCCGTAGCAGGGAACTTTGATGATGCGCTGCGCATTGTGCGTGAAGTGACGGCACAATTCAAAATCACTCTCGTGAATTCTATTAACCCCTACCGTCTCCAAGGTCAAAAGACGGGGGCATTTGAAATCTGTGATGTTCTCGGCGATGTTCCAGACTATCACTTCATTCCCGTCGGCAATGCAGGCAACATCACCGCCTACTGGATGGGATATAAGGAATACCACTCAATGGGCTTGGTCCAGCGACTGCCGAAAATGATGGGCTTCCAAGCAGAGGGAGCTGCACCGATTGTGCGCGGCCACGTTGTCGAAAAACCAGAGACTCTGGCTACTGCCATTCGCATTGGTAACCCTGCCAGCTGGAAACTTGCCGAAGCGGCCCGTGACGAATCTGGCGGCGTGATTGACATGGTTTCTGATGAGGAGATTGTTGCAGCCTATCAGTTCTTGGCCCAACAGGAAGGGGTTTTCTGTGAGCCAGCCAGCGCGGCAAGCGTAGCGGGATTGCTGAAATACGCACGAGCGGGTTACTTTTCCAAGCACCATGCCACAAGTGTCGGAGGCTATGCCAGTGGGGCAAAACTTCGTATCGTTTGCGTACTAACTGGCCACGGCCTCAAAGATCCAAAGAACGCAATCGAGTTTTCGCCAAAGCCCATTTCGGTGCCTGCCACGGTGGACGCCATTCTCGAGCATGTTACACTTGAACGCCGCTAAAGCTTAGCAGTAAGAGAATGCTATGGGGTGCAAAATTCTAGTCGTAGATGACGAATTCGAGATCGTCGAATACGTCAAGGCAATCCTCAAAACAAAAGGTCACACGGTGATCGGGGCGTACGATGGTGAAGAAGGCTGGGCGCTGCTGATGCGAGAACGGCCAGACCTTGCGATCGTTGATCTTCGTATGCCAAAAATAAGCGGTCTCGAATTCTGCCGTCGGGTGCGGCGCACGCCTGAGATAGCCTCCATGCCGCTGATGGTCATTTCCTCACTTGGCGCCGTTTCCGACAAACCGGAATCGTTCTGGGCAGCGGGACTACGTGCCGACGACTTCCTCTCAAAGCCCTTCGAGCCCCTTGCCTTGCTCGGGCGCGTGGAGCATTTGCTTCGTCGGCGTCTTTATCTCTCAGAGGAAAATCATGCTAAGCAGGTTGAAGAATCCCAGCCGGAGCTCGTGGCGGTGAGGACCTTGCCGCCTGAGTGGAAGCAGGATCCTCAGGAAGTCGTGCGTGTGTTCGTGGAAAGCTGGAATACCCAGGACTTTGCTACAGAATACGATGCCCTCGCTGAGGAAATGCGGGGGGGATTAAGCCGCGAGGACTATATTGCGCGCCGGACAAAAGCCTATCGGGAGGGCGGCGGGGCTAAATGCAAGCAAAGGGTCCTAGACCTTCACGTGAAGATCAGCCATGTCATGGCTGCCGTGGACTGCTTACGGGAAGACTGCATTGGAACAAAGGTCGTAGCAAAAGATGAACGTTACATGTTGCGAAAAACCATGGACGGGTGGAAGATTGTGAGTGTGCGAAGTCGCCCAATCTCGACGACCAACGAATAGCGAGAAGGAGCAGCAGCAAATCGCAAATCCTTTCCGCGTTCAAGCTGCCCTAGATCACAGTGTTGGGGGGAATGACCGCATTTTTTAGCACCACGATAACACCATCGCGGATGCAGGCATGCTCTCCGTTCGCCTGCTGAACGCCAGTTGCATTGACAATCTGACAGTTTGCTCCAATCCTGACGTTCTTGTCTATGATGGCGTTTTGAATGAGGCAGTTTGGTCCTATTCCTAAGGGAATCTGGCCAGGTGGCGGATTCTGTTCAATGAGGTCCGCGCCCATGACGATCGAATTCTCGATCACTGTTCCCTCTCGAATGCAGGACCGGATTCCGATCACGCTGTTGCGGATGAGTGCTTTTTCAATAAAGCACCCCTCTGCCACAAGCGCACGCTCGAGTTGGGAATCCACGATGCGGGAGCACGGCAATAGTCGTGCATGCGAGAAGATAGGAAAATTCGGATCATAAAAGTCAAACGGCGGCAGGTCCTTCAGTAGATCGAGGTTAGCCTGGTAGAAGCTCCGCACGGTTCCGATGTCCTCCCAGTAGCCGTGGAAAAGATGTGCAACCACCTTATAACGGTCAAGTGACCACGGGATAATCTGCTTTCCAAAGTCGTGGGACGGATTCTCTCGCAGAACTTCTTCCAGGACCTCGCATTTGAAAATATAGGTTCCCATCGAAGCTAAGAAAGGGGTTTCCAGGCTATTGAGTCCGGCCTGCTTTGCGGCCTCCGGTGGCATTTTGAGTTTCGGCAGCTCTTCCGGCACTGGTTTCTCCCGGAACCACCGAATCCGGCGATGTTCATCAATCCCCAGGATGCCTAGCTGAGGAGCCTCTCGCTCTCCAACCATTTTGCAACTGATGGAGATATCTGCATCTGCCGCGAGATGATCAGCGATCATATCCTGAAAATTTTGCCGGTAGAGAGCGTCGCCGGAGAGTATGAGGAAATGTGTCACTTCGTTGTCTTTGATGTGGCGTAATTGGCGCCGCACAGCATCGGCAGTTCCCTGAAACCACCTCTCAGTTTCTACTGTTTGTTCAGCAGCGAGAATCTCCACAAAGCCCCCACTGAATTCGTCGAAGCGGTAAGTTTTTGAGATGTGTCGATTAAGGGAGGCGGAGTTGAACTGAGTTAGCACATAGATCTTGCGAATCCCAGAGTTGATGCAGTTGCTAATGGCAACATCAACAAGGCGGTACTTTCCAGCAAGGGGAACTGCTGGCTTCGAACGATAGCGAGTCAAGGGGTCAAGGCGGGTTCCTCGTCCTCCGCCTAGGATCACAGCTGTCACGTTGGGGCCACTGTTTATCACGCACCACCTCCACGACCCAAAAGCTCGAGATAAAGCTTTTCTGTTTGTTCGACCATCACGTCCAAACTAAATCGGAGGGCCGTCTGACGCGCAGCTGCTCCGATCTGTGCACGCAAAGCAGGTTCAGCCGCAAGCCTACGAATGAACCGGACAAATTGCGCCGCTTTTGGCGTCGGGCCGGCCGGGTTTTCTTCCATTTCGAGGAGAAAACCGTTCAGCGTGTGTTCAATAATCTCGCGATTTCCTCCAACATCGCTGGCCACGGTTGGCAGTCCGCACGCCATGGATTCCAGAACGGTATTGGAAAAACCTTCGCGACTTGAAGGCAGAATACTAATATCCGACGCGGCGAGAATCTGGGGAACATCTTCTCGATGCCCAAGAAAAACAATATGTTCTGCCATCTCTGACCGTGCCGCTAATTCCTTTAGCTCGTGTTCTAGTGGGCCACTGCCGGCAAACACAAAGTAAAGGTTAGGAAAGTCACGTATGATGTCGCGTGCGTTCTCGATGACAAATCGATGGTTTTTCTGAGGCACGAGACGCGCTGCCATTACAACAACGAGGGCATCGCAGGGCCATCCCAGGGCATAGCGCAGTGCTTCACGCTCGCTTGCGCTGGGCGGACAGTACTCTCGCGTGTCGACCCCATTGTAAAGAGTATGCACCTTTTCAGGGGGAAGATGGAGATGCCCGAGGACGTCGCGCCGCACGGCTTCGGACACAGCGAGATTCATTGCCCGCCGCCGCGCAAGGTAGGCATCCAGTTGTTGCTGGCGCCAAGTCTCCCACGTGCCGACGTTATGGTAATGGCCTATGACTTTGAAAGGCGAACCAAGTAAGGAAAGCACACTGGCTGGTGTGTTCGCGCGATACATATGTGCATGGATGAGCTCGATACCCAAGCGGCGTGTTAGCTTTGACAATTGCCACAAACTCCACGGGTGAAGGCGGCTGCGAAAAGGGACGACGTGCACAGGGATTCCTTTTGCTTCCAACTCTTCAGCCAGGGGGCCCCGCTCGCGAATGCAGCACACATGCGGCTCGAAGAGATCCTTGTTGAGGCGCGGCAGGACGGCAGCGATTTTCCGCTCAATTCCTCCTTTGGGTAACCACGTAATAAGCCGTAGGACACGAATTCTCTTCATGGGTGGCTTGTGATAATCTCGTCCGTTTTCGTGGAGCTAGGTTCCGGAGCAGAGGTTGCACCTGGTTTGTCTCCAAGCCATGTGTCAATCAGAGTGCGTAACCCTACCAGTTCAATAGAAACTTCCACATAATTGCGGCCGGGTCGGCTCTCGATCTTTGTGGACACGGGTCGGTTGGCTTTCTGGGGGGCAGAGCTCGCAAGCCCCTCGAGCAGTTTGGCAGCCTCTGCCATCCTCTTTAAGGCCGCCTGTTGCTCAACGTAAAACGTGGCGACGCACTTCATCCGATCCGCCGAAACTATGTCTATCGAAAGGCGAAGTCCTTGAACGTCTTCGAAGGAAACGTTGTGTTTTGCCAGTGTTTCTTGAATGCGTTCCCAAGTTCCAATCTGCTGAGTTGCTTTCAGGAAATTCTCTAACCCGCGCCCCAGGGCGTCGTCCTTGTTGATCAGGACCAGAGCAAAGTCTTCACCTGGTTCAGGTTTCTCTGCGTGGAGCTCTCCGTAATAAGTCATGAATCGTTCATCTGGAGAGCTGGCTGAGCGAGAGTCCTCTGCCGTGGTGGCGACAGCCTCTAAGAGAACGTTGTCATTCGTGAGAGCGAGGCGGAAGTGCGAGACTCCGAGGAGTGGAGCATCGCTCTTTTCCCGAGGCCCCAGGCGGTAGACTACCAGAGAAGGAGACTCAGATTGCACCGGCAACCCAAGCGTCTGGATCAACGATCGCCCTAAAAGATAACCAAAAAAGTGGCGAAACTGTCCAACTCCTGCGAAGCGCAAGGCTGCACCGCTTTTCTGCTGCTCCAGATAGAAATAAACTGGCGGATAAATCACCCAGTCTGTGCTTTGCCGTGCGAGAGTGACAAGTGAATGCAGCGCGCGCCGATCGTTGTCCTTTAGCTCGCGTCCCCATTTCTCCTCCAAACGGGAGGAGAGAAAGCCAAAGAGGTCAGAGATGCCGCTGTCGGTCGAACTCATTCTCAAAACACCAAAACCGATGGTTTCGCCACGAAGCCATCGATCTGGCTTGGGGAGTGGATAAGGTTTCAGGGCCAAATAGAAAAAACCCAGAGCTCCCAAAAGGATAGCCACGAGAAAAGTAAGGCACCCGCATGTGCACCCCCAGCGACGCTGACGATGTGTGCTTTCTTCAACTGAAGTAAGTGAGTCGGTTTTCTGAGGCATAAGCGACGCGTTGGTATTGGCGGTGGGACGACCAGATGTAAAGGGAAAACAATCCGGTCGATTTGCGCTCACGGCAGAGAACGTTCAGGCCAAGACAAAAAAACCGGGCGACAGCTTGCTGCCGCCCGGCTCTGTGATACCGTACACGCCAGAAGCAGTTACTGCTTCACGCGATAGACGTCACCTGGGCTGACCGTTCCATTGGTCGGGTCATAGGTGAACGCCCTGTTCAGGCTACCGCCGATACCAGCAATCAGCTCAAGGCTTGGCTGCGATTTGGAAACATCATAGAGTGTCTCCACTGCATTAGTGCTGCCGCCGGTAACGTTGGTCCCCAGATTGGTCCCCTGTCCCTCGTCGGTATCGGGTCCAGGGCTCCAGAGAATCCAGCCATTGGCGTTCGCGAAATAGCAGAACGTTGCGCCTTTCGTGTCAACAAAAGGATCTGTTGGATAGCTGGTAATGTACCCAACTGGCGTGGTAAGGAGAGCAATTTGCGTTGTTCCTTTGGCGGCAAAGCTGAAAACGCCCGGGAGCTTCACGGACGGATTCGATGGATTAATGTACTTGTTAATGTTACCAGCACCCGTTGGGTTGATAAGAACTGTACTGTTGGGTGCTACGCAAGCAGTCCCGGGGCCGCCGTCGCGTGCAGCTGCCGGATACAGGTTGTTATCAACGAAGTACGCCTCGATGGCCGTTGCCAACGAGCGCTGATCCGACTTCACACGCGAAACCTTCGAGCGCACCTGCGCCTCGAGGAAGTTCGGGACTGCGATAGCCGCCAAAATCGCGATGATGGCCACCACGATCAACAGCTCAATCAGGGTAAAGCCTTTCTTCATAACATTTCCCTCCTTTCCGGGAAAAATAAGTTTTGTCGGGTTTCTCCCGATTCTACCCCGCGTTTATGAGCTGCATTTTTCAGCTGTCAATACAAAAAATCAAACGCGGCTCAAAAAAAACGCTAACAACATGATGCCGGCCAGAACTCCCACCAATTTCAGACTTCGCCGCAGCCATTGGCGCAAAAGACGCTCGCGTGCCGCGAACGGATCTTGTGCAAGCGAATAGACCCCTGCCAGCACCAGCGTAAGGATTATCAGTGATGTCACAAAATATAAGCCACTCATCATTTGGTGCTTTCCTCCGCCTCTGCGCGAAGAGAACGTTTACGCCCATAAAAGTGGTCGTAGGTACTCATGAGAACAAAATAATTCAAGCCACCTGCGACCAACAGGTAAAACGACCCTAAATCGGCGAAACAGTATGACTCATCGTATGGCAGAATTGCCCACCTTCGGCCAGCAAGTTCCGGCAAGAGACTAAGAATAGCCCCACCGCCATTAAACATCTGCGTAAAAAACGTTAACAATGTGACAATATTAAACCCCTCGTGTCCCCACCGAAACTCCGGAAGGAAAACACCCCCTTTTAGCATGCATCCCAGAGCGAAAGTCCCTTCAATTGCCAAAAAAAGAATCAAAGCTCGACGGCGAAGTCCATGGACAAAGAAACCATACCCTGGCACCAGCCAGCTAAGGCCCAGCACCAGCCACTTGGATTTCATCCTCTCGTTCCCAAGTATTGGGATTGCATCATGGGCAGCCATATCTCACCATTCGCTTATGTTCTTGCCTACTCAGAAATTCGCTTCAGGCCCACAGTCAATGTTTCTGCTTATCGCAGCGTTGCTTCTCCTTTCATGCACAAGGCCCCCCGAATCCGAGAAAACCATTGCGTTGCCAGATGACGACCCTGCAGCACTGGAAGCAGTTGGTCAGCTGCGGCTAACCCGCGCCCGCGCCATTGCTCTTTCGGGTAGGCGTGGTTTTGTCGCCCGTAATTTCGATGGGCTTAGTGAGATTGATCTTTCTACTCCGTGTGCCCCAAGACTTATAAGGACTATCGCACCCACCGTCATGCAGCCGCTAGATGTGGTGGAGAGCTGGGACGGCCGTTATCTTTTTCTCGCCGATCGCTTTCGCGGATTTGTGACAGTTCGCTTCGACACATTGACGACCTGCGCAGCACTGGCGCTCGACGGCATCGCGACAAAAATCTCACTTTTCGCCCGCAACCAAAAACATTTTGCTGCCGTGGCCTGTGGCGGAGGCGGCCTTCAAATTGTCGATGTCTCTGACCCATTATCGCCGAAAGTCGCGTCGTCCTTTGTTCTCGGGACGGATTATGCAACCGACGCTGCCGTCGCTGGATCACTTGTGTTTCTCGCGAACAATGATGAGGGGGGATTGGAAATGTTCAGTCTCCCTGAGCCTCCAGTACCCAAGCCCCTAGTAAGAATCTCGCTCCCCGGTTATTGTGTTGCTGTCGATGTTGCGGCCCCTTTGTTTTCCGCCGCCCTTCGAAACGGAGGCTTTGCTATTCTTCGGACCACGGCTTTTCGTGCGGCACCCTCGGAAACAATTGTGACAACGCCCTCCATCGAGCTGTTATCACTTGTTAGCAAATTTCCAGATTACGTTCAGGATGTGTGTTTCTTGCCCAATGACCACATAGCGGTGGCAAATAATGAGAACGGGGTCCAGCTTTACGACATTTCCGACCCGGCACTTCCACGCCTGAAAGATTCCCAACGTGTCGATGGAGAGGCTGTTGCGCTTCGGTGGCAGGAGCCATATTTATATGTCTGCGCGTGGGATGGTGGCCTCGTTATCATGCGGCTCGTGAGGCGACAGACTCCGCAAGAAGATTAGTCGGGTGAGGTAAAGTTGGGTGAACAGACTCGCACGCATGCTAGATAACCAGCAGCTGGGACTGCTAAGCCTCAGTGTTCTCCTCACTGGCATCGGTCTTTTGATTCCGTGTGAAGGCATCTGGGTCGTCGATTGCGGACTTCGTTTCCTTCAACTTGTCAATATTGTCGAGCGTCATTCTTTCGGAGGATTCTGGCTCGATTATCCACTTCAGCAACTTGATCCAGCGTTCGATCTTGTGCCCTTCGGTCTCATTCAAACTTTTGTGCACACTGGACGTCTCTTCGCTCAGTATCCGCCCTGGTTCTGCTACGCAACAGCTCCGTTTTACGCACTGTTTGGCCAATGCGGTCCGCGTGTTCTACCGCTGATTACAGGCATTTGGCTTTTGTGGGGAATCGCGCGACTGGCTTCGCTATGCAAACTTCGGCGCTCTTATCTCATCGCTGGCACCGTTCTCTTCGGCACCCCTCTGCTTCCCTATGTCTACATTTTCTGGGACATAATTCCTGCCTTGGCTTTCGCAGTGTGGGGACAGATGCTCTTGCTCGAAGCGGTCGAGCGAGCTTCATTGCCACGAGCTTTAGCTGCTGGGGCTCTCCTGTGGCTTGCGTTTGTCATGCGCGAGGAATACCTTTTGTGGGCAGCATGTTGTTTGGTTGCTGCGACTCTTGTGCGTGTCCCGCTGCGGCTCATCTTAGGAACTGCTACGGCTTTTGGAATAGGGGCTTTGTTGACGATGGCAATCAACCGAGCCCTCATCGGCGTCCCACTGTTCTTTCAAGCAAGCACGGGCAGCGGAAAATCGTGGGAGTATTCTTGGTCGCTAGGTTCGCGTGGCTGGGTTGCCTATCGTTATCTAGCCTTTGTTCAGGGAGCTCCTATGGCTGATGCCGGACTCTTGTTGGCCCTGGGATGTCTTGCATTTGTGCCCCGGATCACAGCGGTGAAACAGAAAATCCTTTTCCTTTTTCTTGGCTCGGTTGCAGCCTTCATTGCCCGTTTTTACGCATGGGATATGAAACATCCCATAGTCACCCAATATCTTGTTAGCAGCATGGCAGCTTCCGCGCCGTTGGTTTTCTTAGGGTTTTCTCAATGGGAACTGCCACACGGAGAACAGCAAGCGACTGCCAACCGCCCTCTTCGATTCACCGTCATCTGTTCCATTCTGTTTCTGTTCCTCACTCTAGCCTTGAGCGTCCCTAGTTCTGCGGTAGGGCTGAATTTCGGCCCGCGATTACTCCTTCCGATTTATCCCGGGTTTGTTCTTGGGGCTTTTGCGGTAATTCAAGGACTCGCTCAGGAAACCCAGGGCTCCGGAGCCCGTGTTCTCAAAGCACTAGTTGCCATTCTCATCGGGATCGGCTTCGCAGACTCGGTCGTGCATCTCGACCGCCTCACTCTCCAATATCGCCAAATCGCCCGGATGGAAAAATTCCTGTCTCAGACTTACCCTGGAAAACCAGTGCTAGCCGAGCAAAGCTGGTTTGCTACCATGTTTCCGCGCTTGTTCTATTCGCGCCCCATCCTTCCCGCATGGGATGGAACAAAGGTGGCAAAATCCTACGACATGGCCAAGCAGCTTTCGCCCGAGGGGTTTCTCTACGTTGCCAAGCGCCCGCTGCGAAGTCAAAGCGCTCGTCTTGCGGAAAAGGTTCAGGAAATTAAGGTTCCCGCTACAATTCGTTCCTGTGACTCTGCTTTTGAGTTTTATCTGTACTACGTCCGTCCCTGAAGAGCGCCAACAGATTCGGCTCGAGAATTTGGAAAGCCCTCTCCCCGCAGAAACCTCTCTCAAACCAACTTTTTCGGTGCGCTTTTTGCTTCCGGCGTGGAGGACCACAAGTCTTTTGATCGTTCGGGACGTGGTGCGGCGCCCCGGCCTAGCAATTTCGACGAGGGAGTAGTGCGCCTGTGGCACGCTTAGATACGAGAGTTCTCAAAGAGAAGCCAGGCGTGAGCCCACCGTGGAAAGTTATTTTTCTCCTCCTGGGCATCGGTGCGATCTGGGCATACATTGGGTACAAATACGTGCAATACCGCGTACCATCTCGTACACTGCAGGTTGCCGAATCGGAAACGAAAGCCCCAAAGCCGCTGACAAAGGCGCGTCCGCCGCGCTCTGCGCCGCAGCGCCCCCCAACATTTCTTCAGATGGTCAACGAACTCGACCTCACAAGCGATCAGAGAAAACAAATCGAGCAGATTGCAAAGGAGACCACCATTCCGCGTGTTTTACGAGGGCGGATCAATCGTGTTCTCACCGTTCAGCAGCGGGAGCAACTTACTAGCAAGACGAAAGAGCTCGCAGCGAAGCGTGCACAAGAGCAAAAAGCAAGGCTTGAGAAGCAGAAAGAGAACGCGGCCAAGCTCAAAAAGTATTACGGGAATGAGGCGGAGTATGCCGCTCAGGCTTCGCGAGCCATTCGCCAGCAGGCGCAGATGCGCCGCCAACCTGTTGCCACTCCGACACCGCCGGGCACGCAACCATGACAGACCAGAATGATCTCCCTTCCAGCCCCCGGTTCGTCGCCGGAAACCGGCAGGGCTTTACTCTCGTTGAACTCCTTGTGGTTGTTGCCATCCTCTCAATCCTTGCTGCTATTGCAGTGCCCAATTTTCTGGAAGCTCAGATCCGCAGCAAGATTGCCGTTGCAAAGAACGACATGCGTGTCATCGCCACTGCCCTGGAGGTCTATCATACCGATAACGGGCGTTATCCAGAGACCTTTCTCACCCCGCGCTGGCAGCGTTTTCAGTGTCTCACAACACCCATGGCGTATCTCACGCGGGTCCCGCGTGACCCATTCGAGCAACGGTGGGACCTCGACAATCATATCGATTGGGGACCACGCCATTATGCCTACAAAATGGGTGCTACTCCGTTGCAAACGCCGCAGCGTTACGCCATCAGTTCAAACGGCCCTGATCTCGACGAAGACTCGATCCCTATTAAAGCTTATCCCGGATTCTCCTGGTTCATCTTCACAGGGCAGGATCCGGATTACAATTACATGATTTACGACCCCACTAACGGTACAGTGAGCAACGGCGACATCTGGCGCACGAGCGACTATCAGCTCAATTAGCTCTTCTTTGGCCGTCTACGGTCGCTTCCCTGTGATCTCGAATTTTGCTTCGTAATTTTCTTCTTTATTTTGACCGTCGAAGCGCCTTTCTATGACATTAGTCAAAAAGATGGCTCGCCTGATCATCGAGAAAGGTCATGATGCGGGGATGATTTACCCGCTGGGGTCGAATGCGGTCACCATCGGCCGCAGTGCCTCGTGCGATATCCAAATCATTGACAAGCGGGTAAGTCGCCACCACGCCGTCATCCAGGCCCAACGGCATGGTTTTGTCATCGAGGACCTTGGGAGCAAGAACGGAACCCTAGTGAACAATAAACCGCTCGTGGGGAGGATTCAGCTCCACAGTGGCGACCGAGTTCAAATCGGTGATTGTCTTCTTCTTTTCGAGCTTGACGCAGATGAAGGGGAAGCTCCCGATCCGCGCACCAAATCCAGGGGGTCAGTCCAGCTTGATCCCGATAACGAGCAGCGGCCACCGGGGCAATTCGTCATCGAAAGTGCTAGCCAAAATCCTGCCTCTTCGGTGGAACCTTTCCGGCGTGAGCAAATCAAAGACCCGTTCGAGCGACTTCGAGTTCTTTATCGCGTGACGGATTCAATCCGCTCTATTTGGGATCTTAACGAGCTTCTTCACAAACTCATGGACATCATCTGGGAGGTCGCGACACCTCATCGGGGTATTATTTTGCTCAAGGACCCAGAGGAGGGAATCCTGGATCCGGTTGTCGTTCGTCTTCACGAAGGCGCCTCGGACGAAATCCACATCAGTCGCGGCATCGTGGAACGCTGCATGGCGGAGCAGGTGGCCATTCTTGTCTCAGATGCACCGTCTGATATTCGCTTTGCAGCCAATGAAAGTGTCATTCGCGGACGCATCCGTTCGGCGATTTGCGTGCCTCTTGTCACGAAGAGTGGGTCCGAAGGGGTCATTTACATCGACTCGCAGGTTCCGGGGGAAGTCTATTATACGGAAGAAGATCTGGAGCTCATGAAAGGGATCGCTGCGCAAGCTGCGTTGGCGATCGAAAATGCTCGGCTTACTCAACAGGTCATCGAGCGGCAAAAGCTCGAGAAAGAGCTCGAGCTGGCTCGTTCCATCCAGATCGCGCTGCTTCCGAAAAAACCTCCCGAAGTCAAAGGTGTCTCATTTGCAGCGTTGAGTCTTCCCGCGCGCAAAGTCGGGGGTGATTATTATGATTTCTTCGAGCTGTCGGACGGACGTGTCGCGCTCGTGGTAGCTGATGTGAGTGGCAAGGGCATGCCCGCTGCAATTCTCACCGCCACGATCCGTGCCAGTTTGCGCATGGAGACTCACGTGCATCCCGATCTGCCCGTGAGTCAGCTTATGACCGCCGTGAATTCTTGGACCTGCAAGGACACTTCGAACAATATGTTCGTCACGATGTTCTTTGGGGTCTACGATCCCGTGCGCCGTTCGTTTGAGTACTCCAACGCCGGGCATCTTCCCCCATTACTTTTTAAGCCCGATGGCTCCTATCGCCAGTTGGACGCAGGCGGATGTTTTCTCGGAATTATGGAGTTTGTTGATTACGAGACGGAGACACTAAAGATCGAAGCCGGCGATGTCGTCGTGGTTCTTACCGATGGGGTGACGGACACCCACAACGCACAAAAGCAGGTTTTTGGCCTTGAGCGTGTCGTTTCAAACGTACGCCAAAATTTACACCTTTCGGCTGAGGAACTCCGCGATGAGCTCTACGAGGCCACACTGATGTTCCGTGGCGCCGAGGACCAGTTCGACGACATAACCATCCTCGTCGCGAAATTCGAGTAGGCTTTTCTCGTTCGCAATCAGCGAATATAAGTTGCTGCGCCAAGTCCCCACAAAAGCACAGCCAGCAATCTCGTGAACCACTTCAGCAGGGGAGAACCAACCATTGCCAATAGACCATCGCTGTGTGCGGCGACCCGCCGCACCGCGAACGAACTTGCGAACAAAACAAGCCCGATCACGATGATCCACAAACCGCCGACTTGCTGGGCGTCCATGATTGTCCACTCCAAGCGGTGCATTCTTGTTTTTCAGACACCAAACCAGCCAGCTTGGTTCCGCCAGTTGCCATAAGTCATGTTTTATCAAATTATTGAGGAAAGAATGCTTCAAGACAAAGAACATCGGGCTCGACAAACAGCACAACCTGGAAGAACATCTATCCGAATTATGGATTCCCATCGAATTCAACCGGTTGTCTCGATTCTTCTCGCCACGTACAACCGCGCTCACCTACTGCCGCGCGCACTGGATTCCGTTCTCAAGCAAACGGTAGACACGTGGGAACTTGTTATCATTGACGATGGTTCTTGTGACGATTCCCGAAGTCTTTTGAAGAAGTATGAAACTCGCGACAAACGCATCCGGTGGCTTTATCAAGACAACCGCGGACTTGTTGTCGCGCGCAACCGTGCAGCGCGTTTGGCTTCGGGGCGATGGCTAACGTTTCTTGATTCCGATGACGAGTACCTCCCGAACCACCTCCAAGTCCGTCTCGATTACCTTAACTCCCATCCTCACATTGATATGCTGCATGGGGGCTTTATCGTCGTCGGGGGGGATCCCTTTGTGCCGGACATCCGCGATCCTGGCCGTCTCATCCATCTTTCAGAATGTGTTGTGGGGGGGACGTTTTTCATACGCAAGGATGCCTTTTTTGCCCTGGGCGGTTTTCGCCCGCCCGATTTCGGATGCGACCACGAGCTTTTTTTGCGCGCATCTCGCATTTTGAGCATCGAAAAGGTTGCATTTTCCACTTACGTTTATCATCGTGACTCGCAAGATAGTATGTGTAACCTCAAAGGCGACACTTCGGCACCGGCGAAGGACGGGGGTATTTCGAGGGAGCAAACGTGAAGTACGAGAACCGCAAACGCGACCTTCTCTTTACGCTCTGTACCTTATTGGCAATGGCAGTGAACGGTGCGGGAGCCGTGCTAAATTACGTTCTGTGGAGCGACGGCCAGGTCCTTCATGATCTCTATTCTTCTTTAGTCGAACTGGCCGGTCCAGTTGCCGCAACCCTCTTCCTCGGCTGCACCGGGCTTACTGTGTGCGCTTATGCACTCGGACTTGATCCACGGCGCCCAAAACGCCCACATCTGCGCACCTGGCTGTTGGTAGTTTCCTATTTAGTTTTTTTAGCCGGGTATTTTCTCGGACGCTGGCAGACGAGCCCTGACAACCTGATTGTCTTTGTTGTTTCCGCCGTCGTTCTTGCCATTCTTGCGACAGGATGGGTTTGGGCTGAAGGCGTACTGGGCCGTGTATCTATACAATTAGCACGAAAAGCCCTGGAAAATGCGCCGGCCACCATTGCTTACTGGTGGGCAAAGATCGGTTTAATGCTATTCCCATCTTATCGGCCAGGGGAAAACATACTCGCTCTATCTCTCGCGCGATTGGGAAAATGCCAAGGTGCGGATCGTTATCTCCAGCAAGCTTACGACGACGGCGAACGCGATGCGGATCTCTGCATGGCTCTCGGCCAGCTTGCAGAATGTAGGGGCGATCTCAACCGTGCCGCGCAATTCTACGAAGAGGCTCATCATTTGGCTCCCTCCACGGCCTTGTTCCGCAAAGTCGTCGCCCTTTGGGAAAAAACAGGCCAAAAACGCAAAGCTCTTGAGACTCTGAAGAAACTTCATGCCAACGAGCGCCACCAGTGGGGCGAACACATCCACGAGTTGACGTTCGAAGTGGGGTCGATTGAAGACATACGAGCACTTTGCAAAGAATATGAGCACGATGGTCCCCCCTACACGAGGGCTAAAGAGGCCTATTTGAGGGCGCTTCAGTACCACCCTCGCGATATCCAGCTGCTGGAAGCAGTGGCCGAGCTTGCACAGAGAAATAACGAACTCGACGAGCAAAAAAGCTACCTCACCCAATTGATTCAGCTCAAACCCGAAGAGCCGAGCTATCGGCGCCGCCTCATCGAAATCTGCCGCTGGCAAGGGCGGGTGGACGAATTGCTAGCTCAGCTCGATTCGCTGATAGATCTTGGCGATGCGACAAAGGAAGAACGCCTCGAAGCCGCAAACGAGCATTTCGCGCGGGGAAACTATGAGCGTGTCGAACAAATCATTGCCTCGTCACCCTCACTACGAAGCTCCATGGAAGCAGCTTGGCTCCTGGCCGCCAGCCATTTCGAGCGCGGCCGTATTGAGGACGCTAAGCGCGAAGCCCAGCGTGCGTCTGTTCTTTCCGAAGACAATTCTGACGAAGTACGCGCTCGCCTCACGAGTCTCGAACATCAGATTCGGGAGTTCATGTTGGAAAAAGAAGTCGAGGAGCTTTCGTCTCAGGTCCAGAAGAACCCAGCGGATCTGGATCTCCGTTTCCGATACTATGACTGTCTCGTCGCACGAGGGAACGCCGATCGAGTTGTCGTGGGGCTTGAAGAACTTTTAGCGTCTCAGCCAGAGGTGCTCGACCGTGTTATGAAGGAAATTTCCCAGCTCATTGAGCGCAATGGCCGAAATCTCCGGCTCATGACCTATCTGAGCGATCTTTGCCTGCGCCAGCAGAAGTGGGACGAGGTATTCGAACTCCATCGGCAAATGGCTGAGGAAGCCGTTGCCGGTCCACCGATCCTGCTCGAAGGTGCCAAGAAGATTCTCCAAGAGAATCCCCATCACCCTCCTTCGCTTCTCTATATGGCACAGAATGCTGCCGAAGCAGGACGACGTGAGAATGCCCTCGATTATCTCGACCGCTACTACGCGGCAGGGGGAACAAAAAATGCAGATGTCCTGCGGCTCGAATTCGATCTTGCCCTTTCCTTAGGACACGAGGATCGCGCCCAGGCCGTCGGGATGGAGCTTTCTAAGTTAGATACCACGAATAAAGCGCTTTTCCTGGCACTGGCCGAGCTCGCAGCTAAACGCAACCGGTATGATGAGGCGGTGCGATTAGCTACCAGGGCCCAGTCCCTTGATCCGCAAGATGCCGCAGTAAGGGCGCTTGTCAAAGATTACGAGGAAAAAGAGCGTCGAGCACGAATAGGTGTTTTGCGCGGTTCCCTCTCTAGTGACCCTGAGAAAGATGGCCCCGTCCATCTTGAGCTGGGAGATCTTTTCCACGATTTCGGCGAGCTGAACGAAGCCATTGTCGAGTACCAGCGGGCCACACTTTCACCCGCTTGCAGCAACGTTGCTCATGCAAAACTCGGCTACGTGCTTGCGTTCAAAGGGCTTTACAGCGAAGCCTTGGAAATGTTGAATAATGTGCAACTATCCATCCGGCAGCAGCCCGAAGAAGCAGCGAAGTTGAAAGCTCTTCTCTACCGGGCAGCAGAACTTATGGAAAGAGATGGAGAGTTTGCTGGTGCTCTCCAAACTTTTAAGCGGATATTCCTCGTAGATGCAGGGTATCGTGATGTCGTGGCTAAAATCGAAAAGCTTCAACGAATGAAAAAATAAGTTCGTGGCGCAGCTATTATTTGATTGTGCAGCCTCTTACAGTCTTTTCGCTTGATAGGAGTTCATAGCCCTCTCTCGATAAGAACGAAAACCGTTAGGGGCAACGGGTGAGATTCGGTTCCCATGGCGAAAAAGGTCGCAACAGAGAAGTGGTGTCCACATCGGCTGTCATCTTCGGCAGCGGGGGCGCTGATTTTTGTTTTGTGCCTTTTCTTGCACACAGCTGCTCTTTCTCAGCAACAACCCGCCATGGTTGCAAATGCCCCTTCGCCTGACCAGGTCGAAAAGCAGCGTCTGCTTGATGAAAAAATCGAAGTCATTCGCAAAGCTTTTGTTGCAGGCAATTATGCGGAAGTTGTGCGGCTATGCCGGGAGGCAGATCAGATTATACCTAACACCCGTAGTGTACAGCTTTACCGGGAGTGGGCCTACCAGCGGTTGCAACAGTCTAAAGTGGGCCAGCACGCGGATGTTGAGCCTTCTGAACTGAGTCGGGCGGAACAACTGACAACAGTTTTAACAACTTCTCCCGCAGGTTCTATAGTGCCGGCCAAACCGAATGTAGAAAAGCAATCAGTCTCACCCGCAACAACATCGCGCGAGACAGTGCCTTCCCCCGAACCAGCCCAGCCTCCTCGCAGAAAGCCAGTCAATCTTCCTGCGATCGTCATCATTGCCGTTGCCGTGATCGCTGCCGGAATAGTTGCGAAGCGACGGATTGCTGCTCGGACTTCAACCTCCGTGTCTTCGCCTCAACCTGCGCCAGCGGAGCCAAAAGGTGGAGCTCCACTGCCTTCTTCGGCTATGCCGAAGGTGGATGTCGAGAAACAGGAGTCTTCTCCCCAGCCGGCACCATTTTCATCTTCCCCCTCACCTGCCCCCAGCAGTGGACTTGGGCTTGCCTTGGGGACGCCAGGCTTGGGTCTTCCGTCGTTTGGTGGGGGATTATCTCCCCAGCAGCCCCCACTTTCTGTGGCTGCGTCAGGCGAAGCATTGAAAAACGAAAGCGCCGGCCAGGAGCAGCCAGCCCCCGCCCTCTCGGCTTCATTAGAGTCACCTTTCGTTCCCGATGTTCAGATGCCCGAACCGCCGCCACTCACCACGGATCAAGAGTGGGTTGCTCCGCAACATGTTCCTGGTGAAGGCCCCGAATTGCCTGACCTCGAGTTGGCCAAAGGTCCTGACGTTCCCAACATTGTCTCCTTTGATGACCTCGGCATTAATTTGGCGGCGGAGGAGCCTCCACCAGCCCCGCAGAAGCCGTACGCAGCCAGGCTTGACGAGAGCAAAATCGTGATCACCCCAGCTCCCGTCTCAAAAGCTGAGGAAGCGGAATCTCCGTCCCTTCCATTGAATGTGGACACGGAGGCCGAGACCGTGGTGGGGAGACTACCAACCGATGTCCCGGCGATCCAGCTCGAGGATATCATCGGTGGTTCTTCAGAAGAACCAGTCTCCGAAGCCGTGGTCTCAGGATCGCCCTCAGCGGAAGAGAAAATCGGTCCCCCGAAAGAGGCGGTCGTTGGGCGAGAGGTCGCTTCACCAAGTGAAATCCCAGCGGGGCCGGGTATCGGATCCGTTGAACTCGAAGCTCTGACTCTTGATTTTGCTGAGGGCGAACTCGATGGCTTATCAACCTCAGTTCTCGAGAAGTCATCGGGGAAACCAGAAGCAAGCAACGAGCAAGCTTCAACCGTCGTGGTTTCGCCAACAACTGGTATAGTATCGTCGGATATGGGAGAAACTCAAACGCTGGAGCTTCCTCCTCAGACGCCACCGGATGTTGCCCTCGCCGAGACTAAGGCCATCGAGCTGCCTACAGCTTTTTCACAGCCGGCGTCTCAACCAGCAGGTGTTGCTGCTCCTGAAGAGAAAGAGACCATCGCCTCTCCGAAGACCACGGATAAAGCTGCGGAGTCCGCGCAACCAGCGGCTGAAGGCAAGAAATTGGACGAGCGTAGCGAACGGATGTTTCTTGAGCAGTATCAACGTGGCCTGCGCGCCTTCGAAGAACAGAACTACAAACAGGCTGTTCACTTCCTCTCTATTGCCGCCGCCATTCATCCAGACAATCAGGAAGTTCGTGAAAAACTTCGGCTCGCGCGCGAGAAAAAGCGACAGTTGGAATCGTCGCGATAGAGAAACCGCCACGCACCCCCCCAATAGAAGTAGCGTGGCCCGCCCTGCTTGCTCGACGCTTGACGATCCATCCAAAATTGCGCCAGCAATGAAGCTCAAATGAGCGTAGCGCCACGAATTCGCATTCTTGTCGTCGATGATGATCCAGATGTCCGTGTGATTGTGAGCCACGCACTCCGAGAGGAATTTGAAGTCGTTACCTGCTCGAGTGGCGTTGAGGCTCTCGAACGGATTGATCGGTACGAACCTGATTTTGTCATTATGGACGTCATGATGCCCGTGCTCACGGGCATCGACACAGTTCGTGCTATTAAGAAAGATGCGCGGTTTGCGCACCTGCCAGTCATTTTTCTCACTGCCCGTTCCGACAACGAAGCGGTTCGTGAAGCCATGGGTGTCGGAGGTGACTTTTACCTTCAGAAGCCTTTCAACCCAAGTCATCTTTTAAGCGTTGTAAAGCAGATGGTGCAACAACATCGGATTGAGCCCCACCCGAAACGATTCTCGCAGGAAGAGCTCTCTTCGCCAGGCAGAGCAGAGAAACAAGCTGCTATCGCGGGTGAGGGCTCTTCAGAAACTCCTTCCGCGAAAGACGGAGAAGATAGGACAGAGAACCCATCGCCGAATCGCCCTTTCACACCCGCAACTTCACGACGCGTCCGCATCATGATCATCGACGACGATGTCGACGTCGTCAACTATGTGAAATCCATTTTGCGCGAGGACTACGAGATCATTGGTGTTTCAGACTCCGAACTGGCGCCTGAAAAGATCATCGCCTACCAACCAGACATTCTCTTGCTCGATATCATGATGCCAAAGCTGAACGGCTTTCATCTTTCGCATCTTCTTCGTATCAATCGGCATCTTCGAGGGAGCAAAATCATTTTTGTATCCTCACGCGCAGATCACGAGGCCGTTGCCAAGGCTTTCACACTCGGAGCTTCTGACTACCTTGAAAAACCGTTCACGCCTGAGCAATTACGCCGCAAGATTCTGGCCGTGACGCAGCAGCCCGATTTTGTTGCTCCAAAGAAGCGGCTCAACTACATGGAAATTCTCCGACGCGAAGGTGAGCTCTAACGCTACGAGGCCGGCGCATTTACGGCTCTCACGGGACGATTTGCGTTCCGATGCCACGGTCAGTGAAAATTTCGAGAAGCAGAGAATGCGGTAGCCGGCCGTCGAGGATATGTGTCTTTTTTACGCCGGCGCGCAAGGCGTCCAGGCAAGCACGGACCTTCGGGATCATTCCGCCATGAATAATCCCTTCCGCGATAAGCGGTTCCACTTCATCCTGGCGTAGCGAGTGAATCAGTGTTGACTCATCCTGCCGGTCGCGAAGAATCCCACGCACATCTGTTAGCAAGATAAATTTATCAGCCTGCAGGGCAGCGGCCACATCGCTTGCTACCGTATCTGCATTGATGTTGTATGTCTGTCCTTCTTCGTCCACGCCAATCGGCGAAATGACAGGAATGATCTCATTCTCCTGAAGAATTCGAAGGATCGTGGGATCAATCCGCACCACATCGCCCACAAAGCCAATGTCCAATCGTGGCCCTCCCTCTGCCGGCTCATGGTAGAGTTTCTTCGCAAGGATCAATCCCATATCCTTGCCTGTGAGGCCGCAAGCTCTCACTCCAGCACGATTCAGAGCGAGCGTGATCTCGCTATTGATCTTCCCAGCCAGCACCATTTCCGCCACGTCGAGTGTTTCAGCGTCAGTGACCCGCTGGCCAGCGACAAACTGGGGCTGTAGCCCAAGTTTCTTCATGAGTGCTGTAATTTCTGGTCCACCGCCATGGACGACGACAGGACGCATGCCAACGATGGCCATCAGCGCCAAATCCTGAATAATGCTTGCCTTAAGCGCCGGGTCCACCATCGCATGCCCACCGTATTTCACCACGATTGTGGCGCCTCGAAATTGGCGGATGTAGGGGAGAGCCTCTACCAAAACCTGGGATCGCTCGATGAGTTTTTCCAGGGGAAGCGTGCGGAGATCGACAGACTCGCTCTTGCCGTTCACTGTGTTTCTCTCCTTACGGAACTAATCAATTGAACTTACCGATTCCGGCAAATCCCTTACCTTTAAAGTCAAGGGCGAGAACGTTCCCGAAGCCGTTCTCGCCCCTTGTTTTCTGATGTGATCAGAACCCACTCAACTAGCGAGCAACTGCCGAAGGACGTACTGGAGAATTCCGCCATGTCGATAGTACTCCAGCTCTTTGGCCGTGTCGATTCGCACGCGGACGCGGAATTCTGTGACTGTTCCGTCCTCACGTCTGGCGACAATTTTTGCTTCGCCTTTAGGCACCAATCCATCGGAGAGACCAACAATATCGAATGTCTCTTTTCCGGAAATCCTCAACGACTGACGTGTTTCTCCAGGCAGGAATTGAAGCGGAAGCACTCCCATTCCCACAAGGTTGCTCCGATGAATTCGCTCAAAGCTTTCCGCGATCACAGCCCGCACACCCAAGAGGGCGGTGCCTTTTGCGGCCCAGTCGCGCGACGACCCGCTCCCGTACTCCTGCCCTGCAAGCACGACCAGCGGGACTCCTTCAGCCCGATAACGCATAGCCGCGTCGTAGATTGTCATCTGTTCCCCGTCAGGCAGATGCAGGGTGAAACCACCTTCCACGCCTGGCACAAGCTCATTGCGCAGACGAATGTTGGCAAAGGTGCCGCGGATCATAACCTCGTGATTTCCCCGCCGTGCACCATAGGAATTGAAATCCTTGGGGGCAATCCCCAGGGACATGAGGTATTGACCCGCTGGCGAATTCGGGGAAATTGAGCCGGCTGGCGAAATATGATCCGTGGTCACAGAATGCCCGAGTACAGCCAACGCTCGCGCGCCTGTGATATCGCTTATCGGCGAGGGCTCCAGGGCAAAGCTCTCGAAAAAAGGCGGCGCTTTGATATAAGTGGACGTAGGATCCCATTCGTATTGGACGCCCGTCGGGGCTGGCACTGATTGCCAATTTGCGTCGCCCTCAAATACGTTCGAATAAACCCTGCGGAACATTTCTGATCGGACGCTCGACTCAATCACCTGCCTGATTTCTTCCGGAGCTGGCCAGATATCCCTCAGGTAAACAGGCTTTCCTTGAGCCCCTAAACCCAGCGGCTCGTTGATGAGATCAATATCCATTGTACCAGCCAGAGCGTAAGCGACCACTAGCGGTGGCGAGGCGAGATAGTTTGCGCGGACAAGGGGGTGAATCCGCCCTTCGAAGTTTCTGTTCCCCGAGAGTACGGCCGCGACGACGAGTTCCCCCTCCGTGATGGCTTTTGCGATAGGCTCTGGGAGAGGACCGCTATTGCCAATGCATGTGGTGCACCCGTAGCCCACGACGTGGAAACGCAGTTCTTCAAGTGCCGCAAGCAGCCCTGATTCGCGCAAGTATTCGGTGACCACCTGTGAGCCGGGGGCAAGACTCGTCTTCACCCAGGGCTTCGTGCGCAGCCCGTGTTCGACAGCCTTTTTTGCCAGCAACCCTGCCGCCACCAGGACGCTTGGATTCGAGGTGTTCGTGCAGCTTGTAATAGCAGCAATAACGACATTCCCGTGTGTCATTTGGAGGGGTGATTCACCAGCTCCCACCTCAACCCGACGACAAAGCGCACTCTCTGCCTGCGGCTCCTTTCCCTCAAGGAAAGCTGACCCTTCTTCTTGCGAAATTTTATTCTTCGCAGCGAGGTTTTCAACCAGCGTGCGTCGCCAGTTTGCTTTGCCGTCGCGCAGAGGCACACGGTCGTGCGGACGGCGCGGTCCTGCAAGTGTCGATTCAATCGTCCCAAGGTCAATCTCAAGAACAGTGGAGTACTCAGGCTCAGCAAAATCTGCGCTACGGAAGAGTCCTTGTTCTTTCCAGTATGCTTCAACCAATGCGATTTGTTCCTCGCTTCTTCCCGTAAATCGCAAGTAATCCAATGTTTTCTCATCCACCGGGAAGAAACCAACCGTGGCTCCGTATTCGGGGGCCATATTGGATAGAGTCGCGCGGTCCGCGACACTCAGCGTTGCCAACCCTGGCCCGAAAAACTCCACAAATTTTCCAACAACTCCTAGTTGTCGTAACCGCTGCGTGATGGTAAGAACAAGGTCGGTAGCTGTTGTGCCTGGAGGAAGCTCGCCAACCAAACGCACGCCCACAACCTGTGGCACAAGCATGGCAATTGGCTGGCCAAGCATGGCCGCTTCTGCTTCAATTCCCCCCACGCCCCATCCCAGCACTCCCAGCGCATTCACCATTGTTGTGTGGGAATCGGTGCCGACAAGTGTGTCGAAAAAGGCTGTCTGCCGTCCGTCTTTGTTATCTGTCATGACGACGCGGGCAAGAAACTCGATGTTCACCTGGTGGACGATGCCCGTGTCGGGAGGGACCACGCGCAGCCGCCGAAACGCGCGCGCCCCCCATTTGAGAAACATGTAGCGTTCTCTGTTGCGTTCGTACTCGAGCTCCGCATTGCGCTGAAGTGCTTCCGGAGAGCCAAAGCTGTCCACCTGCACCGAGTGATCGATCACCAGCTCCACTGGCTGGAGAGAGTCAATCATCGCCGGATCTTTGCCAAACGGAACAACAGCATCGCGCATGGCAGCAAGGTCAGCCACGCACGCCACGCCTGTGAAATCCTGCAGAAGCACACGGGCGACGGTGAAGCCTATCTCAGTTTCTGGCTCAGCGTGCGGATCCCAGTTGAGAATGGATTCAATGGCCGCCGCGCTTTCCCTGCTTCCATCATCGGTCCGCAGAACGTTCTCTAAGAGTACCCGAAGCGAAACAGGCAAGCGTGCGAGCTTTTCGGATGGCGCTATTCGGGGCAGTGACCAAATTTCGTATTCCTTTGCCCCAACTCGCAGTGATGTTCGTGCATTTTCTGCAACGTTGTTTTGACTCATTTCTTGTGCCACTCCTTTTGTTGCAATAGGCCAGGGTGTTGTCTCTGCCCTTCAGCATGGGGTGCAGGGACAGTGCAGTGAAGCAAAAAAGCAAACGCCAGAGTGAGCGCCGGAGGAGCAAGAGTGCCGTGCGACTTCGGGAAGGTCTCCCCACGGGCGTGAAAACGTGGGGGGGCGACTTGGTGGGCGGCGCCTGGCTGTGGCGCATGTTCTTTTGCGCACCCTGCTGGAGTTTCTCCTACCGTGCAAACAAAGGACCCCAGGCTGGTGAAGAGTAAGGGCCGATCGCGATCGGATGGGCAATGCGAATGGTCGTATCCATCAAATAAAGCCCCCGGGAGCCGTTGCGATCGGATTCAAAGACAATGTGTCGGGAATCAGGTGCCCAGCTAGGGTCACGATTAGCACCCTGGCCACGGGTGACTTGAGTCAGTTCGCCTGACGAAACATCGTGCACGTAAATGTTAAACTCGCTCTTTTCGCGCACGACATAAGCGATCTTCGCCCCATCCGGACTCCATACCGCCGAGTCGCAGTAGGTGCCTGTACTAATGCGCACCGGCGACGAGCCGTCGGAAGCCATAACGTAAATTTGCGGTGTGCCGCTACGGTCCGATGTGAAGACAATCTGTGACCCATCCGGGCTCCAATCTGGCGCGGTATCGGCGTCCCTGTTTTCCGTGAGCCGAACCAGATCTCGCCCATCTCGCGTCATGGTGTAAATTTCACTGTTGCCATCTTTCGACAATGTGACAGCCAGACGCTGGATAGCCTCGCACCACGACGGCGAGGTGTTGAGCCCGGGACGCCGGCTGATCTCGAAACGTTGACCACGCAGCGTGATCCCTATGAGGTCGGGATTGTTGTCGCGATACGAAGTAACGTAAATCTCCGCGCCATTTTTGCCCCAGGCCGGTGTTGCCAGCAGGGCGTTTTCGTTCGTGAGCTGCCGGACGTTGCCGCCATCAGGCTCCATCACAACGAGCTCTTTATTCCCGCCACCGGTGTCGAGGAGTGCGCAGATAAAAGAAGAGAAAATCCCCGGTCGGTTAGTGAGTGCCGTAATGATGTCATCGGCAATTTGATGCGCAAGCCGATGCTCATCACCAGTGCGAATCCCCGAATAAGACTTGCCAAATAATCGCCGACTTGACGCCACATCGTAAACTTCGGCAGTGGCAGAGCCGCCACTTAGTTCGCCTCGAAGGACGTAATGGACCCCGGCTGCTGTCCACCCCTCCAGGACGACAGCCCCCTTTTGCCTGTCTTGCTGCCGTGCGGCCTCTATGGCTGGGGAGCTTTCTGCCGGTGAAGCGACATCGGCCAGGGCTAGATCACGGGCCACCGTGTTGCCAACGGCCTCTCCACCTGCGAAGCTCGAAACTGCAAAGAAAGGAAGCGTGAGATTGCTGGGGCGGATGGCTCCTAAATCCTGGCGTGCCATCGACTTGGCTGGCGCAGCGTGTTTATTCGCGGCTGAAGGGGCCTCAGCGCTCACCCCAAACATTTTCCCTGCCAGCATTGCTACCAGCACGTGGGCACACACACTTTTCTGCAGCCAGCGCCCTCTCATTCTTCACCGCCTCATCTCTTCGCTCTAGGCACTATTTGTTTTTTACTGAAAGCGTTTTCTAATCATCGCAAAGAAATGCTTTATCCTTTTTCGCTGACAACGAGCGAAAGTGATGACTGAATATCTTTCCTGTGTTATCGCGAATGCACGTAGCCCCCAACCGTAATCATGATTCGGCGTGTTCAAACTGAGGACCATCGCGAGGGCTTCGTGCGTGCTGGCGCTGCTCATTGCGCTAGGTCAGCCTCCCTGGGTGTGGGCTTCGGAGGGCAAGCGCCCTGAGGAAGCCACAAAACGGACAGCAGATGCTCTTGTTGAAAGCAAGAGCGAGGAGCAGATGGCACGTGCCGCAATTGGAGCCGCACTCGCCAATCGTCGCGATACTCTCGTCCAACTTTATCTTGATCAGATCAAAGCCGAGAGTGACCAGGGGAGTTCTTCCGATCTTACATTGAGTGCCGCGATACGTTATCTCTTTATCATGTCATCACCAAACCGCGAAGAATTTCTTCGCGCGGGCGAGGAGGCGGTGCGCGAGATCCGCCACGAGGAACTTCGTCTACGCATCCTTCATGCGCTTCTTGATGACGAATACTACGAATTGAACCAGCTCAAAGGTGAAAACCGCTACAACCGTTTCACACGGGTCTTTAATCGCGCTTCGGCGAGTTTGTCAAAACTTGCGCTTTTTCAACCCCAGGATGCCGTTCAGCTTCTTCTCGACACCGCTTACTCCATGCGTAAGGCGCGCAGCACAAGTGAACGTGAGCGCCGAATAATCTTTCTCGCTCGCCGTTTCCTCGAGGAGTATCCGGAGGCACCCGAGCGTCCAGAGGTTGAGGAACTGTTGCGGCAACTCACGGAAAAGCGGCGACGCGATCGCGTCGAACAGGAAATCGCGGTTGGGCAAGCTGCGCTTCAGGCTCAGAATTTCCGTGCAGCAATTTTCCATTTGGAGACCGCCGCACTGCTCGAAACTACGAACAGCAAAGCCGTGAAGCTGCTCGAAGAAACTCGATTGGCGCAGCAACAGAGCGAGGAGGAGATGTTCGCGGCTGTAGGGGTCAGTGATTGGGAGCGACACTTGTCATTCGAAGATCAGCGGTTGCTCGAACAAGCCGTTCGTGCCCTCTGTGCAAAAGACGAAGCTACGCTGAGACAACTCGAAGCCCAGTCCGGGCCACTGTTTGATAGCGTTGTTTATGCTCGGGCTGCGCTTGTTGAACAGAGCGGAAACCACGAAGAGGCGCTTAAGCTCTTGCGCGCTGTTGCAGAATCGCGGTCTGAGACGCCTGGTGGGCGCGCTGCGGCCGCTTTGCTCGATACACCTTCCTACAATCTCGACAGTGCCTACGACAAAGCCGTTGCGCAGCTTCGAGAAGAAAGAAAGAAGTTTATTGTCACAGGGAAACGCACGACTGACGACACGATGTATGCTGTGGGTTCAGCGACCGTGCAAAGCATCGGCCAGAGTGCAGCAACAGTCCCTGCGCTGTTTGTAACAGACATGCTCGTGCGCGGCGTTGCCGAACAATTTCGCACACAGGTGGAAATAGACTCCGTGGTGGATGCGGGCGCTGCATACATTCGCCGCTATCCTGGTTCGCCGCGTTCAAAGGAGATCGCAAAACAGATTGCGGATCTTAGTTCTAAAAGCGCCGATCCCACTCGTGCTCGTGCGTACCTGATGCTTGCAGGCGAAGATGACCCGGCGAGGCTGGCAAAGACTCGGGAAAACGAAGCCCGCCAACTCTATGCCTCTGCTAGCCAGGCGGGAGATTTGCTCACACGCAAGCGCACGCTGGAACAGCTAGTCACCGGTTATCCCGAGACAAAGATTGCTCAAACGGCTCGCAAGGAGCTTGATAAACTTCAGCCCACGCTTGGTCCCGGCTCCATCGTCCTCACGCGGAAAATGCTCGCAGAGGACAAAGAATTAGCGACCGCATTGGGACTGGCATCTGAATGGCTGGATGGCAACAAACGCAATGGGGAGCTAGCAGAAGAAGGCGTGGCGTTTACTCCTGACCTCAGCCGGTTCGCCTATCGCCTTGCAGACGAGGAGCAATACACAATCCGCAATACGCCTAAGACCAAACGCCAATGGCTAAAAGCAAGAGCCACGGCTCTTCATAATACTTTTACTTTCAAAGCTTCTGGCAAGGAAGCGCTCCACCGCAGAATTCTTCCGCTAGAAATCGAAGGGGGAGCGGGGGCGAGTGGTGTGGAAGTCGCCCCCAAAATTATCCCTTACCCCGAGCCGAAAAAGGATTCTCGGCTGTTTCAATGAATTGCGAAACGCTGAGGACTCATTAGTCGTCAAGCCCATCGCTAGCGCGCCGAGAACCTTGAAAACCCCGGCTAGCCTCTTTTTCATAGGCTTCGAGAACGGTGCGCTCAATCAAGTCGCGTGTCTCTTGGTTGAGAGGGTGCGCGATATCCCGGAACACACCGTCCTTCCCACGCCGGCTGGGCATAGCGACAAAGCGGCCATTATTGCCTTCAATCACCTTCAAATCTTTTACGATAAAACAGTTATTGAAGACGATTGAAGCAAACGCCTTCAGCTTCTCGTCGTCCGACTCGTACGGACGCACATTCACCGATGTAATCTCCAGTTGAGACATGGTGCTTTCCGTTCCCCTCGTTGAATTTGCTCCTACACAGTTCTTTCCGGCCGGGTCCAGATTTCGAGCACCCAGCTTGATTTCTCGTAATTTTCACTTCTCGGCCTGGAAAAGGCGTGTTCAAGGACGTTTTTCACGCCAAATATCGTGCTTCCACTTCCGCTCAGAAGAGTCCCGAGGCATCCCATTTGTTTCAGTGTGGCGCTCGCCTGCTGAAACCAAGCCTCCTGTTCGACGAGAATTTGAAAATCGTTATGGAGCAGAGAGGCGACGGCTGTGCAGTCTCCTGAGCGCAGCGCTTCAACGACCGTCTCGAGCGGAGCTGGCGGTTGAGGGCGTGGCAAGGCACTAAGTCGGCGATATGCTTCTGCTGTAGCGACTCTTGCCTGCGGAAACGCGAGGACAAGAGGATAAGCTGGAATTCCGGCAAGCCGTTCCAGCTGCTCGCCGCGACCCCGTCCAATAGCACAGCCCCCACGAATGAAAAACGCCACGTCACTGCCGATTCTGGCGCCTAGATGCTCAAGCTCTTGATCGCTCATCCCCAGGGCGAAAATCTGATTTAGTGCACGCAGGGTTGTTGCCGCATTCGAGCTAGCTCCCCCCAGCCCACCGCACGCAGGAATATGTTTTTCCACGCTGATACGCACCCCGCCAACGGAGGATCCGCATTCTTGTCGAAGTAAGCTCCATGCCCGCCAGATGAGGTTCTGTTCGAGTGGTAGCTCGAAAGGCATGCCAACAATTTCACACGAAGAGCTATCGATCGGTTCGAACACAAGCTCATCGGCAAGCTCAATTTCCTGGAAAATCGTCTCGATTTCGTGAAAGCCATCCGTGCGACGGTGTCCGACACGTAGATACCAGTTTATTTTTGCATACGATTTCACGCGCATCATTGTGGTCGTGTCAGTGTGGAAGTGGTAGCTAGGCTTTTCGCCTGCAGTTTTTCCTCAAGGCGTCGCTTGAGCGCCTGGTCACGCTCAGGATAGAGGTAGCTAAACTGGCAGGCTTTCTCTGCGGCTTCTAGCGCCTCTGGCAAGCGCCCACGACTTTCGAGAAAAAGCGCTAGCTCGTGCCAGTATTCCGCCTTGGTTGGATACAGCGCGATAGCTGCACGCAAGAGTTTCTCTGCTTCATCGAATTTCCCGAGGCTTTTCAACGTGTCAGCTAACTGCAGGCGGATCACTGCGCTCCACGGAGCAGATTGGAGTGCATGACGAAAACTCTGCTCTGCACCCGAAAAATCGTTCATTTGGCGTAAAAGTTCTCCATACAGCGCCAGGCTTGCTGGATCCTTTCGACTCCACTGCAAAGCCCGACGCAGAACTTCCTCTGAGCCAGTGAAATCTCTGGCTTCGAGCTTCGATTCGGCAAGCTGCCGAAATCCATTTGCAAGCGACCGCGGAACGGCAACGAGAGCCAGCAAGAGGCCGAGCGTAAAACTCATAAGCACGAGGAGCCAGCGCCCACCCCTTTGATTGTCCTCTCTAGTCGCAGGTGGCGCGGGAGCCGCCCCGACACCGAGTCCGCCGAGTAAGCCGAACGTCGCCATGAGCTCACGCTGGTTGAATGACAGCTCGAAGAAGCTATCCACAAGAAAGGTGACAATGAGAGCTGCCAGGATGGACATGGAGGAAGGGGATTCCTTGCGCAAGCTTACCACCGCCTTAAGGAGGCTCAGAATGGTGGCGCCGTAAAGCAAGACCCCAATGATACCCGTTTCGGCGGCAATCTGCAAAAGCCAGTTGTGCAGAAACTTTGATTCCCGTGCCTCTGCTGGTTTCAATCTACCGTAATACTTTTCCACGCTGCCAGGTCCGGCGCCCACCACAGGCGCTGACAAGAAAATCTTCCATCCAATCTCAGCATAATGGATGCGTTCACGGATTGTGTCGCTGCGCCTCCACCATGAGGACGCCATCGGCTGGGTCTGGTCCGCTGGACTACTTGCGCTGGAAAGAGCACACAGAATGATTCCAAGGGAGACAGCAGCAATCCTTCGGGGCTGCGTCCACCGGTGGCTTGCAACAATGATTATCAGGAGAACGAGCACGTCGAGCAAAGCGCCTCGCGAGCCGCTGAGAAGAATTCCAATTCCACACACTAGCGCGATTGCTCCCGCAAGAGACCTGGGAAATAGGGGGCGCGAAATGGCTTTTGCTTCCCGCCAGAGAAAATACGCAGCGCCGAGGCCCAGGGCACAGAAGCACCCAAAGGCATTAGGATCTCCCCACACGGATGCGACACGTTTAAGTTGGAAATGGTGGATCAATCCCATTTCCAGAGGTGTTGCGGCTCGGTTGCCGATAGAGGCACGCAGCTCCGCGAGCTGTCGATCATACAAAACGAAATACTGCAGAATAGCGTGCAAAGCAAACAGTCCAGCCAGAATCCCCAATGCTAAAAGCGGGAAAAACAATACCGCGGACGTGGCGCTTCGTTGAGAGTAGGATCCCACGACAACGCGAGTAAGGCTAGCCAAATGCGTTGCGACAAATAACCACGCGCACCACGTGAGTACCGTGATAACATTTTCGATTCCTACCACGGGACTGCCATCGGCGATCCAGCGCGCCGTCATCCATAGAGTGAAGGCACATGCTCCGATGAGAGGACGCTTATCTAGCGGGATGGGCACAAAGTCGATTAAGACCAGCCAGCCCGTGACAAAACATAACAAAGCAAGCACACCTGCCCACACCGTCCCCAGAAAAGGGTAGGGTAGGGACTGCTTATAGCAGCTGGTAGCCCACAGCAGCAAAGCCAGAGTGCCCAGAGAACGGGTCATCCGAACAACTGTCGCTGCATCGGCTTGTTGGGATGTCAGCACAAACTTCATTTGTGAGCTCTCAGGCAACCGCGAAGCTATCGCTCAATCAAGAAGACAGTACAAACAATAGCCGAAGCCCTGGAAAGCTCTGCTGAAGATGAAAACCATAAAACTGAATAAAACAGAACTAAATCAGTACACTTTGCAGTTGATAACACCCTTTCCAAAGGAGTCGCTAAGGATGAGCAGCTTTTTTCGCATGGCACCGATGTATCCGCCGGAAATGACAGAGCCGATGAGGCAGGAGCTGACGTCGCTCGGTGTCGAAGACCTGCGTACACCGGAACAGGTTGATGAGGCGTTATCTCATCAAGGCACGGTGCTCGTCGTTGTGAATTCCGTGTGCGGCTGTGCTGCTGGCGGGGCTCGGCCTGCCGTGGCGCTTGCGCTCCGTCATTCCAAATTGCCCGACCGGATTGTCACCGTTTTTGCCGGAGTAGATCGGGAGGCTGTCGAACGTGCTCGCAGCTATTTTGTAGGTTACCCGCCCTCCTCCCCGCAAATGGCCTTGCTTCGCGAAGGCAAGGTCGTTTTCATGCTGCAACGTCAGGACATTGAGGGACGCGATCCTTACGCAATCGCTCAGGACCTGACGTCGGCATTCGACGAATTCTGCTAAAGCGGCCTCCACCTTTTTGGACAATTTTGTTAGGTCGGCCGCAGGGAGTGGTGTGTTTGCTTCACAACTTCTCTTATGTGGTGGATGGTGTGTTGGCGGGATGTGCTCACCCGAGCACCTACGGCGATTTACGCCAGGCCCTTCAGGAGCTTCTGGACAAAGGTATTGGGGCATTGGTTTCCCTGGATGAAGTGGGCATCCCGCTGCACGCCGTTGCCGAGTACGGCTTCCCGTATCTACATTTGCCTATTCCTGATTTTGGTGCGCCCAGCATGGACCAAGCACGGCAGTTCGTCGAGTTTGTCGAGCAGCAACGCCAAAATCGTCGGGCGGTGGCAGTGCACTGTCATGCCGGGTATGGCCGGACCGGAACCATGCTAGCATGTTATCTTGTCACTCAAGGGCTCTCGGCAAATGAAGCGATCAAGTCGATCCGAAGTAAACGCCCCGGATCAATTGAGACCCATGAGCAAGAGCGCTTTATCACGGAATTTGAACAAGACTGGCGCCAGCGCGGCATCCAGGGATGAACAAAAGAATAAGTGAGCTTTGGAGTGTTTCCTAATTCCCGTACTTCTGCGCGAAATCCCGCCGATCTGTTGCATGTGCCAGTGCCGTTTCGTAGCTGATAAGTCCCTGGCGATAAAGCTCGCCTAGCGAGGCGTTCAGTGTGATCATTCCATCTTCGATGCCTGTTTGGATAGCCGAGAAAATTTGTGGCACCTTTCCCTCGCGAATGAGATTCCGTACCGCCCGATTGCAGACAAGGATTTCCCGAGCTGCAACGCGGCCGCGCCGATCCTTCAGCGGAACAAGCTTCTGGGAAATGATACCCTGCAGCGACACTGCTAGCTGCGCGCGGATCTGCGGCTGCTGGTGAGGCGGGAAAGAGTCAATGATGCGGTTGATGGTGGTGGCTGCTTCCGTTGTGTGCAGCGTCGAAAAGGTGAGATGCCCTGTTTCTGCCAGAGTGATCGCTGCCTGCATCGTCTCGAGATCTCGCATTTCTCCAATCATCACAATGTCGGGATCTTGGCGAAATGCATGACGCAGTGCGTGGTGGTAGCTGAGCGTATCCAGCGACATCTCGCGCTGACTGAGCATCGAGCGCTTTTCTGTGAACACATATTCGACTGGGTCCTCAATTGTGAGGATATGGGTGCGACGATGCTCATTGATGTAATCAATCATCGCTGCCAGCGTGGTGGATTTGCCGCTGCCGGTGGGGCCGGTCACCAGAACAAGCCCAGAATGAAGATTCACGAACGAATAGACGATGGGGGGAAGACCGATTTCTTCCATCGTGGGCACACGCTCAGGGATGAGGCGAGCTGATACACACAAAATGCCTTGCTGGATGTAAAGGTTGAAACGCGAACGCGTGATTCCGGGAAAAGTTCGCGCGAAATCGAGTTCATGTGTTCGCTCGAAACGTTCAATTTGCTCTGGGTGTAGCATCGAATAAACAAACGTCCGAAGGGATTCCTCGGTAATCGGCGGGCCTTCAACGAGATACAGTTCTCCGTCAATGCGCACCCGCGGAGGTTGCCCCGCGCGCAAATGCAGATCGCTTGCGCCCTCCCGCACTGCCCCCGCGATCAATTCCCGAAAACGCGCATAGTGTTCCTCTTCAATCTCTTGAAAGTTTGGCTCATCCCAGGTTGAATCGTTCGTGTTTGCCATTCAATGCTCCTTCTATGAACAGATCTCTAGGCAGAAGCTCAAAATGCGCAAGAGTGGAATGCATAATATAGTGCCGAGCGACGATGGCACATGTCGGGTTTGAATACTTGTTAGGAAAGCACGTAATTTCGCACGGGTTTGGCAAACGGAGAGGTGGCCGAGTGGCTGAAGGCAGCGGTTTGCTAAACCGTCCTACGGGGAATACCTGTAGCGGGGGTTCGAATCCCCCCCTCTCCGCCAGTTATTCTTTCCAAAAATTCTCCATCCCTATTGGCCGCCTGAGATTGTTTTCCCTAGGGAGCTGAAAAGCGTAAAGAAGAACTTTCATTGGCCACGGTATATTTGTGGTGCAGAGCCAAAAGGGGGACTTTCAGTCCTGGCTCGCGAGAGGAGGTGAACAAGGTGAAGACTCGGCAGTACCGCTGCACACGTTGCTTCATGATTGTCACAAAGGAGGACCGACCTGGCGAGCCTGATCCGCGAATGGGTGGTCCATGTCCGCGGAGCAGCGATGGGAAGCACTTCTGGATGAGGATCTCCTGAGAATGAGGAGAGCAGCATCCTGACCGTGCCATGGCACTTTGAGGAGGCAGAGGGATCTCTCTTCTAAGGATGATCACCGCCTCGAAGAGTTTTATAAATTTTGCCCGGATTTTGTCCGAAACTCGCAAAATCCGGGCAGCTTTTTTGTTTCGAAAGGATGGACGTCTGAAGCTGTTCGGGTTCTAGCTTTTGGTCGGGAAGAGTGCCGCAGCGCGCTCGGCAACTTTTTCTACAGCTTCCTCGCTCACTCCAGTCTTCCCTTTTTCCATTCCCAAATCGGTGACGCGTAAATGCAGGAGATCCGTAAAACCTCGACTCTCGAGAATCTTCTTCGCGCAATCCTTTTCGCATCCGTCTATGACCAGAACCTGTCGCGCTGCCACGGACCAGTTTGAGATCTCTTCGTCGCCTGCGGCGATAGCAGCGGTACATGAAAGTTTTGCTACATGACGTGCGGCTAAAAGACGAGCCGCACGATCAGCAATGCAGCCCGTGTCGGCTGCACCTGAGCATGAACACACAACGTTGTAGGCAGCGAATCGAGAACCGCAACAACACTGGCTCATTTTGCTTCTCCCAAGGTAGAATTGATCCCCAACCATTCCGCGTAGAATGGAAGGCTTCGCCAAATGAGAAACAGTCCAACGAGAATGAAAACGACGGCTGTCGTATAGCGGGCCCACTTCTCCACGTGCGTCATGACGTTGAAAGCTTTCGCCAGACTTGATGCACCGAACACAATAATTAGTGAAAAAGCAACGACGGGAAGCGCCGTCCCTATTCCATAGAGAGTCGGAACAAAGAAGACAGACTGAGTCTGGATGGCCAATGGAATAAGAGTTCCAAAAAACAGTCCAGCAGAGACGGGGCAAAATGTAAGAGCGAACACGAAACCCAGCGACAGAGCCCCAAATTGCCCCGAGCGTTCTGCCCATGCTTGGAATTTCTCATTTGCTGAGACGAAAGAAAAACTCGGAATCCGAATCCATTCAAAGAGAAAGCAAGCAATAAGAATGAGAAGTGGCCCGATGACGATACTCATCACTTGCTGAATAAGTTGCGCCACTCGAGGAGACGCTAGCGCGCTCTTCACAAAGACAATTGCTAAAATAATATACGCAAAACTCCGCCCCACGGAGTAAAGGATGCCTCGCTTTACAGCACTGCCAGGGCTAGCGACGTGTTTTGCCAGGTAGGACATTGCCGCAATGTTTGTGGCCAAGGGGCATGGACTAATTGACGTGATGATTCCGACCCAGAAGGCCGTCAGCACTGCGAGCGCCAAAGCTCCACTGCCGGGAAGTGTCACTTGCTCTCTCCCAATGCCTTTGCAATCTCTTCCTTCACGTAAGCCTGAAATTTCGCTTTGTCCCCGGCATATTGCCAGATTTTTGTCAGATTCTTATAATCGCCACCGGGCTTACCTGATTTGTGCGGCACCAACACGAGTGATTTCGTGTAAAGCTTATAGTCATCCACGAAATGGGAGTTCTCTGGAAGATCAACATTCACCACTTTCCATTGGATTCGCCCGCTCTCGAGGTCCTTCGCAAAATCACGTTTCAATAGTTCGTCCGTAAAGTGTTCGAAATTGATGCAGTTGGTACATCGGACGTGTCCGTGGAAGTAATAAACGGTGAGAGCAGATTTCTCTACAGAAGCTTTTGCAGTGTCTTCTGTTTTGCGTTCACTGTTTTCGACTGACACACTCTTTTGCGTTTTGCTTCCGCTGGTTACTGCCCATGCACTCATTGCCGAGATGGCAATAAGAACAGTCGCTAGAGTCACAACCTTAAGCATCCTCATGGTCATTCCTTTCTTTGCACAACGATAAGAAGTGTGGGGGTAGAGCCCGCGTCCTCACTTTGTCCGACGCGGGTCTCTCACGCGCCCATGCTACTGAAGAAGTTTTTTTGCTTCCTCAACGGTAGGGATTTTCCCCGCGACTTTCACCTGCCCATTGACGACCAAGGCCGGAGTGCTCATCACGCCGAACGAAATGATTTCGTTGATGTCCGTCACTTTCTGCAGTTCATACTCCAGCCCCAGTTCCTTGGCTGCCTGTTCAGCAACCTCAGTAAGCTTTTTGCATTTCGGGCATCCCGTGCCCAGGATTTGAATTCGCACCACGATGTGTCTCCTCCTTTCTTGCTCTTTGTGTTTCCTGTTTTCAAAAACTTCGTTAGCTAGCGAGTGAGCCGTAGATAAGGCCAGTGACTGTGGCGAGAATCACCACGATTGTCACATAGGCGAGCATCTTCTTCGTCCCCATTATGCTTCGCAGAACAAGCATACTTGGAAGCGAGAGAGCTGGTCCTGCCAGGAGAAGCGCCAAAGCCGGACCTTTGCCCATGCCACTGCCCAGCAAGCCCTGGAGAATGGGAACCTCGGTGAGCGTGGCGAAATACATGAGAGCCCCCGAGACGCTAGCAAAGAGATTCGCCCATAAGGAATTTCCACCTACGAGGCTTTCAACCCAACGGTTGGGGATGAGTCCTTCATGGCCTGGACGCCCTAGCAAGATGCCCGCGACAAATACACCGGCAAAGAGCAGCGGGAAAATCTGCTTCGCAAAAGTCCAGGTCGCTGAAGCCCATTCGTTAAGTTCGTCACTCGAACCTAAAGCTGTAATCAAGATAAGAGCAATGACCCCAATCACAAAGGGAACAAGTGGTTCGTGTGGTGCCAGGACGGCACCAGCGGTAGTCGCCGCAATGCTTGCAACCATGGCCCCAAAGGAAACGCCAAACCACCGCCACAAGGCAAATGCCAGCACAAGTGCACAGACACCGGTAAGCAACCATTTTTGCAGATAGATCGCGTACCACAGACCAGATTGAACGTCCGGCTTGCCCCAATTCGCAAAAACCAGAACGCCCACCTGAGCACCGAGAAATATCACATTCTGCCACAACGGACGCTTCACTTCGGGCTCCGGCAGCGCTGCTGCAATTCGGGCCTTTTCGCCTTCCTCGCGACGGAATAGGAAGTGCATCGCTAAACCCGCAACGATGCTGAAGACCACAGCACCGACAGCGCGCGCAATGCCAAGCTCCAGCCCCAGCACACGCGCCGTCATAGCAATTGCGAGAACATTAATGGCTGGTCCCGAATAAAGAAAAGCAATCGCTGGACCTAGCCCTGCTCCCATTTTGTAAATCCCAGCGAAAAGCGGGAGAACAGTGCACGAACACACAGCTAAGATCGTTCCGGAAACCGAGGCCACTCCATACGCGAGGAACCTGTTCGCGTTAGGCCCAAGGTACCGCATGACCGAGGCCTGGCTGACGAACACGCTGATGGCTCCGGCAATAAAGAACGCCGGAACCAAACACAGCAAGACGTGCTCGCGCGCATACCACTTTACCAGGTACAAAGATTCTTGAATGGCAGCGTCGAATCGGGGCGTGCCGATTGGCAGAAAGTAAGCAATGACAAATACGCCCACAAGTGTCAGAAACGTTTTCCATTCAAAATTCCGGAATCTCGCGGTGAGAGCAGAAAATCTCTCAGAGAGCGTTACGGACTGCTTGTCAGTCTTGATAGATGTATGTTTTTCCGCCGGAATTTCACTCATCGGATCCAAAAACCTCCATTTTGCGTCGAATGTCTTTCGCTAGGACCTCCTCTACGCAGGGGAAGATTTTGAGAACACATGGCGTAGCCAGGTGATAAAGCACCTGTGTGCCCCGCTTCTCATCTTCAACGAGGCCGGCTTGCCTCATGACCGCAAGGTGCTTGGACACGGTGGACATGTCGAGATTCACCAACTGCTGTAGCTCGCACACGCACCTCGGTCCATGAGCCAGAACTTCGGCGAAGTACCAGCGTACAGGATGCGCTAGGGCTTTGAGAATGTTAGCCCGCAACCGGTGGCGCGACGAGAATTTTGGGATGTCCTGCCTTATTGCTGTGACGTGTTCGTGTTTCATTTTCCTTGTCGTTGCATTATTGGCAAATTTGCCAAGTATTCAACAAAATTTGCATAGTTCCAGTTTTGAGCCATCAGCAAACAATGTCTCGCTCTCTAGCTGCGCCGTCCGTCTCTCGCCATGAACCTAGATTACGTCACGATTCTCAGGGAGGCGTCGGAAAGGATCAAAAAGCCTATCCAGCATCAAGGTCAGTTCCCAGCGTGGCACAAACTTATCCGGCAGAAAGTTCACGTGCCATATTCCATCATAGAGTTCACGGCGATAAAGCGGCTCAATCCAACGTGCAGACCAATGCGTGTGCGGCATATCCAGGAAGCGGATTCTCACCTCCGGTACCGGCTCAATGCCTGCGCATCGGCATAGCAATGCAGCAAGCTCCGCACGCTTAACGTAGGCCTGGCTCTGACCATCCCGCACGTGTTGCAGCTCGGGCACTTCCCTCACCCATTCAGCAAGATGTTGCGCATAGAGCTCTCTTTGATCCTTGCGATAACCCGTGCCACCTTTTCCTGAGGCTTTTGTTACGAGCTCTGCTGCCTGTTCCCAAGTGAGGGAAGAATCCTTGCGGAACAAAAAATCCTCTTGATCAAAAACCACGCCGGCCAGAGCGAGCTTTTGTGCCTCCACAAAGATCCGATCTTCGACGTGAAGATCTTCGTAAGGGTAAAGCATCACCGCCCGCACGATCAAATACTCCTGCAGGTCACGAATACGAACTTCCTGCGGAGCAACGCCTGCCCGCACAGCAAGCGCCGCCGCAGCCCCAGCTGCCTGACCCATCAGAAGCACGATAGGTTGAAGCCGCGTGCAACCGTTTACGATGTGCGTAACACTGATACTCTTTTCGATCGCCATGAAGCCCTCAACATCGCGCGGGAAAAACACTCCGAAAGGCACCTGGAACTTCGCATTGGCGGGGTATTGCTCCTCAAAATAATTCGGGTGCCCCGAATGCGCGCGAGCATGATGGTGATCGAGGAAGTAATCACCGACCGCGATGGAATCGCGCTGGAGCGGCGGACGCGTCCCGTTACCAAATGCAGGAAGCACATCCTGCTCGCGCATCACGCGACTGCCCACGATCCTCCTGGTTTCGCGCACATAGGGAATGAACGGCAGACCATCCGGCGTGGGGAATTCGTCGTCCGCAATCCCAAGCTCAGGGTGACCAAGCACCGTCTGCATGTAGTGGATAAAATTCAGCGTGTGCCGTTTTGCCCGCACAAACGCTTCTGCCCGTTTCGAGCGATCGAAAAACGCTAGGCTATCTGGAAAGTCGTTGGCATGGAACGGCCAGTTGATCATGTATTTGTGGCGCGGAAGTTTTCCGTAATCGATGAAGGTTTCCCACGTGTGAAGAGTGTGTGGGTGAGCGACGGATTCATCCACATCCAGAGCGGTTGCCCCGCGGAAAACTGTTGGATCATAATCCTGTGAGGGTTCCACCGCCGGAGCGAGGCGCCCGTACGCTTTTTCATAATCTTTCACAATTGCCACATAGGTGACATCCTGAATTTCTAAATCAGGTTTGTCCGGAGCGTCAGGCTCGCCCGTTTCGGAGCGCGCTTCTCGGCCAAGTCGGTGTTCGATGCCGGCCATTTCGATGATATCACCGAACTCCGTGGCCTCCATGGTTATGGCAGCATGCACTTCAAACTCCTCGCCGCTCTTGCTTCGAAAAGTGAGTCCACGAATGCGGTTGCCCTCGCGCAACACACTCGTAACTTGAGCTTCCAGGAAGAGTTGGATGAGCTCTTCGCGTTTCACGAGCCGTTCAAGAATCTGGGCCACGACGTGAGGTTCAAAAGCTGTCAGGGTCACCCAGCCTGTGCCTGTTTTGGCAGGGCCTCCGTAGTAGATTTCAATCTCGCGCACAATTTCGCGATAGATTCCGCACGTGAGAGTTCCCCAGTTTCCATCGAACGCCACGACGCCAGCGCTTGTGATCATGCCACCGAGCCAGGGCGTTTCTTCCACGAGAACGACTCTTGCCCCCATACGGGCCGCCTGAAGTGCGGCAGCTGTCCCGCCACAGCCACCGCCGGCAATCACAACATCCGTCCGAATAACGTTCCGTTTGCTCATCATGGTGCGCTCTTTCTCAACACTGAGAACGCCTTGCCAACTAAAAAAGAATTCGCATCTTACCCTCTACGATTGGTAAAATCCTTCGGTAATCGCCGGGCACAGGCAAAATAAGACTTGTGCGGCGGCTGCAGGGGATCAGGATTCAATAAGTCATACTGCAACACTGGAGAATTCTGGATAGATGCAAGAAAACCGAGAGCAGATCCTCGTTCACGACATCGAAGAAGAAATGAAGGTTTCGTACCTCGATTACGCCATGAGCGTGATCGTGGGGCGGGCCCTGCCAGACGTGCGTGATGGCTTGAAGCCAGTGCACAGACGCGTGATTTACGCGATGCACGAGCTTGGCTTTACCTCTACCCATAAATTCGAAAAGTCAGCCAAGAGCGTTGGTCACGTGATGGGTAATTACCACCCTCACGGTGACCAGGCAATTTACGACACGCTCGTCCGCATGGCGCAGGACTTTTCCATGCGCTATCCGCTTATCGATGGTCAGGGAAACTTCGGTTCTGTGGACGGTGATCCACCTGCCGCTATGCGTTACACCGAAGCCCGGCTTTCGAAATTTGCCGAGCTTCTCCTGCAGGATATCGAGAAAAACACCGTCGATTGGGCGCCAAACTATGATGCCTCTGCCCTCGAACCCACCGTTTTGCCGAGCGCCTTTCCAAATCTTCTGTGCAATGGCAGCGATGGTATCGCTGTGGGCATGTCGACTCGGATCCCGCCGCACAATCTTGGCGAAGTCGTCGATGCTTGCATTGCCCTTATCGACAAACCCAACGCCACCGTTGCCGAGTTAATGAAGCATTTGCCAGGGCCCGATTTTCCGACCGGCGGCTTCATCTGTGGGCGAAAGGGCATCGTCGATGCTTACACGACGGGGCGCGGGAGCATCGTGATGCGAGCCCGCGTCAATATCGAGCAACTTAAGGGCGGGCGCCAGGCGCTTATCGTTACGGAAATTCCTTATCAAGTTAACAAAGCGAAGCTCATCGAAAAAATTGCACAGCTCGTTCAGGAGAAAAAGATCACTGACATTTCGGACCTGCGCGATGAAAGCGACCGCACAGGCATGCGCATTGTGATCGAGCTCAAACGCGACGCCGTGCCCGAAATCGTCCTGAATAACCTCTACAAGCATACTCAGCTCCAGGAAACGTTCAACGTCATCCTGCTGGCTCTCGTCGACAATCGCCCTCGCTACCTGAGCCTGCCGCGCATGATTCAGCTCTACCTGAATCATCGCCGCGACGTGGTCACTCGCCGCACGCGATACGAACTCGACCGCGCTCAAAAGCGTCTCCATATCGTCCAAGGGCTTTGCGTGGTTCAGGACAACATTGACTACGTCGTGAAAACAATCCGCGAGGCAGCGACTCCGGAAGATGCCAAGCAAAAGCTCATGTCCACATTGTGGATTCCGTTGGAAATGGTGCAGATTCTTGAACCGGAAGCCACGGAACCCAGAAATCTCAGCGCTGAGCAGGCCCAGGCGATTCTCGACATGCGTCTATCGCGTCTGACTCAGCTGGAAAAATCAAAACTCCTCGAAGAGCGCGATCAGTTGGTGGAATCGATTCTCAACTATCGGCGCATCCTGGGGGACATCCGCGAAGTGTGGGCCATTGTGCGGCAAGAACTTCTCGACATGAAAAAGAAATTTGCCGATGAGCGCCGCACGGAGATTACAGACGATGTTACCGATATCTCGATCGAGAGCCTCATCCCCGACGAGAACATGGTTATCACCATCAGCCACACTGGCTATATCAAACGCACGCCGACTGACCAGTACCGTCGGCAACGTCGGGGCGGCAAGGGGGTTGTCGGCGCGGAAACACGCGAACAGGATTGGGTAGAGCACCTCTTCATTGGCACAACCCACAATTACCTCATGTTCTTCACCGATAAGGGGCGCGCCTATTGGCTTAAGGTTTACGACATCCCGCAAGCCAATCGTCAGGCGCGTGGGCGGGCGATCGTGAACATGCTCGAAGTCCAGCCCGACGAAAAAATCTGCGCTGTACTGCCGGTGCGAGAATTCGATGATCAGCATTTCCTGCTGTTTGCTACGGCGAAGGGGCAAGTGTGTAAACAGTCCCTCGCGCTCTACAGTCATATACGTCGCACCGGCATCAAAGCCATCAATATTGCCGAAGGCGATACCCTCGTCGATGTGAAGCTGACCAATGGGCAGCAAGAGATTATCTTGGCCACGCGGCGTGGCATGGCGATTCGCTTCCACGAGTCTGTCGTGCGCCCGATGGGACGCGACACCTCTGGTGTGCGGGGTATTCAGCTTAACAAAGGCGACGAAGTCATTGGCCTCGAAACACCTCGCCCCGGAGCCACCCTGCTCACAGTGTGTGAGCGGGGCTATGGCAAGCGTAGCGCCATTGCCGATTATCGTATGACGAATCGCGGGGGTAAGGGCGTGATCAACATTCGTACGACCGAGCGCAACGGACTGGTTGTCGCCGTCAAGGAAGTGCTTGACGACGATGAGCTTATTGTCATGACGCGCGAAGGTCGGGCAATTCGTCTGAAGGTTTCAGATATTCGCGTGATCTCCAGGAATACTCAAGGAGTGCGAATCATTGACATCGCTGAGGGGGACCTTGTGACGGGTGTGGCGCGTTTGGCTGAATCTGAGGACGAAGAGGAAAATGGCGAAGAAGAGCCGACCGACGAAAATACACCGCAAGAGTAGAATCAGCCCCACGCGTCAGCCAGAGGCATGACTCTCTTTTGGCCGATAGCGAAGTTAAGGGACTCGCTGAGCGACCTCAAATGCTTCAGCGAGTCCCTTTTGTATGATCGTCCTCTCGCAAGTCTCATTATACGCAACATAGAGGCAAAGAAGTCGCTCAGTCGCTCAGAGGATGAACTTGCTCAGATCCTGGTTCTTCAAGATATCCTGGAGCCTCGTTTTGACGTAGTCCCGATCGATGACAACGTGCTTGGGGCCGTTTGGCTCACCCGCTTCGAAAAGAACGTCCTCCAGGACTTTTTCCATAACTGTATGCAGCCGGCGGGCGCCGATGTTCTCCGCCTGTTCGTTCACGAAGGCAGCGGCCTGAGCAATTTCATCAATGCCATCCTCGGTGAATTCCAGTTCGACTCCTTCTGTGGCCAGGAGAGCGGTGTACTGACGCGTGAGCGCGTTCTGAGGCTCCCGCAGGATGCGCTTAAAATCTTCCACTCCTAATGGGCTTAACTCGCAGCGCAGTGGGAAACGTCCCTGCAGCTCAGGGATGAGATCACTTGGTTTGCTGATATGAAAGGCCCCTGCCGCAATGAAAAGAATATGGTCAGTGCGCACGGGTCCATATTTCGTGTTCACCACACATCCCTCGACGATGGGGAGAATGTCGCGCTGCACCCCCTCGCGTGAGACATCCGGACCATGAGTCGAAGAACGCCCGGCAATCTTATCAATTTCGTCGATGAAGATGATGCCGCTTTCCTGGGCTCGCTCGAGTGCCTCACGTGTGATCTTGTCCATATCAATGAGCGAGTCGAGAGCCTCTTGTGTGAGAATTTCCCGTGCTTCCTCCACGCGCACTCTTGTACGTTTTTCGCGCGGGGGGAAAAGCTTCTCGAACATGTTGCGGAACTCGCTGCCAAGGTCATCGAAGCTTCCCGACATTCCCCCTAATGGGCCAAGAACCTGCACTTCCGGACTATGCTTCACTTCAATTTCGATTTCTCGGTCGTCAAGTTTTCCGGCTCGTAGCCGTTCACGCATCTTTTCTCGATTCTTCAGCCACTGCTGTTCTCGCGTCAGCTCTGTCCCCTCAACGGCCGGAGGAATGTCATAATAGGATTCGGGCTTCCCATCCACGATGCGAGTTTGGCGTGTGACCCCAGGGGGCGGAGGTAAAAGAATATCCAGGATGCGCTCTTCAGCTATCTGTTGGGCCCGCTCGAGGACCTCAGCACTTTTCTCGGCGCGAACAAGGCTGATAGCATTCTCCACGAGATCGCGAACCATGCTTTCGACGTCGCGTCCCACATAACCAACTTCGGTGTACTTTGTAGCTTCCACTTTGATCATCGGGGCATTGGCCAGTTTTGCCAGTCGCCGGGCTATCTCCGTCTTCCCGACTCCTGTGGGGCCAACCATGATGATGTTCTTCGGGCTGATTTCATCTCGCAGCTCTGGAGGGAGTTTCCGTCGTCGTGCGCGATTACGCAAAGCGATGGCAACCATGCGCTTCGCCTGGGCCTGGCCGACAATAAAACGGTCGAGTTCTGCGACAATCTGACGTGGAGTGAGTTCGTCCATAGTTCCTCTTTGTAATGACGACAAGGATCGAAGAGTTTTCCCGACCTTAGGCGGGATCATAAGTCTTTTGGTACACGTTGATGATTTATTTTGCGTGCAGCAGTTGCTGATATTTGCGAGCAAACTTCATTGCTCGACTCTCGATGTTCCCATAAACCGATTTGAAATTATCGTGTCCCCGATACGACTGAGAAAAATCCACCTGACCAGTCTTAACATCGTAAACGGTGACGTTAAACGAGGTCACACTTGCGAATGGGCCAAACGTTCGATTCTTGCGCAGTTCCGCGTCGCAAATTCGTCCCACCACGACTTTCTCAACGCCCAGCTCACGGCCAATCGCGAGGGGATCAAGCCGGTCGAGACTGGCGGCGGCCGCTTTGTCATCGAGCTTAAGTTTCTTCGCTATCTTCTGCTTTTTCTCTGCGTACAACACCCGGAGATCCTGACGCGAATAAACATCCAGTTCGGGCAGCTTGCGCAACTCTTCATCAAAGATGTCTGCGGCGATGCGTCCAATGTTCGCATTGTAGTAAACATCATTTGAGCCAAACCACCACCCCCGCACGTCTTTCTCAGTCTCCACCGGTTTTTCCGATCGGACGAGACGCCGGCGCTCATCTCGCCGTTCTACAACACGAGGTGCGACACTGAAATCCAAAACCGCTATTTTGATTTTCTCTTTTGGCGCTTCAGGTTTGCTCCGTTTGAAACCGAAAGAAGGCCACGCACTCGCAATGGAGGCTAGGGCGAGGCACGAAGCAACAGCCACCATGAATGAGATTCGTCTGGTCAACTCCATCGCTCCTTTTTGTCGGTTCCTTCTTAAATCTTTAGCTCACATAGTTCCGATGACGGAAGTCAAAACGTGCCTTTATTCTCAGTAGCGTGTTTCGCTGCGGGGAGGAGTGACTCGCCCGTTCTGCCGCCACGGAGGCGGGGTTGCTAGGCCACCGGTTGTTCCACCCGGCCGTGGCGTCCACTGAACTCTACCAGGTCCCCCGACACGTTGAGGCTGTTGCCCCCCTGAGGGAGGAGTGCCAGAGAAACCGCGCTGAACGCCTGATCCCGGAACTGCAGCGGCAGTTGGAGTGGGCGCTTGCGTGGCGGCCGTTCCCCCTGTCAATGCGCCGCTCGGGCCGGTAATTCGCGCCATGAGTGCTTCGGCACCTGTAGTTGCCGTTTCTGTTATGGCGATGCGTTTCACCTCTTGCATTTGGGCTGGAGGCATCTCCGTCTCGTCGAGCTTGGTACCCATTTGTTTCTCAGTAGAAGGCGCTTCCGGTGCCGAAGTTTCCGTTTCCGTTTCAATGTTCTGCGGAATGGATTTTTCGGTGGCTGCCGATGTTACCCCACGCCGCGTTCTCCCGGGAATACCTACTGGCTCGATCGGTGCCAGCCAGGTGTCGCTTTCCGTTGGCGACACGGTTGGTTCCTCCGCCGCGGCCATCTCATCGGCTGAGGTCACTATGCGTCCCTTGTATTTGAGGGTTTCTGTTGGCTTATCAGAAATGATCGTGGGGGTAAGGAAAATGAGCAACATTTGCCGGCCGTTCTGTTCAGCAGGTCTGTCGTATTTGCCAAACAGCAGAGGTCCGACAACGGGGAGTTTCACAAGTCCCGGAACGCCGCTTCGGCTTTCGTTCCTATCCTGGCGCACAAGGCCCCCGATGACGCGGGTCTCACCGCTGGGAATCATCAATGTGGACTGAATTTCCTGATTTTTGGTGCCGACAGCGTCGAATTTGCGGTCGTTAAAGATACGCTGGGTCACAACGGCCGAGTCGTTGCTGATTTCCACTTCCATCTCAATCAACCCGTTGTTGTAGATGGTCGGCCGAATGTTAAGGTCCAAACCCACATTGATGAGGTTCTGCTGTGGCAGTTCCGTGGCAGTGAAACCCGTGGTGTCACTTCGCACGTTCTGCGTGTAGACGCCGCCCGTAAAGAAGGGGACCTTCTCACCCACGCTAAACGCGACCTCTTTCTGATTCTTTACGATTGCCCGCGGCTGTTGCAGGATGCGGGTGCGCGAATCGCTCAGTGCAGCTTTCAGCGCAATGTAAGCATGACGCGAGAGATATTGCGCACTGATACCCCCGCCGCCAACTGAGACAATGGGGAATTCCTTTCGGAAATCCAAAAACCCGAGTGTTTCTTTGTCGAGGGTTCCACTCCCCACAGGAACGGTGCCCCCTTGAACGTTTCCACCAGTAGACCCAGACCCAGATCCAGAACCTGAGCCTGATCCAGAGCTGGACCCAGAGCCGCTCGACGAAGTGCTTCGTCCCGTCAATCCGTCAATGACGCTCGAGAACAAATCCCCGCTCACGGTCCAGTCCATACCGTAATTCAGACCTTCGCGGAATGCCGTTTCGATGATCTCCGCCTGAATCAAAACCTGCTTGGCCGGCTGATCAAAAGCTTGAAGGATTTTCTCGATTTTTTCGTGCACTTCCGGCACGTCTTCGACAATCAACTTCCCCGACTGTATGTTAATTTTATAATAAGCGTTCGGGGTGAGAACTTCTGAAATAGCATCTTCGAGGTCCTGACGGTCCTGGCCCTCGAAACCGATATTGTTAAGGTCATACACGCGCATTTCCGGACCAATATCCAGTGTCTCAACGAGCAGCTCCATCTGCCTGATAATGTCGAGCCGATCGCGGACAATGATCTGGTGGGTCCGTTCATCCACTTCTGGCTGCGGCGCCGCAGGGCTCTTCATGTTTGCCAGCTTCTCTGCTATAGCGTTGACGTCCGCGTGCGCGATGTAGAACACCCGCGTAACAAACTTCACATCAATTTGCTCGATGAGCCGCTGTACCAGCTCGAGCACGTAGGGCAGGTCCGTGACGATAACTTTGTTCGAGCGTGGATCAAAGCTAGCCGTACCTATGTTCGGCGTCAACACTCCCTGAATTGCTTTGTAAGCCTCCTCGGCCGTAATCTCTCGCGGAACGAAAACCTTTTGCCTGACCTGCTTGGGGAGGACTTCTGCACGGAACGACTCTTGGTCCCAGATTTCAAAAGTGTCCGAACGCCCTTCCGCCGGATACCAGAGCCAGTTTGGTTTCTGGTTCACGATAATGTCGAGAACGCGCTCGAGGGGCATGTCGCGCGCGATGATGGTGACTTTTTGTCCGACCGTTTTTCCCCGAGCCACAACATTCTTGCCACTTTTGCGAGAAAGTTCTGCTACCACCCGTTCGATCGGGGCTTCGTTAAACACCAGGGAGATTTTGTTCCCTCCACCCGCGGAAGGCGATGCACCGGTGGCTGGCGTTTCCACGGGGAGTGGGGCGCTGCTGCCCTCCGCGGGCGGAGCAAAACTCGAGGGGGACGTTGAAGGCGAGCCGGCAGTTTCCGGCGCGCCGACCGGCTGGGGTTGAGTTCCAACGACTTCCGCCGGTTGGAAATTGGCCGTAACAGCGCCGGTTGAAACCGGTGCAGGTGTTGGCACCTGGTTGACTGGCGACACCGTTTCACCTGGCGCATTGCCCGCATCCGGCCGGTCACCCGTGTTGTCTTCCTCCGGTGCAGCCACTGTCCACGCAAGAGCCACGGTGAGACACGCTGCCAAAACAAAGCTTTTGAAACTCTTTTCCACAGGACTTCCTATTCTCGAATGATCGAACGTCCGTTTGCTTCGCAAGACACAGCTCCAAAGTCTAGGTTTTTTCCGTCCCATGTGTCTCATGGCTAACCTTTTTTGCCGTTTTTCATTGAGGGGCACCTGCAGCCTCTTCGAACATCCGCAAAATCTTCTGGTCGGGAATCCCCTCAATCCCAATGGTCACTGAGGGATTGTCCGACGCAGCATCCACCCGCTTGAGGATGGCATTCTTGAACACGCCGCGTTCCACCTCCACTGGCATGCTCTGGCCAATGCGCAAAGTAAACACAGCATGCTCGGGATCCGACTGTGTTTTCGAGCGATCCTCAAACGTTGCTTCGCCCACGTCCACACTCATAAGTTTCCACGACGCAAAAATGGCGTTCACGTCTGGCGTCCGTGTGGGTGTGGGCGTCGGTGGGGGAGGTGTGGGTGTCGGTGTCAGTAGCGCCTGAAAAATCGGCTTTTCCCCGAAGTTCGGATATTTTTGTTGTGCCATCTGCGGATCGTAAGTCGTCTCCGATGGCGGTGGCGTCGCAAGCTTCGCTGCCGGTGGGATGTCCACCGACACCTCTTCCTCATGGTTCTCCAACGTGAGCAGCGCGAGAGCCACAATCAGCGTGAGCAAAAACAAATTCAGAAGAATCTCTTGCCGATTCATAAACGGCGACCTCCAAGGCGTCGCGCCCCCGGTCGGCGAGGCCCCACCGTCTCCGGCTGTTCCTCCACCTTCACGATGCGCGCTAACGTCAACTGACATTGAAGCTCAGGTGAATCCACTCCTTTGCTATGCGTCAGAACAATGGATTTGATGAGGAAACCTTTTTGATCGAATCCCTTGAGAAGCTGAGCAATTTTGGGCAGTTCACCGGTGATGTTCATTGCGAGCGTCAGAAATTCGTATTCTGTCACCCCTTTGATTTCCTCGTGTTGCACGGGTTCAATAACGCGACGTTCTCCCGGAAGAATGGCCTCGGCCGCTGCGTCAACGTCCTCCGAAAACGAGTGCTCGGGATCTTTTCCCGGTTCCTCTTTGGGGAACTGCGCCTCAATCCGCCGATAGCCTTCCTCAATGCTCTTAGCCTGCTGCAGAAGCTGAACGTTTTTCTGGAACGCGCCTAACTCCTTGTCCAGCTCCTCCTGCCTCGCCATGTAAGCTGTATAAAGCGGCTCGATACCCATAAGGTAAAGCGCTGTGCCCGCCGCGATTGCAGCCGTTGCGTAAAGAATCTTTCGTTCGCGTTTACTCAGTGCCACTATCCGTTTCCTCCGCACTGGCATTGCTCTGGCTTTTGCCGGCTCTTTGTCTGTCTGTCGTGGAGGTGCGTTTCGGGAAAGTGCAGGTCATCTGGAACTGGAGTACGGGGTCGGGCCTATTCGGAAGCCGTACTGGTTTGTTGCTTCCCTGGTCTTGCACGACGCTTTCGAAAATCCCCGTTTTCTTGAGCTCGGCTTCGAGCCTGTTAATGTCCGCGATGGTTTTCGCGTGGCCTTCCAGCTTCACTGCTTCATCTTTCCGATACTCGAAGCGGGTAAGCGTCACCCGGTCAGGAATAAAATCAAAGGAACTTATGCGCTCAATGATATCCAGTGCGCCGTGCTTGTCCTGAATGTAGCGCCGAATAATCTCGAGCTTCTTCTTCTTGCTTTCGAGATCTTCGACGCGCGTTTTCATTTCCTTGTTCTTCCGCTGATAGAGCTCCAGCAGCTCTGTTTGGCGTGCGAACAAGTCCCACACGTAAACGTAGCCCAGTACCAGCGCGACTGCTGCAAGAATGCCTGTTGTAAGGTAGGACTGACGCCGGCGTTTCGTCTCTTGCTCCGCGATGTATTCCGGCGGAACGAGATTGATGAGCACACTTGCTGGCGTTGTTGGGGCCAGGGCCCCCAGGACTGCCGCGTAGATGACCCCTAGTCGTTCAGCATCCTGGGCCAAATTCTGCGCAAAGTCGAAGGCTTCTCGTGGGGAAAAAGCTTTCGCTTCGACGCCGAAGTTCACGTGGAAAAAACGATCGAGGTTTCGGAGCAAAGCCCCTTCACCAGTGAATTGGATTTCTGTGATTGGGGGACAATTGAACTCACGCCGCGCAAACTCGTAGGTGCGCCGCATCTCTTTCAGAAGCTGCACAAGCCATTTTGCCACAGGTGAGGCGCCAGATGTTTCGCCTCCCGGCAGAGAGCCTTCTCCTGTTGCGGCGTCGAGGACAAGCGTTCCGGAAGCGCTCATGTCCCCTTGACTATCGGGCCAGGCTGAAGTCTCCCGACGCAATTCCTGCGTGTCGAGGACGTCTATCTCGTGCAATTTCTCGAGAGACAATTCCCGCCCCTGAGCAGCGTAGTCTGCAAGGAGTCGGTTGATGCTCACCGATGTGCCGCGAGTGAAGCTCAGCACGCCATGGTGGACGATCGTGAGATCTGTGTAAGTACTGCCGATATTGAGCAGAGCGACAACTTTCTCTGCGAGCGCTTCCCCTCCGCTCGCTGCAAAGGCATTGTAAACGGAAAGGCTACTCACGCCAACCGACTCGACTGTTAAGCCTGCAGCCCGGCACACATCGATGTACTCCTGGGCAATTGGCCGATCGATCGCTGCCAAGAGAACCTGACTGCCTTCTACTCCAAGTTTGTTCAATATGTGATGGCTGACAATATGGCGTTCCGCGTTGAAAGGAATGTGCCGCTCGGCCTCAAAGCGCGCCATCCCAGCAATCTCTTCGTCATTGGTACTGGGCAGCGTCACCATGCGAGCCATGACGAAATTCTTGGGAACGATGACGTGGGCACGTCTCACCTTAATCTTGCGCGATGCCAGCGCCTCGCGCAGCAGCTTGCCCCGTTCTGCAACGCGCTGAGCTGCATCTTCATTTTTGGGCAGATTCAGGCGGAAAAGCTCGCGCACCAGCGGCTTACCCCGGCCGACTTCTCCGACCGCCACCTTACATTCCTGTTCCGAAAATTCGATCGCTAGTATAAGGGCCATAATTCCCGCCTACGATCCGACGCTATTCAATCCACTGCAATACCCGAATTGCTGGAATTCGAATAAGATTGTCATCAATCTGATCGCCCGCTTCCCGGCTCTTGCCAAGTCGCCGACCTGCAAAGCCGCCTTTGCGTCGATCCGTTCCAATCTTGCCTTTGTTGCTAAGCAACCGCGCATCGTCCGGGTTATATGTGTCGAGATTGCGCGACACAAGGGCCTTCACCACGCGGGTCGTTCGTCCCACGCGTCCTATCCCTGTGATTAAAAAGGTTGAGGAACGAAACCCAATTTGCACACCGAGGGCACCTGCCGCGCTTAGCTGAGCCATGGTCCCCGCGTTCAGGCCCGGAACTTTCGCCAAATCTGCAAGACTATGAAAAGCGTTATCGGGGTCTGGCCGCTTGCCACTTTCGGGGTCACCGCGATATTTGACAATGCTCTCTGCGGCTGCCTCCGCAGCTTCCAGATTCGTACAGTTGTTTGCAGCGTAGGCCAGGATGGTAAGAACTTCTAAACTTGCCGTGTTCAGGTTGATGCGACCATTTCCCCTTACGGTCACAATGTCGCGCAAAGGTTTCGGTTCCCGACGGTAGCGCGACGTTTTGCGCTGCAGCACTTTTTTCCCAGAAGCCAAGCGTTCGCGAGTCGCTCTCTCTGTGGCTTCTCGCTCTGAAGGATCGTACCCGTAATAAAGTTCCGGCGTGATTCCGTAAACGTCCAGCAATTCGTCCGTCGTGAGGAAAGGTTCGTTTCGGCATTGATAAATCAACTCATCAGCAGTCGTCCCCGATTTGATTCTCTGGCCAAGCAATGCGCTGTAATGCTCGTTTTCTTTTTCTCCTGGGGCGTTCGCGCAAATGTCATCGCGATCGCGCCAATCCACGATGGCCTGTGCGATGTCATCGCTGTCAGGAGGCTCATAGCCGTAGAATTCGAGGATCGCTTTGAGCACGCGTTGCGAGGCCACGTTTATGTTAATCTTACTTTCTTCGTCTTCGATTTCGACCTCGTAAGTCCCTTTGCCCAGCTTTACCTCCCGGTCCTTTTCGCGCCGATCCGGTTGCGCCCATACATCCGATAAAGCATCAAACTGCTGATTCGGATTGTCGGCGAAGTCTATGAGCAGGTCGTTTTGAAGATGGGTCATTCCCATGGCCACTGCGCTCTTGGCCAAATGGTAGGCAATGACTTGTTCTTTTTGAAGAAGTGCTAATTTCGCATTCACTTGCACGTCGAAAGCCAAGCTTGTGGCAATGATGCCAAGCACCACCACGATCCAGAGCGTCAGAATGAGCACCGCTGCGCGTTCAGCCCGGGTGCGCACTTTGATTCTCGCAAGCGCAATCATTCCGATGACCTCCTCTGTGTGCGGAAAACGTTGCGCTGCGAGTCGCCCTCACTTACCTCCGGAGGAAGATATGTCTCTTGGCTGGCATAAAGCTGAATGACCTGGTGGAACTTCTTTTCTTTTTCAGTCTTTTTCGGATCGGTGAAGGTATAAGTAATCTCCACCCACGCAGGAAGATCATCTGTGCGTCGCTGGGTTTGCGGAGTATAACCTCCAGTTGTTGTGGCTTGCTGCTCAGGCACGGCACTGGTACGAGCGCTGGTGCCCCCCAGGGTCGTCACTGTCCCATCATTTTCATCGTCTTCGGGGGGATTGCGGTATTGCGCAATATCGCTATCCCAGTCGTCAGCAAGTACCCACTCCCCATCAAAATAGTATCCGAACTTTAGGTCGAAACTTTTTACGTTGTTAGCAAGCTTATCCACGACAGGGGGATTAGGTTTAGGGATTTCATTGCCGAAGTCATCCACCTCTGGTGCAATCACATCATCAACAGCGCGGTAGAGGCAGTTATCCAGAAGGAAATATCGGACACGCGCCAGGCCAAAGGGCTTACGTGTCTCTGGGGAATGCTCGTTTTGCACACGCACAAACGACAGCTCGTCCTGATCGCCGTTGTCCTTTGCGCGGAAAGAGAGATCAATCCTAGGCCCCAGGTCGGGAAGGTTCTCGTCTTCTAGCAGTTCCGTTCGTGCACCACTGGCTTGCAGCTGCTGTTCTCGCTGAGCTAACAATTCTTCTCGTTGGTTGCGAGTGACATTATACGTCCACGGCTGACGGTAAAAAACGTTTCTTAGGTCCTCGGCCACAAGGCTGGTCACAAAGCGAATGGTCTGATCCAGCTCTGCGTGCGTGGCCCCAATATCGTACGCCTTCACTCCGGTGCGGAACGAGACCACAAGCGAAGAAACAACAAGGGTGAAAATCACGACGGCGACCATGACTTCCATAAGTGTGAAGGCTTTATTTTGCCGCCGTCTCATCGCCTGCGCTCCTCTTCGTGGAAGAGCTCGTTATAGAACTTTGAGTCAAAGCGGAAGCGTTCGATTGGCAGCAGATACAAATGGGTCTCAAGCACTTGTGTTGGCGAACGCATTGAAGCATTTTGGTAGGTGATGACGAGCGTTGTATGTCGGATGCCACGCAAGTCTCTCGCCTTCACCTTCGTCTGCAGGTTCTTGTACCGTACCTCCTCATCTTCGACTGTAAGTTCCCAGGAAAAATCGGGATAGCCCTCTTGTTCGAATGTTCCACGTCCCGAGCGCGCTTTCTCTGGTTCGAGTTCAAGGTCCTGCAGAAAACCCTCAGCGAGCACGCATGCTTGAGTTGTCACGTCAATTCGGCGAATGGCATTCATCGAGACGGTGAAAGACCGCATGATCGCTGCTACCGTAATCCCGAGGATCACAAGCGAGACGATCACTTCGAGGAGGAGGAAGCCGCCATTGCAGCGTTTTGCTCGGTGGAATCCCCTGCTTGTTTGGCCACAAAAAGGTCTTCTCCATTGACGGGGCAGCCAGATCATCGCGCTGTCACCCCCATCAATTTCTGCGCAGCTTCTGCATTGCTGGCGCGCTTTTCCTCGATGGTCCCCGGTGTGACTTCCGCCCGACCGGTGGATTTGATGACTTCGATGGTCAATTTTGCGCCGGCGCGATTGGCCACGGTGAGCAGCAGGGGAGAAGACGAGCCGTCCGGATAGAAATCCACAGCCACGATTTTGTCACTCACGATGTTGTCATCGTAGGTCGTGACTTCATCAAACCACAGATCCTGATGCAGCGTGCGTTTTTCTTCAAGCTGACGCCTTTTCCGCTTGGGGTTAAGTTCGCCCGTTTTGGGATCTGGCTCGCGCAGGTCTACCCAAAACTGACGCTTTTCTAAATCAAAAAACACCTCTGTTGTCCGCTGCCCGAAAACGGCCTCCGCGCGTGCGTACTTGAGCAACGCAACAATTTCGCGGACGGTTGCTCGCAACTTATTCTTCTCGTTGAAGGCGCGTAGCGTAGGAAATGTCACGCCCATCAACACGGTGAGAATCGTGATGACAGTGAGTAGCTCGAGCAGGGTCATTGCGTGCGGCTGACGCTGTGCGTGTGTCCATGGCCGGACCATGCTCAGGCTTCCCAACATCATTAGCCCTGTTGACTCGGATCAATTGAGAAGATGGGCAGCAGCATGGCGATGACGATAAAGCCCACGACAATACCCATGCCTAGAATAATGAGCGGTTCGATAAGACTCGTGAGAGTCTTCACGGCCCGCTCCACTTCCATCTCATAACTGCGTGCGACCTTCAGCAGAACTTCGTCCAGTCGGCCTGTTTCCTCCCCAATGGCAATCATGTTCACGACGACTGGTGGGAAAACATTGGATCTCTTTAGTGGTCCCGCAACTCCCTCACCCTGCGTCACGTGCTCAGGGATCTTTGCGACCTCATCCGCAACCACCGTATTCGTTAGAACCTCATGCACAATTTCAAGAGCCGGCAAAATGGAGACGCCGTTGTGGAGCAACGAGCCAAATGTACGTGCAAAATTCGCTATTTCGCGCTTCACAATCATCGGCCCCAGCAGAGGGATCTTTACGATGAGGCGATCGAAGGCTCGTTTGCCTTCCGGACTCTTTAGCAGGCGCCAGAACGCCGCTACAGCAGCCACAATTCCGCCCAGAAAAAAGGGCCAATAGGTGCGCAACGCATCGCTTACTGCGATAAGGGCCTGAGTGGGCCACGGCAGCGTCTGATTGAGTTCCCCGTAAATCTTGAGGATCTTTGGCATCACGACCGTCATGAGGATCGTCACAGCTCCGATGCCTGCGATCACCATCACGACCGGGTAAGCTAAAGCTGCTTTGATTTTTGCGCGAACCTCGGCCTCCGTCTCAGCGAAATCAGCCAGGCGGGAAAGCACGACATCGAGCATGCCGCCTGCCTCGCCTGAACGAACCATCGCCACGTAGAGCTTCGAAAACACCTTTGGGTGCTTGGCCATAGCCCCAGCCAATGAATCACCACCTGCCACATCTTGCGCAATCTGTGCGATAATCTCCACGAGTGTTTCATTGGCTGTCTGGTTCTGGATGACGCCAAGCGCGCGCACGAGCGGAATACCGGAACTGAGCAAGTCAGCCAGCTGACGGTTAAACGTGGCGAGATCGTTGATGCTCACGCGGCGGGCGAATTTCTTCGCCACCACAGCAGCCGTGTGTTTCTTCTCGCTCTCGTTCTCGATGCAGACGGGAAAATAGCCCATCGCTTGAAGGCGACTAATCACGGCGTTCACCGTTTCGGCCTCCAGCGAGCCAACAATCACCTGACCTTTCGGATCTTTCGCTTTATAAGAATAGAGGGCCACGCTCTCTCACTCTCACTGCTTGAGCTGTTTGAACGATGGGCGATGCAAGAACCATGATGCGGTTATTCATCGTAAACGACGCCCCCAAACTCATCCTCCATCGTCACGCGCAGCACCTCGTCAATGGTGGTCAGTCCAGCTCGCACTTTTAGCCAGCCATCCTCTCGGATGGTGCGCATGCCATTCGCAATCGCCGCTTGCTTGATTTCGTTCGACGGGCGCCGCGCCACGATCATCTGTTTGAGGTCTTCCGTAACCTTAATAATCTCATAAATTGCCGTACGGCCCCGGAAGCCCGTGTAGCGGCATTTTTCGCAACCGGCGGGTCGCATAAACTTGGCATCCGTCGTGTCCAGTTTGTTCACGCGCAAACGATTCAGAACTTCTGGCGAAGGCGTGAACGAAACTTTGCAGTCAGGGCACAGCACGCGCACAAGGCGCTGGGCGATCAGCCCCTCCACTGAGCTAGCCACAAGGAATGGTTCAATACCCATATCGAGCAAGCGGCTCACCGCACCCGCAGCGTCGTTCGTGTGCAACGTCGAGAAAACCAGGTGACCTGTCAGCGCCGCGCGGATAGCGGCCTGAGCTGTTTCAGGGTCGCGTGTTTCCCCTACCATGATCACGTCAGGGTCCTGGCGCAGCATCGTGCGGAGCACGCGAGCGAAAGTCAGGTCAATCTGCGGATTCACCTGAACCTGCGTCACGCCGGGGATGCGGTATTCGATGGGGTCCTCAACCGTGAGGATTTTCTTATCCACCGTGTTGATCTCGGTGAGGGCAGCATACAATGTGGTGGATTTGCCCGACCCTGTCGGTCCGGTAACGAAGATAATGCCGTGCGGTTTTTGGATCATCCGCCGAAGAATCTTTAGATGATACTCATCAAGCCCGAGGCGGTCTAACGAGATCAGATCGCTATCACGCGAGAGAATACGGATCGAAATGGATTCTCCGTAAGGGGTCGGCAGAGTCGAGACGCGCAGGTCATAATCTCTATCCTGGACGCGAACTTTAATCTTGCCGTCCTGCGGCAAGCGCCGCTCGGCAATGTTCATGTCCGCCATGATCTTGATACGCGAAATAATCGCGCTCTGGAAACGTTTGATGCTTGGCGGAATCGCGGCTTCGTAAAGCATACCGTCAATGCGGTAGCGGATGCGCAGCTCCTGCTCAAATGGCTCAACATGAATATCAGTGGCTCGATCCGAAATGGCCTCGGCAATAATCTGGTTCACGAAGCGAACGATCGAGGCATCCTCGGCCATCTCGTCAATATCCTCGATCGTGCGGTCCACTTCGATCGTGGTTTCGTTGCCCTGCTCCTGCATGAGCTCTTCTACGGTATCGGCGCCGATCCCGTAGTAGCGCTTAATGGCCTCTTCGATGTCCTTGCGTGGGGCCACCACTGGCTCGATTTCCATCTTCAGCACGAGGCGGAGGTCATCCAATGTGTGCACATCCAGGGGATCGCTCACCGCGACTCGAAGGGTACCGTTGGATTGCTCAAGGGGGACGAGGCTGTAATGGCTGACGATTTTTGCGGGAATCTTCTCGATAACTTCCTTGGGGATCTGCACCTCGCTCAACCGCACGAAGGGCAGCTGGAGCTGCTGCGCAAGGGCGCGCAGGACATCTTCCTCGGTAACGAGCCCCATCTTGATGAGGATCGTGCCTAGGCGCTCGCCCGACTTATGGTGCTCACGCAGCGCAAGCTCCAGATCATCGGCGTCGAGTTTTCCTTCGAGCACCAGAATCTGGCCCAACTGTAATTCCGAATTGAACATAGCTCGACGTCCTTACCCCGTGCCTTCCATGCTGGCACCTCGGTCACGCAATGCCAGCACACTCTTCGCCGTAATCAAAAAACATGCCACATTTGCCTTAGATTCACTCCCAGCCGGTCGCAATGAATTGAAGGAAGAGGCGTCGGCAAACCATTGTTATTGCAATGTTTACAGGGCGCTTCTGGCTCTGGAATTCATGCCAGGCTTGGCTGCAGCCCGCTCCTGGAATGTAGACGCAATTGTGGAATTCCGTTTTTCTAACGTTTTCCGCGGACAAATTTCCCAACGTAGACGGCGCCTTCCGCGACAAAGGCAATCCTTGCGCCGTCAGGGCTTATCGAAGGATAGCTTTCCACAATGCCTGGAGTGTTCGTGAGATTCGAGCGCTCACTTCCATCGGCAGCGGCGAACCACAGGTCGCCGTCGATGATCTTGGAGCCGTCGCTTATGGGAATGTCGTAAACAATTCCGCTGGAGTCGGGCAGCCAGGAGGGATGCTCACCCTTTCCGACACTAATTGTTTTTTTTCCATCGACAGTGCTGATGTAAAGCCCTGTTTCCGTTCCCGCGTAAACGACCAGTCGCTCGTCGGGAGACAGCCGGGGGCCATAAAAACGGTCCTGGCTCCCCGTGATGCGCTGCGCGTTTCCCTCTTCGTCAAGAACATAGATGTTCCCCTCGCGCTCGAAGACTCGCTTGGGCAACTCCGCCACAGGGTAGCGCTCGCCCGTTAGCATAAGCGCCACGGGTCGGCGATCGATCGCCGTGGTGTAAAGCTGCATTCCATCCGTGGCCCATGTAAAATCCAGATCACCGAGCTTGTCGTCGGAGATTTGTCGTGCCTCCGATGTATTCGGCCCAGCAATCCAAACTCCAGAACGATCCGGACGCGTGAACGCGATGTCGAGCCCTAGCGGCGACCACAGGACTCCGACATAATCACCCGGTTTCGTCACCGCGTATGCTCCTTCGACGTGGGTCGTGCCGGCCTTCCACGGCGGATAGATAATCACGATGCGCTGTTCTTGCGTCGTCGTCGTCTCCGAATCCGTCTCATTGTTGCTGACCGGCGTGGCCACTGGGGGCTTAATGATCTCTTTTGGAGAAAGCTTCTTTATCGGTTCATTCGGGCCAACGACGATTCGCTCGTCCGCTCCACGCCTCAAGGGATGGGTGGCTATGTAATAGGTGACGCCAACGCTCGCGACAACAATGACGAGAGTCAGCGCTATGACATCAATTCGTCGCACGATCTTGCTTCTCCGACCTCTCCCACACAACCGGTGTGGAATATCCTTGACCGCCTGCCGCTCAGGTCATTGCAGGCCAGTCTCAATGTAGGCCACTCGCGGACCTCTGCAACAAGTCATTTGAATTTTCTCGTCCCTAAAACGAACAATCATCATGTGATGAGCATTCGAAGGCGAGTTGGGAGCATTCTGGAAAGCTTTGCGGCCGGACGCCACTTCAAGAGGCGTTTGCAGTGGGCGTGGGGAACGGCGCATCCGGCGGGACCTTGCCCCCCTTCGCGGATTGCACACTTGCGTTTCATTCATGTCGAGCCGTCCTTCCTCTGCAACCTTGAGTGCCAGATGTGTCCCCGCCTCATTCAAGGGCATAGCGAAGGGCTTATGTCGCCACAATGTTTCGAGCGTCTTGTGCCTTTGTTCCCGTTTCTTGACGCGGTTGTACTCACTGGCTTCGGAGAGCCATTTATTAACCCCCACTTGCCGGAGTTCATCTCAGCCATTCGTGGCGCCGGGGCTCGGCCGTGCCTGAGCACGAATGCTACTCTCCTGAACGAAACACGTGCCCGCGCGGCGTTGGAAGCAGGAGTTCAGCACGTGCAGTTCTCCATCGATGCGGGAACGCGAGAAACCTATGAACGGATTCGGACCGGCGCACGCTGGGCCAACGTCATTGCGAATGCCCGCCTTTTCCATGATCTTCGCAAACGAGGAGACTATGATGAGGTCGAGACGGGGTGGGTCTTTATCCTCATGCGTGACAACTGGCGTGAACTCCCGCAGGCAGTCAAGCTCGCCGCCGAAATTGGCTTTGATCTCTTCACGGCAAAGCTGATTGAGCGCCGGGAACTCGCCTTCGAGCAGGACCAGGATATTTATGACACTTATGGGAATCTTGTTATCGACCGCCGTGAATTTGAGGACGTTCTCTCCCAGTCCCAGAGGATAGCGGCCGAAGCTGACATGACTTTCGTCGTGCATGACTTCTTTGCAGGTTACGCGGGGGCTTGCCTTGCTGATCCGCTGAGGGGTGTGTTTGTGGACTGGATGGGAAATATCACCCCCTGCTGCCATCTGCCAGTCCGCGACGAAATGAGAGACTACCCGGAACACAGCTTTGGCAACGTGCAAGATGCCCACATTTTTGACATCCTGGCAGGTCCACGCGCCCAAGCCTTTTGGAATATGTGGCGAACCAGAACAATTCCGTACGTCTGCCGCCGCTGCCACCAGGTCGCGCGCCTTCCTGAACGTCAAACGTACCGAAGTGTTGAAAAGCTTCCCTTCTAGGCAGTGAGCCTGAGTCGTAACCAGCCAGATGCCCACGACCTGCGCATTTTAGGCCCGACCATCGGAAAACGTTTCTGAAGCCAGGTGAGCTAAGAATCCCTATTCCAAGTCATAGCGTCTCAGGCAGTGACTGACCCAAGCTGTGTCACGACCATTGAAAACACGACTTCTCCAGCTCGCAACAACACGGAAGCTTGGTGTGGCAAATTGAAACAATTAGAGAGATCACAGCCACGGGACGATTTGTTGCACACAATTTATCTCATGATTTTTCAATGTATCACAGATTTTTCGAATTCGTTTCTCACTCGGCACCCAATTTGCACGGATAAAGGCAGCACTCCCTGGAACTGTCAGTGGAGCGCAACAAAGTGGCGGGGGCCGAAGCAGGGGACTCCGCGGGACATTCTATCTGAGAGTAGGTTGAGGAACTATGAGCAAAATCATCGGAATTGATTTGGGAACAACAAACAGCTGCGTGGCCGTGATGGAAGGCGGAGAGCCTGTCGTCATTCCAAATTCGGAAGGCGCTCGCACAACTCCGTCCGTCGTGGCCTTTACGAAGAACGGCGAGATTCTCGTCGGTGCAGTGGCAAAGCGCCAGGCCATCACGAATCCGCAGAACACGATCTTCAGTATCAAGCGTTTCATGGGGCGCCGCTATGAAGAAGTGCAGGAAGAGATCAAGCGTGTGCCCTACAAAGTCGTGCGCCGTGACAATGGCGACGCTGCGGTCGAGGTCATGGGCAAGGTTTACACACCACCTGAAATCTCGGCCCGTATTCTGCAAAAAATGAAGCAAACGGCTGAGGACTACCTCGGCGAAAAGGTGACCAAGGCCGTGATCACGGTGCCTGCTTATTTCAATGATTCGCAGCGTCAGGCCACGAAAGATGCCGGTCGCATCGCCGGGCTCGAAGTGCTGCGTATCATTAATGAGCCCACAGCTGCCGCTCTGGCCTATGGTTTGGACAAGAAAAAGGACGAGACCATTGCGGTCTACGACCTCGGCGGTGGCACATTTGACATTTCGATTCTCGAACTCGGCGACGGGGTGTTCGAAGTCAAGAGCACCAATGGTGACACGCACCTCGGTGGCGATGACTTCGATCAGCGCCTGATCGACTACGTGGCCGACGAGTTTAAGAAGGAGACGGGCATCGACATTCGGCAGGACCCAATGGCGCTTCAGCGTCTGAAGGAAGCCTGTGAGAAAGCAAAATGCGAGCTTTCGACCGCTATGCAGACCAACATCAACCTGCCCTTCATCACGGCAGACGCAAGCGGTCCAAAACACCTGAACATGGATATCACGCGGGCCAAATTCGAGCAGCTTATTATGGATCTTGTTGATCGAACGATTGGCCCGTGCAAACAGGCTCTCGAAGATGCTGGGCTAAAAGTTGAAGACATCGATGAGGTCATCCTCGTCGGTGGTTCCACACGCATCCCGCTGGTGCAGCAAAAGGTGCGTGAATTCTTCAAGAAAGAACCGTGCAAGGGAGTGAATCCAGACGAAGTTGTCGCTATCGGCGCAGCCATTCAGGCTGGTGTGCTGGGGGGCGAAGTCTCGGACGTGCTCTTGCTCGACGTGACGCCGCTGTCGCTTGGCATCGAGACGCTCGGTGGTGTGTTCACAAAGCTCATCGAGCGCAACACCACAATCCCATGCAGAAAATCGGAGATATTCTCCACGGCTACCGATAATCAGACTGCAGTCTCGATCCATGTGCTGCAGGGCGAGCGCGAACTGGCGAAGGACAACCGATCGCTGGCTCGCTTCGATCTCGTCGGAATTCCGCCTGCTCCGCGCGGTGTTCCGCAAATCGAGGTCACATTTGACATCGATGCGAACGGAATTCTCCACGTCAGTGCGAAGGACCTCGGCACCGGAAAAGAACAGAGCATCAAGATCACCGCGTCGAGCGGTCTCACGGAAGACGAAATCAAACGGATGATCAAGGACGCTGAAGAGCACGCGGCCGAGGATGCTGCCAAGCGCGAAGAGATTGCTCTGCGCAACCAGGCCGACGCCCTGGTTTACAGCACAGAGCGCACGCTCAAAGAGCTTGGGGATAAGATCGACGGTGCCGACAAACTCGCAATCGAGGATGCAATCCGCGATCTCAAGAAAGCGATCGAAAGCGGCACCAAAGAAGATGTCAAAGCCGGCATCGAACGACTGAACGCTGCAAGCCACAAACTGAGTGAGCACTTGTATCGACAGGCCGCAAGTGGCGCGTCAGCGGGCGCTTCGGCCGGAAGCAGTGGCTCAACCACGGGTGGCGCCGCGTCTAGCTCGACGACGAGCTCCGGCCCAGAGGTGGTCGAAGGCGAAATCGTGGACGAAAACAAGTAAACAAGCACTCGTCTCACGGTAGGTAAAGGGAGCGGCAGCTAAGTCCGCTCCCTATTCTTTTTTGCATGGAACATATCTGAGAGTGCCTCGGCAGCGCGCGGCGATGTTAGCTCGCCTACTGGTGATCCGCTGAGACTTTCTCGATTTCAGGCAGAAGAATTCTCAAAAGCTCCCTAGGAGAATTTGCGACCAGATCTGGCTGCTCATCAGGAGTAGAGGGAACCTTCGTGGTGACACAGTGGCGTTTCACGCTTTCTGCATACGCTCGCTCGAAATCATCACTTGGCCTCCATCCGCGTTGATCAAAGTCCAGCGACAGCCACAGTCCTTTCATTCCAAGGCGGCGGGCTGGCGCGATGTCGTTATCCACTCGATCCCCGACCATGAGGGCTTCAGATGGCTCCACATTGGCCTTTTCCAAAGCCCAGGAAAAAATTCGGGGATCGGGCTTTTCCAGTCCCAACTCTTCGCTAATCGCATGAACTTCAAAAAGCTCCCAAAGTTCTCGCTCCGTGAGCACCTCACGGATTTGCTTTGGTTGGTTCGCGATAAGCCCCAGACGATAGGAGCGAACAAGCTTCTTGACCACTTCTGCCATGCCTGGAATTGGCGGAGAGTAGCGCTTCCATTGAGAAAAAAGCTCTGCGCGTGTGCGCTTGCGCCATTCTTCGAATTCATGTTCGGCTACCAGGCTTCGCACAAAGCTCCAGAGGTGGCCTCCCTGTGTAACGTGCTTCAAGCGCTCCGCGAAAAACTCGTCAGGGGTCCAGCGCTTTGCCCCCCCCGTGTATTCGTAAAGCTTCCGGTACAAAAAAGCAGCGGCGGGATCGTCCGAAACAAAAACGTTCCCCACATCAAAAAAGATGAACTCGGTTTTGTCCAACGACATGGAAATAGCTAGTCCTTCACATCTCGGTGTCACGAAGTCATTGCGGCAGCGTCTTGGAGAGAAGTGCGGCGCGGCTCATCAGTCGGGTCATAGTAGAAATTGCGCCGCTGCGGTTCGAATCCGGCATCGCGGATCAAGCGTTCGATCTCATGAGCGTTAAGCTTGTAAGTGGTGCCGGCGGCGCTGACCACATTCTCTTCAATCATGGTGCTGCCCATATCATCGCAACCGAAGAACAACGAAATCTGTCCGATCTTCGCTCCTTGCGTCACCCATGAGGCCTGGAAATGAGGAATGTTGTCGAGAAAGAGGCGCGCCACAGCCACGGTTCGCAAGTAATCGTGAGCGCCTGCCGTCGGGCATTGAAGTGGTAAATCCGGGGACTTCTGGTAAGTCCACGCAATAAAGGCAGTGAAAACCCCGCACTCATCCTGGAGTTGTCGCAGCCGATCAAGGTGTTCCACGCGTTCTTCCAGTGTCTCCACGTGTCCGGACATCATCGTTGCGGTTCCC
>JADFCV010000011.1 GCA_017161655.1 Candidatus Sumerlaeota bacterium
AGCAAGATTTTCTCTCAGAAAATCCCGTCGCAGTTTTTCATTTCCTCAATCAACACCGGCCTTGCGGCACCTGTGGCATGGGTTAGCGAAGCGGCCCCTTTACAGCGAAATCCTCTCCCCAAAACGAAAACCTCTGCGGCAGGCGTCAGTTCGCGAGGCCATGCTTTTCGTCCCACTGACGGGCACGTTCTTGCATTTCGGCGTGGAACAATTTGATGGCTTCGGAAAGCTGGCGATATTTTTCGCGCAATTCTTCCGGCGAGCGAGCCTCGAGCAGCTCGCGCGCCATGGCAGCAAATTTCTCCACGCTTTCTTCAAGGTAGGCTTGATCAGCATCGCTACGGTACAGACGGGCTTCCTGGAAACGAAGGTCGAGATTGTGGAGTGCGCCCACAACCTGGTCCACCTGATCCGTTGTCACATGGTCCGTAATGGTCACGGGAATTTTATCCAATGCTCCGAGGACCTCACTAATGGCCGATGGCGGCGTAGGCTCTGCAGCTGCGGTTTGAGTGGTTTGCTGGCTTTTGCTCTCCCCAGCAGCCGATGCCGTCGCGGCAGGGGTAGGCGTGCTACGGAGTGGAGACGGAGCTGCCGGCCGCTCCACTTTTTCCACCCGAGTGGTTGCCACGGCTTTGGCTTTATCGCTTTTCTCCTTTGGAACGCCGTCTGATCCTGCGCTGGATTGCTTGCTCTCTCCACAACCACTCAGGAACCCAAGCGTCAGCAACAAACTCGAAAAGCATAGCGCGCGGGGCACGAGACTCGACACTTTCATCATCTGCAAAGAACCTCCGTTGGCATAGTTCCGCACAAAACCTATTTTCACCTGGTACGAAGAAACCACTTTACTCGCAAACAATTTGCAACTTGTCAGGAGAAGCCGGCCCTATTTCCCCCGAGGGAAGGAGGTCACTCACGGCAGTTCTCATGAAGCGCTCGGGAAATACTCCGGGGAAGAGTGCGCAGAAGTTTGCATGGAACTCGTTGCGCGATAAGGCGGTGACTCTCCAATAAAAGAAGTGCGTGCAGAGGTAGGTCCGCACGCACTGGAGTTTTTCGTCTTTCGCGATCCCCCGCGTGGCCGTGAGACGCCGCGAGAATCGCAGAACAAAGCATAGGGAGCCAAACGGCTCACTTACGGCTTAATAAAGTGACCAGTCATTGATCCCTGCGTTTGAGGGCGTAACATCCGTCCACGCCGTGGACACGCGCAGCTCATCTAAATCCAAAACTATGCTAGTAGAAGATGAACCCTGCCGCAACAACACCCGCCCCAGAGTAGTAAGGTCTTGAGCCGCAGTGGCGGAAAAGTCAGCGGTTGGCGGAGAAGCTTGCCCCAGTGTGGGGTTGATCCACATCGAGCTGGTATCGTCACCAGAACCAGGATTAAAGTTGTAAGCCACAACGACAAGCACAGGCGTGCCAACATCGAGGTCACCACTCTGCTTAATGGTGTCGCTCGAGCCATGGCGGAGGCCAAGCTTGAACTTGCCCGATTCACTGCTCGGCTGCACGGAGACGCGGGTGCGATAATCGTTGGACCCAGTGCCAGCGGAGAGGAAAGCAAAGAAATAATCGCCAGTCGCAACTGACCCAGGGTTCACAACGTTCAGGATGAAAGAGGCGTAGACTGAGCCACTGTTCGCGCCCTGAATGTCGATTCCGGGGTCTTCATAATTCGAGCCATTGAGGAGATTCACCTTGTTGCCCTGCGAGGCCGGCAAGCCGGCGTAGGAAAGAGACACTGCCGTCACCTGGACCGGGTTAGACAAATTTGCGCCAGTGGGCTGCCACGTACCGCCGTTAATCGTGTTGCCCGAGAGATTCCCCGTGGGGTAATTAAAATGCTCAACCAGCGGCAAGCTTGCCTGCGCTGAAACGATTGACGCGGCCGCGACAAAAGTGACCACGGCCAGGCTTGTTTTCCAGAAGGACGCGAGATGTCCGTTCATGAGTATGACTCCTTTTTCCATTTTTTCAGAGAAGAGCCGCGAGAGCTATTTCCTTTGGCTGATTCTCGGCGCACGGCCAACATCCGAGACGGGATGCCAAGTCGACAGTTCCCTTTTGCTCTTCCGTAACAGAGCACTACCCTGCATCTATCCTTTCACATTCAAGGGAAAACGGCTGGAAAACAAACACTGATGCAGATTCACCCTCATGCCACATTTTCCTGATCTCAATGGAAGAGCCCTGTCTGCGGGATCAAGCGGACCACTGCACGACCGGACGGGCAGCGCCCGGAGACTCTGGAACTCATTTCACCCTCGCGGGAGCCGTGAGTCCGTCCCGCCCTGCACGCGAGCACTTCTTCAGTCGCTTTTGCATCCTTGGTGCATGCCAGTCAGTGCTCGCCCGAGAGAAGGTCCAGACGATGGGGGAATGGGTGGCCTTTTCACTGCGCCCTTGCCTGCCTTGCGTGCGTGGGTTCTGCGGATTGACAGTCTTTCGCCAAACGTCGCGGTTCGGTATCTTGTGAAGAATTTTTATCAACCTCTAAGAAAGAGAGAGCGAACGCTGAGTGGCCGCCGGGTGCCTTTGGAAGAAAGGGTGGTCTGTGCATGAGACGCCGCAATGTCGAGCTGATCTCGGGTGAGGCGCGTTTGTGAGAAACACGCTGTGTGTCTGTTGATTTAGCTCCCCACCAGAGTTTCCAACAATGTCTTCATATCGAGTTGGGCATCGACACGCGTGGTCTGCTGTTTTGTTGCCGCGTCGTCGCGCAGGCGCTTCTAGCAACTTGTGAAATCCTCAGGAAAGACCGCGTCGTTGAAGCTGAACGCCACAGCTCGAACGTTGAATAAAAGCTAGATACGACCGCGATCCCCACTTTTTTTGACAACAGGACATTTTCACACCATTTTGTGTTGACATGGCACATAAGTTTCGCATAACAATGTCTGTTGCGAAAATGGGATGATGAACAAAAATTACTCCGCAGTGTCACCCACGGGCGCCGCGGGGTAAGAGCTCTTCCCAGCTTCGCGACAAAAAGCTTTACGATTTTCACGAAAGGAGTTTGCAACATGACAAAACGAATCCTGGCGATGACGGGCGCAATGGCAGCGGTTGCGTCCATGTCCTTCGCCATACCTTTCGACAACTCAAGCGGTGGTCCTGCCGTGGCGACGGTAGGCCCGGGCGGTGACTATTCATCGCTTTCCGCTGCTGCAGCCGCTTTCAGCGCAGTCACTGGCGGCATTAACCGCGAGTGGACGCTGGAGATCACCGGGGACCTGACGGAAACTGCGGCTAGCTATTTTGGTAACACCTTCGGGCCGGGCGGGAAACTCATCATTAAGCCCGCGGCTAGCACGCAACCAACTGTGACTTTCCAGATTCCAAGCGCGCCTGCTGGAATCTATGGTGACCTTGTTTTCGGCGTGAGTGATGGTGCACTGCCGACTGCTGCCAATGACCGCCCGTCGGACGGGAATTACGTTATCGACGGGTCCAACACCCCTGGCGGAACGACGCGTGATCTGACCCTTCAAATCCCATCCACTTTTAACGACCCCATGACTCGTTTGGTCCGCGTGTGGGGCGACACCAAGAACATGGTCATTAAAAACGTGAGGATTATCAATAGAGACAGCAGCGGGAACGGCCATTGCATCGGGCTGGGATCTGGTACCACAAGTGATGCCACTCCAGTCCCCCGGCGCGTTCAGGGGCTAGTTATCGAAAACTGCTACCTCGAAGCGATCCCCGCCGGCAACAGTGGCTATGGGGTCGACACCAGCCTTTCCGCGAATGGGACCTTGCCCGCGGGTCTCTGCCAGGAGGGCATCGTGGTGCGCAACTGCGACATCGTCGCCAAGCAGCGCGGCATTTTCCTCCAAATGTCGTCCGGCGTCCTGGAGAACAACAACATCTCAGTTCAGCAGGGTACGGGAACCACTATCTCCTACGCGGGGATTTTCCCATTCCAAAACAACACCACGCCCGGTGGCACGGTCATCATCCGCAATAACGTGGTCAAGGGTGTCTGCCCATCAACGTCTGCAGGCCAGGGCATTTATGGCATCCTTTACGACAGCGGCATGGGTGGCACTGCCGTTGAGGTGTACAACAACATCCTTAAAGAATTTAGCTTCACCAGCGCCTCTGCGGTGGACCTGATTTACCGTGGCATCAGCATTGGCACGGCAGGGTCGACCACGACCGTTGAGCACAACTCCATTGCTATGGATGCGAATACCACCGCTGTGAGCGGAGCGACGGCCGGTCGTGTGGCGGGGATTGCTCTGCCTGTGACGATGACCGCACCGGCAGTGGTGAAAAACAACATCGTTCGGATGGGGAACCCGGGCACGAACGCTGCATGCGTCTACCTTGCAAATGCAGCGAACGTGACCTGCGAAGGCAACAACCTTGTGCCGAATGGTTCGCCGTTCACGGGAATCGTAGGCTCAACGACCTATGCGGCTCTTGCTGATTGGCAGGGTGCTGGGTTCGATTCGACCGCTTCGGGCGGCCAGAGCGTGGATCCGGCGTCGGTGGTGCCGGCGTGGGATGCGAACCTGCACTTCGCGCTCAAGCCGGTTGGCCTCGGCAAAGTGGCCAGCTCGACGGTGTTGACGGATATCGATGGCAATACACGTCCAGCAACGGGTGCTTATCCTGGCGCGGATGAGCCACCTGGACCGGCTGCTGGTGTGGCTGACTGGGCGCTCTTCTAAGAGGGGTCGCGCCAGCCAAGGCGCATCGAAGTCCTTTTCGAACCGTGGGCGAAAAGGGGAGTCCAGAGAGGGCGGTTGCAAAACCGCCCTCTCTTTTTGCTTTTTTGCGAGGAGAGAGTCTCCGGCTGTGCAAGAGCATGGCGCGGCGATGGGGCAAGCTTGGCCTGTGCGGAGACGAAAAGAGAAGGCGAAGGAGCCACACAGTGGCGTTTGCTCCATGAAACTTTGCTTTCTGAGAGAGGGAAAAAATTTGCCAGAGCTTGAGACACGCATTTGAAGAAGATCGCGTGGGCAGGGGAAAAGTCCGTTTGCTTTTTGCTGGGGATGATTCGCATTGGGGAGTCTCTCTTTTCTTCCCGCGCCATGATGATGAAAAGGTTGGAGTTTGTTGTAGGTCTTTATAGAACAAATGTTCTATAGGTGGCGATTTCGTTCGGATTCTCAACCGGAGGAGGATGACATTGAGCAGGGTGAACTGGATTGTGCATTTGGATGGGGATGCTTTCGCGGTGGCGGTGGAGCGGCGACGGGGCCGCGCTCCTCTCAACACCCCCGTGATCGTAAGCCATGGCACAGAGGGACATGCCGCCGTGAGTTGCGCCTCTTACGAGGCCCGAGCGAGAGGTGTGACCAATGGGGCTTCGCTGAGTTGGGCGCGATGGCGCCTGGGCGAGGAGGCCGTGTTTCTGCCATGCGACCTTCTCGCTTACGAGGCCGCTTCTCGCGAAGTGTTCGAGTGGCTCTGTCGCGCAGTGCCTCTCGTCGAGATGGCGGGAATGGATGACTTTTATCTCGATCTCACGGGCTGTGAGCGCTGGTGCGGCGGCAACGTGGCGCTATGGGCGACGAAACTCCTCCAGCGCCTGCAAAAGGAGGTGGGACTGCCATTCTCGGCCGGGGTAGCCACGAGCAAATCTGTGGCTAATGTGGCAACACGTGTGGCCAAACCAGGAGGGCTGGCGTTCGTTCCACCCGGAGCCGAAAGCGATTTTTTGCGTCCGATGGAGCTGGAACTGATGTCACACGTGGACCCCGCCCTGGTGCGCCAGCTCAAAGAGTTTGGCTGCAGGTGCGTGGGAGAAGCTCTGGACCTGGGACATGAACGCCTGTGTCTGCTTTTTGGCACACCGAAGGGAGAACGGCTGTGGGGACTTCTCCAGGGAACATGGCAGGAACCGGTGCGTCCCACGCATTTGGCAACACGAGTAGAAGCAGAGTACGTGTTCGAACCGGAAACGTGTGCACCGGCCTTTGTGGCGGCAGGTCTGCGATGGGTGGTGGAGAATGTGGCGTGGAAGTTGCGCCAATCAGGACTGCGCTGTGCCCTCATGATCTTCACTGGCATTTATTGCGACGGAGCAATCGTGCGCCGCTGCGGACGTCCAACCTACCCCACGGCTCAATCCCATGAGCTTGCAGAGATAGCGAGGCCGTGGGTGGGAGTGCTGTTGCGTCGGCGCGTCCGTCTGCGACGCCTTCACCTCGAAGCTCGGACAGAAAGCGGCGTGGAGATGGATGATTTCTTCGAGGAGCAGCGGCTGGCTCGCACGGGACGACTCTACAAAGCTTTGGACCACGTGCGGGCGCGCTATGGCATGGCTAGCCTTGTAAGCGCAACCGCTTTGCCTGTGGTGCAAAGGTTGAGAGGCTGGAGTATCCCACCAGAGAGCAGAACAGCCGGAAAGCGGAAAAGAGCCCCAGAACGCCCGATAGAGAGGCGCAGCACGGACGGCAAAAGGAGGCGACAATGAGCGGACTTCATGACAGGGGCTTTCCGTTCGTCCACCTGCATGTCCACAGCTACTATAGCTTTTTTGCTTCTACTCTCTCGCCTGAAGCTATCGTGGAGTGGGCGGCAGGGGAAATGGGTGCCGCCGCGAGGGAGAGAGCACCAGAAGAACCGATCGGAGATTTGCTTCCTTCCCCGCGGCGGACGGTTCTTTCGCCGAGGAAGACAACGGAGGGAACAGGAGAGCGCTTGAGAGCTGAAGCGCCGCGTGCTATTGCGCTCACGGATACGAACTCGATGACAGGGATCGTGGAATTTTACCAGGCGGCGCTGGCAGTGGGGGTGAAGCCGATCCTCGGGGTAGAACTCACCCAGCCACTGCCACACGAACGAGAGATTTTCCGGCGACGGGTAACGGTGGGGAGAATCCCGACGGAAGAAGAAGCGCAGGAAGAGGAAGAGGGGGCATGGGGCGGACATGGTTCGCACTCGCCCACGTTGTGCCATGGTGATCCGGAGCGGCGCATCGTGGCACTCGCAAGAAATCTCGAGGGCTACCATGAGTTGTGCGAACTGACGAGCCAGCGGATGCTGGACCCAGACTTCGATGTGTTGCGTGTGGCGGGGGGGATCAGCGGCAATGTGGTTGTGCTGAGCGATTGGCCAGAGGCACTGGCAGCTATGAGGGGGCGCGCACGTGGAACAACATTTGGTCTGGTGACAGCAGAGCATGGGCGACGAAGGCGTAATCGAAAGGTGTACGAAGAATGCCGCCGGCTGGGGCTCCCGTGGACCGTGGCAGGTGACGTCCGCCTGGCAAACCACGAGGACGCGCAACTCCTGGCGCTGCTCCGGGCTATGCGGGAACTCACAACGATGGATCAGGTGGAAGAACGGGAGGAGGGAAGGACAGAGGGAGGAATTCTGCGGACGGGGGAGCAAATCGCAGAGTTTTTTGGTGTGGGGCGTGGGCATGCGCTCGATGCAGAACTGCGCGAGGCGATGGCAAACACAGTGCGCATTGCAGAGATGTGTGAGTGCAGGCTCCCACTTCGCGAATGGAAATTCCCCAAATTCACGGGGAAAGGCGAAGGGAGCGGAGCTGAACGACTGCGAGTCTTGGCCAGGAAAGGACTGCAGTGGCGCTACGGTGCCACTCCCCCGCCAGAAGCAAAAGCGCGACTGGCGCATGAACTGGACATCATCGAGCGGCTTGGGTTTAGCGATTATTTTCTACTGGTGCATCGCATTGTGGAAGAAGCGCGCCGGCGTGGTTTCTTCACGCTGGGGCGTGGCAGTGCAGCGAACTCGATTGTCACCTACGCGCTGGGGATTTCGCATGTGTGTCCGCTGCGTCATGGATTGCACTTCGAACGCTTCCTGAATCCGGAGCGAAGCTCTCCTCCTGACATTGATCTGGATTTCTCGTGGCGCGAGCGCGACGAGATCCTGAAGTGGTGTTTCGAGTTTTTCGGGGCGGAGAAGGTGGCCCTGATTGCCACGATTCAGACATTGCGTCTGCGACAGGCGGTGCGGGAGGTGGGCAAAGCTTATGGCCTGCCGCCTGAAGAGCTCAATGGGTTCAACCGCCTGAAGAGTGTGGGATATGTGCTGGAAGATATGGGGGGCGGCGAGAAAAACGGCGCAAAACTTCGAGCGCTCGCACTGGAGCAACCGTGGCGAAGTATCCTGGAGCTGGCGCAACGGCTCACGGGCTGGCCGCGGCATCTTTCCATTCATTGCGGAGGGATTGTCATCGCCCCAGAACCGGTGAGCCGGTGGGTGCCATTGACCCATAGTGCAAAAGGCTTTGTGATCACGCAAATGGATATGGTGGGAGTGGAAGAACTCGGCCTGGTGAAGATGGATTTGCTCAGTAACCGATCGCTTGGCGTGCTGAAGGACACCCTGAATGCCATAGAGCTGCGCGAAGCGAGTTCTGGCCAGAGCAAAGGGGAATGTGCTGGAAATGCGGGGAAAAGGACGGAAGACGGAACGAACTCCGAAGATAAGCACGAGGTGCCAAGGGGAACAAAGGGGGAACGTGTGGCACCCGAGGAACAGAGAGCGGAGACAAAAGCTGCGGACAATACCAGGAGAGCTGCTATCCTGGCGCACGAAGCGGCGCGTATGAAATTGGCAGGCACCCGCCGTGGGACGAGCGTGGCGTTGGCGGGACTGCTGGAGCAATTTGAGGGAGAGCTCCCGCCGGAGGAGGATTCCCTACGCGAGCTGAGGGGCAAATCTGTGCGAGAAATGCTCTTCGACCTTGAAACGCTTACGCGCGATCCTGCGACACGGGCGCTTATACACGAGGGCCGAACGATGGGATGCTTCTACATCGAGTCGCCGGGTATGCGCGCCCTTTTCGAACGGCTGCGATGCAAAGAATTCGCAGAAGTGGTGGCAGCCAGTTCGATCATTCGCCCCGGAGTGGCGGAAAGCGGCATGATGGAAGAATACATCGCACGACATCGGGGCAAGACCCAAAATGACATTCGCTTTCCGCGGGTGCAGACGTTGCTGCAGCGCCTTCTGCCCGAGACGTACGGAGTTATGGTGTACCAGGAGGACGTTTTGCTGGTGGCACACGAGGTGGCAGGCATGACTTATGGCGAGGCGGACTTGCTGCGACGCGCAATGAGCGGCAAAACGCGATCGGGCGAGGCGATGGAAACCGCTCGGGAAAGATTTGTGCACGGCGCAATGGAGTGCCGGGGACTCACTCTGGAGGAAGCAAACGAGATCTGGCGGCAAGTGGCAAGTTTCGCTGGCTACTCTTTTGGCAAAGGACATTCGGCAGCTTTTGCAGTGCTAAGCTATCAGGTGGCGTATTTGAAAGCGCATTATCCGGCAGAGTTTTTTGCTGCCGTCCTGGACAATGGGGGAGGGTTCTATGGCGCAGGCGCTTATTTGGAGGAAGCGAGACGCTGGGGACTGAAGACGCTGGGGCCATGCGTGAATGACGGCGATGTGCATTTTCGCGGTTACACCAAGGAAGCAAAACATTTGCGGGCAGAAGGATGGGTGCGTGTGGGGCTGGGTGCGGTGAGCAGAGTAAGTGGAGAAACGTGCGAATGCATTGTGAAGGAACGCAAAGCTGGCGGACGCTACGTATCGCTGTGGGATTTCCTGAGACGGGTGAAGCCGGCCCCCGAGGAGGCGCGACAGCTAGCGCGGGCAGGAGCTCTCGACAGCGTGATCGCCAGGCAACCCACAAGGCTATCGGCGCGGCAGCGATGCAGCTTGCGGCAAGAACTCCTCATCGAGTTGGAAATGCTGCTGCGCGAACACACTCACAGACGCACAGAGGAGCAGCTTTTCGACCTGGACATCCGGCATCACGTCGCGCAGCAAAGGCAATTAGCGGAGAGAAACGGAACAGAACTGACTGAATTCGAGGCCCATGGACGACTCTGCCGCTGGGAAATGGAAACACTGGGTTTCATGGTTCATGGCCATCCCCTCGACTTCGTGAGTATTCCACGCGGCACCATCGCTGCACGTGAAATTCGGCGGTATGCCAATCGACGTGTGCAGATGGTGGGATGGGCTATCGCTGCAAAGGAACTTGCTGCATCGAATTCGGGGAAGCCAATGAAAATGCTCACGCTCGAAGATCGCACGGACACGTTCGAAGCTGTACTGTTTCCTCAAGTGTATGCACGACTTGCTCCCCGCACACTGAGCTGCGGACCTTATCTTGTGCGCGGACGTGTGGACATGCGGTTGGGCTCGCCCACACTCGAGGTGGAAACGCTCGAGGTGCTGCCAATGCTGATTGCACAATAAACGCTTTTGCGAGATGTTGGCTCGGATTGGCCCCGACGTTATGACAAAAACTCTTGCAAGAAGAGGCGGTGCAAAAAGGAGCGAGTGAGCGGAAAAGCCCTTGCGAGCCCTGGAGCATTGGCACGCCCTGTAACACCCCAAGCTAGGCGAGCTGCGAAGTTTGCGCCATGATAGGCAAGAGAAGGCTTGCGCCAGAAATCAACCGCTGAGGCAAGGAGCGAGTTTTTCCTTGTCAAGAAGACTGCGAAGCACGGATTCGTTTTTCACATAAGCAGGAGAGGAGCGCCCCGAGAAGAATGCTCGCCAAAGCCTTCAGCCAAGCGGTTTATGGCATCGATGCTTTCCTCGTGGAAGTGGAAGTGGATGTCGCGCCAGGCGAGTATTCCTTTAATATCGTGGGCCTGCCCGATGCCGCAGTGAAAGAAAGCAAAGACCGCGTGAGAGCGGCGCTTCAGAATTCCAACTTCTACTGTCCGATCCGGCGCATCACCGTGAATCTGGCGCCAGCAGACATGCGCAAGGAAGGACCGTCCCTCGATTTACCAATCGCCTTGGCTTTGCTTGGCGCCCTGGAACGCGTGAACACCGAGCGACTGGCTGAAGTGTGTGTCGTGGGTGAGCTTTCTCTCGACGGCGCGGTCAAAGCTGTGGCAGGAATTTTACCTATCGCGCTAGGAGCGCGAGCAAGTGGCTACCGCGCCATTCTGGTGCCCGAGGATAATGCGGCCGAAGCTGCAGTGGTAGACGGCATCGAGGTGTATCCAGTGGCATCGCTTACCGCAGCCGTGAATTTTCTTAATGGCCAGTCCACGCTGGGACCATTCCGTGTGGACCTGGCAGAAGTGTTCCGCCGCAGTGCCCACTACCATGCGGATTTTTCGGATGTCAAAGGACAGGAGGGGGCGAAGCGCGCTCTGGAGATCGCAGCGGCAGGCGGGCACAACGTCTTGATGATCGGGCCACCTGGCAGCGGCAAGACGATGCTAGCAAAACGCCTGCCTTCGATTCTGCCCGATATGACGCTGGAGGAGAGTATCGAGACCACGAAGATTCACTCGATTGCTGGCCTTGTGAACGTGCGCGAATCGCTCGTGGCGACGCGACCGTTTCGCTCGCCGCATCACACAATCAGCAACATTGCAATGATTGGAGGCGGAGCACTGCCGAGACCAGGGGAAGTGTCCCTTGCCCATAACGGCGTGCTCTTTCTCGACGAGATGCCCGAGTTTCAGCGAACAGTTCTGGAAGTGCTGCGACAGCCGCTTGAAGATGGCGTGGTCAACATCTCACGCGCGTCAATGAGTCTGAGTTTCCCGGCACGCTTTATTTTGTGTGGGAGCATGAATCCGTGTCCGTGTGGATATTCCACGGACCCCGTGCGCGTGTGCAAATGCTCTGCGCAGCAGATTCAGAAGTACCGGTCAAAGCTCAGTGGGCCATTGCTGGACCGCATTGACCTTCATATTGAAGTGCCTGCGGTCAGCGTGGCGGAGCTTGCACGGCGCGACCGAGCTGGAGAAGGAAGCGAAACCATACGGAAGCGGGTGAACGAAGCCCGGCAGCGCCAACAGAGACGTTACCGCGATCTTCCTCACATTCACTGCAACGCACATCTGGGCGCGCGTGAGCTTAAGAGATTCTGTCCGCTGAGTGACAAAGCGCAGGAGATGCTTGTGACAGCACTCAAAACGCTGGGGCTGAGCGCACGCGCGTATGATCGGATCATCAAAGTGGCGCGTACCGTTGCGGACCTCGCAGGCGTCGAGACCATCGATACTGTCCACATTGCAGAAGCGATCGGTTATCGCTCGTTGGACCGATCAGTGGTTTAGCGGGGATAGCACCATTCTTGATAACTTCCTAATTTGATGACTTGCATGCTCGCGGATATCTTGAACCGCGCTGCGGTTATGCCTCTCCCCTATCCACGAGAGATATGCTGCTCATATTGCGCGACTCACTTACAACCAACGACGCGCAAGGCCGATGCCGAAATGTACCGCTATGAGCCCTACAAAGAGACTTCCAAAGATGTTGGCGAGCGCCAGCAACCAGCTTCCTTCGTCAAAAAGGCTGTGGGTTTCGTACTCGAATGTTGAGAACGTCGTGAACGAGCCTATGAATCCAATACAGATGAGGAAAATCATGGGACGGCTATGAGGCACAAACCCAGCCTGCAACAACGGCAAGAGAAACCCAAGAACGAAGCTGCCCGTGATGTTGACCCAAAACGTGCCGTAGGGGAAGAGCGGACCGAAGAGTTGATTCATCCAGGAAGCGAGAATGAATCGGGCGTTCGCGCCAAGGAATCCTCCAATACCAACAAGAACGTAAGGGGTAAGGACTTTCATCGTTTTCTCCGCGTTTTGTTAAGTGGAGCGCGCTAAAGGATTTTGTTCATGATTGTTTGGTTTCGGATTGAGCCACGTACTTCACGACCTGAACCGCCTCGAGAGTGACCAGCCCGTTCGTGATCATTTTGTCGAGCAGTGGGAGAAACGCTTCGATCTTTTCCTTGCTGTCGATGATCTCGACGACGATCGGCAGATCGGGAGAGAGTTCCACAAACTTAGCGGCGCGCAGGCGGCTGTTCTTGCCGAACCCCATGATGCCTTTAAAGACAGTGGCTCCTGCGAGGCGCTGTTCGCGGGCTGCGTAAACGATCGCCTCATGGAGCGGCCTGTTACCAAAGGTATCGGAATCCCCGATATAGATACGTAACAAGATCCCTTCTTCCGGGAGGTTTTGGGTCATTTCTTTTCTCCTTTTTCGTCGCGGCGATACATGACGACATGAGCGCGTTCGGTTGTTACGATCACATTGCGCAACATCGGCTCGATCTCGGCCAAGAACGCGTCGATTTTTTCTCGTGTGTCCACGATCTCGACCGTGACTTCGTGATCATTCACCAGCGCCCAGCGACGCTCTTTGAGGATGATGCCGCTCATGCCGAACCCTTCGAGTCCTCGCAAAACTGTGGCACCAGCAAGTCCGCGCTGACGGGCTTTGTCCACGATGACTTCAAAGAGCGGACGGAAACGCCATTTCTGAAAGGAGTCCACGAAGATCCGTAGAAGGACCTGTTCACCTTCGAGTTTCATTGTTTGTCCATTTCTCCAGCTTATGGGCTATTTCCTCAAGTAGGCAAATCTGGCTCTGCAGGGCCTGCTCACGGGCAAGACGAGCTTCGCGTCCGCTGAGCTCGATCTCACGCGCAGCCTCGACAGATTTTTGAACACGCTGGACCAGACTATCGTACTGGCGCAACAACTCCTCGCGTATGGCAACAAGCGATGACTCAACCGCTTGCGCTAGGGCAAAGCGCAAGCGCTCTGTATTGGTGCGGACGGCTTCTTCCACGGCTGCAAAAATGCGTCGTGAGTGATAGCGTCGAACCCACGTTTTTGGCAAGAAGGGGGCAAGTACACCAAGTGGAATGGTTCCAAGCATCACTGGGGCGGGGAGAACTGGCCAGTAATCCTCGACACGGAACGTAAACTCGTTGCTGGTGGCTGGGCTTGCAACTTCAAAAGCAAATAGGTCGCCAGCGAACTGCACTAGTTTTCTCACCAATTCTGCACACCTGTTGGTATGCTCACGAGCGATCTCGGTAACCCGTTCGCGAACCGTACGCTCAAGCTGGGCACGTTCGCGGGTAAAGGCCCACTCGATGAAACGGCCCATGCTCGACTTGACCGAGGGGAGTCCTTCTCGAATTTCGCGTGGGTCGGTGACCTCGCTGACAAGCTTCGTAAGCATAGCAAATGCTTCGCTTCTCACCCGCTCAGCAATTTGTGGAGCTGCCCGATTTACCGTCATGATGAGCCGAGCGCCGTCGGCATTCAGCACGTCGATCGCCATCTCTTGCTCACGTCGTAGACGTTTAGCTTCTTCGAGAAAACGCTGCAAGCCTTCCTGGCGCGTTTGCTCGTCCATACGAAGCGCCTTTAACTCGACGCGTGCAAGGTCCCGCTGCTGTGTGGCCACAGCCAGTGCGCGGCGAGCGAGACTGTGGCGCAGCATGGCCTCACGTTCGTTTTGCAGGAAGGATAGAAGAGCTTGCTTGAGCTGGAGAAACTCAAAACCATCGTCGCGCTCGTGATGTTGCTTCTCCAGCACGCGAGCGGCGGCCACGGTGTAAAGATGCAGATCCTCCGCTTCGAGTATTTGGATTAACAAGCGACGATTATAATCAACAAGCTGAGCGAGCTCGTCACGCGGGAGAACGTCTGCTTTGGTCATCACTGGAATAACACGGGGAACAATCCCTGCTACGGTACGCAAAAAGGTCTCTTCAACTTCCGTCAGTGGCGGATCTGGCGAAATCACAAAGAGTGCTGCATCACAGTAAGAGAGGATGTTCACTGTGGCGGCAGTATTGTGGCGCAGAACTGACCCTATGCCAGGCGTGTCAATGAGGCTAATCCCCGGGGGAGGGAAATCCGCATCAACGAACACCTCCACACGCTGGACACCTCGGTGATTATTGGGGTTCTCCTTTTCTGTCACATATCGGGCGAGAGCAGAAATATCTGTTTCTTCTGCACGTCCGTCAGAAAAAAGCAGAATCAGGCGCTCTGGCGTCGCGTGACGAACAAAGGTAGGGACCGCGGTCAGTGGCAGTACAGCTGAGGGTAATATGGGGCGACCAATCAGCGCATTCACGAGAGTACTCTTGCCGCGTTTGAACTGGCCGAGCACTGCCAGATGAAATGTCCGCTCTTGCCAACGCTTGGCCATCTCAGCGCATGCACTCTGATCTGCCTCTGACGTAAGGCATTCACGAAGCTGATGCAAAACTGCCAAGAGGTCGTCTTCAGTTGCATCGTCTGTGTAGAGAGGAACACTATGAGACATTTTCAGCGCTCCCCATCAAATGTTGAATCCGAACCGGAGAAGAATTCGAGACACTCGAGCCAAATGGTTTCGTGGGTTTCTGGTTTGCTCCCCTGTGCCAAGGTGGCATTTTCCGATTCGGCATAGCGCCTCACGCGCTCATAGAGATTCTCTGCTTTCCTACGGATAACGTCTGCCAGTGTGCGAGTTATGGCCTTGTTTCTAGTTGAACGGGCAATTTGCTGAAGATGCACAAAACAAATCGCAGGCGATTCCTCCAAGTAGCTGTGAATCTCTGGTTCGGCAAAATTGTCCAAAAAAGTTCCTATGTTGGATTCCACAGCGTCGGAAGCATAGCGACATGCTGGGCAAGGAGCTCGTGGTGCTGAAAACAGTTCGCTGTCACTTGCGCTCAGGAGATGACGAAGAAGCGTTTCGTGGAGAAGTGCGACGCCGAGTGGATCAATGAGAAGTCGTAACTCGCGCGCATGCTCGCGGCAAAAGCCATGTGCGGCGGCAGCATGCTGACGCACCGAGGGGTCATTGACGAATTCGTAAAGGGTGGTCGTAAGATACCGACGCCCCGCGGAAACGCGAATTCGACAGAACGGACATCCGTCCTGGCGCATCACCTCCACAAGATTAAAGAATGACATATGGCGAAATCCCATCCTACTGACCCTCGTGCGAAGGTGAAAATGAGTCTGCACGTGCTGTGATTGCGACGATCAGCGTGCCGGCGACCATAACTGCCAGAGCAGCCCCAAATGCCACCGACGGCCCAGCAGCAGCCCACAACCAGCCAACGAGCACACTACTCAAAAGGTCACCCGTCCCGGTCGTAATAGCCAGAGCACCGTAAGCACTTCCCCTGCGCACGTCTCCAACAAGATCCGCAACGATAGCGTCCTCGACCGTTTCATAGAGCCCAACAGCGATGCCTCCGAGCGCGAAGAGACTGATGAGTGCAGGCAACGAATCGAGACGCAAAACCATGATGCCGGCCGCCACGGCAGCACTCAAATAGCCCAGAACCAGCAAGATCCGGCGATTTATATGATCCGATAGCCAGCCACCAGCATACGACATGAAAGCATAGGTGACGTTGTGTAACACATACAAGACCACGCCGAGCTGAGCAGCCTTTTCTGCTCCGACTGAAGGTGTGAGTACGAAAACAGCATAGAGGATGTAAAACGTGTCCGCAAAGTCACCCAACCCAAAAACTCCCACGCCGACAAGAAATCGGTAGAAGCGCGGAGGCAATCCGCCGAGACTCGTGATCAAGGGACGACGCGTGGGGACTCTCCCTGGTCGCTCGTGAACGAAATAGATAATGCACAGCGCCGCGAGCACGCCTGGCACGCACCCCGTCACGATGATACTGCGATACCCAACTCCCAAGCGCATAAGAAGCAGTACGAATAGAGGGGCGACAATGGCTCCCATCGTATCCAAGGCACGTTCGAAACCAAACGCTCGACCGTAGCACTCTGGAGTCACAGCATCTGCAAGAAGAGCTTTCCGCGCTGGTGTGCGAAGCCCACGGCTGATCCACGCCAGCGTCCGTCCAAGGACAACCCAAATGGGAGAAAGTGCCGCTGCGATCACAAGAGGGGAAAGACCCATCACGGCGTAACCAGCAGCGCAAAGAGGTTTTCGTCGCTGGAGGCGGTCGGCCAGCCACCCACCATAGAATTTTGCAAGCATCGAGGCCCCATCGGCAATTCCCTCAACAGCTCCGAGAACTGCAGCGGCCGCACCAAAAGTGGCAAGATAGGCAGGCAGAACACTCGTCACGGTCTCGTGGCTAAGATCGCTAAAAAAAGAAGCCAGACCGACGCCAATCACCGTCCTGTTGAGCCAGCGCTGTGCATTTCCGCTCATTTACAAAACTCCATTCCACCCAGTGAAATGTTAGGAGAATGGAAGTGGGAACAGAGGTTAGGCAAGAATACATTCATTTTATTAAGTAAAATAGACCGAGGGGCGATGAGCTGGACTACGCGCGAGACCGAATCTCGTGAAAAAGGGCTATGGATATCGCCGGCTGACGCTGAAGAAAACATTTCTCCTACTCACCCAATGTTTTTTCGTCAGAGTAGGAGTCATCAGCGCTAGCACGGGCGCAGTTGTAAGGCAGACTCCATTGCCTCTGCTCTGCTTTACATCATCTTGGGCAAAACTACTCAGTCTGGGAAATCGCGAGCTCACGGCTCCTAATGAGTTTGGCACTTGAACAATCGACTTCTGCTCAGTTGAGATCCCCCTAGTGGCCACGCACTCTGCTCATGCATTGGCCATTATGAAGGAGGGGCATTCAGATGCAGGAAGACATTCAGAAAGCATTCGACCAGCAGGCGCAATCTAGTCCAGCAGGAGCGACAAGCGGACCGGCTCCAGCGGCTCTCACTGGAATGCAACTTTTGGACAAGCTTGTGCAGGTCCTGGAGCTCAAGGGTGGTTCGGACATTCACTTGCTTGAAGGTGAGCCGCCGCGTGTGCGTATTCACGGCGATCTTATTCCGATCGTTTCTAAGGAACATCCTGTGGTGACACGCGAGGACATCATGGATATCCTCGATCGGTCACTTGCCCCCGATCAACGCAAACAGTTTGAGGAGACCTCGGATGTGGACTTCTCGCTGGCTTTTCGAAATGCGACAGGTCGCGTGAATGTCGGCTATGCAAACGGGCGTCGTCTGCATCTGGTTATGCGGTATCTCCCCAGTAAAATTATTCCCCTCGACGAACTTGGAATTGACCCTGTGATGCTTCGCAAACTGGCGGAGGCAGAGCGCGGCATTGTCCTCGTGGCTGGTGAAACGAGCTCAGGTAAAACAACGACGATTGCAGCCATGCTCGATTACATCAATCGAACGCGGTACGGTTCCATCAGCACGATTGAGAACCCCGTGGAATACATGATCCCAAGCCAGAAGTGCCTGGTGACACGTCGGGAAATCGGGCGCGATACCCCAAATTTCTATCATGCGCTCCGTGCGAGTGTCCGCAAGAATCCAGACGTGTTGCTCATCGGTGAAATTCGTGACGCAGAAACAGCTGAGATTGCCCTGAGTGCATCAGAAACGGGGATCCAGACCTTCGGCACAATTCACGCCATCGGCGCCGTGCCGGCTATCACACGCTTGCAGCACGTCGTGGGAGCAACAGGAAAGCAGGAGGAGGAGTTTTTTCTCCGCCTCGCGAACTGCTTGAGAGGCATCATCAGCCAGCAATTAGTGAAAGCGGCAGATGGAAAGGGGCTTCTGCCGATTTACGAGATCTTGAACATCACGTATACGGAAAAAATGTACCTCATCCAACGCGATCTCGCGCGGCTTGAGCAGAGCCTCGAAGCAGACCATAACATTTCGATGGGACACTGCGTTTACAATCTGTGGCACCAGAAACCACGGCGCATAGACGAGGAAACCATCCGCAAGCTCTATCCGGATCAGTTCAGCCTCATGATGAACCGATTGTCGGATTCACGAGGCTGGAAACCGCTGGTCAGCACGGTTAGCTGAGGCTTTGACCCTAGTTGGCCAGAATAAAAACGGTAGAAAATGCTTCCCGAGCGTCAGAGGGAGGCTTCAGGGATATCGAGGCCCCCCAAAGCCTCCCTCTCTGGTCCTCACCTACTGCTGCTTGCTGGATCCTACTCCCTGGAAGCACAAATCCAGGTGGGCAGGTTCAGGGGGACGGGTAACAAGGGAAACAACAATAGCGGTAAGCGCAGCCAACGGGAGGGCAATGATTTGCGCGTCGAGCCCCATCCAGGGTAGGCCAAGCAAGGTGTCCTTGCCAAAAAGCAATCGGCACAGACCCAAACCCATCGCGCTTTTCTCCTGAACGAAGGCCAGCCAGCCGAGCGACACAAGCGACCCCACGAGCATGCTGGCTATGGCACCGGCTCGAGTCATCCGACGCCAGAAAAGAGCACCAACATACGCCGGCAAAAATGTCGCTCCGCATAGACCAAAAAACACCGCCGTCGCCTGGGCAATGATGCTTCCCGGAAGTGTGAAGGCTAAACCCACCGTGATCAAAATCGCCACAACGATCCCAACCCGAGTGATCAAAACCGTCCGCTGATGACCTACCGGCGAGAGACCTAGCGTTTGCTCACATAGATCGCGGCCTATGGCGGTGCCCATCGTGTGAAACTGCGATGACATCGTCGACATCGCAGCCGAAAGCAACGTCAGCATGAACACGATCACAAACCAACCTGGCATGAACGTCGTGATAAACAGCGGAACGATGGCGTCTATGTTGCCATTCGGTGCAGCAGCAACCGCCACCTTGCCCATCTTCTGCATGAAGTAGACGTTCGAGAGCGCCCCGACAATGTAGGCTACGCCGGCAGTCATAAAAATGAAGAAAGCCCCAACTCCGACCCCACGGTTAAGTTCGCGGTTGGATTTGACGGTCATGAAGCGCACAGCGAGTTGAGGCTGGGCCAGAACGCCAATCCCAACCCCCAAAACGATAGTAGTGACGATTAAATACCACATTTTTGAGCCAAACACAGGCATCGCGGTCCAGCTCGTGATTCCGCCGGCTTTAAGTCTCTCAGGAATGTGAGGTGCCAGATCGGTGAGTGCCTGGTGCGCTGGGACAATCCCTCCAAGTCCCGCGTAAACAGAGACAAGAAGGATCCCCATCCCCACCAACATGATTGCCCCCTGAAACGCGTCGGTATACATGACTCCTTTTAGCCCGCCAGCAATGACGTAAGCGGCAACCACCAACGAAAAGACCGTCACAGCGACTTCGTAAGAAATATGGAAAGACTGTTCGAGAAAGCGGGCACCCCCGATGAGCACCGCAGCAGCATAGAGGGGCATGAAGAGAAAAATAAGAATGGCCGCATAAGCATGAACGAAGCGCGATTGATACCTTCGCCCCAGCAGCTCAGGAAATGTATGAACACCAAGATTATGGCTTATCGGACGAACCCTTTTTCCAAAGAGCAAAAAGGCAACGGCGATCCCTAAAAGGATGTTCAGAAAAGGGAGCCACAAGAGACCAAGACCGAACGCCGCAGCAGCTCCGCCAAATCCAACAATGGCGGATGTCGAGATGAAGGTCGAACCGTAGCTCAGTGCCATGATGATTGGATGAGTCTTACGCCCCGCGACCAAAAAGTCCGCTGCCGTGTGCGTCTCTCGGTAAGCTTTGATTCCAAGGTAAACCGTCACCAACAAATAGGCCAGCGTCACCAATGTGAGTAGGATGATGTTCGATTGATCCATGGTCTGCCCTCCCCTCTCATCCCAAAGTCTCTTCGATTTTTTCTTCTTCCTCCACCCAGACGAATTCTTCTTGTGGCGGAGGAACCATCTCGCCGTCGCTGTTCCAATTCAGCCAGCCGTAAATTACGCAACCTATCGTCACAAGCAGCGTAAGGACATACGCCAATAACACCCAAACGTCCGCAAACCCTAACATCACGAGTCTCCTGCACGTATGCAAATCATGCCACGAAAACGACAGCAAGCGTACCGAGAGCAAAGTTTCAAATGCGAAAGCGAGGATGTTGCGGAAAAAACGACAATACAGAGTGGAAAGCCGACTAGACGAGATCGACTGCGAGAGGGGTCTTGAGGGAGACTGAGCTTCGTTTTTGTTTCAGCACAAGCGGATTTTGGAGACTCTGCTAAAAATTGAGAACGGGGAAGTGCCCGTGTGTGATGGGGCACGCCCCCGGTCAAAACCAGCAGGATGAAAGACTGGTGTCTTACCAGCGATAGTGAGCAAACGCCTTGTTGGCTTCCGCCATGCGGTGCGTATCTTCCTTCTTCTTGATCGCGACGCCGGTGTTGTTGAAGGCATCAAACAACTCGTTAGCAAGCCGCTCGCGCATTGTTTTTTCGCCGCGGTTTCTCGCAGCCTCAATAATCCAACGAATGGCTAGCGACACTCGCCGCTCGGGCCGCACTTCGACCGGCACCTGGTAGTTCGCACCACCGACGCGGCGCGATTTGACCTCCAGCACTGGCTTCACATTCTCGACAGCCTGCGTGAAAAACTCTAACTCGTCCTGATTCTCACCCACGCGCTTTGCGCCTGCCTCGATGGCTCCATATACGATTTTCTGCGCGACGGATTTTTTCCCGCGCTGCATGAGGCAATTAATAAATTTCGACACCAGCTCGCTGTTGTATTTCACGTCTGGTGGAATCACTCTTTTAACGGCTACGCGCTTGCGCGCCATGGGCAATCTGTCCTCCAGTGAAATTGTGCAGAAAAACCGCTTTCGTCTTTATAGGATAAGCGACACTTTATTCAAGGTAGAGGGCGATTGACTATGCCCTGCCCCATCTGAGCTGTGGAGAAGGCAGGCAGCCCTGCGACAGTCCAAGGCTGACAAATCCGGATACTGATTGAGCGCGACACCGATGACTGAGCAAACAGAGAGAGCGAGCGGCGCACGACTTCGCTGGTACCGTCTTTCCGCCGTTTTGCTTTCCGTAGCATTTGCGTTCGTGATCTTAGAAATTATCGTGCGTGTTTCATTGGCGGCCCGCCCGAACGACATAGAAGCCCTTCGCCGCTTTGAGCACGCCAAGCGCACAGCGGGCGAGCTGAAAATGATCCACTTTGTTCGGCTCAGCAAAAACCCCCGCATGATCTACGAAATGGTGCCTCACGTGAATGGCACTTTTCACGATGCTCCTCTGCGCACCAACTCTGCAGGCTTTGCGGATCGCGAGCGATCGGTGAAGAAGCTTCCGGATACATTCCGTATCGCGGTGATCGGAGATTCGATTGCCTTTGGCTGGGGTGTTGCTCCTGAGGATCGCTATTCTGACGTTCTCGAAAGGTTTCTTAACGATACGGCATCGACTGGCACAAAATATGAGGTGCTGAACTTTGGCATCCCGGGGTATAACACGGTCATGGAGGCGGCGCTGCTCCAGGAGCGCGTTTTGCCCTACGCGCCTGACCTGATCGTCCTTGGCTACTGTGCTGACAATGACACTAGTTTGCCCAATTTCATTGTGAAACCACGCCCTCTTCTCACGCTCACGCATTCCTACCTGTGGGATGTTCTGCGTTCGCGGTCGGTCAAGCCAGCGCGCATGGCACTCGAGGGCGCAGTGGAGTACAGTGATCCGTCCAATATTCCTCCAGAGTACCATTTCCTTATCGGATGGGAAAACGCATCACGAGCGATGCGTGATATTGCTGAGACAGCCCGGCAGCGCCGGATTCCGGTGATTTTTTTGCGCGACTACTATTTTTTGGAACCTTATCGGGAACAGACCACAGCAACGGTTGAGGACATTGGCGCGCCGGCTGATGATCTCGCACGCCAGCTGGGATTTATCGTTGTTCGCCCAATCGAAGCCATGGTTCAATTCTTGAATAAGCACAAATTGCACTCTTTCGCGTTGAGCGTGGCTCCCCGCAAAGGCGATGCGCACCCCAACCCTGTGCGTCACGCCCTGTTAGCCCGCGAGCTATATCTTGCCCTCGTGAATGAAAAGCTCCTGCCCGATGCCGAAAGGCGGAAAGATCAGCTAACAAAGGACCTTGCTCGCTGGGAAGAGCTTCTCAATGCTGCCCTGGCGAAGAGCTCCATTGATGAAGAATATCGGATGCATTGATTTGGGCGAGGCCAGCTAGCGCCCCCATGACACCGATAGGCTTTTGGGCGCTCAGCTTTTCTTTTGCTTCAGTGCATCGTGCCTCCCCGTGGACCTCATTACGGGAGGCGCATGTTGTCCGCGAAAAGTAGGCCTGAAAAAGAAATCGCTTGGCAGAAATGCTTTGTGGCTTTCGTATAGGTGAAACCTACAGCAACTATACAAGGATTGTGCCCTCGGAGTGGCGGCACAGAATGAAGAGGAGTGCAACTGAGACATGGCAGCGAAGAATGCACGGGTGATTGTTGTCGGTGGAGGCCTCGCAGGTCTCATGACCACCATCAAACTGGCCGAAGCTGGGATGCCGGTGGATTTGTTCTCCATCGTGCCAGTGAAACGTTCCCACTCGGTGTGTGCGCAAGGTGGGATCAATGGTGCGAAGAACCTCAAAGGCGAAGGGGATTCCCCAGAGATCCATTTTGACGACACTGTTTATGGAGGGGATTTTCTGGCTAATCAGCCTCCCGTGCGTGGGATGTGCTACGCTGCGCCGGCCATCATCGACCTATTCGACCGCATGGGTGTGATGTTCAACCGCACACCAGAAGGTCTTCTGGATTTTCGTCGTTTTGGCGGCACACTTTATCACCGGACGGCATTTGCGGGTGCCACTACGGGCCAACAGTTGCTTTACGCTCTCGATGAGCAGGTGCGACGTTGGGAGGATGCTGGACTTGTTAAGAAATACGAGATGTGGGAATTTTTACGGATCGTGGTGGACGAAGGCGGGACTTGTCGCGGCATTGTCGCCGTGGACATCCGCAACCTTGAAGTGCGTGCTTTCCGCGCCGATGCTGTCGTTTTGGCCACGGGAGGACCTGGTCTCATTTTTGGCCGATCGACCAATTCGATGATCAATACGGGAGCAGCAAATTCCCGAGCTTATCAGCAGGGCGCCGTTTACGCGAATGGGGAATTTATCCAGGTGCATCCCACTGCGATACCCGGGGAGGACAAATTGCGGCTGATGAGTGAGTCGGCCCGCGGCGAGGGAGGTCGCGTATGGGTGTGGGGCGACTCAAACAAAGTTTATCGCAACCCGTTCATCAAGGATGCGAATGGGAACCCTAAAGAGTTCCGCTGCGGAGAGACCGGGAAGCCGTGGTACTTTCTCGAAGAGATGTACCCCAAATATGGGAATCTTGTGCCCCGCGATGTTGCCACACGTGAAATTTTCATGGTGTGCGTTCACCTGAAGATGGGGATAGACGGACAGAACAAGGTGTATCTGGACCTCACTCACATTGATCGCGAGGAACTGGAGCGTAAGCTTGGCGGCATCCTGGAAATTTACCGAAAGTTTGTCGGAGTAGATCCTGCGGAAAAACCCATGGAAATCTTTCCTGCTGTCCACTATTCGATGGGCGGCCTGTGGTGCGATTACAATCAAATGACCAATATCCCTGGCCTCTACGTGTGCGGAGAAGCGGATTACCAGTATCACGGAGCAAACCGCCTTGGCGCAAATTCGCTGCTGTCCTGCATTTATGCTGGCATGGTCGCAGGACCCCATATCGTCGGATACATCAAATCGCTCAGCAAGGGCGCCCAGGATGTTCCTTCGACCGTTTTCGAAGCTGAACAGCGCAAAGAGGAAGAGGACATTACAGCTATCTTGAAGATGAATGGGAGCGAGAACGCTTTTGCGCTGTGGCGCGAAATGGGTCAGTGGATGAACGAGAACGTGACCATTGTGCGCTACAACAATAAGCTTGAGGAAACTGACAAGAAACTGTGTGAGCTGCTGGATCGCTGGAAGCACATCGACGTCAACGACACGAACCGAACACTGAATACCAGCGTGCTTTTCACGAAGCAACTGCGCGATATGCTGCATCTCGCGCGGTGCATCACCTTGGGTGCCTTGGCACGTAACGAAAGTCGAGGCGCACATTACAAACCGGAATTCCCCGAGCGCGACGATCAGAATTGGTTAAAGACGACAAAGGCCACCTTTACCCCGGATGGGCCTAAATTCGATTATGAGCCGGTGGACGTCAGTCTTATCCCACCGCGTCGGCGTGTTTATGCGGATGCAAGCTAGGCGCCGCGGAGTAGCACTGCGCTCAAAAGCGTAAACAAACGTCGCGTTGCTTTATGTGATGGGAGAATTCGACCTTCCCACCTCGCCGTGGGAAAGACGTTATGCTTTGGTCAGCTGCTTTAGCCGTGCTACCACAGCATCCGCAAATTCCGTCGTGGTTGCGGTGCCCCCCAGATCGGGAGTGACACACCCCCTATCGCTTAGGGCATCGTGAACGGCTTTCTCCACCAGGCTAGCGGCTTCGTGTTCGCCAAGCCATTGAAGCATCATAACACCGCTTAAGATAAGAGCTGTGGGGTTGGCTATATTACGCCCCGCAATATCAGGGGCACTGCCGTGAACAGCTTCAAAAACGGCAACATCGACACCAATGTTGGCAGCGGGGACAACACCAAGGCCACCCACGAGACCGGCACAAAGGTCGCTCACTATATCACCGTAGAGGTTCTCGAGGAGTAGGACATCAAACTGCGAGGGATCACGCACGAGCTGCATGCACAGATTGTCCACGATAAGCTCCGTGTACTGAATATCCGGGTACTCTTTTGCAGCTCGCCGGCAGCACTCGAGGAAAAGCCCATCGCTAAGCTTCATGATGTTAGCTTTGTGGATGGCAGTGATCTTTTTCCGTCCGTTCTTGGTGGCATACTCGAAGGCAAAGCGAGCAATTCGCAAAGAGGCCGTCTCGGTGATCACTTTCAGGCTTTCCACCACGCCAGGGGCAACGATGTGCTCAAGACCGGAATACAAGTCCTCAGTGTTTTCCCGGATGACCACAAGGTCGACGTTTTCATAGCGCGTTTTGATCGCGGGAATAGATTTCGCCGGCCGGACATTCGCAAAGAGATTTAGCTTCTGACGTATTGCGACGTTGGCACTGGCAAATCCTCCGCCAATAGGCGTCGTAATAGGTCCTTTGAGCGCTACCCCATTTCGTCGAATGGAATGAAAAACGTGTTCGGGGACAGGGGTGCCATATTTGACCATGACTTCCCCGCCGGCTTCCACCTCTTCCCATTCGAACGGGAGACCTGTGGCTTCGAGAACACGGACTGCGGCAGTGGTGACTTCTGGCCCAATTCCGTCACCAGGCACTAGGGTCACGCGGTACGTTGATGTTGATCCCACAGAGATGCTCTCCTAAAAAAGATGTTTCGTTTGACTGCAAATCCAACGGCACAACATGCTTCGCTTACATAGCTACCTTGTATCCCTGTCGACTAAGAAAAAGTTCAAGGGGGAAGTATAACAGCAGAGCGTGGGAAAGGGTGGATCTATAAGATCACGAAAACGTGCTGCCGCATTTGGTTTGCTCGTTGTTGTGGCGCTAGTTTTCAGTTGGCGAATAGCGCAGAAAAATCGAATGCAGGCGAATCCGCCGGTTCATCCAGAGCGAATTCGTTACGCGATGAGCGAAATGTTTGAGTTTACCGAGCCTGCGCTTGCAAGAACCACCGAAAATGCTCTTTGGCTCGCTCAAGTTTGCGAAGGACTTGTGCGGTTTACATCGAACGGAGCCGATGTTGAACCGGCACTGGCGGAGAGCTACAGCACCTCAGCTGACGGGAAAGAATGGGTTTTTCGCCTGCGCCCAAATGTGCGTTTTCATGATGGCACTTTAGTGGATGCGGGCGCCGTGCGGTTTGGAATCATGCGCCTTCTCGACCCAAACCATCCCTATCACAACCCTGCCGCTTTACCCGCAGCTCGAGCTATTTTTGGAGACGAGAGGGACACAGAGCGCACTTACTTGCGGGATATTTACACACCAGACGCACAAACGGTGGTTCTTGCGCTTTCCCAGCCGGATCTGGGATTTCCCCGACGCCTCGCACGGGTGGAAGCCGCAATCGTAAGCCCCAAAGCGCTTCAGAGTGCTGCTGCAGAGGGGCAAACGACAGTCGTTGGAACGGGGCCGATGCGTGTGAAAGCGGTCCGGCAAGGATACTCGGTAACACTGGAACGCTTCGAAGAGTACTGGGGGCCACGCGCCAAAGTTGCAGAACTAGAATTCCGAAGTGTGACAGACACCAATGACCGTGAGCGGGCTTTGCGCGAAGGACAATGTGAGATTGCGCAGCGGTTTCCTCTGTCGCGGTTGGTGGAACTCCGAAAAGAGAAACGCCTACGGGTTTACGACGCGCCCGCTATGCATGAGTGTGTGATTTGGTTAAATCTCAATTCGGCGCCACTCGATCAAATTGGTGTTCGCAAAGCCATGAGCCTGGCCTTCAATCGCACAGAGGCCGTGAAAAGTCTTTTGAGAGGCTTTGGCTCTCCAGCACTGGGGTTCTTTCCTGCATCGGCTGGGGATAGCCCAACATCAGCGGTTCTTGATGCGGACTCAAAGCTCTCACAAGCTAAAGCGCTCCTGGAACAAAGTGGGTTCCGCGAGGGATTTACCCTCAAATTGCTGGTGCCGCAGGAAGAAAGAATCTGGAACCCTGCAGGCAAAACTCTCGGCTCGTGGGTAGCGGCCCAGCTCCGCAGTGTTGGCATCACCGTGGTTTGCGAGTTTTTGCCAGTAGAAGAAGTGCGAAGACGTCTTATCGGAGGTGACTTTCAAGCGGCTCTCTGGGGTTTTGCAACGCCGGCAGGCGATGCTGGAGATTATCTGAGCCAACTCTCGCCGCTGACCGAAGTCAACGGGGTGACTCAGATTTTTTCTCACTCCCGGATAAGTGAGCTTCTTCGTCAACAAGCGGAAAGCAAGAGTGGGTCTGAGCGACGGTCAGCCTTCGGTCAAATCAATGAAGAACTTGCGCAGTTTATGCCATGGATCCCATTGTTTCAAGCTCATCAAGCAGTTGTCTGCCGCCGCGAAATTGTTGACTTTGAGTTGCACCCACTGGGGTTGCACCGCCTGTGGGAGGTAAGTTGGCAATTGGGGAGGTAAGCTTTGAACTGGTCGTTAGAACAGAAACAAGCCATTAACTCCCGCGGACACGCCGTTGTGCTGGCAGGTGCGGGCTCGGGAAAAACACGAGTCATCGTGGAATGGTATTGCAAGGCGCTGCTGGAGTATTTCCCCGAAGCGCGCATTGAGGATGTCATTGCCGTAACATTTACCGAGAAGGCAGCAGGCGAGCTCAGGCGCAGGATTCGGGACAGATTGCGCGCCATGCGTGATGAGTTGGTCAATGCTCACGTCGAGAAATCTGAATATCTTCTCAAAAGAGTCCACCAGCTCGACAGCTTTTTGATGCTTGCGCCGATCGGAACGATTCATTCGCTATGCGCCCGCTTGCTGCGACGATTTTGGCGTGAAGCCCGCATCGATCCCTACTTTCGCATAGTGGATGAGGTCACGCAGTTTGAACTCATAGAACAAGCTTTCGAGCAGGCCCTCCAACACTGGCAACGAGGCACCCTGGAACACCAGGCGATGCTCGCTGCCTTGCTTGCCATCTTTGGCTCGCACCACAGGCTTAAACGCGAAGTTGGCGAGATAGTGCGCCGACGGAGCGAGTTTCTCAAACCCTTGGCGGCTTTTCGGCAGTCTGCTGCTGCAGATTTGCACGCGAAATGGGCCGCCGAAGCCGCCAGCCGTGCCGGACTTTTGGCGAGCCGATTGAGGATAAACCTGGACGATGGAGCAAGAAAGCTTCGCGAAAAACTCGCGGGAAAATGCTGGGATCTGGCACATTTCATAGAGAACTACGAGCGGACGCCAGAGAGCTCACCCGAAAAGTGGCAAGCCGCTTACGCATGGCTCGACCTGGTTTTCACTCCTGATGGGGTGCCAAAAGACGAAATTCTCACTGCACTAGGCGGCAAGAAGAGAATTCCATCTGAGAAGAAGCTGCGCGAGGCTCATGACGTTCTTTGTCAGCTGTTTGACGAAACCCACCCGGAAATGCGTCGAGCGCTAGAAACTGGTAAGCTGATAAGCGAGTTCCTTGAAGTTGTGCTGGCGGGCTACGCAGAGATTTGTGACGGCTCGAAAAACGCTAGTGGTCACGATTTACTGGATTTTGCTGAGCTTGAGCTGCGGACGCTCAGACTTCTTGAGAATCCAAACGTGCTCAGCATTCTCCAGAGAGAGATAAAGGCGGTCATTGTCGACGAATACCAAGATACGAGCAATCTTCAGTGGGAGATCTTCAAACGACTCGTAACTCCGACCACCCCCAAGAATGATAAAGCCCCCTGGCTATTCGTTGTGGGGGACCCAACGCAAGCAATTTATGGCTGGCGGCAAGCAGGTCACAACGTATTCCGCGAAACTATTACGTGGGCACGGCAGGAGTCGGACAAAGAGGTGATCTACCAGCTTCTGACGAACTTTCGGACCCAAAAACCATTGCTGGATTCGATCAACCAACTGTGTTCTTCTTTGTTTGAGGAGCCCACCGTTGACGCCGTTTCAAGCGAGAAGATCTCTTATCAGAACCTGACGCCTCATCGTCCGGATGAAGGAGGGCGAGTCGTTTGGTTCGATTACGTTAGCTCGCCAGAATTAGCTGAAAAAGCCACACAGGTGAATAGCGAGGAAGCGGACTCAGGTTCGGATCAGAGTGAAGCGAGTAGTGGCGAGGAGAACACCGACCGAGACGAAAAAGCTCTTCATCAAATCCGAGCTGCTCTGCAACTACTGGAAGAGTTGGTGGGCAAGAAGGCCCAGTGGCAAGCTGAAGGAGGAAGGACTTTTGGTTGGGGGGACGTAGCGTTCCTTTGCAGAAAGCGCAGGTATTTCACAGCGGTTGAAAGCGTCCTCCGCGAGAGGGGGATACCGTTTGAAACGCACGCCGGGTCTGGTTTCTATGAACGACCTGAAATCTTGGACGTACTCAACGGACTCCGGGTCCTTGCCAACACGGACGACAGCTTTTCTTTGCTGGGCTTCTTGCGTGGCAATCTCGTTCGTTGTCCCGATACCACCCTTTACAAACTCGCGCAGCATCAGGGTGCAAGTCTGTGGGAAAAGTGTCAATCGGCAGCGAGAAGATCGTCATTTGCAGGCGCAACACACTCAGTCATCGAGCTTACCTCGTGGGAGCGCGAAAGGATTGCATTTGTGCTCGATGTGGTTGAACGCTCGCGTCGCCGTGTGGGAGTTGTAGCAGTTGATCAGATTATCGAGGACCTTCTGGAAGGAACAGGTGCCTGGGGGGCCAGTGCATTTTATGACAATCCCAAACAGGTGAGGGAAAACCTGAAAAAGCTTGTCTCCATAGCACGCAGCCATTGCACATCGAACCTCGAAGCCTTCCTCGATTATGTGGAGCAACAAGAGGAGGCTGAGGGCGTCGAGGGAGAAGCTCCCCTCGTAGAAGAAGGGGGAGCATCGGTGAGAATCATGACCGTTCATGCGGCGAAAGGTCTGGAGTTTCCAATCGTCGTGCTTCCCTTTCTCGAAGGCCAAATCCGGTCTCGGCCAACTGGACCATTGTCTGATGGCGAGGAGTGGTTTTGCTCAAGCCAAGCTTCGGGCTCCGCGCTTCAAATGTATTTGGCGGAACTAGAAAACCAGCGCCAGGTGGAGGAAGAAAAGCGAGTTTTTTACGTGGCGCTGACACGTGCCAAAGATATGCTTATCCTTTGCTCGAGTGGTCCACAACGCAACTCGTCCCGTCCCACCATGCGAACGTGGCTCGAGAAACATTTCACTTTCGAGAGCGTCGAGTCGTGGGAAGAGCTTGAGAACAAACTACGAGGCAAAACAGGGAACTCTGCGCTGAAAATGAAGATCTGCGCAGTGCCTCAGTCTCAAAGTGAGACTGAGGTACTCTCCTCTGAACTGGATAACAGTTCCCTCGAAACCTTATATGTGAGTTGCCGCAAGTTTGCCGATCAGTACGCCGCCGAGATCGCGACAGGAAACGATAGCGAGGAGAATCGGCTCCTGGATCGTCCTCCGTTTGCCTCACCACCGGCAGGAACTGTTCGCGTTTTCTCGCTTGGTGTGAGTGAGTTCCTTGCTTTCCTGCAGTGTCCAGTCCGTTACTATTTCGAGTATATCTTGGAGCTCCCCAAACCGTATGCTTCCCTAGCTTGTGGCAAGAGCGGAACTCAGTCGAGGACCCTGAGTGCATCAGAAGAGGGACAAATTCTTCATTCGCTCATCGAGGAGCTTTTGGTACTTCGGCCCTCGGCATGGGATGGTGCGCTGGAAAACAAACTCCGCGAAAAGCTGGGGCACGTCACCGACACTCCCTTGGATGGTGAAACTTCTGCTCAACTTATGTCCCACATTCAGGCGGCTTTTCGGGAGGGAAAGTTTTCACCGTTACTCCAAGCCCGTCGTTGCTGGTTTGAGAGGGAATTTTGGACTGCTGTGGATGAGCGGCTTGTGTTGAGCGGAAGAACGGACTGTGAATTCGAGGTGGACGACGAAGTCGCAATTGCGGATTTCAAAACAGGAGTGGGCAAGCTGGAGCGAGCGGCCGGAACCGACTTTTATGATTGGCAAATGCGGATTTACTTGTGGGCGTTAGCAAAGCGTTTCCCTCATCAGAAGCGCTATCGGGCAATCTTGCTCCACACTCGCGAGGGTGTGGAATCGAAGCAGATAGACCTTAAGCCGGAGGACATTAAAAAGTTTGAAACTGATTTGAGGACGGAAGCTTTGAATTTTCACGCCTTTCTACAACGGTTTGCGTGGGGCGACGTCAAGCATGGTGAGGAGCTAAATCGCGCCCTTATTGGTGAATGCAGACGTCGTAAAAAAGCTTGCCCATGGCATGGATAAACCCGCTAGGTGGGGTTTGTTATGACTGACCGAGTGCCGCGCATTCTCTCATTTTCCGCAGCACTGATCCTGTGGGTCATGGGGTATTTCGTCGCTAGCACATTTTACGGGAAGTATTTTGATGTGATGGCTAGTCGCGGTGTTCACACGGCCCAGGTTTACGAAGAGCGACTAAAACGGGCACTTCACTTCGACCCGACCAACGGCTACGTGGCGCTCAAGCTAGCGAGGGTGGCCATGAAACAGGGTGCCGATGGCCTGGCGCTCAACTATCAGCGCGAGGGGATGAAAACATTCTCATCAGTACGCGCATTTGGTCAACTTGGCTCGATTTTCATGCGGAAAAAGTTCGATCGAGAAGCTGCAGAGACTTTCGAACGAGCGGTACGCATGAACCCCAACTACATTGAGGCGTGGGAGCAACTCGGGATTCTCGCATTGCGCTCCGGGGATTCGGAAAAGCTCCAGCAGGTCACTGAAGAGATCCGCCGTCGCGATCTGAAGAATCTCAATGTGTATTATCTACGAGCTAGGGATGCCGAACGACGCGGAGATATGAACGCTGCTTTGCTGAATTATCAGATCATTTCTGCGGAGGTGACTCGCCGCGGAGGGAAGATCCCTGAACGCACGATGTTTTCCATTGATGAGGTCCGTGCAAAGATTAAGGAACTTCTTAGGGAGCGAGAAGCGAATAAGTGAGTCCGCGGCGTCTCGTCATGCTTCTGGTTTGTGGCGTTGTCCTTCTTGCTGTTCTTCTGGCGGCCCGTAAATTTCATTATTTTTTAGTTACAAATAAGGCCATCTACCTCACGAATCGGCATGAGCTGCACGAGGCGCAGGCATTGCTAGAGTATGTCGTGAACAATGATCCAGATAATTTTCGGGCACGTCGCGTGCTGGCTCAGGTGGAGATCGATGTGGGCAATTATGCGGATGCAGAACTCCTTCTAGTTGGGTTGGGCACTTCGCCCGAGATTCAGGTCGAGAAGGCGATCTGCGACTATGAGAACGATCGCGAGGACGCTGCGATCGACGAACTCGAACAAATTGCCACTCCAAACAAAACGGACAAGAAGCACGATATTCATCTTCTGGCAGAGAACGCTATCAGGGTTCTTAGAGGTGAGAGACCGGATCCAGAGTTTCTTCAGCTGAAACCAGAGAACTTCTCGCGCGGCTATAGGCGATTTTTATTGAGTTTGCAGAGCCGCGTTGCGCTTGCCGGCGGTGAGTTCGCCAAAGCACGAGAGCTTTCTGCTCGCGCCATTGCTCTTGGCGATCGAAACAGTGTAGGGCAACGTGTGGGAGTGATTTCGTGCGCAGCTACACTCGACCTTTCAAAAGCCCAATACTACGCAGACACGAGCTTTCGCCGCCCTTTTGATTGGAGTGCAACTCTTTCTGACCTTACGCGACTGAGCGACAAGATCACGACACAGACCGTCGCGACAGAAATGACGAGTCTCTTTGAGCGTCAACGCCTGGCGCTGGCGGCGGCGAAAGCATGGGCATTGCTGCAACTAGCGCAGGCAAGCAAAGATACGTCCTTGGCTTTGGAAAGCGCCAGCGTGGCTAAATCTGTGGTCGATAGCATGCCTTTTGAGGTGCGCTATACGCTCTTATATGCGGATGCTCTGATCTCAGCAGACCAACCCACAGAAGCGTATCAAATGCTGCAGAAATGGAACGAGAGGCACAACTCATATTCCGTCGAATTGCGCCTGGCGGATCTTGCCGGTTTGTCAATCGATGACGTTACGGAAAGATTCGCTCAAGTCCCCTACCTTGTGGCCTGTTTGAAAGCAGAAGACTTCCTCACCACAAAGGTGGTTAGAAAGAAAAACATCTTGGCTTTCTACGAAGCTGGTGTGTGCGAAGCTTCCTTTTCCGTGCCGTCCGCCGGGCAGTTTTTCATTGTGCTAACTGCTCGGGGGGATCGCGCTTTTGGTCTTTCGCCACTTGTTGCGCTTCGATTAGATTCAAAAACGGCGGATTATATTTACATCGCGCGTGAGGATTGGGACGCCTATGAGGTTGCAGTAGAGCTTGAACCCGGCATCCATTCCCTTGCAGTAGAGTATGTAAATAATTCTGAGAGACTGCCTAGCAACGAGGAAGATAGAAACTTCTATCTCCACAATGTGATGATAACACGAGCAGAGGGTGACACGAGTGGAACCTACACAGACAAACAGTGACCCGAATTCCATGCTAGAGGAAAAGCCTAAGAAACTCATGCCCGACGATGTCATTTTGGAAATATGCAAGTATTGGTGGGCGCAGCGAAGGTGGATTGCCAAAATCTTGGTTGTGGCGGTGGTTGTTTATGCAGCCGTGTTGCTGCTTATCCCCAATCGCTATCGCGCAGAGGCCAAGGTCCTCATCCTTCCGCCGAAGTTTTCAGCGGAAATTCGGACTGAACCACTTTCGGTGATTACGGCAAAAGAACTTCTGAAAAGCGGCGAGATGGTGGAATCCCTCATTCGCACGATTCGAGACGCAAAACCGTTTGCCGAGAAGTTTGCGAAACAATACGACGGCGTGCAAAAGGCGGCCGACGTCTTGCACGCGCTTGGGAAGGACGGCATTGCGAAGAAGCTTGGTGACAAATTTGCATATCTTGCCCCGTTTTTTGCCAGGTGGGGCGCCCCCGAGTTGCAGGCGCTTGTCGACTTACCTAAGTCCGAGTTAGACGACTGGACAATAGAGGTCGTAGGGAAGTCGCTGGACTGCGAAGAGATCATTGAAAAGAAGACCGCTGCTGATATCAAAATGTCGCCCTTGCTGAATCTCTATGCAGTGGCAAATGACGGGGCGAAAGCACAGCTCATGGTGAACACATGGGCGGTGCTTTTCGAAAGAAAGTACGACGAACTGGCTAACGAAAAAACGCGTTACCAGTATGACTATATTCTCACTCAGCAGCAGGACGCGGAGAAGGAGCTGGCCAAGCAACAGCGGCAGATCGTGGAATTCAAAGCGAAGAACAATCTCGAGTTACTGTTGCGCGAAATTGACGAGTATTCCTCCGACTATAAGGAGTTCCTGAACCAGCTTGTGCAAAAGCGGCATCAGGCTGAAGTGCTTCGTCATAAACTCGAAGACCAAAAAGCCACTCTCGCAGCCCTTACCAAGGATGGTCTTTGGATAGGAGAAATCGAACCAGACCAGCTCATGAAGCCAGAGGTTGCACAGAAAGGTGCAGTTACCACTGACAGTCTAGGGACAGACTCGAATTCTCCTTACGAAATGGCACGTCTCCGTACCGTGGAGCTTAAGTCCCGGCTCCTCTATTACCTGGCTCGGCTCGGACGGTTCCAGGAAGAGGAGCCAGTTGAGCTGATCAACAAAGAACTGGATCAGCTCCAAGCGGACTATCTGGCCGCGGTGGGGAAATTGCGCTCCGCAGAGGCACGCGCAGCCGTGCTCCGCGGGGCTTTAGCGGCCTTAGACGCGGCCTTGTCCTCAACCGAAAGGGTGATTGTCCTATTCAAGGATGTGCCTGATGTCACAATATCAGAGTCCATTCGCACGGGTCAGCCTCAGCAACTCAAATCCCTAGCAGGGGTTCAGTTCCGCAAGGAGGAGTTAAATCCGGCATGGACACTTTTGTTTGAGCAGCGCGCAAAACTCGAAGCCGAATACCAGCAGGCTCTGGCCGAGCTTACGGAACTGCAACCCAGAGTGAAACAGTACGAGCAACTCGCCCGAACCATGCAAGTCCGCGCCTATCGAGCCCGACTTGCCGAAAAAATGCTTCTGGACTCTGTGGAGGCTCGAAGAAAGTCGCTTCAGGAAATGCTCCAAAGCTACCTTAACACCCGTACGCAAATCCACGACGACTCAATAAAATTAGGACTTCTGCAGGGTGAGATCCAGGAACTTGAGATGCAAACGAGTAAGACCAAAAGCATGGTTGAACAACTTCAGCGGCGCTACAATGAGGCATCAGCTCAGCTGCAGCTTATGGAAATACAATTGCGGGCCGTGCAGCGAAATGCTGACTTGCTGACGCAGAAACTTCAAGATGCGCGAATGGCAATTGCCCAACCTGTGAGCGATGTCTCAATTGCTGCTTTCGCACCTACACCAACGAAGCATTATTTCCCGCCAAGAACAATTGCTCTTCTGGGACTAACATTCCTGACGTTGCTTGCATTGTTAACCCTGCTTGGCCGAGCACGCTATGTGGAGCTGCAACGTCAATGATTTGTGAGAAAGAGACTAGTTAGCACAATGGGCGAAGCCCGCTTCATTGTTCGCGCGGTAACGTTCTTGGTGCTGCTGCTTTTGTTGTTCGCAGCAGGCATGAACCTTGAGAGGATCACCATTGCCTTCGGACGCTCGCAGCCTGAGAATTATGTGGCTCTTGCACGCGAAGCGCTGCGCAAGCAGGATTATCAGGCGGCGCAGAAAATCGTCGAGAGTCGCTTGGCAAAACGTTTTTATGATTTCGACGCTCTATACCTTCTCGCGGAAATCTATGGCGCAAAAGGCGACTACGAAAAGGCTGCTGACACGATCCGGGAAGTCTTTCTGCGCCTCCCCGGTGCCCGCGCGAATCAAGTTCAGTCCTTCGGTTTCGACGAGCCGAAGAGCTACTATTTGTTCAGTCAGTACCTTTGGGCTGCCAAGCGTTACGATGAAGCAGGAGAACTTCTGCGCGCGGCTTTGGACGCTGGCTACCCACTAAGGCGCGAACAACTTGCGGAGTACGTTCCTGCAAAAAATATCTCTCTGCCCCAGGCTCGGGCGGTGGCTCGCTTGGCTTTAAAGCTCCGGGAACCGGGCTCATTTCTTCAAGCTGTGGGGTTGTTGCTCAATAACAAGAAGACCTGTGTGCCGGGGGAATTGTACTACGCGCAGTGGATGGAACTCATAGACAAGAACCGTGTGGGGGCTGACATGCGACTTCGTGCAGCATTGAGCGTGAACCCACGGGATCCAGCCATTGCTTTGGCGCTAGCAAATTTGCAAGCTCGTGCAGCTCGATCATCCGCGGCGGAAGCGTATTTCCGAAAAATGGCTTATGACACCACTGGCACGAAAGTAATTGGGCCAGGATTGTTCAAACTCAATGAGGGCAAATATGTCGAGAAACGGGGCCTTGTGCTTGGGAGAAACGGAAAAGTCAGCGCGGAGATTTCGACCGGTGCCTACAAAGTCACCCGCCTTCTTTTGAATGCTGAGGGAACATGGGCATTGGGAATGTATCCCGTGGTCATCGTGCGAGTGGATGGAAAGGACGTTGCCTGGCTGTATTTGGATGGTCTTCAGCCCCATCTTTTTGATCTCGAACTGTGGCCATCGGGTGCACCGAAGGACCTCACTCTTGAGTTTGAATTTATCAACGATGCTTATGAGCCTTCCAGCAAGGCAGACCGCAACGTAGTCCTGCGTGACATACTTCTGTATTAGTTGCAGCGTTCAAAGGATACAAAGGTGAGAAAAACGTCCGCTTGTTCATTTTGGGCAGCTTTCGTGAAAAAGCTGATAGTTCCTCTGAGCCTGTCCTTGTGGAGTCTTGCTGTTCCTCCACTTGCCCAGGCGAAGCTAACAGCTCCGCGGGAAGCCGAGCTTCCACAGGTCGCCCGGCAAACTGAGGACGTCGGCCCCGGAGTTCGCCACATTCACGAATTCCATACGAGCGGTCCGCTCAACATTCATGTGCTCGAGGTTGACCTCCAAACGACAGGTCTCTCACTGAAGCCTCACCTCGGGAAAGGATCCCTTTTTAGCGGGGCTACGGTGGAAGAGATGGCGCGGTCCGCCGAGCGGTCAGACAAGCATGTACTCGGCGCCGTGAATGCAGACTTTTGGAAAAATTCCCCAAGACTCTTTACGCCTGTAAATCTGTGTGTACTTGATGGGATGGCCGCACGGTTGCCCGTGGCGCCTGCGCCCAGAGCGATTTTTGCAAAAACAACATCTGGCCGGTACGTGATGACACGGGCCTCAGCAAGCCTCTCCCTCACTGCCCGCGGGAGACAACTTTCACGACTCATATTAAACGAGCCGTTCACCACGCGGGGAGCCATCCTCTACAACCGGCACTATGGTCGAGAGGTTTCTTTGAGGCGCTTCTACAAAGCCTACGAGCTCGAGCTTGTTTCGCCCCGTTTTATTCCGAACGAAACAGCCACAGCCAAGGTGGTGAGAATCATCACGGATTCCACTGCAACGCTATCCGAGAAAACGTTGATTCTCGCCCTCCAAGCTGATGCGGCTCGTCAGCTAGGGAATCTCGCTTCGGGAGCTCTCGTCAAACTGCACCTTCGTGTTCCTGAAGTGAAAGAGCCATTGGAGTTTGCTATTGGAGGGGCCCTCTTCTACTTCGTGAGGGACAACCATACCTTGACTGGCGCGAGGAAAAAATCCTGAGGAGCTTCGTAGAAGACCGTCATCCGCGCACAGCCATCGGTCTAACGAAAGACGGGACCAAGCTTTATGTCGTGACAGTTGATGGTCGCCAGCCAGCCGTGAGCGTTGGCCTAAGTTTATACGAAATGGCGCTTTATTTCCGCGATCTCGGATGCTGGACCGCTATGAACTTCGACGGCGGCGGATCAACAACGATGGTCGTGCGCGGCAATGTCGTCAACAAACCAAGCGACCGACTCGGACCACGCACAGTCGTGAGCGGCCTACTCGTTATGCACGAAGGGCCCACTGGGCCAGTGACGCAGCTCGAGCTATTACCCCAGAACGCGTCATTACGAGTTCCTGCTGGGACCCAGATGGTGCTCGAATGCCGAGGACGTGACGCTCAAAGAAATCCCGTGGAGCTTGAGCCGCAGCGGCTCAGGTGGCATTGCGAGGACACAGTGGGGAGGCTAGACCCACACGCAACCACCTGTACGCTCCTGGTTTCCGACCGACCTACGACAGGGTCGGTGTCTGTCGTTTATGAACTCACTTCGGGCGAGCAGCTACGAGCGACAAAAACCGTTTCGGTGCAACAGGTCACAAGTCTGCAGCTCGAGCCATCTCCGCTTTTACTTTCATCCGGCGAGGAGATCTTACCCAAAATCGAAGCCAGAACGGCGGAAGGCCCTCTGGATGTTTCCCTTTCCGTGCTACGTTTTCAGCCCAGCAATGACTGCGTCAATGTCACACGGCAGCGCATAAAAGGGATGAGGAAAGGAGAAGGATGTTTAGGTGTGGAACTTGGTGCTTACCGAACGGAAGTGCCATTTTACGTGGATGAAGTCACAACGCGTGTCGTCTGCGCGTTCGACGACATTGTCACAACGACGTTACATGGCACGCGCTTCGAAGTACGTCAGTCGATGGTTGCGTTAGACCAAAGTCGCCAGCGCGAGGGGCGTGGCTGCTTGGCATGGCGCTACGCGATGACCAAAGGCGGAGTAAGCAAGATCATCCTGCCGTTGGGCGCAGAAATTCCTGGACGCCCCGGAAAACTCGCCCTGTGGATATGGGGCGATGGCAAAGAAGCGTGGCTGCGCGGAGAAGTCGTCGACGCTGCTGGAAAACATTTCCTTCTAGATTTTACGGATGGCAGTGTCGGCATTACCTGGAAAAAACAGTGGAAGCAGGTAGTAGTCCCTCTTTATCAGCTAGTTCCCCGCCCTTCGAATCCCGGAGCAAAACCCCAATTCCCTATCAAAATTGCTGAACTGTATCTTGCCCAGGATCAGGAAGCATTGAAAGCTAAGGGCGAAATCCTTATCGACTCACTTGAAGCTCTTTATCCCCCAGAAAATTCACGCTTGAAATGCTCCGACGCGGGGCGTTGAAAGAACAATAACATTTTTATTTTGAAAGCTTCCTGCAGCATACTATTTGCGAGTGGCCCGTGAGACTGATCCGCCCGGAAAGAGCTGAACAATTGATGCGGTTTTTGACCCGCTACAGCCTTCCCATGCAGAATTTAGACCTGCTCGATCAAGCCCTCACTCACTCCAGTTACGCCTTCGAGCATCAACTGCCGTACGATAATGAACGCCTGGAGTTTTTGGGCGATGCCGTTCTGGGGCTGGTTGTCAGCGAGTACCTATACCGAGAGTTTCCCCGATCTTCGGAAGGTGTGCTGTCAAAGCAAAAAGCGGCTATTGTGAGTCGGCCGGTCCTAGGCAAGCGCGCTCAGGAGATGGGAATAGGGGAACTTATTCTCCTAGGCCGTGGTGAGGAGCAAACCGGGGGACGCGAGCGACCGGTCCTTTTGGGTTCCGCACTCGAAGCGGTTGTTGGAGCGCTTTACCTCGAACTCGGCATTGCAAAAATCACCCCGTGGCTCATCAGAGAGGTGTTTGAACCGGGCAGACAACTCTCGCACACAGAGGAGTTCAGTGATTTCAAATCCCTGCTCCAAGAATACGTGCAGAAAACTTTTCAAACTGTGCCCGAGTACGAACTGGTAAATGAATTCGGGCCAGATCATAACAAGCAGTTTGAAGTTGTGGTGAAGGTCAATGGCCACGTTTACGGGCAGGGGGTTGGACACCGGAAAAAGACAGCTGAGAACCAAGCTGCCATGCGAGCGTATTGGGCACTCATACATCCTCAGCGGGCACTACCATCTGGTGTTCGAGAAGCAGATGATGAAGTGGAAAAGCTGAAACCCGAAGAAAAGCTCAAATAGAGCGCACTTTCCCCTCCGCTATTTAACCCTTGGCTTAATGCGACTTGCCGCGGATGGATTCGAGTAGGTTTTTAACGTCTGGATCGGACGGAAAGCTTTTGGCTAAGTTCTTTGCAATGACCAAGACTAAGTCGTCCTGGTGAGCCGCTCGTAAGTAGGCAGCTGCACGCAACCCCTCGTCGAGTTTGAGAACAAGGTTAGGATCTGTGCGCGCTAAATTTGCAAGTTGGGCGCTGCCAAGAGAAACTGGTCCAAGGAGCAGCGTACGCAAGCGCTGCCGATAGTACCAGAACTCCGTGCTGTCCTTTTCGACCCAGCGCAAAGGCCGCGGCGAATTCGCCCGAATTCCTAACTCGTGGCGAAGGACGTCCAACTCCGGATCTCGTACCTCTGAAGCTAGGAGAAGCCGATCCGCAAGCTTCAGGGCCGACGTTGTTTCATCCCCCGCAGCAAAAAGATCTAAGCGAAACCGCTCAAACAGTGGATTTTGAGTCATTTTCTCTGATAAGTCGTTCACTAGCGCTTTCGCCAAATTGTAGCGAACAGTAAACCACCGGCGTGCTTCTGGAGAGGTCGTGGCGACATCAAGGGCTGGAGGAGGCCAAAGAGCTTCCTTCAAGTAGAGACGAGCTTTCGTGAATTCGACGCTCCAGTGATCACCAACAGCTTCAGAGATCTTATTGAGAGATCGCCAGGCCTCCGGAAACCGGCCGCGTTTTGCCGCTTCCTCCACCGGGAGCAAGAAACGCCGTGCACCAAAATCTGGATCCACTTCAAATATCCTGCGTCTCAAGGCGCGGGCGCGCTCGGGATTTGGAGGCTGCTGTTCCTCGTAAACAATCGCAAGCTCCTGGAGAGAAGCGACGTCAGCATTGTTAAGAGCAATGGCTTGCTCAAAAGCTCGACGGGATGCCTCGAGATACTCGCCGTTTTCGGGATAAAGTTTCGCAAGAAGATGGTAGGCTTGCCCTACGACATAGTATACGTAGTGATAGCGAAGTTCTCCCCGCTCCATGGCAAGCTTTGCGTAATCCGCAGCAGCTAAGAGCGCTCGCTTCGCGTTCATTCGGATTGCTTCGGCCGATTTCCGTTGGGTCGGATCATTGCGAAGATCCTGCCAGAGAGCGAAATCGAACGTTCCAGAAAGCAGGTACGCAGAAGCCAGGCCCTCCATGGCTAAGCCATTGAATACATTTGCTTTAATAGCCCTACGATAAAGCTCTTTTGCATTGTCAAGAGCCTGGTACTTGGCCCCGCCACCATGCGAAGAGAGCGCTTGGGCGGTAGCTGACCAATTGGCGGCATCACGCTGAAGGCTATCAGAAATAAAAGAGCGAAGTATAAGCTCAAAAGCCAGCGGGGAAACTAACCACGCGGCAAATACCGCCACCAGACTTAACACCAATGCAGGGCGGATAACTTTATGTGGCTGCGGACTACTAGGTCTGCCATTCGCGTCGTCTTTATTCGGACGTTCAGTAGAATTCTGGGGCTGCTCAGAGCACACCCTAGAAACTGGTGGTTCGGCAGCCATGCCTCTAGCTCGTAGAGTCTGATCCGCTGCCGTATAGGCAAGCGCAAGACTGAACACTGCCGTAAGCGCAATGGGGTGGACATGAAAGGGAAAGTCGAAAAATGCATGAACCGCTATGGCGCACGTGGGAGCAACTAGTCCGGTCAACAAAACCTTCTCCCTGCCCCAAGAGCATGCCAGGTACCCCTCGCGCACTCTGCGTGCAACAAGTCCAAGAGCAGTAAAGAACAGAATGCTCCCCAAAAGACCGGTTTCGACGAGAAGTTGGAGGTAGTCGTTGTGGGCAACATCAGTACGGCGAACCGTCGTCCCGAGAACAGAATCTGGATGGCGAACGAAGTATTCGCCATGCGCAGGCGGATAGACGTATTGGAATGCTCCGATGCCGTGACCTAGCAAAGGGGATTTGGCAATAAGGGGAAGGGAGACCACGAAGATTCGCAGACGGGTCTCCTTAAGCAATTGCCCAGGACTGAAATCCCGACGAAGGCGCTCGGAGATTCGCACGCTATGGCGGGCAAGGGGATTTACAGTTGGCGCCATGCTTTGCACGAGGACGAGAACAATGAGCAAAGCCACAATCCAGAGGAGAAGAGTTCGAAGGCGGACCCGGTAGCCAGTGCCTCTCGCTAGAATGGCGCATTGCACCACCAGCATCACGCTCCCTATGGGCCAGATGGCACGACTTTGCGCAGCGACTAGGACGAAAAGCATGAGTATCAGTGCCAAGCCAATGAGCAACCGAGTGCGAATCCGATTGGCAACGAACCAAAGCGAGATTGCAAAGGACAGCGGGAAAAGCAGATAAGCCGATAAACCTGTGTTGTGTCCGATAAGCGATCCGACGCGGTTGCGCGGATCATCGAAACGCGGCAAGAACCACCATGCAGCTTCAATGTGCTGCAAAAAAGACACAAACGCGATCAATGTTCCAGCAAGGGCTACGCTGACCATGAACTTCTGAATATCCCCCCACCGGGGCTGAAGGACGTAGAGCATCCAAGCAGCACCTATCCCAAGGGCGCACAAAAGCAAAGTTCGTAACGAATGGTGGGGCGTCGGTGTCCAAAATACTGCCGAAAATCCGCAGTAAACCAAGAAAAGGCCTGCCCAGAAAAACGGGTTTCTTAACCCGCGAAGAGCAGGACCATCAGGCCGGCCCTCATCTGGGACAGAATTATGATTCAATACGCAATGTAAACTTATTGTTCTCACAGTGTAAAGGAAGCTAAAACAAAGTGCAATAGTTAAGAAAGCGCTGCTAACTGTCTCTTTGAGCACGAGGGGGGCATGGTTGAAGGCAAGAATTGAACGAAGTTGCCCTAAATAGACGTTCCCCCAAGTGTCGCGGTGTGCGTTCGCTGCAGCATCAAATTGGGCTAGAAGAATGCTGGGAAGCCGTACCGGATACACCACGGCTGTACTGAGGCCTGCACACAGAAGGCAAAGGAGCACGAGATGACGAAGCAGCGCATTCTGGCGTACCACCTGGTGCCCGATAAAACGTTGATTTAAGGAAGCCATGTGTTGACGCCCATTTTCCTTTGTTGCGCAATACATAATGACTGAGTGTAAAACTCAAAGAGCGCACTTTACGACATAATTTCGCAATTGCCATACAGCCATCTGTGGCCTGCTCTTGAATACGACGGTGAGCATATAGGAGAATCAAGACAGCAATGTCGAAGGGGGATCCCATACTCGATTCACTTAACGCACAACAATACGAGGCGGTGACGGCGCCCGAGCTCCCTCTCTTGATTGTGGCTGGGGCCGGGAGCGGAAAAACCCGTGTGATTACCCGCCGAATCGCTTATCTCATTCGAGATTGTGGCTACTTCCCCTGGCAGATTTTCGCCGCAACTTTCACAAACAAAGCTGCCGGTGAGATGAAGCGAAGAGTTTGCCAGTTACTCCCTCACGTGCCGGAGCACGACCTTAACATAGCAACTTTTCACTCGCTGTGTGCAAGAATTCTTAGGCGCGACATAACTGTTCTTGGCTACCCTTTAAGCTTTACGATCGCCGACGAACGCGACCAGCTTTCTGCTATCAAACACGTCATGCGTGAACTCGGCATCAGCGACAAGGAAATCAAACCCTCATACGCCCAGGACGTCATCAATCAGTGTAAGATTCGGATGCTGGAGCCTTCAGACGTCGGGCAGGTCGTTCAGTCGCGTTACGAAGAGCAGCTCGCAGCGATCTATGAAGCCTACACTAAGTACCTGCATGGGAGCTCAGCCCTGGATTTTGAAGATCTCATCCTGATGACCGTCAAACTTTTCACGGAGCACCCTGAAGTTCTCGAACGCTATCAGGCACGCTATCGCCATGTGATGGTCGACGAATTCCAGGACATCAATGAGAGCCAATTTACTCTCGTGCGTCTCCTGACAGCTGGCCATCACAGGCTGACGGTTGTCGGTGACGAAGACCAAACGATTTATTCGTGGCGTGGGGCAGATATCCGCCACATTCTCGACTTTGATAAGTACTACCCTGAACGCCTCCTTGTGCATCTAGAACAGAATTATCGTTCCACCGGCAACATTTTGCAAGCTGCGAGCTGTGTGATTTCCAACAACACGGAGCGCTTCAACAAGAGGCTTTTCACGGACGCTCCACAGGGCGCCCCTGTGCTCTTAGTTGAAGCCGAAACGGAACGGGACGAAGCGTTGGCCGTCGCTGAGCTTATTCGGGAAATCCAGATGCGTTTGCGTCTTCCAGCGTCGGAGATTGCAGTGTTCTATCGCACGGCAGCTCTCAGCCGGACTTACGAAGAAAAACTCCGAGAGCTGCGACTCCCTTATCGGGTACTCGGTGGTGTGCGTTTCTACGACAGAGCCGAAGTGAAGGATTTACTTGCTTATCTCCAGGTGGCATTTAATCCGCACAACACGCTCTCTCTTTTGCGCATCGTCAATACTCCGAAACGCGGGCTGGGCGACAAAACTATTGAGAAGCTCTTGAGGAGAGCTCGTGAGCGCGACACTTCGTTATTTGCCGTGATGGAAGAGGCAAGTCAGGGCGGAATCGTCTCGCCAAGCGCCACAACCGCCCTTCGAGAGCTGGTTGAACATATTCACACGTGGAACAAACTCGCCTCCACACTATTGCCATCCGAGCTATTTGAGAGAATTCGCAATGACATTGATTACGATGCGTCCCTTGGAGACCCGAATCAGATGGAGGTGAGGAGCCGCATTGAGAATCTCGACGAATTGCACCGCAGTATTGTGGCGTACGAAGGGGAAACCTACGAACCGTCGCTACAGGGATACCTGGAGAACGTGAGTCTATACAGTCCAACCGACGAGTTGCGCGACGGAGAGGAAGCTGTCACTCTTATGACGCTGCACACGGCAAAGGGTCTCGAGTTTCGCTGCGTTTTCATTGTGGGATGCAATGACGGGCTACTTCCCCATGGGCGCTCCGTGGAGGAAGGCCGCCTGGAGGAAGAACGCCGGCTTTTCTATGTGGGAATGACGCGGGCACGAGAGATTCTCATTCTCACATATTGCGGCCATCGTGTGTATTACGGCGAGCCGCGCTACGATTTCCCTTCACCATTCTTGAACGAGCTGCCGGCAAAAGGAGTTCTCAGAGTCGACGCCTCGCGTACGAATTGGGCTCGCTTAGTTCATGCACTTGGTCAGAGCTGTTTTGCGGCTGAGGGGGAGGAATTCGAGCTGAGCAAGACAAAGGAGGAAGAGAGAGAAAACGTCCGTTCTACGGTGAGACCAGCTGTCTCGCGAAAGGTTCCTGCGGAACTGGTTGAGGGGCGGCCAGGCCGAACGGATCTTCTTGGAAAGCGCGTACGCCACCCTCTTATCGGTGAAGGGATAGTCGTGGAGACGGGAGGAACAGGAAAAGATCGTTATTACATCGTGGAAGCTGACGACGGCTCGCGGACCAAGTTTATGGCTCGGTTTGCCAAGTTTGAGGTATGCGACTCATGAGTGCAGGGCGCCCACTTATCCTGGTGGCAGACGACGTGCGAGAAATCCGCGATCTCATGCGGTGGATCCTTCAGCAAACGTATGATGTGATCGTCGCACGCAATGGGGAAGAAGCATGGGAATTGTTCAATGCCTACGAGCCGGATCTCGTGATTAGTGACGTGGTCATGCCCCGCATCAACGGGTTGGATTTGGTGAGAAAGATCAAACTTCAATCCTACAAACCAAACACTCCGGTCGTACTCGTGACTGCTATCACGCAGGACCGTGAACTTCCTGACGCTTTCTGGAAAAACTTTGCAGGAAGCGATGGCTACATTACGAAGCCGTTCACGCCACACCAGGTTTTGGGTATCGTACAGAAGCTTTTGGACAACGCCAAGAAAGAATCTGAAGCTGGAGAACTTGAGAATCGGCAGGAGAATAGATAATGCCGGTGGGAGCCAGTCATTTACGCATCGCAACGGTGTTTTTTTGCGTGGTGAGCTTGTTCGTGAGCTGTAAAGTCGGCCCACCAAAAGGGGTCACTGCTTTCATCATTGAGGACCCCACCGAGTTTGCCTCGGCTATGTTAATCTACCCTAACTCAAGTGAGTACCGCCTTCCCCTAAAGTTGAAATATGTGGACACGAACACCTTTCAGACAACAGCCACCCTTGCTCCTGGCATTTACACGTTGGTTGTGCGAACCGAAATGGGGCGCTATATGAAAACGCCGGTCGAAATCGAACCTGGGAAACAGCTTTACACCGTGAGCCTTGGTCCAACGATTGCCGACGAAAACAAAACTGACCAACAAGCCACTCGCAAATTCGGCGGGAAGCTCTATGTGAGCGACGGCGAATTGCCAAAGGAAGTTGTGGCGATTTTTGCAGACCGTGACGTCATCGTGCGCCGCGCGAATGTTGATGCTAATGGCAATTTTGAGATTGAAGCACCAAGCAACGGGGTTTTCTGGATTGAGCTTTTGGCATTCAACTCCAAGGGAAAACTCTGGAAATGGGAGAAGCGGCTCGACTTGAAAAACGACCAGGTTTTGCCGCTAATTCCCTTGCGACCCATTGAGTAAGAACAGACTCAGCTCGGCTTCTCGGATTCGCCCTTCGGGAATCCGCACCACACGACAGGGCAACTGATTGGCTAACTCGTACTGATGCGTGACAACCAACTGAGCCTGTCCCTGTTGCGCAAGATCTCCCATAAGCTTCCAGATTTCGCGGGCCCGTTCGAGATCAAGTGAGGATGTCGGCTCGTCATAAAGCAGATAGGCCGGTTCCATGGCAAGCGCGCGCGCTATGGCCACTCGCTGCTGTTCGCCTCCCGAAAGTTTGCCGGGCCTCATGTAAGCCTTGGAAGCAAGACCTAGCTTCTCCAAGAGCGCTAATGCCTGCTCTTCAGCTTGCTCACGCGGAAGCTTTCGCACGTGAATAGGGGCCAGGGTGAGATTCTGAAGCACAGTGAGGTGAGGGAAGAGATGAAACTGCTGAAAAAGGAGCCCGCAGCGAAGACGAATCTCGTGGAATCGCTCGGCTTGCAGGCACGCAGGCAAATCAGCTGATACCACGATACCATCGACTTCGATTTCACCACCATCTATTTGTTCGAAACCCACAATGCAGCGCAATAGAGTCGATTTGCCGCTTCCTGAAGGACCTAATAGGACCACCGTTTCTCCGCGTGCGACTTCGAGTGAGACGTTGTCGAGGACGCGGTGGGGACCAAAGGATTTAGTGATGTTGCGCACCGAAATCATGATGGGGATGAACCTTTTTTTCCAAATGTCGTGCAAGACGCGAAAGTGGATAAGCCAAACCGAAATAAATGAGCGCGGTCAGGATGGCAAATTCGACGTAACGGCCGGTGGCCATCGAAGCGGAGCGGAAAGTCATTGTGAGCTCGGCAATAGCCAGAATAGAAACGATGGACGTGTCCTTGAAAAGAGCAACGAAATCGTTCGTCACGGGTGGAATGACGAGGCGCAAAGCCTGCGGGATGACTACAAAACGAATGGCCTGTCGCCGCGATAGCCCGAGGGCAAGAGCTGCTTCCAATTGCTGGCGAGGAATGGCCATAATGCCGCTGCGGTAGATTTCGGCCTCGTAAGCTGCATAATTAAGTCCGACCCCCAAAACGGCCGCTGTCAGGGCATCTAATTCGATTCCCAGATAGGGAATCTGAGGGAGGCCATAGTAGATGAAGAAAAGCTGAATGAGTAGTGGTGTTCCGCGCATGAATTCTACGTAACCGACAACACAGGCAGAGATCCAGCGGGGGCCATAAAGCCGAAGCAGGGCAAGGACAAGCCCGAGCCCTGTGGCAAGCACCATCGAGAGAACGCTAATGAGAACTGTCAGCCAAGTGCCCTTGGCAAACAATGGAAGAAAGCGCTTGATGAGCGTCAGGGAGGAAACGCCAGCCGCCTGAGCTGCTTCGGCGCAGAACCCAAGAAAGGGAATGACAACAAAGGTCAGAGCCAGTCCGCAGAGCAACAATATCGAGCGATCGAGTCTGGCAGGCCCATGCCCCTTTCTCACCTTTTCAGGCTCTCTCCCACTGCTAATTTTTCCTGAGCCTCATTCCACAGGTTCCATTTTTCCAAAATGCGCCGCAGGGCGCCATCTCGAATCATTTCGTCGATGATTCGCTGGAGAGCGTCACGCAGTTTCGGACACTGCTTGTTCACCGCGATGCCGTAGTACCCCTCCCCAAACGGTTCTCCAGCAAAGCGCAGCTTTGGATTTGGCCTGGCATAGTAAAGTGCAATCGGGAGATCGAGCAAAACTCCATCAATGCGTCCAATAGCTAAATCATCGTAGGGGCGGACATTATCGTCATAACTCACCACTTCAATCCCTGGCGTTGCCCGAAGAATGCGCTCGGCTGCTGTGTTGTTGAGTGTGCCAACCTTTTTCCCGACGAGATCTGCCAGGGAGGAGGTCTTCGTGTCGTCAGCCCGCACCACGAGCTGCTGGAGGTAAACATAATAGGGGCCGGCGAAGTCCACAACCTGTTTTCTGTCAGCAGTGATCTCAATGCCTGACATTGCAAAATCAAAGTCACCGCGCTCGAGCGCCGGCAGAAGGACGGCCCAGTCGGTTTGGACAAATTCAATCTTTAATCCCATCCGACGTCCGATTTCCTCGGCGAGATCGACTTCGAAACCAATGCGCCTGGCTGGGTTCTTCGGGTCACGAAATTCGTAAGGTGCCCCACCCGCTTCGTCGCTTCCCCAGCGCAACACACCCGACGCCATAATCTCGTCAAGCTCGCGAATTTTCGCCTTCTTTGAACAAGCGCTCCAGCTAAGAGCGAGTAGCGCAGTGATAAAGAAAACGATCCACTGTCCGTGTCTCATAGCTGAGATACCACGCAAGCGAGTTCGCACGGTTGTCAAAAACTATCTTTCTCTCAAGTCTGTTTGACGCTTTGATTTCGTGCTCAAGACACCTGAGCAAGCGCCGCGCGATCTTCCTTTCGGGCATAGAGCACCCAATAAACTACTGGGACGACGACGAGGGTGAAGGCCGTCGAGACGAACAGACCAAAAATCAACGACCACGCCAGGCCGCTGAAGATTGGGTCAAGGGTAATAGGCCAGGCGCCTAACATTGCAGCACCAGCCGTGAGGAAGATGGGCCGAATTCGCACAGCCACACTATCCACGATGGCGCGCCAGAGCGGATCGCCCGCGCGTGTTCGCAAATGAATGAAGTCGATCAGGATGATCGAATTACGCACCACAATTCCGGACAGTGCGATCATTCCGATCATGGCCGTAGCAGTAAAGAAGATGGGGTTTTGGAATTCTCCTACTGGGCGCGCCGAAATCAAGTTCAGCAACCAGAAGCCCGGCATAATACCGATGATGGTGAGTGGGATCGATAACATGATAACGATAGGAAGCAGGTACGAACCTGTGTCGTAGACCAGCAAAATGTAAATGCCGAAAAGCGCAGCAGCGAAAGCCAATCCGAGATCTCGGAAGACATCCACTGTGATTTTCCACTCCCCTTCACCAGTCCACACGACCTGAGTGCCCTCTCGAGTCGGGTTACGACGAAGATCGGCTTGCGTTTCCAGAATGACCTCCCCAGGTGCCCGCCCTGCGGTTTCTGCAAAAACGTAAACCACACGGTTGAGATTCTTGTGATAGATAGACTGGTCCTCCGTCACACGTTTGAATTTTCCAATCTCGCCAAGCTGAACCAGATTGCCTTTCATTCCGCGAACGTAAATGGCCGCAAGGCGTTCGATGGAGCTGCGCTCAGCACGCGGTAATCGCAGAGTGATGTAAAAAGGATTTACCTCGTAGGGAGAATGCAGAATATCCGGACGTCCTCCCTGGATGAATGTGGCTAGAGTGCTAGCAATCTCAGCCACACTCACGCCACTAAGAGCAGCCTTTTCTCGATCAACCTCGAAGACATATTTGGGCTGAACAGCCTCAATCGTGGAGTCGGCTTCAACAACCGCTTCCTTGCTCGCCAACCGCTGACGGACATCCTCGGCTGCTTCCTGAAGGGCGGAATAAGGCAACGTCGGGTCGCCATACACCTCGGCCGTGATGGTGGCTGTGACAGGTGGCCCCGGCGGGACTTCCACCAGTTTGGCAAGGGCACCATTCGCTTGTGCAATTTCTTCAATACGTCGGCGCAAGCGAAGGAGGATGGCATGGCTCTGCATTTCGCGCTTTTTCTTGGGGGCTAGGTTGATGCGAATATCCGCATAGTGTGGAGCCGTACGGAAATAATACTGGCGCATAAGGCCGTTAAAGTCGACGGGCGAGGGCTCCCCTACGTAGGTCGTGACGTTGACAACTTCCGGCACCGTCGAAAGATAGCGTGCGATAGCATCCGCAGCTGCGGCGGTGCGTTCAAGCGGCGTGCCCTCCGGCATATCAATGACAACCTGGAATTCATTCTTGTTGTCGAAGGGAAGCATTTTCAAAGGCACACGCTTGCTGAGTACAAGAAAACCACAAAAGCCCATGAGCCCCAGGATCACGACAAGCAGCAACCAACGCACGGAGCTCAAGCGCAAAAACGGCAGGAGAAGAGCGTGCGCCAACCTGCGCATGACTGCGATCATCCGATCAGCTTCCTCACCGTCATGCCCACTGGTTGGATGCGTTGTGTCGGGATGGTGTTCGACATGCCCTTTGAGAATGTGATAGCTCATCCATGGAGTGATCGTGAGAGCAACCACGAGAGACATCAGCATGGCCAGCGGGACGTTCACGGCCATGGGCCGCATATATGGTCCCATCATGCCGGTGATGAAGAACATGGGGAGGAATGAAACGATGACAGCAAAGGTGGCAAGAATCACCGGCGGCCGAACTTCGTTCACGGCCTCGAGCACCGCGTCGAGCGGAGGCTTGAGGCGCATTTTCAAATGGCGGTAAATGTTCTCCACATCGACGATGGGATCGTCCACGATGAGACCGAGGGCCAGAATGAGAGCAAAAAGGGTCACACGGTTGATCGTGTAGCCAAAGAGATAGTTAATGAGAAGTGTGAGCGAATAGACGATAGGTATCGCAACAGCAACGATGAAGGCTTCGCGCCAACCAAGGGTTAGAGCCAGCAATGCGACCACTGTCACAATCGCCAACAGGAGTCCATCCACGAGCTCATTGACCTTATCGTTTGCGGTTTCCCCGTAGTCCCGCGTAATGATGACATTCACATTCTTAGGAATGACAGAACCGCGCATTTCCTCGACCGCACGCTCAACAGCGCGCGCCACCCAGACAGCGTTTGTGCCTTTCTTCTTAGCTACGGCAAGGGTGACTGCAGGAAAATCCCCGGCACAGACTACGGATTGGCTTGTCGGGGCATCCAGAATTGCGCGGCCCTCGCCAATAATACGGCTAAACTGAGCAGCGGGTCCAAAACGGAAACGGCAATACGATCGGGGTTCGTCTGGCCCATCGGATACTGTTGCCACGTCAGAGAGATAAACAGGGCGGTTGTCCACCACCCCCACAACAAGGTGTCGCAATTCCTGAATATCACGAAGGAATTCCCCTGCCGTGACGAGGTACTGCTGGTTGTCCTGGGCAAAAGAGCCGGCTTGCAGGCTTGCATTCATGGCGCGGAGAGCGCGCTGAACGTCAGAGACAGCTACACCATAGGCAGCCATCTTGCCAGGATCTAACCGAACAAGCGCTGTCCGTGGTTGGCCACCCACGATGTAAGTGCGGCCGGTGTTGGGCACGCTTTGAACGCGCGCTTCTGCTTCCTCTGCGATGCGACGCAGTGCGTATTCGTCGAGCTGACAACTGGTGAAGGTCAGGTTGATGATCGGAACATCATCCACTTCCAGGGGTTTCACGACCCACCCCGCTACAATGGGCGGCACAAGATCCTGGTTAGAATAGACTTTATTGTACAGCTTGATGAGGCTTCGTTCGCGGTCCTGGCCCACATAGAACCGCGCCGTTACGACTGCAAGTCCAGGTTTCGAAAGAGAGTAAACGTACTCGACGCCGTCAATCTGGTAAAGGAGCTTCTCCAGGCGTACAGCCACTTGCTTTTCGACCTCTTCCACCGATGCTCCTGGCACCTGGACAATGACGTCGGCAGCGGGAACAATGATCTGAGGTTCTTCCTCGCGGGGTGTGACAAGAAGGGCAATAAGCCCCACCGCCAGAGAAAGGATAATGAGAAGAATCGATAAATTACCGCGAAGGAAAAGGGAGACAATCCGCTGCGTGAACGGAACCGAACTCTGTTGCTCCATTAGTGCGCCCCTGTTCGGATTTTATCAGGAATTAAAACTGGTTCATTTTCAGAGATTCCGCTGAGGATCTCCACTCGCTCACCAGACTTGCGTCCGGTTTGGACAAAACGGCGCTCGGGTCCGTGCGCTGTGGGAGTAAGAACGTACTCGAGTTGCCCCACGCGCTCAATGGCTTTTTCGGGAACAAGAAGGACTTCTTCCTCGCCCGTGGGAATAAGCAGCCTGCCAAACATGCCGGAGTAAAGATCGGTGGCGTTTGGCACCAGGACTTTGACAAGCACCGAACGACTTGCGACATCAGCCTGAGGCACGATTTCGTCCACTATCCCTGTGGTCAAACGTTCATCGGTTCCCAGCTTCACATCCAGTACATCGCCAACTTTGATGAAACGGACAAGTGCTTCGCGGACGGGCGCTTCTAACCGAACAAGGGAGGGATCGTAAAGCTGAAGAATAGGTCTCCCAGGCATAGCCAGGTCCCCGACGTTCTGCAACTTGTCGGTGACAATGCCAGAGACAGGGGAATGGATCTCAGCGTATGAGAGAGCAACCTTTGCCTGTTCAAGAGCGCGACGAGTCTGGCCCACTGTGGCCGAGGTGACTTCGCCCCGAAGACGTGAGTTATCTGCTTCCTGCGGAGATATGACACCGCGCTGAAGAAGTTCGAGGTTGCGTTGATGATCCGTCACCGCCTGGCGGTAGTTCGCCTCGGCAGCTTTCAGTGCTTGTTCGGCCTGGCCCACGTTGGCTTCTAAGTCGCGTTTATCAAGACGCACCAGCAAGTCTCCCTGCCGCACCCGATCTCCGGCGTTGACGCGTATCTCTTCGATCACAGCCTGGATGCGAGGCGTAATATCAACCTTATGCCTTGACTGGATGGTGCCCACTGCTTCCTCGATCATGGGCACACGGATTTTTATAGCGCGCTGGACATCCCCGGGGAGCTCAGGGGTCTTGGGAAGGGGTGGAGTTTCTGCTTTGATTTTGGACTCAAATCCCCCGGTTTGCCATGTGATGAGGAGGAGGATCATGAGGACGGAAATGATGGACGCTATCAGTCGCTTCATAGGTCGTTGCTCGTGCCTTTGTCAGTAGACGTCGACTCTCTAGAAAAAACAACACTTTGCCCGGTCAAATTCATCCCGCCACTAGACAAAAAAACGGGCGGAAAAACTTCACTTTTCCGCCCGTTGCGACTGCTTTAAGGCTTAGTTTTGTCCGTTACTACGGTAGCTTCGCGGGAATTAGTCCCACGGATTCGGGCCGAGGTCATCGCCCTGCAGGTCGATCATGAGGAAGCCAACGATGAAATCCGCGGCTTCAGCGACCGACACAGCAGCCTGGGCGCCAACCACGCCGACATGGAGGTCCGCACCGATTTCGGTGGGATCACGCTGCAGGCAGCCATTGACGAACCCGAGGAAGGCTACGCCAGCCTCATCAATGTTCTCCTCGTAAATGGGGAGAATGCGACCCTTCATGCCGAAGCGGGTCGACTCATAGTTGCCAAGGCCAACCTCAGCAAGCTCGGTCAGGCGAACATTGACGCCATAGCCTACACCCACGCCAACGCTCAGGCGGAAAATGTCGACAAAGTCGAGAACGCGGTTCGGCACATAGTAAAGAATCATGTGCAGAACATCGCCCTTCTGCGAAGCAGGCTTCTGAACCGCAGGGGCGCAAGGCTTTGCCGGCATTTCACCACCGGCCATCGAAGGCAGCGGGCACAGAGACAGAGCAGCCGCAGCAGCTACCGACGCGAACAGTTTCGCTGTCGTTGAAAACATACCACAATCTCCTTTCCTCTTTTAGATTCGTTTTGCGAATCTACTCGACCATAAATTACAACGAGGCGGTCCTGTTCAACGAAAAAATGCATATAAAATCCGATTTTTTTTCAGCGTGTGTGTGATGCGAGAATCTTGGGAATGAGCGGAATGAGCAGATATTATGCAATCTTACGATGCCTCATGCTCTTTAAAACTTTTTCATGGGGTGGCACAAAATGGATTTTGCATTAGAGCGGTTTCAGTGGCGTGAACGCATGGCTCAATTGCAAGCACAACGCGTGCTCGTTGTCGGCGACCTGATCCTCGATCATTACGTGCACGGCCGCACCGAGCGCACTTCGCCAGAAGCACCGGTTCCAGTCGTCGTGTTTGAACACGAATACGCCGTTGCGGGAGGGGCAGCAAACGTGGCTCGCAACGTCGCCGATTTCGGTGCCCAGTGCACATGCATCGGGATTGTGGGGAACGACAGTGCTGGCGAACAGTTGCGCGAACTCATGAACAAGGCGGGGATCGACTGTCAGGGACTTCTAGAGATTCCCAACCGCCCAACCACAATAAAGACGCGCATCATAAGCCAGAACCAGCAGATGCTACGCCTGGATAAGGAATCTGTTGTTCCTCTGGATGAACATGCGGAAAAGTGCTTGCTTGAAAACATTGCCGCAGTGCTCCCAACCTGCAACGCGGTTATTCTCTCGGACTACGCAAAGGGTGTGCTTACTCCCCGCGTGGTTCGAGAGACCGTCACTCTAGCGCAAAAGTACGAGATTCCTCTTCTGGTTGATCCAAAAGGCCGTGATTACGCGCGCTATCGCGGTGCGTTCGCGCTAACTCCAAATGCGCGTGAAGCGGCAGAGGCATCCGGCCAGGAGACAACCACGGAGGCTGGTATTCTGTCAGCAGCGGAAAGACTGTGGGAGCTGACGCAAAGCGAATGGATTGTGATCACGCGGGGAGCCCTGGGAGTAGCACTATGTGCCCATGGGAAGCCGCCCTATTTTGTGCCAACCCTGGCACGCGAGGTCTTTGATGTCACGGGCGCCGGAGACACGTTTATCGCGTTTCTTGCGCTGGGTGTGGCAGCAGGTCTCGAGATGGTCAATGCATGCGTTCTCGCTAACGCTGCAGCAGGCATTGTCGTGGGCAAAGTAGGGGCAGCCACCGTTCGGCCGGAAGAACTGCTGGCAGTTCTTTCGCCAAATTCAGTGAACCGCAAACTCGTCGCTGAAAATGACCTCCGAGAACTGGGGAATCGTTTGCGTCGTGCAGGAAAACGAATCGTCTTCACGAATGGCTGCTTTGACTTTCTGCACGCGGGACACGTGGCTCTTCTCCACGAGGCGAAGCGGTTGGGCGACATCCTCGTTGTGGGCATCAATACGGACGAAGCCATTACTCGGCTGAAGGGAGCACCTCGCCCCATTCTGAAGCAGGCTGACCGTGAGCGATTGTTGTCAGCCATCGAAGCCGTGGATTACATCGTTGTGTTCGGGGACGATACCCCGCACAAACTCTTGCAAGCGCTAAGACCAGACGTGCTGGTCAAAGGGCGCAACTATTCCCGTGAGCAAGTTGAGGGTTATGAGATTGTGGAAAGCTACGGGGGGCAGGTCGTCTTATTGGATACGCTGGAAGCCATTTCTACGCGCGATCTGATCGAACGCCACGGGAGCGCAAAGAACAAACGGTCGAGGCACTAAGAGCCCAAAGCTACACCGGTGCGGCCTGTCCCGACCTCCAAGGCACTTGGCGTTGAGAGAATCCCGCGTGGGGCGAAGGGGATGAGCTGCGGCTAGACGTCTTTCTCTGTGCTTCTAGCAGGTCACCACGGATTCTTGTGCGTTGTTAGCGCCTCATCCGGTAGCTCAAAAACATTGCCCGCTGAACCCTGCGGAGTTCAGCGGGCTTTTGCTGTTATGCGATAAAGCAGGTCGCTGATTTACCGAGCGCCGGCAAGTTCGGCCTCGAGATCCGCCCTGGCGCTGGCACCGATGGGTTTTAGATCGAACTTCTCTTGCAAGATGCGCAAGATGTTCGGTGTGACAAAGGCCGGCAGCGCTGGCCCCAGCCGAATTCCTTTGACGCCCAAGTAAAGTAAGGTGAGCAACACGGCTACAGCTTTCTGCTCGAACCATGAGATGTTCAGTGTGAGCGGAAGGTCGTTGACGCCGCAGCCAAAGACTTTGGCTAACGCCAGGGCAACCTGGATGGCCCCGTAGGAATCGTTGCACTGCCCCATATCGAGAAGGCGCGGGACCTCGAGGTCGCCAAGGCGAATGGTGCCGTAGTCATAGTCACGGATGCGGTACTTGCCGCAGCCCAAGGTGAGAATGAGCGTGTCGGGAGGAGTAAGCTGAGCGAACTCGCTGAAGTAGTTGCGGCCGGGCTCGGCACCATCACAACCGCCAATAACGAAGAATCGTTTGATTTTGCCTGCCTTGACCGCTTCCACGATTTTATCGGCAACATTGAGTAGCACACTGTAGTGGAACCCAACAGTAGACTTTTTCAGGGGGGTGGGCGTGAGCGGACCAATCTGTTTAGCACGCTCGATCACAGCCGAAAAATCGTTAGTCTTCAACCGCTTCGCGCCGGGGACTGCAGTGACTCGTGTTGTGAAGAAGCGATCGAGATAGGTATTGTCGGGGCGCGGAATGAGGACGCAGTTTGTGGTGCCGAGAATCGGCCCTCCGAAGCGCTCGAACTCATCTCGCTGCTTTTGCCAAGCGCCGCCATAATGCCCAGCAAGGTTAGGATATTTCTTTAGCCCCGGGTACATGTGGGCAGGAAGCATTTCTCCATGGGTGTAAACCTTGATGTCTGTGCCCTTGACCTGCTCGAGGAGGTCTCGCAAATCGACCATGTCGTGACCGGTGACAAGAATGCCGGGCCCCTCCTGGATTCCTTCGAGGACCTCTGTGGGCTGGGGCTGGCCAAATGTTTCGACATGGCCGTCGTTCAGGAGCTGCATCGTCTTGAGGTTCATCCGCCCACATTCCATGCAGAGCTCGAAAAGGCTCTCGATGTCGAAATTGACGTTTGTGACTGTCGCGAAGAGGGCCTCTTCGATAAATGACTCGATTTCGGGGTCTGTCTTCCCCAACCGCCGGGCATGATGCTTATAGGCAGCCATTCCTTTCAGGCCATAGAGTAGCATTTTCTGAAGGGATTCCATATCAGGGTCTTTTCCGCAGACCCCAACATCGGTGCACGCCTTTCCGCGGAATGTTTGTTCGCACTGATCGCAATACATCTTCCATCCGTTGCCGTTATCACTCATGGCCTTTCTCCTCATGCTTTGAGAGTCTGACGCCTTTTTTTGCGCGTCTGAGATGAAGGACAATCAGGACCTTTTCTGTACTCAGCTTGGTCTTGACCCTGATCAAGGTTTCTCGCATTCTTGCTGAAAACGGCAAGACGTTGTTTTGCATGGAGAGGCAAGGCTTGGTCGAGAAAACAATGCATCCAACTTCATCATTGAGGGACGTTTCAGATAAACTGGCGAAGATAAGGCATGTTTTCCTCTTTCGGACCTGGACTCCGGAAGACCTTGAGCATTTGGCCCAGCACGGACGCTTTGTTCGCTATAAGCGTGGCACTGTGATTTTTGAAGGGGGGCAAGATTGCGACCGACTCATGGTGCTCAACGATGGCCAGATTCAGATGTTTCGGGAGCAAGGCGACGGTCGGCGAGTGACCTTGCACACGGTTCGCGCTCAAGCTCTCGTGGCTTGTGCCGCCCTTTTTTTGGACCAATGTTTTCCAGCAAGCGGCATCGTCGTCTCCCCTACCGCGGAAGTCTTTGAATATCCCGGCAACGACTTTCTCAAGCTGTTGGAAAGTAGACCCGATCTTTCGCGGAAGATGATTTCTGCCTTAGCCGGTCGTATAGCTGAGTTAGCTGATCGTATTGAAGCTAACCAATCTCTGCCGGCTGTTGCTCGACTTGCACGCTGGCTCAGCGAGCAGCGACCTGAAATTCGTTCAAATGGAGCCAAGGTTGTTATTCTTCATACAACGAAGCGGAATCTTGCCGCGACTTTGGGCATGACCCCAGAAACGCTGTCGCGCGCCATTCGAGTCTTGGTGGACAGAGAAATCATCAGGATGCATGGCCAAGAATTCAGGATCCTTGATCCTGATCAGCTCATTGAGATGGGATCGCCCGTCGAGTAAGACGCACTCACACTCGGCAGCACGTGATCACGTCTTCCCTGAGTGGGTTGGCGAAAAGCTGATCGGAATCTGTCCCACGGAACACTTTTACGCATTTACGCAAGCGGGAATGGCGGCGCTTATTTGCCGGGGGCTCCGCAGCATTTTTTGTATTTTTTCCCGCTACCGCAGGGACACGGATCGTTGCGGCCGACTTTTGGCCCAACACGCACCGGCCGTTGCACCGGTGGCGTGCGCAGAGCGTGCTCAGGCCCCGCTCCTTCACTTTCTGCCTGTTCCGGCGGCGGCGCCACGGGAACAACTTCCTCGAGTGTCGCTTTGCGTGCCTGCATAGAACGAATCTGCACGTCTGGCTCTTCCTCTTGTTGCTGAATCACTGGCTGCGTGAGGAAGAAATGTTCCAGAATGCCTTTGTGAATGTTGTAAAGCAGATCCTCGAACAGGATAGCTGCTTCTTTCTGGTATTCAACGAGGGGATCGAGCTGTGCGTAGCCGCGCCACCCCACGTTTTCGCGGAGGTCGTCGATAGCGAGCAAGTGGTCCATCCAGTTGCTATCAATGTGACGCAAGACCACCCAGCGCGAAAGTCGAAGCATAAGTTCGTCGCCGAGTTGTGCCCGCTTAGCCTCGTAGGCCTCCACAAGCTTGGGCTCGATGGCCTGCAGGAACATTTCCACATCAAGCCCTTTGAGTTCCTGCTCAAGACCACGAAAATCTGCGTAAGGGATGCAGTGTTGAACGTACGCAAGTAATCCCTCGAGATCCCAATCTTCCGAGGTCTTCCCAGGATCGCCATATTCGCCAATAGCGTTGCGAATGGCATTCATGTGGAGACTGAGGATGACGTCGCGCAGGTCTTCGCTGAAAAGGACTTCGCGGCGCAGGCCGTAAATGGCCTCGCGCTGTTTGTTCATGACGTTGTCGTAGTCGAGGGTGCGTTTCCGGATTTCGAAATTGCGTGCCTCGACTTTTTTCTGCGCGCTCTCAATCGCGCGAGTGACCCACGGATGAGTGATCGGTTCGCCTTCCTCAATGCCGAGACGATCCATGATACGCGCCAGGCGTTCACTGCCGAAAAGACGCATGAGATCGTCTTCAAGTGACACGTAGAAGATGGAACGGCCAGGATCGCCTTGACGGCCGGCTCGGCCACGCAGCTGGCGGTCAATGCGGCGCGCTTCGTGACGCTCGGTGCCAATGACTTGCAGGCCACCCGTCGGTCGCCCTTTTTCATCATAGCGGATGACATCGGGATGAAGCTTAATGTCCGTCCCGCGGCCAGCCATGTTCGTGGCGATTGTCACGGCGCCTGGCTGACCAGCGAATCGAATGATCTCGGCCTCGCGCTGATGGTTTTTCGCATTCAACACGTTGTGAGGAATGCGCTTGCGCTGCAGCATGCGGCTAAGCAGCTCGCTAACCTCGACCGAGACTGTGCCAACCAGCACCGGTAGGCCTTGTTCGTGGAGGCGAACGATCTCGTCAATGATCGCATTGTATTTTTCACGCTTGGTTTTGAAGATCAAGTCGTCCTCATCCACACGAATGCAGGGCTTGTTCGTGGGAATGACGACGACATCCATGTTATACGTGTGGAGAAACTCGTTGGCCTCGGTTTCGGCGGTGCCGGTCATGCCCGCGAGCTTCTTGTACATGCGGAAATAATTCTGGAGCGTAATGGTCGCGAGCGTCTGCGTTTCGGGTTCTATTTCGACGCCTTCCTTAGCCTCGACGGCCTGATGAAGCCCATCGCTCCACCGGCGCCCGTGCATCAGGCGGCCGGTGAACTCGTCAACAATGATGACCTTGTTATCCTGGACAACGTAGTCCACATCCCGTTCATAAAGGGAATAGGCTCGGAGAAGTTGCGCGATGTTGTGGAGCTTTTCGGTCTGAACGGCGTGTTCGGTACGAAGAAGCTCTTTGATGTGCTCTCGCTCAAGACGAGGAACTTCGCTCCCCGGAATCACCCGCGCGACGGCGCTATGAGGGATTCGCTGAAGCCCGTCGTGACGAGGAATTTCCCATTGGTTTTCTTTTCGAAATGACGCGCGTTCCTCCGGTCGGCCATTCACCAAGACTTTTCGGCCGTCCGTTAGTTCGAGCACTTCGAAATCGCCGGCGTCGATGGCAGCAATTTCCTCAACGATATCCGGAAGTTCCCAGAGCTTTGGGTTTGTGGGCGAGAGAGCGGTGCGCCCCTGCTCGGTCAAATCGACTTGGTGGCCTTTTTCGTCGATGACGTAGTAGAGTTGCTCCTCGATCTCGTTCATGCGTTTGTCGCGCAGGTAATCGAGTTCCACTTTTTCGATTAGTGTCTGAATGCCAGGCTCACCGCGCAGCTTCATAAGGCGCTTGTGTTTGGGGAGCCCCTTCTGCACTGTGAGGAGCTTAATGCCGGCTTCATAACTCTGGGGGTCTTGTTTGAGCAAGGCTTCAGCTTCATCCAGGAGCCGGTTGACGAGTTCATTCTGTTTTTTGACGAGCTCGTAAACGAGCGGTTTTATCTCATTGTAGCGATGCGTTGAACGATCGACAGGACCGCTGATGATGAGAGGGGTTCGCGCTTCGTCGATGAGAATATTGTCCACCTCATCTACGATCGCATAAAAATGGCCTCGTCGTTGCACGATTTGATCGGCATCGGTGGCCATGTTGTCGCGAAGGTAGTCGAAGCCAAACTCGTGGTTGGTTCCGTAGGTGATATCGCACTCATATTGAGCACGGCGTTCAGGAGTTCCCGGCTGTGTTTTGTCGAGGCAGCCAACCGTCATCCCAAGGAACTCGAAAATCTTACCCATCCATTCCGAATCGCGCCGGGCAAGGTAATCGTTAACCGTGACAAGGTGGACGCCCTGACCAGCTAATGCATTGAGGTACAGTGGCATGATGGCTACGAGGGTTTTCCCCTCGCCCGTTGCCATTTCGGCGATTTTCCCCTGATGCAGGACGATGGCACCGGCGAGCTGTACATCAAAGGGCACCATGTCCCAGGTGATCTCAATGCCGGCAGCCATCCATGTTTTCCCCAGATGGCGGCGGCAGGCCTCTTTGACTACCGCATAGGCTTCAGGAAGCAAATCGTCGAGCGTCTCGCCTTCGCTGAGACGCTGACGAAACTCGTCGGTTTTGGCGCGCAGTTCTTCGTCAGTGAGAGATTGGAGCTGTTCGTAATATTCGTTGATGCGCTGGACGATGGGCCAAATGCGCCGCATGTCCCGCGCTTGCTTGCTTCCGAAAATTGTCGCGATTATGTTTTTGAACATTGCTTCGTCGTCTGCCTTGTCCGGCTTGCTTGCTCGATAGGGCCATCAGTCGAGAGGGATGCAAATACTTTCGCGGGGAAAAGGGATCTTTCCCATCGAGCAGTTCTCCCTTCGCCGAGGTTGTTTCCAATGATTTCGGCTTGTACGCCATCCCCGCTATGGATCGTTGGAACTTACCCGCACTGTTCCCAAATTATTTGAGCACAGCGGCTTTCACCCCTCTATCGTTTGGCGTCTTGAGCAGTCCGTTGTCCCGCATGAGTTCGACGATGTGGTCGTTGACATGAGCGCCAGCCATTTCGGCTGCCACGCGTATGGCATTCTTGATGGCTTTCGCGTGGGAAGAACCATGCGCAATAATGCAATTGCCCCGTACTCCGAGAAGTGGTGCGCCGCCAAATTCTGCGTAGTCCACCTGGCGCTTGAAGTTACGTAAAGCGGGCATCATGGCCACAGCACCCAGCTGCGACACTAGGCTCTTTTGAACCTCTCGTTTAATGCTTTCCAGGATGAATTCAACAACCGCCTCGCCGAATTTGAGCACAATGTTGCCCACGAAACCATCGCAGACAACGACGTCGAACTTGCCTTTCACAAGATCGCGACCTTCTGCGTTGCCCACAAAATTAATGTCCGTCTGTTCGATGAGTTCACGGGCTGCAAATACCAATTCGTTCCCTTTCGTTTCCTCCTCGCCAATTGAGAGAAGGGCCACTTTCGGATGACGGCGCCCAAACACATAGCGCGAGTAAACGTAGCCCATGATGGCAAAGTGCAGGAGGTGGCGCGGCTTGCAATCCACGTTTGCTCCAACGTCCAAAAGCACACATGGGCGTTCGGGATGCGGCAGGATGGCTGAGATAGCGGGGCGACTTATGCCCGGCAGTGTGCGCCACATGAGCAAGGTTGTGGCCATCGTTGCACCAGTGTTCCCGGCCGAGACCATGCCGTTCGCAGCCCCTTCTTGAACAAGGCGAGCAGCAACAGCGACAGAGGAACGCGTTTTGCGCAAGCTCTCGGAGGGAGCTTCGTGCATTCCAACGACCTCTGGGGCGTCCTCGACGAGCAATTGCGGGTGATGCCAGCCGCGATGACGAAGGATAGACTCGAGGCGGCTGCGTGGACCGGTGCAGATTACCTTGAGTCCCGGATACTGACACACAGCCAGGTAGGCTCCTTCGAGCAGGACCTCCGGCCCGTGATCACTGCCCATAGCATCGAGCGCAATCGTGCTCTGACTCACCTGGCGTAGCTTCCGGCGTTGTCGGACAAGGTGGCGCAGCCTTTGGAATTCCGAAACCATCGTCGTGCCCTACTTCCTCAAAAAATAACGACAGTCCAGCCCATTCTGAACTGTCGCCATTCCGGTGAAAATAAGATCGTGGTCGTGGTGCGAAGCGTTATTCGGCGGTCACAGGCTTGACTGGCCCATAATGGCGGCCTTTGTATTCGCCGCAGCCGGGGCACACTTCGTGGGGCAACCGTGGATGACCGCACTTCGGGCACGAAGCGAATCCTTTGATCTCTTCCAGCTTATGTTGTGCACGTCGGCGGTCGCGCCGCGACGGGCAATGTCGCCGTCTTGGAACCGGCATGGCATTTCCTCCAGATCAACTTGCTTGCAACGCTGTGCTAATACTGGAGGACGCCTGCAAAATTCAATGCGGCTGGAATGCTAGTGCCGAATGAGATGGTCGTCGTTGGGATCCGTGTTGTTGTTCGTCCCAATAGAGCACTTTGGCAAATCCTGGATGTTGCCGAGCGTGTATGTGCCACCTGCAGGACATTTTGGCATGAGCTGCTGAACAAGCGCAGGAGAAAGACCACGGCGAGCTTTGTCAGGGTACATGACGGCTAAAACTTCTTCCCACGTGACCGCCCCCACGGTTGTACTGCGCATTTCGGCAATCTTACGCTTGGCAGCCTGGATTCGGTCGAGGTTTTCGCGGCAGATGCGGGCATGCTCCAAATTCCCGAGAGGATTGGTCTTGCCAATCTTACTTGCTTCGTGACGACCGACGAGGTAAAAGTGCTGTCCCCAGATGACGAGCTGCTCGCGGTCAAGGAAGCCGAAGGCAAAGAGAGCGACGACCACGCCTGCGATCGCAATCATCACGATTTTTCGTTTCATCACCGCACCCCTTCCACTTCTGGCGGTATCTCGCGCTTCTCAAAGAGTGTAAGGCGCTCGCGGTGCGAATGTCAACCCGTGAAAGGGTCATGTGGAAGATTGCAAGTTTTAAGAATTACGCGACCTTTCGTTCGGTCGTGGTCGCCACGAGCAACTGCCGCAAAAAGAGAATCGCGACGGTGATGAAGAGCGCTGCGATCGCAGCAGCGCCAGCCACCAGGGTGCGCTTCGGCCAAACCCTGAGCTGGGGCATGACGGGAGCCGAGAGAGCGCGCAAATCTCCTGCTGCTGGCAAGCCTTTCCCATCCCATTCCGAGTATGCTGCAGCCACGCTTCGGTAGACATCGAGCGCGCTCCGCAAGCGCTGGCGTTCCGCAAGCTTATCATCATAAATACGAGAGACCATGTTCAATCGTTCTTGCGTTTGCGCGAGGGTGACTTCCAGCTCTCGAATTCTGGTGTTGAGCTGGACAATAGTGTCGCTGAGGACGCGCTCTTCGCGGGCAAGCATTTCCAGCGTGGCGGTGCTGGAAACTGGCAATCCTGCACGGGCCCGCTCCAAATCAAGCTGCAAGCGCAAGTAACGTGACCATAACCCTTCTGGCTTCACAGGCGGCTGATTGATTGTGACATTAAGGTTTGCTACATTTTTGTCAGTGAACTGCCTGGCCACGTGATCAAAGGATTCCGGCAAGTAAGAGGGGGCCAAAACATCGAGGGTCTCCGCGAGTATTTTGCGGTGACCCACCACCTGGCTGGCGAGCTTTGCCTTTTCTTGATCGAGAGCTGTCAGCTCTGCCTCGAGCTCTTGATCGCGCTTGCCCATGGCTTCGGCCCTCTTCTTCGCTTCTTCCAGCGCTACGTTTCCAAATTTGGTAACGAGATTCCGAACCCATGACTCCGCAAGGAAGTAGGTTTGTTCTTTCCCTCGAAACCGCACTTTTAATTCGAGAACGGGAGAAAACTCTTTTTTCACGGTGGTGTCCTGTAGAGTTTCAGAAGCCACGTCAAACTGCTTCACAAACTTCTCAAAATCTCCGGGTTTTTGCCCAAACTTCGTTGTATATTCTTCGTAAACGCCGCCGAGTAACCCAGGATTCTTGGCAAGTGCCGCCACCGTCAGAGGGCTTATAGGTTTAATATCGAAAATCTCCATTCGGTTGACGTACACAGCCGTTTTGACTTCAAATTCCTCTGGGACAAACCACATGGCTATGTAAGTTCCAATGGCGACGATGACCGCCACTGTCAGCAACAGCCAGCGGTGAGACCAAACAAGAAGCATTCGTTCCGCCGCCACACTGGGTGCCGGATGCCTGAACCCACTCGATTCGGATCGCTCAATTGCCATAGTAGCTTTGACCGAACCGATTGCAGAGGCACGTGTCAATTGTGAACCGGCAGGATGACTGAACGAGCCGCGAGTTGCAGTTGACTCATCACATACAAGATTTGCACAGTACACTGATATGCCTGAGCTGAAACCATTGCCAATAGCCACTCTCCTGCGCCGACTCGTTTACGAGTTTGAGCACGAAAACAAAATTTATGATCTTCCAGCTTCAAAGTTCTGGCGCGGAGCTGCCGATCTTTCCCTGGGTGTGCGCTCACATGGAAAACCGGCCGGCACGCCTTTCGGCCCCGCAGCTGGTCCCCACACACAAATGGCACAAAACATCGTGCTGGGCTGGTTGGTAGGCGCGCGAATTTTCGAACTGAAAACAATTCAGATTAATGATCGCCTCACCATTCCGCGGCCGTGCATCGATGCTACAAATGTTGGTTACAATGTGGAATTCAGCCAGGAACTCCGGCTCGAGGAGTCTCTGGAGGAATACGTGAAGGCATGGATGCTTTTACGCATCGCCGAAGAACTTGGGATTCTTGGTGTGCCAAAGCGCGTGGCGCCCACACAGAAAGATGCCGCTCCACATTTCTACGACTGCATTTTCGATTTGTCGTGTGGCTACAATCTTGAGGGCATTGCCAGTGAGCGGGTGACCTGGTTTATACGCTCGATGATGAATGCCTCCGAGGAAATTGAGCGGCTGAGACAAGAACTCCCTCGAGAATTCGGCTGCCTGCGCGATATTGAATTTGACCCGCAGATTGTGTCGACCGCGACACTTTCGACTTTTCACGGTTGTCCACCAAACGAGATCGAGGGCATCGTGGATCACCTCTTGCGCGTTCATGGCCTGCACGTGGTGATCAAAATGAATCCGACCATGCTCGGGCGCGAGCGCGTGGAGGAACTTTTGCATCAGGTATTAGGCTACGAAGACATTCAGCCTAACCCGGCAGCTTTTGAGTCAGGGCTCCAATTCCACGAAGCGATTGCACTGGTACGGCGTTTGCGACGAATCGCCCATGACCGTGGGCTTCAGGTCGGGGTGAAGTTCACCAATACTTTGGAAGTGCTCAATCATCGCAATTTTTTCCCGTCCTCCGAGAAAGTGATGTATCTCAGTGGTGCCCCGCTGTTCCCCATTGCGATCGAGCTCGCCTATAAATTCCACGCGGCTTACGTGGAAACAGCGCAGGAGCCATGGGATGCCGACCTCCCCGTTTCCTTCTCCGCCGGCGTTGATAAGCACAATTTTGCAGACTGTGTTGCGGCGGGCATGGTGCCCGTGACGGTGTGCACCGATATGCTGAAACCGGGTGGCTACGCTCGCGCAGTGGAATATCTGCAGGCGCTCGCTGACAGCATGAAATCGTTCGGATGTCACACGCTCGAAGAGTACATTCACAGTTACTCAGGGGCGAAGATACCGGATAGAACGGTAGCTGCAGCGACGAATCTAAAACGAGTGTGGGAAAACGCACTCGCTGATGCTCACTACACAAAGCAAAAGAATTCGCTGGTCCCCAAACGCATTGGAACCAAACTGTGGGTGTTCGACTGTGTGACGTGCGATAAATGCATTCCCGTCTGCCCGAACAACGCGAACTTTACTTACGTTGTCGATACGACGCCGGTGGAGTACCGCGATTTCATCGTCCGAGATGGAGAGTTAGAAGCGTCGGAGAAAAAGAGCTTCGCCCTGAAAAAGGTGCGTCAGATTGGGAACTTTGGTCAGTTTTGCAACGAATGCGGGAACTGCGACACATTCTGCCCCGAATACGGCGGCCCGTATGTGGAAAAACCAACGTTTTTCTCCACGCGCGAAGACTGGGAACGCTTCGATAAATGGGACGGATTTGTCATTGAGCACACGGGCGAGGAAGACCGCATTTTCGCACGGATCAAAGGGGAGAGATACTCGCTGATCCAAAAACGGGGCGCTTCTCCCGGCGAAGAAGAACTTTTCACCTGTCCAACAGGCATTTTCGCTGTTCACCCAGAAACATTGACGGTGCACCCAACAGAGCTTTACCAACGAGTGGGTGAGGTGAGCATCGGCACATATCTGATGCTGAGAGTTTTGTTAGACGGCGTTCTGCGAGGAAAGAATATTAATTACGTGAACGCGGCATTCCCTGATTTGAGGCCAATAAGCCAATAGTCTTGAGGAGACAGAGCATGGGAGGACTGGCCAAAGAAGTCGAGGATGTCTTTGCGCCGGGAGGTGTACTTGCCCGGCATCTTGGCGACCGCTATTCAGTTCGCGATGAACAAGTACGAATGGCGAGATTTGTCGCGGATGTTTTTGAGAATAGACAGATCGGAATCGTCGAAGCGGGAACAGGTGTCGGAAAATCCTTTGCCTATCTTGTGCCTTCTCTCTTGTTGGCGGCAAAGAAGAAACAACGCGTTATTATCGCAACCAATAAAATTAACCTTCAGCATCAGCTCGTAGAAAAGGACCTGCCAGCGCTTCTCCAGGCCACAGGCTTGAAGGTGAGCTACATCCTTCTGAAGGGGCGCACGAACTATCTCAGCCGACGGCGCCTCGTGAATGCAATGCGGCTCCTGGATCCAGGGCTTTTCGATGAAAAGGAAATGAGGACCTTGAGCCTCATTCACGCTTGGGCAAAAGAAACACATACTGGTGATCGGGCAGAACTCGAGCGAGTCTTAGAAAAACTAAGGCAAACTCAGCAGGCACCGGAGGACATTCACGAACTCGCAGCTCGAGTGTGGCCGGAAATCCAGAGCGATCGCTATGATTGCCGCAAGGAGCAGTGTCCGCACTTTCGCAACTGTTTTTTTTACAAATCCAGGGGAACCGCGGAGAACGCCGATATCATTATTACCAACCAACACGTTTTTGTTTACGATCATCTCGTTCAACAGGGGGCACGAAGTGAGGCAAGGGTGTTGCCCGACTATAATTTCCTCGTGATCGACGAAGCCCACTCGTTGGTCGAAACCGTTACCTCATGCCTCCAGGAGGATATTGATGCGGATTCTATCCCGCGAGTCGTAAGACGAATCGTCGGTCCGAGTAGACCTGCTGGCGAACGGAATGGTCTCTTGCCCTCTCTTTTGGAGAAACTCGCGGACGACCAGTTGGCCGCATCCATGAACGATCGGCTCAAATCACTTCTCAACGCTCTGGCTGAGGAGTGGCGAAGTTGCTTCCAGGATCTCGAGCATCTCGTGCTCCAGCACAGTCGTTCTCGTGATGCGAATCAAGGGGGAGGATGGGGCTCAACCGTGACTATCCCCTATCCCTTCAGCGATAACAACGCTAACGATGGCACTCCGGTCTTTGATTCGCACCTGCGCATTTTTGAGTTACAAAATGAACTCAGGCGAGAAATCGACTCTCTGACGAAGCTACTACAGACAAGCGTGGACGAGACCGTTGCCGACCTGGCCCATCGCCTTGTGGCGTTGCTAGAAATGCTTTGTGACCTGACGGAGGTGCTGCGAATATTCGCGAACACGAGCGATGGACGTTGGTGTCGCTGGTTTCAACTCAATGCTGGGAGCACAAACGAGCGACTCTCGCTGAGGTTGTTCATCGCACCAGTGAACGTGGCAGATATGATTTCCTCCTTTCTTCTGGGAAACGAGGAAGGAGGCAAAGGAGTCGTACTTACCTCAGCAACGCTGGCAGTAAATCGGGAGTTTGATTACATCATTCGAGAATGGGGACTATCGGATGCTTTTGATCGAGATTTGGTAATGACCCATCTCGAGGATTCGCCTTTTGATTATGCCGAGCGTTGCTTATTGGCCGTCCCTACCGATCTTCCCGAAGATAGGGGGAGAGATTTCGTCGAAGCCGCAAGCCGCCTTATTCTCGACACACTGAACGTGACCCGTGGGCGGGCATTCCTCCTTTTCACATCATGGAATGAATTGGATACGTTTTGGGACAAACTTTCCAACAAATTGTCCGAACGAGGATTTCTACCGCTTCGGCAGGACCCAGAGGGCAAACGCCATGTCATCACGGACTCGTTCCGCGCTGCAAGCGCACCCGTACTCTTCGGTGTCGCATCTTTTTGGGAAGGAGTGGATATCCCAGGCGAGACCCTGAGCTGCGTGATTATTGTGAAGCTTCCCTTCCCTGTCCCTACAGATCCCGTTCTCGCGGCGCGCGCGAAGGCCTATCGGCTGAATCGAAATAGCGAGTTCCAAAAGATTTTCTTGCCACTCATGATTACGAGGCTGCGCCAAGGATTTGGACGGCTTATACGCACCGAGAAAGATTTTGGCGCCGTGCTCATTCTAGATTCGCGCCTGACCACAAGAAATTACCGCAAGCAGGTGTTGGGGAGTCTGCCTCCTGCAAAATTTGTTGAAGCTCGCTCGGACGAAATCGTCCAAACGCTCCAAAAGTGCTTCAGGAAATGGGAGTGACCCAAGAAGCTAATTATCAATGGCGGTTCACTGCATTTGTGAATAAAACCTCTCGACCTGTCGCAATTATCGCGCATCGGAGACACCTCTATTCCCATTGACAGCAAGAGACACGCATAACTGAGTCCGTTCGACAGGAAGTACCGTGGCGAAAACTGCAACAAAAACATCGACGACGACAAAAACTAAAACGACACGCAAGACCACGAAGGCGCGCGCAGCAGCAACCGCAACGAAGGCTGCAAAGAAAACCCCCTCGTCGAGCACGCGTGTCGGAAACCGAGCTCTTGTCATTGTCGAGTCTCCTGCTAAGGCCAAGACGCTGACCAAGTATTTGGGCAAGGACTTCCGTGTCGAAGCCTCCGTCGGTCATGTGAAAGACTTGCCCGAGAAGCGGCTGGGCGTTGATATCAAACATGACTTTGCCCCTCAGTACGTTGTCCTTCCAGGGAAAGAGAAAGTGCTACAGCATATCCGCGAGAGTGCGTTGCGGGCTCCTCGCATTTACCTTGCCCCTGATCCTGATCGCGAAGGTGAGGCTATCGCCTGGCACATTGCCGATGATTTGCGCGAACACGGCGTAAAAGGCGAAATTCTCCGGGCAACGTTTAACGAGATCACAAAGCGTGCTGTTCAGGAGGGACTGGCTCATCCTCGCGAGCTTGATAAGAATCTTTTCGATGCCCAACAGGCACGCCGCATTCTTGATCGTCTCGTGGGCTATATCCTAAGCCCACTGCTGGGGAAGAAAGTCTCGCGTGGGCTGAGTGCCGGCCGGGTGCAGTCAGTTGCGGTGCGCCTTATTGTCGAACGCGAACGCGAGATCCGCAATTTCAAGCCACAGGAGTACTGGCTCGTTCAGGCAGCTTGCGGTGTTGGCGACGCCCCGCCCTTCACGATGACCTTGAGCTCTGTCGATGGAGAAAAGCGCAAGCTTAACTCAGAGGAAGAAGCTCGGGAGATCCTGCAACGACTTGGCTGTGGCACGATTGATAAAACTGAGGAAGAACAGGGCTCCGGCGCACAAAAGGGTGAAAAGCGTCTGGTCTTGATCGGCAATTTGCGCACACAGTGGCAAGTTAGCAACGTTGAGCGCAAGCAGGTGCGCCGGCGGCCTTCTCCGCCCTTTATCACAAGTACCCTTCAGCAGGAGGCTGCGCGCAAATTGGGCATGTCACCGCGACAGACCATGCGCGTGGCACAGCAGCTCTATGAGGGTGTTGAGCTGGGAGAACTGGGCATTACGGGACTCATCACGTATATGCGCACCGACTCAACTCGGCTAGCCACGGAAGCAGTCCAGGCCGTGCGTCAATACATCGCTGAAAAGTTTGGTGAAGATTATGTTCCGCCGCAGCCGAACTCCTTCGAGAAGAAAAAATCCGCGCAGGATGCCCACGAAGCAATTCGCCCAACCGATTTGTCTCTCACACCCGAACGAGTGGCACCATTCTTGGATAAACCCCAGCAGCGGCTTTATGAATTGATCTGGAATCGTTTCGTCGCCTGCCAAATGGCGGACGCTGTTCTCGACCAGGTACGGGTTGAGGCAGAACCAGTGCCGGGGTTGATATTCTCTAGCGTGGGAACAACTGTGCGCTTCCCCGGATTTCTTGCTGCGTATGTGGAGAGCAAGGACGAGGGCGAAGAGGGAGAAAACGGGGAGGAGCGTGCCCCACTTCTCGATAAAGGCGACTACTTTGATGTGGAGAAGCTGCGTGCCGCCCAAAAATTCACACAACCGCCACCGCGCTTCACTGAGGCGTCTCTCGTCAAGGAGCTCGAGCGCCTGGGCATTGGTCGCCCATCAACTTATGCGACTATCGTGTCAACGATTCAAGATCGCAAATATGTGGAAAAGGATAAGTCTAGACGTCTACGCCCGACAGAAATGGGCGAGCTCGTGACGGACCTTCTCACCGAGCATTTCCCCGACATCATGGATGTGCAGTTCACCGCAAATATGGAAGAGAAACTTGATGATATCGAGTCGGGGACAAAGAATTGGCTGGAGCTATTGCGTGAGTTCTATGGACGTTTCGCGGAGCAGGTGAAAAAAGCTGAGCAAGAAATGCGCAATGTGAAGCGCGAATATGAAGAAACGGACATTCTCTGCGACAAATGCGGGCAAGCCAACATGGTCATCAAAATGGGGCGGAATGGGCGTTTCCTCGCCTGCCCGCGCTATCCGGAGTGCAAGAATACTAGGAACCTCAATGGCGAAGAGCCCGAGCAGGTTTCACAGCAGTGCCCCAATTGCGGCAAACCTATGGTGATTCGCACCGGTCGGTTCGGCCGCTTTCTCGCCTGCTCAGGGTATCCCGAGTGCAAAACGGCCATGCCGCTTTCGACGGGGATCAAATGCCCACAATGCGGCAAGGGAGAATTAGCCGAGGCTCAATCCGCAAAGACGAAGCGGATATACTGGCGCTGTTCGAACCGAGCCTGCGACTACGTCTTGTTCAACAAGCCCGTGCCACAGCCCTGTCCGAAGTGCGGAGCGACATTCCTCGTGGAACGTTCACGTGAGGACAAACGGTGGCTCGCGTGCGAGAAATGCAAATATCGCAGCAATGAGTCAGAGGATTCAGAAACGGAGACCACTGACGAGAATGTCGTGGCGGAACATAAAGACTAGGGCGCACTTCGAAGATCATAGCAATCGGCGTGGGGAGTATGCGGCACTTTTTTATTGAAGTGTGAGTTTTGTTCCGGGAGCAGCATGCGGGAATTCCTGCGAGAAATTCTCTAACGGACATTGAAAACGATGACAAAGTGCGATCGCAACGTTTGGCTGCAGGGTGGAAACGAGGTGTGCTGCCGCGAAGACGCTCCGCCTGCACGCCCCTATAGGCTCGTTCTGCTGGGTGCACCCGGCGTTGGCAAGGGGACACAGGCTGAGCTTCTGAGCGAACGTTTGCAGGCGTGTCAGCTTTCAACTGGGGATATTTTTCGTGCGGCAAAAGCCGCAGACCCAAGTACCCTCACTCCTGCTATGCGCGATGCGCTTGGTTATATGCAGCGCGGGGAACTCGTACCCGATGATACGGTTATTGCCCTCGTGCGCGAACGGATGACATGCCTGCGTTGCCCCTATGGATTCCTCCTCGATGGATTTCCTCGCACTGTTCGTCAGGCTGAAGTCCTGGATGAAATGCTCGCGGGGGAAAACCTTCACCTGGATTTTGTGCTCAACTACGAATTGCCATTTGAAGAGGTCATCAATCGCCTCAGCGGCCGTAGGACTTGCCGTGTGTGCAAGACGACTTATCACATTGTTACCAAACCTCCGCGCCAGGAAAACGTTTGCGACAAATGTGGTGGGGAACTTTACCAGCGCGAGGATGATCGTCCAGAATCCATCCGTGTACGTTTGCAGGCCTATGAGGAAAGCACGGCGCCACTCGTGGATTACTACGCCAAACACGGAATACTAAGAACGATTTCTGCTGAGGGCTCACCGCAGGAGATCTTTGCACGTACCATGCAAATCCTGAGCGAGCGTACGGCCTGAGGGTGTCTAACGGGCAGGAACCTCGCTCAATGGTTGATGTATGGTGGACCATTTGATTGCGGCGCTGTCTTTACGAAAATAAACGCTTACGCCGCGAAAATCCGTCTCAAGGTACGCACCTGCCAGATACCTGGGTGCATCGCCGATCGAGCGACGCCACATTGCACAGACGACATCGGGCTGGAGCTGTCCAATCGAATAGGCATAATCCCATTTAAGATGCCCGGGGTAGAATTCGCGGTATGCTGGTAAACCAAGCATCCCTCGGTGGGCTGGGAGCCGCGCAACATGGCGATCTGATTTGCCGAGAAGATCGATCATTTTTCGCTCAAGAAAATAGGGAGCCGTTCCGGCATAGTCGATCGCTATGCGCGCTTCCGACGTGGTCACAGCGTCAAGCCAACGCGCTAATGCAACATTGCGCACGTTGTCTTCATGGTAAGGTGGAGGAACTAATAAGAACAACTGGCTGAGTGATTTCCAACCATAGTAACTATTCGCATAAAAACCAAACGTGACAAGCACAAGCCCGATACAAAGCCTTTTCCGACGAACTTTTGCATTCCTATAGATAAGCTCAAAGATCGCCGTGAAAAGGACAAACGCGAGCGGCATAGCTGGAGCGATGAATCGGTTTGCCCCTGTTACGCCTTCCCATGCATCACCACCGACATAAATGGAATATGCCGTTTGACTCGTGACAAAAGCTGCAAGGATCAAAATGCGCTGACGTTTTTCATGCCAATATCGGCGCCAGGCATCGGGAGCCGTTGCTAACAAAATAACAAACGCTACAACCACGGGGAGAAGAAGCATTCCCCAGAATTTTGCAGCCTGAAAAGCCCCCCGCGTCATTCGCAGGAGGGCAGGGAAACCCGTCATTTTGAGATAATACGTATTCGGCAGCCAGTCCCCGTAGTACCATTTCCTGAAAAGCGTCTCGCCCCCGACAACGAGAACAAGCGTCAGCCCGCCCCAAAAAAGAATACGCCGCTTCTCTTTCCAGCACACGGAAAGACCCAAAGCAAGCGTGGTCAAGTGTCCCACGATGCCATCGAGACGCAAAGCCATGGCCACCGATGTCGGGACAAAACAAAGTACGCGATATCTCCGCTCTTCCTGACATCTGAGCAGAAGGTAGCATGCAAGCGAGGTGCCCACTGCCATGGCACCGACTTCCATCCCTTGCAGTGCCCAGTTATTGAGCGGATAGTAAAATGCGACGAGCGCAACGCACACCAAAGCAAACGCCGGAGAAACGAATCGAGAAGAGATATGAAAGATTATAAACAAATTAGCAAGTAAACACAATTCACCAAGCAACTGGATAATCAGACTTGTTTTGGAAAGTGGCACGGGCAGGAGGTGCACAAATGCCATGACCAGGCACCACAGGGGATTTGTGTAGCCTTCCACAGGAGCTTCGCCAGGGTTCCAGAGCCAACCATGACCAAGAGCCAGATTCCGGGCATAGCGCATGGACACCATTGCGTCGTCCACGAGACAAAAGAAACGCTCTCCGTCCAAAACGAAGCTCGACCGAAAAATAAAAAGCAGAGCATAAAGCAGGTGAAGGGCCAAAAGTGCACAGAGCCACCGCTTTGGCGTTGTAGTCAGGTATTGTCTCCCGGAGCTAAGCTTCATGCTAGGGTTCTTGCTTTGATCGTATGCAAAATCGTATTGAAGGCACAGTACGGATAAACGTCTACTCCGATCTTACAACGTTCACTTTTATCCCAGAGATGGTAGGTCATGTGCCATGGACGTAAGAAGACTCAAGTTTGAGGAGTTGGAAAAACTCGGGCGACTTTATCGCAACGCTTATCGGATTGATGCAGCTACGGCTACCCAGTGGTTAGAAGGGATTCTCCCGGACCAGACTTACGTCATTGCCGACGAGCATCGCGTGCTTAGTGCGATTCAAATTATTCCCTACGAAGTGGTCATAGGCGAGCGTCCGCTTCCGATGGGAGGCATTGGCGGAGTGGCAACCTGGGCTGATCAGCAAGGCTACGGTTACGCGGGACGCCTCATGAGCGAGAGCGTTTCCCTCATGCGAGAGCTGGGACATGCCGTGTCTTTTTTGTATCCTTTCTCTTACCGCTACTACGGCAAGTTTGGCTGGGCGTTAGCCTCTCGGCGTGTGGTGTACACTAACATTCGCCCCATGGATCTTCCACGTGGAAAAGAAGCACCTCGAGTTCGTGCGGTCGTTACGGAAGAAGACTGGACCAAAGCCAACACGGGCTACGAGCGTGGATTTTCCATCTACAACTGCCTGGCAAAACGCGGTGATCGCGAATGGCATCAGCAGAAGAAAAAAACCGAAGCGGGACGATATCAGGCGTATTTCGTTCTGAACGAGAGCGGCGACGTGCGCGGCTATTTCACCTGCGAAGATGTGCCGCTTGGACCTTTTTCTTATGAGACGGTAGTGAAGGACCTCATTTGTGCGGATGCTGCAGCGTACAGAGAAGTGATCACATTTCTTGCTCAGCTTCCGACGAATGTCACAAAGGTGACAATCGGTCATCCAGAAAAGCTGTGGCTCTGGCAGTTTTTCAAAGAGCCTTTCGTCGAGACGCGGGTTGATCCATGGTTTATGGCGCGAGTCGTAGATATAGAACGAGCGTGCGCAAGCCGCGGGTACGCGAGCGATGTGTTAGAAGACGTACGGATTCGGCTGCACGATCCCCATGGGCCATGGAACGATGGGGCGTGGCATCTTCACGTGGAGCAGGGTGAGGGCAGAATTGAGCCAACAAGTGCTCCCGCCGAGGTTGAGCTTTCCATTCAACAGTTTTCATCGATCTTCGTCGGATTTCTGGATCCGATGGATCTTTTGGAAAACGGAGAGCTTCCCGCCGCGAGTGCAGGGGCAGCAGCAAAACTCCGAAGGATTTTTCGCGACCATCCGACGAACCTCATCGATTTCTTCTGAAAAGAGTTGGCGCACTGGTTGTGGGAGTACTTGAATCATTGACTCGCCGCACGTCATACATAAGTAGTCGGGACGCGATGGGTCGCGACAACATTCTCCTAGTAAGTTACGATTTTCCACCGGCGCTCGCAGGTGTGCGGCGAGTCGTCAAATTTGCGAAATATCTCCCCGAATTTGGCTACAACCCCATCGTACTTGCAGCAACAGCCGTCGCGACTCAGCCCCTGGATCCCATCACCGAAGAAGAAGTCGCTGCCCAGGGCTATCCCGTTTATCGCACATCCGCATTAGATCTGAACCATGCCTGGGCAAGCATGGTTTCTTTAGTCCGTGCGCTCAGGCGTGGAAAAGAATGGCTCATCGCTAAGCTTGATATGGCTAAGGGCGAGCAAACAGCGCCAAATGGCGAAGGTGAGGATGAGCTTCTGGCTCATTCGGCTCGTTTGTTGGACTGGCCGCCCATAGGCGAAGAAATCAAGCTCGAAGGACGTGCTCAGCGGTGGGCAAGGCGTCTTGCTTACCACACTCGACGCTGGCTCTACTTGCCAGATGACCGAGTGGGGTGGTTGCCGCTGGCGATCCCTATGGCTGAGCACATTTTGGCCACACGGCCTGTGCGCTTTGTGTTCACAACGTCTTATCCGAATTCGACACACTTTATCGGGCGCTATTTGAAACGCCGTTATCGAGTTTTTTGGATTGCAGATTTCCGCGATGGATGGACGACGAACCCTTACTTTGCAGACTATCCCACTCCCTTGCACCGTGCCCTGAATAAGCGATGGGAACGCAGCGTCGCGACGGAAGCTGATCTTCTTCTCACAGTGAGTGAACCGATCGCCATACATCTGCGCGAAATCTGCGGAGACCCGGCCAAGGTTCGGTTGATTCCGAACGGTTTTGACCCGGATGATTTTCCCTCTGATCCTCCGCAACCAAACGACAAGTTTACGCTTGTTTACACGGGCACCCTCTTCGGGCAACGGTCACCTGAGCCGCTTTTTGCTGCAATGCGCATTCTCTTCGATAAGCACCCAAAGATGGAAGATGAGTTTCAGGTGGTGTTGTTAACGCAGCTGAAGCCGGAACATCTGGCTCTGATTAAGCGCTACGGCCTATCGGGCAAAGTCCTGAAAGGTGGCAAGCTAGTCACATATCGGGAAGCCGTCCGAGCCCAGTGGCAGGCCGATGCACTTTTGGCGATCGAGGGTCCTGCGCCCACGGGTGAGATGATGCTCACTCAAAAAGTCTTTGAGTACATGGCAGCCGGCAAACCTGTTTTAGCGATCACACCGGAGAACGCACTCGCGCAGGTTGTCCGCGAAACAGGT
>JADFCV010000012.1:0-22019 GCA_017161655.1 Candidatus Sumerlaeota bacterium
ATCTGGAGTTCGGTAGAGGAGCATGGAATTCCGGGTGTAGCGGTGGAATGCGTAGATATCCGGAAGAACACCTGTGGCGAAGGCGGTGCTCTGGGCCGAAACTGACGCTGAGGCGCGAAAGCTAGGGGAGCAAACGGGATTAGATACCCCGGTAGTCCTAGCCGTAAACGGTGGATACTAGGTGTGGGAGGTATCGACCCCTCCCGTGCCGTAGTTAACACATTAAGTATCCCGCCTGGGGAGTACGGCCGCAAGGTTGAAACTCAAAGGAATTGACGGGGGCCCGCACAAGCGGTGGAGCATGTGGTTTAATTCGACGCAACGCGAAGAACCTTACCCGGGCTTGAACTGCAGGGGACAGGCGTGGAAACACGCCCTCCACCTTCGGGTGGCCGCTGCAGAGGTGCTGCATGGCTGTCGTCAGCTCGTGTCGTGAGATGTTGGGTTAAGTCCCGCAACGAGCGCAACCCTTGCCGTTAGTTGCCAGCGGGTCATGCCGGGCACTCTAACGGGACCGCCTGCGACGAGCAGGAGGAAGGTGGGGATGACGTCAAGTCATCATGGCCCTTACGTCCGGGGCTACACACGTGCTACAATGGCCGGTAACAGAGAGACGCAAAGCCGCGAGGCAGAGCAAATCTCTAAACCCGGTCCCAGTTCGGATCGGAGTCTGCAATTCGACTCCGTGAAGTCGGAATCGCTAGTAATCGCGGATCAGCATGCCGCGGTGAATACGTTCCCGGGCCTTGTACACACCGCCCGTCACACCACGAAAGTCGGCTGTACCAGAAGTCGGTGTACCAACCCCCGCAAGGGGGAGGAAGCCGCCGAAGGTATGGTCGGTGATTGGGGTGAAGTCGTAACAAGGTAGCCGTACCGGAAGGTGCGGCTGGATCACCTCCTTTCTAGGGAGACCCGAAGCGGGCTGCACGATCGCAGGCGCGCGTCGTCGCACCGCGAGCAGCAACGCTTCGATTCCCAAGGTCGATCCAGTCCCTTGGCCAACAAACTTCCAGCTCAGCTCTCTATTTAGCTTTGAACGAACGCGGAAAGCCGCTAGAGCCAAGGCTCTGGCGGCTTTTGCTTTTCAGGCTCGTGGTCTGCGAGCTAACGCCCGAATGACCCCATGTTTTCTGTCCCTATTCTTGCGCCGCTCAAGCGATGTCGGAACGAGCCCCCAGGACAAAAACACTGGTTTTGCGTCTCAACGATCGGCGAGGGGGACTGCCAATCACCTTCTGGAAAAAGAGAAATGTGTTGCTACGCTGCCAAATTGTCCGCAAGGTGGCGGACACCATGAAGCGCCAAACGGTTTACAGAGTTTTGTTCCCGGTTCTCCTCATTCTCAGCTCGTTAGCTGTAACGGGTGCGCTTCTCTGGGGCGGAGAAGCCCTTTACTTTGGTCCGGTTGTCTCTGATTTGGGGGAAACGTTTTACCTTTGGCGTGTTTTTCTTGCTCGATGGTTGCACAGGGGGATCTTTCCATTCTGGGACATGCACGCCTTCGGGGGCTATCCTGTGATCGAAAAGCTGCAAGATGGGCTTTTGTTTCCTCCCTCTCTCCTCCCTCTCCTGGTGTTCTCGCCAGCTTTTGGGCTGAAGGTCTGGATGGCGTTATGCGTTGGGATAGCACAGTTAGGCAGCTACGTGGCCTTGCGTCGAGCGTTTCGCCTCGAGGCCGGTTGGGCGTTCGTGGGCACCATGGTTTATGTGTTTGGAGGCGCCTTTGCCACGCGTGTTGAGGCGGGGCATTTTGCTGTGGTGGGTGCGATGGCGTTCTGGCTGCCAGCGCTCGGCTGCGTGTGGGTGGTTGCTCGATCCTGCACAGCTGGAAGACTTACGAGTGTGTGGCAAAACCGGCATGCCCTGGCTGGAGCAGTCGTGGCCAACGGTCTAGTGATCCTGGCTGGTTCGCCTCAGTACGTCGCCTATCTATTCTATGTTGAGGTTTTGGCGGTTCTCATTGCGGTTCCTGCCGGACGCCGTGGTTTCGCTCTTCTCGTGTTCGCCGCCATTTGGGCTGGAAGTGCGGCGCTTAGCGCGCCACAGTGGTATCCTACCATATTTTATCTGCCTTTCACCGGGCGCTCGTCGGGGAGGTGGATGACAGCTCCCACTTCGGCGGACCGTTGGAATTTTCTCATCGAGGCGCTGCTGCCTTTTCCTCTCGGGGACGATTTGAGCAACCCCCACATGCATTTGAAAAACGTTTGGGAAACTTGCACCTACGCGGGCACAATGACGCTCGTCCTGGCTTTGGCGAGTCTGGTCATGGTGGCCGCTCGGGGTTACCGGCGGTGGCCGCGCGAGATGAAGCTGGCTTGGGGCATTGTGCTCCTTGGGCTCTACCTTTGCGGCGGTGGCTGGTTGCCTGGCTTTTCGAGTTTTCGCGAGCCCCTAAAGGCCCGGGCTGTGGTCGGTCTTGGGCTTGCACTTGCAGCAGCATTTGGTGGGCGGATTCTTTTCGCTACGGACCGGCTTGAGTGGCGTAAGCGGCTTTTTCGAGGAGTTCATGTGGGAACTCTTGTTGCGATTGCCTGGGCTGGCATGGCGATCGCGGTTGCCTTGCTGCTCCCCCGCCATGCGGAAGCTGTGGGGAGATGGTTGTTGAGTGGGGGACCCCCTGTCGACGCATTGCGGGCTGTGGCTTGGCAGAGGGTTTGTGCCGAGCCAGCTTTGTTGATTCCCCCCGTTGTCGCGGCTTGCTGGAGAGTTGCCGGCTGGGCATTTCTTGCGGGCGTCCTTATCGGCGGTGTGCGGTGGCGCCCCCGATTGTTCATGAGTCTGCTGTGCGTAGCGGCAGCTCTTGATCCGTTTTCCACCTACTTCCGGGTTTTTGTTTCTCGCCACCCTTTCACGAATATCGGATTCCCGCCGGGCTTTGCGGCTGCAATCGAATCGGAAATCAAGCAAACACGTGCCGCGCATGGGCTAAGCTGGCGGGTTACGCTGCCGGCATCGCTGGCCAATCGCGGACATCTCGTGGACGGTTTGTGGGATACCGGCGGGTATGACCCCCTCATGCCTCGCGATGCTAATGTGAGAGTGGCCCTGGAGACAAGGCGGCTTGATCTTAGCGTGGAGGACAAGAGAACAACTATTGCCCTGGCTGTGGGTCGGCGCTACGATTTTTCGAGATGGGCGCCGGAGTACGGCCAGCCGCTGGGGGACCTTCGCCATTGGGAGGTTGCGCCACGGCCTGCGCTTTTCTCTCTCGAACGAGAACTTCGGCCTGGCTACGAGGGAACCCAAGCTTTTGGTCCGAACCTGGACGATGCGAAGCATTACGTGGATGAGGCTCCACCGAAAAATGATGGTAGGCGAGAGGCTGCTGAGGATGTGCAAGCTTTTGTAAAACGTGTCCAGCAGGTCTTCGATCGCCATCGTGCCCCTTTGGACCTGGTGAAAGAAGTGCCTGCGGAGTCGCCGAACGAGTATGCTTACCAGGTCACATGCACGGAACCAGCCCTTGCAATTTTTCGGACGACTTGGCTACCGGGCTGGCAGGTTTGGATCGACGGACGTTACTGGGGACGACCGTGGTGTGCAAACCGTTGGATGCTTGCAGCACCCATTGAGCCCGGTACGCACGAAATCCGTTGGATCTATCGACCTGTGGGGTTCTGGCCCTCAATTTTGGTGAGCTGTCTTACGTGCCTCGCATTGCTCGCGCTGGTTGTCGGACAAGGCACACGAACCAAGGAACAGGGAGCTTGAGGGGAGCCGCAGCTACCGGTTTGGGGAAGCTTCGTCTTTGCTTCGTGAGGGGGGGCCAGGCTAAAGAGAGGCACAGATAATCAGCTCAAGCTCACTGGAAATTGTGGACGAGTCCGATGGGAAGTTTCTGCTCTGCTGCTGGGTGAGCCTTGCGGCATACAGAATTGTCAACTCTTGAACGAAAGAAGCGCCCTGTGGGCCGGGTTCATTTGGGCTCGGGGCGGCCTGGAGTGAGGCAGCGGAATCCGCTTGGGAGAAAACCGAAAAGTCTCTCGACGCGGCTGAATTGTGCCGCAGTTGTCAGTTTTTTGCAAGCTTCAAAGCTTCAGACCACGGCTCGTCTCCAACGTGTGTCTCGGGAGTTCTTCGGTTGAAAGATATGTGCGACGGGGAAAGCTTTTCGGGTCGCATGGCGGCCAGTATGCCTTGCTTTGCCTTGCGCAGGGGGGCGCAAACCGTTGCCTGTAAGTGTCAATCCCCCGCTCGTTTGTAGTCAGGGCATTTTGTGGCATTTGGTCGTTCTGGGTGCCGGCAGGCATTCCCGTAATCGTAGCGGCAAGTATCACAAAGGAATTTCTTTTCGCGCGGAAATATCGCGTTTAAAACTTCCTTTAGAAATCTCCACATGCTAAAAAGTCAATACCGATTACGCCAGAGATCCAGCGGAAAAAATCGTGCACAGCTTGCGTTTTTTGTCTTGCAAATCCCAAAGCGGGCATTTATTCGTAGCTGTCAAAGAATTGCATTCATGTGGGCAAACTGAACCGCGCAAAGGAGTGACCCCCATGAGTGCAATCCTTAATTTTTCAGGGAAGGGTATGAGGGCCATGAGTAATCACAGATCCGGTCCAATCTCACTCGCTGCAGCTCTCTTCGGAGTCGCGGCATCGCTCGCCACGGCAGCGAACCCACTCGTGACGGTTCTCGAAGACTTCGAGTCCGGCACAACGCATAACGCGACACCTGTGGATCAATATAATAGTTCTGCAGGTGGAGCGAGTAACAGTGCAGTAGCAAACGTGCTCGAAAGCGGGTCGCGGCGTCTTCAACTCACGGATGCAGACGGCACCTACAATGGGTGCTATATCCTTTTCACTGGCGCCATCCCGCAGGCTGGATATTATCTTATCACCGCAGATGTGAAGGTGGACAATGCGAGTGCGCCGATTGGGACCTTCGGAATGGCGGTGGCTGTCGGTGGTCCGTCCACTGCAAAGATCTCAGACGTCAACGCGGGTTACGTGATGAACCTCAGCGGTTCGGGCGACGCTGCGAAGGGGTACCAAACCATTGGCGCAGCAATCAATGTGCCGAACTCGGGTTCTTTCCCCAAAGACCTCATTATCTATTTTAGCACGGATCCTTCTGGAAACAGCTATAATGCGCCAGCTGCGGATGGGAATTTTAATGGGACGCACCGCGGAGCGGCCAGCACGTGGCCGGCGGGGTCGTCCAACGCCGTGTATATTGATAACATCAAACGGATTGGACCTGGGAATTTCCGCGAGGAACGGCACCTGTGGATTTCCATCGGTGATGGGTTCACAAATCTGTCGACGTTAGATTCCTTGCTGCAAGCGGCAAAGAACAATAATTTCAATTGCGTTGACATTTTAGCTCGCTATCGTGCTAACGCCTATTACATTCCCAACCGCTACGATGCGACATACCCCAATCCCGAACCACTTGTGTCGGGCGTGAGTGCAACGAACGACCCAATTCAATACGCTATCGACCGTGGGCATGAGCTGGGCCTGAAGGTATTTGCATCAATGAGCTGCTTCCTTGTGACCGACGGCTCCGATACATACCCGAGCTATCTGCCTTCGGGGAGCGTCATGTGGTACTATAATGGTGGTTCTCCGCGGGCCATGACCTCTGCCGACGTAAGCGGTGAAGGTTTGTGGGCGGACGTAAGCCGGGCCGACGTGCGCAATTACACCAAGAATGTGATTCTTGACTTCGTAGCCAACTACGATGTGGACGGCATCATTCTCGATCGCGTCCGTTATCCTAACTATTACTTCAGTTACAATCCCCAAGGGTTGAGCGAGATGGGAATCAGCGGAACGCCGTCGCCAACAGATTCAACCTTCCGCACGGCGCGCCGCAATGCGGTGACAGCTTTTGTGAAGGATGTCTACGAGTCAGCGACTGCTCTAAAGCCATGGCTTATTGTTGGTGCCGCGCCCATTGCTTACGGCGATGCACTTACCGACACCTACAATTCGGTGATGCAGTTCTGGCCGGGATGGACCTCAGCCGTGACGACAAGGCGCAACATCAGTTTCGGCGTGTGCGACCTCTTCCAGCCGCAGTTCTACCGTTTGTATAACACGACGCCTGCGGGACCTGCGGCCAATACCACACTCATGAACAAGGCCCAGTTTGGCGATGTCGCAAGCTACAGCCTCGACTGCGGGCTGATGCCTGGGGCTTACTCGGTCGTGTCGCCGCTCTTCTATCATCCTTCCAGCGGCGATGTGAACCAGTCGTACTGCAATGCTCAAAACATCACCGATGCGCGAGCTCTGGCCATGGGCGGCATCGGGCTTTACAAGGCGACACAAACACTGGCTGATATTTCTTATATCCGCGACCCAGCAGCTTCGACGGCTGGGACCGACGTACTCGGCAGCGCCGCACCCCCGTGCGATTATCTCTTCAAGAAAGATTACGACAACGTCAAACCCAATGCAGTCACAAACTTCACGGCTTCGCCGCAAAGCGATGGTCGCGTGATTCTGAGCTGGACCGCGCCGGCGCCTGCAGCCGATGGCGAGACGGCAGCAAGTTATCTTATTTACAGATCAACAACATCGCCGGTTAAGGAATATCGCTCAAATCTCGTGACCTATGCAACGATTCCTGGAACAGCAACTTCTTACACGGTTCCGACGGGGTGGGCAGGCACTTACTATTTCAAGATTGTTCCTGTTGATGATTACAATAACCGGGGCCCCGCTTCCCAAGTTGGGCCGGTTACTGTGACGGGCGAGCCAACTCCGCCTGCCGATATCATCGTGGACAATCCGCAAGCTACCTTTGCAGGCACCTGGTACACAGGGACCTCTGCTACCGATAAATACGGAAGTGACTATCGTTACGCTTACGCTGGCACAGGGAGCGCAACCGCAACCTTTAGCGCAACGATTCCGCTGAGCGGGACGTGGACAGTTAGTGAGTGGCACTGCGCTGGAACCAATCGAGCCACGAACGCACGCCACACAATCAACTATGCAGGTGGCTCCACAACGGTGCAGGTGAACCAAACCGTCAACGGTGGCCGATGGAATACCCTGGGTTCCTACCAGTTTAACGCAGGTTCCCAGTACAGCGTGGTCATCGACGACATCTTCTCTGGGTCGGTGGTGATTGCTGATGCCATAAAGTGGTCTTACGTGATTCAGCCGCCTGCGGCACCGTCGGGTTTGACAGCCACCGCGGTGAGCAGCACGCAGATCAATCTCTCGTGGACCGACAATGCATCGAACGAGCGCAACTATATCGTGGCGCGTTCGACAACGTCCGGAGGTCCTTATACCGACATCGCCACCCTGGGCGTGAACGTGACCTCATACAGCGATGCGGGGCTTGCCCCTGGGACGACATACTACTATGTTGTTAGAGCGAGCAACTCGGCTGGATCGAGCGCGAATTCTAACCAGGCGAGTGCCACGACGGCGCCGAATCCTCCAGCAGCACCCAGTGGGCTGACAGCCACTGCGGTGAGCAGCACACAGATCAATCTCTCGTGGACCGACAATTCCGCTAATGAGACGAATTTTGTCGTTGCTCGCTCGACCACGTCGGGCGGCCCCTACACCGACATTGCGACCCTTGCTGCCAATACGACCTCGTACAGCAATACGGGCCTGACACCTGGTACGACGTACTACTATGTGGTGCGGGCGACGAATGCGGGGGGCTCCAGCGCGAATTCGAACCAGGCCAGCGCCACGACGCCGATGCCGGATATTATCGTTGATAATCCAAGTGCGACGTTCTCGGGGACATGGACAACGGCATCTTCTGCCACCGATAAGTATGGGGCAGATTACCGCTATGCCACCTCAGGTTCCGGGGCCACAGCCACCTATAATGCGAATGTTCCAATAGCCGGGAACTACCGAGTGAGTGTCTGGTATCCGGCGGGAACAAACCGGGCCAACAACGCACCCTACACCGTGAACTTCAGCGGTGGGTCACTGACTTATTCAGTGAATCAGCAAATCAACGGTGGCCAGTGGCTGACGCTTGGCACACATTACTTTGCGGCCGGTGGCGGGCAAGTGGTGATCGGCACGACGGGCGCCAATCCGAGTGTTGTGATGGCAGACGCCGTTCGTTTCACCTATCTCAATGCGAACTCGCCGGTCACAGTGACATTCGATTCCGTTGCCGCGGATGACGGTTACGTATTGGAGAGCAGCGAGACCTCGAACGTGGGTGGTACTGTCAACAGTACAAACACCACCTTCGCGGTCGGCGACGATTCAAGCAAGCGACAGTTCAAAGGCATTCTGTCGTTCGATACATCCTCTATTCCCGACGATGCCACAATTCAAAAGGTCACGCTGAAGCTTACGCAGTATTCGATCAATGGCGGAGATCCCTGGGCGAGCCTCGGCTCTCTGAACGTGCACCTCGCGAATCCGTACTTTGGATCGTCAGCTTCGTTGGCGACTGAGGATTTTGCAGCGGCTGTGACAGTTTCGAATGTCGGAACCGTGCCCAAGCCGTCGGCCAACAATGTCACGGTCTCCACCGCGCTGAGCAGCGCTGGCGTCCTCGCTGTGAGCAAGACGGCCAAAACGCAGTTCCGGCTTGAATTTACCATCGACGACGATAACGACGCAGCCAATGACTACGTGAATTTCTACTCAGGCAACTACAGCTCAAACACCAGCTATCGGCCGAAGCTCGAAGTGCAGTACACCCGTTGATTCGCGAGGGGTAAGGGCAAAAACGCCCAGAGGGGTGGCGCTACCGGCGGTGGTAACGCCACCCCTGCTTTTTGTATTTGCTTGCTTGAGGCCGCGCACGCAAGGACAAGTGCCAACGGACCATGCTTAAGGGGCGTTCGCGAATCGGGTTGTTGCTCCTTTTTGCCATTGCCGATGCCACAGCAGTGGTGACGGGGCTTTGCGCTGCTTATCTTCTCCGTTTTCATTCCGGCTTAGTGCCGGTCACCAAGGGCTACTCTTCGCTGGAATATCTGCGCATGTTGCCTCTGGCAGTGGTCGTGTGGCTTTTTTGGCTTAATCAGCGGGGCCTCTATGAATTCCGTGAGCGGGCATTCAATCTGCAGATCCTGAAAAAACTTTTTCAGGCCAACGTGCTCGCGATCATGACAATCATCACGCTGCACTTTTTCCAGCGCACGCTGGAGTTTTCTCGGTTGATTTATGGCATGTCCGTCGTGACCTGTTTTGGGACGCTTGCATCGGAACGTTTTTTACTGGACCGGGCACTTGCATGGGCACGCCGTCGAGGAAAGCTTCCCGCAACGCGTGTGGCAATCTTAGGCGTGGGTCCTTTAGCTCAACATCTGGCTGAGCGTATCGAACGCCATACCTTGCTCGGCATGAAGTTTGTGGGGTTCATCGGGGGCGGTGAGAATGATGAGCATGCACTGGGCTCCGCAGGTCCCATTCTCGGCGCTTTTGATCAGGTTCGGGAGATTATCCGTGATCACGACGTGGAAGAAATTATCGCAGCTCATCCCAATTTGCCGCCGGAAGAGCTTCTCGATTTCATTTTTGAATGCGAGAAGGAACTCGTGCGGATCCGCGTGGTACCGGGGTTACTTGAGAGCTATCTGGTGGAGATGAGTATCGAACAGATCGACGGGATCCCATTGTTTGGGCTTAAAGAGACTCCCTTGCGCGGGTGGAACGTTGTGTTCAAACGCGTGTTCGACATCGTTGTGAGTGCGACGGTGCTCGTGCTGGCGAGCCCCTTGATGGCGCTCATCGCTCTGGCAGTGAAACTGTCGAGCCCTGGGCCTGTGTTCTATCGGCAGACGCGCGTCGGCCTCGATGGCCGCAAGTTTAAGATTTTGAAATTCCGTTCAATGATCGCCAATGCTGAAGAACAGACGGGGCCGGTGTGGGCGACGCCGGACGATCCGCGGGTGACACGCGTGGGCCGTTTTCTCCGGCGCTGGAATCTGGACGAACTTCCGCAATTCTGGAATGTGCTGCGCGGCGATATGAGCCTGGTGGGCCCACGCCCTGAGCGTCCCCATTTCGTGAAGCGCTTTCGCGAGAACATCCCACGTTACATGGCTCGCCATCGCGTGAAGTGCGGAATCACCGGCTGGGCACAAGTCAACGGCCTGCGTGGGCAGACTCCGATCGAGGAGCGCATCGCATACGACCTCTACTATATTGAGCACTGGAGCTTTTGGCTGGACCTCAAAATCCTGTTTCTCACGCTTTTTGCTCGCAAAAACGCCTACTGAGCAGGAACTCGAAATCGGGCTTGACCCACGTGGGGGAGAATCGGCATTGTTTCTGTGCTTCGCAGAATATCGAAGACTGTTGGCGCGTGCGCTCGTTGAGTTCATGAGAATTGAGTCAGCGCGTCTGACACACGACAGAATTCGAAAGATCGAGAGTGGAGTAAAGACGATGAGTAAAGGGCTGAAGGCAGGAATCATGAGACTAGCCTGCGTGACGGCGATGCTCTGTGGATTTTCTCTGGGGTGGGCGCAAGCCCTTCCGCCAAAGCTCCCCGAACAGGCTGGTGATCCGAATCTCGTGAAGGTTGATTCGAAACTGTTGAAGCTGGGGGAACAGATTTCAGCTAGGCCTTCACTCACCGTCCGAGAAGCTGTGCGTGTGCTCCCGGAAGCTTCGCTTTTCGCTCTCGACGCCAAACAAAAAGCCGTACTGGTTGAAGCCATTTGCACGAACCTCGACGACAATGTGTTGCGGAAGTTCGCGTTGCCAGGTGTCGAGGTGGTGAATTATTCTCCAAAGTACAAACGAGTGACGCTCGCGGTCAGCGACCTCGCAGAACTCAAGGCCATCGCGGGCATCCCGGAAGTGGGAATGGTCACACCCGTTTACAAGCCCTGGTTAGCATCAAAAGGGGCGGCGGACAGTCGAGCGGATCGTGCGCTAAAAGCCAGCGGCTTGCCCATCTTTGGCATCGATGGTAGCGGTGTGATGGTCGGTGTGCTGTCCGATAGCTTTGCGTGGACTTCGGGTGTGCGCGACACCGATACGCTTCCTGGAGCTGGTCTTGCCGGCACCCTCACAAATTCCAAGCCCCAGAAGTCCGATGACTTGCCTTCCACGGTCGCTCTCGTTCGCGACGATCTGCCGGGCAATGACGAAGGGGCTGCAATGGCCGAGCTCGTTCATGACGTGGCCCCGGGGGCTTCCATTGCTTTCCACACGGCATCCGGCGGCGAAGCACAAATGGCTGAAGGCATTACACGTTTGCGCAGTGAAGCTGGCGCCAAAGTTATCGTGGATGATGTGATCTACTACCGCGAGCCGATGTATCAGGATGGCATTGTGGCACAAGCTGCGGCGGAGGCCGTGCGCAATGGTGTTGCTTACTTCAGCTCAGCAGGTAATGCGGCCAACTTCGCGATTCGTTCGAACTACCGGGATGTGAACCGCCGGAAAAGCGAAGCTAAGCTCCCCCCCACGGGTGTAGATTTGCACGACTGGGGTGGGGGTAACCCGTTCCTGCCGATTCGTTTTGGTCCAGCAGGCGGGTCGGTCACGGCTGTCCTCCAGTGGAATCAGCCATTCTACAGTCTGAATCCGGTGTCGGGCAAATCGGGGTCACGGATTGACCTTGATATGTATTTGGTGAATGCTCCAGAAGCGGCATCGCTCAAGGAGCCACTCGCGATAAGTCGGGAAGGACAGGGCACAAATTACCTGCCCCTGGGTGACCCCGTCGAGATTTTCTCCTACTCCGGCGGGCCAAATCAAACAGCATTCCTTGCCATCGACCATTATCAGGGGAGCACCACGAAGATTCCGCAGGATAAGCGAACTCCTCTTGAGTTCCGCCTGGTCTTCTTCGTGACGGGGGATGTACAGGTTCAGGGAATCGCCAATGCGACGAGTGCTTACGGTGGGCCGACAATTTATGGCCATGCTCTTGCCGATGGCGTCGTCTCAGTGGCAGCTGTGCCCTGGTGGGAAGCACTTTATCCTGTGCTGTATGGTCCCACTTCGGAAATCGACCCCGAGCCCTTTACGGCGCGTGGCGGGGCTTTCCGTATTCTCTTCGATAGTTTTGGCAAAATTCCGCGCACGCCGCGGACAGTGAATGCCCCGACTTTGAGTGCAGTGGACGGATGCAACACTACGTTCTTCGGGGCTTCGGACCTGAGTGTTCCCGCGGTGGATGGCGAGCCAGATGGCTTTCCGAATTTCTTTGGCACTTCAGCCGCTGCACCAAATGCGGCTGCCGTGGCGGCTTTGCTTAAACAAGCCAATCCTTCGCTGACGCCAGCGCAGATTCGCGATCGCCTTGTTTCAACGGCGACTGATGTAAAAGGTTTCCGTGCGGCAGCTGGCTGGGACGATGTCACAGGCTATGGTCTCATCGATGCTGGAGCTGCCGCTTCCGCAGGCGGTGGGGGCTACGATTTCGTCAACCTAAAGTTCTTCAAGCCCTCCACATGGTCGAGTTCCCTCGTTGTCAATCAAACCCTCAATTCGCCGAATGATGAGCCGAATTTCGTGACGGGCAAACCTGTGTACATCAACTATGCGATCGTCAACGAAGGCAACATCGCGAGCGGAGCCTTTGTTGTCCAGATTCTCGTGGATAACGTTGTGGTGACGACCATTCCTTATCCGACTGGGCTGGGTGCTGGTGCACAGAGCGTGCAGACGAATATTTCCATCGGTTCGCTGGCGGCTGGAAACCACACCATCCGCGTGATTGTAGACGCGTTGAATCAGGTGGCCGAGCAAAACGAGGCCGACAATGAGCAATCGCGGACCATCACAGTGGGAGCGCCACCTTCGAATAACAATTTCGGCAATGCGATCGCGCTTGGCTCGTGCCCTGTCTCGCCCATAACCGGATCGAATAGATTCGCAGACAAAGAAGCTGGCGAACCCTCCCACGGCGGGAACATTGGTGGGGCATCGATCTGGTACACCTGGCTCTCCCCAAACACATCCAACCCGATCCGCGTGAGAATTGATACGATTGGAAGTGATTTCGACACCCTGCTCGGGGTGTACACGGGTGCAAGTGTCAACGCCCTGACCTTTGTTGCGGGGAGTGATGACATTGTTCCCGGCTCGAACGTGCAGAGCAGTGTGGAATTCGAGGCATCGCCAAACACTCTCTATGCCATTGCCGTGGACGGTAAGAACGGTGCCCAGGGCAATGTGATGCTGAATCTCTCGGTCTCAGCGACAAACGATGATTTCGCTCAAGCTACCTTGCTCACGGGCGCCTCAGGGTCGGTGAATGGTTTGACCATCTGCGCTAGTAAGGAAACTGGTGAGCCCAACCATGCGGGCAATGCCGGTGGACATTCGGTGTGGTTCCGTTGGGTGGCTCCTCGCAGTGGCGCGGCTCTCTTTACCACCCAGGGAGCCCGGTTCGACACGCTGCTGGCAGTCTATACAGGTGCAGGACTCAGTTCGCTGACTCTGGTGGCTGAAAATGACGATGTGGGTGGTGGTGCCACCTACAGTTCCGTGACTTTCCCCGTCTCAGCCGGTGTGGAATATTACATTGCGCTGGACGGAAAGAATGGGGATGCGGGCAATTACCAGCTCGGCTATTCTGCAGGGGCGAGCAATGATTTCTTTGGCTCGCCGATGGTCCTGCCCGTAGTGTGTGATGGCTTCGTGATGAGCACGAATGTGGGTGCGGGCGTCGAACCGAACGAACCCACTCACGCAGGGAACCCGGGTGGTGCCTCGGTGTGGTTCCTCTGGACTGCTCCGGTGACGGGGGATCCAACCTATCCGGTGACGTTCAACACTTCGGGAAGCGATTTCGATACGCTCCTCGGTGTTTACGAAGGCACCTCGATCAATACAGTCTCGTTACTCGCCTTCAATGACAACGCGCGTCCAGACCTTAGCCCGAACACAAAAACGAGCCAGTTGAGCTTCGTAGCGGAAGCTGGGAAGTCGTATTACATCCTCGTGGATGGCGTGCAAAGTGGAAGCTCCGTGGCGCAGGGCAATATCGTCCTGAGCTGGGATACAGGCTACGCTCCGGAGAATGATTTCATCGGCAAACCGACGTATTTCCCATCGCTTGAGGCCGCGAATGGCACGACAGAGACAGCGACGATAGACATTCCGCGAACGAATAACGGGGCTTCACGGGAAGAAGGCGAGCCGAATCATGCCATGATTACGAGCGGGATGCGCAGCGTCTGGTTCACCTTTACGGTGGAAGAAACGCCACTGGTTGATGAGGATGTGCGCCTCGTGACGATCGAAATTGATACAAACACACCTCAGGCGGGGTGCTACCCTGTCCCGTTTGACCCGGTGATCGCTGTTTACACAGGTGGGCCAGGCATGACTCAGCTTGCTCCTTATGCGTTCAACGATGATATCGTACCGGGTGTGAACACGAATGCGCGGGTGGTCTTCCTCGCTCCGCCTGGCAAGTACTACATTGCTGTTGACGGGAAAAATGGCACCTCGGGCAACTTCCGGTTCAAGGCAACGAACCAGATGGCGCCAACTGGCCTGCTGCATACACTCAGGAGCGACCCAGATGCGGCGAAGCGTCTGCTTCCATCCATGGTGGTGACACCCGAGCTTCATTAGTTGATTAGTAGTTCTTGGGAAAACTGTTGGGGACACAGAGCCCACGGGGCGATGTGTCCCCTGCTTTTCTTGCGCAGCGTCGTATCGAGAAGAAGATTTAGAAGCGTGGAGGCAGGAATTGTAGCTTCGGCTGTTTCTTTTTCTTCTCATACCGTTGTAATGAAAACTAGCGAAGACGATCTACGTTGTTTGTGGATTGGAAAGATGAGAAGGAGGTTGGCTGAAGGTGGACGCTTTAGAAGCTATCAAGACACGGCGTAGTGTTCGAGTGTTCCAGCGACGCGAGCTACCACGCGAGATGCTGCTGGAGCTTGTCGCAGCGGGCATGCAGGCGCCTTCTGCAGGAAATCAGCAACCCTGGCAATTTGTGGTGGTGGACGACCGCGGATTGCTCCTTCGTGTCCCGGAATTTCACCCTTATGCCCAAATGGCAGAGACCGCACCAGCAGCGATCCTGGTATGCGGTGATTTAAGCCTCGAGCAACGAAAGGGGTATTGGGTGCAGGATTGCTCGGCTGCCACGCAGAATATCTTGCTAGCGGCGCATGCCATGGGACTTGGAGCGGTTTGGACGGGTGTGTACCCACGTGAGGATCGGGTGGCCGGTGCTCGGAAGCTCTTTGGCCTCCCCGAATCGATCATCCCTCTGTCTCTCATATTCGTTGGGTATCCTGAGGAGCATCCAGCGCCAGAAAACCGATTCAAAGAAGAGCGGATCCACTGGAACGGTTGGTGATCTCCCGAACACACGCATGATGAATTGTGATTCACATGCGTGTTTCTCTTGAATCGTTGCAAAAAGCAGCACTATGATCCAGCAACGTTTTGGTACTGCAGAGCTTGCTGGTGGTGGCTAATGAAGTGAGACCAAGCTAAGGCCAGACTTAGGAGCGACAAACACAATATGGACTGGTTTAAGAAGAACGAAAACAGCTAGCGATTTCCTATCAGGCAGGAGGCCATAGGTGTCTTGAGCAACGTTGATGAATCGAACTTTTTCGATGAGGCACTGACCGGAAAGTGGGCTCTCCGTGCCCTGGAAGCTGCTGGTGCTGGCGTATGGCGCTGGGACATCCAAAGAAACCAGTTTTGGGGGGATAAGCAGATTGCTCATTTCTTGGGGCTGGGCAATGGTTTTGTGAGTGGTGAGGCAGCGCGGTTTTTCCGCATGGTCCACCCAGCGGACCGCAAGAATGTGCGGAAAAAGCTTGCCCAACTGCTTTCGCAACCAGGTCTGCATGAACTCCATCTGCGGATACACAGGCAAGATGGAAGGCTGAGATACCTGTGTGTTCGAAGCCACATCCCCGACTCACAGGAGCACTTGAACAACATTGTCGTGGGGATGGCCTGGGATGAGACTGAGACACAGCGACGCGAACGTGAGCATCGTGCTGTGGTCGCCATTTCCGAAGCTCTGCGCCAGCTGTCAACGGAGAAGCGAGTTGTTGCCTGTGCCTTTGAACAAATTCGCGATGTGCTTGACACTCCTCATGCGCTTATTGCCGTGAGCGAAGAAGGCGAAGAAGAGCGTGTGTTCGTCCAGGAGGCTTGTGGCCGTTGGGTGGGACTTGTGGGTAAGGATTCGAGTTACGAAGAGGGGATCCTGGGCGAAGTCATGCGTACCCGCAGTGTCTTTGTGAGCGAGGACACCGCAGCCCATCCTCGGTGCCTGCGCCCCGAAGTGCTAAAGGGGTTGCGAGGATTTTTGGCGGTGCCCATCACCTCAGGGCAAGCGCTGTTAGGCGTCCTTGCGCTCGGTCGTCCAGAGCCCTACGACGAAAACGACGTCGCTGTTGCGGAGGCGCTTTCAGAGGTCTTAGGAATCGCTCTGGCGCGCATTCGCCATGAACGTGATCTTGCTCGCCGTATGCGTGAACTTAGTATTCTCCACGACATCGACCTGGCGATTTCTAGCTCGCCGGATCTGCGCGTGGTGCTTGAGGAGACGTTGTCGCGGGTGATTGGCTACCTCGGTGTCGATGCCGTCGCGGTTCACATCATAGACAAAACGCGTAACATCGTGGAATGCAAAGGGGCACGTGGATTTCGGACTGCTCACATCTGGCATGCGAGACCTCGGCCGGGGGAGGGATTACTTGGGAGTATTGCTGCAAGCCGGTCGCCGGTTTTCTTGAATGGTGCGGAGGAGATTTTTCGGCGGTGCAAACGTCACAGAATGCTGGAGGAAGAGAAATTTGCCGCCTACGCTGGCTTCCCTCTTTGCGTGAAGCACGAAGTCGTAGGTGTGCTGGAGTTCTTCAATCGGACTCCCTTGCGGTTTACCGTTGCGTGGACCCGCTTTGCCGAGCTTGTCGCGGGGCAAATTGCTGTCGCTCTGGCAAATGCTGAGCTTTATCTAGATCTCCAGCATGTCCACTCCGAACTGCTTTGTGCTTACGAAGCAACGATCGAAGGATGGGCGCGTGCAGTGGAGCTTCGCGACGTTTACACGGAGCGTCATAGTTTACGGGTGACGGACCATGCGATCGAGCTGGCCACCTTCGTCGGCTATTCCTCGGACGCCATTGTTATTCTTCGGCGCGGTGCTCTTCTCCACGACATCGGGAAGCTGGGTGTTCCGGACGCTATTCTAAAAAAGCCTGGGCCTCTCACAGAGGAGGAGTGGGCGATCATGCGCGAACATCCTCGGCTAGCGGTGGAGCTGTTGCGTCCCATAAAATTCCTCGAGCCTAGTCTCGACATTCCTGCCTATCATCATGAACGCTGGGACGGTACGGGTTATCCTTTTGGTCTTCGGGGCGAAGAGATTCCCCACGCCGCTCGCTTGTTTGCGATTGTGGACGTATACGACGCACTCACTTCGGACCGGCCTTATCGGAAAGCCTGGAGCGAGAGAGATGCCCTCGATTACATAGCGATGCAGGGGGGTAAGCAGTTCGATCCGGAGGCGGCGGAGGCATTTCTCAAGTTAATGAAGACTGCTAGAGAAGGCCATTGATGCAGTTTGCCAGAGAGGTCCCAAAGGGGGCGCTGGCTTGTTGGTGACATGACAGTGGAGTGGCTCTCATGAATGGCAAGAGATGCGGCTGGGCGGGGCTCACCTTGGGGATGACGCTGGTGCTTCTATCATGTGCAGCCACTGTTGTCGGTGGGGCGGGGACAGGGGCCGGTGCGCCGCAGAAACCCGTTGTGCTTGGCTATTATCCTTCATGGCCGACGGGGCTGGATCCTTCCCATATTCGCTACCATCTTTTTACCCATATCGCCCATGCCTTTGCAGAGGCAACAACTGAGGGTGCGGTGCGGGTGAGTGGGAATCTTCCAAGTCGGGATCTTGCAGCGAGGGCCCATGCTGCTGGCGTCAAGGTTTTGGTGAGTGTGGGAGGGGCCGATAGCGGAGAATCTCTTGGCGTCGTGGCAGCAGATGCGGAGCGTCGTCGGCGCTTCGTGAGCGAGCTGATGGAGCTTGTGGACAGGTCGGGATACGATGGGATCGATCTCGATTGGGAATTTCCGGGCAGTATCGCGGAGCGTGACGCGTTGACCACCCTGGCAGGGGAGCTGCGCGCTGCCCTGGGGCCGAGTCGGTTACTTGTGAGTGCTCAATCGGGATCCGTGTGGGGCACACGTTTTGTGGATCCTGGCGCGCTGCGTGGCTTGTTGGACTGGGTTGCGGTGATGACTTATGATGTGCATGGGCCGTGGAGCGATCATGCGGGTCACAATGCACCTCTGCGGTTAGCCTCCGGCGATGCCGCTAAGTGTGCATCGAACACTGTTGAGGGGCAGATGCAGAGATGGCGTGAGTGGGGCGGCTGGCCCGCCGAACGTCTGCTGGTAGGCATTCCTTGTTACGGGCGAGGCTTTCCGGTACCGTTGCATGCAGCATTGCGGAGGGGGCTGCCCAAATATCCGCGCGAGTACGTGGCTTTTCGTGAGATCGAGAATCTCCTCGCCAACGGATGGAAGCAGCACAGGGATTCAGAGGCAGATGTGCCGTGGCTAGAAAGCCCAGACGGGAAAGAATTTGTGTCCTATGACGACGAGGTGAGTGCACAACGGAAAGGTGAATGGGCAAGGCGCAACGGTTTTGGGGGCATCTTCTTTTGGGAAATAAGTCAGGACCTTGTGAAGGGACGTCACGCGATTATTGAGGCCGCACGTGCTGGCTTTTTCGGTCGCCAGTGAGATTGCTCTTCGTGGCCGTCATCTTGGCGTTAGCCAAACGCGGGTGACAAGAAGCAGGAGGGGGAAAGATCCACCTGCAGAAATGACGCACGGAAGCGGGGTTCCAACTCTGTGGCGAGGATTCTGCTGCGTTATGTTCGCGGAGTCAGAGGCAGGCGCACGCAGACGTCGGTGCCTTTTCCTTCCACACTATGGATCGAGATGCTTCCTCCAAGGTTTTCCACAATGGAGCGAGTGATGGCCAATCCTAGCCCCGATCCCGAACGTTTTGTGGTGAAGAAGGGATCAAAGACGCGTGAAAGCAGGTGGCGAGGGATGCCGTGGCCAGTATCCCGGATGTGAAGTTCTGCCATACCGCGCCGCTCAGTGAGGGAGACAACGATTTCGCCTCCAGTCTCAGCGAGAGCATCCCGCGCGTTGAGGACGAGATTCAGAACTATTTGCCTCACAGCGCGAGGATCAGCGAGGACGTAGAGTGGGGTTGGTGGCAATTCGAGGTGCAGTGTGACGCTAGCGGGTGCGCTTTTGCGAATGAGGTCGCAGGCATTGCGAATCTCGGCATCAAATGCCACCTTTTGAATCGCAGAGGGATCGGGGGGCTTCGACAAGGAGAGAAAATGGGTGACAAGCTCATTAAGACGCTCGATTTCCGCTATGAGTTCGCGTGCATTTCGGGCGGCCGTGGATTGCGGTGGTTGCTCTGCCAGGATCTCTTCGCATAGAATGCGCATAATAGAGAGTGGGTTGCGAAGCTCGTGAGCGAGCCCACCTGCAAGAGCCGCCATGGCTTCGTAGCGCGCGAGATGAAGTGCCCGGGTCTCTGCGTTGAGGAGGTAGGCAAGAAAGCGATAGAGCAAATACACGAGAAGCCCGAAAAGTGCCGAGGTAAAGATCATCTGGAAGCGCACGCGACGCTGGATGTCGCGCAGGCTTTCGAAATAGTCCGCACTGGCAGAGAGCGCAAGAATGGCCACAACGCGCCCGTCAGAGACAATGGGGAGATAAACGCGTTTATAGTAGGTGTCGCCGATGGGATAGAGGGGCATGGCAGCGATGAGTCCTCTGGCGGCACGCGCCAGCGGGGCACGATCGATGTCGCGGAAAACATAGGCCCGGCCAGGCTCGCTCTGGCGTGTGGAATCCACGATAACCAGCCCGTGTGGGGTGAGTAACGTCAATGACCGCAATTCGTTCGCCCGCTGATACTGGCCAAAAGCCTCGACAAGCTTTTGATAGGCGGCGGTGTCGGCGAAATTATCCAGGATCTCGGCAGCTGACTCCTCGTTGGCACCGGCAAGGATCTCCACAATGGTCGGGAGAGTTGGCTTGCGCAGATCGTAGAGAATGGCTCGCCCAACAGCCACGAGCTGACGTGTGAGGTCGTTCTCTTTTGAAGCCTCGAACAGGCGCAGAAGCCTGAGTGTTGAGAGATTGAAGAGAAAGAGAATCGCAATGAGAATCACCATGGCTGCGAAGGATGGCAGTCCACGGCGAAGGGAAAAAGTCCCCCTGGAGTCGTCACTCGTTGCTCTCGATCTTTTTAGCCCCCACCTTATCACATTGCGGCCTTGTGTTTATCTCGGTCTTGAGCAGAATCTTTCCTCGAACAAGTCTATCAAACGCGCAGAAGCGGAAAGTGAAGCGAATCTTTCATGCGTTCTGCTGGCAACAGGATTTGGGGACAGGCAGCGACGGATGCGATAAATTTCAGTCGGGGAGAAGTGTAAAAACAGAACAAAATCAGTCTCTATTTGCGAGGTGTGCTATGCCACAAGCCGTTAAGGTTGCAAAGCATGGTGAACTCAAGCCGGGCGAGGCCAAGGCCGTCGAAGTGAATGAGGTTCCTGTAGCTCTTTTCTATGTGAACGGCAATTATTATGCCGTAGCAGATTCGTGTTGCCACCGGGGTGGCCCACTGAGTGAAGGGACGGTTGACGGATTGGTTGTCTCGTGCCCGTGGCACGGATGGGAATTTGATCTTACGACCGGGACGTGTGTGACGAATCCTTCGGCCCGTCAGCCTGTGTTCGAGGTCAAAGTCGAGGGTGACGACGTGCTTGTCGTGTTGCCAGACTGAGTTCGGTGAGCCTAGGGTCTCACGGCGGCTATTGCTATTCGAGTTCGGGCGCGCGAGGCGGCTCAATCGCCACAATGTCGCCGATGATCTGGAGCGCAAGTCGCTGGAGAGAAGCGCCGCAGCAGGGTCCCGCGACACACTGACCGGTCGAAGGGTCGAACACGGCACCGTGGTTGCGGCAGATGAGCCACTGCTTCTGTTCATCGAAGAATTCCCCGTCACCGTAATCCAGCGAGAGAGGAATGTGGGGACAGCGATTGAGGTACGCGTGGATTTGGCCGCGGTAGCGAATGGCGAAGCCTTCGAAGAGGAAGCCATTTTCGTCTCGAAAGACGAATGATTTGGTGGCTCCTTCTGATTCGAAATCAGCGGTCTTTGCGACAGCAATCCACGAAGGGGAAAACGTCATGGTTTCTTGCGATCCTCTGCGCGGCGTTTGAAGCGACGCCGGTCACGGCCTCCAAATCGGCGATTTTGAAAGATAAGCTCGACTTTCATGCGCCGGTCGGGAATGTTTCGCCGACGATCTTTACCCGAACGCCGATCGGGGCCGACGTACGTCGGTGTTACAATAATAGGGCGTTCATCTTTTGCGCCTGCGCCGGTGGACGCAACGCTCTCGGCTGCTGGCGCAACTTCGCCGCTGGGAGACTCCGCCCGCGGCTGAGTCTGTTCGTGAAGGTGGGAATTCGCTGGTTGGTGCCCCTTGGGTACGGTTCGCGCACGGGTATCGCCCACCAATCGGCTAAGCAACAGTTCGCTTTTCGCGGTCTCGACTTCCTGCGGAGTCATGCCTGAACGCATGATGCGAAGGAATAGCGCAATGCCGTACTGATAGAGGAAGGCTCGCAGGGCTTCGTGTTGTGATGTGAGCAACGAAGAGTGAGGTAAGTTAAGGCGTGCAAGAATTGGTGATAGGTCCCCATTGGTTTGCATACAAGCACGTACTTCCGCTATCACATCCTGGCCAAAAGCGCCGTAAAGCTCTTCGATGGTTTTCATGATGTCAGCCCTTCTCGGAGTTAGGAAGTAAGTTATACCAAAGCTGGCCCACTCGTCAAGCAACAGGTGATTTCCAAATTGGGACATGCGCTTTCAAATCGGCGATGATGGCCTGGCACGCAGCAAAAGCCGGATCTCGATGTGCGGCAGCGACGTAAACTGCGACAACGGTTTCGCCGAGTGGGACAAAGCCCGTGCGGTGTGCGCACGCAACGCGAATAATGTCGAAACGCGAGGCCGCTCCCTTAACAATTCGAGTCAGCTCTCGTTCGGCAAGGGTC
>JADFCV010000012.1:22117-70513 GCA_017161655.1 Candidatus Sumerlaeota bacterium
CTGGGACAAAGCCCGTGCGGTGTGCGCACGCAACGCGAATAATGTCGAAACGCGAGGCCGCTCCCTTAACAATTCGAGTCAGCTCTCGTTCGGCAAGGGTCTCGTGCCACTCGTAGTGCAAACCTTTGATCGGTGTGCCATTTTCCAACGGTCGTACGATCCCGTGAAAGCTCACGAGAGCGCCGTGAGGCTCTGCACTGGCGAAGCGGATGAGTTCATCCAGGCTCAGGGGGATGTCGGGTGGAACCAGCCGGCAAAAGGCTTGGGGCGGCGACGTCTTCTTTGGCTGCGACATGTTGTTTAGCCTCCACTAAAGGGTGGCATGACGTCAACAATGTCGCCATCGTTCACCGAACATTTCGGGTCAGCAAATTCACCGTTTTTCGCATAACGCACGGAGGAAAGATGCTCGCGAAGGTCGGGATGGCGAGCAAGGAGTTCTGCGACGACGGTCCCGATCGTGGGAGTACTCTCGGCATTGAGTGAAACCATGATCCGCTCTGTGCCTACAATTTCACGGAGGCGTTGGTAGAATCGCACAGAGACCTTCACTGCGCGGACACCTCGCCGACAGGTATGGGGCTGGGCTGCGCCGCTGGTGAATCTAAGCCCAGTTGGCGACGGAATGTGATGATCGCGGAGCGCAGCTCTTCGATATCGATGAAAGCCCCTTTGCACGGGCCGAGTGGGCGTTTGTTGGCGATTCCGATGACGGGCAATTGATAACCGACATCACGAATCCCGGTGACGAGATCGCGCTCGCAGGCAATGCCGATAATCGCGGCGGGTTTGAGTTGAACAATCTTTTGCCGCGCTAGCGCCCCGTTGGGCGCAACGTAAAAGTCACAGTCGTATGCGCTCACCGTGGCGCGAATTTCGTCAATGTTCGAACGCTCGATGCAGCGAGGTGCAAGGCACAGAATGCGGCCATTAGACTCGATGCGACGGCGGTGCGAGGACAAGGCGTTATGAATTTCTACGAGGGAGTAGCCCACGCGATCTTTGGAAACTCCGAAAAGCTTGGCAAACCGCTCGAGCCAAACAAAACGGACAAAGAGTTGATGGGTGATCTTCTCGGCCAAAGCCAGGGGATGTCCTGTGACGACAGCCAGGGCGAGGCAGATGAGAGCGATGAGGGCGAGGGCAAACGCCAGACCTAGCAACACAGCGCAGGCAGGAACGATTCCCGGATGGAGAGAATCTAAGCGCGGAGCGACAGCCCAAAGGGCACCAGCGACAAACAAAAAGAAGACGAAAATCTCACCTGCGGCAAGCAGAAGTACGAGGCGTTTCGGTTCGCGAATGAATCCCTCATGGGCATCGATGTCGCCGTCCCAGCCATACCATTCGTGACCAAGCTTGCGATCGGTGAGATTCTGTTCAAATTTTGGCTGTGTCATGCTGTGAGACTCCGTGCGTTGAAACAGTACTAGATCAAAGCTATTTTAGTCCGGTTGCCCCGTTCTTGTTCACAGGTTGTGCGTGCAGCGCGTATATTTCCATGTTTCATCGAAGAAACACAAGGGAGTGCGCTGTCAAGTTATCCAAAAACAACGACCGGCATGACCCGGTGCGCGAGGTCATGCCGGCGTTGGGAGGGGTAAGGGGCCGCCTACTTCAGTTTTTCGGCGAGCTCTGTGGGGGAAACTTTTTGCATGAACTGCATCAACGGCGCGCCTTTTGGATCGTAAATGTTGATGACGCCAGCTCGATAGACTCCTAGCTGGTAAGCGAGTTTATTCTGTTCCATGAAATTGACGCGCACCGGTACGTAGTTTTGTTTCAGGATCGCTTCGACTTCTGGGGCTTCTAGCACTTGCTCGAAATAGTCGCTCATTTTGCTGCCGCGCATAAAGAAAAAGATGAGGATGCGTTTGTTCTGTTCTGCGGCACGCTTTTGCGCTGCCGGGATGCTCGTAAGCCACTCGAGCGTGGAGGTACTCTTTTTTGCGCCAGCCTGAGTGAGGGCTGGTGGCATGGGGGTGGGGGCGGGCACGTTTTTCCCCAGACGCAGCACATTGTTCTTGCTGCCAAGTCCGTTATCAACGCGATCCATATTGAGAGGGTCAAGCACCCACTCCGATCCCTCTTCCACAAATTTGTACTCGTGCACGCCTTCCGGGAGATTCACTGTGATAAAGAAAAGATTGCCATAACGTTGCATCTGATCTTTATTCGTCGCCCAGTCGTTGAAAGTGCCAGCCAAAAAAACCTGGGAAGCGGCAGACTGATATTTGAACGTGACGTCGTAAGTCCCATCAGGGCGCGGCCGAATGTCTACGGAAGGAGGGGGCGTGTAGGCGGGTGCCGCAGACTGAGCCAGGGGACTTCCTGCACCGACGAGGAAAGCCATAAGCGCGGCGGTGAAAAGCCATCTCCTTAGGTAGTAGGAGAACTGCGACATTGTATATACCCTTTTCATTAGAACGATCCAAAAATTCGAAAAAATCCGCGCATTCTGTCAAGAGACTTTTTTGAAAAAAATAGAATTCAATTTCACTCACAGACGGGGCAAGGGATGAGTGGGTAAACTATTTGCCAGCAATGATTTCAGAGGTAGCCCACGCGGCTCCGGACATGAGCTTAGGAATCCCCTTTTTGAAGACGTCTAACGAAAAAGCAGAGGGAACGCCAGTGCTTTCCCTCTGCTCTCATTGACATTGGTTTTTTTGCTACTGGGCTTTTAGTTTAGCCGCGAGCTCGCTTGGCGTGAGGCGTTCGGTGATCTGGAACAGAGCATTTCCCTGGGCATCATAGACGTTGATCACGCCTGCTTTAAACACGCCGAGGCTGTATGCAATTTTGGTGTTCTCCAGGAAATTCAGGCGTGCGAGAACATAGTTGTTTTTCAGAATCTCCACGACTTCAGGGCTCGCGAGATTCTTCTCGAGGTCTTGTGAGCGTGCGCTCGTTGGGGCGAAGAAGAACAGCAAGATCCGCTTGTTTGTTCCGGCTGCTTCTCTTTGCGCATCCTGAATATTCTCGAACCATTTTAGCTGTCCGACCACAGTTGGCGCAGTCTGTGGGGGCGGAGCACTCCCACCCCTCGAAGGAGTGACCGTGGCAAGGGCCGCTTGCCCGGGATCTTCGAGGGGTTTTGATGAGAATCGCACAGCATCGGCATAAACCTGGCCGTAGTTTTTCGGAGAAACAGGTTTCACACTGGCGTCCACGCGGAGCTCGACGTACTGCTCGTTGCCGGCGTCGAAATCATAATCCCCAATCAAGACCCACGTGTTGGCGTTGCTAATACCGGTTTCTGTACTGCCCCACCCGTCTTGAGTCAATTCTTTGGTGTCAGAGCCTTTCGCATGTTTGACAATGTATTTTACCGGTGTTGCATTCGCGGCGCGCGGCCATGTGGCGTAAACATAGTAATGGCCTGGTGAACGAAAGCGTGGATAAAATCTCGCAGCAGCCGGCTCAGGGGTCCCCTTTGGATCTGGATTGTCGGGGGTGCCCATAGAAAACAGGTATTTTCGAGAACCACACTTGTTGCCGTCCGTGCATCCTGGCGCCCGACTCTTCGCTGTTGTAGCGGGCGTTTTGCTGTCCATCCATTTGCCTTCGATCTCTTCGTAATGATCGAAATTTTGTCCTTCTTTCTGTGTTTCGATGATGATATCTTGTGCTTGAAGAGTCGTGACCCCGAGACAGACTACTGCTGCCGCGAGACATCGCGCACCGTTTTTCATGGAAAACACCTCACACCCATCCTTTGTATCACATCACGAATAACTTGTCACAGAATTGCCTTGATCTAGCGTCTGCGCAGATGGGGTTTGTTGGGCAAGAGAAATTTTTTCTTGTCATTTATTTTGCGCGCATTCGCTTGACATCAGTTTCATGCTGTTCGTGGAGTGCCGAACTGACTTATGAAAATCATTGAAACAAAGAAACTATCCAAAGTCTACACGCATGACTTTATTGATGTCGAGCATGGTCGGATTAAGTTTAACTTTTTCCGGCGCACCGTGGCGCTCGACGGTCTCGACCTGGAAGTTGGTGAAGGCGAGATCTTTGGCCTGCTGGGCCCGAATGGGGCGGGCAAATCCACGACCATAAAGATCCTCATGGGAATCATTTTTCCCACGAGTGGCACAGCGCGGATCATGGAGCGTCCGCTAGGCGACAAGGAGGTCAAGGCCAAGATTGGTTTTCTCCCCGAGAATCCAGCGTTCTACGATTATCTCAAGGGGGAGGAATTCCTCGACTACTATGGCCAGCTCTACGGGATGCCGCGGTCGGTGCGCCGTAAACGCATTGACGAGCTCTTCGAGCTGGTTGGTTTGCCAGACCATGCTCCGAATCTGCCGCTGAAAGGTTATTCGAAGGGCATGATCCAGCGCATTGGCTTAGCGCAGGCTCTGCTCAATGATCCCAAGCTCGTGGTGCTGGATGAGCCGCAGTCGGGGCTCGATCCGCTGGGGCGCAAAGAAATTCGCGACATCATTTTGCGGCTCAAAGATCAGGGTAAAACAGTGTTCTTCAGTTCGCACATTCTCTCGGATGCGGAGCTCATCTGCGACCGAGTGGCCATCGTCAATCGCGGTCGGCTGGTGGCGATGGGCGAGCTGAGTCATTTGCTGAGTCCGAAAATCAAAGAGTACGAGTTGGTGGCAAGCGGCCTTTCGCGCGAGAGCCTCGACGTGCTCGAAAAACATGCGCGAAAGTTCATCGAACGAGAGCGGGATGTGCTGATGATTCTGGAAAAGGAAGAGCTTGTGAAGGAGGCGTTGCGACGCATCGTGGCAGAAAACGCCAGCCTTGTGTCGCTGACCCCGCGTAGGGAAACGCTCGAAGAATACTTCATTCGCGAGGTGGCGCGCACAAATGCCCCGCGCGAGGAGGTACGTGCATAATGATGAAGGTCCTAGCTATCGCGCTCAATACGTTCAAGGAAGCGGTTCGAAACAAGGTTCTCTACTTCCTTTTGATTTTTGCGCTGCTCATCATGGGCTTTTCAGGCGTCATCAGCGATCTTTCGATTGCTGCTCCGGAAAAGCTCATCAAAGACCTTGGCCTCGCCGCGATCGATTTCTTTGGTTTTCTCATCGCTGTGTTTGTCGGCGTTTACTTGGTCTACACCGAGCTGGACAAGAAAACGATTTACACGATCGTTTCCAAGCCAATCGACCGTTATCAATTTATCCTCGGAAAGTTTTTTGGCCTACTCATCACCATCTACGTGAACATGCTCATCATGAGCATTTTCTTCTTCGCTGTGCTTTACTTCCGCGATGCCACGGATTTTGACAAAGTGATGAAGGCCATCTACCGCGAGGTGGCGCCAGGGCAGTTCGAGCCGATCGGCAATCCGCAGGTGCAATACTACCTCTATCACCTCAAGCAGTTTATCATTGCCGTAGGTAAGGGCATTGCCACGGTTTTCGGCTACTCGGAACCCATCACTCATCATCTGATGCGCGTGATCGGCATGAGTGCACTCGGCCTCGCGATCATCACGAGCTTTGCGATTCTTTACTCCACTTTCTCAACGCCGACGCTGAGCGCTGTTTTTACGTTCCTCACCTGGATTATCGGGAGTCTTTGCGAGGACATTTTGCGCTACGCCGAGCGCCTGGCACAGAAGGCCGGTGGTGTGCAGAACCTCGTGGGGCCGGACCTGCTGAAGTACTGGTTTGCTCAGGTGGCCATGCACATCGTGCCGAATCTGGCACTCTTCGACAAGCGCACGGAAGCCGTCTATGGGCCATGGGAAGTGGCCACCCCCAACATCCATAATGTGCCCATTGATTGGGTGTCAGTGGTCTATGGCCTCGTTTACGTGGCAGGGGTGCTTTGTTTGGCTTCGATGATTTTCAATCGGCGGAATTTCAAGTAAGCCTATGCGACGCTCGATCCTTCAAAATATCGTACTGTTCTTTTGCTTCATCGCGTTTTTTGCGGCAGCGGTGACGATCCAGCACAAGAATCTGGAGAAGGTGAAGCTCAATCCGCCGTTCATCGAAACATGGATGCTCTCCGGGCGGAGCGGCGAACTCCTGAAGCTGCTGGCGTTACGATACGATTTGGTGGCGGCGGACTTCCTCTGGCTGCGGGCCATTCAGTCGTTTGGCGGGCGCGGGATGACAAACCGCGACTGGAAGCCCGTGTATAATATGTTCGATACGATCACTGAGCTGGATCCGTATTTCGAAACCGCTTACACCTTTGGGAATATGGTCATAGGCGACGAAGGAGGACGGCAGCGCGAGGGGCTTGGGCTTCTCAACAAAGGCATGTTCCGCCTTGTTCGTCAGTATCGCATTCCTTTTGAGGGAATGTACGTTGCCCATTGGCAGATGGGCGACACGAATCTTGCCCGCTGGTATGGACGTGTGGCGATGAAGCGGCAAGATGCGCCGAATTGGGTTCCTCGGGTGGTGGCGTACATTGAAGTCCAGGCAGGTTCTTACTACATTGGATTCGATCGGTTTGTGTCGAATCTTCTCCAAGGGCTGGACGCGAGCGATTTCGATATGCAGCGCATCGCTCTGAATAAGATCCAGGAAGCTATAGACAAGTGGAACAGGGCTTACCTTTCACGAGCCTATGACGAGTTTACGACGCGCACGGGCCGGCTTCCGCGACAAATCGAGGAGCTGGCAGATATGCCCGCCCTGAAGGAATACGAAGTGGCGCGGATGAGCAAATTCATCGCGGCAATGGAAAAACGCGCGCGTGCCATGAACAAGGAATTTGCGATACATCCCGATCTTCGGAGGGGGTTGCCGTGGCCACCGCGCGAGGAGATCGAAGCCCCGCTTCCGGCGGACAGCGCTGCTAAGCCAGGCGTGAAATGGGAAGAGTTGCGCAACGAAATTTTCCGCGAGTCGCTCGTGAAGCAATCAGGGATTCCAGAAGATCCCTATGGTTCAAGGTACGTCATCAACCTCAGCTTTGCTGGTTACCCGTTTGCGAAAAAGGATGACATCATCACACACGAGACGGACCGCTTCGATTTCTTGAAGAACCTGCTTCAGGGTGTGCGCAATTCCATCGCTGAACGCAAGAAGATGCTTGGGCGTAATCCGGAATCATTGCGAGAGGTCTTTTACACCGATTTCCAAACGACCGAGCCCTATGGCGCCAGTTGGAAATACGATCCTGCGACAGGGGATTTCCGCTCCACCTCGCACCCGGAGTTGTGAGCAGATTTCGCTCTCCTTTTTGCAAACGGGCAGAGAAGGAAGGACGACTGCTGATGCTCACGCGTAGGCGCTGAGAATGATTGTCCCCGATAGAGCGTTTGGCTGACGTGCCAGCCTCACTTCGATGAGTGAGGGCAGGGAATGCTTGACGCCCTCTGCGCGGCTGAGCCATGATTTCCGCACTATGGCAACAGCAATCAAAGTTCCTTCGTTTGGGGAATCCATCACAGAGAGTACAGTGGCGCAATGGCATAAGGCTGATGGCGAGTGGGTTGAAAAGGGGGACACGCTCGTCACGCTGGACACCGAGAAATCCTCAGCTGATCTCGAGGCCGAGGTCTCTGGTCGTTTGCGAATCTTGGTGAAGGAAGGAACAGACGTTCCGATTGGAAGCGTCATCGGGGAAATAGACGAAACAGCGCCTAAGGCGTCCAGCGCGGGATCCGAGTCCCAACCCGCCCAGACTTCCCACTTCGTGAAGGGTAACGAAGAGCAAGGTATCGGTGGTGAGACGGAGACTTCGACGGAGCCGCGTCCAGCCGAAGTTGCCGGGCCAGGCTTCTCGCTAGCGAAGGAGCGACCTACGGAACCTCCCGCGAGAGAATTCACAAAACCGGAGCCCCACACACCAAGAATCGAAATCGCATCCGCCGCAGCAGAAACAAGCATGCAGGCGCCTGCCCTCCAGCCACAGGGTGATCGGAGCATAACGCGCAAACCCATGAGCAGACTCCGCAAGACCATTGCGAGGCGGCTCTTAGAGGCGCGCCAGCAAACGGCCATGCTTACGACGTTTGCGGAAGTGGATATGTCCGCTGTGCAAAAGCTTCGCGCGCGCTATCAGGAGGTATTCCTTGCGCGCCACGGCGTGAAACTCGGCCTCATGTCATTCTTTGTCAAAGCTGTGATCGAGGGGCTGCGTGCGTTTCCGGAGCTCAATGCGAGCATCGAAGGCGATGACATTGTCTATCATCATTATTATGATATTTCGATAGCAGTGAGCACTGAGCGCGGACTGGTTGTGCCGGTGTTGCGCGATGCGGACAAGAAAAGCTTTGCGGAAATTGAAAAAGAGATTGCTGAGCTCGCGGCACGCGCCCGCGAGAATAAACTGACGCTGGCGGAGCTTGAAGGAGGGACGTTCACGATTACGAATGGTGGGGTCTTTGGCTCATTACTCTCCACGCCCTTATTGAATCCGCCGCAAGTTGGCATTCTGGGCATGCATGCAATCGTGGACCGCCCAGTGGCGGTGGAAGGGCGCATCGAGATTCGCCCCATGATGTACCTGGCGCTGAGCTACGATCATCGTCTCATTGATGGGCGCGAGGCAGTGCAATTTCTTGGCCGCGTGAAAGAGTGCGTGGCCACACCAGAGCGGTTGGTGTTAGGGGTGTAGGTGTGGATGCCCTTACCCGGCTCAGCCTCAGACATGCGGTGATTGCGTTTGGGTACTGTCCAGAAAAAGGGCTCAGCTTTGGAGCGGAGGGGCGATGACCTCCTTTTACGACCTTGTGCTCATTCTGGTCACCGTTTCCGTTGGAGGGCTGTTTGCACAGCGCTTTCGAATCCCTCTTCTCACGATCTATCTGGCAGCAGGAATTGTCCTGGGCCCAACAGGGCTTGGGTACCTGGTACCGCATGAAGTCTTTACTTCGCTCGGCTCGCTGGGGGTGAGCCTGTTCCTTTTTTCCATCGCGTTGAAACTCGATTTGCGAACGTTTCGATTCTTAGGTGTTCGTGCGCTCATCGCAGGACTAGGGCAGTTATTGCTGACCGGCGTTGCGGGGTGGGGCATCGGGATACTTTTCGGGCTTCGTGGCGCAGGGCTGTGGCTCGCCGTATGCGTTGTCGTTCTCTCGAGCACAGTGATTGTGCTTAAAATGCTAGCCGCGAAAAAAGAACTGGAATCCCTGCATGGTCAGCTCGCCGTTGCGATCCTTATTCTTCAGGACCTTGCAGTTGTGCTGGTGATGGTCTGGATCACTGCATTGGGGGGAGGAACGCTGAACAGTAGCATCGGACATAAACTGGCGCAACTCGCTCTCGGAGTTTTTGTGCTAGTCGGTGGCTATATGCTGGGGACCCTGGTAGTCCTGCGGCTGTTGCATCACACGGTGCGCAACGTCGAGCTTCAGTTGGTCGCAGTTTTGGCGCTTGCTGCTGGCTACGCCGCCGTAGCGTCAGCGTTGGGATTCAGCAAAGAACTCGGAGCTTTTATTGCCGGGCTTTCCGTGGCTGCTAGTCCCTACAAAGACAGTGTGAGTAGCCGCCTGGTCCCTTTGCGGGATTTTCTCCTGCTTTTCTTTTTTCTCGATCTCGGATCTCGGATCTCTTTGTCGGCAGTAAGCGACACAGCTCCCATAGCTGGGGCATTGAGCGTATTTGCGTTAGTAGGGAAACCTTTGATTGTGTTTGGGCTGCTTGTTGCGCTTCGATACTCGCTGCGCACCTCGTTTCTCACAGCGATCGCCCTGGGGCAAATCAGTGAATTCTCATTTCTACTTGCGGCCATTGCGGCGCAAGCTGGGCTCGCAGATGAACGATTGCTGTCGGTTGTCGCAACGGTGGGGATGGTGACTTTTTTTGTATCGCCGCTGCTTTTGGAGAAGGGTGAGGCACTTTATGCCATTTGTGCCCCCTGGCTGGGGCGTGTTTTTGGCAAATCCGAAGTTGAGCAATTCTTATCACTTCCCCCTCGCACCGAGAGCTATGACGTGGTGTGCTTCGGGCTGGGCCGCTACGGAACCAGTCTTGTGCAGCGCTTACGCGATCGTGGGCGCCGTGTGCTAGGTGTGGATTTTGATCCAGCGGCTCTCAGGCGTGCACAAGCGGCTGGCATTTCGGTTCAGTATGGCGACGCAGATGACGAAGAGCTTTTTGAGCATCTGCCGCTGGACACGGCAAAATGGGTGGTGTGCACCGTGCAAAGTCTCGAGGTAGGGCTGGCTGTTTTGCGCGGGCTGCGCCGGCGAGAATGGACTGGTCATGTCGCGCTGGCGGCGGAGGATGAGGAGCAGGCGGCAGAGCTGGAGCGTGCAGGGGCACACGTCGTTCTCCGCCCCTACGAGGATGGCGCTGAACTTGCAGCAGAAGCGATCACGGACGCTGCTGATTTGCGGTTGAGTCTGGCAGACTGGCCTGTCGCTTTTCGTGAGATCCGTGTGCGCGGCAATTCGCCTCACATTGCCAAGACGATCGCCGAACTCTCTCTCCGAACTGAGACAGGCGCGACCATTGTGGCTGTGAGTCGAGGCGGACGAGTGATCTTTGATCCTCCGCCCGATTTACAACTTTATCCCAACGATCGGTTGCTTCTTATGGGTCGCAGTGCAGAACTTGAGCGCGCGGAAGCGTTTTTTGATCTATGCCACGCTCCCGTGGGTGAGGACAGTCATTTCGAGATCGGACGGTTGGTGGTTGAGCCCCAAGCGGAAGCCGTGGGGCGGACCCTTGCCGAAAGCGAATTCCGTCGCCGCTACGGCGTGACGGTGGTAGGAATTGAGCGTGCTCATCAGCAAGTTGTGCTTCCTTCCCCTGGAGAAAAGATTCTTCCCGGCGATATTCTGGTGGTCATCGGCCTCAACGAAATGGTGAAACGTTTGGCTCAGATACCAGGTTTTCGGCGCGTAGAATGAATGCCGGTATGATTCTCTTCGTCCTCCCTTCGGTCGTAGAGCGGTTGCCTTGCAAAAAGCCTGGCCCAGTAAACGTGTGGTTAAGGCGAGAGGATGCTGGTCGTTAGCGATTGCGAGAAGGCAGACCCGGCTCCTGGGTGTCGGCAAGCTTTTGCGCGTGTTCGGTGACCCATCGCTCGAGAAGACTTGCGGACAGTTCTTCTAGACTTTGAACGACGACGTCAGCGAATGGCTCAAGCTTATCAGAGGGGAACGTGTTTGCTACGCCGATGGCCAAGCCACGCGCCGCGCGTGCAGCTTTGAGCCCATTGATGGAATCTTCGATAATGGCACAGCGGTGCGAAGGAAGGCCTAGGCGCTCAGCTGCACAAAGAAAGATCTCAGGATCTGGTTTGCCGCGGTGAAAGTCTTCCCCGCTCACGATCATGGGGAAAAGCTCTTCAATCCCGACGCTGCGCAAGTTGAAAAGAATTTTCTCACGCGAGCCTGAGCTGGCGAGTGCATAGGGGATTGCGTGCTTCTGGAGATCCTCAATAAGCTCGCGAACGCCCGGGAATGGCCGCAGCGCTTCGCGCTGGGCGAGATCAAAGTAAAGCTGTTTCTTGCGAGCAGAAAAGCGTTCGAGATCGAGCTCCGCGCCATAGGTTTTTCGCATAGCCCGGATGATATCAGCATCCGTGAGGCCGCAATACTGCCAGTCGTCTTCTTCGCGTAGATTCACGCCTTGTTCGCGAATGGCCTCGCGATACGCAATGAGACTGATGTGCTCGCTATCCACGAGCACGCCATCGTTGTCGAAAATCACACCGATTTTCACAGGATCCGCCATGAATTCATGATGATGTCGTTGAATGTGACTGCCACCGCAAGCGCGATGAGCAAGATGATAAACATCTGGTAGATGCGGGCCAGAAGCCACGCGGGAAGGGGGCGTCGGATGATGGCCTCGATGGTGGCAAAGAGGATGTGGCCGCCGTCAAACACGGGCAGCGGCAAAAGATTTGTGACCGCGAGGATGATATTGAACATGGCGAAGAAATCAAAGAACCACTTCCACCCACGCTTTGCAGCATCATAGCCAAAGCGTGAGATCGCGACCGGTCCACCGACGTTCTCCCGCACGGTTTGAAAGTTCGAACGCAAGATGTCGCCGACTGTGTAGACGTAGCCGGTGATAATGATCCATGTACGCGTCACCGCATGAACGAGAGCTTTGTGCGGTGGCAGTTGGAAATGCTTCGTAAGCGGCTGACTGAACACGATGCCAATCTGTCCGCGAGTGGGTTTTTCCGGATCTGGTCGCACCATGACTTTGACGGTCACACGCTGCGTGGTTCCGTCTTTCGCTTGGCGTTCGACCGTGACGTCGATCTCTTTGTTCAAGGATTTGCGAATGTATTCCGTGGCCTGAAGGCGTGTGGATACGGGGATGCCATCGAGGGCCACGATGGTGTCGCCAGGTTGAAGGCCGGCTTTTTCGGCAGGGAGGTTGGGCAATACCATCCCAATGAAAGGGGCCGAGCGAGGCTCGCAGGCCAGGGCGGGCCAATGGTAGCCGGCGGCCGCGATGGGGTGCACATCGAGTTCGCGCAGCTCTTCCCCGCGGGCAATTTTCACGGGGATCGTGTCCCGCACGCCGAGGGCTCGTTCGGCCACGTTAGCGGCTTCGGAAACCGTGCGAACACGACGTCCGTCCACGGCCACAAGGCGATCTTCATCAGGTGAAAAATTCGGGATGAGCCATGCGGTCACCAGCAACGATTGTGTGGTGCTTCCGCGTTCGACCACGAGCGGTACGGCTTTGGCTTTGTAAGAGCCTGCGTAGCGTGAGAACTCGCTCAAAAACTCGACATAGCTTTCGACAGGTTTCTCGCTTACTTGCAAAACGCGGTCGTTGTCGCGTAGCTCGACTTTTGCCGAAACTGCCGGATCTATCTTCTCAATAACGGGGGGGATTGGCGCGGGCGCCTTGTAACCGATAACAGCCATCAAAAAGAAGACAATCACGGCCGTGAGAAGGTTGTTGATACACCCTGCGCTGAAAATGAGGAGTTTCTGCCAGTACGGCTTTGTGCGAAGTGCACGCACCTCTTCGAGCACGGAGTCGCTCAGCGACGAAGTCGCTTTCTTGTGTTCTTCGCCTTCTTTTTCGCCCAGCATTGCTTCTACTTCCGGCGTCAGAACACCGCGAAGCTTTACGTACCCTCCGAAGGGGATGGCGCTCAGACAGTACTCCGTGTCGCCCCAGCGGCGCCGCCAGAGCTTACGGCCAAAGCCAATGCTGAAGGTTTCGACTCCGACCCCAAAAAGCTTAGCAAAGAAGAAGTGGCCGAACTCGTGGACAAAGATCGCCACCGAAAAAAGGAAGATGATTCCAAAAATCCCGCGTAAGAATTCCATCGCCGATGAAATAGCCACAACACGCACGCCTTGTTCGCATGAAAATCTTGTGGCTCGTCAAGGAGCGCTTTTTGGGGCAAGTTCTTTAGCCGAAAAAGAACACGCGCTCCACCTCTTGAGGGCAGAGCGCGAAGATTTGATCCCGCTATTGCGATGCGAAAAAGGCGACGGTGCTACTTGCGTTTTGAAGCCTTTTTGGCCGCAGCCTTTGCTGCCACAGCTTTTGCTTCGCCTTTCTGGCCCAGCCAGCTCATCATCGAGCGTAGCTGTTCGCCAACCTTTTCGATCGGGTGCTCAAGTCCTTGTTTTTTCAGCGCGCGATAGACAGGGCGGCCCGCCTGATTCTCGAGGATCCATTCGCGCGCAAATTCGCCACGCTGAATCTCACCCAGAATCTTTCGCATCTCGGCAACGACGTTCTCGTTGATAATCCGTGGGCCACGCGTGAGGTCGCCGTACTCCGCCGTGTCGCTGATCGAATAGCGCATGTTCGAGATGCCTTTTTCGTAGATGAGATCCACAATGAGTTTCACTTCGTGGCAGCACTCGAAGTACGCTATTTCAGGTTGGTACCCCGCCTGGACAAGGGTCTCGAAGCCTTTCATAATGAGCTGTGTCAGTCCACCACACAGCACAACTTGCTCGCCGAAGAGGTCGGTCTCGGTTTCTTCCTTGAAGGTGGTTTCGAGCACACCGGCGCGGGTGGCACCAATCGCGCGCGCATGGGCGAGCGCAAGCTGCTTCGCTTTTCCACTTGCATCTTGATGAATGGCGATGAGGGCCGGCACGCCACCACCTTCGACGAATACGCGCCGCACGAGATGACCGGGGCCTTTGGGCGCCACCATATACACGTCCACGTCGGGCGGGGGAACGATGGTCCCAAAGTGGATGTTGAAGCCATGCGACCACACAAGCGCTTTACCGGGTTTGAGTCCCTGTTTGATCTCGGCTTGATAGACCGTGGGCTGTAATTCGTCCGGCAGCAAGATTTGAATGACGTCGGCTTTGGCCGCGGCGTCGGCCGCGCTCATCGGCTTAAAGCCGTGTGACTTGGCCAGCTCATAGTTCGGTGTGCCGGCGAGTTCGGCCACGAGCACTTCGACGCCGCTGTCGCGCATGTTCTGAGCCTGGGCATGGCCCTGGCTACCATAGCCGATAATCGCAACTTTCTTTCCGCGCAAGGGCTCCAGGCTGGCGTCCTTGTCGTAGTACATCTGCACCATTTTCAATTCTGTCCTTTCCTAAAAATCGTTATTGAATCAACGTGAGAGCTCGTTAATCGCCGTGTCAAAGAATTTTGCGTCACCGGGTCCCCCGAGAATGTTGAGTCGTCACTGGATTTGGAGTCGGTGAGTAAAGTGGCCGCGAAGGGATCAGTCGCGCACCTGCTGCGCTATCCATTGCTCCTGCACCTTTTTTAGCGAAGTCCCATAGACTTTCTCGAATCCCTTCTCGAAGGTCTCATCACTATTGCTGGCAAGATACACTAGCCATTGGCGAAGCTTATCCGCTCCATAGCGTTGTCTAAGGTAGGCCAGGAAGTATTTCGACAGGAGATAAGCCTGCTCAGCTTCGGCCTTCGAGCGGAAGTCGCGGAACGAGTCGCGCAGCGTTTCAAACGAGAGGTCGCCGTTGGCAAGCACGGCACGCATGCGTTTCTGTTCACGCTCATTCTGCGAAAACTGCGGCTCCATAAGCTGAGCGAGTCCTTCGTGGAACCAGGCTGGCAGAGATTGGCGGATGTTCATTGCCAGCAGGGCATGCGTGTACTCGTGGTAAAGAAGGTCGCGCACCTGGGCGGGCGTGTTCTGCATGTCCTCTGCTTTGAGGCGCATTTTCCCATCGTAGATGCCTGTCGCCCATCCCGGCAGAGCAGAAATGCGGTAAAAATCCTCCGCGCGGTAGATCTTCACGTTCACGCTTCGCGTGGGGTGAAGACCAAGAGTCTCGGCGAGTGCGTCGTGTGCATCGTCGAGCATAGCCAGCACGTCCTGGATGCTCACGCCCTCGGAGTAAGGGACGAATTGCACCCGGAATCGTTTTCTTCGGTCAGTGATTTCACGCAAGAAGGGCTCAACTTTTGATTCCTTTTCAATCATGGAGAGGCGCGAATCGAGGTAATCGGCGTGCTCTTTGTCGATGCCCCGGGCAGCGGAGTAAAATTGCTTGGCCGTGTCGTAATCGTTCACATCGTAAGCGATGTCGCCGAGGTAGATCATGGCCACAGCATTTTTGGGGTTCAACGCGAGAGCCTGGCGAAAAGTGTCAGCAGCACTCTCCAAATTGTTGGCTTTGAGCAACTCGGCTCCCCACACTGTGAGAAGTCCTGCGTAATTCATCCGCACGCTCTGGCTGATGCTTTCGTCCTGGAGCTTGTCTATCCATTTGGCGGCTTGCTCAAAAAACTGCTGAGCTTTGAGGAACTCGCGTGATTTCGAGTGTGCGACACCGAGGTTATTAAGTGTGGCCACGAGATTCCGTACCACAATTGCATTGTCCGGTTCGATCGCCAGTGCACGCTCGTAAAACGCAATGGCTTCTTGCTCTTTGCCGTTTTGCTCGAGATCTAAGGCTTTTGAATTATAGGCGACAGCGAGATTGCGGCGAATGACCGGATCCTCAGGTTTGGCCTCGCGTGCCTGACTGAGGTACTCAATGGCACGGTCGTATTGCTTTTGTTCCAGGGCTTCGATGGCCTTGTTATTCTTCTGGATGGGTTCATACATCCGCATCGCCAGTGGCATTGAAGCCACAATGGCGGCGAGCAGGACGACGTAGAGGCCACGCAGCAACCACTTGCTCATGTCCGTTAAAACACAAGAGCACGCGCGTTTATTTCATCTCCAAATCGCTGATGGTGTGGTCGGATCTGTCCCTTGAAGAGCGCTCGTCTGAGCGTGTTGCCAGAGGAGGATGTGCAGGAATTCGACCTGGTTTCGTCGTCAGCAAATCCCGCGAGTACCGCTCCCGCCTTTGCTAAGGCGCTTTCAAAGAGGCCTCGAATGCGGGAACCACAATCTCACCGCCGCACCGCTTACACGGCCACGCAGGGGCACGATCACGAATGAGAGACAGGGGAGGGTTTGATATGCCCCCCACCTTGCCACAGCGGATGTCTTTACTTTTCTTTTTCGGTTGGTGATGTCTCAGCTGTCTGGCGGCTGAGTGTGGGCGAGGTCTCCTCGCTTTCTTCCTCCAGCGCCTTCATTTCCTTCTCGATGGTGATGACCCGAATCCCATTCTGCTCCGCGAAAGTTGCGGTGGTCTGGTGGCGCGCGGGGACCTCGATGATATCAACGGTGTTTACCACTGTGGGATCGAGTGGCTCGAGTGGGCGCCGTGTGGGCTTTCGCGAAATCTGCCGGACCACATCAAGCCCACCGATCACTTTGCCGAAGATCGTGAAGCGGCCAGAAAAATCCGGCAGAGGCACAAGCGTGATGAACCACCGACTGCCATTGGATTTGTCGCGCCCGCTATTGGCCATGGCGAGCATCCCCGCCGAATCAAATTTTAAATCTGGCGAAATCTCCAAATCGAGTGTGTAGCCGGGACCACCATAGCCTTTGTTCGTGGGATCACCGCCGTCAATCTCCACATCTTTCACGATGCGATAAATAATGGTATTATTGTAGATGGGTTTTGTCTGCGTCACCTGGGTGATGGGGTGGGTCCACTCCTTTTTCCCCGTAGCAAGGGCGACAAAGTTCTCAACGGTCTTGGGGGCTTTGTCGGGGAAAAGTTTGACAATGAAATCGCCGTCGGTCGTATGAAAAACGGCATAAGTCCCTTCGCTCAGTGTGAGCGGTTGAGTAACGGTTTCGTCTTCCAGGTTTCCCCACAAAAAGCTCAGCGGGGCTGTTGTTTCTGCGGCCTGCAAACTCGCCGCTAAGAGCATCGAAGCCAGCATTGCGGCAAATCGGTGCATCATGCGTCATGCCTCCGGTTTTACGGTATCTACATGTAAGCACCACCGAAACCAAAAACCAAACGCAAGAGCTTTTCGCAAACGAACCAGGTTTGTTTCTTTGGCTAGATCGCAATCTTTCGTGCGAGAACAGAGGGAAGGCGTGGAAACCTCGTTCCTCTGGCGCTTTGAAAACGCGAGAGAGCGTCGGCATCCAGCGAAGCAGCTTCTGGCAGCGCAGGGGAGGGCGCTTGACGGCTCCGGTTGCAAAAGCCGGGAGTTCCGCAGAGGCGAACAACGCGGACCAGTGGTCAGCAAACGTTGAGAATCCCATGTTCACGAGCGTAAGCGCCTTTGCGCACGGCCTTGCCTTTCCCTGTACGGGGAAAGCTGTAAACCGCGGAAAAGGAGCTTCGGCAACGGTGCGGCGTGACATTCGTGCGGTGGCTTCGCAAAGGATTTTGAAAGATAGCCGTCAAAATCGTCAAAACCTTCCGCGCGAAATCGGGGACCCCGGAAAAAAAACAAAAAAAATTGAAACGAGATGGAACAAAAGTGGACCGCATTTGTTCTAAAATAACAAGCAGTCGGTTCGGCGCAACGAAGGGGAAACAGCACGACCGGAAAGCCGAACGATCGCTGGGAACCGGGGCAAAACACCTTGGCCCGAGACACCACGATCTGACCAGCCAAGCCTTTCAGCACGCCGATCCTCCCCGGTTCCCAACTCTCTATCATCCTATTCCCCCAGCGCGGTTCATGATAACGACGAAATCCTGGGGGTCGGGGGGGCGCTGGCCGGAAACATGAACCACGGGAGGGCACCTGTTGAGGACGCACTTTTCACATTCTCGCGTAACGAGGTGGTCGAGCGCCGCGGTGGGCGATGGGGGCGATGGGGGGGTGAGCGCGTTCTCAGCAAGCCGTGGTGCCATAATTTTGACCAAAGCAAAGTCACAGGCACTGATGCCTCAACAAAGAAACGGTGAGAGGAAACGATTTGCGAAGGAGGACGCAGCGTGCCGACGAGATTATTCCGGTTTGAGCAGCAACAGGTCGTTCCGGCTGGTCTGGAGACGGTGTGGGAGTTTTTTTCAAACCCGGCGAACCTGAAAACAATCACACCTCCCGATATGGGGTTCGACATTCTTACCCCTTTGCCGCCGGAGATGGAGGCGGGGCTGATCATTGCCTACCGGGTGCGCCCACTCCTGGGGATTCCGGTGCAATGGGTGACCGAGATAACCCACGTGGCGCCCATGCGATTCTTCGTAGATGAGCAGCGCTTCGGCCCGTATCGGTTCTGGCATCACCGCCACACGTTCGAGCCGACCGAGCAAGGGGTTCTGATGACGGATCTTGTTCACTATGCGCTCCCCGCGCCCATTGGTGCAACGCTTATCAATGAGCTGGTCGTTCGGCCGCGGCTGGAGCAGATCTTTCACTATCGCCGGCGCAAGATCGAAGAGCTGTTCGGACGTCCATAAGCGAGGCGTGCGACGCAAAAAAGCTCGGCGAACCAGGAAAGCGTCCTTTTGGAAAGCTCTAGGGGCAAGCGAAGCCCCGGTACGCGTGAGAACCCTGCCATTCGCACGGCAAAACTCCTTTCGCCCGTGAGGGGGGTGCGGCGGGGGCGAGCGTGTGTTGGTGGGTGTTTTTTTCTCTTGAAATCGCCCGTCCTTTGGATGTCGTATGACTGCAAATTGACAGAAGCTTTTCTGTCATCTGAGACACTCTGGAAAAAAGGGAGTAGCGCTCATGAAAGGGGACGTTACCGCAAAGGGTGCGCGTGTGGTGTGTTTTGTTTTGACGTGTTTGGCGTCGAGCTTTGGTCCGTGGGTGGGCTTTGGGGCTGAGGTGAAAGCTCAGTCGAGGCCGCGGGATGGCGGAAGCCTGCCCGCGATTGTGCGTGGGCCCGAGGCTGACCCGAGTAATGTCTGGTGGGATAACCAGTTTGGGGCCGCTGGGGCCGGGGTCAATAGCACGGTTTCGGCACTGGCTTTCGATGCCACGGGGAACCTTTACGCAGGAGGTAGGTTCACCACGGCGGGTGGAGTGTCGGCGAAGTACATAGCGAAGTGGGATGGGACAAGCTGGGCAGCGCTGGGAACCGGAATGAATGACGATGTCGAAGCCTTGACCTGTGACTCGGCGGGGAACCTTTACGCAGGAGGTTTCTTCACCACAGCGGGGGGAGTGTCGGTAAATCGTATAGCGAAGTGGGATGGGACAAGCTGGGCGGATCTGAGTGGCGGAGTGAATCAATTAGTCTTCGCTTTGACCTTTGACTCCGCGACGAACCTTTACGCAGGAGGTTTGTTCTACACGGCCGGGGGGGGGAGTGCCGGCGGATTACATAGCGAAGTGGGATGGGACAAGCTGGTCGGCTCTGGGAAGCGGAATGAACAACTTGGTCGTTGCCTTGACGTCTGACGCGGGAAACCTTTACGCAGGAGGTGGGTTCACCACGGCCGGGGAAGTGTCGGCGGATTACATAGCGAAGTGGGATGGGACAAGCTGGTCGGCTCTGGGAAGCGGAATGAACGACTGGGTATCTGCCTTGACCTGCGACTCGGCGGGGAACCTTTACGCAGGAGGGTGGTTCACCACGGCGGGGGGAGTGCCGGCGGATTACATAGCGAAGTGGAATGGGACAAGCTGGGCGGCGCTCGGAAGTGGAGTGGATGATTCTGTGTGGGCGTTGTCGGTGCGTGACAATGCTCTTTTTGTGGGAGGTTACTTCACGCAAGCCGGGGGCAAGGATTCCCGGTACATTGCCTTGTGGCAGCCTCGGGTGGACGTGAGCCGTGCGATGGTTTCGGCGACTCCGGGGCCGCTGACGATCGGCAACGCGCGTTATGGTTTCTACAAGCCTTCGCTTGAGCTGACCACGGGGACGACGGTGAGCTACGCCGGTGGTTTGCCCACGACCGTGACTCTGGAGCGAGCGCCGGCGATCACGGTGGGGGGTCAACGTGTCAATGGGGCGTTCGTTGTGACGCCCACGGATCTGAGCTTTGGCGGGACAGGGGCAGAGCTGTGGGTGGAGTTCAGTGAGGATGATGTGGCCGCCTATGGAGTCCCTGCCCAGGACTTTCGGGTTGCAGCTCTGACTTATCCCTCCACGTACCCGTCGGACAAGGAGGCCGTGTCGGTCTCTTACTTAGGCAATCAAAGCGAGCCGACGTTTGTGCGCATGGAGAACGGCCGCAAGATTTATGGGATTCGTGTGGAAGGTGTAAGAGAGATTTTGCCGGCTGCGTACGGAGCTGTCCCGTTTTCGTCTCCATCAAGGGTGTCTACTTGGGATCTGTATGATTGAAGTTGAGACGTTATCTGCCGCAGATCATGGGGACGACCGGTTCCCCCGACTGGTCTTCCCAGCGTAGGGGGAGGGTGGGGAGCACGGCGTCTTTATGGCGGCGGAGTGGTTAGTCGCTGGGGCGTCGCGCGAAGATGAAGGTCTGGTGCCAGGTTTTTGAGTAAAGCGGGTCCTGGGGCAGGAAGCTATTGACGCGCACGCAGGGCGGGCAGGAGTGCACAAAGCGCTCTCCGCCCAGCGAGAGGCCGGTGTGGACGACGCGTCCGGTTTTGTCTATGAAGAAGAGAATGTCCCCAGGCATAAGAGCGGCCCGGTGCCAACGTGTTGCGACCAATCGCCCCACAAGAACCATTTGACGGGCATCGCGCGGTAGGCGCAGTCCTGCAGCTTCGTAGCTCACCCCGACAAGCCCCGAGCAATCAAGTCCGTTCGCGGAGCGTCCGCCGAAGACGTAGGGTGTGCCGTAGAGACCTAGTGCTGTGTCCACAGCGACCTGCCCTGCGCGAAGATCGGGGGACAGCGTGAGTAGTTGACGGGGAATCGAAAGGGATTCGAACTGCACACGGTTCCCTACGAGGTGGGGCATGGCGACAAGCACAGCGGCCCTGGCTGCGGGACGGGACCCGTGTGCTGCTTTTTCCTCTAATAGCTTCAGTCTTGTGCCGGGTGAGAGGGCGTAGAGCCTGTTGCTCCATGGAGCATTCAACGTTGCCTGGCGCGAGGTGAGTAAGTCCGTGAATTGCTCTTCGGTGATGGGGGCGATTGCGTCGGCGCGCACCCACCCGACATAGCCGTCGGATCCCTGGACGAGGAAAAATGAGCCGTCGGGGGTGCGATCAAGAAGCCAGACGGGTTCCCCTGGGAGAAGTTGAGTCTGGACGTTGTTGCCTTCCTCTGGGGCACCCCAGGTGAGGGCTGCGGTCTGAAGTGTGACAGCAAAGAGTTGCCCGCCCAGGCGTTCCTGGCTGGGAAGGATCTCGACCTCGGTGGACAAAGGATTGCAGCCCGCTGTGCGCAAGATGCCGGCAGCTGTTTCAGCAAGCTCAGGTGCGTTGGCGCGGGCGATGAAACGCCATCCGCTGGCTGTGCGTTCCACGCGCGCATCGAGATAGAAGAAGGTCGAGTCCGTGAGCTGGCGTTGATAGGCCGCGAGGAGGTAGGAGGCTTCTGTTTGATCACGTGGGGGCTGAGGGAAGGGCCACAAGCGCTGAGCGAGTTTGGCTGCCTCGGTGGTGACGCCGTCCGGCGGTGCAAATTTCTCCTCGGTGGTGTCTACGGGTGGTGCGCCGAGTGCTCGTTGTCGCCGGGTGCGCATGGCGTCGCCAAGCTGGGACGACGGCCAGGTGAGATAAAAGGTTTCGTAAATGGCCTGGGCGAAGCGGTGAGTGTAGGCAGGCGCTGGCCGCCAGTCTTTGCCGGGGGGAGGAGGGGGGGCAATGATTTCAAGGGCGAGCGCGCCTGTTTGCTCAGTTATAGCGAGGTGGCCAGGCTCGATCTCAAAACGGCCTAATCCCAACCGGAGAAAAGAGTCGGCAAGGGCTTGTGCAAGAGATGCGGCTACGGGGTCGCTCGTTTCGGCATCAGCCGAGGGGACGATGATCCTTGGCTTGGTGCGATTGTGCTCGCTTTCGTGTGAAATGCGCAGAACGCAATGGGGCCTGGCTCGCGCGATCACCTGCAGGCGTGTCAGCTCATCCGCAAGACTCGCCGTTGCGGGGCGATCATCCTCACGGGTGAGATAGTATTTTCCGCCGCCATCGGTAATGTGATGACGCAAAAGAGCTGCAATGGCGAAGTTTGTGGCGTAGGCCAGACGCCGTGCTGCAATCTTTTCTTCCCCCTTCTCGGCGAGGGCGTGCGCCTCGCTGCCCTGTGGATCTGCCACGAGAACAAGTCCACGCAGAGCTGTGCCAGAGGTTTCAAAGGGCGCGGTAAATTCCGGGGTAGGCGTTTGAAGCTCTGTAGCGGCACTTCCAGGGGACGCCGGCATGAACGCCCAGACAGCAGAAATGCAAAGAGCGCAATATTTTGTTAACCTTTTTTCTCTGGCAAACGAACCCTTAGCAATTTGGCCACTTGTTCGCACAATCGCACCCATTCCTGTGCCTCCCAAAGATTCTTGTCGCTATCGGCTCTGGCTTTGATGATCGGATAATTTGCACACACGACGTGATAGAACGTCGTCTGAGCCTTCCAAATGTTTGTGCGGAGCGGCAACGCAAAAGCCACTTCCGCCACAGCGAGAAGTTTTTCGAGGTTTGCGATGTCGTTGGGATTTGCTTCGAGGCGCGCAGTAGCTCGCTGAAGAGCGCAGCGGACCGCGTGGTCGAGGCGTTCCGTATCAAGTTCGAACTCCCAGCGTCGCGCTTCCTGAAAACTGGCACGCAGATCATCGGGCGATGCGTTCTCGTTTTCGAACGCCTCGACGAGCTTGTGCGTCAGTACAAATTGCGTCATGGTTTTGAGAACGGTGGGCAAAGGCACGTTGAGGGCTGAGAGGAAACGCATCAGCGCCGCGTTCTCGTTGTAGAGCGAGCACATTGTGGCGATGGCCTGGGAAATGGGGGCGTTGAGCAAGTGGTACACGAGCCGACGCAGGTCGTCGCGGAAGAGCGCGCGAAGCGTGAGTGGCTCGTTGGGGAAAATGTCTGTAAACGTTCCTAATCCCACGGTGAGCTGGCGGTCGCAGTCGCCCTGCTGCATCTTCGCCATGAATTCGGAGAAAAGTTTTGCATCCGAGGGCGCCACATAGGCCTGAATTTCGTCCTCGCTAAGTTTTTGAGCGCCAAAAACAAAGGTGGCCTCTTCGGTGGTTGCAACCGAGCGGACCCGCATCTCGCCGACAAGAAACTCGCGTTCTCCCAAGGAGCGTTTGCATCGGTTCGTGGCGCTGACCTCATACGCATAGAAGCGGCCACTGGGTCTGGCGTCCTCAAGAAGCATGAGCAGGGCGTAGTTCCCTGCGACGCGATCAAGCTCGACGATGTTCGGAGCAACAAACAGCTCGTAAATGTGAGCGCCGTTGACGAACTGGGGGAGGTTACTCTTTGCGCCCTCAAGGGTCTTCAGGAAGGTCGGTTCGTAATCCACGCCCGCCACCTTTTTGGCGAGCTGCATGACCCGCGCAGCAAAGAGAAGAATTTGCTGTGTTTCAATGCCAGAGATATCGTCGAAAAACCAGCCGCAACTGGTGAACATGAGCAAGCAGTGGCGCTGCATTTCAAGCAGCTGGAAGAGACGGACGCGCTCATCCGCGGAGAGGGAGTGGCTCTGGTGGCGAGCGAGAAATCTCGAGATGGTGTCCGCTGAGCGATCAAGGACCACCTGAATGTACTCGTCGCGTGCCAGCCATGGGTCAGTGACGTAAGCGGATGCTTCGCGCTCGTACAGACGTGCGGCTTCGTCACGCAGCCAGTTCATTGCAGCGCGCAGCGGTGCTCGCCACGCCTGGTTCCACTCGGGGTGCGCGCCGGAGTTGCAGCCGCAGTCGTAGCTCCAGCGTCCCACACCGTGCGCACAACTCCACGAGGAGGCCTCGAAGATTTCGACCTCGTAGCGAGGGGGAAAACGCTCAAGAAATTCTGCGTAATTCGTTAACCTTACTCGTGAGTGTCCCTGGAGATCAGCGATGGCGCGGCTCAATGCCATCTCGCCAAAGCGATGGTGATGGCCATAGCTTTCACCGTCCGTGGCAATGTGAACAAGTTGGGCGCCGTCGCGGTCTGGCGCGAAGCCACTCAAGAGGCGCGTGGCAAAAGCATGGCCGTCGTTGAGCAGCCCCTCAAAGGCCACGGCGTGGCTTATGGGACCATCGTAAAAGAAGAGCGAAATGGATTCGCCACCGGGCAAGCGGCAGAGGTAAGGGCGTGAGGGATCAATTCGACCGCCACGAACGTCGCTCCAGGAGGCGCGCCCGATTGGACGCACGCGCGAAGCCTGAAAGGGTGAGAGGATGGTGAAACGGATTCCGTGGGTGGCGAGAATGGCAAGTGTTTCGAGGTCCACAGCGGTTTCGGCCAGCCACATGCCCTCCGGCTTTCGACGAAAGCGCGATTCGAAGTCCGCAATGGCCCACCGAACTTGCGTGATCTTGTCCCGTCGGTTTGCCAACGGCATAATGATGTGGTTATAGACCTGGGCTATGGCTGAACCGTGACCGGAGAAGTGCTTTTTGCTGCGGTCGTCAGCTTCGAGAATGGCCTTATAGGTTTTCGGGTCGTGAGTTTCGAGCCAGGACAGAAGAGTTGGACCAAAGTTGAAGCTGATCCATTCATAATTATTGATGAGGCGGTCGAGGTACCCTTGCGAATCAAGTATGCGCGCGCCGGTGTTCGGGGCGTAGCACTCGTCCGTGATGCGCTGGTTCCAGTCGTGATAAGGCTGGGCACTATCCTGTTGCTCGACGGTCTCAAGCCACGGATTCTCGCGCGGAGGTTGGTAGAAGTGGCCGTGGATGCAGACGAAACGCCAGTGAGTCACAGCTGTGGCCTTTCTAGCTTACGAGCGTGGTGAAATTGCCGAGATAACAGGCGCACTTTCGCACGGCACAGCCAGGGAGCCGGACCTGGCGGGGACGCGGAGGTGCGTGAGCCCACCCCAACATGCACGACGGATTGCAACCTCGTTTGGATCAACTCCAGACCCATAGCGCGCGATCAGATGCTTTCTTTCTGCGATGGCGTTTCACTGTCGCTTGGCGCAGTCCACGCATCGGTGATCACCTGGAGAAGATTTCGCTCCTCGGTGCTCATGTGCCGGTCAGATGTGGCGATGAACTCGAGAATCTGGCGAACCCCTTCGAGGCGCTCAGCGTCCAGGCTCTTCTTGAGGCTTGCGACGGAATAAGCCACAACGTCGGCGACGCTCGTTTCTGCCACCGCGCTTTTTGCGTTTTCGAGCAATGACTGAATATCTTGGGGGGAAAGTCCAAGGCCAAAGCCAATGCGCGTGAGCATTTCCGCCTCGCGGTCAGAGACTTTTCCATCGGAACACACGAGGCACAGGGCCAGGCAGAAAACGTGATAAACCTGGTCAGGGGTTAGATGCAGAATCTTGAGTAATTTTCGAGTTGTATTATCCACGGGAGCCCTCCTCAGGCCCAGAAAACTAAAGACATCCGAACTTCATTTGCTGGAAGAAGACTGTTTCAGAAAAACATCGGCATGCAAGCATTTCTCACCGCCAAACTGCGGCGGCGGAAATCGATGTTCGCGAGACACGATCGTGGGCACGAGAAACGGATACCCCCGGGAGGCCCCCGACCAGTGCACGGCGCCGCTTGTGAGTCAACCAAAACCGGGGAGACCGCTAAAAGCCGGGATGAGAATGAGAAGTTGGTATTTTTCACCAATAACGGGTGGAGGAGCGCTTTTCTTCGCGACCGCGCTAAGTATCAGTTGGAGGGGCGCTGTATCCGTGCGCATGAACCATCATCATGCTGTTAGCAACGTCTGGCTTAAATTTGAGAAACAGTGAATGAGTGCCATCCGAATCCTCAACGGCAAAAAACTGTTGAGAAGCAAAATCTCGGCGCAAGCCTATCGATTCTTGGCCACGGCAGTTCCTTTGGTTTCCTGTACGTGACGACTCTGTGAATTGGTTGAGAATTCCAGACGCGCGAAAAGGGCTAGCGTGAGAACGAGGGGTGAGCGAGTCACGATAGCGGACAGTCGGAACATCGCGACGGCTAGAAACCGTGTGCCAGGAACGAAAATTTGAGAAATTGTGTTGCGCTGGAGTGTTGCCAGAAGGCTAGTAAGTAGCCAAGGCTATAGTAGAATGAACATTCTCTCGACAGCCATGAGGTGGTTAGCGGCTGCGGGGAGGAGATGTCCCTTTTTTCCCCGATTTTCGCCGCGCTTGCGCGGGTGCCAATCGCTACGGGGCACGAGCAGGGTCGAAACGTTGATCGGGGTGCTGGTGCTGCTTGGGCTGGGTGGTATCGCTGCGGCGATCCTTATCAAGCAGAGCCGCTATGATCGAACAGTCATCAACCCTGGCCTCGCGGCAGTGGAGATGGCGGACAGCACCTCTGGGGTCGCAGCAGCGTCCGGTGTGCAGGAGGCGGCTCCGCCTGCGGTCGAGATAGAGGGCTCAAGTGAGGTGGAAACTCGGCCCGCTGCTGCCCAAAAAGCTTCGGTGAGAGAGGGATCCGACGCTTTGCAAATTCTGGAGCAAGTGAAGCTGCCAGAAAGGGTGAAAGCCGTCGGACAGACGGAAGCTTTTGATGCGACGACCCTGTCTGATAAAATTGATGGGCGGGCGGAATTCTATTTGGACCTAGGCTTTGAGCAGCTTGTCACGCGGCGATTCCAGCTCGTTGGTGAGCCGCCGTGCTCATTTGAGGCTTTTCTTTATCGGATGAGTTCCCCACTGGCGGCTTTTGCCGCGTGGAGCGGTCAGCGCCGCCCGGATGCAAAAATTGATAAGGAACATCCCTTGTCGTATTCGACAGCCAACGCGTTTTACTTTACGCGGGGGGACTACTATGTTGAACTTGTCAGCTCTTCTGCTGCGTTTGGGGACAAGCGCGAGACGCGTGAATTTGCCGAGATGTTGTCGGCGAAGCTGGTCGGGAACGCTTCGGAGCCAGACGTTCTTGCCCTTTTGCCCGAAGAGGGACGTATCGCCGGCAGCGAACGTCTTATTCTTAAGGACGCATTTGGTTTTGCCAAGCTCGACAAGGTCATCCTTGCTGATTTCGTCGTTGACGGCACAACCGTGACACTCTTTATTTCTCCCCGTGCCACCGAGGCGGAGGCCCAGGAGCTTGCGCGTGCCTACCATGCTTTCCTGGTTGACGAGATGGGGGCAGAGGATGGCAGCAAGCAGGTCGAACAGCAGCCTGGCATGTACGTGGCGAGGTCGCTGGGGGAGGTTGAAGTTCTGACGGTTTGCAAGAAGGTGCTGGTAGGTGTCCATGCCGCGAAGCAGCTTGAGATCGCGAAGGGGCTGGTGAGCCGCATCTGTGGCAACTGAGTTTGCATAAATTATTTGATTGGCAGTCGCTTGATTTAGATCGGGAGGTTCTGCTCAACTATGGAAAGACGAGTCATTTGGCGAAGAATTGCTGAATTCGCTGGCAAGCTGAGCGGGCCAACGACCATGGCGATCGCTCTCGGCGTCATTATCATTGGTGTAGGTTTTTGCGCTCGTTACGTAGCTACGTCGTGGGGACTTCCTTATCCTTACGAATGGGATGAACCGACATTAGTCAATCCAGGCATCCGCGTGCTCCGCGACGGGGTGTATCGTCCCACCCGTTTTGCCTATGGACCTCTTAACGGTTACATGCATGCTGGCTGGGGCGTATTGTCTTTTCTCAAAGCCGTGCAGGCAGAGGAGATTTCGTCAGTTTGGGATCTGAAGACGGAGTGGGACCATGGCTGGTACTGGGCCATTTCCTCTCCGCTGTTTCATCGGCAGGCCCGAGTCCTCAGCGTTCTTATGTGGGCTGTTACCGCACTTGCTGTGTGGGGGGCATGCTGGCAGCTCGGGGTTCGAGGTGGAGCGGTCGCGGCCTTGGGGCTCGTGGCTTTTTCACGGGTGAATTTTAGAGAGACAGCCATCGTTAGTGCAGGCGCTATTGCAGCGATGTTCTCAGCCGTGGCCTACTTGGCTGCGCTAAGCGTCCTTAAGCGCAAGACTGGACACGTATCGCCCCTGTGGTGGACAGCAATTGCAGCTGGTGCCGCAACCGCATCAAAACTCATCTTTTTCCCAATGATGACCTTACCAATTTTATGTTACGTTGGAAGGGGCATAAAAAAGTCGGCGAGACTTTCGCTGACTCATGTCGCGTTGTGGGGTGTGGCACCATGGGTGGTTTTCGCGGTGCTCATGCTCCCAGCGTTTTTTGATCCGCCTCATTTTTTAACCTCTATTGTTCTCTTGCTTCGGCAATACGGGGTTCAGACTAGAGCACTCCAACACTTTAAAGATGCCGGTCTCTGTGCGTTAGCGGCTTCGGATGTGGTTAGAGTTACGGATAGGTTAGTTGTGTGGCAGATCGGGTATTTCTATTTGCCTTATGTTGCCCTCAGTGCGGTAGGACTCGTCGCGCTTCTTAGGAAGCACCGCCTTGCGGCTATAGTGCTATTAACCCCCGCTCTTCTTAATGTATGGCACGTCGCAGGCCATACTGATTACTTTGCTGCGCGGAATTTACTCATCTGCCAGTTAGTTTGGGCGGTGCTAGCGGGTTACGGAATGCAAGCCGTCGTAGAAAGGCTAAAACGACGATCGCGATACGCGGGTGTTCTGGGGGCGGGGGGGCTCTTCTTATGCTGTGTTGCGCCAGCTTGGATCATCTGGAACGTAGCTATAGAGCGAGCAACCATGCTCGACTCTCGTGTTCTGGCTCAGGAGAAAGTTGATGAACTTCGGGAAAATGGGCGCAAAGTGGCAGTCGCCTCGGAGCTACATTGGTTTGTCCCGGCGAACCTACCCGCAGGGGCCCCGCCAATCCCACAGGTGAGCTTGGCGCGTCTTCTGCGACATCCGGAAGAAGCAAAAGACTTTGATTTTGTTGTCCTTCCTCTGGCACTTATTCAATTTTTCCGAATCTAAGTATAGTAATGCTTTGAGTGAGTGGTCAAATGCAATCACAAATTTCGAACCTATCGTGACTTTTGGGGATAACGCAACATATCTCGACCTCTTCACCCGGGATCCCAAAATTGGGATTGTCCCCACGGAAGCGTTTGGGGCACCGTTACGCCGCGACGCACCGAGAGTCTACGGGGTTGAGTTGCTCTCTGCAAGAACAAGCCAAGCAGCGTACCTAACCGAGGCTGGAATCGCGGCGAAGAACTATTTTTTAGGGTCCACGAATGTGCGCCTGACCAAGCCGGCAAAAACGCTTGTTGTAAAGGCGCAGGATTTGAATCCTTTTGAAAAGGAAGAATTTCCTACAGTTTCGGTGAAGGTGGGTACAACGACGGAAACAAAGAGCACCTCGTGGATTGCGGATGAAACCTTTGTCCTAGAGCGCGGTGGCCTGGTTGAGTATACCCGTCGGGTGAACATTCCGCCTGGCGATTACAGCATTCAGGTGAAGGCGAATAATCCAAATCGTCGGTTCATGACGGAAATTGCGTACATCGAGTTTCGCTGAAGGAGCGAGTGATCTTTGCCACTGAAGCTGTGACGTTTTCTCGTGACAGGCGCCTGCGTGAGCGCTTGACAAAAAGCAGTGAGCAGTGACAGCAGGGGGCAAGTCCAAATCAGAGGTGCTCAAGTACAAGCAAGCTAATTGCTGCAACCAGACCGAACAGCAGCCTGGCATGTATGTGGCGAGGTCGCTGGGCGAGGGTGAAGTTCTGACGGTTTGCAAGAAGGCGCTGGTAGGTGTCCATGCCGCTAAGCAGCTTGAGATCGCCAAGAGGCTGGTGAGCCGCATCTGTGGCAACTGAGTTTATACAGATTGGGTGACTGTCGGGCAGCTGGTTATGACCGCGGGAGCGAGCCTAACTATGGATAGACGTGTCATTTGGCGAAAAATAGCTCAATTCATCGGCAAGCTGAGCGGGCCAACGACCATGGCGATCGCTCTCGGCATCATTATCATTGGGGTAGGTTTTTGCGCTCGTTACGTAGCTACCTCGTGGGGACTTCCTTACGCGTACTTGTGGGACGAGCCGGAAATTGTGAATCCAGCCATTCGCGTCCTCCGCGACGGGGTGTATCGTCCTACCCGGTTTGCCTATGGGCCTCTGAACGCTTACTTGCACGCCGGTTGGGGCGCATTGTCTGTTCTCAAAGCTGTGGAGGCAGGTGAGATTTTGTCAGTTTGGGACCTGAAGACGGACTGGGACACAGGGTGGCCCTGGACAATTTCGTCACCGCTTTTCCATCGGCAAGCCCGGATTTTTTCTGTTCTGATGTGGGCTGTTACTGCACTCGCCGTGTGGGGGGCATGCCGGCAGCTCGGTGTTCGAGTAGGAGTGCTTGCCGCATTGGGACTTGTGGCCTTTTCGAAAATGAATTTCGAGCAAACATCTGTCGTTACTGTCGGCGCGGTCGCGGCGATGTTCTCAGCCTTTAGTTACTTGGCTGCTCTAAGCGTGCTTGGTTGTGAGTCTGGACACGTACGGCCCCTCTGGTGGACAGCAATTGCAGCTGGTGCCGCAACCGCATCAAAACTCGTCTTTTTCCCCATGATGACCCTGCCACTTGTGTGTTACGTGGGAACAGTCGTAAAAAAGTCGGCAAGACTTTCGCTAGCTCATCTCGCGTTATGGGCTGTGGCACCATTGGTTGTTTTCGCAGTGCTCATGCTCCCCGCGTTTTTCGACCCGCCTCGATTTCTGCATTCTCTGACCGTGGAACTTAGGTTTTACGGGGATCTAACTGCGCAACAAACTGTGCTCCAACACCTCAAAAATGCCTTTCTTTGTGCGTTAGCAGCATCAGATCTGGTGGCAGTTGGGGTCCGAGAGGGGAGCTTTTTTGTGCGGAAGATCGAGTATGTTTATTTGCCCTATGTTGCCCTCGGTGCGCTTGGACTCATCGTGCTTTTCAGGCGGCATCGACTTGCAGCTGCGGCGCTCTTGATCCCTGCTCTTACGAACATGTGGCAGATCTCCGCCTATACTCAGGAGTTTTTTCCGCGGAATTTGCTTATCTCCCAATTGGCGCTAGCAGTGCTTGCAGCGTGTGGCACGCAGGCGGTTGTGGAGTGGCTGAAACGACGCTCACGATTCGCGGATATTCTGGCAGTAGGGGTTCTCTTGCTGTGCTTTGTTCCTCCTGGTGGGAAGATTTGGGAAATAGCAATTGAGCGAGCAACCATGCTCGATTCTCGACTTTTGGCTCAGGAGAAAGTTGATGAACTTCGGGCGCATGGGCGCAAAGTGGCAGTCGCCTCTGAGCTGCATTGGTTTGTCCCGGTGAAGCTATCTGCAGGGGGCCAGGTAATTCCACAGGTGAGCTTACCACGTCTCCTGCGACATCCGGAAGAAGCCAAAGAATTTGATTTTGTTGTCATTCCTCTAGCGCTTGCTCTTCAAGACCGCCAATTTCACTCTTATAGTGATCCTCTGAATGCCTGGTCAACAGCGGTCAAATCGCTGAAACCTACTCTGGTCTTTGGAGACAATGCGACCTATTATGACGCCTGCGCAACTAATCCCAAACTTGGAATTGTCCCCAGGGAAGCGTTTGGGGCACCGTTGCGCCGCGAGGCACCGAAAGTGTATGCAGCTGCTCTCAGCAAAAACAAGCAATGCGGCTTTCCTGACCCGGTCAGGAGTCGCGGTGAAAAACTATTTCTTAGGATCCACAACCCTGCGCCTGACCAAGCCTGCAACAACGCTTGTTTTGAAGGCGCGGGATTTGAATCCTTTCGGACAGGAAGAGATTCCCACAGTTTCGGTGAAGGTGCTAGCGACAACGGAAACACAAAGCACCGTGCGGATTGCGGATGAAACCTTTGTCCTAGAGCGCAGCAGCTTAGCTGAATATACCCGACGGGTGAATATTCCCCCTGGCGAGTACACTCTTCAGGTGAAGGCGAATAATCCGAACCGCCGGTTCATGACGGAAATTGCGTACATCGAGTTTCGCTGAAGGAGCGAGCGATCTTTGCCACTGAAGCTGTGACGTTTTCTCGTGACAAGGGCCGGCGTGAGCGCTTCATCGGAACAAAGACAGCGAGCAGTGACACCATGGGTGTGAAGCCAGAGACGGACTTGCAGGAAAAAAAGAAGACCGATCTCAGCCGGCGGCGGTTCTTGTTACGCGTCGCGGAGACAGCTGCGCTGGCGCTGGGGGCGGGATTTGCGTATTATTGGGCCTATGATCCGAAGGGTCCTCAGTCGTTGAGCCGGCGAGCGGCTGAATTAGAAAAGCTTGGCACGTGGAGTTTCCCCGATATGCCAGCCGCCATGGCTGTTGTTCGCGGAGAAAAGCGCCAGCAGGCGGTGGAGGCCGCACTGGAGGCGCTGGGGGGCGTTGGAAAGTTTATTAAGCGTGGCGATCGCGTCCTGCTCAAGGTCAATGCGGCTTTTGCCACGCCGCCGGAGCTTGGCGCGACAACTCATCCCGAGTTAGTGGAAGCTCTTGTCAGTCTATGCCTGCGAGCTGGAGCGGCAGAAGTCTTTGTGGCCGACAACCCCATCAATAATGCCGAAAGCTGCATGCGCATTTCTGGCATTGGGGCGGCCGCGGAGCGTGCGGGTGCACGTGTGCTTTTGCCCCGCGCCGACGCTTTCCGCCCCTTCACCTTGCCCGATGCCCAGCTCATCCGCCGATGGCCCGTCTTCTTTGATCCCCTTGAAAGGGCGACAAAGGTGATTGGCGTTGCGCCTGTGAAACACCACAACCGAAGCGGCGCGTCGATGACGATGAAAAACTGGTATGGTTTACTCGGGGGGCGACGAAATGTTTTTCATCAGGACATCAACACCATTGTGACCGAGCTCGCGCGCATGATTCGTCCGACCTTGGTGGTGCTCGATGGGACCTTTGTGATGATGCGCAATGGCCCCACAGGGGGATCGCTTTCGGACCTCGAGAAGCGCGATACACTCATCGTCAGCACAGACCAGCTTGCCGCGGACTCTTTCGGTGCCTCTTTACTCGGTAAGAGCGTCGATGACCTGCCCTATCTGCACATGGCCGAGCAGGCAGGGGTGGGGACGACGAATTATCGTGCGCTAGAGTTCCATGAGCTTGGGAGTCAGTCATCATGAGGATCGTCATTGTTCGCCGGATTTCCCAGGTCTTTTTCCTGGTTTTGCTCCTGTGGTTCTGCCTTGTTATGACGGTGGGCGAAGAGTGGTGGCAGCTTCGCGGCTGGCCGGTTGGGCTCTTGCTAGATCTCGATCCCCTGGTGGCGGTAGCGACCCTTTTGTCCACGAAGACATTGTATGCCGGATTGGCGTGGTCGCTTGTTACGATTATCGTCACGCTGTTGTTTGGGCGCATTTTTTGTGGGTGGGTTTGCCCTTTTGGCACACTTCATCAGTTTTTTGGTTGGCTTGGCCAATTAGGTCGGGGCCATCGCGCAAGGGTTGAAGCAAACCGCTATCGCCGCGCGCAGGTGGTGAAGTACTTTATTCTTCTGGCCTTTCTAGGGATGGCTGCATGGCCGTTTAAGGGAGCGAGTGCGCTCCAGATTGGCCTTCTTGATCCCATCCCATTCGTCCACCGATCGGTAAATCTTGCGCTTTTGCCCAGCGTGGAGTTTCTCACGGGACGTTCGCTGGCGAGTGCGCAGCGTCATTACTCGGGCGCATGGCTTATCGGTCTGCTCTTCATCGGAACCCTGCTCGCAAATTTTTACATTCCCCGCTTCTACTGTCGCATTCTTTGTCCGCTCGGAGCGCTTCTGGGGCTCATCTCGCGTTTCTCTCTCTGGCGCATTGCCATGACAGCCCCCCGATGCACGTCGTGTTCTCTGTGTGAAACCGCATGTGAGGGGGCTTGCGACCCGGCGGATAAGATTCGCATCAGCGAGTGCTTGATGTGTTTCAATTGCCTCGACGATGTGTGCAAAAAGAAGTTTCTGGCCTACCGTGTTCGTGAATCCGACGCCGGTGAAATTAAGCTTCCGCCCGATCTGGGACGGAGGGGAGTTCTTGCTTCGCTAGCGACGAGTGTCCTGGCTGTTCCTTTGCTCAGGCTTGAGGGCACCCTTGGCACCAATCGCAAGCCCAACCTCGTGCGTCCACCAGGCAGTCTTGCAGAGGAAGAATTTCTCGAACGTTGCATCAAGTGTGGCCAGTGCATGCGTGTGTGCCCCACGAATGTGCTCATGCCGGCGGGACTGGATGCCGGAGTGGAAGCTCTGTGGACTCCGGTGCTTAACTTTCGCATTGGAACGAGCGGTTGTCAGGTGAACTGCGTGGCGTGTGGCCACGTGTGCCCCACCGCCGCGATTCGGCCTCTTTCCATTGAGGAGAAACGTGGTGTAGGACGGTTTGCTGAGCGGGGGCCCATCCGCATAGGAACGGCTTTTGTTGATCACGGACGGTGCTTGCCCTGGGCGATGGACACACCTTGCATCGTCTGCGAGGAAAATTGCCCCACCGCACCTAAGGCGATCTACGTGCGGGAAGAGTATCGCCCGGTCCGCGGTGGAAACCTCGTTGTTCGCTCGATTGATGGCAAGAACCTCATTGTGAGCGGCGCGCGCTTGGCGCCTCGTGCGTATGCGACGGGCGATTATTTTGTGCAGCCTGCAGGTGGGGGCACGCGCTTGCGGATCATGGCAAACACGGTTGATGCGCTGACGGTCGATCGCCCTGTTCCCGCGGAGGCACTCTCCGAAGGAACGCGCGTCACAATCGTTGTGCGGCTTCAGAAGCCGTATGTTGATCCGGACCTTTGCATAGGCTGTGGCATCTGCGAACACGAATGTCCAGTGAGCGGCCTTCGGGCGATCAGGGTCACGGCGGAAAACGAGTCGCGCAACTCCTCAAGTGCCTTGCGCTTATCGCAAATGTGAGGTAGTTGCTGAGTTGCTTGAGAAAGATCGAAGGGGGCAAAAAACTCGCAGAGATCACTCTGCCCCTCTGAGGTAAAGCTGCTTTAACTAATACAATCTAAAATATTAACGGCTGGGTGGCTAAAATAGCAAGGTCAAAAGGTGCTTAATTATTAATTTGTTATTTTCCATTTCTTTTCAACTCGACCATTTTTGCACCTCTTGCGCCGCTCGTATTGAGCGATAACGCACTTTTGCGTTTTTTAATTCTTTTAAGTGGTCTAGCATCACGAGCCCTCACGTTGCATCGAGTCCAGTCGGCTAGCTTCCGAGCGCAATCCGGTCGGGGGGTTACCGATTGACTTGGATTGTGCCGTTCTTTTCCCTTGTGCTTTGTCGGCGAGCTATCTTAAACAAACGTGATCATTGATAGGAGGATGAGAGCAATGGCGGGACGTGTCGATCGGAGGCAGTTTCTTGCATCGCTTGCAGCGGTGACGGTCGCGGGCAGCAGTGTGATTGCGGCGGGTGAGCAAACTTCGACCCCTCAGGCTGCAGCTGCGCTGAAAGATATAAGAGTTCCTCGACGTCGCTATGGCCGTACGGGCGTGGATGTCTCTATTCTCTCTCTTGGCGGGATGTTCGATATCCCTAACAATCAGTTGATGCTCAAGAAAGCTCTGGATTGGGGGGTCACCTACTGGGATACGGCCGACTGTTATGGAAATGGTCAGAGCGAGACGGGCATTGGGATGTTCTTCGAGAAGATGCCCGAAGCGCGCAAGCAGGTTTTCCTCGTCACAAAGAGTGATCGTCGCGATCCCGCTGGCATGACGGAGCTTCTTCATCGCTCGCTTGAGCGCATGAAGACTGATTGGATTGATCTCTACTTTCTGCACGGGGTGAGCTCGACTTCGGAAATTACGGATGAGGTCAAGGCGTGGGCCGAGAACGCAAAGGCTGAAAAGAAGATCCGGTTCTTTGGCTTCAGCACCCACAAGAACATGGAAGAGCTTCTTGAGTACGCCGCCAAGCTTGGCTGGATCGACGGAATCATGCTGAAGTATGACTACCGCCTTATGCAAACCGATCGCATGCGCAAAGCCATCGACGCCTGTGCAAAAGCTGGCATTGGAATCACTGCGATGAAAACACAGGGGGGCGGCCCCGTGCGAACCGACACGGAAGAAGAGCTCAAACTTGCAGGGCATTTCCTGGCGAAGGGTTACACGCCTGGTCAGGCAAAGTTGAAAGCAGTTTGGCAGGACGAGCGCGTCGCAGCGATTTGCTCGCAGATGCCGAACCTTGTTATCCTCAAGGAAAACGTTCTGGCAGCAGTTGATAATAATAAGTTAACAGCAGAGGATTGGAAAACATTGGAGCGTCATGCGGTGGCCACGGCGAGTTCGTATTGCCGAGGCTGTGGGCATTTGTGCGAATCGGCGCAAGGATGCGAAGGGCTGCCCATCGCAGATGTGATGCGCTACATGATGTACAAAACGAGTTACGGCGATTTGGCCCTGGCCAGCGGAAAGTTTCGAGAGCTGCCATCGGACATTCGACGGCGGCTTGCACACGGCGCGTTTGAAAATGCAGAAAAGGTCTGTCCGCAAGGACTGCCAATTAGCGAGATTGTTCAGCAGGCTTTGAAGTCACTGGCGTAAAATAGTACTCTCGCGCAGTTGAGTGTTCCGCGTGAAAAGCGCTAGGCTCCGCGCCCGCGTTGGCAATGATTTTGTTTTTTGTGCCAGCCGTCTCCTAAAAATTCACAATTGTGAAGGAAGTTGTGAATTTGCGTATCGCACTTTTTGTAGACGTGCTACCGTGGAGGTGCGTCACGGACATAGGGTAATTGCGGGGGCGATCGAAGTTCGGGGCGGAGGATTTCACAAGCCCTCCTGGTGTTTCCCATTCATCCCGAGCGCGATGAGTCCCGTTTGCACTTTGTGTCCGATGACGCAGATGTTGAAGAAAGGGGAATGCATGGGAGAAATGAGGAAGCTCGCGATCTCTGTTTTGCTGTGCTGGCTCGGGGAAGGTATGCACACGGTAAGGTCGCTGAGCACGTAGCGCTCATCAACCATAGTGGGGACTCCCGACAATACCCAGGGTTGGTGTGTCGGCCGGGAGAAGGGGAATGCCCACCTGCCATCCATAAAGGAAAGGAGGTGACAGATCTCAAAAATCACCCAACACAATCTGGCAACGCCGCTTTGCAGCCTGGTTTGTTCCTCTGCACTGATGCTGAGGATAACTGAGCGGAAGTCCTCCTTCTTCGAGGAAGGGGAGCTGGTCAATGTGAAATGGACTGTTGGCTACGTCCCAACAGGCCGAATTAGGGGAGTTTGGGCTTTGGAGAGGTGCTCCATGAAGGAGGTCCGCTGAACGCTGGGCCGGACCTGGTCCCGTTGTGGAGGAGGAGAGTAAAGGGGGACGCGGGACAGGTCCGGGCCCAGCACATGTTGCAAGCGATTGTGTCGCGTCAAATCCACCATAATACTTTTGAGGAGGGCATCAATCTATGAGTAAAAACAAAACTCATCGCGAATCTCAGAAGCCATTTCGTACCGTCTACCTGGACTTCACAACCGACGAGAGTGTGATTCCAACGATACCTCAGTTGGTTTTGAGAAAAACACATAAGCCCGTCTATGTTGTGACAAATCGGGCCGATGGAGGAATTGGAAGGTATCTGGAATTGCCCCCTAGCAATATTGCAAAAAGCAAAAAAGAGAAGGCAAAAGCTAGGCATAGCATCTTTGAGGAAGAGATGCCGCATCCATTCGAGTTCTTCCTTCGAATGCATGAAATCGAGGAGAGCGACGATGATCTACAAAGCCTCACTCGGTTTATGAAAAAGCTGAAGTCTCTGACCGGTCCTCAGTTTTCGGAGGTAGAGACCCTGTTTATTTTTCTTTGCTTTGGCGATGACTTCGCCTGTGAGCCGAAAGCGTTTCAGGTCATCCTGGAGGCTGTTATTAGAGCGCTTCGAGAATGGATGCCCCGATGTGCGTGGCTTTTTTTGAGCCATCAGGGCCAATTCTTGCGAGAAGTCGCAAATCAGATTGTGTGCAAAACAAACACACTTTATCAGCTTAGCGGTTTTCCTGCTGGTGGGGCATTATTGACGCTGAGTGAACGGGTTCTGCGGTCAGCGGCGAGAAACTGCTTTGGTTCCGCAAGACGTTTCCCATTCCGCCTCGTGGAGTTGGATGACGACGATGATGAGTAGCAGTTGCTGAGGCGCCCCGAGTCATGAGGGCAGAGTGCGCTCCTCGCAGGGGGCGGGGAGCGCACCGCACTTTTTGAATTGCTTGTATAAGAGAGAGGCAAAGCACGCTGTTTCTCAACGTCGTCGCGTCAAGAGGCGGAAAAGGAGAGTGGGCCCACTAGGATTCGAACCTAGGACCAACCGGTTATGAGCCGGCCGCTCTGACCAGCTGAGCTATGGGCCCACACGACGCATCTATTTCTACCACCTCCGCGCAAAGTGATTCCCAACCCAGGCTCACAACATGTCGTCCACTGCCCTTTCTCCCCAACCTCGCTTCCCATGGAATTGGAACTTTTTATCCCGGGCAATGTCGAAATCCTGCGGAGTTGGGATTGGGGCAAAAGCTGCTTGGTGCAACCGATTTTTTTCTGAGGAAGTTCGAGTTTTTCTCCGCGTGTGCGGTGAATTGAAATTGACCGATATCGACTATTGTGATGAAAAACGTGCGATCGAGAAGTGCAATACATTGGGGAAGTGGTCCGGCGATGATGCAGTGGCAGATCTTGGCGACCGTAGTTGGCGCGATGGTGCTATTTGGGGCGCCTCTCAATGGATGGGCTCTTCCGGGGTGGTTGACAAGCTATAAGGCCGGATTGGCGCAAGCGCAACGGGAGGGCCGCCCTTTGATTATAGATTTCGGCAGCGCAACTTGTCCCGCATGTCGCATGCTTGAGAGTCGCACCCTTCGGGATGAGCGCGTTCAGGGCGAGCTTGATAACTTTGTCCGGGTCTACATTGATGGGAATGAGCAGGTAAGTCTGCGCGAGAGTTTTGGAGTTCAATACTACCCGACCGTTGTTTATCTCTCGCCGGAGGGGAAGGTCATCAAACGTCATGTGGGGTACGTGGGCCCTGATGAGATGTTACAGGTGCTGCGTACGGTTGCAAACAACGTACAAAAAACCCCGAAGGACCGCGCGATTGCTGGTTCCTCCGTCCAAAAGATCGTGCCTGAAGCGCCGGCACATGCACAGCCGGGAAAAGGGCCAAACAAGGGCATCGGCAATCTTTACGAAAGTGTTGCAGCATCTGGAGCAAAGCAGGATGCGATCCAAAAGGGACGCGAAGTGGCTGTAGTGCCGGCAGTTCGCGCAGAGCAGAATACGCGGATCGATCTGGTGGGACGCGAAGCCAATGGTGCGAGGTGGGCTGGCGGAGGGGGAGAAGAGAAGGTGGTGGCGCAAGCGCTGCCTATGCCAAAGAATATCGAGACGCCTGCACCGCTCGTGAACATTAAGCCGGAGACTACGCCAGAAGCGCCGAAAGCAACTGCAACACCCGTGTCCACGGCACCACCGGCCCAGGGAGCAAAGTCGGCGCTGCCGGAGTCGATTAAAAAGTTACAATCGCAATCGCCTCGTGCGCCCAAGACTGAGAGCACGAGGGAAGAGCCGACCCCCGTGCCGTCGGCTTCGGCAGAAGGAAAGGTCGCTGCAAAAGCCCCGTCTGAGAAGACGCAAACAGGCACTGCTTCAACGAAAGCTTCGCCGAAACATGCGCCGGCCCAGGCAATCAAAGAAGAGTCAGCGGCCGAAGAGAAAAAAGCCCCCACCGAGAGCGCAAAAGCAGCATCAAAATCTCGCGGGAGCGGGGAAGTCACCGCCAAGGATATTGAGGAATGGTTTGCTGATGCGGAGAGCAAGCTGGTGGCTGGCTACAAAAAAGAAGCGCGGGCAATGTACGCCAAGATCGTCGAACGTGACCCCTCAAATAAGTTTGGAAAGAGCGATCTTGCGTTTATTAAGATGGTGGCGCTCATGGTGGACCGCGAGGACGATCAGCTGCGCCGCGCGGCCCACGCGAAAATCAAGGAGTTCCTGAAGCGTTTTCCTGAGTCAGCCAACAAAGACTATTACACGGTTGTCCGAGCAATTCTCGCAGCAGATCTTGGCGACTATGCCGAAGCCCATGCCTTACTGGACCGCTTTCCTGAGGAGTTTCCAAATTCGCGGTACCAGGATTTAGCACGGGCAGTGTGGGAAGAGCTGCCCAAGGATGCAAAGAGCTTACAGAAGCGCCCCCAAGTTGATCGCACGGCGAGCAATCGCAAGCCGACGTCAACCGTCACGAGCTCAAAGAAAACGTCGAGTGAATCGAGTTCAAAATCGGCTACCACGAAGAGCAAGTCGGCTGGGACGGCCTCCACTTCGAAAAGCAGTTCCACTGCCCGCAAAACAGGTGGTTCCGACAGCTCTTCAAAACGGGATGTTAGCAAGAGCAAATCTTCGTCCGCGTCCAAAACGAAATCGAGCGGCTCGACCTCGGCCAGCAAGCAGTAGTGCCGCCGAATGTTTCCAGATGCGGCCACGAGATCTTCACAGCATTCCTTTCTTCACTGCTACACGTGGCTGATGGGCGGGCGGGGAGCAACGCACTGTCGCAATCGGAGAATTACCGCTCAATGTCTCAGAGCGGGAGCGCGAGCACAGAATGAGTTTTGAACTTGTCACCTCATTCGAACCTAAAGGCGATCAGCCTCAGGCGATTGATTCGCTTTGTGCGAACCTTGAACGTGGCATTCGTCATCAGGTGCTGCTCGGGGTGACAGGAAGCGGCAAGACGTTCACGATGGCGAACGTCATTGCTCGCATGAATCGCCCCACGCTTGTGCTAGCCCACAACAAGACACTCGCCGCTCAGCTTTACCGCGAGTTCAAAGAGCTTTTCCCCCATAACGCGGTGGAGTATTTTGTTAGCTATTACGATTATTATCAGCCCGAAGCCTACATTCCCCAGACCGACACGTATATCGAGAAAGATGCGGCGATCAATGAGGAGCTCGACAAGATGCGCCTTGCCGCCACGAAGCATTTGCTCGAGCGCCGCGACGTGATCATTGTGGCAAGCGTCTCGTGCATTTATGGCATCGGTTCGCCAACAGATTTCCATATGATGGTGGTGTACGTTGAGGAGGGACAGCGCATCTCGCGCGCTGATCTGCTGCGCCACCTCGCTGACATTCAATACGAGCGCAATGATTTCGATTTTCGCCGAGGGACGTTTCGAGTCCGCGGCGATGTTATTGATGTCTTCCCCGCCTACGAAGAGAGCCTGGCTCTACGTGTGGAACTCTTTGGCAATGAGATCGAGGCTATCTATGAAATTGACGCGCTCACAGGCCACCGCCAGCGCCGGTTGAAGCGTGCTCTAATTTATCCCACGTCGCACTACGTGACATCGCGAGAGAATCTCGAGCGTGCCATCGCTTCGATTCGCGAGGAGCTGGAGTTACGGCTCGATGAGTTGCGGCGGCAGAACAAAATTGTGGAGGCGCAACGGCTCGAGCAGCGTACTCTCTACGATTTGGAAATGCTTGAGACCGTCGGCTACTGCCAGGGAATCGAAAACTATTCACGTCATCTCACCGGGCGCAAACCAGGCGAACCGCCATACACGTTACTCGATTACTTCCCCAGGGACTTCCTTGTGTTTATCGATGAGAGCCACGTCACTTTACCGCAGCTTCGCGGGATGTACGAGGGGGACCGTTCTCGCAAGCAGGTGCTCGTGGATTATGGTTTCCGGCTTCCAAGTGCCCTGGACAATCGGCCCCTGAAAATCCACGAGTTTGAAGAGCGCGTGAATCAGGTCATTTATGTGAGCGCGACTCCAGCGGAAACCGAGCTACAAAAGTCGGGCGGCATCGTGGTCGAGCAGCTTGTGAGGCCGACAGGTCTCATAGATCCGCGTATCGAAATTCGTCCGGCGCAAGGGCAGGTCGAAGATGCGATTCACGAGATCCGCGCCCGTATCGGACGGGGCGAGCGGGTTTTGATTACTGTGCTCACCAAGCGGATGGCCGAGGATCTCACGGATTATCTTTGTGAGCTTGGAATAGCGGCGAAGTACATGCACTCGGATATTGATGCCATTGAGCGTACGGAGATCATTCGGGATCTGCGCCTCGGTAAGTTTGATGTGCTTGTGGGGATCAACCTCTTAAGAGAGGGGCTTGATCTGCCGGAAGTTTCGCTCGTGCTCATTTTCGACGCGGATAAAGAGGGATTCTTGCGGGGGCGTACGGCGCTCATCCAAACCTGCGGGCGCGCGGCACGAAACGTCAACGGGACGGTGATCATGTACGCCGACGTGATGACAAAGGCTATACGCGAGACGGTTGAGGAAACAGAACGACGACGCGCCAAGCAGATCGAGTACAACCGCCAGCACGGCATCACCCCCCAGACGATCAAAAAAGAAATCAAAACGATCCTCGAGACAGTTTACGAGGCCGACTATCCCGAGCTGCCTTTAGTAGCGGAATCGGAGGGGGAGTATTTGAGCGCTGCGGAGGTTGCGAAGGTTATCGAGCGTCTCCGGCAAGACATGCGCGAGGCTGCATCACGCCTGGAGTTTGAAAAGGCTGCCGAGCTGCGCGATCGCATTTTGTACCTAGAAGAGCAAATGCGTCAGGGCGGCGACGTTGTGGCCGTCCCCAAGACCATTCCCCGCAAGAACTTTCAGCCGCAACGTGCCGACCTCGATCGGCGCAAATCAGGCGCCCGGCGATCTCGCGGTTAAACAGCCCCTGTGTGGTCTTTGCCGAAACAGGGAAGTTGTTGCGACACCTTGAGAAGAATCTTCAATTCGGGGCGGCTCCGTTTGGGTGAGTCGTGTCTCCGTGCGATTGCCACACCCCTAAATCCGTACGCGCAAACGATGTTTTCAGGATAGCTGAAGCGGCTTTTCCTTCATCCGGAGGAGATGGCCTAAGTCCAATGCGTAGCCTATTCCCGCAACCAATAAGGAAGCTTTCGGAAGTCTCGGTAAGGAGATGACAACACTAGAGAACGAAATGTTTTTGCTCTCGACTTTTGAGAAAAAGGTCGCCCGCCACATCATCACGCAAAGAAATGTCGTGTCACACTGCCAGAACGGCAGTGTGGAACGAGAAACGACCGCCAAGAAAAAACGCGTGCTAATGCCTAGTCAATAAGCTCAGCCAATTTGGAAACAAGCTCTTCTTTTTCTTTTGCAGCCGCCTCGAGCTGGGCCACTTTGGCTTCGAGCTCCGCAATTTTCCCCTTTAGCTCCTCGATCGTCATCTCTTTTTCGTGTATCTGCTTTTGCTGCTCAACGATGACTTCGTTCTGCTCGGCGATCTTGGCCTGAACGCGTTTGATGATTTCTTCTGTGGAGAGGCTCATAGTGCTCCCTTTTTCGATCAAGTTTCACTTTCTCTTGTTGAACGAGTTCCGCAGGAAATCAAGCGTATTTGATGCGCGGTGGAGTAGTATGCATTTGGAGCATTGTCATAGGAGACCGAGCACTAAAGGTTGCGAGCAACGATGATCTTTGACGAAGAAGTTCTTGAATTTGGGCGCATTCGTGAACTGGTCGCCAGCCATTGCGTGAGCGATTTAGGGCGGCGACGTGTGGCAGAGGTTCAGCCGCGTACGGATCGAGAGGAAATCGAGCGCGAGATGGAGCTCGTGCGCGAGATGATGAATCTGATCGCCCGACGACGCGAGCCGCCCATTCATGGTCTCCGCGATGTTGCCGGTCACATCGCCCGCGTTGCTCGCGAGCGCGCGATTCTCGAACCTGTCGAGCTACTCGACATCAAAGAATTCTTAGAAACGGCTCGCTATTTGCAGCAATTTTTTGAGTCCGAAGCTGTGGAAGCCCCGCGCCTGGCTGAGCTGGGCCGCTCGCTCGAATCGTTGCCTTCCCTGCGCCGCTCTATTGAAGAGAAAATCGCGCCGGATGGCACGGTGCGCGACAGTGCAAGTGAAGCGCTGCGCATCGTTCGCCGTGAGATTTTTGCCTGCGAGCAACGCATTCAGGCGGTTCTCCAACGGATGATCCGCGAGCTTACAGAAAGCGGGGATTTGCAGGACAGCTTCTTCACGTTGCGCAATAGTCGCTACGTGCTGCCGGTGAAAACGACGAACCGCAATCGCGTGCCTGGTCTCATTCATGATTCATCAAATACGGGTGAAACGGTCTTCATCGAGCCTTATGCGATTCTTGAGGACTCGAATCGACTGAGCGAATTGCGGGTGAAGGAGCGGGAGGAGATTTATCGCATTCTGCTGCGCGTTGCGGGGCACATGCGTGACGAGCTGCCCGTGTTGCAGACCGACCTCGTGATTCTCACAGAGCTCGACTACATCTATGGGAAGGCTCGTTTCGGATTACAGTATGGCTGTGCTTTCCCCAAGCTTCTGGCTCCGGGCCGTCCAGTCCGCCTAAGGCAGGCCCATCATCCGTTGTTGCGGGCGGCTTCACCTGACCAATCCAGGCCATTGACGCTCGAGCTCGAACCCCAGAACAAGGTGCTCGTTATCACGGGTCCGAACGCGGGAGGCAAAACGACCGCCCTGAAAACGATTGGGCTGACTGTTCTCATGACCCAGTGCGCAATCCCTGCACCCATGGCGCCAGATAGTGCCATTCCTGTTTTCAGCGATGTGCTGGCGGATATCGGGGACGAGCAAAGCGTCCTTGAGGGGATGAGCACGTTCAGCGCGCATATGCAACGCATTGCACGCATTTTGCGCCAGGCGGGGCGAGCGTCGCTGGTCCTTCTTGACGAGTTAGGAACAGCCACAGATCCGGCCGAGGGCGGTGCTCTTGCCGTTGCGATTCTAGAACGGCTTGCCGAGAACGCCGGGCTTACGGTCGTGTCCACACATCTTGCGGTGCTCAAGAATTGGGCCGAGGAACACCCCGGTGGGCGCAATGCATCATTTCGCCTCTCGCATGTGGATCATCGTCCGACGTTCCAGCTCATACTCGATCTTCCCGGCATCAGTGAGGCTTTTGTCATCGCGGAGCAGGTAGGGCTTCCTGCTGCTATTATTGAACGAGCAAGAGCCTTACGTCCGCAGGTCGAGCATGACGCCGCAGCTCTTCTCCTGTCGCTGCAGGCAAAGGAAGAGGAGCTGCAGCAACGGTTGGCTGAACTCGAGCGTCAGCGCGAAGAGCTTGAAATTGAGCGGACATTGCTCGCCGATGAGAAAAAGGTCCTGGAGGATCTGCGCCGCAAGCTGAGAAAGGAAATGCTGGCAGAAAAGGAGGCCGCATTGCGTGAGGCGAAGTCGCGGGTTGAGGAGCTCATCGCAAAGCAGCCGTCGAAGCAAGAACTCAACCGCGCACGCAAGGAACTGGAAACTCAGATTCGGCAAACCCAGGAGGAAGAAGCTGATTTGATGGAGCGACCAAGCGTGGATATACGAGACCTGAAACAGGGAGCGCTTGTGCGGTTGCGAACGTTGCACGTCGAGGGCCGCATCGTGCGTGTGGATGAAAAGCGGCGCAGTGTGACCGTTGACGTGAGCGGCAAGCACTCCACCGTGCCACTCACTGAAATCGAAAGTGTGCTGAGCGAAGAGGTGGGGCCCAGGCAACAAAGTGCAACCATTGTCAAAGCAACCACTGCTTTTGGCGGCACGGTTGATTTGCACGGCAAGACCTGGGAGGAAGCTCGACCAATTCTCGAGAAGTTTCTTGACCAGGCAATTGTGCAGGGAGCGCGAACGATTCGCATTGTGCACGGTCACGGTAGCGGAGCCTTGCGCGAGGCCGTCAGAGAATTTCTTAAGAACGAACCGTATGTGGCAAATTTCTATTTCGCGCCACCTGCGCAAGGCGGCACGGCAGCAACGATCGCAGAGCTGAAGGAATAGTCAGAAATTCCCCTGAAAATCTTATGTTTTTCCTAGCGACAGTGGTGCTTGCTTTGGCGTGGCGACCTATGCTAACTGAGAATCAACATGAGCAGCCACACGGGAAAAGACTATTCGCAGCAAGACGAAGAACGGCGGGACCGTGAATCACTGTGCCACGTCGAGGACTTTCAAGGGTTGGCAGAGTTGGCTGCTCATGCGTGTGGAACTTTGTGGGCTGGTATCGTTGCGGACCCAAACAGTGACTCGCCGTTGTGGGTCGCTTATGGCGCGGGGGCACCGGTTCTGGGACGTTCAGAAGCCTTGTGGCGGCTGGGATGCCAGGCAAAAGATATTCTGTGTTTCTCGCGAAATGGTGAGCGGGGGGAGATGCCAATTCCCAAGGCACTAACGGGTTCCGATCTGGGGCTGCTCGTCATTGTGCCGATCCTGGGTGAGGGTGATCACTGCCTTGCGTTCCTGTGGCTTGCCGATCGGCGCTCACGGCAGGTTAATGCCTCGGAACTGCGTGTGCTGCATCTGATCACGGAGGAAATAAAGCTGCGACTAGAATTGCGAGAGCGCCTCCGTGAAAAACTGAATGCTATTCAGATGTTGCGCAAGCTCCATGAAGAACTGCGTCAAGTGAATCGCGAACTTATTATGGCTCGCGACCGCGCGCTCGAGGGGGAGCGGGCCAAAGCGGTCTTTCTCACAAATCTGGGGCACGAGCTGCGAACGCCTCTCAATGCGATTTTAGGTTTCACGGAAATGTTGCTGGAGGAATCGCGTGAGATGGGACGCGATTCTTTCACGGTGCCGCTGGAACACGTGCACGAAGCGGGCCGTCGGCTCGCAGAGATGATTGAAAATGCCCTCTACGTGGCACGTGTCGACACAAAACGCATGCCACTGTACCTGGAGACATTCGATCTAGGCCATCTGCTCACAGAGACAGTGGAGGCAGTTCGTCCCCTTGCCACTAAAAATGGCAACGAGCTGTCCCTCACATTGCCGTCGAATCTTGGTTGCGTTTATGCCGATCCGGGGAAGGTGCGCCAGATCGTCTATAATCTTCTGAGCAATGCTTGCAAATTTACTCAGGATGGCAAGGTCAGCCTTTCCGCCACACGTGTCACAGAGGGCGGGGAGGAATGTGTGCGGATTGTGGTGGCGGACACAGGAAAAGGTTTCTCTAAGGCGCAATTGGAAAAGTTGCTTGATGAATTTGTTCCGGCAGAGGAGACCCCAGGGTCGCCGCCAAACGGCTTGGGTGTCGGGCTTGCCGTGGCAAATCGCTTCTGTAAGATGATGAATGGTTCGGTTCGGGTGACAAGTCGTCCGGGGCACGGCTCGCGTATCATTGTGACGCTGCCCGTTCAAGTGCGAGCTGGCGACCAGTCCCCATATCCGAGCTCGGGCGCGCTTCGTGCTGTCACTTCCATTTTGCCCGAACCTTCTCGCACGGCTCCACTGGCACTCGTCATCGAGAGCGACGAAGAAACGCGTGATCTCATTAGTGCAACGTTGCGACGCGCAGGACTGCGCGTTGTTGCGGTGGGCTCGGGCAAAGAAGCCTTAAATGCGGTGGCCGAAGAGCCACCCAGCGCAATCACATTGGACGTGAATCTTGCGGACGAAGATGGTTGGCAATTATTGGCGAAGTTACGAACCCTGCCGGCCATTGTGGAAGTCCCCATCTTGCTTGTCACCGAAACGGTGGATCAGAATCTCGCGTTTGAACTAGGAGCGACCGAGGTCGTTTCAAAGCCGCTGTCGCCCAAGCAATTAACCGAAACAGTGCGACGTTGGCTACGTGAAACGCCCGGTAGTCGGCGCAAGGAAGAGAGTGCTCATGACCTATGAGGGGCGATTGATTGCGGTTGTGGATGACAACCCCGATAATTGTGACATTCTCAAGCGGCGTCTTGAGCGGCGCGGGTATCGTGTCGTCACGGCTGCGCGAGGGGAGGAGCTTCTTCAGAAAGTAGAAGAGGGCGTTTATCCTGCTCTTGTTTTGCTTGATCTGATGATGCCTGGGCTTGGCGGGCTTGCCACTCTGAAAAGATTACGGGAGAGCGAGCGCACTCGTGACACTCCTATCATTATGATTTCTGCCGCGGGGGAAGATGAAACGATTGTCCGTGCCTTGCGAGAAGGGGCCAACGATTATGTGACGAAACCGCTGAATTTCGATGTGCTTCTTGCCCGCATCGAGACCCAGCTCCGAATGCGTGATGCCCTTGAAACGATAAGGGCTCAGCGTGACATGATGGAGTCGCTTGCACTGCTGGATCCACTTACAGGCGTTTACAATCGCCGCGCCCTAGAAGCACGCCTGCGGGATGAATTTGAACGGGCCAGCCGTTATCGCCGTCCACTGTCGCTGATATTCTTTGATCTCGACCACTTCAAACATGTTAACGATCGTTTTGGCCATGATGTTGGGGACGACGTGTTGCGCTGGTTTGCACGAAAAATTGTGGAGTTGGTGCGCACTTCGGACATCGTGGCGCGCTACGGGGGCGAAGAGTTTTGTGTGATTCTTCCCGAAACCGAGTAGGATGAAGCATTCACCGCAGCGGACCGAATTCGCGAGGCGGTGGCGCGTGCGCCTTGTCAGTCTGGAGACCTCACTATACCGGTGACAGTGAGTGGCG
>JADFCV010000013.1:0-1323 GCA_017161655.1 Candidatus Sumerlaeota bacterium
ATCCGCCTTCCCTCGCGAAACCTTTGACCGCGTTTGAGCCTCTAGGAAATTCGGCACCGCAATGGCCGCCAGAATCGCAATGATCGCCACAACGATCAATAACTCGATGAGGGTGAATGCCTTTCTCTCTTTCTCACCTCCCTCCTGAAGCAAACCTCGGGAATGGAAAAGAAAACACTATTCCCTCTCCCTCTCGCGTTTCACAAACGGATCATCACACGCAAGCAAAATCCACCTTCCCGGGGAGCAAAGCTGGTATTTGGGTGGTCTCTTGCGCTGAGAAGATTTGTCTCTCATCTTTTCCGGGAGCTGTTGATCTTCATGAAAAACCGACGGAGGTATGAAGCCCCACCGCTGCCTACCATTCTTACTCTCAGGGAAGGCCCCAAGAGACTCCTCAGCGCCTCTCCACCCACGCCTGCTCATTGTCATTCTATCTTGCCGGGTGTTGGTTCCGTGTCATATCAGTCTCCTGTGATGAGGAATCGCCATCGCAAGTCCACGGCCTCATGTGGGAGAATCTGGCTCCTTTTTCTCGTGTTCACCTCATTAGCGCTCGCAGCTATGGGAGAAGTGCGATTCGATGCAGCGCAGTGTGAGTGGATCGGTGCTCGTTTCGGCAGCTTCTTTGATCAGGCTTCATCGGGCAGCGTGCGGCTCACCATTCCTCCGGGTCACGCTCTCACGACGGAACCCGCGACGATTCGCTGCTTCGCGCTCTGCAACGAAGAGGACTGGACAACTACCGCCATTTACGATCCCACCACGACCTTTTCCCTGGAAATTCCCGTGGGTGGCGCGACGGTCGGTTCTCACTACGTGATCCTCCGCTTACCTGTGACGCGACGCATTCGCTGGACCCATTTTGAAATTCTCCCCCCAGCTGGATACGTAGCCCCAACCGGTGAGGTGACGACCTCAACGCTTCGCAAGCGGTGGCATAACCTTGTCATGCGCAAGCTCGACGCATTTTTTGATGAGGACACCACCGGCACATGGCTCGCCAACGACCCCGCCACCGATTACCATTGGATGCGCGAGGACGCGTACTACGCCGTGGCACTGCTCGACGACTCATCGACGAAAAGTCATGCGCGCGCGAACGCGATCCTTCGTACGATTGCGCGGGCTCAGGATCGCACCACAACATCACCGACCTACGGCTGGTTTTACGTCAACGGCGCCGACCTTCGCACACCCCAAAACGCCTCAACTTTCTTCATCCCTCCCGTGCTCGCGCACCTTTGCCTGGCGCCTCCGCCGACACTCGAACCCGAGACCCTGCAAGAAATCAAAACTGCCCTGTGGCACGTTGCAAATGGC
>JADFCV010000013.1:1423-22802 GCA_017161655.1 Candidatus Sumerlaeota bacterium
CGGCGCTGGTCTAACGACCTTCATGTTGGCTGCTCTCCTTGGCCAGGAAGGATTCGACACCCCCATGCGCCTCGCAGAAATGGTGGCCGCAAACCACAGTCTCGACATCAACCCTGCCTACTGGATCGTGTTACGCGCGCGCCCCCTCGCCACGCCACTCCGCGATGCCTTCCTTCAGCCACGTGTGCTGCCGACTCTCGTGCGCCAGCGCAATTTCTACACCGAGGCCACAACCTACCTCACGGACTCGTTCAGTCTTGGGTCGATAAGTGCCACGACGGCCTCGCTCCTTGGCTACGAAGGACTCGTTGCTCAAATCTATGAGGACGCAACTCCTACAGGATTCGCTCCCATTTTTGTTCGTAACGGCACCACGGAAAACGATGCTTTCGGCTACGCCATCGGCGACAACTACAACATGTTCGGGTTCCAGGAGGGTTCGCGTCTCATCTGGCTGGCGGATCGCACCTTCCCCGCCACCGCTCCCCCAGCAAAGCAAGCCTTTGTGGCCCTTCTTGCGGATGAACGCTTTAGCCAGTGGCACGACTGGCGCATAGATGGCACAACCGTCTCCTTGCCATGTTCCGTGCAGATGAACGCCATCATCACAGCTCGTCGCGCCAACACTTATCTCTGTGCCGTTCCATTGTATGTTTCGGCGCTGGGCCCCCAGCAACGCTCCGCTGCTATCCTGCGCAGCGCAGGCCACGCCGCCCTTGTCCTTTTTGCGCTGGATGCGCCCACACCGCAGGCTCTGGCCGGTCAGCGTCTTGAAGGAGGCTGGGCGCTTACTCTCTCAGAGGCCAGCCACTGGCCATCATACGACGCTTTCGTTTCCGATTGTGTCACCAGCATGACCTTCGAGCTCGCCTTTGCTCCTCAATCCAGCACGATCACGTGGGACTGGCACGGCTCAATGGAAGGCATTTTCGACCGGACGAGTCGTCAGTGGAGGAGTCGCAAAGTTGATGGAGCAGAAGTCGTTTTCCCGCTCCTCGATTCGGACATCGCTGTCCAGACTCCAGCCACCGAACTTTCACTCCGGGATTTCAGCGCGGTGGGGCTCGCCCCGTATTCATGGATGGTCTATCCGCACACCACATCACGGGTGATGCTGGGAAACCCGGCGAGCACCGACGTTTTTGCCTCTACGACCTGGACAGATGGCCCGCTTTATCTTCCTGCCTATGGATTCGCTGAGATTGTCCGCACGCCCCCCAGCCATGTTTCAGAATGGCAGCGCTACGCTTTCACAGGGGGACAAAAATCAGCTCAGCTCCACACGCAAAGACGCCAGGCGGCGCGCAAATTCTTCATCCGTGAGAACAGGTGAAGATTCTTCCGTGGAAATATTCTCGCGAAGCTCTACCCAAGAACGGCATCCTGCATACTCTGGCGTTTCCTCAACGGTAACGGGAGTAGGCAATTTGAATGCGCGCAAAATAAGCACATACAGCGGAAGCTCCGGTTTGTACGCCAACCGCATATCCACATATGCCGGGGCATAAATGGTTTCTATGCCGAGACGCTCGAGCTCGTTGCGATCGCGAACACGCAAAATATGCTCGACGCGCGCCCAGCTCGTAAGCACGACCTTGCCTGCGTCACGCTCCGCCTCGGTCTGACGCACCAGCTTTCGCCATTCCGGCACAATCAGCCGCTCATCCTGATGTTCATAGGTGGGATACAACAGGAATTCGCGGTGGGACACCTCGAAGCGGCCTTCAACTTCCGCGATCCCGCCCTTGCGGAGCAAAACAACCTGCAGTCCGAGCTCAAGTGCCCGAACCACCGATGCCCATTCTTTCAGTGCTATGTCCATGATGCCAAACGTGGAAGCGTACCGCTTTGTGACGGCCAACATTGCACTGCGCCGCCAACTTCCTCTCTCCATAGCAAGGATTCTATGTTAACGAATGATCTTGTTAATTTCAGGAAAGCTTTTTCAAGTTTTCCAGGAGATCGTCCACTCGGTCGGTCTTCTCCCAGGGGAACTCCGCCCTTCCAAAGTGACCGTAGGCCGCCGTCTGCCGATAAATGGGCTTCAGGAGATCGAGCTGCTGGATGATACGGCGCGGACGAAGATCGAAGGTCATTTCAACCAGTTTCGTTAGTGTTTCGTCGTCGTATTTGCCGGTGCCCTTGGAATCCACATTCACCGAAATGGAGACTGGCTGCGCCACACCAATAGCGTAGGCCACCTGAACCTCGCAGCGTCTCGCTAACTTCGCCGCTACGATATTCTTCGCAATCCAACGCGCCGCGTAAGCCGCTGAGCGATCGACCTTCGAGGGGTCCTTTCCACTGAAGGCACCACCACCGTGACGCCCCATCCCGCCGTAAGTGTCGACGATGATCTTTCGGCCGGTCAAACCTGTATCCCCATGGGGCCCGCCAATGACGAAGCGCCCTGTTGGGTTCACGTAAATCTTCGTGTCCTTGGGGTTCCACCATTTTTCGTCCACAACAGCCGGGATCAAGTGCTGCAGAAGATCCTTTTTGATATCCTCTGGGGTCACATCCGGAGAGTGCTGCGTGGAGATGACAATTGTCTCGATGCGTTTGGGCTCCCCATCCACATATTCCACTGTCACCTGGGATTTCGCATCCGGACGCAGATACGGCAGCGTCTTGGATTTGCGCAACTCGGACAGTTTCTTCAGAAGCTTATGCGCCATCATGATCGGAAGGGGCATCAACTCCGGAGTTTCGTCGCACGCAAACCCAAACATCATCCCCTGATCGCCAGCCCCCTGATCATCTCCTTCTTTATCCACTCCCATGGCAATGTCCGGACTTTGGCGGTCGAGTGCCACGAGCACGCCACACGTGTCGCCATTGATGCCAAACTCGTCATCGGTGTATCCGATATCGCGTAGCACCTGACGCGCCAGTTCCGCATAATTCACTGTGGCGCTCGTCGTGATCTCTCCAGCAACCACAACAAGGCCCGTTGTTGCCAGACACTCGCAAGCAACACGGCTTTTGGGATCTTGTGCCAAACACGCATCCAGCACGGCGTCAGAAATCTGGTCGCAAACCTTGTCCGGATGTCCTTCGGACACACTTTCCGACGTAAACAGCAAACGTCTAGCCATGAGAAATGGACTCCTCTTTCTTTCCTATTTCGATTTCAAAAACTTTTTGGCTGCGGCACAATTGCAAGGAAAAAGCCCCCTCCCAAATCTCGCGACAGTCCAGGAGTTTTCTCCAGCCGGTCCCACCGCATGCCCTTAATCCATCGCTTTCGCTTGCAACTCAACATCCGTTCCGTCCGTTGCCTTGTCGCCGCGCAGAAGATCGCGCAGAGCAAGGAAGCCGTACTTGACGTAGTTCGCAAACTCTTTTGGGGATCGGGCTCCCGACAACGTGCGCCATATATAGCGCGGCTGCAGATAAATTCGACGCAAAGCCCTTTTGCGCCACGCCGCAAGCTCCTCGCGCGTCATTTTCAAACCAGCAATTGCTGGCCGCGAATATGCTTCGACCGGGATCTCGCCCTCGCGCAGCAACCCCTGCTCCAGAGCGATACGGTAGAGTTCCGTGCCCGGGAAAGGATAGGTGTAAAAAATCTCGACAAAATCTGGCATAAGCTCACGAGCAAAACGCACGTTATCTTCTAACGTTTCGGGCGTGTCCCATGGCAGTCCCATCAAGAAGTACACGCTGCTCTTGATGCCAGCCTCTCGAGTGAGACGAATCGCCTGCCGAGCCTGCTCCACCGTCGCACGCTTTTTCATGCGATCAAGCATCTCTTGATTGCCACTCTCCACCCCATACGCAATGATCCAGCAACCCGCCCGTTTCATCCAGCCGAGCAGTTCCGCATCGATGGTATCCACGCGCGAATTGCTGGCCCACTCAATCTTCAGCCCGCGATCGAGAATGCTCTGGCACAACTCGATGACCCATTTCTTGTTCTGGGTAAAAAGGTCGCTTCGGAAGAGGAAATTCCGAATGCCGAAACGCTCGACGCACTCCACCAGCTCGGCAACGACATTTTCCACTGAGCGGTAGCGATTCTTCTTCCCAGAGACCACGGGAGCAAGGCAGTAAATACACGAATGAGGACACCCACGATTCGTCACGATCGTGGTCTGCGGCTCCATGGTGTCTGGACGAAAATAGAGCTCGTTGCGCACGAGATGGCGCGCGGGGAAGGGAATAGAATCGAGATCGTCGATGAGCGGCCTAGGCGGATTCTGGACAATGGTCCCATCTTGCCGCCGCCACGTGAGTCCTAAAATGTATTCGAGTGGTTCGCCGCGGCCAAGCTCCGCAGCCGTCAATTCGTATTCGCCACGAATGACGCAATCAACTGCCGGATACTGAGCCAGCGTCTCTCGATCGTAAACCAGAAAGTGCGCACCCTTGGCCACCGTGAGAATCGAACCATCTATTCGCTTCGCCACCTCGGCCGCAACGACATCCTTTGCCAGCGATGGCGTGGTGATGGAGATCATCAAAACATGTGGCCGAAACGCTCGAATGTCCTGCTCAAGGTCTACCCACCCTTTGCGTTCCGCGGGGTAATCCACCAGTTTGCACTCACAGCCAGCCCGCTCCGTAGCGGCTGCTGAGTACATAAGGTCGATGGGAGGCCGCAGGGCAATCGTCTTCATCTCCTCGATGGGAGTCTGACACCGGTCTTCGCGAATGTACAGACCAGTGGGAGGAACGATGAAGAGAACTCGGCGACGACTCATAGCTTTCGTAATATCACCAGCACGGAGCGAATGTTCACCTACCGACACATGACACCATGCACGAAGGGCAGCACAGTCAATTCCATTGGCCACTCACCGCGTCTTCAGCGAATGACGCCCGCAAAGTTCCAGAAACTCGTTGCGAGTCTGCATGTTCGTTTTGAAATCACCCAACATGCAACTTGTCACCGTAAGGCAGTCCTGCTTCTCCACCCCTCGCATCATCATGCAGAGGTGATAGGCCTCCATGACAACAGCAACTCCACGAGGCTGAAGGATTTCATTGAGGCACTCTGCGACCTGGGTCGTAAGCCGCTCCTGCAACTGCAGCCTTCGTGCAAACATATCCACAATGCGCGGGATCTTTGAAAGACCTATCACTTTGCCGTTGGGAATGTAGCCCACATTCGCTATGCCGAAAAAAGGCAACATGTGATGCTCGCAAAGACTGAAGAAGTGGATGTTCTTCACAGAGACGATTTCATTGTAATCTTCGTCGAAGATCGCATTGTTAACGATCTTTTCCACCGACATCGAGTAGCCGCTGGTGAGAGTTTCAAGCGCGCGAGCAACTCTGAGGGGTGTTCGCACAAGCCCCTGACGCGAGGGATCTTCTCCAATCAATTCAAGGATCCGCCGGACGGCTGCTTCTAGCTCCTCGTTGCGAGCATCCCCGTTGATGTCGCCTAAAGCGAGCTCATCAACCTCCTCAATCCACTGCCGTAGCTGAGAATTCGCGTTGGCCGCCATACATCATTACTCCCTTAAAACACAACCTGCTGCGGCTGCGGGCCGAAGTAAGTCGCGATGTTCGACTGCCCTTCAGCCACCGTGACCGAGTAAAGTCGCCCTTGCCGAATATGAGGCTCCAACACTTCCCAGAAGCGCTTTGCCAAGTTTTCTGCCGTGGGCACAATTCCCTGCAAAAAATCTACATCCGCATTGAGGTTTCTGTGGTCAACCTTCTCGAAAATCTCATGCTCCACGACTTTTTGAAGATCGTAGAAATTCACCACCATGCCGGTTTCCGGGTCCACGTCGCCCGCTACCGCAACCTCAAGCACGTAGTTGTGGCCGTGGCCATTCACATTGGCACACTTGCCGTAAAGGGCATAGTTCTGCTCATCGGTCCAATCAGGGCGCGCTAATCGGTGCGCCGCTGCAAACTGCATTCGTATTTTCACCAGAAACATCGCACTAACACTATGGAAATAAATGGTACTTATTCAGTCTTCTTTTACTTCTCACTAGGATTTTTATCTCGACGCCCTCTTTGACGCAAGATCGATTCCCCCGCACGCGAGCACTAGCGGACACACGCTTGCCTCCCCTTCCGGGCTCAAGGCCGGGCCCCCGTTTCACAACCCCTTTTCGCGTCGTCTTCGGGCCTATCCCCGATTAGAAATAGCGTCTATCCTGGAACATCCTGTCTTCGAACCGACCGATTTTGCACGATTCCGGGCCGACTCAAGGCGCGACGGCTCAGATCGTCGCTTGTGAGTAATCACTCGTTAACAAGGATCCGAGCTTTGGGAAAGGCCCCCAGGCGCAAATCATGATTCCCCAAAAAGAACAGAGCCCGGCACCGCGAACCCGGCTCTCTTCAGGGAGGGGTATGAGGGGTAGTAGAAACTTATCAACGATGATAGTGGTGATGCCAACCCGAGTAGTAGCCGACCGAGATCACTGGGGCCGGATAGTAAACCACGGGAGCCGGATAGTCATAATAGACCACTGGCCGACACCGCACCACTGGCGCTGGATAGCACACCGGCGCCGGCGCAACCCAGACCGGTCCGGTCGACAAGCTCACGTACCAACTCGATCGCGCCGAAGCTGACGATGGCAAACCCAGCATTGACATCCCAATCACTGCCAGGATAAACAACGGGGACGAAAGTTTATTCAAAACTTTTTTTACTGCTTCTTTCATCATCGCACAAACCCCCTTTCGGGTGATCCATCGCGTCGTCCGCATGCCATCTGCAAAGCAATTCCGATGCCATTTGCCACAAACAGACTGGCAGTGCAAAGGCAACTTCCCTGGGCCACCACCATGGAACGCGCCCCAATAGAGACTTCCCCGAAGACCAGAGCTAAGGCGTCATATCTTAATTGATCACATCCCTGCGAAGGTGCGCTTTTCTGCGCTGTCCCAAAAACTCACCTCAATACGCCTACTGCACTCAAACTCGGACACCGCCAGCTCCTCCCGTCTCCGAAAACGCAAATCCCCACTTCGCATGTCAGAAATGTGAACAGAAGAGAGCGCGTTGCGAGGCAATCTGTTTTTTGTAACCCCTCTCCCGCAGAACCCAGACTCTTCATGGTGAGTTTTGAGCCCGGGTTCCCTGGCGATGTCGCGTTCGCCTCGTCTCCAGTTGACCTCCCCGTACAAGCGCCCCTCAGGATCATCGCATTGAGTCCGCCTCGCCGGCGAATACGCTATGCCCTTGTCGCCACAAAGCGTAACTAAGGATCTGCAGCCCGCAATCCCTCAGTGAGTCCGGGACCAAGCCTCGACGAGCTGGAGCAGGCTCCCAGAAAAAACTGCGTTTTTCGCCATGATGCATGAGAGGCATCAACTGGCCGGCGAGCTAACGAGCAAGATGCCTAGCGGCCACCGCCCACCAGAACATTCACGGTTTCAAGCTCTTTCTGAAGGCCAGGCAAAAGTTGCGCCTGTTCTTCGACCCTCCGGCTCCCAGGAAGATAATACGCGGGCTTCTGCGCCTCGATGCTCAGGACCACATCGAGCACAGAATCAACGAGCAGAGCGCGGCCGCGCAGGGAAGCGACAAGAATCCTCCCGCCCGTGACCGAAGCAACTTTGAGCGTGTATCCTTGTCCCAGGTCCGACGGGTCAGGACTGACCATACACCCCGCTGCCGCAACGCCTACCGACTTGGCTGCTGCCCCTTCTGCAGAACACCAGACCAATCCCTGCAGCACGCCTATTTCTGCAACGTTGGCGCCTGTTGGCTTAGCAAATGTGACTTCGCTTTCGCCACCGATGACAACACCAATACCTTCCCTGAGGCGGATCGCAACGAGAGAATCCCGCCCCGTCTGGATCGTATCACCTTGCGAAATAGAAGTCCCACGCGCCAGAGTCTGCACAGTACCGCCACGTTTCAACAGCGCCACTCCGCGCACCTCCGTCACACTCGCAATAACGTCCTGTCCCACACTCGTGCCAGGTTGTGCCACCGCTTCATTCTTGGCTTCACCCGTGGATGGCGTGCCGCCACCAACGTAAACGGCACTCGAAGCGGTCGGGACCGCTTTCGCGGACGCCAGCAGTGCTTCCAGCAGGCTTCCGGTTTCCGCCAGAGGCGCCGCTGAAGAGGCTGACTGCGTGGGAGCAGACGAGGTCATCTGGAGGGAAGGCGTCTCGATTGGCGTGGCAACCGGGGTCACCACCTGCTGCGGTGTTTGTGTTGGGAGTGGCATCGCAAGTACTGTAGGCGCCGGTGTCACCGCAAACGGTGTCGCTGCAGGTGGAACTGTCGGCGTCGGCATCGTTAGCCGAGTGCCTTCCTCAGGCCGTTGGACTGGTACAGCCTGCGGCGAAGGCGAAGGCGTTACCAACACGACGGGCTGGACCGTGGCCGCGGCAAGAGGAGTTGGTTCACTCGCTTCAGGCGTCGGCGTGAAACTTGTCGACATGGCTGGCCGGCTTTCACCCGGCGTGCCTCCCCCGATCGTCGGCGTCGCTGGCGGTGGAGTGAGTCCACGGCGAATGAGCTCCGCAATGACAATGGGCTTGGCTGGACGCTCCGGATCAATCGGCCCCTCGGGAATATAAACACGATAGTCATAAGTCGGCGATTCAACGGGTGCCGTGGTTTGCTGTGCATCAGGATCAACGCCCCGCTGAACCTGCGCGAGATCAGCTTTGCGGAAATGGAGCTTTCCGTATTTCGAGTCCAAAATGATTTCTTCCGCCGTCTCAGAGACAATCGAACCTTCCACCTTCGTGCCGTCTCGGTGCACGACAATGTCCCTTGGCACGGCCCTCACCACTGTCGGCCACACAATGCAAAGAAGCATAGCAAGGCCAGAAATCCCAACGCCACCAACCTTATAGGTGCGAATTTCTTTCTTGGCAGAATACGTCTTAATCATACCAAAATCCTTTACACGCAGCAGGCCAAAGTGCAATAGAAGTTCTACAAATCGTTAGAGTTTAGTGAAACGGTGAGATTGTGAACTATTTTTTCTCCAGAGAAGAGGAAGAGTTTAATAGCCGTCTGGACGCGTGGGATCTGCTTCTAAAAATGGGATTCCACGAAAACGCCCTTTACCGCGAGGGCAATACGATCCGCTTGTTCTGTCCTCTTCACAAGGATCAAATTCGCCGGTCACTGGTTATTTACACCGAGAACAATACCTTCAAATGCCAGTTCACCAATTGTGAGGGTCATAAAGGCGGAAACCTGCTCGAGTTTTACGCCGCCTATATGGGCTGCGACATCAGTGAGGCGATGTCCCGGATCCAGAACGAGGGGGCTAGCCCAAGCGAGTTTGTTGAGCGAGCAGAACGCCTGATTGTCGAAGGACGCTACACGGACGCTCTGCCTTTGCTCCAAAAAGCTGTACGGCTTGATCCAACCAATCCCACCACGCGCTGTCGCCTGGCAGCTCTCTATCTCGAACTCGGAGACAAAGAGAACGGCTACCGGGAATACCTCGCAGCAGCCGAACAACTCGGTTTGCGCGGCGATTATGATGGAATGGTCCAGATCTATGGTTCTTTGATGGTAATCCGGCCTGACGACATCAAAGTCCGCACCGAGCTCGCCTACCTCTATTCTCGACTAAACCGCGAGCAGGACGCCGTCGAACAGCTCAAGTGGGTTGTGGACCGACATATCCGAAAAAGTCGGCTGCGCGAAGCTGTCGAAGTCACAAAGCGAATTCTTGACCTGGCACCGGCTTATCCCGATGCTCACCGCATCCTTGGCGAAGTTTTCCTGCGCCAGGGCAAAACGCTCGAGGCTATTGAAGAGCTAACGACCGCGGCACGGCATTACATCCGTGAAAATAACCTCCGTCGCGCGAAAATGACCATTGATCTCGGCCTGCGACATCTGCCTGGGGATCAGACACTCAAAGATCTCCGCGAACGCGTTGCCAAAGCCCTCGAACTTCAGGCCCAACTTGGTGAGCTCAAGGACGAACGCGAACTAGAGTACGAGCAGTGGTTGCGAGATCTGAAACGCGCCGTAGGCGTAGAGGACCTTGAGGCGCAAACACTGCAAGCCGCACAACAACCGTCACCCTCCGTGCTCACTGAACCATCCAGCGAAAAGGTTGCTCAGCCGGAAGAGCCCCTTGCCTCACCTCTTCGCGGGACAATCCTTCAAGGCACATTCGGGCACGTCACCGGCGGCACTAAACAACAAGACGAAGCAGCTCTCCCGAAACTCGAACTTGGCGATCCGCGCGTGGATTATTTCCGCAAGACCCTTTCCCAGTACTCCAGGGAAGAACTCGAGACCTTGCAGTCACATCTCGTCTCAATGTTCGACGAGGTCCAACGCGGCGTTCGCGAAGGGTTCTGTTCGGATTTCGAAGCTCGTGTCATACGCGAATTCTACGCGGCATTCTGCACAGCGTTCGAGCTTGTCACGGGACCAACACGCCGCCGCGCCTGATGGCCTTTAGGCTGACGTGAGAGGGTGCCTTCCGCAAAAGCAGGAAACAACGCGGAATGCATGCCGAACTGGCTTACAAGAAGCCTTTCCGCGAAGGATTTTCATGTTAACATTATTTTTCTCTAAATCTTAAACGTATGGGCACGCCCTCGAAGCCGAAGCGCTCGCGCAGCCGGTTCGCAAGATAACGCTCATAGGAGTAATAAAGAAGTTCCGGATCATTGACGAAGAATGTGAATGTGGGCGGTTTGGTCCCCGTTTGCGTCACGTACTTGATTTTGAGTTGCCGCCCCTTGTGGATCGGTGGCGATTGGCGTCCCAGCGCCTGCTGCAACCATTGGTTGAGCTCGCTGGTATCAATTCGTTTCGTGTACTCAGCGTAAACCTGGTCCACGAGTTCAAAAATTCGCGGCACACGCAGACCGGTCAGCGCCGACACGTGCACCACCGGCGCATGCTTGAGAAACCCCCACTCTGCGCGCAGCGCCTTCACAAATGCTCCGGCTGTTTTCTCATCCTTCTCCACAGCATCCCACTTGTTGATCACGATGATGCAGCCGCAGCCTGCATCCACAGCATACCCTGCCACATGGGCGTCCTGATCCGTGAGTCCCTCTAGGGCGTCCACGACAATGAGCGCCACATCACAACGTTCGAGGCTCATGAGGGCAGCAAGCACAGAAAGATTTTCGCAGCCGCGTTCGATTTTGCCACGCCGCCGAATGCCTGCAGTATCAATGAGAGTGTAAACCTTGTCATTGTAAGTGAACGTCGTGTCCACAGGATCGCGAGTGGTACCTGGCACAGGGCTGGCGATGACGCGCTCATAGCCAAGGATCTTGTTTACAAGTGTGCTTTTGCCCACGTTCGGGCGCCCCACGACCGCCACACGAATTCCTTCACGCTCAGCCAGCGCCGCCTCGTCCTCTTCACTGTGTTTAGGTAACGCATCCACCACAGCGTCCAGAAGCTCGCCCGTACGCAGCCCATGCAAAGCGCTGATCGGAAACACATCCACCCCGAGTGCGGAAAATTCCGCCATTGCCGCTAAGCGCCTCGATTCGTTGTCACACTTATTCACCGCAACCAGCACGGGTTTCCCGGCTCGGCGCAGCAATTGCTGGATCTCGGAATCCGTGGGGTTCAGGGGCTCCTCGGCATCCACAACATGAATGATAACGTCAGCCTCATCAATGGCGAGCTGCGTCTGCTCGCGCATCGCGGCACTCAGTTCATGCGTCGGCTCGCTCTCATAGCCCCCCGTGTCCACCACGAGCATCCGCGTGCCATTCCATTCAGCCACATGGTAGTTGCGATCCCGCGTAACTCCCGGTGTGTCGAGCACGACGGCCTTGCGTCTCCCCGTCATGCGGTTGAAAAGCGTGGACTTCCCAACATTGGGGCGGCCGACGATTGCCACAATCGGCAAATGTCGATTGAGAATCTCTGGTTTCATTTCGTCGGCCGCACCCTCCGTATCCTTGCCTTAGGCTTTTTCGAAGATGATCTTGCCGCTCGCATCCACATCGACTCGGATGCGGTCGCCCTCCTGGAATTTGCCCTCCAGGATCAGCAGAGCTAACGGATCCACGATCAGCCGCTGAATCGCCCGACGCAATGGCCGAGCTCCGTAGGCCGGATCGTAACCCTCCATAGCAAGCTTCTCTTTTGCTTTGGGCGTCAGCTCGAGCGTCATCTTGCGCTCAGCCATCCGCGCCGCCACACGCGCCATCTGGATATCCACAATCCGTTCGATGTGTTCACGCCGCAGAGCATGGAAGATGATGATTTCGTCCACACGGTTCAAGAACTCCGGACGGAAATAACGCCGCAGCTCTTCGCGAACCGCTCGATCCATCCTTTCCGGATCGCCACCCGCCATCTGCTCAATAATCGTCGAAGCAATGTTCGACGTCATGATGAGAACGGTGTTGCGGAAATTCACCACACGGCCTTGGCCATCGGTGAGCCGACCGTCCTCGAGGATCTGGAGCAGAATGTTGAAAACGTCCGGATGTGCCTTCTCGATCTCGTCGAAAAGCACAACGGAGTACGGCTTGCGGCGGACGGCTTCCGTCAGCTGACCTCCCTGTTCATAGCCCACATAGCCGGGAGGTGCACCGATCATGCGCGCCACGGAGTGTTTCTCCATGTACTCGCTCATGTCGATGCGGATCATGTTGTTTTCATCATCGAAGAGGAACTCCGCCAGAGCACGCGCCAGCTCGGTTTTTCCCACCCCTGTGGGGCCGAGGAAGATAAACGAGCCGATTGGACGATTTGGGTCGGCTAGACCTGCCCGCGCTCGCCGAACAGCGTTCGACACCGCTTCAATCGCATGATCCTGTCCGACGACGCGCTGCGCCAAACGCTCATTCATCTTCACAAGCTTCTCAGCTTCGCTCTCCAGCAGACGCGAGATCGGTATCCCGGTCCAGCGCGCCACAATCTCAGCAATGTCCTCCTCTGTCACTTCGCGCCGCGCCAGGCTGCTTTCGCTCTCGGTTTGCAGTCGCTCAAGCTCCTTCTGCAACTTTGGCAGCCGGTCGTACTTGAGTTCGGCCACCCGGTTCCAGTCCGCCTGCTGTTCGGCCAGTTCGATTTCGTGCGTGATCTCTTCGATCTGACGTTTCAGTTCCGCAATGCGATCACCAATAGCCTTCGCGGCCTGCCATTCAGCCTCGAGCTTGCGCTCCTGTTCTTGCAAGTCAGCCAGCTCGCGTTCGATTTTCTCAAGTCGCTCCTTACTGGCTGCATCGTGTTCCTTGCGCAGGGCTGCCGCTTCCACCTGCAGCTGCATGATCCGGCGTTTCACTTCGTCCAGCTCTTCCGGCCGCGAAGTCATCTCCATACGCAGGCGGGCTGCGGCCTCGTCCACAAGGTCAATGGCCTTGTCCGGGAGGAAGCGATCGGAAATATAGCGGTGCGATAAAGTCGCCGCGGCCACGAGTGCCGTATCGCGAATGCGCACCTTGTGGTGCTGCTCGTAGCGATCTCGCAACCCACGGAGGATCGAAATCGTGTCCTCCACTGATGGCTCTTCCACCAGAATCGGTTGGAAGCGCCGCTCGAGCGCAGCATCTTTTTCGATGTATTTGCGATACTCATCCACCGTTGTGGCACCAATCGTGCGCAGCTCGCCGCGTGCCAGTGGCGGCTTGAGCATGTTGGCGGCATCCACGGCACCTTCGGCCGCGCCCGCGCCAACCACGGTGTGCAGCTCATCGATGAAGAGAATAATGCGCCCTTGCGACTCGATGATTTCCTTAATGACCGCCTTGAGCCGGTCCTCGAATTCGCCGCGGTATTTTGCGCCCGCTATGAGCGCCCCCATGTCGAGCGCCACAATCCGCTTCTCGCGCAAATCCTCAGGCACGTCGCCGCGCACAATGCGCTGCGCCAGGCCTTCCACGATTGCGGTCTTACCCACCCCCGGGTCGCCAATCAGCACCGGGTTGTTCTTGGTCTTGCGCGAAAGCACCTGGATCACACGGCGAATCTCTTCGTCGCGCCCGATTACGGGATCAAGTTTGCCCTGTTCGGCCGCTTCGGTGAGATCGCGCGTGTAACGCTTAAGCGCCTGGTACTTGTCCTCCGGGTTCTGATCTGTCACCCGGTGTGCTCCACGGACGTTTGCCATAGCCCTTAGTAGAGCCTCTTCCGTAGCACCCAGACTCGAGAGAATCCTCGATGCCTCACAATGCGTTTGCTTGACGATGCCAAGCAGCAGATGCTCGGTCGAGGTATACTCATCCCCGAGTCGGCGTGCTTCAGCTTCCGCGGCATCAAGGGCCATCAGCAGCACTCGCGAGAGATAAGGCGGTTGCGTGGCGCCACTAACGCGTGGCAACCGTTCCAAAGCCGCCTTGAGCCGCGACTCCACGGTCGCCGGTGAAACCCCGACGGCCTGAAGAATCGGCGGAACAATACCATCTTCCTGGGTGACAAGCGCCAGCAACAGGTGCTCTGGCGTTATTTCAGAGTGCCCCTCGCGCATCGCATGCGACTGCGCGGTCTGGAGGGACTCAGCAGCTTTCACTGTTAGTTTCTCAGCGTTCATAAGAACCCCCTTTTGTGTTCTTTTGACCCACCTTTTTCGTCAGTGGATTTTATGACTCATTCATTCAACAAAACTAAGCCAAAAACCCTCTTTTTGGCGAGTCTGCCAGTTTCTAGGCAACCTCTGTGCCACCCATAGCACCCTGGCGCCTACCTTGGGAGAAAAAGGCGACTCGATTGGTTAAAATCCATCCCACCGACAGAGTCGGAAAGGGCGATTTATCACTGATCAAGAATTCAAGAGCTCTGCTCTCTTGCTCGGGGTGGTCCTTTCTTCCGCAGAAAACGGCTTAGCCTCCCCTCGCGGCCGGAAGCTTTGCAACCCGAACTGTTTGCGAAAGACTCTCCGGCACTTCGCCGGCTAATGTTGCAGAAGGGAACTGAGGGGATTCGACAGCTTTCCTAAGCGAGCCAGAAGATCAAACATCCAGCCGTGAATGCGCGGAAAGTTGTTTCCTCCACCCTACCGCTTTGACTCCTGCTGCTGAAGGTCATAAACAGAATTGATTCGGCCGGCGCGCGTGGTCGAACGGGGCTTAGGGCGGCTCTGCTCCGAGGAAACTTCTTCAACCCGTTCTGACGATGGCGTCTTTGGCCCAGCGCTGTTCGCTGAGGATCGTGTCGCCTGGTCACGTTCGCTCCCAGCCCCGGCGCCGTGCCCGCTTAGGGGAGTCGGCTTTGGCGTCTCGGTCGGCGCCGCCACTACGGGCGCTGGCGTTGGAGTGGGACCTGTCGAAGGCGTTGGGGGCACGTCCATTGCTCCGCGCTCTGCAGTCACTCGATCTCCCTCTTTAGCCAGAGGCGACGGCAGGTTGCTGATGGTTGATGTGGCCTCGCGGCTCTCTGCGAATGTTTCCGGGGCCACGCCATCGGCCACAACGAGTTGCGGCGAGGACTGGCTCCCCCCAGCGCCAGACACGATGCCACTTTTTTCCCGCAGCAACTGAAGCTCTCGCTCGAGACGCTGGCTCTTCAGGTAGTAGTAATACATGAGTCCCACACTCGCCAGCATGAGCAGGAACCAAATAAAAACCAGAAAACCCGCCCCCTTCCTCGAAGCAAAGAATCGGCTTTTCCATCCCAACGCACCCCCTCTGCGGGCTTGTGACGCAACACGCCCCATTTCAGAAGGCCCCCTTGCCGAAAATCACGGCCGGAATTGTTTTTAACAAAATCACAATGTCGAAAAACAGGCTCTGGTTTTTGATATAGTAGAAGTCGTACTCAAGATTAAGCGCTAACGGCAAATTCTTGCGACCAACGATTTGCCACAAACCTGTGACCCCAGGCTTCACATCCAAACGCCTTCGCTGCCACTCTTCGTATTGTTCGACAAGGAAGGGCATCTCCGGTCGTGGACCGACCATGCTCATCTCGCCCTTTAACACATTGATAAGCTGTGGGAACTCGTCCAGACTGTAGCGACGAAGCCAACGCCCGATGCGCGTGATGCGTGGATCATTCGGATCCGTGGGAGCAGGTGCATAAGGATCGGCGTCCACATACATCGTGCGGAACTTGTACATCTCGAAAAGCTTTCCATGGCGTCCAACCCGCACTTGCTTGAACAGCGCCGGACCTTTCGAATCCAGGCGGATCGCAATGGCAATGCCCACCATGACCGGAGCGAAGAAAACGAGCAGGGTGGAGGCCACCACGATGTCCAGGACGCGCTTAAGCACGGCCTGCACCAGAGGCAGCTCCGCGTTGCGCAGATGGATGACAGGCACTTCGTCAATGACGTCAATACGCACCTGTGACGTAATGACCTCGAAGAGATTCGTCACGATTTTGAACTGCACCCCTAGATCCTCGCACTGCACAATGAGATTCATCATTTCGTTCTGCGGCATCTTGGGCACAGCCAGGAATACTTGCTGGACGGGATGCTCGCGCAGGATGCGTACCAGCTCACGCGTCGAGCCGAGAACGGGGAAACCATGAATAGGCCGACGCGGCCGACGCGGATGAGGATCAACAAAACCGACCAGGCGGTAGCCCCCTTCGGGATGATTCACAATACGATCCATGACTCGGCGAGCTGTGCGCCCCACTCCAATGACCAGTACGTCTATCAGCCCGACGCCACGCAGGACCTGGGACTGCTTCCAGGCTTTCAGCAGCGACCGAGAAAGGTAAAGCCACCAGAAATAAACAAACGATGTCCCCAGCAGAACAAACCGGCCGATATCCCACTGCTTGAAAAGATAGGCGAAAGCCAGCGAGCCGATCAGCCCCGCAATGAACGTTTTCAAGATGCGCGACAGTTGGTTGAGACCGGTTAACTTTTCACGATGGTCAAAATTCCCATAGTACCATTCGCATAGCAACCACAGCGGCAAATAGACCTTTAGTGCGAGAACGTAATTTTGTACCGGATTAATAGGGCGGCGAAAGATGCCGCTGTCAGCAAGATAATCGCGCAAGTAGTACATCGCGAACCAGATCGCACAAAATGCAACCACGTCCGCGGCGACAAGAATACTTGTTACGACTATGCCTTGATCGAAGCGCTTCACCGCCACAATTTTACCAGCGTAAGAGGACACGATTCCCTCGCAAGTGGAAAACACACCTTGACGAGGTACTCCACAACCTCTGACTTGTGACCCCAATTGGCCCGCTCACGTGTTGACACAAGCTAACCGCACGCACTGCACTCGCCTTTCCCCACGATTTTTACCTTTTGCGCACGGGCTCCCGTCACGCCAGACGCAGCTTTTATAAGCCTGACATGATTTCGCCTCGGGCGGAACCCGCACGCTATCTTCGTCTGCCTGGTGTCAGTTCTCTTTGTCCAGAAGTGAGGGTCCCGTTCACACGAACACTTTTCCGTGTTGCAACTCATCCGGGCTGTTTGCACTCGTTGTCTAAAACAAAGTGAGATTTCCCTGGCCGCAACAGCCCGCCCGCGCCGGTGAGCGCTGGTGGGTAATTGCGCTTTCCGCGGAAAATGTAAGGAATTCGCTTGCGTCATACTCGTAGAAGAATTTGCCAATGACCGTAGGGACATAATCTTGCGGACTTATCAAAAAAGAGGGAGTCGCAACTTGAAGACACGCAATCTTCTCGCCAATTTCTTATGGGGGCTTCTCACACTGAGCGCTCCCCTTGCTGCCCAGCAGACGCAAACCACGAGCGTGGCAGACATGCTTCCGCCGCCACCGCCTCTTGATGCAAGCGGCAAGCCGGTGTCGGCCCCAAAATCGAATCTTGAGCGCACCGATTTCACAAAAGCTATCTATGTGGACGCCATTGGGCCTACGCTAAAATCCGCCGCGTCTATCCGAAAGCTGGTCCAGGATTGTCGTGCCCTGGGATTCGACACAATCGTGGCGCAGGTGCGTTGCTATGGTGACGCGTACTACCAGTCCCAGGTTGTCCCGCGCGCTGGGGACCTGAAGGAAGAGTTCGACCCCCTCAAAACACTTCTCGATGAAGCCCGCAACGACGTTCCGCGGATTAAGGTCCACGCTATGGTGTCGGCCCTGCGGGTTGCTATGAAAGACCAACAATTGCCGCCAAAGCACATCCTCACCGAGCACCGCGACTGGCTCACCAAATACTACGATGGCTCTGACGAGGTCGGCGACAACAAGAACGAGTACTGGCTCGATCCGGGGGTGGTGGCCGTCCAAGATCACATCGCGCTTGTCGCCGCCGAGATTGCACGTAACTACCCCGTGGACGGCATCCAAATGGAGCGGGTCCGCTTGCCCGACGTCACCCTCAAAGCAGGCTACAACGAGCAAGCTTTGCAGCGCTTCAAAGCAGAAACAGGTGCAACGACGGACAAGCCCGACCCCAAGGATCCCAAATGGGTCGAGTGGCGAAGGAACCAGATTACCGAACTGATGCGCAAGACACGAGAGGCCGTCAAAGCTGCTCGATCGGAAGTCGAATTTTCCGCCTCCGCCGTTACTTACGGGTCGCCCGTCACTGATCGACAGAGCTTTTTGACCAAGAGTACCCCAGCGGCATTTGCCCTCTGTGATTGGCAAGGCTGGGCTGAGCAGGGACTTGTGGATAGCATCGCTCTCATGAACTACAAAGCCGCTGAGACTCGCGCAGGGGATTTTGAAGGGTGGATGAATTTTGCCCTCGCCAACAAAGGCAAAGCGAAGGTGACAGTCGTCGTCGGCGGCTGGCTCAACAATTCGAAACTCACGGCCGCGATGATGCTTCTCCCCATCTTCGACCCACGCGCCGATGGTGTGGGACTCTACAGTTATCACTCCCCAGCCGCCACGCCTGAAACGCCCGAGACAGCCTTTTCCGTCATCAAAGCGGTTCTTCACAAGGAGAATGTCGAGCGTCGGGCAGCAAAACTAGCAGACGCCATTGCCAAACCCCTAACAACAGACCATGCTGGCGCGCTTGTGCGCCTTAACCAGATTGCTTCTGTGCTCGGTGGCGGAGCAGGCGCATCTGCCGTCGCTGCGGCCGCAACACCTCCCGCGCTTCCCGGCACACAAACTGCAGCGCCAAAACCAGACCTTCCGCCCCTCGGCGCAGCACAGAGCGCCACACAACAGATGCCCACCCTGGAAGCCGGGACTGTAAACGCGACTCTTGCTGCTCCTGCAGCCACCGGTGAAAAGGCCTTGCCCCCCCTGAAAGCTGCCAGTGAAGCAGCGATCAGTGCACCTGCGCTCCCACCGCTGGGAAGCGCTTCCACCGCGTCTTCGGCGCAAGCGCCGCAGCTGCCTACTGGAGAGATGACAATGGCTCCGCAACAGCCCGGCACCGCCTCGCCTTCGTTGCCACCGCTAGGCGCACTTTCTTCAACGGCTTCCTCTGCGTCATCTCAGGCGCCCGCTCTCCCCGTCCTTGGGCAGGGCCAGGAAAGCGTCCCACAAGTCGCAGCCCCTAGCCAGCCGAGCGCAGCCGCCGCCCCGCCCTCGCTCCCAGTCCTGCAGCCCCCCGCTGCAGCGACGACTGAGGGCCAGGCTGGTGCGCCAGCGTTGCCAGGACTGAGTGCGCCCCCAAGCGCACCGGCCACACAAGAGCTGCCTGTGAGCACGCCCGCGCCGCCAACGCCTCAGCTCCCCGAGCTTGCAGCTCCGCCCTCACTTGTCCAACCACCCGTCGCACAACCCATCGAAAGCCAGGCTCCGCCGCTGGCTCCCACTGCCTCCGCGACGCCTGAACTCGTCGAGAAGTTTGCTCGCATGGGAATTCCCACGGAAGAAACACGCGGCACCATCACCATCCCCGGAAGTACAGGTGAAACGAATTTCGGCCCCACTGCTGTTAGCACCCCGCAACCCGTGCCGACCTACGTCGCACCGAGTGTTCTTACACCAAGCGCAGCGGCCCCTACTCCGCCCCCGGTAAACGTGATGGCTCTCATGCCAACACCGCAATCAATAGACCGCTCGAATACGAAGGACTCACCATTTATCAAAAGCACACCGATTGTGGGTCCGCGAAACTACGCCGTCGCTCCCCCCGCCACCTCCACGTCGGGTGGACCTGGGCTTGCAGGTGGTGCTGAACTGATCATCATGAAAAACGGAAATCAATTCGTTGGTCAAGTTGTGGAGCGAGGGTCACTCTGGCGCATACAGTTGCCAAACGGCAGCAAGATCGCTGTGCCAGCAAACAAAATTGCCGGGACTCGCCCTGTGACAACAGCTCCCCCACAATGATGACCTCGTCTTCAAAACCGTGATTGTGGGTTCCAGCGTGTTGGAGAGAGCCGGACCACTCGTGTGTTTCAGGCAAATCGGGCGAGATTGCCGTCCCGGCAAAGCTTCTTGCGTCCCACACGACAAACAGCTCCATGTTTTGTTCCTTTGCCTTGCGGTGCGAGCGCACGGTAAGTAGAAAGAACCATCATGAGATTGCCAATTCCGGAACTGATAAAGCGTCCCCTGCGCAAAGTTTACTATCGAGCCCGAGGTCGTTTTTTCCCGTGGGGAGTTTGGCCGCCCGGACACTTCTACTGCCCCATTCCTTCGCGTGAGGACATTGAACGTTATCTTCAAACCCTCCCCTCTCACCCGCCGGCGCAGTTACCGGGAATCGATCTGCGCCCCGAAGCACAACGCGCCTTGCTGGACATTTATGCCGGCTATTATGCGGAGCTCCCATTTCCGGAGAGACCTAGCCCCGCATTTCGGTACTTTTACGAAAACGACTTCTTTTCCTACGCCGATGCGATTTTTCTCTACTGCTTTTTGCGCCATTTTCGCCCGCGCAGGATTATCGAAGTAGGATCAGGCTTTTCCTCTGCTGTCATGCTCGACACAGCCGAACGGTTCCTAGACCCCTCTCCCACATTCACATTTATCGAACCATTTCCTGAAGAACGCCTCGAAAAGCTCCTGCGCCCGACTGACCTCCCCAAAGTGACCATCCTGCGCCAGACGCTTCAGGCTACTCCCCTTGAGCTTTTCCAACAGTTAGAAGACGGCGATCTGCTCTTCATCGACTCAAGCCATGTCCTCAAATGCGGGAGCGATGTTCAGCGCCTTCTCTTCGAAATTCTTCCCGCCGTGCCCTCAGGAATCTTTGTGCACTTCCACGACGTCTTTTATCCCTTCGAGTACCCGCCGCATTGGCTACGGGAGGGACGCTACTGGAACGAGGATTACTTTTTGCGTGCTTTCCTTTACGGCAACTCTTTGTGGGAAATTGTCTTTTTTAACACCTACGTTGCGCACTTTTTCCGGCAGGAGATCGAAATGCGCATGCCTCTATGCACGCGCAACCCCGGGGGGAGCCTCTATCTCAGGCGGAAATAGCCTCTTCTGGCCTCTGCACGGCGCGCGGGTTGGCTCCCCAAAAATGATCTGAAACCATCGAGAGCCGCTGGCTCGACCGACCACCTATCCCTCGTGCGTAGTCCCCGGAGTGCCAGCAGGAGCATGGCCTTTGCAAAGAACACGTCGTTTTCTCATGAGCATGGGAGGCGACCGGGTCCCCGCATTCTGCGCAGTCGTCAGGAGG
>JADFCV010000013.1:22901-32713 GCA_017161655.1 Candidatus Sumerlaeota bacterium
CGGAGTGCCAGCAGGAGCATGGCCTTTGCAAAGAACACGTCGTTTTCTCATGAGCATGGGAGGCGACCGGGTCCCCGCATTCTGCGCAGTCGTCAGGAGTAGCGCTGTTTCACTGTTCTGCTAATGACCGACCTTTCCCCTCCGCACTCCCACCATCATCCGCACATGCCGTGGGCATGCTCCTATCATGCTATCGCTTTGTTTTGGGCGCACAACGCTGCTACAGCGCAGCCACACACAGCCCACTCACGTCCGCGTTCAAGGCAGTTGGTAATCGCTCAGGCGAAAAATATCGCCGTTTGAAACCGTCCCATTGGTGGGATCATACATGATGTATTTGAAGTTCGTAGCGTTCACAACCGCCCCTGCATCGGAGAACAGAGCGGCGGAATAGCCCGGATAGAAGCGCAAGGCCTGGTTGTCGGGCTCCCAGTTGGAAGTGTCCTCATTGTCAGCTCCGCCGCCCGGATTTGCACTCGAGTAAGTATCAATGTCCGTATCCGGCCCCACACTGGCCAACGCCCAACGCGACGGGGAATCAATTGGCATCGCCCCGTAGCGATACCACCCCTGACGCCACGGAGGACCTCCGGCCGCCTGTTGCAACCGAAACACGTCGCGCGGCACGGTGGAAATGTACTGAACTGGTGTCGACAAAACGTTGAGCCTGGTAAAAATGTCGGGATACGTGCTCCAGTCCACGTGGTACTGTTCAAGCGCCGTCGCCATCGATCGCATGTCCGACTTTGCGCGGGAAACCTTCGCCCTCACCTGCGCTTCGAGGAAATTCGGTAAAGCAATCGCCGACAGAATAGCAATAATCCCCACAACGATCAAGAGCTCGATGAGCGTAAATCCGTCTGCTACGGCTTTTCCCTTCTGCATGCGCATCAACGTGTCCCTCCTGGATTCGGTTGGTTACCTTGATTGCTTTGGGGATTAGTCGGCCCCTGCTGCCCTGGGGCTCCTCCACGGCCGCCGCGGCCGCCGCCTCGCCCGGCAAATCGCTCACGCCGCTTCTCCTGATAACGCTGGTACTCTTGCTCGCCTAGCGCAGCTTTCACCTTCGCTTCGCGTTTGGCGCGTTCCTGCTGGCCACGCTGACGAAAGTATTCGCGCATCTTATCTTGCTGGTCCTTCGTGAGAATCTTGTCGAGCTCCGACTGTAACTCGCGTGGCAACCCCCGCCCCATCATCATGGGCGCTCCCGCTGGCGGCCCACCAGGTCTTCCCGGTCCCATCTGCTGCGGATTTGTCGTTTCCGCACGGCGGCGTTCGCGCTCCTCTCGCGCTTTCTCCCAAAGTTGTTCCAGCTGGCGCTGCTGATCAGGGGTGATATTGGCGTAGGCGTACATCTCACGCCGAGCTTTGTCCATTTCTTCGGGCGACGGTGGACGAAACTCATCTGTAACCCCGTTATTGGCCACAGCACCGGGCCGAACCTTGTTCACGCGGTAGAACGTCCAACCTAACCCTGACACAATAAGCAAAACGGCGACAATGAGTTTGACCGTCGTGTGATCTTTTTTGGCTGGCGTTTTCATCGCAGCCACTCCATCTTTTTCTCTGTGGCTGCGCGAGGGGGAAAGCTTTTGGGCGCGAGCTATTCTCTATGACAGTCCGGAGGACGATCTATTCTTCAGCTCGGAAAAACTCTTCTTTTTCGTGCAAAGGACAGGCATGGCCGCCTCACTCAGGCAACAGGCTTGGCAGGAAGGCGACTTTGCGGGTTTTCTTCCTCCTCCGCAGTGAGTTCCAGAAACAAATCCTCAAGATCAGCACTCCGCTGCTGGCGCATGCGAAGCTCCTCGAGCGTGCCCACGAAGAGAAGCCGCCCCTTGTGAATGATGCCGATCCGATCTGCGATTTCCTCAGCCACCGCCAGCTGATGAAGAGAGAGAAACACCGTCTTGCCCAGGCGTACCTGCTCCCGCATGAGATCTTTCAGAATCCGTGAGCTTTTCGGATCAAGACCCACGAGTGGCTCGTCGACAATGATCACTTCCGGATCGTGCATCAGCGCCACACTCACCACCAGCTTCTGGCGCATCCCGTGGCTGTAGTTCTCGATCAGTTTATCGGCAGCCGATGTCAGCCCAAAAAGCTCGAAGTAGTGGTGCATGCGCTCCTCCTGCACTTTGCGAGGGACTGAGAAAAGATCCCCCACAAAGTGAAAGAAGTCCGCTCCACTGAGCTTCTCGTAAAGATAGGGATGATCGGGAATAAAACCAATGCGGCGCTTTGCCTCGACCGGATGATGCTGGACGTCGTAGCCCGCAACGATCAAACGCCCGGCCGTGGGACGGATGAGACCGGCCAGCGCTTTGATCGTTGTCGTCTTGCCAGCGCCATTCGGCCCAAGAAAGGTGAAAAGCTCACCCCGCCGGATTTCCAGATTCAAATCGTTCACAGCGACAATGTCGTCGTAACGCTTTGTGAATTGTTCGATGAGAATCCCGAATTCCCCTTGGTGCGGATGGTGCCCGTCGCCGTGCATCCTCTCAGCGCCCCCGGAGGAAAAGGTTGAGTAGAATCGTGAGGACCACGCTGAGCAACAGGCTCGTGACGATGGGAAAATGCAGCGAAAAATTCCGCCGCTCGATGTGGATATCGCCGGGGAGACGCCCGAGCCACGGCAGCTTTTCAAGGCCAACCATAATGAATCCTGTCACCACCATAAGCACGCCCACCAATATGAGCATTTTGCCCACGCTCATCATGGTGCGTTTCCCTCTTCTCCCAAAAATTTCTTCAGTCGCTCGGCAAACTTTGTTGGCTCCTCGAACTTACGCAGCACGAGATCCTTCGCCACCGTGCCATCGGGCCGAATCAGCACAACTGTGGGTAACGCGAGCGCTCCGTATTTTTGCCGCAACGCGGCATTCTCATCGGTCTCTTCTGTGGCATCAATTTTTACTTTGATAAACCTTGTTAGCAGCGGCGCCACCGCCGGATGCGGAAACGTCTTATGCTCAAGCTCTTTGCACGCTGCGCACCAGTCGGCCCGAAAATCGATGATCACCGGTTTTCCCAGCTCCTTAGCACGCCGTAGCGCCTCCGCCTCATCGGCGAGCCACTCCTCATGCGTGTCCCTTTCCACTTGGTCTGCCCCGGCAACACTGGTGATTTCGGAAGCTGTCGTGGCCGCAACGGATGTTGTCGCTGTGGTCATGTTCCCCGCCGTCGACTGCCCTGCCACCGGCTTTTCAGCAGTGGCCAGTGGGGATGTCACACGCGCCTCGCGTGAAACAAGACCCGTCGCGCCCGCGTAAACCGCAGCTCCAGCCATTACGACGCCCAATCCAAGCCAGAAACGCTGGAGACCCGCTCTCCCCGAACGCTTGCGTGCCTGGCGGAAAGCAAACGCTGTACCCAATAAAGCAGCCACTATCAGCAGGACCGCATGCGCAGCCGCGGGCAACAGCAACCCTGCGTAGTAGCCCAGCGCAACGGCAATAAGTAGCAGTCCGAGGAAGATCCGAATATCCTCCATCCAGTCGCCCGACTTCGGCATCGCGCGAAGGAATGAGGGAAACGTTCCAAGCACAAGAAATAGCATCCCAATCCCCAGCGCGTAGCCGAAAAGCAAAGCCATCCCCACAAACTCCTGGCCACTTTGGGTCGCAAGCGTAAGCACACTGAAAAGAACCGGACTCCCACAAGGCGATGCAACCACGCCCGTAACAACACCCAGGAGGAAAGCCCCAACAAAACCGCCACGTCCAGCTTTGCCCTGCAGACGTGAAGCCAACGCTGGTGGCATCTGAATTTCAAAAAGCCCCAGCATGCTGGCACCCATTGCGAGGAAGAACAGCGTCAAGAACCCCAGGAACCATTTGCTTTGCAGCATGAACCCGACCAGCTTGCCGGTTTTCGCCCCCACATAGCCCAGCGCGGTGTAGACCACTGCAAGACCGAGAACAAAAACGAGCGACACAAGGAATCCGCGCAAAGGTTTTTGCTCAGCCGAACGGGCCCCAATGATACTGAGGGTAATGGGAATCATCGGATAAACGCACGGTGTAAAACTAACAAGCACACCTGCCACAAACACAACGAGCCACGTGAGAAAGAAACCACGGGTGACGAGGCTTGCACCGGCGTCGAAATCAGAAATCCCAGCCCACCCAAGACCACTTAATGCTAGCAGGCTCAGCACGAGTGATGTTCGCCTCAACATATCGTTGAAAAGCTACATAGTCCTTTCCTGGAATGTTCGTTAATGGATAAAGCGTTACAGCCAGCGTCAGACGCATCGAAAAAGTCTTCTGGTGGCGTGGTGCTCCCACGCGATTCGACCAAGAGCGTCGAGGTCGAGAACGTGGGCAAGCGCTACACGGTCGTGGCACAGTCCACCAATCGCCTAGCCTCGGCATTTTTGTGGCGCCTGGCCACTCGTCGCCACCGACGCGAACTCTGGGCTTTGCGCGATGTGTCATTCGACGTGGAGCGGGGAGAAATTGTTGGCATCATCGGACCAAACGGTGCTGGCAAGAGCACACTTTTGCGGGTCATCGCAGGCATTTCGCATCCCGACGCTGGCGAAGTTCGCCGCCTTCCGCGCGTCGCCGCTCTGCTTGATCTGTCTGCCGGTTTCCATCCTTCATTAACAGGTTACGAAAACATTTTCTTAACAGCTTCAATCCTTGGCATTCCTCGCGACGAAATGCGCCAGCGTCTCCCTTCGATCAGCGCCTTTGCCGGCCTCGACCATGACACATTGGAAATGCCGTTGCGTCATTATTCTTCGGGAATGATTGCGCGACTAGGCCTGGCTGTCGCTGTCCATACAGATCCCGACATCATCCTTATCGACGAAGTCCTCGCTGTGGGCGATAGCGAATTCCAGGTGCGAAGCACACAACGCTTGCTGAAATTTGCCGACGAAGGACGCTCCTTGCTCCTCGTCACGCATCTCGTGGATCAGGTTGAACATTTGTGCACACGTGCCCTCTGGCTCGATGCGGGGCGCGCGGTGGCCTTTGGCCCCACTGAGGAAGTCACCCCGCGCTATCGCCGCTACCTCAACCAGCGCATTCAGCAGCGGCGCGGACTCGACCTTCCACAAACCACAGCAGATGCCACTGAGATGAAGAAGCGCGCTTGTCCCGCTTTTGTCGCGATCGAACGCGTCGAACTCACGGACGGGAATGGAAATGCAACCACGACATTTGAAACAGGCGGTGAATTGGAGCTACGAGCGCAAGTTCAGGTGCTCCAGCCGGTCGAAGACTGGGATCTTCTCATCACGATCCTTAACGAAGTTGGCGACGTTGTGGATGAATTCACTGCCAGCGAGAAAGGGGTAGACCTCAGCGGCGCCGCAGCAGGCCGACTTCATTTGCGCATGGCACCCATCGGCCTTTACCGTGGGCACTACTCGATGATCATGCAAGCACGCCGCCGGGATGACCTCAGTGTGGAACTTGGCCCCCCGGCTGAGATCTCTTTTCATGTCAAAATGGCTCTCGACGGCATTCAGCCGCTTGTCTGCGGCACCCTGCCCTTTGAGCTTGAGATTGATTGAAAACAATCCCCCCGCCGCATTCCTAAGCTGCCGACTCTTGAATCACGGAAAGAAAAACTTCCACAACTTTGGGATCAAACTGTTTTCCCGCCTGCTCACGAATGTACGAAAGAGCCTTCTCGCGGTCCCATGCTCGCCGGTAGGGACGATCCGAAGTCAGCGCATCCCAAACGTCCACTACGGCGAAAATCCGGGCTTCCAGAGGAATCTGCTCACCCGACAAGCCATAGGGATAACCGCTTCCGTCGTAACGTTCATGGTGGTAGACGGGAATTGTTAGAGCCGTACGCAAAAGGGATATAGGCTCGAGCAAACGGCGAGCGAAGAGCGGATGCTTTCTCATGACCTCCCACTCCTGCGTATCAAGCGCTGCGGGCTTCTTCAGGATCGCGTCGGGAATAAACATTTTCCCCGTATTCGGTTTTTCCGTTCACGGAGGAAGGGGCAGCTATCCCCCTCGGCCCTCACCAACGGGCAAAGGTGCCAGTGCACCTTCGCCCCCACTTGCAGGCGAGGAGTGATGCTTTTCACGTCTATTTGAGTGAAGAACGCGGGGATGGAACCAGCGTGCACCATTTAGCAAGACTTTCGTGCACCGTGATTCCCCCGGTAAGTTTCCCCGCAAAAGTCCTGCACGTGACGTGCGAAGCGCCCCAGGGCACAGCGGAAATCCAGCTGCCCGTCCGAGTCGCAAAAAATGTGTGTGGCGAACCACAGGTGGCCGCCAGGTCTCCTCAGGGCGTCAAAGCTGAAATCATCAAGCCTGCGACACTCCGCCCCGGCGACACTTCGCCTGTGAGGGTTCGTCTTGAATGGAATTTCCCTGCCGAACGAAAGAACGGTCGCATCTGGGTATGTCTCGTCGGATTTGACGATTCGCTCCAGTGCGGCTCAGCGTGGATTATCCTGGACCACGCAAACCGATAGCACGTTTGACACCTCCGGTCGAGCGGCGCCACAGCATCACGTTCCAACCAAATTGCTCACTTGCAAAGATTCTTCGCCTGCTGGCGTTCTTTGGTTCGTTATGCTCTGGCGACACACGATCGTAGTGTTTTTTGCGTTCCTCGCTCTTTACGTGGCCACCTGCGGCGGGCACCTCTATTCCCCCGACGAGGAGATCATGTTCCGCGTGACAGAATCGCTTGCCCGCCGAGGCGCACTGAGCGTTGAGCCGATGGTCGATGCTGAAGGACGCACATTCGCCACTCGACGCGGGGTCGACGGCAAAGAATACGCGCAATATGGTATTGGGAATTCTCTTTTCGCCGTACCCCTTTACTGGATCGGCGACTTCGCCGCTCGCATCCTTTCCCCCCACAAGGCAGAAGCACTCCTCGGCTTTCGCACTGTCATGTATGTGCCCGACACTGAAGGGCAGGCCGGACCAGCTCTTGTGCGCCGTTTCGCTGTTTCCTTTTTTGGCAGCATCATAGGAGCCGGCACCTGTGCCCTTCTGTGGCTGTTTGCCCACCGCGCCCACGCACGCTTTTTTGCTCGGAGAGGTGATGCCGCCGGTCTATCCTGCACGCGAGAGCCAGATGCCACTTCAATCTTTGCGCCGTCTGCGTCTCCAGCTCGCGAGCATGATTCACATCCGACGGAGTCAACATCCCCAACCCCGAAAACCTGCTTTGAGAGAGAAATCTCCAGTACGGCGGTTGCCTGGTTGGTGGCCCTGGCCTACGGCGCGGGCACAATGGCACTGCCCCACGCACGCACATTCTTCTCAGAACCGCTGGCCACTTTTTTTGCCCTCATGAGCTTTTACTTTCTGTTCGCAGCCGAGCGCCTCTCCCTTCCTCGGATTCTCTCTGCAGGGATTGCATTTGCGCTGGCTCTGCTCACGCGTTTGGACTCGGCCGTCATTGCACCGGCACTCGGCTTGTACTTTCTGTTGCGCTTTTTCGAATCAGAGTCTGACGACCAGAACATCTTCAACCGCCAGGTCGACCTCCACCATCTGCTCCGCCAGGTCACATCACGCCATTTTCTCCTTTCGGTCATAGCCCTCAGTGCGGGGCCGTTGCTATTCGCTCTGCTTCACTTTGCGCTCAACTGGCTTCACTTCGGCAATCCGTTCTCGTCGGCTTATGCTGACCAACCTGAAGGCATCCAGTTCCGAACCCCTCTGCTCGCAGGTCTCTACGGTTATTTCATGAGCGTCGGGAAAAGCGTCTTTCTCTTCTCACCCGCAATCGTCTTTGGCCTTGCAGGCTGGCGCGCTTTTGGGCGCTGCTTACCTAGCCTTGCATTTTCTCTCGCACTGGCTGTGATCCTTTTGCTTCTCTTTCACTCACGGTGGCAGAACTGGGCTGGCGGCTGGTGCTGGGGACCCCGCCATATCTTTATGGCACACGCCTTCGTGATGATTCCCGCGGTTGGGTTTGTTTCCCAATGGACGCGCCTGCGCCGTGCCATCTTCGCGGCGGTGATGCCTGTCGCGTTCGGGGTCCAGCTTTACGGAGCCTCTCAGAACTTTATCGATTTCTACATACTCTACTATCGCACGCCTGAGACGTTACCGAACGCTTACGTCATGTACTCGAATGAAGACCTTAAGCCCCTGCGTGCCATCGCGCCCATCAACGACAGCATTTATGTCCCGCAGAATTCCCAGTGGTATCGCTACGCGGAAATGTGGCAACTCGGCTACACCGACAACCTGTGGTTGCGACTGTGGAATCGAGCCCACAACACTGAGCCGCCCGTTCGGTGAGGCACGTTTTGCCCCACTTGGAACATCGAAATAGAACAGCCCCGCCCATAATAGAGTTTGCGAAACCTGAAGAAGTTCGCCATCAATTTGGTGCAGGTTATGGGACGCTTCTCAAAACTCGAAACATCGCTATCTGCTGCGGAAAAAAAAGCTGAACCGCGTGCTGAATCCCCAGCGGTTTCTGCCGAAGAGGAGCTCTCCTATGACGCAAATCATTATTGCCGGGAGGCAGAACGCGAATTCTTTGCCAGCAATTATCGGCGTGCGTTGCAGCTTTTCTCGCGAGCGGCGCAAGTTGAGCCAACGCATCTTGACGCGTGGACCGGCCAGATCCTTGCCCTACTCGCCCAGAACGAAAAGCGCGAAGCCACGGCCTGGGTGCGTCGCGCAGTCGAACTCTTCCCAGAGCAGGCTCGCATTGTGGCCCTTCAGGGACTCGTTTACGCTTACCACGGAATGACAAGCCGAGGGCTTCAATGTTCGGATTTCGCCATGGAGCGCGGCGCCAGCGACCCATGGGTCTGGATGCTTCGCGGACAAGTCCTGGCGCTGGCCCAAAACCCCAATGCCCCCTTTTGCATGGAAAAAGCCATGGAGGCGCGCGGTTCGGAAGATTGGCGTATCCCCGCCTACATCGGCCTTTTCTACCTTGAACAGCGAGTCTTCCCTCTCGCGGAAAAGTACCTCGCCATGGCTTCGAGCATCAACTCCACTGAGCCGGGGCTGTGGTATCGTCTGGGGCTGGCACAGATGGGACTGGCCAAGTGGGAACCCGCCCGCCGCAGCTTTGAAACCACACTCCAGCTCGATCCTAACTTTCGCCCTGCCGTTGTCGAACTCGAGAATCTCAACCGGTCTCCCCTTCTCTCCCGTGTGATCGCTTTCCTTTTAGGACGGAAAAACAAGAAGTAGCCTGTCGGGCTAAAGAGAAACATTCCTCCTGAAACGCGTGACAAACTGTCACAATGAGAAAGACAAAGGTCCATCTCCCCGCACATTTGGCGCGGTCCAAGATGCCGGAAGGCCCGCGTCGGACGCGTCTTTTCCCAGGGGTTCCTACAGAAGTCGCTGGTGAGCCGCCGTTTCGGAACGAATCATGCTAAAAGGGAGCGGGACGTTTTGTCTCGACTTTTACTTTTTGAAGAAACCGATAAAAAAGCCCGAAAGCGAGGCGCTATGATCGAAGTCGAAAATCTGACGAAAAGCTTCGGCCCCACGCAAGCTCTGCGAGGGGTCTCGTTTTCGGTTCAACGTGGGGAAATTGTGGGATTCCTCGGCCCAAACGGGGCTGGCAAAACCACCACAATGAAAATCCTCACGTGTTTCATTCCAGCAGACTCTGGCCGGGCCTCCGTGGCCGGCTACGACGTGTTTGAAAACTCGCTGGAAGTTCGTAAACACGTCGGCTATCTGCCGGAAAACACCCCTCTCTACCACGAGATGTCCGTGGTGGATTTCCTGATGTTTGTCGCCGGGATTCGCGGCATCTCCAAGAGCGAGATGCCCGAGCGTATCCGCGAGGTGGTCCGCCGCACTGGCCTCGAAGGCGCCGTGGGAAAAACCATT
>JADFCV010000013.1:32813-52702 GCA_017161655.1 Candidatus Sumerlaeota bacterium
GCGAGTTGTCGAAGGGATACCGCCAGCGCGTGGGACTCGCCCAGGCACTCATCCACGATCCTGATATTCTCATTCTGGACGAGCCAACAAGCGGACTCGACCCCAACCAAATTAAGGAAATCCGCGAGCTGATCCGCGAGATTGGCAAAGAGAAGACCATTCTTCTCTCCACCCACATCCTGCCCGAGGTCACGGCAACATGCGACCGCGCTATCATTATCCACCGGGGGCAGGTCGTGGCCAGCGGAACCCCTGAGCAGCTCATGGCCATGAGCTCTGGCGGCAACGCCGTCCTGGTGCGGGTGCGCGGCCCACACGAGCAAGTGCAGCAACGATTCAGCGAAGTCGCGGGGGTGCGCGAAGTGCGCCTGCTCGACACCGAAAACGGCTGTGCACGCTTCCGCGTCATCGGTGATAATCCGCAGATCCTCGCGGAACGAATCTTCGAAACAGCGGCGACCAACAAGTGGGTCCTGAGCGAGTTGCGGCCCGAGATGGCCTCGCTCGAAGACGTCTTCGAACGGTTAACGAAAAATGACTGACGAACTTCAAACATGGAAATGCCGGGCGGTCGGTGCTTTGGCAGCAAGTGCGCTTGTGGTTGTGCTCGCGGGGTGTCAGCGACACGAAGTGTCCTCCATCCCCAAGCCGGCAGCAGCGGAGGTAGAAAAACTCACGATCACACCCACTCCTGCCTCTGCAGAGCCAACACCAGCGCCCGAGCCGCAAGTCACCCCTGTGCCGGCAATGGAAGCGACGTCCGCCAGCGAGGCATCGAACCCGCAATGAGGACACTTAAGCGTCGCAACAATCTCAGTGTGAGAGGGAGACGATGAAAAATATTTGGAAAATCTTCCGGAAAGAACTCCGCGGCTATGTCGATTCGCCGTCGGCGTACATCTTTCTCATCATTTTCCACATTCTCGGCACGTCGATGTTCTTCTTCGTGAGCGGGTTTTTCCGCAACCAGATGGCGAATCTGGGGGGCTTCTTCGTTTTCATGCCCTGGCTTTTACTCTTCTTCGTGCCCGCGATTGCTATGCGTATCTGGGCCGAAGAAAAGAAATCTGGCACAGATGAGCTTCTCCTTACGCTCCCTTTGAAAGACTACGAGGTCGTCGTGGGAAAGTATCTGGCAGCCCTGGTGCTTCTTGTCATCGCACTGGTTCTCACGTTCCCCGTGGTCTGGATCGTGAAGCATTTCGCTGATCCCAAGACCCCTCTCGACTGGGGACCCATCTGGTGCGGCTACCTTGGCTCATTGCTCCTCGGAGCGACCTTGCTCGCCCTGGGGGCATGGGCTTCGAGCCTGACCCGTAACCAAATCATTGCGTTCATCATTGCCTGTGCCCTTGGGTTTGGCCTGATCCTGCTCGGGTTCCCATTCATCTATCAATTAGTCCCAGCAGGCGAACTCGTTGCGCGCTTCAGCCCCTACGCGCACTTTGTCAGCCTCTACCGCGGTGTGCTCGATCTTGGTGACATCGTCTATTATCTCACCGCGATAGCGTTTTTCCTCTTTTTGAACATTCGTAGCATCGAAAGCAGAAAGTGGGCATGAGCTATGACGACGAACGCTAGCAACCGGACACTCAAATACGGAACCAACGTTGTCATCGGAACCATTCTCTTCTTCGCTGTGTTGGTGGCGATTAACTTCTTTGCTGTGAAAAGCCGCACGCGCGTGGATTTAACGCGTGGCAAGCAGTACACCATCAGCGAGGCCACACGGAAAATTCTCGCATCGCTCAAAGACCGCGTGAATGTGACCGTGTACGCCACCATGCAGGAAACCCCGCCGGACTGGACAGAGCAGCGCAATCAGCTCTTCGACCTCTTGCAGGAGTATCGCATTGCCTCACGCGGGAAAGTGCACTTCACCTTCAAGGACCCGAGCGCTGATCCTAAAATCGAAGAGGAGGCGCAGCGCAAAGGCATCCGCGAGCAAACCATGCAGAAAGTGGGGACAACTGAGCTGAGCCTCAAGGCAGGGTATCTCGGCTTCGTTGTCGACTACAAAGGCAAAACCGAGACGGTGGCCGCCCTGCGCCCCGAGCAATCGGTGGAATATCAGCTCACGCGCGCCATCAACAAGGCCGCGCAGGTGAACGTGCCGACCGTGGGCATCATGGCACCAGCCGGCAATCCTTTCTTCGGCGAGCAGGGGAAATACGAGCTTGTTCCTCGCTACCTTGAGGAGGAAGGCTACAAGACGCAAAATATCGAAGCGTCGAAGCCCAACCTCAAGGATGTGGACCTCCTGATGATCTTTGAGCCAGAGGACCTCTCCGAGGAGGCGCTTTACAAAATCGACCAGTACGTGATGAACGGCGGCAAGCTGTTTGTGGCAGCGAGTGGTGTGAACATCAACCCCCAAATGGGACGCGCCACAACCAAGGTTCCCAACATCAACTCCATCCTTGAATTCTACGGTATGCGCATCAATGGGGATCTTCTCGAAGACTGGGGCAAAGCGCTTCCCCGCCTGTATCGCACCCAGCGTGGACTCGTACGCGCGCCAGATCCCTTCTTCGTTGCGGTCACAGATCTCAACACAACCTCCGTTATCACAAAGGACCTGAGCGCTCTCATTACGATCTATCCGTCGAGCGTATCTACGAGCGCTCATGGCACAAGCGCATCGCTAGAGGTCCTGGCACGCACATCACCGCTCACGCGGCGCCAGGAATCGTTCTTCACCCTTGAGCCAGAAAAACTGCGCAAACCATCCAAGCAGGATTGCGACACCTATAACATCTGCATGATGGTGCAGGGCCGGTTGGAGAGCCGCTTTGCCACTGTGGAACCTCCCGTCCTGACCAACGATGATGGAACCACTCGGGCTGTCCTCGCGAGCGAAGTGAAGCGCGAGAGCGACCCGAAGGCCACGGTGATCGTCTATAGTTGTCCGCTTTCGTTCCACAACGAAGTGATCTCCCCCACGAGCGATGGGGTCATTAATGCTCTGTTCTTGCTCAATGTGGCGGACGCTCTCACTCGGGGCGGCGAAATGATTTCTCTGCGTTCAAAACAGGCACAGAACGCCGTCCTTCGGCCCGACATCACCCCTGCGGAAGCCATCACCGCCCAAGTGCTTGCGATCGGCGGCGTGCCTGTGGCACTCATCATCATGGGGCTTGCGCGCTTCTACTTCAACAGGCTCAAGCGCTTGCGCTACCGTGAGATTTATGGCAGTTGAGGCACGTGAGCAAACGTCTGTTGCTCCCATTTTACACATGCTTAAAACTTGAGAGAAATGCAATGCTGGACGCAAAGGTGAGACTATGAGCACAAAGCACACGCTGACACTTCTGGTCCTGGCAATACTCCTGGGGATCGCTGCGTACTGGTACACGCGCAGCGAGGAAAAGATGCTTGAAACCGCAGCACCGGTCGCAAAGCCGGTGTTCAGCGGCATAACTTCCGCCACTGTGGAGAAGGTGGAGATCGCAGTTCCTGAAGCTGAGCCGGTCACCCTTGCCAAACTCGACGGTGTGTGGTACACAAACGTCGAGAAAAAGCACAAAGCGGATCCGAATCTCGTCGGCAGCCTCTTCGCTACCCTGGAGAAAGAGGTCTCGGGTGAGGTCGTCAGCGACAACCCAGAACATTACGTCGAGTACCAGGTCAATGAAACGAGCGCTACGCATGTGAAGGTCCTGGGCCGTGAGGGGAAAGTCCTTCTCGACCTTTACGTGGGCAAGGCAGGATCCACATTCTTTACGACATTTGTCAGAAAAGCCGGCGAAAAAGAAGTTCTCAGTGCCAACGCCAGCCTGACCTACGTCTTCAATAAGCCAGAAGGGTGGCGCGACAAGAAGATCTTCAACTTCGATCAGGACGCAATCGTCGAGATTGCTGGTGAACTGACGTCCGGCCCCCTTTTGCTAAAAAAGGAAGCGGGCATCTGGAAGTTGCACGAGCCTATCAAACGCGACGCCGTCTCGACAAAGATTCACCCCTTCCTGTCGAGCATTGCGAACTTGCGCGCGACAAGCTTTGTGGATCTCGATAGCAGCCATACGCTCGCCGATTATGGGCTTGACCCGCCGAAATCCAAATTGATGATTACCTACGAAGACAAACAAACAAGCCCTGTAAAGAAACAGACGGTGACACTGCTTCTGGGTGAACCAAAAGTGGAAAACTCTGTTACATACTACTATGCGAAGCGGGCCGACAGCCCGGACGTGTTCAAGCTCACCGAATACCAGGGAAAAATGCTGACACCTGACCCGAAGGACTTTGTGTTGTCCGATAGCACCGCCGCGTCGCAACCGGCCGAAGCCAAGAGCCAGGACACGCAAACCACAACCGCATTGGAAGAGGTTGCGACAACGGCGGGTGAAGAGATGACTTCCGCAACACACAGCGAGAAGTCAGTGACAAGTGCCACCCCCTAATACTCTCCCTTGCTCCTGAGTCCTCCGCGGCTCGCCCCACCAGGCGATGCCCGCGGAGGGCTCTTTGTTTTTTAGGTCGTGGCGGGCGCACGGCATAGAAAAAGCAGATGATTTGACAGATAATTCGGCGTGTTGGACCTTAGTTGACATTTCGCTTGCAGAGAGCTTGAAGAAGCTCTACGCATGAGTGTGCTCATGACAAGGAAGTGTGGCAACGGGCAGAATGCCAACGAGCGAAAGGAAGGCGGTGAGAAATGATCAAAGCCGACATTGCCAAACAGATCGCCGAGAAGCTTCAAATGGAGGAACGCGATGCCGTCCGCGTGGTCGACGATATTTGCGAGGCCATTCGCGAGATCGTCGCCACAAAGGGCCGTCTTGAGATCCGCGACTTTGGCGTCTTCCAGGCCAAGGTACGCAAACCGAGACTCGGACGTAACCCCAAGAAAAAAGAGGACCAATACCATATTCCTGCGCGGCGCGTGGTCACCTTCAAGATGGGCAAAGAAGTAAAGTTCTCTGTGATCAACAAAACCTCGCCCAAGAAAGAGAAGAGCTCCAACAGCTGAACAGCCTTGCTCTAACGCGGCAAGGCGCCGATCTCGCGAGAGCTTGTTGCGCTTGAGTCGCAGATGTCAGACGACGGCTGGCTCGGCGGCAAATTCACTCTCATCGTATTCGTCGAGCCGCAAACTCACAAGGCGGCTTACGCCTTCCTCTTCCATCGTGACGCCATAGATGGTGTTCGCCAGCGCCATCGTCTGTTTGTTGTGCGTGATGATAATGAACTGCGTTTCGCTGGCGAACTCGCGCACAAGCTGCTTGAAACGCTCGATGTTTTTGTCGTCCAGCGGTGCATCAATTTCATCCAAAATGCACACGGGGCTTGGCTTGCGCATAAAGATGCCAAAGAGTAGGGCAATAGCCGTCAGTGCCTTCTCGCCACCGGAGAGAAGGGAAATGTGTGTCGGTTTCTTGCCAGGCGGCTGGGCGATGATATCGATCCCGCAATCGAGAACATCGTTTTCTTCGGTCAGAATAAGGTCGGCTCTTCCACCGCCAAAGAGTCGCCGGAACATTTCCTGGAAATTCTGACGAATCTGCTCGAACGCTTCCACGAACATCTGCGTTGTTGTTTGGTCAATGCTCCGGATAGCTTCGGTGAGCTGGGCTTTCGCTGTTTTCAGGTCCTGCTCCTCGCGAGTAAGAAACTCATAGCGGCCCACGAGCTCTTTGTACTCGTCAATAGCCCCCACGTGCACTGGCCCGAGATTTTCGATCTTCTCGCGCAACGCCGTGATGCGCTGGCCGATCTCCTCGAGCGACGTTGGGGCCACAGGCGCTTCGTGCGCGCTAGGCGTCGAGCCGTTGCCCTCGGAGTCGGGGTCTTCGATCGTCGGTTGCGCACTCTCGGCGGCCGCCTGGCGCCACTGATCCTCCAGTTCTGCCAAAAGCTCCTGTGGGGTCTGATGGAATTTTTCTTGCGATTGCTGCTCGAACAGGCGCAGGCGCTCAGCCAACTGAGCGCGGCGCAGCTCTTCCTCGTGGAAAGCATTCTCGGCTTCGTTCAGATCGCGCCGTACTTCGTGCACGCGCTCGCCGAGTTTTGAAAGATCGAGCGCCACCGTTTCTTTGCGACTCGATTCGAACGTAAGCTTCTCCTCGAGCACACGCTGGCGCCGATGCAATTCTTCGCGTTGCTGGCACAGTTCGTCGATTCGCTTCTGGGCTTGCTCCTGTTGCTCGCGCAGCTGGTCAAGCTCTCCCCGCCGATTCGTTTCATCGGCAATCAGGCGCAAACGCTCGTGGTCGAGCGCAGCTATTCTGTCCTCGCACGCGCGCAAACGCTCCCGAGCCGTGCTCATGCGCACCACCAAATCGTTGAGCTCCCGCGCCTGCCCCGCCAGTTCTTGCTGATGCGAGCTTGTCTGGGTCTCGATCGTGGCCAGTCGCTCTTCGGCCTCGCGTGTGGCTTGAGCAATGTACGTTAGTTCTTCAAGAGTCTGCTCCTGCACCGTGCGGTGTTTTGCAATCTCTCCCTCAATCTCCGCGCGGCGCCTTGCAAAGTCCTCCACACCCCTGGCTTTTTCGGCATATTTCTGATCAGCAATTTCAAAGTCTTTCGTTGCGTGCGCTGCTTCGATTTCCTGCTGATTCGCCGACCGTACAAGTTTTTCATGAACCTCTCGCACGGCCTGCAGTCGTTGCGCTAGCTCTTTGGTTTGCTGGTCCACAACCTGTTCACGCTGTCGGATCGTTTGCAGCTCCTCGCTGAGTTTGCGAATCTCGCGCGTGCGATGCAAAAGTCCCTGGCTTTTCACACTGCCGCCAGTCATGGCGCCCTGCGGCACAACGAGCTCGCCTTCGAGCGTCACGAAGCGCGCACGGAAGCCTTGCCGCTTGAGTTCCACGGCTGTGTCGAGATCGCGACATACGACCACACCACCGAGCAAGTAACTCACGGCTCGCTCAAGCCGTGCGTCGTAGCGCACGAGCTCCGAGGCCAATCCAATCACGCCAGGCCTTGTGCGCATCTCGTTCCAGCGTGGCGGAAGTTCCCGCGCTTCGATCAGATCCAGCGGAAGAAACGTAGCCCGTCCACGCCCACTTTTTTTCAGCCACTCGATGGCAGCCTTCGCATCCTCCGCGCTTTCCACCACGATATCCTGCGCCTGCGAACCCAGCGCCACCTCGATCGCAAGCTCGTGCTCATCCGAAGCTTCGAGCAGCGTTGACACAGCCCCCACGATCCCGCGCAGCTCCCCTGCTTTCGCGCGCAGCATGACTTCCCGCACGCCACCATAGTATCCTTCGAAATTCTCTTGCAGTTCCACGAGAGCATCGTGGCGCGAGCGACACATCTGCTCTCGCCGCTGCAGCTCGAAAAGCTCGCCACGCAGCTTCTGGAGCTCGCCCTCAGCGGCAACCATTTCTTGCTGTTTTGCTGCGAGATCTGCCCTCAGCGCTTCCAAAAGCTGAACCGCTTCTTCCATAGCGGCGTGGCGCTCTTCGCGCTCAATGGCAAGAGCTTCCAGCTGCTGGGCCAGCGCCCGTTCATCTGCTTCGCACTGCTCCAGTTCGCCGCGCAGCTTTCCTTCCATGGCGTGAGCCACCTGGCGCTGGCCTTCGAGCGACGCCTTGCGCGCCTGCAACTCAGCAAGCTTCTTGCGCAGCTCTAAGACTTCTAGACTGGCAGCATCGCACCGCGCTTTCAGGGCATCGTGCTCAGCCTTCTTCTCGCGATATTCCTGCTCCAGCTGGCTGAACACGGCCTGATGGTCGGCATGCTCGCGGCGCTGATGCGCAAGCTGCTCTTCAACCTCTCCTAAGCGTTGGCGCAGGGTCGTCATCTCGCGCTCGATCGCTGCGGCCCGCTCTCGCGCGTCCGCCATACGCTGCTCAAGCAGTTCGATCTGTCCCTGGGTCTGAGTCAGCTGCGTCCCCACCGCAAACGACTCGCCTCGCACGTGTTCATATTCGGCGTGGACCTCTTCGCTCTTGCGGCGTGCGTTCTCCTGCTCCTCCTCGAGCCGCTTCATTTGCGCGCGCAGTTCAGTCAGCCGCTCATGGAGCGCCGAATAGTTCGCATCCACCGTCGCCATTTCGTCTTGCAGCGCACGATATTGCCGCGCCAGAAGCTCCTTTTCCAGCAGCAGCAATTCCGCCGAGTAGCGTTTGTAGCGTTCTGCCTTCGAGGCTTGCCGCTTCAGCGAATTGATCTGCCGGCGCACCTCCGCGATGATGTCCGCCAGCCGCTGAAGGTTTTCCTCCGTGCGCTGAAGTTTGGCCAGCGCCTCCTCTTTCTTTGTTTTGTACTTCGAGATCCCGGCCGCCTCGTCGAACAGAACCCGGCGTTCAACCGGACGCGAATTGATGATCGCATCCACACGTCCTTGCTCGAGCACCGAATAGCTGTCGGTGCCGATCCCCGTGTCCATGAGCAAAGTGGCAATGTCTTTCAACCGACACGGGGTGCGATTCAAGAGATACTCACTCTCACCCGTGCGATACAGGTGACGCGCGATACTCACCTCGTCAAAATCAATGGGCAGGTGGCGCCCCGAGTTATCCAGCACAAGATCAACCTTCGCTAATCCGGTGGCTTTCAGCGAAGCCGAGCCGTTGAAGATCACGTCGCCCATGCGGGCGCCCCGAAGGCTCTTCGCACTTTGCTCGCCCAGCACCCAGCGGATTGCATCAAAGATGTTCGATTTGCCACTGCCGTTTGGCCCCACAATCACAGTGACGCCAGGCAAGAACTCCATCACCGTTTTGTTGGCGAAACTCTTAAAACCTTGAAGTTCTAGTCGCTTAAAAAACCGCATTTCTGCTCACTCACCTTCTTAGCACGTCAGCTTGCACAGTGACACAACAGCCATGGACAAGCCCAGTATGGCGAATTCCTGACACGATCGCACACACCAGGACCACCTGCCCATAAGCGCCACCATCTGTTTTCTTTCGCAATCAACCAAGAAACTCAACTTTTGCGAACGACCCATCGCCGGTTGGCATTTACATTCCCAAAGTTTTCGCCAAATCGGCTTTCGCGCGCAAGGAGATTTTTTGCCCCCTTCCTTTTTTCCTACAAGATGTAGCACACGACATTGGTTATGCCTTCTGTATATTGTGGGCAATCCCTTTCCCCCCACGTTCGCCCCCTCACCTCCCACCCGCAGCGACTCAAAGACTTTGATCTTCCGCCACGTGAGCGTTAGCCACCTGCTCCCCGCAGAGGTGCCCCGCCTAACTCGCTCCACCTGGCCCGGGTCATTTATCAGGAACCTTTCGATTGCGGACGGCTCAAAGCCACCACTCTTGTCGCTCCCGTGCCCACTTCACGGGGATGCGACCTTCCCTGTCGCTGATCCCTTGATGACAAGCACCAACTCTTCCGTCTGTTACTCAAAACACCCCTCGTTTTCGGCAATGAATTCGCGATAGGCAGGCGCGCCGAAGAATGCCGGCGCCCTGGCCTCGGCCCGGGAGCTGACAAGTAGCCCCCACGCAAAGCCATTGCGCTCCACGAGAACCGTGTGCAGAATTCGCTGTTCGGGGTTCTTGTGCAGCATCACTCGCATTTGCCCTTTGAATCCGCGGACGTCGAGAAGATCCCCGGCGGGCTTCGTCGTCAGATCGTCGTACCTGGCCAAATCCGCCACCATGCGCTCAGTCGCCCGCCACGTGCCCCCGGTCGGACCAACCACAGCCTTGCCATTCAGCTTCACCTCGCGATCATCGTAAGCCGCCACCACCAGCGCGCACTGTGGCGCCCCCTTCAGCCATCGCGCCAGCTTCGCCCCGTGTCCAGACTCACTGGAAAACCCATAATTTGCATCGAGAAACACAAACCGTTGCACGGCCGAAGAGATCTCCTCGTCCGCCTCAATGTAGGCAAAAAGCAGACTGCCCCCGCCGCTATGCGCCACCAGCTCGAGCTGCGGTTGCCACGCCGCAAAGCGCTCGGTCACAGCTTGCACCAACTGGCGCACAAGGCGGGGCGCCTCGGCCCCATGTTTCCGCCGCCACGTCGGCCAGCTCCGCCCCGGAGCCTCCAGGTACGCTACCACAAGATTCTCCTCCGGAACGAGGCGGCGCACCAGCCGCGTCTGCGCCCCGACGTGCTGAATGCCGAAATGCCAGTCGTCTCCCGGCCCCACCCGTTTGCCCACTGTCCAGGCAATTGTGTTTCCGTTGGGCAAAGCGTAGAAAACGAGCCGAGTCGGCGCGGTACGTCGCAAACACAACCCCAGCGGCGCGTTCACGTGCACCGACACACCATCGAGCAACGTGAATGTGGTGACAAGCTCGTTCCACGCCGCGTCCACCACCCACCCCGCCTGGGTGGGTGACGTGCAAAAATCACGCGTCCCAGCCAGCTCATTTCCAGGCTCTCCTGAAACCTTCCCCACCAGGCTCACAACGGCCAGGGCCCAAAAAAATCGCATACAGGCAAGCCGCCCGTTTCGCGGATTTTGCCCCCCGCACGCGCCCCGGTGCCCCGATCCACCCGAACTCCTGAGTCCTTGCAGAAAACTGATCTGGAGCGCCCAGCTCGCTTCTCTTCGCCCCGTGGTGCGATGGAAAGCCAGGCCCCCACGAACCCGACGTCCCCACCTCCCACCATCGCCGCTCTGTTCCCTCATCATCCGTGCATTCCCTTTCCGCCTCGCCAGTACGCACCAGGCATGCCCGCATGGCCCACCTCAGGTACCCCAGTGCCCCGAAAGGTCCCGCGCTGAGCCTAAAATGTGAACTCTGTGCTCTCTCTCTGGAGAAACCGAGTTTTACACCCCGCCTGCAAGAAATTTTGCCGCCAGGTTGTCAAATCCACCCCAAGCGTCCCAAACTTTCATGGCATTCCGACAGTGCCGGACGGTGTTTTTTGAACCGTTCACAAGAGGAACTGTTTCCAAGCCGCAAATTATCAAACACTTTTGTTTTCGGGTTGTAACAAGCCAACGATGATAAAAGTCGCACAGAAGCCTGCTCTCGTTATTCCGCTCGAATACCCGGAGGTTTTGAACCTCCCTCCGCAGCTCGTTGACCAGCTCGGAGCGGCCAACGCGCTTGCCTTTTCGCGCCTCATCACGGAGCAAGTGCTCCGCCAGGTGCTGCCCCTCGACGACGACTACCGCGCCTACGTCATGTTCCGCCCCAAAGAGCGCACCAGCGACGTGCAGCAATGGTTAGCCTGGGCCCGCGGCCGAGCCGTGCTCGAGTGGAACGAAGGCGACACCGAAGCCGAGCGCATCACCCACGCCATCCATTATGCCCTCGATGACGGCGCCGACCGCGTCCTCGTGCTCAAGCCCAGCTGCCTCGAGCTTCGTCGTTCCCGCCTCGAACAAATCTTCGCCGGATTTGTGGACAACGACGTGATCATCGGTCCCACCCCGGGCGGCGAGATTTACGCCATCGGCGCCCGATGCCCTTTACCCCTGGAACCGGTCGAAGCGGCCTACTCAACGAATGGCCATCGGCCGGCCGCACTCGCCGAGGCACTTTCCCGGAACGGACTCGAATGCGCCATGCTCGACGACGCCCTGGGGGTGCTTACCCCTCAAGACCTCCACGCCCTCGCCCCGGAAATCCGCTCGACACTGCCCACAAAATTCTGCCACGCCCTCGCACTTCTCGGCCTCGAGCTGACCTAGGGCGCAGATTACATCCGGAAGCCTGTCACGGTGATCAGGTGACGGAGGCTCCCGATGATTTGCGCAAATGTCTACCCGCGCGCACCCCTCTGTCGTGAAATGCTTTCACAGCTCTCGTGAAAAACCAAAACGCATGGACTCATTGAAGGGGATCGCCCCCCGACCACTGGGCAGCAGTTTTCCCGTACCATTTTCCCACACCCAGAGACCTCTTGTGGTCCCGGCCTGCCGCGCGGGCTTACCTCCCTTGAGGTTCCCGCTCGTTCGCCCTTCTCCTCAAACGTCCTCTCCCAAAAAACGTCCCTGGCGAATCCGCGATTTTTCAAAACTCTGGAGCAAAGTGGACCCACTGCTCCGGGACGTCCCGGTCGCTATAAATCATCCGAACCTTTGCCTTTTCACGGATGACGGTTTCCACTTCGGCTCGTGTGGCGTTGTTTAGCTCAACAGCGATCGTCGTGTTCGCGATTTCATCGTCTGCTGCGTACTCTATCCCCAGTTGCTTCGTTAGCTCAGCCGCCAGATCTCGCAAGGTCGTGGTTGTTGTGAGCGTCACCCGCTTCTCAGGTTGAGGCGTGGGAGATGGTGTGTTCACAGGCTCCTGCGTTGCCGCCCTGCGCATAGCACGATTTGCGTAGGCTGTTTCAGCCGCCGACTTTCGTGCTTGATCACTTCCGCGCGCCCGGGGCCTCGAGTCTGTTGCTTCCCTACCGCAGCCGAAAAGTAGCAACCCGTAAATTCCAACAAGCACAACTTGCTTCACAATGTCGCTGTTCGTCATCGAAATTCCCTTCTCTCTGGGCCTTCCTACGTCAATCTTTCGCCGTCAATTCTTACTATTGACGCCGCCAGTTCTTCCGCTCAACTGGCGCCGGCCACCCAAAAAAATCCCCGCCGCGTGGCGGCGCGGCGGGTAAATTTCCAAACGAGATTGAGACCTTGACCCAACGAGATCGTTACTCGATGGCCAGGTGCGACGCGCCCACGGGCAGCAGCGTTGCGTTGAACGTCTGCGGCTGCGTGTTCGTGACCTCCCCCGAATCCGGGAACGCATCGCGGATGACCCAGCGGCCGGTATAATTGGTGCCGGTAATGCCAGTGACAAAGTACAAATGAGTGCCGTCCCAGGCAATATCAATGCCACTGCTACTTGCATTAAGTGGTAAAACGCGACCTGGCCATGCACTTGTTCCATCAGGATGCAACCGCCACACCGCTCCGGTCGTGCGTACAAAGACGTCAGAGTTCACGTCGCCCTTGTTCGCCATGACCAGACCATAAAATGAGTTACCCCATGGGCCATTCGACGTGCCGGATGTCACCGTGCCAATCGTACCGGACACCGTTAAGTTAACGGCGTTACCCGTAGCGTTGAGCATGGTCCACGTCCACACATTCTGGTCGGTCCAGAAATTCTTGAGGAAGATTTGGTTGCGCACGTAGCCGCTGCCATTCCAGTCGAGCCGCAGAATCCCGATGTTGTTATTCTCGCAGCCAACATAGAGGACCGGGGCAACGTTCGCACCGTTGTCAACCGCAGCAATCGCCGAAGGGGCGATTAACGCAGGAATCTGTGTATTATTGACGGCGGCGGCAGAAGGCTGACCGTAGACTGTCCGCTTCACGACACCGCTACCATTCACCGGTAAATAGAAGATCGAGCTGAGACCGGACCCAATCTTGTCGCCGGATCGGAGATATCCGGCATCCGTCACCGCATTTCCGATGAGACTGCCAGCGGCATCAAAATGGGTGACCCAGCCATCTGCACTTGCCCCAGGTGGACGATACCGCGAAACCACAAAGTAGGATCCATCCGGCTCCCCAAAAATGTCATACGGCTCATTGGTAGTCGTGTTGTTAAAGATCGTGCCGTATGCAAAGCTAGTGATGTTGGACCCATCGGCCGCATTGAAAATATGTACGCGTTTGTTGGCCGCGACGTTGGCCTGGTTTCCGACATCGCCAACAAAGATTTTCCCATTTGAGACATCGAGGGCCTGGTAGCGGCCAATCGGAGGATTCCCCTGAGTCCCAATGACATAATCCGCGTTCCACAGAGCCTGGTTCATCGCGGTCACCCGGATGATAACCTCGGACCCGTCAGGCAGAACACCTGCTGGAGTGACTCCAGTGTTCGCCACTCCTATCCCATTGACGATGAGGTTAGGATTCCGAATGAGAGCGTTTGTTCCATCCCAGCGGAACTCGTTGAGTCCTGCCACCATGTTGCCCCGGATCGTTTGCACAACTTCGCCGGCGTTATAGCCTGGCACGTTGTGCGCTAAAATATAAACGACCGCGTAGCCCGCCTGGTCAGACGTGAACTTGATTTTGGCTCCGCCACCTGCCAGGTCTCCTTGCGCAAGCTCGGGAGCCGACAAGTTGATTGCAGCAAAGCCTGTGGACGCCAGCGCCGCCACGCAAAGCGTCCCAAGCAATGTCGTCTTACGACTCATAGCCGTTTCTCCTTTCACTAAGAGATGGACCTTTTGATATGACTTTGATCACCCGGAAGCGAGAAAAAAGTTTGTAGGACAAAGTCTAAAAATTATGTCGGTGTTTGTCCTACAAGAGGGGTGCTCCCGATTGGTCATTGAAAGCCATCACAGTGGGAGAGAAAGAGTGGCGCAAAAGGCTGACCCCATTCTCTAGGGGAATTTCATGAAATCTCCGACCCGATCTGGTCTGTCAGCCGCTGCAGCGCGTGGCAGGAATGCCGCGCTCCGCCAGTGCTTGCTCGATCTCATGAATGTGCTTGGGACCGCGCGTCTCAATCACGAGGTCTATGGCCGTCTCCCCGACCTTTGCTTCTGAGAAAGCCCGACTGTGCATGATTTCCAGCACATTGCCGCGTTTCTCCGCCACCGCACTCAGGATGCGGGCGAGCTGTCCCGGATAGTCCGGCACCACAACATGCAGCTTCACCAGGCGCCCGTCTTTCACCAACCCCTTGTCAATAATGCGCGAGAGCATCGTGACGTCAATGTTGCCCCCACTCAAGATGACAGCCACACGATGGCCTTCCACGTGCAGATGGCGATTTTGAATGGCCGCCACGCCTACTGCGCCGGCTCCTTCCACCAGGCTTTTCTCCCGCTCGAGCAGGAGAAGGATAGCATTGGCAATTTCCGCCTCATTCACCGCCACGATTTCATCCACGTAGTGGCGGAAAATCTCGAGGGGCAAGGCCCCCACGCGCCGCACTGCAATGCCATCCGCAATGGTGAAATGAGCAGGAACCGTGGTGGGTTCGCAGCGCTCGAGCGCCACAAGCATGGAAGGGACATCCGCGCTCTGAACCCCCACAATCCTCACTTTCGGGTTCACCTCTTTCATCGCGACCGCAAGCCCCGCCGCAAGCCCGCCCCCTCCCACGGGCACAACAACCGTGTCGAGATAAGGACACTGCTCGGTGAGCTCGAGTCCGATTGTGCCCTGTCCCGCCACGATGAGTGGATCATCGAATCCGTGAACATAAGTCAGCCCTTCCGCCGCACACAGCTGGCGCGCGTACTCAACCGCATCATCGAAACTATCCCCATGGAGAACGACACGCGCCCCTGTCGCGGCAGTATTCTGCACTTTCACGATGGGGCTATTGACCGGCATCACCACCGTGGCCGGAATCCCCAGCCGACTGGCGTGCCACGCCACGGCACGTCCGTGGTTTCCCGCCGAGGCGGTAATCACGCCGCGACCACGCTCTTCAGGCGTAAGACATAATAACTTGTTAAGCGCCCCGCGCTCTTTGAACGATCCCGTGAGATGCAGATTTTCGAACTTGAAATACGCCTTGCAGCCCCACAGCTCGGAGAAATATTCCGAGTAGGCAAAGGGAGTTGCCTGAAGGAAGGGCGCTATGCGCTGACGCGCGGCTTCAATGTCCGCAAAGGTCACTCCCACGTCTGCACTCCGATCCACTTTGCTCTTCGCTTTTGCCATAACGAAATAACTTAGTGAATCTCCCGGCCTCAAATCAACAGCCAACAGCCACGGCACACAAAATTCACACGCTGAGCCTCCAGGCTTGCAGGCGCACTTTGCTCACTCAGCGAATTCGGGCTTTTTTACCTTTCCCATGCGGCGGCGAGCGGTCGGCGTTTCGCGTGGGTCGAAGTGCTTGAGCGGTGGTGGCGCCACCATGTAAACGGTGGCAGGGGTAGGGCCAGGCGTTGCCACGACGGTCGCGCCCGCGGAGGTTTCGGCAGCGGACGACGTCGGCGCCGGCGTAGCAAGAACAACGGCTGGCGGCACCTGCCCAACCTTTCCGGCAGTGCGGGCAGACAGCAGCTTGCCCACCTCGGCCATCACCACGGTGTAGGCTTCGCCTCCGATTTCCGTCCCCGGTTCCACGTAATGCACGGCTGCATCGTCCGCAGCCAACCGGAGATTGGCACTCACATCGGCCCCCACGAACGTCGCTGCCGGCACAAGAAAAACCTCGACGTCCGCACGGGTGAACGTGCGTGCCAGGGCTGTCAGTGTGGATCGCAGGGCTTCGTCATCGCCACCCGTCGGATTCTCCGAGAGCCCTGTGAAAATCACCACGGCCGTGGGTTTGCGTTCGAGCACCTTGGGAGCGCGCGCCAGAGTGGCCTGAGCGCTTTCCTTCTCTACGGTCAGGTCCACGATCCGCATGGCTGGAAGAGTGGCTGAAGCCACGTCTTCGATGGGCACCGTCACGGGGACTTTCCCTGCACGCTGCGTGCGGGGCTTCTCGCCAAGAAGCACCAACGTGCCTGTCGTCGCAGGAAAGGAATCCGGCGCAGCCCGGAGCACATCAGTGGAGCAAATCATCCCCGTCATGATCAAACACAGCCACACCAATCGTTGCACCGGCAGCTTCATCGTCGTACGTCCTTTCGCTAGCTTCTGGCCACTCGTCTCAATCATCGGCCACACCTGTGCCAAGCTAATTATTCGAGCACCCGGGCCGAGTCAACTTCCCGAATGCCACCCATGCGGAGCTGAAAATCGAGTGCGACAAACCTTATCGAGAGCTCGACGGTCAGGCTTACAAGTGCTATACACAGCCAGGGGACGAGAAAGCAGGCCGCAACGGCTGACACTGCCACTTCAAGCACGGCAAAAATTGGAGGCATTTCGGCAAAGCCCAGCCATGTGCCTGTATCCATCCAGTACGCGATCCGCAAGCCAAGTGCCAGGAGTCCTCGGCAGATCACCGGGAAAACCAGCAGGAGGACCAAGCGCCAGTAAGGATTTTCGCGCCACCATGAGTTCCCGAAGCGCGTGCGCATCATGAGACGCCAGCTGGCTCGCCACGCGCGCCCCATCTCCTCTAAACCCACACCCACGAGAACAAAAGCAGGCATCATGTTCGCCGAAAAAACAAACACCGCAGCCACAGCTCCTATCGCTGCAATCAGACTGAGAAGCCCCGGCGCGAGAGCCTCCATGGCGACCAACCCCAGATTCATGATGAGAGCCGCCCCAAAAATTGTGAGGAGAACCGTAAGAATGACCCGTGGGTAAGACCACCAGATCGATCGTGCCCGCAACCTCTGCGACTGGGATTCAGGCCACACCAATGTGGCGAAGGCGACCCGGAGTATCGCCGTGACGGGCAAGAGCTGAAGCACGAAAGCAAGAAACGCCCACGGGGCAAAATCCAGGGGAGATAGTGTGGGCTCCTGGCTCGTGCGCCACACAATGACGAGATCCACAACCAACGCTGGCAGGGCGGTGAGCGCACCAAGCATCAAAAACTGCAAGCTCTGCCGGCGCCAAACATCGAAGGTGCGGTCAAACATTTCCAGCGCACTCGTGGGACGAAGGTGGCGCAGAGCAAAACTCTCGTCCTCCCGCCCCTGCGGCCTTTCGGTGAAGAGCAGTTCCTCTTCATCTTTCTGCGGCACAGGAGCGTCATGTTGCTCCTGGCCGTTCGCAGCTTTTAGGTCCTCGCTCACACGCCGTTTCCTGTTCCATTCAGAAATTTCTCGAATTCAGGAGCATCCTCGCGGAGGTAGCGCGCCAGGGCATCACGCCAGTCTGGTCGCGGGGAAAGCCCGCGTGCACGCCCACGAGTGTCGAGCAGACACGAATTCGCCGGTCGTCGCGCTGGGGTCGGATAATCGCTGCTCGAGATAGGCTCGACGCTGACACCATTTAAGCCCGCTAGCTCGACAATCGCCGTCGCAAATTCATACCAACTGCAAAAACCTTGGTTGGTGATGTGCAGGATCCCATGCACGCGCTGGCACGCGATCTCAACAAGGGCCTGGGCAAGGTCGCGTGTGTAGGTGGGGGCACCAACCTGATCGCTCACGACACGCAAAGGTCGCCCGCTGCGTCCTTGTTCGAGAATGGCGCGCACGAAATTGCGTCCGCCTGCCCCATATAACCACGAGGTGCGAACGATGGTCCAGTGAGGTGCTTCAGCCATCGTTCGATGCTCGCCTGCCAGCTTTGATGCTCCATAAGCGTTCACAGCGCATGGCGGATCATCCTCGACGTAAGGCTGAGATTTTGTCCCATCAAAGACGTAATCCGTGCTCAGATAAATGCAGTGCGCTTCCGCAGCCCGGCACGCACGCGCCACATGGCCAGCCCCCACCGCATTCACAGCGAAGGCTCGCTCCTTTTCCGATTCGGCGCGATTCACATCGGTGTAGGCGGCGCAGTTGATCACGACCGCCGGTCGCAGTGTCAGGATTGTATCCTCGCAGTTGGCGCGATTTGTGATATCAATTTCTGGCAGATCGAGGCCAATCGCCTCGATGCCGGACGCTTCACAAGCGGCCATGAGATCGCGCCCAAGCATCCCCTTCGAGCCAAGAATCAAAAATCGCCGTTCTGTCATTTACCCAGTCACCGATCCACGAAGTGTGAGCAAGTGTGCGCACCAAATAGCAAGATGGAAACAGGCTGGCGCAACCGCAGCTATCCGCCATTTTCCGCCACGCCGCCAGTACTCCTCAAGTGCTGGCGTTGAGAAGAGCAACACAGCTGGAGCCAGAGGCATGGTATAGCGGGCTCGACCGTAAGCAAGGTTGAAGCCGGCAAAGAAAACGCGTTGCAACAGGTAAATCCCCACCCACGTTCCATGCAGTCGAACGGCGGGTTTCTCCTCTGGCTTCACACGCACCTTAGACCATAACAATGGGTAGAACCCGAACCCAATGACGAGAAAAAGTGCAAATGCGGGCGTGTGCGATAGCAATAGGGAGGGGGTCGTCAGCGTGTGAGCGGCGTGAGTCATTGCCGTAGCAAGAAACTTCATTGCATGGGTATCGCGGAGGCTCCACCAAACGAAAGCCGCCACAACGGCCACGAATCCAAGCAAAGGCGCCCCGATGCTGAGAAGGCGCTTGCGAACGATCGGCGTGTCGTGCGTCCGCACATATTCAAGCGCCCACCAAACAAATGTGGTGGGCACAAGAAGCACCATCACCATCTTTGTGAGAATCGCACACAGAGTTAGCACGCCAGCTACAACCAGCATGCGCCGCCGTCCACTTTTCTGGAACCGAACCAGCGCCAGCAGAACCCCAAGCTGCAGGGCGAGAGCGAGGGAATCTGGCATAGGTCGCGCAAGCCCGCTCGTCACCCCCGGATGGAAAAGAAACCCCAAATAACTCAGCCACCGCACCGACAAGGAACATGTCGGCCATTGCGTGCGCAACAAGACCCAGAACAGCCACAGTGAAGCCAACGAAGCAAGAACCGTCACGACCAGTTGCGCGAACACCACATTGCCTACAAGAAGAATGACGAGCGCGCAAAGAAAGGGATAAAGCGGCGTGTGGGCATGAGGATCGTATCGGAGAAACTCCGCCAGATGCGCCGCGGCACCAGGGCGCCCAACCATGACTGCTGCTAGCCACTGGCTATAAGCTCCATAGCCGTCAAAAATCACAAACTCGCCGTAATACCAGCTCGGATAGATGTTGCGCAGACCTTCGACGTGCGGCGAATAACGCCAAGCGCAAAAAGACGAGAGAAAGGCGAGAATGGTTGCCCCAAGCAGCCCAAAGCGGAGCATCCACTCCCTTCGAAAACTCGCTGATGACCATTCGACACCCATTGCCTGCCATCCGGAGCACTCGACGCTTTTCAACGCAACAGCTAACGCATCCCAGGAGTCTTGCGCGTGCAACCAGCGACAAAGCCTCGTGGTCACGACGCGATGAGCGAGACAAACTTCACTCAGAAGAACGCCGGGCGGTCAGCCATTCTTGCGCTTTGCGTCGGCTCGATCGGTCAGACACAACAGAAGGCGCAGTGGTGCAAACAGGAGACGCAGCCATCGCGAATTGCGCCAGTCATCAAAGAGCGCGTAGAAGACCGGCGTGACAATAAGCGTGAG
>JADFCV010000013.1:52801-55216 GCA_017161655.1 Candidatus Sumerlaeota bacterium
GCAACAGAAGGCGCAGTGGTGCAAACAGGAGACGCAGCCATCGCGAATTGCGCCAGTCATCAAAGAGCGCGTAGAAGACCGGCGTGACAATAAGCGTGAGCAACAGCGACAGTGTCTGTCCGCCAATCACCACTGTGCTGATGGTTCGGTTCGTGCCAGCTCCATAACCCTTTGAGAGGAAAAGGGGAAGCATGCCGGCGACGAACGCGATCGTCGTCATCAAAATCGGGCGCAACCGGTCGCGATTGGCCTGGATGATTGCAGCGTGCCGCTCCATGCCCTGCGCGCGCAAATCGTTCGTGTGATCGACCTGCAAAATGGCATTCTTTTTCACTATCGCGAACAGCACAAGAACACCCAGCAGAGAGAACACATTGAGCGAATCACGCCCGACCCACAATGAGAAGATTCCAAAGGGAACGCTGAGTGGCAGACAGAGCAAAATGATCAAAGGTTGCAACCAGGATTCAAAGAGAGCCGCGAGCACGAGATAGATGAAACACACGGCCATCAAGAACGTGATGAAAAACGCCTGGAAACTTCGAGCCAATTCTTTGGAGCGCCCTACCAGCCCCGTCTTGTAAGCGGCAGGCATGTTGAGCTCCTTCACCTTTGCGTTGAGGGCATCAACAAGCGCCTGTTGGGAGTAGCCAGGCAGCACATCCGCATAAAGCGTGACCGAACGCTGGCGATTCACACGACGGATATCCGCAGGACCAGAGCCTTTCTTGAACACGACCACATCTGTGATTGGAATGGCGCCAAAGCGAACTGACGGAACTGTGATGAGCGAAAGATTCGCAAGATCGTTGCGGAGTTCTGGAAGAGCGCGCACGCGAATATCATATTGCTCGCCGCCTTCGTTGTAGCTCGAAACCTTGTCGCCCGCGACCAACAGACGAAGCACGCGGGCCACATCCGCCGTCGAAACCCCAAGCTCGGAGGCCTTCGCACGGTCAATGTAAACATCAACCTCTGGCTTGCCGAGAATAAGGGACGAGTCCACATCAACCGCCCCCGGCTGGGCCTTGAGCGTATTCATCAATTCATTCGCGTACTCGCTGAGCTTCGTCATGTCAGGTCCGCCCAGCACATACTGAATATCGGAATTGCGCTCGCCTGTCTGGATCCCGCTGACCTGCGAGAGGCTCACGCGGAGGTTCTCCTTCGAATATCGAGGAAGGATTTTCTCCCGAACGTAGCTCATCATCTGGAATTGGTCGAACTTGCGCTCGTGGATTTCCGTCAGGCGCACATAGATGCTTGCTGAATTCGAAGCTTGATCGTTTCCCGCCCCCACGCTCGTGACGGTATATCGAACTCCTTCAAGCTGACGGATATCACGCGCAATGCGACGGGCTATGAGATCCGTCGCCTCGAGCGACGTTCCTTCCGGTGCCCTCAACGTCACTTGGAACTCGGACTGATCATTATTGGGCAAGAAATTCTTGTTCACAGCTTTGCCCATCGGGACGATCGACAGGAGGGTCGCAATCGTCAGCAGAACGACCATCCACCGATAGCGAAGACCCTTTTCCAGAAGCCAGATATAGCCATTCTCGATGAGAGAATAGAGCCCCCGCTTTTTGGAAATCGGTTTAGCTTCCACTGGCGGCGGCCCATCTTCGGCAATGTAGGCTCCGAGCCTCTGTTCGGGCCGCGAAGTGCGCAACAGCCTGGCTCCCAGAGAGGGAGTCAGCGAAAAGCTCACGAGCAAGCTCACCATGATCGCAAAGCTCATTGTCACGCCGAACGAGCTCATGAAACGACCAACAATGCCGGTCATGAAGGCAATCGGCGCAAACGTGGCAACAAGCGACAGTGTGATCGCCAGGACGGCGAGCCCGATTTCGCGAGTCCCGTTGCGGGCTGCTTCGAAGGAATCTTCGCCAAACTCCTCCATGCGTCGGAAGATGTTTTCAATCACGACGATGGCATCATCCACCACGATTCCCACGCACAATGTAAGCGCGAGGAGTGTGATCATGTTAAGCGTGTAGCCTTTGAGCCAGAGAAGCCCAAACGTGGCGATGATCGAAGTGGGAATTGCGAGAGCGGAAATAAACGTCGTCCGCGAATTCGCGAGGAAGAAGTACACAACTATGGCCGCGAAAAGAGCTCCAAAGATCAAGTGTTCCTGAACGGCTTTCGTCGAGGCGCGAATGAACAATGACGTGTCTTGCACAACCTCCAACCGATAGTCCGATGGAAGTTCTTTGCGGATCTCCTGCAGCCGTTCGAGGATGTTGTCCACCACCTGAACAGTGTTTGTTCCCGATTGCTTCAGGAGTTGAAGCAAGACGGTGGGGTTATCATCGAGGTAGGCAAGTGAGGTGCGCTCTTCGGCCCCATCTTCTACAAGGGCCACGTCGCCGACCGTGACTGTGTGGTTGGCGCGACGCACGATAGGAATCT
>JADFCV010000013.1:55314-67465 GCA_017161655.1 Candidatus Sumerlaeota bacterium
ATCGAGGTAGGCAAGTGAGGTGCGCTCTTCGGCCCCATCTTCTACAAGGGCCACGTCGCCGACCGTGACTGTGTGGTTGGCGCGACGCACGATAGGAATCTTCTTCAGCTCTTCTACCCGCGGCACCCGTCCAATTGTCCGCAGCGTGAACTCATCACTCCCCATTTTGAGCGTGCCGCCGGGCGTCTGAAGATTTTCAGTGGCGAGAGCGCGCTCCACGTCGGTGACGGAAATTCCCTGCGCGCGAAGCTTGAACGGGTCAACGTAGACGTTAATTTGCCGCTTCTGTCCGCCGATGATGGATACCTGCCCCACGCCATTGACGCTTTCCAACCGACGGCGAATGACTTTGTCCACAAATTCTGTGATTTCTCGTGGAGGACGATTCGCCGAGATTGCCAACGCAAGAACAGGAATCGCCTGCGGATCAATCTTGGCCACAACCGGCGCATCAATGTCCTTCGGCAAGTCGCGCACCACGCGGTTGACGCGATCTCGCACCTCTTCGGCGGCTACATCCACATTTTTTTCGAGCACAAATTGGATCGTAACTACCGATCGACTATCGGACGAGATTGAACGTAGCTCATCGATACCACTAATGGTGTTGACGGCCTCTTCGATCTTATCCGTAACTTCGGACTCAACCTCTTCTGGAGCGGCTCCAGGCAGCGTGGTGATGACTGTCACAATGGGGAAATCCACATTGGGGAACAGATCCACGCCGAGACGCAAATAGCCAAAGACGCCAACGACCACAAAAAGCAAGATGAGGACGCTGGCAAAAACCGGTCGCCTAATACATATTTCAGCTAGCTTTTGAATAGCTACTTCACCCTTGCGCCGTCAGAGAGTTTTGAAGCATCAGCAGCCACAACATCATCAGGTCCAATCCCCTCAAGCACCTCAACCTTGTCGCCCAGCGTGTCGCCCAACCGGACAACGCGTTCGCGAGCGACCCCGTTCTGAACCACAAAGACCCACGCCACATCCCGGTCACGCCGCACCGCGCTCAGCGGAACCAAATAGGCTTTGCCCACACCTGGCAATTTCAGCCTCGCTGTGGCGAAGAAACCCGGTTTGAGAAGGAGTTCGTCGTTTGGAACCTCTGCCTCCACGAGGAGGGCGCGCGACTCATTGCTGAGCGCAGGACTAATGAATTTTACTCGGCCAGAAAATCTTCGGTCGGGAAAGGCGCCCACCCTGAACTCCACTTCCTGCCCCACTGCGACTTGCGCAGCATTTTTCTCTGGCACCGTGAGTTGCAGACGTAACGGGTTGAGTTGCACGACTCTCGCCACGCGCGCACCTTTTGCAAGCCACTCGCCTGGAGAGATATAACGTTCCTGGACAATACCATCAAAAGGGGCCGTCACCGTGGTATCAGAAACAGCTTGCGCCAGCGACCTCACCCGCACCTTTTGGGTCCCTAAGGACGCATAAAGCTGGAGCACCTGATGCTTAGCTAAATTATAGCGCTGACGCGCCGATTCAAGCTGCGTAGCCGACTGGTCAAATTCGGCCTGGTTGATCGTCCCCTCACGAAAGAGTTTCGTTGCCCGCTCATGGTTGGTTCGGGCAAGCTCGAAATCCGCACGTGCAGAACGAACTTCCGGTTGGTTTTCGGGATCAAACGTTTCTGTTCCTGATGTAATCCCCAGGCGAACTTCCAACTCGCGGAGGCTAGCGACACCCGCATCTAGGGCATTGATCTCATCCGTGGGATCGAGCTTAACCAACGGTTGCCCAGAAGAAACGATCGTGCCTCGCTCCACAAAAGTCTGCCAAACAATCCCCTCACGCTTACTGGCAACGTCCGAATCCTCTTCTGCGGCAAGATTGCCGGTCACCTGGACGAATTCGGTTCGCGACGTCTCTTCCGCACGGAGCGTGACAACAGCCACTGGTTCTGGTTCAGGTTTCTCTTGTCCTAATACGGCCTTGTTCGCGTTGCCCCGGCAGCCCACCAACGCGCCAAGGAGAAGCACCGTGACACACCATTTCATTTTCGTGAGCCGTCGCTTGCAGCGATGCTCACTTGATAACTGCTCTATTCCTTGGGCCATTTTTTCCTGCCTAGGATATGGTTAAAGCCCAAAACTATTCAAGTACTTCATCATCTGCTTTTCGGCAACGAAGCTATTAATAATTGTTGACAAGTTCATGAGTAATTTATTTTGTAGCGATATCACAGGCAAAATCTTCGTTTTGACACGAGACAGAAGTAATGCGTGAGGGAGAAGAAACAAAAGCGAAGATTGCAGGCCGTTTGCGCGAGCAATTGCAAAAAATCGCGACCGAAGCGGTCGAGGTGCAAGGTAAGATCCAGCCATAATGGGGAAAAAAGTTTTTGCCGTGATCACATCTGCCGCTGGTGAACTTCGTGAGCTTGGAGCTCGCATGGTGGCTAACTTTCTTCAACTCGACGCTGGAGACACCTGTGAGATGGGCGCCAAGACCCCTTACAATTTTTCGAGTTTCTAGCCAACCTGCGGCATAGCTCTGACTCGCTGGTTGGAGTGGAGTTCAACATTCTCACCCCCACGGGGCTTGTTCCAATTGTGGCTGGGGGAGCAAACTTTAAGCGCCAGAGCGTCTTCGTTGCCACTTCTCAGCGCGGAGGACTTGCGGCTCTCTGGTCCAGCAAGCGGACGACTTGCTCTATCGCGCCAAAGCAAGCGGGCGTGGGCAAGTGCTGACGGCCGCCGACTCATCCCATTCGGCTTGACATTGCCCCTGAAATAGTAAGGTAACCGCCGCAGAAATGCTCTATCGGACGGCGTCAAGGGGTTCTTCACTCGTCGGCGGGATAGGCCGCGCCTTTGCGTATCTCTTGCTCTCCCTCGCTGCAGCGGTCCTTTTCGTGCCGATGATATGGATGGTGTTGAGTGCATTTACGCCACAGTCGGAACTCCAAACGGCTGTTCCCATGCGGCGCACCTTCCAGGCTTTCCGCCCTCAAATGCTCTGGCGATGGGAGGAGGGCAAAAGCTGGCTGTCGAGCTACTTCACCACGGAAAACTTCCACTCGCCCTCCACGCAAACCGGACTTTTCGACATCACTGCCATGCCACGCTATGAATTTGCCACGGCTCCAATCCACGGATGGGCAACACGCATCTGGTGGAGGCTGGCGGACCAGACGCCCACCCCCGAAAGCCCTGAATGGAAGCGCCCCCTTCTCGCTGGTCGGCTTGTTCTGTGGTTCGAGAACACATTGTTTGTGGCGCTTGCCGTCACGCTTCTCAGCGTCGTTCTCAACGCGATGGCTGGCTATGCTTTTGCGAAATTTGAGTTCTGGGGACACCGCCAGCTCTTCTGGCTTATTCTCGCCACGATCATGATCCCTGGACAGGTCACACTCATTCCGCTCTTCTTGCTCTTTACCAACATCCTCGGCTGGTATGATAGTTTTTGGTCTATCATCCTTCCCCAAATTGCGGCCCCTGTGGGAATCTTTCTCATGCGGCAGTATATCCGCGGCCTACCCAGTCAGTTAGAAGACGCTGCGCGCATCGATGGATGTACGGAGCTTGGCATTTTCTGGCGCGTCATTGTCCCCCTCTCGAAACCGATCCTTGCTGTGTGGGCCATTTTTACCTTCATCGGCGCCTGGAAAGCATTTCTCTGGCCCCTGGTCATCACCGATGATCAGAACATGTACATGTTGGAAGTCGGACTGAAAACGCTTCAGTTCACCGCTGGTCCTCGGAATGTGGGGGTCGTGATGAGTGCGGCTGTTCTTGCCTCCCTGCCTATGATCCTTGTGTTCTTCCTCTTCCAGCGCCACCTCACGAAAGGATTGACGATCGGTGCTGTAAAGGGCTGAACGTCGAAGCCCCTTGCGTCTACGCACAACAGCAGGCCGCCCCAGGCGCAGCAAAAATCATTTTTCTTTGGGAATGACCGTCGTCCTTGGCTCGCGCAGCTTTTCCTCAATGACCCTTTTCCACGCTTCATAAGCCGGAGGCAAAAGATGGAGGCCATCCCCTGTCCATTCTTTTCGCAGTTCGCCGTGCTCATCACGCATCACTGCGGCGAGATCAACAAAATCCACTCCCTCCCGCCTGGCCAGCTCACGTAAGAATTCGTTCATCGTCCTCACCGTGGCGTTGTGGTGAGCAAATCGCCCTCGAGTGGGCAGTATGGATTGGATGTGGAGCGTGGCGTTGGGCGCAGTTTTGCGGATGGCACTCACCAACTCCTCATATTGCTTCTGAGCTTTCTCAATAGGCTTCGACGAGCCAAAATCGTTGATGCCAATCAGAAGAAAGATATGCGCGGCCCGCGCTTTTTCCAAAAGAGAAACTCGATTTCGTACCCCACCATCGGGGCGATCCATCGAAATCTGATCTCCGCTGATGCCCATATTGATCACACGCATCCCTGCAATCTCGCTCACGCGAAAGCCCTCCGTGATCGAATCGCCGAGCAAGACAATCGTGGCCGTGGTGTCCCGCGGCAACTCCGCAATCGAACGCTCGATCTGCTCCATCCGCAGCTTGTAATGCGCGAAGAAATTCCACTGCGCCGCAGCCGCGGTTTTCTTTTCCTTACCTTTATTGTTTCGTTCTTTCACCTGACCGAAACCATCCACACTCAGTAACATTGCCGCCACAGCGGCCACCGCAACAACGAACCCCACTCTTGTGCACCGCATAGCCATATCCTCCTTTGACGAAAACTGTACGTCGGCTTGCCACCGGCGCTCACCCTCGATGATTGTCAGCGCCACTAGGCACACACCTCGCAATAACAAATCAACGAAAAGCTAGAATCTCAATGAGTGAACCCTTAGGGCGCCGGTTACGCCCCCGCACAAAGGAGCGGAAATTCTCGCTTGTACCAGAAGGTTGTTTTTCCAATATAAACGACAGTGAGATTCGATTCATGAGCGAGAGCCCCATGGAAAAAAAGCGCATCCTTGTGGTTGACGACGAGAAGAACATCCGAACGCTGTTTCGCGACGAGCTCGAGGAAGCCGGCTACGAAGTGGCCACCGCCGACAGCGGCACCGATGCCCTGCAAAAGCTCGACATTTTCCTGCCAGATCTAGTCGTGCTCGACATTCGCATGCCCGACATGACAGGCATCGAAGTTCTCGAACAGCTTCGCAAAAAATACCCCGATCTGCCGGTCATCATGTGCACCGCCGTGCGCGGCCTCAAAGATGACTTCGTCATCTGGGACGCTCGCGTGAGCGATTACGTAACCAAACCCGTGGACCTCGACGTCCTCAAAGAGAAAATTCGCAAGGCGCTGGGCGAGGAGTCATGAAGCATCACGAGCAGGCCACGCTCGTGCATGTGGAGCAGCTCGACGCAACGACCTTCCGCCATGTCTACGCGGCTCCTGCCATCGCCCGCGATGCTCAGCCGGGCCAATTCCTCCACGTGCGCGTCACCCAGGCCACGGCGCCCCTCTTGCGCCGCCCCATCAGCATTCTTTGGAGCGACTTCCACGAGCACGTGGAGATTCTCTTCAAAGTTGTGCGGCAAGGAACCGCCCTTCTTGCTGAAAAGCGCGTCGGCGAGCGCGTCGATCTCGTCGGCCCCCTCGGCACGCCCTTCCCCTACGATTTCTCGCGCGATGCCGTGTGCGTGGCCGGCGGCTATGGCATCGCGCCCCTTTGTTTCCTTGCGCGCGCCAACGTAAGCGAGCACAACCGCCGCATCCTGCTCTATGGGGCCCGCACCGCTTCCGCAATTGTCTTGCGTCCGGAATGGCGCCAGGCTTTCGACGAAGTGGCGATCGCCACCGAAGACGGCTCCCTCGGCAAGAAAGGGTTGGTCACGGATCTCCTGCGCGACCTGCTCGTGGCCCGCCGCAGTCTTGCTGTTTACGCGTGCGGCCCCACGCCGATGCTTGCGGCTGTGGCCCGTTGCGTGGCCAACTTCGCCGAGCCAGGCACTCCCTGCTATGTGTCGCTAGAAAATCGCATGGGCTGCGGCGTGGGAGCCTGTCTTGGCTGTGTCGTGCCCACCCGCCACGGCATGGCCACAACATGCAAACAAGGACCCGTCTTTCCTGCGCAAGAAATCCTCTTCGAGCAAATTCTCGCGGAGACGTCACGATGAAACTCTTGCCGCTCAAAATGATTGCCCTGCGACCATTTCTCGCGGTGCTCCTCGTCCTCCAATGTTTCGCCGCGCCCGCGAACGTGTTTCAGAACCCGCCCTACGCCGTGGATTGCTTGCTGGTGCTTGAGGGCGAAAAGCTTGCTCGTGAAGCGAAATTCGACGGCGCGCGCTACGAACGCGCACAAAAACACTTCGAGCTTGTCGAAGGCGTACTCACGGGCACTGTCGAGCTTCCACCCCTCCGCACGGAATTTCCCTTCAACGAAGCCATTCCTTCGTGGAACGGCTGGGCGCCGCCGCACGGCGGCTGGCGGGTGTGGATGCGCACGGGTAACCCCCGCGGCTGGACGCCGTGGTTCGAGGCTGGCTCATGGGGAATCGCCACCGACGACGCCACCACACGCGTCGCCGACTTCCCCCAAGGCAAGTACGACATTGATTCTCTTCTCCTAAACGAGCCGATGGACCAACTCCAGGTGCGTTTCGAACTCGTGCGCGAACTGGCCAACGAGCCATCGCCCACGGTGCGCCTCTTCGCCCTTTCTTACTCCAACACGCTCGGCGACAAACCACTTTGGGAACAAAAAGCCGAATTCAAAACAGCGGCATCGCCGAAATTGGAAGCACGCACCACGACGTTTACCCTCCCCGTGAAATTTCGCTCCCAAGTGGTGCCCAACACGCAGTGGATCGGGCGTATCTGCGCCCCCGCCTCACTAGCCATGGCTGCCACCGCCTTTGGCATAAACCTTCCCACTCAGCAGTTTGCCGCCGACATTTACGACCCCGTCAGCGACCTTTTCGGCGTGTGGCACCGCATGGTGCAGGGCGGAGCGCAGCAGGGGCTCCGCGGCTACATCACGCGCTTCCGTTCGTGGGAGCAAGTGCGGCGTGCTGTCGCGAATCGCCAAGTCATTTGTGCCTCGATCCGTTTCCGCCACGGCGAGATCACGAACCCTCCGCGTATTTACGCACGGCGTGGCACGCAAGGGCACCTGATCGCCATCATCGGATTTGGCCCGGGTGGCACCATCCTTGTCCACGACTCCGCCAGTAAAGATTGGGGCTCGACCAACGTTTGGACCCGCGACCAGCTCCAGCGCGCCTGGTTCGACAAAGGCGGTGTGGGAATTGTCTTCACCGGACTCAAAGAGTGAGCACCGCAGCCCTGCGCCCTCTGCTCCACCGCCGTTTGTGCCTACTCTTGTGCTGCACGCATCCTCGGCTGCGCCCTAGTTTGCTCTTCGGGCGAAGGCAGAGAAAGCCCCACAAAGGCGGCATCTTTGGGTCGGGCACTGATCCCGCATCCCCGAACCTTCTCTTCATGGAGACCCGCCCGCTCGCACACATATTTCATCACCGCGCGCTTTTCCATCCCTCCAGCGGCGCTCGCCAACTTGCGAACAACATCCGCCAGCGGATGATCCTCCGGCGACTTTCTCCCGATGATCAGTTCCATCGAACCCCGTTCTGGCACTCGCGTCGTGATCGTCACAGTGGTGGGCAACGTGTCGAGCCGGGTCGCGTAGGCCATCAAGTCGGTTCGATTCATGTAGTCCTTGGATTCAAACCGGAAAAATCGCAACAAATTGAACTCCCCAGGTGGACCGTAAAAGCTGCGAGACACGACCACGACCCGCGGTCTTTTCAGAGCATCGTATTCCCACTCCACGTAAACCTTTTGCCCAGGCAGTTGGGATGAAAAATGCCCGGGCTCGAAACCTTCCGGAAGCTTACGGGGAGGTATTCCCTCAAGCATGCAGTTGAGCATGGGCGCCGCTGCTAGGTACTCCCACCACTCGTACAGCGGAAAGCTATCCCAATAAAGCGGCGTGCGCAGCAATCCCTGCAAACACGCAGGCTCAGTGCTGCCAAAAACTTCCGCAGCCAAAGCCACAGGGGGCTCAACCGTGGTTGATGTGGCTGTGCAAATCAAAAAGGAGGGCGGATGCGTGGCGTTCGTCGAAACAATCATCCTGGCGAAGCATGTTTTCCCCTCACGCCAGGCATCGAGCACGATGGCACCATCGTCGTCCCACACACCACAAAGGCTGCCCTCGGCGCGCTGGCTCCCGCGGTAGGAATGCACTTTGTGCCCCATGCCCGCCGGCAACAGTTGGGGATCGGTGCACACGCCGTAAGCGTTCAAGGCGTAGTCCAGCGCCAAAGTCTGTTTGTGCAAATTGGCGCACCCCACTAATTTGAGGGCCACTTTTCGCTCGAACTCTCGCTTCTCGCGGAAAAACTCTAGGAAGACTTGCTCGGGCGAGCCCGACCCCCCAGCCCCTAAAAGGCACGCCACCGCATGGAGAATGAGCTCGACTGGCGTTTCTCGCGCGAGGCACGCATTGCCGCTTATCGAATTTTGGACGCTAGTTAGCTCCGCTCGGACCACCTCGAGCGCTGCTTGGCCTCGCATTCTGCACCGCAATTGACAACGCGGCAGAACCTCCTCTTCATGCTGTTGCTTGCCCTTGCACGCTTGAGGCAGCAGGGCGACAGGCCTTGCCCTTCCACTCCCTCAAATCAAAGGCAGAGGTCCCGACCTCACCGTCATTCGTACCTATTGTGCACCAAACGGTCTCGCCTGCGTTCGGCTTTTTCTCTGCCTCTTGCCCACAACAGCGAGTTCATAACGAGTCCGGAGAAGAAAGCAGGATTCCTGGGTATAGCCTGTTTTGTTTTTGCTGCGCCCCCGTTGTCAGCTCGTCCCATGCCACTCCGAACAACGCCAACTTTGCCTTGGCCTCTTCGGGCGAAGCCGAAAATCCTGGCCATGTCCCCGCTTCGAACCGCACCCCTACGCTCTTCAACAGCTCAAGGAATTTCTTCACGTCGTAAGAGGCGCGCCGCACGTATTGCTCGATGCTCGGGTACTTCCCTGGAAACGCACTGCAGCTAAGCCGCGTGTAAACCTCGCGCTTCCGGGGGCCGCGCCCCGCCTGTTTTTCAAGCTCTGGCCACCTTATCCAATCCTCAAAAACACAGCGCGACGGAAAAAGCGAATCGTCCGCATAGCTAAGTTGACACACTTCGGTGTCTGTATCGGGCGACGAGAATGTTTGCGACACCAACCGACGCCCTTTTGATGTTAGCTCCCACTCCACCTTCAGAATGGGGGTAACATACTCCTGACCTTCATAAACCCAGTGCTTTGTGACTTGCCACACCTCGCGCTTGTTCAAAGTTGTGGTTGTCACCTCGTATCTTGTCGCGGGGTCATGTTGAGCGACTTCGCGGGGCAAGACCTCCTCAACGTAGGTCTGGGCGAATCGCGAAAGCTTGCCGAAAAATCGCGGGTCCCAAACATGCTTCGGCCACACGCGCATCGAGATGACCTCGCACTTTGACCACGGAACCAACCCCACGGTCAGATCGAAAGCCACAACCTCCTGCGCCTTCGCGAAAACAACCGTTCGTGGCTGCTCGTTGGCAAAATGCTCAAACACTGTTGGCGTTGTTCGCTCCCAACAAAATCCGTCGGGCCACCACCAAATCCGCTGGTACTCGTGTCCCTGCCTTATGCCCTGATAGAAACTCATTGCCGCCTCAAGCGGATCGGTCGTTCCGTAATTATTTTCGAGATCCAACGCTGGCCATTTGGAAAGCCGGGCGGCCATTGTCTGGACTTCTTTTGATTCTGCCGTCACTGCGGGCCAGCCGACGTTCTCGTGATCAATTCGGTAAACCAGGCACCCTGTCGTCTCACCTGTTGCTTCACGCAGCCACTGGATGTATTGGTGCACCACCTCCCCCGGCGAAGGTGGATGGTACCACCTTGGACCGTATCCCGGTATCTCGGCGCACCACCCACCTTGCGTCACCAAGAAGACTAAAAAAAACACGACCCCAACCACTCTGCTCTTTTTGCCGGTGCTGATTTTTCCTCGCATCATCATCGTCCGTCCCACCTGTGGTTTTCGCTCGCAGCTATTACGGAATTTTTGTGTTTGGCGGAAGTAAGGGCGAACAGTCAGCGACGCATGTAATATACTCTGGTGTCCTATAGCTGTAAAGTGGGATACACACGAACGAACCGCAGCCGTACCAGCACGCGCCGTCGCATCCTCCGGGATCCTGCTGAGCGAATTCTTTGCACTGCTGGGCAGCTTGCGCATTGTTAGGATCATTGAGCCAGTTCCAGCAAGGAAGCGGAAGGGAACTGCAGCGGCTGAGACAATCATAGAATGCCCCGTCACTCCGCTTCATCAGCTGTACCCAGTGCACATAGGCGTCTGGATCCTCTACGTAACCACACCGCCATTCATCGGGGCATGGCACATCTCCTTCTTCTAATTTGCACCGGTAGCGGCTCTTTATCCAGATTTCCTCAGTGCAAGCGTAAGCTTCTCCATTGCTGCTTTCTAAGCATTGGGCCACTTGCGTCATGGTGGTTAGAACAAAGTCCGTACACCGAGGATAGAAAGGCGCCGGCTGCTGGTTGCCACCTTTGTCCCCTCCTTCATCACCCATCGCCAAGCCGCTGACGAGCAGCAGCCACAAAACGGTCTCGACAAGCCTTAGAAACGAGCCTTTAAACATGTCTCTCCCTCCTCGCTTAGTATTGCCCGTAACCAGGTGTCTGTTCCACCGGAATTGGCTGCTGCACCATTTGCTCGATAAGCTGATTATAGTAGTCGCGTCCATCCAGATCGTCGAGTAGCTCGGCCAACTGTGCAGCCCGCCGCGCACCACGGAGTGGTAAATTCCAACGGCCGTACATCCGCTGCTTGAAACTTGCGTTGAGGTCAAAGCTCGCACCCAACGCCGCCACTTCTTTGGCGATCTGATAGGCTTTCCCCAGGCACGGGCCCCCGACCCACCACCACGCTGTCATCTCGTTGATTTTCGCCTGAGCCCACACATGCTGGACATTGGCATACGTGCGCTGGATTCGGCGCGCTTCCTCAACCGCACGCGTCCAGTCCCTCTCACGGAACGGTGTTTCGGAGGCGATGAGGTCGATGGTGGCACGCTCGCGCACGTACTTGGCATCGAGCCCCTCCATGAGTTTGGCGCAAGCACGCCGCACGTCCGCCGGGTGACCCTTCTTCGAGTCCAAAAGCTCCAAGTACGTCCCCGCCAGTTGCGTCGTCAGCTCCGCCTTCTCATCCGGCGTGAACGCCCAGCACGCAAGCATCTCCCGGTAAAGCCGGTGCGCGTAGAAGTACTTGTGGTAAGTGTAGTGCGCCATGTCGGCCACCTGCCGCCATGCCAGCTTGCGATAGCCCGGCGGCACGGGGATTTGGCCCTTGGCCAGCGCTTCCATGATCGCCAGCGCGTCGGACTTCTTGCCGTCGCGCCGCTCTTTGGCCAACGCCAGCCAGTACGACAAATACCCACGCTCCACTGAGCCCACCGGCGCCGCCGACACGCGAGCCTCCAACGCCTTCACCTTCGCATCCGCATCCGGATCGCGTGGCACCCCCTTCTGCCGGATCTCGACGCTGCCTGCCACGGGCGGAATAACATAGGGGCCCATGCCGAGTTCTTCGGGGGTCGGCAAACCCTTGTAGCCTTCGGGCGGAGCGTCGTGAAGCGGCCGCGAAGGCACTGGTTCGAGCGCTGAGCAATCAATGAGCGGCTTGGCTCCCGGCACCTCGAACGGCTCTTCCATCAACTGCGCCGTGTTGCTCGTCTCGACAATGAATCGGTCGGCCAGCCCCACCTCGCCGAGCTTCTCCTTCAGGATCATCGCCGTGGGGTAATCCTCCACCCGACCCACACGCACCTTGAACCACGGCGCTTCCTCCACGACAGCCACAGGCCGGATCCCTTTGCCGCCGAGCTCGGCCGCCAGCCGCTGCGCCTCTTGCGGCGTGGTGAATGCGCCCACCTGAACACTGAACAGCGCACGCGGGGGCTCAACAGCCCACGCTGCACTCACTAAGCTCAACGCCAAGAGGACGCTCAGCAGCGTCTCTGACCTGCGGGCAAGTGCCCAAAAGGTCAGACGAAACTTGGGCTTGGAATTCATCGCACCCATGGTTTGTTTACCTCCCTCTTGTTTTTGGTTCTTTTTCCCCTCATCAGGGTGCGTGCAATGTATAATAATAGGGGGGGGGGGGGGG
>JADFCV010000014.1 GCA_017161655.1 Candidatus Sumerlaeota bacterium
GGGGGTGAACCGGTAGGTGGCGCGGACGAGCTCGACGACGATGAATCGTCCCCACGCGCGTGGGGGTGAACCGAATTCCAGACTTATCTAAATGAGCTTCGTAACATCGTCCCCACGCGCGTGGGGGTGAACCGGCCAACTTTTTGTTTTGCGCTCTCCCCAACGCATCGTCCCCACGCGCGTGGGGGTGAACCGCGTTCGAATGGCGAAGGACCTTTGGGCAGCTTATCGTCCCCACGCGCGTGGGGGTGAGCTGGCCTCGGTACGTGCAATTTCTGGGGCGAGCAGCCCGGATCGGCTAAAAGAATAAAAGGTCTGTCTCACATGATGAAAAATAAAGATAGATGAGAAATTAACAATATAGCAGGAAAGTAATAACCTGCCGCGGATTTCTTAGTTGCCCTTTTCGCGTGGGTTCACAAGGGCTGTCTCCAGCACTTCGTCCAGCGTCTCCACGAGTGTGAACCTCATCTCTTTGCGGATTTCCTCGGGGATTTCCTCTAGCTCATCCGCATTTTCCTGTGGAATGATGACGTGATGGATGTGCGCGCGATGGGCGGCGAGAATTTTCTCTTTGAGTCCACCGATCTTCAGCACCTTGCCCCGCAAAGTGATCTCTCCGGTCATGGCCACGTCCTGCCGCACCGGACGCTTCGTGAGTGCGCTGACGAGCGAGGTCGTCATGGTGACGCCGGCGCTTGGCCCGTCCTTTGGCACTGCGCCCTCCGGGATGTGGATGTGGATGTCCAGCGTGCGGTAGAAGTCGCGGGGAATCTTGAGCTGGTCTATGCGCGACCGGATGTAGCTGAGCGCCGTTCTTGCGCTTTCCTGCATGACCTCTCCCATTTGGCCGGTGAGCATGAGATTGCCTCGGCCGCGCATGACGATGACTTCGGTGGGAAGGATCTCGCCCCCGACCTCGGTCCAGGCCAGACCGGTGGCCACGCCGATCTCGGGCTTTTTCTCAAGTTCGAGATCGCGGTAGCGCACGGGCCCAAGGTATTCGCGCACGAGCTCTGGCGTCACGACGACGCGGCGCGTCTTTCCCCCGTTGGACACAATCTCTCGTGCCACGCGCCGGCAGATGGCGGAAATCTCGCGTTCCAGATTCCGCACACCAGCTTCGCGCGTATAGTTGACGATAATCGTCTTGATGGCCTCGGGCGTAAAGTCGATGCGCCGCTTCGTCAGGCCGGTAGCCTTCACTTGCTTTGGGACGAGAAACTCGAGCGCGATGTGAAGCTTTTCGTCCTCCGTGTAGCCCGGAATGCGGATGACCTCCATGCGGTCGAGCAGCGGGATGGGAATCCCCGACACCGTGTTGGCCGTGGTGAGGAAAAGAACGTGCGACAGATCGAAGTCGACCTCGAGATAATGGTCGCTAAAAACCTTGTTCTGTTCGGGGTCAAGCACTTCCAGGAGAGCACTGGCCGGATCCCCGCGGAAATCCGAGGACATCTTGTCGATCTCGTCGAGCAGGAAGACCGGGTTCATCGAGCCAGCTTTTTTCATGCCCTGGATAATGCGCCCCGGAAGCGAGCCAACGTAGGTTCGCCGATGGCCGCGAATCTCGGCCTCATCGCGCACTCCGCCCAGCGATATGCGCACGAACTTGCGCCCAAGCGCGCGTGCCACACTGCGGGCAAGCGACGTCTTGCCGACACCCGGCGGACCCACAAGGCACAGGATGGGCCCTTTCGCGTTGTGCGTGAGCTGATGGACCGCCAGGAACTCAAGGATGCGATCCTTCACCTTGCGCAGACCATAATGCTCGGCATCCAGGATCTGCTGGGCTTTGTGAAGGTCGCTCTTGTCCTTTGTGAATTTGCCCCACGGCAGGTCCACAAGCCATTCAATGTAGCTGCGAGAAACGGTGGCTTCGGGCGACATCGACGCCATTTTCGCCATTCGCGCCAGTTCGCGCTGGGCTTTCTCGCGAGCTTCGGCGCTCATTCTCGATTTCTCGATGCGCTCGTTCAGTTCCTCAATCTCGAATTCGTCCTCCTGGTCGATCCCGAGCTCCCGCTCGATGACCTTGAGTTGCTCGTTGAGGAAGAACTCTTTCTGCGTGCGGCTGATGCGCGATTTCACCTGCTGCATGATTTTTTCCTCGAGCTCGAGCAGCTCGTTCTCGCTTGCGAGAATGCGCGAGAGTTTCTCGAGCTTGTCGCTCGCGGTGAAGGACTCGAGGATGTCCTGTTTGGCAGGTGTCTTGAAGTTTGCGTAGTGAGCGATGGCGTTGGCGATCTGGACCGGATCGTCAAAATTGCGGATCGTTAAGAAAAGTTCATCCGAGATTTTATCGCTCAACGAAACATAGGTTTCGAACTGATTCAGAACGAGCCGAGTCAGCGCTTCAAGTTCCTTGGACGATTCGCGCACGACCTCGAGTGGCTCGACGATGGCTTCGCTGATTTGCTCACTCTGCGTGAAAGCAAGAATGCGGGCCACAGCCTGCCCTTCGACGAGCACTTTGAGCGAACCATCAGGCAGGCGAAGCGTTTGCAAAATCTCCGCTATCGTGCCGACGCTATACAGGTCGTCGCGCGTGGGAGCCTCAATGTCAGGCTGCTTCTGAGCAACGACGAACACTCGCTTGTCGCTGCCGAGCGCTTCCTCGACTCCTGTCACTGATTTGCGCCTCACCACGTACAGCGGTGAAACGCATTGTGGAAAGATCACCACGTCCTTCAGTGGGATGACAGGAAGGCGTTCGTGAATTCCTGTCGCTTCGTGCTCAAGCGGTACCGAGTGCTTGTTCGAAGGCGCCTGTTTCGAGCGAAGTGTTTTTGTCATACAACCTTTCGGGGCTCGCTTTGCTCGCTGCCTTGCTGGCGCGGCAAGCAGCCCTGTGTTTATCATTTACAGATTTCGGTGAAAATCTATGGTGCGACCACGCAGCGCACCGCCACCCAGGGCGGCGAATGCGCGGTCAGGTAAATGTCTGCACCCTCGGCCGGGATTTTTTACAGTAGGAACGGGTTGCAATTCAGCTTTCTAGCTCCCCATGATGGGAACACTCGAATTCGGTGGTGAGGGGTAAAATGCCGACGAAAGAATTGTCTTCTCGCTGTGAGTCTCTGAAACTAACTCCTGTGGGAGTTGCTGCGCCAGAGCGCAAAGCTGGTGCGGTGGATCCGCTAGAAATGGCGCTTTATCAACTACGGGTCGCTTCGGAGCGGCTGGGAATTTCTCAAGATGTCTTCAACATGCTCCGGCGCTTTGAACGCATCGTGACCTTCTGCTTTCCTGTGCGCATGGACAATGGCCAGATCGAGCTATTCCAGGGCTACCGCGTTCTGCACAACACAAGCCGAGGCCCCGGCAAGGGAGGAATCCGCTACAGCCCCGCTGTAGACGTGAATGAAATTGCCGCACTGGCCATGTGGATGACGTGGAAATGTGCCGTCGTGGATATCCCGTTCGGTGGGGCTAAAGGTGGTGTGTGCTGCGATCCTCGCCAGATGTCGATTGGCGAAATTGAGCGCCTCACTCGGCGCTACACCTTCGAGCTGAGCCCGTTCATCGGTCCCGATCTCGACGTTCCAGCACCGGATATGAATACGAACGAGCAAACGATGGCCTGGATCATGGACACCTATAGCATGGGCAAAGGAGTGACTGTTCTCGGCGCTGTCACAGGCAAACCGCTTGTTCTCGGCGGCTCTCACGGGCGAAATCAGGCCACGGGTCGCGGGGTGATGCACATTGTGAATGAAGCCATGAAGCGGCAGAAGATGCGCACCAAAAACGCGCGGATTGTGGTGCAGGGGTTCGGCAATGTCGGCCGCAATGTCGCCCTGATTGCCCACCAGGATTATGGCATGAAGGTCATAGCCGTTGCCGACCAGTATGGGGCGGTGTTCAACCCCAAGGGGCTGGATGTTGAAGCGCTGGCAGCTCACGTCGAGCGCTCCGGTCGGGTTCCTGGCTTTTCCGAGGCTGAGCCAATTGCCCCCGCTGACTTGCTCGAACTTGAGTGCGACGTGCTTGTTCCCGCGGCAGTCGAGAACCAAATCACGATTGCAAATGCAGACAGGATCCGGTGCCGCATCCTGGCGGAGGCAGCCAATGGCCCCACCACGCCAGAGGCGGACGAAATTCTCCGCCAGCGGGGAATTCTCATTCTCCCAGATATTCTCACAAATGCCGGCGGGGTCACCGTCAGCTACTTCGAATGGGTCCAGGATCTGCAGTCCTTCTTCTGGACTGAGCAGCAGGTGAACGAACAACTGCGCAAGATCATGGTCAGTGCGTTCGAGCGCGTCTGGAACATGGCCGAACGGGAAAAGTGTGATCTGCGAACCGCTGCTCTTATGATTGGTGTGAAAACGGTGGCTGAAGCCACCGAGCGACGCGGACTCTATCCGTGAGAGGCGAGACGCGCACGAGTTTCTCGCAGGCAAATAGAGAAAGAAAACACGATCGAAGACACTCGCCAGCGGCGGCTTTCCCGCCACGGCCTTCTCGGATTCACGGTGCGGTGGCTCGCGACCTTTGCTCGATGCGAAAAATTGGAGAAAAAATGCGAGAAATTTGTGAAGAATTTCACGTATAGCCCGGGTGCCCTTCTCATTCTGCCCCTGTTATGCTTTGAAAAGACTCGACTTTTCTCTCTCTAACTCAAAGAATTAGAACTATTTTTGTTCACACATTTTCTTGTTGACCTGTAGGTCCGCTTGTATTGTGACGAATTTCACAAAATAGGGTGCGTGTGCCGACCATTTGGCCATCCCCGCCCCACCCGGCCCCATCGCGAGTGGGACGACAGGAACCCGCAACGATCGGTGCGCACTTGGCGGAGGGAACAAGGACAATGGAAACAAAACTCGAGCATAGGTGCGAGTGCGGCGAAGAAACCGAAGAGGAAAAGCTGGCCCGCATCGCACAGATCGCGGAGGACTTCAAGGGGCAAGAGGGATCTCTGATCCAGGTGCTACATTTGGCCCAGGCCATTTATGGCTACTTGCCGTTGCACGTGCAGCAGCTAATCGCCGAGCGCCTCGAAATCCCTCTCTCAGAAGTCTACGGCGTCACAACCTTCTACTCTTTCTTTAGTACAAAGCCGCGAGGCGAGTACACGATCCGGGTCTGTCTTGGAACCGCATGCTATGTGCGGGGCGGTGCTGAGATTGTGAAAAAGCTCAGTCAGCAACTCGGCATTGAAGTTGGCGGCACCACTCCCGACCGCAAGTTCTCGCTTGAGGTCATGCGTTGCATCGGTGCCTGCGGCCTCGCCCCCGCTGTTATGGTCAACGACACCGTGATGCGGCAGGTTAACCCGGATAAGCTCAACCGCATCATGGAAATGTGTAGCTAAGGAGCACCGCCATGCCAAAAGCCAAGCAAGAAGCGAAAAGAATAACATCGGTAGCCGATCTCGACAAAATCAAATCGAGCTACCTCAAGATTCGTGATGCAGCAAAATTTCGGCTGCTCGTATGCGCCGGTGCGGGCTGTGTGTCCTCTGGCTGCAAAAGCGTGCGCAAAGCCCTTGAAGCGGAACTTGACCGTGTTGGGCTGGCCAACAAAACGCTCATCCACGAGACGGGCTGTCTTGGGAGTTGCCATCTCGGCCCAACTCTCGTCGTCGAGCCCGGCGGCGTTCTCTACACAAAACTCCAGCCCGACCACATCGCGCGCATTGTCAGGGAGCATCTTCTCGGCGGTCGCATCGTTGAGGAATTGTGCTACTACGACGCCGAACGTGAAAGGTACGTTCCCCATCTCGCAGAGATTGATTTCTTCCGTCGCCAGATGCGCATTGTCACGGCGCGCTGCGGCAGCATGCCATACGACTCCATCGAGGCCTACATCGCGCACGATGGCTACTATGCCCTTGCCGAAGTGCTCAAGAAGCGCACGCCACTCAGCGTCATCGAAGAGATCAAACGCAGTGGTTTGCGCGGGCGAGGCGGCGGCGGCTTCCCCACCGGGGTAAAATGGGAGGCCGGTTACAAGGCGAAAGCGGACCAGAAGTACATCGTCTGCAACGCTGACGAAGGCGACCCAGGGGCGTTCATGGACCGCTCGCTGCTCGAAGGCGATCCCCATGCGATTATTGAAGGCATGGCCATCGGGGGCTTTGCGATCGGAGCTACCAAAGGCTTCGTCTATGTGCGCGCGGAATATCCGAATCTGTCAGCGGTGTTAGGTGCCCGCCTTTCGCTTCGTCTATGTGCGCGCGGAATATCCCTTGGCTGTCGAGCGTCTTGCTCACGCACTGGCCCAGGCGCGATCCGTCGGACTCCTGGGGAGGAACATTCTCGACTCCGGTTTTGATTTCGATATCGAGATCCGTATCGGAGCTGGCGCTTTCGTGTGCGGCGAGGAAACGGCCCTCATGGCCAGCGTGGAGGGAAAACGCGGCGAGCCACGACAGAAGCCCCCCTTCCCCTTTGAAAGCGGTATTTTCGGCAAGCCGACCATCATCAACAATGTCGAAACTTTTGCCAACGTGCCAATCATCCTGCTTAAAGGCGCAGAGTGGTTTGCATCCATTGGCACCGAAAAGAGTAAAGGCACCAAAGTGTTCGCTCTGGCTGGGGCTGTTGAGAACACCGGTATCGTCGAGGTGCCGATGGGGATCACGCTCGGCGAGATTATTTATGACATCGCTGGTGGCGTGCGAAAAGGGAAACCCTTCAAAGCCGCGCAAACCGGTGGCCCTTCCGGCGGCTGCCTCACAGCGGAGCATCTCAATACTCCCATCGATTACGACTCGCTTGTCCACCTTGGCACCATCATGGGATCGGGCGGACTCATCGTGATGAACACCGACTCCTGCATGGTGGACGTCGCACGCTTCTTCATGGATTTCGTCCAGGATGAATCCTGCGGCAAGTGCGTGCCATGCCGCATTGGCACCAAGCGCATGCTAGAAATCCTCGAGCGAATCACCAAGGGGCAGGGAAAACCGGGCGACGTTGAGCTGCTCGAGGAGCTGGCCGTAACGTGTAAGGAAACCGCAACCTGCGGCCTTGGTCAGACGGCCGGCAATCCCGTCCTTTCGACGATTCGTTATTTCCGTCATGAGTACGAGGAACACATCAACGACAAGCACTGCAGCGCAAGTGTGTGCGCCGATCTCTTTAAGGCGCCTTGCCAGAATGCGTGTCCAGCAGGGGTGGATATCCCTGGCTATGTTGCTCTCATTGCAGCGGGGCGACCGCGCGATGCTTACTATCTTGTGCGGCGCGAGAATCCTTTCCCCGCGATTTGCGGCCGCGTATGCACCCATCCGTGCGAAAGCAAGTGCCGCCGCGCCCAGCTTGATGAACCGGTGGCAATTTGCGACCTGAAGCGCTACGCTGCTGATTACGTCTTCCAGAACGAAGAGCCGCGCCTCGATCTCGTCTTTCCCAAGAAACCTCAGTCCGTGGGGGTGATTGGCGCCGGGCCGTCGGGTCTAACGTGTGCATATTACCTTGCCCGCCTTGGCTATAGCGTCACGGTGTACGAATCTCTTCCGGTTCCCGGCGGCATGCTTGCGTCCGGTATTCCGGAGTACCGTCTGCCCAAGTCCATTCTCCAAAAAGAGATCCGCATGATCGAACAGGTCGGCGTGAAGATCTTAACAAGCACGGAAGTCGGACGCGATGTGACCTTCGACGAACTGCGGCGTACCCACGATGCCATCTATATCGCGACCGGAACTCAATTCCCGAATAAGGCGAATCTGCCCGGAGAGGATAAGGCGGGAGTCTACCACGGGCTGTCGTTCTTACGCGAGGTCAATCTTGGGAATCGCGTGGACATAGGCAAACGTGTGGTCGTGATCGGCGGCGGTAGTACGGCTTTCGATGCAGCTCGTACCGCGCTCCGCTTGGGAGCTGAAAAGGTGACTATTCTCTATCGTCGCCTCATTGACGATATGCCGGCGGACAAGCGTGAAATCGAGGAAGCCATCGAAGAGGGAATTGAGATTCGACAACTCGTTTCGCCAGTAGAATTCATCGGAAATGGCCACGTGCAGGGGGTGCGGTGCGTGCGCATGACATTGCGGGGCTTCGATTCCTCTGGCCGCCGTAAACCTCAGCCTGTCGAAGGCGAGGAATTTGTCATCGAAGCCGATACCGTGATTCCCGCCATCAGTCAACATTCTGACTTGCCGTTCATCGACAAGAGCGAGGTCAGAACAACCCGGTGGGGAACGCTGGAGACAGATCCACGGACAATGATGACCTCCATGGAGGGCGTCTTTGCTGGTGGCGACGTTGTTCGGGGCCCAGATGTCGTCATCACCGCAATTGCTGATGGCAAGAAAGCCGCTCAGAACATCGACAAGTTCTTGGGCGGAACCGGCGAGCTCAACAAGGGAGAACCCATCGAGATTCCTGCTCCATCCGAAGAAAAAGAAGTTGCTGAGCACGAGCGGTTCCCCATGCGCTCGCTTGATCCTGAAGCCCGTAAACGCAACTTCCGCGAAGTTGTCGTAGGATTCCACAAATTGAACGCAATCGCCGAGGCCATGCGCTGCCTGCGATGCGATCGGAGAGGGTGAACGGCTATGGTAACGCTAACAATCAATGGTAAACAGGTCCAGGCCGAGCCCGGCATGACCGTGCTCGAAGCGGCAAAAGCCAACAACATCATGATCCCTCACTTCTGCTACCTCGAAGATGTTCACCAGGTGGGAGCGTGTCGGATCTGTGTGGTCGAAATCGAGGGTGCCAGAACACTACAGGCCTCGTGCATGGTGCCTGTGCGCGAGGGAATGGTTGTGCGCACAAACACGGCTCGAGTCAAACGCGCCAGAAAAGTCCTTTACGAGCTCATGCTCTCAGATCATCCGCGCAACTGTTTGAGCTGCTTGCGTAATCAAAACTGCGAATTCCAAAAGCTCGGCGAACTCATTCAAATCTCCGAGTTCCGATTCGAAGGCGAACGCTCGAAAACCTTCATTGATTTCTCTAGTCCGTCGATTTTGCGCGATAGCTCGAAATGCATTCTATGCCGACGTTGTGTCACCGTATGCAACGAGATCCAGGGAGTCGGTGTTCTCAATGTGCAAAAACGCGGGTTTCATTCTGTGATCGGCCCCGCGGACGAGCTCCCGCTCAATAGTGTCAACTGCACAAACTGTGGCCAATGCGTTATGGTATGCCCTGTTGGGGCACTCCTGGCCAAAGACTCGACCCAAATTGTCTGGGATGCCATCTTTGACCCCAAGAAACGGGTGATTGTTCAAACTGCTCCCGCCGTGCGCGTCGCTCTTGGGGAGGAGTTTGGCTACCCGCCGGGCACAATTGTTACCGGAAAGATGGCCACAGCTCTGCGCGAAATAGGCTTCGATGATGTCTTTGATACAAATTTCGCCGCTGACCTCACAATCATCGAAGAAGGCCATGAATTCTTGAAGCGCGTCACCGCCGCTTTGACTGGTTCAGGCGCGACGCTGCCGATGATCACCTCATGCTCGCCCGGTTGGATCAAGTACATCGAGCACGAATTCCCCAACGAACTTGACCACCTCTCAACGTGCAAGTCCCCTCACATGATGCTTGGCGCGCTCGCCAAGACCTATTACGCGAACAAAATCGGAGTCGATCCAGCAGACATTTTCGTTGTCTCCGTCATGCCTTGCACAGCTAAGAAATTCGAAATCACTCGCCCCGAGATGTTTATCAACGGCCTGCCCACTGTGGACGCAGTTCTTACCACCCGCGAACTCGCTCGAATGATTCGCGATGCTGGAATTGAGTTCAGCGAACTTCCAGATGGGAAATTTGATGATCCTCTGGGGTTCTCCACGGGCGCTGCTGATATTTTCGGTACCACGGGCGGGGTAATGGAAGCTGCTTTACGCACTGTTTACGAAGTGGTGACTGGACGCGAGATTCCCTTCGAGCGCCTTGAAGTCACGCCCGTTCGGGGGCTTTCGCAGGTCAAGGAAGCAACGATCAAAATCGAGGGCACAAAACCAGAGTTCAAATTCCTCGAGGGCGTCGAAGTGCGCGTGGCGGTCACCAGTGGGCTGAGTGGCGCAAAACGCCTCATGAGAGACGTTGCTAACGGCACTTCGCCCTATCACTTCATCGAGGTCATGGGCTGCCCAGGCGGGTGTATTGCTGGTGGTGGTCAGCCCAAGCCGACAACGAAAGCCGTGCGAGAGGCACGCATGCGTGCCATTTACGCAGAGGACGCCGGAAAACCGAAGCGCAAATCGCACGAGAATCCTTTTGTTCAGAAGCTCTATGAGGAGTTCCTCGGTGAACCCCTCGGGCATCGCTCTCATGAACTGCTGCATACACACTACGTGCCGCGCGGCAGATATAACCAGTTCCTTGGGGAAAAAATCCCGGTTCAGGTCGCAAAGTAAGGAGTGTGTAACAACACAAAAGATTAACACAGCAAGAGGAGACATGGTAACGAAACGATGAGAAGTCGAGCGTTTACGCTTATCGAGTTACTTATTGTAGTGGCCATTATCGCTATATTGGCTGCCATCGCAGTGCCAAATTTTTTGGAGGCTCAGGTCCGCTCGAAGGTTGCGCGTGTGCATGCCGACATGCGCAGCCAGGCTACGGCAATTGAGTCGTATGCTGTTGATAACAATAGCTACCCCTTGATGGGCGAGCTGTTAGCGGATGGATCTCTCCAGTTGCCGCAACAAAATGGGGCGGGGTCTCCTGCTCATAAGTTCCTCATGGAGAGCATCACGACTCCGATTGCCTACATCACGTCAATCCCGACCGATCCATTCATCGTGAATCCCAACGTCAATCCAACATGGCAGGCATTTTTCCCGCGCTATTTCTACACAAATCTCGACTGGTTTGCATACGTCACGCAGCCAAGTCCCCCGCCGGTCATTGCACTCTTCAAGGCTCGCTATGGCACGTGGATCCTTGCTGGTGCCGGGCCAGATCGCGATAGACTGGACCTCTCCCAGCATATTTACTATGATCCAACCAATGGAACGGTGAGCAACGGCGACATCGTCCGCAGTCCCAACATCATCACCAGGTGAAAATGAAATCGAAAAGAAACAATGAGGCGGCGCCAGCTCCGACAGGTGCCGCCTCAAGGTCTTTTCCAGCACCCAAAAAAGGGGGCTACGCTTCCATGACCTCTTCTATTATCATATTAACTTGCTTATGTCTCATCTTGATTCTGATCGGGGCATTCCGTTCCCCGCAACAGTTGGGCGAAGGTGTTCGAACTGCTTTTGCGCAACTGCTTCAGGCATTTCCTGTCGTTGTGCTCACGTTCCTCCTGCTGGGTCTGCTCGCCGTCCTCGTACCGCGCGAAACCGTGGCCCAATGGCTGAGCGAGAATTCGGGAATTCGTGGCATTCTTCTGGGGACTCTGACCGGCGCCGTGGCGCCTGGCGGTCCTGTCGTTCAAACAATCATCGCTTCGCTTGCGCTTAAATGGGGGGCAGGAGTGGGGTGCATCGTTGCCTTCCTTACTGCCGGAGCGCTTACCCATGCCTTGCTCTTGCCCCTAGAGGCGGGCTTACTTGGCTGGCGTTTCGTTGCTGCGCGCCTGGCATGCACGTTTTTCTTCCCTCCCATCGCTGGTTTCCTTGCCCACGTGCTGTTCCGCTCATTTGTACGTTGAAAGCGATCCTCATCGCCCCCTTTTTCGAGTGATACTCATTGTTCTGCCAAACGGCAGTGGGCCCCTCTTCTTTCGCTACTAGAGCAAGCTACCCTAGGTCGCTTCCCTTGGATCTAGGAGCCATCTCCATCGCAAAGGAGCACTTCCATTCTTTCTCCCGCTTCGCAGTGGCTTTTCTCAACATGCTCCACGTGGGGGCGACCTCTGCCATGGGAGCCAAAATATCAGCCGCTGTTCGATAAGCAAAGGAGCAGGATTCTAGATAAACCTCGCTGCGCCGACGTTTTCCATAACCTGCGCAGGAGTCTTCGCACCCGGAATCACTGTGTGGCAGGCAGGGTGACGAAGGCAGAAAGCAAGAGCTTGTTGAGCGCGTGTGGCTCCCGTGTGTTCTCGCTCCGCCGCAAGTTCAGGTTCCAGCGCCTCCAGTTCTGAAAAGTACTTTTCAAGCTTTTCCGGGCTGAGATTCATGCGGCGGTGATCGTCTTCACCAAATCGCGTTTGGCGCGTAAATTTGCCTGTGAGGAATCCAAAGAGCAATGGAATGCGAACAATAACGCCGACCCCGTAACGTTGAGCTGTGGGAAACAACGCTTGCTCGGCTTCCCGCTCCAGAAGGTTGTAGCGCACCTGGATCACATCCAGCAAGCCCGCGTTTGCCCATTTTTCTACGATGGGGGTCTGTTCTGTTTCCTTGAAGCTCTGAACACTCAGCCCAGCATGCCGAATTTTCCCCTGCTCTTTGAGTGTGGACAAAGCTTCCCACGGCTCATCGCGTTCGAGGATCTCTGTGTTGGGGCTATGAAGCTGGAGAATGTCCACACACTCAATTCCCAGTCGTTGCAGACTTTTCTCGACAGCCGAAATGAGGTACTCTTTGCTATAGTTGGGGCGAATAGGCCCATAGCCTTTGTCGTCTTCGGGCTTTGCCGAATAGAAGTCATTCCCAGCCTTCGTAGCGATCACCACATCCTCGGGGTGGCCGCGTTCAGCCAGGACTTGGCCGATAAGCTCCTCTGAATGACCGTATCCATACACATCGGCTGTATCAATGAAGGTCACACCTGCATCGAGAGCCGCATGGAGCGCTTCTTTACTTTGCTTATCATCGGTTGGCCCCCAGTTGGTTCCACCGATAGCCCAGGCACCAAATCCGATCACGCTGACCCACGGTCCTTTTGCCCCAAGTCGTCGCTTCTGCATGGCTATGAACCTTTCCTAAATTTTCTTGGAGATCTCACCGTCCCACATCTCAAAGCGCCGCGTCAAGTTCGGTAAGTCTTCTGAGCCAGTGACTTATGCTGCGACTGTGGCCTCCTCGTGCTTTTCCATGCGGGCGCAACAAGTCAGAGCTAGGTATGCCAGAGGTAGGAAGTGCACGTCTGGACAAAAAAAACTGGAGCGGGAAACGGGGCTCGAACCCGCGACCCTCAGCTTGGGAAGCTGATGCTCTACCAACTGAGCTACTCCCGCTCTCTTTTCAGAATGTTTTTACAGAGAGCATTTGAAATTCATTCGCGCCGTCACGCCCCTGTCATCACGTGCGCTTATCCACGCCTCCAATGCAGTTCCGCTCGTGTTTTCGATAGTCATCCCACGTTCGCTTAAGGCCAGGCAGCACAGGGAATGACGGGTACCCTCAGCTAACATGCGCCTCAAAGTGCATTTTGAACCACAACAGTATAGAATATGCTCTTCTGAGGGCGTGCAAGCAGGAGCCTCTTAGCGACTTCCCGGCGACTTAGTGTGCCGTAGCAGTGTTCTTCTTCTTTGCTCCAGTGCTCTGCTTGGGAGTAGCTTGTTCACCCGGTGTGGGACTCACCTCGAAACGTTTGACTTCGTTTTCTAGGCTTAGCACCCCTGCTACTTCCAGAAAGTTGCGCAGCACGTCGGCTCTTACGAATATGGCGTTCCGAGCGTCGTCGCGCTGACTGAGTAAGCCTTGCAGTTTTCCCTCCCTGTCAAAGACGGGACCGCCGCTAAACCCACTTCGCACTTTGGAATCAGCCATGGCAAACCCGTCCAGGACGTTTAGAGCCATGACGGAACCCTCTGCAACCCAGAATCCACTCGGGTCGAACAACCCGGCTATGCGGATATGGTCGCCAATTTCCAAAGGAGTTTCCGCCAACCGAGCTGGGCTTCCGCGCCATCGGCAGTTGTCGATTTGAAGGAGGGCCAAATCGTGGTACTTCTCTGTCGCTACGACGACTGCATCGCATTGGCGGCCATCGACCCACTCAACAATGATCCGATCGGCCGGAATCAGCCCAGTTGGGGACGGGACACTCAGCAAGTGTCTGCAAGTGAGAACGTGGTACGGCGTCACAAAAAAACCACTGCCACGGGCAAATCCTAACGGCCGATGCGCTGTTGGATTTACGATTGAACACACTGCCACGCACGTATTGCGAAGGCGAAGTGGACGCTGAACTGTTGCAGGAAGCTGACGTCGCCCTCCGGTGTGTCTTGCTCTTACCGGCTCAGCAAGTAATGGAGTTACCCCCAGGCACAAGACCGCGAACCAAGCGATGAACTTTTTCAACATTTCAGCCAGCAAGGATGGAACTGCGTGATACCCGATGGCAACACGAATTCCGAATCTGGAAGTGTTAAACGAAGAGGTGGCGACGTAATCTCCGGTGAAGATCAATCGCCAATGGCCGATGCTGTGGTTTGCTCATCGCGAACTTCCACCAGCTCCACATCAAAAAGCAGGCGAGCTTTTGGCGGAATCTCAGGCGGAATGCCCGCATCGCCGTAGCCCCGTTCGGGAGGGATCTCGATAAGTCGCCGGCCGCCAACGCGCATACCGATCAAGCCGTCTTCAAGACCAGGAATCAGTTTGCCACCCCCTAGTGTGACGCGAAGAGGATTTGGCACGATTTTGATACGCGAATTATCGATCATTTTCCCAGTGGAGAGCACTTTCCCTTCGTAGTGAAAACCAACCATTTGTCCGCGAAGCGGCTCAGGTCCGGTCCCAACGCGCAGGTCCTGATAGATCACCCCAGATTCAAGTGTGTAGGACGTTTGCGACGCGTTTGGTGTGCTTACCGTATAAGTCGTTACCTCGGCAAATACCCAGCTGCTCAGTATGGCAAATCCCATAACAAGTATTCGGGAGAGACGCAAAGTTCCCATTTTTGCTCTCATAGTTTCGTTCCTCTACCTCGTCGTTATTACGCCGTGTCCATGAACGTGGAGCTTCAAGCAAATTCAACTTTGTCCATGCGAAAAGTAGCGCAATCTCCAGCGTTTCCATCCCATGGCAAGAAGAAAGATCAGAAACTGGGTGAGGACGATGGAGGCTCCCGCTGGCACATCTGCAGCACTGCTGACCACAAGACCCAGCATTGTGCACAGCGCCCCCAGAATCATGCTCACCACGAGAAGTGTCTTGAAGCGTGAACAGAGTAGAAGCCCTGTGGCTGCAGGTAGTACAAGGAATGCGGACACCAAGACAATGCCGATAAGGCGCGTAGAAATGACAATGGTCACTGCGAGAAGGGTGAGAAGCAGGTAGTGGAGGAAGTCCACAGGGACCCCCACCACGCGGGCCATTCGTGGATCAAACGCATAGAAGAGCAGGTCTTTCTGAAAAAGAAAGAGAGGGACGAGCACCGCTGCACTCAGCCCACCAATCAACCAGAGTTCCTCTGGAGTCATGGCCAAAACACTGCCAAAAAGATAACTCATGGCGTCCTGGCTATATCCTCGAGCCGCCTTGAAAAAGATAATCCCAATGGCCATCGAAACGACGAGGAAAATGCCAATTGCGCTGTCCTCGGAGATTTGCCCCTCATGCGTTGTTCCAGCAATGAGCCATGCGACAAGAATGCAGAAGACGATGGCCGTAGCGTAGATGCCGAGCGTTGGGTGATTACCCGTCCCGAAGAGATAAAGCCCAAGAGCAATCCCGCCAAACGCGCTGTGGGAAATTCCTTGGCCGATGAACGCCATGCGACGCAGCACGACATACACGGAAAGCACGGAGCATACGATCGAAATAAGTAATCCGCCAATGACCGCATAGCGCCAGAAATCATAACGTGCCATGTCGCTCAACGCTTGAACCAACCACATGCCCCACGCTCTCCGAGCTTCAGATTGCATCGCTATCTTGTGTGTAAGTCAGCCAGCAAGCATTTACGTGTCAGCGCTTTGGCAATTCGCTGAGGTTTATATTGTAGTTGCGTTTCTCAGAGGCGTTTTCAAGCTGACGCGCAACAAATCGCAAAAGGAACGAGAGCAAACTCGCCTCCATGGCACGAGCATCTGATCCAAGTACGCATTCACGCAAGTGGGTGGTGGAAGAGCCGGAAGATGACGGCGGCCGCGGCGTTCTGTCCGTCATCCGCGAATGGCTTGACGCCCTTGTTTTCGCTTTTGTGCTGGCCATGTTCATTCGCACGTTTGCGGTAGAGCTCTTTAAGATTCCCTCCGGATCTATGAGTCCCACGCTCCTGGGCGACTATGTGGCCGAAGGCATTGCCGTGGACGAAACGGCTCGCCAGCGTTACTATCTTCTTATTCTCGAGCGCGGAAGCGATCTTGTTCAGGTGTTCCGCAAAGATGAATCGACCGGACGTTACACCTACGAGGGCAAACGCTGGCGGGGCTCTCTTACGCCGAGCCAACTATCACTCATTGAGCGTGAGGTGCACCTCGAGGAGCATCACATCTGTGTTAACAAATTTGCCTACTGGTTCACGAAGCCGAGCCGTGGGGACATTGTGGTATTCCGGGTTCCGTTCAAGCGAGAATCCACAACCTACACACGCAACGGCTACACGTTTCGGGTTCAGCCGTATAATCGCTACCAGTCGGTTTACGTAAAGCGAGCCGTCGCGTTCGACGGCGAACTTGTGGAGATTGATAACGAAAAGCGCCTTTGCATTAACGGCAAACCCGTCGAAACGCCTGAATTCTTCAAATATCAGCGCTATGAAATCCCGAATACTGTCGAGTATTCTGTGAAAGTTCCTGCCGGCCAGATGTTGGTGTTCGGCGACAACACAGGAAACAGCTACGACAGCCGGTTTTGGGGAGGGCTCCCCTACGAAAATTTGCGAGGCAAAGCGTTTTTCCGTTATTGGCCGCTCAAGAAGATTGGTTTTTTGAACAAATGGTGAGGGGTTCGCTGACAGCTCTGGGGTAAAGGTTACACGACCACGTAAGGAGCAGCGAACATGAAATTCAAATTGATGGAATTGCTGCGTCAAAACGCGCGGCTAACGAACGAGCAGCTTGCGGCCCGACTTGGCATCACTGCCGAAGAAGTGGCTCAGCTACTCAGCGAGCTCGAAGCGTCTCGCGCCATCTATGGCTACAAGGCGTTGATCAACCCCGATGCTGCCGGGGAAGAAATCGTTGAAGCGATTGTCGAGGTCCACGTTTCCCCAACACGCGGCGAAGGGTTCGACGGCATCGCACGGCGCATCTATCGCTTTCCCGAAGTTCGCTCACTCTATTTAATGTCTGGCGGGTCTGATTTCTTGCTGTTCATGGAGGCCAAATCTCTCAAGGAGATCGCGAAGTTCATTACGGAGAAACTGGCGACCATGGACGGAGTGAAAGAAACACAGACGCATTTTTTGCTAAAAAAATATAAACAGGATGGCGTCCCCCTTGACGGAGAAGAATCCCTCGAGCGCCTCCCGGTGACACCGTGAAGGAGGCGTCGCAATGACAGTTCAGACGACTTCGCAGATTGCGACCAAAATCGCCCGCCGTGTGGCTGAGTTGCCGCCCTCCGGCATCAGGCGCTTTTTTGAACTGGTCTTGGCCACCGAAGGTGTTGTGTCCCTCGGCGTTGGCGAGCCGGATTTTCAGACACCCTGGACGATTCGCGAACAGGCCATCTATGAGCTGGAAAAAGGCAAGACTACTTACACGAGCAATTACGGCCTGCGTGAGTTGCGAGTGGAATTGGCAAGTTGGCTCGCACGTCGGTACGGCCTGTCCTACGATCCTGACACAGAGATTGTCATAACTGTGGGCGGGAGTGAGGCGATTGACATTGCTCTTCGCGCACTGCTCGATCCGGGCGATGAAGTGTTAGTCGTGGAACCATGCTACGTCTCCTACGCGCCGACGGTCATTCTTGCAGGCGGGACCCCACGCTATGTTCCCACGTTTCAGGAGGAGGGTTTTCGCCTCAATTTTGACCGATTGCGCGAAGCGGTCACCGATCGCACTAAAGCGCTTGTGGTGAACTATCCCAATAATCCAACAGGTGCGACACTGCGTCAGCCTGATCTCGAAAAGCTCATTCGCTTTGCGACAGAATATGACCTCCTCGTTTTAAGCGACGAAATTTATGCAGAGCTCACGTATGAGGGGCATCACGTGTCCCTTGCGGCTTTACCCGTCGCCAAAGAACGCACACTTTTGATCTCCGGCTTCTCAAAAGCTTTTGCCATGACTGGGTGGCGATTGGGGTATCTTTGTGGCCCGGCGGAGCTCATTGCCGCTATGGTGAAGATTCACCAGTACACAATTCTCTGCGCGCCGACTATTTCCCAATATGCTGCGCTGGAAGCACTACGGAGCTGCGACGAAGACGTCGCCGCTATGCGAGAAGAATATCGCCGCCGTCGGGACTTCATCGTGAAGGCTTTTAACGAACTTGGTCTCCCGACTCTCACGCCCGACGGTGCATTCTACGCATTTGCAAATATCAAAGCCACAGGGCTCACGAGTGAGGAATTCTGCACGGAATTGCTGCGCTCTCAGAAAGTGGCGATTGTGCCTGGCACCGCATTCGGACCCAGCGGGGAGGGCTTTGTGCGCGCCAGCTATGCTGCAAGCTTCGAGCGTCTCGAATTAGCTGTGGAAGGGCTGTCCCGCTTTCTGGGGAAGTAAGGCGTTCCCCTGAAAAAGCTAACACCATGGCCGCCGCGTCGGCCGCCTGGGCTGCAACCACTTCAGCAAAAAGAATAGGGGAGAGCCCACATATAGGCTCTCCCCGCAAGGATATCCGCTGAAGATCAGCCAGCTTGAACGTCAATTTGTGCGCGCTGCAATTTCCCGCTGTAATCGACGTAGATGGATTTCCACTCCGTGAAGATGTCCAGCACCGTATGAGAGGCTTCTCGGTGGCCGTTTCCTGTTCCTTTTACGCCACCAAACGGCAACTGCACTTCGGCACCAATCGTGGGGCCATTGATGTAAGTAATGCCTGCTTCGATGTCGCGCATAGCTTTGAATGCGGCGTTCACGTCTCGCGTGTAGATAGAGGAGCTCAATCCATACGGTGTGTCGTTGAGGATCCGAATGGCGTCGTCGAGGTCTTTTGCACGAAGCACAGCCAGGACAGGTCCAAAGATTTCTTCCTGCGCAATGCGCATCTTGGGTTTCACGTTAACAAAAATTGTTGGCTCAAAAAACCACCCATGAGCGTAGGGACCTTGGGTAAGCTCCTTGCCGCCTAGAACGAGTTCAGCTTTGTCCTCGTTCACACCGATTTCAACGTATCGCTTCACGTTCTCTCGCTGGGCTTTGCTCACAAGTGGCCCCATTTGCGTCTTGGGATCGAGACCATTTCCGATCCGAATCTTTTTCGCGCGTTCTATGAGCTTTTCCACGAACTTGTCATGGATCTTCTTATGAAGAATGAGACGCGACGTGGCCGTGCACCGCTGACCGGTTGTTCCAAATGCGCCCCACAGGACTCCTTCGAGGGCGAGTTCCATATCAGCGTCATCCATGACAATTTGCGCGTTTTTGCCACCAAGCTCGAGCGACACTCTCTTAAGTTTTGCTCCGGCGCGCTCGTTGATCTTGCAGCCAATCTCGGTTGAACCGGTAAAGCTAATCACCCGAACGTCCGGATGGTCCACAATAGCATTTCCCACCGATGATCCCGAACCAGTCACGAGGTTGATGCACTTTGGCGGAAGTCCAGCCTCGAGAAGTATCTCGACCAGCTCGACTGCCGTGGCTGGAGTGTCGGTCGCAGGCTTAAACACAACGGTATTGCCGCATACAAGAGCTGGGAAAATCTTCCATGTCGGAATGGCCAATGGGAAATTCCACGGGGTGATCATCCCGCACACGCCAATCGGCATGCGTACACTCATGCCAAACTTGTTCGGCAACTCGCACGGCACGGTGTCGCCAAACAGGCGTCGTCCTTCTCCTGACGCATAAAAACCTGTATCGATCCCCTCCTGCACATCACCACGTGTTTCGTCGAGAATCTTGCCCATTTCGCGAGTCATCTGCTGGGCAATGCGTTCCTTGTGCTTGATGAGGAGATTGGCAGCATTGCGAATGATCTCCGCACGTTTTGGTGCCGGCACAAGACGCCAGCTTTCGTAGGCTTCTTTTGCCGCTGCGACTGCCTCGGCAACTTCTTCGGGACCACATGCAGGAAACACGCCGACCACGTCTCTCGTATCAGCCGGATTAATGTTTTCAAATGTTCCCTGAGAGCCCTCTTTTACCCAACGCCCGTTGATGAAGGCTGCAAAGCGCTTCTTCTTGTTCTTCGTTGCCATTCTTCAAACTCCTTACTAAAAAGGGATAAAAGCTCCAGCGCACGCTTCAGGCTATAATCAAAAGCGCTTGTGCTGTTTTCAACTGACAAGATAGGAGAAGTGAAATGGCCTTCATTCCTTCGCCTGTCGAGATCCTCACTGTCGTACGTCAACAGCCGGGACGGCTCAGTGTTGGAGATGAAGCCTGGTGCCGGCACCGCGCTGGCCTGCTCGCTCATCTTATGGAGCAAGTGCATCCCTGGTTGCGCTTAGGCAGTGGGGCACATCCGATGACGGGGCTGCCAATTGGCATGGCCGTGCATGCCGCCATTGTAGTATGCGACGGAGAGCAGACAGGCATAGGTGTTTGCCGCGCTCTTGAAGCTGTTCTTGAATCGCCAATGCGTCCAGAGGATCACATTCGCAGCTATGCCGTCATCCGCGAGATTGGTCATCGCCATGTAACCTGTTTTGCTAAAGCCTATGCCGAAGAGGAACCTCTCCGCCTCATCGCGCGCCTCCCTAAAGTTGTGCTCGTCCGCGTAGAAAATGGGCATGCCGTTCCACTGTTCGCTTGACCATCCCGTGATGCCACAACGTGATAGCTGCCATGGACATCAAATCGCAAATACAGCGCGATCGCATCGAGGCAATGAAGGCAGGCCAAACTGCGCGCAAAGCCACACTCGATTACATCCTTGGCGAGATCCAAAAGAAAGAAAAGGATCCGAATGCCAAAGGCGATATCGCTACAGCAGTGATCTCCGCGTACATCAAATCGCTGCGGGAGTTCATCGAGCAGCACAAAGAATCCAAACCTGATGTGTGCGCGCAGTATGAGGAAGAGATTGCGATGCTCCAGTCCTATCTGCCACGTCAGCTCTCGGAAGACGAGCTTCGCGCAGAGATCGAGGCACTTCGTGCCTCAGGTCTCGACAAAAAAGGACTCATCATGAAAGCCCTGAAGGAGAAGCACGGGGCAGCAGTCGACGGCAAACTGGCTGCGTGCTTGATTGACGCGATGGGAATCCGGTGAGGGTGTAGAAGCCAGAAAGCGCCTCTTCCAAAAAACGGCGGAATCCAGACATCTTTCGCTAGTCTTAGCGTTCGGCATTGGCTAGCCATCGCCACAACGCAAAACTTGATTCAGATCAAACTCTCTGAGCATTCCGAGATTTTTCCTTTTGCAGTTTTTCGCGAGCGGCGTTCTCTTCCTATAAGATCGTGCACCGTAGAAAAGAAATCTGCGCCCGGCTGTGGCAATGAGCAACTGGCAGAAGAAACTTATACGTGTTGGGATGGCAGCCTCCATTTTCGTTGGATTGAGTGCCGGGCTGGGGGCTTATGTGTTTTGGTACGCTCGGGGCGCCAGCTATCTCACCAACGATCCCGCTGCCTGTGCAAATTGCCACGTCATGCAGGATCATTACGCTGCGTATCTGAAATCCAGTCACCGCCTTGCCGCGACCTGCAATGATTGTCACACCCCGCACAACCTCGTGGGGAAATATGCCGTCAAAGCCCTCAACGGATTTCGTCATGCGACAGCTTTCACGACGCAAAACTTTCATGAGCCGATTCAGATTTCTAACCTTAATCGGAGCGTCACAGAACAAGCGTGCCGGTATTGTCATGCCGATATCGTCGAGCAAATCGATCTGCATCCTGGCGTGAGTAAGGCACAAGCTCAGCAGCTCTCATGCACTTCATGTCACAAGTCAGTCGGACATTTGGAGCTCAGTGATTAATTGGAAGGAGAACACGGCGATGGCTGATAAGAACAATGTCACCCCCCCACAAACTTCGGGGTTACCATGGGCAAAAGTCGTTCGGCTACTCGTTGTGACGACGCTGGTCAGCGCTGTCCTCGCCTTTGGTCTCACGGCGTTGTTGATGAACATTTTCGAACGCAAGGTTGAGGCAAAAAACCCCTTTTTCCGTGTTGTAGAACTCACGGACGATACAGCCGATCCGGCTGTTTGGGGTAAGAATTTTCCCCTGCAGTATGATCAATACAAACGCACTACGGATCAAGTGCGCACGCGGTTCGGGGGAAGCGAAGCGTTGCCCCGCACTCCGACCCAGGCCGATCCACGTAGCGTCGTGGCGCAGTCGCGCTTGGAGGAAGATCCACGCTTAAAAATCATGTGGGCTGGTTACGCTTTTGCGCGCGACTTTCGTGAAGAACGGGGCCATGCGTATATGCTGGAAGACCAACTTTACACAGAGCGCCAAGTCGCAGCGAAACAACCGGGGACATGCCTGCATTGTCATGCTTCGGTCTATATCCCATATAAGAAAGCCGGAAACGGTGACATCATCAAAGGGTTCGAACACTTCAACAAGCTCCCGTACGCTGAAGCCAAAGCCGAAATGGACAAGATTATGGCGAGCCTTGGCACGAAGCTGCACCCTGTGGCGTGTATCGATTGTCACGACCCCCAGACCATGCAGCTGCGCATCACACGCCCTGGCTTTCTCGAGGGAATCAAAAACTTAAAACGCCGCGAGGGCATTGAGAATTATGATCCGAACACGATGGCTACGCGCCAGGAAATGCGCTCGTTTGTTTGTGCGCAGTGCCATGATGAATACTATTTCAAGGGGCCCGAAAAACGCTTGGTGTATCCGTGGCACAAGGGACTGAAAGCGGACGAGATTCTCGCCTACTACGATGAAATTGGATTCAAGGATTGGGTGCATGCGGAGACAAGTGCGCCGGTGCTCAAAGCCCAGCACCCAGAATTTGAAATGTGGAATCAGGGAATTCATGCTCGCTCTGGCGTCGCCTGTGCCGATTGCCACATGCCGTACAAGCGTGTGGGAGCCCAGAAGATCAGCGATCATCATGTGCGCAGTCCCTTGTTGAATATCGCGAACGCGTGTCAGACGTGTCACAAATTCCCAGAGGCTGAGCTCAAAGCGCGAGCGGAACAAATTCAGGAGCGAACCTATTTTCTCCGCAATATCGCGATGGACGCCCTGGTTGACCTGATTAAAGACCTTAAAGAAGCCCGGAAGCTTGGACTCAATGACGATGTGCTCAGCGATGCTCTTGTTTGTCAGCGGCGCGCCCAATTCTTGCTCGATTTCGTCGAAGCGGAAAACTCCACAGGGTTCCATGCACCGCAAGAGGCGGCTCGAGTCCTGGGGCTTTCGATCGATTACGCTCGCCGTGGGCAAGTGGCAGTTCGAGAAGCTATGAAAAAGGCCAGCCAACCCTCCGCGAAAGAGGTTTCTCAGCTTATTGACGAACCTTTTCCCCAGCTAAAATGGCAGCTGACGAGTGTCGTACGGAACCATACACCGCTCAGGTGAGTTCGGAAGACAAGACGGCCGTCATGGACTTCCACACACTCTCAAGAAAATCGTGAAATCTCATGGCTGTCTCTGGCCATAGATAGCGTGAACGCACATACCGTTCGCCAGCCCGCCCCATCGCAGCAGCTAGGTCGGGTCGCGAGCGTAGCAGGCGGATGGTCTCGATGAACTCCCCGACATTTGTAAAGTAGAGCCCGCCATTGGACTCGAGAACGTGGTGAAGAGTGACCTCGCATTCACCGTTCACTAAAGCCGGACGTCTATTGAGCCATGCTTCCATGAGCACCAGCGAAAAAGACTCGAAAAAACTGGGCTGAATGAGAAATTCACAGGCAGCCATGGCATCAAAGACGTGGCGCCAATCCTCCAGCTCCGGCTCGATAACAAAATCTTTCAGCTCCGAAGGGATTTCGACGTTACCTTTCCCAATAAGAACCAGGCGCAACGGATCGTTCGGGCAGTAGCGGCGATACGCTGCAAAGTAGCTCACGAGAAGATCGGTTCCCTTGCCGGGCACTTTTCGTCCGACGCACAAAGCGAAGGGTTGCGCGACCTTGTAGCGCTCGCAAAATGCCTCACCATTTCCAATGCATTCGCTGGACAATCCACCACCAAGCAACAGGTTCTCTTTATTATGGAGGGGGTAAAGCGCGGTCGCGAAATCACGCTCGGGTTCGCTTAAGAACAGACAACCGCGGACACGCGAAAACATCTCCTGCATGATAGAAAGATAGGCGAAAGGCTCATTGTGCAGACACGGAATCATGAAACTATGTTTTCGCCCAGCAGCGCGGAGTCCGAAATACGTCGTGCCGTAGAGATAGGGCAGGAAGAAGAAGAGATAATCTCTGCGTTTAGCTGCAATAAAGCGATAGAGCGCTGAACTGTTGATGCTGTTCGCCATCCACTCCTCTTCCTGAGCCGGCGGAAGGTCAATCCCTCGGTCAATGAGCTGATAATAATGAGCAAACGCGGTCCGGTCTGTGGCATCCACAGGAAACCGCAGAATTCGGACATTGTCCTCCCGGGATTCTCCCGCACGCAGATGGTTCTGGCTCCAGTCGTGAAATGGATCGCGGCAGCACGTCGTGAGGACCGTCACATCATGCCCCAACGCGGCAAGCGCGTGTGCCAGTCCGCGGCAAAAGACTTCAGCACCACCTGTTTGGTTACCGTACCAGGGAATAACAAAAGCGAGTTTGTAGGGCTGACGATTCATACTTGTTTCGGTTTACGCGCGGCCAACGCATAGTTCGCGTAAGAGTAAAGCAATGTGTTCAAACGCGCGATGTTGTCGTTCATTTGCAGCACCAAGTCTTTTGCCACAGGATCAAGAGGAGCTTTCTCTTGAAGAGGTGCGAGCTTTTCTTGGTCAGGTACGGGGGCGCTTAAAACTATCGTCGTATCGGTAAAGCCCACACTTGAGAACAAAAACTCTAACCCCTTGGGGTGAATTGGGCGCACATGAGTGGGGTCTGCATACATGGCTCCTGCAAACGTGCTGAGACACATCGGATTCACGGTTTCTATGACCACAGTTCCACCGGGTACAAGTTTGCGCCAGAGGAGGGCGGGCAAAGCTAGCACCGTCTCGCGTTCGAGGTGCTCGATGACCTGTCCCATGAACACTCCACCAATTGATTCGTCTGCGACGTGATTTAAATACTCTGTTAGCTCGCCCACTTCCACCTGCAGCCCTTTCTCTCTGCAATAGCGGACCATATCCACGTCGCAATCTATGCCCATGGCCGGAATTCCATGATCGCGGAGAAGTTCAAGGAACTCCCCCCGTCCGCAGCCAATATCGAGCACTGGTGCTGACAGCTCTTTGAACCAAGGCACGTAGTGCGCTTGTTGCTCTGCAATCAGCACTTCGCCACCGCGAAGGGCACGTTCAAAATCTAGAAAACTGAAGGCAGAAGCCAGTGGGGGATTTCTATGGTCTTCGTCACCTGGTTGTTTTGGCTGTTCTTGAGCAGAACTCGCGCGAGGCGGTTGACGGCTCTCGCTTCTCACTAACTGCGTGAGCGCTGTCACCTCGTTGCGAAGCTCTTCTATTGTTGTGACGAGGCGACGCCTAAACTCTTCATTCTGTGTGGCGGATTCTGCCCAATTCTCGAGAAATGACTGCCATTGTGAGCTCCTTTCCTCCAGAGAGGAAAGGCGTAACTCTAGCTCTGAAAGAAATGCCTTCAGCGATGAGATTTCGGTGACCGCGTCGAGCCTTCGGCTTGTGTCTTCACCGCGATTCCGATCACCTGTCTCCTTTTCTTCCGGAGATTGTGTTCCCACAATTGCGCAAAACAAATACTCAATCCTGTCGATCGTTGCGATCAATGTCTCGGAAATCAGTTTCTCTTGCCGAACGAGATGCGAGAGCTGAGCATTGCAGGTGCCGATCAATCTATATGCAAGCTGACGCGCAAGTTCCGCACGCCTATCAATGCGCGCCACGCAACTGAGCAAAAGCTCATTGAATGCGTATTGCCGACCCAAACATGCTCGGTAAAGGCATGCAACCCACCCCTTCGGATGCCAGAGGGGATAAGAATGTCCAGGAGGCTTTGCAAGATACTCGAGCTGAGTGATGGTTTCTGGCTCAAGCTGGGCAAGATCGTGTGCTGTGGATGTGGCTTTGTCGAGAATAGCGTTTGCCTCATTGAGAGGAGAAAGAATGGAGTGAAATTCCGATTCATTGTAAAGCGCGACAAGAGCTTCCCGCAACCGGTCGAATTCAGATGCCAGGGCAGCAAGCCGTGCCGTTGCTCCGCGGCGCAGCTCTTGCATGATTTCGGCGATGCGTTCGTTGGCGCTTTTATCTGGCCTGTCCACGCAGATAGGCTCTCAGTGGTCCCCTTAGCAATGTCAAATGTTTCGGCGCCTTATGGGTTTGCGCGACGGGTAAAACACTCGCTTCCACTGTGGCGGAAAAATCTTGTCTCGCTCCATAATTCGTTTTGACTAGCCACCCGCATCTTGAGGGTAATAAACATTAGGAAAGCAGGCAAAGTGGAGTAACGGCGAATGCCCATCATCAACTATCGATCGCGAGAGATCAACTGCAAGATCGTTTACTGCGGAACGAGTCTTGGGGGAAAAACCACCAATATCAAAGCAATTCACGCCGCACTGCCGGCGCAACATCGAAGCGAACTGCAGACTATTGATACGGCGGACGAACGGACGCTGTTTTTCGACTACTTTTCTCTTAATGTTGCGCAAATCCGCGGGCTGAAAGCGCGCTTTCTTGTCTATGGCGTGCCAGGGCAGGACTACTATCGCGCGACACGAAAGATGGTGCTGCAAGGAGTGGACGGCATTGTATTCGTGGCAGATTCCGATGCAAGTCGTCTCGCGGACAACGTCGCAAGCCTGGCCGACATGAAAGGACTGTTAGCTGAACACGGATACGATTACTACTCGTTGCCGCTGGTCATACAATACAACAAGCGCGACCTTCCCAATATCCTCAGCGTTGATGAACTTAACCGAGCTCTCAACGAGCGTAACGTCCCCTGGTTTGAGGCCATCGCAATTCAATCAATTGGAGTCGTGGAAACTTTCAAAGCCATCTGTTCGGCCGTCGTGACTAAGCTCAACGAAGATCTCCACGCCAAACTGTGAGGCGCGTCCCGATGGAGTCCCGTAATCGGCAAATTGTATTCGTTGACCCAGAAGCTCTGGGGCATTTTGAGAGCCACTTGCGTGCGCTGGTGCAACAAGGGCGCGTCTCTGCGGCTGCGCTCGTTGACCGTACGGGAGCAATACTCAGCTACGCCGGTGATTTGCCGCTTCCGGAAGAACAAATGGGTGCCACAGCGGCAGGTGTGTTCTCCGCCCTTTCATCTATTATCCCGGGCATGGATCGCAAAGAATTTGTCGTTCAAATGCTCACAAACCAGGTGCTTTTTCGATTCACCGAGGTTGATGAGCGTCTTTTCGTTTGCGTGTTTTGCCTTGTAGCTCGTGAAGACAAGCAACTCGACGCGGCGCTAACGAATCTTGTCAAAGAAGCGCGGGCACTTCTGGCTGACCATGCAACGCGTAAGCCTTCTTCGCATTCGCTCCAAGCGATCAGCGAAAAACTAAACGAGCTGTTTTCTTCGTGTAAAAAGTCTCTATAATTGTTTCAAACCGGTTTAATGGCCCTCCACCAGATATCTTCAATTGTTGTCATTTCGCAACTTAGTTCATCCTTCACCGGGTTTGATCACAATCGGAGCCTAAAATTTTAGTGGAAAATTTATAACGGTTTCTGCTCGCCTCGTTTTTGCATGGTGTATGAAGACCATGTTCTTGTTCGCCAGGCGCCGATTGAATTACTCTGGGGAGCGGTTCCGTCAGCGCGTGGCGGCCAATCCAAACTCGGAGGAGACCATTTTATGAAGCTCACATTGCGCTCCCTCTTGGCTTGCGCAGCACTCCTGGGGAGTATGGGTTTCACAGGGAAGCTCGCTGCTCAGGGCACGAGTGCCCGCGTTTTCATGTTTCATGAAACAAAGTTCTACGATGGCCAGGTTGCAGCCACGTCTGACGTTTATCCGGATAACTTCCGCGATATGCTCGAATTCTTAGCTCGCCGCGGTTATAACGTGATTCCCATCAGCCACTTCGTCGAATGGCACAAAGGCAACACGACCATTCCGACAAATGCAGTCGTCCTGACGTTCGACGACAATTATATCGGGAACCATGAGTTTGCCCACCCCATCATGCAAGAGCTTGTCATGCCTGGGTGCTTCTTTGCCCATACCGGCTATGTAGGTGTTGTGACAAGCCGCGACCATGGGGATTGGAACGAGCTGAATTTTACAGAAAAATGGGGGCTTGTGACGTGCGAATCACACACGGTGACACACCCCTACCTCACCCAGACCAGCAATCTGAATGCCGAACTCGTGAACTCCAAACAGGCGATCGAGACCAATCTCGGAAAAACCTGCAAGTACCTTGCGTACCCATTCGGAGATTACAACAGCACAGTCATTGCTGCAGCCCAGGCAGCAGGCTACGAGGCCGCATTTACGACTCAAGGTGGCCTGAACTACCAGTCCACACCGCGCTATGAGCTCAAGCGCTACGGTGTTGGCATTGATGTCACCCTGGCTGGATTCAAATCTCTCTGTGGGTTCACGGGAACTGACACCGGCGGACCGATCATTGTGGACAATGCTGATTCTGGGTTCAGCGTGCGCAGTGGCACGTGGTCGACGCTTGGTTCTTCGACTTCAAATTATGGCCATTACGGCAGCAACTATCGGCAGGCCAACATTGCTTCCACAGAATCAGCGGTGGCTCGTTTCACCCCCAGCTTGCCGAGCACCGGTTACTATGATGTGTTTACGTGGTATCAGGCGCCGACAGACCCCTATTTGAACACTGCGGCGGCGCTTTACCGGATCACGCACAAGACGGGCACAAGCACCGTCTACGTGAACCAGCGCATCAACAAAGCGTCCTGGGTCTACCTTGGGCGCTATCAATTTAATTCCGGCACTTCTGGCTATGTTGAGATTAGCAATCAAGCCTCGAGTGGTTCTTATGTTTGCGCAGATGCCGTGAAATTCCAGCCAGTGTCATCGACGGCGCCGACGCCGATCACTCCTATTATCGTGGATAACTCCACAGCAGGCGCGTTCTCTACCACTGGCACGTGGAGCGATAGCACTTCTGGTTATCCTTACGGGACCAACTGCAAAGTCGCATTGGGCTCCTCGGGCTCTGCTACAGCAACCGCTACCTGGACCGCAACCATTCCACGTCACGGGGTCTACGAAATCGGCGTATGGTTCACGACGTCCAACTCGACGTACCGTAGCGCAAATGTCCCCTACACAGTGTATGCGGTCGGTGGCAACAAAACCGTCACGGTCAATCAGCAAGATTCGGCTGGCGGTGCAAAACGTTTCGTTTCCCTCGGCACGTTCCGCCTGAAAGCCGGCACCTATCCCGTTGTCTCCGTCTCCAACGCCATTGGCAGCAGCACTCAGTATGTGAGTGCTGATGCGATTCGCATTGCGTGGGTGGCTAATGCTCCTTACTTCGTTTCTGACAATACGAGTGGCGCTGCCTACTTCTCGACCAGCGGCACCTGGACAACGAGTGCCAATACTGGGTGCTATGGCACGAATTCTCTCGTGGCTCAAGCAGCCGGGGGGCTCAAGACGGCGACCTGGAAGTTCAACTTGCCAGTGAACGGTGTCTACGAGCCGTCTGTGTGGTACGTCGCAGCCAGCGATACTTACCGCTCCACCGCGGTGCCCTACACGATCACTTATAATGGGGACACTGCCACCGTTTACCAAAACCAGACCATTAATGGCAGCCAGTTTAATGCTCTCGGGCAATGGTGGTTCAATGCGGGCATCTCGGTGCCAGCAGTCCAGGTCAGCACAAATATCGCGGATCCCAATGATTACGTATCCGCCGATGCGGCGAAGATGACCTACTTGGGGCCGCAGTAAAACTTCGGCCTCTGGCGTCTATTGTGACCTGCGACCTGCGGTTGAGAAAAAGAAACCGGCGCTCCCTCAACGGGGGGCGCCGGTCAACTTTTTTTCATTTCCGACTTCGATAGCCCAACAGACCCTGAAGCTATCGCAGACAGAAAGACAGGCTATTTGCCAAACTGGACGGTTGCAGAAGTATTCTTATCTTTACAGCATCCACCCATTTGTTCCGCGTGCCAGCGTTTCGAAGAGAGTTCCTTCGCCTCTTTGCCCTTCTCACACTTGCCACAGTGGGCGTAAACGGAGGTCATGGTGCTTGCAACCAATGCCAACACGGCAATGACGGTGACGATTTGCTTCATTCGAGTCACTCCTCTAGCTTTTTGATTCCGTACCGAACAAGTACGATAGTGATAACACGAATCAGCTTATTTTATGCACGGAGCGTTCTGTCATTTGGTTCTACTTTGTTGCACCGCCCAGTAACACGACTTCATTGAGTCTCGGGACGCTCATTGAGAGCAGATGGAAATGATCGCCCCAGGAGCTGCAACATTCGTCGTTCCGTTCTTGACTCGCAGTCGGCATCTCTTTGCCGTGAAAAATGCTGGACCAACACGATAGGAGTTTGCAGCTCGATAATGAGTAACATGTTAATTGTTGGAAGTGTGGCGTTGGACAATGTCCGCACGCCCTTTGGAGAAGTCACCGAAGCACTGGGGGGAAGCTGCGCGTATGCTTCGGTGAGTGCTTCATATTTCACCCGCCCGGCGATTGTTGCTGTGATTGGTGGGGATTTTCCGGATAAATATCGCCGCTTACTCAACAAGCACGAGATCGACCTTTCGGGACTACAAGTTGTTCCCAAGGGCAAGACCTTCCGATGGCGGGGCTATTACGAATACGACATGAACCAGGCCCACACGCTGGAAACCCGCCTGAATGTTTTTGCGGACTTTCACCCGGTGATCCCTGAGAGCCTCCGCAAGACTCCTTACGTCCTGCTTGGCAACATTGATCCAGACCTTCAATACGAAGTGCTCGACCAGCTTGAGGCACCGCGGTTGGCTCTCGTGGACACGATGAACTATTGGATCGAGGGGAAACAAGAGCAGCTTTTGCGTGTCATTCGCCGCTGCCAAATTGTGCTCCTTAACGATGCCGAAGCCCGCCAGCTGTGTGATACACCAAATCTCCAAAAAGCGGCTCGTCAGATTCTCAAGCTTGGTCCTCAGCGCGTCATCATCAAAAAAGGCGAGCACGGCTGTCTGATGTTCAGCCGTGATAGCTACTTCACAGCTCCTGCCTATCCGCTTGAAGTCATCAAGGATCCAACGGGGGCGGGCGATACTTTTGCAGGAGGATTCCTTGGCTACATAGCAGGAGCTAATCGCCTCACGGAAACAACTTTCCGTAAAGCCGTAATCGTGGGAACTGCCATGGCCAGCTTCACCGTTGAAGAGTTTTCCTTGGGGCGATTGGCGAACTTGAAGCCGACAGACATTGTACGCCGATGCCGCGAGCTCAAGGAACAGACTCATTTTCCAAGAGTCGAATTGGCGATTGCCGCCAAAAAATAGGTCGTTAGGGAGCCCTAGCGAAGTCCGTAAAACCATGATGCGCTAGCACCCTGTGCTGGGGAGCGAACCCTGCAAAAAAGTCGAAACACCGGCTGGCGGTTTTTTGGTTTGACCCAAAATCCCCCACACGCCAGAGACAGAGTTGAGGGTAAAACGAGGTTATGGAGATGGCAAAAGACATGATGAAGCAAGTACTCAAGCTTACCGCATTGGGCGCGATCCTGATTCTGTCGCTGACAGGTTGCCGCGCATGCGTGAGGGAAAGTGTCGTTTGGCAACATACCTTCCGCACACCTGCGCAAAAGGCATGTCCGCGGATTCGTCCAGAGTACGAACTGCCTCCTGGTGGTCCTTACCTCGAAAAACCTACGGGCAAAGGTTACACCTCGACAGTGAAGCCCACTGTTCCTGAAAAATCGTCGGGGGAAATCACAGTGACCTCAAAGCAGAAATAATGACAACTGCATGCCTAGGATCCTTATAAGTGTGGTGGCGTGTTCGGCTGCGTTCACAGAGGATCACCTCTAGCGTTATCGTTATTGAAAGCAACAAGCCTGCGAGATGGAGAAAACTGATTTTCTTATCATTGGGTCCGGAATAGCTGGCTGTACGGCAGCGCTTGTTGCCGCAGAAGCCGGTCTCGATGTGACAATTGTCACGAAGGGACCAGCACTAACCGAGGGCGCTGCCACAGCGTGGGCGCAGGGCGGCATTATTTATAAGGGCGAGAGCGACAGTCCTGAACTACTCACCAACGATATCTATCGTGCTGGCGCGGAAATCGGACATCTGCCGGCAATACGCCACCTTGCAACCCTCGGACCACAATACGTCGAGGAATTCCTCATCAACAAACTTGGCGTGCAGTTCGATCGCACGCCCAACGACATGTTGGACACCACAGAAGAGGGAGCGCATAGCGTCCGGCGAATTATTCACGTGGCAGACCTCACGGGCAAAGCCATCGAAGAGCGCCTCGCAGAAGCCGTGCTCGCGAAGCCCAACGTGCGGGTCGTTCACGATGCTACCGCCATCGACCTCTTGACCCTCTCGCACCACTCCGAACGTCCCAACGATGCCTACGAGCCTCCTACTTGCGTCGGTGCTTACATCTTTCTGCAGAAGGAGGGACGGGTTGAGACCTGGCTCGCACGCGAGACGCTGCTTGCTACTGGTGGACTTGGCCAGCTTTTCCTCCACACGACGAACCCCAAAAGCGCGCGAGGCGATGGTATTGCCATGGCCTATCGAGCAGGCGCGCGATTGCTGAATCTCGAATACATTCAGTTCCATCCCACAGCGCTTTACTATGGCGACGGCGAGCGCTTTCTCATTAGCGAATCGGTGCGCGGGGAGGGCGGTGTCCTCATTCGCCGCACAGGCCAGTCCTTTATGGAAAAGTATCACCCTCTGGGCTCTCTCGCGCCGCGCGATGTTGTGGCACGTGCCATCCACACCGAAATGCTCGAGAATCAGGAGCCTTGTGTTTATCTCGACATTACGATGAAAGACCCCGATTGGATTCGCCGCCGTTTCCCCAATATCTACGCCAAATGCCTGAGCGTGGGCATTGACATGACGAAACAGCCGATTCCTGTGGTGCCTGCGGCTCACTACTCATGCGGAGGCGTCGCTGTCGATCTGGAGGGACGAACCTCCATCCAAAGACTTCGCGCAGCCGGTGAGGTGTCCTGCACGGGTGTGCACGGGGCGAATCGTCTCGCGAGCACCTCGTTGCTCGAAGGTCTTGTCTGGGGGATAGAGTCAGCACGCTCTGCATCACGCGAGATTCTCGAACGCGGCCGTGATCGTTATTATTTCCCTCCTATCGAACCTTGGCGCTATGAGAACGAGCCGGTAGATCCTGCGCTCATTTTCCAGGACTGGCTCACGATCAAGTACACAATGTGGAACTATGTGGGGCTGATCCGAACAACGAAACGCATGAAGCGGGCACGCAGCATTTTGCGCGAGCTTCAAACCGAGATCGAGTACTTTTACGAGCGCGCCCGACTAAGCGATGATATCATCGGTCTGCGAAACGGTTGCCAGGCAGCCCTAGCGGTGCTTTTTGCCGCTTTGGAAAACCGGAAATCATTTGGCGCCCACTACCGCGTCGACTAGTCTTGTGTGGGTGCGGCCCCATTCCCTCTTCCTTGCAAAGACGTGCTTGGCCGTTGGGAGCAGTTGCGAAAGGGGCCTCACCGAGTAATGTCATGCAATCCAGTTGTCGTTGCCTCAAAATCGACCACGTCTTGCTTTTGAGCGCTCTCTGCAAGCACGTAACTCCCACGCGGAGACCCCGTGTGTCCAGCCAGCACCACTCAGCTTAGCAAATCAAGCGGTTCAACTTGCTGCTTCCGAGGGCCGGTCGAGAATAGATTTATCGAAGATGCGCGGCGAGCGCGCCTTTTTCTCCTCTGTCTGCTTGTCATTCTCAGCAGACACTGGCGGAGGGGGCGGCGGTTCAACCGTGACCTCCGCAAGAGATTCACCCGTCATGAGTTTGTCGAGATCCGACGCCTCTAGAGTTTCGCGCTCGATGAGAGTTTCTGCGACCTTCACAAGTATGTCCTTATGTTCCGTAAGCAGGTTTTTGGCGCGTTCGTAAGCTTCGTCCACAATGCGCTGAATCTCGCGGTCAATGAGTCGGGCAGTCTCTTCGCTGTAATCCCGATCGAGCGAGCCATAATCACGTCCCAAAAACACAGGTGCGTTGCTCTCGCCGAAGGTACGCGGTCCCAGCACTTCGCTCATGCCGAATTCGCAGACCATGCGCCGCGCAATCTGGGTCACTCGTTGCAAATCATTTGCAGCCCCGGTGGTGAAATCCCCGAAGATCAGCTCTTCCGCTGCTCGCCCTCCCAACATGTAAACAAGTTTGTCTTTGAGCTTCGACTTGAATTGGGTGAATCGTTCTTCGCCAGGCAAAAAGCTCGTAACGCCAAGAGCACGCCCACGCGGAACAATGGTGACCTTGTGCACCTGCTCGTCTGTGTTGACCAGTCGCCCAGTCACCGCATGACCTGCTTCGTGGTAGGCGGTCAGCCGTTTCTCATTGTCCGAAAGCGCTAGGCTCCGGCGCTCCGGGCCCATCATCACCCGATCCTTCGCCTCTTCAAGCTCCGCCATGGTGATTTCGTCTTTATTGCGGCGTGCTGCCAGCAGTGCAGCCTCGTTGATAAGATTCGCAAGGTCTGCCCCAGAAAATCCTGCCGTAGCCTTAGCCAGCTTTTTGAAATCAACGTCCTTGCTCAGCTTCACTTGGCGGGCATGGACCAAGAGGATCTTTTCGCGACCGACAACGTCCGGATAATCCACCGTAATCTGGCGGTCAAAACGCCCGGGGCGTAGAAGTGCGGGATCGAGCACGTCCGGCCGGTTCGTAGCAGCAATGAGAATAATCCCTTCGTTAGAATTGAAGCCATCCATCTCGACAAGCAATTGGTTGAGTGTCTGCTCGCGTTCGTCATGCCCCCCGCCAATGCCGGCAAAACGGTGACGACCCACTGCATCAATTTCGTCAATGAAAACCAGGCAGGGCTTATGTTTCTTAGCCTGCTCGAAAAGATCGCGAACACGACTTGCACCCACACCAACGAACATTTCGACGAAGTCAGAACCAGAGATCGCAAAGAACGGCACATTGGCCTCGCCCGCCACAGCCTTTGCTAACAAAGTCTTTCCCGTGCCAGGGGGACCGACTAGCAACACACCCTTGGGAATCTTCCCGCCGAGCCGTGCAAACTTCTGCGGATCCTTTAGAAACTCCACAATCTCTTTCAGTTCCTCTTTTGCTTCGTCAACCCCCGCCACGTCCTCAAAGGTCACTTTCGTTTGCCCCTCGGTGATCAGCTTCGCGCGGCTTTTCCCGAAACTCATGGCCTTGTTGCCGCCGCTTTGGATCTGACGCATGATGAGGAACCATAATCCCATGATCACAGCGAATGGCAAAACGAGCGAGAAAAACAGCTGGGAAAGAAAGGGCGAGGTCGGATCGGCCACGTAGTTGATGCCGTTTTGGGTCATGATTTCAAAAATCTTCGATTCCTGGCCTGGCAGGTACTGGGCGACAAACTGAATCTTTGCATCTCCCGCGTCAACATACTGGCCTTCGATCTTTCCGCCCTTGTCCACGACTTTGACGAGCTTTTTCTGCTGCGCCAGCTCCACAACCTTTGTGATGTCGAGCTTCTTGGGCTGCTCACGCTCGCTGTATTGCATGAACATGAGGATGAAAACGAGGAAGATAACAATCCAAAGCGTTGCTGACTTGAATCCGTTCATTCTCGTTGTCCTAATGATGTTCTGATGAAATAAAACGTATGGAGTGCGCTTTCATTCAAAATGGCTGAACCGTCCGATGATCAATTCCGCCAATCAGAGAGTGAGCGGCAGATTCTCTCCCAGACAGATCTTTTGTCTTCTGACAGCATCCCCCAACGAAATCTCACCGTGAAACGCCAGGCGCTCTTTTGGCTCATCTACATAGTCGGGTGCGTGTTTTTGCCTATCTTGGTGTTGGAGATCTTGCTTCGAGCGACTCTGGGTCCACCTACAGGAGCACTTTCATTTCTTCTCAGTAGTAAGGCAGGATTGTATCCGCCTAAGAGTGAAATCCATCTCTCATTCGGCCCTATTCCTTATACAGTGGTATCCAACAGCTTTGGTATTCGCGGTCCCGAATTCTCAATTACTCCTCCACGCAGCATTCAGAGAATTGCTTGCATTGGAGATTCAATCACGGACGGTTTTTTTGTTAATAATGAGGAAACGTACCCTCGATTTCTTGAAAAATATTTACGGTCCCTGGGCTATTCCTGCGAGGTAATCAGTGTGGCAAAGGGGGGATGCTCGATTGATCTTGAGCTGGCCCGCCTCCGAGAAATCGCGGTACCGCTTAAGCCCTCTTTGGTAATTTTAGTTTTCGTTTCGAACGATATCTATGAGCTGCGCGGGAAAAGCAGGGACGAGATCATCAATAGTCGGATTAAATTAGGGGGATGGGAATCTTTGATGAAGTCAGCACTTGCGCGGTCAAAACTTGCTGAGCTGCTCTTCGAGAAATATGTGTCATATGCTAAATTTAGAATTCCACACCCCTCTAGAAACCAGGCTGAGCAGGTCAATGTCAACCGCGGATCAGATGATACGCAGACAAGTGGCTCTTTGAATTTTTTGGAAAATGTGAGGATCTTTTGGCAGAGGTATTCGGAGAAAGACGGCATTGTACACGTAGACAGGCTTTCCAGCTCAACCCAAGCACTCTTAAATCTGTATTTTGATGGCTTACAGGAGTTCGCGAGGGTTTGTCACGACAATAAAATTGAGTTTTGTTTCGTTTACTATCCGAGTTACCCGCAAGTTTACGACCGAAAAACGCCCATGACCATTCGAGATCTCCTGCAGGAGTTTTGTGCAAAACATCATATTCGTTTTATTGATCTGACGGAAGCCTATCGTCGTCGTCCCACAGATCGCCCCTTTGAGTACGCTCCAATTGATTTCCATCCAAATCCACGTGGAAATGAGTTTTTAGCTCAAGCAATTGCGAATGAATTAATAAAAAAAGAATTGATCAGAAAATCAGCTGACGGCAACGATTCAGACACGACTCATTGATTTTTTGACAAACGCTATTCCAAAAACTGTCAGGCAACTGTATTGATTCGCTTCTTATGTTCAGCGTTGTCATACCCGTGAGGATTGCAGCGGGCGCACTGCGGGTGTAGTTGCATCTTGGCTAATGACCGCCGCAGCTGCTGGTAGCGTGGACTATTCCAAATCTCGAGAAAGTCTTGCTCGCGAAGATTCCCGAATGCTTCACCATAAAACAAACATGGGTGGACGTCACCGTTCGGGTAAATTTGCAATCCCCGCCACGGCGCCTCACAGAAATTGCTAAATTCCCCAATGGCGGCTTCGTTGGCTCCGCGCTCCGCCGGTGTGTCGTCAGGGAGCTTTAGTCTTGGGTCATCGAGTGGCAGCAAGAGCTCAATTCCATGTTTATGAGCTAACTTTTTTGCATGTAAAAGAGTTTCAATGTGAGTATCCCAGTCTGGGATTCCCTCATCGACACCCGGCTGAATGGGAACGTATCTAATCGCGGCAATTCGGCGCGCCCCAAATTGGGCGCATAGCTCGACAAAGGCAGGGAACTCGTGAATAGTGCTCCGCATCAGCACGGTGTTGAACTGCAGAAGAAACTCTCCCTGAGGATCAAGCTCTCGGCGTAGCGCAGCAAAGCGTTCAAGGTTCGCCACCACCTTTTCCCAGCGCGCGTTCACCCGAATCTTCTCGAAAGTGTCTTTTGTCGCGCCGTCGAAGGAAATACTTAAGCCTCGAATTGTCGGGTGCTGGAGTAACACGCGGGCGCGGCGCTCGTTCAGCAAGGTCGCGTTTGTGGTCATTCCCAACGGGCACGGGGACTTGCGCAAGATCTCAAGGATTTCGTCGAAATGTGCGCTCATAAAAGGCTCGTATTGGCATGAAAGCGTTGCCCACTCTGCGTAGGGCAGCACCTGGTCCACGATTTTTTCCATGAGCCACGGTGGCATGTCGAATTTGGGATCGTTGGCCTGGAGCGGATAGCCGCACATTTTACATAAGAGATTGCACTTGTTTGTAATATCGATCCGTACGGCAAGCGGTGGATTCCCCGGCATGTGTGAGTATCGGCGTAAGGAGATTCGGCGAAGGAAATTCATTGTGTGTGTGGTCCAGGTCGGCATGCTATCGCCCCAAAACTCTTCACAGCTTACGTGTTCGCAAATAGTCGCATTCAGGGTTTATGCTCTTTTAGACCCAAGTGTGACATTTGCGTGGCTTATGCAAAACACTCTTGACAATGGGCGGCGCCAGTTTCAATGATGCGGTCGACAAAATTGAGGAGATGATGCATTTTTCAGTTGACGAGGTAATAGTCAGCGAACAACACTTCACGTGCATGATGGGGCAGAAAGACAAAATTACAAGAGGAGTGCGTCTGAAAAATCCAAATGTCATTTGGTTGTCTCCAGTTCGAACCACGAGAGGTTCGGACGCCCAATATCCCAAATGTAGAAGGGAGGGTTGAAGTTTAGATGAAGAAGGGACTTTACACAGGCCTTATCCTGTCGGTGACCCTTGCAGGTAGCGCGTTTGCGGCGGCCCCAGTCATCAGCAACATCCCCGATGTCATCATCGGTGATGCGGAGGACAACATTGGTACGGACAACAATTTCTTTGTCTTCACCAATGCGTTCAACTTCGACAATTTTGTGTCGGATTTGGACACTCCGAAGTCGTCGCTCCAATGGAGCTTCGACGAGGGCGATGACAACGTGGCCCCGAATACGCGATGGTTCGAAATCAACGGCAAGCAGGCGGTCCATCTGGGCACGTCTGAGATTGCCTCGAGCGGAAACACCGGCCACAATCCGCCGGCCCCAGCGAACGAACTGCGCTCGGTAAGCCAGTTCGCCAGCTTCCGCGATATCGTCTTCTCTCCATCGGGCTCTGGGCCATTCCCGGCCCCAACGGAGCCTGATAAGTCGGACCATGCAGCCGGCAAGGTTGTCACCTTCTATGTCTCTGACGGAACAAACGTCGCCAGCAAGTCGATCCTGGTCGCCACGCGCGACAACCAGTACGACGCGCTCAGCGGTGGTTCCCAGTTCACGCAGGTCTACGATGACCCGCTGACTGGGACTTCAACCAGCGGCTGGTTCCTAGAAGCTGGTATACCCAGCGGGGCGGTTACCGGTGATCACGACAGCGTGAATGGCGCTATTCGCGTTCACATTCTCAGCGATGCCACACGTTATCGTGTCCAACAGTGGTACACAACAGCACCCGTTCTGCCTTATGGAGCAATCGGCTCAAACAACTGGGTGCGTGGCAAGTTCTACGTGTACGCGACCGGTATGGTGCCTAACCAGGCCAACGTGATCCCCGCAGTCCGTCTGCGCTTGATGCAGCGATTCGTTATTGCGAACACGCTGGAGGTGTGGACGCATACACCAGGTATTCCGGCACTTGAGCCGTACGGCGCTGAGTTACGGCCCAATGGTGATCCGAACAATCCATCCGTGTACCGTGTGGACTTTGATCCGCCGGAAGTGCCACAGAACGTGAGCAATCCAAGCACGGAAGGTGTTCAGCTGAGCTTCAGTGGGTTCACCAATGCCGCACCAGACAATGGATATGTTGCGCTCACTGAGGTGGTGCTAGGCACTTATCCAGCGGTGATGGGAACACTCGCGAAAACCTACGCAGGCAATGGCATCGTAGCCGCTGCGGAAGATCCAACTGAAGCGTTCAGCTTGTATTATCCTGCGGGTAGCGTTCCAGGATACCAGCCAGCGACTGACACGGTGACGAAGCCTACGGTCACTCTCGGGAGCACGGGCGTGACGCTGGATTCTACTTCGAGCGCTTTCGGCGTTGATGGCAGTGGCAATAAGCGCATCGGCGTAGTGCAGTTCACTGTCGAGCTAGGAGCGTACGACCAGCGCGTTCGTTTCGAGGAAGGGAAGCTGTACCAGGTGCGATACCATGCAATCTCGTCACGGCAGTCGAACGCCCAGGCCCAGATGCGCCTGTATCTGCGCTTTGGCGGCTTCCTCTACAACCTGCTGTACGAGGTTGGTGGTGCGCGTGCGTTGTCTGGTGCTCAAGCGCGTGCGTTGGCATGGCAGCATCTGCCGGGTGTCGGCAACCAGAACCCCGACAAAGAAACGCCGGGTGAGAACGGTTGCTGGTACACGCTCCTGTTGAGCTCGCCGCTCAATGGTGAGATCCGTCCAGATGTGTCCGGCTCGATCGCGACAAAGATGCCTAACCTGACCTCGCTGCCAGGACCCGGGCAGAACGTCGCTTCGCCGCGCCGCGACCTGAAGATTGGTTTCGGTCTGATCGACACTAACAGTAGCGGCTCAGACCAGAACGACGAGGGTATGCTTTACACCGTCGACCAGATTCAGGTCTATGTGGCTGACGAGCCTGAGCCGTGACCTGATAGGTTGGCTGTTTGTCTGAATCACAGCTAAGTGGTGGGGACAATTAAGTCCTCACCACATTTTTCTTTGGTCACGCACAACAGGGGTGAAAAGCTGGTGAGTTACATTCAACTATGCCATTTAACTTATCTTGGGGCGATGTGTGCTGTCTTATCCGTATCCCCTCTCCGATTGTGAAATCAGTCTGCTTGAGGACCTCCTGCGAAAAATCCGTTCTCATTTCGTTGGTCTTAGTGTTTATTCCGCGTTTGTGCCCGAAGCGAAGCAAGTGACCGCAATCATCCGGCGCACTTGTCCCGAAGCCATCGTCGGATGGGGTGGTCCCCATGTGACGCTTGATCCAGTGGGTTCGTCCGAATTCTGCGATGTTGCTTTTGCGGGAGAGTGTGATTTACCACTTGTCGAGTTTGCTCATGCCCTGGACAAAGGGCAGGATTGGCGGCAAACACCAAACATCGTGTGGCGCGAGCAGGGCAAAGTTCATCGACAGCCGATAAGCCCCGTCATAAAGGATCTCGATTCCCTTCCGTTTACATTTTTTGGCTCCGAAGGTGCCTATTATCTTGAAGATGATGAGCTGGTCGAAGGCCGGCCCTTTCCATCTAGCGAGCTCAATTCCTCTTTCAAAATCATGACGACGCGGGGCTGCCCCTATGCCTGCACCTTCTGTATGCTTTCTTTCCAAAAGGAGGTCATGCCCGATACGTCGCGCTTGCGTTTTCGCTCCATTGACCACTGCATGCGTGAACTCGAAGAGGCCAAGGCTCGCATGGGGCACTTCTTCATGGAGATTGAGGACGATATCTTCACCGTCAAGCCCGACCGAATGCGTGAATTTTTCCAGGAATACTCTCGCCGCATTCGCATGCCCTTCTGGTGCTACACGCACCCTAATTACGCCCGACCCGAAATGCTCCAGATCCTGAAAGAGAACAACGTCGAATTCATTATTATGGGCATTCAGACGGGCAGCGATCGGATCGCCACGGAAGTCTTTGATCGCCGCGTGACCAATGCCACCGTGCTTCAGGCGGCAAAGAATATCCACGAGTCTGGGATTCGGGTGTTCTATGATATTATCTCAAACAACCCGTTCGAGACCGAGGAAGACCGTGTCGAAACGTTTCAGCTTTTACGCCAAATTCCCAAGCCCTACGGTCTGCAGATGGGAATTTTGAATTTCTACCCTGGCATCGCAATTTCCCGGATGCGTGAAGAACGTGGATTACCTCGAGTGGTAGATTTCCAGCAGTACCGATTCTGGAACGCACTCTACTACCTTGCTTCCACCGTCGATCTCACTGACAGCCAGGCCGACGAGCTCTTGCGCAACGAGAAGTTACGTCAGGATCCGTCACTTCTCGAGTCAATCGTGGCGACAACGGTCCGCCTTACGCGGGAGAATGGCGAGCTCGGCAGCATCGCCAATAATTATCTGCGAGAGGTTCAGCGATTAGCTGGGCGCGTCCGCGAGTTGGAGGAGGAGCTCCATTACATCAAAGCACGCCGCGGGCTTGAACAGTTCCTTCGCATCTCGGACAAACTGCGACATCTGAAACACGACGTCTTCGGGCTTAAGCCTCACCATCGTAACGGCAACGGGAAGCATCCCCAAGCTACAAACGCTTGTCCCGGCGAGAGCTCATCCGCCGACGCTTGTGGCTGCAGCGGGAATGGTAACGGCTCCTCTGGCAAGGATCATCTTGCCATGCCAACAAATCCTGGCGGTGAGCGCCTGGCACGCCAGATTGGGATTTAATCTCAGTCACTTTGCAAAAACCCCAAGAGTATTTCTCAAGGGACGGCTAGGTCAGCCTGTCGACGATGTCGGCAGATTTCCGTTGCGCCGACTCAACCTCTTTGACCCTTATGCAAAATGAGTATTTTTCGGTAGACATTAAAGGTACTGGTTAAGTACAGTTTTACACCGTGTTTGGGAATTGGCAATTTTGCTTGCCGAAACTTAGTAAACACTTTTGGAGCGAAGCAAGACTGTGGCTAGAGTTCTTCTCATCACGCCATACAACGAATCGGACCTCGGTTGCAGGCAACTCATCGCAAATCTGCGCGCTGAAGGCCACGAAGCCTATCTGCTTTGCGCCAAGCTCACGCGCACCAAGGATATCCCAAGCAATGAAGGATGGGATCCGCTGTGGCAGGTGAGTGTGTTGCCAGGTGGGGGATTGAAGATCTTGTCTTACCCAGATCCCCTCTCACCTGCGGAAGTAGAGCATCTCCAGCGTCTGATCCGCAAAATCCGGCCGCATTTCATAGGCATTAGTGTTTACACTGCTTTTGTTCAGCAGGCTGCCCAGCTCGCCCAAATCGCCAAACAAACTGCCCCCGATGCCGTTGTCTCCTGGGGTGGTCCCCATGTGACGCTTGATCCTGTCGGCTCAGCGGAGTTCTGCGACGTCGGATTTGTGGGGGAATGCGATCTCATCCTTGGTGATTTTTTGAAAGCGCTCGAAATTGGCAAGGACTGGCGACAGACGCCGAACATCGTTTGGCGCGAGAATGGCAAGCTCCATCGCAATCCTGTTGGACCGGTGGTGAAGGACCTCGACTCCATCCCTTATCCTTATTGGGGACCAGAGGGCGTTTATTATCTCGACGAGGACGAACTTCTCGAAGGGCGTCCCCACGACTTCAGTGAGTTGCACACATATTACAAGATCCTCACGAGTCGCGGTTGTCCCTACGTCTGCACTTATTGTGTTTACTCATTAACTAAAAATGTCATGCCTGACATCGCAAAACTGCGCTTTCGCTCCATACCGCACTGCATGCAAGAGCTTGAGGAAGCGAAAGCCAGACAAGGCCACTTTTATCTCGAAATCGAGGATGACATTTTTACGGTGCGCCCCGAACGCATGCGCGAGTTCTTCAATGAATACTCTCAGCGCATTCGGATGCCCTTCGGTTGCCAGACGCACCCAAACTACGCACGTCCCGAAATGCTCCAGATTCTCAAAGAGCACCACGCGGAATTCGTAGCGATGGGAATTCAGAGCGGCAGCGAGCGTATTGCAAATGAGCTTTACGACCGCCGAACGACACGAGAACGCGTGCTGGAGGCGGCCCACAACATCCATGCTTCCGGCCTACGCGCATTCTACGATATTATCACGAACAACCCGTTTGAAACCGAGGAAGACTGCCGTGCAACATTCGAACTCCTGCGCGAGCTTCCAAAACCCTACGAAATGCGCATGGGAATTCTCATCATCTATCCGGGCATGCCCATCTGGCACATGTGCAAGGAAGCTGGAATTTCTCCCGTTGCGGACTATCAGCGCTTCCGCTTTTGGAACGCCCTCTATTATATCGCTTCGACCGTTGATCTCTCTGATAAAGATGTCGAATTCTTACTAAACAATGAGGAACTGCGCCGCGATCCCTCGCTGCTCGAAGCAATCGCGGGAACCACGGTCCGCCTCACCCACGAAGGACTGGATTCAAGGATTTTGGCCGATAATTACCTTCGAGAAGTCTATCGCCTGGCCGATCGGATACGCCAGCTAGAGGGCGAGCTGCACTACATCAAGGCACGGCGAGGCTTCCGCCAGTTCATGTGGATTTCAGAGCGTGCAAGAAAGGCGAAACGCCGCCTCGTCGGCTTGTTCAAAGGCCGCCAAGTGTCCGCGGAGAAGGTTGCCCCGGCATGTGCGGCGGACGACGGATGTGCGACCCCGCGCCAAGCTGTGGCTTCGAGCCACTGATTCTTTCTTAAAATTCGCACCCCAAACACTGAAAAACAGCGCCACTTTGCCTCCCAAGGGGAAGGAGGAGAAAGCATTAGTGTGTGCTGCGACATGCTCCCTCGATCATGACTCCCAGCGATTCTCGACGATGAGACGACCCTTTCAGAGCGGGGCCTCAATTTCATCGAGTAGTCGCCGAAGCGTGCGGACTTCTGCGACTTCGTTCCCGTTGTGTTCAAAGGTCCGGACTGCCTGAATGCGGTGCGCCAGTACCGGCACAACCATCGTCTTGATGTCATCGGGGATGCAATAATCACGACCTTCGTAAAACGCCCTCGCTTGTGCTGCACGGCGCAGCGCCAATGCCGCACGTGTGCTTGCCCCCAGCTCGATGAGCTGCGACTCGCGTGTTGCCGTCACAATGCGCGCCAAGTAGTATAGCAGTTCCTCGGCAATCTCTACATCTTGCACTTGCGCTTGCAGCTCCAGAACCTCCGCAGCATCCAGAACTGGGTTCACGAATTCGATGTTGCCCACCTCGCGTTGCTCGCGAAGAATCTGCACCTCATCCTCGATGCTCGGGTATCCGACCTGTAACCGCATCAGAAAACGATCCATTTGCGACTTGGGAAGCGGAAACGTTCCGTGGAATTCAATTGGGTTCTGCGTTGCGATAACCATGAAGGGGCGCGGCAAATCATAGGTGTGCTTGTCCACAGACACCTGCGCGCTGTTCATGGCTTCCAGCAGCGCCGATTGCGTTTTGGGTGTCGTGCGGTTGATTTCGTCCGCAAGGACAACGTTGGCAAAAATCGGCCCCGGTTTGAACTCAAACTCGTGCGTACTTTGATTAAAAATGACAGCGCCAATAATGTCTGAGGGAAGCAAGTCACTCGTGAATTGAATCCGCGAGAAGCTGAGATTCAACGACCGCGCCAAAAGCTGCGCCAGTGTGGTCTTCCCAACACCAGGAACGTCTTCTAGAAGGATATGTCCCTGGGCCAAGAAACCGATGATGAGGTTTTTGACGACCTCTGATTTGCCTTTGATGACCTGTTCGATATTCTGCTGAAGCCTAGCGACCTCTGGCCGAATTGTGGTTCTCACGTGATTATCCATTCCCTTGCATTGTTGCTCAAACACAGTTGGATGAAAGCGCTACACATGCCACGCAAAGCAATGCTCTAGAAAAGGAATTACACGTATGCGTAGAAATTTAGTAACACACCTTCCCATAATTCTTGCGCTTACTCTTAGCCCGACCCTTGTTCATGCCGGTTGGCTCGCAAATTTCCTAGGGAAGGATCAGAGTCAGCAGGAACAACAGGCCGCCCCACAAAAGGGCGCAAAAGCCGCGGAAACACGCGGCGACAAAGAAACATCAGCCACGCCTACCCCAGATCC
>JADFCV010000015.1 GCA_017161655.1 Candidatus Sumerlaeota bacterium
ACATTGTGCGTGTCTCTAGCGCTGCTGGGCCGATCAATCCTGTGCGATTGCCCTCGATCGACCGCATCAAGAACGTTTATAAGCACAACGTTACAAGTTGAAAAAAACGTAATGTTTTGTTGACAACGAGTTTTTTTTTCGACTATGCTCTACGAAATGGCTACATTTAGTTGTTTTGGCCTAGGCAAAGAGTTGAATGGGAAGGAGAAGTCTTGCCATGTTACATAAGAACGGCCAACGAGGCTTTTCATGGTTAAGTAAAACGTGTTTTCTTTTGAGCGGGTTGGTTGTGACAACTCTCTCCAGCGGAAGTGAAGTTGTGTTTTCGGACATTGATCCTTGGCACCAGTTTCCAGATGTGCAGCCAACCGTGCCCCAAAACCAAGTCATTGCTCAAATAGGCCCGCATTTGTGGGAGACGATTGATGTGCTAGATGGGGATCCCAATGATGGCGTAATCCGTCTCCCAGGTCAAAGTATACGTATTCAGTTAGGTGACGAAGACGAATTAATCATTAAGCACGTTATGGACGTTAGTGGGCTGGATGGGGCTGACGGAGTAGATGCTTGGAAAAATGGCAATCCTGCGCCAACTTCCGGACAAAATGGTGGAAACGGCGGGCGGATTTATGTGAAAGCGGGGTTCGTCCATGTTCCAACAGAGGACAAGGAGATAACGTTTAAGTTGGACGGCGGTAGAGGGGGCAAAGGCGGAAGTTCTCGTAACCAGGCATGGTTTGTAGAAGGGGGGTACTTGTGTCCCGATTCGCAACAGCCGGTTTATTACTTTCTGGCTTATGATCCTGATGCACCTACACCACCCGGCGCCAATGGAGGCAAAGGGGGTGACGCGGGAACTCTGGTACTCGATGTTTTGTACTGGGGAAGACCCGATGGTATGGGGCATTCGGGCGGAGTCCGGATTTATGCCAGAGGAGGGCGTGGCGGAAATGGCGGGGACGGGATGCTAGCCCATCCGGAAGTTCTTGATGAGAATGGAGATAGCGTTACCGGAATAGCAAATGGGGGAAATGGTGGCGACGGAGGGGCTGGAGGATTTGTTTGGATTGTGAGGGGAGGCGGGGGGCCTTTTGGTGATGTATCCACAAACCTATTCAAGCCGGACAATTCTCCTATTAATCCGGGCTGTTCGTGTGATGCGTCCGAACAATGGAGCGAGGCCACAACAGTGGAGAGACCTCTTGCCATCTTTCCCCCTATCGACGTTAGAGGTGGAGATGGCGGAGATGGGGGGGCAGGGGGAAGCACCATGGCCCTGCCGGTCCGCTCCCGGGAAGAGCCCGGCGGTTGTTGTTCGGTACCGCCTGGTGGCAATGGCGGGAATGGTGGCAATGGCGGTTCGAACGGATCGGTGTTTATGTACCCTTCTTGTCGGCCTGTTTTCTTATCCATTCAACCCGGTAACGGGGGACACGGAGGGGGAGCAGGCGTGGTTGGGGATATGCTGAATTATGCATTCCCATGCGGAGAGTGGGTCGGAACTGGTACTTCAGGCGTTTGCGGAAATGGAGGCAACGCAGGAGAGTGGAGAGTGTTCCGCGGGTTAAATTCTGGGCCAGCCCAGCCTTATGCTTTACACTGTTACCCGATCGACTGCCCGGCTACAGGTGGAGCTCCGTTCCCCCCGGGAAATAACAATGGTGGGTCACCGCCACCGAGTGGTATTCCGGGTTGTAGATCGTGGGAAGGAGGGCAAATAACATTAGCGGAAATTCCTCCTCCATGCGAATATTACCAGTATGTCGGGGCGTTTCAGCCGCCCTTTGCTACGCCTCCGGGTTACGCGCTAGCTTATCTAGGTCAGGTCATACCTGATCTCTCGGTTCAGAATCGCTTTTTTGATTTCATTGTCAATGAGACGTCTGAGAATGTTCCCGCAACGGGGAAATTCTTGAATAAAATGTCTCATGCTTCATTGTGCCCGTCCTCAAGGCCTGGCTACGCAAAGTACCCGCTTTTGGTGGGATCCGTAAATTCGGAGCGTGTTACCTTTTATCCCGGCATGAATGATTGGGGGTGGGGCCGAGTCAATGCTCCTTATGAGTATGAGTGCGGCTCGTCGCGAACCCTCAACATGCTCCGGAAACCAGGCAATAAGATTCAGGTGCCATTGCCAGGCTTTTACGACCTTTACACATCGAGCAGCTCTATAACAGGTGGCACCTGGTATGTTCCGAAAGCTGTGAATGTTTGGTGGAGTGATGGTTGGAGTTGGGATCATCCGCTGTGGGATGTGGCTTGCTCAACAGATGCTGAAGAAAAAGTGTTCTACCCCTTGACCAGTCCTCTTGACCGGCTCTCTGGTATGCCTTCGACAGATGTTCATTGCTACTGGGTCAAGAAAACAATTCCACCACACACTACATTGGGGGTCGAGCTGAGCGGAGAAGCCAAGGTTGGTCTTCGCATCTTTGCGGATAACGGCAATAACTTGCCGACACCTCTGAGTGCTACTTTTGTTGGAAACAAAGAGGTGCTAGGACATTATACCAATCCGACCAACAATAGCATTTCCGTTTTGATCCTTTTCAACGCGGAGATGAACTATGTTTATCCGAGATTCAGTTTCGCTTGTTCGCGAGAACCAGTAGCAGTTTATTCGCTGCCGACGCAGGACCCTATCTCGCTAGACGTCTCTTGCATTGGTCGTTGTCCCTTAGGAGACGACTGTGATCCGGAATGGGGCTATTCGAAATATGGCTTCGACTTGGCCCCTCGGGTTTCAATAATCGTTTCGGTTTACCACGATAGCGGGCTTAATAGGTGTGTAAGGATTACCGATGTCATGGGGCGTCCTCTTACACAAACAGACCCTCTGCAAGTAGAATACTTTAATGATTCCGATAGCACCGTGCGTGTCTATGTGGAAATGTGCGTAGAAGGCTGCGTCGGTTTTCATATGGACGTTACATCGGTGCTAATACCTTATCTCGCCACGGGGTGGGGACATACAGTTGCCGTAGGAGGTGGTGGTGACGTGAGTGTTTGGGGTGCGAATTGGGCAAAGCAGTTGAATTTGGGGGCCAGTCTCCCCAGCCCGACGAAGATCCCGACACCTGTAATGGGACCCATGTTGTTTTCGCGAGGTGCCGTGGGAGCGAATGCTTATTGGACGGCTGCTATTACTGATGAGGGACAGCTAAGAGCTTGTGGAGAGAATGCCTCTGGGCAGATAGATGCGATGCTGGGCTCGCCAGTTTCGCCCTCAGTCTTTATCCGCAGAGAAGACGGCTCAGTGTTGTCCCAAGTACGGATGGTAAGTTGTGGACCTACGAGCGGCCATGCTCTTGTTGGCGACGAAGGAGAAGTGTGGAGCTGGGGTCAGAATGATTGGGGGCAATTAGGAATTGGTGTTAGAGAGTCGACAACCACAAAGCGGCGGGCTGTTCGTGCTATTCTCCCCGATGGCAGTCCCCTCCGTGATGTACGCAAGGTAGTAGCTGGCCAGTACGCGTGTTTGGCTCTTTGTGACAATGGTCGTGTGTTGGCCTGGGGCTATAACAATTGGGGGCAATTAGGTACTGGGGATTGGATTAGCTATTCCCAGCCGACGCCAGACAAACCGGTAGTAAAGAAGGTGAACAACACTTTTGTGCCTCTTGAAAACATCGAGGATATAGAAGGTTCGTGGAGCACCTCATTCGCCATAACTAGCGATGGAGTTCTTTGGTCGTGGGGGGCCAACGAGGTCGGCCAGCTTGGAGATGGAACTTCCACAGCTACGCAAAAGCGCATATTTGCCTCACCAGTTCCGCTGTCCAATGTCAAGCGAGTTGTAGCAGGACAAAGGACTATATATGCGCTGCTTGAGGACGGCTCACTGTGGCGTTGGGGCCGCATACGGTATCCTAATGGTTTCACAAGGGATGTCACGCTCCCTGAACGCGTAAATATTCCGTCGGAAAGAAAAGTTGTTGAAGTTGAGGGGTCGGATTATTTTTGTCACTGCTACACATCCGACGGCACGCGTTGGACGTGGGGGTACAATAATGCTGGGCAATTAGGAACGAACGATCTTATTCCGGTGCCTGAGCCGGCGGCTATTGGGTACCCAGTTTCGCCCTAAGGATAGAGATCGTCCGAGATTCTGGATATCCGTGCGCTATGGAAGAGAGCTTAAGGGCCAAGGCGTGGCGGCATAAGGAAATCGATCGTTGCAGGAAACATTGATGCTAGGAGGGAGGTGAGAAAGTGAGAAAGGCATTCACCCTCATCGAGTTGTTGATCGTTGTGGCGATCATTGCGATTCTGGCGGCCATTGCGGTGCCGAATTTCCTAGAGGCTCAAACGCGGTCAAAGGTTTCGCGAGCGAAGGCGGATATGCGGAGCCTTGCGACGGCAATCGAGTCGTACACGGTGGACCACAACAAACCGCCGACGGTCATTGTGCTGGGTAAGACCTCTTCCAGTTCGTATCCGTTCGGCGACTACAGTATTGTGAACACGGCTTCCACGACTCCCTACTGTGTCAGTGCGCGTTTCAAGCGGTTGACGACGCCGGTGGCTTACATCACCTCAGTCTTTGTCGATCCATTCCGTCCCACAGGCTACGGCGTGAGCCCGACCGGTAGTATGAATATCGAGTACGACACCTATGACTACTTCGAAGCATACGATTTCACACCAGGGACGGGGTCGTACGATCAGAGCACGCCAAACTGGCGCGGCGCTGGCATCACCTCTGGGGCAAACTGGCGTGTGGTTAGCGCTGGACCGGATCGTGTGAATTTCTTCGGCGGCGGTTACGCAGGTCAGTTCCCCATGCCGGATCGGTCATTCGGCTTGGACTATGATCCGACGAACGGAACTGTGAGCCGCGGCGACATTGTGCGTGTCTCTAGCGCTGCTGGGCCGATCAATCCTGTGCGATTGCCCTCGATCGACCGCATCAAGAACGTTTATAACGACACTTTCTGAGTGTTACGGCACCAGCAGAAGGTGTGTGTAAACTGAGGCTCCCGCTGCGGGCGATGTTCAGTCGCTTACAGAAGGGAGCCATTTCTTTGACCAAGCTTTGACGCTCTCTGCTCCAGGAAGTTGTATGGACTGGGTGCTACGGGGTGGAGCGCTTCCAGATCTCTACTCCATAGGATTCTTCGCTGGTGAAGGGAGTTTTTCCGTACAGGGCGAGGGACATGTAATTTGAGCGCAACCAAGAGAAGAAACGGGCGCTCAACAGGGGTGGATATCCGAAATGGGGTCGGTGGACGAGAACGACGTAAGTCGGTTGTGTTTTCGCGTAGGCCGAGAGAATCGCGTCTTCCCCATACGCTTGCATTTCATAAGGGCCGAGCTGATGAAAGCGCACAGGGTTTGGTTGCTGGATGAGGTAATGTATGATCGACCCACCAGGAAGAGCGGCAACCGTTTCGCCAGACCGAAGACGCTGCTTGAGGTCACGAGATGCCGCCAAAATGGCCGCGGCATTGGGGTGGCGTGGCGGCGGAAGAGTGAAAAGCCTCAGGGTAGCAGAGTCCACCAAATAGGTCTTCTGCATAAGGGTGCTAGCACTTTTTGCCACGTGGGTTGCCAGAAAAGCCGCGAGAAGACCTGCGAAGGCAGTGCCGGAAATCCATGCTCCGCGCTTATTATGCACGAACCAGCGGCGGATGACGCTGCCTGCGACAGCAGTGCAGAAGAGCAGCGTCGGAACAGCTTGATAAAAGCCGTATTCGTTCAATCGGGGATTGAGTAACATACGACTCAGAAGCCCCGCGGCAAAAACTCCGAATGCCAGAGCTAGAACGTTTTGCAGCTGCGCTTTAACGGCCTGGGGCGAGTCGAGACATTGCCTGCGGCCCTGGCAAAGGTCGAAGACAACGACGCATAAGGCGAGGAGACCCCAGACGGGCATACCTCGCGGCAGGGACTCGATGAGTACCTTGTAGGCAAGCGCTGGCGCGGACAGAACAAACGCGGGAAGGGGAAGAAAGCTGAGAATCCCAAGCACAAGAACCTTACGTGGGGAAGGGGCTTCGCGTGCTACCAGCCGTCCCCAAAGCAGAACGAGCCCAAGAAAGCAAATTCCGCACGATCCCCACAGCAGCACGCGCAGACCATTCATGAGTGGAGCATCAGCTCCGAGCTGGGCCTTTTGGCGAATGCCGGAGAGAGCTGAGGGCGAAATTGCTGCAAAGGCGGCCCCGAGAACATGAGGAATTTCCTGGGGTGAGTAAAAAAGAGCGGCGAGGGCAACGGCGATTCCGCCAATGACCAGAAGAGCGAGGCAGACTTGGGCAAGCACGCTCCACATCTGGTTACAGCGCTGCGGCTGAGGGGTGCTCCACAGGTGAGCAGTGTGACCAGCAGCAAGAGCGAGCCAGCACGCAAGAGCGATCTCTGGTTTGGTAAGAATTGTGGTACTTGCGCATGCAAAACTCGCTAACCACCAGTAGGCAGCGCGTCGGTCGTGAAGGGCAAAAAGCCCTTTTGCAAAGAATGCGAGCGCGCCTAAACTCAATGTCATGCCGACCGTGACAGCATGACTGTAAGGTGCCACGAAGTTGAAGTTCGTGCAAAGTGGCAAGGCTGGGAAAATGGCGAGTAGCTGAAAGGCTGCGGTGGCACAATGTGCGACCGCTTTGCTCCAGGCATAGGAAAAAACGGTCCACAAACTCAGGCATGCGAATGCCGCGATAACAAGGTTTGAGATTTGAATGCTGTGGTTGTGTGTGCCGAGGAGACGAAGCACAATAGCATTCCACGTGAGTGGCAGAGGACCGTAAATGTAGGCAAAATCGCGATACGGAAGGCGCCTCACGTCCGCGATGAGCCAGGCATTGTAGAGCTCATGAGGAAAGTCGATGAGCAAGTCGCCGAGCCGATCCCACGTGAGGACGGCGAGGAGCAGGAAGAGTCCGGCCTCGGCAAAGCCGGCCAGGCGATTCGCTTTCGTGGACAGTGCGGCACTCATTTGGCCAGCGCGTGTGGGGCAGGATGGGCATTTTTGCGCACGTAGATTTCCACTCCGTGGGACTCTACCGCTGTAAACGGCGGTGCGCCAATGCGCTCAACAAGATCGTAGTTTTGCCGGATCCACGAAACGAAGCGCTGACCAAAGGCAGGGGTGGTTCCGAAAATCGGAACATCGGGAGTGAACTTGTGAATCAGCGCAAGATATTGTGGCGCAGCTTTTTCATAAGCGGCGACGATTTGTTCTTCGCCGAAAGCGGAGACTTCCACCGTTGCGAGATGGTCAAAGCGTGTAGGATTAGGACGCCGCAGGACGTAATGATAAAGTGTGCCTTCGGGGACGGCTGCAAACGTGGCTCCAGCGCTGGTCAGCGTATCGATCCGTTCAAGCCCCGCGAGCAGGATTTTTGTCGGAGTGAGTTTCTTGGGCGAGCCTGGCACGTAAAGCGTCAGGCCAGGCAGGCGGATGAGGTGTGTCCGATCGTGGATGTTGGTAAAGAGCAAGAGGAGGGCTGTGAGGGCAAATGCCATCACAATGCCACTCACGAAGGCTCCTCGCAAAACCGCACGCAGGTCGGTTCTCTTTTCGAGGGATATGAGTGGATCAAGCCACCGATGGGTGGCCCACGCAAAGATCAGTGTCGTGGCAGGGAGAGCTTGATAAAAGCCGTATTGGTAAACGCGTGCGTTGAGCGGCATGCGCACGAGCATAAGAAGGGCAAAGCTTGCCCACAGTGTTCGGACGAACGTGGGGCCAGCTTGCATGTTGACGCGCCACAGAGCTCGCAGTTCGAGAATCCAGAGGAGGAACGTCCACAGGGGGAGGGACCAAGGAAGGCGAAACCAGAGAACATTTGCCGTAAAATCCCAGGCAGCGAGGACGGGTGCAAGGGGAAGTGCAATGGCTAGAATCACAAGCCATTTGCGCATTTGTCGTGGTGGGGCACTGCGCACGCAGAGCCGGATCCATGTCTCGCAAAGGTACGCGATGGCGAGAATTGCCAGGAACCAGAGGAGTATCCGTGCGGTGTTTTCGATTGGGGCGTCGAACCCAAAGTGGCGCAGCTGACGACTCGTTGTCGCAGTCTTTGTCGAAATTACGCCCCATGGGCCTTGCATGGCGCGCCAGAAGACTTCTGGGGGCAGGACCATGGAAAAGTAGAGGGCAAACGCCGCGCAGGGGAGGAAAAAACCCGCCGCGAAAGTGAGCATTTGCCGGAACCCAGCGCGCACGGTGGAGGTGTTGCGGAGTAACACAGCCAGGGCAAAAGCTGAAGTGAGAACAAGCGCCAAGGCGACGTCAGCACGTGTGAAAAGAATTGCCCCGTTGGTGAATCCAGCGATGAACAGCAAAAGGCGATTCGGGCGGCGCGAGTAAATGGCGAACGAAGCCAAGCCGCATGTAGCCAACGCCATGGCGTGCAGCGAGCTCTGGTTATAGGGCGCTACGTAATTGAAGATGGGTGCCTCGAGGAAACCGCCAAAAATGAATGCCACTTCGAGGATGATGACGGTTACCGCAGCAGAGATTTTCCCATACGCGATTCGGATGATCAGGTAGACTGCGAGCGTCAAAGTTAGTGCCAGCGCAACGTTAGACGCGAACAGAACATCGCTGTGACTGCCGAAAAGGCGAAAAACCAGGCCGTCCCACACGAGAGCCCAAGCGCCGTGTGGGTGTTCGAAGTCGAGGAAGGGCCGGGCTCCGCATGCCATCAACCACGCGTGGTAGAGCTCCCGGGGGGTGTCCACGAGTAAATCGCCGAAACGCCGCCAGGTAGCCACAAGGAGAGCGCCGAAAAGCAAGGCCGCAAAGATCTCCAGTCCGTTGGCTCGAAGGAAGTCTCTTCTGTCGCTGCTCATCCAATTGTTCGTTCTAACTGCGAATCGCAAGTGATGATGGCTGAGCTTTTATGACGGCGGAACTCGATTCGTCAAGGCATGGCGGGCCTATAAGTGCTTTTTCCCGCGGTCCGATCGACGTTTTCGGGAATAGGGGGGCACACCGCCGAATAGAAGGTTTCGAATCATAGAATCATGCGCTTCGCAACACAACGGAGGGATGACATCAAGATGGTTCACCGCGAAGCCAGTGAAGATTTGCGAGCGCGCGGAGATTCAGGTTTGTCAGGTCTCATACGCCATGGATTTGGCCTCAAAAAAGAAGTGAGTGAGGCGATTGGTTCGGATTACCAATCGGACGTTGTTGAGTGGTTTCGGAATCACGACCATTTTGGTCGCTTCGGTGAGGTTGAGGTTCATCTCGCGCGCGAGTTCGGCTTTTGCTACGGCGTGGACAAGGCGATTGATTTCGCTTATCAGACCCGACGCCGGTTTCCTGACCGTCGCATTTTTCTCACGGCGGAGATCATTCATAATCCCGGTGTCAATCAGCGGTTGCGCGAGCTAGGCGTCCAATTCCTGGCAGGCCGGTATAGGGGGGAATTCAGTTACGACGATCTCCGCCCCGAAGACATTGTCATCCTGCCGGCCTTTGGGGCCACAGTGGAGGAGATTGCGCAGCTACGCGAACGGGGATGCACACTTGTGGATACAACCTGTGGCTCGGTTATCCACGTCTGGAAGCGGGTGGAAAAATATGCGCAGGACGGTTTCACCGCGGTTATCCATGGCAAATACTCCCATGAGGAAACGCGTGCGACAAGTTCTCGGGTTCTCCAGTTTCCAGGCGGGCATTACTTGATCGTCCGTGACAAAAAGCAGACCCAGCTCGTGTGTGAATTCATTCGTGGCAAGGCGCCGGCTGAAGTGCTTGTGGAGAAATTGGGGAAGGGGATGAGCCCCGGCTTCGAGCCCGCGCGCCATCTCGTGCGCATCGGAGTGGCAAATCAAACAACCATGCTCAGTAGCGAATCGCTGGAGATTGCCTCGATGCTTCGGGCCGCGCTCGCCGAACGCTATGGCGAGGAACACATCGATGAGCATTTCCGCAGTTTCGACACCATTTGTTCCGCCACTCAGGATCGCCAAGATGCGATCCACGAGCTGGGGCGTAAGGGAATGGATCTCATTCTTGTCATTGGCGGGTTCAACAGCTCGAACACAACTCATCTGATTGAAATCGCCTCGCGGTACACCCGTGCCTATCACATCGAGGATGCCAGTGATCTGATTTCTGCGAATGAAATCAGGCACAAACGCTGGGATCGGCAAGAGCCAGAACGTGCAACGGACTGGTTGCCGGCCAAGAGACCGCTACGCGTGGGAATTACCGGCGGGGCCTCAACACCAAACCGCTCCATTGGGCAAACGATTCTCCGGCTTCTCGACCTCTGTGGAGTTTCTCCCCGCTTTGCGGAAGCAAAATAATCTCAAGTCGGCCGTGTACTACATTCGCGGTTTTTTCCTGTGGGCCGTTAGCTCAATCGGTAGAGCAGCAGACTCTTAATCTGTTGGTTCCAGGTTCGAGTCCTGGACGGCTCACTTTTATTGTTTGTTCACCTGTCCACGCGCAGTCGTTTCGCTGTGAGAGAGTGTGGGGACGCGTCGCTTTTGAACGTGGCTTTGTTCGGTCTCCTACTCTGGCATTTTCTCCAACGTGGCACGGACGCGCGTGGCTAGCGGTTCAATAGTCTGAGCATCGAACGCGAAGCGCAACCCTGCCGCTTGGAAAAGTTCGGGCAGGGGACGTGAGCCACCGAGAGCAAGAGCGTGACGGTAATTTTGAACAGCGTTATCTTTGTCTGCCAAGAAGTTCTCCCAAAGCTGAAGTGCTCCAAGCTGGGCTATGCCGTACTCGATGTAGTAAAGCGGCACGCAGAAAAAGTGGAGCTTGCCGATCCAGGAGCATTCGCGCCATTCGGGCAATTCGCTCCACTCGAGTGTGTCGCCGAAGCGCTCATCTAGGGCCAACCACGCTTCTGCGCGCTCGTGTCTGGTATGGTCTGGATGCTGATAAATCCAGTGCTGGAACGCATCCACTCGGGCAATCCACGGAAGCAGTTCCAGAACCTCTTCCAGGTGTTCGCGGCGTGCCCGGGCGGCATCTCCAGGACCATAAAAGGCGTCGAGCCGTTCGCATGACATCATTTCCATGCCCATGGAGGCGACTTCGCAGAACTCAATAGGGGCGTGGCGATAGGCGACGAGCGGCTCCTGGCGCGTGGCGAGCGCGTGGAACGCGTGCCCCCCTTCGTGGAGCAAGGTGAAAACGTCGCGGTTGCGACCGGCGGCATTCATAAAAATGAATGGTAGGCGAAGCTCTTCCAGAGTAGATTGGTACCCACCCGGGGCTTTCCCTTTCCGGCTTTCGAGATCGAGCAGATTGAGGCGCCGCAGGACTTCGAATTCGCTCGCGAAGAGCGGATGAACAGCCTGGAAAACCGCCGCGGTACCCTCGACAAGTTGATCTACGGTTTGAAAGGGTCGCAGCGGCGGGCGACCGAGGGGATCAGCGGCAAGATCCCACGGCGCAAGCTGTGCCAGTCCCATCTGGCGGCGACGACGTTCTCGTAGCTCGCGGACGAGAGGGACGATGTGCTTTTCGACCGCTTCGTGAAACGCGATGCAGTGCTGGGGTGTGTAATCAAAACGCCCAAGGTTCGCAAACTGGAATTCGAGGAAATTGGGAAAACCGGCGTTCTGGGCGATCTGCGTGCGAAGCTGCACCATTTTGTCGAAGAGCGTCTCGATTTCTTCGCGGTCTCGGAGCTGACGGCCCACGGCGGCGCACCATGCCGATCGGCGAAGATCCCGCGACGGTTCTTCAAGTAGCTTGTGAAGTTGCGGCAAGGTGAGCTCTTTGCCGTCGAGCATAGCTGTCATTTCCCCGTAGAGTTTCTGGTAGCGCTGCGAAAGCTTCTCGTCTTCCACTTTGAGCGGAAGGTTTTCTTCGCGATAAAGGCGCACCTCCATTTCACGGGCACGGTCATAGACGAAATAACGCTGGCGTGGCAGGGCGCTCCGGTGTTCGCACGCCACGTATTTGCGATTCAGGGCAAAGCTGGCCCGCTCGATGTTCGGGCGGATCTGCTCAACAAATTCGAGGTAAGCTCGCTCCAGCTCTGGGACGTCAGTGTGGCAAGTCATCCGGATGTAGCGGACAGTTTCCTCTTCGTCAACTGCGGCGCGAAGTTCCGAGAGGTCCAGGAGCCAGCGTTCGAGTGCTTCGGGGCTTGCGACGCTACGCCGTTCGAGTTCTTCGAAGAACGGCGCTATGCGATCCCACGTGTCGAAAGTGGCGTCGTTGGGCAGATAATTCCGGGGAAACTCACGATTCTTGCGTAGTTCATCGAAGCGGTCCATTCTGTGTCCTTTCTCAAGTCGTCCAAGTGTCGATGCTGGGAATGAATGGTTTTCTGTTTAAGGTTCCACGCGAATTGTGGCTTTCCGCAAGGCCGTGGCTCGATCGTCTGGGGCGCCGATGAGATTGAATCCTAAAAAGGAAATAGAAGTGGGCGATGATTTCTGAGCATCATCGAAATCAAAATCAATGGTGGCTGGCGATGGAGTGAGTGCGCGGAACTTAACAGTGAAAAGGGTGCCGCCGGCTGGAATGCGTGTTCGGCTGGCAAACCCCATTTGGTACTGCAACTTGCCCAGCTGATTGTAAGCGACGTTGCGGATGTGAAAATCGAAGGGCAAATCTTCGTGGTAGGCGCCGTCGTAAGCATTGATTCCTTTGGTAATCCAGCCCTCTTCGTCATGGTCCACAACCTCGAGAACCGTGGGGTCAAAGGTGAGAGTGACTTTGACGGAATCTACCTCAACGCGGTTGGGGTTTTCGTAAACGATGTCCACTAAGAACTCCTCGCCCACTTTCACAGAAGAGCGGCGGGGCTGAATCGCTAGCGTGATGCCCCCGACGGCGGTGCCATCGCTAATCTGACGAGCGAGCACCGCACCCGTGAGAGGTGATTCCTCGTCCTGCATTTTTTCAAGCAACTCTTGGGTGGGGGCAACGGCGATGTCTGCTCCAAGGAGGCCATGGCGAGGGGAGGGTTCAGTATCTTCGGAAATCTCTTCCTCTTCGGCGCCTTGTTGGGGCAGGAGGAGATTTCGTTCGCCGTCGAGTACGCGGCTAGGCATCTGCGCCGTGTTGATGAAATCGAGAGATGTGTGTTCGGCGGGGGCGAGAGTCTTCCACTTCAGTTTGCATACGACAAGAAAGTCATCTTTTCTTGGCTCGGCGAACTTCGCGCGGTAGTAAAAGATCCCACGAGCTGGATCAGTCTTTGCTACCGCTGGTTCGGCGAGGAAAGTGGAAACGCTGTTGTCGTCAATGCCTTCGAGTTGGAGCACCTTAGGATCGTAGCGAAGGGAAAATTCGATGGTGTCGAACTTTGCCTGCTGGCCATTTCTGAAAACAACACGAGTGACGACGGACTGGCCGACCTGAGCTACGGTGTGCATCGTTGAGGCGAGATCTGTCGTCTCGATGCTTAGAATATTTGTGTTCGGCGAGGCCTTCATCTTGAACTCAACGGTGGTGGCACCGCGACCTTGTCCCCCTGTCGTCCCCTTTTTCGCTGGTGGCTTTTTGCCTTTCACAGTTTTTTCTGTTTTCTTCGGTTCAGCCTTTGCGCCCTTTGTCCCAGGTTGATTGCTGGCGCGCTCGCGTGTCTTTGTTCTATCGCTGGACGACTTGTCTGTTGAGTTTTTCTTTGTGGAATCTTTTGTGGATCGCGAGCCGAAGATGCTTCTTCCGCTCGATAGGCCAAGTCCTGAGTCGGATGAGCCATAATTAAGGTTTCCAGAAGTGGTGGCTCGACGGCCACGAGTGCTTGTGTTTCGGCTCGAGTCTGGGGAACCATCGGCAGCCGCAGTCAGGAGAGGAACGCTAAACAGAAGAACACCAATAATAAATCCCCACAATATGCGGTGCCAGCCGCGTAAGTATCGAATCCGCTGGTTTCTCATCATGCGTTGCTCACATTTGACGAATGTGCATCGCTATTATTCAAGCATCAAAGGTGCCAAGTTGGTAGGCTTCAGCCGAGGCGGATCAAAGCCGGTTTTGTGTTGACCCGTAGGAGAGAAGAAGATTTCCTGAGAGTGGATTTTGCAGGAATCCCGCAGAACGTACTATACTAGTCTTGGAGCTCTGGTTGATAGCCCGAAAAAAGATTTTAACACAGATCAGAACCAGGAAAAAAGAGGGCATGACGTGCCGGTCATAAAGTACGTTCCAACATTTGAGCTGGTGCTGACTCGCCGTTGTGCTTATGAGTGTGGCTATTGCAATTTCACAAACCGGCCGAGTCCGTTGCCCCCGTCGCGCAAGGTTGTGCGGCGACTGCTTCGACTGGCCAAGCATCTCGATGTCAACCAGGTGACCTTGGCGGCCGGAGAGGGTATTGCCGATTTGCCTGAGATCGTGCGGGTGTATCGGTACTATGGCTTTTCTAGTTGGGCGGAGTATCTCGCTGATACTCTTCGTACTGTGATGGATAGCGATGGCCGCCCTCTCGTGCCCGTGCTCGACGTCGGGGCGATTGGTTTTGTGGAGCTCCAGAAGCTGCGCGGAATTTTACCTGCGATGCGGCTTATGTTGGAATCCGCAGACGACCGTTTGCTCTATCGTGCAGCGCACCGCAACGCCCCGCACAAGTCCTTTGCTGCCCGATTGCGTGCCATCGAAACAGCCGGCCGGCTGGGAGTTCCGGTGATCACGGGCATTCTCGTAGGGATTGGAGAACATCCCTCCACTTGGATGAAAGCGGCAGAAGCTGTGGCAAAAATGCACGAAAAGTATCACAACATTCAGGAGTTTGTGCTCGTGCCTTTTGCGCCATCGCCGCGCACCCCAATGGAGCTGCATTCGCCGCCTTCAAGGGAAACGTTCGTGCAAGCCTGCATGGACGTGAGGAATGTTCTGGATGGCAAAGTCATCGTCTCGGCCGAAGTGGGGGGGCGCCTGGATTTCGTGGCTCCAGCAGTGAGGGCGGGAATCCGCGATTTGGGGGAAATCCGATTCGCAACCAGCGAACGAGTGGACACCGAACTTGCCAGCGCTCTGGCGGATATCGGTGAGTCGCTGCGCGAACAAGGTTTTAAGCTGGCGTCTCGCCAAACACTTGTCAATGGTATGCGGCGCCGTGGGATCCTCCCGACAGAAATCGTAGAACTGCTTCGACGCCAGCGAGAGTATCAGCATCTCGTTCGCAATGGCGGTGAAAGCTCTGCGACCACTGCCTCGTAAGCTGTGGCCAGTCGCCATTTCCGGTGGTTAAATCTGTCGCTGGCGGCAGGCAGAGCTGAGGGCCGTTGTGTAAATTTGCTCGGTTTGGCTCCACGGCCTCACAGAGACTTCATTTGGCACGTTTCTTCGTCCGAATCCGCACCGACTCGGCGTGAGCGTAAAGTCCTTCCGATTCCGCCAACGCAATGACAAAAGGCGCATCTTTTTCGAGTTGTTTCGGTTCATAGCGCAGGACGTTGCTGGATTTGAGAAAGGCGTCAACGCCCAGGGGTGAAAAGAAGCGTGCTGTGCCGCCCGTGGGCAAAACGTGGTTGGGGCCGGCGATATAGTCTCCGACGGCCTCGGGCGTGAAGGCGCCAAGAAAGATCGCTCCCACATTGCAAATTCGATCCGCCAGTTTTTCTGGAGCACGTGTCATGATTTCGAGGTGTTCGGGGGCTTTGAGTTCGGCGACTTCCACAGCTTCCTCAGGTGTTGCCACACGAACGAAAAAGCCCGAGCGGCGCAAGGAGGAAAGCGCCTGCTTGCGGCGAGGAGCATTTTGAAGCTGGACGCGCAATTCACGTTGCACGGCGTCGAAGTCAAAGTCTGCTCCAATGCCGACAAGAACGACGGTCTCCCCACCGGTGTGTTCAGCTTGCGCGAGGAGGTCCGCTGCCAGGAAATCAGGGCGGGCAGTTTTGTCCGCGATAATCAAAACCTCGCTTTCGCCAGCCACGGAGTCGATATCGATTTGCCCATAAAGCAAACGTTTGGCAGTTGCGACGTAGATGTTTCCTGGCCCGACAACTTTGTCCACCTGAGGAATGGTTTCTGTCCCAAAGGCGAGCGCCGCGACTGCCTGTGCGCCTCCCACCTGGAACACATTCTTCCCCAGCCCTATCAAATGAGCTACGGCAAAGGGCGTGAATTGCTCAGGATGGTCGTGCACGGGTGGCGTGACGATAAGAATTTCACGGACGCCCGCAATGATCGCAGGAATGGCATTCATGAGCACCGTCGAAGGATAAACTGCCCGTCCGCCGGGAACATACACGCCCACACGTGAGAGAGGACGAACACGCTGCTCGAGCTGCATCCCCGAAGAGCGAAGGACGTAGCCCTTGCGAAGTTGTTTGCGGTGAAAGCGCTCGATTCGCTCTTTTGCAAGCGTGAGTGCCTGTGCCAGGGTGTTCTCAAGCGAGCGCCAGGCGCGGCGACACACTTCGGACGACACACGCAGCGTTTCGGGTGTAAGCGCAACGCCATCGAATTTCTTTGTGAAACGAATGACAGCCCGGTCGCCTTCGCGCTCGACGGCACGAATGATTTTTTCTACGGCAACGACAACCTCGGGCGAGGGCTGATGCGCACGCTTGAACGCGCGCACGAGACCCTCGCGATCGCGTGGATACTCGAAATATTTCACCATTGGCGACAACCCGTTCTCCTTGTCACATCACACAATGCTTTTTGCTTTGAATTCGTTTACGCCTCATACCAATAGTGACCGCTGCATTCGACCATGTACCTTGCGAAAGTCATCGGGAAAATTATTAGCACGGACAAGTACGAGGCCTATTCGGGCAAGAAACTGCTTGTCGTGCAACGTCTCTCGCTCGAGGGCAAGGCGAGTGGTTTGCCAACGGTGGCCATCGACTACGTTGGGGCGGGTGAGGGTGATATCGTACTCGTCGGGGCGGCACCTGGTCTGGCTTCTACTGTTTTCAAAGTTCCCAAAGCCCCCATCCGCGAGCTCATCATGGGCGTTGTGGATCGGGTAGATGTCCCCGGCCTTCCCAGCTATGGCAACAGCGTGCCGCGCGAGCCTTAGGCTCACTCATCGAAGTGTGAGCCAACCGACTTCCCACGTGTTACTCACGAAGCAAAGGCACGACCTTTTCTAGCGCAGCAGAGAGCGTGGGGCCGAGTCGTTTATCGGTAAGCACCTCTCTACCACGAACGGAGAACTCCAAACTGGCTGAAGTGCTGCCTTATGATGATGGCCCCTTCTCCTGCCAAAAGACGGTGCCTCGGCGTTCGTCTCGTTCCAGGTGAGAAGCGCTTATTCGGGATCATGTGCACGGGTGTCAGATGGGCACCGGTGCTGCGGTTGGAGGAGAAAAGGGAGAAGGAGTAGCAAAATAAACGAGCTGGTCGGGGCGACTGGATTTGAACCAGCGACCACCTGAACCCCATTCAGGTACGCTACCAGGCTGCGCTACGCCCCGACCGTTGCGTTTTTATTTTAGCCGCCGAGCAGTTTTCTTATTCAACCGAGGGTTGTTCGTCCACCTCATATCTTGGCCTAGGTAAAAATGAGTCGCGATTGGTTGCCTCTGCGGATACGCCAAGACTCGCTTCGACAAGATCCGTTTTCGGTTGATCTGTTTTTTCACTTCTTTCTGCGCTGCGGGTTGGTTTCAGCGGTCAGTGTTCCTACCTAACGTGCAAATTGGGGAGAATCCTTCGGAGACCTTGTCCAAGCATCTCTGCGGGTGTCATTCCAAATGTGTTTCAGTGGGGTCACTTCGTGGGTTGTGCCATCGTTTTGAAGACAAAGCCCTGTTTTCCCTCGTTCGGCAAAGTTACTCGGTAACCGATGCCATCTGGGTCTTCTTCGGCGGGTAATTCCGTTCCTGCTGGCAGACGTGTTATTTCGCGTTTTGCCTGGGGGCCCCAGTAAATTGGTACCATCTCGTTAGGCGGCCCGTTTTTGGTTCCAAGGCGTACGGTGAGCCCCTGGCGCCCCGGGGTTCCGCCTTCCTCAAAAATGTCTGGCCGGGCGTCGCTCAAGCGCACCAGATACGGACGTCCTTCGAACAAAACCTGATAAAATTGTTCTCCCCCTTGCTCGAGTGTGCGCGTGAAGGGGAGGCGAGTCCCAGCCGGCAGTTCGGTGCTAGCCTTCGTGGGGTCTTCCAGCGAAAGGAGTGGAATGCGTTCGCCAGCTACTGAGCCTGGGCGTCCCAGCAACACCGTGGAGATTCTTGCGGGTTTTGGTGTCAACGGCGGTGGAGCCCCCACGGTTTGCTCCATCCTGGCCATCGGAGGTGGAGCAGCAGCAATGGATCTCGGTGGTTTCCCGCCCTGTCCCGGTGGCAGAGGTCTCTCCGGGCGGTCAGGTTTCGGCTGCTCGTTTGCCTGCGCCACATCAAAGCCTACGGGTGTGGGTGTGGGGGGCGCTGTGGTTGGGCGCGGCGTCAGCTGGACCTGACTCACAGGGGTTTGAGCCGGCGTTGGCGTCACCGCGTTTGGCGTAGGTGTGGTGCGGGAAGTGGCTTCGACCGCAGGCGCGGGAGGCTGGAGTCGAAAGACGACAATGGTCCCAAACACAATGATTGCTACCACAACAATGCCCGCAAAGGCCAGAATCATCGCTGTGTTGCGCTCACGGGTAGGAACTGGCGCCGGGACTGTCACGGTGGCCTGTTGGTCTGTGCCGCTGATCGGCTTTTGATCGCGGTCGTGTGCCAGGTGTGCTTCTCCAGTTGCTTCCGAACTGGGGAGCGCCCCCTGGTCCACGCCACCTGGCGTCGGAACGGTAGAGGTCACCGCATGAGCCGTGGGCTTTATCTGGACGTCAGGTGCCAGGGCTGCGAGTGCCGCTGCAAGGCCGCCATAAGTTTGATAGCGGTCCTCCGGGTTCTTTGCCGTCATCTTTTTGATGACTTCGAGCACGCGGCCATTTTCAAGCTTTCTGAGGTATTCAGGCTCGGGCAGTGGGTCCTGGATTTGGCGGAGAAGGACTGTGAGGGGGGTCTGGCCAGTGAAGGGCAGTTCATTAGTGAGCATCTGGTAAAAGCTGATCCCCAAGGCGTAGATGTCGCTTCGATGATCGGCTTCTTCGCCGCGTGCTTGTTCGGGCGACATGTAGTTGGGGCTGCCGATCGCTGTCCCGGCTACTGTCATCTGGGAATCATGCTCGACGATTTTTGCCAGGCCGAAGTCGGCAATCTTCACACGGTAATCGCTCGAAATCATCATGTTGCTGGGTTTGATATCGCGGTGGATGATTCCTCTCGCGCAGGCGTAACCCAGCCCTTCAACAGCCTGAAGGAGAATGTTCACACATTCTTTGAGCGGAAGCGGCCCAAGCCGTTTGAGTCGCTGGGAAACGGTCTCGCCATCCACGTACTCCATCACCATGTAGATGATGGGTCCCTCTTCCCCAATGGCGTAAACCTGGACGATGTTCGGGTGATTCAGGCGTGCGACTGCACGAGCTTCGCGATAGAAACGCTTCACAGCATCCTCGCGCGCCATAAGCTCACGCCGCATAAGCTTGATGGCCACTTCCCGGTCAAGCTTGGTGTCGTGGGCAAGCCAGACTTCACCCATCCCGCCACGGCCCAGGAGGCGCAAGAGACGGTATGGCCCCAGTTTCTCAGGGACCTCGACGATGATCGTGGGATCATGCCCCGTGACCGAATCTATCGAATCTTCCTTAGTGTTGAACTCTTCAGGCATGCGTACCGCCGACTTTGAACTCTCGAAAATGGTTTATAGGCCAGTATCACCGAAATGCAACACTGGAAGTGAAGCGCCGGGCGCGGGGGAAAAGCAAGAGAGGGTGCCTCGTTGAGAACTCATTCGTAAATCTCAAAAAAGCTCGTTTCGCCGACTTTGCTCCAGTGAGAATGCCCGTGTTGTGTGGCCGGATAGCGCGGCGCCAGAGGGCGGAGCTTCTCGGCGAGGGAGTCGGTTTCATATCGCGTTATCAGCAGAGCGAGAGTGCCACGTTTGGAATCGAGCGCTTCAATCGCCTGACGGCGCAAGGTCGCGTTGGGAAGTTCTACCTCATTATCCCACAGCAAAGGCAGCGGATTGCGCTGCTGGGCGGCGATCCACCACGCGGCGCAGTCGGGCAGGATGGCGTAGGGACGTCGCTGTTGCGAAAGCGAGGTTGTGAGATCCCTAAGATCGGCAAGCATGGCGGCAGTTCGCGGATTTGTGCGCAGGTGAGAGGCTCCCTTCATGATACCGGTGAGAGAAACCGTGAGTGCTTCTGAGGGGGCTTCGCGGTAAATTCTGTGGAGGCGTGCGTCATGAAACAGGATGACCAGAACAGCGAAGGTCGCGGCCAGCGCGATCGCGTAGGCTGAGCGATGGCTTTGCCGAAAAGCGAAACGCTGTGGCTGGAGATAGGCAAAGACAGAGCACCACAGGGAGCCGGCCGCAAGGGCCGGATAATTCGTGGCCACAGAAATGGCCGTGCACCAGGCCACGATACTGGCTTCGGTTGCAAAGTGTGTGAGGGCGCGAAGTTGACGAGCATGCGGCAAAGGTTGGGCAGACCGGGTGCTTTCTATGAGGAGCACGACAGATCCAAGGACGAACCCCAGCACGACAGCAAAGAGGTGAATGGAGACCGTTTCCGGGGAACGAAACATCAACCAGGGAAGTGGTGCGAACACACCCGCAGCAACCAGGGGAACTACGTTTGCGAGAGGGCTTCGGAGGATTCTCGCTGCGCAAAGCTTACGCGTTCGGGTCAGGTAGATCCACGCTGCTGCTCCTGCAATGACTCCGACAAACAATGGATAGCGAATCGGATAGACCAACACAGCAGTGGCGAGAAAACGCGAGTGCGCCGTGAGCTGTTCAACAACTCTGTCGGCGCATCCTGCAAATGCAAACAATGTGAAGTAAGCGAGTGCTGGAAGAGTTGCTGCGAGCCATGCACGTGGATTGCTGCGGTGCCACGACACCAGCAGAAGCAACGGCACTGCTGGGGCAAAGCTCTGCTTGCAAAGCGGTGCGAGGCCGATGAGCCCCCAACCAAGAAGGTGGAGTGCCCGGCGCGGTGATTTTGTGAGCGCGAGGCCGAGAGTGAGAAGGAAAAGTCCGTCGATCGTATGCCAGGCCATGACTGGGAACGTGTGGCTGCTCAGCACGAAGGCTGTGGCCACACAGAGCAACTCTTCAGGAAGGCTATGAGAGCAGCGCAGGACGCGGCGCAAGAGCACGCTTGCCCACAACCAAGCCATGGCCGCCCATTGCAGCCAGACAATCGCGCGGGATAAAAAGATAGCAGTGTCCTTGGTCCAGGCGACCAGAGGTGCCCAGAGTAAGTAACTGAGAGCGGGACGCACAGAAAAGAAATCGCGATGTGGCCACTCGCCGTCGAGCAGACGTCTGGCGAATGCCAACTGGAGCCCATCATCAGTGGGGTTAAATCCTAGCGGCGAATACAGAATGTGGCTAAGGAACGCGCCGACGAGTGCGACAAGCAAAGGAGCGGCGCGCCAAGCCATAGTTTGCTTTTTGGAGGTAGGGGAAAACAAGGAAGGCGGAGCTTCTGGAGGAAGCCCCGCCTTTGGATCACTTGCGCTCATCGGTCCGGGCGACCGATCGTATCCTTAGTTTGTCTTTTTCCAAGGGGCGTCGGAAAGAGCCGGCTGCGGGGTGGCGGCTGGCGTAGGCGCGGGCGTCTCTGCTGGCGTGGCCGCCGGTGGTGCTGGTGTCATCGTTGGTAGCGGCGTGGCGGCTGGTCCTGCCGTCGGCTTGCTGGTGGACCGTGCTTTCGAGAGTATGCCCGGCACATCGAGCTCTATGCGCCAGCCCTCTTTAGTGCGAAGGAGGTCAAAACTCATCGTCACCTTCTCACCGTCGTAATAGGTGATCTCGCTGTCGACGCGTGCACCGTCGCCCCGGAGCACAGCTTCGTTGGTCACGTTGCGGATCGTGCCATCGCGTGTGATCGTATCAAGCACGCGTTTGAGTCCGCCGCCCAGCGCGGAGTGTTCGCCCTCGAAATACTTTTGCACGGGAGGCGTGAGAGCGCGCTCAGCCTCCGCGTAATGGCCCAGGTGCGCAGCTTTCAAAAAGTCGGTCACGAGTTTGAGCGTGTCGGAAATGTCGCGATCGCGCGCCAGGGTGGCCGCATCAACTTTCGGCTTTTCCTCAGTGGTTTCTTTTGGCGTGGCCTTTGGCTTGGGCGTTTCTTTTGCGCGGGTTTCTTCGCGTGATTTTTCTGCTTCGGCACGCCGTGTGGGTTTGGGACGCTCAGTCTCCGTCTTGCGCACTGCGGGCGACTTCGTAGGCGCCGGCGTGGACTCTACGACCGGTGCCTGTTGCTCAGGCGTTGCTGCTGGGCGTGCGCGTCGGAAAAAACTCCGTGGGGTTGGGGTCGGTTCATTTGGAGCAACCTGGCCGCGCCCCAGGACTTGTGCCATGGTCAAGGAGGGAACGACTGTTGCGAACAGTAACAGCCATCCCAGAGTTCTTTTGCCCATTCTCATGCAACCTCTCTTTCGTGGATTTCTCTCAAACCCATTCTTTTGTGTTGTCACAATTTGCAAATTCCACGGTTCCCCGGCAAGGAAAGCAAGTTTTTACTCAGCGTTTGCGAAAGAGCCGTGCAGCACCAGCAGCAAGGATTTTTTGGACGGTTTCGTCATTGTGCGAGCCGACATAGATGCGGCCCAGAGGCTCGGTGTCCGATATTCGCATGAGCATCCAGGAACCGTCCGCCAGATAGAATTTGATGCCATCCACTGTACTCACGCGTTCCACGTGAATACCTGCGATCGTTTTGGGCGGAGCTTCGCGAAGCTCGAGAAAATTTTCCCGCAGCGTTGCCACTGGAAAATGTTTGTCTATGCGCCCGTACGCGAATGGGCCCGTCCGTTTTCGCAAATCACGCACAAGCTGCGAGATTGAGTTCTGCCGCGCAGCAAGCATTTCGACGACGAGGAGGCACGAAAGGATCCCATCGCGCTCTGGCAGATGCTTCTTGTAGCCGAACCCTCCGCTTTCTTCGCCGCCGATGAGCACGTCGTGAGCAAGCATTTTCTCGCACACGTTCTTGAATCCTACCGGCACCTCGACAACCTGACGACCGTAGGTTGCGGCAATGCGGTCAATGGTGTCGTGCATGGAAGTCGTACGGACAACGTCGCCGCTCCAGCCACGGGACTCGATGATGTATTCAAACAAAAGGGGCATGAGGTCGTGGAGCTGGACGAAGCGTCCTTTTTCATCGAGCACGCCAAAACGATCCGCGTCGCCGTCGGTGGCCAGTCCCAGCATGGCTTTTTCCGTGCGAACGGCTGCGCGGAGCGCTTCGAGGTTCTGTGCGATCGGCTCCGGTCCGCCGCCGTCGAAAAGGGGATTGATATCGCTGCGCACGGAGGCGACGCGCACTTTCTGGCCGCGAAGGAAAGCGTCGACTGTCGCAATCCCGGCGCCGTGCATAGCGTCGAAGACGACCTTGCCCGGAAAGCGACGCAAAGTTCGCAGGTCGAGGAAGCGCTCAACCTGCCGCCAGTAAGCGGGCGCAAAATCCTTTTCGATGAGCTTGCCGCCCAGTTCCTGCGCGAGCGCCGCACTGCTCAGCGCATGAAGGTAACGCTCGATGGCCTGCGTGAGATCGGCCATGGCAGGGCCGCCGTAGGGTCCTTTGAACTTGATGCCGTTGTACGCGTAAGGATTGTGACTCGCCGTGATCATGACGCCGAGTGCTGCTCGGCTATGGGTGACGGCGAAACTGAGCATAGGTGTCGGAGTGATGCTTTTCGCCAACCAGACCGTTGCACCACAGCGGGCAGCCGTTTCTGCGAAAGCGCGAGCAAATTCAGCCGAAAGAAATCGTGTGTCGTAGCCCACAACGATAGGGCGCCCTCGTTGATCGGTGTCGCGCAAATAGCGGGTGGCTGCTGCGGCGATCTTTCGGACGTTATCGAAGGTAAATTGTTCGGCGATAATTGCGCGCCAACCGTCCGTTCCAAAACGTGGCAAAACCTCTGGCACGTGTGCCAGAGGTCTCACATCCTTCTTTTTTGGCACAGTTGCTAGGTCTCCTTATGCAACTCTCTGAGAGAGGCAGTGCACAATATCGCTCCTCTCTTTATTGACGAATGAACTGAAATGCCGGCTATGACCCGCTATTCGCCTGACTCAGAAGATTTCGGAGAGCGCTCGCTCAAAAGTTGGTAGCGATCAAACGTGATGTCGTAGGCCGACTTCAGCGCTTTGATTTTCTTTTTCACATTCAAAGGGATTTCTCCCGAGGCGTCGGCCAAAGCATTTTCGCCTTCAATGGCGGCGAGCAAAAGCTGCTCCACGAATTCCCCAACAGGGACCCCTTGCATAATGGCGAGGGCGCGCAGAAGCTTGCCAATATTCTCCTCCACGCGAATCCCGATGAGAACGCGCTTAAATGCTGTTTCTTTTGGGCGACGGCCACGACGAGTCTTGCTGGCTTTTCCGGTAGCTTTTGCCATCGTGCTGCTCCTTTTTCGTTTTACGTCATGTTGTAACGCAGGTGATAGCCTCCACGTTACTAACCAAATAATAAGTTATCGGACAGCTACAACAAAATAACAACACAAAGACAAAAATTCATTCAAAAGAAACGGCATGTCATTGCGTTCGTGCCTCAGTCATGCCCCTTCGGTCCTGTCCATAGCGCTTTTGCCTTGCGCTTGCAGTTTTTCGGCTTCGCCGTAGTTCCCGTGCAAAAAAACGTCAACTGGAGTTAGTCGGCCATGGCGACAGGATTACATTTTGTGGTCTGTGCGAGCATCGTGCCGGACCCCTTACAGACGCTGGAACCCGTGATGGGGCCGTCGGGGCCAGCGCTCAAGAATGAGGCGATGCTGCCAGCTGTTCTGGATCCGTGGGCAGCGCACGCCCTTTATGAATGTGCCGCACTTGCAAAGAAGATTGCTGGCAGTCGCCTGACGCTGCTGAGCCTCGGTCCGAAAGCCAAGCTGCAGCAGGTGATGATGACCGCAGGGCAAAAAGTCCCCTTTGAGTTTGTGGCGCTCGATGGTTCGGCGGGGGGATTCACCGAAAGCGCAGAAACAGCGGCCGCACTGGCAGAAGCCATTCGCGCCCTGCCGAATTTCGCGCCAGAGAACCTTGTGCTTGCCGGTGGTTGGGAGTCGGCAAGTCGCGGGGCAGGCACCACGCTTCAGATTTTGGGAGAGCTTCTCGGGATTCGTAATCAGTTTCAGGGCGTGGATGAAGTCCACGTTCAGGAAGATGGGTCGCTGCGGATTCTGGAGCGACTTGAGGGTGGAAAATATCAGGTGTCTGTTTGCGCCGGCCCCCCCGTGGTGCTGGGATGGGCCACGGGCACCGTCCCCGAACCACCGAATAATCCGCAGATCGGCATGACGAACATGCGTGGTGTTATGCCTGCGCTTCAGAGGGCCAAAGCAGTCGCCGTGGGAGCGCAGGGAGTCAAGTTCGTCACCGCAGAATTGCCAAAACAGAAACGCGAGACGCGGATTGTCAAAGATGCTTCGCCCGAAGAGGTCGCACGAGAAATCGTCGAGTGGATCCGCGGGCACTGAAGTGGGGGAATGAAAAAGGAGAGTCTGACGATGACAGAGAAACTGTTGCTTCTCATACCGGTGGAGAAGGATGGCGCCCTGCCAAAAACGGCGTGGGAAACAGTGTCGGCGGTTCGTGCGCTGGGGCAGGGTTTGAACGCGCCGTTTGATGTGGGCCTTTGGGGTGCCGACGTGAAACATGCGGCGCGAGAGCTGGCTTCGTGCGGAGCCTCGCGTTTTCTCGCTGTCGAGGGAGCAGATTTTGCGGATGCGCGATATGCGACGGACTCTGCTGCTGCGGAGGCTTTGGCGCGAGCATCGCAAGCAACGGTGGTCATTGCCCCAAGTAACTCGCGCGTGGCGCGTGTCCTGGGCGGAGTGAGCCATCGGCTTCAGGGACGCGCAGACAATCACGCCACGGCCGTGCAAGTCGTTGATGGCCGCATCCAGCTTACCCGCTGGTACTACCGCCAGCGCATTATGGTGGTGCTCGAGCGCGAACATCGCCCCTGGTTCATAGCTCTCGAGTCAGGGGCCGCAGCGCCATGGTCGGGACCCAGCGGCGACGTGGCGCTTGAACCGGTCGGTGTGAGCCTGACAGACGCTGATAAACGCACACGTTTTGAGGCAATCCAGCAGCCTCCCGCGGACCAACAAACGATTCGGCCTGATGCAGAGCTGCTCTTCGTTGCGGGCGCCGGTTGGACGAAAAAGCAACGCGATGGCCAAATTCATGTCGAGGAAGCAGACCGCATCATTCGCGAATTCCTGGCCAAATCCGGTGCATCGCTCGGCGGAACGAAATCTATAGTGGATCAGGCGGGTGAAGGCGGCGCTGTGCTGTCGTGCATGAGCCACATGAACCAGGTGGGGCAGACTGGCTCCACACCACGTCATCCGAAGGGGCTTGCTACCTGCTGCCACGGCGAAGAGCCTCACGTTGTCGGATGGCGATTTATCAATGAGCGTCGCGCCGTGAATTTGGACCCAAATTGCGGCTGGGCTCACGGCAAAGCCGATGTGTTGTACGTGGCCGATGCGTTCGAGGTCATGCGCAAGGTCAACGAGTTGTTATCATCTTAACTTATTTGATCTTTGGTCACAGCTCTGCCGGGTGTGGCACAGCTCGGCAGAGCTTCCTTTTTTCTACCCCACGCGGTGACGCCTTGCGCGGGCCAATTCCGAGTGAAAGAATGAGTCTGTCTTTGTGCGTTTTGCTTTCAGGCAGTGAAGAGGGATCACGCTGCGAACGCCCCGGGATGTAAGCATGGAGAGTGAAGATCTTTTGAAGAGTTCCCACGTGGCCGTGCGTTTTTCCTCTCTGAGGAGAAATCGCGGGCATGGGAGAGCTTTCGGGATTTACTCAGAGCGATTCCATGTTTGGCGGTTTCTGCACTCAGCAGTGTGCCGACCATGCTTGCAATCCACCGCTTGAGCGTTTGTTGGTGGGGCGCGTGGGAAGTCGGGGGAACACGGAACCCGTCGCAAAAAAATCAGAGAAATTTCACGCAAAATTCATGAGACGTTTCTCAGATCATCAGCAGCTTTCCCCTGTCTCAACATGGCCACATCCGCTGTGATTCATTGAGAAAACCAAACTTAACTCACAAAACCATCATTGTCCCCGAGGGCGCGCAGAAGCAAAAGACGTGCCGGTTGGAAATGCTTTCATAGAGCGACACTTAGGAAGAAAATGAGGGGGTACATTTGATTTCTCTTTACCGATAGTACAACATCTTGGATACGTTTGGAATCGTTGACTACAAGATCTGGTGCAGAAGCGCTAGATCTTGTACCTCTTGCGCAAACAACGTTCCTGCTGAAGTGACCGTAGAAGGAGACGAATCATGACAACCCTCGTGAACCATGAGATGGAGCGTGCTGACGCCCATCTCATGGAGCCAACACTGACACGCAATGCGCTGGTCGTTCTGGAGAAGCGTTATCTGCTCAAGGACGACGATGGTAAGCCGGTCGAAACACCCAAGCAGTTGCTGTGGCGGGTGGCTTCGAATATCGCAGAAGCCGAGAAGAACTTCGTTGCTAGCCGCCACCGCTATGAGGAGCTGCGTGTGCAGTTTTATGAGCTCATGGCCTCGCGCGCTTTCATGCCGAACACGCCAACGCTCATGAATGCGGGAGCTGGGCGCCCGCAGCAATTGAGCGCGTGCTTCGTCCTTCCAGTGGATGATTCGATTGAGAGCATTTTCGAAAGCGTGAAGCACGCGGCCCTCATTCACAAGACCGGCGGCGGTACCGGATTCGCCTTCTCACGCCTGCGTCCGAAAAACGATCGTGTGCGTTCAACGAAAGGTGTGTCGAGTGGCCCGGTGTCGTTCATGAAAGTGTTCAATGCAGCCACTGAAGCCATCAAGCAAGGTGGCAAACGCCGCGGCGCGAATATGGGTATCCTGCGCGTGGATCATCCGGACATCCTCGAATTCATCGAGTGCAAGGCCGACATGGTCTCGGTAACGAACTTCAACATCTCCGTGGGTGTTACCGAGAAATTCATGGAAGCGGTCATGCGCGGTGAAGACTACGAGCTGGTGAACCCAAAAAATGGCGAGGTGGTCGGCAAGCTGAATGCGCGCATGGTTTTCGACAAAATGGTCGAAAACGCGTGGCGCAACGGCGATCCGGGGATCGTTTTCCTCGATCGCATCAATCGTGATAATCCCACACCTGCGGTGGGCGAAATTGAAAGCACGAACCCCTGTGGCGAGCAGCCTTTGCTGCCCTACGAGGCGTGCAATTTGGGCTCAATCAATCTCGCCCAGATGCTCAAACGCGTCGAAGTTGGTGTGAGCTCTTCCGGCGTCAGCGAAATCTCCTGTGATGGCTACCGTTCCCGTAACCTGCTCAATGATGGCACCTGCTGGATCGTGGACTGGGACAAGCTGGCAGAGACGGTGCGACTCTGCATTAGGTTCCTCGATGACGTGATCGAAATGTCGGACTTCCCGCTCCCTGCGATTACGAATCTCGTCAAGTTCGGCAACCGAAAGGTCGGCCTCGGAGTGATGGGATTTGCCGATATGCTTTACAAGCTCGGCATCCCGTACAATAGCCAGGAGGCAGTGGACCTCGGTGAGCGCTTGATGGAATTTATCCAGAAGCATGCGGCTCAGGCGTCGGAAGAGCTCGCCGAAGAGCGCGGTCCGTTTGGGAATTTCCCGTTGTCGGTCTTCTGTAATCCGAATCATCCCTGGTACAATGGGGGGCGTCCGCGGCGCAATGCCACCGTCACGACGATTGCCCCCACAGGGACGATTTCCATCATCGCGGGCTGCTCCAGCGGGATTGAGCCATACTTCGCGATCTGCTTCTATCGCCGGGTACTCGACGGAGAAGAGCTCGTTGAGGTTCATCCCTTCTTTGAAGAAGTTGCGCGGCGACGTGGGTTCTACTCGGAAGCTCTCATGCGCGAGATTGCGATGCGGGGCTCGCTCCAGGAAATTGCCGAAATCCCAGCGGATGTGCGGGAAGTGTTCATCACCGCGCACGACGTGTCGCCCAAATGGCATCTGGAGCATCAGGCCGCATTCCAGCGGCACTGTGAGAATGCCGTCTCGAAGACCGTGAATTTCCCGAACCATGCAACGCGCGAAGATGTCGCGGAGGTTTACCGCCTTGCGTATCTCAAGGGGTGCAAAGGTGTGACGATCTATCGCGACGGTTCGCGTGATGCCCAGGTGCTTAACATTGGGCTGGGTACTAAAAAGGCGGAGAGTAAGCCGGCTGAGAAGAAACATTCCGAAGGCAATGGTGGTAACGGTCATAGTTCGGGTGGCAATGGGCACACGTCATCCGCGGGTGCAAGTGAGGCGGCTGTCTCCACGACGGCGGTTCGGCTCGTGGCGGGCTCGGCTCAGATTGCGGTTCGGACGCCGGTGACGGCATCGCCAAGCGAACCAGCGACGCGGCTTGTTCGACGCTTCCGTATTGGTGTGGAAGGAGACCGACTCCAACGCCTGGCGCGCGAGTCGAAGCTGTACATCACGGATGAAAAAGGGGTGCGTCTGCCTCTGCAATTAGTCTCGCAGGAGGGCTCGGTAACGAAGGGACTCGAGCTCATTGTCGAGGCTGTTTCGCTCGAATCAAATGTTGAAGTTCGAGCTGGTCAAAGCACCCCGAAATGCCCGGAGTGCGGTAGCCCTCTTACGATGGGGGAGGGCTGCCAGACATGCCAGTCCTGCGGGTATTCGAAATGCGGGTGATGATCCCGCAGACGGTGGTTGTGGCTGGGGGGCGGAAGAGTGAATGCTTCCGCCCCTGCAGCCCAGTGGCGCGTGCGCGGCTCTTCGCCACGCGAAGGGTCGTGCAGGATTTGGTGGCTTGGAAGGCATTAAGCTATGGGGCTCACGGCTGGCAGACCGTGGAGCGGTTTGGCAGCGGTGAGCTCAAAGCAGAGGTCGTTGTTCGTCGTGTCTTAGTGTTGTAGTGAGAGGTTCGCTTAGGAAATGCTCGATGAGCGAGAGGCCGAGTTCAGATTCGGCTACACATTGCAAAAACGCATTAAGCCAAAGCCGCTAGGATTTCGGCGGGTGGTGGCAGCGGTTGTGCTGTGGTTGATGCTTATCGCGCTTGGGTCATTGCACGTATATCTGCGTTTTCTCGTACAAGATTTTCACCTCGAGCGCCAACTTCTGCTCAAACGCCAGGAGGAGCTGCTTAAGCGCAGCATGCAGTTAGAGAGTGAACTGGCAACGTTGAAACGGCAAGTGACGGAAGAGAGAGAGCGGATTTGTGAACAGCTCGAGTTGGTGGAGGTTGATCAGTCGCGTCGGGTGGAAGCGGTGCTTCCGCCGCAACTCGTGGCTAAATACCTCCCGGATCGACCTGTGGGCAGTGGAGAGAGTCGCAGTGCATTCGTGAGCACGGCTCAAGCCGGACAGCTTGAAGTGCCGCAGTTGTTTCAGGCGATTGTGACTGTTCTCGAAGCCAACCGCGCCCAAGCCGGACCAGCGAACCGATAGGCGACGCACAGCCGCAGGGAGTATGAGATTTCCTGCGGAGGGGGGACTCTTTGTCCCTGTTTTTGTGCTGGATTCGTCCCAACGGAGCTTGTATTTCCCACGACCGCGGTGAGTGCGAGCGCAACGAGCGTCCCATGGGCGATGGGCGCATTCCATTTTCGTTGTGTTGGACTGCGTAAATGCCGTAGCATAGAGTGGTGCGGCGTCACTGGAAACACTGGCAAGGTGTGATGAAGAGAATTGACTCAGCCGAGCATGCCCATCATTCGACCGCACGACGGCTTTGTGGCTTGCGCATTTCGCAGCTTTTATCTGTTTTCTTGGCGGGTTTTTGCGTAACCATCCCTCTTCAAGCGCTCGGTGGCCAGCGAGCCAGCAATTCCCCGACATGGCCATACGCTGTCTTCAGCTTTTTGTGGATGGCGAGTTTTGTGGCGGTGGTTTCTTCGATTGTCTTTGCCATTCGGAAAGCAAGGCAAGCTGCGAAAGAGCACGCTCGCTACGTGGCAGAGAATCCTGGCGAACGATGGAAATGGCGACCTGACTGGGCAGAGGGGCGGATTGATTCAACCTCAACGAAGACTGGCGGGATCGCTCTTCTGGTTTTCGCTGCGATCTGGAACTCCATGGTTTTTCTTTTCGTTTATCTTGCCTTTTCCCAGATGCCTAAAGTGCCATGGCCGCTTGTTATGGTGCTGGCCCTTTTTGTGGCAGTGGGTGTGGGCATCGCCACGAGCGCGCTGATCCTGCTTCTGCGGTGGCGCAGGTATGGGACTTCGGTTCTGGAGCTAGAGACGAGACCTGGCGTCATCGGCGGCCGTTTGGCGGGGAGAGTGTGGGCGAGGATACGGCCGGAGCCGGGGGTGCAAATTTCGGTTCAACTGAAGTGCCTTGAGCAGAGGACTCGGCAGAGGTCCAAGGGCGGCTCGGAGAAGGACGTGTCTGTCCTCTGGACGGAAACCAGAACGTTGCGCGGCGAGGACCTTTCCCTCGCACCCGACGGCGGCGCCTTCGTGCCGATCGATTTTGTGATCCCACCCGAGTGTCAAGAAACGACTTCTATTTATGGGGATGATGGGATCTATTGGGAACTTGAGGTTCGTGCCAAATTGCCGGGACCAGACTACGTGGCTACCTTTCGTGTGCCAGTCTTTGTGACCGAAGAGAGTGATTCGCCCCACGCCCAGCAGCTTCAGGAAAAAGAGCGTCGCCGAACGCTAGCCGCAGGTCCTCCCCCAAAGCTCTCTGCCCGCATTTCGCCGACCGCTACCGGCGGAAGAGAAATCTTCTGGCCACCGTTTCGCCACGTTGTTGGCGGGGCAATCCTCCTCGTCCTCGCCGCTGTGTGTGGCCTTGGCATTTATGCGATGCCCATGAAAGGTGGGGTGTGGATTGCCTACATCTTTCTTGGGCTCTTCGGAACTCTTTTTGGGGTTGCTGGCATGAACGCGATGTTTGGTTCGAGTCGTCTTCAGCTGGAGCCAGAAGGAACGCTGATCGTTGAGCGAAAAATGCTCGGGCTAGGACGAACCAGAAAGTACAACGCTGCAGATATCGCCGTGGTGGAGCGGATCGTTGGCTCATCAACGAACCAAACGTCCTATTTCTATTTGCAGCTTCGCACAAGAGCTGGTGAAAAGCTCCTCCTCGGGTCGGGAATGGAAAGCGAAGCTGAGATTGCCTACCTCGAGGCTATGGTCGAGGATTGGCTGGCGCAATACCAGCGGCGGGCCAGTTACTGGAGTTCGTGAAAGAGCCGTCGATTGGTCGTTAGCTCTCGAATGCAGTTGCACCTTGCGGAGGATTGTTCATAATCACACCAATGTGTGATGTGTGAATTTTTGTTGGTGGCGAACCGACGAGAACCCAGCGACGAGGAGGCCAAGCTTGTGAAATCGCGCGTTAACAGCATCTTGGTATGTTATTTTGTTTTGTTGTTATCAAGTATGTCTATTCTCGTGGGAGCGGCAACCGCAAAATCTGAGACAGCCGCCTTCCGCGTCGTGTCAGCCGAGCCCCGAGGTGCACTGGCATCGGATCGTCTAAAAGGACGTGTAGAGGTTGTGGTCAAGTTTTCCTCGGACGTCATCGGAAGCGGGGATGTTGGCAGCACTGTGCCGATTGCAGTGGAATTCGAGCCATATCTCGACGCCGTGAGCCGCTGGCGAGACGAAAAAACGTATGTGGCCACACTGGAGCCTCGCCAGCTTCCAAGTGGTACGGAAATTCGCTATCGTGTTCCGGCTACGCTGCGTGATCGGCGTGGCCGCACAGTGAGCGGGGAGCGCGAGTTTGTGTTTGTGACACCGCCACTCGCGCTAGTCGGTGCGCGCCAAGTGCAGGCGACGTTTGGCGGCTCGTGCGCCGTGATGCTCGAGTTCAATTATCCGGTGAATCCCGATGATCTTGCGCGATTCCTGGCTGTGAAGTCGGGCGAACGTGTGCTTATGGTCGGTCGCGTAGCGGCTCCCGTGATGGGCAAAGCAAAGGTGCTTCAGGTGCGGTCGGGTGTTCCCACGCGTACGCCTGTGGTTGATGTGGTGGGTGAAATCCAGGATGGAAAAGTGACTGTCCAGGTGCAGCCCGGCCTCAGTGGAGTTCGGGGTGGGCGTCCGCTCGCTGAAGTTCAGAATGCCACTGTGAATATCCAGTCGAATTTCGTGCCGGTTGAGGCCCGCGGCTACTGGAAGGGAGAGCGTGCCTTTATCCGGATAGAGTTCAGTGCCCCAGTTTCACTGGAGCGCGCCGCGGAGAACATCGTTGTCGAGCCCACGGTTGCCTTCAGCGTGGATCGAAGGTGGGGTATGTGGGTGCCCTCCAATGGCGAGAATGCGCTGGTGCTCTCGGGTGATTTTCGGCCTGAGGTTCGATACAATGTCACATTGAAAACCGGTTTGCAAAGTGCAGATGGGCAGCGTCTGCCCCAGCAGCGTACTCTGCAGATTTGGATGCCGAAGGTCGCGCCCTTCCTCACGTTTGATCAGGTGGGAGGGCACCTTTCTCCCAATGGCACGATGAAGGCGCGCGTGCGGAGCTCGGGAATAAAGAGTTTCTCACTTCAGGTGTGGCAGCTCTATGAAAACAATTTAGCTTATTACACGGCACGGAGCTGGGACAATGACGCACTGCGCGAGCTTGGCAAGCTCGTGGCGGAGCGTACTATCCCGGCGAGTAAAGTGGACGGGCCAGTGACGACTCTCGTAAATCTGCGAGATGTGCTCACAAGCGGATCAGCCGGTGTGTATCTGCTGCAACTGAGTGCGGACTACCCGCCAGATGCGCCCGAGTCGGGCGACGAAGAAGAGCGCTACCGACGCTATTCCGGTTTACACGATAATGCAGTGATTGTTGTGTCGAACCTTGGTGTCGTGGGGAAACGTGGGCCAGCACAATCGAGTGTGTGGGTGACAGCTCTTGAGACGGCCGAACCCGTTGCAGGTGCAGAGGTGCAATGGCTCACGCGGAAAAACCAGGTGATTGCGACGGCTGTTACGGATGCGCTCGGCATGGCCTATGCCGAAAACCTTTCTTCTGATCCAGAGCTTCAGCCAGCAATTGCTCTGGTGCGCCACGGACGAGATTTCACCTATCTCGACCTGCGCCGCGATCAGTTGTCATTGTCCCCTGAGCAGCTGATGCAGGATCGCCGGCCGTTCCTCGGACGCGGCTATGAAGCCTTTGCAAACACGGACCGAGGTGCGTATCGTCCGGGGGAAAAAGTGCACGTGGCGGGATTTGTGCGTGGCGCCGATCGCCAGCCTCCAAAGAGCGCCTTCCCGTTTGAACTGGTCATCACGCGGGCCGATGGTGTGAAGCAAGAGCCGATTCGCGTGATGCCGTCGCCAAGTGGAGCTTTCGAGGCTACCGTGGCTCTGCCAGTCAGCGCTCCCACTGGGCTTTGGCGTGGGGTGCTGCGTCTGCCCGGTGGCGCGGGAAATGTTGCTCCCCGGCCTTCCATGGAAGAAGGTGGCGAGGAAAGCGCAGAAAGCCAGAGTGAGCCGGGCGAGCTGGGACGGATAGAGTTCTTTGTTGAGGAGTTCATGCCGACGCGGCTGGAGGTTGCGCTTGATGTTCCTGAGCGCAGATTCTCCACAAGCGAGCCTCTCGCTCTGCGTGTGAAGGCCACGGAGCTTTTTGGGCAGCCGGCCGGTGAAAGACCTCTCAGCGTCAGCGTGCTTTACAAGCCGGAGCCGTTTAGCTGTTCTTCGTTCCCCGACTATCAGTTCGGTGACTCCGCGCAAACGCTTGATCGGACTGAGGCAACCCTCGACCAGTTGACACTAAACGACACGGGCGAAGCAGTGGTTGAGGTAACAGGGCATCCCACGCGGGCACCAGCCGCGGTGCGTGCAGAGATTCAGGCAGTGGTGCGCGATCCCGGGGGGCGCACTGTGACGAAACGCGTCGAACGTTTTCTGGATCCGGTGCCGTTTTACATTGGTGTGCGTTTCAGCACTTCGGGAATGGCGGAAGTTGGAAAACCCTTCGAGGCACGCATTGCAGCGGTGCGGCCCGACTGCACCCTCGCCGAGGACGTTCGCGAGGTGTCTGCAACCGTTTATCGCGTGGTCTGGGATTCTATCCTTAAGCGCCAAGGCGAGAGCTACAGCTTTGCCACCACACAGCGGCTCATCGTGCAAGAGAGCTGGAAAGTGCCTCTTGAAAATGCGAAAGGGGTGTTGCGCTGGACACCGCCCTCGGAAGGCGAATATGTGCTTGTGGTGGCAGGAAGCGCTGGTGGCGCGCAAACGCGCGTCCCCTTCTTCGCTACGACGGGCCGATGGGGAGAGCAGCCGTGGTCTTTGGAAAAACCGGAGCAGCTTGAGATCGTCGCGGACAAACCGGTGTATTCGCCCGGCGAAACAGCTCGCCTTGTCGTCAAGGCCCCCTTCGCAGGCAAGCTTTTGGTGTCGCTGGAACAAGATCGAGTGACAAGTGTGATCCTCCAGCAAATCGCCACGAATACTGCAGAGATCATGCTGCCCGTGGAGTCGTGGATGGCTCCGAATCTTTTTGTGACCGCGACACTGATCCGGCCTGTGCGGCCAGCGGACAAATGGCTGCCCCACCGCGCCTTCGGGACACTCTTGGTGCCCGTGCATCTTCCTGAGAGTAAACTTTCGGTGGCTGTTTCGGCGCCGGCCGTCGTGAAACCTGGTGCCTCATTTGAAGCCGAACTTGCTGTGACAGAAACGGCCACAAGCATGCCTGTGGAGAGCGACATGGTCGTGTGGGCGGTGGATGAAGGGGTTTTGGCGCTCACCGAGTTTTCCACTCCGGACCCGTGGCAGTTTTTCTGGGGACCGCGCAGGCTTGGCGTGGCGACGGCAGATTTTTACGCCGATCTCATGCCGGACCTTGTGGCATCTGCAGAAAGCGCGCCCGGTGGCGGTGAGGGAGCCGCAATGAGGCGGCTGTCGCCGGTCGCAGCGGAGCGCGTGCGTGCCGTTGTTTTGTGGCGAGGTCTCGTCCGCACCGATGCACAGGGGCGTGCCCGACTCACTTTCCACGTTCCTAGCTACGCGGGACGTCTGCGTCTTATGGCAGTGGCAGCGGCGGGCGCTCGCTTTGGGCATGGGGAGGCGCCGGTGATTGTCCGCGGGCCTGTACTCGTGAGGGAGCATTTCCCACGATTCCTTTCCCCTGCGGACGAAGCACGGGTGCCGCTGGTCCTCTATAACAACACTGATGCGAGCACTGCGGTGAGGGTGAGTGTGACGGCTGCCGGACCCCTCGAGTTGCTTGAGACGGGGGTGTGGAAACGCCTTGCGTCCTCTGACGATGCGACGACTCTTTCGGCGCTCGTGGAAATGCCTGCAGCAGGGCAGCGCAGTGTCTCTGTGGCAGTGAGGGCGTCAGAAAGGATCGGTGTTGCAAAGATCAGCGTTCAAGCTTCGGCCTCGGATTTCACTCACACAGAATCGCTGGAGTTGCCCGTGCGGCCAGCGAGTGTGGTCGAGCGTGTCGCTGGCCACGGAGTGGTTCAGGCTGGCGAGCAAACGCGAATCGAATGGCCCCGCGATTTTGTCCCCGGCACCACGACGGGTGTGCTCACGATCGCGGGTTCTCGTAGTGGCGAGTTGCTGCGTGCTCTCCGCTATAATCTCACTTATCCGTATGGCTGCGCGGAGCAGATCATTTCTTCAGCTTTCCCGCTCCTGGCCGCTGCCGATGTCGTGAAGACCTTCGGCGAGGAGACGCTGACGTCCGAAGGGATTGCGATCGCTGTGGCGGTCGCAAGCGAACGGATGGCGGAACTACAGACAGGCAGTGGTGGCCTTGCCATGTGGCCTGGCCAGCGGGAACCCTGGCTCTGGGCATCGCTTTACGGAGCGCATTTCTGGCTGGAGGCGCAAAAAGCAGGTTTCACGGTGTGGCAGGACAATCTCGATGCACTCTTGCGTTACGTGCGTGCTGCGGCTTTCCGGGAAGGGACACCTGGAAAACTTTCGGCTCAGGCAGCCCGCGAACGCGCCTACGCCTGCTACGTGTTAGCGCTGGCGGGACGTCCGGCGCGCGATCAGATGGAGCTGCTCTTTGACAAGCGTGAGGAGCTACCAAGCGGAGCTGCTGCCCTGCTCGCCGCGGCCTATGCTCGCCTTGGGATGCTGGATGCGGCCAAGCGGGTGCTGAGTATCACTTCGGATGATGAGCCGACAAGAGAAACGGGCAACACCCTTGCTTCTCCAGCACGCGAAGCGGCCATCCTGCTGAGCACGCTCGTTGACATTGAACCTCAGAGCGCACGGACCCGTGCGTTGGCGGAACGCTTGTATTCCATGCTCGGAGCGAAAGAACATTGGGGCACTACGCAGGACAACGCCTTTGCGGTGTGGGCACTCGCGCGCTTCGAGAAGGCCCAGCCGCGTGGAAGAGTCGCAGAGGGGACAGTGCGCTACGCTGGCAAGGAACTTCCCTTCCGAACAGACCACGGCCTTACGGTGGGGCTGAATGATTTACGGCTGCCTGCGGAGCTTGTTGTGCGCGGGGGGCCGGCCTACTATTCATGGTTTGTCGAAGGCATTCCTGTGCGGGCTTCCCTGCAGCCGGAGGCAAAGGGACTGAGCCTGAAGCGACGTTACGTCGATGCGAAAGGGAAAGAGGTTCCGCTCAATTTGCTGAAACAGGGCGCGCCCGTTTTTGTCGAGCTCACGCTGACGGCGGATCGGCCGATGGAAAACGTTGCTGTGGTGGATCTGTTGCCCGCATGCGTCGAGATCGAAAACCCGAATCTCGCTACGGCGGAACGTTTTGGTGCGGTGGAACCGGAAGACGCCTTAGCCGTCGACCGTGTCGAGGCGCGTGATGATCGGATGATTGTGTTCGTTTCACTACCGGAGGCCGGAAAGCCAAAGACGTTCCTGTACGCTTGTCGAGCGGTCACGGCAGGGCGATTTGCGCTTGGGCCGGCATGGGCTGAATGCATGTACGATCCAGAGATACGGGCGCGTGTTCCCGGCGGCGAAGTCCTTGCGACTGAGGCAAATCTGCCCTAGGGAGAAAAGGGGCAGGTAGGAAAAACGTTGACAGAAAAGCCGTGTCGCGGCCGGTCTGAATGTCTTTTCTTTCGATGGAAAAGGCGTCGCAGTTGTGTTTAGCCTGTCATATTGGCGGAATGGAGACCGAACGATGGACATGAAGACAATTTACGCGGCGGCGGAGCAAGACCGTGAAGCTGTGGCGAGCTTTTTGCAGGACATCATCCGCATCAAGAGTTTGAGTTGCGAAGAGAACCAGGTGGTCGAGCGCATCGCCGAGGAAATGCGCAAAGTCGGGTTCGACGAAGTGCGGATTGACGGCCTGGGCAATGTCATTGGTCGTGTGGGCAATGGTCCGCGCGTTGTGGCCATGGACGCACACATCGACACAGTGGACGTCGGCAATCCCGAACTCTGGGAGATTGATCCATTCGCAGCCGTGCGCAAGGACGATGCGATATGGGGGCGCGGTGCCTGCGACATGAAAGGTGCCATGGCGTCACTCGTTTACGGCGCCAAGCTTGTGAAACAACTGGGCCTGGCGAAAAACCTCAGTCTTTACGTGACGGGCACAGTCATGGAGGAAGACTGCGACGGGCTGTGCTGGCAGTACATTCTCCGGGAAAAAGTGATCGATCCGTGGCCGGAGTGCGTCGTGATCGCGGAGCCAACGAACATGAATATCTACCGGGGTCACCGTGGCCGCATGGAGATCGAGATTCGTGTGAGTGGCTTGTCGGCGCATGGAAGTGCGCCTGAGCGCGGTATCAACGCCGTTTACAAGATGGCGCCGATTATTCTGGACATCGAGAAGCTTAATGAGCGTTTGCGCACCGATCCATTTCTCGGCAAGGGAACTGTGACAATTTCGGAGATTCGTTCGACAAGCCCCTCGCTGTGTGCCGTGGCGGACTCGTGCACCATTCACCTCGATCGACGCCTCACAAAAGGTGAGACGATCGAGAGCGCTGTGGCCGAACTTGAAGAATTGCCAAGCGTGAAGGCTGCAAAGGCAAAGGTGGTGGTCTTGGATTACGCACGACCTGCTTATACGGGTCTTGTTTATCCGACCAAAAAGTACTACCCGACGTGGGTGCTCGAGGAAAATCACCCTGCATTGCAAACGGCTGTGGCAGCCTACGAGGCGGTTTTGGGACAAAAGCCAAAAGTGGACAAGTGGACGTTTTCCACCAACGGCGTGGCGACGATGGGGATGTTTGGCATTCCTTCGTTTGGTCTCGGCCCTGGCAATGAGGAATTTGCGCATTCGCCAAAAGAGCACATCCCCATAGAACACCTCTGGAAAGCGGCCGCGTTTTATGCCGCGTTTGCCGAAATGTATTCGGCTGGCTAACGATGAACAAAAAGTGCGAGAAAACAAGTTAACAAGAAAAGGAGAAAAGGGATGTTTTTCGACGAAAAAATCGTCGCAGGGCTACGTGGCCGCGACTACATCGAAACCAACGACTGGACAGATGAAGAACTGGAGGTCGCGCTCGAGCTAGCAGCCGACCTGAAATTCAAATTCCGTAATGGGATTCCGCATCGCTACTTGCCCGACAAGACGATCTTCCTGCTATTCTTCGACAAATCCACGCGTACGCGCAACTCGTTCGAAGCCGGTGCGACCCAGCTTGGTGCGCATGCTCACTTCATCGATGCCGAGACATCGCAATTGGCCCACGGGGAGTCACCGAAAGATATGGGGGTCATTCTTTCGAGCTACGGCCATGCTATAGCGATTCGCCATGATTTGGTTCCTGGCGAGGGCAATACGCTCATGCGCGAGGTCGCGAAATATGCGGAGGTGCCAGTGCTCAACATGCAATGCGATGTCGACCACCCGTTCCAGACTCTTGCAGACCTGATGACAATTCGGGAGCAATTTGGCCGCAATCTGCGCGGCCTAAAAATCGCTGTGAGCTGGGCCTATGCGCCGAGCTACGCAAAGCCAATGAGCGTGCCCCAGGGATTGATCATGCTGATGACGCGCTTCGGTCTGGATGTCACGCTGGCGCATCCGCCGGAGTGGAAACTTATGCCCCACACAATCGAAATCGCGAAGAAGAACGCCGAGCGGCTCGGCACGAAATTCGAGATCGTGGACGACATGGATGCCGCATTCGAGAACGCGGATATTGTCTATCCGAAAAGCTGGGGCATTGAAGAGCTGTTCCACAAACCCGAGGAGGCGCTGAAGTTAGCGGCTAACTACAAACACTGGATTTGTGATGAACGGCGCATGAAGCTGGCAAAGAAGCATGCCGTTTACATGCACTGCTTGCCAGCAGACCGGGGCAACGAGGTGACGGACGAGGTCATCGACGGTCCGCAATCCATCGTTTACCAAGAGGCAGAAAACCGTCTCCACACGTGCAAATCCGTGATGACATTGACGATGAGTTAATGGCTTTTGCACCCCGTATGTGGCGGTGAGCAGCGGCGTCCCCCGGGGAAGGGGGCGCCGCTAGCTTTTTTGATGCTCGTGAGAAAGACGCCCTCAGGTCGCCACGTACGACAGCGTGTCACGATGATGATCCTGGATGTCTGCGTGCTTCATCCAACGGCGCATTGACCGCAAAGGCGCCTTCCTGCCACTCGCTTTCGGTTGTCCGCTGCATTTGAGCACGAATGTTGTTTGGCCAGCGGGACCTGGATGCCTATAACTTCGGGATGCTTGCTCAGGCGAATCGTGTGCTTAAGAAACTTGGCGCGTGTGTGCGGAGGAAACCAGCTCGGCGCAGGGAGCTGCCACGCGTTGTGCTTCGCTTTGTTCAGAGGGCTGTTTCTGGTCATTTTGCATGCTATCGCTGACGCAGGTTCTCAGCCTGTTCATTCAGACGTGTCGCAGGATGATAAACTGAGCCGAAGAAAAGATCAGGCTTGAGTAAAAAGAGCGATGTCATCATGAGGATGTTGTCGCGGCTTTTGTTGATAGACGCGAAGAAATGGCACCTGTGTTTCGGGACATCTGATATTTTCGAGGCATGGTATGGCTGATCAGTTGCAAATCAATGGCGTGACGCGTGGGCATGCGCTTTATCCAGGCACTTTCGATGTGCTAACTTATGGGCACCTTGATCTTGTGCGGCGTGCTGCCACAATTTTCCGTCAGCTCACAGTGGCCGTTGCCCAGAATCCGTCGAAGCATCAGCCACTGTTTTCAGTGGCCGAACGGGTGGAAATGTTGCGCGAGTCGGTCTCGGATCTGCCCAACGTTGCCGTCACAAGTTTCACCGGTCTCACCGTGGAATTTGCACAGCAGGTGGGAGCTCAGGTCATCGTGCGTGGCTTGCGCGCTGTGAGCGATTTCGAATTTGAGCTTCAGATGGCCATGATGAACGAAAGCCTGAATCCTGATATTTGCACGGTGTTCATGGCACCGGCACCGGCTTTTTCGTTTCTAAGCTCGTCGTTGGTGAAAGAGATCGCGCGCTTTGGCGGCGATGTTTCGGCATACGTGCCTGCTCATGTGGCTGAGAGACTAAAGCAACGCATGAAGGAGAATGGATGGAAATGAACATCGTGGAAAGGTGGACGCAGGAAGCTCGCGCCTTAGGCAAGCGCATCGTGTTGCCGGAAGGCGAAGAGCCGCGAATGATTGCTGCGGCGCGGCGAGTAACGGACGAAGGCATTGCATCCGTGGAATTGCTTGGTGATCCGGAGAAAATAGCCGGCACAGCGAAGGAATCAGGAATTGAGCTCGAAGGAATCAAGATCACGCATCACTTATCGGATCCGCTTTTTCCCCAGTTGTGCGAGCGTTATGCAGAAATCCGGTCTCGTGAATCGGGAAAACAGCTAAGTGCGGCTGCGGCTCGACGAATGTTAACAAATCCACTTTTTTATGCTGCAATGATGGTGCGCGAAGGCCTCGCTGACGGAGCGGTGGCTGGGGCTCTCAACACAACGGCAAATGTTGTTCTGGCTGCGCAGGGAGCCATAGGAATGGGTGAAGGTGTGAGTAGCGTGTCTTCTGCGTTTGTGATGGTGTGTCAGGACTCACGTTTTGGAGAAAATGGCGTGTTTGTGTTCGCCGATGCGGCTGTGATTCCCGCCCCCACAGCGGCCCAGCTGGCGGACGTGGCGGTGGCGAGCGCGGCGACATTTCGCGCTCTCGTGGGTGGCGAGCCGCGTATCGCAATGCTGAGCTTTTCTACGTATGGAAGCGCAGAGCATCCGCGAGTGGAGAAAGTGCGCGAAGCTGTGCGACTAGCTCGACAACTGGCGCCCGAGCTCGCGATAGACGGCGAGCTACAGGCCGATGCTGCCATTGTGGAAGAGATTGGCCGAAGGAAAGCGCCGAAAAGCATGTTGGCAGGACGCGCAAATGTGCTGATTTTTCCGGATCTCAACGCGGGTAATATCAGCTACAAACTCGTGGAACGGCTCGCCAAGGCTCACGCGTACGGCCCATTCCTCCAGGGGCTGCGCAAGCCTATGAATGACCTGTCGCGCGGTTGCAGTGTGGAGGACATCGTCCGTGTGGTCACAGTGACTTGCCTCCAGGCAGCAAGGGCTTGAAAAACAAGCGAGTTGCTGGGTCGTGAAAAAAAAGAAAGAGTTCGTGAATAGGACTTTTTTGTGCTGGGTAATATCGCAACGCTCGAGGCAAGAGTGACAAATCGCGAAAAAAAGCGATAAGATAAAATAAGCTCAAAGCCCGAGTGTAGAAGACAAACGCGGCTGAAAAAAGCGGCCGCGCGAACAAGTCCCAAAGGAAACAAACGGGACGCAAAGCTCGCCCAAAAAGTGGACGCGACAATCGCGGCGAAGGCAGGGGCGGGCGAGCCGGAACGAACGAGTTTCGACAAGGTGCGCAGCAATGTGCACGGCTGTCGGGTGCGTTCTTTGAAAACTAAATAGAGAGCAAGGATTCGACAACCTTGTCGTTTCCAATGAGTTGGAAGCCAAACGGCCGCCCTTGAAAAAGGGAAGGGACTGGAAGCTTCGGGAAACCCAGCTTAAGGCTGGGTAAACTGGAAGCTTCAGTCCGCTCCGCGCAAAGCTCAAGCTTTGCGGAGCGACCGAGGTATTCCGAACAACTCGAAAGTTAGGTTCAAACCTTCGTGTTTGACGCAAGTTTAACTTACGGAGAGTTTGATCCTGGCTCAGAACGAACGCTGGCGGCGTGGATTAGGCATGCAAGTCGTGCGCGAAACCGGTAGCAATACTGGGAGTAGAGCGGCGAACTGGTGAGTACAAGGTGACTAACGTGCCCTCGAGTGGGGGATAACCTTCCGAAAGGAGGGCTAATACCGCATGGTCTTGCCGGGACTTCGGTCCCGACAAGTAAAGCAGCAATGCGCTCGAGGATCGGGTCACCTCCCATTAGCTAGTTGGTAGGGTAACGGCCTACCAAGGCTACGATGGGTAGCTGGTCTGAGAGGATGGTCAGCCACACTGGGACTGAGATACGGCCCAGACTCCTACGGGGGGCAGCAGTCTAGAGGCTTCGGCAATGCCCGAAAGGGTGACCGAGCGACGCCGCGTGCGGGATGAAGGCCTTCGGGTTGTAAACCGCTTTTGTCTGGGAAGAAAGCCATGGTCGTGCACTGTGGTCTGACGGTACCGGACGAATAAGCCCCGGCTAACTCCGTGCCAGCAGCCGCGGTAAGACGGAGGGGGCGAGCGTTGTTCGGAATTATTGGGCGTAAAGGGCGCGTAGGCGGATCGGCGGGTC
>JADFCV010000016.1 GCA_017161655.1 Candidatus Sumerlaeota bacterium
ACCCGACAAGGAATTTCGCTACCTTAGGACCGTTATAGTTACGGCCGCCGTTTACCGGGGCTTCAGTTTGGAGCTTCGCCTTGCGGCTAACTCCGCCCTTTAACCTTCCGGCACCGGGCAGGCGTCAGACCCTATACGTCCACTTTCGTGTTCGCAGAGCCCTGTGTTTTTGATAAACAGTCGCTTGACCCATTTCACTGCGACCCCCTCGGGCTTCGGCAGTAATTACCGTCACCCTAACGGGGCACCCCTTCTTCCGAAGTTACGGGGCCATTTTGCCTAGTTCCTTAACAAGAGTTATCTCGAGCGCCTTAGGATTCTCTCCTCATCTACCTGTGTCGGATTCCGGTACGGTCGCTGAATCGACTCACGGCCCGAGGTTTTTCTCGGCGGCATAGGTTTACCCAGTTGGCTTGGCCGAAGCCGCGCTTCCCGATTCCCCTCGGTGTTAGCGAGGACCCGGATTTGCCTAGGTCCTCCACCTACAGGTCTCGCCTCCCATCCGTCAGGGAGTAGGGCTACCTTTCCGCGTCACCCCACCGTGTCTTTGTCGCCGATCCAGCGGTGCAGGAATTTTCGCCTGCTTCCCATCAGCTACGCCCTTGGGCCTCGCCTTAGGGGCCGACTCACCCTGGGAGGATTAACCTTGCCCAGGAAACCTTAGATTTTCGGCGAACGGGTTTTTCACCCGTTTTATCGCTACTAATGCCGGCATACTCTCTTCCGCACGCTCCACTAGTCCTTTCGGTCTAGCTTCGCAGCCTGCGGAATGCTCCCCTACCGCCAAGACCTTAACGGTCTAGGCCCACAGCTTCGGTGTAGTGCTTGAGCCCCGTTACATTTTCCGCGCAACCCGTTTTGACCAGTGAGCTATTACGCACTCTTTAAATGAATGGCTGCTTCTAAGCCAACATCCTGGTTGTCTCAAACGGGCCACATCGTTTTCCACTTAGCACTATCTTAGGGACCTTAGCTGGTGGTCTGGGTTGTTTCCCTCTCGACGATGGAGCTTATCCCCCATCGACTCACTCCCGACCTCTGGAGTTACCGCATTCGGAGTTTGGTTGGGTTCAGTAGCCTTGTGGGGCCCCTAGCCCATCCAGTGCTCTACCTCGGTAACTGAGCGGTCGAGGCTGCTCCTAAAAGCATTTCGGGGAGAACCAGCTATCACGGAATTTGATTGGCCTTTCACCCCTAGCCACAGGTCATCCGAGCGCTTTTTAAGGCACACCGGTTCGGGCCTCCAGTCGGTGTTACCCGACTTTCACCCTGCCCATGGCTAGATCATCCCGCTTCGGGTCTACCGCACGCAACTCGACGCCCATTTCGGACTCGCTTTCGCTACGGCTACGCGCCTGAGGCGCTTAACCTCGCTACGTACGGTAACTCGCCGGCTCATTATGCAAAAGGCACGCCGTCGCACGGACACGGGGCGAACCCCGCGCACGGTGCTCCGACTGCTTGTAGACGTACGGTTTCAGGTACTATTTCACTCCCTTAGCAAGGGTTCTTTTCACCTTTCCCTCACGGTACTTGTGCACTATCGGTCGCTGGGGAGTATTTAGCCTTGGAGGGTGGTCCCCCCGGATTCACGCGGGATTTCTCGTGTCCCGCGCTACTCAGGTACGGGATAGGGCCACTCGGGCTTTGCATACTGGGCTCTCACCATCTATGGCCGGATGTTCCAGATCCTGTTCTGCTCGCCTTTGTGGTCCCACGTTTCCCGCCCTACAACCCCCGAGGGCAAGCCCTCGGGTTTGGGCTGTTCCGCTTTCGCTCGCCGCTACTCACGGAATCGCGGTTGCTTTCTTTTCCTCCGGGTACTGAGATGTTTCACTTCCCCGGGTTAGCCCTCGCTGCCCTATGGATTCAGGCAGGAGTGCCTGGCCTTCAGCCAGGCGGGTTGCCCCATTCGGAGATCCTCGGATCGATGCCTGCTTGCGGCTCCCCGAGGCTTTTCGCAGCTTGCCACGTCCTTCGTCGCCTCCCAGCGCCTAGGCATCCACCGTACGCCCTTAGTAGCTTAACGAGATTCCAACTCTCGTGGCGTCTCGATAAATCAGACCTTTCACGCTGTCCGACTTCCGTATTCGATTTTCAAAGAACGCTCTCTGCCGCTTCGTAGGTCTTGCGCCTACCCTGCGGCAAACTTTTTTCTCGGTCAGGGACAACACGTCACCGTGCAACTGACGTTTGAATCCGCTTTGTCCCCACACCACGCACCGCGTTCTGGTGCTTCTTCGCTGCGCCGGTCTTTGTGCCGAGCGCGTCAGGTATATACGCGGTGATTTTTCTCGTTATTCACGAGTTTTTCATTTTTTTCACCGCGGTCCCTTGACGGGATTTCTTGCGGGATCCGAGCGCAAGTCTACTCTCTCTCATTCCCCCTTATTCGCACATTTCTTGTTTTTTACCGTTTTCTTTTTCATGCTTCAGTTTACCCGTTTCTCATTGATTGTTTAGGCCATGTTTTTTATGTCTCCATGGTAGAGAGCGGAGCTTAAGCGCGATTCGAAATCGCGTGAATGAGGGGGTGTGGCTTGCGCTGACAAGACACGGCATCAGGAGGTGGCCACATTCATGCGTCAGCGAGTGATCTTATTAGCATGTTTAACCCTTCTTGCAGCACCGTTTGTACTTTGCACTGTCGCGGCTGCTTCTCGCTGGGAATACGACGGTTCAATACTTGTCCCCGCGCCCAACACGCTATTTCTCGCTGTTGATAGCAGGGGCAACATTTACGCCACTTCCTTCAACTCGCGTCAGTCACCGATGGAAGTGGTGGCAATGAAAATTGCCAACCCCTGGCAGGAAAAGCCGACGATTACGGTATTCGATCGAATTCTCGCGCCGTCGCAACGAGGTTACGGAGGCATCACCTGCGATTCCGCTGATAATATCTACCTGTCAGTGGACCTTGGCGAGAACACTCCTTCGTATATCCGCAAATTCTTGCCCACACTCGAGCCTGATCAGCATTTTGGCCAAAACAGTGTGCTCGCCACACGTGAACTACGTGTCCTTGGACTCACCTCTCACAAAGATCGCATCCTGGCTGTGGTCTCGTGGGGACGTTTTCTCGTCATTGATCCGAAGGGGAATTTTCTCGGGGCTACGCCAAAGCCCTCGGTTACGGCCTACGTTCGTGACCTTGCCTTTGTGCCTGGAGAAAATCTCGTTTATGGGGTGGACCGCGACGGGTTATGGGTCTTTCGGCGGGGATCACTCGATCGGCTTCGCCTTTACGTCATTGAGGAGGTCGTGGCCCCAAAAAACGTCCCTAAAGCAGGATCAGGCATATATTACAACAAATTGACAAATGAACTATTTTACACAGATCGCATGGCCGGAGGACTTGCGATTTATCCGCTCGACGCCGCTCCTAAAGGAATCATCATGATGGCTCCCGACGGCCGCGGCGCTTTTGAACCCGCCGATGCTGTTGCCAGTCCCGATGGGCGCTACCTTTATGTCAGTGATCTCCGAGCTAGCCAGATCGCACGCTATCGCTATAGTGGGCCAACCATCACACGCACCTTGCCTTCGCCCACGCCGCAAGCCACCCCAACCTCGACCCCGGTTGGACCGTGGATGAGTGACATTGACCAAGCATTTGCCCTTGCTCAACGTGAGAACAAACTTGTCGTCGCCTTCTTTCACTCACCGCTCGCGCCGCGCTCAGTCGAGGTAGCTGCAAACGTGCTCACACAGGATTTCTTGAAAAGATTTTCCGAGGTGATCTGGGTCTATATCGACACGTCATCTGATCCGCAAGCTCTCACGCGTTTTGGCGTGTATAAGGTCCCGTCGGTTGTCTCTTTCGACGCCAGTGGCAAAGAACGCCAACGGCTTGTCGGCCAGGTGACCCAGGGACAGGTTGCAACTCTTATCGCCCAAAGCAAATGATCTTCGCCCGGGCATTTGCTCTTGCCGCTGCGTCTTGAAGGCATCAGGCTAAGCGCACGTGACAAAGGATAATTCATGTGACCCACACGACCTACACTCAGCTGCGCAACCGCCTGGCTATTGAACTCTCTCGTGATGTTCAGTCGGGCACTGCGCAGGTGTTGGCATGCGAGCCTGGCTCTCGATGCAGCGACGAGAAGCTTCTCCAGGCGGTCTGGCATTATCGCCTTCTGCGTGGCACAGAACTCACGTCCGTTTCTGGCAAACGCATTGAGGTCATCGACCCTGGTCGTTGGAATCATGGAGCAGGGCCAGATTTCCTCGACGCCCAGGTGCGAATCGACGGCGTTGAACTCGCCGGAGACATCGAGATCCACGTGCGTGCCTCGGATTGGGAGCGCCATCGCCACGGGCGGGATTTTGACTATAATCGGGTAGTGCTTCACGTTTTTCTCGAGAGCGACGATCGAGCAACGCAGGACGTGCTTCACAATGGGCGCCCCATCGAGCGCGTGTGTCTTTCTGGGGAGCTGCTTGGCGACATCGAAAGTCTCCAGCAGGTTATTGAGCTGGAAGATCTCGCTGAACCGATCCCCGCACGCGCGGGGGCTTGCCAGCAAGCTCTGATGCGGCTCGACGCGCCTTTTATCCGGCGATTCTTCGACGCTGCAGCACGCGAACGCATGGAGCGTAAAATTCGGCGGATTGCCGAATGGGCGCGCAACGAATCCGCCGATCAGGTTCTTTATCAAACGCTGCTTGCAGGACTGGGGCAGAAAGCGAATCGCACCCTTTATTTCCTGCTGGCTCGGCGAGTGACATTCGAAGAGCTGCGTAGCGTCGTCGCCCCTTTGCCGGCGAGCGAGGTGACGCTCGCAGTTGAGTCGATCTTGCTTCACGTCGCCGGGCTTCTGAGCCTTCCAATGCAAGCAGCCACGTGTTCCGGTCCGCCCCTGGATGCACCCACACAGGAATACCTCGAAGCGCTGTCGCGCCACTGGAGTCGGCTGTGTGGCTATTTTCAAGATCGTTTGATGGCCCCAACCTCACGCTGGTTTGCGGGAATACGTCCGGCGAGTTTTCCGCAGCGTCGGCTGGCTGGTCTCGCGCGGCTACTCGTTGAACTGAATTTTCGGGACGGACTCGCTCAGGCAATGCGCTGCCTGCTCTCATCAAGTCTTGCACGCTCGCCCAAATCCCAGCGCGAGTGGAGCCGCGAGATTGCCGCACTCAGCGCCACCTTTTCCCCCGATGGCGCAAGTTATTGGCGTCAACGTTTCACGCTGGGGGGAAAACCAACTCGGCAGCCCATCAAGCTTATCGGCAACCAGACAGCACGCCACCTCGTCTTCAACGGCATACTTCCCTTTCTCCTCTACGACGCGCGTCACCGACATGACCAAAGTGCCGAGGAACATCTTTGGCGCTTGCATGATCTTTTCCCGGCGCTTGAGCAGAATGCTGTCACCCGATTCATGCACAATCGAGTGGTGAAAGGACTGCCCGCCGGAAGTGTGGACATGCGTTACGAGCGCACACAACAGGCACTCCTTCATCTCTTTTATGATTGCTGCCAGGGAGATCTCCACGATTGCTCCCAATGTGGCCTGCTTGGTGACGCTCCTGCCCCACCTACCGGGTGATTAGCGGCCTGGCCCTCGTTCAGGATTCTCAGAGAAACAGCCTTGGGGAGCGCACTAAGGAGACATTTGAGAAGAGACACACGCAGAAGGCAGCAATGACCAGAGCCTTGAGGGATCGCCCAATGATTCCAAACGGTCGATTTCCCACACCGTCTGGACTGATGACGAAGTGGCGGATTCGCATCGTGAGTGCTCGAGGCGACGCGGAAACAGCGGCTCGTGCGCGTAATTTTCGAGCCGGAGAATTCCTTCCAGAACCGTCCCGTCCGGCCTAATCCCTTCCGCGCGTTTCTCGCGTAGAAGCCCGGTGGCGTCATAGACAAACATGCGCTTACCCGTCGGAAGGCGATACGTAGCGACTGTGGCGGTGCTTGTTCGCTCGAAACGAGCCCCGCGCGCCACAAGCGCTTCAAGACTGTTGAAGCGTGGATCGAAAAAGTGCCGCAACTGGGGCGTCCACAGGCTGTATTCTTGAGTTTCTTGAACCTCTTCGCATCGGGACCTTTCGGTCTCGCCGACCAGTCGAGCCACCCGATACGTCCCGCGCCGGGCTTTTAGCCTGAAATGGTAAAGGGAGGTTTCTCTTTCCTCCGCTGAGGGCATGATCTCTTCCACGTCGACAAAGTAAGGGTCAGCAGCTGCGTAGAGAAAGCGCCGAGGTGCCGACGTCGCAGCATCACCTGTCCCCCAAATCCTGCCCTCAAGCCAAAGATGGCCGGGCGAGGCAAGCTCGCGCAGACCACTGGTCTCCTCCGTCGCACAAACGCGAGCAGGTGCAACGAAGACCAACCCCAAGCCAATAAGAACGGCGAGCGAAGTCACTGCGGCGGCGAAGGAGTCAGACCTGCAGCTATGCATTCTTGCTGACACGAAGGTGTGTTCGGTATCCGAACTCCCCTTACGGCTGCTGTTCATCCTTACAGAACTTGAGTCGCCACACCACGATGGCCAGCAACACCAGGAGGGCGCACCAATAGGCTGGATAACCATATTTGGGGAGATTTGCATCAAGCAACGTCGTCGCACGCCCGATAAGAAGCGAAATGCGCGCCAGAACGATGCTGCCGTAGGTTGCCCCAAAAGTCATCATGACAAACCAGATCCCCACGGTCCCCATCTTTCCCAGCATCCCTGTGCGCGGCGTTGAGAAGAAAAAGTACGTCAGCACAGTGACCACGCCTACAACCAGGACAAAATGGTTGAAGATGCTCGGTGCAGCAGCTGTCGCGCCAGGCCAAAATGGCAACGCCTGAGCAGATCCACCAGCGGCCAGCGGCAACATCGTTCCCGCAATTTGATCAATGAAATTCGCTTTCGCAAAGCCGGTGAGATTCAAACCAGCGAACGCCCCCACCACCAGCGCCATAGGCCAACGGCTAAGCCAGGAAAGCCGGGGGACAAGACGCGAAAGCAAAAGGATTCCCAGGACGGCCGCCCCCCAACGCCATTGGGCAAGCCATCCATCGTGCACGGTCCACCCCTCAGCCTGCCCCTGCACGATAGCTCGCGTTCCCCGCATGACATGCAAAACGAAGTTCGGATAAATCGTCCCCCGGAAGGCCTGATAGAAATAATAGCCTGCTGCCACACCCACGTAGATGTGTTCAACAGCCTTGTAAATGGGATTGTCACGATAGAGGAAGCTGAACACCGCCAGCGTGAAAAAGCACACAAGCCAAACGCCAAGCGTCTCTACGAAGGGATCATAAGTGCCAGTCATAGACGTTCTCCTCTCTTGCGACGCATGGACCATAGTGCGAATTGGGCAACATTGCCGGCCAGGACAAGCCCGACAATCAGCAAGTGAACAGCACTCTGGATGAACATGCCGCGGGTGGCGTATCCGGGGCGGCCCACAAGTTTCTCATACTCTGCTGCCCCGGCTAAGCCCCCCAAAAAACCACGAAGGTTGCGCGACTGATAGTAAGGGTACAACTGGGGAGAAATCACAGCCGTCACACCTGCCACCATTGGGATATTATAGCGGCTCTGCGCCTGCTGGATGTACTCGACGGCCCCCGGATCGCCGACCGCAATCGTGATGAGGAGGTCAATATCGCGATAGGTATCCCAACCCTGCATGATGGGTAACGCCGACGTTGGATTTCCCTGATAGTCGGTGGGGAACGTCTCTTTAAACGACGAGCCAATTTTCGTTATCGCCACGCGATCCCCCGCTTTGAAACCGAGATTCACGTAGTCCACGCCGCGGACCTTTTTCTTGCCCTCTTTTTCTAGCTGCCCAACGACCACGGTGAAAGCTTTCTCGATCATCGGAGGGCCATCCGTCCACAGACTCGAGCAGATGACCTTGCAGTCTTTTTCGAGCAACTGACGAAGAATTGCGATGTGCTGCGGCCATAGTTCGGCCTCGCTGCCCGGGCCGTAATCGATGGAGAGGTGCACTCGGGCTCCGGCCGGCAGCGCTTCGATGGTCTCGTACATAGCACGCACCTGCTCGGACACAGTCACAGGCATGGAGACAGGCACGATGAGAAAAAACACAACCACGGAGGCGACGATGAGAAAGATCCAGCGGCGGTCCAGGCTCACAAACGCGGAGAGCCAACGTTCCCAGATGCCGACTTTGTCGTTGCGCTCTGTCATCTGCTTGCCGTCATCCCTTCAAGTACGGTTTCTCAATGCCGAGGATCACACGCAGCCCCGTCGCAATCATCCCAATGGCCGCCCCAATTTGGATCGCCCGTTGCCCCGCTGTGTTTGGCCAGGTCATGATCCACTCCTGCAACCAGGGGAACCCTTTCCAAATCGCCCCTCCCACCGGGACACGACCGATCATCACAATGACGGCCGCGATCAGCAAGAGCGTGGCATGAAGATTCTTGGCGCGAAAGGCGCGGAATGCTGCACTCGCCACATAGAAAGCTAACAGAGCGAAGATGGTTGCTGAGAGCGGGAAGTAAACGTGATCGAACATGAAATCAAAAAGACTGTCGTGGACAGCCAACGGAAGCCCCTGATTGACCTGGCGCCCACGGACTTCCTCCAGATACCACTTCACTCCCCCCGCAATCATCATCGTAAACATGCTAACGAGAAGCAGTAATTTGTAGCCCCAGTCCTTTTTGCGCTCAACGACGGCTTTCAGGTTGATCTTGATGAGGTTCAGCACGCCAAGAACGATCGAGAACGACAGGGTGATGACACCCCACTGCTCCAGCTCATCCGCAACCCGTTTGATGGCTGGATACGTGCTGAAATACTTCAGGATCATGAAGATCCCGACGAACGCGCTAATGAAAACTGGGATTTTGTTGCGCATCGCCTAAAAGATCTCCTTCAAAAGTTCGAGCAGTGTTGCGATCTCGGCCTGGGGAAACAACGCCAGTGCCGTCGCCAAAGCCACCCCCAAGAAAATCACCAAGAGGTAGGCCATCTTGAGCCAGTCGGCGGCTTCGATGCTCGCCACCACCGTGGGATCCCGCGAAAGATAAGCGGAGGCGGCAAAGAATTCCTCGCCTATAAGGGTGAAATCACACGCTGCGACGAAAAAGGGTAATTGGGCAACGTTCGCCGTTCCTGCGACCTGAATAGCACCACTGACGTAACCAGTTTCGGCCAGAATTAGTGATTCGCTATAGAAGCACCCCTGGTAAATGCACGAAGCTGGCCGTTCGCGCAACATGATCCCGTTGACGCCAGCAGTGAACGCAAACTGATCATCCGAGAGATATCGCATGTTGTTTGGGATGTAATTCTCGGGTCGCCCTGCAGCCAGCGACGCGGCCTTCACCACTTCCTCGGAAATTGTCAGGACGACTGAGCGCCGGCACGCCACGATGAGCGGCGTATCGTACTCCGCGGCAATGTAAGCAACATGGGAAAGGATGTTGAGACCGGCCAACGTTTGAATGTCGTCAATATCGTTGATGCCGGGGATGAAAAGCACAGGGCGTCCCATCTCCGTAGCACGTGCGATGGCTTCTTCAACGGCGTCAATGCCCGGAAGGCGCCGCAGCCGCATTGAGCGGCCCGCTTTCATTTGGCGGTAGAGATACAAATAGAAGCCACCGAAGAGAACAAGGGCAATGAAAACAGGCAGTTTTTCGACATCAATGTGATGCCATTCCTTAGGAAGAACGCGCGCCGATGCACCCAGAACGTGAGCTGGCAAAGCGCACATCGCAGCAAGCACCGCAAGTGTTCGCACCCCTGTGTTGCGTGTCATTCGCCTTGCGAACGGATTTCCGCCTTGCCCGCTCATAGCTCGATCAACTCCACATTTGCTCGCGGGAGAATGTGCTCCCGTCCGTCAGGGAGCTCCACGACCATGACACGCACCGTGGCCCCAGACTCGATAACGACAGGCTCGGAAGGCAATGCCTTGATTCGGGCGAGAGTGCCGAAGTGCGGCTCGCGAATAATACGAACCAGCGATCCCACACGCGTTTCCGTGATCGTTTCTTGGCGCAGCTCGCCCACGGCTTCGTCCGACGACACAATGATCTCCGGGCGAATCACGCCTGCACGGATCTGGGTGGCCCCATTTATGGATGCCTCCCGCCCTTCAAGCTTTTTCAGCAGAGCAAAGGTGCGCTCGGCCATCGCAAGACGACCAAATCCCTCCGTCAAAATCAGTGTCGTGGGAATATCCTCTCCACCGGTAATGGCAATGCCCAGATCGTAGCCAAGGATTTGGCTGAGATCAGCATCGTCAAAACTTCCCACCACAACTCCGACCGCGCCGCGCTCAGCCGCCACGCGGTATGCCGAGAGTGAAGCCCGTTGCCCACCCACAAGAATCAAACCCTTGGCATCAGCCGGAACGTCCTCTGGCCGCAGCTCCTCTGTGGGGGATTTCACCACTACTGCCAGACGCCCGAACTTCTCCCCTCCTACGCCCAGGATGCCCTGCACAATGGTGCCCACCGCTGCAAGCTCCACGCCTTCATCCTCGATGACGTCGACCACTTCGCCACTCAAGTAGGCTGTCAGCTCCAGCGGGATGTTCGGCTCGCGCAGAATCAACTGACCGGTGACGGCCGACACCGCCTCAACTTCGCCGTCGCACGGTGACGACACCACCGAACGAAAGAGGCCGAAGAGACCAACATTTTCGGCCAGAGGCTGGCCCCGCTGAATTCTCTCTCCCACTTGGACCTTCAACTTTGCGGGCACATCGGCAGGTTCAATTCCCAGGTGGTGAGCGATGTTCACGAGCTGGACATTTCCGGGCAATTCGGCTCGGGCCACGATCTGCTGCGCGCGCACACGATCCCCTGTGCGCACGAGCACTTGCCCCCGAATCGGCAACATTCGCCGCTTGCGGATCACAGCCCGTTCGCGCACCAGAAGGCCAGGTGTGTAGGCGTGGGCCATCAGCGCGCCTCTCTCCCTTTCGGGCTAGCAATACCACGCATGCCCCGTGAATCGCAGCCTGTGTTTGTTAGTACCCTGTTCATCCTTCTCGCAATGCTCCTATCGCCCGCGCCCAGGCCAGAAGCTGTTCGCGTCTCTGCTTGAAATCCGAGGCAAACTGAATAGGTCGGCCGCGGCCATCGAAAACGATCCCAACCTTTCCTCCCCAGACGCGCCGTTCGAGGCGGCGTCCGCGTCCAGCGCCAACATCCATACCGCGCGCCGGTTCGATCACGAGCTTAGCTTCGGCACCTTCGGGCAACTCGACTCGTAAAAGTTCTCCGCCCCGCAAAACGACATGTTGGGGTGCCTCTCCAGCGCCCTCAATTCTTGCCTCCAGCAGCACACGCCCCGGCTTCATACGCCCAGCAGGGGCCACGACAGCCCCCAAGGGAACAAGACAATCACGCCAGAACACTTCCATAGCGGCTTCTGGCGCGAGCTCTCCCAGAACTCCGAGGTGAGGCATCATGAAAATGCTGTCCACGGCAAGCTGCGTCACGCCAAGGGGCTCAAAAGCGTCAATCATCATCAAGGCGGCCTGCTCGCGCAATGGCGCATGACTGAGCACACCGCCGCTACCAATGATGAGATCGAGCTCCATCATGTTCACAAGCGTCTGACCCGAGGAGGTCTGCGCAAACGCATCCGCAACTGTGCGCCGCATCTGGACTCCCTTCAGGGTCGTGGCGAATTCCTTGTGCTGCTGAAGCGAAAGCCTCAGAGCCTCGCGAGCTAACGCTTGTTCGATGACGAGGTCTTCTAAGAGTTGCGGGATCGTGGTGGGCCGGATGATCTTGTTTTTCACCCGGTTACGAATCTCCTGTTCAGGCAAATCCACCCAGCCCCAGCGTGCAACGTTCGAGTAGCCCGCGCTAGTGAGAACGTTGCCCACGCTGTAGCTCATCCCGAGATTGGCGCTCACCGTGCGATTGAACTTTCCACGGAACACCGAGAACACATCAGTGGTGGCGCCGCCAATGTCCACGCCAAGCACACTTATGCCTCGCTCGCGGGCCACGATCTCCACCAGCTTGCCCACCGCGCCGGGAGTGGGCATGATCGGCGCATCTGTCATTGTTTTGAGCTTATCGTAGCCGGGCGCCTGTGCCATGACATGTTCCATGAACAGCTCATGAATGGCATCGCGGGCCGGACCTAGATTCTCGATCTCTAGCACCGGCCGGACGTTCTCGACTTCATGAATGTCCACAAGACCATTGAGAATTTCGCGCACAACAGGCACCGCCAGGCGGTTGCCGGCGTAAACAAGCGGCAAGCGGTATCCCATGCCGAGGCGCGCGGTTGGACGAGCTGCCCGCACGAGCTCCGCAAGTTTTGCCACGTGCGAGACCGTCCCTCCGTCGATCCCGCCGGCCAAAAGAATCATGTCTGGCCGCAACTGACGAATTCGCTGAATTTGCTGATAAGGCAGGCGCCGATCGTTGCTGCAAATTGTGTCCATCACAATGGCCCCTGCCCCTAAAGCAGCACGCTGGGCACTTTCCGCCGTCATGGAACGCACGACGCCCATCACCAGCATCTGCAACCCCCCGCCCGCGCTCGAGGTCGAGACGTACACGTCCACGCCTTCCTGGTCCGTGGCTGGCCTTATAAGCTTGCCAGCCTCGTCGAGCAGACGCCGCCCGGTCACTTCCTCCAGCTCGCGGACAGCGTTGGCCACTCCAACCGTTACGTCGTCGAAGGGTGCTTCCACGGTTGTGGGCGCTTCCCCGCGCGCCACCAAGCGATATCCTTCTGGAGTGCGCGCGATAAGAATAGCCTTCGTCGTGGTGCTCCCACAATCTGTCGCCAGAATAATATTCAACGACCGGTCGATCGTTCCCGCTCCCTTCGCTCAATTTCTTCCAGAATCAGTTCGAGCGTCCGCCGATCTTCGAGTGCCGTGGCCACCTGCTCCCATCGCTCGGGCTCAACAAAAAGCGAAGCCAGCGGTGCGAGCGCATGCATGGTCTGCGAGGCCACAAAGTTCAAAGGACGGAGCGACTCAAAAAAGAAAATTGCAGCCGCACTCAGGCGACGTTCGCATATTCGCGCAGCAAGCGCTTCCACCCATTCCGGCGCACAGGCTGGCTCCTGGCTCTTGCTCTGTTCACCTGCGCTTTCGTGATGTAACGCCCGCTGAGCTGAATTCATACCATGGGCTCTCATTCGCGAAACTGGAAGTTTTTTTTCAACTTCAATCTAGCTGCGCATATTTCTTGGGGAAAAAACAACCGCACGTTTTTTGGATGAATGAAAAAAGGATTAGCCTAGTACTTTTTCCAGAACTCCAAAAGGAGTTGCTAGAATACCAATCTTAAAGGAGTCAGTTATGGCCAAGCAGGTAGCTCTCCGCGTCAAACTCGCTTCGAGCCTTGCAGCACTCGCCCTTACGGTCGGTGCGGTCAATTTCGCAGCGCCTTCAGCGGCATTGGCAAAAGAACATGACAAACAAACGACGCACACGCCGCAGATGTGTGTCGTGGATACGGCGAAAAAGGCCGGACAGTTTAATACCCTTTTGGCAGCCCTAAAAGCTGCGGATCTGGAGCAGGTGCTACGCGGCGACGGGCCGTTTACAGTGTTTGCCCCCACGGATGAAGCCTTCAAACAGTTGCCTGAAGGAACCGTCGAAAATCTGCTCAAACCTGAAAACAAGGAAAAACTTAAAGCCGTTCTCACGTATCACGTCGTGCCCGGAAAGGTTTATGCCAAGGACGTCGTGAAGCTAAACTCGGCAAAGACAGTGAACGGCAAGGAAGTCAAAATTACCGTCGACGGTGACAAGGTGAAAGTTGACGATGCCAACGTCGTGAAGACTGACATCGAAGCTCGCAACGGTGTCATTCACGTCATCGACAAAGTCATCCTTCCGAAAGACTAACAGCTCGCTGATTCCACCGACCGTCTCGGTGGTCTTCAGACAAGCAAAAGAAGAATGACAGCTCAATCCTGGTGAAGCCGGATATAAGCAGTAAAAGGGGCGAGGCAATCCTCGGCCCTTAACTTTTCTAAATCTGTGGTCGTTTCTGCTCTTCCCCCTCCCCCGGAACAAATCGTTGAAAAGCTACCTGCCGGGCTTCCATTCCCGAGCCCGATCACGCGCCCAGCGATCTGCTGCCATGATTTCCTCAAGCGTCTTTGCTGGCAACCCCTCATGAGCGTCCAGAGCGTCGCGGATGATTTCCGGAATAGCAATAAATGGTATTTCCTCTCTCAAGAAGCGTGCGACAGCGATTTCGTTCGCCGCATTCAGGACTGTGGGGTAAGTGCCCCCCAGGCGCGCTGCTTCGTAGGCGTACGCGAGGCAAGGAAAGTTGACCAGGTCCGGAGCTTCGAACGTCAATCGTCCTAGATTCACGAAATCGAGCGAGGGGAACTTGTTCGCGATACGCTCGGGGTAGAACAGGACGTTCTGAATTGGCAGGTACATATCCGTCACGCCGAGCTGTGCAATAATGGAGCCGTCCACGAACTCGACCATAGAGTGGATCGTGCTCTGCGGATGAATCACCACCTCAATTCGCTCGACGGGAACACCGAAAAGATGATGAGCCTCGATGACCTCAAACCCTTTATTCATGAGGGTGGCACTATCAATCGTGATTTTCGGCCCCATACTCCACGTGGGATGACGAAGGGCCTCTTTTCGGGTGATGGCCAGCAGACGCTCACGCTTCGCTCCCCTGAAGGGTCCTCCTGAAGCCGTCAGCACAATGCGGCGAACAGCCTCGCGCCCTCCGCAGGCCAGACATTGGAAGATCGCATTGTGCTCACTATCCACGGGAAGAATGGCCACTCCACGCTGCTGCACAGCTGCCATCGCCAGATGCCCGGCAGTCACTAGAACCTCTTTGTTGGCCAGGGCGATGTTGCGTCCAAGCTCTATGGCACGGATTGTCGGAAGTAAGCCCACAAAACCGACGGTGGCAACCACAACAAGGTCCGCTTCGTAGCGCTCCACCAACTCCACAAGCCCTTGTGCACCCAGGTGCAAAGCAGCGCCGGTCGTGGCGGCGATGTGCCGAGCCTCGTTAGCCTTTTCTTCAGCGCACACACAGATGGCACGCGGACGATGTCGCTTCGCTTGCTCAGCCAGAAGCCCTGTTTGCGAATTCGTGCTTAGCGCAACAACCTCAAACGCACCCGGGAAATCCTCGATCACCTGCAACGTCTTGGTGCCGATGGAACCCGTAGACCCCAGTATGATGACTCGTTTTGGCATTGTTCGTTCGTCAGCTAGGCAGTGAAAGCTTCCTGCCACGATTGTTCGCTTGGAACACTCGTGCTCAAATTAAGCAAACCGATGCACTGCAATCAAAAGAGCACACCAGCCCATGTTTGCAAAGCCACTCAGCCAGAATGATTCGTGTCGAGCAAGGACGTAAGTGCCCCTCGCAACGCATTTTTCCCACGCGCAATTTTCTCTTCCTGCCACCGTTTTGGTCAACACGCGAGGATTTGCGCGGTGTGCGTCTCGGTCAATAGCTCGGCTTTGTCGGGGGAGGCGTGTTCGCTCGCGAAAGCGATCATGATTTCTCCTCGTCATCGAGCTTTGTTGCCGCGACCCGATCAATTTCAGGCCGATGCCAAGAAGCACACGGCGATGGGATGCTCTCGCGAATCACTCGCCAGTAGCTCACCGGACACGAGTCTCCGGCTGAAGGACTAGGGTTTTCGATCCCCATGACGACGCGCTTTCGCTGAATGAAGCACGGCATCTCAGATGACGAAAGAAATCCGTAAGGGAAGTGCGGTCAGTCCCCACAGCCTTTAGGCTCTCGTACCGTCGTGAGGGCGAAGGGCTGGTGTGAACTGAAGTTTTGGGCTCCTGGAAACTGCAACGGGCGGACGGTATGGCCGCGGCGACCGTGGCCGAAAGGTCAGCACATCGAACTTCTCTCGCCCTTTTCTCATGAATCTTCTGTCGCCCGCGCTGGCGCAAGGTCATCGAAAAAACGGCGGAAGAACTCCGCACCATAGCCATGTTCGAATTAGAAATCCTACGGGAACAGCTTGGCAGAAACGCGTCGCTCGCGCTGAGATTTCTTTTTCCCCACTGGTGTCGTTTGCCGTTCTCGCGAATGCATCACGAAAGTCTTGCGCGCTACGATGTCCTCGCGGCGGGCGAGCCTTGGCCGAAGCGGAAGGGTCGGCGGCTTGTGCTCATCGCCCCGCGCGGCCATGCCAAATCAGCCATTCATTCAACGCTTCTGCCACTACTCGACCTCTGTTTCTGTCGCGAACCGTTCATTGTGCTCGTGAGCGCCACCGTCGCGCAAGCCACCGCGCGCCTGCGCGCAATTCGCCACGAACTCCGAACCAACCAGCTTCTGCACACTCTCTTCCCTGACTCCACGAAACTGAGCGAATGCAACACACGGACGCTTGTCGTCGGGCAAGCACGAGTCAGCGCTTACGGAGCTGGCTGCGAACTGCGCGGTATTGGTCATAACACGGCGCGCCCCTCAAAGATCATTCTGGATGACATAGAAGAGTCAGAGCGCGTAGCCTCGGCAGCCTATCGTGAGTCGCTTGCAGCATGGTTTCACGAAGTCATTGAGCCTCTGGGTGAGCCCGCCACAAATATCGAAGTTGTCGGCACCCTTCTCCACCGCGACGCGCTTCTGGCGCAACTCGCTCGCTCGGCCCATTTCGAAGCGCGTGTCTATCGCGCTGTGGAGCAATGGGCACCCGAACTGCAGCTCTGGCAGAGATGGCAACAGATCGTCACGAACCCCGACCTTGCTGACAGTGTGACACGCGGCCGCGTCTTTTTCCGTGCCCACGAAAAAGCCATGCTCGCCGGAACACGCGTCCTTTGGCCAGAGAAGGAATCTTACCTCGACCTCATGGAGCAGTTCGTCGCGCTCGGACGCCCCGCCTTTTACAAGGAAAAACAGAACTTGCCGCCCGCCGGTGAGGATACGTTCTTTATTCCCGAAAACTGGAGATACTTTTCGCTAGGGTCCAACGGCCTCATCCGCGAGCTCGCAAACGAGACCGCCGAAAATGGGCAGTGTCACCCGCTCGACAGGGACAAAGAGAGCAACAATGTCGGGTGCGGGGCGCCGAAACAAGCGTGCGCTGGCGGCGCATCCGCGGACCAGGCGCTATACTCACCCGGCCAGCAAGGGACGTGCACGAGTGGCGAGGGCGGCCCAGATGATAGTCACAATCTCCCATGCGGACTCACGAGTTGTTTTGGAGCTGATTTCGAGAACCCGCGCAAGCAGACCACCGCTGGGTCTTCCGAAGACCTTTGCGCTCACACGTGCCCGACGCCTCAGGATGGGATGAAGCCTCGCGGCGATGTCGTCGTGCGCCAGTCGAACAGCGAGCACGAATTGGATAATGGCAAAATCATGTCGTCAGGAAATGCGAAGCGGGGCCTAGCGCAATCGCCAGCCAGCCGCGCCCTTCGCCTTTGCGATCTGATCGTTGTCGGCTATCTTGATCCTTCCCTGGGCAAGGGAGATTGGGCTGCTATTGCAACCGTCGGCAAAGCTGCCACAACAAATATGCTCTATGTGCTCGACGTGTGGCTCGCTCGCGTCGCCCCGGCCGCCCAAATCCGCCGTATTCGCGAACTGCATCAGCGCTGGCGATATCATTCTTTCGGATACGAGGCCGTGGGCTTTCAGCGCATTCTCGATGAAACATTCTCCGCACTCAGGGAGAGTGAGAGTGGTTGGGCACTGCCCGAACTCAGACTGCGCCCCATCGCCACGAATGAGCGCAAAGTTGCGCGTATCGCCGCGCTCGAACCCCTGATTGCCTCCGGGCGGATCCGTTTCGCAGCTGGCCTTCCTCAAGAACTTTTCGAAGAGGCACGAGCCTTCCCGCACTGCAAGCACGATGACGCTCTTGACGCCCTTGCAGGGGCAGTTGCTCTGGCTCGATCGGTCCGGGGACATCAGACAATCCGCACAGTCGTCTCGCCAAGTCGCCGCGCGCGGGGCTGAGTTGCAGACGTTTCGTAGCCCCCGCTCGCGCGGAAAAAGCCTTGCCGCGAGACCGCGAGTGTGACTTACTTAAAAGTACAATGGGCATGATTTTCGTCCTTACACCGACCGTGGGCTGGGCTTTTCCCCTGCTGTGGCCCATTCTCATGAGCACGGCTGGCGCCCTGGGATATAAACTTTACACGTCGACAGCGGATGATGCACCCCTGCGCGGACGCCTTACCGCAGCGATGAAGAAATTGCGCACGGAGCGGCTCGCGCTGGACGAACTTGTGACTGGGGTCGTGGCCGAGGACGTGGGACGGGACCAGGTGCTGCGATTCGTGCGCGACGACATCACGCTCGTGTTTAAGCGCGACGCCCGGGGGAAATTCTCCATCGAGGTCATGGGACCAGACTCGCGCACAGCTGCCGAACTGCGGGCACTTGGCGAAGAATTTGCCTACCAACTCATCCAGCAATTTGCTTACAACCGGGTCATGACCGAAATGGAGCGCCGGGGAATCAACGTCGTGAGCGAACACCGAGACGAGGAAGGCAACATTATTCTCGAAATGCGTCGCTGGAAGGCCTAGACAAAAAACCGGAAACCGCCCAATTGAGCCCGCGAGCATCCTCGCTAGCAACGTGAATGGGCAGCACGCTGCCTCCCCCGAGAAGGAATCGCTTCGCTTCTCCTCCCCGGGGTAAGGCAGGTCTGGCAGGATCGTCTTAATCCGCGTTTCTCGGGCGCAATGCGAAAATCGGAGCCCCTTCAGTCCACCTTGCCAGGCGGACGAAGGGAACTCCCTTTCGGATGATTTCTAGCCTCTATTTCACATCCACAAGTTCAGTTTCGAAGATCAATGTCGCATTCGGTGGAATGACAGGTGGGAACCCTCGCTCACCATAACCGAGCGCCGGAGGAATGGTGAGGCGGCGTTTCCCGCCAACCTTCATTCCAACGAGGCCTTCGTCCCAACCCTTGATGACCATGCCACTCCCAAGCTTGAAAGTGAACGGACGTTTTCCTGGATGGTCGAAGGAGCTATCAAACTTCTTTCCGTCCACAAGTTTTCCGGTGTAGTGCACGCTGATCGTCTTGCCGGGCTGGGCCTCCGCGCCGGTCCCCACGACGAGATCTTCGATTTTAAGCCCCGAGGGCAGAACTTGAGTCATAGAAGTCTCCGCTGCAGAATGTGATACTGATGTGGTGCCCGTGGTTTCAGCGGAAGCTCCGTTGGACCACAGCGCCAGTGCTGCAAAACCTGCTAACAACGTCCCGATTTGCCGGGTCATCGTAAGACCTCCTTGGAGAAAGTCTGTACTGTTACGACAGTGGGCAACAGACCCCTTCTCAGCGAAGGTGCTGTGCCGCTGAGCATCACACAATCACAAACCTACACTAGCAAATCAAAAATTTCGTGTGAGAATCACCTCATTTCCCGCAAACCACCCCAAGGCACTTTCCCCCGAGTTGTCGCAGAATCCGGCCGGATGGGAAAGGACTGAACGCCTGGCACACAGGATTCGGTCCATATCGCCTGCGTCTCGGACTTTGGCCACGCGTAAACGCAGTTGCGCGGTCAGCGAGGTGATTTCTGACACATCCACGAGTCCTGCTCTGTATGAGGGTATGAGGGGAAAGTTCTTTCACCCGGTTCCTACAGTCTCGAGCGTGCCAGGTTCCCAAAGCGTTATCGAGTCTTTCCCCTTCTGGGCAAGCCAGCCGCGGCGTTGCATTGGAGCAGGTTCCGCTCCATTTTCCCAATTTTCTGCAAGCTTCGCTCCCTTCCCGAACTCAGCAAAAAATAGAACATTTGTTCCCACTGTAGCTCTGTGATGTGCGAACGGATCTGAGGCCAATCCAAAAGACGATTCTCGATTTTATTGTGCGGGAGCATGAACGCACGGGCATTTACCCTAGCGTCCGTGAGATTGCACGCCACATGGGTTTCGCCTCAACAAACACGGTGGCCTATCACCTGCGCAAACTTGAGCAAGCTGGCCAGATCGTCCGCTCGCGAAAAGCACGCTCTTACTGGGTTCCCGGCCGTCCAGGCTCCGCGCAGAGCACCCCTTCGTCCGCTTACGACGCCGCCCGAGCAGCTCCGCGCCTGCTTCGCCGAAGCAACCGCGCGCTACGTTTCCCAATTCTCGGCCGAGTCGCTGCTGGTGAGCCTATCTTGGCAGAACAGAATTTCGACGGCGTGCTGGATCTCCCGGGTTATTTTGATCCCTCTGGCCAAACTTTTGCCCTCCGTGTGCAAGGCGATAGCATGATTGAGGATGGCATTTTCGATGGCGACCTCGTCATTGTTCGCAGCCAGCCGAGGGTGGAAAATGGGGAAATCGGTGTTGCGATTATCGGAGATGAAGCCACCGTCAAACGCATCTATGACGATGGCGATTCTTGGCGACTCGTTCCAGCGAACAGCGCGCTCGAGCCGATCATCGTGCCAAAAACGGCGGCGGAATTCCGAATTGCTGGAAAGGTCATCGGGGTAGTGCGTAAACTGTGATGAACAAGGGGAATTTCGAAGTCAGAAAAATCGAGTTCGTGAAAAGCGCGACAAAGCCGGAGGAATATCCCTCGGACGACCTCCCATTTGTGGGGTTTGCAGGCCGCTCGAACGTAGGAAAATCTTCCTTGCTGAACACGTTGGCCAATCGCAAGAAGCTCGCGCTTGTGTCGCAAACGCCCGGCCGCACGCGGCTCCTCAATTTCTATCGTGTGAATGAAGCTCTCTACTTCGTGGATTTGCCCGGCTACGGTTTCGCGAAAGCCCCGAAAGCCCAGCAAGCTCAGTGGGAGCGCATGATGAATCGCTTCGTCGAGGCCAATGCCCGCCTGCGGGTCATGGTCACCCTCCTCGACGTGCGTCGCGAACTGGAGCCAGATGACCGGGCACTGCTGGATTGGCTCGTTTATCACGGCGTACCGATCATTGTCGCCCTCACGAAAGCGGACAAGGTGGGGCACGGACGACGTATTGAGACTCTTCGAGCGCGCCAGAAGGAATTGGCGCCGTGGAATCCCGCCGAAGTTCTTCTTTTTAGTTCGCTCACGCGACTTGGCCGCGAAGACCTTCTCGCAGCCATCGCTCGTCTCGTGGCACCGTCGGACGCTACCTGAACAAAAGGGAGCAAACGCCGAATGCTCAGTCGCCTGCTCCCTGAAAAAACGTCCTTCAAACAACGCGCGTCACGTGTTCGAGCCGGGTTTGAACGGCAGTCATCCCTCCAGACTTGCCGCGGGCAGCGCCGCGACAATCACCAAAAGACTGAAGAATGTCAGTAGAGCATCCACTCCCCCACCGTCGCTGGATTCTCCAGATGACCATAAATCGTGAGTGTCCATGAGGACAAACTTCCGACATCGCCGGAATAACGATCCGCCACTTTGAACGACCATGTTCCATTGGGATTCTCGCCCCAGTGAGCCACACTGGTAAACACCCAGTGATTGTAGTTATCGCCACTGTCACTGCGCGTGGTCGCAATCTTCGAGTTAGCGCCCGAAGGCGATGTGAGAAACATCTCGAGGTCCCCGCGGTAGGGATGCGTGATCACAACGTCCACCGTGACGTACTCGACTTTGAAATTGCTCGGACCAGAAATCGTCGTGGTGCGCGTAATGCCTGTGGCATTGTTATCGGGGATCGCGACAGGCGTGGAAAGAGTCTCTCCACCAGTAAGAGGCGTGGTCTCGAGCGGCATGGGTGTATGGCTTGCCGCTGTGGCTAAAGCACTCGCTACGTTGATCCTGCCGAAACCAAACTTGTGGCTAAATTTGAGGCCAGCACCATTCGTAAACCAGCTTGTGTCGCTGGGCGAATTCTGTGTGGCAGAACGAATGAGAATATCGAGAACGTCGCGATAGGTCAGACTTGGATAGGCTTGCAGAAGAAGCGCAATGCAACCGGCTGCAAGAGGAGTTGCAGAGGACGTCCCACCAAAGGTATAGGTGTAATCACCCGGCGGATCTTCATAGCCGGCAGATCCAGTTCGGTCCACTGTTGTGATCCCGCCCCCAAAATAATTTGACGGGGCATTGATGACGATACACGAGCCGCTCTCACTGTATGACGACTGCTCCCCCGCCCCGCCACTCGCTGCGACGGCGATCGTATAGCGACTATTTGCGTAGCCGTCGTAATTGGCATTGTCGCCGGTGCCACCGTTGCCACCCGCCCACGTATAAATGGCACCAAGACCCCCGCGACCGTTCGTCACCCCGTTCTGCAAGGCAGCTCGAGCAAGGGAACCGGGGCCTTCCAGCGTTGCGCCGTCATCAGCCGGCCCCCATGAGTTCGAATAAATACTCACACGATCCGCTGGATTCGCGGCCGTGAGTTGGTGGGTCAACCCTTGAGCCTCCTGCGCATCCGTAGCAGCGGCTGAAATGAGGCGGACCCCAACGAGTCCGGCCTGCGGAGCGGATCCCGAGACACCAATTGCATTGTTCCCGCGTGCCGCAGCGACACCGGCACATGCCGTGCCGTGGTCATCACCCGCAATGTCGGGTGAAGGATCGTTATCACCGTAGTTGATATCAATATCAATGTCCGTGCGGGCGTTTGGGGCCAGATCCGGATGAGCCACCTGGAGCCCGTCATCCACGATCGCTATATTGATGCCATTGCCGAGGTAGCTATCCCAAGCCCCCACCACATTGACATCGTTTCCTGCCACCAGACCGGTGACACCGGGATTTGAGCCAGTGTTCTGGAGGTGCCACTGGCGTGAAAACAGCGGATCGTTGGGGACAAGCTTGCGCTGCTGCTGCTTGCGCAGAAGTGGGGTCGCAAACTCTGCCACGCCCCAGGAGTGGATTGTGTTGGCAGCGTCCAGAGCCTCAAAAAGCCCTGTCCGGCGGGCCTCAAGAATATAAGTGTCGGAGCTGTAGGAGACTTTCTCAATCACACGCAAATTGTGTGCGCGTGCCAGATCTTCCACGGAGATGCCAGGCTTCACCTTGACCGCCAGTTGGTTCGTGAGCAGCTTCGCTTGTTCCGGAGCCCGTTTATGGGCCGTGGGATCAAAGAGCACAGCGAAAGCTTTGGCCTTGGGAATACCAGCGGCCAGTTCGGCAGCCCGCTGCTCCAAAGTCGTGCGATCTGGCTGCTGCTGAAAACGCACGCGGTGCACCCCGCGCCCACTGAGTTTCTCGACGCGCTCAATGGGAGCACTCGTGGCGCGACGCGCCAGGGAACTGACATCGGTCCCCTCGGGCGCCTCTACGGCGACTTCATCCAGCGCCAGCACCAGGTCAATTTGCCTGTCTCCGTCAAAATAAGTTATGGGCGCCCCTGGCACAACAAGCTTAGGCGGTTTCTCTCCAGAGATAGGCGCGGATTGAGCGAAAGCTCCACCAGGCAGAAAGGCAAAACTTAAGCCCAGGGAGAACAGAAAAGCGCCACTCAAAGTCCGAAGAAACGATGAGCTGCGCCCGCGGTGCGAATCTGGCGAGATATATGGTGAGTTCATGGGAAATGGCCTCCCGGAAATCAAATCCTTAAACTGTGTATCTATCCTAAAGAGTATCCTCTATTCATAGGGCAAACCTTTGCATCTGACCCACAAAAGCTATTGTTCGGTCAACTTTTTGGGTACGCGGATCACACGCCGCACACCTGCCTAGAAGCGCATCCTGTGCGTTGCTTCGAAATAGAGCCGCCCGCCGGGGCCCATGTACTCGCGCATCTGCGGCCCCCGTTTCACATCCACATTCTTGAGACCGAAGCGTTGCGCCACATCCAGAAAATCGAAGAGACGATTGCGTTCCGGCGTTCGGATCGTCACAACGAACCAGTCCCCATCACGCTGAAAACCCACAAGCTCCACCCCCGCTTGTCGCGCCATTTGACGAAACTTTGCTATAGCCGCATCTTCGGGCGTAGCCGCTACAGGCGGAGCATAGGCCACGGGCTGCTGTGACGGCGAGGAAGAGGAAGGCGCAGGCGGGTTTGCTGGAGGAAGAGACGCAGAGGCTTGACCCGCGCCGGCAGAAGTCGCCCCCGGTGCAGCAGCTTCTGGCGGAGAGCTCGTCGCTGACGGAGTAGGTCCGCCTTGTGGAGAAAGTTCTGGGCCGAATTCTTGAAGCAGCCACAGGACGGCAACGATGGCGATCATGATGACGAGTAATCGAATGTAGAACTTCATTTCAACTCTGCCAACAAACGGTGATTGTCTGGCTTTCACCAGAGTAGCTAACCAGAACAGCAAGGTTTGCCAAGCACGAATTTGCACCCTTGGCTGTTCCTAGAGGAGATCCCAAAAAATGAAACGTTCATTTGCAACCTTATCACCGGAGGAGGTTCTGGCCTTAGCCATCTCGCTCGAAGAAGAGGATGCGCGCATTATCCAGGAGTTTGCGCGCCAGGTTCGGCGCACACATCCCGATTTTGCCGCAGAACTTGACCAGCTCCGCAAAGAGGAAGACAATCATCGCGCCCAGTTGCTCGACCTTTTCCGTAAGAAGTATGGCGAGGAGATTCCACTGATCAGGCGAACCGACGTGATCGGCTTCGTGGATCGCCCACCACTTCCGCCAGAGGGACTAACGCCAGAGCAAATCGCGGAAAAGATCGCGCTCATGGAGCTGGAAACGCAGCGTTTTTACGAGCGGGCTGCTGAGCGCACTAGCGACGCCGAAATGCGCGCCCTGTTTTCCTACTTAGCCGAGGTCGAGCGCGATCACGAAGCCAAAGCAGTGAGTGTGACAGCTGCGGCTAAGGCGGGGGCGGTGCCACAACGCTACACGGAACACCAGCTCTTCGTGCTTCAGGTCATCCAGCCGGGGCTGGTCGGACTCATGGACGGCTCCGTGTCTACCCTCGCTCCGCTTTTTGCTGCGGCCATAGCCACCCAGCGAAGCTGGGACGCTTTCCTCGTGGGAACTGCCGCCTCTGTAGGGGCAGCCATCAGCATGGGCTTCGCCGAAGGCCTAAGCGATGACGGCGAGCTCACCGGACGCGGCCGCCCCCTGCTGCGGGGCGCCGTTACAGGACTCATGACGTTTGTCGGAGGCATCGGACACGCCTTGCCCTTCCTCATCCCCAATTACATGTGGGCGATGATCCTCGCATTGGTCGTTGTCGGCCTCGAACTCATTGCCATTGCCTACATTCGCTATCGTTACATGGGGACCCCCTTCATGCAATCCATCATCCAGGTGGTCCTGGGAGGTATCCTCGTCGTGCTTTCCGGAGTGCTCATTGGCGAGGCGTGACAGCGCCAAACGGATGAAATATCATCCAGAAAAATCTCTGGAGCATGGAGGCAGCCACATCATGACAAGGCAAAAGTCCGTTTTTCTCATGTCAGTCGCTCATGCGTTAGCCGTATTAGCATTCACGGCGGACGGTCTTTCGGGAGCCAGTCATTATTCTCTTCGCTTCTATGGCACTGGAGCGGGCCAGCAGGATCGGGTGAAAATCAAAATTGACCAGCCGGAAGTGCCAGCCGACATCGGCAATGGCTCCTTTTCGATCGAGTTCTGGATGAAAGGCACGCATGCGAGTAACGCAACGCCCAACCAAGGCTATCGAGCCCCGAATGATACCGAAGAATTCAATGTCGACTGGACAACAGGCAACGTCCTCATCGATCGCGATATCTTCGGCCCAGGCCCAGACTGGGGCATCTCGGTTCACCGCAACGGTGCTGGCTCAACGGTTGGTGTCCTTCGCTTTGGAACAGAGGGTGCTCCTGGCGGCGACTCTGCACATACCCTGCAAACCACAGGTGCAGTGAACCTACTTGATGGGCAATGGCATTACGTCTGTGTGGTTCGCGACGTGGCGACCGGACAGAAACACATCTACATAGATGGAGTCCACAACGTCAGCAGCTCGCCGGGTGTTTCGGTTGGAAACCTGAGCTATCCCAATGGTGCCGTGGACCCGAGCTGGCCCTGGAATCCCTACATCGTCTTCGCGGCAGAAAAACATGATTACGATTCCGTGAACTACCCGTCTTTCAATGGGTGGTTGGACGAGGTGCGCCTATGGAATATCGCCCTTACTCCAGGCCAGATTGGCACGCAGTGGAATCAGACCGTCGCCCCCACAACACCAGGCCTTGTCGCAATGTACCGCTTCGAGGAAGGATCGGGAACGGTCATCAATGATTCTTGCGCGGGAGGCTCACACGGCACGCTCATCGCAGGGACGCCGGGCAACGGTGAGTGGAGCACGGATACACCGGCGAGTTTTGTGCCAGCGAGAGTCACTCTCTTCGAACTCTATTGAGGCCGCCTAAGAACCCTGGGGCGAGATGGGATGGGATTCCGGGCGAGAAACGCTTCAGTTCTATGGGAGCAGATACACCAGAGTCCTGACCACTCGAGTGTCTTGTGCAGACAAGCTCTCTCGGAGATGGCATGACCCGGGCGGGAAACTTAATCGAAGGGTAGCCTGACTGGAATGTTTTCTCGCGCGAGGGGGAAACCCAGGAGGTAGCCATATTCGCTCGCGAGCGAGACAGCGCGCACCGGAAAAGGACAGACGTTTGCTTCGCCCCCCTGCTGGAAGTCTGTGGTTAATCCACTTTCTCACCGCGTTGACACGCCATTGTCGTTGCGTGAGGCCGAGGGAGCTATTACGTCTTTGTGCAAGACGTCACGTATGGAAGAACTACGCGCGAAAATACTAGATTACCTGGCTGCAAACTCCAATCGCAGCGTTTCGCTCAATGAACTCGCAAAGCTGTTAAATATCGCGCCGCCGGACAAGAAGCGTTTGCGAAGCGTGCTACGCGAGCTTATCGCGGAAAAACGCGTCGAGAAGTTGCGCGGGCGCCATTATCGTCTTCCCTCCCGTAAAGGGCTTATCACGGGGATACTCCGGACGAACTCGAAGGGGTTCGGGTTCGTGGTGCCCGACGACGAGTACATCGCCGCCAACCCAGACGCTCACACTATCTTCATTCCGCTGAAGCGCATGAGCGAGGCCTTGCACGGCGACCGGGTGCTCGTGCGCGTTCGAAGTCATCGCGGAGAAAACCCTGAAGGGGAAATCGTCGAGGTGCTCGAGCGCGGCACTCGCGAGGTCGTTGGCACCTTTTACCACACACGCCACGGTGGTCGGGTGCTCCCTCGTAACGAACGCTTTACACGCACTGTCGTGACGCCACGCCCACCCGCAGCACTTGATCTTCACGACGGTGATCTCGTTATCGCAGAAATTGTTGAATGGACGCCGGCTTCGCAACCGCTTGTTGGCCGCATTCGCGAAAAGCTCGGCGACGAGACAACACCAGGGATCGACGTTACAGTGATCATCCGGGAGGCTGGGGTGGACCCCGAATTCCCGCCCCCAGTCCTGGCCGAAGCAGAACGGCTCCCTCGCAGCATCGCCTCCGAAGAGCTGCGCCGCCGCACAGACTTCCGAGATATTGTCACATTTACTATGGATGGACGCACAGCGAAGGATTTTGACGATGCACTTTCCATCGAGCGGTTGCCTAACGGCAAGTGGCTGCTGGGTGTCCACATTGCAGATGTCTCCTGGTACGTGCGCGAAGGTTCCTCGCTCGATCGCGAAGCCTACGACCGCGCCACGTCGATCTATCCTGTGGACCGCGTCGTGCCCATGCTGCCCGAGCGGCTTTCGAATGACCTGTGTTCCCTGCGCCCTAACGAGGATCGCCTCACGATGAGCTGCCTCATGGAAGTGGATGACCAGGGGCGCGTGGGGCGCTACTGGCTCCATGAAGGGGTCATCCGCAGCCGCTACCGACTGGTCTACGAGGACGTGCAAGCGTTTATGGACGGCGAAGCACCGCCGACCCTCGCCCGTGAACTTGCTCCTATCCGCAACGAACTCGAGATGCTGTACGAGCTAAGGCGCGTCCTGACGGCGATGCGTCGGCGACGGGGTGCCCTTGACCTGGATATCCCTGAAACAGAAATCGTGTTTGCGCCTGACGGGAGTGTGGCCGACGTCAAACGACGAGAGCGAGCGGAAGCCCACCGGGTGGTGGAGGAGGCGATGATACTCGCAAATGAAGTCGTGGCCACACATCTTTTCAACCTACGTGTGCCTTCGATTTATCGCGTTCACGAGGAACCCGATCTTGAAAAGCTCCGTCAGCTCATGCCCGTGCTTGCGCAGCTTGGTCTGAAGTTTCCTGCGAAAGGCGATTTGTCCTCCGAGGTCATTCAGGAGGCCCTCGAGAAATCAGAGCGGCTCGAAGCGGGACACATCGCACGGCGGCTCATCCTTCGTGCCATGATGCGCGCCCATTACCTCGAAGAGAATCTGGGGCATTACGGCCTCGCCAGCACGTGCTACACACACTTCACTTCCCCGATCCGGCGTTATCCCGATCTCATTGTGCATCGCGTGCTTCGGGAAACGTTGGCGGCAGGCGCACCTAGCACAGGAATTTACCGCCCGCCACGGGATCCCGAAGAAGAAGCGAGTGAGCCGCCGACCCATCACCATGGAAAACGATATTTGAATGCGCGACGCATCGAACACTGGCAGCTTTTTCTGCCACCGGCTGCGCGCCACTGCAGCGAACGCGAGCGACGCGCAGAAGAAATCGAAAATCGCGCCACAACCGCCAAAGCACTGGAATACATGTTACAGCACCTTGGCGATCACTTTGAGGGAATCATAACGAGCGTACTGACATGGGGCTTTTTTGTCGAACTCCAGGAGAAACCAATCGAAGGTCTGGTCCATATTCGGCGGCTGGAGGATGACTTCTACGAATACGACGACGAGCGGATGATTCTCGTGGGACGCCACACAGGCAACACGTTCCGCATGGGGCAAAAGGTCATCGTCCAGGTGGACCGCGTTGACCTTGCCGCCCTGGAACTCGATTTTTCGCTCGTGTCAGTTGTTCGGCGCGAAGATACGGCAAAAAAACGGGCAGAACACCATCGCCAGCGCCAGGCCCGCCAGCTCCGCCACCAGCTTCGTCGTCCGCGTGGCGGCGGTTTCCAGCGCCGTGGCCGACGCAGGTGACCGAGGAAATAGTAACACCAGATTGCTGTTCTTCCCTCAACTTCTTGTCTTCGCAGTAGCACGAGTACGACCGTGGATTTGTTGTTGACAACTCAGTCGTCGCAAAGTTCAGCCTTCTCAAAGTTTTTGAGGCGATGACATGTCTTTTCGCAACTCTCTCATCTCTGCGTTGATGTCGCCTTTCCGCAAAGCTCGCCATCTGGTGCCCGTTGTTCTTATAATATCATGGAGCATCATGTTACGCTGTGAAGCCATTTTTCTCCCGCATTCTCTAGTAGATGACATACCGATCATAAAAGAAACAATCCTCTTTTTCAAAGTAAAAGAACAAGAAGGGCTCGTCTCTGCCATCCAAAAATCGAAATGGCTGACAAAACATTATGGGAACATCGGATTTTTCTTTTTCCGTTTCTATTCTTATAAGCTAACAAATTTTAATCCCCAGGTTCAGCATTCTATACGACTTATCACACTTGCGGCCATCACCGGTTTCATCTTCGCCATCGGCAGCGGCAGGCTTCGTTGTCGCATTTATGACACACCAGTCCAACACGGTGAGCGTATAATCCGTGGTGCTGTTGCCTTGGTCGCCACCGCCATCTTTGTTCTGGCAGACATTCCCCAGTGGATAAATTTACATGCACTTCAAGCACACTGGCTCCGACTCCATACCACAGACCCACCGGCGGGGTTAGCTTTGCTCCTCCATCTCCTGTTCCTTACCCTGCTCTGTCACAACAGTTCGGCTCCACTAACCCTTAGAACGGTCGCGCACGCTCTCTTATGTTCCGTTTTTTTTATCATTACCATCACAATGCGCCCCACAACTCTTGCATTCGCTTTTCCAATAGTACTATTGGCACTCTTCTTCAGCATGACGAGAGATAGACGCTTTATTTCGCTAGTTGCCACGATTGTCATTTTTTTGACACTCTTCTTACTGTTTTTACTCATTCTTAAATGGATGCGTGGGACATTTACCTTTACACCACCTCATACTTACGGATCCGAATTCTCATTTTCGTTATCAACTTTCCGGACGAACTGGGAGAAATATAAATCCTTTCTGTCCTCTGGCTTCGGGCCACTCATTCTGCTAACTTATGCAGCTTTTCTTCTGCGTGCTATCGATTCGTTCAGATCACCATTCTCTTTCCAACGCTTTGTTCTTTCCAATTTTTTATCATTCTATACAGGCCTATCAGCTTTAATCGGACTCCTAATATTTTTCCCATGGCCACACACGCTTCCTCGTTATCTTTTTTTATTTTTGATGTACTTTGTTTTGCTATTTTCAGACGAGTGTACTTCCATAGTACTTGGATTACGCAACAACATCAGAAAC
>JADFCV010000017.1 GCA_017161655.1 Candidatus Sumerlaeota bacterium
GGTTACGGTTCCTCAACGAACCGCCGCCAACTTGCGGCAGTTATGGATTGACTCCGGGGCGCTCTTGGTTACGGTTTAACGTCTCCATCACTACCACCTACCGAAGTTATGGATTGACTCCGGGGCGCTCTTGGTTACGGTTCCAGGAGGAGTATGCCGCCGCAGTCCGCGGTTATGGATTGACTCCGGGGCGCTCTTGGTTACGGTACCGATTCATGTGCGATCTACGACAGCTTAGTTATGGATTGACTCCGGGGCGCTCTTGGTTACGGTCATCGCCGGTTGCGGTACATGACCGACGGCGTTATGGATTGACTCCGGGGCGCTCTTGGTTACGGTCTGAAACCGCGCGAAATCCCCATAACTATGTTATGGATTGACTCCGGGGCGCTCTTGGTTACGGTCATCTCTGCGTCTTTGCAAGCCGCCCAAAGTTATGGATTGACTCCGGGGCGCTCTTGGTTACGGTAGATGGGGACTCAAACCATGAAATTTGAGTCACTTACGTGCTCTCCAGCTAGAATAATTCTAGCTGGAGAGGCTCGTTTTCGGGGGGTATTTTGCGCGTTTTTTCGAAAATTATCTGCTTTTCGAATTGTTTGCCCGTGACCATGAGAATCCGGACCTGTCCCTCTGGTGGTAAGATGGTCTCTATCATACGGGCGTAATGTTTGGCGCGCTCGTCTGTGCCGAGGTAGCGAGCATAGACCGAGTACTGAAGCTTTGTAAATCCTATCTCGATGAGTTGTTTGCGGAACCTGGCATATTCATGTCGCTGCTCTTTCGTGGCCACGGGGAGATCGAACATTACCAGCATCCACACGGTTTTCCACTCACTCCAGCGAAGTGCCAGCTCCATCTTGTTCTTGTGACGCAGTGCCTTTTTCTGCATAGCTCCACACCTCCTCGTGGGTCGGCATGCGAGGCGCGATGATGGAATGCTTTTCGCCGTGCAGCACTCGCACATAACTGCCGATCATGCGTTCGGTAGCGACGGCCACGGTGGAGCGTTCGCCGTCGAACCAGCAAGGATCATAAAGCACGCGCAAAAGTCTTGCTTTGGTGGTCTTGTCGAGCTCAGAAAAGCCCACACGATGGAGTTCGCGGGCGGCACAATCCACCCATGGGCGGAGTGGCTCCATGAAATCATCCGCCAGGGGGAAGCCTGAGGCACGGCCCACGTGGTGGAGTCCGAAAGATGGGTCAAGCCCGGCGGCCACCAAGGCTCTGGCAACAAGGCCGCGCAAAACCATGTAGCCATAATTCAGAAAATTGTTGGGCGGATCACCGAAGCGGTCGCGTTGAAACGGCTGGCCATCGAGCCAGCGCGACCAATAGATACGGGCCGCTTGCGCCTCGACGTTGTCAGGATCGCCGGATTTCACGGAAGAAATCAGTTTTTGGAGCTGTTTGCGGGTGTCGGCGTCCGACGTGGCGATCGCCTGATTAAAAATTTTTGCCCGCACAAGTTCCTGCCATACCCGTTTGCGTTTCGGGCGGGCTAATTCAAGCTGAGCCAGCTTGCGCGCCACCTGTAGCTCGTTGCCCACCACGGGCAAAACAAATGTGGTCGGCATGTGATCGCGACCACAGAGAATCACCACGCCCCCCGCTTCGACGATTTCCACCAAAGCACCGGCAGTGAAGGTCGCATTCGGCGTATCCACCACGAGCACGCCAATATCAATCGTCGGCACCTGCGCCACGACCTCTTGCCCACGCTTGAGCGTCACGACGCTGGAGCGAATGCTGAGCGATGCGTCAAAGCCAGAGATCTCGAGCGTTCGCTTAATCGTTGGCGGGCGTGACTTCTCCGAGCACCGAAACATTGACCTTCTGCATCTCGAAATTTGGCTGAAACGATCCTATTCGTCGCAAGCACTTTTTCTCTTGAATCGCGAGGTTAAGGGGACTCAGACTAATGTCCGGACGACGAGTATCTGTCGAGGATTTTTTTTCCTCGGTCGAGAAGCTTTGCACGCGGTAATATCGCCAAGGCTCCCCACCCTCTCGAACGCGTACTGTGTCGTTCTTGCAGAGTGACATAAGGAATTTTGCGTCTGGCCGGGTGGGATGCGTGCGTCGGACCACAGGCTCGCCGCGGCGCAGACGCTGGGCAGCTTCGAAAAGCGTGACCGCGATGGCCTCCCACTTCGTCTTCCCTTCCTCCACATACTCAAAGATTTCGAGGTGGTGATTTTCACCAGGCTTGACGTAGCGGTAAGGCTTTTGTGTGGGAAGCCCGATGGCATTCGTCATGTTCAGCAGTAAACGCACCTTGCGGATAGGAATGGGATCGCCCTCTTTGTTTGGAAGAAGAACAGGATCATTCTCCGGGAATGCTTTACCCAAATTTCGTTTCGACGACCGTGCCTTCTCTTCCTGTTCTTCCTGTTCTTGCCAATCGGGCATTCGTTCATTGAGTCGCTGAATGAGAAGATCCCTTATTCTTTTGTCGCGCACCTTCTTGCAGATTTCGTTACGCGTGAGCTGACCGACTGGTTTGCGATATGCGTATGTCGCAGCATCGCTGTTTTTCTCGCTCCCCGCTTGAACAAGCCCGTAGTTTGTTTCCTCGTGAAGTGGGCCGCGGACTCGACGCGTGGGAGCATACGAGACAATGATGGATTGGACTGCCTTTCGCACCTCGTCGGAGAAGCCGTCCCACGGCTGCGGGAAGGGGTCGCGTTGCCGACGGAAGTCTTCGCGACGCGCAAGGTTCTTCAGGTGTTTTGGCGTTGTCACGGCGATGACGGCTGCATCCACAGCGTGGTGACGATGATCCGCACGGTTTTTCTCTTCGGACCCATCAGGCGCAAGAATTTTATTCAGTCCCCAGTGGTGCCGGAGCGCTGCTGTGACCTGGCCGCGCGTGACGCGGACTTCGACACCCAGCGTCTGAAGATAGGAGCAAACAACGCGGCTGATATAGCGAGTGTCGTTGAGCTGGCGGGCAATGCAACTGTCGAGATCCACAGTCTTCTGCAAAAAGCGACGCAGCTTTTGTTGGCGAAATTCCGATGAGAAATTGCGAACACGCTGAAGCATTTGCTTGTAAGCCTCGGGCTCGGATTCCGCAAATGCTTCGTAGGGAGTTCGATTGCCTTTTTTCTGATTCCAATCGCGGAAACAAAGCGTCTTATTTGCGAAGCTATCGTCCAGCGAAAGAGAATAGGGGAGAATGTGTTCGATATCCACTTCACCGGTGATGAAGAGCTGTTCGAAAGTCACCGGGCGATTGCCGGAGGGAGAGCATTTGCTGTAGGGACAGATCTTGCCGCACTCTTCCCAAAGCCGATACTTCAGAATGTCCGTCTTGCTAGGGTTCGGAATGCCCTGTTTAATGAGATAGTCACGGAACTTGTCGTTTTCGCGTTTGCGTTTTCGTTGTTCCTCTGCGATTTTGCTACGCTCCTCGATGGAGGCTTTCGCTTCGCGCGCAAGTTCCACAACGATGCGTATGGGTTTGCCATACTTTTTGATGATCGCATTGACGACTTTGCGGACTTCAAAAAGTGCTTTGCGTACGACAGGGTTGGTGATCTCGGTGCTATTCGGCAGGAGAAGCCCCTGCTCGATCAACTCCTTCTCGCGATGTGGCGCGAAGCGGGTTCCAGGCGGGAATGGTAGGAGATCGCACGTCCGATTGAGCTGATGCCGCTTGTCATAGCCACACGCGACGATGGCTTCGTGAAGATCCTTGCCTGCTTCAAGATGTGGGAGCAAATTGCGGATGGCCTTGAGGCTCACGCGGCCGAAACGATCGGGCAGTGTTATGTCCAGGAGTTTCTCGGCTTCTTCTGGAGTAAGCCCAAAGTCTTTTACCGCTCGCTCTTTCAGCCGGTCATCGTCGAACTCCTCCAGAACAAGTTCATTGAGAGCATTTTTCTTCTCTTCATCGAGAGTTTTCCAGGTGTTGCCCAGCGCCTTTGCAAAGGCGATCTCAGCTTCGTTGCCTTTGAGATACCGGCGCGCACCGCGTGACAGATTAATCTCTATTCCTGGATCGAGCCCCAGAAGCTTGTGCAATTTGGTGGCGCGCTTTTCGTCGGTTTCAAATTCGAGTTTGAGGTGTTGTTCTAGGTACTCGCGCACCTGGGCCTTTTCCTTATCGCTGAGGGTACGTTCCGCACCATCGAGAGAGATCAGGCGGAGATTTGCGACCTCTTGCGCGATACGAAAGCGCTGAACCAGGCGGTGCCCCACACGCGCGCGCTTCTCTGAAGGCTCAAATTCGCATTGGCCGACGAGACGGGCAAGACGCTCTGGCTTGAGAAACGGACGCTGATAAAACATGGCGTCGTGGACTTTGCGCTTTGCCTCATCCGTTAGGAGCTGGGGGTAATACTGCCGCTGTTTCTCCCACAAGCGCTCAAATTCTTCCTTCGTCATTGTGCGGTGGAGATATCGCCCGCGTCGGCGGTCGCGAAGCAGTGGCACGCACTTATAGAGAAATTCGCCCACCGTGCGACAGCCCTGAGCTTGCATTTCGCTGCGCAAATTGTTAATTTGTTCATTTATCTTTTTGCTCTCTTTCTCCTCCCTTGCAGCTTTGCGGTTTGATTGAAAACCGCGGCGTTGAGCGAGGTGAATGAATGCACGTGCCACTTCGTGAGGCTCTAAGCGTTCGTCCAGTCCACGCGCTCTCAGCTCGTAAGGGTCTAGTTTGTAGATGTGGTCGATGGGTTGGGGCTTTGGTGGAAGAAGGCCAATTTCGCGAAGGACATAAGTGAGGCGGCGCCGGCGGCGAGAACGACGATCGTGCTGGCGCCTCATCCCGCGTGCCATGCGCCGCTCGGCGGTTTTGGATTTTTCTGTGTTTTTCTCCGTGGCTGTCGCTGCCGGAAAAACACGTACTCCGCCAATAACATTGACGCTGCCGGGAATGGGTACTTCGCGAACAAGCATCCAGCCGATTGAGTTGGCTCCCACGTCGAGACCAAGAACCCACGCGTGCGGATCGCGCGGAGAATCCGAGTTTGCAAAGGATGGGAGTGTGTGAACGATTTCGAGATGGTGCTCCAGGGTCATTTCTTTGTTCCCCCTTTCAAGATTGCTGAGATTTGAACGTTTAAACACCGCACAAACCGGAAAAGTGTCAAGCATGAGATCACCATGCATTTTTTTGTTGCGCTGGGGAAGGACGTTAAGCTAGGTGTGACGTTACCGTAACCAAGAGCGCCTCGGGTCTTTTCATAACAAAGACTTTTCAGGGTCCGAGGAGGATCCGAGGTCTGCAGGCTCTGTCCCGTCCGCCGCAAGGCGGGCGGGATAACCTTTTTAGGGGAAACAGGACATTGTCTCCGTTGAGTCGCGCCATGCGGGGAAGGCGAGCATGAGCCACGGTCCTGTCCCGGATGTGCCTTTGCACAAGAGCCAGGGTTACTGCTTTTTCCGCTTCTCGAGCCGTTGGCGGCGTTTGGCGAGGTCGCGGAGGGCGCGGTCCCAGGCGAGGGCTTGCTGGGCGTCGAGGACGCCGAGGCTGCGTTCGAAGTGCCCCTGGCGCTCGGCTTCCTGGATGACGGCAAGGGCGCGTTCGGGCGCACGAAGCTGACGCTCGTACCACCGGGCAAGCTCGATAAAGAGTTCGGGATGATGGCGCCCATTGCGCCGGCACTGCCCTTCGAGAAAGGCCGCCCCCGCCTCGCCCTGGCCGGTGCGCCGAAAAACCCTGAGAGCGTCGCGCACAAATTTGCGCGACCACTGCGGGTCGTGCTCAAGCTCCGCGGTGCGCTCGAGGAACCGCGCGGCCGCGTCGAGCACTCCGCATTCGAGATGGAGAGAGGCTAGCCCGAAGCAATCGGACGCGTGACAAAGCTGCTCGTGCGCCGGATCAGCAAGGAGCTCGCACAGGAGCAGGAGCAGGGCGCCCAGCGAGACGATGTCCTGCACGTTGTGGTCGAAAACCGGCACGAGGCGTTCGCGGCCGCGGCCCCGCAGGTGATCGAAATAAATGTAGGGAATCTCGGCTCCGCTCACGTCGTGGAGACGGGCGATGCCGAGCACATGGCGCTCGAGCGAGGCCAGGGCACACGAGCCAATGCGGCGTCGCCAGAGGCGACGTGCCGGCCGCAGGAGATCGAGGTGGGGCATATCCAGCGGCAGGCGAGTGCGGTTGAGCGTGGCGCGCGCTTGAAGAAGGGGAACGTCGTAACCTGCGCCATTGAAGGTGACGAGCAGATCGAACTGGCGCAAGCGCTCGGCAAGAGCGGCGAGCAAAAGGGGCTCGTGAGGATAGTCTTCCATGAAAAACTGCTCGCAGACGAACGCCGCCTGGAGAGGCGCGGAGGCTGCCGCGGGCCAATCGAGACGGAAGTAGCCGATGCCTACGAGAAAGGGGTAGGTGCCGGTGGCGCCCGATAATCCTGTGGTTTCCGTGTCGAGAAACGCTATGGCGTCGAGCGGCACCTCCGTGCCGGGGTGGGATTCACAGCCAAGAACGGCAAGACTCCGGGCGGCCACGAACGGCATGTGGCGCGTCCACTGGGGCAAGGGGCGAAAGACGTAGCCGCGCGGGTGCCCCCCGGCCGGCTCGATGGGAACTTCGCTCACACGGTGCCAGACGCCGGCGCCGACCTCAGGATGGGGTCGCGCATCGGGCAAGACCTCGTCAAGTGGTAGATTCGTCGAAAGATCCGTGCGCACGGGAAGATCGCTTGCTCGGCGCAATTGTCCCCCCAGCTTCGCAAGCAGCCCCTCGATGCGCTCGCGTTTCGAGCGCGCAATGTCGTCGAGTTCCTCGAATCCCATCGGAATACTGCGAAGAATTACTGCGTGCCCGAGCATCTGTTCGAGCGCAATTGGGGGCGCCCCTCGCGTAAGCCAGTCACTGCATGACAAGCTCCGCTCTTCTTGAGAACAAGCAGCGAAGCGGGAGCGGCGGCCTGATGAGAGACTTTGCTGTGCAGAACTCGTGCGAAAATGTTCGCGTGCGGACAAACTGCTGGCTTTGAGTCTTCCCGCGCGGTGTTTTTTTTCGACCGAAGGCGACAAAGCGGCCAACCCCTACCCCCCTCATCCCCCCGTTCTGTGCACGATTCTGCACTTGTTTCCCGGAACAAAATAGGACTGCGGGATGTCTATTTCATAATGGTCGTTTGTATCCTGCCTAAAAGCCCATGGTGGGCGTGCTTGTGACCTGCGCGACGCAAGAAAGGATAGAGGAGAACGTATGATTGAAAGGCGAAAGTTTGGAAAAACTGGACTGGAGGTAAGTGTCTTAGGTTTTGGCGGGGCCGAGATCGGGTACGAAGGAGCTCCGCAATCGGACGTTGAGGCCCTGCTCAACGAAGCGCTCGATGCGGGGCTGAACGTCATCGACACAGCCGAGTGCTACCCCGACAGCGAGGAGAAAATCGGTCGCGCGGTGAGCCACCGGCGCAAGGATTACTATCTCTTCACGAAATGCGGCCACTTCGATGGTCGCACGCCGGATTGGTCCAGGTCCTCCTTGCTGGCGAGCATCGAGCGAAGTCTCAAGCGGCTGCGCACGGACTATGTGGATCTCGTGCAGTTGCACAGCTGCGGGCTCGAGGTGCTGCAGGCCGGCGAAGTTATCGAGGCCCTGGAGGAGGCACGGCAGCGCGGCTACACTCGCTTCATTGGCTACAGCGGCGATGGGCAAGCCGCCCTCTATGCCGTCGAGTGTGGGCGCTTCGACACGTTGCAGATTTCCATCAATGTGGCCGATCAGGAAGCCCTGGACCTCGTGCTGCCGAAGGCTCACGAACGTCAGATTGGGGTCATCGCCAAGCGCCCCGTGGCCAACGCGGCATGGCGCTATGGCGACCAGCCACCCGCTGAGCCCTATCACACGATTTATTGGGAGCGACTGCGTAAGCTGGATTATCCCTTCACGAAGCTGCCGCTCGGTGAGGCCGTGGCCGTGGCTCTGCGGTTTACCCTGAGCCAGCCGGGCGTGCACACAGCAATCGTGGGCACAAAGAAACCCGGCCGATGGGTGGAGAACGCACGGGCGCTTGCCGATGGCCCTCTGCCGCCGGAGATGATAGAAGCCATCCGCCAACGCTGGCGCGAGGTCGCGGGTCCGGATTGGGTCGGCCAGACGTGAGCCCGGCAGCTCAGCAAAAAGAGGAGCGCGAGAGCACGGTGCATGTTGCGAAAATCTTCAAGGCGAGCGGGGCAAAGCTTATTCCGGCGGGCGAGGGGAACCTCCCTCAACTTGCAGGACAAGCGTCCTCGCCTCGCCGCTCCCGCTCTCAGCAAACCTGATATGCTGGTCGAAGGCTTCCCAGCGAATCCGGCGAAGAAAAGAGCCGTGAATTCTCTGGGCTGTACGGAACAAGCGCGATGACCTGCTCCCACCGCAGGTCGCGAGCTCCTGGCATGAGCAGAAAGAAATATAGAGTGGGGCTCCGCTCCACAAAAAAACGAGAATCAGGAGGAACAGCATGAGACACTTTCGTCCCACATTACTCGGCTTGGCGATAGCGACATTGGCGACGGCATCCTGGAGCCAGGTCGAGTACACGATTGACACTGCCCATTCGGGCATCGAGTTCAGCGTACGGCACCTCAGCGTGAGCAACGTGAAGGGCCGCTTTACGAAATTCAGCGGCAGCATCTGGTACAACCCCAGCGACGTGACGCAATCATCGGCGACTGTGGTCATTGACGCCGCCAGCATTGATACAGCGGAGCCAAAGCGCGACGAGCATTTGCGCAGCGCCGAGTTCTTCGACGTGGCGAAATTCCCGGAGATTCGCTTCCGAACGACGCAGATCATCCCCCAAGGCGATAAGTACGTGGTGAAAGGTTTTCTCGTGATGCATGGCACCACGAAGGAGATTGAGATCGAGGCTCACCTCACGGGCGTGGTGAAAGATCCGTGGGGCAACGAGCGGCTTGGGGTGGAGGGCCGCACCACCATCAATAGGCAAGATTTCGGCATCTCCTACAACAAGGTGCTGGATAATGGAGCGCTCATCATCGGAAACGATGTCAAAATCGAGCTGAACATCGAGGCCATCCGGAAGCAAGAAAACCAGGCGGCTGGGGCGGCGCCAAAAGAAGCCAAACCTGCGGAGGTCACTCCGAGCGCCAATAGTCAGAAAAAGGACGAATGAAGGAGGCGCGGTGTCTCGAGAATGGGGCGAGCGCGGAGCGTGGCTCGATGGCGGCCAGGGCGAGGCGACTTGAGGCCGGAGCCAGCCAGTGGCGCGTGCGCTGCCCGTGCCCCGTCGCAAAAGGGACATTTACCGCTCTCGTGTCGGCGCAAGCGGTGAAGGGCCCGCCCTTGACGGATCGAAAAGGCTCGGCCGCCTTGCCCCTGTGAACAGGAGATCAGAGTACGAAGGGCGCGCGGCTCCCCTCGTCCCACGCACCGAATCAGGCACAGACGCTGCCCTTTGTGTCCTTTGCTGTTATCCCACTGCACTTGAGCCTGTGGCCGGCTTCGACAATAAGGTGGTGTTGCATTCGAGCCTTCCCACCGAGTCTCACGAGAAAAGAACAATTCTAGGTTGGAACGATCCAAATTTTCTTGCGTCTAACGGTTAAGACGGCGGAATTGTGCTCCATACTACAATAACGGTGGAGATAAGCGGCGTCTGAGCAAAAGCCAGGAGGTAGGGCTGAGCACAGACCCCACAGTCTCGCCACGAGTTTCTCACTCTGGTCGAAACACCAGGAAGGAAGTGCCCATGCGCAGAATCCAGCGTTTCGCGTTGATCGCAAGTGTGGCAGCATGCTGGGGCGGTGCCTTCGCAGGTCCCGTCATGCTCCAGTATTTCGAAAGCCGTTGGGAAACGATCGAGAAGAAGCTGCCCGATGTCTACGTCAGTGGCTATTCTGCGTTCTGGCTCCCGCCTCCTGGGAAAGGCGACACCGGTGGCTATTCTGTTGGCTACGACGTCTACGATCGCTTCGATCTGGGCAAACCTTTCGACCAAACCCTGTACGGCACCGAGGCCAGCGTGAAGCAGATGGTGCGTGCGGCGCATCGTGCTGGCCTTGACTGTTATTTTGATTACGTGGTGAATCACAACGGATTCCGCGACATGAGCACCCCCGGCTTCGACGCCGCGGGTGGCTACCCTGGCTTTGTGCTTACGCTGCCTGCGGATGTTGATGGCGATTTTCACGGCGCTTACGAGAGCGGCGATCTCAATATGCGCCTTGCGGGACTCATCGACATCGCCCAGGAAAAAAACCATGTATTCATCCGCCATCCTGTTGCGCCGGATCCGCTGAACATTCCGCGTCAAACCCCAAAGCCCGTGAATCGGCGTTTCTACCCTGACCAGGACCTGCCGGCAAATTCGCTCGGGATTCATCCCTTCAACCTGACCAACCCTATGGCCGGCGATCCAACCCCTGAAAACGCCACGGGACTTCTGCTGCGTTACACCCAGTGGATGCTCGAGGTCATAGGAGCGGACGGATTCCGTATCGACGCGGAGAAACACATCCCTGCGTGGTATTTTTCCGCCTTTTACGACAACGTATGTTACCAGCGTGGCCGGCCCGATCTTGCTGGCAATCCCCGCACCCCCTATTCCTTCGGCGAGTGTTACACCGGTGATTTTGGCGTCCTGGGACAGTATCTCCGCAAGGATGGCTTCGGCAACCGCGATCTCCTCGATTTCCCCCTGTTCTTTGCCATTCAGAACGTCTTTAACGGTGGGGGTTTTGGCGACATGCGTCAGCTGGAGTACGCGAGCGTTGACGCAATCGACGGCAACGCCAACGATGGTTCGGTGGGAGTCACATTTGTCTCCTCGCACGACAACGGCCCCCCCGCGCTGGACAACCTCGCGTATGCCTACATTCTAACCCGCACCGGGTTCCCTATCGTCTATTTCAACGCTCAGGAATTTGGCACGGGTCGATCCTTCCCCTTAGGTGGCCGCGGCGATGCACTCGGCGGCGATTACGGAAACCTCATCCCGCGTCTCGTGGATATTTCCCGCCGCTATGCCAAAGGAACGTACTACACACGATGGATTGACCAGGATGTTTTCGTCTATGAGCGCGACAATTCGCTCCTGGTCGGTCTCAATGACCGCGGCGACGCCGGCTACGACACGCGCACCGTGTACACGAATTTTCGCAACGTGACGCTGGTCGAGCTCACGGGCAACGCCAGCGATCCCGTGGTCAATGCCAACGGGGATATCTTTCCGACAATTACCATCGGCAACGACGGCATGGCCACGATCCGAGTGCCTCGCAACCGAACCAATTCCACCACCCACAATCGCGGCTTCGTGATGTATGGTCTCGCCGTGCCAAGCCAGACCCAGACGATCGCCCCTGTGACCCAGGTGCTGGCTCCGGAAACAACCGCCGTTCCGAATGGCATTCGCCGCCACACGCCAGTCAGCGTGATCACCGGCACCACGTTCTCTGTCACCGTGCAAACAGCGGCCACACCTCCCGAGGACAACGCCCTGATCAAGCTGGATGGCGGATTGCCGATCGACGCCAATCCAGGACTCTTCCTCACGAGCGGAGAATTTGCTGGCTTCGAGCAGTTCACTGATCTCAGCAGTCCGCGTGCGACAGGGGGCAGCGGCACCTATAAGCTGACGATTTCCACCACCGGCCTGGAAGAGGGCTACCATTTCCTTGATACGATTGCTTTCCTCCCCCGGCCCCCCAGCACTCCTGCCGCGTATTCTTCGAAGCGGTCGGTCATTTACCTCGACCGCGTGCCACCGCCAGTGACGTTGCTCTATCCGAGCACGACCGGCACATCTGACGTCCAATCGCAGAGCTACACGGTTGTCGCTCAGTGTCCGGACTTCACAGCGGACTCCATGCACATCTTCTTCGACCTGCCGCCATCCTACGACTTCGTGGGCCACGTGAACAGCTCGAACCAAATGACGCGCGTGGATCGCAACGAATTCCGCTACACGTGGAACGGCATCACGCCCGGCAACCACAGTATCACCATTGTGGCCTTCGAGCCAACGGGCAACCACTCGGTCACGCGTTTTGAGCCTGTCAACGCAGTGGTGCCGCAGCCCGACATGGCCTTTGGCGTGGACCTCGACACGAACTCCGGCTCCGTGAATTTCCAGCCGGTCCCGGCCACCATCAACACGGCCGCCTATGGCTACGACTTTGTTATTCGTGTGAACAACGTCGGACGTTCTTTCCCCGCAGATTTCACCGTTTCGCTGGAAGTGGACGGCGTGACCTACGAGGCCCAGCCCTACAATCCGTCACTTTTGCCGCCCGTGAATCGCCTCGTGCAAAATGACCAGAATCTGTCCGATCAGTGGGACGAGTTCCGTTTCCGGTGGAGTGGCTATGGGCGCGGTACGCACAGCTTCGTCGCCCGCGCGCGACTCACGTCCGGCACCGCGCCGGAAAATAGCGTGTCGGCTATTTTGCAGGTGCCGGAGAGCGTGAGCGGCCCGAGCATCTCGATCGTGGCTCCCACGCCAGGCACCATCCTGAACGCCCCCACTTCGCTCGCCGTCACCGTGGCCACCGACGCCCTTGCCCGAAGCGCCGCTGCCTACATCACCGTGGATGGCATACCTCAACTCATCGAAATGAAGAACGATTTCGGCGGATCGCCCGTGACCTTGAGCGCCTCGTGCGGGAATTACTTCCAGAGCGACACAAGCGCGAAAATCCAGTTGCGCAATGGCACATGGCCGATCCGCGCCGTGGTCTCCACGGGGCTTGACGGCAGTGGCATTTCCGCCGAAGCACTCACATCCGTAACGATTACGGGCATGGGCGACGCACCGGTCACAACGTCGCCTGTCATTGACGGAAATATCAGCGAGTTCTTCGATCGGGCTCCGCTGGCCGTTAGTGCAGCAGATGGAGCAGGCACCTCGCCGGCCATTGCTGACTTCGGAGCCGATGGCAGCCTGACCGAGCTCCACGGCCGCGTGCGCGACGGCGTGCTCTACCTGGCTGTGCGCGGCGACATGTTCAACGGCACGGATCCCAACATGAATGCCACAATTCTCTACATCGACGTGGACGCTGGCACGGGCACCGGCGCCAAGAAGATGACACCTCCTACCGATCTCTCGGACAACTCCTTGGCCAAGCGCACACTTGTTTCCAACTCCGGCTTCCAGCTAAGCTCTGCGCTTGTGGCACAAGGCATCGGCTTCGACGCCGCCGTCATTATCAACGGCACGAATCCGCTCGATTACGAAATCGTAGGATTTGGCTCCGGCGGCGTGGCCGGAAGCTCCTCCAGCTTTGCCAGCTTGCCGGGCAATTTTGCCTTCGGCCGTGGCCTTGGCGTTTATCCGGGGGCGCCGGGAACCACAATCGCGGGACCCAGCGGTTTTGAAGTCGCCATCCCCCTTTCCGCGCTCGGCGGAGCTAACCCACGCCAGATGCGCTTCGTCGCGGTGACCACCTCCGACACATCCTTCCCATCCCCGAACACATTGCCCGAAAACGCACAGAACACGTTCGATAGCGTACAGACCATTGACGCCGTCGCGGCCTTCCCCGCCTATCCTGCCCTCAAGATTAATGAGGTGTACAACGGCACCCCGGACTGGGTAGAGATCTACAATCCGGCCGCAACGGCGCAAAATCTTTCGCAATGGAGCTTGCGCTGGGCTGATGGCAACGGACTGACGGCGTATCTGAACCTGAACGGGCTAAGCGTGGCAGGCCATGGCTACGCCGTCGTGGCGGATGGCCCCCTCTCCCCGTCGGTTGGCGAATACATCGTGAGCTCGAACATTCCTTATTATCCGCCGCGCCCCGCCTCAGCAGCGCTCATCGATCCCTACGGCCTTGCGGTGGACTACGTGCGATGGTATGGCCTGAATTTCGACACCTTCGGCGATTCGGCTCCGGCAGGCACCGCGTTCAGCGATTGGGCCGTCGGATTCGATTCGCAGGTCGCCAACCGCTCGCTCGCTCGGGATGCAAATTCAACCGACACGGATCAGGCTTCGGACTGGACGCTCAACGGCCCGACCCCCGGCGGACCAAACGTCCCTGTCTCGGTCGTCACCTCGTGGTTAGAGTACGAGTAGAACGTGACCACAGCCACGCCGAAGAGCAAAAAGTCAGACGACTGAGAAATGACTTTGAAACTGCGGCCAATGACCTGCGGGACAGGAGATTACCCCTCCACGGCCGGAGACTGCGTGGGGCGCGACTCCCCTCAGGTCGGCGCGTCACATGGGCATCGTTGCCCGGCTAGCGTGCGCAGGTCAGCGGTGCGATAGGTTTTCGCTTGTCCGCCCACAGGGAAGAGGTGGGAGCCCCCGGCTGCACCCTGCCGCGCTGGGCAGCGTCGTTATTTCCCCCGCTGTGAATTCGCGGCATAACGACGGAGCACGTTCCGGCATTCGGGGCAGCCGCCCCTGCTACCCACCCGAAAACCACGCCTCCCGCGTCGCACCGCGGGCAGCGTACGGCCCATGCAAGCGTCATCGGGATCGCCCACGCGCCTGCCACCGCTGAAGGGAGATTTCTGCTCCCGCTCACGGGGAGCGTCGGTCCGCCACAAACGCCCCTGAATTTCGCGCGTGACATTGCGTGCCGGTCACACGTGGAGCCTTGCGCGATGGCCACCGGTTGGCCGCCGCCAGCCCCGGCGACATGGCTGGCGCCCGGTGGAACCCAGCGGCTGGGGTCAAAGAAAGGCTCTCAGCCACGAAGCGTCCCCGGGGAACCCGTAGACTGTAGTCATCAGGCGAAGTGGTAGGGACTCATCTAAAGGCATCCCGGGCGAGCTCACCCGCTTGGCCGCCAGCCACCCCCCCATGCCGCAAGGCTTGCCGCCAATCCCGGGCACTCATGGAGCATTCATGGAAGAGGTTGCTAGAGGCTGGGTCTTATCCCATGGGCATTCTCACGGCCCCGTGCAGCCAAGGGCGATGGCTGTGCACTAGGCTGTCCGCGGTCGGCACTCGCCGCCGCTGGAGCGTAGGTGAAAAGCACCCTTGCCTCCCCACCCTGCGGCGGGACATTGAGGCATCATCACCCGTGCACTGCTTGCCCTGTCGCTGCTCCCGCGCGCTCCAGGACGTTGAGTCTTCCTCTGGTGGCGACGACAAATCTTTCACCCTGCTCGTGCACGCTGCATGGCCCCACGCGCTGGCACCATCCTTGCTCGGCAACATAAGGAAAAGCACGAAAGTCCAGGAAGCGAACCTCTTGAGGGTTTTGCGTCCGAGGGAAGACAACACAGCCATGAATGCACACATCAAGAGAAAGGGTGCCGATATGCCACGAGATCTCACTCGCCGCCAATGCTTGAGGGCCATGCTCGGCGTCGTCCTTGCCGCGGCGGTTGGTATCGCAGCCGCCGAAACAACTCAGACGCAGACAAGACGTCCTGCCTCAAAAACCAAGATCGAGTGTCCGGCCAACTACGACAAAGGCTCCGCCGCCTGTAAACGCGCCAAAGCCAACCACAAATGCCCCGAACAACTCGGCGGCAAATGCCTGGCGCAGAAAAGATAGCCCGGCCCCCTCTGCGCTTTACGCCACATGGCCGCCGACTTGGTGCAAATCCTTATCCCCTTGTGATGGCCCGACCGTAATGGCGCGGACAGCCAGGTCCGTCCGCGGTCATGCATTCGGCCTCTGCTCACCCCCGGGGCCATGGCCTTTCGCCAACAGAGGTCTCCCCCGAAAATCTGCCAATATTCTCCACGACGAGCGCCCACCCCGCTTTCTTCCTTAGCCGGACTTTCGCGGAATTTGGGGCACCCGGCGCCAATAGCCGCGAAAGTCCGACGCCCCCATCCAGACCCACACGCCCCACGTGGCAGTAGGAATTCACTCCTCGTCCGTAATCCCCTTCGCTGCGGGGTCAAGGTGCACCTGACGTTGGGATTTATAGAGACGTTATCCTGTCGTAATCCCCTTCGCTGCGGGGTCAAGGTGCACCAATTGAAAAGTGCCGCTCGATTCGATGTCTGTCGTAATCCCCTTCGCTGCGGGGTCAAGGTGCACCTGGGAAC
>JADFCV010000001.1:0-327231 GCA_017161655.1 Candidatus Sumerlaeota bacterium
ATCGGGAAATCGTAGAACCTTTTCCAAGGACGCGCGGGTGTAGAAAAAACATGGCCACTCGTCCGCGGTGCGGTTGAATTTCCTTCTGGGAAAACGCGGGATAGTAGGTCCTCACCTTCGCTTCCTCAGATGAATCCATAGCGGAGGTGTTTCCATGCGTGAGTGGCAAGGTGCTGCTTCCCGTGTTTCTGTTCAGGCTGTCGTTCTTTCGTATGCTATCTTATTAACATGTTTTCCTCCAACTGTCTTGGCCCAAGCGAGTCTTCCATTCTCTGAAACATTTGATTACGCTACGGGCAATTTAGTCGGGCAAGGGAGTGGTCTCTCTGTTTGGACACGGACCGGTGCTCAAACAGCCGCTCCGATTCAAATCAGCGCAGGTTCCCTGAGCTATGCAGGGTTGCCTGCGCCAGTGGGTGGCAAGGTCATGCTCGCCAACGGATCGAACTACGAAGACGCCGGTCTGGACCTAGAGTCGCAGACAACCGGCACGGTCTATGCATCTTTCATTGTGAATGTTATCAATCCGGGGACGACCACAGGGGATGCGTTTTTTCACTTTTCAAGCGCTGGCACAGGGGCAACGGATTACCACGCTCTTGTTTACGCCAAACGTGGAAGCACGGCCAGCAAGGTGCAATTAGGCATTCGCAACGCCGCCACAGATACCACTCAGTACGCGCCAGGTGAGTACGATGTTGGTGTTCCTATCCTTCTTGTGGTTGGCTATACTTTCGGGCCGGGCGCCAACGACGACGTTGCTTCACTCTGGATCAATCCTGCAGTGGGTACACAGAACCCTCCTGCACCTACTGTCCAGGCTGGGACAAACTCGGAGTTGTCGTCCGTGGGGCGTCTCTGCCTTCGACAGGGCCAATCAAGTACCAGCCTCAATCTGCAACTCGATGAAATTCGTGTTTCGAGGTTTTGGTCTGACGTGACCCTCCCTGTGGCTCTGACGAGCTGGGTGCTCGAATAATCAATGCAGAACACCGTTGGGCTGAGGCTATTCAGCGCTTGCCATTCATCGTTTCCTCTCATCTGTTTGTGGTCCTGCTTGCCCTTACTAGCGAGCGAACGACTTTCGCGAGATTGAGTTTTTGCGAGACTTGATGAACAATCCGGAAATGGATCGACACACAAAGATGACCGCCTCCACCGCTAAGGCAACATTCGAAGGTGTCGGAGAGGAAACTCTCTTCGCTGTGCTGGATGAACTGGAAAAACTAGGTGTCCGCGTCTGGGTTCACGGCGGATGGGCCATCGATGCCCTCACGGGGACGAGCCGGCCCCACAAGGATATTGATCTTTTGGCTGATGAAAAAGACAGACCACGGCTGCGTGAAGCATTTGCCGCCAGCATCACGGACGAAACCTCCCATAAAGTGGAGTTTTCATTTCACGGAGTTCCAGTAGAGGTCACCTTTTTTCGCAAGCTATGGAATGGCTCGCTAATCACGGTGACGCCGCGCGTTGTGGTGTTGTGGAGCCACGACAGTTTCGGGGACAGACATGCCCCTCTCGGTAACCGCTCAATTCCTGTCGTCGGAGTGGGGACATTATATGCTGAGGTCGCAAATCGGACAAAAAAGAAAAAAGAGATGCTCGAAAAAAACTCTCGCGATCTTCAGCGTTTGCAACCCCTGTTGACCGAGAGCATCGAGAAGGCCGCGCAGAAGCACTTTCCCCGTCCTAACACTTTTTGGAATCGCCTGAGACTTTACCTTGGGATGTAGAGTCCAAGGAACTTCTGCTGTTCGCCGATCAAATGTTCTTTCTTAATTCAATAAATGGTTAAGATTTTCACCGATGGTCCGCCTCTGGTCCGAAATGGCACTGTTGGCGCGAAATAGGCTTGCGTGCATCTTCGCTCAGTTGCTAGGTGAGGTAGCAAGTATCGCCACTTTCTCATTAGGTAAGAAAACAAAGCAGAAGCTTCTGAGTTCTTTTATTTCCTACCTTATCGAGAAGCCGGCGGACAACATGTGTGAGAGGTGGCGTGATGGCGGCACTTACAACACGCAAGCGTGTGGGCCTTCTTGCAGTTTGTTTGTTCTCCGCTGGCCTTATGAGCAGTCTGGTTTTTGCTCAGCAAGCGTTGCCTTGGTACGAGCCGTTTGGTTACGTGCCGGGGAACCTTGTGGGGCAAGGTGGCTGGTCTCAAACGGGAACTGGCACAAGTGCGCCCATCCAGGTTCAATCGGGTTCGCTTAGCTATAGCGGCCTGCCGGTTGGTTCTGGCGGCCGGATAACACTGGGTAACGGCAGCAATTATCAGGACGCCGGCTGCGACGTAGCTGGCCACGGTTCTGGAACTATCTATGCGTCCTTCATTCTCAATGTCCTAAACCCTGGCAATACGACGGGCGATTACTTTTTTCATTTCTCCAGTGCCGGAGCAGCGGCTCAGGACTTCCGCGCACGCATTTTTGTGCGGCAGGGGAGCAGCGGAGCTAAATTTCAACTCGGCCTCGCGAACCTCACGACTGACACTCCCCAGTGGCTTGCAACACAGTTCGACGTTGGAACCCCGCTCTTTGTTGCGGTGGCTTACGCTTTCAGTGGCGACGTGAACGATGATATGACGTATCTCTGGATCAACCCGCCGCTTGGCCTCACAACTCCGCCCGTCCCCGATGTTTCGAAAGCCGCCCTGCAGGACCTCACGACGCTCGGGCGCGTTGGAGTCCGCCAGGGGTCCGGCGATACCTTGCTTGCTCTCGAAGTCGACGAGCTTCGTGTGGGAACGAGCTGGGCTGAAGTGACGCCGGCAGCATCCCCGTCTTCAGTTTGCGACTGGGCCCCCTACTAAAAAACTCGAAACGTACCGTTTCCAACCCTTCCACCATGCGAGGTCGCGAGAAGACGGCGGTGGAGAAGGCAAGAACGCATTTGCCAGCTCTGAGTGAGGTTGGAGCTTGCAGGAGATTTTTCGGCCGCGTCACAGAGATTCTGCAGCTTCTCATAAGGCGCGAAGAGTGTGTAGTTCTGCCTGTCTTCAGTGTTCCCACAGGGTGAAGGGGGCTATTCAAAGTGTGTCGGCTTGAGAAAAACGTTGCCACCAGAGCTACGTCCTCTTACATGCGGCACGGAGCTGGAGTGGAAAACATTGTCTATTTCCATTGCGTTGGACATAAGTACTGTCACGCCACAGCGCACCGGCATTGGCACGGTCACGGCTGAGCTTGCTGCGCGGTTACCATTTGTCTCACCAGAGCACGAGTTCCTCTACGTTTTTCACTCGTTTCGGCAGCCCCTCCCGCGTTTTCCCCTGCTGGCGCGCCGCAAGGTTACGATGCTTCGTCGCCGCATTCCCGGCCCCCTTCTGCTCTCCGGCTGGCATTGGGCCGATTTTCCCCCTGTGGAGATTCTCGCCCCGCGAGCAGCTCTGTGGCACGCGCCCGGCATGTTTATTCCGCCGTCCCGACATGTGCCAATTGTTGCAACAATTCACGATCTATTTTTTCTCGACGCTCCCCATGCAGCCGAGAAATCACGCTGGGGGGATAGTTATTTCTCGAAGACCTTGCCCCGGCGTCTTCGGCACGTCTCGCATATCATCGTGCCATCGTCGCTTTCGGCCCACCAGCTTCGCCGACACTTCGGTCCATATCTCGCACATTTATCGGAACACGTGCACGTGATACCGTGGGGTGTTGGACCTCGCTATTTTCTCCGTCGTTTTGCATCCGATAGGATAGTGCTGCAAAGGTTTGGACTTGAGCCTCCCTACTTACTCACCATTGGGGGGAACGTACCACGAAAGAACATGGGGACCCTTCTCGAAGCGCATCGTCTTCTCGGCGCAGAGTACGGGCTGAATATGCCCCTTATTTGCGTGGGGGCAACGCCGCCACATCGGGCCGGCCTGCATTCCTCCGGTGCGTGTGTGTACAGGCTGCCCTACGTTTCTCGCCACGAGCTTGGAATAATCATGCGCAATGCCGCGGTTTATGTGTCAGCTTCGCTGATGGAAGGGTTTGGATTGCCTCAACTCGAAGCTATGGCCGCTGGCGTTCCTGTGGTGTCCACGGCCGAATGCGGCGTATTCGAGTTCACCGGGCAGGGGAGCGCTTGCTTGGTTTCCGACGTAAGTGCTTTGTCACTAGCAGCGGCTTTAGCGCGTGTGCTCACCGACGATGCCCTTCGCGTCCAATTCGCAACAAAAGGTCGTGAAGCAGCTGCCCGCTTGACTTGGCGCCGTACAGCCATGGAAACTCTTGCCGTCTATGAAAAGACGCTCAAAGACTGATAAAGTCTCGCGCGAGGTCTCGCCAGAGACCTCGTCAGAACGACAACCCCGTGCACCAACAGTGCGCAGTCTTGCTGACAGCTCAACGACCCAGCAGCTTAACCACAGGATGCTTCAGCTCCAGGCCCTCTACCGCGTGACTGTGGCAATGACCTCCACGATGAAGCCGACAGAGATCATGCGGCTTGTTCTCGACGAAGTGGTGCGCTGGACCGCGGCGGATGGTGCTGTTCTTTACATTCTGGATTCAGCCACAAACGTGCTCGAGCCGAAATTGTGGCGCGGAACAACCCCTTCGCTCGAGCGCATCGATCTCCTGGAGAGCGACAACCTCTTGGTGGAGGTTGTACGTACGGGGCAGCTGCGCCAGTGCCACGAAGGTGAGTCTAGTGGCTTAGAAGCTCGGGACAAGACGTCATGCCGACTTTCCATTCCCCTTGTGGCAGGGGACGAAACCCTCGGCGCTATTGATATTTTTGCCCGGCGGCAACAGTCGTTCGATCCCGACACGCGTGAGTTTCTTTCCACTCTCGCCTCGCTGGCAGCACAGGTCCTCCGCAACGCTGTGACCCATGAGGAACTTGAGCAGCACTACCGCGAAATCTCGCTTCTTTACGAAATCCAGCAAGAAATGGCTTCCACGCTGGATTATAATAGCGTCCTGAAGCTGATCGTCCATCGGACGAAGCAGATTTTTGACGCTGCAGAGTGCACCATTCGGCTGCTCGAGGAGCGAAATGGGCGCCTCTTCATTCGAGTTGTGGCGTCAAGCGGAGAGCAGTTCATTGGCCCCGAAGCCGTGCCATTCGAGGAGAGTCACGTGGACCACCCCGTGATCGGCGGGGAAATGATCTACATGGAAGACGTGCGCGTGGATCCCCAGTTCCGTTGGCGCGATGAGGCCGCGCGTGCTGGGGTTGTCTCGATGATCTGTGCACCACTGGTGGCGCGCCGCCGTACCATCGGGACGATCCGACTCTACACTGCTGAACGTCGAGAGTTCGATCTTTCAGAGAGAAAGATTCTTCTAGCCATTGCCGGCATGGCAGCGCAGGCGATCGAAAATGCCCGCCTTTACAGGCAAATCGAGGAGCAAAACCGCCAGCTACTTGAATCTTATGATGCGCTGCGCCGCACACAAAAAGAACTCCTGCGCAAGGAGCGCCTTGCTGCGCTGGGAGAAATGGCTGCGACGGTGGCCCATGAAATCCGCAATCCGTTGACGAGCGTCCGCGGATTCGCGCAACGCATCCAGCGCCGCGCCTCAGTGTTAGGTGATCCCAAGGTCGCAGAATACACTGCGATCATTATGGAGGAAGTCGATCGCCTCAACAAATTCATCAAGGATGTTCTCGATTTCGCGCGGCACGCAAAACCCACGTTCGAGCTGGCGAATTTCAACGCAATTGTGGCCGAAGTGCTCACCATGGTTCGCGACGAATTCGAGCGCAAAGAAGTCACCCTTGTGCCCGATCTGGACATGGATTTGCCGCCGACCGTGTGCGACCGGATGCAAATGCGCCAAATGCTTCTTAATTTGTTACAGAACGCACGTTCCGCGGTGCGACGCGGCGGAATGGTGGTGGTGCGGACCCAGAATACGGGAAGGTATATTCGCCTGCGTATCATTGACAACGGCCACGGAATCCCGCGCGACGTGCTCCCCAAAATCTGGTCTCCTTTTTTCACGACCAAGACTCATGGCACCGGGCTTGGTCTGGCACTTGTTCAACGCATCGTGGATGATCACCGCGGTCGCATCTTTATCCGCAGTCGCGAAGGCTGTGGGACCATCGTGAACGTTCAGTTTCCTTTTGTTCAATCTGAAGAGGAGCTGTTGAGCTGGAGTGGCTGATGGGAACGCTCCTTTGCCCCTCACAATCGGCTGCGAACAATTTTACCCACGTGTGGTATCTAGCGCCGGATTTGTGGCTCTGGCGGCTCTTGTAAACCGCCGGTCTTTTATGCTTCGCCACACGCAAAAAAGCAAAAACAGAGAAGGTGAACTGCCTTGCCAAACAAGAAATCTGCAAAGAAGCGCATGCGCCAAAACAAGAAGCGCGAAGCTCGCAATCGCGCCGCGAAATCCACGATGAAATCATTCATCAAGAAAAGCGTGGCGCTCATGGCTGCTGGGGAAACGGACGCTGCCACGAACATGGTGAGGGAAACTCAAAGCCTCATTGGTCGGCTCTGGAAACGGGGTATTGTCCACAAAAACAAGATGCGCCGCTTGCAGTCGAAGATCATGAAAAAACTCAGCGCGGCGCAAAAAGCCTCCGCGTAATTGCTCTTGCTTTTAGGACAGGAGCGCGCCTCAATATCAGCGTGTTGAACTCGCGAAAAAAAATCATTTTGTTAGGTACTGCCGCAACAATGTTTGCGGCTCTGCTTTTTTCTGGTTGCCTGTGGCGCCCCAAAATGCCCGTGGATCCGATGACCGTCGGTGCGGGTGATCGCTGTTACATCGAGAAGGAACAGCTTGTGCACGCCGATCAGCTCTACAGCCAGATGGGATCGTTGGACCTTGTGGCGCGCTATCTGCGTGAGCAAGACCAGTGGCGCCCATGCGAGGTCAACGAAGCAATCTACCGTCTGAGGAAGATTCACGATTTGCCATAAGGGAGGCGGGGCTAAAATGAGCGGAGAGCGAAGCCAGAAGCTTTTCATCATTCTCGTGCTATCATGTTGTGCGCTCAGCATCGGTGCTTGGGCTGGCGGCAGTTGGTTGGATCCATGCGTCCCGGAAGAAATGCACTGGGGGCCAAAACAGTGGCGCGACTATATCTGCAAAGGCCAGCAGGCAGTACACGATGCTTATGCCAAAGCCATGGAAGCTGAAAATCAGCGCCGGGAATCCGTATTGCGTCGCGTCAGTGTCATAAGACCACAGAAAGACGCCTTTGGCGATCCCATGTACGCTACCTATGGACCCCGCGCTTACGTAGGGACCCCAAACTACGTGGGGCCGCGCTACGCGAGCAGTTTTGAGCGGTCAGGTCGCAGCCTGCATTTTCAGACCTCTGCGCGCGTGAGTGATCCATCCGTGTATGTGCCAGGCGCGCCAGCCCGAAGTGATGTAGTTCTCAAGCCGACTGCAGCTCGGCCTTACTGAGCGGGGCAAACCTACAACCTTTATCGAACGAAGCCCGTCATAACTTTCCGGGTTCTGCAGTTTTGCAATGAGAATCGACTCCGGCGAATCACGCCTCTCATCTTACGCACACCCCGTTCTTCGTCCGAAAGATCGGCTGACCCATGGTCGCAACCATAACCCCAAAACATATCAGGGCAGAAGTCGTGGGGGGATTGATTGACCAGCGAGGTGCGAAGTCTGCTCTACGGAGTCATTCTGAAAAGCAAATCGCCGGTTGATGCTCTCATGCACATCAACCGGCGATAAGACATCAGGAAAACGAGGATGACTACTCTTCGCCCTCTTCTTCCTCCGCTTTCTTGCGACCGATGACTTCAGGTTGAGCCATTTCTTCTTCCGCGGCTGCCGGCGTGGGCTCAACGTAATCCTTTGGCGGCAGAATGCTGAAGAGCACTTCCTCGGGGTCCGTAATGAGTTTCAAGCCGGCAGGCAGTTTCAGGTCTCCAGCGTGGAAAGCGTGGTTGATCTTCAAATTTGTGAGATCCGCTTCAATCGACTTCGGCAACATGTCGGGACGGCAACGCACCTCAACGATGTGCCGGTGCGTTTCAAGGATACCACCTTCGCGGACACCAATGGGCACGCCCACATGGTGAACAGGCACTTCGAAGTCCGCTTCGATATCCAAACGAACCTGGTAGAGGTCCACATGCAGGATGCGACGGGTCACCGGGTCGCGCTGGATTTCACGAATGACGGCGAGCCGCTCTTCCGTGCTTTGGCCGTTGGTAGGCACGAGAGCAAACATGGCGCTCGTTCCAGCGCTTTGAAGGACGAGATTAAACTCATGCGCATCCAGGGCGACTTTTTCAGGCTCGATGCCAGGGCCATAGATGACAGCGGGGATCTTCCCATTCGCACGCAGCTTCCTGTTTGGTCCTTTACCTGTTGCCGCGCGCGGCTCAAACTTGATTGTTACGCGTTCCATCTTAACGCCTCTCGTGAAAAGAGTACCTGTTGATTCAGCTGGCCGAGCTCTGCCCGCCCAAAGCTGAACGCAGGCCGTGGCCAAGTACGTTTCTTCGGCCCTGGTTATTCGTTTTTTCCCAGGTGCGGAAATCGTACCGCCTAGTAATGCCCTCTACGGAGTTCGGGTAGGCGTGACGCCCAAAAGCTTAGTGTGCCAAAACTGTATCACGCAGCACCAATAGCCCCGCTCAGTTCAAAAAGTCGTAGGGTCAGGTGCAGCTTTTTCTTGCTGCCGACTACGTCGTGATCAGTTGCAACGTGCCATCTGTGCGGCTTGCAACTGTTGTCGGGTATTCGGCGTGACGCACTAACACCGTACTTCCGCCCCCGAGTGTTTCATATGGGAACACATCAAAAACTCGGTTTCTATTCCCTGTTTTTCGAATGATTGATAAAATTGCACTTAAGACCATCTAAACGAAGCGGCATCCGCTTTGCATTCCTGCGTCTCAGAAACATTTAGCACATTTTGGTAAGGAGGTTCACTCACATGCCGGTTCGTCCGCTGCATGACCGTGTGCTAGTAAAGCGCGCGGAAGAAGTAGAGCAGAAATCAGCTGCGGGAATTATCATCCCAGATACGGCAAAAGAGAAGCCGCAGCGGGGAACAGTGGTCGCTGTCGGAGAAGGCAAAAAAGACGATAGCGGCAAACGGATCCCGCTGGATGTGAAGGTGGGTGACGAAGTTCTGTTCGGCAAATACGCCGGAACAGAGGTCAAGATTGACGGTGAAGAATACCTCATCATGCACGAGAGCGACATTCTTGCCATTATTGAGAAAAAGTAAAGATCGCGTCTCGTGCTCAAGCTAACAATTTAAAACCTTGAACGTGGAGGAAAGGAAGTATGGCAGCAAAGCAGCTCAAGTATAGCGAAGAAGCACGTGGTGCGATCCTTCGCGGCGTAGACAAACTGGCCGAAGCGGTGAAAGTAACGCTGGGGCCGAAAGGGCGCAACGTCGTCCTGGATAAGAAATTTGGTGCCCCGACGGTCACGAAAGATGGCGTTACGGTGGCCAAAGAGATCGAACTTGAGGACCCCTTCGAAAACATGGGCGCGCAGATGGTGCGCGAAGTGGCCAGCAAGACAAGCGATGTCGCAGGTGATGGCACCACGACGGCGACGGTCTTTGCTCAGGCGATCTATCGCGAGGGCATGAAGAATGTTGCCGCGGGTGCAAACCCCATGGGAATCAAGCGCGGCATCGAAAAAGCCGTCGAGGCTGCTGTTGCAGCAATCAAGGAGATGGCCATTCCTACCCGCGAGCACAAGAAGATCGCGCAGGTCGCCACCATTAGTGCTAACAACGACAAAGAAATCGGCGAACTCATCGCCGATGCAATGGACAAAGTCGGCAAAGACGGCGTGATCACCGTCGAGGAAAACAAGTCGATTAACACCGTCCTCGAGGTCGTCGAAGGTATGCAGTTTGACAAGGGGTATCTGTCGCCTTACTTCGTGACTGACCCCGAGAAGATGGTGGCCGAGCTGAAGGATGCCTACATCCTTGTCCATGACAAGAAGATCAGCTCGATGAAAGACCTCCTGCCGGTGCTCGAGCGTGTTGTCCAGCAGGGCCGTCCGCTCCTCATCATCGCTGAGGACGTCGAGGGCGAAGCTCTCGCCACGCTGGTCGTGAACAAGCTGCGCGGCACGCTCCAGGTCTGCGCGGTGAAGGCGCCGGGCTTCGGTGACCGTCGCAAGGCGATGCTTGAAGATATCGCCATTCTCACTGGTGGCAAGGTCATCAGCGAAGAGGCCGGGTTCAAACTGGAGAATACTCGCCTCGAGGACCTTGGCCAGGCCAAGACCGTTCGGGTGGAAAAAGAGACCACGACGATCATCGAAGGTGCTGGCTCCAAGAAGGCCATTGAGGGCCGGATCAATCAGATCAAGGTTCAGATCGAAGAGTCCACAAGCGACTACGACCGCGAGAAGTTGCAGGAGCGTCTGGCAAAGCTCGCTGGCGGTGTCGCTGTGATCAAAGTTGGCGCGGCCACTGAGGTCGAGATGAAAGAGAAAAAGGCCCGCGTCGAGGATGCTCTCCATGCAACGCGTGCTGCCGTTGAAGAGGGCATCGTTCCTGGCGGCGGTGTCGTCTTCCTGCGAGCAATTCCGGCTGTGGAGAAGCTCGATTTGCAGGGCGACGAAAAGCTGGGCGCCCAGATCATCGCGAAAGCTCTCGAAGCGCCCACCCGGGCAATTGCCCAGAACGCGGGCTATGAGGGCTCGATCGTGGTCGAGAAAATCAAGGCCAACGACAATAAAAACTTTGGGTTCAACGCTGACAGCGAACAGTATGAAGACTTGCTCGAGGCTGGCGTGATTGACCCCGCGAAAGTGAGCCGCAGCGCTCTGCAGAACGCGGCAAGTGTGGCAGCTCTCCTCCTCACCACCGAGTGCCTTGTCACCGAGGTGAAGGAGAAAGAAAACAAGGCGCCGATGCCGCACGGTGGGGATATGTATTAATCCCTCATTGTCGGCGCGTTACGCTCAGTTTTCGCACCGCAAAAGCGGAGCTCCAGTTCGAAGCCTCGAACTGGAGCTCTTTTCTTTTGCTTGGTTCTGCTTTCCATTGAAAGAGTCTTGACGGTTGCTTCGGAAAAAACGTCCTCCTGAAAAACTCCTCCATGATTTTTTTGCGCAATTCATTATAGGAATAAATAAACTCTTACGCGGGAGGGTGCGCTTTGCGACCTCTGCCAGCATTCAAGCGTCCGACGTTATCCACCCTAGCAGTGGGGAAGCAAAACTCACGCGGGTTCCAGCTTTTCGTCTTAATGGTGCTACTTATGACTGGAGTGACAAGCATGAGCCTGTCCGCGCAGCAACTCGCTTATGACATCGTCATTGTCGGAGGGTCATTCAGTGCACCGGCCGCAGCTTTGGCTGCATCGCGGACAAATCCCAATGCTCAGATTCTTTTAGTGGAGCCAACGGATTGGCTCGGCGGACAAGCTACGTCCCAGGGTGTTGCAGCCATAGATAATGCGTGGCATGATCCAGGCGCCACTCTGATGCGCACTCAGCCCACTCTCTATTATCCGGCAGACTACCTCGATTTTCTCAATCGCCTGAAGAATGTTCCTCCTGAAGCTCCAGGCGAGGGTTTCGCGCCCAATGGTTCCTGCTGGGTCTCGCGCGAAGCCTTCGATCCCCGCACGGCCGTCTGGGTTCTCGACCAAATGCTGGCAGAAACAACAAACGTCACCGTCATGCGGATGACAGTGGTGAAACGCGTACAAACGGCCCCTGTTTCGGATGATTTCGGGAATGCCCTGCGAATCACTAGTATGACCCTTATTCAGAGAACCCCAAAGCCAGGCTATCAGCCACACTCAAAGCTTCTCTCTCAGGAGATTACAGATTGGTATTCACCCAGTGAATCATCGGATTTTTCGAAATCACTGTACGACGTCATTCCTCGTGATCCGCAAAAGGGGTTTGTGGTCATTGATGCATCCGAAACAGGCGATGTGATCGTGCTTTCAGGGGCAGTTTATACAGTGGGGCGCGAACAGACGACCGAAGAAATGGCGGAGGACGGAACACCCCCAGCCTGCAACGAAACTGGGAGCCAGGCAACGGTCTTTCCCTTCTGCATGACGGACAATCCAACAACTCACTCAGAGGATGAACTAAAATCACCGTGGCCAGACTTTGACAGCTATTATGCCACCCAAAGCTCAACCTACTTCTCGTTCGGATCCTACACGTACAACCGTATTTGGACCTATCGCCGCCTGAAAAACACAGGACCGCTTTGGAGCTTCGACAGCGTGAACCTCGGCGACGTCTCGATGCAAAACTGGTATCCCGGCAACGACTATCCTTACGGATCAATCTACAAAACGAAGAGCCAATGCGCTGCGGAGGCCGCCAATTGGCAGGGCGGTTTAGACCTTACCCACGTTGCCCAGGCCGAAAAACACGCAGTGGCCTGGTACTTCTATATGAAAGAGCGCCGGACGACAACTTGGGATACACGCATGCCCCACGGCACAACGGATCCGCTCAACATGATGGGGACAGGCCACGGACTCTCCAAGTTCCCCTATATTCGGTGCTGCCGCCGCATTATCGGTCTGGACAATTTCCGTCTCACAAGCCGGTACCTGGTGAACACGGCTGCGGCAAATTACAACGGTGGCACGTCGTGGCGTTTCTACGATTCTGTCGGCATCGGTAACTATGCGGTCGATGTTCATCCGACAAAGAATAGCAGTGGAATTTCGCCCTCGTTCAGCAAGGCCGCTCCATTTTACATCCCTTATCGCGCTTTAGGTTCCACAAACGTGAGGAATTTGCTCGCGGGCGGTAAAGGCATTGCTACCACCTACATCACAAACGCATGTTATCGTCTGCATCCCATCGAGTGGGTCATCGGGAGCGCAGGCGGCACCGCAGCCGGTATGATGAGCGCGCAGGGGCTATCGAACCTTGATTTGCTCGACACGCCGACTCTGCGTCAGCTGCAAGCCAACGTCCGCACAAACTCGCCTATTCATTGGGCTGCATTCGACTCCGATCCGTATCCTCGAAACAATGGCGATCTCATTGTGAACAACCTGAATCCTATTCAGGACGGAGTCCCATTCCGCGTGGAAGTTTATCATCATCGCGCCGTTCGGGCAAAAGTTTACATAGATGGTAATTTTGTTGGGGAGACGACAACAAAGGCGAATGGGCGCTTAGTTCTCAACAATGTGCTTGCACCGTCTTCTGCGGTTTCCTTCGTGGCTTATTGCTATGATGCCGCTGGAAATTTGCTCGACACCATCATCCTGGGGCCTGACTCCACTGATTTCTCAATCGTGGACGACAGCGACCCGCAGCGCTTCAGCTTGTCGGGCTCATGGACAACGGGGACAGCCCAGCCAAATAAGTACGGAACCTCGTACCGCTACTCCTGGGGATACAACCAGCCAAGTACCGCCACGTGGAAGCTTTACATTCCTATCCCCGGTATTTACGAACTGTACCTCTGGTACCCCGAGTCCTCGAACCGCGCTACGGACGCACCTTTTACAGTCTACCATGCACAAGGCACGACAACGATACGTGTTAATCAGCAGATCAACGGCGGCCGGTGGGTTCTGCTTGGGCAATTCCGCTTCCGTGGGGACGGCACGGACAAAGTGGTCTTGAGTAACGCCATCAGCGATACATCAAAACTCGTCGTAGCAGATGCCGTGAAGACCGTATTTGTAGACGTGCCAGCGCGGGTAAGCCATTGGGAGCTTGAATAAGGCTAGTTTAGTTATGTGCGAGCTCGTGCACACTGGCACTGGCTTTTGCTGTCTGATCGAAGGCAACTCAGTCATGCTCAGGAAACAAGCAGGCAGTCTCCATTCCGCAAGAGCATGAAAGGTGGACTCTCTCAGTGACGACAGTCCCAGTTTTGTGCTATTCGACGTCGCCGATGCACTTATCGTAGAACTCGACGATTTGATCGCGTTTTTCCCCGGCACGCCAAGCGATTGCGGCACGAGGATGTTGGTTGAACTGGCCAGTAATCATGTATGGGGGAGACGGCCCCCAGTCGAGCTCCTTCGACAGCGGCACAAAGTACTTTTCCAAGAGTTGCCAAACCGGCCGAATCTTAAATTTTGGATTGCGGAGGAAGCCCAGCAATAATTCCATCGGGCAGTTTCCTGCGCCCCGCCCGAGACCTGCCATGGTGGCGTCAAGACGATTCGCGCCCGCAATGATGGCCTCGATCGTGTTCGCAAAAGCTAGCTGCTGATTATTGTGAGCGTGGATACCGACTTCTTTGCCTGTTCCTTCGAGTGCCTTGCGGTAACGATCAACAAGCATGCGCACCTGTTCCGTATAAAGAGAGCCGTAGCTATCGACAACAACGACGGTTGAAACCGGTGTCTCTGCGAGAATTTCGAGAGCCTGGTCAATCTCTGCATCCTTCACGACGGAAATAGCCATGATGTTGCACGTTGTCTCGTAGCCTTTGTCGTGGGCGTCCTTGATCATGTCCACCGCTTCTGCAAGCTGATGCACGTAGCAGGCCACGCGGATCATGTCGAGTACGCTCTTCTCTTTTGGCAGAATATCCGTCTTATAGTCGGTCTTCCCGGCGTCAGCCATGGCGGCAAGTTTCAGAGGTGTGTTGTTCTCGCCGACGATTCGACGAATATCGTCCTCGTCACAATACTTCCAGGCCCCATAGCTATCTTGAGCAAAAATGCGTTTCGACGCCTTGTAGCCGATCTCCATGTAGTCGATCCCGGCTTCCACGCAGGTTTGATAAACTGCGCGCACCATCGCGTCGTCGAATTGGTGATTGTTCATGAGACCACCGTCGCGGATCGTACAATCAAGCACCTTAATCTCCGGACGGTATGTAATCCAAGGGGCCTTTTCGTGTGACATAAGATTTTGCTCCGTTCTCGCCTTTGCTGCAAGGCATCGGGTTTGAATGCAACAATATGAACGGCTGCGCATTTTATGCGCAATAGCCTTCTCCTGCGCTTAATCTATCCCGACGAATTCATGTTCTCCAATAAATCTTCAAGCGCGTGAACTGGGCAACGACCCACGCCAACAGCAAGGTGAGAAGAAAACCCCGAAGCGTACCGAGCCACGGACCTGGCGTGATTTTTTCCAAGACTGGCCCCACTCCAGTCAGATTGAGTACCGGCTCGATTAAGTTTCCCATTCCTACGTAGGCAATCATGGGATTCTGGCCATTCGCCACAAGCAGATGTGTGCCAAAGCGCACTTTCCATAGATCGAGCAGAATCGTGAATGTGACAACGAGGAAAAGGGCGAGCCCTGTCGTCACAAAGAAATAGCTCATCGTATTAGGGTCTTTCTTAATCCCACCTTCGTAAGGCTCAAAGGCCAGACCGAGAAGCAGCCAGTAGGTTCCCCATCGTATCAGGGTTCGCAAAAACCTTTCTGTCTCGCAACCCGGAGTGCGGACAATCCATAGAGCAGCAATCGTTAGCACCACACTTGCTACGACTGTTGCGCCAATCCACCGTCCTTTGAGTCCTACGAGCTCGACGAGAGTCAGCAGAACGCCGATGCCTGCCAACAGAGCGTAACGGTTTCGGGACCAGGTCAGTTTCTCGTTTTCTCCCTTTTGCCGTAGCCACTCGAGCATGAAATCCCCCGCGATACTTCCCGGGATGACAATAAAGAGATAATGGGTGTAATCTAGGTGCCAGACTTTCGGCACAGACACGAGATCGCTGATCCATTTGACCCACCCTTCAGATCCTCCCGCCAAACGGTGAGCCAGAACAAAACCCAGTATGCCAAGTCTCAACAAGTGGTTCGTCCGTGTGAAAATCCATGCAAGCGAACCGAAGACAGCCGACACCGTGAGAAGCATCAGAATGATGTTTGAGCGATAAAGGCTAAAACTCGCTGGTTCGCTTTTGTACTGAAAACGGCTCACGAGCCAGATGGCTGCGCCCCATCCAAACACGCGGATCGCCCAATGCCAGGCTTTTGGAAGAGATTCTGGCAGGCGCATCATCATCGGAAAGAGGAGGCCAAAGCCCACCAACGCGTACACCCATCGCAGCCAGTCCGGGTCCGTCTTGAGGTTGAACGGCGAGAAATGGGGCTGATAAATGGCAAAGACGAACAACAGAAACCCGCGCTTGAAAACTATTCCCATAGCCTGAATCTGTGAGAGTCCTTTTTCCATCCGACGCTGAAGGGCAAAGGGGATTGCTGCACCGAGGCAGAAGAGGAAAAAAGGAAACACCAGATCCACCCACGTGATCCCTGGGATCGATGGGTCAAATTTGTGATTTGGCGGCGGAACCTGGCAGTGGTACATCCAGGATGGGAGGATGCCATACGGCACGGCCCCCGACAGAACCATTGTGAGGATTGCAAATCCGCGCAGGGCATCAAGTGCAGCGAAGCGCGCAACGGGTTTCGAGAGGGATGGAGCTGTCATAACGAACCTAAATGGATCTACGACAACATTCTTGTTTCAAGCCCCAATTTTTCTTTGTAGAAACTGCTCCGCTTATCAACTTTCAGGTCTTCTTCCACCCATAATGCTGAACCGCTACCCCTCTGTTTCTTCCTGTCGCCTGGCGTCCAAGCTTTCGTCGGGATTGCGCGAAGTCCGCGTGCGAGTGCCCATGCTTTGTCTTGCTTTCGCCTTTTTGCCGTCTCCACCATGCCGACAAGATCAAGTTTGCAGAAGGTGACGCAATGTCGGAGAGAAACTATCCTCTAGCTGATCGCGTGGCAAATCTCGATGCGAGCGGCATCCGTAAGGTGTTTGATCTCGCCGCGACCATGAAAGATCCGATAAACTTGTCGATTGGTCAGCCTGATTTCGATGTTCCAGACCCAATCAAGGAAGCCGCTATTGAGGCTATCCGCCGGGGGCAAAACAAGTACACACAAACACAGGGCATCGCTGAGTTACGAGAAGCCATCGCCGCCGATTTACGCCGGGAATTTGGCTGGTCTGAGGTGCCCCCTATTCTCGTCACAAGCGGAGTATCTGGTGCTCTCATGCTTGCGTTCTTTGTCCTCGTCAATCCAGGCGATGAAGTGATCATCCTGGATCCCTATTTTGTCATGTATCTCCATCAGGTACGGCTTGCGGGTGGCGTGCCGATACTGATCGACACGTATCCAGATTTTCGGCCACCCCTTGACAAGATTGAAGCCGCGATCACACCGCGCACAAAACTTTTGGTGGTGAACAGTCCCGGGAATCCCAGCGGAGCAATCTATACGCGAGAAGAACTCGAGGCCATCGCAGACATCGCGCGCAGGCATAATCTTCTCGTGATTTCTGACGAGATTTACAATTTGTTCTGCTACGACGCTCCTTTTGTGAGTCTTGCCGAACTTTATGAGAACACAATTCTCATGCGCGGTTTTTCGAAGAGCTACGCCATGACGGGATGGCGCATGGCTTATGTCACCGGGCCTAAACCGATCATCGACAAGATGACCACCTTGCAACAGTACAGTTTCGTTTGTGCTCCAAGCATGGCCCAGGCCGCAGGACCGGTAGCTTTGCGCACCGATATGTCCGAACAGGTCGCTGCGTACAAACGTAAGCGCGACATGGTGTACGAAGCGCTGTGCGACACGTTTGGACTCGTCAAGCCTGCAGGAGCCTTCTATGCCTTCGTTCCTGCTCCAAAGGGAATGACAGCGACAGAGTTTGTAACCAAGGCCATCCAGAACAACGTTCTTGTCATTCCTGGGAATGTCTTCTCAGAGCGCGACACACATTTTCGAATCTCCTATGCCACAGCAGATGAAAAGCTCGCTCAAGGACTGGAGATCCTTAACAAGTTAGCGAAGTCGCTCTGAGTGGTGAGTTTGACCGCCGTGGGGGCATCCACCGCTCAGGTTCTGGGGCCATCGACAACGATAGTTTTCTTTGCGGCACCGAGACTAGCAATCACGCATCTGCGGACTCATCACAACCTCGTTGGTGTTCGCAGCGCGGGAATGAAGTGTGCGATTATGGCTCAGGCTCATCAGGTGGGGTCTGAGCCTTTTCAGCTCTCACGGTTTCATCGCTTGTGTCTGTCTTGTTTAGCTTGGCCTTTGCGCGCTTGGCTCGCTTGAGCTTCTGACGTCGGATTCGTTCGATTTTCAGCTCGTGCTCGCTCTTCTTGCCCAGGAGCATGGCCTCAATTTTCTCAGCCAGAATGCGTCGAGCAAAGAAACGATTCAAAGCTTGAGAACGCTCTCGCTGACACTTGACCTCTATTCCCGTCGGCAAGTGGCGGAGATAAACGCAGGTGGCCGTCTTATTGACATTCTGTCCCCCGTGTCCTCCGGAGCGGACGAACTTCTCCAGAAGGTCCTCCTCGCGGATTCCTAGCTGTGTCATCTTCGCGCGCAAAGCATTCTCTTTTTCCTCGCTAACGCCAAACTGCCCCATTGTCTGTGGTCCCTCTCTCATGACCAGCGATTGGAAATCACTTGCCGACACAGATTCAAAACGAGAAAAGGTTAGTTGGGGTGATCCAGAATGTGCAAGCAGACGAAGATAACGATTGTCAGCTTCGTGGGGATCCTTTTGGCGGCCATCATGTTCGCACGTCCCGTTGCGGCTGACTCTCTGGCCGGGCATACACCGAGTTCTGTCTCAAACGGAGGCGTAAGGAAGCCAGCTGTCGCCGGGGCGTTTTATCCAGCCGAACGCGCCGAGCTAGCCGGGTTGGTTGACCAGTTGCTTGCTCATTCTCATGTCCAGACTACCACATCGCGACTCAGAGCGCTCGTCGCACCGCATGCTGGTTACCCTTATTCTGGACCGGTGGCAGCAACTGCCTACGCAGCTATCACAACCACGCAGCCAAAGCGTGTGATGATCCTGGCACCGAGTCACTACGCCGAATTCGAGGGTGTCGCCGTGACACCGGCACACTATGAAACTCCTCTAGGCCAAGTGGAACTTGATCCCTTGTGCGATAGATTAGCCGCCTCACCGCCATTTGCTTACCGTCCACGTGCCCGCGTTCATGTTCCGCATTGGCAGAAGAGCAGCACGAGAGACGATCTTCGTCCCGACACTTTTGAGCACTCGATTGAGGTGCAGTTGCCTTTTCTCCAGCGCGTCCTGGGAAAGTTCACCCTTGTGCCCCTGCTCTGTGGAGAGGTGAATCCTGCGCTGGTTGCAGAGGCGTTGGCGCCGCACATTGATGACCAAACACTCGTCATAGCAAGCTCAGATTTGAGCCACTATTACCCTTATGAGGTCGCATGTCGCTTAGACTCCGAGTGCGTGGCAGCAATTTGCTCCCTCGACACGCGGCGTATGGAAAAACAGGAAGCTTGTGGCAAAGTCCCAATCATGGTGGTGATGGAACTCGCAAAGCGATTGGGATGGCAGCCCGTTCTCCTCGACTACCGCAACAGTGGCGACACAGCCGGCGACAAGGCACGAGTTGTTGGGTATGCAGCAATAGCCTTTTATGAGCAAATTGGCACACAAGCTGCAACACGGGCCAATGAGAAGGAACCGAAAGGAGGTGGCGAACATGGGGTAGCTCCAGAATTCGATCCAAAGCCAACAAGGGGTGAGCACTCAGAGACGTCAGGAGCACTGACGCAGGAAGAAGGGGCTTTTCTCGTGCGTCTGGCACGTGCAGCGCTCGAAGAAGCTGTCCGCAATCGCAAGCGTCTACGTGTGGACCCCACGACAGTTCCGGCTTCGCTCAGGGTTCCCAAGGGTTGTTTCGTCACACTCACGAAACACGGCGATTTGCGGGGCTGCATCGGCCACATCTTCCCTCAAGAACCTCTTTGTTTAGCGGTGATTGACAACGCGTGGTCCGCCGCGCTTGAGGATCCACGTTTTTCCCCTGTGGCTCCATACGAGCTGCCAAGCATTGAAGTGGAAGTGAGTGTGCTCACGGTTCCTAAACCGCTTCCTTTCACGTCACCTGAAGATCTCCTCGCGAAGTTGCGACCCTATCGCGACGGCGTCGTTTTAAAAATCGGCCCTGCTATGGCCACGTTTTTGCCTCAGGTGTGGGAGCAGCTTCCAGACAAGGTATCTTTCCTCGCCCATCTTAGCAGAAAAGCCGGGTGTTTGCCTGATGCTTGGCGGGGACCCAATGTGTCGGTGATGACTTATGAAGTGCAAGCCTTCCACGAAGGCTCGCACAATTGACAAGAATTCACTGACCATGGAGCGGCTGCCTTATCTGCTTGGCCAAAAGCAAAGCGGGGTTGCGCGTTTGCTGAGGCTGAGAATTCTCGCTCTTGGGCTAACGGCTCCGTGTGTTCAATTTGCACTGCTACGTGAACTCATGGGGGCTTACGGGGGCAACGAGTATCTTGTTGGCCTTGCTCTGGCAAGTTGGCTTCTCTTTGGTGGCCTGGCGAGTTTGCTTGCACGGTGGCGTCCGCCAGGCGAGCTCATTCCCTCGCCGCTGGAACGGTGGTTGTGGGCGGCGATGGCATGGGCGCCCCTTCTTAGCATCCTTGCATTGCGGTGGGCTAGGCATCGCCTCTTTCTCACCGGCGCTGGTCTTGGCCTCTCAACGCAGCTTGCCGTAACGGCTTTTGCTCAGCTCCCGTTCTGTTCACTGAGTGCTTATCTTCTCGTACGCAACGCACAAAGACTCGCACTGGACAAAAAGGAATTTGGCATTGGCCAAAGCTACCTCTGGGATGCTATCGGGAGTTTAGCGGGAGGGGCGCTGTTTGCCCTGGTTCTTTCACCACTTTTGGGGCACTTGCAGATAGCCGGAGTTGTCGCTGCGGTGCTAACAGCTTTTGCGCTCCCTGTGCCATTCGAACGTTTCCCTGCAACTTTTCAAAGGCTTCTCGGGTGGGGTGCCCTTGGTGGTTTGTCTCTCATCGCAGGCTTGCTCGGCGAGCGCCTATCTTTAGGATGGCTGATTCCGGCTGGCCACCTTGTTTTTGAAGCTCGCTCGCCTTACGGACAAATCGTTGTCAGTGAACTTGGCGGGCAGCGCACGTATCTGCGTAACGGAGCCCCACTGTTTTCCACCGATACTCCAGAAATCGTTGAGCAGTTCGTTCACCTGCCAATGCTTTTGCACTCGTCGCCCAAGCAGGTCCTCGTGGTTGGAGCGCCACGCCGGGAAGTCTGGCAGGCAATCCAGCAGCACCACGTCATTGAGGTCACATTTGTCCAGCCGGATCCAGCGCTCGATAAGGCGCTTCGGGCGTGTGGAGATTTCGCGAGCGATCCCAACGTGCGCGTGATTTGCGACGATGCCCGTCGTTTTCTTTCAGTCAATCCGCCGCTTTACGATGTTGTCCTGGTGGACGAAGGACTGCCTACGACTCTTCTCGCTAATCGCTATTTTACCCGCGAGTTCGCTCGCCTTGCCCGGAGTGCTTTGAAACCTGGCGGACTCATTGCGCTCCCTCTTGGCGAGTACACCGATTATTTTGATCAACCGCGAGCTCAGCTCATTGCCTCAGTCTGCCGGGCCTTCGAATCGGAATTCCCCCACGTGCGCTTACTCGCTGCCGACTATGTGACGCTAGTGGCAGCTCAGCATTCTCTCGCGGCCGATCTGTCGAGCCAATTCGAACAAAGAGCTCCCCGCACAGCGTATGTGCGTCCCACCTACATCGCCGCGACGGTTGCTGCTCCCGACCGGATCGCTTCGCTCAACCGCGTGCGGTCCATGCCAGCACTGATGAACTCGGACTCGTTTCCCATAGCCAGTCGCTTTGTTTTGCAGAGATGGATGAATGAGTATGGTTCCCATGTCGGGGTTGTCGAAACGTGTCTGATTGTGGCTGTCCTCGTTTTTGTTTTGCGGATGAGACGAGTTCAATGGCCGGTCTTCATCGCCGGATTTAGTGCGTCCGGACTGGAGTATGTTGCCCTCGCCATGGTTCAAACTTTTGCAGGCACTCTGTATTATCTATCCACCTTTTTCATCACCCTCTTTATGGCTGGTCTCGCGGTGGGAGTGATTTGGGCCCAACGGCTGCAAGCACGACCTAAGGTTATTGTACGCGCTATCCTGACGTTTGCATGCTTGGCCGCCGCACAGGGTCTTTTTATTCTCGAGGTGCCTGATCTGCCCCATGTTTTGAACCGCATAGCGCTGCCGATTCCAGGCATCCAGCTTTGGTTCATTGCGAGTGTCTTTGGTCTGTTGTTACTTGCGCAGGGAGCTCTCACCGCAATCGTCTTCGCGCTTTGCAGCAGAGTGGAAGAGATCGATCTAGCCCAGCGCACCTCGCGACTCTATGCAGCCGATTTTGTCGGAGGTGCGTTGGGGGCGGGGCTCTTCGCTATCTTTTTGGTCCCCACTCTTGGCATGGTGGTTCCATCTGTAGTCTGTGCTTTGTTCCTGCTGGTTGCCTCCTTAGGTCCCAGTTCCCGACGCGGCCGCCACGGCTAGGGGAAAACTGACGTGAAAAGTCATGCTGCTTTGTAAAATGACTTTGTGAGTGAGTTTCAATGGACGAGCGGGAAAGCGACAAGCTTGAGGAAAGGTCTGATAACCTTCTCATATCGCGTCGCGACCTGCTGCGCCTGGGGCTCGCGGGCGGAGTCGCTTGTTTATCCGGCGCATGTTGGGCGTGGCTTTTTGGCTCAGAAGCGATCACCGATGCCACAAAAGACAATCCCGGTGTTTTCAAGAAAGGCGCGCCGGATGACCGCACGTTCGAAGCCTGGAGGCAACGAGGCTGGGTGCGCGAGGGCATGCACTACCGCAAGGACGGGTCAACGGTGCAATGCTCGATTTGCCCTAATCGATGCGTCCTTGAGCCTGGTGATCGCAGCCACTGTCGCACACGTATCAATCGCGATGGCACGCTTTTCACGCTCGCGTACAGCAATCCCTGCTCTTTCCACGTCGATCCTGTTGAGAAAAAACCTCTCTTTCATTTTCTTCCAGGAACACGCACCTTCTCACTCGCTATTGCAGGCTGCGTGTTGCGGTGCATGAACTGCCAGAATTGGGAGATCTCTCAGAAACGTCCCGAAGATACCAAAAAAGCAGAGGGTCCTGAGATTCGGATGCGCCCGGGCGCGCCACCACCGGCAAGCTTAGATGACCTGGCGCGACTTACCATGACGCCAGAAGATGTGGTTGCGTTGGCAAAAGCAACCAGCTCTCCTTCTATTTCGTATACCTACTCCGAACCCATCGCCTGGTACGAATTCACCTACGACACGGCGAAGAAAGCACGGGAGGCCGGTCTCAAAAACATTCTTGTCACGAGTGGCTACATTCGCACTGAGCCACTTCGCGAGGTAGCGCGCTACATCGACGCCGCGCATGTGGATCTCAAAGGTTTTGACGAAGCGACCTACATGAAACTGAACGCCGGTCATCTTCAACCGGTGCTCGATGCAATTCGAACCTTGCGGGATCAGGGCGTATGGGTCGAAGTCATCAATCTCATCGTTCCCACTTATACGGACAACCTTCTCACAATCCGTCGAATGTGTGAGTGGCTTGCGCGAGAGGTGGATCCCAACGTCCCACTTCACTTTTCCCGTTTCCACCCAGCGCATCGGTTAACCCATCTCCCGCCGACCCCCATTGGCACCCTCGAACGCGCTCGCGGCGAAGCTCGCGCTGCCGGGTTACGCTTTGTTTACATCGGCAATGTGACGGGAATCTCAGATGCTGGGACGACTTTCTGCCCGAACTGCCACAAAGCAGTCATTGAGCGTGACGTGTTCGCTGTGACGACAATGCGCCTGCGCGATGGTCGCTGCGAGTTTTGTCAGACACCGATCCCCGGCGTATGGAAGGCGTAGGCTCTCGCCAGTGTTTCTCTCTTCGTGAATGCGCCAACTTCTTGCTTGCCGCGTACTTTTGAAACATTAGCCTGCTCCACGGAATGTGCGAGGTCATGTTCCGATCCCGCACTCGATGCTTAGGAGAAATGCGTTATGTTCAAACGCGTCTTGGTCACAGGAGGAGCTGGTTTTATCGGCTCCCACATGGTAGATCTACTTATTGAACGTGGCTACAAAGTCCGTGTGTTTGATAACCTTGAGCCTCAAGTCCATGGTCAGCGAGAAACACCTCCCGATTACTTGAACAAAGAAGCGGAGTTTGTTCGCGGCGACGTGCGCGATCGTGATGCCTTGAAGAAAGCGTTAGAAGGCGTGGATGCCGTCGTGCATGACGCAGCGATGGTGGGAGTGGGGCAATCGCAATACCAGATTTTGCGCTATACTGACGTCAACACGACGGGCACCGCTAACCTTCTCGATCTCATCATCAACGAATGTCGGCATGTCGAGCGGCTACTCGTTGCGAGTTCGATGAGCATCTATGGGGAAGGGGCGTACCGCCGCCCATCGGACGGCAAAATCGTCTACCCTGTGCTTCGTCCAGAGGAGCAACTCGAACGCCACGATTTCGATGTGCATGACCCTGAGACTCATGAAATCCTGGAGGCGGTGCCTACCCCCGAAACGAAACCGCTTTACTGCACCTCAGTGTACGCGCTTAACAAGAAAGATCAGGAGGAGTACACGATCGTTGTCGGCCGTGCTCATCGGCTGTCGGTGGTCGCATGCCGCTACTTCAATGTCTATGGTCCACGTCAATCACTGTCTAATCCCTACACTGGTGCGGCTGCCATTTTCTTATCACGGATAAAGAACGGGAATCCGCCGCTCATTTATGAAGATGGAAAACAAGTTCGAGATTTTATCTGTGTGCGCGACATCGTCGAAGCCAAACTGTTCCTGCTGGAAAACCCAAAAGCGAATCTTGAGCCTTACAACATCTGTACGGGGCAGCCGACGTCCATCCTTGACCTTGCCCGCCTTCTCGCGAAATTGAACGGCCGGGAAGACCTTGAACCATTGGTCACCAGAAGATTCCGCGCCGGCGACATTCGCCATTGTTATGGTGATCCGAGCAAAATCAATGCGCTGGGCTGGAAAGCTCGGATCTCGCTCGAAGAGGGACTGCAAGACCTCGTGGCGTGGTCTGCAAGCGTCGAAGCTGTGGACAAGGTTGAGGAGGCGCATCGCGAATTAGAGCAGCGTGGTCTTGTACGCGGGTAAAGCTCGGCTGTTCTGGTCCCGTAGGGAACAGCGATGCAGCTAGTCAATCGATTGCACTCTGGAGAAATGGAATAAGAGGCACGAGAATGGGCACGCCTTTAGTGACAGAACACACAAGTCCCGCAATGGATTTAGCCGTGGCAGTGCAGCAGTTCCTGGGCACACCCCACACTCTTTTCTCCATCCGAGTTTGGCCCGGAATGCAAATTCCCGATGCTGTGGCTGCAGCGATTGCCATCCTGATCGGTTTTGCAGTGGTGCTCGCCTTTGTGAGTCTCTCGGTCATGATTCTCGTTTACCTCGAGCGCAAGGTGGCGGGGCATATTCAAAGCCGCCTCGGTCCCATGCGGGTTGGCTGGCACGGGATTCTGCAGAGCGTCGCCGATGGACTAAAACTCTTTGTAAAGGAAGACATTGTTCCGGCGCAGGCTCATAAACTTCTTTTTTCGCTTGCCCCCACTCTCGTGCTGCTTGGCGCAATCGTTCCCTTTGTAGCGTTGCCATTTGCGGACAAGCTTGTCGTGGCAAACATGGATCTCGCAGTCTTCTTTGTGTTGGCTTTTACTTCTGTGGAAGTCATCGGAGTGGTCATGGCGGGTTGGGCGCCGAACTCTAAGTGGTCCCTCTACGGAGGAATGCGCCTTGCCGCCCAAATGATGAGTTACGAGATCCCGCTCGGCATCAGTGCCCTCGTCGTAGTCACTTTAGCCGGTTCTCTGAACTTTGGAGACATTGCGCAGCAGCAACGCGCTCTTCCGTTTGCGCTGGTATCGCCATGGGGATTTTTCGCCTTCTTTATTTTCTACATAGCTGGACTTGCCAGTGCCAAGCGTGCTCCTTTTGATCTCCCCGAAGCCGAAAGCGAACTCGTGAGCGGCTTCCATACCGAGTACAGCGGTATGCGTTTCGCGTTTTTCTTCCTTGCTGAGTATGCCGTGATGGTGCTTCTCAGTGCCACGGCTTCGATCCTTTTTCTCGGTGGGTGGAATTTCCCTCTCGATGCGACGGGACGGCCGTTTCTGGGCGCAGCACAGCTTCTAGCCAAGGTTTCCGTTCTTCTGTTTGTCATGCTATGGCTTCGCTGGACGTTGCCGCGTGTCCGCATTGATCAGGTCATGTTTGCTTGCTTGAAGGTTCTACTTCCGTTCTCCCTTGTGTGCTTACTCGGCGCCACCGTCGAGGTTCTTTTGCGCAACCACCTTGCGATGTGGACGCTGTTTGCGGTGCTTGTCAGCGTCTCCTACGTGCTTGCTCGTGGCTCAGAAAGTTTTAACGGCAAGAGAGTAAGTCGCGCGTAACATTCCCGCTTCTTGCGGATCTTCTGTCTCACTTGTCCTCTTGCAGAAAAGGCACGGGGGTGTGGTAAATTATTCTTAGAAAGCAACGTGAGCGCAGGGAGGTGTGCGTATGTTGACAACGGACGTTCGTCCTGCAGTCAACGCGGGCCGTTATGGTTTTTATCCCTCCGACCCCGTGGAATTGCGCCAGCTGCTCGAGCGTTTCTTTGCCAGAGCAGTGGTGCCAACTGAGATCGCCCCAATCGCCTTGGTTTCGCCTCATGCGGGGTACATTTATAGTGGTCCAACGGCTGCGCACGCGTATAAGCTTCTCGTAGGAAGAACGATTGAGCGAGCTATTGTTTTAGCTCCGAGTCATTACGCTGCCTTCCCTGGCGCTAGCATTTTCCCGGGCCGGGCCTTTGCTACACCGCTTGGCGACGTTCCCCTGGACCGGAAATTCATCGAGGAGCTCCTGGGAAACCATGGTCACTTTGATTTTTATCCTGATGCGGAGCGCCGAGAGCATTCTCTGGAGGTTCAACTCCCTTTTCTCCAGTACGTCTTGAAACAGTTTGAGTTAGTCCCCATCGTGATGTATGATCGCTCGCTTTCGAATTGTAAGCGAATTGCTAACAGCTTAATTGAGACCATGGCGAAATACCCAAAAGCGACGATCATTGTCGCGAGTTCGGATTTATATCATGGGCCAGGAGCTGAGCGAGCTTATCGTGAGAGCGAGAATACCGCACGTGCGATCGCCAGCTTGGATCCAGTGGATTTTGCAACAGGAATTGAGAGCGGAGAATATATGGCTTGTGGCGCTGGCCCCATCACCACCGCAATGCTTCTTGCCCGAGCCCTCGGCGCGGAAAAAGGCACGGTGCTTTCCCTTTCCACGAGCTACGACGCCCATCCCATGAGCGAGGACTACGTGGTGGGGTACACAGCGGTGGCCTATTACCGTTGATTTGCCAGCGCACGTGCAATTTTTTGTGGACACACACTTGCACTTGAAGCGGTGTAAGTAGAACGGAAAAAACAGTCGCTCAACGTGCGTCTCACGATAGCTTCGGGGTTGACGCCACGAGAGTGTGGAGTATGTTTTTGTACAAGTGCCTGAAACATGAAAGGGCCGCCTTCCGCGGGTAAACACCGACGATTAAGGAGAGTGGGACATTGAAGCCGCTGATTCGAGCAATAATGCTGGGGACCGTTGTTTCACTTGCTTTTATTCTGATGGCTGCCAAGAGCCCCGACGAAATTCCTGGTGGCGGAGCTGGCGAGGTAAAGGTGCGCGTGGCGTCTAACCTGAAGGAGAAAGATGCAACGCAGCTTCAGCGCTACCTTCAGGCCGATGGCTATGGCTCAGGAACTTCCATCGAATTAGCAGTCGACGCCCTGGGCAACTACAGCGTGCTTATTGGGCCACTGGAAAGCGAAGCCCAGGCCAATGCTCTCATAAAAGATCTCCAGGAGTCCGGTTATCAGCCGGAAGGTATTGTTCAGGCTGAAGGTGTTTCCGAAAAAGTCGTGAGTCGTGCCGAGGCAGGGCGAGTGTTCCGAGTGGCGGTAGGTGAGTTTCCTGATCGCCGCCAAGCCGAAGGACTGCAGCAAACTCTCATGGCAGATGATTATGCCGGTGTGGACATTATCGAGGAAGGGGGCACGTTCAAAGTCGTCATTGGCGCATTTCCCACAGAGCGTGATGCCGAGAAATTACTGAACCAGCTGCGCAATGATGGTTACTCGTTTGCGAAGACCATTGAGACCCGCGAGACAGCTCCAGCTCGACGGGCAGCCATAGAGGAACGAGAGGTGGCTTTGCCGGCGGAAGCCCAAAAGCTCAGTCCCGAGGAACAGGAGAAAGCCAAGGAGCTGATTCGTATGCGTGAGCGGGCCAGCGCTGGGCTTGCTTCAGCTGACGAAATTGTTCAGTTGCGCGAAGACTTGAAGAGGCTGCGCAGCGAAGTGGCGCAGGTCGTCAAGCTTGTGACAACGAACGAGCAAGCGAATCGTGAGCGTCAGCGCAAAATACGTCCAATCCAGGAAAAGTTTAATAACGCATTGCTCGCTAAGAACTTGCAGGCTGCAGAAGCCGCGTTGGAAGAACTCCGTGCTATTGACCCGAACGATCCCTCCTTGGCATTTTACATTGCCCAATTGAACACCCTCCGAGCTGGACCGTCGGCAGAGGGACAGAAAACCGAAGAACAAAAGCGCATTCAGCAATTGCTCAACGAGGCCAAAGCTTCTATCGCGGCAAATCGCCTCGAAGATGCGCGAGTTGCACTTATCTCCATTAAGACGATCGATCCTGCCCATCCTGAAGCGCAGAAGCTCTTACGCGAGGTTAATGAAAAGCTTCAGAAGGCCGCGCCCGTGGCTGCGGGGGGGACTTCAGCGGCGGGAAAACAAATGCTTATCTTTTACGCTGGTGGTGCCGTACTCCTTGTGCTGGTTGTTGGCTTAGGTGGGTACGTGTTTGTCACGAGTCGCCGCGAAAAAAGAATTTTAGAAGAAGTGCAACATCTTGCTGCCAGCGGTTCTCGGCCTGAGGCGGAAGTTGCTAAAGCTGACAAAGTGGAAGGGAAAAAGGCACCTGCGGAGAAACCCAAAAGAGGAGCGGAACGGAAAGTCGAGCCACCTGCTGCTCCAGCACTGGGGAGTGTACCCAGCGCCTTGTCTGGAGCGGGGGCACTTGGAACCTCTATTCTCCAACAGGTGGCAACAGCTCAGCCGGAACCAGAAGAAGAGCCTGTCACGACATCTGCACCGGAGATCTTCAAACCAGAGGTCGCAGAAGGTGAAGTTATTCAGGAGGCACGTCCAGCCGGTGAGGCCGATGTGCTTGTGCTAGGTGATTTAGTGGGAGAAGGGGCGCCTTCCTCAGCCACGGCGGCTGCCTCTGAGGCGCAAGGCGAGCTTAAATTGCCGGACCTCGATATTCCTCTCCCGGGCCTCGAAGAGACGCAAACCGCTGTCCCTGCAAGTGAGAGTGAGCCGTCACCGCTCAACCTTGATGCGATATCCAGCGTGAATCTGGAAGAGCTAATCAGCGGAGCACCGAAAGAGGCAACACCCCCACCCTTGGCCACACCTAGCGTAACCCCGATGATGTCAACGGTCTCCGTGAATGACGAGACAACCGTTGGTCCCAGTGAATCAGGAAGCTCATCAGTAACCGAGAAACCAACCGCTGAGGTCTCTGCGGCACCACCGCAGGCTGCAGCGAGCGAGGCTCTTGCTGGCGCGCCAGGGCTGGAGCCTACAACAAAGCTCCCCGCGGTGGAAGCCTCCGCGTCCCCACGGACAGGTGACGACGGGAAAAAGATCATTTTCGAACAAACTTTCGATGACGAGGAGCCTGGCACCCAGCCGCGTGGTTGGCAGGGTGAGTATGACTATGCCACACTTGTTGTGGACAATAGCTCTCCAGCCCCGGGCTCCAAGGCATGTCTCAAATTTGAGAAGCGAACAGGTTCAGGAAGCGCTCATTACGTCTGTCATTTCCCGAAGGCCACAGGGCTAATTGTGGTGGAGTTTGATATTCGCTGCGACGAGAAGAACAAGTATCTGCTCGGCTTCTATATCGAAAAGGACGAAGACTTCAAGCAATCAGTCCACACAATCATCCATCGGCTCGATTCGCGCTCACAACCGACTTTGCGCGTGCAAGGCGAACCGGTGCCTTACGACCTCGGCACGTGGCGCCACGTCAAGTACGAGCTCAATCTCTTGGCCGGCACCACAACCGCTTACGTTGACGGGCAGGAAGTGATTCGCGACGCAAAGTTGGCTTCCAACTACGGCTATGTCAACACGCTTTCCATCCGTGACAATTTGGCGACAACTGGTGTGCTTTATCTTGATAACATCAAGATCTACCAGGCCTGAGAATCATCGGCAGATGAAAAGCGTGAGGACGTGTCCCGCTTTTTCTGGTGTGAATAGCTATGTTTCTCGATAAAAGAAGGAGCCTATGGACGTTCAAGCAGCGACAGGTCTCATCGAGCAAGTGAATGAACAGATAGACCCGGTCGCTTTGCTGGAGCGAATAGGATATGCTACCGACAAGATTCAGGCTGTCGGGGCAACAGTGAAAGCGTTTTGTCCTATCCATAAGGACACTCGCTTTCGCTCCCTTCTCATTGATGCAAAGAAAAAAACGTTCAAGTGCACAACCAAGACGTGTGCGGGCTACAATGGCGGCTCGCTCGTCGAACTCTATGCCCACGTTCGCGACATTCCACCACTGGCGGCTGCCACGGAACTTGTTCGGTTGTTCCAACTTGAGATCGATACTTCTCAACTCGATCAGGTGGCTTTGTCTTTTCTCGACGAGGCCGAACGGGCCTTCGTGGACCACGATCATGAGAGAGCAGAGAAGGCAGCGCGTCAGGCACTTCAGTTCCGCTCCGATCTTATGGAGGCTCGCCTGCTCCTTGCCAATATTCTTGCAGCAAAGGGCGAGTCGGCTCAGGCGTGCGACGAGTTTATTGCTGTTGCCGAGAACTATCTCAGCCAGGGACAGTACGAGGACGCGGATCGTGTCCTTGAGCGTGCCTCGATGGATTTTCCAGAAAACGAGGACCTTTTGCTTCTCAAGGTCCACAGTGCGGAACTACAGGGCAATCTCGATCGTGCAGAGAAGCTCCTACTCGATTTGGCAGCGCGTCGCGAGTCTGCCGGCCGTGCCGCAGAAAACGTCGGCGTTCTCGAAAAACTTGTCGCTCTTTTTCCTGATAAGTTAGAATATCTCGAAAAGCTTGCTGAAACCCTCTTGGCACGCCGAGAGTTCGACCGGGCGATCACCACACTCAACAATCTCGTCTTCCGTTACTCAAAGAATGGACAACACGGAGACGTCCTGCGGGTCGTAGAAAAAGCTGCAGAGATTAGGCGCCCCGAAGCTGGTGTGCAGTCCGTCTATGTGGATTCGCTCGTCGCTCTTGGAGAGTATGAAAAAGCTCGCTCCGCCCTCCATGAGCTTGTCCTCCTTTACATCGAGAACACGATGTTTTTTGAGGCAATGCAGGCAGCGCGACGTTGGCTGGAGGTTGAACCAGATTCGCCTGAAGTTCACGAATGGTTAGGTCTGATCTGGCAGGAGCAATCCAATGGCCCCGAGGCAGCCCGAGAGTTCCGGGAAGCTGCTCAGGCAGCTCGCCAACGAGGTGAACTGGAACGAGCCATTGAACTCCTGGGACAAGCCCGCTTCAATGATCCCGAAAACGTCGAGTTGCGCTGGGACCTCGTTTCGCTCCTTCGTGAACTCGGACAAAGCGATCAGGCTTTTGAAGAACTTTGTAGCCTTGCCGATTTCTTATTTGCACTGGGCGACAAGGCCGGCGGCGAGCGCGCCGTCCTTCAAGCGCTGGAAATTCGCCCTCTGACTGCGACACGGTTGGAGTTGGCACCGCTCCTTGCGAAGCATGGTTGTGCGGATTCTGCGGCTCGGCTTTATCTTGAGGCAGCTCAAGAATGCGAGGACATCGACGATATTCCCGGTGCCGTCGCCTGCTACCAAAGCTATCTCGAACTTGTCCCGACAGACACCCAGGCAAAACTACGCTATGCTGAGCTTCTTTGGGAGTCGGATTTAATTCGGCTTGCTACCCAGGTGTCGTTAGAGGTGCTAAACGAAGCAGAGAACGAGGAGCGCAACAAAATCGCAAAGCGGCTTCTCCCGCGCATCGTCGAGCATCCACCAACGGATCCCCTTGTCCTTCGACGCTTCACCGAGATCGCTTTGGCGGTGCAAGCCATGGATCTCTTGCCGGGCCTGGCAAAGGTCTTGTCAGGAGTTTGGCCCGAGGATGATCCAGCCTCTCTCGCGGAGTTTTTCTCTCAGCTTGTCGCTTCTGTGCCAGATGACATCGAACTGATTGAAGAATCAGCGGTATGGCACCAAAAAGCAGGAAATCAGGCAGAGGCCGTGGCAGCGAATTTGCGTATCGCTGACTTGGCTGAGCAAAAAGGCGATTTACGCAAAGCCCTCACCCATCTGGCCGTTGCGCTCGAGGTCGAACCAGATCGCGAAGACCTCGTTAAACGTCGCGCTGATATTCTTGAACGCTTAGACGACCCCGAGCTTGCTCGAGCCGCTCACCGCGATTATTTGGCCCTGCTCGAAAAACGTGGAAATGCTTCTGAGCTGATCAATGAGTTTCGGCGCTATTTGGACAAATGGCCGGATGATTTGGCAATTCGTCACAAGCTCGCTGATGCGCTCGAACAATCAGGGAACATTGCCGATGCCGTTTCAGAGCTGAAACAGATCTTACTGGTGAAGCGGCAGCAAGCCGAGTTCGAAGAGCAGCGGTCACTTCTCGAACATTTGTGCCGGCTGGCACCAGAGCAGTCAGAACTGCGCCTGGAACTAGGAGACGTTCTATCCTTACTCGACGAAAAAGAGCAGGCCCTCCGCGTTTACGAAGAGGTGGCCGACCATGCTTTGAAGACCAGCGACCTTGATCTGGCGGAACAATCCTTGCGGAAAGCTATGGAGCTCGCTCCGGGCGAAGAACGTCTGCTTCGTTTGGGTGTGGAGATTGCGCATCGCCGCGGAGATTCCGCTAGGGTGGAGCAGCTTGCAAACCAGCTGGCTGAACTTGGAGCGCCGGACCTCCTCGTGTCCCATTTCCGGGATCAGGCTAAGGCAGCTTTAGCAGAAAAAGCTTACGAGGTAGCTGGCAAGTATGTCGAGAAGTGGCTCTCCGTGGAGCCTGAGTCTATCGAGGCATTGGAGATTGCCGCGGAGATTGCTGAGCAAAAAAAAGATATTTCCTCAGCTGCTCAGCACTTACTGAGATTGTCAGGGCTATTGGCGGCCAAGCACGACTTGGATTCCGCCATTGAAAGGTTGCGCCGGGCCGAGCACCTCGTTCCGCAAGACGCGCCGGTGAAGGAAAAACTACTCGATCTTCTCATCACCTCAGGCAGAAATGATGAAGCAGCCGAGGTCGCTCGGAGACTCGTTGAGTTGGCGCGCGCCAATGATGACGAAGTTCAAGTAGTTCGCTGGCTTGACCAGCTCACGCAGTTGCAACCAGAGGATCCGGCCGTCCTCTGGGAAAAGGCCAAGGCACTTTACAAAGCCGAGGGAGCCGAGGCTGCCCTACCCGTCTATCTGCAAGCATTGGAAAACTTCGAGCGCCGCGGAGATTTCGATGCGTCGGTAAGCCTTCTTAGGGAACTGATTGATTTCTATCCAGCAGAGATCGCTCTGCGAGAGAAGTTCGCGGACCTCCTTGAAAAAGCTGGGCACCGAGCTGAAGCCAAGCAGGCACTCATAGAGCTAGCGCATAGTTATCGCGATGAGCAGCTTGACCCACTCCGAGCCATTCTCTTTTTCGGTCGAGCAACAGCACTGATTCCGTCGCCTAACGATGCCCCGGTGTTCGAGGAGTTAGCGGGACTCTACCTCGCAACAAAACAGGAGGATTTTGCCGCGGGGGCACTGCGTGAGGCCGCTCAGCTTTATGAGGCCGCTGGCGATTTGAATCGTGCCCTAGCAGCTCAGAAGCGACTGTGCGAACTTCCTGGAGCAGGAGTGCCTGACTGGAAAAAGCTGGCCGAGCTGTACGAGAGCACAAATCAAATTGGGAATGCTCTGGCATCGTACAAGCATGCGTACGAATTGGCTGAGCACGCATCCGCCATCACGCGTGATGAACGGGTATATCTTTGCGAGCGGATTCTCACACACGACCCACAAAACATCGAGTTCTTGATTGGTTTGTTAGAACTACTACCGCCTGAAACTGCCGCTAAGCGCTCGCTAGAATGGTTAGCTGTCCACGGCGGATCAGTCGAGTCGGCCACAAGAGTTAAGATACTCGAGACAACCAAACGGCTTGCCCCAAAGAATCTTGAAGTGCGGTTGGCGCTAGCGGCAGCCTGGCGTGAGCAAGGGGATGATGAAAAGCTTGCGGAGGAGCTGATAGGGATCTGTGAAACAGCCTCTGGCAAGGAGGCGAGTCGAGTACGCAAGGACGCCCTTGAGGAGCTCAAGAAGCTTCCGCGCACGCCTCAGCTTAGCCTGAAGCTTGCGTCCCTCATGGCGGACACTGGGGACACTGAGTACGCCGTCGGGTGCTACACGCAAGTGGCTGAAGAGCTCATCGCCGCAGGGGAGTGGAAAACGGCGCTTCAAGCTCTCGAAAATGCGATGGCACTTGATCCTGCCGCCCTGGCAGCGCCGCTCATCGCGAAGCTCTATCGAGCTTCAGGGGGAGATGCAACGGTCCGTGCTCTCGCTGATCGCGCGTTCGATGCAGCCCTTCTGGCCCGAAGCCGAACGCGCGCACTCGTCCTCGGCTCGGCTCTTCTCGAGTTTGCCCCTCTAGAGACTGCTTTTAGCCTGCTTGAACGAGTCAATCAAAAATCGGGGGCAGCTTTTCTCACGGCTTTGTCAGGTTCTTATCTTGATTGGCTTATCGAGCAGAAACGCCAGCAAGATGCTGAGGCTGTGCTTGAGAAAATTCTCTCACTTGCAGGCAACGCCCCCGACACCTGGTACCTAGCAGCTCAAGTTTATCGCAAGCTCGGCCAGAGTGAAAAAGCGGCTCAGGCATCCTTGCAAGCCGCTCGCTTATTTGCTCAGGCTGGTGCGGTTACAGAGGAAGAGAATTGCTATCGCGAGGTTCTCGAGGTAATCCCCGACGACATTCCTACCCTGGAAACGCTGGTCGGATTCTATGAACGCGAACGTCGCAAACCAGATGTCATCGACCTCGTCAAGCGGCTGGTCGAATTGACACTTGCGAAGAACGATCCTGTAGCAGCCGCAAAATGGATCAAGAAATACCTCGAGTACGATCCAGGAAACATCGAGTTTCGCGAGAAGCTTCCCGAGCAACTGATTAAAGCCGGCAGGGGAGAAGAGGCGCTCGAAGCGTTCTTTGAGCTGGCTAGAATGCTGGATTCGCTCAGGTTTACAGACCGAGCCATTGCAGTGTACGAGCGCATTCTTATGCTCGATCCGGAAAACGAGCGAGCTCTGAGTGCGTTGGTTGAGCTCGACGAAAAAACAAACAATCTGGAACGCGCTCTGAAATATGTCAGGCAGCTAGCCCAGCAAAGAATGCGACAGAATCAGCTCCAGGGTGCTGCTGAGACTCTGAAATCATTTGCCGACCGCCATCCGGATTTTCTCCCCGCCTATGATGCACTGTTATCATACGCGCAAGAAGCAGGGGATGAGCGTCTGGAGGTGCATGCCCTCCGGACCCTTGGTTATCAGGCCGCGAAAAACTCTGATTTTGCGCGTGCAGTGGAAATCTTCGAAAGGCTTGTGACACTACGTCCTGCAGACAAAGAAGCCCTCCAAATGCTTCTCGACTGTTGTGCAAGCGCCAAGCTCACCAAGAAGGCTGCGGATGCGGCACAACGCCTGTTTGATCTCGCAGTTGAGGAGGGTAATCCAGCTCGAATTCGCGAGGCTGCGCTCACGGTTCTCGCTTTCGACGATAAGCGTGCTGCTGTGCGCAAGCGTCTGGCAGCGACGCTGGCGGAATTAGGGCAGGTCGAAGAAGCCACACGACAGTGGTGGTTAGCTTCCGATGTCTTTCTGGGAGAAAAGAATTACCCCGAGGCCATCTCGTGTGTCGAGGCCATCACCCAAGTTTCTCCTCAGCATACTGAGGCGTGGAAGCGGCTAGCCGAACTCTCGTCCTTAATTGGCGACGAGGATGCGGCACGCGATGCGCTTGTCCATCTCGCCAACGCTCTTATTGATAAGGGAGAGAGTGAAGAGGCATGCCGTGTTCTTGACAGGATTCTCGAGCACGGCGAACCCGATCCAGTGATCCGCGAGCGCGCTCTTGAGGTTTATCGTCGGTGCGGCATCCGAGCTGAAATCCTTCCTGAAATTGTCTGGTTAGCTCACTATTACCTCAACCGTCGGAACTTGCCAAAAGCAGAAGAACTTGTTCGGGAGGGACTCGAGATCGATCCTGACGATCTCACTCTCCTCGAGTGCCGAGCTGAAATTGCGCGTCGCCTCGGCAAAAGAGAAGAGGTGTTGTTCCGTCTGCGCGATCTTGCGGAACGTTATATTCAACTGGGGGACAAGCACAAAGCTACGGCCATGCTCTCTGAGCTCGTTGCCGAAGATCCTACACTTTGGGATGTGCGTGTGAAGCTGGCCAATCTTTACGAAGAGCTCGACCAACTACCGCGCGCACAAGAAGAATACCTGGAAATTGTTCGCACGAAACTCGAACAGCAGGAGATTGAGGAAGCGCGTGAAATTGCCGAACAGGCACTTAGTGGACACTGTGCAGGGACAGAGTTTCGAGCTCGACTTGCTGAATTGTTTGCCTCCTACCGAGCATTTGAAATAGCTAGTCGTTATCTCATCCAATGTGCTAAGGAAGCCGAAGCCCATGAGCATGACGAGCGGGCTATCCACTTCTTGCAGCGGGCCGTAGAAATCCGTCCAAAGTGGATTGACGCTTATGAAGCTCTTGCAGATGTTTGCACAAGAGCCAACCGTCCTGTCGAGGCTCTGGCTGCGCTCGAGCGACTGTCTGATCTTTTGTTCGATCAAAAGCGATTGCGCGAGGCTGTGGATGTGCTCAAGCGCAGAATCCAATTGGCTCCCAAAGAGACTGAGCCGCGACGCCAATTGATCGACCTTCTCGAAGTTCTGGGTGAACGAGAGGCTCGAATCCAGCAGCTCCAGGAGTTCGCGGATCTGCTCATTACCCGCGGAGAAATCGAAGAAGCTGTCGAGGTTTATAAACAACTCACTCTTCTTGAACCAGATGAGCCCGTACTTTTGAACCGTTATCTCGAGCTTTTTGCCCAAATAGGGAACGAACTCGAAGTGCTGCCAGACTACCAACGTTTGGCGGATCTTTATATTAAGAAAGGGCTCTTCCAGGAAGCCACGCGCACTTTCGAACGGATCCTCTCCATTGACCGCCGACAACGAGATGTCCGCGAAAAGTTTATCCAGTTTCTTCAGAGTGCAGGACAGCGCAGTCGTGCCATCGCAGAAATGGTCAAGCTGGCCGATTTGTGCATGAGCACCGGACATTATACCGATGCCGTACGCTGGCTGGCGAATGCTAATGCTCTCAATCCGTCAGATTTGAACGTCCTCGAATCACTCGCAGAAGCGTATGCTCGCGCCGGCAACGCCAATGCGGCCGCAGAACACTTTTATAAGTTGGCCCGAGCTTGCCGTGAGACAGATCCATGGCGTGCTGTGGCTGCCTGTCGCCGAACAGTTGAGTTGGTCCCAGATCATCGTCCAACGCGCGAAATCTATAGCGAACTTTTGATGAAGGTAGGGGAGCGAGCTGAAGCCGCAGCCAACGCTCTTGCACTGGCCGATCTCTATCGTAGCGCCGGGGAAATAGAGCTGGCTAATGAGCAGGAGAGGCTAGCCAAGCAATACGAGCCAGAGACAATCGAGTCCCTTACGAAAAAGGTTGAGCAGGAAAACCTCGAGCCGGCACAGCGCTACGAGTATGTGGTCAGGCTTGGCGATTTACTGTATCAGGCTGGTGATGTTGATCGGGCTATCGACTGTTATCGCAAGGCGCGAGAAATTGACAATTCTAACCCAGAGCTTATTCGCAAGTACGTTAACGCACTGCTTCAGATCGCACCCGAACACGAGGCCATCGCTGACCTCATCGAGTTGGCTCGTTCTTACGAAGGCCGCGGTGCTGCGCTCCGCGCCCTCGAAACGTATGAGATGATTCTGAAGATAGATGCTAAAAATCCCGTCGCCAAAGCGGGGCGGACTCGGATGCGGAAAATAACAAACACGGAGTGAGCGTTTTTCGGCTCACTCCGTGTGAATGCAGACTCGGGAAATTCCGGGGAACGCCCCTGCTACGCTTCTGCAGTAGGCTGGGCTTTTTCCCGTGAACGTTTGCGGCTTGTACGTCCTTTTTTCGGCTCATCAACTTCGGGGATGATCACAGGCCGATCCACAAACTCAATGTAGGCCATCGGCGCTCCATCGCCCATGCGTCGTCCACACTTCACCACACGGGTGTAACCTCCAGCGCGTTCCATACAGCGCGGAGCAATGGTGTCGAACAGCCGCTTTGTGGCTTCTTTATCCTGCAAGTAGGAAAATGCAAGGCGGCGCTTCGCAAGGGTTATTCCTGCAGGATCAGCCGCTTTGATTCCGTCCTTTGCGATGGTCACCAACCGCTCAACAAATTGGCGGAGTTGCTTTGCTTTGGCTTCGGTCGTTTTAATGATTTCATGTTGAATGAGAGCAATGGCAAGGTTGCGCATAAGGGCCTTGCGGTGCTCCGTCGTACGGTTCAATCTCGAACGATGACGTCTGTGTCGCATGGCAGTCTTTCCCTAACTCCACTTATTTCTTCAAGGCTTCGAGCTTCTCAGGCGGGAAAATCCCCACTGGCAGCCCCGTCTCTGGATCAATTTCCATATTGAAGCGCAATCCCATTTCTTTGAGAATGCTCTTGATCTCGTTCAGCGACTTCCGACCGAAGTTCCGGTACTTCAGCATTTCGCTTTCGGTCTTTTGAATGAGGTCGCGAATCGTCTTGATTCCAGCATGTTCGAGGCAATTGTAACTCCGAACGCTGAGCTCAAGTTCCTCAATCGACTTGTCGAGCTTTTCTTGGAGTTCTCGGATTGCTTCCTCGATTTCTTTCTCCTCTTCCTCCGCAGCTCGCTCGGCGGCCTCATCCTCGGAGGAAATGAAGTAAGACATGTGGTCCTTGAGAAGCTTTGCTGCACAACTCAAGGCATCCTCGGGTTTTACGGTTCCGTTGGTAGTGATCTCTAGGATCAGACGATCATAGTCGGTCCGACGCGCATAACGCGTAGCTTCCACCACATAGCGCACGTTGATGATTGGCGAGAAAGCCGCGTCCAAGACAATCGTTCCGAATTTTGCGAGTTCCGGATACTCCTGTTTCAGCTCTTGCGAACCCACATAGCCACGCCCGACTCGTACGTAGCACTCCATTTGCAACTGAGCGTTTTTGCTCAGAGTGGCGATGGGCTGTTCGGGATTGACAATTTCGACGTCAGCATTGGGTTCAAAATCACCCGCCGTCACAATCTTGGGCCCAGAACTTTCGCTGCGCGGTCCGCTTACGTCCAAACGGAGAACGGCTTCTCCCTTGGAGCGCAGTGTCTTCAGACGAATGTTTTTCAAGTTGAGAAGGATATCCAGAATATCCTCCTTCACGCCCTCGATGACATCGAACTCATGCGGTTTCCCAGGGATGTTCACCGCCACAATTGCAGCTCCTGGTATGGAGCTCAAAAGAATTCGCCGCAAAGAGTTCCCTATCGTGGTTCCAAAACCGCGCTCGAAGGGGCCAGCGATAAACCGACCAAACGTCGGAGACAAAGACTCTTCGTCAACCTTTACCTCGCAACCCTTGATCAGAGGTTTGAATTCCATAGCACCGTTTCTCCTATTTTGCGCCACTCACTTCGATCGTTAATTCCGTCTTCGCAAAACCACACTCTTGCAAGTTGTGGCATGCTATTCAGCACAGCTCAATTACTTAGAGTAGAGTTCGACGATGCGCTGCTCGTTGATCGGCGTCGGAATATCTTCTCGCGATGGAACAGCCAACAACCGCCCTGTCAGTCGCTCGGGATTCCATTCAAGCCACGGCAGTAAACCACCACGCTGTTGAGCCGCTTCCACATTGTCGCGCATGATTTTGAACTCGCGAGCTTGCTCAGCAATAGAAATCTCTTGGCCGGGTTTCACAAGGTAAGAAGGAATGTTTACTCGCCGTCCGTCTACGAGGATGTGACCGTGGCGCACAAATTGCCGGGCCTGCGAGCGGGAGCTGGCAATGCCCAGCCGATAAACGAGATTATCAAGCCGGCGCTCGAGCAATTGGAGAAGAACGGTACCGGTCACGCCGCGCATCCGTTCAGCCATGGCAAAGTAGCGCCGGAACTGACGCTCAAGCACCCCGTAGATTCGCTTGGCCTTTTGTTTTTCGCGCAGCTGGAGCCCGTAGGTGGAGAGCTTTGCCCGGTTTTGCCCGTGCTGACCAGGCGCATAATTGCGCCGCTCGATCGCGCACTTCGATGTGACGCAACGTTCCCCCTTCAGGAAGAGCTTCGTCCCCTCACGCCGGCACAACCGGCATCGTGCATCGAGATAACGTCCCACTTCGCCTTCTATCCTTTCCTCTTCAGTTTTTTAGATGTTCTCACAGAAGATTGAAGGTCGGTTTACGATGCCGCAGTACGTGGGGCACTGCGTCGTGCAAGGAAGGCACATCTTCTTCCCGACCCCAATCAGCTTTTATTCGACGATTTCTGGTCGAATCGCCGTAAAAAAAGCAAACTTGCTATCAAAACAAAGGCACCGAAACCGAGCATACACCACGGAGCGATGCCAAATTCATTCGTTCTCACGCACCATGTCGCCATCAAGAGAAGGGCTACGGTGACAAGGGTTGTTCGTTGCCATTGACGAAGCCGATGTTGGCGGAAGTAAAGACGAGCGATGATGGTAACCATGATGAGAATGATAACCGGCCACACACCACCTTCGGCTCCCGCACTATCCATCGACTCTGTTTCCTAAATCTCTCATCAGCCCTGTCACCGCTGGTGGCCGTCACACGCGGCGACGTTTCGGTGGGCGACAACCGTTGTGCGGAATTGGGGTGACATCCTTAATGAGGGTAATGGTCAATCCCACTGCTTGCAGGCTCCGAATAGCAGCATCACGCCCGCTACCTGGTCCTTTCACGTAAACCTTCACTGTCCGCACGCCATGCTCCATGGCCTTACGTGCCGCTTGCTCAGCAGCGAGCTGGGCCGCAAATGGTGTACTCTTGCGCGAGCCTTTGAAACCAGACGTTCCACTCGATGCCCACGCAATCGTGTTCCCAGCCTCATCGCTAATGTTAACAATGGTGTTGTTAAAAGTGGCCAGGATATGTGCGACAGCGTTCGCAATATTCTTGCGAGCTTTTTTCTTAACCTTTGTTGCGGCGCTTGCCGCTTTCGTTTTTTTCTCAGCCATAGTGCCTTACTTCGATTCTTTCTTTCTCACACCTACTGTTTTCCGTGGTCCTTTGCGGGTACGTGCATTGGTTCGTGTGCGCTGCCCACGCACCGGCAAACCTTTACGGTGACGGAGGCCCCGATAACATCCGATATCCATCAAACGCTTGATGTTCAGCGTAATCTCGCGGCGAAGGTCACCTTCCACTTTGTAATTGTTTGTAATGATGGCATTGAGCTTGCTGACCTCTGCTTCGGTCAGATCGCGCACGCGAGTGTCGGGGTTGACATTTGCCTGCGCGAGAACCTCACGTGCCGTCGTCAGGCCAATGCCAAAAATGTAAGTCAGCGCAATCTCTACGCGCTTATCTCTCGGAATATCTACTCCGGCGATTCGTGCCATATCCTATTGCCTCTCGTGCCTCGCCCATTTTTTTGAGCGATGGCTTTTGTTTTACTCCTCGGCTTAATCTCTGGGGACTGCTCCCCTCAACTTTCAACTATGCCGTACGAACGCGCATGGCGTAAGAAGAGTACGCCGAAACGTTAGCCCTGTCGCTGCTTATGCTTGGGATTTTCGCAAATAACGCGCAAGACCCCTTTGCGACGAATCATTTTGCACTTCTTGCAAATCAATTTTACCGATGGTCTGACCTTCATGGCAATTCTTCCAACCTAGAAAATAGGAGTCTGGCACAGCTTAAGTGCCGCAATTACTTGAATCGATAAATAATGCGACCCCTGTTGAGGTCATACGGCGACAATTCCACAGTCACCTTATCACCAGGCAAAATCCGGATATAATGCATACGCATTTTCCCCGAGATATGGGCTAAAATTTTCATCCCGTTTTCGAGCTCAACTCGAAACATGCAGTTCGGCAAAGGCTCGATCACCGTACCCTGTAATTCGATTCCTTTTTCGCCCATACTTTGCGCTGGTCGTTCTTGACGATTTTTTTTCTTAACTGGTCTTGGTTTATTTTGTCTCACAAGTGTATAAAACCCGCGCAAGTCTACACGGACCTTCGGAAATCATTCATTCACTCAAAATTCCCAGCTAAACTTTCCTTTTTCCTCCACGTGGCGGATTTGATCCTCGAGCGCTTCGATTGTGAAACGGACCTTCTCATTATTGGTCGGGTAGTAGCCTTTCAAGATCAGAATCTGGCGCTCGAGGAGCTTTTTTCGTAACTCACGAGCCTTTTCATCGTTCACGCTGCGCATGCGCTCCGAGAATCTGATGTGCTCTGCAAGAGCCCGTTGCTGATTGAGAAAAATCTCCCGCTGCTTTTCAAGGCGCTCCTCAAGCGGCAGCGACAAATCCGCCACTTCATCCTTGGCCGTCTCAACCTGTGGTGCCGGTGTGCCTGTGGGGATAGGTGTCGGTGTGGGAAGGACCACAACACGCGGAGGTGGCGGCACGTAACGGTGCCACTCCAGGCGTTTCATGATCGCCCGAGCCTCTTCTTTACCGACGACAGTTTCCGTCGTCACAATATCAGCGAGCCAAAACAGCGATGTTCCCTCAGATTCCGCGCGAACAATCTGGTGGCGATCGTAGTCATATTCAAAACTGCCGCTGCGCCATCGAACCCGCAATGGCCGACTCCACGTTGTCGCCGTCTGTTCCACAGAAACATTGAAAAGTGCAGTACCATCTTGCGTGAGCGCATGATCAGCGTACGCGACCGGCCGCCCACCCACGTTTATCAGAAAGACCAGCAGCCCCACGCTTTTACTCAAAATTCTCGATGCTTGCCTACTCATTTTGGGGGTTAACTCCTCAATGCTCCACCCATGGCACCTCTCATACATTTCCACGCTTGCGAAAAACTCTTTTTCTGCGGATCCCTATGGGCTATAAATTCTCTCGCATCTCGTCACCGGCTACCATAAACAATGCTTTCTATGTTAAAGCTACGCCATTATGTGGTCGCGCTGCTTCTGTTTGTAATGGCATTTGTCCTGCGTGTCTATAATTTCCGCAACGCTGAACTTCCTGGGTTTCCAGAAATCATCGCCACGCTCGATGCCTTGTTGCCGTTCAGTGAATATGTGCGCACAGACCAGATCGATCTTTGTCCGCCTGTCTACTACGCACTTCTCAAACCCATAACCTTGGCAGGGACTCCTCTTTGGCTGATGCGCCTGCCCTCGCTTCTTATGGGCGCACTTTCATCACCAATCTTGTATATACTTTTTCGCCATTTCGCAGGGGGGAGTGCTTCGTTTTTGGCGGGCCTTTTGCTCGCTCTGTCCCCCCTTCACGTCTTTTATTCCCAGCAAGCAGAACCGCTAGTCATTGCTGCTCTTGTTATCTTGATAACGTTTTTTGTTTTTCTTCGAATGCGTGAAGAGTACACACTTCGTCTCTGGCTGATTTATGATGCTCTCTTGCTAATTCTCATGCACCTGCACCGCGAGGCGGCATTTGTTGCTTTCGCGTTTTTGGTTTTGCACGTCGTACGCCTTTGGTGGCTTCGGGCCACCTTGTCTCGCTTACGCTGGCACCACTTACCCCCTTTGGCTATAGTGTTTTTCCATCACTTTCTTGTCGCAGTGATTTCTCTTCCTTGGCTGGCAATCATGCCAACAAAGGCTGCGTGGTATGAACCGCGGCCGCAATGGTCAGAGCTCGTGAGTGTCTTTACGCGGACACTCATGCTGGGTCTCAGCATACCGTTGCAGACTTCCTGGTTGGTCATTTTTGCCATCTTTTACTTAGCGCTGATCCCCGCGATCGTCCACGTTTTGCGCCGTCCCAGCGGATCAGTCAAAAGCGCCCTTCTCGCTACCGCTATGATCGTGGTTTTGCCTTTTCTGTGGAGTCAAACTGGGCGCACGCGTTTCGCGCCACTCTCGACTCCAGTACTAGCCCTGCCCCTGGCATATCTTGCCCTGGGAAGCTTACTGGTCCACAGCCGCCTCCTGGTGCGCTTGCCGGCGATTGGCATCATCTCAGGAACCATGCTGATGGGGATTGTGGCACAGAATCGCGAGCCGAATACGCCGCCCTATGCAAAAGTTGCCGAAGCGATAGAACGCGACGCACCGCCCCGAGCACTCGTTGTGACATGGCCAGATTTTGCGGACCGCATGAGCCGTTATTTTCTCGGCGACCGCTATCAGATCGTCACCGCTAGTGAGTTCTACGAAAAATGGGCGGAAGTGCCACAAGATCAGGTCATCTATTTTGCAAACTATCAGTTCCCGTGGCGTGAGGCGCAGCCCTACACAGTCTGGGGGGCTCTCACCCAGTTTGCCGAGGCAAGACTGCTATTCCGCGACCGTCTCAATCTCGCGGCTGCAGCCCGCCACCTCGACATGGTGAGTATGCGTCTCTGGTATGATGACCCTGAAACGTTGAACATTGTGGATAGGCCAACCACCAATACGCTCTTTCTTTTTGTGCCTCATGATCGCATCTTCCGAAGACCAGAGTTCGAGACAGATTTGCCTGCGCTCCAGTATGAAACGAATGGTCGCCGATGCGTGTGGTTGACTCGCTCGCAAGTCTCTCTTGTATTGCCAGTCTCTTTGGAACCAGGTCGGTATGTGATAAGGTTGCACGCTTCTCCCGATTTCCTATGCCCAGATTCTGGCGAGGCGATGGATCGCCGGGTCAATGTTGTGATGCGGGTGGGAGACCAACAGCGCCAGACACTCATCGAAGACGAAAGTTTTCTGGATCTGCCGCTTGAGGTCGAAGAAGAAATCAAAGCAGTGAATCTTGTGCTAGGAGTTGACCGGACCGATACGGTCAAGTGTCCAGCTCAGCTCGTGATAGCGCTGAAGATCTATTCCATTGCCGTTGAAATGGTCTCCGATCGTTCTTCTGGGGAGAACTGAGTCTTCTCTGGCAAAGGCGAGTCACGCTCCCAGCAAAGCGCCAGACTCGTTTATCGAGTCTTCGGAGTATCGCTACTCTTTGTGACGTTATCATCGAGATCGAATGCTATCTCTTTTGCTGGCGGGGGAAGCGCGATAGTGAACGTTGTCCCTTGGCCCTCGATGGATTCCACGCTTATTGTGCCCCCCATGTCCTCAATGTACTTCTTCGTCATGGCTAATCCAAGGCCGGTGCCTTTGGACCCTTTGGTGGTAAAGAAAGGCTGGAAGATACGCGGAAGCTTGTCAGGTGGGATGCCTTTTCCGTTATCTTTCACGCGCAGGTAAACCACATCCTTTTCGCAAGACGTACTAATGACAATCTTGCCACCTGTACCTTCGAAAGCATCTACCGCATTTGTCAGCAGATTGAGCAGGCTTTTGCAGAGTCCGTTGGGATCGATCCGTCGGAGGGGCAGATCTTTTGCAAGTTGTAACTCGATTTCTACCCCCGACTCCACTGCATCTTTTTCAAATGAGCGAACAGTGTCCAATACGACCTCGTTCACCGAGGTTTCCACCAACTCTGGTTTCGTCTGACGGGAAAAATCGAGCATCTCTTGCGTGAGCTGCTGCATGCGCTCGATCCCGCGTTTCACAATAGGCCAGAAGGTTTCTATATCCTCCATGCTACGCTTTGACACCGCAAGATCGAGAAGCTCAATGCCGCCTCGCGCAAGCTGAAGGATGTTCTTAATATTGTGAGCCAGCCCGGCAATTGTTTGTCCCACTGCTGCCAGGCGCTCGTTCTTGATGCTTTCTTGTAACAAATTAGCATTTTCGATAGATATGGCAAGATCATTTGCCAATGATGCAAGGAACGCCAGATCGTCTTCCGTAAACGTGTGAACTTGCTCACGACTGTCCACGAAAATAATGCCATGCACGTTCTTTTTTGAAACCATTGGCACACACATCGTGGAGCGAATGTCGTGCGCGATGATGGATTCGCTTCCAGAGAATCTCGAATCTATACTTGCGTCGCGGCTCAGGATAGCAACTTGCTCCCGCATAGCCTTGTCGACGATTGTCTTGCTGATTGCCAGCTCACTGGACGAGCTCGGGTTTCGGAAGCGAACGACCTGCGGCTGGAGTGGTGCGCCCGGCGCATCAATCGTAAGGATCACACCGCGGTCGGCTGGGAGGCATTCAAAGATTAAGTCCATCGCGCGCTCGAGCATTTCCAACGTGCTCGTACTTGTACGAATGATTTCGTTTAGTTCGTACAAAGCTAACAGCCGCTCGTTTGCACGTCTTAGGGCCGCAAGATCCACGCCCACTTCCGGCAGAAAGTGTGTCGGCAGGGGCGTGGCTTCCACGCTTAGCTGAGCCGAAAGGATTGTGCTTGAGCTGTCTTCGTCAGCCAGCAGGTTAATCCCACTCGACGAAAGCGGGGTCGGCGTCGTGCCCTCTTTCGCCTGACGCTCGCGGTCTTCCGGGGAAAGATAAGAGAAGACAAAATCAGCTCTTCCAAGTGTCAGAACATCACCTTCGGCGAGGGGCCTTGGCGCCGCAATACGCTCGCCATTCACAAAGGTTCCATTGCTCGAGTTCAGGTCGGTGACAACCCACCGCGTGCCGATGAGTTCTAATTTTGCGTGAAAGCGCGATACCGACTCCAGTAAGAGAGAAATATCATTGTTCGGGTGCCGGCCAATCGTAACGACGCGGCCCTGCAATTCGAAGGGCTTATCTCCCAGGTTCAGTTCTTTGCTCGGATATAGATACGCAGCCATCCGTCAACTTTCTGCTCTGATTGCTACGATGCGAAGCGCGATCATGGCAACATCATAATTGATGCATGATCCAGGATGTCTCAATCGGGGTGAGGAGATAACCAAAGGAGCGTTGAAAGGGTCCTCCCTGTTTCTCAGGCTCCCAAAAGCGAATTGGCAGGCGAGCTAGGATTCGAACCTAGAACCCTCTGATCCAGAGTCAGATGCGCTGCCAATTGCGCCACTCGCCTGCGCTCGTCGCCTAGTCTGCGACTCCATTTTTTATACTCTTCTTCGCGTTTCCCTATTCGCGGCAGGTCCCTAGCTTCGGCTCCGCATTTGCGGCTGAACTTCGATTTGTGCCGGCTCCCATTTGAGCTCTGCCCTTGTGCAGTAGGCCCTTCCAGAAAAACGCGGATTGGGATTTTTCACCGCAAAGGTGTACATGTGCACGAGAGCGTCGTGGATTGTTACCTTTGCAACAGTACGCACCCCGAAGGTAAGGTAGTACGTTCCGTCGTAGAGGAGAAGCTCAGGGAATGTGATGCGAATAAGATGTCGTCCCCGGCTGAGTTTAAACGGGCCGTAGCGGTGATGTGTTGATGCTTTCACCACCGTGCGATTTGGCAGGTCGAACTGAAAGACGATACACAAATCGTCCATGTCTTTACTGGCCTCCACGACACATTCGAGAACCGCTGTGTCTCCAGTCGCGAACAAATGTCGCGTCCGGCCCTCCGCATCGGTCAACCTTACTTCGCGGATAACGGCATCGCCTGTGCCGAAACGCAAACTTGGTACAAGAGCTACCAGATCAAGAGGGAGGTTCAAAGGCGCATCGCCTGCAAGTCGGCGCACTACAAAATCCGCATATTGCTTACTCACTTCGGCGGCTTCGCCTGCCGCCTGAATCTTCCCATCATGAATCCAGAGAGCGTGTCGACACACAGATTCTGCTTGAGCCGGTACATGAGAAACAAAAAGCAATGTCTTTCCAGCGCGTTTAAACTCCTCTATCCGTTCGAGACATTTCCACTGAAAGTAGCCATCACCCACCGCCAGCGCTTCATCCACCACGAGAATGTCTAGATCGGCATGGACAGCGATGGAAAAGCCGAGCCGCAGCATCATTCCCCACGAGTAATGCTTCACAGGCGTATGGATAAATTCTCCTAACTCTGCAAAGTCGAGAATTGCATCCAAGCGCCTGTGGATTTCTTTGCGCGACAGCCCAAGCAATGTTCCATTGAGGAAGACGTTCTCCAAGCCGGTCAACTCCTCGTGAAAGCCGGATGTCAGCTCGATGAGTCCTCCTGCACGTCCTTTGACAATGATGTTTCCTGAGGTAGGACGGGTGACACCGCAGACCAACCTGAGCAGCGTTGTTTTGCCACAGCCATTCACGCCAAGCAACGCCCACGACTCGCCGTCCGCGATTTCAAAAGAAATGTCGCGTAGAACTTCGTGGTAACGGGGGGTCACGATTGCCCCGACACGCTTCAGCAACCTCTTCAAGCCGCTGGCAGAGTCCGACGGCTCTATGCGGAAGGCTTTTGAAACTCTTTCGAACCTTATCATTGCTCTCCTGAGACACAAGGGCTTGAACATAGTGCAGAGACAAGAGCGGAATCGTGGGCTGATGGTCTATTTTCCTTGTGGCCCATATTGCGAAGTACGTGTTCAAAGCACGAAGAGATCGGTTTTCCTCACAAACGAGGGCGAGCTCCTCTTGTCAGTGCTTTCAGCTTGCGGCAGCATCTTGCACAAACGATTGCTAAAAACATGCTGATTTATGAAAGGCCAAAATGGGAGCTTGAGCATCCTTCTGTGGTGGCTGTCGGTGTTTTCGATGGACTCCACCGTGGACACCAAGCTCTTCTCTCGCGAGTTATCGAGATTGCGCATCAGCGCCAGCTTCAGTCAGGAATTCTCACTTTTAGCGAACATCCGTTAACGGTGCTTGCTCCACCTTTCGCACCGAAGCGCCTCCTGTATCCTGATCGCAAACGCCAACTATTAAGGCGTTCGGGGCTCGATGCTCTGGTTTGTCTCACGTTTACTCGTGAGTTTTCCCAGCTGTCACCGGAGCAATTTGTCGAAGAGATGCTCGTTCGGCGAGCCCGTATCAGAGCCATCGTTTGTGGCGAAGATTTTTGCTTCGGAGCAGAGGGCAAGGGAACCGTAGCAACTCTTCAGTCCATGGGGCAGCGTTTTGGCTTTGACGTCGAGGTGATTCCACCTGTGGTCCACAAGAACATGTTCGTGCGCTCGACGATGATACGCGATCTTCTGTACACAGGCGACGTTATGACCGCAGCCGATCTGCTCACCCGTCCCCACGAACTACGAGGAATTGTCATCCGAGGGGCAGGTCGAGGTCGCACCCTTGGTTTCCCTACTGCCAATCTCGAAGTGAATCCCGCTTATGCTGTGCCAGCTCGCGGTGTATATCTGTGTGTTGGCTACCTTCCCGCCACAGACAATATCCTCCCTGCCCTTGTGAACATCGGGTTCAATCCTACCTTTGGGAGCGAACGCCTTTCGCTTGAAGCTCATCTTGTTGACTTCGAAGGGAACATCGTTGGCGCAGATCTCTATCTCTTTTTCCTTCTTCGCCTCCGCGACGAAATCCGGTTCTCAAGTGTTGAAGCGCTCATCCAGCAAATCCGCCGAGACAAAGAAACAGGGCTCGCGTACTATCAGTCGGAAGAACTTGCACCGTACGTCGAAATCGTGTCGTCACTAGTGAGCGATCGCGATATGAGCAGGGATATCACCCTCTAGTGCCGCCGACGCACTGGCGTACTCTTCTTCCCGCCAGACTGCTTGCGCGAAGCTTTTGATTCTTTGGCAGAGGGATGTTTGTTTCTTTCCGCAGCGTCTCCGAGATCTTCCCCTTCGCTCTTTATCGCTGCATCATCGGGTTTGCGCGAAATGTCCGTGTCCAGAACCAGCGTGGCTGGACCGTCGACAGCGTTTTCCACGGTGCCTTTATAGAGTACCTCCCCTTCGCTGTTAGCCGGTGCTGTTTCTTCTTTCGATGAACGTCGGCGGATCGTAAAATCTCCCTTTTCTCCCCATGAGAGCACGACATTGGTTTTGTCTGCTGATAACCTTGTCACGACCTCTGGCGGCAGTGGTAAGAAACGTGCTGTCCTGAGGATGTTTTGCGGGGAATCCGCACGCAGAGAGAAATAAACGAGCGCGAGCTTCTCGTCATGCGAACACAGGGCGAGACCTCCGGTTCCCTCGCGGATGGCCGGCTGTCCGATCACGTCGAAGGTTTGCCACTTTTTCTCCTGCATCCAGCTTCTGAAAGCGTCCACGGCAGCCGTGAAACGTTGGCAAAACTCGACGCGGAAGTATTCTTCTTCGCGATTGGGCACTGGTCCCAAGACAATGGGAAAGAGGCATGTGCGTCCAATTGAAGCGTTGCTCACAGAGAAAGAAGAGTCGCGGTCGCTATAACTTACGTCGAATTCCCAGCTTCCCTGGCCTTTCACAGAATAGATTTCCAGAAGGTATCCGCGTAAGGATTGGGCATCCACGTAGAAAAAACCGCTTGCTCGTTCTCCCATGAAGGACTCGCACATAACCCAGCGATTGTCGAGCCACGTGAGGTCTGCGGGTTCCGGACGTACCTGGGGGACTTCGACTTTCCCCACTGAGCGCGCCGATGCGTCAAAAATCTTCATGCGGAGAACCCCGACCTGCCCCAGCGTTTCCCATTCCACATTCGCCGCGAGCTTGCCGTCAGGGCATGGTTCCATCTTGGGGAGAAGTTGATCCACTGCATGCCCCTCGGTAGGCACCAGCCCCAGTAACACCGTGGTTGCAGCTAGCTTGACAAACGACAGCATCTGCTTGCTGGGCCGCATTGTTGTGCCCTCACAATGGACTGGTCACTTGTTGCGCTTGGGACGTCGTGGCTTTCCCCGCGAAGGTAACCCATGAACGCCTTCCCGCCTCCCCCCAATCCTGCGGCGGCGTGGCGTCAAGCCAAGAGCTCAAGTTCCTACGTCTGTGCTACTCTTGGCCTGCGGGCAATTTCACTGTAACTTTGTGCTCGATAGGAACCCCCTCAAACTCAAACGCTGTGTTTTCCAGGGTCGGCGTAGTGATGGGAGCATCCTCTTTTGGCGCCAGTCTCACACCGATTGCAAACACATCGTAGCGTTGCGGTTCCAGATCGCAAAACACAAAGCGCCCGGGGGAATTTAGAGTTGGTGTGTGGGGCTCATAAATGTCGCCGTTTTTCCCACGCAGTTTCAACATGACGGGGAAATCCACTATTTCACCGTTCTCTTTGACAGCGATCACGGTGGCTGATTGGTCCACCCCAAGCGGCATGTCTCCAAAATCCACAGCCGGCGGCCGCACAAAGCGATTCTCGATGATATAGGCGTCTCCAATACGGCCATTTTGGATCGGTAGCCCTTTCGCGGCATTCTCCCGAATAACGTCGATCAAGGCCTTCACTTGTTCTGGAGTGCGCTTGCGCAGCTTTTCCATACTTTCGGGTCCGGGGTTGGCCATTTCTGGCCTAAATTTCGCGGTAGGATCATAAACCAGAGCAAAATTCCCTGGCTTCATCTCCAGGTAAAATCTGCCCTCTTCATCCACCTCAGCCGCTGTTTCAGCCATCGCGCGAACTTTCTCCATCGTGTTCTCGTGAGGCAGCTCTTTCAGGCGTTCTTGAAAGATAAAATACACCACACCGCCACCGATGGTGGTGTAGTCATCGCGGACAAATCTTCCACCGACAATCGTCAGCTCCGGCGCTTTTTTAACCTCCTCAGTCTTTGAGGTCTCTTTCTGTGCCTGCGATGACTCTTGTGCCATTCCAAAGCAACTGAACGCACAGAGTGTTAGTACGAGGAAAACTCTCGAGTGAAACATCGTCGTGTCGCTCCCTTCCTGTCTAATTTGGGAACATTGTGATAAACTCGGTAGCGCATGTTACTGCAGAGCAAAGCGCATGCCGTTCGATCCTTGTCGTGCGCCATCCAAAGATACGATGGACAGAACTTGGCAACAATGCAAGCGCATAGTTCCGGAAACCAGGAGTCGGGCTATGGGCAGTTGAGTTTTTCAGAATATGCCAGGGATGCCGCATTCCCGCCCGGCGCTCTCTCGAACGCATTCGAATTGAACAGTTTGTCTTACCTGAGGTTTCGCAGCCGGTAATCGCCTGGAGGAAAGTCGATACGGAGGCACATCTCCGAAATGCGCGACACGATACGTGGCCCGATTTGCGCGCGTAGTTCTTCAAGGGAGCGATTTGTGGTGATAATCGTAGGAAGATCATTCTCATAACGCCCGTTAATGAGGACGTACAGCCGGTCCATCACGTACTCGCTGACTTTTTCCGCGCCTAGATCGTCGAGCACAAGCAGATCTGTTTCCACGGCCTCGTCAATGATAGCAGCCTCGTCCACATCTGTAGGTGCGTTCATTGTGCGCCGCAGCTCCAAAAATAGCTCGGGAACGTTCCAATACAGGCCGCGATGGCCTTTGGCGATAATGTCCTTCAAAATCGCCACCGCAATGTGCGTTTTCCCCGTGCCCTCCTTTCCATAAAGCAAAAGGCCTTTCGTAGGCTGATTGGGGGCTTTGACTCGAAAAGTTCGCACAAAGTTCTTCGCAAACTCGACGATTTCCTTGTGGCGCGGATCAATGGCGCGAAATTCATCGAGGGTCTTCGTGAAAAAGCGATGAGGAATTTGCGCTGCGCGGTACGCTTCTTCAAGACGAGCCTGGGCCTGGCACTCGCACGCTATGGCGCCTTTGTCCGTGAGAATGTAACCCCATCCCTCACACTTCGGGCAAACAGTCTGTTTCTTCTCCCTTTTTTTCATCCAGTTTCCTCTTCTGGCGGATGAGTTCTCGCATGATCCACGCTAACGAGTGAATCTCGTTTTTTGCAGCGCGCCGAAACGTCTGTCGTATCATTTCTATGGGGAAACGTTGGCGAATCAAACGCAGCTCGTCCAGTACGAAGGTGTTCATTTTCATTCCGATAGTGTTAAGGTAAAGGTCGACAACCTCTTTGAGCAACATGTCGTCGGAGTCGTCTTTTTCTTCTTCATCTTCTGAATGTGCGTAACGGAAGTAGTGACCTTCAGAAGCAAAGAGCTCTGGATGAAGGGCGCGAACTTCGTCGGGCGAGCGCGGCGTGGAAAGAGGGGTTTTGATTTTGAAAAACGCTTCTTCCTCGTCAGTTTCCGGCAGAAAACACGCAAGAATGCCCAGCTTCTGCAGAACCTTCGCTAACTTGCGGGCAAGGACCGGGGTGAGACCACATCTTTCTGCAAGGTCTACCAGCGAGATTTGAACGATTCCCGGCACAGGGTTTAACGCACAATCGAGCTCGACGATTTTCTTAAAGATGCTCCAGGTGCCTGGATTTCTCCCTTTTTCTGCGAGAAATTGCGGCATACCGCTGAATTCAAGCCATAAGGGTGACCACGCCTTCACCTCATGTCGCATGGCAATTTCCGCCCGCCCTCACTTGGTTTCACGTTTCTGAATGCTCCAGGTCACGTTCAGATGGCTGTTTGTTCGATGGTCTTCAGATCACGTATTTTCACGTCGCGCGGATAACTACCCATCACGCGCAAATACGTGGCCAGCCCCTTAAGTTCCTGGAGTGCTTCGTGAACGGGTTCATCTTTCACATGACCTTCAAGGTCCACAAAGAAGAAGTAGTCCCACGCTTTTTTGCGCGACGGACGGCTCTCGATAGTAGAGAGGTTAATGTTTCGTTTCTTGAATGGATAAAGAAGATCGAACAGAGCGCCGGGTCTGTCCTTGATCGAGAACATTATACTCGTCTTATCGCGCCCCGTTGGTGCCGCCTCTTGTTTGCCGATTACAAGAAAGCGCGTCATATTATCCTTCATGTCTTCGATATTCGCAGCAACGATGGGGAGATTGTATTTCCGGGCTGCGATCTCGCTTCCGATAGCTGCAGCGTAGTCCCGATCTTTTGCCATCTCGACGCCCTTAACCGTAGAGCTAACCTCGATCAACTGGACGCCGGGTAAGTTTTCTTTTAGCCACACCGAGCATTGCTGGAACGGCTCAGCTTTGGAGTAAATGGTTTTGATGCGCTCCAGAGGATTTCGCGAGATCAGGTTGTGATGGATGTGGAGATAGATCTCGGAGCAGATGAGGAGTTCGTAGTCGAGAAAGAGATCGAGCGTCGTGTGAATCACTCCGCCTGTCGAGTTTTCGATCGGCACTACGCCGTAATCCACCCAATCGCGGTCCACTGCAAAAAAGATATCCTCAACCGAGGCGTACGGTTGGTAGGCCACGGAGTTGCCGAACTCTGTCAAAGCGGCGAGATGCGAGTAGGTTGCCTCTGGGCCCAGATAAGCAACCGTGGGCGGTTTCTCCGCCGCGAGGCAGCCGGACATAATCTCGACGAAAACCTTGCGAAGCGCGTCCTGTGGGAAATCGTTCTTACTTGCAGCAAGCACGTTCTCGAGGACCCGCTTCTGACGTGCTGGATCGAAAAACTTCTGCTGACCGTGTTCGAGCTTAGCCCTTCCGATTTCACGTGCCAACCTCGCTCGTTTGTCGAGGAGCTCCACGAGTTCGCGGTCTAGCGAATCAATCTCGTTGCGAATTTGCTCGATTGTTTTGTTCATAGCCGTTCACACCTGGCTTGGGTTAGCCATCTTTTCTCGACCAGTCATAGGGAATCGCGTCACCATGCGGCGGCAGGCGATACTCATCGGGATTCGCGTGATTGTAGGGCTCTGTGACCGTATTGACAACAATGGCCTCATGCTCTGAGATGCATTTGAAACCATGATAAACGCCGGGAGGAATCTGAATCAACATGGGATTGAAGTCCCCGATAAAGAACTCGTTGATGAGTCCTTTCGTCGGTGAGTTTTCCCGCGCGTCGTAAAGCACGACCTTCATCATTCCGCGCACGCACACGAAGTGATCTGTCTGCAGCTTGTGATAATGCCACGCTTTCACCACTCCGGGGTAAGCCGTGGTCATGTAAACCTGCCCAAATTTTAGGAAAATCTCGTCGTCCACTCGCAGCATTTCCATCACCCGCCCGCGCTCATCCGCATGAATCCGCAATGGCTTGAGCCGAACTCCTTCGATCAACGTTTGAGGCATTTGTGTTCCTTTTTGGATGCTAAAATTCTCTCAACGCGCATTGGCTTTCTGTAACAACAACTTTTCCGTTGTCTTTCGCAAAGGTGCAAAAGCAACTAAACAAGTATTCTTTACCCACGAGGAGAGCAAAGTATGGCCCGCAACGAAAACGCTGATAAGATGGATCAATCGCGTGCAAAAGCGCTCGAAATGGCCCTCTCGCAGATCGAGCGTAGCTACGGCAAGGGCGCCATCATGCGCATGGGAGAGCACAGCGTGGAGCAAGGAATCCAGGTAATCCCGACTGGCTCCATTAGCCTCGATTGTGCATTGGGAATTTGGGGCGTTCCTCGCGGTCGCATCGTTGAAATCTTTGGGCCTGAAAGCTCCGGAAAAACCACGCTGGCTCTTCACGTGGTGGCAAATGCGCAAAAAATGGGAGGAGTGGCGGCCTACATTGATGCCGAGCATGCTATGGACCCCGTGTATTGCCGCAAACTTGGTGTCAACGTCGACGAGCTGCTCATCTCCCAGCCAGATACGGGGGAACAGGCGCTGGATATTGTTGAAACACTTGTTCGTTCGAATGCCGTAGACGTCATCGTCGTCGATTCTGTGGCGGCACTTGTGCCCAAAGCGGAAATCGATGGGGAGATGGGGGATAGCTTCGTTGGGCTTCAAGCGCGCCTCATGTCTCAGGCGCTTCGAAAGCTTACCGCAGCTATCAGTAAGAGTAAGACGTGCGTTATTTTCATCAATCAGATCCGCGAAAAAATCGGTGTCATGTTTGGAAACCCCGAAACCACGACGGGTGGACGCGCGTTGAAGTTCTACGCTTCCATTCGGATTGATATCCGCCGTATCGGGGCAATTAAGGAAGGACCAGAGAACGTCGGGAACCGTTGCCGAGCAAAGGTCGTCAAGAACAAGCTCGCGCCGCCATTCAAAGAGGCAGAGTTCGACATCATGTTCGGCGAAGGAATCTCGCGCGAGGGCGATCTGATCGATCTCGGTGTAAGTGCCAAACTCGTGGAAAAAAGTGGGGCATGGTTCTCTTTCGAGGGCGAACGCATCGGCCAGGGCAGGGAGAATGCCAAACAGTTCCTGAAGGAGCATCCCGACGTCGCCGAGCGCCTCGAACGAGCGATCAAGGAACGCATTAATCCAGAGATGCTTCCATCAGCCGCCGATACAGCAGCCGAGTAAATTGGCAACTAGCTCCTCACTTCGGCGTTTTCGTCTGACATGCTCTCGAGCGCGCACGAGCGTCAATTGGGATGAAAAGGAGCCCATCACGTTGTCCCAATTCTAACCTTGCCGTTCGGCGGTGATGCTTTCTCTCAGCGTAGGGTGCCTGAAGGCCATTCTCCGATAAGGCGAAAGCTCTCACCAAAGATCAAAGGCTTCTTGCCTTAGAAGGCTTGGCAGTGTGTCGCAAGCTCTCGCAAATGGAAGCGCGACGCTTCACTGAGTGTAGCTTACGTAAAGACCGAGTGTTCCTCTCGCGTTGCTGCTCGATGAGAAACAGGTTGGTAAGCTCCGGCGTCCAGAAAGCTCAGTAGGAAATGAGCGCGTGAAATGGCACGCCGTTCAACTTCTCACGACCGTTCAAGAATGTTAGCTCAATAATTGTGACGGCTTCGTGAATTGTTCCGCCTGAGCTCCGCACAAGCCGACAGGCTGCTGCAAGAGTTCCGCCGGTGGCTATGACATCGTCGAGAACGACAACCTTATCGTCCGACGTGATCGCATCCTGGTGGATCTCAACGCTATCTGTGCCGTATTCCAGTTCATACGTTTCGCGAAAAGTTGCGGCGGGCAGCTTTCCCACTTTGCGGACCGGCACAATCCCAGCTCCAATTGCGTAAGCCAGTGCCGCCCCAAAGATGAAACCGCGCGATTCAATGGCCACCACTTGCGTGATGCCTTGATTTTTGTAGCGAGCGGCGAGTTCATCAATTGCCGCACGGAATGCTTCAGGAGATTTCAAGAGGGGCGTGATGTCTTTGAAAATAATCCCAGGCTTGGGGAAATCAGGGATGTCTCGAATGTAAGCTTTCAGATCCATGATCGAGTCGTTGTCCATATCTCTAGAAATCGCTATCAAAGAGTCCAACCGTCCATGCACCACAGCGGGAGCCACACCCGGATGTCAACCTTTGAACAGCGGTCGGCGGTGGGGCTAGCAGACGGTAGTGTTCGTCACAAGGACGATTTTGCCAAAATTCTCTCGGTTCTCCATACGCGCCTGAGCGTCCCGAGCTTTTTCGAGCAAGAATGTCGAATCAATGACAGGTGTGATCTTTTTGGCTCCAGCGAGCCGGATGACAGTGTCCAGCTCCTCTCGAAAACCCATGTACGAACCAATGAGCGCGATCTGTTTCGCATAGAGCGACCGCACACTCACTTGGGCCTCCATGCCCGTGGTGGCAGCGCAGTTCAAAAGGCGGCCCCCTCGCCTTAAAACCGCAATACTCTTTTCCCACACGCCCGGCCCAACCGGATCTATAACCAGATCTACGCCCTGACCATTGGTGAGGTGCTGAACATGCTCCACAAGGTCGTCGCGATCATAATTGATCGTGCCATCAACTCCCAGCTCCCGACGAGCGCGTTGCAGCTTGTGGTCGCTGGCTGAGGTCGTAATAACAAATGCTCCCGCTAACTTTGCCAACTGGATCGCTGCCATTCCAACACCGCTGCCGCACGCATGGATCAAAACTGTTTGCCCAGGTTTCAACTTCCCACAGGAAAAAAGCATGTGGTGAGCTGTCAGAAATACCAGGGGAAGAGCTGCCCACTGTTCGTAATCAAGGGTCCGCGGAACGGGGATGACGTGACGTGCGGCCGCGACCGTAAATTCGGCGTAACCGCCCTGGACTTGAAAGCCAAAAATCTTGTATTCCGGGCAATAGGAGTCGCGCCCGGCCAGACACTGGGGGCATCGGCCACAACCCTGCCCAGGGGCAATGATGACTCTATCCCCCACGCGCAATCCCTCAACGTCCGGCCCCAGTTCCGCCACAATTCCGCAAACGTCGCATCCAGATATGTGAGGCATTGGGATCGGGACGTTAAATGCTCCCCGTCGTGCCCAAATGTCGAGATGGTTCAAGGCGCACGCTTTCACCTGGACAAGAACCTCGCCCAGCCCAGGCACTGGGCAGGGCAAATCTTTGACAACAAGCTTGTCAACCCCGCCGGTTTCCTCAAAAACAACAGCCTTCATGCGTATCCCCTTTCAGATGAGATGTTACAGTGGTCGCCTGCCAGCATATCCTTCGTCAAGTCCGTGGTAAAACTGCACCTCGTAACCATCATCCAGTTCGTAGCAAAGATAAACCTCTTCGCCATTGTGCAGCGCCGGGAAATCCACCAGTCCGCGTCTCAAATCACGAACAACAATACCCCTGCTTTCTATTTCGCGGATGAGGTTGCCAATCATATCCTCGGCCTCGCGACGCGATAGCTGGGCGGCAAATTGTCCGAACTCCCATCCCTTCCCGTTACCATTGCCCCCTGCTTTTTTCCAACCTGGGTAATTGTAGCCTAGCAACGCATGAATTTTCCGGAAGTTCTCCCGGAGCCACGGAATCAACGAATTAGCTTCTTCGGTGCTGAAATGTTTTTCAAAGTGCCACATCGCTGACATGGACCTTACACCTACCTGCTAGCAGTAACCCTTGGCAAAGAAAATTCATAAAGATTGACACAGGGCGCTGCCTGGAGAGCAAAATGCTACATGAGCCGTAAATGTTCCAACTGTGGGGCTGAAGTCCACCCCAATGCCCAACTCTATGTTTTGCGGATCGAACTTTACGCCAAGGCCGAACCGCTTGAGTTGACCATCGACGATCTTCTCGCGGACCACACAGCTCAGATTGAAAAACTCATCGAAGAAATGGAGGTACTTGACGCCGAAGAAGCTACGGACGAGGTTTACGAAGCCTACGCCTTTGAGCTTTGCGCAAAGTGCCGACGTCGGATCCACCGGATGTTGAAACAACGAGCACGAGCGCACAAGGTCGAATGACGAGGCGTATAACAATCACGCTTGACGCGCGAGTGTGCCGCTGGCGCTCTAGCAAAGTCAGCTTACAAATTCTGCCGATTTGGATACCGAATGCCTAAGATTCGCGTCGGGGTTGTGGGTGTGGGCCATTTGGGCCAGCACCATGCCCGGGTTTACGCGGAATTAGAAAATTGCGAATTGGTGGGCGTTGCCGATGTCGACGCCCGGGCAGCTCAGAAGATCGCCAAGCAGTACAAGACGTCTGCTTTCACCGACTATCGCGATCTGCTCGGACGCGTTGATGCGTGCAGTATTGTTGTGCCCACCGTGCTTCACTATGAGATCGCGCGAGACTTTCTCGAGCACGGGGTTCATGTTCTAGTCGAAAAACCGATTACATCCAGTGTGGAGCAAGCACAGGACCTCATCAATATCGCGCGTGACAAACAGCGCATTCTGCAGGTCGGGCACATAGAACGCTTCAATACCGCCATCATGCGGCTGAAGCAAATTGTCCGCAACCCAGCTTTTATCGAAGCCCATCGGCTCGGCCCCTACGATCCGCGCGTGAAAGATGTCGGGGTCGTTCTCGATCTTATGATTCATGACCTCGATATCATTCTCCAGCTAGTCAATGCTCCTGCCACCTACATTGAGGCGGCTGGCGTTGGGATTTACGGCACGCAAGAGGATATTGCCAATGCCCGGATCCATTTTGAGAACGGCTGTATAGCGAACTTGACGGCTAGCCGCGTAACTCCTGTTCGCAAGCGCAAGATTCGCGTCTTTCAACGCAATGCCTATATTTCGATCGACTATATTGAGCAAGACGTAGAAATCTACCGCCGCATTTATAACCCTGATGCTCCCCCTGGAGTGCCAAAAGTCACCATTGTTCGTACCAAGGAAACGCTCAAAAAGCAAGAACCTCTCAAGCTAGAGCTCCAGCATTTCCTGGAATGTGTAGAACGTGGCACGGAACCGATGGTAAAGGGGGAGCATGCGCGCGATGCACTTGGTCTTGCTGTTGAAATTACAAGACTTGTTCACGAGCGCTTGGGAAAATACTTTAGCGATTACTGAGCACGAGCGCGCATTCCCATGCCTAAGCTGAATCCCAGACCGCCAAAACTTATGTTTGTCGCCGGGGAAAACTCAGGCGATCAACATGCTTCACGCTTGATCTCAGCTCTGAAGACTCAAGTGCCATACTTGGAATGCTTAGGCTATGGCGGTAAGGCAATGGAGGCAGCGGGAATGCGTCTCGATTTCGATCTGGCCACCGGGCTGCCCATCATCGGTATCACCCAGGCGCTCTACCATTATCCGCAGCTCAAGAATCTGTTCCGGCGAGCCTGTGACCTGCTTGTTTCCGAGCGACCAGATGCCCTCGTGTTGGTGGATTACCCTGGCTTCAACCTTCGTCTGGCGCAAGAGGCTGCAAAACGCGAAATTCCAGTTATCTACTACATAGCTCCTCAAGTGTGGGCGTGGCATCGCTCTCGCATCCACCTGATCAAACGAGCGGTTTCTTTGTTGCTTGTTATTTTCCCCTTTGAAGAACGGTTGTTTCGAGCAGAAGGCATCGAAACATACTACGTAGGGCATCCCTTGCTGGATGCTCCTCCGCCTTCTCGTCAGCGTTCAGAAATTTGTGAGATTCTAGGTTTTTCGCCAGATCATTTCCTCATTGGTCTCCTGCCTGGTAGCCGAAAATCGGAGCTCGCGTATCACCTGGAGCCTATGCTGGAGGCAGCCGAAAGGATTTCAAAAGAGGTTCCCAACGCAGCGTTTGTCATTCCCCGAGCGCACACCGTAGACGATCAAATACTGCAGCAGGCTGTCAGAACTCATCCCACGCTCCCTTTAGCAGTTGCTACACAAGACCATGTTTCTGTCCGGGCTGCCATGGACTTCGCGATATGCAAAAGCGGGACGTCGACGCTGGAATTAGCCCTGGCGGGTGTGCCTCAGGTGGTGATTTATCGTGTCTCCACCCCCACTTATTGGTTTGCACGTGCGGTTGTCCGAACTCGCTGGATTAGCCTTGTGAACATTGTCGCGCAAAAAGAGGTGGTTCCGGAACTTCTGCAGCATCATGTGAATGGTCCTGAGATTGCCTCGTGCGTGGTCCACTTGCTGAAATCTCCTGAACACCTCGCCAGAATGCGAACTGAGTATGGGATAATCAGAGAGTCCTTTGGGGAACCGGGGTGTGCCCAGCGTGCTGCGAGTCGGGTCCTGGAGTTCCTCGAAGCGCGAAGGAACGCGTAGTCGCATTGGGTGCATAAGCTGGGACAGCCTAAACCCGGCACGCCTCCGGACACACGACCAGACGTCCTTATGGCTGCTCCCGTCAGGGCCTGACCAGGTTCGGACCGAACCGTCGTCCGAGGCGCACCGGGATTACGCTGTCCCCGCGTTCATCAATTACTTGGCCAATTTAGCCCTATTCAGGCGTGGGCGTCTGTCGCCCATTGTTTCTGCCCCGCCGGGGTGGAATCATTTCTTGAGGTCTGGCTCTTCGACAGCCGTTGACACCCGCAAAAGCTACCCGTTGCGGCCACTGCCGTGTTTCTAGTGTTCTTCGACGTCGCAGGGCTTACTAGCCTCCAACCGCACGACTAAGACATTGTCCTGAGCTAGCTCCAGGAAAAGGTGAATCCCCATAATCTTGCATAGGGCTTGGGTCACTGTCAGGCCAAGTCCGCTGTGCTGACGGTCGGAACGGGCGGGGTCCTTCCGCCAAAATGGTTGGCACATATTTTCAAGATCCTCTGCCGTCAGATCCGGCGCTTGATTACGGACTTCGATCCAGATTTTCTGATTTTCTGCTTCGAAAATCTTTAGCTGGATCTCTGTTTCTTCTGGGGCGTATTCGACAGCATTGCTGAGAATATTGCGGATGATCCCTCGAAAGAGGTCTTTGTTGGCGAGAATCTTAAATTGGTCGCTGGGGCAATCGTCCAGCCACGAGAATTTGATTCCCCGCACTTCTGCCACCTTGGCAAGTTTTCTGAGCTCTTCGTCGATAATCTTCCGGCAATTTACGGGATGAACAGGTGGGGGAGTCGCAGCGTCTCCCTTTCGTGCAAGTTCGAGCAGAGTGTCCACGAGGGCTTGAGCCTCACCAACAGAGCCTAGTGCTTGTTCGAGAGAAGTTTTCACGAGTGCCAAATCTTCAGGCCAGCATGCCGCTACTTCCAGTGTGGTCCGGAGCTCTGCCAGAGGGGTGCGAAGCTCGTGCGCAACATCGCTCGTGTAACGGCGTTCGCGCTCGATTGCCGAACGCAATCGCGCGAAAAGCTGCTCCAGCCGTTCCGCGATCGGTACCAGCTCCCTTGGTAATGTTGGCGTAGTGAGCTGGTAGTCGAGGTCATCCGGCCCTAGCTTTTCCATTTTCTGGGCTAGGGCCAAGAGAGGAGCAAGTCCGAGCCGAACGACAAGCATGAGTGCGGCAGCGCCGCCAACAGCGACGAGGAGGCTCCCGAAGGCCAGTGAGGCTGCAATCATCGCAAGGGCTTGGTCGAGAGTCTCGCGTTCTCGAGCCACTACAACGCAAACTCTCCCTGCGGCGGTGCCCGACGTTGGCCGCCCATCTGTTTCATCTTCGTCCAATGTGGGCCACCCGCATATTCTCACAGCTCGGCCACGTCGCCCGTCTGGCAACCGAATGTCTTTCACTGCATAATTGCGGTGTTTGTGCTTTGGCTTCGTCACAAGCTCGCGTAAGCCAAGCGACTTGGATTTTTCCACAAGCTGGCCCGCGGAATCTCGAATTTCGAAGTACTCCGCGTGGGGCGAAGGAAGAAATTCGGGCATACTCTCATCGGAGTATTCGAGTTCAAGTCTCCCGTCAGCCTCTATTCGAACTGCGGACAGCAGGGTGCGTGCTTTCGTTCGCAGACCGAGGTCAAAAGTACGCGTCAGATTCTGGCGGACTACCCGATAGGTCACATAGCCACTCGTGATGCCTAACACAAGCAGGACGCCGCACGCCAACACAACCAGTCGCCGTTGGATGGACGGGCGTTTATTCATTCCTGCGTGTCTCCAAACATTTCGGCTGCCTCTGTGAGGATGTAGCCTAATCCACGCCGCGTTTGGATAAGCGAGGGGCGCCCCGGACGGTCAATCTTCTTGCGCAGCAAACAAATAGCCGATTCTACGGCATTGCTAGCCAGCGCAAAACGATCTTCGTAGAGCGCTTCTTCGAGTTGCGCTCGCGAAACCACACGGTCTCTGTGAAAAGCAAGATATTCCAGGATGGCGAACTCACGTGCGGTGAGGTTCGCAGGTTCGCCGTCCACATACGCCACACGCCCGGCGGTGTCCACCGTGAGTGGCCCAACGACAATTCTTGGAGAGCGAGTTCCGAATCTGCGACGTGTGAGCGCCTGGAGGCGAGCCACTAGCTCTTCAAATGAAAACGGCTTGACCAGATAATCGTCGGCTCCGCTCCGTAGCCCCTCTATCCTTTGCTCCACCGTGTCCCGTGCACTCAGAATCAACACATTTGTGTCACATTTTTCTGCTCGAAGCCGTCGCAGCACGGACAGCCCGTCAAGTTTCGGCAACATTAAATCGAGGATAATAATATCGAAAGATTGGGTCGAGGCCAAGCGGTAACCTTCTTCTCCATCGGCGGCAGTCACCAACGTATAGCCAAGCCGCCGCAAGCCGTGCCCTAAAGCTTCTCGAAGTCTTCGTGAATCTTCAATAAGCAGAATCTTCATTCTTCACCTGAAGCATCGAGGGCAGGAACATACCCCTCATCTTTAGCCCTGGGGGGTCCCTTTTTGGCCTTTTTCAGCCCGCGATCATAGTCCAGAAGTTTACGCAAAATGGGATAGCGTTCGAATTTGGCTTCCCAATACTGTGCTTGGTAGGACGTGTCCCGGAATAATGAGCCGGAGCCAAATCCGTCCTCAATGGGGCGTACCCAGAAAAAGTACCAACTGAAGAGCAACCAGCACGACAATGCTATTCCCAGGATGGCAGGCTTCGGCTTTCCTTTCCAGAGAAACCACAGCGTCACGACAGTTGCTCCAACAAGCAAGAGTGCCCCTACGCTTGCGAGCACGAGCGAGTCAAAAATCATGAAAGTTCCGACACCAACCGCAATTCCGGCGAGCATGAAAAGAAGCGATGCCAATGCTGCTGGAATTGTTACCCACCGCCGCGAGAGTGAAGCCACCTCGCCAACTGCTTCCTGAATGGCTAACCCAGTGAGTATCGCCCACGGTAGATAAGCTGGGAGCAGATAATGGTCTTGTTTCATTGGAATGGCACTAAAGACGATGAACGGAATGATCATCGTCAGCGCGAACAGTCGCAGTGGGCTGTCCGGTGCATAAAGCCTATGTTTTATCATGTGCCAGATTGTGAGAGGTAAAAACAGCGAGAGGGGAAAACCAGAACGCCATATCTCGAGGACATAAAAGTAAAATGGTGCGCGATGCTCTGCCGTGGTCTTTTCGGTGGCCTTAACGCCGAATGGCAAGAGAGCCTCTGCAATGATATCGCTGCGACTGTCGGGGCGAAACACGAGGACGAAAACATACCAGCTGACGGCAATGATGATGCCTAATGCGAGGACAGGTATGAGTTCGCGACGAAAAATGCTCTTCAAGCGTGAATTACCCCAGAGCCATACGGCCAAAACGAGGGGAACATAAAGCAGCGCAGGTGACCCCTTCGTGAGAAACGCCAAGCCCCAGAAAAAACTCCCAAGGAATGCCCACATAAGCGATTTGCGTTTTTGACTGAGGTAAAACGCCAGCAAAGACGCGTTGCAGAAAAGGCTGAGCATGGCTTCGAAACTGCCACGCCGCGCCTGAACCACGAAGAGATAAGTGACTGCGAGAATGCTCAATCCGAGCAAAGTCTCTTTTTCCGCCCGAAGGATTCGTCCCCATGCGAGGCCTAGAACGAGAACCCCAAGCGCGCTTAGGGCGGAGGGCAGGCGATGTGTTGCCAGTCCAAATGTTCCCGCAATTCGGCTAATACCAATCGAACACCAGTAGTACAATGGCGGCTTGTTGAACCGAGTCTCCTCGCGAAATATGGGCACCATATAGTCCCCGCGCTCGATCATGTTGCGGGTAATCTCGTAGGTGCGAATCTCGGCATTCACGCGAAGAGGTGTGGCGCCTAGCCGTGCAAGGTAGAGCCCCGCTGCTAACGCTAAGAGCAACAGGATCCACAACTTGAGTCCGTTCGCGCTCAATTTCGAACTGTTTTCGATGCTGTTTCCCATTCAATCTGACCTCAGGATACGTTCTAGTCTGGAGGGGTTGTGTTTTTTATCAACTGATGGCAAATCTTTACAACAAAGCGGGGACGTTCAGTGCGGCATGTTTGCACTCTTAAAGCGAACGTCCCCGCCTTTGTGGGCTAGTGCTTTTCTTCGGCTTTCTCGTTCTTCTCGGACGAAGCCTTCTTCTCAGCCTTCATTTCAGCCTTCTCTTTCTCTTCATCCTCTGCCTTGTTGGCCGACTCATCCTCGACCTCGACATTACCAAGAGGATCCACTTTCACCTCTTTGATTTTTCCGCCGTCTTCGACCTCGAACTCATAGAGGTGCATCGTTACGGCCAAGGCCTCTTTGACTTTCGCCTCACCGATCTCTTTCTTCAGCGCAGACTTAACAGCCGGCGGCAGCGATTCCACGCTAACCTTCTTTTCAATTTCGACCACTGCGCCGTCGGGTGCGACCTCCACTGAGCACTCGACGCCTTGCTTCATGAAATCAGCCTCGAAGGCTTCCTTGCCTTCATCAACCTCTTTGACGAGCTTGGTGAGTTTGCCTTCGGCACCAATTTCTTTTTCGATGGCGGAGCGGACAGCTGCGGGAGCGTCATTGATGTTTATCTCTTGTTCCCCAGCTTCCTCTTTCCCTTCCTTGTTCTCCGCCTCCGATTTCTCCTTCGCTTTGACCTCGGCCGACTCCTTTTTTCCCGAGGAGGCTTCCTCGGCTCGCAGCGAGGTCAGAGGAACTGCGACACACGCGAAAGCTGCAATCGAAACTGCAGCAAGGGTGGACAACGACTTCATGGCGTTTCTCCTTCTGTTTTTTATTGGGGCCTCTTCTCGAGAGACTCTGTTGTAAGATACGGTGGCATTCTTACGGATTGCTTACGCCCGCACAAAAATCGACACTATTTTCGGCGACGAGGCGACGGCCCCACGAGCGACCAGAATTCCCGGATACCTGCACGCAGGTCTTGATAGCTTTCGTTCGAGGAAAACTCGATCCGGGGCAAACCTCGGTCCGATACAAAAAAGCGTTGAAGTGCCTCGCTCACGGCCCGCCCCAGCGAACTATAACGCGGTGCCCAGCGGCGATGCAAAACCACAGGTTCCCCGGGGATGGGATCCGTCTCCATCACCACGCGGACGAGTTTGTCGCGCTGTTCCAGCAATCCCTGCTTGGCCAGCACTTGCTCAATAGCCCCTTCCGCGCAAGCTCCAGCGTTCACCATGTCGCCGAGGCCGTTGATGACGGCTTTTACAACCTCTTCTGATGAGTCGCACAAATGCACATGCTGAGGCAATTCGCGAATTCCACCAAGGCGCGCGATTTTGAGGCTAGGGTAAAAATAGCCAGCGGCGCTTCCAGCCACCATGGCTAAGGGCATTGTTGTCAGCGAGCGTGCGACTTCTGAAGGTGGGAGATTAGCACGAAATAACGGATTCCGGTTATTGACGAAGATCACGCCTTTGTGGAAAACACGCCCGCTGCGGGCATCGTAGCTGTCTTGAGGTCGCCGAAGTTGGAATCGGGCATCGTAATCACCATTTTGCAAAACAAAATCCACCGCCGAGCAAAACGCTAGATCAAACTCGTTGCGATTCATGCGTTCCACCATGGCTTCGTGGCGATCCACCGCCAGGAGGCTGATATCCTCAATCCCCTCCGCCTGCATTGCCTCTCTCACACTCGGTTGCGACGCTAGGAAATCACGAAACTCATAAATGGCAGCAACCGGAAGTTGTGCCTCCGGGTCATTGGGCAGGAACCCGATTTTGAAAAATCCCAGTGCGCTGTGAGAGGACCCCACGTCCCCAGCCGAAAGCTGCGCTTGCCCCCAGCAGGGCAACGAAAAAATCAAAAACACAAAAATGACGTTGACCAATGCGCAGTACACTCCCATCTTTCTTGGGCAGGAACAGGCAGAACGAGATGCGTGCTGAGGGTGATTTCGTGGCCAACCATGCGCAGAAGCTGGAGCAGTGTTCTGGAGCATTATTTTGTGCACGAGTTTCCCTTCAAAAATAGGTGAGGTTAGATGAAAGCTCGTCGAAAACGGCAACAGGGTGCAAGTCTGATCGAGATTATTGTCGCGGTAGGAGTGCTGGCAGTTGGGCTTTATGCCATTGCGACAGGCCTCCAATCGGCACGTGCAGGCACGGCCGTGGCACTGCGTGCCATGAAAGCCGAAACCATTGCGAGTAATGTGGTTGAGCTACTTCAGTGCTCAGCTCCCGATTTGGAGCGCAAGTTGGGGCAGACGACTCAAGCCCGGATCCCCGCCGAGGGCTATACCGCCTGGGAAGCAGATCGCTCGTATGCGTGGGCAGCAAAAGTCGAACGTTTATCCAATAAACCTGCTGCCCTTGTCGAAGTCACAGTCGTCCGCACAAAGGACGCACCAGCAACGCCACTTGCTACTGCGAAAGGGTTGGTGGTTCTTGGAGGAGATGCTCGATGAGACGTCCTGTTGGCAAAGCTTATACACTCGTCGAAGCGCTCGTTGTCGTCGCTTTGACCGTCGTGGTTTTAGGGATGGCACTCGACGCGTACATCGAAACTATCCGCGCAACGAATGCAGTAAGTGACCAGCTTGTCGCCATGCGAGAAGCCCAGTCTATTGCTCAGCAGATAGAGAAACTCCTGCGCTCTCGAGTTCCGTCGGACAACGGCGAAACATTTGCTCAGAGAGAAATGGTCTTCGCCGTTGCCCAGGCAGCGAAAGCACCAGAAAAAGCGAAAGGGGCTTCCGCCGCCGTTGAAGAGGGAACACTCACACCCGCGGTCAAAAACGTGCGGGTGTCGAATGATGTTGAACGGCGCCGCGTGCTATTGTCGACGGCGGGCGATAATGTCGCAGAAAAGAAACAAGTTCTAGGCTCCAACAGCGATGCTTTTTGCGCCGAGGTCGTCTTCCGCTATGCTGAGGATGTCAAAGACTTCTCTCCCCAATGGAAAGACCAAGCCACCACGGTACCCCAGCTGACCAACGTGATCGTGCGCGTGTGGCCTAGACTCGCTGGCATGGGCTCATTCGAAGAAGCACGGAAGGCGAATACGCCGCGATTCGCAGAACTCGAACTGTGGGTGAGGATGCGATGATACTAAAAAGAGGAAACAAGCGGGCATTCATCCTGCTGGCCGTGGTGGGAGTCCTTGCGGTTTTGGGGATTCTCGTATTTGGCTTAGCACTCAATGTGGATCTCACGTATCGCTATACGAAGCACCGTGCCTCTCAGCGCGAACTTTCGCAATTGCTGCGAAGTAGCGCGGAAATGCTCGCCAGAAATGCTTCTCTGCTGGAACAGGTGAGTAAGTCGCAGGGGGAGGTCCCGGTGAGTGAGATACGAGGCACAGCGAAAGTTGCTGCGCAACGGGCGGCGGCAACGCAGGCGCAGCCAGAAATCTTGCGTGCGGCACAGTTAGTCGTTCTCCGGGCGATTCCGGAGCGCCCAGGTTCGGTCTCTGGTAGAGTTGCGCTTTATGCCATTCGTCCAGGAGCGACTCCCGTTCTCATCGCAGAAGCTTCGAAAATGCTCGAGGGAGGCAAGTAATTGAGCGACCTTCGCACCAACGAAAAGATCATTCGGATCGCGCTGGTGTTGCGCGAAGCAACGGTGCTGGATGAACCGCACTGGGAAGCGTTCGCAAAGCGTGCGGGTCTCAGCACCGTGAAAGGCGTCATGGAAATCCTGAATCAAGAAGTGTCCTTGGCGGCCTTCAAAGATCTTATGTATATGGACCTGCGCGCGCTGGTGCCTGGAAGTAAAGCCGCGCGGAAACTTGAAGAACAACTCAACGCACCTGTGAAGATTTATCCCGGCGAAGTGGCACACATTCTTCGCCAGAATCAGCCTGACATTGCCAAGCTGGGAAAGATTCTACTCTCCCTGGGGCTGGTCGAACTGTCACAAATCGAAGCTGCATTGGACCGCGCCGAACGCAACGCACTGAATGTGTACGATGTCCTTGTGGCGGAGGGGATTATCACGCCCGAGAAGATCGAAAAAGTTGTCGCCTCAAAATCCACGGATTTGGCTATGGATAATCGTGTCCTTCTTGCGGGCGACATCCTCGTTTTTAACAACCTTATCACACGGGACGATTATAGCCGTGCGTTAGAAAGCAGGGCTGTAACCAAAGCCCCTCTTTCCCGGACGTTAGAAGAGCTCAACATTCTCAAACAAGATGAACTGCTCGACGCCCTCGAAAAAGGGGTCGAGCTGCCAATGATAGAAATTCTCGCCTATGACGTTTCCCCCGAGCTTCTGCAGTGTTTTCCTCCAGATTTCATGCGCCGCCAGTTGTTCCTGCCACTTGCTCTGCAAGATCGAGTGATCGAAATCGCTACGGCGGATCCCTTTAATATGTCGCTGAGCGACACGATTGCGTTTCTGACAGATCGGCGTGTTTCCCCCATTTACAGTCCTCATCAAGAGCTTCTGGCTAAGTTCGAAGCTCTGCCTGCTTTTGGGGGAGGCGGAACGGGTGATCGCCTGGCAACTTTGCCACGGCCAGCTGCAAGGCGTGTGGCACGGCCTGCACCGAAGACGGAGGAACAAGTGCGTCCCACACCCATGGCAGAGGGGTACGAAGCCAAACGTGCGCCAGTGACCAGCCCCGAGCCGAGACGCGCACGCCCTGAGCCGTATGTGGACAACTTGTCGACGGTTCAGCTAGTCACCCAAATCATGGAGAGTGCCATTGCTGCAGGGGCCACCGACATTCACATTGAGCCGCAGGCTGAAGAAGTTCGGGTTCGCTACCGCATTGACGGTGTTCTCCACAACATCATGCGCATTCCCCCAGAAATGCACCTTAGTGTATCATCTCGCATCAAGGTGCTGGCTGCAATGAACGTGACCGAACGGCGGCGTCCGCAAGATGGGCATTTCACGCTGGACACGGATAACGGCATCTACGATTTTCGAATTTCCACGCTGCCTTCTGTCCACGGCGAAACCATCGTCATGCGAGTGCTCGATAGCTCTCGCGTCATGACAGGATTAGACCAGCTTGGTCTCGACGAAGAGCAGCTCAAGGCCGTTGAACGCCTCATCGCACGGCCTTATGGGCTTGTCCTCGTAACTGGTCCCACAGGGAGTGGAAAAACATCGACCCTCTATGCCTGTCTTTCGACAGTGAATCGCGAGGGAGTAAACATTATCACCATCGAAGATCCAGTGGAGTATCAGCTTCCTGGGATTACGCAGGTCCAGGTAGATCCCAACATCGAGCTCACTTTTGCTGCGGGCTTGCGAAGTGCTTTACGGCAGGATCCTGACATTATCATGGTGGGAGAGATTCGCGATCCCGACACCGCGGCCACAGCAATCCGCGCAGCACTCACCGGACACCTTGTTTTTTCCACGCTTCATACAAACACCGCTGTGGGAGCCGTGAGCGCACTCTCACACTTGGGGATTGATCGTTACCTCCTCGCGTCAGCAGTTTCCGGCATCATAGCTCAGCGGCTTGTGCGCAAGAACTGTGAAGAATGTGTGAAGCCGTTTACTCCCACCAAGGGTATGCTGGCAGAGTTGGGATTGCCCGAGAATTCCCGTAAGCGGTTCTATCGCGGTGAGGGCTGCCCCCATTGCCTTCGCACGGGTTTCAAAGGGCGCACGGGAATATTCGAAGTCATTGAAGTGCGTCCCGAAATTCGTCGAGCCATCGCTGACGGTGCCGGCGAGGAGGAACTGCGAACGCTGGCCGATAAATACGGCAAACGCCTCTTCCAGGCCGGGCTAGAGAAAGTTTTGAAGGGCGTGACAACCCCTTCAGAAATGATCAAAGCAGTCACTATATTCTAGGCTGGAAAAAACGAAAAAGCGTCGATGGCAAAAATCGTTTTTCAGCCAAAGAACGAGGGATGAACATGGCAGAGAAAAAGCAAGAAGCGAAAAATGCGAGTAGCTCTTTGAAGGATGAAATCCTTCAGCGGCTTAGGGAACAGGGAGAACCTGCTGCGAGTGCTACCCCGTCCTCTCCCCCCGCGAGCTCTGCTCCGCCGCCAGCTTTTGGCTTTCTAGGAGTAGGGCCACGCCAGATGGCTGCTTACTGCCGCCAGTTGGCTACTTTGGTGGATGTTGGGGTGCCGCTTGTGAAATCGCTGCAAATTCTCGCGGAGCGAAGTGCGCACCGAAAACTGCGCTCCGTCAGTGCCGATCTTGCACGACGCCTCGAGGAAGGGCAGTCGCTAAGTGCCGCGATGGCGGCTCATCCCCGCGTCTTCTCTTCTCTGTTTGTGAGTGTGGTACGCACCGGAGAAGCAGGGGGGATTCTCGACATTTCGCTCCGTCACCTTGCAGATCTTCTTGAGCGCAATGCAGAGATTCGCCGCCGGGTGATCGGGGCAATGATTTATCCCCTCATCGCCCTCGTGCTCGAGATTTTGATCATTGCTCTCATCATGGTCTACGCTCTTCCGAAGCTGGTGGCTGCCTATCCTAAACCTGAAGATCTCCCTGCCATTACGCGATGGCTCATGAACGTTGCTTCATGGGTTGGTGCGAACTGGCTGTGGGTGGTGCTCATTGTGGTTGGCATCGTTGTTCTCTGCTCGCTTGTGCGGCGTACCCCCGGAGGCCGGGCTTTCACACAATCCATTGCACTTCGGCTGCCTTTGTTTGGAAACCTCATTCGAAAAATCAATGTCGAGCGTTTCGCTCGGACACTCGGCAACCTCACGGCTGCAGGAATTCCTCTCATTGATGCGCTAGCCATTACAGCCGAGACCGCGGACAATGAAGTTGTTCGGCGCACCTTAATCAAGGTGCGTGACACCGTGGAAAAGGGCGGGAAAATGGATGAACCCATGCGCAGCGCCCCCATCTTTGATCCCCTTGTAATTGATATGGTCATGGTCGGAGACGAGGCTGGCGCGCTCGACACGATGCTACTGAAGATTGCAGACACCTACGACAGCGAGGTGGATGTGGCCCTCAAGGGACTGAGTTCCATCCTCGAGCCACTTCTCATCGTTTTGCTCGGTCTTGCGGTCGGTTTCCTTGCCGTAGCAGTTTTCCTGCCTTATGTGTCCCTCGTTCGCAATCCGGCGTTGATGCCAGAGTAAAAGTGGAACAACCTGTTTAGGTGTGCGGGCTGTGCTCTCGCGGTGAGCACAGCCCGCTATTTCCTTAGGCTGGTAAGTAAAGGTCGCCTGCTTTTGCGCGATACTCATCACTCTTCATGTCCATAGCGCGGCGCAATGCCTCTTCCTCCGAGAGACCTTCCTGTTTTGCCAATTCACGCACATCCTCGGTAATTTTCATGGCGCAATACTGAGGACCGCACATCGAACAGAAATGAGCCGTCTTCATTCCTTCTTGAGGCAGGGTTGCGTCGTGAAACTCCCGAGCAACGTCGGGATCGAGCGAAACATTAAACTGATCCTCCCAGCGAAATTCAAAGCGCGCCTTGCTCAAAACGTTGTCCCAGTACTGCGCGGCTGGGTGCCCCTTGGCAAGGTCCGCTGCATGCGCTGCAATTTTGTAAGCGATAACGCCGTCGCGGACATCTTTGCGATCCGGCAACCCCAAATGTTCTTTTGGTGTGACGTAGCAGAGCAGTGCTGTGCCGTACCAGCCGATCATGGCTGCTCCGATCGCACTGGCAATGTGATCGTACCCGGCTGCCACATCGGTGACCAACGGGCCCAGCGTGTAGAAAGGCGCCTCTCCGCACCATTCCAGCTGCTTCTCGACGTTCTCTTTGATGAGGTGCATCGGGATGTGACCCGGCCCCTCATTCATCACCTGAACATCGTATTCCCAGGCAATCCGTGTCAGCTCGCCTTGTGTGCGAAGCTCTGCGAACTGAGCTTCGTCGTTTGCATCGGCAATAGAGCCGGGCCGTAAACCATCACCAATGGAAAAGGCAACGTCGTAGGCCGCCATGATTTCACAAATCTCGCGCCAGTGTGTGTAGAGGAAATTCTCCTGGTGATGGGCAAGGCACCATTTGGCCATAATGCTGCCGCCCCGCGACACTATGCCTGCAACACGGTTAGCAGTGAGTGGGATGTAACGCAGCAGCACTCCCGCATGAATGGTGAAATAGTCGACTCCTTGCTCCGCCTGCTCGATGAGCGTGTCGCGAAAGATCTCCCATGTCAGTTCTTCTGGTTTTCCGCCGACCTTCTCCAAAGCCTGATAAATTGGCACAGTTCCAATGGGCACAGGACTGTTGCGTAAGATCCACTCGCGGGTCTCGTGGATGTTTGCCCCGGTCGAGAGATCCATGACAGTGTCCGCCCCCCACCGAATGGCCCACACCATTTTCTCGACCTCTTCGCGGACCGACGAGCCAAGGGCACTGTTACCGATATTAGCATTAATCTTTGTTAAAAAGTTGCGGCCGATTACCATCGGCTCGAGCTCTGGGTGGTTAATGTTTGCGGGAAGAATGGCTCGCCCGCGTGCGATTTCGTCGCGAACAAATTCGGGCGTGATTTTGTCCGGCATAACAGCACCAAAGCTTTCCCCGCGATGAAATGGTGTCCCAAGTGGCTCTCCGCGTCTCCGCGCCTCTCCCAGCCATGCCCGCGCCCGTTCAATAAGCTCATTTTCGCGAATTGCAGCAAATTCCATTTCCGGCGTGATTATGCCACGGCGAGCGTAATGCATTTGTGTAACACGGTGTCCTGCTTTGGCTCGTCGGGGCTTACGGGGAAAAGGAAAACGTACCTTTCCCAGGTCTGGGTCGGCTAAGCGTTTCCGCGCATATTCCGAGCTGGGAGCTTCAAGCTCTTCGGTGTCGTTGCGCTCACGAATCCACTCGATGCGGATGGGGTCAATGCCCTGCGCAAGGTCGATATTTTTCTCGGGATCCGTGTAGGGGCCACTCGTGTCATAAACCAGAATTGTCCCGTTAGGCTCCAAGTCCCCGGTTCGCCGTCGAGTGGGGGAGAGCTCGACTTCGCGAAATGGCACTCGGATGTCGCCACGCGATCCCTGAATGTAGATCTTGCGCGAGCGCGGGAACGGTTCTCGCATTTCTGCAGAAATCGTCGTCGGAATGGAGTCCTGCTTCTTGTGTGCGGACACGGCCTTTACCTCTGCTGTTTTATGAGTTATAGGGTGGCCGGATTGCAGGGGGGAGAAAACCGTTACGCCTTCCCTCCGCCGGCATTACCCGTATCAGGTTCAAGGGGTTGGAGCCGGTCACGCTGCTTTGCGCCGGCTCGCTCTCAGGCCTTACGGCCTCCCCCGGCGTAACACGAATTCCTTACATTTCGCAGCGGAGAAACATCATCGGCATCCGATGCTTTTCTCAGGGCTCCGTATCGGTAACGCTGCGAATAGGTCTGCTCGAATTCTGTAAGCGTTCTACGCGACGTGTGGTGGGTATAGCTCAGCTGGTTAGAGCGCCAGATTGTGGCTCTGGAGGCCGTCGGTTCAAATCCGACTACCCACCCCACTAAAATCCCTACCTCTCCACGACTTCTATGGTTCCGATCTTTTCCAGTCCATCCACACTGCTGTGGATAAGGGGAACCGAAAGCGCCACACGGCGGCCATCTGGCAGAGTCGCATTTGGATGAATTTCCAAGAGAGGAACATACGCAAAGGGCCGTTCCAATAAATGGCGGTGTGGGATGACGAGGTCGCTGTCGTTTACCGACAAGCTCCCATAGAGAAGGATATCCACATCGATGACGCGCGGTCCCCACCGATACGTGGGTGTTCGGCCTAATTCTCGCTCAATGCTCTTCACAGCGGCTAAGAGTTCACGCGGCGGAAGAAGCGTCTCGACTTCAACGACTGCATTATAAAAATCCGGCTGATTCGTTTCTCCCCAGGGCCTGCTGCGGTAGAGAGAAGAGACTCGTGCCAATCGTATGCCATCGACATGCTGCAATCGTTGGCACGCCAGACAAAGTGTCCGATCAGGACTCTGCGCCAGCGGTAGATTCGCACCCAACCCAAGATAAACCGTCACCCACAAGCTCATGGAGTTCCAATAACTCTTTCCAAAGACTCTAGCCCAGAGTGCCCTTTGATCCTAAGCGTTCACAACGCGACCTGAGCTGTCACACTCTTTTCAAAATTCTATGCCACTGCCACTTCTTCCTATTCTAGGAGGCCGAGCGTGACCTTATGGCATTTCTTTTCTTCCGTTACTCGTGGACCCGCTGCAATTCGCTTTCGATCTCCTTTACCGCACGCTGAGCCTCTTTGATGTCTTCATCACTCCCTTTTTCGATGGCCAGCCGATACAATTCCCGGGCTTCTTCGAGCCGCTTTCGAAGCTCATTTACCTGTTGGGCACCAGCGTCATTAGTTCGCACCTTCTTGGCCCGAACGATCACAAATTCGCTTGCTGGCGGAGCTATTTTCAAAACGAGTTCCGTCCCATTCTTTTGCACGGAAGCCGTCACTGGAAGAGGGGATGTGCCCTCACGGGGTACAACACGTCCTTTGAGATCACCACGCACAAACTCATCAAATTCGAGAAGATCCTCGTTCCGTCCCCCTTTTCCCACGATTTTCCCGTCCACCAACCGCAGCACGATAAACTCTTTTTCATCTCTGGTTGGCTCCTCCTGGATAATTTCCCACCGTCCGGCGAAAGCTTGCAGCCCGTTTTCTTTTGGCGGAGGAATTTGCTTTTTACCCATGCTCCCGACCGGCTCAGCGTAGGGCGTCAGCTTGATCTCAGGAGTCTTAATCTGCTGGGTGTATTTGCCCATCTGATGAATCTCTAACCAACCAACAAAGCCACGATCTGTCTGATAACGAGGCGACCAGTGCTTATCCGGGGGATAGTCCCCGAGGTAGACCGACTCACCTGACAGGGAAACAGGAATGTTGGCTTCTGCCACAACCTCATCGTCGAAAAGGATTTGGGTACTCCCACTTGGCACATGAATGATCCGTACGATAACCGGGGTCTGCTTGGGGAGGGGAGTGCTGCTGCGTAGAACATGCCAGCCGTTGGAGATACGAACCGAACTTGCAACCTTCGGCGAGTAAACACTGAACGTGAGGTGTCCTGTGGGCTCGACCTGAATAGTCCAAGAACCGGTTGGTGCGGCGTCGATTCCAATGGTGTCGAAAATGCTTCCCGCTTTTGTCCACGACAGAGTGAACATAAGCACAATGTCTGAGGTTGGATACGAATCAAGCAGACGCACACTATCTTGAGGAGAGCGAAAAACAAATCTCTTGGGCTCACCTGAGCTCGGAGGAGCCGGGCTTTCCAGAGGGGACGAGGGCCCTCCTGTTGTTTGCCGGGTTGGCAAAGGTGTTGGGACGGAAACAGGTGTTCTTTCACGGGAGCCATCTCTTCGAGGAAGATCCGGCGTCATTTGTGGTTGCATGGAAGCTTGTGACGGAGACTGCGTTGCCCCTGCTCCCGCAGGAATGCTCGGACGAAACTGAACAACAGTTCGTGGAGTGCACAACGCCCACAGAGTGTCCCCCGACCACCGTAATGCTGCAATGGTCGGCATGCCACGCACCACGACCTCAGCTTTTCCTGAATTGAGATTCACGCGCCAGATCGAATTCTGGGCGGTGACTGCGACCAGGACATCATCGGGGTCGGGTGTGGTTTTGTCCCACACGACTCCCGTGAAATCCTCCGTTTCCCGGCCGGCCACAAAAATCTTCCGCGGCTGAAGTGGCCTTTGCCGTAGATCCATCCTGCAAAGCCCAGATTGGGGTGCGCCGTAGGATTTTGCTGTCGTAGCGAGAAGGATATTCCTGCTCGAATCCAGCGCAAGGCTCACTACCCCGCGTAAGTCGTCTGCTCCTTCTACCAATGTTTCGAGCTTGTTGACAGGCGGTTGGTACTCGTAGATGCCGCCTCTAGCAAAGTCGGCGAGGAAAAGGCGATTGTCACCTATTCCCATCACTGCGCTAAGATCGCCAAGTGCAACTGCATCGACTTGGCTAATCCATCGCCCGTCACGGTCCATTTTGTACAAGCCACTGTGGCGGTTTCCACCTTCCCACCACCCATCGACAATGATCCAAAAACTCTCCGGTCTTTCCAGTCCAGCCTTGCGATTAACACCAGCAAGAAGGTCGGTTGTCCACACATCGGTGATTTGAAGGCTTTGCGTGACCTTGGCCAAACGGGCTAATTTGCGGTCGCTCGAAAAGACATAGGCTCCAGCTTCCTTTGCAGGGAACATTGCTCCAATGTCGAAAGGCAGATCAATAGCGGCTACGTCCCAGTTATCAGGTGTTTGAATTTCCGAAATTTTCAGTGACGGAATCGGTTCCAACTGGATCTCATCGGGAGAAGGTGCCGACGATTCAGCGACCACCTCTTTTTGTTGAGTTTCGAGTAAGCGAATTCGGACAGAGGCATTGGCAGGAAGTCCCCCTTCGCTCTCATTGCTTACCATAAGCCCCATGTAAGCAGGAGAGTCCCATCCACCGCGGAATCCCTTGTCGAGGCGTTCCCAATGATCCAGATCCCAGAAATATGAGCTGATTTCATTGCCGACACGGCGTATCCGGATTTTTCCCGTCCTATCCGCGTTTTCGACCCATTGATAGCCCCTGTTCCACCCGCCGTCCTGGCGAAGGTCGGTGTGCAGACGTTCCTGTTCATTCAGAACGCCGATTCGTCCGACGTAGGCAAAATTCTGGTAGCTGATGTCACAAACGTAGAAACAGAAGCTGCTAGTTTCATAGCGCGCATTCCGCCAGGCAAGGATTTCGTACTCGGCAACGAGATCAAAATCGCCAGTAAGAGGATAGGCGCTTTCCACGCGAGCAGCCCCAGGCTGATCGGTGACAACTGTGGCTACAAGCCCCTCTTCGGTTGCTGAAGCTTCGCCTGCCAGCGCATTGCTCTCCCATTCCTTGACAGGAAGATTTTGCGAAGGGCTACCGGTTAGGCGGACATCGCGAAGCTCAAACGTGGCAGGAACACCTGCAAGACTATCATAAGCAGCGCGTTGAAATCCCCAGCCAGCATAAACTGTCGCGTTCGCGTCCACCACCATTCTTTTTGTGAGGTGCCACGTAACACCATCATCCACGGATGCGAACGATTTCCAAACGTTTCCTCGTCGGGTTAGTCTAAGCCTCACAGCGGTTGGCGACGTTTCGAAATTAGGTCGTTTTCCCTCACCTTCCAGAGAGGTCAGTTCCCACCGATTGTTGACCAGTTGAAGTCCGCCAAAGCTAAGAAAGTGAGCAGCGTACGTTTCCTTTTCTCGCTCCTGTTCATGGAAACCGAGATATCCGCCAGGCTGATGGACCATGAGCAAAGCCATGGCATTGTCTGTGGCAGTTGTGGTGACGTCCACCGTTCCCTCCAGGTCGAAGTCTCCTGTAACTGCATGCAGCAGCAAGGGGAGCGTGACTTCGCGCCGATTCAACTCGTTGCCTGGTGGCACAACAAAAAACAGAGTATCTGATGTGTCTCCTGAGGTTATCTTTGTGTCCGCACCTTGATCGAGAACGAACCAATCTGGCAGAATCTTGCCATCGCTAAAACAAGCACCCACGTTGAGCTCCGGTTGGTTCTCCGGTTGCAGCAGGATCTCGTCCGGACTGAGTCCGTCGAGTGTGAGCGCATCTCTCGCCTCGTCTGTCAGACTATTTGTGCGCCTTTGCTTCAAGTCGAGTCCCATGCCTGCCTCAACGGTCGTCGTGAATTGATCGTCGGCCCTGACTTCGACGCGCCCCTCTAGCACGGCAACGGTTGTCGTTTCGCCAAGGTGAGTGACAAGAAAATCTGTGCCGTTGGGCCGCAGAGTGTAACCACCGTCCCTAATGCTGAGAGACTTTGTTCTCTCGCCAGCCTGTGGGTTTTGCGGTCGAGTATAGCGAAGCGTGCTGCCGTACCCGCCCTTTTCTACAACAAGTTGTTCTTCTCCGCTTGATGTTTTGGTCAGGCGAACCTCGTTCTCTCCTTTGCCAATCACCAAGCGCTCACCCTGCGACGTTGCAAGAACGACACGACTTCCGCTGTGAGGTTCTGTGCGCAATCTATCGCCAGGATGCAGCTCTGTCTGCTGATCCGCCGGCACTACATTAAACGCCTTGGTCAAGGCCACGCGTGCCTGAAAGCTCTGCTGAAAGCAACTGCCCGACAGCGGCCCAGCACCTCGAGGGGCGTCCGCTTGGGCGCTCAGTTTCCCCGGCCCGGGCAAGGTCAACGTTATTGAGCAATCACCATCGGGAGGGCCTCCGCATGCCACGCCCAATCCCTCGCGTCGACCCAGTTTCCCACTAATACGCGGTTCGTAGAAGACACTCACGGCAGTGTTATTGTTGTGAAGACTCCACGTCAGCGGCACCTGCTTGTCCACATCTACGACGACCGAGAGTTCGCCCCCGCACGATACCTCTGTGCTTCCAAGAGATATGGGGGGATCGCAAGGGGCGTCGACCGGTTTCTCGTGAAACGAACCACCGCCACTTAGCAAGACACCAGGGGAACAGTTTCCCTGGCTTTGGGGACCTCGTGCGACGGTGCCGTATTTGGAATGCAGAATCTTGACAGCACTCTTATTTGTCGTACCTGGCGCGCTTGTTTTGCCATCAGAGAGCTGTGTGGTTGTCTTTGGTTTTCGGGATGTTTTTGGGCTTGGGGGATAAGTCTTACCAACATTTCGGTAAAGCTTGTTCAAGGCCTCTGTAAGTTGGTCAGGTGTGCCTCGGTAATAAAGGAAAAGCAGGTTAAGGATATCCTGCTTTGTGAAAGGCACGCCAGCGGACCGAAGCATTTGCTCGAAGTTCATCTTCGCCAGCAAGAGACCTGCTAAAGCCTGCTCTAATTCCTGTTCCGAAAGCCGTGAATTCGCTGTGTCCGAGTCGGCTCCGGGAACAAGCGGAATGTGCCGACTGTTAACGAACGCTTTTGCCCACTCCAGGTCTCTCTCTATCTTTTTTGTTTGCTTCTCGATTTCCTGTCTGTTAATAAAATAATCTCGTATGGCCTGATCTAACTGGGCCTCTGTTAAGTTCTTGCCTTCTCGGGCAGCTGCCTCGCGAAGCTCGTTGCGAAAAACCCTTAAACCACCCGGGAAGTATTTTTGGAATTCAGCATCGTTGAGGACGTCATCGATGTTTCCTGTGCGCTTATACTGCTCGTAGAGCTTGTCGAGAACGTCTGTCTTGTAGGAATCAATCCCAGCAGTGATGCCGAGAGCAGCAGCACGGCCAGCAAGCTCTGCAGCCACCAAAGGGGGATAGCCAAGCTGGATGAGATCAAGTATTCCACGTCCGATGCCTGCCCCGACCCCGATAGCTGTGCCGCGTGTGGCTGATTCCGAGGCATAAGCTTGCTGCATGCTGACGAGGATGGCTGCAGCGGTCAGCGTAACGCCCACCCCTTTGCCAAAGGTTGAGAGGGCAGAAGCGGATTCTTCGCCAGCATTATGAACAAGGAGTTTTTCTGCTGGGGTGAGCTTCTCATAGGGCTTGCCAAAGAGCTTCTGAGCGGCCTCGTCGAAGGCTTTTTTGATGAACACATCCTTGGCCAGCGTGTTGGCAACCTGTTCGGCAAGGCGAAGGGTATTGGCTTTGCTGACGTCTTTGCTCAGCTCTTTCACGACATTTTGGCGGATTCCTGGGGGAAGATTATTCAGCACACCACCCAGTTCGGCGATGAGGGCTCCAGATTTCTTTCCTGCTCTCGCTATTTCATCGAGATGCGTGGCAACCACCTTGTTGCCGATCTTTTCAGTTAGCGAGTTCATTCCGTCGAGATAGGCCTTCATCGCGGCCTGTTTTCCGGCCTCTGTGCCTGCATCTGCCCCAATCGCGGTCGCGTAGCGTCGAATGGCCTCGTCCAGCTTACCATTTCGCGCGAGTGCGGCCGCCTCCATAAGCGCGCGTTCTTCCGCCGTGAACTTCCCACCCGCAAGACCGTAAGCTGCTGCGTTGCGCAGATCGTATTTGGACTGCTTGAGAATGAGTTCCGCAGGATCTGAATATTTGCTGGCCAGCTCATTGCGAAACCTCGTGTTATCACTGAAGTATCCAGCGGCGTCGCGTGCTGTCAGTGGCGGAGGCTCTGCACCTTTGGGAAAAAGTGACTGAAATTGCGCCTCCTGTACCTTTCCAGTGGTAGGGTCCAGTTTCCAGATTGTTGGATTCTTTGTATAAGTGTCTCGCTGAAGCCAGTTGTTTCCGCCCAGAGTATTGTATTTTTCCGGATTTGCTGCCGCCTCCACTCGCCCCGGCCAGCCTGATGGGTTCGTGGGATCAAGCACGTTGATGTCAAGTCTCTCGGGTGCTATTCCAAACCGTGTCGTGAATGCGCGTTGGAATTTCTCAACGCTTTCGGCAGCGCGTGGCCCCATAGGAATCATATCCTTATCGCTTTTCCCGGGAATATAGCCAGGGTTCGTGAAGCGGTTTCCTAAGGAGCCCACTGGGACCACATGCGTGACCCCTGAAGGATCACTGCGAACCACATCACGCCAGGCTTGGTGCGTCATGTCGACAATGGTCTCGTCTATTTCACGGGTCAGCTTCGAGAATTCTGGGGTCATCGTCCCGGTTCCGAGTTTTTGCGCCACATGATGTTTGAATTGGTCGTAGTTCTTCAGAATCTGCTGCAGGGCAGCATCCTTAGCTTGTGGAGTACTGGCGTTCTTGTAAGCTGATAAAATGGACTCAACGTCGGCGGCACCAACGCACGCTAGCGTCATGCTGACCCACATCAAAAAAGTCGAAGCCACTTTTGCAGAGAAACATGCCAAAGGTGAAGACTGGTGCCTCATGGGGGGCTCCTCCCGTTTGCCTATTTAGTATGTCGATGCCTGATAGATGACAATAAGATATCATGTTAGCCAATGGCTGGAATCGAGGGGAGGCTTACGAGACCCCAGAGTGCAACTCCAAGACCAATGACCCCAAGGATATGCCTTATCACGACGGCACGCCTGTTCGAGTTAGATTCTGCAATGTCCGTGCCGCTAGCTTCAAGTTCTTCTAAGAAACGCTTTTGTGCTTTTCCTTCAGAGAGATTGTTAATCACCGTGATGCCATGGGATTCAAACCATAAAAACAGTTGTCCCAGCGGGACGAGGTACTCGAGAGCAATGGGGATGTTTTCGCCTCTCTTTGTTCGTAAAGTCAGAACGTTCTCTGAGCGGCTCGCTGCAAGAAGCAAAGGGCCTGCCGACCGTGGTCGCAGGACAGAAACCACGAAAAAGAGCCGTTGTAGCCAACTGGGGCACTTTCGTTCATCAATGCTCGCACCCTGCAAATCTTCAGCGGCAATGTCGCGCTGTTTACCCCATCGTCTTAGAATCAATTTCGAGGGAGCAAGTACCAGCGAAAAGGACGCTGAGTGAGCTGCAATACCCCAGATAATCCAGGCAGGCAGACTAAAAAACAGCGAGACAATCGTGAGTGCACGGTAAGTTTCATTATTTGTGCCCCGCTCAATCCACCCGTTAGCAAGAGGGACAGCGAGACTCAGAAAGTAAAACACTCCGCCAAGGATCGTTCCGACGAACAATGGCCCCACAACACTTGCCCCGCGAGTGTAGCGAAGCTGGTTTGCAGCTCGGGTCTTCCATGGGATAAGCCAGAATGCGGCCCAGCCGACCCCGAAAAGCACAACACTCCATGGCCGCAAAGGGCGAGCTAGGCAGGCAGGGGCGAAGTCCTGAATGTGAGAAAGAGACGCCCGGTTGATACCCAAAACACGGGTGCTTCTTGTGTCGCTAAATCCAAGATAGCGAACGCTGTCCACAGCCATACGGTCACATTTAAGCTCCACAAAAAGTGGATCGCGCGCTCGCAGATAAAGGTTCGCTGGTGCTTTATCTTTACTACGCCTGGCCTCCCATCTCGATCCCACCTGCGGATGGCGAAGCTCGCCATAAAGCTCCGTGAGTTTCTCGTGGAGCGGGAAAGAAGAGTCCACCATTTCCACTTTGCCAGAAGTTTGAAGAGCAAGGCGCTTCTCATCGCGTGGAAGGAAAACTCGGGCAAGCGTGACATCAATGAATGCCAGCGACCACAGACCTGAAAAAAGACATACCCCCCACACTATCAATCGAGAAATGTCGTTCACTGCACCCACTCCGCGGAGATGCTTATATCTGACAGCTTATATCTTTTCCCTTCGACGAATCATTGGCAAGGCAATAGCGTCCTTTCCCAAAGATCATTTATTGACACGCTTACATGTTCATCCTACGTCGATCCCAGGTAATAGACGCTACAGTGCCTGTCACACTGTAGGCCCTATTCACTTTCACCGCGGAGGCTCAGTACTGTGCATTTAGGATTCATAGATTGGGCGGTCGTTGTTGCTTATTTTGCGATATCACTAGGGATTGGCCTCTACTTCTCCAAACGTGCGGGAAAGAGCATCGAAGAGTTTTTCGTCTCTGCTCGCTCGTTGCCGTGGTGGATAGCCGGCACATCGATGGTAGCCACCACTTTCGCTGCGGATACTCCACTCGCCGTGACGGGTCTTGTGATTAAGAAGGGGCTTGCTGGGAACTGGCTCTGGTGGGCGTTTGCCGTTGGCGGTATGCTCACGGTGTTCCTTTACGCTCGCTTATGGCGCAGAGCTGAGGTGCTGACGGATGTTGAACTCATCGAGCTGCGTTATGGCGGCAAGCTTGCAGCTTTCCTACGTGGCTTTCGAGCAGTGTATCTCGCTCTTCCAATCAACTCGATCATCATCGCGTGGGTGAACTTCGCGATGCTAAAAATCCTCAAGGTCACCTTAGTTGGGGAGGCCATCAGTGATTGGACTTTGCTTGCAATTATGCTTAGCATCACGGGGCTCTATACAATGCTGTCCGGCATGTGGGGCGTGGCAATCACGGATGTGATTCAGTTTGTCCTCGCCATGTCGGGCTGCATTGCCCTTGCGGTCTTAGCAGTGCGGGATGTTGGCGGTGTGCAATCGTTGCATCAGCAGATTGCCAGCGTCGCCGAAGGCGGAGAGCACGCCCTTCGCTTTGTCCCTGATTTTTCAGCCCAGAGTTGGCTCAGTCCGACCCTATTCCTTAGTTACATCCTCGTCATGTGGTGGGCATCCTGGTATCCGGGGGCAGAGCCGGGTGGAGGCGGCTATATTGTGCAACGTATGGCCTCCTGCAAAGATGAGCGCCATTCACTCCTGGCGACCCTGTGGTTTCAAATCGCCCACTATTGTTTGCGGCCGTGGCCGTGGATACTCGTGGGATTTGTGGCTCTCGTGAAGTACCCGGAGTTGCGCACTGCGGCAGATGCGGGGGAGGGATACCCCCGTGTTATGAAAGACGTCTTGCCGGAGGGGATGCGCGGCCTCCTTCTCACCGCGTTCTTTGCGGCCTATATGTCAACTCTTTCCACCCAGATCAATTGGGGAGCCTCGTACCTTGTGAACGATGTCTATAAGAGGTTCTTTGTAAAATCTGCTTCGGACAAGCACTACGCTTGGGTCTCGCGCGCCGCCTCCGTTATCATCTTGCTGTGCGGCGCTTATGCCACCCAGTTTGTTGAGTCCGTAGATCAGGCCTGGAAACTTCTCCTTGCGCTTGGGGGAGGAACGGGCGCCGTCTTTCTCCTGCGTTGGTATTGGTGGCGAATCAACGCCGCAGCGGAGATTGCCGCTATGGTCGCTTCGTTCACGCTGTTTGTCCTGATCCGTAGTCTTGGCCTCGCAAACAGCCCCGGTTCTTTCCTCGCCGTGGAAGAGTATCAAACAATCACAATCGCGCTTTTGACCATCCTTGTCTGGCTCATAGTCATGTATAGCACTCCCCCCGAATCGCAAAAAACTCTTGTCAGCTTTTACTCGAAAGTGCGGCCAGCCAGCTTTGGGTGGCGACCGATTCGCCAAATCATGCCCGAGGTGAAGACCGATGATTCAATCTTCATCCCATCGCTTTTGGCCGCCGGGCTTGGCGTCGCTGTGATCTACACGATTTTGCCTGCCACCGGCGCGGTGATTTTCGGACAATTCGGCAAGGCAGCTGGGCTGTTCACCATCGCCATTGCATGCATCGCAGGATTGATCTTACTTCTCCGTCGAATAGGGTGGAAACGGATCGTAGAATAAAAAACGGGGCGATTTCTGCCACATGACTGTTGCTCTCTATAGCTCGGTTGCTCCCCCCTTGCGCGCACTTCTGGTCACACCAGAGGAGCTGGAACAGCCAGGGCTATGCATTGAACGGGCAAAAGAAGCGTGCGCGAACACTCTCGCAGTCATCACGTATGCTCATGGCCACACATTCTTTCCCTCAGCTGTTCGCGAAGACTTTGGCCTTCCCCCCTTGGCGCCACGTTTTTCACCTGCGAGCTGGGAAGCATTGGTGGAGGAAGCACTTGAGGAGCAGCTAGGCCTCATCGCGGTGGTAGACGTCTTATCTGCAGGCTCGCTAGCGAATCCTTTTTTGCGCTTTCCTTTTCCTCGGCGGTTCCGTCAGTGGCTTGCCAAAGAGGCTTCGGGCAAAACAGTTGTTAGCGATGAAGAACGTCGCGATTGCTGGTTGGAACCGTGGAATTCGAAGGTGCGTAATTACCTTGCTTTGCTTCTTGCCGAACTGTGTCAGTCATATCCCATCGATGCCTTATGGGTTCGTGGATGGCATTTTCCGCCATCGATTGAGTCGCGCGTGGTCTTACCGAATTTCGATAATCTCATAAAGCTGCCCCCTCCAGAGGGCGAAGAGGAAGACGATCTCGAGGCCGAGCTTAATGAGCCCCCGTACGACTCAATATCACCCGATCCTTACGAAGAGGCGATCGCACGTTTGGTGCGCGCGCTTCGCAGTCGTTCCCGACGTGGCGCGGCTTTCCCACCGCTGATCTTGGATGCGAATCTCGATAGTTGGAAGCGTGCGCATAAACTCGTCGACTGCGGTCTTGCAGAGGGGATTTACCTCGCATCAGGAGTGGCCCACGAACTAATCAAAGACATTGGGACACGCACGCGTGGGGTTCTTTGGCTGGGCTGGGAGGATGATGAAACAAGCTCCAGCCCCGAGGATTTATCCCTGCTGGCCGCAGCAACCGGAGTGATCATTCCCGCAGAGAGAAGCGGCCTACTCTCAAGCATTGCAGAAAGAGAAAAAGTGATTACTAGCACCGAGATTCCCGAGTTTTCGCGCGACGCATGCTGGTCGGCTGTGTGTGAAGGGATGCTCTCCGCCTCGCGTTCTCTCAGGCTCTTCAAGAATTCTGCGGATGAATTCGAGGCGATCTTCTCTCGGCCGGATTTCGATACTTCTCTTCTACCAACTCTGGAAGTTGCCGCCGAAGAAACTGCAAAGTGGCTTGAAGCGCATACCCTTCCAGAGTTGGATAGAGAAAGTCAGAACGTCTCACGATTTCTGGCCTACTTACGCCTTCTTCTGGATTTTTACGCTTTCGGCCCGCCGTCTACAGAGTGACGTACTGCGCACGTTGTCGGTGCCATTCCGTCGCCTGCTCGTAGGCGTAAGCCACTCTAAACAAACGGCCCTCTTCGAAAGCGGGGGCAATGAGCTGAAGGCCAATCGGAAGCTTCGACTGGCTTACGCCGCACGGCACAGAGATCCCACAGATACCTGCCAAATTCACAGAGATCGTGAAAATATCGCTCAGGTACATCTCCAGCGGATTTGCCGTTTTTTCTCCCAGGCGAAAGGCCGGGGTGGGAGTTGTTGGACCAGCAATGACATCGCACTTTTCAAAAGCTTGGTCGAAATCGCGTTTGATGAGCGTGCGCACTTTGAGAGCTTTAAGATAATAGGCGTCGTAATAGCCCGCACTCAGCGCATAGGTGCCCAGCATAATTCGCCTTTTGACCTCTGTACCAAATCCCGCACTTCGGGTGCGCGAGAACATATCAATGATGTTATCAGCATCCACACGAAGACCATATTTTACCCCGTCATATCGCGCCAAGTTCGAACTCGCTTCTGCCGTCGCGCATAGGTAGTAAGTGGCGACCGCATAAGGTGAATGAGGAAGCGACACCTCTGTGATTTCTGCTCCGAGCTTTTCCAGTTCTCCAATGGCGGCACGCACAGAACCTTCGACTTCAGGATCGAGTCCCTCACCAAAGAACTCTTTCGGAAGTCCCACACGCACTCCCCGAAGATCTCTGCCGAGAAATTTTGTATAGTCGGGGCATTCCACGTCTGCACTGGTCGAATCCATAGGATCATGGCCAGCCAGTTCATTGAGGAGAAGGGCCGCATCTGTGACGTCTTTTGTGATGGGGCCAATTTGATCTAGTGAAGAAGCGAATGCTACCAGCCCGTAGCGCGACACAAGTCCGTAGGTTGGTTTCAAGCCCACCACGCCACAGAAGGCGGCAGGCTGGCGAATTGAGCCACCTGTGTCACTGCCGGTTGCGACAATCGCCATGTCCGCAGCAATAGCAGCCGCGCTACCTCCGCTTGATCCTCCAGGAATTCGCGAAAGATCCCACGGATTCAAAGTCGGCTTGATTCCGGAATTTTCCGTCGAGGAGCCCATGGCGAATTCGTCCATGTTTGTTTTGCCGACAAACACGGCCTTTTTCTCACGGAGTCTTGCGACCGTTGTGGCATCGTAAGGCGGGACAAAATTCCCCAGAATTTTCGAAGCGCAAGTCGTCAGCGTACCTCGCGTGCACATGTTGTCTTTGATGGCCACGGGGATCCCCGTGAGCTGGCTCGGTGCTTCGCCTTTGGCCAGAAGCTCATCAGCCTCTTTGGCCATTTGCAGAGCTTCGTCGCCTGTCACGCTAATGTATGCCTGGACCTTCGGCTCAATTTCAGCGATCCGTGTCAGAACGGCACGCGTGATTTCGTAGCTCGAGACCTCGCGTCGGCGCAAGAGTTCCGCGAGTTCATGTGCTGTTAGACGGAAAAGTTCCATCGTCACCTCATGTCCACAAGTCAGAATCTAATTCTATGTTCGAGGGCTGTGACCGCATTTCAACGTTCAACGTTGCTGCGAGGACCACTGAGTTTCGTAAAGCTTGTCCTTGTGTCGTTCCTCGTGCTCAAGTAGCAATTCTTTCCATTCGATTCCCGGGCGGAATCCGCCAAGCCCCCCATCCTGCTTCACTACGCGGTGGCATGGAACGAAGATGGCCAGCGGATTTACTTTCAAGGCTCCTCCAACTGCTCGCACTGCATACGGGTTCCCCATCCGCACCGCTACCCACCAGTAACTCCGCACTTGTCCGTAAGGAATCTGGCGAGTCGCCTGCCAAACCTGCCTTTGAAAATCTGTTCCCTCAGGCATGAGAGTGAGTTCAAAGCGCAGACGCCTTCCCTCAAAGTACTCTGTCAATTGTTCAGCAGCCTCCTCGAGCAATCGCCATGCAATTTGCGGACCTGTTTCTTCCAGCTCATTCTCATGCAAGACTTCCGAATCTCCAATTCGGCAGGCGACCAAGCCTTGCTCGTTGGCAACAAGCGTGAGCGGAACCGAAGTCTCGCCAACCTTGAAGACATATCTGCGTTTCACCGTTGGCAACGGCCGATACTCGAGAAATTCTTTTTGCATTGGCACCGCCTCTTAGGTGGTTTTGGCATAGTAGCTACGAAACAGGATAGGCGACATCATTCTTTATAACGGGGACTGCGATGAAACTTCTCGTGACCGGTGGCTGCGGTTTCATTGGAACAAACTTTATACGGGCTCACCTGCGCGAAAAGCCAGAGGATTTTATTGTTAACATTGATCTCTTGACCTACGCAGGCAATCCAGAAAACCTTCGCGACGTCGAGAGTCAGCCCAACTACCTTTTCGTTCACGGCGATATTGCCGATGCGACACTGATCGACGAGCTATTCCGCACGCATCGTTTTGACGCTGTCGTCAATTTTGCTGCTGAGTCGCACGTGGATCGCTCGATCGAAACACCTCACGTCTTTCTGCGCACCAATGTGCTTGGGACCCAAACACTTCTCGACGCAGCACGTCGTCATGGCATTCAGCGTTTTGTTCAGATCTCCACAGATGAAGTTTATGGAAGTCTCGGCCCCACTGGAGCATTCAAGGAAACAACACCTCTTGCTCCACGCAGTCCATATTCTGCCAGCAAAGCTGCGGCTGATCACCTGGCGTTAGCATATTATCATACTTATAAATTGCCTGTGTTGATTACGCGTTGCTCAAACAACTACGGTCCGTATCAGTACCCGGAGAAGCTCTTGCCCCTGTCGATCATCAATGTTCTCCACGATCGCGAAATCCCAGTTTACGGCGATGGAATGCAACGGCGCGAATGGCTACACGTTTCTGATCACTGCCGGGGGATTGAACTTGTTCTCGAAAAAGGGAGAGAGGGCGAGGTTTACAATATCGGTGGAGTTAATGAACGCCCGAACATTGAAGTGCTGAAACTCCTCTTAGAAATACTCAACAAGCCGACCTCGTTGCTGTGCCATGTTGAGGATCGCCCTGGCCATGACCGCCGCTATGCTATCGACTCTACAAAAATCCGCACAGAGCTTGGATGGGAGCCGCTGGTGTCTTTTGAAGAGGGACTTGCGTCCACGGTACGCTGGTACCTCGAAAATAGATCCTGGTGGGAACGAATCATTAGCGGCGAGTTCCGAAACTATTATGAACGCATGTACGGCAACAGGAAGAAGCTAAGCTAGTGGCAACAAGTTGTGCTTGCGCACGTTTTTTAAGCTGCCACGCAGAGCGCGACCACTAGCTCATCTCCTGACTCCGCAAGCGTGGCCCTTTCCCAGAATAGTGTTTATTTCTTGTCGCGGATAGTTATACGCAGCTCATCGCTATTCCCGTAAAGGTCGGGGAAGTACATCGCGTAACCACGTGCCGGCAAGGTGTGGAACTTACCGGGAGTTTCTGCACGAAGCTCGTAGGAAAGGCGATGTTCACCCTGAGGCAGCTTGCTCACAAATGATGTGACCATTTGATCGCGAAATTCTCGGTAGCAGCAAAGTCCGCCTTCGCACGTCCATCCACTTTGGACTTCCACCGTTTCACAGCCAGCAGGCTTTGGGTCCTCAAAGACAAGATACTCATAATCGTTCCATGCTCGCGTGTGCAACGTCACGCGGATACGCTCGCCCGATTGGATTTCATCGCCGTCATGCAGCCGCGTCCACACATCTTTGATGCTGCCATCCTCGAGCTTCTCGCTTTTGATACACCGCTCATACACTCGCTCGACCACAAGCTCGTGCGACGCACTGGTGATAGGTTCCTCTAGCGTAAAATACTCAGCAATGAAGGTATAGTAAACGGGAGCACTTCCCTGAACTTCCAGTTTGAGAGGGATTTGCCCACTCGGCACGTCCTTGCCTTCGAGAACAATTTCTGGTGCGGCTGTGAAAAAATTATCTTTGGCTAACTTAAACTCACGCGGGGCAAGTGAGCCAACTTGTGCTACGATCTTCGTTTCTCTGGCATCTGGCCGCCGTACTCTCAAATAGTTGGCTAAGGCCATCACCGCCAATCCCGTGTCCTTGGTGGATTTCCACTGTCCGCCGCGACGGTTCAAAACAAGCCATTTCACAGCAGCGTCAACTTCTGGGGCCTGGGGCGATGCTTCTAGGAATGCCATGAGAGCGTGACAGGTTGCTTCAACCGCATCATTCCACCACCAGAACCAATGAGAGCCACTGCGGCTTTCCCAGTGAATGGTGTCATTATCGGGCACCTGGACAGCAAAATTCATGAGATTGCGGAGCACGATGTTTGCGCGCTCGTTCTGGCCTGACAACGCAAGAGCTCTGCCAAACATAGCAAGTCCTGCCGGTGATAAATGTGCCCTCTCCTCCCATAGATGATTCAACGCTTCCGTCGAGGGGCGTTTGTTCATAGCAAGAACGAGGGCCTCGTATGCCAGGGCGTGGAGTTCCCGTAAATTATCGTAGTGCCAGCTTCGCATAGAACTCGGGATGACAGCAGCACTGGCACCGGCAGCCTGTGCTAGATAGTTCAGCGCTTTCTCGAACATCTCTTCAGGAATCTCGCAATCCGCTTCACGTGCGAGCGTGAGACCAAACATGACATGAGCTGTTATGTAGTCGTCCGTTGGTCCGTCTTTCCACCATCCCCACGAGCCATTGCTGTGCTGGAAGTCGTGAAGACGCTTTATCCCTGCACGCAAGACATCTGGCAGACGCCTCTGCAGGATCTCGTCCCGTGGGATGTCGAGATCTTGAAAAGTTTTTGCGACAATGGCTGCTGGAAGGAAGCGACTCATCGTTTGCTCGACGCATCCGTAAGGATACTCCACGAGATAGGGGAGCGCCTCGCGGAGTTGCGCGGCAAGCGAAGGACTGAGTCGCAACGTTAGCCGGGTTGTGGCCGGAATCCGATCCGCAGGCACAAAGATTTGATCTGTAATCATCGTCCTGTTGTTCTCGCGCACGATGCGGCGGGTTCCCGTGGACACGTCTGTAGTTGAGCCAACGCGGAAGACTTTCTTGTCGATCCCATGAGCGATTACGGGGATGCTTGTCTCCAATGCATCGCTTTCGCCGCGTGCGAGGGCAGTAACGCGGAAGTTTGCGATCCCGGCTGTCGTCGCCTCCACCTGCCAATCGAGGCGCTTTTCACCCGCTGGTGGAAGTTCGACCTGGAGTTCCTCGCCTGCGGTGAGAGATTCGAGCGGGATGACGCCATCAGCTTTGAAGCGGACCTGCACAGTCTTTGTCGCAGCGAAGTCATTTCGAACAATGGCCGAGACTGTGGCGACATCGCGTTCAACGAGAAATCGTGGTAAAGCCAGCCGCGCCGACAGCTTCTTCTGGACCAAGGTCAGAGTTGAGTCTTCGCCAACGCGGTGTTGATCGTCAATTCCCACAACTTCGATGCGCCACGTTGTTAATGAGTCAGGAAAATCAACACTCACTTGCGCCTGTCCGTTTTTGTCCGTGAGCACCTTTGGTAACCACAGGATGCTATCCCGGAAATCTGTCCGCAGTATGGGTTGGGCAAATTCGTCTTTTGCTTCGATACTATCTGCCAGCGCTCTCCCACCGACAGCAGACTTGGCCATCACTTCTTCTGGAGCGGCTGCCGGCATCATTGCCAGCTCTGCTCTCGTCCGTCGCGGAATGCTGTCCCGATAAAAGAGCCTCTCTTCCCCTGCTTCGTTTTGCAGAGATGCAAACAGATCATAATCATACGGCCCTGCAGGAGGATTTGTGCTTCGGCAATAGGCAGGAGCGACAAGTGAATTAGCTATGGCCATTTCAATAGGACGTTTTTGCCCGTAAAAGTACTGTCGCAGATCCCGTCGCAAGCTTGGCTGGATGTACTCGATCGCTTTGTCGTAGCAACTCACAGAGAATTCGCCTTGGACCGGTTTGCCATCCCAAGTGCGCACGGACAGCTGCAGGGTGCCACGATCGCGGGGAGTGTAGCTTGCTCGGTCGGTGCTGACCTGAACTTGCAAGATCCGCTGCTTGGGAGGTACGAGAAGCTCAAGGTCATGAGTGAAAACTCTGCGATCGCGAACTGCCACAATTCCGACGCGAACGTTTGGCACATAAGCTTGTGTAATCGGTAGCTCGACGACATTCGTGCGGTATTTAAGCGGCAAAAGTTTCTTTGTAAGGAAGCCGGATCCGGTATCTACCCACAATTGGGCTTGCAGGTCCGGATATTCGCTCAGCACGAGAATTCGCGCGGTGTCACCGATTTCGTAGGATGTTTTATCCGCAATCAGCTGAAGCCCCTGATAGCGGATTCCCAAATCTTTCGTGCCAGCATCAGCAACATCAAGGACACACGAGCCTACGCTCGACCCTGCAAAAGGATCTTCCGCGATAAACACGAAGCGGAGGCGTCCAGCGAAGTCACGCGGGATACGCCACTCATACGTCCCCTCGCCACCTGCGGAGATTTCCACCTTTTCTAAGGAGAGGGTGGTCGGAATGTCCTCCTGAAGCTTTTCGTCCCACGTCAGTTTCTCGACAGCCATGACACCCCTTGCAGCGACCGGTTCGCCGCTGATGTTACTGGCCATAATGGTCACGCGGGCGAGGTCGCCGGGCGACAGGACCCTCCGCTCGGTGAACACGTGCAGATCGAGCGCTTTCTTCCCCACGGCGATCACAGTGCTACCGTCGATGGTGCGTCGGCTCGGATCCGTCACAGAAGCAGTGACCTGGAAATCGTACGATGCCCACTCGGATTGATCAGCTTTCGGAGGGATGGCGAGAAAAGTGATAGTGCAGTGTCCGTCACGGTCGGTGGTCATGTTACCTTCAGCCACGCGCGTAGCCACGCGCCAGAAATAGTGCGGACGGTCGGTGCGGCTGTCGGCATCGAACCAGGCAAACGCACGGGACCATGGAGGCAAAGGTCTCCACCAATATCGGGGGTAAGCGGAAACGGTGTAATGGACAGATGCATTCGCGACGGGAGCTCCGAAAAGATAGCGGGCAGAGACTGCGACATCCACTGACGAACCCAATCGAACAAGTTTGTCAGCGGACGTTAGGACAACTTCGAATTCAGGCTTTTTGTATTCTTCGACACGAAATTGTGCCGATCCAATTACCGAACCATTGGAGGTGGCAACTGATATCCGCCACATTCCCAACGGCGATCCTTCCCCGACAGTCCAATCGCCTGCGATCGTTCCAAACTCGCTGGTTTCGCATTCTTGTGAGCCCACTTTCTCCCCGCGCGCATTGAGGAGAGTTACCTGGAACTTGCTGGTCTTCGGAAGATGATAAAGTCCCTCATTTCGTTCCCGAACGATTGCCCGCCAATACAGTTTATCACCTGGCCGGTACACAGGGCGATCAGTATAGGCATAACATGTTAATTCGCTAAGCCGAGGTTGGTAGTAAGAAGACTGCTGCGTGAGAAGTGCGCACTCATTCCCGTCAAGCGCCAGCGCAGAAAATTCCAGATGAGTCCTCCCGTCTTCCACCTGAAACTCACCAAAGCCCCGCTCATCTGTCTGTAACTCGATCACCTCTTGATCGCTCGTGGGTACGGCTTTGGTTTTCGCCATTGGACGAGTGCGCACACGCCCTGTCGCCAGCAAGAGAATTCGCGTATTTGGGCGCGGACGCCCATCCTTTGCGTCGAGAGTCCAAAAATGAATTTCCGGTCCACTAGTTGCTCCAAGCAAGACGAGGTCGCCGACGACGAGCAAGCGATAGGAACGTGCTTTTTTGCCGCTGCACTGTACAACATACATGCCACGGGCCAGCTGCTCGGACGGCCGGCGTGGATCGAAGACGACACAAGCCGTGGTTCCCCGATAATCATCGCGCGTAGGAAATTCCACTCGTCTGGAAACAGCAGGTTGGTTGCCTTTCAAAAGTTTTTCGAGAGCAGATGGGTCACGCTGAAGTACTTTTAGTGCCTCGGGCGCGTGAACCTGATAAAATGCTATCTCGCATGAGCTGGCATTGCGGGCAGCCAAACGCACTTCGATTGGCTTGTCTGTCCCCACGGAGGGCTCAATTTCTATGTCCAGATACTCTTGGGTGATTTGCTCGACGTTGCGTTGCGCCTCTCGCGCTTCAGGACTGTTTGGCCAGAGCTCGATGATTTTCTTCCATTCAGCAAGCGCTGCTTTGAGGTCGCCCTGGTGAGCATGAGTCAGTCTCTGAGCAATCGTAAGCTGAGCCTGACGTGCTGCAGCGGTTTTGGGAAATTCCGTGACTATGGTCCGCAAATCTTTCAGGTAGGTCTGTTCGTTACCATCGCCTTGTAGGCGGAGTTCCGCTCGTCTTCGAAGAAGTTCGGCAATATCTGCCTCGTTTTTCGCGGCCGCGATCGCTTTGTCGAAGAATTTGATCTGAAATTCCCGCTGTTTTGAATTGGCAGGCCACCATTGGGAGAAGACCTCGTCGACCACGCTGCGTGTGAATTGTCCGTAGTACTCGGGTGCTGTTTGGGAGATCGACTGATCCGCTTCCTCAATCTCCTGAGTAAGAGACGTTGTTTCGTCCTCTGAAACACTGTCTCGCGTTCGCGCCACTGCCATGTGCCACAGCGCAAGGGCACGCCAACGATCCACCTTTGGTTCGCGCAGCACTGTTTCAAAACCATGGCGTGCTTGTTCCGTCTCTCCGAGTTTTAGAGCGCATAATGCTCGTCCATACAGTGCCTCTCGCCTTTCCCCTTCTCCAAGCGGCTGGGCCAATGCTTCTTCAAAGAACTTCGCTGCTACTGCATAGGATTGTTGTTCGACGGCTTTTCGTGCTTCGACGAGTGGGCGAGGAGGTTCAGCAGGGGCGTAAGCGAACAATAAGAATACGACCATGATACACAGGTTTCTGACGAACGTCTGCTCCATGGATCAGGCTCCTTCGTAAGTGGCGGCGCCACACGGCAAGCTTAGCTTTTTCTGCGCCAGATGAAATGCTATGGAGATGATCTCAAAAAAGCGACCCAAAAATTACGCTTTTCCAGAGAGCTTGCGTTGGATTCCTTCTTCGAAGGAAATCGGATGGAAATCGAGGTCGCGTTGAGCCTCCGAAATATCAAATGTCTTGTCTTCAAGAAGGCGCTGAATTTGGTCGGGGCGGATTGGCGGACGCGCCATGAGCTTCTGCAACAGTTTTGCCGCCATCATCAGGAGGGGAATAGGAACAGGGAACAAAACACACTTTTTTCCGGAAAGACGCAGAATAGTTTCGACCATCTCTTTAAGCGTGATTGGGCTTGGGCCGGCAATGGTGTATGCCCGCTTGATGGACACTTCGCGCTCCAGGGCCGCCTCGATTGCCGCCACAACGTCCCATGTGAATACCGGCTGCCATAGCATTTTTCCCCCCGCGGGAAGAGGGAAAATAGGGAGCCTTCTTAACCACCCCACGAGATGCTCGATATTATTGTCGCGCTTCCCGCCATAGATCATTGAGGCACGAATAATGGTCCAGTCGAGGTCGGATGTCATCACAGCTTCCTCACCCGCAATCACGGCGCGTGCTGTTTCCTCAGGAAAACGGGTGAAGCGACGGGTGGAGGACATAAAGACAGCTCGGCGAACACCCTCCGCTTGCATAGCACTAATGATCAAAGGTGCCATGCGAATGTGCGTCATCGCAACCACGCTCCCAGACCCTCGCATGGCCTCCCGAGCTTCCTCCGGCACGGTAAGATCAGCCCGACAAATCTCCATTTTGCGCCGAAGCTCGATGGGAATGAGCGATGGATCTCGCGTAATCGCCCGGACACTCCATCCTTTTTCCAGGAACCGCTTCGTAAGTCTGATTCCCGTGTGCCCACTTGCGCCTGTAATAACAATTGGCTGTTTGATCTCCACGGGCTTATCCCTCGTTGCAGATCAACGCACGAGATTCTGCTAAAAGCTTTGCCAGAGCCGATCCTGGATCAGGTGCACGCATGAAGCTTTCGCCTATAAGCATCGCATCAACGCCAAGCTTTGCAAGATAGGCCACATCTTCTGCTTTGCCGATGCCGCTTTCTGCAACAAACGTGAAGTCGCTGGAAGTTCCGCCGAGCAGTTTTATGATTCGTTCGGTTGTGTGCAGATCGACGTCAAATGTACGAAGATCTCGATTGTTGATCCCGATAAGGCGTGCTCCATGCTCCGCTGCGAGATCAGCCTCCTTCTCCAAATGAACCTCAGTGAGTGCCGCCATTCCTAACTCGTGGGCAAGCTCGCGATAATCTACAAGCTGATACTTGTCCAGTATGGCCGCTATCAGCAAGACGCATGAAGCTCCCGCAACACGGGCCTCGTAAATCTGGTATTCATCAATGGTGAAGTCTTTGCGAAGAAGCGGAAGCTGTGGAAAAGCCTCGTGTACCGCGATGAGATAATCGAGCCGTCCTTGAAAGAACTCTTCATCGGTGAGCACGCTGAGCGCATCTGCACCATGGTCGGCATAAGTCTGTGCAATCTCGACCGGTCTGAAATCCTCGCGAATAATCCCTTTCGATGGGGAAGCCTTCTTAATTTCAGCGATGACCTTTGGCACAACCTCGTCGCAGCGTTGGATAGCCGAAAGAAAACTCGCGGGTGGCGGCAAATCTGGAATCTGACTCTTTAACTCACCCAAAGGACAGTGGCTTTTGCATGCCGCAACATACTCGCGCTTGTAGGCCACAATTTCATCTAGAATCACGTGTTCGGGTTCTCCTCCTCGGCTGTGAGTTTTCTTAATTGTTCAAGTTTCTCGCGTGCTACGCCGCTAAGGATTGCACGTCGTGCCAGCTCGATACCTGACTCAATGCAATCGGATTTCTCTGCGACGTACAAGGCCGCACCAGCATTGAGCAGAACGATGTCTGTCTTTGGTCCTTCGCGTCCTTCGAGTATCGCCACAATATCTGCTGCGTTCTCCTTTGCGCTTCCGCCTTTCAGCGCATCGTGTGAGACGCGGGAAAAACCAAAGTCCTCCGGTTTAATGATTCGATGTTCGATCTCGCTGCCCTGCAGCTCTGCGGCGAAGGTCACATCGCACGTTGAAATCTCATCGAGTCCATCGTTGCCATGCACGACCATTGCACGCTGGGCCCCCAACTGCTTTAGAGCTTCAGCATGCATTCCCACACACTCTTTCGAGAACACGCCAATGAGCTGGTGCGTCGCCCGTGCCGGATTCAGAAGCGGTCCTAACATATTGAAAATAGTTCTAAAGCCGAGTTCACGTCGGATCTCTGCTACAGCGCGCATTGTTTTATGGTAAGCGGGAGCGAAAAGGAAACAGATCCCAACTTCGCGTAAAGCGCGCTCCATGGTCGCACGCGGGCAATCAATTCTTACTCCGAGCTCCTGCAGAACATCTGCGCTCCCGCACATGCTCGTTACAGATCGATTGCCATGCTTGGCGACACGGACACCTGCGCCAGCGACAATGAATGCCACAGCAGTGGAAATATTGAAGGTCCCGCGGTGATCCCCACCCGTCCCACACGTGTCGAGGATGATATCATCCGGCGTCTCGAAAGGTTCGGCCAATGACCGCAGAACGCGAGCAAATCCTACCAGCTCATCCGCAGTTTCTCCACGTGCATGAAGGGCAGTGAGAAAAGCAGCAATTTGGACGGGCGAAGCGCCGCCTGCCAATATGGCGCCTGCTGCAGCCTCTGCCTCGTGGGCATCAAGATGTTTTCCCGCCAAGATGCGGCGTGTCAGTTCTGTCAGCGTCATGACTGGTATGTGTAGGCAAGAAGCCTGGAAAAAATCTAGAAATTCTCAACGATTGTTGTTCACGCCCCGCGTGCGATGGGCATGCGTCGGCCAAAACCGAACGCCTTGCTCGTGACCTTAAGGCCAGGAGCCGCCTGGGCTCGCTTGTACTCAGCCCGGTCGATCATAGCAATGGTCTTCCGGATCAGCTCACGATCGGCAACACCAGCTGCTGCAATTTCCTCTGGACCTTTAAACTCCTCGATGTAGAGGCGGATGATTTCATCGAGAATGGGGTAGGGCGGTAGGCTGTCCGAGTCTTTTTGATTTGGAGCAAGTTCCGCCGTTGGTTCACGTTCGATAATGGACTCGGGTATGGGATTCCCCATGCGCTCATTGAGAAAACGTGCTAACTTGTAAACCATGGTCTTGGGCACGTCCGAAATCAGGGCCAAGCCGCCCGCCATATCGCCGTACAATGTGCAGTAACCAGCGGCGAGCTCACTTTTGTTCCCTGTCGAAAGAACCAGAGTCCGTGGATGCGCTATCGCATTCGAAATCCACATGAGAATATTGCCCCGTAACCGTGCTTGCAGATTTTCGTTCGCGAGCTTATGAATGAGCCTGGGATCTCCGCCAAACAGTTTTTGAACCACTTCTCCCTCAGGCGTCTCGAGAATTCGCCGGAATGCCTCGTATGGTTCAAGAATCGGCAGCTCAAGATGGCGGATGCCGAGGCGTCGAGCCAGTTCGGCACTATCGCGCCGAGTTCCTTCGCTCGTAAAAGGACCAGGCATCGAGACGCTGATAACATTGCCGGCGCCCAGGACTTCGGTTGCCAGAGTGAGCACGGTGGCCGAGTCTATTCCGCCGCTATTTCCAACAACGACCTGTTCAAATCCTGTCTTTTTCAGATAATCTCGTAGCCCGAGAGCCAACGCGTCATGAATGGCACGCACTTCGTCGGCCACAGCAGCTCGGGTTTCTTGAAAGTCGGAAAGAGGAGCCGTTTCGGACGTTTCCCAATAAACAGTCTTCTCTTCAAACCATCCCGCTGCCGCTGGAACTGTGCCATCCGGTAGGACGACTGCGCTTCCGCCGTCAAAGATGATTTGATCGCATCCCCCGACTTGGTTCACCATGATGACAGTCACGCCCCATCGGCGGGCGATGTGTTGCAGCATCTCTAGGCGTTTCACAGGCTTGCCCACCACAAACGGCGACGCGCTGATATTGACAATCACATTGGCGCCCTGCTGGACGAGGCTTTCAACGGGGTCAATTTCGTACAAACGTTCGTTTTTCCAAAACTGCTGATCGTTCCAGATGTCTTCGCAGATAGAAACACCGATAGTCAGTCCCACCTCAGGGTAGTTCGTGAGCGGTGAAAGACATTCTTTTGGGCACGGCTCGAAGTATCGATGTTCGTCGAAAACGTCGTAAGTAGGAAGCAATTTCTTGAACGTAAATAGAACCTCGCCAGTCGCCCGAATGTAGGCCGCAGCGTTGAGAAGTTCCTTTTTTCCCCCGAAAAGATTGGTGTGAACAGTGCCGCAAATGCAGTCGATCTTTAGGTCAATACATCGTGCGTGGACCTGGCTGAGTGCCTCGGACACTTCCTCCACGAACCACTGATATTCGAGCAGGTCCTTCGGGGGATAGCCAGGAAGTGCAAGCTCAGGGAAGATTGCGAGCTTTGCTCCTGCTTCGGCAGCGCGCTCTAATTCCTGCGTAACTCGCCCAAGATTGTATGCGACATTCCCTGTGATGGTATCAATCTGGCAAAGTGCAATCTTCATGTGCCACCCCGCTTGTTAGCGCCAATCGGAGTATTGCGTGAGCATTGAGTGCGCAAAAGGTGCGACTAGGACTCCTGGATCACCTGAGGAACTTTGAAGCACCCGTCCTCCGCATCCGGAGCATTCGCCAGAGCTTCCTCCTTTGGCAACGATGGCCTGACCACGTCATCCCTCATCACATTGGCCAAGGGCAGCGAGTGCGACGTCGGCGGAACATCGGTTGTGTCGAGCTCATCAAGTTTTGCCACATATTCCAAAATATCGCCGAGTTCGTGTGCGAATCGCTCGATTTCCTCATCCGACAGCTCTAAGCGCGCTAGCAAAGCAACGTGGCGAACGGTGTCGCGATCAATCCGGCTCATGCTTTTTCTCCAGCTCAGCTTTCAGCGCTTTCCAATTTCACTCGATCGGAGACCTTCTTTAAGCGTGCCAGGCGCACGACGAGTTTCTTCTCACCAAATTCCTTCCCGAAATTGACTATGACCTTGGCGTTCTCGCCTTCTCCAAGCACCGCCGTTACCACACCCTTGCCAAAGGTTGGATGCTCGACTTTGTCATCCTTAGCAAATTCTTGAAACTCCATCCTTTCTCACTCCCGTAGTTCTGGTTTTCTTGCAGATTGAAATTAGCGCCCGCTCTGAGCCGACATTTCAAGGATTCGCTCGATTACACTCGTGGTGGAGTATCCGGGCGAAAAGGCTAATGTGCGACACAGTCCTCCGTACGATTCGACCAAATCTCGGCCCACAACCTGATCCGGTGTGTAGTCCCCGCCCTTGACGAGCAAATCTGGCCGAAGGACTTGCAAAACCTCGAGAGGCGTGTCCTCAGAAAAAGCTGTCAAATAGTCTACCACCTCAAGAGCAGCGAGGATTCGAGCGCGTTCGACTAAAGGGAGGATAGGCCGTTCTGGCCCTTTAATACGAGTCACCGATTCATCCGTGTTTAGGGCGACAATCAGAACATCGCCAAGCGACCGCGCCTCGCGAAGATACCGAATATGACCTGGGTGAATCAGATCAAATACCCCGTTAGTGAAAACGCTCTTTTTCCCCTCCTCGCGTAGCTTCTCGATAATCTGCGCGAGCGATTCCCATGGCGTGATTTCAGGAATATGACTCTCAGTCCTAAAAGACGACACTGACACGTCCTTTCTACCATCTCGTTGTTCCAATCTGGGGTCGGAGGCTTTTACGCGGATGGCTTTTGATCGTTGTGCTTTTGCGTTTCGGAAAGAGTTGGGCTTTCTCCTTCTGCCGGCTGGGCCGGTTCATTCCCCGTAGGCGCATCCTTGCTCCTCCGAAATAGAGACCATAACCCTTTGCGTTCTACGCTCTTTGGCTGATCTGAGGCCAACGTTGTCCCACTCTCGGAGTTGTTCTCATTTGTCTCAGTCACGGCGGGACATTTCAACTCTGGTTCTTCTTCTCCCCACCCCATGGCCAGCGATTCTGGTTCCACATCTACTCCGCTTGATCGCTGCGCTTTGCTCTCTTTCTGTTCGCCGTTTTCCTCCCACCGCCGCCGATAGACGAGATCATCATTGTCGCGCGTTCCGCTGAAATCTGTCACGAAAAGCTGCACCACTGCATTTTGCTCAATGCCGAGTTGATCGCGAAGAGAACGCTTCACGATCCCAACAACCATTTCTTCGATTTCTGGGACCCGCGCCTGGGCCACGACCTGTGCATAGAGATCAATGTGTAGGCGGCGCCGTAATTGATAAATGTCGATGTTGCGGACCTGGAAATTTCGCACTTCTTGCAAAGCAGAGCGCAGGTACTTACGAATTGCGGACTCCAGGATCACCACGCGTCCATCTTCAATCTGAATGGCAACCCCTTCCGTGCGACGGCGAAGAAGCGATGCAAGTCCCCCAATAGCAATGATTGCCCAAAAGAGGCCAAACCAAAACCAGAAAACCATGTGAGGGCCAGTGAGAATGCGCTCCACAAGCCAATTCCCGAAGTCCCGCACGGGATCGAACCATTTCGACCGCAACGGAAATGTGACAAGCATCCCGAGAATGCTTGCCACCAGCAGCACGGCCATCACGAGGCGGAGTAATAACTGGTAAAGCCATTTCATGGCCATTCTCTCCTATTCACTTTTTCAATTCCGCACGTGGCTGATCGGGCACAATAACGTCGCGCACTGTAACATTGACGCGTTCCACAGTCACCCCCGTGTAATTCTCCACAGCGTTTTTTACCTGGCGTTGAATCTGCCGAGCCACGTCGTAAAGGTTGTATCCATAGTAGATGTTCACCTCTACGTTGATTGTGCAGAGGTTTGTGGCTTTATCGATCGAAACGTTGATGCCCTTTTCCGCATCCTTGCTCTTCGCGCCGACGTAATCGCTGAAGCTACTCTTGCCGCTCAGCGTAACCACACCTTCGACCTGGGTCAACGCGATGCTTGCGTAAAGGGCAATGACGTTATCGTTGATTGTGATATCGCCCAAATCTTCCGGACCGACCATCGTAACTTTCCATCTCCTTTTCGAATCTGCATTCAAACGCTAGCAGTCGCTCGCAGCCTTTCTCTAGCAAAAAAAGCTCTACAACACGTATTCGCAGGATAGATAAACGCAATCATTGTGTTTGTAGCAATTGCTATGACCACAGTCTGTGGTTGAAATCTTTCATTCGTGGCCCAGCACAAAAGCTTTGGATTCAGAATTGCCACGAGGTTTGAGCTGAAGTGTACTTTGGAAGTCATGGTGAGAAGCGAGGATCCACAAATGGCGCAAGAGCCTAAAAACGTCGTAGCTGAAGGTGTTTATCCGCACAAGGAGGTCGAGGAACGCTGGCAGCGAATCTGGGAGGAGCGCAAACAGTTTGCAACTCCTGAGAACCCCGGAAGGGATAAATACTACGTCCTGGAAATGTTCCCTTATCCGTCGGGGCGCCTTCACATGGGCCATTGCCGCGTTTATTCTATCGGCGATGCGCTCGCACGTTTTCTTCGTATGCGGGGGAAAAAGGTTCTGCACCCGATGGGCTTTGATGCCTTTGGATTGCCCGCAGAGAATGCTGCAATCAAACATCAGGTCCATCCCGCTGAGTGGACCGAGCGTTGCATTGCAGAGATGAAGCAACAATTCCGAATGATGGGGTTCAGCCTCGACTGGGATCGTGAGGCCATCACCTGTCGGCCAGAATACTATCGATGGAATCAGTGGTTTTTCCTGAAGCTCTACGAAAAGGGACTCGCTTACAAAAAAGCCGCGGCGATCAACTGGTGTGAAACGTGCCAAACAGTTCTCGCCAACGAACAAGTAGAGCAGGGAGCGTGCTGGCGCTGCCATAATCCCGTAACTGTGCGTAATCTCGAGCAGTGGTGGTTCAAGATCACGCAATACGCCGAAGAGCTTCTCGCCGATCTCGACAAATTGGAAGACTGGCCGGAAAGCGTCAAAATCATGCAGCGCAACTGGATCGGCCGCAGCGAAGGAGCCCTCGTGAAGTTCAAACTGCTTCCAGCCGACACGCCGCTTCGCCCCGGAATGAAATGGCAAGGCAGTGAAGAGGAACTACGCCAGCTGCCCGATATCGAGATCTTCACCACGCGCCCCGACACATTGTTTGGCGTGACGTTCATGGTCTTTGCGCCCGAGCACCCCCAGGTTGCTGAGCTCGTCGCGGAAGTTGAACGAGTTGATCCCGCGCATCGGGCGCCAGAAACAGAGAACATCGCCAAACGGGTTGAGGAGTTCGCCGCAAAGGCTGTCGTTGAAGATCGCTTCCTTCGCACCGCTGCCGATCGCGAAAAAGAAGGACTCTTCATCGGTCGCTATGCCGTCAATCAGCTCAATGGCGATGTGGTGCCGATCTACATTGCAAACTTTGTGCTCATGGAGTATGGAACCGGTGCGATCATGGCGGTGCCAGCGCATGACCAGCGCGACTTTGAATTCGCCACCAAATTCGGCATCCCTATCAAGATGGTGATAGCCCCGCCGTTAGCAACTGCAGAGCAGCTGTCCGAAAAATCACTCACGCAGGCTTACGATGAACCCGGCGTCATGATAAACAGTGCTCCGTTTGATGGTCTCGATAGCGAAACAGCAAAGAAAAAGATCGTCGAATACCTCGAGCAGAAAGGTTACGGTCAGCGTTCGGTCCAGTACAAGTTGCGCGATTGGCTCATCTCCCGTCAGCGTTTCTGGGGCACACCAATCCCGATGATTTACTGCGACAAATGCGGAATCGTGCCGGTGCCGGAAGACCAGCTGCCGGTTGCGTTACCTGCGAACGCCAAGTTCACTGGCATAGGGAATCCGCTCGCGAGCGTGAAGGAATTTGTCGAGACGACATGCCCAAAATGTAGCTCGCCGGCGCGTCGCGAAACGGACACAATGGACACCTTTGTTGATTCATCATGGTATTTCCTTCGCTACTGCGACCCACATAACACGCGCGCGCCATTTGCGGCGGAGAAGGCTCATCAGTGGATGCCAGTGGATCAATACATTGGTGGCATTGAGCATGCCATTCTTCATCTGCTGTACTCGCGTTTCTTCGTCAAAGCTCTGCGTGATCTTGGTCTTGTCAATTGCGATGAGCCTTTCTCGCGTCTCCTCGCGCAGGGCATGGTCACGAACACATACATAGACAAGCAGACCGGCAAAATCGCGGTGGACGAACATGGGCGTCCCAAGTACGCCAAAATGTCGAAATCGCTCGGCAACGGCGTTGATCCTTTGGAGATCATCGATCGCTACGGGGCAGACACGGCACGCCTCTTTATTCTGTTCGCCGCCCCCGCGGAAAAGGAGTTGGAGTGGAGCGACAGGGGGGTCGAAGGCTGCTACCGCTTCCTGAATCGTGTGTGGCGGCTTATTCTCTCCAATATAGATGCCTGTAAACAAGCTAATAAGAATTATCAGCCGCAAACGCGGGCGGAGCGGGACCTCAACTACACGGTTAACTGGGCCATTCAGCGAGTACAGACGGAGATCGAGGAACGGCATCACTTCAACACTGCAATTGCAGCAGCCATGGAACTCCAGAATGCTTTGCAGGTCGCTGCAGGTTCGTCGGATGTTGCGGCGCCACTGCTTGGTTACGGGCTGAGAACGCTCCTTCTGCTCTTGTTCCCATTCTCTCCGCACATCACAAGCGAGCTTTGGGAGCGGGCTGGCTTCGGAGGCGCGATTGACGATCAGCCCTTCCCCGCATACGATCCCTCGGCGCTTGTTCGGGACGAAGTTGAGATTGTTGTCCAGGTGAACGGCAAAATTCGGGCGCGACTTACAGTTGCCGCTGAAGCAACGGAAGAGCAGGTCCGTGAACTGGCGTTTGCTGATGAAAAGGTCGTGCAGTCCCTTGGCGGAAAACAGCCGCGAAAGGTCATTTATGTTCCGAAAAAGCTCCTGAACATCGTGTGCTAAAAAAATGGAGGAGTGCAATGCCTCCTCCATGAGAGGAGCAATGTTTTCTAATTGGTTTTTATCCAGAAAATGAAAGGTGGCGATTCGACGGAGAATTAGTCGAGCCGCCACCCGATGTTTTGCGACTGGTAGTTGGTGAGAACTACGCTCCGGCTTTTGCTGCAAGAGCCTCCTGAGCGATTTTCACGTACTGGGCAAAAACCTCAGGTTCACGCACAGCAAGATCGGCTAACATTTTGCGATTCACTTCCACGCCAGCAGCTCGGAGCCCTGCCATGAAGCGGCTGTAGGGAAGATCCGCAGAGCGCGTTGCCGCGTTGATGCGGGCAATCCAAAGCGCGCGGAATTCGCGCTTTCGCTGACGGCGGTCGCGATAAGCATAACGCAACGCGCGTTTGACCGTTTCCTTAGCGTTCTGGAAAAGCTTGCGGCGCCCACTATAGTAACCTTCTGCGCGATCGAGAATCTTTTTGCGCCGGCGGCGCGACGCCGGGTTGTTTGTTGCTCGTGGCATTGTTTACACTCCTCTTGTCTCTCAGGTTCCCTAAACGACGCTAGCTTTGCGTCTCTTACTTGTAGGGGATAAGCTTCTTGATGCGTTTGGCTTCCACCGCTGCCACAAAGGCAGGTTTGCGCAAACGACGCTTACGCTTGCGATCTTTTGACGTAAGAATGTGGCTCAAATAAGCCTTCTTGCGTTTAATCTTGCCGGTTGCCGTCACACGAAAGCGTTTGGCAGCCGAACGTTTTGTCTTTTGTTTCGGCATAGGACAACCCTTTCCTTCGTTCTTCGGGCGTGCAATATGAATGCCACGCACCGCCTGTGAAACTGTGTTTCCTGCTCCTCTCCCTGAACGGCGGCTATTTCTTGTGGGCGAACACCGCGCCAGTGATCAGGTTATTGGTGCGGCTTAGCGATTCCTGAATTGCGACGTCCTCGAGATCTTTTGTAATCTGGTCAATGAGATGTTGCGCGCGATCCTGGAAAGCCCGCTCACGTCCCCGATACATAATCGTGAATTTCACTTTGTTGCCCTTCTCGAGAAACTCACGAGCGTGCGACATCTTCGTTTGGTAATCATGCGGATCAATCGAGAGCCGCATTTTTACTTCTTTGACCTCGATCGTCTTATGTTTTTTCTTCGCCTCACGAGCGCGCCGTTTGCGGTCATAGATGACCTTTTTGTAGTCCTCAATCCGGCACACTGGCGGCTTGGCGTCGGGGGCGACTTCAACCAGGTCGAGCTGAGCCTCTTCCGCCCGCCGCAGAGCTTCCGCTAGCGGAACAACACCAACTTGCTGACCATTCTGGTCAATCAAGCGGACCTCACGAGCCCGAATCTCATGATTGATGCGCAGATCCTCTTTAATAAGCGTGGTCCTCCATTGATAACAGATTTTCCTTCTAAACAGCAAACGCCGGAGAAGAGTTCATGCTCTCTTCTCCGGCGCATAAACCTTTCAGTCCATTGACGCACAGAGCGCAACTTGGTAGTCGAACCCTTCACACTCGCTCGCAGCGGCAGAAGGGTGAGAGTCAGAACTCTTCTTCATCCAAAGCCGGTCGTAGGCCATAAACCGTTGTTTCTGGTCCTTATTCACACCCGTCCTGCGCGTTTCTTGCAGGTTACCTTGGCGTGAAGGAAAAGCGCGTGTCTTCCCTCGTTCTGCATGATCCTCACCAGGAAACAGAAATAATTCATTGCAACGGCCACGTCCCGTTTCTACGCAAGTGCTACCGAGAGTCACGAACAGGAACAGCGCTTATGAGAATTAGTTATCGTTGGTTGTCGTCAGTGCTAGGCAAGCAGTACCCAGTGGCGGACATCGTCGAACGCCTCACGATGAACGGCATTGAGGTCGAGAACGTGCTCGATCTTGGTGCGTTGAATGGGAAAATCGTCACTGCACGCATCCTCGAAATCTCGCCACATCCCAACGCCGACCAGCTTGTGCTCTGTCGGGTAGATGCTGGAAAACCCGAACCGCTGAGAGTTGTTTGCGGCGCAAAAAATATGAAAGCTGGCGACACGGTGGTTCTGGCCCTGGAGGGAGCTCGTTTGCCAAACGGCCTCGTCCTCAAGCGTTCGAAAATTCGCGGTGAGGTCTCGGAAGGAATGATGTGCAGTGCACGCGAGCTAGAGTGGTCTGAAGATGCCTCTGGGCTGCTCATTCTCCCACCTGACTGGATCTATAAAGTCGGCGAGCCCTTCGATGCACTTCTTGATCTCAAGATTACGGCCAACCGTCCCGACTGCCTGAGTCTCTTCGGTATAGCTCGCGATCTAGCTGCAGCGTTAGGAATCGGTCCCACACAACTGCCTGAATGGAAACTTTCCGAAAAGGATGAGCCAGCGGGCAATTATGCCTCGGTCCATGTTCAAGCCGCCGATGCTTGTCCGCGCTACACCGGCCGTGTGATCCGTGGGGTCAAAATCGGTCCAAGTCCACTCTGGCTTCAGCGTGCTGTGGAAAGCGCTGGCATGCGTTCCATCAACAACGTCGTGGACGTCACAAATTACATTCTCATCGAATCAGGGCATCCCCTCCATGCGTTCGATCTCGATCTCGTCGCAGAAGGGCGAGTGATTGTGCGGTATGCCCGAGAGGGGGAGAAAGTTCGCACGCTCGATGAACAGGAGCATGAGTTGACTTCCTCGGACCTTCTTATCGCCGATCCCGAAAAGCCAATTGCGTTGGCTGGCATCATGGGATGTGGCAATACCGAGATCTCCACGGCCACCCACAACGTTTTTCTCGAGTGTGCCTATTTCACACCACGTGTCATACGCCGAACCTCTAAGCGTCTCGCAAAAGTCACAGAATCGAGCTACCGGTTTGAACGGGGCACCGATTGGTCTGCCCTCGATCGTATCGTAGACCGGGCTGCAGCGCTCATCGCTGAAGTTGCTGGGGGTGAAGTGTGCTCCGGGCGTTTTGACGAAGGACCGCAACTCGCTCCGCCGGTGCCAATCGAGCTGCGCATGGAACGTCTCAATTCGCTTTCCGGTCTCAGTCTCACGCCCGAAGAGGCCGCAAAAACATTGGAAGCGCTCGGGTTTGCCGTTGAAAAAGTGGCAGACGCCCTGCATGTCTCGCCACCTCCAGCTCGCCCCGACGTCGCGTGCGAAGCAGACCTTGTCGAAGAAGTGGCTCGTATTGTCGGCTATGATAAAGTTCCCACGGTCTTGCCCCGTTTGGTAAGTCAATCGCGTGACCTTTCCGACGAAGAACGGCTTTCACAGATTGTTCGCGAGGTCTGTGTGGAATTTGGATTAGCGGAGTGCATGAACTACAGCTTTCTCGCAGAAGCTTATCTTGCGAAATTTGGTTTTTCCGCCAGTTCATGCGTAAAGCTAACGAATCCCTTGTCGGCCGAGTTTGACACTTTGCGTCCGAGTCTCGTGCCAGGCTTGGTGCAATCGGCGCTTTATAACCAGAACCACGGTGCGCCCGATGTTTGGTTGTTCGAGATCGGAAAAGTCTTCTTCGCAGATGCCGAAAGCGAAACTGGCTTCGGCGAACGTAACCAGTTTGCTGCGGTGCTTGCTGGTGCTGGGGCTGAACGCAGTTGGCGTGAGCAACCGCGTCCGGCAGACTTCTTCGATGGCAAATCTTTAGCCCAGGAATTGCTGGAGCGCCTGGGTGCGACCGAGATAAGCGCCAGCCCGCAGGAGCTAAGCGCCTTTCTCCATCCAGGGAAAGCTGCCCGTCTCGTCGGCGATGATCGCACGTTACTTGAGGTTGGAGAACTCCATCCGCGCTTGCAGGCAGAGCTAGAGTTGAAGCGACCGGTGGTGATCGTATGGGGCGATTTTGCTAACTTATCTCCACTGTTGAACAACCGTCCTGTTTATAGCGAAATCCCCCCATTCCCCGTTGTCGCACGTGATCTCGCCTTCGTAGCGGATCGCGACCTTCCGGCTGCCAGCATTGAAGACGTCATCCGGAAGCGAGCGAAATCGCTTTTGGTGTCGCTGCGTTTGTTCGACGTGTATGAAGGAGAAAGAATTCCTGCAGGCAAACGGAGTCTTGCCTATCAGCTTCGGTTCTGCGCGCCTGATCGCACCCTTACCGACGACGAGGTCAACCAGCTCGTGTCAAAGATCGTTTCCGACCTTAAGGCTAAGCTGGGCGTCGAGCTTCGAAGCTAGTTCGGTTGTTTGTTGAAAACAAAAGAAACGCCACGACTCACGGTGAGCCGTGGCGTTTTTGATTTCCGTGGTAAAGCTAATCGGCCAGCGGCATCAAACACGGATGAAGATCCGTTTTCGGTAAAGTGGCAAGAGTATTAAGAACCACAGAATGACGAAGCCCACCGCCCACAGGTGCGATGCCCAAAACGGATGGCCAATGACATTGCGAACAGCCTCAAACGTGTAAGTTTTGAGATTTGTTTCTGTCCCGCCCGGTAAGGTCCACTTAATCATTCCAATAATGCGGGCAAGTAAGCCGGATGCAAAAAAGGCCGTGATAGCATTTGTGCCAAACACAAGAAATGGCGTGGCCCAGCGTTTCCAGCCGAGGACGTCAATCGTGTAATAGCAAAAGCCCAGACAAAGCAGTGCCCACCCGCCTGTGAACACCACATAGCTCGACGACCAGATCTTCTTGTTGATGGGGAAAAAGAGATCGAAAACCGAGCCAAGCACGAGGAGGGCAAAGCCAGCCACCATGATGCCGGCGACCTTTTCTTGCTGGTCTCGCTTCGAGCGCAGCCAGGTGCCCGCCAGAACACCGATCAGAGTCGTTGCGATGGCCGGTATCGTGCTCAGCAAACCTTCAGGGTCTGGCCGATGCCTATAAAGATGCCCGTTGAGCAGTGTGGTATCAATCCAGTCGTTGAGCCGACCAGGGTAGGGGGCAGTCGTCGGTGAGTCCACGACGATATTTTTAGCTCCGGCCCCAATTTGATATCCCGCCGGCGCATCCACGAAAGTCATCACGACCCAGTACACACTGATCAGGACAAGAATCCACGCCAGTCGCGCGCGCACATTGGAAGTGAGCATCATAATGAAAGCCGCGACGACGTAACACATTGCAATCCGCTGTAGGACGCCTGGAATCCGGATATAACTGCCTTTTTCAAGATCAGACGCACGCGGGAAGAAGTCTGCCCAGCTGCTGCGTGTGGTGGGGGAGTGGAAGTAAGAGAAATCATAAATGAACCAAGCGACTCCGGCCACCAGGCAGAGAATGGCGATAGGTAAGAGGTAGCCAACCGGCGCACCGGGTTTGCGTGCTGGTCGCTCCAGAAGAATTTCCAAACCAATAATGCCCAGAATGTATGGCGTGATTAGTCGGAAGTTAGGGAATCCTGTGAGGATCAGTCCCAGCAGGAAGAGCACAGTTGCGCGACAAATCACATGGCCCATAAGTGCGCGCCGGCTCACGCCTGACGCCAATCGCTTGTCAAACGAATAGGTCATGGCCACACCGACCATGAAAAGGAAGAAAGGAAAAATCAGGTCTGTAGGAGTCCAGCCGTCCCACTCGGCGTGACCCAGAGGACCCCAAACATAATTCCATGAGCCGGGGTTGTTGACAAGGATCATGCCCGCAATGGTCAACCCGCGCAACGTGTCCAGCGAAAGCAACCGCTCCGATTTCGACTTCGGTTCGACAGCGGCGGTTGCGTTCGCGCTCATGTTACCCATCTTAACGCCTCCCAAAATCGATTTCCCCCGCACTTATGCCAGGGGTTAGAGAACAACTCTCAAAGCGATTGAGGAACCACGACATTTTCAAAATAAAGAAAAAATTCTGCCACAGCGTAGCTTGTTTCTCGACAACCCCTGCAAGGTTTAGCTATCACAGGTGCTGAGATGGAGCCATCAACTGTAAAGCAAGGTCGTCAGTCCGGCGCGCTTACCCCTTCGGTTCCCTCGTTGGAAGTGCTTATTCGTGCACGTTACCCGCTCATTTATGTAGTGAGTTGGGAGGAAGACCGCGTGATGGCGGAGCTGTCGGAGGTCGCTGCTGTCCTTGGCAAAAAAATCTATGACTGGTCCATCGTCCAGGGGTTGGCAAGATACCGGCAAGGCGTCATCGGGGCGATTGAAGGCAAGAAAGGAACGAAGGATCCTATTGTTGCACTTCGTGAGGTCTTTGAGACCCAGGAAGCTGCGATCTTTGTCTTTCGTGATTTTCACGACTTCATCACGGATCCCAACGTGAAGCGTACGCTACGGGATCTCGCCGCCGCACTGCGCGTGTCGCTCTCGACTGTCATCCTTCTCTCACCGATTCTGCGCATCCCCGACGAGCTCGAAAAAGATCTCACCATTGTGGATTACCCTCTGCCTGGCCGCAGTGAGATTATCAAATTGTTGGAGCAAATTGCATCGGATATTACCAGTAATCCCTCGCTCGCAGTTGATCTTTCCCAGGAGTCTGTCGAAGCGCTGGTGGATGCCGCTATTGGTCTCACGCTCAACGAAGCGGAAAACGTGTTTGCCAAAACGCTTGTCCTGCGCCAACGGCTCACGAAGGAGGAAGCGCCACTCGTCTATAGCGAAAAACGTCAGATCATCCGCAAAAGCGGGCTTCTCGAGTACATTGATACACCGGAAACCCTGCAGACTGTTGGCGGACTCGAAGTTCTCAAAGAGTGGGTGGTGAAGCGAAAGAAGGCGATGGCCCCCGGCGCGCGTGAGTTTGGTCTTTGCCCGCCCCGTGGCGTGTTGCTTGTTGGTGTTCAAGGTTGCGGAAAAAGTCTTGCCGCTAAAGCCATTGCCAATGAGCTCGGTTTTCCCCTGTTGCGGATGGACGTCGGGCGCCTGTTTAGCAAAATGGTTGGCGAAACTGAGCTCAATGTCCGGCGTGCTCTGGCGACCGCCGAAACGGTCGCACCCGCTGTTTTATGGATTGACGAAATTGAGAAGGGGCTGAGTGGAGTCAAATCGTCGAGCGCGAGCGACGCGGGAACCACTTCGCGCGTGTTTGGCACGATCATCACCTGGCTGCAAGAAAAGCAGGCCCCAGTTTTCGTTGTCGCCACCGCGAACGAAATTGAAGAACTGCCGCCAGAAATTTTGCGCAAGGGGCGCTTCGACGAAATCTTCTTTGTGGACCTCCCCGCCTTTGAGGAACGCATTGAGATTTTCCGGATTCATCTGCAGAAACGCGGCCGGGATCCAAAGCAATTTGACCTCAGATATTTGGCTGAGATTTCCGAGGGATATTCCGGTGCAGAGATCGAGCAAGCCATCGTTGAAGCTCTCTACGCGGTTTTCGGGGTCAAACAGGATATTGAAACAGCAGATATTGTCTTTGCGCTGAAGCAGCAGGTTCCTCTCTCGCGCACGATGCGAGAGGCCATACAAAATCGCCGTCTCTGGGCCGCCACTCGCACAGTTTGTGCGAGCGCTGAGCGTGAACTCGCTGATGTCGCTGTCCAGCCGGACGTTCTCGATGAGCAAAAAGAAGCTCTTTATCTCGAGTTTGTGGAGTTCGAAGGGAAGCTACCACCTGATATTTGCCATGCCGTCATGCAGTTTATCGGGTCCTTTCCCGCTAAGCATGAAGAGCTGGAAAAGATGCGTCTCTATGTGGCCGAGTTTCGGAGACTGGCGACCAAATTACTGGAGAAGGTGCGCGAATTTCCTCCTACACGGTAACGAAGGGAAAGAGAGATGATTGTGCCTCCAGCTCTTTCGGCGGTGCTCACGAGTGTGCTGCGCATCGGACTTGTTGTTCTCTCGATTCTTGTTGCTTATGCTGTTATTTTGTTTATTTTTCAGCGCCGACTTATTTACCTTCCTCACACGTACCCAGTAGCGCCAAAAGCACTCTTGCGAGAGCATCTGGCAGAAGGCAGAGCTGAGGTTCTGGAGTTTCTGAATGGTGACGTGGTGCAGTACGCCTATCTGCTTAAATCCGAACATCCTTCCCCCGATGCGGCGTTTTGTGTGTTTTTTGGTGGCAATGCTTCGCTGGCACTCGACTGGCTTGATTGCGCGGAACTTGTTCTGCCGTGTGCGCGGGGCGTTCTCCTTGTAGAGTACCCCGGGTACGGCCAAAATGGTGGGAGACCTTCACGCGAAGCTATTGTCCAAACGGCGCTCAAAGCATTCGAGCAAGCTGCAGAACGTCTGAATACCTCTTCTCAGCAGTTGGCCAGGCAAACGCACCTTTTGGGAATTTCTCTCGGTTGTGCTGTTGCTCTGGAATTTGCCCAGCGTTACGATGTCCCCCGCATATTTCTGATGGCACCGTTCACATCGCTGCTGGAGATGGCTCGCCGCTCGGTGGGTTGGCCATTATGTTATCTCTTGCTCGATCGGTTCGATAACGTTGCCGCCCTGTCTGCTCTATCTCAACGCATGCCTCCTCCAGAGATATGGATCTTTCATGGTGACGCTGACGACGTGGTTCCGGTTGAGATGAGCAGACGGATGGCCGAGCGCTTTCACAGCTTTATTCACTACGCCGAAATTCCGGGCGCTAACCATGTCACAGTGCTAGATCACGCATTCCCCTTAATTTGCGATGTTGCCTGCAAACACACAATGTCTGGTGCCCCTGCGGAAACCGTGGAAGGAGCTCTGCCTGAAGACGAGAGGGTTAGCCCATTCCCGAATGCCCAAAACCACCCTCTCCCCGCTGGGTCTCGCTCAACGTCTCCGTCTGATGAAACTCGGCCTGAATCACAGGGGCGATGACGAGCTGAGCGATTCGGTCCCCACGTCGCACAACAAAAGGAACTGTCCCATGGTTTATGAGAATGACGTGGACTTCTCCCCGAAAGTCAGAATCGATTGTGCCGGGAGCGTTGAGACATGTGACGCCATGTCGAGCTGCCAGGCCGCTGCGGGGTCTCACTTGTCCTTCGTAACCCTTGGGGATCTCTAATCGCAAGCCTGTGGGTATCATGGCCCATTCACCTGGCAGCAAAGTCACAGGATCTTTGACTGCTGCCCGGAGATCAGCTCCGGCTGCTCCTGGCGTGAGATATTCCGGCATCGGCAGCCCCTCTGCCTCGGGTTGGACGTAGACCTTGACTTTTACGCGGTGAGCTTTGGGTCTTATTTCATCCGGCTGGCTCACGCTCTGGTCTTCGCGGCTCTCACTCATGCTGACACACGGTTTTCGGAGGCTTCCGTAACTTCTTCGTCGCTCCAGCTTCGCGGTTTCTGTCCCGTGAAATAATGAAGGAACAGTGCAATCGTCTTCTTAAGATCCTTGCGGTGGACAACCTTGTCCAGAAAGCCGTGCTCGAGAACGAACTCGCTCTTCTGGAACCCTTTGGGCAGAATCTGATTGATCGTCTGCTGAATGACGCGTGGTCCAGCGAAACCGATGAGGGCATCTGGTTCCGCGATAATGACATCTCCCAGGCTGGCGTAACTTGCCATCACGCCCGCGGTGGTGGGGTTTGTCAGAACGCTGATGAACGGAACCTTCTTCTCAGCGAGGCGGGAGAGGGCACCACTGGTCTTTGCCATTTGCATGAGAGAAAGGATCCCCTCTTGCATCCGGGCTCCGCCAGAAGCGCTCACGATGACAAGTGGCAACGAATACTCAGTGCAGTATTCAATCAGACGCGTGATGCGTTCACCCACAACGCTTCCCATGGAACCCCCGACAAATTCGAAAACCATCACTCCCAGCCCCACGGGAATCCCATCAATCTCGGCTTTTCCTACGACCACAGCTTCGTCGTGTCCGCTGGCCTTCTGCGCAGCTTTCAAACGTTCGCTGTAAGGCTTCGAGTCCACAAATCCCAGGGGGTCCGTCGGCTGAACATTGGAGAACATTTCCTGAAACGTCCCTTCATCGGCGAGCATAGCGATGCGTTCGCGTGCCGTCAGCCGATGATGGTGGTTACACTTCTTGCAGACCTTCAGGTTCTCCTCGAAATCTTTTGTGAGAACCAGGTTGAAACAGTTTTCGCATTTCGTCCACAATCCCTCCGGGATGCGGTCCTTCATCACCGGCGGTTTGAGTGTTGTGTACTTTTCTTTTTTGAACCAAGCCATTCTAACGCTTGTCCTTTTCTCTAGGTTCTGCCGTTATCCGGAAAACCCTTAAGTCGCGATTATCGCAACGGTCATTCGTCGTTTACACCCGTGCGCGGCAACTCATCGAATTCTTTACCGTACCAAATGTGGCCGCAGCCAATCTTTCGTACAACCTCTTTTCCATGCGTGCGTGGCAATTGCCTAAACTTGCCCTTGAAATTCCCCGGACTACTGTTTCGAGATTTCAACCACCATGGAGCTTGAACAAATCAAAACTGAAGCCTTGCAAGCGGAAAAGGCTGCTCTAGATGCACTTGCCGCTGCGAAAAGCGCGGCGGAAATTGAGCGACTGAAACCCGAAATCCTTGGCAAAAAAGGTGCACTCCGTCAATTGATGCGGCTTTTGGGGCAAATCGACGCGACACTGCGGCCGACCGCAGGAGCCATTATCAATGAAGCAGCCGCCCGTGTCGAATCTGCCTGTGAGACACGTTTGCAGGAGCTGCGCGAACGAGAGCTTGAGGCTCGCTTAGCTGCAGAGCGAATTGACGTGACCCTGCCGTCCCCCAGCCGGCGTGTCGGCCTCCTCCACCCACTCACGCTCACCCTGCGCGAAATTGAACGGATTTTTGTGTCCATGGGCTACAGCGTGGCGACCGGCCCAGAGGTGGAAACGGAGTACTACAATTTCGACGCGTTGAATATCCCGCCTGATCACCCAGCGCGCGACATGCACGACACGTTCTTTCTCGCCCCTGGGACTATTCTTCGTACGCATACGTCACCAGTCCAGATTCGCTACATGAAATCCCATCACCCACCAATCGCGATCATTGCACCGGGGCGCGTTTACCGCGTCGATGACATCGATGCCACTCATTCGCCTGTTTTTCACCAGGTCGAAGGGTTGTTGGTCGATCGCGACGTTTCTTTTGCTCACTTGAAAGGAACACTGACGGAGTTCCTGCACGCTATGTTTGGCAAAGATCTCGCCACGCGTTTTCGGCCAAGTTATTTCCCCTTCACCGAGCCGAGCGCCGAAGTGGATGTGCAGTGTTTTGCTTGCCGTGGGAAGAACGCTGAGTGCCGCATCTGCAAGGGCACAGGCTGGATCGAGGTTTTGGGCTCCGGTATGGTCCACCCGAACGTGCTCTCTCATGTCGGGCTTGATCCTAAGGAGTTTTCCGGCTTTGCCTTTGGCCTAGGGGTTGAACGTTTTGCCATGCTTCGCTACGGGATTACCAATATCCGCTGCTTCTACGAAAACGACATACGTTTCTTGCGGCAATTCGCCCAGCGATGGTGATGCGAGCTTCTGCATCCCTGGCTTGCCTCCGTGCTGTCACACCACGCGAAACCGCGCCATCGCGCAACGCTTGGATCATTTTGTCAAATTAGGTCCGCCGCACGGCAAGGACCTGTTCAATAGCAGCATCAAGCTGTTCGGGAGTCTGAGAGCCCAGGAGGATGTGACGCCCGTTGGGGAATTCCAGCCTTACGCCCCGATTCCCACGAGCGTTGTATGCCCGCCCCTTCCATCCCAGGCGAATTCCCCATCCGCCGTACTCAAGTATGGGCCGATAAGTAACAGGTTTGTGCGAGGTGCAGCCGTCCAGATTGATTCGTATCCACCACAATGGTCGAAGACGCACAAAAACCCCGCCGGTTCGCACTTCTGTTTCCAAGCGGAGGGTGATAGTGAACCAGAGTCCTAACAACAAACCAAGCATGATAAGTGCATTTCCCCCCAGAGTGGGAAGTGGCCTTCCGAGAATTGCGATGAATCCCCCCACGGCGGCCGCTAAACCGGCTGCGTAAGTCCACGCGGGAAAGTACTGGACCTCGCGGTAGAGAAGTTGCCCCTCCGGGCGTGCCATAGTGCTGCCCTCTTTTCCTGAAGATTCGAATCTCTCGTGTAGTGTCGCAATTCAGTGTTGGTTGTCCAAGCCCAAAAGAAGGCTTTTGACGTTTGCTGAATCACGTGAACGTGTTTGTCGTATTAGCGGAAACGATGGAAGAGTATCGCAAAAAGAGTGATGGCCGAATCGCGCCTGTGACCGTGGTTGTGGTACGTCATGGGCAAACCGAGTGGAATGAGCAGGGACGTTGGCAAGGTCGCCTGGACAGCCCCCTGACAGAGTTAGGCCGCAAGCAGGCTCTCGAAGCACGCCGCATAGTCATGCAGCAGCCAATTCATGCAGTTTATTCCAGTGATGCTGGCCGTGCAATGGAAACGGCCCGTATTATCCTGGGTGAGCTGGAGCTTCCCATTGTGCCGCATCCAGCGTTGCGGGAACGCGACTACGGAGTTTACGAAGGGCTTACTGCAGCCGAGATAGAGGAACGTTATCCAGGCACCCGTTTTCGCGATGTTGGGGGATCCCGAGAAACCTGGGCCCCGCCAAAAGGAGAAACAATGGCCCAGGTTCGTGAGCGCGTGCGGAGTTTTCTCCTCGATTTGGTGCAATCGCATGCGGGGGAAACAGTACTTCTCGTCACTCATTCGGGCGTTGTCCGGGCCGTGGACAGCTTGTGCCGTGGCGAAACCTTTGATGCCATTTGGCACAGGGTTCCTCAAAATGCGGCTGTGTATGTGGCGCGAGTTTTTCCGAATGGAAGCTTTGAATGCGTGTGGGATAACCTGCCTGATGCGCCTTTGCCCACTTCCGTGTCGGGGTCGGTCATCGGTCAGTGAGCTTCCACGACCGGTGGTTTGAGCGCTTCGTACACCTCGGTCACAGAACGAACTTCAGCGATACGCATGAGAGCTTCCGCGATCACCCTTCTCGTGGTTTCATCGGAAACTTCGTGATACAGGCTAATGAGAGGAACAAGCGCCGCTGGTTCGCGTAGGCGAGCAAGCGATTTTGCTGTCACACGCAAAACACGTGGGTCAGCCGACCGAAGCCCACGAAGAAGAGCCCGAAGCGATTGGGGATGCCCCAGCCGCGATAAAGCTTGAGCGGCACGTGCATGCAGCTGGCTTGCGGGATCGAATAGGACCTTCGATAAAGGTTCTACAACTTCTGGTGAACCGATTTCTGACAAGGCGTCGATTGCCGCTTTCTGCACGATCAAGGCCGAGTCATTCAACGCTTGGATCAGCGGTTTGATGGCGAGGGGACTGCGACATCGAGCGAGTTTCGTCGCCGCGCGGTACCGGACAAATTCTGATTCTGATGACTGAAGTCGCGCGACATAATGAGCGACCACAAAAGATTTCCATGAAAGCATGCGCGGCAAAAGTTCCCGCCACGAGACTTGTCGTTCGTCACGAATTTTGCCGGCCAGAGGAATAGCCCCTAGGCGTAAAAGGGTGCTGATCACAAAGGCCCAATGGTACCCTGTAACTTGATAACTCCCAACTCTCAGGTTTCCTAAATCGTTGGCCCAGTCAATGAACTTTCCAGTGATGACGGAAGCCAAGGTTGCTCCAAGTGCCAGCGATAGAAAATTCGCCGAGGCGATGTACATGGTGCGATTGCGACGAGGGGTGGCCTTGAGCATCACACCCTGTGGGGCCAGAACTGTGCCCGCGTTTAAAAAACCGTCGAAAAACATGAGTACCATGAGCAGCGCTGTAGTCCAATGCTGTCCCGGCAGAGCGATGAGAAAGCAGGCTGGAGCGAGGACTTTGCCTACGGCTAGTACCTGAAGGATTCCCCTGAAACCGTAAACGTCGCACAGAAGCCCCCAATAATTCGAGCCAGCCACGACCCCGATAGATGAAGCCACCGAAATCATCTGCACGATAAGAGCCGTCATAGCCAAGTGCTTCATCATAAACGGTGTAAAAAAAGGCGCTGCCACAAAGATGGAGAAGTTCCAGTAAGCCATGAGTAAGAGGAAATAGCGAAACTCCGGATGTCGCACAGGCTCGATCAGTGTCGACCAAAAGCGCTCTTCGATAAGCGGTGTATGGGGAGGTTCGGGCACCCAATGAAAAAGAAGAATATCGATCACCCCTGCGATGATGCCAACGCACGCAAGAATCGTGTAGCCTAAAAGAACGTAACCATGCTTCTCGAAAATGTCGAATCCCAGGGCCATGACGATGAGAAACACCGTTGTCAGCGCGGTGATAAATCTCTGGCGCTGAGCCCAGTGAAGGTTCATCGAATCGCGTGGCAACAGGTCAGACATCCAGGAAAACCACATGGGTGTGCTTGTTTGTGCGAGGGCGTCATGAAGAAAGACAAACAGCACGATCCACATCATGCGAAGGTGCGGATCCCTGAATAAAAAGGGAGCAGCCACGATGGCCGAATAGAGCAGGCGGTGCGTAATCGTGATGATCATCCAGGGGAGTTTTCGATATCGCAGGAGATTGGTCAGATGAGCGCCAAGGATTTGAAATCCGATGGCGAGTGCGCCCGCGCCGGCAATCAGGCCAAAATCCCCTGCAGTAGCTCCGAGGTCCACGAGCCACTTGTTCCGTGGTGCCCCCAAGATACAGAACTGGTAGTAGATACTTCCGAGAAGCCCCGCCCAGCACACAATGCGCCAGGCGCGACGCAATGCATCACCCTCGAGGTGTTTCGGCAAACTAGGGTGCGGCTCAGTCTTCGTATCCAACTTCGAAGTGTCAGATGTCCCCACAGTATGTCCCAAAATTGAACGCCCGAAGCTTCCTCTGGCCACCAGAATTGAACATTGCTAACATTGTAACAAAAAACGAGCCGTCCTTACGGATTCTCGTGAAAGGATAGTGGTCCTCCCGGTTCGCTGTCTTCGCGAAGCGCTCGCCCTGTCTGCTCGATGGTGTAGTCCGTCTTGCTGATTATCGGCGAAGCCGTTGCCGTCACTGGTTCATCGTTAGACTCAGCCTTCAGTCCTTCGGAAAAATTCACCAACAGTAGCGTCGCTGAATCTTGGGTGTCATTAGCCAGCTTGGTATCAACCGTATAATTGTTAACCATCATTGAGAACGCCAGCCGGTGGTTATCCCGCGTTGTCGCGTAGCCGCTCAGGCATCGCACGCGTCCGATGTAGCCCGTTTTTGCATGCACTTTCCCTTCAGCAGCTGTTCCTTTCATCCGTTTGCGCAATGTCCCATCCACGCCAGCGATTGGAAGCGAATCATAGTAAGCTTGGCCCTCCGGCTGCCAGAGCATAAAAGCTAGAAGTGACACGGTCATGCGCGGCTCCACCAGATTCTGCCGTGAGAGACCTGAGCCATCCATCATGCGTAGCGAGGTCGTTTCAATTCCCGCACTGTTCAGGAATTCCCTTACCACGCGTTCTCCTGCGGAAAAACTCCCTTGTCCGTATTTCATATAGCCGAGCGTTTTTAGAAGTTGGTCAGCATAAAAGTTCTGGGAAGGCTTGTTTACGATAGCAATCAGTTGCCAAAGCGGCGGGGAAACATGTGTGTGCAGAAGACGCCACGCATCGCGTCGAAGGCGTTTCTCCTTATTGGGGAGATCATCAACGTCCACAGCTCCGCCTTTTACCCGCACCCCCTGACGCTCAAGCTCTTCTTTTAGAAGTGTGACGGTCCACAATGTGCCGTTGTGCACGCTGCCCCAGAGTTTGTAGGGAACATGATCCGCTGGGATTTCGCCTTTCAGGCGCACTTCGTTCTTGTCCAGCGGACGGTAAATCTCAATCTCAAGGTCTTCCTCCGGTTTCCCCTTGGCAACGGTTGTCAGGACCTCATTCTTGAAGGTGACGTACTTCGTTGGCAACTCGACGAGCAAACGCGCCCTCTTTCCGGCTCTGTCGGCAGGTGTTATCGTCACATCCCAACAATTCTCATTAATCGCCAGCCCACTCGATTCCGCTGCGTACCATTCCTGGTAATAATCAAGCTGCCAAGTGCCGGCTCGAGGTTGATCGTCGAAACAATCATCGTCTCCAATAATAGCCCCTTCAATGCGCCGAATGCCAGCCTCTCGAACGGCTTTCGCCCATTGATGGAGGATTGCAGTTGTCGGCAAATCTGGATTATAACGCCCGGAAATCGAGGGGTCTCCACTGCCCACAACAACAAGATCACCTTTTAGAGTGCCATCCTTGAGCACTGGGCCATTTGCATAGAGTTTCGTTTCGTAGCGGTAGTTTGTGCCCAGCGTCTTGATTGCGGCAGCAGTTGTGTAAAGCTTGAGATTGGAAGCGGGCAGAAATGCTTTGCCAGGTTGGCGCTGATAGAGAATCTCGCTCGTATCCAGGTCGAGCACTTGCACTCCCCACTGAGCATTGGACCAAATTGGTGCATCGAAAAGCTGGTCGAGCTGTTTAACCAGGCCAGCTCGCTCCATGTCCCCCGCAAAGCCAGAGGACATGAAAAATGCTGCTACGGCCAACATGATCCACAATTTTGCCTTTGCGTAGCTCATGGTAAGCTCCGATGAACTCAAACGTGAGTTTCCCCACAACCGAAGAGTCTGTTCTGTGCAAAGAATCTTTCCGCACATACGAACACTCAACGCGCAGTTTACTTCAAGCGTCTTCTCGGCAAATTCTGACCATACCGTAATGCACAACCGACCGACGAATTCTCTTGCGGCGCCGGTCTTGAGCTTACTTGATAAAATAAAGCTCAACATGTCCAGATGTGTCGCATCCGATATCCAGGGCCTGAAGATGTTCGAGTTCCTGTTGGAAAGGTTGATGATGAGACGAGCTGGTTCAGAGGGCGACATGATCCAGCATGGTGCTAAGTCTGACGTCAAAATCTGTCTTTTTCTGAAGTGGGTGCTTCTCTTGAGCCTTCTGATTTGTTTTGCAGGTTGTGTTTGGGTTCCCCTTCAGCCTCCCACCTTTGAGCAGGGTCCGATTCATGTCAGTGTGGTCCATGAGGTGAAAGAGGGGGAAACTCTGGAGGACATCGCCCAGGAGTATGGTTCAACGCCTGGGGCCATTGCTGCAGTGAACCGATTGCCGTCGCTCGATACGCCAGCAGTCGGCACTGAGCTTCGCATCCCCCGTATCAGCATGAGTTTCCCGGCGTTGCGTGAAGTGATTCACCGTCCCTCCCTTGAGTTTCTGAAGAGGTCCCAGCTTTTCCGCACCCAGGACTCCGAAGGGCCAGATCAAAGTAATAACTTCTAAAATTCTTGGTCTTTAGCAAATGCGCAGTGTGCCAGCGCGGTAAAAAAATGCGGTGCTTGGCGGCGTGAGATTCTGTTCCCACGTATTCACTGCGTGCCGCGAAGCATGGTATGCCAATGGGGAGTAGCAAGACACTCTGCGGGGAGTGTCTCGTGTGGGTCAACAATCCCGAAGGCGCGACAATCCGTCTTCTGGCCTGCGCGACCAGCTAACGCTGCTGGGTGCCAGACTATTGGCTGCGCATACAAGGGCGCGGCCAGTCCGGCGCCGCGCAGGAAGGAATGAGAACAAGAATGGAAGCAAGGCGAGCGCGCTTCTGGTTCATTCTCGTTATTCTTGGGTGTTTTCCGGGGATCATACTTCGAGTCTCAGGGATTCATGCCCCTGCGCCTCTTGAAGCTCTCATAGCAGGGTTGTCCATTCTCTGTGCGGCGTTTCTGCTAAGCTGGGGAAGCGAGGCTGCGCAGGCCGATATCAACCGTTCGCTTTCTTTAGCCTTTGTGGCGCTAATTGCCGTTCTTCCTGAATATGCCGTGGACATGTACTTCACATGGAAAGCGGGGCGTCACCCTGAAAGCTCCTATTCTCTCTACGCCGTAGCAAATATGACGGGAGCCAACCGTCTCCTCATTGGTGTCGGATGGTCCGTTGTTTGTTTCTTGGCATGGTTCAAGAAAATCCGTCCTGTTCTGCTCGAACCCAATCAGCGCACCGAGATACTCTTTCTCGGAGCGGCGACTGCCTATGCATTTATCATTCCTCTGAAGGGCAGCCTTGCGTGGTACGATGGCGTTGTCCTTGTTGGCCTGTATGCATGGTACATGTATTTTGCGTCCCAGAAGCCCCACGAGGAGGTCGAGGAAGAAGGGCCAGTTGAATTGCTTCTTCATTTGCCACCCGCAAAGCGTCGGTTGGCCACAGTCGCGTTATTCCTCCTTGCGGGAGCAACCATTTTCGCCTGCGCCGAACCTTTCTGCGAGGGGCTCATCGCCACGGGCAAGATCCTTCACATCAACGAGTTTTTTCTCATTCAATGGCTGGCACCCGTGGCTTCTGAAACCCCCGAGTTTCTTGTTGCTCTCGTGTTTGCCTCACGTGGGTGCCCAGAAGTTGCTATCGCGATGCTTCTCTCCTCCAAGCTGAATCAGTGGACGTTGCTTGTTGGGATGATTCCATGGGTCTATGCTGCTGCTCATGGAAGCATCCATCCTCCCATTCCTCTCACCTCGCTTCAATTTCATGAACTCCTGCTTACTGCTGCCCAATCGCTGCTTGGGGTAGTCATTCTTGCGAACCTGCGCTTTACGCTCGGCGAGGCCATACTTCTCTTTATCCTTTTTCTCGCGCAGTTCGTCTCGCCTATGCTTGTCAGTCAAAACAGCACCTGGTTATTCGGCCTTCCTGCCGACCTCATCCATCCTTTTTTCTCGGCTGTTTATCTCGTTGTTGCTGGGGCGATGATCCTTCATGAACCAGGCAATCTGCTCAGATTGCGGTGGGGCGCGAGCCTTTCGAAAACGCGTCAGGGTGGATGGATTCCCAACGCCACGCCTGAGACCATAAAGACAGAGTACTGCAAACGATGCTCATGGCGGCTAAAAGCGCTTGAAGAAAAGAAGGCTGCCGATAACAGCAACGAAAAGTTTTCCGAGAGGCGCGAGCCGGAAGACTAGGTCTTACGAGATTTTTTCTTTGACGTCGGCGTTGCGCGGTTTGTTTCAGTCTTGTTCTCCGCTGCCAGGCGCAGGCAAAAAGAGAAATCTGAGCCTTTCCCCAGCTGACTTGCCACTTTGATTTCGCCGCCCAGCTGCTGGACGATATGCTTCACAATGGCCAGTCCGAGGCCGCTTCCGCGCTCCTTGCCACCCACAGCGCCCCGAGTGCGATAAAAACGTTCGAAGACCCGCGGCAGTTCCTCCGAGGGGATGCCGGGACCACGATCCTTTACGTGGGTCCACACAAACGGCCCGTGCACTTCGCTCCAGATCGATACCATTCCCCCTGCGGGCGAGTATTTAATCGCATTGTCGAGGAGATTCACCATGATACGTTCGAGGTGTTCAGGGTTTGCCAAAACGTGCAGCCGTGCGCTTGGTCTTCGCAATCGCATCGAGATGTTTTTCATCTCGGCAAGCGGCCGTGTAGCTGCTACGGCGTTTTCTAGCTCTTCTGCCAGGCAAACAGGAAAAATCTGAATCTGGGTGGTTGGATTCTCGAGCCGCGACAAACTGAGCAGGTCGAGCATAAGATTGTGCAGACGCTCCGTATGCTCAAAGATGATCGGCAAAAACTCCTTCACTCGGTCCAGCGTGAGGAACTTCGGATCGAGCAGCGTCTCAATGTAACCGCGCACGGCGGTGAGCGGCGTGCGGAGCTCATGCGAAACATTTGCGATGAAATCCCGACGCAATTGCTCAATGCGTCTTACTTCGGCATCATCTCGGACGAGAAAAAGGACGTCGCCTTCACTACCAACAACAGGCGCCAGAATAAGGCGACGCGATCCACTTTTGTCCAGCGAGAGTGCCACCGTGGTCTCGCTGGACTCCGAGGTCTCCTCCATTCGTTCAACGACGGCTTGCGGGTCGAGACCCAATCGGCTTAGGTCATTCAAATGCTTCATTTCGCCGTAGGCCGCCTTCCATCGCGTGTTGGGATAGAGGCGGTCCATTTGCCAAACGTACAAACAAGCCTCCTCAGGCAAGCTGTCGAGCAAAGCGCGGAGGTTCTTGTTCAAACGTTTGATCATTTTTTTGTTTCACCTGTGCTTCTCGAAATTCTTTTGCGCTGTTGCGGGTTTTTGAGAGCCTTTTTCGATGCAGCACTTGGGCTTGCCTCGCTGGGTGGTTCCTCTAACCACCGGTAGCCGACACCGCGAACTGTCTCGATGTAGTTGCCTGCTAAACCGAGTTTCTGGCGCAGGCGTTTCACGTGGGTGTCAATTGTTCTGTGAGTCACGTTGGGCATGAAGCCCCACGCCTTCTGCAACAGCTGTTGGCGGGAAAGGACTTTTCCCCGGTTTTGCAGCAACTCCACGAGAAGTCGCATTTCTGTGGCTGAGACTTCCACGAGGTCGTCTCCCACTTTCACGCGAAATCTTCCTTCGTCGACTTCGAGCACGCCGAAGCGAATCACTGGCGGTTTGGCATTAGCCCCCTTCCCTTCCACGAGCTTCTTGAGCCTCAACAAAAGTTCCCGTGGCGAGAATGGTTTCGCAAGATAATCGTCGGCGCCAACCTCAAGCCCCAGGACGCGGTCGGCTTCTTCGCCGCGCGCGGTCAGAATCAGGACTGGCAAAAGTTTCGTCTGCGGGGTCTGGCGAATTCGGCGGAGGATTTCGATGCCGTCAATGTCTGGGAGCATAAGATCGAGGATCACAGCTGCCGGTAAGGTTTTTTGCAAAAGCTTCAGTGCCCTTTCGCCTTCTGCTACGACAACAGGGTCCCACCCTTCTTCCCGAAGGTGGAAAGCGACGAGGTCCGCAATCGCGGGCTCATCTTCAACCACGAGGATTCCACGGTTGTGGCTCATTTCGAGCTCCTCGTTAGATTATGCTTCTTTAAATCAGATGTTCTGCGACTATGCCGAAAGCGCAGCTGCTCTCTTGCAACACCGAAACGGCTGCTTTCGCGACTGTGATATTATTGTCACACTGCTGTCACAAACATGCCGCGTCTCTAAATTTCTTCCGCAGCTTCGCTGCGCACAAACCCGACCTGGCCAGTCGGAAGGACAACGCTCTTCCAATCTCTCTCGGCATACTTCAGCGCTGGAAATTTTTGCCCTTCCTTAGCGGTCATGAGACGGGAAAACGTGTTTGCTGGGCCACTGTAAATCGGTTCATCGTCACGCAAAAGAACAACGTAACGCTGGATATGAGTTGCATAATAAGACCAACCTGTGAAGGCGGCTACGCAAACGAGAACACATACTCCAGCAATCCACACAGACTTGCTTCCGCGTTGTTTGTCCCGCCAAAGAATCCATCCTCCAACCAATGCTATCGCGAAAAAAACAACGCTGAATAGCCAGAGCCATTCGTCGAAGCTTAGCATATCACGAACGTGATAAAACGGAAGCCACAAAATGAATGGCTCATTCTGGCTTCCTGGGGGAGCGACAAGCTGAAGATTCGCAAGAATATCAGGATCCCGCGGATTTAGCTTTTTAGCCTTTTCCAGATAGAGAACCGCTTCGCCAGTTTGTGCAAGATGCGCAAATGTCGTTCCAAGGTTGTAGTAAAGGTCTGCCGAAATAATCCCACTGGTCACCAAATCCTCGTAAAGCTTTGCAGCCTGCCGAAAATCTTTATCTCGAAACGCATTGTTGGCCTGGGCGAACACAGTTTCGTAATCTTCTGGTGCCCCTACGGCAGGCAGAGAGAATGCAAGGTTGGCGAGGAGCCCCATAACAAGCACGAACACAGTCATTATTCGAGGCATTTGCTTACCTCCTCAACCACCTGCTTGAGTCGTGGCGCGCTTGCCCGGAGCGACGCGCTGGACGTGCTCCCCGGTGCATACCGAATGCTGTCGCATGTTTCGAGCAATTGACGAAGTTCGCTGATCAAAGTTTCCGGCACGTCTTTTGTGGCAAGTTGGGTGCAAAGCTCTTCTGTGGTGAGTGCTCCTATAGATAAGCCCAAAAGCGAAGCAAAGTAATCTCTCAATGCTCCCGCAAGCTTCTCGCTGGTCTCGACGATCTCAGAGTCGTCGACTGTTTCAAGTCGGCGCAACGTCTCGCGCAGACGGGCGTGACAGAGACCGCGCCGGTACCGAGCATTAGCTTCATTGTTGTAGCGCCTGCGTCTGGCAAGGATCGCACTGGAAACAAGCCAAGTTGCCGCGAGTGCAATGAGGACGCTCTGCACAGTATGCTCGCGTCGTAAATCGGCAGCGGTTTTCACATTCATGTGTTCGTGAATATATCTCAGATCTTTTCGCACTTCCGGTCCAGCCGCGCGTGACGCGGCAACTGTCGCCGGTTGACTCGTGACAGGTGCGGTCAGAACAGGCATGCTTGTCCCTGGCGCCACGACGAGTGTCAGCTCGTTCGTTCGCAGGAGCTCGTACTGACCGGTTTTGGGATTAAAGATCGCAGTTTCTATTGGCGGAAGAACAATTTTTCCGTCGCGTGTTGCACGAAAGATGTAATCAAACGTCTTGCTAGTGATAAGCTTGTTGTTCTCGATTTTCCGATCGAAAGAACTCTTGGGCTCCTCTAGGAGTCTTAGCGCATCGGATTCTGGAAATGGCGGTGGGACAGCCACACTTGCGTTCCCTTCCCCGCGCAAAATCACACGCAACCGAGCCACGTCCTCATTGGCGACGAGATGATCCTTGTCTACTGAAGCTTCGAGAGTAAACTTCCCCACCGCCCCACAGAAGTTTGCGGGCTTGCCTTGCGTTGGGAGCGGTTTCACGTCCAGCTCGATGGGAATGGATTGCGCGATGACGGCCAGCCGTTGCGAGTCGAAAGGATCCAGGGAAAAGACATCGTCAAACAATGAATCGTCGAGTATCCCGCGACTCCGCTGCTGGCGTGAGGGGAGCAGCAACGTCATTTGAACAGGCTCGATGGTCATCCTTCCGGAACGGGTTGGCGTAAGGGCAACCTGATAGATGGGAGCTACAGCGTATCGCCGTCCCCCGACAACCTGCTCTTCAAACCGCAGATTTGTCTGAAGGCGATAAAGCTCTTCCTTGAGAAAGTCTTTCAGCTGCGGAAGCTGTGGTTCAGTAGCCCTGAATCCTTTTGCTGAGAGTCCCGTGCGCGCCAACCCTTCCTGGTCTATGAAGAGGTGATAACTCAGCAAAAATTGTTGCCCACTCACTGGTTGAGTCGTCTCTGCAACGGCTAGGATAAAGACCTTGCCAGCAAGGGCTTTTTCCAGCTGGGGCGCATTCGGCACGCGCGGTGGCACGACGAAACCTCGGAGATCCGGAGGAACCGCCTCATCCGGCGCCTGCAGAGATTGACCCACTCGCACCTCGACTTCGTTTGTCTCGTAGATTTCGCCGTCTACGGCAATCGTCGTCGGAGGAATGCGAAAAGTGCCCGCGCGCTTTGGCACGAAAGTGTAACGAAACTCTTGGGTTCGCGTCTGCCGCCCATTGGTGATCGAGATTTGCTGAAAGGTCCCCGCTGGGGCAAAATCAGAAATCCCTGAGTCGGGCGACAGTTCGGGGAGCTGGAGCTGAGGTGTTTCCTCCATCGCGCTACATTCCACTCGCACGGTGTACAAAACCCGTTCGCCAACTTGCGGGTTCTTGGGCGATATCTCAGCCGTAACGCGACACGGGCGCTCGCCCATGACCACGCCAGCCAAAAGCAGAACCACTGCTCCTATGAGGATTGCTAGCACCGTCGTGTTGTGACGCATCACCAATCCTGCTCCATCGGGGTGTCTTCTCGCGGCTGACCGCGATTTATGAGTCGCAGCAATGCACGTTTATCTTCCTCAGGCAATGAGTTGAGCAACCGTCGAGCTTCCTCGGGCGACATTTGTCCTATAGGGATTTGCTGCCCTTCCCCCGAAGGGCTTTGTTCTTTCTGTTTCTCCTGCGTTTGCTTGGCGCTTTCTTGCTGCAACTTTTTCTGCTGTTCCTCTTGCCCTTTTTGTTCCTTCTGGCTTGGTTCTTGTTTCTCTTTGTTGTCCGTTGATGGTGTTGGTTGAGCGTTTGCTTGGCTATTACTTTGCGATTCTTGCTGCTTTCGTTCCTGCTCTTGCTGGTTGCTGTTTTGTTGCTGATTCTGGCCCGAGTTTTGCTGCTGCTGCTGCTGCTGCTGCTGCTGCTGCTGCTGCTGCTTATCCTCATTATCTTTTTGGTTTTGTTGCTGCTGTTGTTGATTCTGTTGCGATTGAGGAGGTGGGGGAGGAGCAGGGAGGCGACGCAAGAACTCCTCTATCGCGTCGCGTTCGTGCTGGGCGACCTCAAAGTTTCTTGCAAGCGTGTCGCTTCCTGCAGCTAGGGACAAGGCCTGACGATACTCTTGCAAAAGCTGCTCGTATTGCTTCAAAGCAGCATTCCCGCTTTCTCTCAGCTTTTCGATTTCTTGTGAAGGAACCTCTTCAGGGCGACTGAGATAAGGCATAAGGGAATTCGCACTCGCCCGCGTCTCATCGTGTTTCAGTTTCGTCATTTGCTCGAAAGCGCGCCGGGTGGCTTCGGGATCGCGAGGATCAAAAACTGTGCGCAGAATCTCTTCCGCCTTCTCTTTTTCCCCTGCTTGCAGCAGAGCCAGAGCCTGATTGTAACGCAGGCGCCCGGCAGAGGGGTTGCTCTCGGCGGCTTTCTGGAAATGCTCGGCGGCTTGCTTATAATCGCCAGATTTGTAAGCACGTTGGCCACGCAGCTCTTCGACAACTCCTTGCCCAGGATAAGCATCCGCGGACGCTGCTAAACCAATGACAAGCGCGCCGAGAGCGATTAAGCCTATGAGCCCTCTTCGCCTCATTCCGTCAATCCCTCCGGACTGCGCCGCGTTTCGAAGATGAACATCTCCAGTATCAGCAAGCTTAATGCCAGCCCGATGAACCACGGGAACCGCTCACGATAAATTCGGAATACAGTCTCTTGCTCGCCGCGGTGTTGCATCTGCTCGATCTCTGAGAGAATTGGCTGAATCTCTGCAAAACCAGCAGGGTTCGCTTTGTAAGCACTGCCCTTCGTCAGTTCGGCAATTCTCGTTAGAGTTTCGAAATCGAGTCGGGTGGACACCACTCGGCCTTGCTTGTCGACTTTGTATCCGCCTTCTTCAGGGATAGGCATCCCCTGGCTTGTTCCAATACCAATGCAGTATATTCGCACGCCTGCTTTCGCTGCTTTTTCAGCCATGGCGACGGCCTGTCCGCCGTGGTCCTCCCCGTCGGTGAGCAGCACGATGACCTTGTCGCCCTGTGCAGCTAGTTCGAGTGCGCCCATCGCCACATCCAGCGCCCGCCCGATGTCAGTGCCAGGCTTCGATACGCTTGTGGTATCAAGTCCCTGAAGAGCTGCTTTTGCCATCGCGTAGTCAGCGGTAAGCGGGCACACGACCGCAGCGTCTCCTGCGAACGCCACAATCCCGACACGGTCTCCTTTCAGGCTCCACAAAATGTTCTGAAGAAGCTCCTTGGCACGACCAAGCCGATTTGGCTTGTAATCCTCCGCCAGCATGCTCTTGGACACGTCCACTGCGATGATAAGATCAATGCCCGCGGACACGATCCGACGGTCTTCGTAACCCCATTGCGGACGCGCTCCCGCAAGGATGGCCGCGGCTAGGCCGCTCAGGAAGAGAAGCGCACCCACCACCCGTCGCTGTCGGCTGAGGTGCGAGATGATCATCGGATGAAGCCGTGCAGCAGCGAACCGCTCACGCAAAACCGTGCGCCTTTTTTCCCGCGCATAAAGCAGCAGGGCAACAACCGGCAATGCGAAGATAAGGAAAAGAAATGAGGGGTTCGCGAATTTCATGGCACCTTCACTCCACGCGTTGCCGCGACTACCTGCTCTAACGCTAACAGGAGAAGGGCGGCGAGAATAAACTTGGGGGCTAGTTCGTCGAAGCGGTCGAACTGGGTGCTCTGAACGCGTGTCTTCTCAAGCTTGTCAATCTGGCGATAGATTTCTCGAAGCTTCTCATTGCTTGTGGCATGGAAATAGAGTCCCCCCGTTTTTTCAGCAATAGCCTTCAGTGTTTTTTCGTCCAACCCAGCCTCTGCGGGAAACATACCCGCAAAAAGTCCCTGGCGAGCCTGTTCGAGGTCGGTGCCGACGCCTATGGTATAGATGCGCACTTTCAAGGCTTTTGCCGCGTCCGCAGCGGCCAGCGGATCCACGTTTCCGGCGTTATTCTCGCCATCAGTGAGCAGCACAATGACTTTGCTTTTTGCTTTGCTGGATTCCAGCTTCTTTAAGGCCGTCGCGATACCCATTCCGATGGCTGTCGCTCGCTCGTCGACAATGCCAAACTGAACCTTGTCGATAAATTTCTGCACAACCACATAATCGAGCGTAAGCGGTACGAGCGTTGCCGCTGTGGCGCCGAAAACTACCAGACCGATGCGATCGCCCCGACGCCCCGCCACGAATTCCTTAAGGACCTCTTTCGCGGCTTCGAGTCGATTCGGCGAGAAATCTTCGGTGCGCATCGAGCCCGAAACGTCCAGCAACAACATGATATCTATTCCTTCTGCATAGCTCTTGCGCTCGACGCGCCCGAATTGCGGGCGCGCCAATGTTGTTGCCAGTAATACAAGGGCTAACATGCGTAGCAGGCGTGGTAGCCAGAGCCACACGTTGCCGGTGGCTGGGCGAGCAAGCTTCACCAGCGACAAATTGCTGTGGATGATCACCGCTGAACGGCGGCGGAAGAGAAATTCGGCCAAAAGGGCCGCAAAAATGACAGCAAGCACCACCAGCAGCATCCACGGTGCAGCAAACCGGAAATGATCGGTTGTCTCAGGTCCGTGGCCAGTGATGAACCGGGCAAGCTCAGTCATCATTGTTGGCCTCCCTGAGATGCTGGATTTCCCTCGGCAGCCGGTGCGATGAACGGGGTCTGACGAACGATCGCACGTGCTCTTTCCAGCGCACGTTCGGCAGTTACTGGATCGGGCCGGTATTTTGCGAATTTCACCAGGTCAGCTTCCTCAAGGAGCGAGAGAATCTCCCGCTCAAGGCTCGGGGGGACGGGCTTGTCTTCAAGTTCCCTAACCAGCTCGCTGGTGGTGCACTCCAGACCGTCGAAGCCAAAAACCTTACCAAGAAAAACGCGAACCGTATCCGAGAGGCGCGAATAGAACTCTTTGAACTGTCGCTTGGCAATCAGCCCTTCATTCTCGAGCTGCTGCAATTCCTCCAACGCGGCAAGGTCCGGTGGAAGAGGAGCCTTCGCTTTCTCCTGGAGCTGGCGTCGCCATCTCCAGAGTGCAACCAAGAGAAGCGCCAAAGCCACGAGCGCAAAAGCTAATAGCGCGTAAGGGAGGGCTTTTACTACCGGCGGGGGAAGGAGTGTTCCCGCCGGCTCTGCAAGTTTCAATGCAAAGGGCACCGTTGTGAGTTCATCGGGACTCAGATGCGAACGAATTTCGATTGGCAGGAGTGGGATTTCCTCTCTGACGCCCTGTTTCGAGCGCACCGTGAGCGGAGGTAATGGTTGGCGGCCAGCGGCAAGACCTATCAATTCGACAGCAAGACGTGTTGCCTTTCCGCGGACCTGTAATGTGATCGGCTTTGCGGTGCGCGTCCATGTGGTCTGATTGTCGCGCAAGAAGTTTTCGTCGGGCACCAATTCCGAAGTGTTCTCGCCTTCAAGAATAAGTGAAAGCTGGAACGGCACACCTACGACTGGCTGCTTGGGCTCGGTCTCCTGTCGCACTCGTAAGGAAGAAGAGAACGCAACCTCGCAACGTAGGAGCGCTACGAGCACGACAACAAAAACCAGTGTTGTAGACTGGAGGTTTTTTCGGGACCTGATCATTCGGAAACGTGTATCTCTGTTGGACGCGGAACGGATTCGGAATTTGTTGTTAGACCTTCGATGGCTTTCAGCTGCTCGATGATTCGCGCTTTAGCCTCTTTCTCGATTTGTAAGGGATACTTCTTTCGCAAGGACTCCTTGAGCTGCGACTCCATCTGTGCTAACTTTTGCGAGCGCAGTGTGATTTCAATTTGTCCACGAACCTCATCCAGTGTTTTTTCGATCTTGGGGAGGCGCTTAAAGACCACAAATAGCCAGTAATAATCGCCAATGCGGAGGGGCCCAACAGTCTTTCCTTCTTCCACAGAGCGCAGCTTTTGCATGAGATCTCCTGCGTCACCCACAACGGGGAGTCGCGTCTCATTGCTCTCCACTACGCCAAGCAATCCATCCAAGCCCATTAGCTCTCTATGAGTCGTGAAGCTTGTGTTGAGATCCCGCCAAGACGCTCCTTTCTCGTAAAGCTGCTTAGCGGTTAGAACAGGCGTTTCTGTTGTTGCTGCGATTGCGCCTACACTCAGGCGTTCCGGCACCGAGAAACGGTCGCGATGGTTTTCGTAATAACTTTTTATTTCGTCATCGCTGACAATTCGAGATTTCTCACGTTGCTCGGCCATCCATTGCTGACCCAGCAGAGTACGTTGATAGTCATAAAGCTGCGCTGCGATTCCCGAGCGCAGGTGCATACCCTCCGCCACCGCAGCTCGAAACGCGAGCTCCTTTTGAAAAAACTCATCGATCATCTGATCAATTCGTTGATCTTTCGGATTAAAAAGAAACTCTTGCGGGTAGCCACGTTGAGCAAGATATCGGGCTACTGCGCCGGCACGAATTTCTGTGTCGCCCACATGCGCGATCACCTTTCCAGAGCGATCCTCAGGCGGTGGGGCCAGCAAGCGGACTTCCTGGGTGAGTTCACCGGACGTTTCCTCGGTGGCGGCAAAAAGCTCCACAGCTCCGCGAGTCGCAATTTTCTCTCGCAGTTCTGCCATTTTGGCTTTGATCTCAGGCTTATCCACGGTGCGTGGGTGTAACCGACGAGCTCGATTGTAGAAAGCCAGTGCCAGCTCGGGATCATCGAGTCGCCGGTCATAAAGCTCTGCGATCTTCAAAGCCAACTCCGCCTTTTCCTTGCGCGAAAGCCTCGGGTTGTCCATCGCCTGGCGATATTCTAGAATCGCCGTTGCATAATCGGATTTCTTGATAAGTCGTTCTGCTGCCGATACATGGCTCTGCGCAATGCGCTGTTGGCGTTGATCATACTGCCAAACGCCAATGACCAAAATCAGTGCGAGCAAGGTCCAGTAGATGCCCTTCGGTATCCGTTGTCGGTCTTGTGGCTCAATTTCCGGTTTCATGCTTCGGCGCAGTTTGACCTTACGCACGGTCTCAATACCTCATCGCTCTAAGTTCGAATACTCTGACAATTCTTTCCACGTACGGCTTCCCACACTCGATAACCGTGTGGTCCACCTGCAAAGACTTGAGCAAGTCCTCGATGTTTTCGTGTTCTTTCTCAGCACACTCCCCATAGCGTTTGCGGAATTGCGGATCGAACGTATCCACCCACATAGTTTCCCCGGACTCAGCATCTCGCATCGGCAGGATTCCGCAAACAGGTAGCTCCAGCTCGCGCGGATCCCGCATAATGAGAGCGATCAGATCATGCTTGCGATTCAGCAAAGCAAGCGGGCGTCGCATCTGGGGAGTCCAGAAGTCGCTAACGAGAAAAATCACGCTCTTGCGTTTGAGAAGTTTAATAGCTGTCGCCGTGGCCTCGGTAAGATTAGAACCGCGGCCGCGTGGCTGAAACGCCAGAACCTCGCGGATGATTCTCAAAGCATGGTTGCGGCCTTTACGCGGCGGAATCAGGAGCTCAACCTCATCGGCAAAAATCAGCAAGCCAATGCGATCATTGTTCTTAATGGCGCTGAACGCTAACAAGGCACACAGCTCTGCAGCAACTTCGCTCTTCAAGCGCGTGCTGCCAAACCGCATTGACGCACTCAAGTCTACCATCAAAAGAACGGTGAGCTCTCGCTCCTCGATAAACGTTTTTACATACGGCGAGCCGGTGCGAGCTGTCACGTTCCAATCAATGGTGCGCACGTCGTCACCTGGCGCGTACTCGCGCACTTCCATAAACTCCATGCCCCGGCCCTTGAACACGCTGTGGTAACGACCCGCCACCACTTCGTTCACCATGCGGCGTGTCACAATTTCCAGGCGTCGAACTTGTGCCAAAAGATCTCGCGCAATGGGCAGAGCCCCGCCTGGCTTCAATTCTCGACCGCCTTTGTCCCTCTCCGAAGTCACGGCACAGGCACCTCCTCAAAAATCACCTTAATGATGTCCTCTGCTTTTACGTCCTCCGCCTCGGCTTCGTAGGTAAGAATAATGCGATGGCGCAAAACGTCCAACGCGATTGTTTTCACGTCGTCGGGTGTGACGTGGGCGCGGTGGCGGAGAAAGGCATAAGCCTTAGCAGCAAGGGCAAGGTAGATCGTTGCGCGCGGACTAGCTCCGTACTTAATGTACGGTCCAATATCCAAATGTGCCTCTTCCGGGTTTCTCGTTGCGAATACAATATCGAGAATATAATTTTTTATCTTTTCATCAACGTACACCTGTCGGACAAGGCGGCGTGCTTCCTGGATTTCCTCCGGCGTGACCACCGGTTGCACACCAAACTCGGCCACAGGGTCCTCCTCCTTGCCAGAAACGCCTAAGGCCTCGGTCATCTTATCGAGAATCAGGCGTTCTTCACGCCGTGAGGGATACCCAATTTGTAACTTCAGCATGAAACGGTCAACCTGTGCCTCGGGCAATGGATAAGTGCCCTCTTGCTCGATGGGGTTTTGCGTGGCCAGCACCATGAACGGTTCTGGCAAGGGGTACGTGGTGTCCCCGACTGTTACCTGGTGTTCCTGCATTGCCTCCAAAAGCGCGCTTTGAACCTTTGCCGGCGCTCGGTTAATTTCATCCGCCAGAACGATATTCGCGAAGATTGGTCCTTTGCGCGGTGTGAACGTGCCATCTTTTTGATTAAAAACGAGAGTGCCGATGAGATCTGCAGGCAGAAGGTCCGGAGTAAACTGAATCCGTTGGAAGCTCGCACGAATTGCACGGGCGATAGTTTTTACTGCCAACGTCTTGGCCAGGCCAGGGACTCCTTCCAGCAGCACGTGTCCGCCTGCAAGCAAACCCACAAGTAGGCGATCCACCATGGGCTTTTGGCCCACAATGACCTTCGCAATTTCAGCATTGAGGCGATCAACAAACTCGCTTTTCTCTTTGATGGTCTCTTGCAGAGAAACCAATTCGCTGCTCATTGTGAGACGTTCCTTCCTAAATCGAGTCGTGAAGAGTTTTCTGACGGCTTGGTGGTGAGCTGTTCTCTGGTCTTGGCGGCGATGGTGGAGCCGGGGGCAGGGGGGGAGGAGGGGAGGCTTCCACCACCGCACGCCAAGTCATGAAACTCTACTTTCGAGTTTCAATCGTCACCATAGCCGAATTCCCTTCGCGTTCAATAAAAAACAGATGTCCCTCGCTGCGTCGCGCCTTGACAGCTTTCTTGAGGTCCTCTTCGCTGGCAACATCCTGTTTGTTCACCTGAAGAACCTTATCGCCCTTACGCAGTCCTGCAAGCTCGGCAGGGCTTCCGGGCTCCACGCTCTCGATGACAACACCTTTGCCGTCAGTGGCCGGTTTGACCTTTAGCCCCAACAGCTCATTTTCTTCGGGCGGCCGAACACCTGGCATCGGCACCGAGAGCCCCTTACGTTTTGCGGCCAAATCTTTTTGAGACGGCCGTTCACCCAGTTCGACCTTGATAACTTTGCGCACGGCTTCGTTGCCGCCTTCATCACGCCAAACCTCCAGTTCAACCGTTTCGCCGGGGCCCCGTGCGCCGATTTGTCGGTGCATGTCGTAGATATCTTTGATTTCTACCCCGTTGACCTTTGCGATGATGTCGTAGCGTTGCAGACCAGCTTTATCAGCCGCACTATCGGGGTGTACCTCACGCACCACAATGCCCGACTTCCCCGTGTAGCCAAACTGACGTGCCAGCGCATTTGTCAGGCGGTCCATTTCAATCCCCAGGTAACCACGAGCGACCCGTCCCTTTTCGATGAGCTGATCTGTGACGTCTTTGGCCGTCTTGCTCGGGATGGCAAAACCAAGTCCCGACCATAGTCCGGTGCTTGTGGCAATCGCCATGTTGATTCCAATGACTTCACCATCAAGATTGGCCAGCGCGCCCCCCGAGTTCCCAGGATTAATCATCGCTGTCGTCTGGATGAGGTCCTCAAGAGGAGCTTTGCGAATGACCCGGTGTTTAGCGCTCACGATGCCCTCGGATACACTGTTATTAAAATCCAGTGGATTGCCAATGGCCACAACGATGTCGCCTACTTCGAGCTTGTCCGAGTCGCCCCACGTTGCTGCAGGGAGATCTTTTCCATCGACCTTCAGCACGGCGAGATCTGTGAGCTCGTCGTTACCAACGATCTCGACTTTGTCGAATGTTCTCCCATCAGGAAGCGAGATCTCCAGATTGGCGGGCTCCACGTTTTCCACCACGTGGTTGCTCGTGACGATATAGCCATCTGGGCGAATGATCACACCTGAAGCCGAACGCGCATACTTAAACTCTTGCTCTTCGTTAGGAGTGAGGTCGGGAGCAAGCTGCTCGTGCAAACGCTCAAGCTCCTCGCGCAAACGATCATCGAGTCCGAGTCCTGGCGGCAAGAATGGCCCTCTTGAGCGGCCGCCAAAACCCCGGTCGAAATCAATGTTGCTGCGGATTTTTACGTTCACGACGGCAGGCGACACTTTCTTCGCCACGTTCCGAAATGTGTCGCGCGTAATGGGTTGATCATTGCTTCCCGACAGCCAAGCCGGTGCGAACGAAGCAAAGCAAAAACAGACCAAGATAAGAAGGCTCACCTTTCGAGCGGATCTCATAACTGGCATCTCCATTTTTGGCACGAGTTGCACTGCTTCTCAGCAGTAAGCAACTAACATGCCATAGCTCTCTGCTAGCATGAACTGGATAAAAAGATACCAGTCGCCGCTGATGCCGACAAGCAAGTCTCTCTCTGTGCTGCCGCTTGTGACATTCTGACGCACACTTATTGCTTGATTGAAAACATTCGTCTGATAATTCGCGCACGAGGAAAAAGGAAGGAGCCAACAATGCCACGCTTTTGCTTATTATTCGTGACGGGATGGTTGGGAGCGGCCCTCTTTGCCACGGCACAAACACAAGATTCCCCTTATCTGTACGGGATTCACTGGTACGGCAACACGGACAGCATTGTGCCTGGGCAGCTCACTGATGTCGAGACCATGACAGGAGGAAAGGGAATATGGGTTCTCGACATTGCCCTAACCGACGAAGCCACCGCAAATTCCTGGGATCTCGTTTGGACGCCTGGCAACAAAGCTCTCCCCGGCTATCGGGTGAGCCACGCCGAAAAAGTGGTCTATGGCAAAGGACATTCGCTCATTTACCGGCTTCAGCCGGGGTGGGGACGAAATGTTCCGCACTCCTCCGATCCTTATACCCTTTCGGATTTTGCCTCTGATTGTAAGGTTGCCGCTACACTTCTGAGCAATTGGTGCCACGTGTGGGTCATAGGCAACGAGGTGAATCTTACCGACGAAAATCACCGCTGGTCGGGATCCAGCTACAGTGTGCCCTGGCAGCCTACCCCAGCTGAATATGCAGCTGCATATATCGCTTGCCGCGACAAGATCCATGAGGTCGTGCCGAATACCAATCCCGCCAGTCAGGTTGTTCTCATGCAACCCCCAAGTCCTGGCGTGGCTGACGGCGCTGTGCGTTTCATGGACTCTAATGAATTTCTGCTCCGTCAAATCGAAGCCGTCGGGGACAAATCCAAAATTGATGGATTCTGCTTCCATGCCTACGCCGGGGGAGGAGATGAGCTGCGGGAAGACTTTTTCGATTCGTTGCGTGAGCAGCTCATGGTGATTGATCAGGTCGGACTGGGTAATCGCCCCGTGTATATCGGAGAATGGAATCACTACATGCCCAATCCGACAGAAACGCAAAACGGAGCGCGCTTCTTACACACGACACTGGCAGCACTGCACCTGTGGAATACTGGTAGCGGGGGCGAATGGCCAGGACTGTCCAATCACAACGTTGTCACAGCCACGTGGTTTGTCTACCCGGCTGGCTTTGGGTGGGATGATTACTCCCTCCAAGCAAAGAAGACTGGTGGTCTCCCTGACACCGATCCATGGGCTGCTTTTCAATATGCCTGCAGTTATGGCTATCCGCGCGGAGCGGTAGGTGGCGGCCCAATTGTACCCCAGTCCACTCTGTGGTGGGAGGATGATTTCTCTGGTTCGACACTCGACCAAACCTCCCCCCTTCCTGACTGGAAGGCGGAAAGTATCAACGGTGGGAGTGTCAGTCTCACGGGAAGCGGCCAGTTGCGTCTCTACGGCAATACGGCTTACGCCGGAGGAAGTATTTCCACGAAAGGCTACGCCTACCTGGATTTTGCGCTCGAAACCGACCTCCAATTTGTTAACGCCACCCGTATCGCAAACGATGAAGCAAATTTCGATCTAAGGTGGCGCGAAGGCTCACGAGGGTATTCTCTTACGTTCTACTCATCTCATTCGACAGTACGTCCTGGTTCCGTTTACTTGCGCCGCACAAACAACTGGGGTGAGACTATCGCCTCTGCTGCAATTCCCGGTGGCATTTCCTCGGGCGATATCTTCCGAATCTTTGTCCGCTCATCGGGATCAACGCATGAAGTCAAAGTATGGCGCCTCCCCTCGCAAACCTTGGTCCTCGACTGGTCAGGTCCAAATGCGATTGCTGATAGCGGACAAAAGGTTGGCTGGCTACGACTTATGACCTACAACCTTCGTGAAGTTCAGGTAGATCGCTTTGCGATCGGTGGGCCGAATTGGACAGGTTCTAGCGCCGCCGTTAGCGAATGGCGTTCTTTCGAGAAATAACTGCCCTCAGAATGAAAGGCACAATCTGGGGTTGCTTTGTGCAACAGTCATCCTTTTGCTGAACGCTAGCCATGCATCCATTCCTGTTTCAGATTGGTTCGTTCAAAATTCCGACGTATGGAGTTCTCGTTGCATGCGGAATCCTAGCGGGAACGTGGCTTGCAGCACGCCTGGCATGCCGCGAGAAGCTCCATACCGATTTCGTTTTCGACGCGGTCTTCTGGTGCGTCGTGGCAGGGCTCGTGGGTGCACGTTTCACGTATCTGCTGCTCGAATGGCGCAGCTTCATCGCAGATCCTATCGGAACTCTTTTTGCCAGCGGCGGGCAGGTGTTCCTGGGTGGATTTCTTTTGGCGCTTTTGGCACTGCTCTGGGTGTCGCGGCGCTATGCAGTCCGTTTTGCGCTTGCTGCAGATGTTCTTGCCCCTGGCCTCGCTCTTGGTCACGCCTTTGGTCGTGTCGGCTGTTTTTTTGCTGGTTGCTGCTATGGGGCTCCAACGCAGGCATCCTGGGGAGTCCGATTTCCCCAACTTCTCGATGAGCACGGCCAAGTCATTGGATCCTTTGCCTATGTTGATCATTTGGCCCAAGGGCTTATTGGAGCAACCGACACGTGCTCCCTCCCTGTCTATCCAGTTCAGCTTATGGAGGCAGCAGGGAATCTCGCTATCTCTTGTGGACTGCTTTGGTTGTGGCAGAGGCGATCCTTCACAGGCCAGGTCACTTTAGGGTATCTGATTGCCTACAGCGTCATGCGGTTTGCGCTCGAGTTCCTCCGCGGCGATGCCATCCGCGGCATTTATTTCGGGCTTTCGACTTCGCAATGGCTCTCGTTATGTATCGTCACGTGTGCCTTGATCGTTTGGCAGCGCCTCCGTAAGAATTCGTCGCGCTTTAGGGATTCTTCTTGCGATGAACGGCAAGATGAGCCATAGCCTGGTTGTGACTGCGCTGGAAACGGAGTCGTTCCGTTCCGATGCAGGATCTCGTGAGCTGGAGGTGCAACTGACTGTGGTCGGGAACAATTGGCCATCGTGGCTTATCTGGATCGTTCTTGGCGTAATTCTTATTGTGGCCGAGGGCGTTGTCCCATCGTTTTTCATTATCTTTTTTGGAATCGCCGCCTGCGTGGTGGGGCTCTTACTGCTGTTGGTGAAGTTTCCCCTCTCGTTCCAGATAGTCCTGTGGCTCATTTTGAGTGTCGTTTTTCTAGTCCTCTTCCGCAAACGTTTCTCGCCGAAGGCGGGCGTCATTCCCGTTGGAACCTCGACAGGGGATGTTGTCGGACAGGTGGGCGTGCTCGTTTCCCCTGTTGAGCCAACTATGCGCGGCAAAGTGCGATTCACAAAGCCAGTGCTCGGGAGCGAAGAGTGGCCATGTGTTGCTGATGCGCCAATTGGCGAGGGTGTGCGTGTGAAAGTCGTAGCCGTGGAAGGCCAAATCGTAAAAGTAGAAAAATGCTAATTTGTTAAAATAAGTGAGGAGGAAAGGCTATGGACGCGTTTTTAGGATTTCTCATCGTCGCAGTAGTTTTTACGCTTATTTTGTTCGCCAAAACCGTTCGTGTCGTCCCCCAGGGCGAAGAGTGGCTGGTCGAACGTCTTGGAAAGTTTCGTGCGAAACTTGATCCAGGACTCAACTTCGTTGTCCCGTTTCTGGATCGCATCGCTTATAAAATGGTCACGAAGGACCTCATCTTAGACATCGAGGAGCAAGAGGTCATCACGCGGGACAATGCGGTGATTCTGACAAACGCGGTAGCTTTCGTGCGGGTGACAGATCCTGTCAAAGCAGCGTACGGAGTCACCAATTTTGCGCAAGCAATCCGCAATCTCATCATGACAACGCTCCGCTCCATCATCGGCGAGATGGAGCTGGACGAGGCCCTGTCGTCACGAGACCGCATCAAAGCCCGCCTGCGGGAAGCGATTGTAGATGAAGCTGCCGATTGGGGGATAACGGTTAAGTCCGTGGAGATTCAGGATATCCGTCCTTCGCCTTCCATGCAAAAGGCCATGGAGCAGCAGGCCGCAGCAGAGCGCGAGCGCAAGGCAATGGTCACCCGGGCCGAGGGTGAAAAGCAATCGGCTATCTTGCAGGCTGAGGCCAGGCTTGAGGCCGCTCGCCGTGACGCAGAAGCCCGGGTAACGCTGGCCAAGGCTTCGGCCGAATCCATTCGACAGGTGGCCGACAGTATTGGCGAGAACCCGTCAGCGATGTGGTACCTCCTGGGCGAGCGATACGTGGGAGCACTCGACCGACTTGCACACAGTCCGAATGGAAAGATTTTTGTTTTGCCCGCAGATCTTCAAACGGCAGTGAAGGGACTTTTCGACAAAAAGGCCTAATACAGGCGCAGCTCTTCGCGCGGGACTCACGTGGAGTATAGCCCCTCTTCACCCGTCGCTTCTCAGGGCAACAGCCTAGGGGCGGAGAGCCGTTTCGATCGCTGAGATAAGTTCTTTTGTGCTCATTCGGCCTTCGTGCTTAAAGAGGATGTTTCCTGCGCGGTCAATAAGCATGAGCGTGGGCACATGGGCGACTTCACTGCTCAATTTGCCGTCCAGACTTCCTTGTTCGATGGCCACAAGTTTGACAGGCTGCTTGCGAATTTCGTCTGATTCAAGTCCGCCACGGATAAAGGCCTGACATTCTTCGCACCATGGATCGAACACGAGGAGGAGGACCGGAGCCTCTTCCCGGATGTAACGACGCACGGCATCACCCGAGGCGACCACTGACCAGCCATGTCTGACCAGAATCTTCACGTCATTTGTCACCGGGACCCCTTCTTCAACCTCCCCATGATTTGCTGGTGGTCCCGATCGTCCGTTTGTTGGTGTCGTCCTTGCTGTTGGTGATGCCACTGGCGTCGATGTGGGACGTGCGGCAGGTGGTGTTTTTGTGGAGGTGGGAGTCGATTTGGCTTCGCGAACGGCCGGGCTCTCTTTGCCTAATTCTCTGCGAGCTAATTGCTGCTCTCGTTCATAAATCATGAACGCCAGTACAGTCGCCGCGATAACCAAAACAAGTAAGGCTGCCGCGAGGTAGCCCAGGCGTTTTGGCCATTCTAACCGCGGAAGTGGCGGGGAAGCCAGCGGGTAGAGCAAAAATGCTTGGGCAAAGGTCGCCAGAGCAACAGCCCAGCACCACGGACAAATCCCCCGCAGCCAAACAATTTCCACGGCACGAAGCCAAGCCACGAACAACAACCCCATGATGCAAAACCAGACCTTCACGGGCGCTACCCAGTTACGCGACCGCTCGGCAGCCACCGTGAGAAAAGACTGAACCAAGAAATAGAGAGCCCCCAGAACAGAAATCGGAACGGGCCCGATTTTGCTCCATTCTCCCCGCAAAACCGACGCACAATGAAAGAGCTTTCCACGCGGGCAAGGGACTGTCTCGGGGTAAATGATCTTGAATGAAATAAGGACGAGATAAACCGAGATTCCAAAACCGCTTAGCTCTATTAACAGGGTGAGCCAGCGTGACCATTTGATGTTTCGACGTGCCATGTTTCTACTCGTGCTGTTTGTCTGCCCTGCCGGTCAAGGTTCTAAGGCAAGCGTTTTTCAGCACCTCCTCTTTTAGACCCATTTTCACGAAATGATGAGCTAGTCCTATTCTGGCACCTCACCCCACAAAGCAGTGATCGGGCCGAGTGTCGTTTGCCTGTCATCGCGGCTAGGAAGGTAAGCCATGCCAAACAAAGACGGACAACTCGTACGTGGAGTTTTCGTTTCAAATCGGATGAAATCGTGTTGGTTGAGGAGCGGAGCTTGCTGAACAAAAACGTCGTTTGATGGGTCATACCAGAACCGGTAGACGTTCACTGGTTCGGCTGGCAAAGGCACGGTCCAGCGCAAAATGTCCTTTCGCTCGGGGAGGGCAAAATACATTCGGTTGCCCAAAACCGAAAACGCTCCCAACAATGCTTCGTGTGGCCCTGTAGAGTAATACCTTATAGGTCTGTTCCCAACAAATTTCATGACAGTGCAAATTCCTTTGCGCCAACGGATGTCGGATTCATCTGCAGGAAAGTCGTATCGAACACCGGCGGCGCCAGTAGCCAACCAAAACAACTCAGGGAAAAAACTCGCTTTATGAACGCGCAGAATCACAGGACGCTCGCCCACGACAGATCGAATGTATCCCATCGCTGCTTGGTCGCGGTAGGGGAACGGAAGGGTTTCAGGATTGATGACGAGGTAGTCGAGCAGAGCAGGCGTGCCAGCGACAGCCCCCTGTATCTCCTTTCCGATGAGGCACGAAATCCCTCTCGTCTCCAATTGTTGGCGGAAGGCCATGACAGCATCGTCAGAAACGTCTGTCGCAAACGTCATGAGTGGAAGATTGTGATTCACAAAAAGTGGCTCGAGTGCTTTGGCAAGTTTCACAGCTGCGGGATGTTGAGCCGGCGCAAGAGCGTGGAGAAGTGGCGCTTCAACGCGCAACTCGACGGGGACATCGAAGGGGCCGCCGTTTCCCAAAAAATTCGCAAGTTCGATGCCGTAGCTCGAGGAGGAAAACGAGTCAGCTTCTGCCAGAGCCTTTTGAAGTCGCTCCGGTTGGAGAGTCCTGATGGCTCCGTGGGTGCGCACCTTGCCAAGTGCGCTTTCCATAGATCGCCTTGCTTGACTGGGCAAGTTAGTCAGCTGCTCCACATCGCTTGACGCAAAAAGGTAGATCTCTGGATCGTAGCGCCACCGAAAGAGCGTTGGGTCAAAGCTCGAACGAGCACAGCGCAAGGGCGCGCCAGAAAGCAGCTGCGCTGCGAAGAGGAACCCAATGAGAATCCCAATCGAATGCCGGGGAACTACCATCTAGTTTCCTTTTTGTCCCAGAAGAATTGTCCGTGGCGAGTCTTGCTGCCAGGCTGAGCCATCGTAGTGTCCGAAGACACGAAGATTCGTGATGCCAAAGCTTGTCAGCAGGGCTTCGAGTTCCCAGCGTTCGTAAAGTCGGACACTTTCACGCAGGGTTCGCTCCGTGCCATCCGGAAAAGTGATGCTCACAACTTTTTCCACGCGTGGTGGACTTCCCACAATTTGCCGCCACTCACGCAGGTGCCAGCCATCGTTCGTCGTGCGCTCACTGTAGGGCAAAAGGTTAGCGCGCACGTGTAAAGCGTTCATGAAATCGAGCACAAAATGGCCCTGTGGGCGCAAAACTCGTACCAATTCCTTCACCACGCGGAGGTTTTCCGCTTCTTCGAGAAAATAGCCAAAACTTGAAAAAATGTTAGCAACTAAATCGCACGATGCCGTCGAGATCGGAAGCCATCTCAAATCTGCCCGCACCCAAACAAGATTCTCTCCCAAAGGGGTCGTTGCTCGTGCGGCAGTAAGCAAATCGTTGCTCAGGTCGAGTCCTACCACGCGAAAGCCTTTCCGGGCAAAGGCGCGGCTGTGCCGACCAGCACCGCAAGGCGCATCGAGCACAAGCTCACCCGGTTTCAGGTCAAGCTCTTGAGTAAGCCACCGAACCATACGGGAAGCCTCTTCGTCGTCACGGTGAGCATAAAGCTTGAGATACAGCTCATCAAACGTCTCGTGGAACCACTCGGTCATGGCATCCGGTGCTCCCCAAAAAAGTCAGGTGAGTCGTTCATGTTCGTTTCGTTTTGGGAGGATGAGGTTGACCTCAGCATCAATAACTCATGCGCAAACTCTTCTAAGGGAGCCACGGGTACCGGCGTCGCTCCGCTTGCTTTTAAGAGCTGATGGGCCCGGCAGTGTTTGGCTTCAGGTGGGAGATCGGTAACAAAAACACGCCGCCTCAGACGGCGCAAGTGCCCCACTGTGTCCAACGTCCCACCTCGCATTCCGGTCTCGGCAACCAGGGCACCGCGGCACATTGCCGCCACAAGTTGGTTTCGCCCCAGGAAATTCCACGGAGTGATCTCTGAGCCAGGAACATATCGACTCACAACGAGACACCGTTCCCATTCTTCACTCCAACGAAACGATGGTTGAAATGTGTCGAGAGGAGTCGGCGGAAATACCACGGTTGCTCCGCCGTACGCCAAAGCTTCCTCATGTGCCGCGGCATCCACGCCAGGTGCGTTGCCACTCACAATGACCCAGCCATGTGTAACCAAGAATCTGGTATAGAGGCGAGCGGCTCTCTTCCCTAGCGCTGATGGGCGGCGAGTGCCGATAACGGCAAATTCAAGGCTCTGTAATAAGTCGAGGTTTCCTCGGCAATAGAGAAGAGGCGGAGCCGTCTCGCCCCACGCAGCTTTTATCAGAAGGGGATAGCGGCTATCGGGCCGCGGTATCACACAACATCCGCCATCACGCAGCAATTGCTCTGCGAGCGCCAAACTGTGTTTCGTCGGCGCGACCTTCTTTTCGTCTCGTAGCCAGCCAGAAAGCTCGGAAACTGAGATCTCCTGCGTAGTCCATAGCCAATCACTAAGCTTGGCATCTCTCAGCCGAGAATGGGCTTCGATCCACGTGGCAAGTTCTTCCACACCTGTTTGTGGCCAATTCGTCATTTGATAAGGATTTCAGCTTCTGCTTGGGAAAATTCCGCGACTCCATTTTTCCATTGTCAGCATCTCTAGGAGACCAGACCATCCCAAGTGTGAGCAAACAATCACAAATACGGCAGCTCGATGCGTACACGTTTGTTATCGACAGGCCTCGTCCCGGCGACAGACTTGTCGCACATCGAATCGCCGGAGCAGGAAGTCGTTTTTTGGCCGGTTGCTACGACCTCTTCGTTGAAGGGACGCTCTTTGTTCTCCCTGCCCTCGTATGTCTGCAGTTCGAGATTGTCGTGCCGCGTGCGGCCTGGCTACTTGCATTTCTCCTGTGGGACGTTGTCTATCATCTGGTTTTTGAGCTTGTTGCCGAGGGTCAGACACCAGGCAAGAACGTCGTCGGTATTCAGGTGGTCTCAATGGATGGTGAGCGGGCGCGTGCGTGGCAGATCATGACCCGTAATGTTGCTCGTCTCATCGACTTCCTTCCGTTCGCTTATTTTGCGGCCGGCATTCGCATGCTTGTTACAATCCCTGCCCTGCGATGGGGGGACGAGCTTGCGCACACGGTTGTGGCAGAATGTGAAACGTACTCCCATAAGCTTTTCCGCGTGCATGCAGGAACAGCGGCATTCAACACAGCACCCGATGCCTATTTGCTGGAAGGATATGTCCTGCGAGCCAAGGATTTCGACCCGCAGTTTGCAGAAGTTCTTGGCAAAAAGCTAGCACAGCATTTCATGCAGCGCTATGACCTTCAGGATGAGCCAGAGCTGGCACAGCTTTACGCGCGCGGCATGTATGCGGATTTTCTTCAGCTGTTGTATTTCCGTGAGCGAGCGTCAGCACAAGATAGTTTCCAGGCTGATGAAAAAAGCTCGTGATGAATACGGAGCATTGAACAGCATAAGAAACTGCGCGGTGTCACTGCAACTTCGGGGCGTAGCGCAGCCTGGTTAGCGTGCCTGCCTTGGGAGCAGGAGGTCGGCGGTTCAAATCCGCCCGCCCCGACCATTTTGATACTAACTCCCGCCTGGAGGAGTTCGTTGCCTTTTATCTTGTGATAAAACAACCTCTCCTCTGTGCCTGCTGTGCTTCTATAGAATTCTATTCCAGCGCTTACCTAAACACGTAAGCGGGAGGAAACCTGTCGTAAGATGGCAAAAGGGGGAAGGCGCACACACGAACGTTTTGTCATTAAGTAAAATTGATAACAGCAAAAAGAATCGACCAAAGAGCCACTCCATTCAGTTAACCAGGCGCGACGAGATCCTAGGAAACCACTTTTGTCCAGCGAACGATCAAACGCACCCGTCTGGTTACCAGCTAGAAGTTGATGACTCTACTTTCTCGCCTCCGAAACTATGAGAGAATACTCTAGTAGGACAGAAATGCACTGGCCCGGAGAAGCACCGGGAAGGTATTCCCTCTCTGAATCGTTTCTCCTGGGCGTAGCCGGTATCGCAGTTCCTGGAATTCCTAAACAAGGGATTCTCCCAGAATTCTACTCTCCTGAGCATAAGTGTTAGGAATTTACGGGTGTTTAGTACACCTCAAACAGCGATACTCGCGCAGCTAACTCTGCCTGATCAGCTCCGATTGCGAAGCTAAAAGCGCCGTCTCCGCTGACTTCGATTTCCTCGGTCAAAGGCAAGTTCCGATTCTGATAACCTGCAAACATTGGTGTCGGATTATAAGTAGCGCCTTGGTCTAGGGTGACGTAAACTGCGCCGCCGGCAGAGTTTGTCACGCCGTAGTAACTAGCCCCGCTCACTGTGGAAAGATGGCTCCGGCCGCTTGCAAGCAGGTCGAGGTGATTTGGACTGGCTCCGATTCGAACATAGAGGGAACCACTAACTGTCTCGGAATAGGTCACGTCAAATCGAGCCGTATTGTCTGGCAAGCGCACCGTTTTGGTAATTTTGCCATCGGGTGAGATGAAGCGTATGCTCTTCGAATCAGGAGTGTTCATCTGAACAGTGTAGACGGCATCAGCGTAGGTCCCACCGTTCATATCTTTCAATCCAGAGCAGCGATTGGCTTGTAAATCTGAGTATTCTTCTTCCCCCGCGGCGCTTGGGTTTGCCGTTGGAGCTCCAACGATGGACACAGGACCTGCCGTCGGATGGTAGTGGAATGCATAAACCATGCGTCCACCACGCGCTTCGAAGATAGCCAAAACCTTATTGTTTTTCAGGGCGTATTCTGGTAACCCGTCCTGATCCCAATCGCCACTCGTCACAACAGTCGTGGCGCCTTGGGTGTGGCTGGCAACGTCCCCAGCCCAGCGCGCAGCGTAAGCAAGGAACCCTACATCGCGTAAATGATTAATGAGCCGCAGGTTCCAGCTCACCATGCCATCCCACGAGGTATCAGGGTTTGTGAACGGATTCTGATAGTTGTGCGAATGATAGTCGCCGTTATCCTCTTCGTGCCAGGCGGTCTCGAAAATCATTGTGGCGTACATATATTCCCCCAGCTTTTTTAACGCGTTGTTAGGTGCGGACTGGAGGTCATCCCAAGCATCACGGATGATGGTCCCCGGCGAGTTCATGTCTCCCAGGATTTTGTTGCTTGGCAGCTTTGGTCCATCCACCGCATTTGCCTGGGCATCGGAAGTAATCGTAAGACCACGCGCTCGGTAGTCACCCTGTAATCCGGTCAGCACTGGCACCAAATTGTAAAAGTTTTGCTCATTGCCCGGGTTGCCATTGAATTGGTTGTAGTACCAAAAATCATAGCTTCCTTCGCACGCATGCTTTAACCATTCGTAAGTCTGCATGCTAAGATTTGTCTGTGTCCCATGGTCGATCACCCAATTGGGGTCGTACTGGGGATGACCGGGATTTGTCGCGCGTTCCAGCACGTCTTTGAGATTCACGATTTCGATCCATGGATGGTTTGCTGCCCACCGGATGTTCCGCTGGTATTGCATCTGATTATTGTTCGCTTCCGGTAGGCCTGATCCAGGGTTGAAGCTCTTCCCGGCCAGAGCTTCCCAATCGTCGAAAACCACCGTGATCTGAGCTTGGTCGGTTTGCATGGCTTTGTCGAGCAACGTGTAGCGCGTGTCGAGTAACATTCCCCCATCCCAGTTCCCAAACTTCGCCTGGTCCTCGCGATCATTGATGAGGAAACAGTAAACACCGTTAATTTTATGGATCTTGTGTTCAGCGGGTTTATCCTCGGTCCCCCCTTCTCCGCTCCACTGCGTATTCGCACTATCAAACCACCAGTGGTAGTGGGTCACCTCGTCAAGGACGGTGGCGCTGTAGCCGCCTGCCAGAATATCTGCAAAAGTGAACCCTGTGAGCGGAGAATAGCCTGTGGAGTAACTTCGAATGACCCGCTCAGGTGTGTGCATCACTTTCATTTGAGCAGCGCCAACGCCGAAAACTGCCTGGCACTTCTCCTCAAAGCGGGCCATGGACATTTGATTTACGGCACCTTCAAAATAAGGCATGATATGCTCTGCCTCCACTCCACCAATGAGCGAGAGTGGAACGCTAGTTTGATTTGGATCGATGAGTCGTTTGATCCGGGCAATAAACGAGGGGCCATCCGATGGGTCCGAAGCCCCACCCGGCTGTGCAGCCCACAGAGCGGCCGTGATAAGAGAGCCACTAAGATGAATGTTCAGAGGGACCTTAAAAATCTCGTGTGTATCAAGGGTTCGCACGAACCCCGTCTTGTAACTATTTGTGGGGTCGTAGATGTGCCAGGTAATGTCGCTTGCTTTATTAACGCTCTGGTTCCCGTGGGCGATCGAAGCGTATTTCGCCCGTCCCGTTGTGTCGGTTGAGGCTATGACGCCGTTGATGACTCCATCGGAATAACCGCGGTCTTTGTCTTTGAAGGCATCAGCCACATCGCTTTTCGACGTGTCGCCGCAGCCAGGCCCATAACCACCGGTGCAGATTTCTCCCGCCCCATTGTTGGTCCCGTCTTTTGTGGTGACCACCGTGAAATAAAGGGGACTGCTTCCATTCCACCCTGCAGCGTAAAGCGCGGCCCTCTTAATCCCGAACTCTACCGAGTCCAGTTCCGAATGATAGTAAGCACCAAGAAAATTCGAGGGAGCTAAAGTCGAGAAATCCCCCTTGTAGAGTGTGAAATTTGTAGAATCGTAGAGAGCTATGCACAATTCCCACTGATGGCTTGGATCCACCTGCACGTCTGTCCAGTCAGGTAGCCAGGGGGTCTGGGGAGCGCTTCCGCTGCCAGTGTCGATAGCCACGTAAATATCCAGGTACCCGTTTTCCGCACCCAGTTTCAAATCGTAAAGATCAATACGGAAATAGTAATTCCCGTTGGGATCCGCGTCGGCATGGGTGTAAAACGCGACAAGATCTCGAGAGTCGTCGTAACCATCGCTAAAGTTGTAGCGACCGCTCATTGGTCCCACGGGATCAAGCGCTCGCAAGTCTGAAGCGGACCAGTCCTGAAACTCCTCATAATACGTGTTGCCTGCTGTATCGGTGCCAATGACTGGCCCCTGGCCAATGGTGATTGCCTCTCCCGTTGCCACGAAGACGCTGAGGAGGGTCGCCGCTGTTGCAATTCTAAAAAGGTTGTCCATGATACTCTGCTCCTGGCAGGCGTATCTCTTCGATGATCGGTCCGGCAAGAGGAGCCAAGGCCAACGCACTTACATCGAAGAAACTGCCTCTCATTTCATCATGGGACACGCTTTTATGCGTGCCTCCTACGATGTCAATTTAAATCGTTCCAAACCTTCAAGGCAAAGCATTGTTCCACCGCTCGCAGGGGTGGCAGGAGAAAGGAAAGTTGCCCATAACGGAAAATTGACCCAGGTAGGGGGGGCACTATCCGACTGGTCGATACCCCTCTGCGATGATGATGCCCCCGTGGCTCTTGTCTGGGTGGGACAAGAAAATCGTCGTCCAACCGCTGAATTTTTGCATAGCTTTTACGTATTGACTGCTTGGCTTATGTCCCCCAGCGCTGGGGATCTTTGTCTTTTTTTGCCTGTACGAATAAGCGATTTGTTTGCGGAGTAAACAAGATGCGCGACATTATTACCATGGCGTGTTCGGAGTGCGCTCGGCGTAACTACACGACCACGCGCAATAAGAAAAAACAGCAAACGAAGCTCGAGCTGAAAAAGTATTGCCGGCATTGCCGCAAGCATACGCTGCATCGAGAAACGAAGTAGAAGCGAGATGGCAATGGCGGCAGAGCAGGTGTGCAGACCAGTAGCTCAATTGGTTAGAGCAGCGGTCTCCAAAACCGCAGGTTGGGGGTTCGAGTCCCTCCTGGTCTGCCATCTTTTAAGAATCTTGCCTCGCCGGAGCTACGCAGCTGGGACGAGCGTTTTTGCGGGAAGAGGATGCTGATGGAAGAAACCAAAAAGAAAGGCAAGCTGCGTCGCTTCATCGATGAAGTGATTGCAGAATTAAAGAAGGTTACGTGGCCTAGCAAACGCGAACTTTACGGCGCGACAATGGTCGTCATTGCTGTGGTCATGATTCTCACGGTCGGCGTGGGCGTGGTCGATTCTCTCATCAGCCGCGTCATGAAATTGCTGATTCTCATTGGTACATAACGCACGAGGAAAAGGGCGCAAGCGGCAATGGCCGAGCAAAATTCCCAGAGCAATGAATCTCGCTTCCAGTGGTTTGTGATCCAAACCTTCACGGGGTGGGAAAGACGAGTCAAAACCGCTATCGAGCACAAGGCGGAGCTCGAGGGACTTGCGGACAAGGTTGATCGCGTGCTTGTCCCACTGAAAAAGATGATCGAAGCAAAAGGGGGCAAGCAGAGCGAAGTTTACCGCAACATGATGCCCGGTTATGTCTTCGTCCACATGGAGCCCGATGACAATCTCTTCGACATCATTCAAAAAGTTCCGGGCGTGAGTATGTTCTTGGGGCCGGAAGGGAAGCCTGCCCCGCTCACCGAAGAGGAGATGTCGCGGGTTTTTGATGCTATTCGTGAGCGTCCCGATCGTCAGCAGGTTGTGGTCAAGTTCCGGCCGGGTGACCAAGTTCGTGTCGTGAATGGTCCGTTCGAGGGATTCATTGGAACGGTGACGCAAGTTGACGAAGAAAAAGGGAAACTAAAAGTTTCGATGAGCATCCTCGGCCGCGGAACGGACGTCGAACTCGACGTTCTCCAGGTTGAAGATGCTGTCCAATAAAAACTTAAAGACGATTTAAGGAATAAGACGAGAGAGTTCGTACCATGGCGAAAAAGGTTGTTGCTCAGGTAAAACTACAAGTACCAGGTGGTCAAGCCAACCCTGCTCCGCCCGTCGGTCCAGCGCTGGGTCAGCACGGTGTGAACATCATGGAATTCTGCAAGCAGTTCAATGCCCGAACCAAGGATACACCGGGCTTGATTATTCCGTGTGTCATCACGATTTACGCCGACCGCTCATTCACTTTCATTACGAAAACCCCGCCTGCAGCAGTGCTCCTTAAGAAAGCTGCAAACATCGAGAAGGGAAGTCCGCAGCCAAACAAGGTGAAGGTTGGCAAAGTCACCCTCAAGCAGATCGAAGAGATTGCGAAACTCAAAATGCCTGACCTTAATGCGGCGAGCCTTGAGAGCGCCATGTCGATGATCAAAGGCACTGCTCGTTCCATGGGATTAGAGGTTGTCGAAGGCTGATCTTTCTTCTCGACGTTTGATTCGGATTTCTTGGAAAGCACGCTGCGCCAAACCGGCCGCAGCGTGCTTCGTTTCTTGTGTCTTCTCCTGAAGGGCTTTTCCACCAGAGCCTTGTCGTTCAGATTTCACTAAAAGAATTGGTGCTGCAGCTTTTTATGTTTTCGATTGAGATTTTTCCCCCGTCCTGACACACTGAAAACCGTAACTGCGTAGGGCATGTGTCGGGAGGTAAGTCCAATGTTGTGCGGTCGCTTCCTGATGCTGGTGCGGGGGAACGGACGCAAGAGGGGACAGCGGTGTTCCATTCTCTGCACTGGCAGCTTCTTGTTCGTGATACTCACGCTCTGCGCAGAGGCAACCAGTTGCGCCTCAAGTCTACCGAACGAGAGATGGCGCAGCATCGGTGGAACTTGCGGAGTCAACAGCGAAGTCTTTGCTCTTGCAGCGACCTCAGTTTCAGCCGGCATTTCACTCCAGGACAGAATTTACGTGGCGGGCTCATTTTCCAAAGCAGGCGATCTTCCAGCCGCCAAGATTGCTTACTGGCAAAATCATGCTTTTTATCCCATCGCCACGAGTATCAACGGCTCCGTTTACGCAATAACAGTTCTTCCCAACAATCAGGTGGTGATTGGCGGAGACTTCACAAGTGTGGACGGTAAGAACACGCGCTATATCGCGAGGTGGGATGGTTCTCAATGGGGACCAGTGGGGACGGGAACCAATGGCCCAGTGTACGCTCTCGCCAGCGATACCAGCGGAACCATCTATCTAGGGGGGCAGTTCTCCCTTTTCAATGGTCACACTGCAAACAACGTGGCGAGCTGGACGGAAGGCGGGAGCTCCAGCGGCTTAGGAGGCGGGACAAACGCGCGGGTGCATACTCTGCTCTGGGCTAACAATAGACTTTACGTGGGAGGACAGTTTACTTCTGCAGGAGGGCAGGGCTATGCTCGGGCCGCCATTTGGGATCCAGCACAGAATCGGTGGTTTGGCATGGGGACCGGAATATCCGGCTTTGCGGTTTTCTCTTTCACTGCGGATACAAGCGGAACAGTGTATGCGGGTGGGGCATTTTCTGCTGCCGGTGGCCAACCAGCGTCGAATGTTGCCAAGTGGAATGGATCAAGCTGGGCGCCAATGGGCGCAGGGCTCGACGGGGCGGTTGCAGCGCTTCACTGCACCGGCGAAGGCACCGTGTATGCCGGTGGATTTTTCCAGACCTCCGGGGGGCAGCCAATGCCACAGCTTGCAAGGTGGCAGGGTGGAAGCTGGACGGCGTGTGGCCTGACCTTGAACCCACAGGCGACGGGAACGCTCATCAATGCTATTGTAAGCGGGCCCGTTACAGGTGATGTGTATGTGGCAGGACGATTCGAGTTTGCAAACGACCTCCTTTTTCATCATGTTGCTCGGGGTGCGCCAGGAGGGTGGCGCCAGCTCCGGCCAGGTTTCGACAGCAACGTCTACGCCGTTGCTGTTGATGGCTTGGGCGACCTCTATGTCGGTGGGCTGTTTGGTCGCGCCGGAGATGGCATGACCACAGCGAGGCGGTCGGCCAGGTGGGACGGACAGCGATGGTACCCGGTGGGGAACAAAGCAGATGGCACCTGGTTTATTCGAAGTCTGGTTTGGGACACGACTGGAGTGTTGTATGCGAGCTTCCTGCATACCCGCATGCCAGACGGTGGGCGCTGGGAATGGGGAGTACAACGCCTCAATCATGATTCGAATACGTGGGAATGGTACGGAGGTGCTGACCTCCCCTTTTACAACATAGCCGCACTCTCATGGAGTCCTGCAGGGATTTTGTACGCAGGTGGGCTGGATCCTTTCATCCCGTTGAGAAAACTAGTGGATGGCTTTTGGGAAATTATATTAGTTCCTTTCGTCGACCCTGTCCATGTTCTTTTGCATGATCCATCTGGGAATGGGGACCTCTATGTCGGCGGGGCGTTTGCCACGCACGGCCACATTGTCAGGCTTTCTCCCCAGGACTACATGTTTTTCCACGGTAATGGGCTGAATGGGCCGGTGTATGCTCTTGCCAAAATCGGGGGCGTACTTTACGCGGGTGGAGACTTCTCTGCGACAAGGGGATCAGGGGGAGACCAAATTCCATTGGCAAACCTAGGAGCGTTTTCTGATACTTGGCACGATGTCGCGGGAGGGGTAAACGGCAGAGTTAACGCTCTCGAACCAGGCCGAAACGGAGAACTGTTTGTCGGCGGGGCATTTTTGGAAGCTGGCGCGCCGGCTACGTCTGCCTCGCGACTGGCTGTGTTTGACGGTGCCACTTGGGGCGCAGTAGGTGAAGGTTGTGATAACGATGTCTTTTGTATCCGCCGTGATGGTGCCGGAAATCTTTGGGTTGCAGGAAGCTTCACTGAAGCCGGTGGGCTGGCTTCACCGCACCTTGCTTGCTACCCAACTTCTGCTTTCTTACTCCATTCGTCCGATTCTATCACCACAAGTGGCGATCAGTGGTCCGTAGGGCTTGGATTTACAGAGCCAGGTTTAGCAGAAAACTACTGGGGGCCGGAGGAGGGGGCATTGTTCGCACGTGTCTACGCCGATCCCACGCGCTATCGGGTGACTGGCCGACTGTCGCGTCCCGCTTTGTGGCTTCCCTATGCCGCAGTGGGGACAGATCGTTACGTGCGAGCGCGGTTTTTCGTCTATGCGACTGGCAATGATAATTGGCAAACCACCGGCGCCATGCCGAACCTCCGTCTGCGCGTTGCCCACCGCTTTTCTCAGACGGCTATGCTTGAGGTCTTCAACCACACCAATGTCGACCCGGAAGCATCCACTCGTTTTGGCCCCGAGATTCGTCCCTCAGTTAATCCTGCGAGCCCCTCCCTCTACCGGGTCGATATGGATCCAGTGGACGTCCCTTTTCTCGCGCAGAACGCCCAGTCAGAGGGTTTTGCGTGTGGCTTCGAAGCGTATGCGATGGATCCCCAAGATGAAGGCTACGTAGCCTTGGCTGAGGTTCAGTTGGGAACGTACCCGTGTCTCGAAGATTTGGTAGCGCCGGCTCAGGTCTTTAAGCCATCAGAAACAGATGCTGGGACGTTGGCGGTACGAAATCCTGATTCAGAATTGAGCATCATGACGCTCATTCCTCGCAGAGGCGTGGGAGAATTCCCGCGGCCGGATATCGTGTCGCCACAGCCGGTTTATTCAGAGGGCTCTTGGGGCATTTGCCTCGACACGCGTCCTGTTCTGGCATCGCGCTATGGAGTCATTCAGCGCGAATTCTGGCCAGGGGAGTATGATCAGCGGATCCGGATTGCTCCCGGAAAAATCTATAAAATTCGTTATCATGTTATTTCTCCGCAGGATTCTAATCGTCAGTCGCAAATGCGACTTCGGGCGCGCACGGTGAGGTATTTGTGGTGTCAGAAATTTGAAGTGGGTGGCGCATGGGGAGCTGGCCCAGAAAATAACCTATGCGCGGCACAAGCGCTTCCAGGGGTTGGATGTATGAATCCGGATAAACTTGGCTCCGAAAACGGTGGCTGGTACACATTGCTTATCCATTCGCCGTTGGATGAGCGGATCCGTTCTGACTATCCCGCGGGTACGCCCCTGTCCGTGTCCATGCCTAACCTTTACGCCGAACCGGGAATGGGCGAGAACGCCTACTCGTTCCGCGACCTGCGGATTTGCTTTGATAATCTCGACACGCTCTCCGGCAGCGCTATGAACTATCTGGAAGAAGGGTGCTTTGTGCTCGATCGCATCGAGGTACGTGGTTATTTTGACATTTGGGATTAGTCTCTTTTGCGAGTTCTTGCTAACCCGAGACAATCACGATTTTGGGGGAATGCTCAAGAGCTTCCTTTTTTATAAACGCCACACTCGCAAAGCTCACGAGACAGGTGCGGTCAGGGGTATTCGCTTGCTGATAAGTTAACACACGCGGAATTGCTAGTCCCTGCATGGCCGCCATCGCTACGTAGATGGTTGCGATGCTGCAAACTTGCTGCTCGTTGCCATCTTCTCGGAAATAATCGAAAAACTTTTCCGGATCGCCTGTTTCCAGGGCTGCAAGGGCTCCGCGATCCCCGATTTCAATCTCGCGCTCGCGCTCTTCATCATTCATGACCGGTTGCCCAAAATGAGGACCGCAGTGAGAGAGGTCCACACCCGCGATAAGGCCAACACGGCCACCGTGACGCTCGAGGATTTCCTTTAGCGCTTTGCAAAAGCTCGCAATTTCGGGATCGTCAGAAGGCTTTGCTCCTGTCAGAAGCATTTCTTCGAAACTCCCCACAAGAACGGGGACGATGCGCGGCGTCTCATTCTCACCGAAAATGTGACGAAGATAGATGGTCTGAAGCTCAATTGTGTGCTCGTTCGCATGAGCAAATTCATCGGCGAAGAGTTCGCCACCAAAAGACTCTCTCAGTTCATCCAGAAGCTCGCGATCCGTTTCCACCAAACCCAGCGGCGTTTCAAAATCCTTCCGTGTCGCTACGAAGCGGTGTGCCATGGGTTTGTGACTTGTGCCGATTACAATGTATGTTTTTGCGCCTACGCCATAATCTTTAAGAGCACGGTAAGCCCACGCATAAGCGGCACCGCCCCGGTCATAATCAATGTGCGGAGAGAGCACCCCGACGACAGACTTTCGGGGCAAGTCCAGTTCGGCCGGTGGTGCCCCAGATGCATGGACATGCCCCCGAAGCTGCTCGGCCAACTTCTTGATCATCTCAAGGCGATCAAGACCGTCTGCTCGAAAGACGGTCGATGGGCGCACGCTGAGTTGTGAAAATTCCCGACGCTTGCCTTCATAAGCCTCCTGGAAGCGCGGGCTGAGCAAAAGCAAGGCCTCGTCAAGCTGCTTTGCTATCGATTCAAAGACTTCAGCGCCGATAATTGTTCCTGTCGCGCGAGTGACAACCTCGGCCATCTGGGCACACGTGGTACGCCCGTTTGCTAATTGGAAAAAGACGAGAAGAAGGGGATGTGCTGCCAAGACTGCTGCACCTTCCATAACACCCAGGGGGTCTCGCACGATGATCACATCGCGCCCATCAACCCGTGCGGGATGCATATCGAGGGGACGAACGGCGGGAGTGTCGAGTGGAAAGACTTGAACTGTCATATTTGCGTGGCTTTTGGTTCCTTTGTTGGTTGCTGACGTCTTAATCAAGGAAAGTTACAGCAGAGTGATTATTCATCGCTCTTCAACGGGCGGAATCATTCAAAGCTGTGCAGACCGAGCCACGTGAATGCTTTTTCTCTCGATGTTAGCTTTCAATGGCCTAGGGCAAACGTTCTTGCAAAGCTACCATGAACTCCTCCCATGTTGATTCACGAATCCGAGTCTTACTTCTTTTATGGGGATCGTGAAAATGCACAAATACCTCGCTTTATGTGGCGGGCTGTTGGTCGGTTTGGCCATCAACGTCGGTTATGCTTCCTCTCCACTGGAAGAAGCGGTAGAACTGCGGAACCGAGGCGAGTTTCAAAAAGCTGTTCAAACACTCACGACATACCTTGAGGAAACATCGTCAACGTTGTCCCCAGACGAACGCCGAACTGTTGAGTTCGAAATCGAACGCATACGTCGAATCCGAATGGATTACACCCTAACCGATCAGCAAGTTTTCGAGCGGATTCGCAAACGTGTGCCAGATTTCACTATGGAAGAATTTCACCAGCTCGAGCGCGACGGCCATTTTGACATTCAGATCATCGACGGACAGAAACGCTTTGTAAATACAAGCGTTTCGAATATCTTCTTGCGAGTGCCCGAACTGCGCAAGCGGGATACACAGCGCAAACCTGATCCTACTTATCGCAAACTGTTTGAGCACATGTTGCGGGTTCAAGAAGCTCACGCAGCAAGCCGCGATTTTCTCGTGCTGCCGCAGGATTTTGCAGTGACCTACACACTGACTGTAAAACCCAACGTTGTGCCTGAAGGCGCGGTTGTGCGTTGCTGGTTGCCCTACGTGCGGATGTTTCCCTTCCAGAGCGACGCCTATCTGTTGTGGACAGAACCAGAGGGCGCATTGCTAGCACCGCCCGAAGCACCGCACCGCACAGTTTATCTGGAAAAACAGGCACGGCGCGACGAACCCACCAGTTTTGCCATTCACTTCATTTACCGATGCTGGGCCAGAGTCAGCTCAGTCGATCCCGCCGCCGTGCGCCCCTATCGCACTGATGGTCCCGACTATGCCTACTATACGGCTGATCGCAAACCCCACCTCGATCTCCAAAATGAATTGCTTGTGAAACTTAACCGCGAGATTGTTGGTGACGAGAAGAATCCGTATCTTGTGGCGCGAAGGATCTACGACTGGATCGCCCACAACACTATCTACCAGTACGCGCGAGAGTACTCCACGCTCGACAACATTTCTTACTACACGGCTTCACGGCGCGCCGGCGATTGCGGTCAGCACGGCATGTTATTCATCGCTCTCTGCCGCATGAACGGCATTCCTGCCCGCTGGCAATCTGGTTGGGAAAGTTTCGAGGCCAAGGGGAACAACATGCACGATTGGTGCGAGTTCTACATTGAACCGTATGGGTGGCTGCCCGCCGACCCAGACATGGCTGTCAACGTGCTCCACTATGCCGCGGACGTGCTCAATACAACAGAATCGCAGCAGCTTATGGATTTCATGTTCGGCAATATGGACCACTATCGCCTCGCGACGAATAGCGACTTCGGGGCGCCCCTCTACCCAGCGAAGCAAGACTTCCGGAGCGAGACAGTGGATTTTCAACGCGGCGAGGTGGAAGCTGACGGGAAAAACCTCTATTTCGACAAGTGGTCGTGGAACATGGAAATTGAGCCAATTTCGGCAGAGCAGGCCCTTGCCCTTAGCAAGAAGTTCATTCCGTCTAAACCGCCCCAGGCAGCAAGCGCTTCTCAGATGGGGCAGCCCGCGCCGGAAGATAGACCAACAACTCATTCAAAGTTCAGTGATAGAGAAACAACCGTTCCTGCTGTCTCTGCGCCGCAGTCTCACTAGTGGGCATGGGTCTTGCTCAGCTGGTGAGAGATTTCTTGGATGGTTGTGAGATATGAATTCTTCGATGGAAGTGAGAGAGATGAAGCAGCATCGACATGATAGGCCGAAAGCTTTTATGATGATTTCGATGTGCGCTGCGATCTTGGTTCTTGTGGTGGCTGAGGCCGTGGCCTTCGCTCAGACGGAGAAACCGACAACAGCATCTGTCCAGATAGGTAGAGCTCATTACGACGCCCTGCCCGACGTTCTCGCAACCTACGACGGGGGGAAGTTCACCAAAGAAGAACTTTCAGCGACTCTCCATCTTCGCAAACCTGCGAGTGTGCAATATCTTGCGCCCATTGATGTCATGGCTATGCCCCTGGAGCGGTTGCGATCCGTCGTTTCTGACTACGTTTTCGAGAGGCTGCTGGTAGAAAAAGCCCTTGCTGAGGGGATCGACAAAACCACAAGCGGGATTCGCGAGAAATTGGAGAGGTACGAGGACGAAGTCTTCAACCGACTTTACTACGAGCGCGTATTCGGCCCAGAACTCGAAGCCAGCAGGGATAAAATGCTTCGAGAAGCTTATGAACGTGACAAAGCAACGAAATACACAATTGCTGGCAGCGTAAAACTCGCCGAAATCTACTTCAGTTTTTACCGCCCTTACGAGGTCAAGCAGGGTGATACCCTGGCGAAAATCGCGGAGCGTGAATGCGGTGACCGCTCCGCGATGAGCCGCATTCTTCGCGATGAACCATTTCATTATCTGCGGTATTCTCCTGGCGTGGCCAAAGGAGAGGTAGACTTCGCAGAGGTCAAAGCTGGCGAAAAGCTCCTCATTCCCATTCGCAAGGATGAGGTCACCTCGAAGGAAACTTTGGCCAAAAAGGTTCACCAAGAAATTGCTCGAGGGAGTGATTTTCTGGAGCTGGCCAAACGCTACAGTGAAGCTCCCTCCTCCCGGAGGGGCGAAGTGTTTGAGTTCGATCCGCTCTTCGATACGGCAATCAAGCGAGCCGTCGAGAAAACCCCAACCACATCAGTCACGGAGGTCTTACGCACTGCTCACGGGCTTCACCTTATCAAAGTCGTCGACCGGATTGAAACTAAGACACTGAGTTTTGAAGAGGTTCGTAACCGTATCCAGCTTGATCCCGATGCTGTGCAAAAGGCAGAAGAGGACGCGCGCAAGAACCTCGTCGAACGGCTTCGCTCAAAGTATCATCTCGAGCTTAATCACGAAGCCCTTAAGCTAGATGATTATCTCGCCACAACGAGCCCCCTTACCGCGTCCACATGGATTGCGCGGGCAGGGGAGTGGGTTTACACCCTCGAGGATTTCCGCCGCGAACTCATTCCGTACCAGAAATCTTGGCAGGGACTTACCTATGACCAGCGAGTAGATTTTGTTAAGTCCTCTCCCAAGATACTCAAGCATCTGATTAAGCTGGAATCAAAATCATTAGGACTCCAGAACGATCCTCAATATAAGGCCGAAATGGAATCAAAAGCCGTCATTGATGTGAGCACGGCTTACCTGCGTCAGCTTGAAGGGAAACTCGCTCCAATCACGGACGCAGAAATGCGGGAGTACTACGACAAGCATCTTGATCAGTTTACAGGGATCCCCAAGGTCAAGCTGCGAGAAATCACCAAGCGCGTGAATGTTCTCCTGCCGGAGCCGGAGAAGAGCCGCGTGCTTGAGGAGGCCAAGCGCAAGCTGCAGGCCATTCGGCAAAACATCAAGAGTGCAAAAGATTTTGAAGAAATGGCGCGACGTGAGAGCGACGCCATTGGCACGCGTTCCCGTGGTGGGCTTGTAGGCGTAGTTCCTCTGGGATTTCGTGGCGAGGCATTCCAGGCGCAGCTAGAAAAACTCCAGCCTGGCCAGGTCTCTGAGCCATTCCTTTTTGGCTCAGAAATGATGATCGTCATGATCGAGCAAAAAGTCGCAGCTCCTGTTGTTCCTTTTGAGGAAGCCAAGCCGCGGATTGAGCGAGCCATTCAAGAGGAGCGTCGGCGCCAGATGCGCGACCAGTTGCGAGAGAAACTCTTCGCTGAAAAGCACGTTCAGATTCACATCTAGAATTTAGATTTTGGACCAAACAGCTCTTGAGACTTTCCGTGTGCTGGTGTCGCTTCAGCGCGGCGGGGTCCTGCGCGCAAGCCAACGTCAAGGGCTGTTCGTAGGTGCGGGTGGTCCCGCTCGCTTTTTCCACAGGTTCTGTCGGCTGTAGCGCAAAGGGATTCAAACCATTATTTGGGGCGCGGCTAACATTGATAAAAAGAGCCGGAGATGCACGCACTCCGTGGCATCTCCGGCATTGTCACTTCATGTCGCTAAGCGAAGGGACCTTCCGGACCAACTTAGCCTTCTTGTGAGGCAGCTGCTTCAGCCGCTTCGCCCAATTTCCAACGTAAGAAGCGGCTTACGGAGAGGTCCACCCCAAATTTGCCCTTATGTTGTTCGACGTAGTCCGCAACCTTAATGTCGGGGTTCTTGGCAAACGGTTGTTCGAGAAGAACGACCTCGGCAAAGAACTTCTGAATGCGTCCTTCGACGATTTTGTCGACGACTTTCTCGGGCTTCCCCTCGTTGAGCGCCTGATTCCGGTAGATTTCACGCTCTTTCTGCAACATGTCCGCAGGCACTTCCTCACGCCGCACACAAGTCGGCGCAGTTGCGGCGATATGCATCGCGATATCACGTGCAAACTCACGGAACTCGGGATTGTCAGCTAGTCCTGTCGCACTCGTTTCCACTTCCACGAGTACCCCGATTTTCCCAGGCGGATGAATGTAAGAGAAGCAGTAGCCCTTATCACTGCAATCAAGCACCTGCCAGCGACTCAGCACGATGTTTTCACCGATTTTGCCCACGAGTAGCTTCACCAGGTCAGCCACCGTTTCCCCGCTTGCTGTCTGGGATTCCAACATCTTGGTGGGATCATCGAGAGTCAGCGCGTGGTCGGCCAGCTGCTGAACGAGTTTGCGGAACTCTTCATTACGCGCTACGAAGTCGCTTTCGCTGTTAAGCTCCACCAGAGCGCCGCGTTTGCGATCAGGACGAATTGCAGCCGCGATAACTCCCTCTTTCGCCACGCGAGACGAACGCTTGCTGGCAATAGCTGCTCCACGCTCGCGCAACAGCTGCATCGCCTTTTCCATGTCCCCTTGCGCTTCCGCTAGCGCTTTCTTGCAATCCATCATGCCTGCGCCACTTTTCTCGCGCAGCTCTTTCACCATCTGGGCAGTAATCTCAGCCATAGTTCCATCCTTGTCTCAGAAGGGTTGATGAGGATCCTCGGGCGAAGGAGCTCACGTGCTAACTCCGCCACTCGATGTGTCCACAAAGGAATAGCCCCGCTTTGCCAGCCGAGGCCAAATTCCGTAACAATCAACAGGACGCTTGATTCACTCGCAGCGCAAAAGAAATCCGCGGGGGATCTTCTCTATCAGGCGAATGCTCAGGTCGGCTTTCCCGGAGAACTGCCTCTTTCCCTGCATACGTCGGCAATTTCGACCTCGTGGGCGAAAAAGCTTTACATACGAAGGCCGCTATGGTGTAGTAACTCATAGAACGTGGGAAACGGTGCGTGAATTGCCCTTTCCGCACGAGAGTTTTCCATCGTTCTCTACAGAGGGCCGTGCCCGGAGCACGGCAGGAGGTTAGGAGCGAACGTGGCGGCATTTGCGAATGCTGCAAGGCAGCCGCTGGAAAGTGCAGCGGGAGCGGCTGAGCTGTCGAACAGCGAAGCCGATCTTGTTGCACGTTGCAAAGCTGGCGATAAACTCGCTTTCGATGAGCTCATCAGTGCCCATCAAGAGCGAGTATTCAACGTTGCCTATCGTTTGATGGGCAACTATGACGAAGCTCTCGACCTCACCCAGGAAGTTTTCCTCAACTGTTTTCGCAAAATCGGCAGCTTTAAGGGTGACTCCGCCCTTTCGACCTGGCTCTACCGTATCACCGTCAACACCGCCAAGAACCGTTGGAAGTACCAGCAGTCGCGCGGCCTGAACCGGACAGATTCCCTTGATGCCCCGGCAGATGAGGAAGGAGAAAAAAAGCTTACTGATTATCCCTCGTCAGATCCAGGGCCCAGTGAGCTTGCCTCAGGGCGTGAGGCGATGAATCACTTTGAGGAATGCCTTCAGAAACTGCCTCCCGAATACCGGGAAGTGCTTGTGCTTCGCTACGTCGAAGAACTGCCTTATGAGGAAATTGCTGAAATCTTGAGGATTTCACTCGGGACCGTAAAATCGCGTATCCATCGAGCGCGATCAGAGCTGCGCGAGCTCATGCGGGATTATCTGTGAATTGTGCCGCCCGCATGGCGGCTCGAACCGTAGGCTTCGATCTTTGATTTTTTCTATGAAGGCCACCAGTGTCTGTTTTCGCCGTAGTTAAAAAACAGACATTACCCTCTACCACCCTAAGGTAAAGCTAAACCTGAGGCTCGCTAGCTGAACCACCTTCCATGCCTAGTTCTTTCGCATCTTCATTCTTCAGGTTGAAAAGCGAAACCTCGCTTTATCTTGAATCTCGATCACAGGCTTGTATGTCGAAAGACTAGTGGTCGAACCAAACTCTCAAGCATGGCGAAAAAGAAGTTCAGACGAGGCTGCTGCGCCAGCAGCCGAGCCTGAGCACGTTCACTACGAAATTCTCCTCGAGCGTCATCTCGATGGAGAACTCACGCTGGCTGAGCGCCAAGAGCTTTTTGCACATATCGAAATCTGTGAGGAGTGCCGGGAGATCCTGGAGGCCGAAGAGACGCTGGTTGACCACCTGAGTCGTATTCCGCGGCTTATGCCCCCCTCCGATTTGCGAGCGAAAATTCTCGAAGAAGCCTCCCGCGAGCGCGAAATTCTTATGCAAGGGGGAATCCTTCTCGGGGATCCAGAACAGGATCAGGAAGCTCCCTTACCCCGACGGGTTGTTGCCAGCCCTGTGCGCCTCTGGGCGACGCGAATTTTTGTGGTTCTCTCGGCGCTTTTGTTTCTTCTCACCGCCGACGTCTCGTCAGTACCCGTAGTGAATATTCTCCAACACCAGTTGCGCGAGGGCGTGCTTTATTTACTCACCAATGCCAGAGAGTTTCTCCTTTCACCGAAAACAGATCACTCTCGTCCGCTGTCAACGAACAATCCCAATCATGAATAGAGAGTCCAAAGCATAACGGCCCATAACGTAATCGGTGAATGTTCCCTATGTGGCCGGTTCATGTCGCCCACAAACAATCGATCAACGTAGGCTATGCATGATAGTTGGGCCTACCCACGCTTACGTGACAAGTGAAAGCGACAAACTTTGGTTGAGGTGTCAAGGATGGAACAGGAGGAGAAGAGTGCCCGTCTTGAGAAGACAAAAAACAGAAGGGGAGCAGTTATACTGCTCCCCTCAATTCCGCAGTGTGATCACTCTTACGGACAGTTGCAGAGTGGCGGAGGCGGCTGACGCTCACTATTTTTCTGCGAGCGCCAGATATTGCCAGGCGACACAGTTCCGTTGGTGGGGTCGTAAATCAGCTGTGCCGAATTGCTCACACAACCAGCATGGGTATATGAACGATCGGGGCCGACCGAACCAAGCCGCCAGGCGCCGTAGAACTCGTAAGCTGGTGGCCAGAACGAAGAACTTGGGTACCAGTCCACGGCGCGTGTTTTCATGTCATGGTAGGTGAAAACACGTTCATCGAAAGGCGAAGTAAGATTCTTGTCCTGAAACGGATCCTGTATAAGAGGATTAGTAATGTAGGCCACTGGGGTTGACAGTCCCCACCAGAGAATCCCCGCAATGGAGTTCCCGTTTGCATCGGGAGGATCACCATACTGTGCAGTGTGCCACTCGCGCGGTGGTTTACTATGATCAACATAGTAGGCTTCAATGGCAGTGGCAAGCGACCTCAGGTCTCCCTTGATTCTCGAGACCTTCGACCTCGTTTGTGCCTCCAGGAAGTTGGGAACTGCGATAGCTGCAAGGATCGCAATGATTGCCACCACGATCAGCAGCTCGATGAGGGTAAAGCCTCTCTTCATGCGGAGCTACCTCCTTGTAAAAGAATTATGAGTCCGAGACTCATGATGCAGTTACTAGCACAGAAGGGGGAATTTCAACAATTAAATTTTGCAAACCTATTACCACGCGTGGTTTCTTACGCCCCTGCGTGACACCACGATGAGTCGTCACAGATTCCTACGAGATAATTTCTTTCGTGGCGACCGAGACTCTCACATTTTCCGCTTCTCACCGATGCTTGTTGGGTCCACGAGGACCGCTTCATTCTCAATGACGCTGAGGCCAAATTGTTGGTCCAATCTCCACCTTTCGTGCCAGCGCGATAAGCTTCTCTCGCATCTACGGTGTCGTGGAAGCACACGCCGAAGATGACCCTGAGGGCGCTATTTGCATTTGCTTCGCCAACGCTTTTGCGATTAACCAGTGTGCGAGGGGACTGGGATGGATGTCGTTCACGCTAAGGACGAAAGCTTCGACCCGAAGCCTGTTGCGTTGTGCATAAGCCACAACTTCTGGTAAGGGGTCAACGATGGGAAACCCGGCCTTTTCAGCAACTTCGCGCCAGGGGCGCATGATTTCCTTCCACGACGGCTCGCCTCGAAGGGCCGCATTGAGAGCCTGAAAATCGTAGTGGAGCAGGCAATAGGCCTGGAGCTTGCGATTCTTGCAGACTTGGTGGATTCGCTGCAGGGCTGCAGCCATGTTGTCCCATCCCACGAGAAAGCGGTATTCGGGCGGGACAAGTTCGGGGCGGTATCCCACGATGTGCTGCGCGTGCCCACGGCCCCCCGCTTCCGCGACCCCGCCAATGAGCAAACGCGCCGTGTCCCCCAGGGGGCGCCCCACCAGTTGATCGCGGATGGCCTCCAGCAGAAAGCACGTGGTCAACTCCCACACGCGCGGTTTCAAACGCACAAAATTGGGCACCTCGTCGTCATTCGTCACGAGGTTAACCACGACGACGTCCGGATGGTAATCCAGGACGGTATCGACGAGAAGCGCTTCCTCCATCACACTGTTGTAACCCGGAACGCCAAAATTCAGGCATTCGACGCGGGGAACGATTCCGCTCGTTTCTTCGTTTAAGATCTTCTCAAGCACGTTGCTGAATCGCTCTTCCTCTTTCACTCCCCACCCGAACGCGATAGAGTCTCCCAACACAGCAATGCGGAGGGTCCCGTCGGGTTTTTTGTGGCTTCGTTCTATGTCACGGAACCCGGCTGAATTGATGCGCAAAGGTTGCCCGACGAATGAGCCCTGGGCTCTAGGAACAAGTTCGTAGCATTTTTGCATATTCGCGGATGGCCGCACGATGTTTCGCAGGGTCAGTTCGCCGCCAAACTCTTTGGCCACCCTTTCCTGGAATCGGTCGATGTGATTGCCATACCGATAGAGGAAAATCCTGGCTGCGACTTCAAGCCCTGCCAACCCCACAGCCAAACCTAAAACCAAAGCGGCTGCGCGAAAAAACAACACGCGCGGCCCTCTTGCGGGCAGCGCGTCACGTTGCTTCGACTCTTTCTGCGTCACTTTTGTCGCAAGTCTCACACGGCAAGCCGCGGAATGAGGGGGGTGTTCACTCGAGTGGCCGTCCCGCAGCATCGGGAATCTTATTAGCGAGCAAAAGAATCACATCCAAAATCCACCAAAACCCGCAAAGCCCAAGAGTGAGCAGTTTTAGCACACCCATCCGCGGGTAGCCCAGGTAAAAACGATCAAGCCCTAGCCATCCCCCCAACAGCGATAGCAGCACTGCTTTGGTGCGCTTGCGTGGTGGTCCTAGCTCGGCCGGCTCGCGCCATTGCAGATCGTCAAAAACCAACCCACGGATCTCATACATGATGAGTGTCCAAACGCCCCAACTCAGGAAAAAATAAAGAAAGACGGTAAAAGCTTGGGCGCTTTTCGTCGTGTTGTCCGCGAGCTGATTCTGAAGCCAGCGCTGAAATGGCTCGTAGGTCGTCAAAAGCAAAACAATCGTGATGAGAAGAGCAGCCGACATTATGGGGAGGAAGAACCAGCTGAAGAAACGTACCGCCGGATCAAAACGCTCTGCGCGTTCGATGACCTCCTCCGGAACTTTTTCTTCAGGGTACCCCTCAAGAGCGGCCTGAATCTCGGCACTTGGCGCAACAACCGGCTTGATGCGGAGCCCCACCAGCTCTTTCAAATTATCAATAAGCACGAGATCCGATGGGTCTTCCATCGCAACCACAAGCCCGTCCCGATCCAATTTCACGGGGACAAGATGATGTCGCCGGGCAATGTGGGCAGGGATGTAGGTATAGAGGATAGGATCAATCTGCACCGACTCCAGCGAGATGAGTGGGATACCGAACTGTCTTTTGAAGAAATTCAGCCGGCGCGTCTCATCAATAAAACCATTCTCGACGAGAATCCGCATAAGCGGCATATCTGTCTCTTTTTGTCGCGCCAGTGCCATGTCGAGCTGGGCGTTCGTGATCAGCCCCTCGCGCAGCAATATCTCGCCGATGTTTGTTCCAGCTGATGATGAACGATGTGGCACGCAATCACGCCCCTTTCCGCCGCCAAGAGCGGCTCACGTCACATGCTATGCTCGGCTCCGAGCGTTTTCACTCACAAGCAACGCGCTCGACGGCCGGTTTTGTCAAGCGCAACTAAACTCTCGTGGCGCTTTGAACGGATTGCATTTTATGATGATAACAACAGATGGCGGAGAGGGAGGGATTCGAACCCTCGATACCGGTTATCCCAGTATACGCGCTCTCCAGGCGCGCTCCTTAAACCACTCGGACACCTCTCCGCGGCGTCGCTTGAATCTTATCCTTGTTGCAAATTGCTTATTCAGGCACCAGATTGCGCACTGACTGTTCGTGTTCATGGGTCTGAACGCTGTTTAGGAGGTTCCCAGATGCGCAATCCTTTTCTCATTGGCGAAAAAGTCTACCTTCGGCCAGTCGAGCCAACTGATGCCCCCATTCTCGCCGCGTGCAACAACGATCCTGCTGTTCGTGTGTCCTTTTTTACACACACTCCAACAAACATCTATCAGCAGACGCGCCATGCAGAAACTCTCTACACACCAGGAGCCGATTACATCCCTCTGGTCATCTGTCCGATCGAGGATTCCACTGGACGCGGCATTGGCATCACTGCATTCCACCGCGTGGATCTGGTCAGCCATGCCGCTGTGTATTCGATCCGTATTTGCGACAAAGCGCAGTGGGGAAAAGGCTATGGAAGCGAAGTGACGGAGCTTATGCTCCATTATGCCTTCGACATTCTCAATCTCCACCGTGTTCAGCTTCATGTGTGGACGGAAAACGAGCGTGGAATCCGCGCTTACGAAAAAGCCGGTTTTGTTCGCGAAGGACTCCTGCGCGAAGCCATGATGCACAACGGCAAGTATTGCGATTTCTACGTGATGGGGATACTCGAGCACGAATGGCGTGCTCGCCGGGCCGAAAAGCAGAAGGCGCAGGAGACCAACGCATGAGTATGTCCTCCCAAATTCTATCTTTTGCCCCGGTTCTGCTTCTGAAAAATATGACGCCATCTTTGCTGAGGGTCTTGCTATGCTACGCAGTATGACAGGATATGGCATGGGTACTTCCCGGGGCGATTTTGGTGAGTTTGTCGTTGAGATTCGGTCGGTAAACAATCGTCACCTCGATCTCTCCGTCCGGCTACCCAAGGAGCTGGCTTTCTTTGAACCGACCGTGCGCGATATTGTGCGTCGTAGCGTAGGGCGGGGCAAAGTGGACGTTTTTGTCCGATGGACTCCGTCGCCAGCTATGCCTCCACTTGCTGAGATAAACGTAGCGCTGCTCCGTCATTATGTGGAGGAACTCCGCTCTCTTTCCGAGGTTTTGGGCTCAACCACGTTAGATCTGGGCGCGCTTCTCACACTCCCCGGAGTCGTGAATCCCACAGCCACGGTGCTCGATAGCCCCCAGCTCGAAAGCGGCTTGCGCGATGCCCTTTTGATGGCTCTCGAGTCTTTCAACCGCGCACGCGCAGCGGAAGGCCGCGCACTCGGAGCGGCTGTCCGTGAGCATCTTGCTTGCTTTCAAGAGAGCATCGAGGCAATCAGCGGCCTCAAGCCCGAGCTGGACCAGAAGATGCTCGAACGACTCGCCGAACGCATTCGCAAGTTGGCAGAAAATGCCGGTGTAACTCCAGAACCTGGCCGCCTTGAGATGGAGCTGACCCTCGCCGCGGACAAAGCCGACGTCACGGAGGAGCTCGTCCGTTTACGATCGCACCTCAGTGCTTTCGAGCGGCAAATGAGCAACGACGATGCCACGCCCGTGGGGAAAGCGCTTGATTTCCTCGTGCAAGAGATTAACCGTGAAATCACGACGCTAGGGAACAAAGCCAGGGAAGCAGAAATATCGCCCTATATTTTGCGAGCTAAGAACGAGCTCGAGAAAATCCGGGAACAGGTACAAAACATCGAATGACAGATCCGTACGTCGCCGCAAATGTCCCTTTGGTTCGACAACTCGCCACACTCCTTGACTGGGCGTTGGTGGCGCATGTCCTGCTCGCTGGTACAATCGTCTTTTTTGCGTGGCGGGCGCAGCGTTTGTCGGCCCGCGTGCGGGAGCTCGAGCAAACTCTGGCAGAGTTGAAACAAAGTACGGACGATTCTTCCCAAAAAGTTCCCCATTCTGCGCAAGGTGAGGTGTCCTTGGCGTCATTGAGTGACGACAAGCCTATTCCGCTCATGTCGTCGCCGAAGGATCGGACTTCTCCTTCGGAAAGTTAGGCTTCGCCGTTTCGTTCGTCAAAAGCGCACACAGGGAGCTCCGAGGAATGACAAAAGTGCGTCTGCCTTATGGCAAGGGATACATGGAAACGCAGATTCCTGCGGATGTTGAAGAACTCCGCTCGAACTATCCCGTGCCCTCGCTTGACGAGTATGCCCTTGTCGCAGCAGCTCTGGACGAGCCGCTCGGCACGCCGCCGCTCGAGGAGCTGGCGCGCGGCAAGCGATCAGCGGTGATTCTTATCGCCTGTCGCACGCGTCGAACCGGCAGCCACATCTACGTGCCCCTCATCGTCGAGAGACTCCTGCGGGCTGGAATGCCTCGCGAGGGAATCACTGTGATCACCGCCACAGGGTCGCACGACAATTTCCGCCCCCAGGATGCCGAACTTTTGCTTGGTCCAGAGCTGGCCCCCTGGATCCGCTTCGAAGGGCACGACTGCCATTCTCCCGAAAAACTGCGATATGTCGGAACAACGTCGCGCGGCACCGAGGTCCGATTGAGCCAACGGTACCTCGACGCAGACCTGAAAATTGCCACGGGCCGCGTGACTTGCCATTATTTCGCCGGCTTCTCTGGTGGACGGAAAGCCATCCTCCCGGGTGTAAGTGCGCTTTCGACCATTCGTCAGAATCACAGCTTTGCTGTGTTGCGCGACGGCGAAATCCAAGTCAATCCAACGACAGCCAACGGCATCCTCGAGGGAAACCCCATTCACGAGGACATGCTCGAGGCGGCTTCATTCGCTCCCCCCGATTTCACTCTCAACACAGTGCTGAATGCCAATCACCAAATCGTCGCCGCATTTGGGGGAGAAATGCGCCAGGCCCACGAACAAGCAGCAGACCTCGTCCGTCGCCATGATTTTCTTAAAATCGACGCGCCTTACGATTGGCTCATTGTGAGTTCCGGCGGGGCGCCATACGACGTCAACGGTATCCAGGCCATCAAAGCCCCTATCAACTTGTATAAAGCTGTTCGACCGGGAGGAGCTCTTGTCCTCCTCGCTGAATGTCCAGAGGGAATTCCTGAGTGGCTCCTTCAAGCGACGGAACTCAACGATCCCGGGGAGCTCCGCCAGCGCATTCGCGATGGCCGACTCATTCTTGGCCACAACGCATTGTGGCTTGAAGAAATACGTAATCACTGTCATGTTGTCATGGTCTCGGCGATGCCAGAAAGCACTGTTCTGCGACTGGGTTTTCAGTATGCACCCACACTTTCAGCCGCAATCGGAAAAGTTTACGGGTTGACAATTTCGCCTGAGCGCATTGGAGTGACGTATTCTGGCACGGTGACTTGCGTTGCTACATCTTCAGCACAGTGATTGTGGAAGGCGCATTCGCCACCCTAGGCACGCAGGAAAACGTCCACGGAATCAAATTTAGACTGGGAAAGGGAATTCCGAGAATGGGGTGGATTGCCAATAAACTCAAACTTAGTTGCCTGAATTGCGGGCGCGAATATCCCTGGTCTTTCACGCTCCAGTGTGAACCGTGCAACGGTGCGCTTGTGGACGTCGACTATAACCTCGACAATGTCACAATTCGATCAGAAGGCTGCCACATGGAGCGCTTCTTTGATCTCCTGCCCCTTCTTGATCGTCAGTCCATCCTCGATGGGCAGGAGGGAAATACTCCCTGTGTACACGCTCGCGAGCTCGGTAAGTGGCTCAAACTCCCCAAGGTCTATCTGAAAGACGAAACCAAGAATCCAACGGGCACGACCAAAGATCGCCAGGGGGGGTTGCCCGTGGCGGTGTTCCGCGAGCTTGGAATCCACGAGTTTATCACATCCTCCACGGGGAATTCCTCTACGGCCATTGCTCGCATTGTCGCACGTTTCCCCGATATGCGCATGCACCTGTTCGTGGGCGACGAATTCCTTTCACGGGTCAACGTCGTCGGTGCGGAGAACCTCATTGTCTACTGGTTGAAAAACGGGACATTTGTGGACGCTCACAAAGCTGCAGCCTGGTTTGCCAAGCAAAGCGGGATCACTTCAGCCCGCGGAATTTTCTTTTTCGGTCAGCGCGAAGGACTCAAAACGGCGTTCTTCGAGGCGGTCGACCAAGTCCCTGAGCCTATTGACGTTTACATCCAAGGCGTGAGTAGCGCCCTTGGGGTTTACTCCACATATAAAGGCGCCACGCAGTACCTCGGCCTTGGCAAAATCCCAAAGATGCCGCGTCTCGTCTGTGTCCAGGAAGAAACGTGCAATCCCATGGTGCGAGCATGGGAAGACAACGCCGAAACCATTCGCCCCGAGCACATTATTCGTTATCCACGTGGCCTTTCCAAATCCACACTTCGCGGCGATCCCACCATGTCCTATCCTTACATTCGCCGCGTTGTAAAAGCCACAAACGGCACGATGGTCACAGCCACCCAGGCCGAAATGCGTGAAGCACGCAAGCTTCTCTACGAGCTGGAAGGCATCGACGCATGCTACACCTCGGTCATGACCATTGTCGCTGCCAGGAAACTTGCTGCGCAGGGATGGTTGTCGCCTGATGATGTGGTCCTGCTTAACATCACGGGGTCTGATCGGGAAGGAGCTCCTTACCCACAGCCCAACTTCGTTGTGGAAAAAGAAGGCGACGGCTGGCGTATCGAGCCATTCCGAGACGAAGTGGCGCGTGGATGTCTCGATCGCGTTTACGAAGTCATCCGGCAAACACTCCGCATTCCTCCAGAAATGAAGCTCGACACAGAAATTCGTCTTCTTGGTGGGGATCTCGCTCTCGATAGCGTAGCTCAGCTCGAGCTTACTCTTGCCATCGAAAAAGAATTTGGTTGCGAGGTTCCGCCCGAAGATATCAATGCGGAAAACTTTTTAACCATCGGGCACCTTGCCGATTATCTGCGTAAACGGTTGTGTGATGCTCTCCCTGCTTGAACTGATCTCTCTCGCGAGCTTTGCCAAACGGGGCGCTGCACCGGCCATCGTTACGCCCTTTGAGCGTTGTTCGTTTGAAGAGTTGGCTTCCGGGGTTGCCGCACGCATGAACGAGCTACGTGCGCGCGGCATTTGCGAGGGCTGCTCCGTTGTGATCGTCGCGAGACACTCGCTCTCGACGATAATTAATATCCTCGCCTTGCTTCATCTCGGCGCATTCCAGATCCCCGTCTCGCCCGATCTTCAGCCATCCGAGCTCGAAGCGATTGCCAACCGTGGGAGCGCAGGATGGATCCTCTCCGGATCCGAGATCATTCCTGCTCCCTCACCACACTGCCCCCGCAGCGACGGCGCCTGTCTTGGACTTCTGAGCAGTGGATCCACCGGCGCACCAAAGCTCGTGTTGCGCGGCGCCGATCATGTTGCCGCCGCCCTGCAGATTTATCGGGCTGCTGTAAACCTTACCTCTGACGATCGCGTCCTTGCACTTCTCCCGCTCGAACACAGTTACGGTTTCCACAATGTCGTTTTGGCCACACTCGCAGCGGGTGCCACGCTTTTTCTGCATCCTACCCCACACCCACGCCTTGCCCTACAGTCGATCCGCAAGTACGGCATAACCATCCTGCCTGCAGCGCCGATTTTTTTCGATCTGCTGGTGAAGTTTTTCGGTGGTTCGTCGCAGCAGCTTCCCCTTCGTGCCGCAATTTCTGTGGGTACAGCGTTGTCCCGTCGTATCCACGAGCAATTTTTGCAGGTCTTTGGCCTTCCCATTTGGCAAAGCTATGGAACGAGCGAAAGCGGTCCTGTGGCCCTGAACAAATCAGGCACCCCTCACGGGGATTTCCTGGCTCTGGGAGAAATCTGTCCGCTGGTGTCCGTTTACATTGTTGGCGACGACGGCCACCCCTGCCCAGAAGGCGAAACGGGAGAGATCATCATCGATTCGCCAGCTGTCGGAATTGGTTATCTTAGCACGAACGACGGAGCTAGTCGCTTTGTTGGTCGCACTTTCTACACGGGAGACCTCGGTTTTATCCGCGGCGGCGAACTCTATTTTGCCGGCCGCAAAAAAATGCTCATTGCGGCGGCAGGTCATAAGGTGGATCCCTTAGAAATTGAGCAAGTCCTTCGCGACCATCCGGACGTGAGCGATGCCGCGGTGCTTGGCGTTCCCGACGAAGACGGCATTGAGCAAATCACTGCCTACGTTTGCGCTCGCGAAGGGCTATCCCATGCCGAGCTTCTAGCCCACTGCGCGCAGCGCCTTGCTCCCTACAAAGTTCCACGTGTCATTCATTTCCGCCCTTCACTCCCACGCAATAACATGGGAAAACTCCTGAGAGAGCAGCTTTTATGATTCGGCGCTACCTTGAGCTCAGGCGCTTGGGCTTAGGCTGGTATCACTGGGTGGGGGAGTTGCTTGCGAAGGCTCCGCCACGACTCTACATGGCGATTTGCGACATCATCGGCACCGCCGAATGGCTTTGGCGACGCAAGCGGGCCAGCCGGGTTTCGCAAGAATTACAAGAGCTCTTGAGGTTAGCCGGAACGGTTTCAGTCCGGCCTTCGTCGCGACGCCATTTTTGCTATTTCTGGCGACTCAAACTCGCGCACGCTTACATTGCCCTGGCGCCGATGGATTACGTCGAACGCCTCATGACCGTTGAGGGCGGTGAGCATCTCGAAACGCTTCTGACCTCGGGGCGCGGCTTTGTACTAGCCAGTCTCCACAGTCTGCATGGCCACCTTGGAGCTGCCTATCTTGTGCGGCGAGGAAAGCCAACCCAGTCATTCAGAAAAGCTCAGCGAGCGGAGTTTCTGGAGACCTCAGCCGAGCGACTGATTTTCTATGGAGCTACTCCCGTGTTCTTGGAGCAGGATGTTCCCATGGGCGCGGTGCTCAAGCGGTCCTTTGATTGGTTGCGTCGGGGCAATGCCGCGTTCGTTTTTGTAGATGGCGTCTACGGCCAGCAGGAAGTGGCGGTAGAAGTGTTTGGTCGCCCAGTCAGGCTCCGCCCCGGGCTTCTCGAAGCCGCGCGGTTGAGTCAATCCCCGGTCATGCCGGTGACGGTTCTGGTACGCGGCGACAGGATATCCCTGCGGTTTGCCCATCCGGGAAACATCGCCACCCGCGAAGAACTCGAGCAGGTTCTAAGAAACATCGCAAAAGAGTACGAAACCGCTGTTGAGTTGAGTCCCGAGTCACTGCCCCTCGGCAAGTTCGAGCGCCGGCTCATAGAACGATCCAAATGACTGTGCATTTTCTGCATTTTTTCCTCTTGCATAGTCGTCCCGGATGGATGATAATCATCTTAAAAGGCTGGATTACGGCCTGTAAAAACTCATGGAGGTAGACGCATGAACAAGAAATTTCTCATCGTAGGAATGGCATCGTTGGCACTCGCCAGTGTCGCTTTCGGCGACACGGTATTGCAGGATTTTGAGTCGGGAGCTCCTGGGTCGAACCTCGCTTCCGCCTGGAACCCTACATTTAGTGGGAGCACGGCCGGCGCAGGTGGCACGACCGTTTATCAGTTTTCCAATGAACAGGCGAAAACAGGTACGCAGTCCGGGAAATTGGGTTGGGACTGGCTCAATGCCTCAGGCGGTTTGGTACGCATTCAACCGGCTGCAGGACTGAACAACAATGCCCCAGCGGTCGACCATACGAGTGAGCCCTATGTTGGCTTCGCGATTTATGCCTCAGGAACAGGCGATAAGCTCGCGTTCTACATGGGCGAAGGGACCGCTGGTAATGGCGCATCTCCGTATGAGCGTTTCACGGCGGATTATACGCTCAGCTTTACAGGATGGAAAGTCGTTGAGCGCAACATCCTGACCGACCCCGTCGTCGGATGGATTTCGGGGAATGGCACACTCAATGCAACCTGCTCGTTCAGTGGGTTCTTCTGGTACCAGGGCGCCCCGGCAGGTTCGGTGGTTTATTATCTGGATGATATTTCTTTCACCAATGCGACCCGCAACCCCGACCTGCTGCCCAATCCCGCCGGTGTGGCCGATTGGTCAGTTTATTAATCCGTAGTACACGCGTTTAAAGAAATCGCGGGGTGCGTGAGCCAAAACGCACCCCGCAATTGTTTTGCCTGAAAGCACCTGCTCATGAAGGCGATGCTTTGCCCGTGATGAGGCCCGTAAAACTCTCTCCACCCGAAAGACGAGTTTATGCGTTCGTCGGAGACCCCACATAGTGCCTCTTTTTAGCTGTGTTTTCGCATGGGGCAAACAGGCGTTTTTTCTTTCCCCTTGATGAATTCTGCACTTTGCAAGCACACATAAGGGGTATGCCCATAACTTCTCCGGCTGCCAGAAATCTTGCGATAGAACTGTTTCTTCTGCTTGGTCTTACTTTCCTGGCCGCACTTTTTCGCATAGCTCTCTCGTTTGCCCACCCAGCCTACCGTCCTGGCGATGCCACGGCCTACTATCCAGCGGAAGCCGCGCTCCAGTATCGCTGGGCGCACGATCTGGCCATTCAGGGGAAATTGCCATCTGTCGATAGGCGTGCCCAGTGGCCAGAGGGACTGCGCTTTGGCACCGATATTACACCCGTCATGGAGCACATCGCGGCATGGTTGTTTCGTTCCACGGCACCGAGCTCTCTGTCGTTTTTTGACTTTTCCATCTGGTTCGTTGCCGCAGTCTCGTCACTGGGCGCCATACTAGCTTATCTTGCAGTCCGCTTGCTAGGGGGTGGGGTCGCAGGAGCTCTGTTGGCTGCGTTTCTCGCTGGCTTCCACCCGTGTGTGCTTGAGCGAGTGGTGAGGAACTTCGGACGCGAGAATTTTGCTCTCTTCTTTGTGTTTGTCCCTGTGGCTTGCGTGCTGGCTCTCTGGCGAAAGCAGCGTGCATCAGCAAGTTTACAAGTGATCATATTAGCATTCGCCACCATTAGCCAGGCCGTGGCATTTGCGTCCTGGCACATGGCTCGCCCGTTGTTCGAGCTTCACGCCTTGGTTCTTATTTTTACGGCAGCTTTCTTCAGCACGACCCCTTTCCAGCTGCGGCGCACAGTCGTTTGGGTGATTTCGACGGCGCCCTTTTGGGTTCTTTTACCAGTGCTTCAGGTTCGCCGCTATGCTGTGTCGCCAAACATTCTGATGCTCCTCTTTCTGGGGCTCGGTTTGTTGCTTGTGCGACAGACATCCGCGCGGCTTATGGTGCTCGCTGCTGCTATTCTCGCCCGGGCCTTAGCGGGAGCGGCGGCCACCGCGGACGACTCTCACATAAGTGAGGTTGTCCTCGCCAAGCTCACCCACTTGCTTGGCAAACCCGCCGATCCAAATCAGCTTTCGCCAGAAGCGCGTCTCATGTGGATCGAAGCTTTCAACAGTCCCACACTCGCGGCGCTCATTCTCTACGCTCTGCCTGTCGTGCTGGCGCTGGGGCTGCTCGGCTTTGCGGCGCGGCATCGCTTTCTCGCCCGCCTGCGCACCGAGACTGCATGGCGCGGTCTTTTTATCCTGTTCCTCGTACACACTGCTGCTTATCTCACTTTTGAGCGCCTTGTCGTGCTCTTTTTGTTTAGTGCAGCGGTTTTGGTGGGGCTTGTTGCCTCCGAAGTTTTTAAAACCCGCTGGCGATGGTTCGGCTTTGGGCTTGTGCTCGTCCTGTTAGTTGCAGTCGGTGGACAGTCTGCTGCATTCCCTCCGATACGCGCAGTGGAATTTTGGGTTCGTGAGAAAACGCTTCCTCCCCAGGAAAATGCTTTTCAGAATCGGTTAGCCGACACTCAGGATCTTCTGCACTGGTTGCGCAGTCATACGCAGCGCGACGATGTCGTTGTGGCATGGTTTGGTCTCTCCTCGCAAATCTATGCGTACGCGGATCGCCCGGTCGTGGTGCAATCGAAATTCGAGAACCCTTTCGTTCGGCCAAAAGTCCTTGAACTGGCCAATGCCCTTTACGGTAAGCCGGAAAAACTGGAAGACTTCTGCACGAAGTATGGTGCTCGCTATGTGGTTTATGAAGCCCCCATGGTGTTGCACCGCGGCAGAGATAGCTACAGATACGTGGCAGGGAAGACTTTTGTAGAGACTACGTCCGCGGTGGCTTTGATGCACTTCCAGCCGCACGAGCTTGACGCTTTTCGACTGGTCTATCAGAACCGGGGTTTTCGTGTGTTTCGTGTGACTCGTGCCCATGAAACAACGACCCCGCTTCCGGCAAGATATGGGTGGTTTCCCCTCTACGATCGGGAGTGGTGCTCGATTGACCTGCAGGCGCCAATTCTCGATGACAGCAAGCTCGATGAGGCTGTGAGAAAAACGTTAGCCATCGAATCGCAGCTCGTCGTGGCTGAGCTCTTCAGTGCTGAAGGCAAGTTCTCTGAGTCGCTGCGTATCTTGCGCGACTTGCTTGGCCGCGAACCCAGATTGTGGCAGGCTGCTGCCCTGATGGCGCGCATCTATGCTCGGAGCGGTAACATCGAAGCTGCGAAAAAGGCTTGCACACTCGCGGAAATCGGCTACCCACAATGCCCAGAGCTTCCAAGCCATCTTCGTCATGTGGAAGGGGTTTTCAAACCATGAAACATGTCAGCACAACGGCATGCCGTTTTGTGATCTGGTTGGCATTGGCTGGCGGTGTGTTTCCAGCTTTGCGAAGCAGCGCGACTCCCTGTCCAACTGACCAGCAGGTCGCGGCCTACCGTGATCTGTACAAAGCTTCGGTGATCCGTTCCCTGCGCTTTGCGGATGAGCCGGATCCGCTTGCAGCCATTCGCGAGGAGATTTTCCTCGAGGCTGAACTCGCCAAGCGAGCTGCCGATGAGGGGGTGACCAGTGATCCGCTCCTCCAGGCGGACATTCGCCACTACCAGACACAGGAGATTCTCAACACGATCCTAGAGAGCCGAGTTCCTGCTGACTCTGTTACGACAGCCGAGCTCGAGCAATACTATCGTGAGCATCTCAAAGACTTCTCGACAACGGAGCTTGTGAGATTCCGCCATATCTTTTTCCTCGTCCCCAAAGGCGATGCGCGAGCCGAAAAGACGAAATTCGAAACCGCAAAGAAGGTGAAGGAAAAGCTGGACAAAGGTGGGGATTTTGCAGCCCTTGCGGCCGAATATAGCGATCTTGCCAGTGCCAGGCGGAATAAGGGATTTGTCGGTCCCGAAAAGCTCTCGAAGTTGAATCCTTCAATTCAGAGCGTGCTTGTCCAACTTCAGCCGGGCGAGATTGCTGGGCCTGTGCGCACGCCATACGGCTGGGAAATCCTCAAACTCGAAGAGAGAATTCCTGCTCGACAGCAATCTCTTGGTGAGGTCGCCGAGCAGATCCGCCAACAGCTACGCCGCGACAAAGCCCGTGATTTGCAAGCGCAGATCGCGGAGGAAATGAACAGACGTTTTCCTGCTCAAATTAACAACCAGCTTCTAGAGACATCGGGGCCGTTGCCACGCGACGCATGGGTCTTTGCTGTGGGGGGCACGACTTACACCGTCGAGCGTGTTCTCGCCGATATCTATGCAACGTGGTCTTATCACAATATCCAGGACGAACGCGAACGCATCCGAGCGGCTCTGCCGCGTCTTATTGAGACGCAGCAGGCACTCCTCTTTGCCCGGGAACACGGCTTGTTTGATGACCCCATGCTCGCAACAAAACTGCAGCTCATTCACAACCGACTTGCGGGGGAACGCTACTGGCGAGGGTTGTCGCCAAAAGAAAAGCCAACCGAGAAGGAACTCAAAGAACACTATTCAAGTAATCCCGACGTGTTCCGTACACCGCCCGAGGCGAAAGGCACTCTCTTTAAATGGAAACTCGAAAGTGGAAAAAGCACGACGATGTCGGTGGAATTCATGCGTGAGTCACTGCGAAGCAAGGTGACGGAGCTACGCAAAAACGCAGAGAACGGCGAGCTATCTCTGGAGCAATTGCGCAAGGAGGCTGATGAGGTTCAGGACCTGGACTGGTTCCGCGAGGGGCCAAACGGTTATCTCTTCGATAAAGCATTCTTCAGCGCCAAAGCAAAGAGTTTTACTGAGGTGTTTGACCAACGAGATGGCGTCGCGTTCGGTTGGGTGGAAGCTCGGAAAGAGCCTCAGCCCCTTCCTTTCGAAAAATGTCGGGAATGGGTGGAGCGCCGATTAACAAATTTACGAGCTGACGAGATGCGACGGAAGTTCGTTGATGAGATTCTGGCGCAATACGCGCGCACGTGCCGCTGATGCGTGGGCGCTTTGTCTCGTGGCGTATTCTGCGGTGGTTGCTCGTGAGCTTATGGGCATTGGCCGCGACATGGACAGCGCTGGCCAATGGCAGCGTGAACGATGAGTTCGCTGCACACGTCACTGCGGGCTACCTTTATCTAAAAACAGGGAAATTTGCTGGTGGGGTGCACAATCCGCCGCTTGGACAGCTATGGGTGGCGACTCTGCCGGTGCTACTGGGCCAGCCGCTCTTACCGTTTACCGACGATGCTCCGGTTGCAGCGCGGCTAGCGAATATCGTTCTGGGACTTCTCTTACTCGTTGCGATCGGGAATGATCTTCGAGCGCGAAAGGGTGAGCAGGCCGCATGCCTGGCAACACTGGTGCTAGTCGCAACGCCTGAATTCACAGCTCACGCATCCTTAGCGACAATTGATTTGCCGGTGACGGTCGCAATGTTTGGCGCGACCGCTTCGTTCATCGAAGTACTTCGCCGTGGCGGATGGAAAGCTGTCTGCGCTGCTGGATTGTTCCTTGGAATCGCGATTGCCACAAAGATCACAGCGGTACTTTTGATCCCCATGCTGTTAGCCATGGCGTTAGCGCACATCGTGTGGCTCCGCTGGAAGAGTCCAGCTCTTGGTTCCTGCCTCACTCGCGCTGTCGGGGCAAAGGCGGCCTTGGTTAGCATTGCCATGGGCGTGTGGGCTTACGTGATTATCTGGGCAAGTTACTCATTTCGCGCCAGCCAGGGGCCGGCAAGCGTGACATTCTCTCAACATGGGTGGTGGCAGTCTCTTTTTCCCGCTGAGTTTTTCGATCAGATCATGGGAAAAATCTTCTATGCGTCCGGGGGAAACGTTTCTTATTTCGCAGGGGTTTCGCGCCTCGGCGGCTGGTGGTGGTATTATCCTGCAGTTCTGATTCTCAAAACACCGCTACCCGTTCTCCTGGTATGGGGGATTGCAAGCGCTTCAGCGTTACGAGGTCGAACCTATCGAGCGTTTCTTCTCGCGGTTGCTGCCCTCACGTTTCTTTCCCTTGCTTGCTTTAACCGTGCGCAGATCGGGGTCAGGCATCTTTTGCCTGTTGTCCCTATTTTCGCTGCGATCGCCGGGGACTGCGCCTCTGCAGGGCGGGTGTGGGCCCGTCGTCTCGTCTGGGGGCTCGCTGCGATGGGGCTTGTGAACTGGATAGCGGTTCTTCCTTATCCACTGACAGCTGAAAGCGTACTTCTACTGGGCAATGGTTATCGCTTCTTTGCCGACTCGAATTACGACTGGGGGCAAGCAAACAAAGCCATTCGTGAGCTTGCGAAAGAGGGGAAAGCTATTCGCCCTGCGCCCTATGCTGCCACGAGGGGCACAGTAATTGTTCGCGTGAACGAATGGGCTGGCCACCGCTCTTTTACAAAGGAAGGCTATGCGTGGCTCCACTCCGTGCGGCCAACATCCCGGATCGCTGGAGGTGGGCTCGCGTTTGAGATAAGCGATCAACTCCTTGGCTCTCAACGCGATGCGGACTCGACAGCGGCAAGATTCGCTTTCTCGTGGGGACGATCCGGTGGGCGGACTGAGGAGTGTGAATGTTCAGATTGCCTTGATGACCTTCTCACAGCTTCGCCCGATCTCCAAAGGGAAATAGCTCGTTGCTGGTTACACCTGGTGGAAAACGCATGTGGGGTTGCGGAGGGATACCGTCTGGCTCGTCGCCTGGGCATGCTTTTGCCAGATGACAAAACAACCGCTGATACCCGCGAGCGATTGGGGCTTCTCCTTGAGGCTGAGAAGCTGGATCAGCGCAATCCAGCTCAAGCCGCGTTTGCGCGCGCAAATGCTGCGTGGCTTGCGGGTGATCCTGGAGCAACGCTTCATTGGCTGAGCATTGCGAGTGAGCACGGCATGCCTCGGTCCCATGGCGCGTATTTAGGGTACCGGGCTGCCGCAGCACTGAACTTTTGGAGAAGTGCATTGAACTGGGCAAAAGAGATATCCCTAGAAATGCGTTCGAGGCTTATCCCCTCAGTCGAGCTCGCGCGACGTATGGCAAACAATCAAGAGAGCGCCCAGGAGTGTTATGAGCTGGGGATGCATTGGTATCAACTGAGGCTTTGGGAGTCAGCTGCACGAGCGTTTTTACGTGCGCTGCAGAGAGATCCTGCTCATGCGCCGGCTTTTAATATGCTCGGCGAACTCATTGTTCGCTATAAAGAAGAAACGCTCGAAGGTCCCCGCAGCCGACAAGATCCACTTGAAAGAATTGTCATTTGCGAACGGGATTTTCAGGAGTCTCTTAGGGAATGAGACAAACAACATCAAAGGGGTGCACGAAAATGAAAGCAGCTGGAGGTTATGAGAAGATGAGAAAAGCCACGGTTTGGATGATGACGATTGCAACCAGCCTTGCTCTTGTGATGCTAACAGGGTGTGGAGAGCAGGAACCTCATTCAAAGGTCGCAACGGACAAGAAAGAGCCTGCAGCGGTCTCCAAAGCCAGGGCAGCAAAGGCTAAAAACACCCCGCAAATGCAGCCCAACATTGAGGAAGAAATCACGACCGATGGCCGCGCAATTTTCGGGTCGCTAGTATTGGTTCCGCCCAATGAAATTCGGCTCTATCCTCATCCCACTTTTCCTGGCGATAAGAGAGCGTCAGTCCGGGGCACGGTTGTGGTGGATGGAGGAAGCACTATTCCGGCAACTTTTAGTCAAATTCCGTCAATGCAATATTATGTTGCTTTGTTAACGGACATGGTAAAACTGCCCGTGGTTGTCACTCTGCGGCTGTCTGCAGATGGTTATAAGGAAGCGGAAATCAAGACGATGCTCGCAGCTGTGGCTCCTGCGGCCGAAAAGTCAGCAGCTGTCGTCGCAGCTTCAAATCCCCGTGAGTATACCAAGCTAATTCTGCTGGAACTGGCTCGTTTAGAGGATGCTGTGGGGCGTGGCGCTCTCGCTTTTACGCCTGAAATTAGTAAACAAGTGATGGAGGCCGTCAGTGGTCTCGCCCTTACCTCAAACGAACGCACCGAGATGGCGCTCCAGCCGGCTCTGACTGCCCTCAACACTGCCGTGACCAGCATGACTGAGGCTAAAAAACGTAGTGATGTTGGACAGGCAAAAGCCATCCTAGAAGAAATGAAAAAGATCATCGAGCAGGACGTACGTCCACACTTTGTTTCTGAGTGATATTTGATTTCAGTTCGCTGTGGCCCCATCTCGGGCCTTGCATGAATAAGGCCGGAGTCCCATCGCAATTATATCCGATATTAAATCGACGCGATCGGGACTTGGCATCGTGACAACAGAAAAAACTCGCGAACTTCTCAGGCTTCTGGACGAGCGTATTGTGGTCCTGGACGGCGCTATGGGATCAATGATCCAGCGCTATCGGCTCGAAGAAGCCGCATTCCGAGGAGAGCGCTTTCGTGAGCACCCCACGCCGCTGCGCGGCAATAACGAAGTGCTGTGCATCACAGCGCCGCATGTGATCCGTGAGATCCATAGCGCTTATCTCGCAGCGGGCGCAGATATCATCGAGACAAATACCTTCAGCGCAAATCGCATTTCGCAATCCGATTACGGGCTTCAGGATTTAGCTTACGAACTGAACGTGGCGGCTGCACGCGTAGCCCGCGAGGCCGTTGCGGAGGCACAAGCTAAAGAGCCAGCTCGGGTGTGCTTCGTAGCGGGAGCGATAGGCCCTACGAATCGCACGCTTTCCATTGCAACAGACACAGAGAACCCTGCTCATCGTGATTTGAGTTTCACCGATTTTGTGCAAGCGTACCGCGAGCAGGTACAGGGGCTACTTGACGGGGGAGTTGATCTGCTGCTGTGCGAAACAACCTTCGACACCCTCGTGCTCAAAGCAGCCCTGTTTGCGATTGAAGAAGAGTTTCAAGCGCGCGGCTCACGCGTGCCGGTCATCGCAACGATGACGATCACCGATCGCAGTAAGCGGGTCCTCTCTGGCCAAACAATTGAGGCCTTCTGCATTTCGATTGCGCATGCAGATTTGCTAAGTGTCGGCATCAATTGCGGTCTAGGTGCGCGGCAGATGCGCACCTATCTGGAAGAGCTGGCGAGTCTCGTTCCGCATTACATCACTTGCTACCCCAACGCAGGGCTACCCAACGCCTTTGGAGGTTTCGACGAGACTCCCGAAATGATGGCGCAAGAAATCGCGGCATTTGCTGAGGCGGGATGGGTCAACATCGTAGGGGGCTGTTGTGGGACCACTCCAGATCACATTGCTGCAATTGCTAGAACAGTTCGTCAATATGCACCTCGCCAGCGCCCGACTGAATTGCCGAGATACACGTCTTTCAGTGGGCTCGAACCTCTCGTCGTGCGCCCAGAAACAGGTCTTGTTGTGATCGGGGAACGTACAAACGTCACGGGCTCTCCTAAATTTAAGAAAGCGGTGCTTGCCGGTGACTTTGAGGGCGCGCTCGCCATTGCGCGTCAGCAGGTGGACAACGGCGCCAACATGATTGACGTCAACATGGATGAGGGAATGCTCGACGCGGTCGCAGCCATGCGAACCTTCTTGAACTACGTGGCAAGCGATCCCTCCGTGGCTCGTGTCCCAATCATGGTGGATAGTTCTAATCCGGATGTTATCGAGGCTGCGCTGCAGTGCATTCAGGGAAAAGCTGCTGTCAACTCGATCAGTCTGAAAGAGGGCGAAGAGCATTTTCTTGATTTGGCTCGCCGCTTCCGGCGTTACGGCGCAGCGCTCGTGGTGATGGCGTTTGATGAGCAGGGGCAGGCCGTGACATGTGAGCGCAAAGTTTCTATTTGCGCACGCGCATACCAGTTGCTGACGGAAAGAGCCGGAGTCCCGCCAGAGGACATCATTTTCGACCCCAACGTTCTTACTGTCGCGACCGGCATTGAAGAGCATAACAACTATGCCGTCGAGTTCATCGAGGCTGTCAGGCAGATTAAGGAGCGTTTACCATACGCCAAGGTCAGCGGCGGCATTAGCAATGTATCATTTTCTTTTCGCGGAAACAACACCGTGCGCGAAGCGATGCACAGTGTTTTCCTTTACCATGCGATCCGCGCTGGACTCGATATGGCCATTCTCAATGCTGGACAGCTGGCCATTTATGAGGAAATCGAACCAGAGCTGCGCGAACTCGTTGAAGACGTGATCCTTAATCGGCGCCATGACGCGACCGAGCGCCTCATGGCCTACGCCGAAAAGGTGAAAGGCGATACGAGCAAAGCCGAGACAAAACATCTGGAGTGGCGCAACGCGTCAGTCGAGAAACGACTCGAACACGCCCTGGTGGCGGGGACAGACGAGTTTGTCCAAGTAGATGTGCTCGAGGCATTGGAAAAGTATGGTCGGCCGCTTGCTGTAATCGAGGGGCCACTCATGGCGGGAATGAATGTCGTTGGTGACCTTTTTGCGGCGGGCAAGATGTTTCTCCCGCAGGTGGTCAAGAGCGCTCGTGTCATGAAAAAAGCGGTCGCTGTCCTCATGCCTTACCTTGAAGCGGAAAAGCAGTCAACCAGTGCGACGAGTCAGGGGAAATTCCTTATCGCCACCGTCAAGGGCGACGTCCACGACATTGGCAAGAACATCGTCGGCGTGGTTCTAGCCTGCAACAACTACGAGGTTATCGACCTCGGTGTCATGGTGCCGTGCGAAGAAATCTTGGCGAAAGCTCGCGAACATCAGGTCGACATGATCGGTTTGAGTGGGCTTATTACTCCATCGCTTGAGGAAATGATTCACGTCGCGCGCGAGATGGACCGCGAGGGGTTCACTCTCCCGCTTCTCATCGGTGGCGCAACAACCAGCAAAATTCACACGGCTGTGAAAATTGCTCCAGCTTACCGTGGCCCTGTCATTCACGTTCTCGATGCGTCGCGTGCCGTCGGGGTTGTGAGCAACCTCATGAATCCGGATACCTGCAAGGAATTTGTGGAAAGCTATCGCAGTGAGCAGGAGCGCTTGCGAGCCGAGCACCAGCAGCGCAGCGCATCATTGAATCTTGCTCCGCTGAGCGTGGCGCGACAGAGGAAAATACAAATCGACTGGGATGCTTACGAGCCGCCTAAACCAGATTTCCTTGGGACGCGCTGTCTGGATTCTTTGGCATTAGAAGACATCGTGCCGTATATTGACTGGTCTCCTTTCTTCCACACATGGGAATTGCGAGGGCGCTATCCCCAGATTCTCGACAATCCTGAGACGGGAGCAAGAGCTCGAGAACTTTTCGAAGATGCCCAAAACATGCTGGAAACTATCGTGCGCGAGAAGTTACTGCATCCGCGTGCTGTGTATGGTTTTTTCCCAGCTAATTCCGTCGGGGATGACATTGAGCTCTATGATAGCGAAACTCGCGACAAAATACGGGCCACTTTTCATTTTCTCCGGCAGCAAACCGAAAGAGCATCAGATCCGCATTTGTGCCTGGCGGATTTTGTTGCCCCGAAGGAGAGTGGGCGGGCTGATTACATCGGGGCATTTGTCGTCACCGCTGGCTATGGCGCTGACGAGCTTGTGGCAAAATACGAAGCGGACCACGACGACTACAATGCCATCATGGTCAAAGCTCTAGCGGATCGGCTTGCTGAGGCATTGGCTGAGTATCTTCATCAAGTGGTGCGCCGTCAGTGGTACGCGAAAGATGAAAGTCTCTCGCTCGAAGATCTGCTTCGAGAGCGCTATCGAGGCATCCGACCAGCAGCAGGCTATCCAGCATGCCCCGATCACACGGAGAAGAGAATTCTCTTTGATCTTCTCCAGGCTGAGGAGCAGGTGGGGGTCCGACTGACGGAAAGCTACGCCATGATGCCGCCTGCATCCGTGAGCGGACTATACTTCTCCCACCCTCTTGCTCGTTATTTTGCCGTGGGGAAAATCGGCCTCGATCAAGTTCGTGATTATCAACGTCGCAAAAGGTTGTCCATAGAGGAAATCGAACGGTGGTTAGCGCCTAATCTTGGTTACGAAACGGGCCGCTAGTCGGGTGCTGACTCTCAGTTTGGTATCGTCGATCAACGAACCATTGCGCGAGAGCCTTCAGACGCTTGCTTCCTGCACGGAGAAGCGGACTTCCGGCGAACCGCCGACGAAAGGCTCGGTGGCTCGGGGGGGCCAAGAAAATCTTTGGATGAACAAACTCACTGACGATCCTCCCGTTTCGGAATTCCTCGAAAGGTGTCAAAGGTGGCTGCTTGTTGTAAGGACAGACGTCCTGGCAAATATCGCAGCCAAAAACCCAATTCCCCAGCATTTGCTTCTGGTCATTGGAAAGTGGCGACTTCATTTCAATTGTCAGGTAGCTGATGCATCGGCGTGCATCGACGACGTAAGGACGCACAATCGCAGCCGTGGGGCAAGCTTCGATACATCGCGTGCACGAGCCGCAAGTGCCTGGTCGCGGAACGTCCGGCTCTAGTTCTGCGGTCGTCAGAACACAGCAGAGAAAATAGAAAGACCCGGAGCGCGGCGTAATCACCATCGAGTTTTTTCCCAGGAACCCGATGCCCGAGGCGATCGCAAAGGCCCGCTCCAGAACTGGAGCCGAATCAATGCTCACACGCGACGTGTGACCAGGAAAGTGCGCATCGAGCCATTCGACAACAGCAGAGAGCCTCTCACGAAGTACGAGATGATAATCAACTCCCACGGCATACTTGGCAATCCGCACACTGTTATGCGGCTCTACCACAGGCTTCTCGTGAGGATAGTAGTCAGCTCTGAACACAATCACCGATTTAGCGCCGGGCAGGAATTTCTGGGGATCTAGGCGCACATCAGCAGTTCTTGCCATGTACGACATCTCACCGTGGTACCCCAGGGAAAGCCAGTGATGATAACGTTCAAGGGCTTCGTCTGGAAGTTCTGCCTTAGTTATACGGACATCCGAAAAGCCCAGCTGTTTGGCTAAAGAGCGAAGTTTCTCTTTCCAGTCCATCCTCTTACCGCGGGTTGTCGCTTGAGTGTTCTTTACGCTGTTTCGAAAAGCAATACCTCAGTCTATGTCCGTTTTCTGGTTGCTTCACGTCATCTCCGAAGCATTCTAACCTACAGTACCACACAAGCCGTAGCGCATAATGAGCGATTGTGTCTTGAGAATGAGTGCATGCTAAAGACGACGGTGCAAACGCGCATTCTTGTGAGCCGATTTGGCTTGCTGGGTGTGATGGCGATCTTTCTCTGCGCGCCTTACGCCATTCCCGCCATTTGGGACAGGCTCCGTAGTCTCATTGGAATAAGTGGAGATCCTTATTATCTTTTGAAACCAGTGGAGAACCAAACGTTCTTCGTGGAGTTTTCGGCAGTCCTTGTTGGTGTCCCTTACGCGTTGTGGCGCACGCTTGTTGTTCCTCATCGCCTTAATAAAAGCTCAATTTTCTGGCTGGGCATGCTTTTTTTTGCATCTCAGGCAGTTTCAGTAGCTCTCGCCCCGAATGCAGCTTACTCATTCCGCTGCTTTATGCTGCCTCTGTCGTTTCTGTCCATATTCTTGCTAGTTCAGACCCTCGACCTCTCTATGCGCACGCTGGAACGCATCATGCTTGTCGCTGTCTTGGGCAGTGTGCTTGTGTCAGCCTATGCGGTTGCACAGAGTGCGGGGTACGAGTTTCTTCCTTACAATAAGCTGCCCGGCGAAGAGCTTTTTGATGAGGGATTGGGAAAGCAAAAGATCAGTTCGACGTTCGGTCATCCAAACTACTTTGCATCTTATCTTGCTCCGCTCCTTTTCTGGACCCTTTATTTCGCATTTCAGGGAAATTTCCGTTGGGAGCGATATGCAAGTGCTGTAGCGGGAGTACTTGCTTTCGCGGCACTAGTGGTCTCAGGTGCGCGTGGCCCCTGGGTAGGAATAGTCTTAGCATGCGTGCCTTATTACCTGCTGCTTGCTATGTCACCTCGGCTCCGTCGCCAGCTCCTGTTCGCGGGTGGGGTAGGGCTGTTTCTTTTGGTGGTGATTCTTTTCGTCCCCATACCATTTCTCCGTTTTCAGTTCAACCTGATGGAGCGCCTTCTGGCGAGTAAGCAAATCAGCGTCCGTCTTTACTATTGGTTGATCGCGTTTGAGATGTTCCGCGAACGGTTTCTTTTCGGGGTCGGCTATGGCAATTTCAATGTGCTCTTTTGGGATTATGTGGCTCGGTATCAGGCCTCGCCGTCGGGCGCTTATTTTCAATTCATCCTGGCTGAGCAGATTCGCGGGGTCTCACCGGGCTATGTCCACAATGACTGGTTGCAAATCGCTGCGGAGGGCGGGTTTGTATCATTCGTTATTTGGGTTGCACTCTGGAGCAGTATTCTCACTCAGGGATGGGAAAGCGCGAAGAGTGTAGCCAAGCGTCCGCGGGTTCATCTTATGGCGTCGACGTTTTACGCATCGTTTTGGGTATTTGCTCTAGACGGCTCCTTCAATTTCCCTCTTCACATCCCCGTGAGTGGTTTACTGTTTTGGACACTTCTCGCCCTGTGGATTGTCTTTCGAAGTCAGGTGGACAAACGCCACATGTTACTTTTTGACGATCCAGACGAAGAGGACCAGTTAACAATCCTTCCTGGAGTTCCCCGAATTGGGGGAACGCCGAAGAAAGGGAAATTCCGCCCGGCTCGTCAGTGAGCTTTAGGGGCTTGCAGCGAATAAGCGATTTCCTGCTCTGTAACGAACGTTGCACGAATACTCCTGCTCAAGCAGGAGTTCCCTGCTGTGCGATTTCATCGCGACGATGAAACTTCACACAGCTAACAAACCGAAGGGAGGTGAATAGACGTCATGCCTAACTACGAACTCGTAGTCCTTTTTGATCCCTATCTGGAAGATGAGCAGTATGCCCTTCTCAAGGACAAGGTAAAAGAGCTCATCACCAAGCGGAACGGCGAAGTCACAAACGTGGATGTGTGGGGACGTCAGCGGATGGCGTATCCCATCGCGAAGAAGGTCGAAGCCTATTACGTTGTTGTCTCCTTTACGGGCCAGCTCACTGAAGCCGCCCTATCGGAAGTGACACGCAATCTACGCCTCGACGAACGTGTTCTGCGAGTGATGTTGACTCGGCTACCGGATCTAGCCAAAAAGGCGGAGAAGGTGAAAAAGGCAAAGCAGGAAGCTGTCTCTGGATCGGCTGGCGACGCCGGATCGGCTTCCTAAGTATGCAGTTCGGGAGAGTGCCCCATGTTATCAATCAATAAAGTTATGGTGACGGGTCGCCTGACGCGCGATCCGGAGACTCGGTATCTTCCAAGTGGAACGCCAGTGACCAACTTCTCAGTGGCAGTGAACAGGCGCTTCCTCGACACAAAAACAAACGAGTGGAAAGATGAGACCGTCTTTCTCGACGTGGAAGTATGGGGCAAGCTCGCCGAACGCTGTGCGGAAGCCCTGAAAAAGGGGACTCCCGTTTACGTTGAAGGACGCCTGCGAGCGGATACATGGGAAAACCGAGAGGGCCAGCGCCAAACTCGCCTGAAGGTTGTGGCTGAGCGAGTATCGGCTTTCGAAGTGCCAAGCCGAGCTTCTGAAGCTGCAGCTGTCGATCTCACGGGCGATTACGAAAACAACTCGTTACCGCCGACTGGTGGTGGCGCCTCTGCCCCGCCATCAAGCGGAGGTGTGACGGGGCGTTCGAGTGGCCCGCAAAGCAGTGATGTGCGTCCAAAATCTGCAACAGAAGGGCTCGCCTTTGATTCACCGGGCGATGCCCCAAACATTGCGGATGATGTTCCATTCTAGAAAAAGAGGTTGAAAAGATGTCGGAAGAACTCAACCAGACACCTTCCGAAGCGACGGAATCCCAGAAACCAGCGGAGACCGCCGCACCGCAGGAGGCCGCACCAGCAGCTGAGGATCAGGCCCGGCGTGTTACCACCCCTCGCCGTTTCGGGCGCAGGAAAGTTTGCGCCTTCTGTGCTGACGGTGTTGTGTGGGTCGACTACAAAGATACGGTTCGCCTGCGGCGGTTTATTACGGAGCGCGGAAAAATTTTGCCACGGCGTATCACGGGCACGTGTGCGGCGCATCAGCGTCAGCTCACGCGGGCCATCAAACGCGCTCGCATTATTGCGCTCCTGCCGTTCAAGGCCGACTAAGCTTCAGCGGGAACAATCGCTCGGGCGGAATGTGGACGCCAAAAGGCCGCCCGAGAGTGTGGGTGGATAGCTCAGATGGTTAGAGCACCAGCCTTACAAGCTGGGGGTCACAGGTTCGAATCCTGTTCCACCCACCATTTCGTTTTGGCCGTGTTTCACAGCGATTTGTTGCATGGCACAGAAAGACTTAATGCCTCGACATTATCCAGTTAAGTTCGTAAATTGTTACAGAACGGCTCCAAACGAAAAAATGCATGCTTTTTGCGAATGAAAGTTCGTCGCAACGATATATAGCGCTTGCGACGCGGGGTCGTAGTTCAGTTGGTTAGAACGCCGGCCTGTCACGCCGGAGGTCGCGAGTTCGAGTCTCGTCGGCCCCGCCATTTTTGTTCCCCGCCGCCCTTCTCTGGAAATATCCAATCTCGGCGATTTGCACTGTCCGCCCCCTCCTCGGTCAAAACAGCCACCGCAGTACCAATCGCTTCAGACGTCAAAAGAATTTGACTGGGAACCTTGACGTCTTTTTTCATAATTATAGATTCAAATAAAGCCATTGGGAGGGACATCAATGCTTCGTGGATTTGCTGCAAAGGTCGGGGCCATCCTTCTAGCCACGACAACATTTGTCTCGCAGGTGAAGGCAGAGGAAAGAATTCTCTGGTATAGCATTGGTGATGGCCTGACGAACACCACCAACATGCAGAACGCCATCAACTTTGCTGTCGCGAACAAATTCAACGCTATCTGTTTTCTCGCACGCTACCGAGCCGACGCCTACTATATCCCGAATAGAGATTTCAGCACCTACTATAACCCTGAGCCAGCAAAATCCGGCGCTGCCGGTGACTCTTTACAGTTTATCATTGATCGAGCCCATGAAGCCGGACTGCGTGTCTACATCTCATTTGGATGTTTTCTCGTAACGGACGGCTCAAACACTTATCCCTCCTATTTACCTTCTGGGGCTGTCCAATGGATTTACAAGGATGTGGCAGCTCCCAACGCTTCCGACGACTCAACTTACAATCCGGATCCTGGCTATCCGCGACCGACGACAACCGCCGATACGTCAGAGGGATTGTGGGTTGATCCTGGACGCAACGATGTGCGGCAATACACGCGCACGATTCTTAAAGATATCGTGCTAAACTACGATATCGACGGCGTCATTTTTGACCGCGTCCGTTACCCCGGTGATGCACTTCCTCACCGCAATGAGGCATACGGTTACAACCCACAAGCACTGTCCGATATGGGTTTAACAAATCCGGGACCAGGTAGTACAGCCTTTATTAATGCTCGGCGCCAGGCCGTAGCGAATTTCATCTCTGAAGCGCGCGCTGATGTTCATGCGATCAAACCGTGGATCATCGTGGGTGCGGCGCCCATAGTTTACGGCACTACACTAACGGATACCTACTCGACGGTCTTTCAGCATTTTCCGACATGGAACACAATGAGCAACTCTAATCATGTCAATGGACTGGGCATTCTTGATATGGTTGCTCCCCAATACTATCGTTCGACAGCCGCAGCGAACGCGTCGCTCATGGACCTGGCAAAGCCGGACGTGACCAACATGTTCCATCAGGCCACCTTCTACACAGTAACCGAGCCTGCTGGCGAGATGGCGCAGAGCATTTGCGATACCCGAGATGCAACACGAGGGATGAAAGGCTTTGGCATTTACACATACGGGGGTGCGAGCTCGTCAGGCTACATGACCACGCTCAATTCCACCTCAACGAGCCCCTGCGGTACTGGTGTTATGGCATCTGCAAGTCCTCTCGTGGATTACACGTTGAAAGTGAATTGGGACAGCCAAAAGCCGAACAACATCACAAACCTCGCCGCAGACACAAGTGTGCCCGGTCGCGTTCGTCTTACTTGGTCCACACCTTCGGCTGCATCGGATGGCGATGTGCCCGTGCGCTATCTTGTCTACCGATCGACTTCAACGCCCGTGAAACTTTATTACTCTAATCTCGTAAACCGGAATTACGACGTGACAGGCAACGAGTTCCTTGACGAGCCTTCGAAAGGGCTCACTGCGGGGACCTTCTATTACAAAGTGATTCCTGTAGATGACTATAACAACAAAGCGGACTCCAACACTGTCGGCCCTGTCTCACCCAGTTTCCCGGAGTTTATCGTGGAATCTCGCTCAGGAGGTCAGAATTACTCCAATTACAGCGAGATTTCGGGTGATTGGCAAAGTTCCACGTCGAAAAGCACTGCTACTGGCGTAACGTCGGGAATTGGTTCTCGCTTTGCGACCTTAGACACGAAGAATGATGTCGCACGCTTCACCTTAGCTGGTATCGCAGGGGTTCCTACGGGCCAGCACTACTATGACATTTACTATACGACGAATGCTGTCGCCTCAACAAATTGTGTGAATTGCACCTATCGCGTCAAGACTCCTTCGGGGATTGTTTCTGGCACGTTTGATGTCTTACCATCGACGACGGGCAACACTTGGTACAAAGTCGTTGGGCCAATCCTGCTGGATTCAGCGGACGCCTATTTTGAGGTTGATAGCTCCTCCAGTACAACCACACCTAACGGGACCAATACGCGGCTTCCTACTGATGCAGTGAAGTTCGTGTTTACACAGTGGGTTCCGGTGACTCTTTCACACTTCGAAACTGAGTGATTCCTCCCATTGGACGAGCGCCTCCCTGCTGCTATTCAAGCAGGGAGGCGCTTGGCTTTTCTTAATCTTCTACTGAACAGCCGCTAGCCCAGCTTTGACTCAATGAGTTGCTTTGCGATCTTAAGCGCTTGCGCGATTCCTTCCGGATTCTTGCCCCCAGCTTGCGCCATGTCCTTCTTCCCCCCACCAGATCCTCCCACTGCTTGCGCAGCAGCCTTCACGATATCCGATGCTGAAATCCCCATGGAAACAACGTCTGGTGTGAATCCGACAATCATGGTTACGCGACCATTCGACGCGGAAGCTAAGACCGCTGCCAGTCCACCCTGCGAGCGTCGGGATTTCAGCTGATCGAAGACTTCCCGCAGCTGCGCTGCTTCCATGTCATCAAACCGGGCAACCACGACTTTCACCCCCGCCTTTTCGGGGGCGTTCTCGAGAAGTTCGGCCGCTTCCTGCGCACTCGCTTTTGTTCGCCAGTATGCAATCTCTTTGCGAGCGCCCTTGAGTTCTTCCAAGACACTTTCCGCGCGAGCAACGACTTTCTCTCGCGGAACGCAGAAAAGCTCGGACAGCTCTTTCACAACTCCTCGTTCACTTTGAATCACCCGCACCGCCCCACGACCAGCTGTCGCTTCGATGCGCCGTACTCCCGCGGCCACCGCGCTTTCACCCACGATCACAAATGGGCCGATACACCCGGTGGCAGGCACGTGCGTTCCCCCGCAGAATTCGATATCCCACCCAGGAACGTCAATCACACGTACGGTTGCGCCGTAACGCTCGCCGAATGGGGCAATTGCACCTGTTTTGCGCGCTTCTTCCAGCTCCATGACTGCGCAACGCACGGGGAGATTCTTCATGATCTGCTCGTTAACGAGAGATTCGACTTCGCCTAGCTGCTCAGCGGTGAGTGCTTCCGGGTTCGTGAAATCGAAACGAAGGTAATCAGGGCCGACATAAGACCCTTGTTGTGTGACGTGCTTGCCCACCACGGTTTTCAAAGCGCCCTGGAGGAGATGGGTCGCAGTGTGATTCCGCATAATGTCCCAACGGCGTGCAACATCAATCTCTGCCTTCACCTCCTGACCCTCTACGATCTCGCCCTCTGTCACCATGCCATAGTGGACGAAGATGTCTTCGCTGGATTTTTGCACGTCAGTAATCCGGACGTAACCCGTCGGTGACGCGATTCCTCCTGTGTCGGCGACCTGACCGCCGGCCTCCGCATAGAAAGGTGTCGCATCCAGAACGATTGCGATCTCTTCGCCGGCATGCGCTCGCGAGACCCGTTCTTCGCCCCTGAAAACAGCAAGCACTTTCAAACCCTCGGCTCTGGCGAGAGGGTACTCTATCGCTTCTTCTGCGTACCCGAGAAATTTCGTTTTGCCGTATTCAGAGAAAAGCTGTTTCAGGTCCTCATAAATGGTTTCGAATCTTGTGCCTTTTGCTGCTTTTCGTGATTCTTCTTTGTGCCGGGCCACGCACTGCTGGTAGCCTTCGTTATCAACAACAACGCCACGATCACGAGCCACTTCGCACACGTCGTCGTAGGGGAGTCCATAAGTCGAACAAAGTAAGAAGACGTCCTCTCCAGTAAGCTGCCCGTCACGGCATTTCTCTAAAAGCTGATCAAGCTTCTGTAAGCCAGTCCCCAGGGTCTGCGCATACGTCTCCTCCTCTGTGCGTATCACGCGTTTGACAAGGTCGGTTGTCTCTTTGATTTCTGGATACACGTCACCCATGACGCCAACAACGGTGTCTACCAACTGATACATGAACGGGCTATCTTGACCAATGCGTCGAGCGTAACGCGCGGCGCGCCGAAGAAGCCGTCGCAGTACATACCCACGCCCATCATTCGAAGGCAGAATTCCCTCACTGAGCGCGAAAACTAGGGCGCGAATGTGGTCAGCCACGACATTGACGCACTGCCGGTGTTCGATCTGCAAATTTTGGTACGGGCCGACCTGCGTTAACTCGCACACAGCATTCACAATCGGCAACATCAGGTCAGTCTCATAGGGGGACGCCGTCTCTTGAACGAGGCAAGTTAGCCGCTCAAGCCCCATGCCAGTGTCCACCCCACGATTTTTTAGAGGCAGTCTCGTGCCATCTTTTTGCTGGTCAAACTGCGGAAATACGCAGTTCCAGTACTCCAGATAGCGCGTGTGGGGATCATGATCGTTGAGTGTCGCGTCCTGAAAAGAAAGCCCAGGGCCATATTGTTCACCACGATCGTAGTAGAGTTCGCTGCAAGGCCCACAAGCCCCCGTGTCGCCCGCTGGCCCCCAGAAGTTGTCCTTGGCTCCGAGCCGCACCATGTGGCTTTCGGGCATTCCAATCTCTTTAGTCCAGATATCCCAGGCTTCGTCGTCGTCCTCGTAAACGCTTACATAGATGCGATTCGGATCGAGTTCCACCACTTGTGTGGAGAACTCCCATGCCCATTGCAGGGCCTCGCGCTTGAAGTAATCCCCGAACGAGAAATTTCCAAGCATTTCGAAAAACGTGTGATGCCTGAGTGTTTTGCCGACGTTTTCAAGGTCGCTACCCTTGCCACCGGCGCGTAGGCATTTCTGCACGCTGCAAGCTCGCGTGTAGGGGAGGGGAACAGTGCCAGCGTAGAATGGCTTAAATTGAACCATCCCGGCCGTGGTGAAAAGCAGGGTCGGGTCGTCGGGTGGGACGAGAGGAGACGAAGGTACAAGCTTATGCCGACGAATACTATCCGTGAAGAAGTCAATAAATGCTTTCCGTAATTCGTAAGACTTTTTCATCGTGTCTTCCGTTGTCTTCCAGATTTCGAAGAATATGACCGAGCGAATTTATGAATGACATTGACGCAGCATTATTCGCTTCCTCGGCCTTCAGTTGTTCGCTTATCTTGAGAGCACGCAACACGAAAGGAGCAGCAAGGTGAGATACGATTTTCGTTATGATGTCTTGGCTATTGGCGCGCACCCGGACGATGTCGAGCATGCGATTGGTGGGACGCTACTTCGCCTGCGGGATCAAGGAAAGTCCATTTGCATTGCTCACATGACTCATGGTGAAGCCGGGACTTTTGGGAGCGCATCCATCCGCGACGACGAAGCCAGGCTGGCAGCGAAGTATCTTGGAGCAGATTTGCACTGGCTCGATTTTCCTGACACGCAAATCGAAGATTCGCCCGAAGCACGCCGGCGAGTTGTCCAACTTATTCGCGAGGTCAGACCGCGCATCATCTTTTGTCATTACTATGATTATCCGCTCATGCATCCCGATCATGAAGCCACAGGACGAATCCTCAAAGCCGCATTTCGTTTGTGTCGTTTTAAGAATTTTGACACAGGCAATGAGCCGTTCTGGATTCCCAACATTGCGTACTATCTTTTCCCCGAAAGTGTCCGCCCCACTTTTGTCGTGGATGTCACGGACTACATGGATCGGTGGGAGGAGTTGGCGAACTGTTATGCCTCTCAGTTCCATAACATTCCGAACTACCGCGACCGTCTCATAACACGCAAACGTGCGGCTGGACTCCTGATTGATGTCCCCTATGGCGAGTCCTTTTACTGTGATCGTCCCGTCAATGCAACAAACGTAGACATAACCATGCTTTAGTTGCAATCTGGTCTCAAGGAGCTCCCACCTCTGTTGAGAGAATAGTAAGATAATCCTAGCTGTTATTAAATCATGCGAGCCTTTGGCCCGCAAAAAATTTGGTCGAAGAAGGAGTACGTTGATGAAACGTGTTGCTGCCATTGCTGCTGCAATGGTGTTGGCGGGTGCGGTGTGCTTCGCAGAAGAAGCGTCGGCGCAGAAACCAGCAGAGGCCCCGAAGGCAGCTGCGGTTGAGCGTAAAGCTGGCGTGAGTGCCGCCCAGGAAGAAATGTGGAAAAAGGCTGGCTGCACTGACGAAGAGATCGCGAAGCTGAAAGAGTTGCAGAAGCAGTTCATGGAAGCCCGCAAGAACAAGGATCAGGAAAAGGCGAAGCAGATTCGAGAGGAAATGGATAAAATTATGACTCCCGAGCGGAAAGCAAAGCTTCGCGAGTTACGGGCTGAAATGAAACCTAAAGCGAAAGACGCTGAAACCACCAAGAAGTAAGTTGTCTCGCTCGCATGAATCAAGAGGCGCCGCAAATGGCGGCGCCTCTTTTACTTTTGAAACTTCTCCAAAATGATCTCAAACGGATCACTCCTGCTCGGCATCCACACAACGTCCTTCCGAATCACCAACCTTTTTCAGGCTCGATGGCGCTTATCATAGCTCTGTGATTCATTTTTTGGCTAGCGCAACAGTGCAGATCGCGCTCTTTATCAACAGCTTGTTTGTGTCTGTTTTTTCTGTCTAGCCCGCGTTCAAAAACAAACCCGTTCTGTTTCCAACACCAGCTTTCCCTTTCTTGGCCTCTGGTCGCCGCGCGTTTCTACCGCATGTCGATCAAGAGTTTTTCCCGCAGAAGACGCCTGTAGATAGTCAGCTGATGCTCGAGCACTTTTTCCTCATCAAATAGAGAGAGAACCCGTTGACGAGCTTCCGTGCCTAAACGGGTCGCACGCGCGGGATCGCTGAGCAGTGATGTCAGAGCTCTCGCGAGTGCTTCACAATCGCGTGGGGGGACCAAAAGCCCACATTCTCCATCAACAATTTCCTCGCGACAGCCACGAATGTTCGTCGCCACGCATGGACGTGCCATCGCCATGGCCTCCAGCAGGGAAACCGGCATCCCTTCACGGTACGAGGGGAGGCAGAAAACATCCATCGCTGCCAAATAGGGACGGGTATCGTCCACCATTCCAGCAAAAACGATGCGGTCCAACACGTTCAAACGGTTCGCTTCGGCAAAGAATTCGTCTTTGCCGGCATCGTAGTCACTTTTCAGCACATCGCCCACGATAAGCAGTCGCACGGTTGGCATTTCTTCTGCGACCTTTGCTGTAGCCCGAACAAGCTCAATAATTCCCTTTTCGCGCACGAGACGTCCGACAAATCCAACCACCCTGGCGTCCGCCGGTAAGCGGAGCTTCTCTCGGATTTCCAGTTGGGCGCTTTTGGGGAAAAGAGCGGGATCAAACCGCTTCGTGTCCACCCCGTTGTAAATGGTTTCCACGCGCCCAGATCTAGCGATTCCTCGTTCGACTGCTGTTTTTTCGTCTTCCTTACTAACTGTCATGATGAAATCGCCAAAGCGTGCCCCAATCCACTCTAACATGACGTGAAACCGCTGCTTGGCTGGGGGCATTCCCTCATGAAAGTAGAAGCCGTGCGCAGTATAAATCTTTACTGGCACTCTCGCAAGCCATCCGGCGATGCGCCCCACAAGGGCGGCAATGGGAGTATGGACGTGGAGAATATCAAACTTTTCTCGGCGCAGCAAACGATAGGTCCGCCACAATTCGGAAAGGTGGGGAAGTGGATTCATTGAACGTGCAACAGGGTTTTCAATGACCGCGAATCCCAGTTCACGCAGTTTGTCGACATAATGTCCACCACCGCACGAAATCTTTACGTCGAAGCCCTCTTGACGCAACCGCGTTGCCAGAGGGCGCAGAAAATGCCACGCCGTGAAATCTACAGCACACATCAACAACACACGCACGGGAGGAGTCGTACAGTTCTGAGGCACATCACTCATGAGCCAAATCCTTGATAGTGTTTTTCAGCTAATGCAATGTTCAGATGTAAGCGTCGACGAAGTTTTCCGCCGGCAACAACACGACGAGTGACTATCGAGAATCCGATGAAGAAGCGGCTGTTTAGCGTAGGAACAAAGCTCTTACTCCTTCTCTTTCTTGTCGGCCTGGTGCCATCGGGAGTTGCTATCTATCTGCTTTATAACGGCGCTGTTGCCACGACTCAGGAGACCCTTGCCTACGAGTTGGCAGAACGAGCAAATGGTGTCGCGACAGTGCTTGATGAGGCCCTTGCGACGCTCTTTGGGCAAATTCAGCAGGTTGCAGACAAACTCTCTCACGGCGAATCTCTCGAAAAGGTTGCTCTGCCTAATGCCTCCGGTTTTGCGGGGCAAGTTGTCGCGGATTCCAAGGGGATAGTCCTGGAAGCAATAGGAGAGGGGATTGATGGGGGAGTTGATATTCCACGAGTATTTGACCAGGCGAAAAATAAGCCAAAGCTTTATGTGGATGAGATGACCACAGGACCTTTTGCACCAGCGGTCCGCTTTGTTGCTGCGTTACCAGAAGAGCATTATTTCCTCGCAGTTGTTCGTCTGGAGAAATTCCTCGAGCTATTCAGCGTGAGTTTGCCAGGCGATCAGACCCAGCTGGCTTTAGTCACGAATCGCCACAACACGCTAGGGCGCACCCCCCCGCCGAACGAAGTCGTTCGAGCTGTGCTTGAGCGAAGCACTCGCTCGCGGTCGCAGCTTGCGGGTTGGACTTTTGTCCAGCTCGAGGCTCCTGGTCCGCAGTACCTGGCTGCCTATCGTGCATCGACGTTTTTTAGGCAACGCCAGAAGCCCGATGAGACGAGTGTCGATTGGTTTGTTGTTGCTTATGCCGATACCCAGTTTGTGATCCCGGCGCTTAATGCCCTGCTGTGGCGAATTGGAATTCTAGGCATTGGCCTTGCATGTTTGTTGGCGGTTCTTTCCGCGATTGTGTCCACGTCCTTCCTTCGTCCGTTGCGCACGTTACACCGGCAAGTGGAGCGAGTTACCGCAGGCGAGTGGGACGTCGGGGTGGATATTCGCACGGGTGATGAGATCGAAGAGCTTGCAAACGCTTTTGTTTCGATGCTTGCAGAAATCCGTCGGTCGCGCGAAGCGCTCGAGCGTCAGATTGCGCAGACGCATGCTCGTGCAACGCAAGTTGCCCTCGTTAACGAATTAAGCAGAAGTATTCTTGGGACTTTCAGTATTCAGCGTTTTCTCGAAACGACGTTTGCGCGGCTATCAAATTTGGTTGGAGCAAAAAATCTCTGCCTTGTTTTGCGGCGTGGGACGAAGTGGGAATTCAAATCCCTTAACGAGTTTCCATTAGAAGTAAGCGACGACGATTCCTTTTGGGATGACGTGTGGCAAGATCTGTGTGAGGCTCCTCAAGGAATTGCAGAGCTTAAGGGCCAGTCACATGTCTTTACGGTCCGCCTCGCTTCCGGGGAAGAGCGTCTGGGCATTCTTGTCATACCATGCGCCCCCCAGAGCCAGTGGGGCGTCCAGGAAATAACCTTGCTTTCCCAGCTGGCGCCCTTTCTCTCGCTCGCCGTCCAACATATTCAGCTTTACGAACAGGTCTGCAATTTTGCCGCCGAGTTAGAGCACAAAGTCGAAGAGCGCGCTGCCCAACTCGAAGAGGCACACCGTCGCTTAATGCAAAGTGAACGCTTGGCCGTAACTGGGCAGCTTGCTGCAGGTGTGGCTCACGAGATCAATAATCCACTTGCCATCATCAAAAACATGCTACAGGTCATGCGGCTGGAAAACGCGTCCAACAGCAGCACGCTAAAAATCATCGAAGAAGAAATCGACCGCATTGCCCGCATTGTGCGCAGTCTTCTGAATTACGCACGCCCCCCTGCGACCTCTGGTCCTCCTGCTAATATCGAGGAAGAGGTGAGGCACGTACTGGCTCTTCTCGCCACGCCGCTACGTCATCATCAGATTCAAGTTCATGTAGAGATTGTTCCGGACCTTCCTCAGGTTTCCCTTTCGCGCGATAGCTTTCACCAAGTTTTGCTTAATCTGTTGCGCAATGCCCAGGATGCTGTGAAAGAAGGCGGACAAATTACGATTCGTGCAAAGACTGAGGTCGTCAGCGGTCGACCGCATGTGATTGTAACGGTTGAAGACAACGGCGAGGGGATTCCCGAGGAGATCTTGCCGCATATCTTTGAACCTTTTGTCACAACGAAACGTGGTGAAGGAGCTGGGCTGGGTCTCTCGGTGAGCTACGGTCTTGTCACGGCAGTAGGAGGACGTATAGAAGTGGAATCCGAGCATGGCAAGGGAACCATTTTCCGTCTTGTCTTGCCAATCGCCGACGAGGCGACCCCCTCTAGCTAGGGGCGAATTTTTCGATGGAACTTTTCAGCTTGTCTATAGCAGAGTCGACTCCATGAAAAGGGCGAAATCGGGCAACTCGCGCTCGTGCAAGCAAACCGCGATGACGATCGGGTTGGCTTTCCTAGCGATGGTGAGTCTCACCGCTTGCATACGGCGCTCGGTGACTATCACAAGTGATCCTCCAAATGCAAAAGTATGGGTGAACGGCGTATACTACGGCCAAACCCCTGTGGAAATCCCCTACAACTGGAACTGGTTTTACGACATCAGGCTTGAAAAGCCAGGGTACGAGCCACTGACCGTCCGTGAGCGGCTGTACGCACCCGTGCGTCATTGGGTCCCCTTCGATTTCCTTATGGAAGTCGCGCCGGTGAAAAGTAAAGAACGCCAGTGGCGTCACTACGTTTTGACGCCCAAAAAAGAGCTTTGAGATCGGAGTCTTTAGTTATTCGCGGCTAATCAAAGAGCTCTATTCGCATACTGATATCAAGAGCGCGTGCTGAGTGGGTCAGTCTCCCGACAGAGATCCTCTGGATAGGCAGGGTCCGAAGCCTGCGGACGTCTTCGGGTGTTATCCCCCCACTAACCTCGATTTCTGGCATTGAGAGCTCAAGCTCCTGGGCAAGCTTTTTCAGTCGGGTCACACATTTTCGAATCATCTGCGGCGACATGTTATCAAGCATGATAATATCAGCGCCAACGACGAGGGCTTCGAGAGCTTCGTCACAAGTGCGAGCTTCAATGCAAACAGGAAGTCTGCGCTGAACAATCTCCCCACGCTCCAGCAATGCCCGCATCACGTTACGAATGCCACCCGCAGCATCAACGTGGTTATTCTTGATCATCACCATATCAAATAGGCCAAACCGATGATTTCGACCGCCACCGTCAACGACAGCTTTCTTTTCGAGATGGCGGAGTAAGGGGGTTGTCTTGCGCGTGTCGTAGATGCCAATGCTGTTGGCATACTTGCCTAATGCCCGTACATATTCGCGCGTGAGGGTCGCGATCCCGCAAAGTCGCTGAAGAAAGTTCAGAGCCGTGCGTTCACCTGAGAGGAGAGCCGAGAGTTTTCCCTCCACAATCGCGAGGCGATCCCCAGATCGGAAATCGGCACCGTCGGGCACGAGCTGACGAAAGCGACTTCTGGGGTCTAATTGGCGAAACACCTCTCTTGCGACGTTTCCGCCGCTCATCCGGCCGGCTTCTTTAGCAAGGAAATAGGCGACTCCTTTCTTAGGCAGATCGTCCAACACAACACTGGTCACGTCTCCGGGTCCGATGTCTTCTGCGAGGGCCAGCTTTACGAGGTCGCGAACACTCAGGCCAAACTGACACTTCTCACTCATGAAAGAAAGCCCCTTCTTTTCTGTTTCTTGAAACTGGTGGTTTGTTCTTGCACAGAATCCTGTTTGATGAGTTAGTAAAAGAGAAGCAACCAGAGAGTGCGAATTTCGGTGCGAGCGCGGAAAACGAGTTATCGCATGGGGCGGAGAATATGATTACTCAGAGTCGTTTTCGGGTTCTGGTCATCGATGATGATAAAGACATCCTCGATATGATTAACATCACGCTCTCTCCAACGTTTGAAGTTCTCACCCTTCAAGACTCAGTGGATGCCCTTGAAATCATCGACGTTTTCGAGCCCGACATTTTGATCGTGGATATCATGATGCCCAAGGTAACGGGCTACCAGATCATCGAGCTCATGCGCCAGAACCCCAAGCATCAGCATGTTGTAGTCGTCGTGCTTTCTGCCAAGGATTCTAGCCGCGATATCAAATATGGTTACAAGCTTGGGGCAAATCTTTACCTCACCAAGCCGTTCCAGCCGGATCGCCTCTTGAAGAACATCCAGATGCTCTCAACAGGGATGGGGAAACCCCGTCCCAAGTCCTACTCCATGCGTGATGTCCAGCTGCGCCTCCAACTTCTGGCGACCAAAAAATTCGCGCCGCCCACAGATCCGAATGCGACGCCGACACCTCCGGATGTTTCTCCCTCATCTTTCCGACTGCGTCGTCCCCTTGCCCAGGAGGCTGACGAACAAGAAAAGAAAAAATGGGTGGATTGAGCAGAGTGAACCCTGGGAAGCTTGTTTACCTCGCGGGAGCCATTGAACACGCACCCGATGGGGGCCGCGGGTGGCGCCAGCAGTTCAAAGAGTTTGTGACGGGGCAGCTAGGGCTTGAAGTGTTTGATCCCTGTGTTCAGGAAATCAACCTCTTGACCTCTTATGAAAAGCAGAACCTGCGCGCCTGGAAGAAAAGCGATCCAGAACGCTTCCGGGGCGTGATTCGACGATTTGTGGACAATGATCTCCACCAGCTTGTGAGCAATACGCTGTTTGTTGTCTGTCTTTGGGACGAGTATGCGTCAAAAGGTGCAGGAACAGCAGGAGAAGTGACTGTCGCGTATCTTCATAACCTCCCGGTTTACCTGGTGACGGCAAGGCCAGTGGAAGTGGTCCCTGGTTGGGTCCTTGCATGCGCCACTGAGATCTTTCAGGATTTTGCTCAACTAAAGTGCTGGCTGAAAGAACGATATCAACCCACTTTTGATCCAAGCTGTTTATAACGCGGCTTGGAGCGCCTCTGCCCGAAAGACTTTTTTTATTTCTGTTCGGAAGCTATAAGACGCATTAAAACCTGTTGAATCAGCTCCTTATCCCCCTCAGAAAAACTCTTGGGTTGTTGACCATAAATCACCAATGTTGAACTATCCACCTGATCAACTAGACCTAGAAAGGCGTAGAGAGAAGCCTGCTGCATATACGCGCCGTAAATCCGGCCAGGATGCCCCTCGATCGTTTTCCCATGACTATCCTTTTCCAAAGCTGACCACCCATCTTTCTCCATTTCCGCAAAAACAGCGCCCGCATCGAGCTTGCTCTTATCACGTGTCACACGAATCTCCAAACCGGGTGAAGGATAAACATAGAAAATGCCATTTTCCTCGTCACAACGCGCAGTCCAACCGTGTGGCAATTTCACCTCTAAACCAACAGCGGAACAGCTTGTGAGGGTTTCTTCTGGCGCACTAACCGAAGATAACTTTGACTGAGTGTCAGCGCTCGCTAGGGGAGAAGGCCCCCTTGGCATCGAGGTCGGATAAGCCTTTGGAGTCATAGCTACTGGTGCGAGGGTAGGACTCGTGGGAGTATCGGAAGTAGAGGCTACGACTGGGGCCACGGGAGTGACGCCGGGGAGCTTCTGGAATTGTCGAAGCGATAGTTCGAGGAGTACATCTTTCGAAATAAACTTGAAGACATCTGTTGTAAACTCCATTAATGCAAGTCTTGGCGAGTCGGATTTTGGTTCAATGAGACAAGCCAGCCAGATGCGGCTAGGACCTTTCCCTATGTAGGTGACGAGAGGAGTGCCACCCGGCGCGGATTCTGCCACCTTGCTTGGCACCGCTCCTTTCGCCCGGAGTAATTCGACGACACTTTCTTCGCTCAACCGCGGATCTCGGACATAATCTACGGCGATTCTTTTATCTGGAGATTCAATGCTTATCAAGGAATCTGAAGCGAGTTTGCTCCAACCGCGTGGGATCACCACTCGATATCCACCTTTTGAATTAATAAGTTCGCTCCCTTTTTGAATCTGCTCAAGATAGTTTTGCGTCTCCGAGTCTGCCACGGAACCGCGGCGCTGACCCTCAAGAAACAGCACCGCGGTTGCCAGCAGAACGGCAGCCAGCACTCCCGTGATAACCACGAGTTTTTTCCAGCGGAACCAAGTCGAGCCCTTTTTCTGGGTTTTGTCCTCGGACTGCTGTGTTTCCCTTTTTTCTGTTGTTAGAACTGAAAGTTGCTCCCGTTCTAATTGTGATTGATAATTCAGCTCTTGGATGCCTTTGTTTGATGGAATGGTTGATGGTTCAAGCTGGTGCTTTTCCTCGCTCTCCGCGCGTTCAGCGGGGCTTGGTTCAGACGGCACAGCAGACGACTCTTTTTTGGGAACATTGGGGTAATCGCGCTGCCAGCCGAGGATGCGAAATTTTGCCTTTGGCCCCCCTGAGGCGAGCTGGAGCTCCGCTCCGTCTTCAAGATATGCCTTTCCTTGTACGATCCGCCCATTAACGAACGTGCCGTTGCGGCTGGTGTCTATGACGACAAAAGAACCCTCTTCAAAGACAATAGTGCAGTGGTGGCCGGAAACCTGAAGAAACTCTGTCGGGTGGAGTGATATCTCCATGTCAGCTCGACGCCCAATTCTGGTCGGTGACTCCGACGTTATTCGGTAAATCTTTCCGGCTTCAGAACCTGAGCTGAATTCCAATTCCGCAACTAACTGTGCAGGAGGGGGGAGGAGAATTTCTTCCGGCCTAGGACCGATGCGAAAGACAACCTCCGGACCACCCGCTCCGAACTGAAGGAAATCTTCTGACCTCAGAATGAGACCTTCGGAGGCAGGCTGACCGTTGACGAAGGTTCCAGTGCGAGAGCCTAAGTCATAAAGCCGGAATTCGCCGCTATCGAACAGAATCTCCGCATGGAGCGATGCGACCGTGAGATCGGCCTCAGGATCAAAACGCAGGTCAGCCGATCCAGCGCGGCCGATCGTAATTCGCCCCGAAGAAAACTCCACTGCTTCGCCGGCACGTGGGCCAGTGAGAAAGACGAAATGGCACGTACACGGATTCATCTCAAATGACTAGGCTCGCCTCGTGTCTGTTCATGATACACGAAGACCCTATCCCCTTCGCGCCGGATTTTGCAATCTCAGAGAGGAGGGGCCCATTTTCGATGGCCCACGGGCTTTATTCCTCGTCTCCCACGGTGACGCGCAGGACTTCCTGAATCGTGGTCTGGCCAAGTAGCACCTTTTCCCAGCCATCCATGCGCAGGGTTCGCATACCCTTTTTCACGGCTACCCGCTTAATCTTCGTCGCAGGTTCGACCCTGATCACCATTTGGCGGAGTTCTGGATCATTGACAAAAATCTCGTGGATGGCGGTACGGCCGCGGTAGCCAGAGTTGTTGCATCTGTCGCACCCGGCACCTTTGTAAAAAGTGCGATCAGCGTATTCTTTCGGGTCGTAGCCGACGCTCTCGATTTCTTCTGGTTTAGGCTTATACTCGATTTTGCAGTGACTACAGATTTTGCGCACGAGACGCTGCGCAACGACTGCCTGGATCGAGCTCGCCACCAGGAAGGGCTTGATCCCCATGTCGATCAAACGCGTCGTGGCACTGGGCGCATCATTCGTGTGCAGCGTGCTAAAAACTAGGTGACCAGTCAACGCTGCACGAATGCCGATCTCAGCAGGTTCAAGATCGCGCATTTCACCGACCATGATGACGTCCGGCGACTGACGCAAAATCGCGCGCAGTCCCTGCGCAAAATCCAGTCCGACTTCCTTGTTCACCTGAACCTGATTAATCCCGTCGATCATGTATTCGACAGGATCCTCAATGGTAACGATTTTCGTTTCTGGATTATTGATCGTAGAGAGTGCTGCGTAAAGCGTAGTCGTTTTCCCACTTCCTGTCGGACCTGTGAGCAGGATGACTCCATTGGGCGATTTAATTAATTCTTTGAAGAGCTTCACGGAGTCGGGCAGAAAACCGACGTCTTCCAGACCCATCAACACGCTTGCTTGATCGAGGATACGCATGACGATGGTCTCGCCAAAGATGGTCGGCATGGACGAAACACGTAGATCGAGTTTTTTCCCCTGAATCGTCAGTTTGATACGTCCGTCAAGAGGGACCCGCTTTTCAGCCAGATCCATCCCAGAAAGCACTTTCAGGCGAGAAATGATCGCGTTTTGCCACCGTTTGGGCGGTGCTGGCACCTCGTGCAGCACGCCATCGATTCGGAAACGGATGGTCATCCCGGTTTTCGTTGGCTCAATGTGGATATCTGAAGCTCGGTCATGAACCGCCTGCTTGAAAATGAGGTCGACATACCTGACCACCGGCGGCTGGTCTACTTCAGGGGTTCCGGTGAGATCAATGTTCGCGTAGGCGTCCTCTTCCTCAGCGCGTGACTCTGACTGAATGGCCTCATCCGCCGCGCTCGCGTAGAGATCCGCAATGTCTGAGCCTTCGTAATAATGCTTAATGAAGCGGTTGATGTCGTCCTCGCTGGCGATAACAGGGATCACTTTCTTGTGATAAATACGCTCAAGGTCGTCGGTGACCTGGATGTTGAGTGGATCCACAACCGCGACCCACAAGTGCTCATCGTCGTAGCGCACAGGAAAGACGCGGTATTTGACAGCATGCTGCGAGTCGATCTGCTCGATCAGATCCGGAGTAGGTTTGAGCTCGCGAAGGTTGACTTTTTCAAGACCTAGGTTCTGGGCGAGCGCATCAAGAATGTCGTCGTCGCGAACAAGCCCTTGCGACACCAGGGCATGCTTGACTGTCTGTGCGCTTTCATCCTCAGGAATGAGATCTTTGATCATGTCCTGGCTAATCAGACCAGCTTCTTCGAGTAGCCAGGCTAAGGTTTTCCCTGTCCCTCCCCCGCCACCTTTGGCTTTTGTTGCTGCGGTTTTCTCAAAGTATCGTCGTTCTTCAGGTGTCGGTTTTCTAACGGCCATGTCCCTGTCTCACCTAGCTTATCTGCGCCAGATCCCAATAGGGGATCCTGAAGCCGCGCACCAAGCATCACATGCTTATCCGCCACTCATGCAAGAGCGTTTTTGTGGCGAATTCAACTCACCCAACGCGGCTCTTTATCATTTACATTTATGCGACACCTTTCACATAACATTCCACAACAAAATTCGGTCGATCTCAGACTGGTAACGAATAAGCAAATCAGGCACCTGTTCTCCTAGCGGGGAATGGCCGCCCAATAATAAGGAATGAACTGAGGAGCGGGAATGATTCTTCGTATTCTACCGCTGGTCCTGGTCTTGGTTGCCCTCGGGGCAATTGCGTGGGGAGTTTACCGTCTTCGAGACCGATTCGAGATTCTGCGCGAGTTTCTTCAGTTTCTAGCCGAACGCAAACTCTGGTGGCTCGCACCGATCCTCATCGTTTTTGCTCTCGCGGGGATCTTTGTTGCAGTCACCAGTAGTTCTGCCGTCAGTGCCTTCATTTACACCTTGTTTTAGCCTTTTGGCCCCACGAGGTTGTCGCTATGTTAAAAGTGCTCTGGGAAAAGTGGAAACAGCTGGGATTCTTCTTAGCCAGGCTGTTTGGTTACGTTCTTTTTGCCGTTTTGTACGTAGTGTTGTTCGCCCCCGTGGCATTAATTGCGAAGCTTCTGGGCAAACATTTTCTTCCACAGTTTCCCTCTTCCACTCCTACCTACTTCCTCCCCAAAGAAAGAATTAAACCAACGCTGGAGTATCTCCGGCGTCAGTGGTAAAAAAGTAGGGCTTGTCCGCCTGGTGGACAAGCCCTCGACCACATGTATTTTCCGGAGCGGCGAGTTTGTGCTTCAGCCTTTGGTAAGCTGAGCAAGTTTTGCTGAATACTGGGTATATTCGGTCTCCAACTGTTCAAGTTTTGACTTTTCTTTTTCAACGACTGCTGCCGGTGCTTTCGAAACAAATGCTTCGCTCGAGAGTTTGCGTTTCTGGTTTTCGATAGCTTGCGAAAGGCGAGTCAGCTCGCGCTCAATTCGAGCAATTTCAGCATCACGCATTTCGGCGGGAAGCTCAACGTGCGCAACAACAGGCCCGGCAACCGCCGTGGAGGTGAAGGCGGACGGCGCTAGCTCAGAATGAATCCCAAGAGACTTCAGATTCGTGAGCCGCTCGATAAAATCACGGTGTTCTTCTAACAAAGCTCGAGTCGCTTTATCGGCGCACACGAGCTTCACGTCCGTTGCTACGGCAGGCGGGACTTTCATTTCACCGCGAATGTTGCGAATCGCATAGACGATTTCCTGAAGAAGCCGGATAGCCGCTTGCGCTTTCTCGTCCACAAGGGATGCCAGCTCCTGTTCATCAAACTTGCTCCAGGGAGCGATCATGATAGATTCATGGCGGAGCGCTGCTAGCATCTTATCCCCAAGGCTGTTGCCCAAAGTCACCAGCGCATTGCTCCACCGAGATCGCAGAGCTTGCCAAAGTTCCTCCGTAATAAACGGACAAAACGGATGGAGAAGGCGCAGCATGCCTTCGAGAATTACAGCAGCTGTCGCCTGAGCGATGTGTTTGCTTTGCTCAGATCCTCCCGCATTTCCGTAAATGCGTGGCTTGATGAGCTCGAGGTAGTAGTCACAATAATCTTTCCACAAAAAGTCGTAAATTGCACGTACGGCATCGTCAAAACGATACGTCTCGAGCGCCTTGTTCACATTTTGCACGGTGAGCGCGTATTCAGCGAGAATCCAGCGGTCTTCCAGCAAAAGGGAAGTCCCGTCTCGAGTCGGGAGCGCACTTGCCTGAGACAATTGCTCCGCGCCAAGGTCTTGCGTAAGACCAAGCACAAGCCGCGCTGCGTTCCAGATCTTATTCATGAAATTGCGATATCCCTCGCAGCGCTTAACGCTAAACGCGATGTGTTGTTCCTGGGCAGCGTAATCGCACAGGGTGATGCGCAGAGCGTCTGTTCCATACTCCGCCATAAGGTCTAGCGGGTCGATCGCGTTCCCCTTCGATTTGCTCATCTTCTTGCCGTGCTCGTCGCCCACAATGGGGTTAAAGTAAACATCACGGAAGGGGACTTCGCCCAAGAAATGAAGTCCCATCATGATCATGCGAGCCACCCACAGGAAGATGATATCCTTGGCTGTGACGAGCGTGTCTGTGGGATAAAAAAGCTGAAGCTCTCGAGTATCGTCAGGCCATCCCAACGTGGAAAATGGCCACAGCGCGCTAGAGAACCACGTATCGAGAACGTCGGGGTCTTGAACAAGTCGGCGATTTCCGCACTTGGGGCAGTTGCCATCATAAGTTTCAGTGTCGGTCACGACAAGTTCGCCGCACTGCTCACACGTCCATGCAGGAATACGATGCCCCCACCACAGCTGGCGTGAAATACACCAGTCGCGCAGGTTATCGAGCCAGTGGTAATAATCGCGCTCGCGGCTCTTGGGAATGAAGCGAACACGCCCTTCTTCAACGGCTTTTCGAGCTGGTTCTGCCAGCGGCGCCATTTTCACAAACCATTGAAGCGAAACATAAGGTTCGATCACGGTGTGGCAACGATAGCATTCGCCGGATCTTTGTGTGTAATCCTCGATTTTCTCAATGAGTCCTTGCGCCTCGAGGTCGGCGACTATTCGTTTGCGTGCTTCGTAGCGGTCGAGCCCAGCATAAGCGGGCACCGTCTCATTAATTTTGGCGTCAGGGGTGAGAACGTTAATCTCCTCGAGGCCGTGGCGTTTGCCTGCCTGATAGTCATTGAAGTCGTGGGCGGGTGTGATCTTCACCATTCCCGTCCCAAATTCTTTTTCCACGAAATCGTCAGCAATGACGGGTATCCGCCGTCCCACTAAGGGCAGAATGACATATTTGCCAATCCAGTCTCGGTAACGTTCGTCCGAGGGATTCACAGCTACAGCCGTATCGCCGAGCATAGTCTCGGGCCGGGTTGTGGCCACGACTGCAAATTTTCCGGACTCGCCTTCGAGAGGGTAACGAATATACCAAAGTTTGCCTGGCTTTTCTGTGAACTCGACCTCATCGTCGCTCAGCGTTGTACGGCATCGCGGACACCAGTTAACAAGATAATTTCCCCGGTAGATGAGCCCCTCATCATAAAGCCTTTTGAACACCGTGCGAACAGCGCGGGAAAGCCCAGGGTCCATAGTGAAACGCTCGCGTTGCCAGTCGCACGAGCAACCCAGCCGCTTAAGCTGCGTCACAATGATGCGGCCATGTTTTTCCTTCCACTGCCAAACGCGTTCAAGAAACCTCTCGCGCCCAAGCCCTTCACGCGTGAGTCCTTCTGCTTTAATAGCCCGTTCGACCACCACCTGTGTTGCAATGCTAGCGTGATCTGTTCCCGGAACCCAAAGGGCGTTGAAGCCTGACATTCGTTTCCATCGGATTAACACATCTTGAAGGGTGTTGTTGAGCGCGTGACCCATGTGCAATATCCCAGTGATGTTGGGCGGCGGGATCACGATGCAGTAGGGAGGTCGCTCGGAAGGATCAACAGTCTCATCAGCGTGGAAAAAGCCCTTATTTTCCCACCACTCGTACCACTTTGTTTCGGCTGCTTTTGGATCGTAACGACTTGGAAGTTCCATTGGCCCTCTCGCAAACACAAATTGTTCGACCAAATCTATTTCCCCTTGCCACGGTGCATTCGAAGCCAAGTCAAGCGAGCAAAATCATAGAGCCTTTGACGTGTCCTGTTTTTGCGCGATGCGTGCGCAGTGTGTCGAGTTATTCAGCGGGGGGATAGTCTCTGTCTTGACAAACACAGAGTCCGTGAAGTTATTGTCGGAGTGTCGAATTTTCAAGTTAAGCAATTTTTCTGTGGAGCGAGACAAACAGGGAAGGCCAAAATCTAGGGTTGACGAGTCTTGTCAAAATCGAAACCTTCGACGTAATCATTGGCAAAATTTGCAGCAAAGTGGCCCAGAGGGCAAAAGGTGATTTCATTTCGAGATGGATGTTTGCTGTAATGCTTAGGAGCAGCAACAGTCGGATTTTACAGCGAATGCTGAGTGGAGGGTGTGTGCGCGCCCATGCATAACTTGCGCAAATGTTTGGGAATAGACATCGGCACGACCTCAATAAAAATTGCCGAACTGGTAGCCGAAAAAACTGGTGCGCGCGTCACAAAGCTCCACACCGTACCTGTTCCGTTGCCGCCGGGTCCACTCGATGCTCAGCGAATTGAGATTGTTTCGAAAACCATCCGCGACGCACTGAAAGAACAGAAGATCACCACGAAACACGCGGTGTTCTGTATCTCTGGGCAGAACGTGTTTGTGCGCAAAGTTCGCCTTCCGCGCACAACCGAAGAGCGATTACATCGCATCATCGCCTATGAGGCGCGCCAGCAGATTCCCTTTGCTCTCGAGAATGCGCTAGTCGAGTATCAGGTCTTCGACCTGGGGCCGGAAAGCGATCTCGAGGTTCTATTGGTGGCCGTCAAAAAGGACCTTGTTAACGAGTTTATGAAGCTCGTTAACAAGACAGCCCTCAAGCCCGTGGCCGTATCTGTGAGTTCCTTTGCTCTTTTCAATTTTCATGTATTCGATAGCACACCGTTCGACCGGCTTTGCGAAGAGCTAGGGCTGGTTAAAAAGAAGAAGGATTCAAAACGACAACCTAGTGTTGCCGAACCTGCCGCAGAGGGGGAGCAGCCATCCACAAAGAAGAAATTTAGTTTTAAGCTTCCCAGTTTCAGCTTCATAAAGAAAAAGGGACAAACGGCTCAGACGGGGGAAGCGGAGGAGCTTCCTGAGGTTGCCGTGGAGGAAGTTCCCGAAAAGGAGATTTTTGAGGAAGTGCGCGCCTTTGTCAATATCGGTGCGCAAACTTTCGATTTGGCCATCGCACGTCTTGGGAAGTATCGCCTTCTTGGTTTTACCCGCAGCGTCCCCTGGGGCGGGCTTGAGCTAACCAGAAGCTTACAAGAACGTCTTGGCATCGAAAACTTCGATGAAGCAGAAGAAATCAAACGCGAGAAAGCTGTGGTTGTTGTGCCAGGGCGTGAGAATGAGCTTGATGAAGCAGGAGCCGACCCTGATGCCTCGGAATTCGCAACAACCTGGGCGGACCGCCTGATCCTGGATATTCGCAAATCTCTCGACTACTACATTTCACAGCCCGATGGGGTTGCTGTTGACGCAATTTGGTTAAGCGGTGGCCAAGCCGTACAGCCAAATCTTGCAGCGTATATCGAAGAGAAACTTGGCATCGCCGTCGAAATCAAGACTCACGTCGAAAATGACGCTCTGCGCGTACCAGTCGTGGAGGAGAATCAGGCAGGAATCACGAATTTTTGCATTGCGCTCGGTCTTGGCCTTACTGGGCTTGGTTATGGCCGGATCACCATTGATTTCCTCCCGCGTGAGCTCAAAACATTACGAGAATTTAAGAAGAAAAACATCGAACTGCTGCTGTTGACAGCTGGTTTGGGTGCGATGATTGCCGTGAGTACGCAAGTTGGGCAGCGCGACGTTGCGAATATGAAGCGCTGGCTGGAACAGAACCAAATGAAAATCCAAACAGCTGCTCAAACAAAAGCAAAACTCGATGAAGCTCGCCAGAAGCGTGACAAAGTGAATGCCAAATTCACCGCTCTTGGCGAGGCCATTGGCGACCGTGGCTTCTGGCTGGAGTTTCTGGGGATGTTGCAGAATGTGAAGCCTGCAGAAGTGCTTATCACGAGCATCCAGATGAAGCCCGATGGCGAAGTGACAATCGAATGTGAGGCGGAAAATCTCCGCTCTCTGTTGGACTTTGTAAAGGCTCTTAAGGGACAGACCGAGTGGGTGAAAGACATTATCAACAGCAACGTCGGGGATCCATCGCGTGTCCGTTTCTCAAACTTTGTGGGCAAGCAGGTTCAGACAGGTGTGATTACGCTTTTGGTGCATTGGAAGAAAACACGTTTGGCTCCTGCACGCCAAACACTTGAGCCAGGCCTTATGTATCCGACGCCGCCACCTGCTACACCTGCTGCACCGCGGCCCGGTCCAGGAGTAGGAGTGCCGGGAGCGGCCGAGCCAATGCTGTGAGGCAACAATGAACGAAAAGACGGAGAAAATACTGAAGTTGCTTCAGGCGAACATTGACCGCATTGTGATTGCGGTCATGTACGTCCTCGTTGGGGTTATGGTGTACTTCTGGTGGGCTGAGCAAAATCCTGAAGAAGCCACAGCCGGTGAGCAAAAAGTGGCTATCCTCAAGGATCCGGTTGCAGAAAATCCCAGCTACAAAATGATTGCAGAGTTTACAAAGAATCCCGACATCTCAGCTTACCCTCAAATCGATCAAGTCGCCAAGTTCAACATGTTTGAGTATAAGTCGGTGAAACAGAGAGAAGCCCTTGAACGCGAGGTGCGGGCAAAGGTCGAATCTGCCGACAAAGCTATTGCGGAGGGGCGAGTGGAGGAAGCACGTCGTCTGTTACGTGAAGTGCTGGATGCCTTCCCTGCTCACCAAAGGGCGCGGGAACTCATGAACAAGTTAACGAGTGAGTCGGGAAAGACTTCGGCAAAAGCAGGAGCCACTACAGCTCCAAAGTAAGAGGGAAAAGTCGTGCATGATTTTGATTGCTTTTGAAAATCGCTTGGGACGTGAATATGGTCGCTATCTTGACTTCGCTACAACGAAGACGAGTGGCGAACGCGGTTGTGACGTTGACACGGGGTGTCATGAAACGAGAGGGGCAGAAGAGCCTCGTGTGGTGTGCCAGGAGCAAAGATTAGAGAAAGTAGAATTTGTAGGAACTAAAGGGAGAAAGCCGAAATCAATGCGACGGACAATGCATAACCGGGTGCTCATGGGTGTGTGCTTAAGTCTTGTTTGTGCCGCTGTCTGGGCAACGCCGAGCAGTAGCACACACGTAGATTCTCCAGACGTGAGAACAGTTCAGGCAAATTCCACCGTCGAAACCACCTACAGGCGTGCCCAGGAGCTGTTCCGTGCCCAGCGTTTCGAGGAGGCGCAGAGGCTTTTCGAGCAGGTTCGTTTACAAGCTGGCAATTATCGCCAGACCGCATTTTTCCTCTCGGAAATCTCGCGTTTGAAAAATCGTCCCTCTGGGGAAGGTGGACAGGGCCAAAACATTGCTCCCGGTGGTGGCGTTAGTTCGTCAGAGGCTGTTTCGCGTCTGATTGTGGAAGGACGTCGTGCTCTCAAAGAAGGCAACGTGGAAGAAGCGCGACAGCATTTCCGTCAAGCTATGGTTCTGGATAGCGGCAACACTGAAGCAAAGAAGTATCTTGAGCAGCTTGAGGGACGGGAAAAGAGTGCAGAGTTAGTCCCAACCGCGGCGCGGTTGGATTTGCCATCGAGACTTCCCTCAGATGTCGCATCACCACAGCAAAGCAAGGAACTGCCGGCTCAGCAAAACCGCCCAACGATTGCCCAGCAGGTGAAAAAGCTATTCACGCGTGACCTCGAACCAGCTCAGCGTTTGAGCCGGAAAGAAGAAATGGAGTTTGCCAAAGCCGGCACAGCCACCCGCTCAAAGATGGATGCTGTTGGCTTTGATCAGCCGGTCATCGCAAGCATGAGAGAGGGCGGCGTTCGCTCGATTCGGGGCGGAAATCAGTCTGAGTCCGTTGGCAACTTATCCCAGAAGAAAACGGAGTCCACACAACCGTCTTCCCTCGAGGGGCAAAAGACTGGAGCTGCGGCAAAATCAGGAGCGCCTGCCCCGAGTGTCGTCCCTGTAGCGCATGAGAATGCAGAAAAAGCCCAGCCGCTTACGACAAAGTCCGACACAAGAAACCTTGCTAAGCGGGAGGCACAGCCCGTAGAGGCCGCGAAGCCCGCTCCAGTCGTTCCAATTGTTTATGGACAAGACTCAGTCGCCAGTGCAGAAGCTGTTGCCGTTACCACAGGTTTAAACGGAGCAAGTGTTGCGCAGGCGGAATCCGGAAAAACCGATGATGGGAAGGCAAAGAAACAGCCTGAGGCTAAGGCCAGGGAGGACGTCCAAGGCAGCCCAGGTAAAGAAAAGCAGAACGAGGCCCAGGCAACGAAACCGAAGGACGCCAAGGACAAATCTTCGGCGGAGAAGCCTGCGGTTGGGGAGAAGAAGGAAGCTTCTGCAGCTGTTGCAAACAAGCCCGCTAATCCAAAAGTCGAAGCTGATACGCTTGTCCGTGACGCCCAACGCTTGCTTAAAGCCGGCAAACGCGATGAGGCGCGGGCCACAGTTCTGAAAGCATTAGAAAAAGACCCAAATAATGTTGAAGCAAAGGCACTTGCAAAAGATCTGGAAGAGAAAAAGACAGCCCAGACCAAGAGTGTCGAAAAGCAGACTGCGGAGAAAGTCGCCGTTCTGCCGCCGCTCACAGCCGCTCAGAAGCCAGAAAAGCAAGATGCAAAAAAGCAGGATAAGGAAGCGAAGACTACTCCCGCTTCCGGGGTAGCGGAACAATCGCCAAAAGCCGAAAAGGAAGCAACAAAGCAGGCCAAGGGGACTGAGAAAAAAGAAGAAGTTTCCGTAGCGGAAACGACGAAGAAAGCCAGAGCGGAAAAAGAAAAAGTTTATGCTGAACCACCAGCCGTGCGACGTCCGGCTCCAAGCCAGGAGGAAAGCGAAAAAGCTGCTCAGGCCGAAGCGGCTTTCCAAAAAGGCTTAGCTGCGTACCAAGATGGCCAACTCGATGTTGCTGTTCAATGGTGGAATTATGCACTTACTCTGGTTCCCAACCACGAGCGTGCGCTGAAGTACTTGCAGCAAACAAGACCTGAATACGATGCGTGGGTCCAGAAGCATCAAGCCAACGCAATTGAGCTTCAGAAAGAAGCCTCTACAAACGCAAAGCTCGATACCCCCATCACGTTTGATACCGCGGGCCCCAAATCTCTTACGGAATTCCTGAGTGCTCTGTCACTTATTACCGATATCAGTTTCTATATCGCCGACGGGGTGGACCCGGATGTTCGGATCACCGCTAAATTTGAGGAAATTCCCCTCCGCGATGCGCTTGATACAGCGTTGCTTCCCATAGGTCTAAAATGGAGCCAGAGCGGGGAAGTCATCGCGGTTACGCCGGACTTAAAGACAAAGTTCTTCAACCTCACGCCTGATCAAGTCGCTCGGCTGAAAACCCTCTTGGAGAGCAAGACTCTCCAGAAGATTCTTTACGGGCCGGAGGGAGTTCCTGCGGTGAAAAATGTCGAGTTGCTGCTCGATGACCGCGAGAATGTCCTCTTAGTCACCGATTCGCAAGAGAACATCAACAAGGTCGAGGCTTTCTTGAAAGATATGCAGCAAGCGGGGCCACCCGCCCTCATTTATAAGAGCTGGAAGATTCGGCCGGATGAAGGACCCAAAATCAAAGCTCTGGTCGAAGCCATCGTAAAGGTACAGAGCGATGCTCCGTACGATCTCGAACGGAAGGTAGTTGTCGATGGCAGCGACCTGATCGTTAAGGATACCCCAGAGAATATTAAGAAGATAGAAGAACTCTTGCTCGACAAGAATTTCATCAAGAAAATCGAGAACCAGCAGTTACAAGTTGCGACCTTTAACCTTACGCCACGCGAGCCTCTCTCTGACAACATCGAACAGGTTCGTGAAATGGCGCAAAACATCGTGACAGTGGTCAAAACGCTTTTGTATGCTAAGAGTAGCGAGAGCGCAGCAGCAGCGGAGGGACGTCGGTACTGGTACGACCCCAATACCCTCCAGCTCACCATTGTAGATTATCCGGACAACCTTCGTGTTGTGAGCGACTACATTCGGTCGCTGCCCACTCTTGGAAAGAAACAAAAGTCAGAAATCATTTTCCTACGACACCAGACCGCCTCTGAAATGTCGGACTTAATTAGCAGGGTACTTGGCTTGACGGCGCAAGAACCAACCGCCGGCGGTGGAACTGGTAAGGGAGCAAATCAGATCACAAGAACAGTCAGCGTCAGCGGCGGTACGCCGCAGGAAATTGTTTTCCGCGATTTGCGCATCCGTGCGAGTAAGATCAACGAGAATGATGCGAATGACCGCAACGATGACAGCATCGAGCTAATCATTAATACCCCGACGACCAGCGAAGAGCGCACGATTGACGAATATAAGAGCGAATTCGTCGACGATTATGAAATTACAGCACTTGAAGTACGCCCGTCTGGTACAGCAGGTCAGGGGACGGCGAAGATTCAAATCCGTTACAATCCTGCAGCTACGGGTGTCGCTGGAGGCACGACTGGTGGTGGAGTTACGCCTGGCGTGGTCGGCCTGCCTGGGCAGTTGCCTGGCGCTACGCCAACCCCTGCTCCAGGTGCCCCGACGGGGCTTTCAGTCGAGACAATTGATAATATGAACGCCCTCCTCATCCGCTATGATGACCCGGCAGATTTTGCAGAGATCAAAAGTTACATCGAGCAACTCGATATTCCGGTGCTTCAAGTCAGCATAGAGACTAAGCTTGTCGAGGTTAATGAGACAAAAGCAAAGGAGTACATGCCGCAATTCTCGATCCTTAATCTCGGCAAGCAAGGCATTGATTTTGACAACAGTTCCCTCAACATGCGATATGCCCAGGATATCGATGAGTACAGGAGCATTTTCGATCCGTTCGTTGAGGGGCCGGGGAACGCAGGCCTTTTAAAAGGAACCACGGTGCTGAACTTTATTTCGCCAGGAGAGACCCCCGTTGCGTTTACCCTTCGCATGCTTGAAGCAGAAGGCGTTGTAAACGTAGTGAACGGGCCAATGATCACGGTAGAAAACGGAGAGACTGCAGACTTCCAGATTGAACAGCGTTTAGGAATCGCCCCATTCGGATCCGTGGGTGGTGGGACGACTACCGGAGGAACAACAACGGGCGGTACCACCACAACCGGAGGAACGACAACGGGCGGCACCACGACGGGGGGAACCACTACTGGTGGAACTAACACTTCCAATCAGACCACATCTTCGGGAGGCGGTTATTCTATTCCTACCGTCACCCTCTCTGTTTCACCCACGATTACCCAGCTTGGAGAAATTCGACTTGAGATCTCCAACCTTGAGCTCTACGACCTTGGCGGTGTGGGAGGATACGTGAGGGATCAAACCGATGCGGCCGGAAACACGCTCCGATCCATAGCCACAGATCCGGGAGCCTTTGATTTGCGGCGCCGTTACCTCACGACTACCGCCCGTGTGACTGATGGTGGGACTATCGTCCTTGGCGGATGGACTGGGGAACGTTCCCGTAAAGGTGAATCCGGCATTCCGATTTTGCGGAACTTGCCTTATGTAGGGAAGCTCTTCTTCAATCGTACGAGCAATGTGACCGATAAGACCACGTTGTTGGTCTTCCTTACCTGCCATTTGCAGAAACCCTAAGGTTTCTTTTGGGCATTTGTGATCCGCAAGGGCCCTCTCCACCGCGAGAGGTCCCTTTTCTGTTTTGGGCGCAAAGATCCGTTGGATGCCTGGGGCGAGGTTTTTAAGATGCCAGAACAAAAAAGCGATTTAGCACGCTCCGCGTCGATGCGCTCAAGTAATGACAGAGAACCAGACGCTCGTTTTGGGAACACCTGCCAAGCTCGGACTAATTCCTTTCCTCCAACACTGGAGCGAAGCCGGGCTCTTTCCGTCCCACGGCTTCTTTTCCCGCTGTCATCGAGGCCGCGGAGTCACGAAGGCCGACTTCTCATCATTCCCTTCACTACCACGCAGGGCATGAGAGGGCAGCGAAGCGAAGACGCTTGGGCACAAAAAGGAGTCGAGCGCCTGAAATCTCGTCACTCGTGTTGCAATGCCCTCTCGGGCTACGTCCAGAAACAAAAAGCCCTGCGCTAGAACATCAGCGCAGGGCGCATGACTAAATGTAAGTTTAGAACTCTAGTTCCACGGACTTCACAAACAGGCCTGGTCGAACTTGTCCGCCTGTGGGCTCAACGTCATCGTAACGTACAAGAAAAGCTACGGTGCCCGCAGGGATATTGCTTAACGGGTACTTTTTCTCCACAGTCCCCTTCACAGTGAGCGTGTCGAGCGTTTGCCATGATTTTGCAGCGGGATCATAGATAGCGAGCTTTGCCTTGGGATAGAAACCTTCATGCAAAACCCCTTCCAGGGTAAACCTAATTGCTTTCGGCGGTTTTTCTGCCTTCAATTCGCCCTTCACTGATGCAAAGTGCATAATCCGGAGCACTGATCCACTGACTATTTTACATGCATCACTGAGCTCGTAACTGTCCGCGGTGGCTTTGGGCCCAAGCTTCTTGGGCTTGCTCGTTGGAGCTGCAGCAACTTTGTCTTTCGCGTTCAGGTCGCGGGAATTCTTTTGGCTGCTCGACTTAGTAGCCTGAGGTTTCTGTCCGTCCGATGGTTCTTTCTCCGGCTGAACCTGGCAAGCTGCCAGCGCTACCGCTAACATCGAAACGAGAACTCGTCTCATTTTCTGGTCCGTCCTTTACAAGTTATGTTCGTACCGACAGCATGAGGGGTACATGTAACGAGTCAAATATTTTGAGCGATAGCTACCGATTAAATGCCTAACGAACTGCTTGTGTTTTTCCGCGACAAGGTCAACACAGCTCATTAAGCAGCTTTCCAGGAATAAATTTGGCGCCATGAGGACGAGCACGAAATCACCGAAAGATGTCGCAAAGAAACGTTTTCGGCGTTTACGGGTGCTTTACCGCATCGCGAATCTGATCAACTCAACTACTGACGAGAAAAGAATTCTCCGGCGGATTCTTTACGAAACGGTGCGGGAGCTTGGTGCTACGAGTGGAAGCCTGTCGCTTGTCGACGGTGATCCTCCGGAGAATTTGCGGGTTGTGGTGGCACTGGGAGAAAGCTCACAGAATGTCCGAAACCTTCGCTTGCGGGTTGGCCAGGGGGTTGTGGGAAAAGTCGTTGAGTTAGGTCATCCGATTCGTGTGGAGGACGTCTCTAAGTCAGATTTCTATTTAGCTTTGCGACCAGAAGTTCGCTCAGAACTGGCTGTGCCACTTTCGATAAACGGGAAGATTGCAGGGGTCATCAATGTTGACAGTGATCGTCTTGCCGCATTCTCGACAGATGACGAAAAACTTCTGGTGGCCATTGCTCATCAGGCGGCAAAGGTCATCCATACTTCTCGCCTCTATGAGCAGCTCTCCACTCAAGCGTCACGTTTAGAAGCGCTTATCCGGGCCGGCCAGGCCCTTATTGCCCCTGAACCTTTGGCCAAGGTGCTCCAACGGATCACGGAAACCGTCCAGAGCATGCTAGATACAAAGTTGTGCTCGATCATGCTATTGAACGAAAAAGGAGAGTTGATCATTGGCGCGGTTGCAGGTGGAGGGCAGTATTACACGCAGCGTCCCAGCCTCACCGTGAGAAATTCTCTTATTGGAGAGGTTGTTGTGCGTGCTGCACCCCTTCAAGTCTTCGATGTACGTCGAGCGAAAGGCTACCGTAGCCAATCAATGGCACGCAAGGAGCAGCTCGTCTCACTGCTTTCGGTCCCCATTCTTTTCCATCAGAAACCTATAGGAATCATCAACATCTACACATCGAAACCGAGGCGTTTCTCGGACGAAGAGATTCGTCTATTGGACGCATTTGCGTCGCTGTGCGCGATCGCTATCGAAAATGCCCGCCGTTATGAATCTCTCGTTCGGGCGGAAGAAAGCCTCCGCAAAGCTGACCGTCTTACCACGCTTGGCGTGCTAAGTGCGGAAATTGCTCATGAGATTCGAAATCCTATCTCAGTGATTTCGATGCTTGTTCACTCACTCATCGAAGATGAAGCTGTCGTTGCTGATCGCCGGCAGGACCTTACGATCATTGCGGAGAAACTTCAGCGAATTTCGCGTATTGTTGGTCAGGTTCTCAACTTTTCGAAACAGCAGGTCCTACGGTACGAGTGGGTTTGTATTGAGGAGGTGATTTCCGATCTGTTTTTCCTGCTCAGCCACACCTTTGCCACGCGATCCATTTCCGCTCAATTTCGCGCTCCCAAGAAATTGCCTTCTGTGTTTGTTGACCGCGGGCATTTAGAACAGGTTTTCATGAACCTTTTTTTGAATGCTGTTCAAGCGATGCCCACCGGTGGCGCGTTGGACGTGGAGGCACGAGTGGTAAAAAGATCTCAGTCGCCGGTTCTTCAGATTTCCGTTTCTGACACAGGCACTGGTATCGCCCCCGACATCGTTCAACATATCTTCGACCCCTTTGTGACATCGCGGAAAGAGGGCGTTGGCCTGGGGCTTTTTATATCCCAAAAACTTATGGCGCAATTTGGCGGTAAGATTGAGGTAGCGAAAACAAGCAGCAAAGGGACAACACTTATTGTCTCGATCCCTCTGGAGACCCAGCGTAAAGAGAATGACTGAGCCGAGACCCAAATTGCTCATAGTTGATGACGAACCGGATGTGATCTATTCATTCCGTCGGCTTTTCGAGCGTGACTATGACATGATAGAGGCGACTTCTGGGGAGGAGGCGGTGCGTCTTGTGGAAAGCCTGGATCCGGATGTGGTCGTGATGGACGTCCGGATGAAAGGGATGGATGGGATCGAAGCACTGCGCCGTATCCGACAAACAAGTCCCCGGACTGTCGTTGTTCTTATGACTGCCTACGGGACCACCCAGAGTACAATCGAAGCTATCCGTCTTGGGGCATTCGACTATATTCTCAAGCCCTTCGATGTGACGCAGATGCGCAATGTGCTGGCGAAGGCTTCCAGAGCTGCAATGGACATGCGTCGAACGGTAGGGTATCCGACTCAACAGGCGTCAGGTGAGCCTGCGGAAGAGGAGATTATCGGACTTAGCGGTCCTATGCAGGAGGTTTACAAATTAGTAGGGCGGGTTGCGGAAAGCGATCTCCCTGTTCTTATCGTTGGTGAAAGTGGTACGGGTAAAGAGCTCGTGGCGCGAGCTATTTACCAGCACAGCCAGCGCAAAAATAAGCCATTTCTTGCCATCAACTGTGCTGCAATTCCAGAGGCACTTCTCGAGAGCGAGCTTTTTGGCTACGAGCGCGGAGCCTTTACTGGCGCTTCTGTTCCGAAACCGGGGAAGTTCGAGATTTGCGACGGGGGAACGATTTTTCTCGACGAAATTGGTGAAATGCCTCTCGCGACTCAGAAAAAACTCTTACGTGTGCTCGAAACCGGGGAAATCGAAAAAGTCGGAAGCACACGCAGCATCCAGGTTGATGTCCGGATCATCGCAGCGACAAACCAAGACCTGGAAACGTTGATCGCTCATAACGCCTTTCGACCAGATCTCTACTATCGCCTACGCGTGGTCGAGATCCGAATGCCTCCCCTCCGTGAAAGGAAAGAGGATATTGCTCCTCTTGTTGATTATTTCCTGACGCGAATCTCCCGTCAGCTTGGGCGAGAAAAGCCCGAAATTTCGAAAGAAGCTCTTGAGGCTCTGGAGAACTATTCATGGCCCGGTAACGTTCGCGAACTGGAAAATTTGATAAAAAATTGTCTCGTTCGCATCCCCACTAGCATCATTCGTGCTTCCGACCTCTCGAATTTGCTGACTGTTCCAGTTGCCCCCTTGCCTACACGCCAGGAGCGCGAAGCTCCTGCGCCTCAGGAACGCGACAAGCCGATGGTGTATGACCAAGGAACCATCCGGGCGTTGTTTGACATGATTTTGGCGGCTCAGCCGCTACCCGAGGGCCTGGACGCATTTGATCTTATCGAACAAGAGCTTTTGAAGCTGGCGCTGGTCCATTGTCACGGCAACAAATCCCGTGCGGCGCGACTTTTGGGTATCAGTAGAAACACTGTGCGCAAGCGAGTCGAAAAATATGGATTAGCTGACCTCACGGATGACGAAGCATGACACCTGCCATTCACGATGGTGATATGGCAAACGCGAGTGACCGGAAAGTCATTCGTCACACTCGCATGCTCTTTGTCGCGAACGCTTTGCAAGCAGATGCTCCAACAAGACTGCTTTTATCGACAGTTTCCCACGTGCATGACCAAGGAGGGGAGTGTTGGTTCTTTTCTTGGTCTCGAGGAGGAGAGCTGGCTGCACAGATCGAAGCTACCTTGGGACGTCCTCCCGTTGTCCTTGGAGGCAGTGGGCGCGGTGGTTCTATTTCTTCGGCATGGGCATTTCGCAAAATGGTTGCAACACTGAGACCGCATATTGTGCATGCGATACTCACGCGCCCCGGCATTCTTGTTCCTCCTCTGGCCAAAATGGCTTCACAAGCCAAGGTCGTCGTGACCCAGCACGGAACTCATGAGTGGGGTGAGGGCAAGCTTCTTCCGCCAACATTGGTCAGAACCGCCTTTCGTGCTTCTGCTTCTTTTATGGACGCGATCGTAGCTGTGTCCAAACGGTGCGCGAAAGAGATTGAAAAAGCGGTTCCCAGCCATGCGGACAAAATCTTGGTTATTCCCAATGGCGTCGACACTAAGGAATTTTCCCCTGAGAAAAAGCAACTGAGAGAGCAAGTCCTTATCAATCTTTTTGGAGAATCTGCCTCTCCAGACCTCTTTCTTGTCGGAGCTGCCGGAAACCTTCGCAAGATCAAGGGCTATGATCTGCTGGTTGAGGCAGCAGCCTTGCTCAACTCTCGCAAAAATGTGCGGTTCGTTGTGTGGGGCGATGGTGAGGAACGGTCCTTTCTTGAGCGACGAATCCAGTCTTTGGGGCTCCAGAATTCTTTCAAGCTGCCTGGACGTGCCCAGAACACAGCCTCATGCCTGGCAGCCTGCGATTGCTTTGTGCAGCCCTCACGAAGCGAATCGTTTGGGCTTGCGGCGGCCGAGGCTATGGCGTCCGGCGTGCCTGTGGTTGCCACAGCCGTAGGGGGGCTTGTCGAACTCGTAGAAGATGGGATCACCGGGTTACTTATTCCCCCAGAGTCTCCTCGTGCTCTCGCACTTACGATCCAGTATCTCTTTGATCAACCTCGGATGCGCGAGGCCATGGGACAGGCTGCGCGAGAGAGAATCTGTCGCCATTTCACGCTGGAACGGATGCAACGTGAATACTTGCAACTCTATCTCCGGTTGCTTCATGGTTGATCGCGATGAGCAAGTTTCTCGTACGCGAAATCGAAATCCACGAGCGCGATTCATGGGATGAGTTTGTCGCCCGTTCGCGGCAGGGGACTTTGTTTCACACTTCAGGTTGGTGCGAGAGTCTGGTTCGGGCGACTCCTGGGTCACGGGGGGTCATTGTGGGATGTTATGAGGGTCATGAGCTTGCCGGGGGATGTGTTTTCCTCGAGCGAGAACGTTTCGGTGTGCGCACGGCAGTGACACCATTGCTCACGCCTTATTCCGGTTTCGTACTAGATCGGCCAGTTTCTGAGAAGTTCTCCGACAACACTTCTCGGGCACATGCAATTCTCGAGTCGCTCTGTGACTATCTGGTAGAGCGGTATCCTTATGTGAACTTGTGTTTGGCCCCGCAACTGGAAGATATCCGCCCGCTTCAGCAAGCCGGTTTCAGAATCAGTCCCCGTTTTACCTATTACCTAAACTTGCGCCTTTCGGCAGAGGAGCATTGGCGGCGTTTTGATGGCAGTGTGCGTCGCCAAATTAAAAAAGCAGAGCGGCAAGAGTGGGAAATCTCGTCGCGCTTGCCCCTTGAAATTGCATACGAACTCTTTGCGGGAAATTTCATCCGTCGTGGGGAAGCCTGTCCGGTAAGTCGCGATCTCTTTGTTGCTGCCGTCGAACACCGTGGTGTTGCGCTACTTCGCGAAATCCGTGCTGTGTGGGATGGCAATCGTCTAGCTGGTTTCGTCGTGCTCTTGGGCTTTGCCCGCACGCTTTACTATGCCATAGCCGCTCATGACCCCGAGTATCTTCCACAGGGAGTGAGTTCATTATTGGTTTGGGAAATTCTAAAGAGTCATTCTGGTGTCGAATGGGACACATTTGATTTCGTGGGCGCGAACATCCCCTCCATTGCACGTTTCAAAGAGAACTTCAATCCCCGTCTTCAGTTGTATTTTCAGGTAGAGTATTATGGGTCGTCTCTCCTGAAACTTGGGAAAGAGATTCTTGATCGCATCCAGATATCACCTCGCTAGGCGAGAGCTTCCTGATTAGGCGGGCAGGATTTCCGGCGATCACACAATAACCCTCAGGAAAGCTCTTCGTAACGACGCTGCCAGCTCCTACAATCGTATGGTCGCCAAGTTCCACACCTGGAAGAATGACAGAGTTCATGCCTACCCAGCAGTAGTTTCCAATCCGAATAGGGGGCGCCGGAATGTGACGGGCCAAGTCTCGCAGATCGTGATTCGCACTAATCAATCCAACATTTGGCGCAAAAATGCTGTAGTCGCCAATCTCGATCCCATTAATGGCCTGAATATAGCATCCAGGCATGTCCCCAGGGTATGAGCATTTCCCTAGCTTCACTCGGTCTGGACACACGACGCGCGATGTAAAATGGACGGGCCACGGTACGCGCGCGTTGATCCGGAAAACGTACTTAAAGAAGAGGTATTGGCAATATGATCCCACATCTACCAACTCCGGTGCGCCGATCAGACGGCGAATCACCCTCTTCGCTTTCTGGAACAGGTTTTCCTGCTTTCTGTGATCGTTCATAAAGGCGAGATTCGTTTTCTCGAGTGCTGTACTCAGTTGCTGCTCAACACCGTTGCTTCCATGTGAAACATTGGCCTATACTTAGAATTGTTATGCCCAAGATTTCAATGGTTCAATTACGTGTTGCTTTGCTAACGGCACTATGTGTGTGCCATTTGAAGGCTCTCCGTGCACAGGAAATGGCTATCCTGGCAAATGCGCTAGATGTGTGCGCCATAGACACCGGATATTACGTTGCGTTGGAAGCCCTCGACGACACGTCAGATTCCAATTCGTCTCCTCCCTTCAATTACATTGATGATCAGGGTGGGTCTTACGCCGTGCGGCCATGGGAAGGACGTTTCTCGACTTCGCGAATTAGATTCACCACTGCTGTCTTTCCGTGGCGTGGGCCTTACGTCACATACCAGCCCAGCCGAATCTTGCAGTCTGATATTCCTTATGACCGCGGTTCCCCACTCGATCCTTGGGGAAATCCCTACTATTTCTTTTCTCCACTTGGGCTTTTAAGGGGTGATACTGGCTCTGTGACACTTGAGCTTTACGGGGATCAATTTGACCGATATACTCTTGTTTCACTGGGGCCAGATGGCGTAAAGAGCAGCGACGATCTCATTTATCAATTTGGCTCTGGCCTGACTGTTCGGGCGATTTCAAGCCTTCGGGGACCGGGCGTCGTTCCATTGACTTCTGGACCGAATGCGCGTTTTTCAAAAGATGGCACGAGCTCGCCGCAATACCTTGTGGTTCCAGGCACAGTGCTTACTATTCGCGGAGTGAATCTTTTTGACGCCCAAGGTCGAGCAGCAGTGCGCTGGGAGAGCACTGAATTCTCAGATGTGCTCAGCACCAACTCGCGTGAAATCGTGGTTCATGTTCCCGAGTCCTTGCAGGGAGCGGGAGCACTCGAGGTCACAACTCCAGCCGGTGAAAAAACAAACAGTGTTTACGTGCAGATCACTGCGGTCACTGCTTCGCGCGATTGGATGCTCTACGAATAGCTAAACGTCGCTGCCCCGATTGCTGTGTCCCTTCTACAAAAATTGGCGAATGATTTCCTCGACGCTCGTACGGTGGGCACTTTTCTTTAGAGCTATTTCTCTGATTTCTCCGATGCGCTCAGCCAGCGTTGGCTCGTGGCGCACGTGAATGACCCCAAGGGGGAAAAACGATTCACGTCGCGCCTGCAACACCAGTTTGAGCGCGGCTTCATAGTCGGTCGGGTCGTAGTTTTCTGGCAAGGGACGAGAATGAGCCTTGAAGTATTCTCGATCCATCCCCGCGTTAAACGTGACGCAAGGCGAAAGGCAATTAATGAAACTCATGCCGCGGTGCTGCAGTCCCAAAAGAAACATTTCAGTCATGTGGTTGGGGTCATGGCTCGCCGTCTGGGCAACAAACGTTGCTCCCATGGTCAGCGCTGCCCAAATAGGATCAACTGGCGGCTCAAATGTTCCGTAAGGCGTCGATTTGGTTTTCATGCCTAGCTCACTTGTCGGCGCAGCCTGACCCTTTGTCATCCCGTAGATCTGGTTATCCATAAGGATATAAGTCAGATCTACGTTTCGACGCATCGCGTGGAAAAAGTGGTTTCCTCCGATTGCAAGAGCGTCGCCGTCGCCACCCGTTGCAATCACGGTAATATCTGGTCGTGCAAGCTTCAACCCCGTTGCCACAGCAAGCGCCCGCCCGTGGACCGAATGGAAGCCGTAGGTGTTCATAAAAAAGGGAAAGCGGCTTGAACACCCGATGCCTGAAACAACAGTGATTTCTTCCTCTGGCCGCCCGTAGCTAATCAAAGCCTTGTCAAGCGCTGCCAACACACTGTAATCGCCGCATCCTGCGCACCACGTGGGTCGCTGGCTTCCTCGATAAGTTCTTTTACTGGGTTTGGCTGTGGCTGCTGCACCTGCTGAAACGTCACTCATTTGGACACCTCCTGGTGGCGCTGGTTCAGATACTCAAAAACACCTGCGCGAATCTCTGCCGGTGAGAAAGGTAATCCGTCATCTTTGGTGATGCTCACCACTTCGATGTTATTCTCCAGTAGCTCCTTTGTGAAATGTGCTCGAAGCATTTCAGCAAACTGAGCTGTGGCATTGAGCTCTGGGATAAACAAGGTGCGGATCCCGCTTGCGAGAAAACTGCGAATCGCTACTGTCGGCATTGGCCACAGCACGTGGGGGAGTAGAGCCCGGAACTTGAGTCCCTCACTTTCGAGTTCGCGAATCGTCTCAAGGGCAACCGGAGCGGTTGCGCCCCAACTCATGAGGCCAAGGTGCGTTTCTGCGCCGCTATCGTACTTAAATGTTGTTCCACGGAAAGCTTTCGCAATCGCTTCCATTCGCTTCAAGCGCCGTGCCACCATTCGGCTCCTCATCGCTGGAGCAAAATCGGGATCTCCAAATTCGTTATGCTCCAGCCCGCCGCAACGATACATCCCTTGAGGAATGCCAGGGATCGCGCGGGGGACAGGCATTCCATCTTCGGTCTCCGGATAACGTTTGAAAGGATGAGGACCTGTCTCGGGGTTCCAGAATTTTTCTTCGAAGATTTCAAGCTTCTCAAAATCTGGTGGCTCGATGGTTTGCATGCGATGGCTGAGTGACTGGCTCGACAGCACAATCACTGGAATCTGAAATTTGTGAGCAATGTTAACTGCTTTGATGGTTTGAGTGAAACAATCCGCCACCGTCTGAGGAGCTATGACAACCCGTGGAATTTCTCCATGTGAGCCGTAGGCAGCCAAAACGAGATCGCCCTGTGCCTCTTTTGTCGGCATGCCTGTCGATGGCCCAGCACGCTGGACATCGACCACCACGACTGGTAATTCGGCCATTCCTGCCAAGCCAAGTAATTCGATCATAAGCGACAGTCCAGGGCCGCTTGTGGCGGTCATAGATTTCACACCACCGTAGGCAGCTCCGATGCACATCGCCAACGAGGCAATCTCGTCTTCTGCTTGAATCATGAGGCCACCTACTTTGGGAAGCTGGCCGGCGAGCCATTCCATAATCTCACTTGCTGGTGTTATCGGATACCCTGCGAAGAAGCGAACGCCAGCCGTGAGTGCACCCAGTGCAACCGCTTCGTTGCCCGACAAGAGCAGTCGGGCTGTAGTGTCGGCGGGAGGGAAAAAACGATCATCAAGAAGTTGCCTGTGCTTTTGGCCCTCCTCGTATCCTCCGCGCAGGGCATTGCGGTTTGCTTCAGCTACGTCTGCGCCTTTTGAGGCGAAAAGCTCATCAACCGACTTCTCTGCTGTTTCCAAATCCAAATTCAGTAGACCGAGCAGAACGCCAGTTGCTGCAATGTTTTTGCTTCGTGCCGTTCCTGCCTCGCCTTCGGCGATTTCTTTAAAATCAACCTCCAAGGTCCTGGCATGGCGAGGAATCTCTTCGCACGTTCCGCCAAACGGTGGATGGATAATCAGAGCACCGTTGGGTACTTTCGGTGCATTGTCCGCAACAGCCTGTCTGTTGAGAGCAACCAGGATGTCGGGCTCGTTACCCTGGGATAGAAGCGGTGCGTTAGAAACTCGTGCCTGGAATGTGACTTGTCCGCCGCGAACCACCGCAAGAAACGTGCTAAAGGTGTAAACTTGATAACCCAGCCGTGCTGCAACACGCGAAAAAAGCTTTCCCATCGAGATGATTCCGTCGCCGGAATCTCCCTCAAAACGTATCGTAAGACTTTGCTGACTATCGGACACTGGTCGCGACTCCGTTCTCGTGGACTCCGTTTAGCATTGAAAAAGGCGCCACTAATCTCTTCCATTCTTCATAGGAAAGCACGTGTCCGGCAAATCAAGCGCTGATTTAGACCAATTGGTCATCATTGTTGGAACGCTTTTTCTGCAGGAAGTGGCTATGTTTCTTGTTTTTTGTGGAGGGCTTGGAGTAAGGCTTATGTTCACTGAGAAACAGGAAAGGCGGGAGTTTCTAGAATGACTTCACCGCTGCTAGCTTTCACCGGTTTTGCATTGCAGCTTCTTTCTCTCAGCATCTGGATAGGCGGCCTCGTGTTTTTTGCATTTGTGGCGTCGCGGCTGGCTTTCCGGGTTATGAATGATCGCGGCGTCGCAGGTGACTACGTTGCAGCCTGTCTCCGCCGTTTTCAGGGGACGGAAGTTACTTGCGCATTGCTGACACTTTGCGGTGCAGGCTTTTTGTATGTTGCCCAGGTCCCAAGTCCCGCCCTGTGGCTTGATGTTTCATTGGCTCTTCTGATGTTTGTCATTTTTGCTGTTTATGGGGGAATTCTCTTCCCAAAGGTTGATTCGCTTCGGCTCGAGATTCGTGATGCAGAACTCTACGGTCGGGAGATTGAGCCTGCTATCGTGCAGAGTTTTCATGAGTTGCATACTTGGCACGCCAGGCTCATGGGACTTAACATGATGCTGGGTGTGGGAATGTTGCTCGTGCTCACGTTTCTAGCCATGAAATGCGGACAAGGTCAGAGTGTCGAAGCGTTCGATGCTTCACTGTTTGGGGGGACTTTCGCGCAGTGGCCGTAATTCGAGCCGAGAAACTTGTCAAAGAGTACATAACGAAATCAGGAGTCACGCGGGTTCTAGACGGGGTAGAACTAACGCTGGAGCAGGGTGAAATCCTTGCCGTCGTCGGCCACAGTGGATGCGGCAAGACTACGCTCCTTAATCTCCTTGGTGGGTTGGATCAGCCAACGGCTGGTTCCATTTACTTTAAAGATGTTGCCCTGGGGCATCTCACCGACGCCGAATTGGCAGCCTATCGAAACAAGCACGTGGGCTACCTTTTTCAGTCGTATCTTCTTCAGCCGCGTCGTCGAGCTTTAGAGAATGTCTTACTGCCGTTGCTCCTTGCTGGGGTATCTCTGCGTGAAGCACGCAGGCGAGCTCTTCAAGCACTGGACGAAGTCGGCTTGCTCGAATACGCGGGCGCGAAGGTTTCGGAATTGTCTGGAGGACAACGACAGCGTGTGGCCCTGGCGCGTGCCATTGTGAACCGGCCGGAAATACTTCTCGTTGATGAGCCTACGGGGAATCTTGACACACGCACCAGTCTCGAAGTTTTTGAATTGCTGCTAAACTATAACAGCCGTGAAAAAGCCACCCTTGTCATCGTAACGCATGACCCACTGGTCGAAAAGTTTCGTTTGCCTCTAGCAACCATCACGGAAGGAAAACTTGTCCCTCATACGGGACGCGTTTGAGAGAAAACCGCCATGTTCGATATCCTCATCCGCAATGCTACTATTGTTGACGGGACAGGCAGTGATCCCTTTGTGGGGCACATTGGGATCACAGGTGAAAAAATCGCTGCAGTCTTGCACCGCGACGAGCGTGGGTCACTTACTACTTTTGAGAGTGCACGCGAGATCATAGATGCCGCCGGCCTTCTTGCCATGCCGGGGTTTGTGGATGTGCACGGCCACAGTGATTTCAACCTCCTCGTTTGTCCCTCGGGCGACTCTAAGCTTCGGCAGGGAATCACCACAGAAATCATTGGCAATTGCGGCGAAAGCGCGTTCCCACTCTTCGGCCCTTATCGCGAGAGTGTCTTGGTAGAACTGAAATGGCTGGGCATTGAGCCCCGCTGGCGCACTGCCGAGCAGTATTTCACGTTTCTTGACGCAATAAAACCCTCATATAATGTGGCGAGTTTCGTGGGGCATAACTCGGTGCGTGCGGCGGTTGTCGGCTACAGCGATGAGAGGCCGACAGACCAGCAACTGCAGCAAATGAGAAATGAGGTCCGGATTGCCATGGAGGCAGGAGCCATTGGCTTTACCACAGGACTGGTTTATCCGCCGGGGATGTTCGCAGAAACAGAGGAGCTTGCCATTCTTCAGAAGGAGGCCGCAATTCACGGCGGCTGCTATGCCTCCCATGTGCGCAGCGAGGGCGATCTTCTTCTTCAGGCTGCTGATGAATTTTTAGAAGTCATCTCGTCGACAGACAGTCGGGGGCAATTCAGTCATCTTAAAGCTTCTGGGCCCAGGAACTGGGGCAAAGTTGTTCATGTTCTTAGCGCGCTAGAAGATGCGATTGCACGTGGGGCAAATATCTGGTGGGACAAGTACCCCTATGTTGCTTCCAGTACATCGTTGGCGTCGCTCTTGCCAGCTTGGGTACTTGCGGGAGGAACTGATCCAGCGCTCAGCCGATTGCGTGACCCGTCTGATCGCGACTCAATTCTAAACGACGTTGAGGAGAACAACGAGGGTAAGGATGGATGGGATTCCGTTCTGATCGTTGACGCTGGATGCGACGAATATCGTGAGATCCAGGGGGAGTCGCTCGGCGCAGCCGCACGCCAACTGGGAATGAGTCCCCGCGACTTGTTCATTGAGCTTCTCTGCACGAGCCGTCTTCGAACTGCGATATGCAATTTCACGATGAACTGGGAAGAAACCGATCTTGTGATTCTGCATCCTCGCGGGATGGTGTGCACGGACTCAGCTTGCCGTGCGCCAAGCGGCGTTCTCTCGCGCGACTGTCCGCATCCAAGAGCGTATGGCTCCTTTGGTGCTTTTTTCCGTCGTTATGTAAAAGAACTCGGGAAACTCACTCTTTCCCAGGCTGTTCAAAAAGTCACCTCGCTGCCATGCTCAATCTTTGGGCTAAAGAGTCGAGGTGAATTGCGCCCCGGATACTACGCCGACATCCTTCTCCTTCGCTGGGAAGAATTTCGTGATGCGGCAGACTTTACAGCTCCTCACCAGTTTTGTCCTGGCATCGAGACCATCATTGTGAACGGCACCGTCTCAGTGCGGCAAGGGGTGAGCACTAATCGCCGAGGGGGTCGCGTGCTGCGCAGGAGTGGAGATAGGATTGAATAGAGAGTCCGCGCTCAGCAAGCTCTCAAAACCTTTGCTATTTGTTCCGTTTTCGCAAATTCTCCCGAAGCTGAGCCATCGCCTCATGCGCTTCTTTTGGCAGGTTTACCCCGCCGTATTTGAATCCATAATACCACACGGTAATGTCATGGAATGGGCGCAGTGGTTCAGTCTTCGCTACACGGGTCGCGAATTCGAGAGGTGTTTCTGATGGCTCGCGAATGTATCCGCGCCGACGCAAAGCAGAGAGAATTTCTGCATAGAAACGTGGAATCTCGTGAGACCGTCGAACGTGCAGTCCGCGCCTGCCCCGAGAGCGGCGGTGAAGGCGTCGCCGCAAAATCACGACAAGTACGATAAGCAAAAACAGTATAGCAACACCTGCTACAAGAGCATTTCCTGCGGTAGCAAGCTCTTCGGTGATGCTTCCTGCGCCGCTCTCAAAACGCAGGGAGCCCAGCGTGTCACCAATTGCGAAAACTGCCGCAAACACGCCGTGCGCCACGAGTCGCTGATCCTGAATCGAAAAATCAATCACCGCTCGGTACCAACGCATCTTCAGCGCGTCGTAGTATCGAGTGAAGGCTAACAAGATTGGGTTCATGTTCACAGGACGTTGCAATGCCCCCGGCGGTGTTGGATCGAACGTCATCCATCCATAACCATCGAAGAAAACCTCTACCCACGAGTGAGCATCGCGCTGCCGCACCGTAAACATGCCGGCTAGGTTGTTCCATTCCGTGCTGTAGTAACCGTTCACCACACGGCATGGAATCTCCAGTGCGCGTAGCAACATCGCCATGGCGGTCGCATAATACTCGCAGTGCCCTCGGCGACTTTCGAAAAGGAAATGTTCGACAGGATTCTTCGTGCCGGGATCGGCTAACTCCAAGGAGTATTGGTAGTTTCGCCGCAAGTAAGACTCGATTGCCAACGCTTGCTCATACGGATTCTTGGCACCACGTGTGATTTCCCTGGCGAGTTGCAGCAGCGCGTTTTTGTTGAGCTCTTCCGGGATGCGCAAGCATGCCTCGCGATAAGGTGGAAAAAGATAATCGGGTGTCACGCGTGTCGCCGCAACGTCAGCTGGGTAATGGCGGAAGTGTCGCCTTGTTTGCTGGGAATCGTTTGATGGTGTTAACTTCTCTGCCACCAATTCGAATTCACGGCTTATGATTCGAAACGCAGCCGCAACTGGATCCGAAGTCGCTTGATCAGTGCGCGAGCTCTGGGCCTGAGCCACAGTCCGACGCTGCCTGCTTGAGGGGCGGCTATAGTGCTCTGGATCATCGCGGCTCTCGAGGTCCTCAATCCGCGACACAACTGTGTAATGAAGTTCTTTTGTTGGCGGATATGGTAACCAAGCCACACCCGCAGAATGATCAACTAATACCGCTTGCTGAAAATCGAACGATAATAGATTGAATGGGAACGTTTCACCAAAGAGAAACTTGGAGGTGTTGGCCGGTTGGATGATCATGCTTTTCCGGAGTGGATATGGCCGCAAGCAAAACATCCCGAAAGGCTCACGATAGCTTGCCCAGGAGGTCCGCTGCCATCGCTTGCCATCAAATGTGTCGAGTGCCACGCCGCGGAGACGTACCGCTGAGGGATGCTGCACCTCGTCTAATGGCTTCACGTAGAGGGCCACGCTTGTGTCGAGTTGAATAGTACCAACCTTTCCCAACTCTATGTTCTCGTCGAAAGCAGAGGACATCTCAGATGGCGGTGGAGGGCCAAGTGTTTGCAAGACCCGTCGCGTTGAAAGACGAGGAACGAGCACAAAGAAGACCACACTCAGCGCGAGGATGATGGCCCCAAGAACGAGTGTAGGCCTCAGGAGGGAGCCACCGGTCTGTTCTTCAGTAACTGCCTGAATCAGCTCAAGGTCAGAAGTTCTTCTCAGAGGTGGACTTGTCTCCCGAGCAGCGCGAGTGCGCTTTAGAGCACGTAAGACTGTGACCAAGCTCGAATGCAGCAGGAGGGAGCGAACAAGCAAGAGCAAGTAGCCAAGAAAAGCGAGGCCGAATGCGGGAGATGTGGTTAGCAAAGCTGCTGCAAAAACCTGAAAAAAGCTAACAACGTAAATTGAATAAGCGTCGGATAACCGCCTGAACGAAAGTAACCTTATGCACTGAAGAGAGATGAAAAAGTAGACAGTGGCGTTCAGAAGATTCTGGCGCACCACAGGCATGAGCCGGACAAACACAAGGAGAACGGCGAGGTCCCAAATCCACCAGGGGACTCTCCGTAATGGGCGACGCAAAAGATAAGCGAGAGGCGGTAGGGCGAGAGCACTCGCCATGAGTGAAAGCCTGATTTCTCCAGTTGTGGCCAGAGTGAGTGTGGACCAGAGGGCAAGGAGCGAGATGGACAGTTGAAACCGATCCCAGAGATTCATGAAGAAACGCTCCTGATGAGATCCGTCCCCCTAATTTGCCAGTCGCGCGCATCCACTTTTGCAGCGACGAGGTCCGAAGGTAAATGCCCCTCATCATTCGAGTAGGTAAGCACGAAAACTCTACAATCACGGATGTGTGGCATCGTTGGAAGGCGTGACGACTCAGTGCCAATTTCCACGAGTGCCAAGGCGCGCAAGAGCCTTTCGACGTGCTGCTCGCCGCCTGCAGGCTCGACGAATGATGAGTCGGTGAGCAGTCCCACATCATACCCAGTCTTGATCAAATACGCAGAGAAGGAGGCTGCGACGATCACAGCGTGCTCAAAATCATTCAGGAGTTCGTCGCTGACGTGCCGGGCTGTAGTGGGGAGGTAGAGAATAACTCGTTGGCGTTCTTCATGTTCAAACTCGGTGACCATAAGCTTTTGCGCGCGTGCGGTCGTGCGCCAGTGGATTCTTTTTGCTGGTTCTCCCTGAACATATTCCCGCAGGCCGTAGAGGTCCCCGCTTCCCCCACGGCGGACTGCTGCCAGGTCCCCATCAAGCCCCAAGAGAGTGAAAAGGGGTTCGGAAATTTGAAAAATCGGGGGCAGAACGAGCACATCCGCAGGTGCTGGAACATGCAAAGATCTCTCGATAAAACCAAAAGGGAATCGCGAGCGCACAACGACTTCATGAAATGTCACGACCCCTCGGCGCTTGAACAACGGATGCAGGGTCGGGTAAGCTGAGACTTTATTTCCTCGAGCGGGTACGTGCAGAACGGGACAGCTTCCCACCACCTGAGGTGATCCCTGCCGGCTTGCGTAGTCTTCCGCGAGAAGAGAGTGTGCCCCCCACCAGCGGCGCCGGTTCTCGATTTCTATGAAAATCTGTTCGCACGACCCAGCAACAACCCTGCGCGGCAGTCGTCGTCGAACCTGCAAATGATCTAAATTGCGAGGAGAAACGATGCCATGCGCAAGGAACGCCGAAGCCAGAAAGGAAAAGAGGTAATACACAAGGTTTGTGCCAGAGTTGATCGCCCCGTAGCCAACGACGAGAATGAGCAGGAGCATGGCAGCGCCTGGTGCGGTCAGCCAATAGCGCCTCGTTGGCCGCAGGCTCGTCCGCTGTGAGAAAAGGCGCTTGTCTCTCCAGTGCTGACGTAGTGCTGTGAAGAGTCTTGCTGTAGTTCGTGCTTTCATTTGCTTAGGGCACGTCCCAGAAGTGGAACGTGCTAAAGAAAGAATACGTTGCGCACTGCAATTCTACTCGCTAACGGCGACGTTGCTAAGGGAGTCTTGAAAGCATGCCAAAGTTTGTTGTGAAAAGCGGTCCCCACGCCGGCAGAGAAATCGAAATGGTAGGGGAGCGGCTACTGTTTGGTCGCAATGATGATTGCGACGTGGTCATTGCCGACCCAGACGTCTCGCGCAATCATGCCCAAGCCCTGAACTTGGATGGCATGGTTATTCTTTACGATCTTAACAGCTCCAATGGCACGTTTGTGAACGATGTCCCGATTTCTCGGACCTTCCTCATGAATGGCGATGAGGTCCGGATTGGAAACACCACTTTCAAGTTCATTGCAGAACCGTCTTCCTACCCAAGTTCACCTCGGGACGCGGTTGCTTCTCTGACAATTGCCCCAGAGAGCTTGCCGTCGAATGAAGTGCTCGATCAAAACACCCGTATGCTGAGCTTCCCGCGCGAGGGTGTCGAGAGTGCCATTCTAAAAGACGTCTATCTCAAACTCAAAACGCTGTACCGAGTATTTCTCGAGATTTCGCAAAGCGAGACGCTCAAAGACATAGGGGAGGCACTTGGGCGGGCAGCTCTCCTTGCGCTAGGTGTCGAACGCCTCTCGCTATATTTCCGCGACGACACGGCTCATGGATGGACGTGTTTTTATACTCACCTCTCCACCACGGCCAAAGCAAAAAGTCAGGCCTTGCCGCCTCTGTCTTCAAGTCTGTTGGATGCTACAGCGGCCCAGGCAGATCCCCTTTACGGGAGATGGGAAAATGGGGCTAGCCTCGAAATCGGTGCCTCAGAAAAAGCAGACTTGTTGGCAATTCCCATTAGCCGGAACAAACATGTGGTGGGGATTCTTGTCGCTGATAACCCGGTCTCTCACGATACGATCTCAAAAGATGACGCGGATTTCCTTTTCACTCTTGTTCTCCATCTCGTGGTGCGTCTGCGTCAGATCGAGCAAGTCGATCACTTACGTCAGGAGAATCTCGAGCTTCGCCAGCGTAGCGGTGATGACTATGCCATTGTCACGCAGGACGAGCGCATGAAGCGTGTGATGAGTCTGACCATGCGCGCTGCGGAGCGCGACTGTCCGGTGCTTATAACGGGTGAAACGGGAACGGGAAAAGAGCTGATTGCCAGATCCCTCCACAATTACTCACCACGTCGCAATAAGCCATTTGTCGCTGTGAACTGTGCTGCTTTGCCTGACACTCTGCTCGAGAGCGAGTTGTTCGGCCACGAAAAGGGTGCTTTCACAGGGGCTGTTGAGCGACGCATCGGCAAGTTTGAGCTGGCCGATGGCGGAACACTCTTTCTCGATGAAATCGGCGACATGAGTCCCAGCGCTCAGGCCAAGCTCCTGAGGGTTCTCCAGGAAGGCGAAATTCAGCGCCTCGGCAGCAATAAAATTATCAAGGTCAACGTGCGCGTCGTTGCGGCAACGAACAAGACGCTGGAGCAAGAAGTCGAGAAAGGGAACTTTCGTCAGGACCTTTACTACCGGATACGAGTCCTCGAACTCGTTCTGCCCCCGCTTCGTGAGCGTCGCTCAGACATTCCTGTGTTGGCTCAGTACTTCCTCGAGCAGCTCCGCCATCGATTCCCAACGCCGGTAAAAACGATTCATCCTGACACGATGCAATGCCTGCTAGCCTATCACTATCCTGGCAATGTCAGGGAATTGCGGAATATCATAGAGCGAGCACTGGTGCTCGCTACGGGCGAAGTTCTCCTGCCAGAGCATTTACCTGCAGAAGTACTTGAGGCCGCGAAGCTTGCGGAGCCCCCTACATCGGCGAGTGAGAGACCGTCGCAGGCCGCACAAAGAGCCTCGAGTAATCTGTCACTTGCGGATATTGAGCGCGATCATATTCTTCGAGTTCTCGAGATGGTTCAGGGCAACAAAGTAAAAGCCGCATCAATTCTGGGTATAAGTCGAACAACGCTCTATGAGAAGCTCAAAGAATACGGAATCGAAGGCAAAGCCCGTGACGAGTCCCTCGAATGAACAGTTGCAACGCGGTGACCAGCAGAGGACGCCGCGACCAGGGCCTGCTGCCGTCCTGGCTTTTCTCGACATCGTCTTGAGTGGTTATCTTCTCTACTGGGCTGTATTTGTTTTGAAAAATCGAGCCCTTGGGATACTAACACATCCACCGGTGCTCTTTGCCGTTTTCATGCCTGCGCTTTTTGCCTGGCGAGCTTATTATCCTACAGATCCGCTTACGGCCCTCCTGGGGCGTGTGGCTCGCTCCGCAGCTGCGCTCTCTCTAGCTGCCCTTGCCCTCTCCTTAGCACTTGCGCTACGGCATGAGTTTCAGGCGTTTCCTGCCGGGGAAGTCATTCGGGCTGTTGCCACAGGGGGCATCACAAGCTTTATCTGTGCGCAGGCACTGCGCCACGTATTTCAATGTCTTTTATTTGAACCTTCACCCAGGAGTTTCTGTCCTTCGCTTAAAGTGCCGCTCTGGCTTGGCACAATTCATTTGTTTGGAACCTTGCTCATAGCTTTCTTGGTGATAGCCGGCTCCTACAGCGCCTTGATTTATGGCCCGCGCGCCGGAAGCTCTTTTCTCGCCGTTCACGCAGCCGTTTCGCCAATAGCGTTCGCCATTGAATCGCTTGCCCTGGTTTTAGCTGTAGGAGGCGTCCCCTTCTTGCGCTGGATCGTGGGGACGAGAGAACGATCGGTTTGCCCCGCTGTCGTTCCAGTCATTCTTATTGGCTTGAGTTGGGGAATCCTTGGTGCTGCTTGGGGCTGGCGCGCTTACGGCTTCGAGTTGTTCACCTATGTTGTTGGGCTTTGGTTACTGGCGAATTGCATGCCTGCGTTTCTCCGATGGCGTAAGGGATCTCGTGCCTAAATGGTCTAATCGAATTGCAGCGAGCGTGCCCAAGCCGGAGGCAAATTCCAAAGAACGAGCTTCTGGTTTACCTGGTGATGGGAAATGAGCTTTTTGAGAACCTGTTCCACCGCGTGCACACGCTCTCGCTCACTTTTTGACGAAACTAGCCGCTTCAACCAACGAATTCCTGCGTATTCGAAAAAGTTCACGGTCCCTCGGGGCAGGAGAAGCGCCTCAAATTTTGCAAAGATCATTTGAACAGTCTCAGGCAGAAAATTGTTAAAGGGCAGACCGCACACAATGTGGTGGAACGAGCTTGTCATGGCGAGTTCCTCCACTGGCTTGCAAAGAATCTGCGTGCTGTTAGCCCACGGCGCGAATTCTGGATCCGTAGCAAAACGGTGCTCAAGATACGCGACGAAATTTGGGTTGATTTCACAGAGGGTAAGGGAGTCCCCCGGATGTAACTGCTCTAAGATGCCGCGCGTGAGGGCGCCCGTGCCTGGACCAACCTCCAGAATCCGCATTGGACCTTGATGTGGACGACTTCGGAGGGGGGCCGCAAGAGCACGAGCTAGCGAGCGTGAGCTAGGCGCAATGGCCCCTACATGATGATAATCGCGCAGCGTCTGAGCAAGAAATCTCAGCATCGTTATTTATCCATTATGAGTTTGCGCTGCTAAACGTCCGCCTGCCAAAGGGACGATGCAAGATGGAACACACGCAGGGGGGCGAATCTTTACGACAGGGTTAGGTAAATAGTAATGAAAATAAGCGAAAGGGGGGCGTAACGGTTTCGACGGGGATCGTTGTGGGAGTGGCTGCAAGCCGAGGCGCACGGCCTCGTAAGCAACCGTGCAACTGCAAAATTAACTGCAGACCAAGAACTCGCACTCGCTGCCTAATTTAGGCTAGCGCGTTTGCCCCGTTGTCGCCTGCGCGACGGGAGCAGACGTCGAGAAGGCAGGCTCGCCACTCTGGTGTGGCCCGCACCAGAGGGCTAAACCCTACGGGCTGGCCAGGGCAGAAAGCCCGCCGAAAGGCGTTCTGCCCAGGGCGACAAACCAAAATTTCGGCTAAGCTTGTAGAGGCCGCTCTGGCAAGGTCTTCGGACGTGGGTTCGACTCCCACCGCCTCCACCAACCCGCAGGCGAATTCCAGGCGTAAAGCAGCTTTTGGTAGTTGCTTCCTTCATAACTTTTTCTTGCCGCGCATCGTTGGGAAGCGGAACCTGAGTTTGATATGATTCCACTGCGCGACGTTAATCGTACTCGTCATGTTCCCTGGATGGTATGGCTGCTTATCTTGACGTGCGTGTTAGCCTTTCTGCAGGAGATTGCTCTACCTGCCCCTCTTCTCGAGCGCTTCATCTACCTTTTTGGGTTTGTTCCGCGGCGTCTCACTGATCCCTTGTGGGCACAACGGGCTGGGTTTCCCCCGGGTGGCTTCTATACCATTTTTACCAGCATGTTTCTCCACGGTAGCTTCGCCCATCTCCTGTTCAACATGTGGACGCTCGCCGTGTTTGGCGACAACGTAGAGGATAGAATGGGCCCCATCCGCTTTCTTCTATTTTATCTCTGCTCCGGCGTTGCAGCCGCGATAGCCCACCTTGTTTTCAACCCCACATCAACACTGCCAACGGTAGGTGCTTCGGGCGCTATTGCGGGGGTTCTGGGTGCTTATATGTTTTTGTTTCCACACGCCCGCGTTGTCACTTTTGTCCCAATACTGTTTATGCCCTATTTCATCGAGGTTCCAGCTGCCTTTTTTCTGGCGATGTGGTTCATGATCCAGTTATTGAGTGGATGGACGTCGCTCTTTCTTCCGCCCAATGTTGGAGGGGTGGCCTGGTGGGCGCACATTGGCGGGTTCCTGTGCGGCGCGCTCGTTTTCCCTTTCTTCTTGCGTCGCGATCGTTCCGGCGGCTGGTGATGCGTTCGGGCTTGAATCGTTTCCCACATATAGTGATAAAACTTACCGCCATACTGAGAGAAAACGAGGAACGAACATGTCTGGACATTCTAAATGGCATTCGATCAAGCACAAGAAAGCTGCGGTCGATGCCAAACGTGGAAAGATTTTTACTCGTATCATTCGAGAAATCACCATCGCTGCACGCCTAGGCGGTGGTGATCCGGAAAGTAATCCGCGCCTGCGTACGGCAATTGCAGCAGCCAGGGACGTTAACATGCCCATGAAGAACATCGAGAACGCCATCAAGCGCGGTACGGGGGAAATCGAAGGCGCCACTTACGAAGAGGTTGTGTATGAGGGTTACGGACCGGGCGGTGTGGCCATCATGGTTGAAGCAACCACAGATAACCGTAACCGAACGACTGCAGAGATTCGCCATCTTTTCAGCAAGTATAACGGTAGCCTCGGTGCTGTGGGATGTGTTTCATACCTCTTTTCCAAAAAGGGCATCATAACGGTTAACAAGGAAAGCATTGAGGAGGACCGCCTGCTAGAAGCTGCCTTGGAAGCCGGGGCAGAAGACGTGAAAACGGAAGATGAGGGCTACCAGGTCATCACCGACCAAGGGCAGCTTCAGGTGGTACGTGAAGGTTTGGAGAAAGCAGGAGTGAAGGTCGAACGCGCCGAGGTTGTGAACATTCCCTCGACGACAAAGCGAGTTGAGGGGCGTGATGCCGAGACGTTGCTCAAGTTGCTCGATGCCCTTGAAGAACACGACGACGTGCAATCGGTGAGCAGCAATTTCGAAATGAGCGACGAACTCCTCGAACAATTCAAGTAGAAGGCGGTCACAATGCGGCTACGACCAGAAAAGGTGGATTACCTGGCTAATAAAATCACTGACGAGCTGAAAAAGCTGAAATCGGTGAAGTTCAAAGCGCCGGCAGAGCAAATCGCCGGGACAATCCGCCGTGTCATCCTGCACGATCTTCAGCGTGAGGACGAGATTGAGAAGGAGGCTGAGGAACTGCTTCGTCAGCATCGGCAAAAGATTGAGTTCAACAACCTGAGCTATAATACGCTGCTGTACAAGGCGAAGCAGGAAATCGCTCGGCGCCGTAAAATCGTTTTGTAGTGCGGCCGCATCGGCCCACGCGATAGAAGGATGATCGAGGATGAGGGTGTTGGTCACCTCGGCGCCCACAGGACACAAGAAAGGGGCATCGTATGCGACTGTCAGAAAAACGGATACAGTTTATCGCGACGCAAATTGTGGAGGAGCTGCTCGGGCACGATGAGATCTCCTATACGGGCAGTCGGCTTGCTCTTGAGACAGAGATCGCTCGCATCATCTCGGAGGACCTTCGGATTGAGGATGAGATCGACCAGGAAGTCGTCGAGATGATTTCGAAAATGAAGCGAAACATTCCGCAAGGTAGTGCCGAGTGGGACGCGATCTATCAGGAAAAGAAAGCCGAAATCGCCCGTCGGCGAAACTATATTTATTAATCCCTGGTAAGCCGTCGCCAGTGTGGCCGACGACGGGCACTGACGGTTATCTCTTATCACATTATTATACCGGAAAGGAGCCTTTTCAGCGTGGGTGAAGTGAAACGCATTGCCGTTTTAGGTGCGGGAGGGCTTGGCCGCAATATGGCCAAACTGCTCGATAAGAAAACCGAAATGCGACTTGTCGCCATCTGCGACAAAGGTGGGTATGCTTTTGATCCCAATGGGATTCCGTCAGCTAAAATTGATGCGCTTTCAGCAGAAGAATCTGTCGCAACAATCTCTGGAATTGGTGTGAGGTGCGGCGACGCGATTGGAGAGTTGCTGAAGCGACGGGATCAGATCGATGGCGTATTCTTGGCGTTGCCCAATTTGCCCAACGAATTCCTTCCATCAGTTGTTGAGCGGATGGCCAAGGAAGGTTTTCGGGGCGTCATGGTGGATGCGCTGAAACGCACTCGTGCCGTCGAGCTCATGGTAAAATTAAATGATCTTCTTGCGGCTAACAAGATCACATATATTACTGGGGCGGGAGCGACGCCTGGCCTTCTCACAGCTGCTGCAGCCCTTGCCGCCCAGTCGTTCGTTGAAATTGAGAGCGTGGAGATATGGTTCGGGGTTGGTATCGCCAATTGGGATGCCTATAAGGCAACCATTCGAGAGGACATAGCACATCTTGAAGGATTCTCGGTCGAGAAAGTTGCGGCAATGTCAGACGAGGAGATCGAGAATGAACTGGAGAAACGCAATGGCATTCTCGAACTGGTGAACATGGAACATGCCGATGATGTTATCCTCGAACTCGCGGGTGTCGTCTCGCGGGATAAAGTCAAAGTGGGTGGCGTAGTTGACACCCGCAGCCCAAAGAAGCCCGTGAGCACTACGATGAAATTGACGGGTATCACTTTCGAAGGAAAACGAAGTACTCACGTTTTTACCCTTGGTGACGAAACAAGCATGGCGGCAAATGTGAACGGACCAGCGCTGGGCTACATGAAAGCCGGCTTCTGGTATCACAGCAAAGGGCTGCATGGCGTCTTCACAAGTGCCACAGTCATGCCGCTTTGGCCGCATTAAGGGTACGCCACGACGATTCACTTATCGACTGAGAATTCGGAAATTTCAATCAGTTGAGTCAGAGCCGCCAACGGTTGGTAACCATCATGAATCCAGCCGAGAGGCGGCTTCTGCATTTTTCCGATAGGGCAGAGGCGGCTTGCTCCAATCTCGAGGGCAAGCTCAACCCAATCTTGCCGCATGCTGGCTACACCCAACGTGCTGATATGACCTCGATAAGGCAGAAGAATCTCTCTGAGTTCGCCCATGGTAGAAAATGGCCGAAGCACGCATGTTCGATTAACGGGAGGAAGCACAAACGGTCGAAGTGCGCGAATGGAAACAAGAAATGGATCATGGGCTTGAGATATAATTGCGGCCAACTTATCAACATCTTGCCGTTTTGTGCGGGACTGCCATGCGGCGGCTTGAATCAATGTTTCTTCCCTTTCGCGTGCCTGAGCAACTGCCTCCGCAAGCGCTAAAACGTGACGTGGCAGTGTTGTTGCAAGCTCACGCATTTCTTCCGTTATTCTTTTTGCAAGTTCATGCAAGAGCGATAAATTCTGAGTGCGCACGAAAAGCGTGCGTGGCGACAGGCAGCCCTGTTGATCGTACACGCTAAAATCATGGGCCAGACGCTTAGCCAGGGTTTTGAGGGGATAGATGTTCAGGTCTTCCTCATCGGCCAGGGCAAAGCTTATCTTGTGTCCATGACTGACGAACGGAATGTGTGGCGGTGTCATCTCCCGCACGGCACGCACGGATGGGTCATCACCGAAGGCAACAACGGCATCGGCTGCATGTGTAACGGTACGTGTCAGCTCTTCTGCATCGTGGGGCCACCAAAAACAGGCCGTTGCTTTCGCAAAATGGGGATCTATTTCAGCCAACGCTTGGCACCAAAGAACGGGATAATATCGATCAATGGACGCCGTGCGGACTAGACTACATGCGCCAGCAAGTGTGGCAACGATGAGGGATTCCCATCCGGATACGAAAAGATTTCCTGCCAGATTGTGAAAGACGACGCGCGGGAGAATCCGGTTCTTCAGCGGGGGCGTGCCAAGTTGCGACTTCCTTAGCTTTTCGAGGTGTTCAGGGCGAATCGGACCGAGCAGGTTTTGAAGGGCTTCCGCCACCATGGCAGGGGACATTCCAACGCTCTCACCCAGTGCGAAAGCCTTCTGGCGAAAAGGGCTGGTCTTTGAGAGAAACAAAAGCGCTGCCTGCGCAATGGCTCTAGGCGCTTTTTCCCATAAATACTGCGCATGGCGTTGATGCCAGTCGCGCAGTCGGTGTACTGCCCGCTCCAGAGTTTGCAGGGTCACTTCTGGGGCAGGTTGTTTATGTCTCGCTTGTCTGTTCACCATGGCCCAACGCCCTTGTATTTCGCCGAAAGAAACAGAGTGAGAATTATTCGTGAACTTGCTCGAAAACGGAGAAGTCTCTCACCTACATTTTCAGAATTTCATCGCACTGTTCTCGATAACTACAGTTAGGCGTACTTCATTTCATTTTTCCGTGCGAGACGGCTATGTTCACTGGAATAATCGAAGAAATGGGCTCCATCTGCAAGCTCGTGCCACTGCGCGAGTCGGTCGAACTCAGCGTGGCGTGCAAGCAATCACTCGTGGGGATGCAGCTTGGAGACTCCATTGCGGTTGACGGCATTTGTCTCACTGTCACGGCCTTCGATGCAAACACGTTCACTGCTCTTGCGTCAGCCGAAACGTTACGACGTACCAGTTTGGGCGACAAAAAGGTTGGCGATTATGTCAACCTCGAATGTCCTCTGACTTTATCCAAGAAACTTAGCGGACACTTAGTCCAGGGTCACGTGGATGGCACAGCTGTTGTCGATTCAGTGGTCCCCGAGGGTGAGTCTCAAATGTGGAAGTTTCGGCTGTCTCCGGATCTTGCAAAATATCTTGTACCAAAAGGTTCGGTTGCGGTGGACGGGATAAGCCTCACGGTGGTGGAGGCTGCTCGGGATTACTTTACGGTTGCCATCATTCCGAAAACCTTAGCTGTAACAACCCTGCAGTTTCGAAGACCTGGCGACAAAGTGAATGTGGAGGTCGATCTCATCGGGAAGTACGTTTACCGCTATCTCCACCCGGATGAAGCAGAATCGAGTACAAAAGAACTGTGAGACACAGGTTAGACAGACAATCCATGGGCGTGCAAAATCAAAAAGTGGAAGCTGAAGCAGCGCAGACCGCCGTCACGACGGCAGAGATGGATCGTGCGGTTTTTGCCACCATCGAAGAGGCAATTGAGCTCTATCGCCAGGGCGAAATTCTCATACTCGTCGACGATGAGGACCGAGAAAACGAAGGGGATTTAGTCTTTGCCGCCCAGTACGTCACGCCGGAAAAAATCAACTTTCTGGCAAAATATGGCCGAGGATTAATCTGTCTAGCCACGACGCGTGAGCGACTCGAAGAACTTGGCTTACACCCATTGGTGTCGCAAAATACTTCAAGGTTTGGGACGAACTTTTATGAGCCAGTTGATGCCGTGAAAGGCACAACAACCGGCATATCGGCCGCAGACCGCGCTGCTACGATCCGTGTGTTTTTAGATCCGAATGCACGCGCCGAAGATTTGGCAAAACCGGGCCACATGCAGACCTTGGGTGCGCGCGATGGCGGTGTACTTGAACGTGCTGGCCAAACGGAGGGCGTCGTGGATCTTGCGAAGCTGGCCGGGTTGTTCCCCGCCGGTGTGCTATGTGAGATCATGAACGATGATGGAACCATGGCACGTCTCCCTCAGCTCGAGGTGTTTGCTCGCCAGCATGGGTTGAAAATCGTCACAATCCGCGACATCATCGAGTATCGCCTCCGCACTGAGATACTGGTGAAGCGAATCGTCACGGTACCCATGAGAAACTGGTATGGTGAGTGGCAACTTTCCTATTACGAAGCGTGGAACGGCGAAGGGCATTTAGCGCTTGTGATGGGTGACCTTGAAACGAAACGCGATGAGGGAGTCTTGGTTCGTGTCCATTCGCAGTGCTTCACAGGCGATACGCTTGGATCTATGCGATGCGATTGCGGACCACAGCTCCATGCTGCCATGAAGCAAATTGCCGAAGAGGGAGTCGGTGTGATTCTCTACCTTCATCAGGAAGGCCGGGGGATCGGCCTCAAAAACAAGCTCCTGGCTTACAGAATGCAGGATGAGGGGCTCGACACTGTCGAAGCAAACGAGGCGCTCGGATTCAAAGCAGACTTGCGCGAGTATGGCATTGGAGCTCAGATTCTCAAAGATCTGGGGCTTACGCGGATTCGTCTGATGACAAACAATCCGAAGAAAATTGTTGGCTTGAGTGCCTATAAACTCGAAGTGGTCGACCGCGTTCCTCTAGTTGCTGGCCGCCATCAGTTTAATGAAGCGTACTTGCTTACCAAACGAGATAAGCTAGGCCATCTCATAGATTAGTTGCTTCCGCTGCAAAGAAAGCTGATTCCCCTAGATGCGGTTAGGAGGGGGAACTTTATTGCCCAGAGTCACTCGTTTATACACCAGCGCGTAGACGTGGGTCACAATTCCAAAAATGACATAAGCAGTGAAACTGCTGAAGACAAGGGCGGGAATGTAATTTTTTAACAAGTAGATGATTGCAAATACTACAACAATCAGGGGAAGGATATCGAACTGCCGACCGTGCTCCAGACGCAATTGCTTTAGACTTGGATAGTTGACGGTGCTCACCATGAGATAAGAAGTCACCACCATCAGCAGTGGCAAAATGTTGAGAACGAATTCAGTATTCCAGTCCGGATCGAGCCATTGAAAGAACAGGAAACTCGAAACAATGACGCCAGCAGCTGCGGGGATGGGGAGACCGGTAAAACTGAGTTTTTCTATCCGCGATTTCTGCACGTTGTAGCGGGCCAACCGGAGTGCCCCACAAACGACAAATAGTGCTGCCAACACTTCCGCGGCATGGCGATTTTCCATTTCAAGAAGTCTGGTATAGATCAGCACCGCGGGGGCCACACCAAAAGCCACTAAATCAGAAAGAGAGTCGAACTGAACACCAAACGCACTTTCCGTGCGCGTCATCCGAGCAACCCATCCGTCGAAAAAATCAAGCACCGCTGACGCTAAAATCAGCCAGCACGAGGTTTCGTAGCGGTACGTTTCCAGATCAGCCGATTCTGCGACATTGAACACGTTTAAGATCGCGAAGACGCCACAAAAGAGGCTAGCTCCTGTGAACAAATTGGGGAGAAGATAAACTTTTCTCATTACTCATGCCTCTGGGTGTCGATGATTTTTCTCTCTGATGATCGTGTCAAAAGGATCGTTGTTCTGCCGTGCACGCGGTCGCCCTTTTGGACGCATGGCTGGTAAATACTGGGCGCAAGAATCTCGACTCTGCTGCCAAAGCGAATAAGCCCGATTGTTTCGCCTCGCGTCACCTGATCTCCTCTTTCGAGCGGTGAGACGATCCGCCGGGCCACGAGGCCAGCTACAAGCTTGACCACTACGAGTTCTCCCTCCGAGGTGCGCAGGAACAAAATTTTTCTCTCATTCTCATCGCTGGATTTTTCCTCCATCGCGTTCAGGAATTTTCCCGGGTAGTACTCGGTTCTTTCGACGATAGCATCGCAGGGGGACCAGTTGATATGCACATCAAAAAGGGACATGAAGATAGCCACCCGTACGGCTTGACCATCAGGAAATGCCGGATGCGGCACCTGCCCCACAGCTACCACCGTGCCATCAGCAGGGCATAGCAGCACGTTCTTTTCCAAGGGAATGGGACGCCTCGGATGGCGGAAAAACCATAGCACGTAAACTGCCGTTATCAGGCAAACGGTTCCTAATCCAAACCACACCGGGCGAAAAGGGAAGAAAACTGCTGCCAGCCAGCAGAAGATAGCTAACCCCACTGACAGCAGCAAAAATGGGAAGGCTTCTCGTGCTATAGGGTGCGTGGTAGAGAACTTCATAGATCAGCGTTTCCCTTGTTTCTTGCGACTCTGGCGGGTTGGAGGTTGGCCTTTGCCAGATTTTTCGTCGCCTGAACTCTGCACTGACTCTGTCGTAACCTGTTCTTCTTCACGTTGGGCAACATTCGAGGAGGGCGGACCAGTCTGTTGTGCCAAATATGCCCCGGACTCGCTGGCTTCCGCCAATTTCTCTGGCTGCTGATCCGGCCGGACAAGGCTCCCCTCTACAGAGGGTTTCGGACTGCTAGCCCCCCGCCTGTACAGTCGGATGTTTGCAAGGTGCTCTTCATAAGTTTCGGCGAAGGCATGAGAACCATCGCCCTTATAGACATAAAAAAGATAATTCGTTTTGGCTGGCTGGAATGTTGCTACTAAGGAACTGATGTGGGGATTGCAGATTGGACCCGGCGGCAGTCCCTTGTGAAGGTATGTGTTGTAGGGGCTACTTGTCTGGAGATCGCTGTGAGTGAGGCGCTTTCCCCAATCGCCAAGGGCATAGTTTATTGCGGCATCAATTTCTAATTTCATGCCTTTTTTGAGACGATTGAAAATCACCGAAGCTATCAACGGCCGTTCTGTGTCTAAACGAGCTTCTCGTTCAATGAGCGAAGCCATAATCACATGTTCGTGAAAGCTCAAGGTGTCGCTCGTTTCTGTTCGCTCCACATGAGAGAGAGCAGTCTCAGCTCGTTTGATGAAGTTTTCCACCATCATGCGGATGATTTCCTCTTCCTTCATCCCTGGAGCAAAAAAGTAGGTGTCTGGATAGAGATAGCCCTCCAGCGATGGGACAGAAAGACCAAGCTTTTCAATGAATTGTGGATCGTGGACGAGTGCCAAGAATCTGTTCTCGTCAAAGGAATCGAGTTTTCGTTTGATCAGAGCGGCGGTCTCTTTGGCTGTCTTGCCCTCGGGGATTGTGACCTTAAAATCTTGCGAGCCTTCAATAAGCTTGTCGTAAATCTGACTCAGGCTCATACTGGAGTTTAATCGGTAAACGCCACTTTTGATCTTATTGGAATTGTTGTTTATCCACGCGAGATACTTGAGAAGAAATCCGTCATCCACCCCCAGATAAGAGCTCAAAAGCCCCTCGGCACGCAGCTTCTCTATGATATGTGATAGCCTCTCACCCGGAGCAACAGTGAGGACTACCGTGCGATTTGTGTCGAACTGGATGTTGAAGAGTCTGTCTGATGCGTACCGGTAATAGAGGCCAGCAAAGATGATTGTCCCAAATAAGGCTATGATAACAAACCACCAAAGCGTGTTGAGAAGCTGTGCGAAAAATGAGCGCCGGCGGCGTTGCGGCCCCCCAGGGACTTCCTGGGTTTCTTCGCACGGAGGCAAAACGTGCGGCGCTGGTTTTGGAAAAGTCGGACGTGGGTTATCTTTTTCGTCTGTGTTATCTTCCTCGTAGTCCGCTTGCTCCGCGTCCGGTCCAGGAATAATTCCCTTCGAGCGAGCTGCGTCCTGGGGCACTGACAAGACTGACTTCTCTTCTGCAGCTTTTTCTGCGGGGTCGGCCGGGGAATGCGACACGCTCGCACACTGATCGTTGAGCGGTCTTTCAGTAGTTTCGCCCGATGGTGCGCTCTCTTCGATGTTATCGAGGGGCGCGGTTTTAGCTGTTGCCTGGATGACCACGTCTGGCAAAGCTTGCGGATCTTCATCCGCCCAAAAGGCCACGGCCTCTTCAGAGGCGTCCCCACAGAGATCAGCTGCATTTTTCTGCTCAGACTTCTCTTCCCTGCCCGAACTCTGAGCACGATTCTCCGGTGAGCCGCCGTTTATGTCTTTCTCGTCCAAAGGCACTTTTCTCCTCAAGTTGTGAGGTCTCAAGCTGTCTCACTTTAGCATTTCCCATGTTGGGGCCGCGCTGTTTCCATTGACGCAGGCAGAGCAATCGTTTAGCAATAGCTTTTCACAACTGTGAAGGAATTTGAACCATGCTCAAGCGCGTTGAACTCGAACAACTCGAATATGACATTCTTGCTCCGTATGCGACAAAAAGTGCTGAGTCACTAGGCCGTGACTATCCCCTCACGCCTGATGAATTCAGGACCGAATTCCAGCGCGACCGCGACCGCATTATCCACTCCACAGCCTTCCGAAAGCTGGAATACAAAACCCAGGTTTACATGGTTCATTACGGGGATTATTTTCGCACCCGTCTCACCCACACCATGGAAGTCGCCCAGATTGCACGAACATTAGCGCGGAACTTGCGCCTGAACGCAGACCTGACGGAAGCCATCGCGCTAGCTCACGATCTCGGACACACTCCCTTCGGTCACAGCGGGGAAATTGCGCTAAAGCGTTTGCTGCGCGATGAGGGGGGATTCGAACACAATGAGCAAGGCCTGCGGGTCGTGGAATACCTGGAGGAACGCTATCCGGATGTGCCGGGGCTGAATCTTACCTGGGAGGTGCGTGAGGGCATCATCAAGCACGATACGGAATACGATTCTCCCAACGTTCCCGAACGTTTTAAACCTGAGTGGGCGCCGACGCTTGAGGCTCAGGTGTGCGACGTAGCTGACGAAATCGCCTACAATAACCACGATATTGATGACGCCCTCAAGATGGGTCTTATCACTATGCGGGATTTACAAGAGGTAGAGTGGGTTTGGGAGATTTTCGAAAAGGCCAGAAAAGAAATCGGCGACCAGAAACCAGAAAAGTTCATCAAGTACAGAGCTATCGGAACTCTCATCGACATGCAGGTTTCCGATGCCCTGCGCACAACGATGGAAAACATCGAGCGCCAAAAGATTAGCACTCTTGCTGACGTTCGGCAGTGCAGACACAAAATCGTGACCATGAGCCCAGAGATGCTTCAAAAAAACCGAATCCTAAAAGATTTTCTCATGCGGCGTGTATACCGCCATCCTTATGTAGTTCGCATGGCCACGAAAGCCGAGCGCTTTATCGAAAAGATGTTCCTTCTCTATCGCGACACACCTGAGCAACTCCCCCTGAAATATCAGGCCAGAATCGAACGTGATGGCCTCATCCGCGTGATTGTGGATTACATTAGCGGTATGACTGACCGATACTTGCTCGATGAATATATCAAGGCTTTTGAGCCGGAAGAGAAGTTCCTCGGTCGACTATGAAATGGGAGAAGGAATTCTCTACACTGCGCGCCGAGATTCTTGGTCACCTCGATGACCCGAGGCTCACGCTCTCTCGCGTAGCTCTGCATCCTTTGGCGGACGACAGTTGCTTCACTGACGTGGCCCTTCGGATTTATGAATTCCAAAAGCGTCATAATTCGTTCTACAGGCGATACGTCGAGCTGACTGGCACCCCAAAGCCCCAGTCCTGGCGCGAAATTCCCGCTGTGTGGACAAATGCTTTCAAGCGAGCGCGGGTAGCTACTTTTCCCAAGGGGCGGACCATTGCGTGTTTTCGCACAAGTGGCACCACAGAAGGCGAGGGAGGTGTGCACGAGTTTTGCGATCTGGAGCTTTATCGCAGGGCGGCGCTTTCTTTTTTCCGTACCGCACTCTTGCCGGACGATGTCCGACAAAAGATGCTCTTTCTCTCCCCACCGCCCGCCGATGCACCCCACAGTAGTCTCATATTTATGTTTGAGTCGGTTCGAAAAGCATTTGGAGCCACGGGCTCTCGGTATTTTTTCCGAAACGACGCCCTGGATACGAATGCTCTTTGTAGGTCGCTTAGCAATGCTTGCCGTACCGGCGAGCCGCTGTTCCTTCTAGGAACAGCTTTCGCTTTCGCATATCTTCTGCAGGACCTTGACAAGAGACAGTTACGCTTCCAGCTGCCCCCAGGCAGTCGTATCATGGAAACAGGCGGATTCAAAGGTCGTGTAAAAGAGATTCCTCGCGACGAGTTCTACTTCCAACTTCAACACGCTCTTGGGATTCCGCGGTCGCACATCGTGAATGAGTATGGGATGACGGAGCTCAGCTCCCAGTTCTACGATTGCGGTCTTGCCCTGACGTTGGCAGGACGCCGAATTCCAGCAAGTGCGATGAGTGTCAAGGTTTGTCCGCCGTGGACTCGTGTGCTCATTGTTGACCCTGAAACCGGACGCGAAGTGCAAGTTGGCGCTCAAGGGCTCATACGCATTTATGATCTTGCGAATCTTGGTAGTGTTGTGGCGATTCAAACAGAGGACATCGGCGTGCGCCGCCGCGACGGCTTCGAGATATTAGGACGTGCTCCCTTAGCGCCGCCGCGGGGATGTTCGCTCGATGCCGAGAGATTAATACTGGGAGAATCGTCACATGAAACAATCGCCATTCGCAAAAGTCGAAGCCGCACCTCCTGATCCCATTCTTGGTCTTACCGAGGCATTTAATGCCGACAAAAACCCAAATAAGGTAAACCTCGGCGTCGGCGTTTACCAGGACGAAAATGGGCGTGTACCTGTGCTTGCAACGGTTCGTGAAGCCGAGCGTCGCTGGTATGAGAAAGAAGACTCAAAATCCTATCTCCCGATTGATGGTGTGCCTGGTTACAACAAGGCTGTAAAAGAGCTCCTCTTCGGCGCAGGGGCGGAGATCGTCAATTCTGGCCGAGTGATTACAGTTCAGGCGCTTGGTGGAACGGGCGCTCTTCGTGTAGGGGCAGATTTTCTTAGACGTTTTTTCCCGGAAGCGAAAGTGTGGATTAGCAATCCCTCCTGGGAAAACCATCGCGCTCTCTTTGAAGCGGCGGGATTCGAGGTAACGACGTATCCGTACTATGACGCGGCGACGCATGGGCTTGATTTCTCAGCCATGTTTGAGTGCGTAAAAAACATTCCCGATGGTGACGTCTTGTTGCTCCATGCGTCATGTCACAATCCTACCGGTGTGGATTTATCCGAAGAGCAGTGGCATGAACTAGCAGATGTGCTAGCAAATAAACAAATCATTCCGTTCCTAGATTTTGCTTATCAAGGATTCTATCGGGGCATAGAAGAAGATGCCTACGCGGTGCGACTCTTTGCGAACAAAGGACTGCAATTCCTTGTCGCCAGCTCTTTTTCTAAAAACTTCTCGCTCTACCGCGAGCGAGTGGGAGCTTTGTCATTCGTAACGGCTGACGAAGAGGAGGCCAAACGCGTGCTGAGTCAGGTGAAACGGGTGATTCGCACGAATTGGTCGAACCCACCATCCCATGGCGCTCAGGTCGTGGCACTTGTCCTCAATGACCAGGAACTGCGTGCAGAGTGGGTTGAAGAAGTCGCGCAAATGCGCGACCGAATCCGTAAGATGCGGCATCTGTTCGTAACAAAACTGCGCGAGAAAGGAATCGATCGGGACTTTGGCTTCATTGAGCGTCAGAATGGGATGTTCTCGTTCTCAGGGTTAGACGCACAGACTGTCGAGCGACTTCGAAGCGAATTCAGTCTCTACATTGTGCGAAGTGGCAGGATCTGTGTCGCAGCGATGAACGAGAAAAACATCGATTATATCTGCGATGCAATTGCCACCGTACTTAAGGGCTAGCTGCATCATATTCCCTGCGAGACTTCACCTTGCAGCAAAGAATGCACCAGCGTAGGACGCAAGTATGACGTGGGATGAGGTGCTAGCGGAGGCGTGGACTGTTGCTCACACACCAGAGCAGCGCGAGTCTTTTGAGAGAACTTTATCAGCACTGAGAGAGCTCCCGCTTGGGCCAGAGTCCGTAAAAATGCTTCAGAGTCTGGTTCGCGCTATGCTCCGCACGCCTCATCCCGCAGGGGCGCTCAGCGCGCTGGAACGCTATTTGGAAGGTGCACCAGATCCCGATCGCTTCTTATCCCAACTTTGTCACACACCGTCAGCGGGTGAGATTCTTGCTGCCGTGTTTGGATTTTCGGAGTTTCTTTCTAACGTGCTCATTCGTGAGCCAGAGTTACTCTGGTGGCTCGCTCAAGATGAACAACTTCGATCCGACAAAACCCGCGACACCTTCTTTCACGAATCAGAGCGGTGTGTGGCATCTTGTGAGTCTGTGGAAGAACGACATGCTGCTCTCTGCGCTTGGAGGAATCGAGAACTTCTTCGCATTGGAGTCCGGGATGTCTTGCGTCTTGCCACCATTGAGCAAGTCACCCGGGAGATCTCCGATGTCGCCCATGCGTGCATCCACATTGCAGCACAGTCAGCTTGGGATGAGATGGTCGCACGCTATGGGGAACCGCTGGTGGAGGGGGAGAGTGCGCCTAGTCATCCAGCGGGAATGTGTGTGCTTGGCATGGGGAAACTGGGTGGGCGGGAGCTCAATTTCTCTTCTGATATAGACCTCATTTTTATCTACGACGCAGAAGGTGAAACCACGGGGCAAACATCATCCGGGAAAAAAGGACCTCGAATCTCCAATCATGAGTTCTTTAACAAGATGGGGGAGCGGATCGTAAGATTCCTGTCTGCTCGAGGTCCGGCCGGGTCACTGTTCCGCGTTGATATGCGCTTACGTCCTGAAGGCAAGTGTGGGCCATTGGCCCGCTCCTTCGAATCATTTTCGAACTATCTCGAGCAGCAGGCACGCGACTGGGAACGCCTGGCATATCTCAAAGCTCGTGTGCTCACAGGTCCCGCGCCACTCCGCGCCAGACTTTATCAAATCATGCAGCACTTTGTGTACGAGAAAGCCGAGCCCCCGCGCATTCTCTCAGAAATCGAGAAACTAAAGCTGATGATAGACCGCGAAGTGTTGTTGAGCGACACATATCATCGCGAAGTCAAGCGGGGCTATGGTGGAATCCGGGAAATTGAGTTTATCATTGCGGCCATGCAGATCATCTATGGGCAGCAACATCCCGCTCTCCGCGTGCGCAATATTTTCCTGGCCATCGATAGGCTCGCGGACGTCAATGTGTTGCCCCGTTCAGAAGCGGATTTCTATCTTCACGCCTATGAATTTCTGCGTCTGGTCGAACACCGATTACAGATGGCCGCCGAGCATCAAACGCACACTCTGCCAGCTCGGGAAGATGAGCTCGAGATCTTGGCAAAGCGTTGCCACTTTTCGTCATTATCTGAGTTTCAGCAAAAGTATCGCGAAATCACGGACGGTGTGCATGAGCGATTTGCTCGGTTCTTCGAACGAGACATTGAACAGGAGGCACGAGAACTCCAAGACGTCCTAGTGCTATTAGACGACGATGCCCCTCCGGAGGAGGGAATAGCAGTTCTCCAGCGATATGGCATCGGCACAGAGCAGTCGTTGCGGTTGATTCGGGATTTGGCCCATGGCACCCGGGAGGTGTTTATCGCTGCGCAAGGGCAGCAGTTTTTTGAGCAAATGCTTCCTGCTCTTCTGCGTTTGATTGCGCGTGCGCCTTTACCCGAGCGCGTGCTTCCCCACTTTCACTCTTTTGTGCTAGCAGTACGTGGAATCACCTATTATTACGAACTCATCGCGCAGCATCCGGACATTCTGCGCCTTCTTGTTCTGCTCTTCGGCACAAGTGATTATTATTCCGAAGTGCTCATTTCGCATCCCGAGTTCTTCGATACGATCTTGAGCTCACGTCTGGTTCATGAGCGTGGCACGCCACAGGCTGTCGCAAACCGTGTTCAGCAGATGGTAGGAGCCAGGGGGAGCTGGGAAAAACGTGCTGTTTCTTTGCGTCGTGCGATGAAATTCGAACAACTGCTCATCGCCCTACGGCATATCTTAAACTTGTGCGAGCTTCACGAAATCGTGGAAGAACTCTCAATCGTCGCCGATGTCGTGCTCCAGGTTGCTTTCGACTTGGCGTATGAGCGTTACTGTGAGCGCCGGGCAGGACCAGGTGTGGCAGTGCAGAAAGAAGAACGGGTTGAGCTACATGCTGCCGCTCCAATAACACTCTTAGCCTTCGGTAAGTACGGGGGCAACGAGCTCAGCTTTTTTGGGGATCTTGACCTTGTTTATGTTTGGAGCGACAAGGGCGAGTCGGCTCATGAGACATTCCAAACAGCGGAACAAGCCCTTCAGTTTGTGGATCATTTCGTGTATACTGTGACGGAGAATTTACGTGAAGGACGCCTCTACTCGTTAGACGCACGTCTGCGGCCTCATGGTCGGAACTCGCCGCTAGTTACTCCGCTGAGTTATTATCTGGATTATCTCCGCACGGAAGCCGACGTGTGGGAACTGATGGCGTTCACGCGAACGCGTTGTGTCCTGGGCAATACGGCGATTCTCTCACAACTGACAGAGTGTGCGCTTGAGCGGCTCGCCAGTTTCTCCAGAGAAGAAATTCGCACCCGTGTCCTCCAGATGCGCAACCGTCTGGAACAAGCAGTCCCGGCGAGTGATAGAGCGCATCACGAATACAAGCGCAGTGCAGGGGGGCTTGTGGACATTGAATTCCTTTTCCAGTTCTGGGTGCTTAGTGGTCGGTTCCCATTCAGTGAAACGCAGGGTCGTTCATACCTTCGTATGTTAGCTGAAAGAAAGAGTTTTCCCCCGTGCAATGAACAAGACTGGAAAAGACTGCGGCACAACTACTGGTTTCTTCGTCGCCTAGATACAGCGGTGCGCTTAATCGCCCGTGAGAGTGGCGGACGTATGCCCGCAGATCCCAGGATTCTTGAGGGGATCGCGCGGTTTCTTGGAGAAAGCAGTTCTGCAGAAATCATCCAGCAGTTGCGAGAGGTCCTGAGAGAAAACAGAGAGATCTTCACCAAGTACCTTTCGTAAGGTGGAGAGATGTTTCTGAAATGCAAAAAATCTTGCCAACGATCCTTCACCCGGCGCCAATGGTCTCCATGCAACACGAGAGAATAGACTACAGCGAGATTGTTTTACGTAGGTTACACTCCCTGACAGGACTCGTACCGCTAACGCTCTTTATCTTCTTTCACCTTTTCGCGAACTCTTTTTCAACGAAAGGAGAAGAGGCGTTTAACGCCACCGTGGCTACGCTTCGAGGCTTGCCCTATCTCCATGCGATTGAATGGGGCGCCCTCTTTGCGCCTTTCTTGTTCCACATGTTTTATGGGCTCTGGGTCATATTTAGCGGAAAGCCGAATCCTTTGCGATTCATATACCCCCGCAATTGGGCCTATTTTGCCCAACGGGTAACGGCAATCATAGTGTTTGTGTTCATATTCTATCATGTTATCAGCTTACGCTTCATGGATTGGCGGGCTATCGACGAGTCCGGAAAGCTGAACTTCTATCAGCTTCTTCACCGTGAATTTCAGAAACCTGTGATTTACTGGTGGTATGTTTTTGGCATTGCGTGCACTGCTTTCCACGTTGCGAACGGTGTGTGCACTTTTTGCATGACGTGGGGGATCACCATTGGACGCAAGGCACAACGCGGTCTTGCCTACGCAATGACTGTTGTGGGGATTGGTCTCTTCGTGATGGGTGTGTCAGCGATTCACGGCTTCCTGGCGGGAGCGAATCCAGGGAAAGAAACACGAGTTCAAATCCAAAAAGTCGAGAGCCAACAAGCAACGCGTTAGTCGATTTTATCGGAGAATGAAGAGAGGGGCGACGAGCATCGCCCCATTCTTTGTTTTGGGTGGAACTTCAGTAGGTTGTTACGCCATTTCGACGCTCTTCACCTCAGGGACTTCTTCGATGATGCGTGCTTCTACTCCCATTTTCAGTGTATAAATCGAGCTTGGGCAGCCGCAGCAGGCACCCTGAAGCCGGACGTAAACCACAGCGTCTTCGACACCCACAAGTTCGATATCCCCACCGTCGGCCTGAAGATACGGACGCAGTTGTGCGATGATGGGTTCGACGCGCGCTCGAATGTTCTCGTCCGCTGCTTTTGCCTCTTTTGGTTCTTCGAACGAGGTCTCACCCTGAGCCTTCTTGTCGGAGGGTTTCTTTCCAAAGATTGCCATCGGTTTTCTCCTTCTAATGTGCTTTGGCAGTTAGTAGCCAGAGCCGCTGGCACTATTCAGTTTCGGGTTGTCCAAAACTTTGCGATAAATCTGGTGAAGCGTCTTGCACATCTTTTCTGCCGAGAAAAGATCGCGTGCTCGCTGTTGTGCCGCGTGCCCAAAACGCTTCCGCATATCGTGGTCAGATAGCAACCTATTGAGAGCACTGGCGAGAGCATGGGGATCGGCCGGAGAAACAACAAATCCCGTTACGCCGTGCTGGTTAATAAACGGAACACCTGTATCAAGTGCAGTGCTCACCACCGGGAGACCACAGGCCATGGCTTCAATTTGACAAATACCGAAGGCCTCACTGCGCAGGTGCGATGGCAGACAGAAAACGTCCGCCGCATGAAGATAGCAAACGAGTTCGTCGTCACTGAGATCCCCAAGAAAATGAACGCGGGAATCAACGCCAGCTGTGTGTGCCTGCAACTGTAGACGTTCCCGCTCTGGGCCCGTGCCTACGATGACAAGCTGCGCCGCGACGTTTCGCATGGCTTCGATGAGGAAGTGCAGTCCTTTATAGTAGCGGAGTCTTCCCACAAAAATAATGATAGGATCGTTTCCGAATCTGTTTCGAATTTCTACGGACGCTTTTTCCACCGCAGGCGTCTTTTGGAATCGTTCTAGGACAATGCCGAGTGGCACGACGTGACATTTGTCGCGATGTCTGCGTAACCAAGGTGAGCTCTCGATGTAATTTGGCGAGGTTGGCATAATAACAGCAGCAGCGCGCATCATGCGCTCTTGAACAAAGCCATAGACGGCAAGAGCCGCCTTTTGCCGAACAATGTCACTGTGGTACGTGATGACATAAGGCTTGTTTATGCCGGAAAGAAGGTAAGCCACGTCGCCTGTCGGATTTGGATGGTGAAAATGAAGAAGGGCTGCCTTTGAAGCCTCCTGGCGGATGGCTCTGCAAAATCCCGGAGCAATGGGAGCGCTCCAGACACGTCCCCACTCTTTCACACGCACGATTCGCACACCATCGACCATCTCTTCGCCAGGAGGACTGTCCCCGGCACAGACAAGCACGCTCACGTCGAATTCATCGAGACTGCCTGTGGCCATGAGGTTGATCGTATTCTCGATGCCCCCCCTCACGGGCGGAAAGTAATCTTTGTAGATATGGAGGACGCGCGGTTTTTGTGCTATCATTAGTGTCGCTCAGCTCTGCCTGGATTCATCGCTTGCTTATAAACCTCGAGGATTTCACCAATCCATCGTTCGTAATTATGATAACTCTGCACCCGTTCTAATGCCTGCGTCGCAAGGTTCTTTGCGAGAGTTCTGTTGTCGAGAAGTTGGCAAATCGCTTGGGCAAGGGCTTCTGCATCCGCTGGTGGCACAAGCAAGCCCGTCCGTCCGTCGGAAATAATTTCCGGTAAACAGCCAACCCGTGTTGCAACCAGAGGGACACCGCTAGCCATGCTCTCGTAAGCGATTCTGCTCGACCCTTCGCTTCCAAGCGAAGCAATCACACTGACATCGAGCGAAGCGAGCACAGCTGGCAGGTTCGGTAGCCAGTTTCTAAAAATGACCCGGTCGGAGATCCCAAGAGTTTCTGCTTGTTGCGCCAGGGACGCAAACTTTACGTCTGAACCGCGCCCAGCAATGAGAAACTTGGTTTTGGGGAATTGCTCATTCACCAGCTGAGCCGCGCGGAGAAAGACTCGTTGCCCCTTAACGTTTTGTATTCGCGCAATCAGGCCGACCAGTGTTTCGTCCTCCTTCACGCCAAGGGTCTCGCGTAACGCAACTGAGCGGTTGCTTGGTGAAAATACGTCCAGATTAACAGCCGAATAGATCACACTGAGTCGTGAGCCGAGCTGTTGCCCGATGTTTCCCAGGCTTTGAGCAGCGGCCTGAGACACAGCAATGGTGCGTGCCGTTAGGACTACAAAGAGAAATGAATTCATAAAGTGTTGAGCCATAGGCACGACGACATGACGTGTTCTCACGATGGGGGGGAATCTCCACGGCTGCATGATCTTGGCAGTCGCTACCAGCCAGTGATCCTTTCCGCGATGGCAATGGATGATATCCGGTCGCCGCTCCCGAACAATCTTCGCGATCGAGAGAACATCGGCGAGGTCGTATCGCGGGTGGAACTGGCTCCAGAAGTTGAGGCAAATCGGGTCAAGTCCTGCCTCACGAGCGCGTTGTTCAACTTCGTGCCCTTTACGCACTACCAAGAGGGCGTCGTGTCCCTGCTTGCGGAGTTCCCGGGTCAGGTCCAAGCAGTGAGCTGCTTCGCCTATAAACTTGCGTGCACTGTTGACGATGAGTATTCGCATTCTTGGCTTCTTCCAGCACGTTCACGTAGAATGGCGGACAGAACATCGGCGGCAACATCAAACATGTTGTTTCCACAATGATGATTCGGAAGTCACAAAAAGAGGAAGCCGAAGAGCTCTAGGAGGAGACGTGATGAAAGTCGAGATATTGAAAGGCAATATTATCGAGACCGATGCAGAGGTCATTGTCAATGCGGCCAATACGGATTTAATCCTTGGTGGGGGAGTGGCGGGAGCAATCCGGCGCGCAGGGGGACCTCGCATTCAGCAAGAATGCAATGCGTTAGCGCCGATCAGGTGTGGTGAGATTGCCGTAACGAGTGCAGGCGATCTGCCTCAGCGATATGTTTTTCATGCTGCCACGATGACCCTTCAATGTCCACAGACGTCGAAAGAAATCGTCGAAGCCTGTACGCGGGCGGCCCTAGAAAAAGCTGAGCATCTGCGGTGCAAAAGCATTGCATTTCCCGCGCTTGGCACCGGAGTCGCCGGGCTTGATTTACGGGAGTGCGCCGACGCCATGTTTGGAGCCGTACAGAAATTTGCAGCAGCCCTGCCAGCCGGAGCGTCTCTTGAGCGCGTCGTGTTTATCCTCTTCGATGAAGAGGCATATAGGATTTTTTCCCGCAGGTGGGAAGAAATTAACCAAACATGAGCGAGACCAAGTTACTCTTCATGGGGGGGCTCTACCTGTCTATCATTGGCCGCCCCATTGCAGTTTTCTGGAGATGGTCTCTCAGCCGCCGGAGCCTCTGTGTTGAAGGTTCTATCCTCTTGTTTTGCATCTAACACGTCATTCCGTGCGGGAGTGACAGGCAACGGAGAAGTGGCCTGCATTTTCTGTTCCACTCTCCCTTCCGACGAATATAGACGCCGCAGTTCGTGGATGGACGGGAGATCTCCAAGACTCTTGAGCCCAAAAGTTTTAAGAAACAGTTCGGTAGTCACATAGAGTTGGGGGCGACCTGGTATCTCACGTTTGCCCCCGACCTCGACGAGGCCCAAATCGAGTAGCGTGTGAATCGTCGCGGTCGAATCGACGCCGCGAATGGCTTCAATTTCGGCACGAGTGATAGGCTGCTTATATGCGATGATAGCCAGTGTCTCCAACGTTGCTTGTGATAACGGGTTGCGTCTTTTACTTGGTTTCAGCCGAAAAATCCACGGAGCAAGATGCGGTCTGGTCGCCATCTGAAATCCCCCAGCAACTTCCACAATCTGGAGGCCCCGCGGCAAGCTGTCGTATTCCATTTGCAACTCCAGGAGAGCAGCGCGGATCTCCTCGAGGCTTGCTCCCACAATAATCTTGGCCAGGCGAGCAGTGCTCAAGGGCTCCGTTGTGGCAAATAGCAAAGCCTCCAGGACCGCCTTGATTTCCGCCCGCGACGAAATCCGGGGAACGTCACTCTCTGCACTATCGGACGGGGAGACAGCGAGGTCCCCACGGACTTTCTGGACACCAGGGTCGTCGCTGTTGTGCACTGGGGGGGCGCCGACATCCACTGGCGAGTCCGTTTCCCCGGATAGTGGTTCACCGGCGAGCTCGGAAGTGTTTTCACCGCATGGTTCAGCCAGCGATTTCTCCGTGCACTGGTCGTCGCTGTCTGGTTCCTCAGCCAGTTGACGTTTCTCGTTGTCCATTACTGTCACTTTGATCATTGCGGCTCACCAGGACGATCGTGTCAAATGCACAGTTTTGCTGAAGACGTGCTCGCTTGAGGCGGACCAATTCAAGCACAGCAAGAAAGGTTGTGATGATTTCGAGCTTATTGAGACATCGCAGGAACAGTGCCATAAGGTCGATTTCGTTTTGGCTGGCTAATAGCTCCTGGACATAGTCCATCTTCTGCTCGACGGTGAATTGCTCCGTGAGGGATGGAAGTGCATTGGTGGACTCTATATAGCGGAGCACGCGTGCCAATGCCCGGTAAAGTAGCGTAACCTCAGCCGTAAGCTCCTGCATTGGCTCTGGAGTAATCGCTATAGGAGCGGTGCGATACACGACCAGCGAATGTTCCTGCTCCCGCTTCCTAAGCTCTGCTGCTACCTCCTTGTATTTGCGATACTCGACCAGTCGTTGCATGAGCTCGCGCGCAGACAGGATTTCTCCAAATTCTTCGTTCTCTTCCCCCTCTTCTTCGCTAGCTTCGTGCGTTGGCAAAAGTGTACGCGCCTTGAGATGAATGAGGGTAGCAGCCATCACCAGAAAATCTCCCGCCACCTCGAGGTCGAGCTCTTTCATCACCTGCAGATAATCGAGGTATTGCCGGGTGATTTCCGCGATGGGGATGTCGTGAATATCCATCTCATTGATCTTGATGAGATGGAGCAGCAAGTCGAATGGCCCTTCAAAAACAGGGAGTTTTATGGTGTAAACGTTTTCCATCAGCGCAGTGCCCACTCCAGCAAGAGATTTGCTGGTAGCCGAAAGCTGATGGCGAGCAAGCGTTGGAAAGGAGGAACAAAAGCGATCATTGCCCAGAGGATGAGAAAGCCGTACCGAGTGAACCCAAGCCACATATCCCAAAGCTGTGGCATTCTTCTAATCAGCAAATAATACACAAGACTACTGCCATCGAGCGGCGGAATAGGCAGCATGTTGAACACCGCCAGGACGAGATTAAGCTGGATAAATATCGCTGCGAGTTTGACCACAAGATTCACAACTGCAGAGTTGGTCGTGGTCGTGTCCGAAACCGCAAACTTGAGGGCAAAAGCCGCCAGCAGGGCGAGGAGAATGTTCGATGCTGGCCCAGCAAGACTGACCCACACAATCCAGATTTCTCTCCGAAAACGAAGCTGATTTACTGGCACCGGCCGCGCCCATCCGATCATGGGGATGTTTAGCAGCAAGGCAGCAAGAGGCAGGATGATCGTCCCCACCGGGTCTATGTGCACGAGGGGGTTCAAAGTTAGTCGCCCGGCATAAGCTGCTGTGAGGTCTCCTGCTTTCTTTGCGGCCCACGCATGAGCAAACTCATGGAATGTGAGGGCGAACAGAAAAACTGGAATAAAGAGAAGAATGTGAGGATCAAACGGCATAGACGTCTTTCTTTCTCACTTCCTGCTGCTACGGTTGCTGAGAAAACTACGTCCCCACGGCGAAGTCATTCGGCACTTCTCGAGACAGTCTGAGAGGTGAATTCTTCGGATTTCTGCAGGTCCAATACTGCCAGAATCCCGTGGGTGAAAAAGGGATGACTCGTGTAGTAAAGCCCTCGTTTGCGAAAACCTTGCCGAATCTGGCAGGCCCAAGGTGACTCCCTTTCGCACCAATCTTGGATAGCTTTGTCAATGTCGGGATTGACCGCAAAAATCTCCATCGAGAGGAATTTCTTGTGCAGGCTTTCCTCAATAAGGCTGCCCACCCAGAGCGGCCTTGAACCCACGCAAACGTCCGTCGTCCACAGTCTCAGGATCATGCGGTTGTCGGCGTTGCGTTTTTCCAGTGTAAACAGCGCCGGGCAGGCGTCGACAAAAGCAGGGAAAATGGGCGCTTGAATTTCACGCGTATAGAACGCCTGAGGACAAACGCGACGCCAGCTTCGTTCTTCCAGCTCCCTCACGAGTGCTTTGGCGTCGCCAACGACAACCATATCCAACGCTAGACTAGGTGTGCCTGTGAGGCGGGTCGCAAATCGTGGTAAAAGCTCCAGTGCTTGTTCTAGTAACTCATAGTTTTTCGAACAGCGGGGCTGAAAGAGTTCGTCGCGAGATATAACCACCTCAACTGGATTCTTCCAATTCCACGAAGCAATCCCGAGAACGCTAAGAGATGCCAAAACCACAGCCGTCGCTGGGTGTTTTTCCTCTGGCAGCGGAATTCGACTTGTCACTGTAGCGACTGCTAACGTGCTTCCGAGACCTATGAGACATCCCCCGAGAATGTCAGTAAGGTAGTGAACCCCCAGATAGAGCCGCGAGTACGCAATGAGCAAAATCATTGTTATGGCTAGGCTTGCCCAGAGCACACGGATTTTCAGATTTTCCGTTTGCTGCCATAGCCAAATGCAGGTGGCGATAAGAAAGGCTGTGGCCACAGTGCAGTGATTACTCGGAAACGAATTCCCATCGGCGACAATGTACGCAACGTGATCGGGGCGGCCCCGCTCGAAGAACCATTTTCCTAGCCATCCGATCCCTAGTGCCAGAGCAGGGGCACCTATAAGCAATGCAGCGCTCCGACGCATCCCGAAAACAAGCCCGAGGCCAAAAAGGATGACCGAGGCCATAATTACGTTTCGCGGTTCGCCTAGCGATGTAATGACAGCGAGGACGTTGGCGGAGTGGGATCTGCGGAGCTGGGCCAGGAGATTCACGAGGGCGGAGTCGAAATACATGAGACGCTGGGAATGGGTGGCGAGGACCCCGAGAAAAAGACCTGTACCGCAGAGCACGAACGCCCCAATGAAGCGGACAGTAGCTTGCCACCCCCAGGGGGAGGAAAGACTCAGACGCCGCTCGACAAAGTGAAATACAGTAGGGTTAAGTTGCCGACACCGTTGGTAAATGCTGCTTGTCAACACTCGTCGCCCCGCGCGCTCTACAGCCTGCCCCGTCGCTCCTGCCAGGGCCACCAGCGTTCGGCTTAGCCATATAGCGATTGCCACGCAGATTACTACGATGGCGATGAGGAGCGAGAATTCTTCTACGTACTTCGTGGCTTCGTGCCAGCTGGCGCCCAACACGAACCCGGCCCCAAGATGCACGATGGTCCAACCTGCACACGCCGGAATCATCCATACAGCAAAGCGTATCAAAGAGTATCGCGCCGCCCCTGCGAGAAAAGAGAGAACTGGCCTAAGCACCCCCGAAAACTGGCAAAGGACGAAATACAACGCACCCCAACGCTTCAGCTGCTTCTCGACAGCTTCGAGGAGACTCTGTCGAAAAACCATCGCATCTGGCTTAAAGAATGCGCGTCCTTTCTTAAGGCCGATGAAATAGTTGGTAAATTCTCCAAGGTAGTGCGCTAAGAACACGAGAAATGCGGTGGTCCCAAGCTCAAAGACTTGCAGGTAACAGAGAAAACCAACAAATGCGAGGAACACTGAGCCGGGCAAAAATTGCCCAACCGCAATGAGTGTTTCGCAGAACACAACGAGAACGATTAGCACGTAGCCCCATGTGCCGAGGCTAGTCAGTGCTTCAGCAAGACGGTCAAAAAAATCAGTCATTGACCTGTTTGTATAGCTCGTACTCGCGTATGTAGCCCAGAACTCGCGCAGGAATGAGTGGGCTCACATCTTTCCCCTCAGCAAGCAAAGCGCGGACGTGAGAGCTGCTGAATAGTGGTGAATCTACGTCGCATGGCGCGCTTACCCCCTGCGTACAACCGATGCGTGGAATGACGTAAATCGGAAACTCTCGCTGCAAAATCTCCGAATCACGCCAGCGCGGCAATTCATCCACAAGGTCACTGCCAATAAGCAGCACAATTTCCGTGTCAGGGTAGTGCGTCTTAAGATGACGAAGGGTCTGCAAGGTATAGCTCGGCGGGGGCAGTTCCTCCTCCACTCCGGAAACGTGGACACGTTCCCCAAGATGATCAAAAGCAATACGTGTCATGCGCAGCCGGTGAGCAAAGTCTTCGAGTTTTTTCTCAAATGGATGTTCAAACGTTGGGGCCACGACGACGAAATCTAATTGCCATCGCAGTAGCGCATAGTGCACGGCAAGCACGTGAGCGATATGAGGGGGGTTGAAACTTCCGCCAAAAAAACCAACCCGACGCGGTATGCGATAGGCTTCGGATGGAACGCCACTCATTTTGTTCTCCCCGCCAGATAGTTTGTCACGGTGGTAAGACTCGAACGCAGAGGTGGCGGGAGTGGTTCGAGGCGCTTCAATGCCTCAGCGCGCAGCTCCTCGCAGATTTGTTCCGCCCGTCGCAGCGCCCCGCATTTGTCAAAAATAGAAATGGCCTTTTCAATGTCCGCAGCAGTTGTCTTTTCTCGCGGAAGATCGAGAATGCGTAAGAGTTCGTCCAGATCTGTTTTCTCCACATGTTCGCAGGCATAAGCCACCATAAAGCTTCTCTTTCCTTCGCGGATATCCGAACCAATTTCCTTCCGCCCTTTGCCTTGCGTCAGATCAATGAGATCATCCCGAATTTGGAAGAGCGGACCCAAGAATAGCCCGTACGCGTTGAGAGCTTCCTCGATTTCTTGTGACGCATTGGCCACAAGGGCTCCTGCGATGAGAGGCGCAGCCAAATAATGACCCGTTTTCTCACGAACTACTTTGAGGTACTGGTCGATGGTGATTCGGTGTCCTCTCATGTTGATATCCATGGCCTGCCCGCGATGCGTATGGTCCAGGGTTGCGGCCATCAGCGCAAAAAAACGCAGCACCGTAGCTTCGGGGAGATTGTCCAGCCCTGACAGAAGAGCACTGAAAATCTTCGTAAACAAGTAGTCGCCGATGTTTATTGCATGAGCGGTGCCGAATCTTTTCCAAACGGAAGGCCGGCCACGCCGGTACTCGTCACCATCTTCGAGATCATCATGCACGAGACAGAAGTTGTGCATGAGTTCGATGGCTGCAGCAAAAGGCATCGCATGCTCCGCTTTGCCGCCCAGTTGTTTGGCCACCAAAAGGCAAAGCACCGGCCGCAGACGTTTACTGTGACCGGTTGCGCCGTCATCCAATTCCAGCGCATATTCAAGCGCATCATCGAGGTTTGGAATGAAATCATCCGGCGGCGCAATAAGCTGTCGCAGAAAATTCTCTAAATCCTGCGTCGCTCGCGCGAAAAAAGTCTCAAGTTCTGGTGTTAAGAGTCCGTTTTTCATCGGTATTCATTAACGCGCAGAACAATGGCAAAATTGAAGCAAAAATCGCAATCAAACGGTATTCATGCGACCGGGGAGGAGTTCGGGAGCAGCAATGCCCCCATTCGTTTGCACAAATTCCTTGCGCAATGTGGTTTTGGATCCCGCCGCGCGTGCGAAGAAATGATTCGCCAAGGGAGGGTGCGAGTCAATGGCAGGGTCATCGTCGAAATGGGCGTGAAAATTGTGCCGGGTCAGGACCTTGTGGAGGTTGACGGGAGGAGCGTCAGCCCGGCTCGGGAACCGCTAGTTTATTATCTCTTTAACAAACCTGCTGGTTACGTGACGACTCGCCGCGATGAGAAAGGACGGCCGACAATTTTCGATCTTCTTGGTGAGATCCCAGAGCGAGTCTTTTCTGTCGGACGTCTTGACAAGGACTCAGAGGGGTTGCTCCTGCTCACGAATGATGGCGAATTAGCTCACCGGCTGATGCACCCTTCGTACCGAGTAGAGAAGGAGTATTGGGTGGAAGTTGAAGGATATCTTGATGATAGCGCCATTGCCGAATTAGAAAGTGGCGTGGTATTTGAAGGGGAAACTTACCAGCCAGCGCGTGTTCAGCTCATCGCAAGAAGTCCTGAAAGAAGTTTTGCCACCATGACCATCAGCGAAGGGAAAAAACGCCAGGTGCGGCGCATGTGTTACGCTGTCGGACATCCCGTGAAGCGGCTCGTGCGCATCCGAGAAGGGGGCCTTGTGCTAGGCAACTTAACACCCGGGGAGTACCGGTGCCTGACGGCGGACGAAATACGTCACCTGCGTCACGAAGCTGGTCTTGAGCCGCAGAATTGATTCCCTCAATACCCTTGGCCGCGAGCAGCGGCGCCTTTGACGATGCTCACGCTTGCGCTTGCGCCAATCCGACTGGCTCCGCTTTCGATCATCTTCTGTGCGGTCGAGCAATCACGGATGCCGCCAGAGGCTTTCACGCCCATATCATCCCCCACAATCCGACGCATGAGAGCCACATCTTCTGGCGTTGCCCCCCCAGGGCCAAATCCTGTCGAAGTCTTGACGAAATCAGCCCCTGCGGCTTTTGCCAGGACACATCCCGCGATTTTTTGCTCTTCGCTCAGAAGTCCCGTTTCTAAAATCACTTTCACCACATGGCCTGCCGCCGCCTTCACAACGGCGCGGATATCGTCGTAAACATAAGCGTAATTTCCCGCCTGGAGCTGTCCAACATTTATGACCATGTCGATTTCATCGGCCCCGTGCGACACTGCGTATCTCGTCTCAAACGCCTTCGCATCTGTGCTCATGGCTCCAAGGGGAAAGCCGACAACGGCGCAGACTTTCACCCCAGATCCAGCAAGCAAACGCGAACACAGTTCGACGTAAGCGCTGTTCACGCATACGCTCGCAAAATGGTATTGCATGGCCTCAGCGCAGAGCCGCTCGATATCTTTCTCCGTCGCGTCCGGCTTTAGCAAGGTGTGATCAATGTAACGTGCCAGGTCCTCGCATTGGAAATTTTCCCCTCCTGAGCAGACAATGCGCTCTGCGCCGCGACGTATCATTTCGCGGCTTGTCTCGATAAGCTCGCGATGAGTTGCCGGATCGCTGGGAACCAACCCTGCCTGTGCAACAGTTGACTCAGACGGCGCAGATGCTTGCTGGGTCAAAACAATCGTGACACGGCGTACGACTTCCTCGACGATAGCACTCAGCTCTTCAGGGCGCAGACTTTCCATAACTCTTAAGACTCCTTCGCTGGAGCTTGCTCTTCCCCGTGTTCATCCTCGTCGCCACGAGGTTGCTCAGGTTTCAGCAGTGGGAACAAAATAACATCTCGAATCGATGGCGAGTTTGTCAAGACCATCACGAGGCGATCAATTCCTATGCCGAGGCCGCTTGCCGGCGGCATGCCGTACTCCAGTGCACGGATGTAATCCTCGTCCATTTGCTGCGCTTCTTCGTCGCCGCGCTCCCGAGCTTCCACCTGCTCTTTGAAACGCAGGTATTGCTCTTGCGGATCATTGAGCTCGGAATAGCCGTTTGCGATTTCCATGCCCCCAATGTAGAGCTCAAAACGCTCGGCCACAAGTGGGTCAGCCGGTTTCGATTTTGCGAGAGGGCTGACAGCTTTTGCAAATTCTGTGATGAAAATCGGCCCGGTGAGCTGCGGTTCGACAAGCGTTTCAAACATATCAATGATTATCTGGTAGGTGGGGCCATCAAACTCTGGGGTAAAGAAGGGCGCGATTTTCTTTTTCGTGACTTCCGGAGGATCATCCCACCTTAGATCAAGATGCTCTGCTCCCGGCACGAACTTTCGAATTGCATCCAGATAGGTGACACGCGGAAACTCTGGGCCGAGGTCGAATTCTTGATCTTCAAAAACGAACTTTGTCGTCCCGAAGACCCTTTGAGCGACTTCGCGAATAGTTTTCTCGGTCAGATCCATCGTATCGCGATAATCCCAGTAGGCCGTGTAGAGTTCCAGCATTGTGAACTCGGGATTGTGACGCGTGGAGATCCCTTCATTCCGGAAATTCCGGTTGATTTCAAAAATCTTCTCAAAACCACCCACCATGAGGCGCTTGAGGTAGAGCTCCGGGGCGATCCGCAGATACAGGTCTATGCCGAGGGCGTTGTGGTGTGTCTTGAAGGGACGTGCGTTCGCTCCTCCACATATAGGGTGCATCATTGGGGTCTCGACTTCTAAATAGCCGAGTTCCGTGAGATATTGGCGCATGCTGGCCACAATTTTACTGCGTTTGACAAATGTGGCGCGAACGTGATCATTGACAATGAGATCAACATAACGTTGGCGGTAACGAGTTTCTTGATCGCGCAGGCCATGCCATTTTTCCGGCAGTGGGCGCATAGATTTGGCGAGGATTTCATAATTGTCCGCCAGCACGGTGAGCTCGCCTGTGCGGGTGACGAACACCTCACCCTGGACACCCACGATGTCACCCACATCCGTGTACGTTTTCAATATCCGGAAAGCATGTTCAGGGACAGCGTCAATCTTGACGTAACATTGCAGCGGCCCCGTTTCGTCCTTGATATGAAAAAAGGCCGCTTTCCCCATCATCCGCAAAGCAATGATTCGCCCCGCGACGCGCACTTTTTCTTTCGACGCGATAAGGGCATCGGCATTGGCCTTAACGGCTTGGGTGCTGTGCGTTGGGTTCCATCGATGGACAAATGGCTCAATATTCTCGGCCCTCATCCGCTCCGCTTTTTGGTAACGAGTGCGGATGATCTCGTTCCAGTCAGGTAGCATAAGTTGTCCTACAGTGTGCGTAAGGTGTAATCGAGTTTCTCGATAATCTCGTTGACGCGGCGTTTGACCTCTTCGGTAAGACCCACTTCTGCGTGGATGTCGTCCTTAAGCTTGAACAACTCGACCGCGATCATGAGCGCTGCCTGAATAGCAAGGCGCCCAGTGTCTCGGCTGGTCCCTGCCTGATCAAGCTGGCGAATCATTTGGTCCACGTAATGACTCGCCTCCTCCAAGCGTTCCCGCTCGTTTGCGGGAGCCCGCACAAGGAAGCGTTGACCGTAGATATCCAGATCTACGGTGGTCATGTTCGATGAAAGGTCATTCATTTTGCATGCCGGTTTGGAGCTGCGCGATTTCTGATTCCAATACGTCCAGACGATTGAGCACGGCTTTCAAGCGGTCGCGGGCTGCAGCCTCACGATCATCGCGATTGTTTAGGTCACGCTCCAGCTCGCGGATGCGCTCCTGCAAGCGAGCGTTTTCCTCGTCAGTTTTCTTCTTTTCTTCCGCAATCCGTAAGAGTTCCGCATTGTGTGCTTGAAGTTGAGCAATGCGCCGTTTTGCCTCTTCCACTTTGCCAACGAGAGCAGCAATTTTTTGTTCGAGCTCTTCAATGCGATCCAGCATAATTCACGGTCTCCAGGGCGTGTTCAGTAGATTTGTTGGAACGGTGTGTCAACCGCTGGAAGCGTTCAAGAGAAAATCACCGGAATCTAACGAAAACGTTTGCGCAGCATGGCGTGAGGTCAGAATCTCGAAGAGTGACGGAATTTTGAGGGATTTCATGTGAATTCGATTTTGCCACAAACTTTGGAACGACTCATTGAGGAGCTTTCGCGCCTGCCAACCATCGGCCGCAAAACCGCTCAGCGGCTCGCTTTTCACATCATTCGCCATTCTCCGCCCATGGCAGAGAACCTTGCGTCAGCAATGACAGAGGCTGGTGCACGCATCCGCCCCTGCCAACAATGTTTTTTTCTCGCTGAAGACGAGCTTTGCTCCATTTGCAAAGACCAGCGACGGCGGCCTGATATCGTCTGCGTCGTAGAAGATCCTTTTGACGTGGTAGCCTTTGAAAAGGCTGGCGCATACGACGGGCTTTATCATGTGCTTCAAGGTCGCATTTCTCCTCTCCACGGGGTCATGCCGGAGGATTTAACGATTTCCTCACTCCTTGAGAGGGTAGCCAAGGCCCAACCGTCCATCGAAGAGGTGATTCTTGCGACTTCTCCCACGGTCGATGGTGATGCAACGGCTCTTTACCTGGCCGAGCAGCTGCGGGGATTTCGCTGCCGTGTCACCAGGATTGGAGTCGGAGTCGCCATTGGGTCGAGCTTAGAGCTCGCTGATGAACTTACCCTACGCCATGCTCTCGAACGTCGCCAGGACGTAGAGTAGGTAACCCCCCTGTCGATTACTCGTCGACAACCTCAACGCCTTGAGCTTTTAAAAGGTTTTCTACCTTACTTGGGGTTTGCACACCTAGGATAGTGACGGCTTTTTTCGCCTTCCCCGTAACACACGTATAAATATAATCCAAGTTTATCTTGTTCTCTGCCAGAATGTGCAACGCTCGATCTAAGGCTCCTGGCTCGTCCTGAAGCAGCACAGCCACAGCGGCGCCGGCTTCAACCTGGAACCCATACTCCTCCAGAGCTTCTTGTGCCTGCTTAGGCTTGTCGACCACCATTCGAACCCATCCAAACTTACCCGCACTGGATGCAGTAATCCCACGGATGTTGACCTCGGCATCAGCGAGAACTGTGGTGACTTGGACAAGTTGGCCTGGTGTATTGCGGATTTGGAGAGCTAACTCGGTAACCGACATAGTTTCCGTATGCCTCGATAAAAGTGGTCTACGCGTTATGTACCCAGATGAAATCAGTGAAATTCATCCACGCAGACCGTCGATCCAGGGAGGACCTCCCCGTCACTCGGCTCATCGACGAAACAGTAACAGGACAGTGCCTACAGTTCGTTACGGTTTAGATGATAAACCAAAAATGGTAGGAACTCACAACTCACTTTCATTCAATTACTAAGTCACTTCGGGGACTGAACTAGGCAACACTATTTAGCACATCATAAATTTTCGTGACTATTAGTCAAATTTTGGACTAATAGAAAACAAGGAATTTTGATTCTATCGTTTTCGGAGGCAAATCTTATGAAGATCACTCTCGAAAAAGGTGAGAACCTTGAGGTTATCATTGTCGAGAAAGACAAGGTTATCGGCAAGCTGGCGCTCCAGCTTACCGGTGTCCCTGTCTTGGCTGTTGAGAAAGCTGCGCCGGTTGCTACAGAAGAACGAAGCGAGTTCCCAGCGAAAAGGACGCGGAAGCGAAATTTGTCGCCTGAGGCTCGCGCTCGGCTCGCCGAAGCTCAGCGCCAGCGCTGGGCGCGCATACGGGCACTGAAAGAGCAGCAAGGCGGCGCAGACGAGAGTCCTGGGCAATAGCTACTAGCTTTTTTCGGAACAAGGGCAGCTTACGGTGTAAGATAAGATGGCCGTAAGCTGCCTTTTTTGTTACGTCATCATGTTAGAAAAACATGATTGCTGAAAGGGTGAGACCAGCAATAACCAAGAACAGGCTATAGAAGAAAAGTTTAAAAAGTAGAGCATTGATATCAAGTTTTAAGTAGCCACAGATCCAGACATTCTGTGTGGTCGTGGGATCCTGAAGCATGGTTACGGACTGAATAGCCCCCATCGTCGCAGGCGCTGGCATGAAATTGGCCAAAATCCGTGCCACTCCTACACCTAAGCCCCACTCATTCAGTGGACCACGATAGAGGGAAAGGGGAGAGGCCAGGAAGAAGAACAGGATATAAGGGAGCGGTTTTGTAGGTATGAAACCTGCAATGAGGGGACTGATCAGAGATTCCACAGTGGGATGCATTGCCGCGGTAACTAACATTCCAATTCCCATCAAAATGATAATCGGTGCCGCAACATCTCCAACTCCCTCCATCATGGCTCGGCTTAGTCTTTGCATAGCCCTTTCCCTTGGCGTGGTGAGAAAGCCATAAGCGAGTGCGGCCATAAAAGCCGGGCCATACGCGTCGCCAAAACCCAGTACAAGGATAAAAAGTAGGGGAAGAGCTGGTGTAAGGAGATTAAATTCGCGAACGAGCTTCCCGGTAAGTCTGTACTCGATTTGAGCCCAGATGACGAAAAGAATGATCATAGCCCACAGCAGTACTTGAATGGCCTTCCCTGTCATAACCATGAGGGGCGACATTCGCTCAACTATTCCCACGCCTGTACTCCCAATGGTTTTCAGCAGCGTACCAATCGAAGAGGCTCCGGACGACTCTGCAGAGAGCTTTTCGCCTACGAAAAGTGCATATCGCGCAAGGCCGGGTAAACTGGCAAATAAGCTAATTGCTAGTGCGGCCCCAAACAGAAGGCAAATTGAACGAACGATCGTCGAAAAACGCACTGGAGAACGCTTCATTCGCAAAAACTCCACGCTGAGAAACGCAATCAAGACCACAGCCTGGATCCCTGCCCAAATGAGCGAGTAGGTCATGACAACAGTTGTTTCGACACCATATTGCTCGGCTCTGATTTTCCAGACGGCGGGGCTTAGCGAAAGACCTATGGGGAAAGCTAAAAGCATCATTCCGCCAACGGTGGCTGGGGGAACCCCAAGGGATAGCAGAACTGGAAACATGACTGTTCCTACCATAATGATAGCAGGAAGTCCGCCGATAGCCGTGAAGATAAGGACGATGATCCCGCTCATGAAGAGGGCGACAACGAAGGGATTCTCTCCTCCGTATTCGGCAGCATATTTTACCAGACGTTCTGCAATTTTTGCATCCTGAATAAAACGCGCAAACATTCCGCCCAGGATGCTATAGATGATCGCCTTGTAGAGCATGAAAGCACCGGTCTTACCGCCGCCTTCAAGGATGCCAACAAGGACACCTTTTTCCCCGAACAAAGGAATCCCCGCGATGAGCCCAATGCCAAGCGCCATAAGGGGCAGAGCAACCATGGCCGGGAGCTTCCGCGTCGCGATCAACACCGCGATAATGACAAAGAGAACGAGAATGCTGATTCCCTGGACGTAGCTTTTCCACGACAGTTGGGAGGTAATCCCGGTAGGTGGTTGTTGCGCGTTCTGAGATAAAGGCGTAGACGTGCCGGAGGTAAAGCCAGCTAAGGTCCCCACGCTCTGGGTCGTGCCCGGGTCCAAACCTTTTCCAGAACCTCCTGACTCGGCAAACGCGAGCCCCGTTATTCCTAACAAGCCAGCCGCTAAAGTTGCCGCCAAGAGGGCAGAAGTTTTCTGTCGAAAACTTGATAGACGAGTTCTGGTGAGAAGAACTGAGAGTAGGCCGATAATCACGAGAAACTTCGCTCCTAAAATTTCATTCAGAAATTCTCTGCTGACGATAAATCCCCACAAGTTCCGTGCGCAGTTCAAGGAAGAATTTTTTCGCCACATCCAAACGATAATCCGGATACGTCCAGGGCCAGGAAACAAACCCTTCATGCCGTCTGAAAACGAGTGTGACCTCCTCATAAATTCCATCACCCACATAAATCCGATGGGCATGATCTTTGGTCGTCGCGAGCACGACCTTCGAGAGGCTAACGTATCCCGGATCGATATTGACTCGCCGTTTTCCCTCGTGAGCGAACAACCATTCCAATCGATTCGTGTAGCGCTTGATCTCTGCAAGTTGATCAGGCAATATCAATGTTTCCGTAGCTATCCATTGCCGCAAAAGCCCCTCTCCCATTTCTTTCTCATAGTAGTTCGTGAGATCGAAGGGTAGAACGGGTGACTTGCAAGTTATATGCGAGAAATCATGTTCCAAACGCTGTTTCGCGCGCTCGAAGTCTTGCTCTCCTGTCGCAATGAGACCAAAAAAAAGTTTTACTGGTGGTGGAACACGTTCGATTCCCACTTTATACACCTCGGAGATCGAGTGTCAGCAGATGAATGATCGCATAGATCGCAAGCACAGCATACCAAACAAAGACCGGAATCCTTGAAGGTGGACGTTCAGCAGCTCCACAGCCTGCAAAGACGAACATTATGATATCAAGATAAAGGCGTTGGCGAGGGGCAGCTCCGCCGTAGGCCAGGATAAGAATCATCGCACTGCAAAACCAGGCCACAAAAGGAATGGCGGCCAACTGCACATTCCATTGTGCTAGACGGATGAGTCCCAGGATGGCTAGGGGATACACGACTAGATAAAGCCACCACATTCCAGGATAAAGCTCGTACATGGGGTTCTCAACTCGAGCCCGTACCCATGCGTAAGGGGAGAGCAACAGACGTGGCAGACCTGCGAGCACATAAATCATGCCTTGCTTAGGGGTGCGAATAGAATCAGGCAAGAGCTCGCCCAGACTGTAAACAAGCTGGCGGAAGTAAGCCGAGCCGAAGTCGGTGTAACTTAGCATCATGAGAGCGAAACCAAAGATAAGCAACCCATAGAAACTCACATGGCGGGGAAGTTTCGCCAGGAGATACGACACGATTCCTGCCAGTATCGCCAGCGCAGCATAGGCTCGAAAGATCCCCACCGCGAAGCAACAGGTTCCAAAATAAAGCAGGTGCTCAGGACGCAACCGCTGGGCAAAGTCAAGAATGGCAGCCAGCGAGGCTGCAAACAACATGGCCAAGACGACGTCTTTTAGTAACCATGATGCCCAATACCCCGTGCTGGGGTAGAGCGCTAGGAGCCAGGCTCCACGAATCGCAGCCTTTTCTGCGGCTACCGACGACATGTGCGTTTTTATCAACGTGCGAATACCACTAAAAAGGAAAACGGGCAAGAGTAGCGCCGCGACGTAGTTGACAAAGATCCCCAAGCGGAAATCGCTACCAAAGAGAAAAAAGAGACCAGCTAACAAACGCTGGTATCCCGTATGCAGGCTACCGATGTAGTACGCCGCGCTACCCTTGGCCGAGAGCACGGGGAAAAAGCCGGATTCCCATGCGTCAGCGATGGCTTTTGCCTGGGCTAAATAAGTCGCATCATCTAAGGACAATGGGCAGGTTTCAGGGTTATGGAGACCAGCGAACTCTGAGGCAGCGACAGTGACAACCAAGCTCATTAAACAGGCCAAAGCGAGCCGCTTGCGTACAATGGGAGCTGTCTCGTAAAAGATTTGAAACGCAAAAAACAGGACTGTTAACGGGACCACGAGCCACAGCGCTGCGGGAACAAGGTGTTTTATAGCAAAAGCTGCGGCTGCTACTGCTAGCCAAACGAGGAAAATGCGGTTTTCCTGAACTGATTTTAACCACCCAACGATACGGAGCTCTCGCTCTTTCCTCTCCTTCTTATTATGGGTGGAACTCATCATAAAAAACTCGAAGCTTTTGGTTTCCGCCGTATTACTCCGGACTTCATTCAAAACGTGAGGGCGATGCACCTCGGCGCATCGCCCTCTATCGCAAGTCCTGTGCTATCACCGTTCTATTTCTTCTTAGCTGCCTTTTTCTTTTCCTCGCGTTCTTTCTGAGCCTTCTTCTTGAACATCTGGCGAAGAGCCTCCTCGATTTCCTCCGTCACTTTGGTGCGCGATTCGCCACGGACAAAGCAAATCTCATCAATAAGGAATTTCTTAGCTAAGTCCATGATTTCGCGCTCTTTTCCTTTCAAAGCGTTATTCTGATCGAGGATATAAAGGTCGCGAATAAGCTTACTGATCTTACTTGGGTCGCCGGTATTAAGAATCTCCCGGTACTTTGTGTACTGGGTGTGGGGCGACTCTCGATCGGGGGAAGTTGGCTGCTTAAGGCTTGCAACGATTTTCTTTGTTTCCTCCTTCGTCATGGGGAGACGTACGCCCCGTTTTTCAATCTGATGCTTGGGAACTAGCACCGTCGCGTTGTTCGGGCCTGCAAAGACGTAAAAGTCAATTTCCTTGCCGTCCACTGGCATTCGTCGGATTCCTTGTATCTCGCAAATGCCAATGGTGGGCTCCACCACTTTGTCACCGGTCTTGAACTGTTCCATAGTCCTTGCTACCTTTCACATTTGATTCTCGTTACTTTGCCAATTGATAATCGGTGCGTCTCCCCATAAACGCTCCAAATCGTAGAAACGCCGCGTCTCTTCTATCATCGCGTGCGCAATAACATTGCCGTAGTCAAATACAATCCAGTTTGTCGAGTGTCTTCCATCGACTCTCTCGGCCTCGAAGCCTTTTTTCGAAAGTTCCTCATCCAAACGTTTCCCGATCGCACGCAGGTGGGTTTGGCTTGTCCCGGTGAAAATGACAAAAAAATCGGTAATGGTCGATAATCCGCGAACGTCGAGGAGAACAATGTTTTCGGCCTTTGCCGCGTCTGCAATTCGGGCTATATCCAAAGCTTTCCTCAACGAGTCTATATCGGTCCTCTTTTTCATCGCTGGTGTCATCAATTCCCCAGGCTCTCCAGAGTGTCGCGGGTGGCCCAGTGCAAGCTACGCCCTGACTTCTCAACGTATGCAATCTTTCGCTTCAGCAATTCTCTCACGCCCCCTACAAGGTCCTTTCGTACCATAGAACGAATCTCTTCAACACCAGGAAAGTCACGGGTAGGTTCGCAATAGTCTGCAGCCAGCAACACAAGCAGCGTAGCCGAGGGATTCGGCTTACCCGTTGGGTGCCAAGCGATAGCTTCGATCACTTCCTGGTCATGCACGCAAAACTCTGTGTAAGCTCTCCATGCTCCCGCTGGGGCGTGGAGAAGTTGGGGCATTCCATCCTCAAGATAGCTGTGGTACCCAAAGTGGTCCGCGTATTTGCGCGCAAACTCGTATAGCTCACCTTGCTTGGCGCAATCGTGGAGCAATGCTGCAAGCGCAGCGCGCCACGGATCAACTGAGTGCAAACGTGCCAAGAGCGTTGCCGTATGAACGACTCCCAGCGTGTGCAAGAATCTCTTTGGTTCGAGCCAAGTGCCGAGTTTATCAGTGATCTGAGTCAGTAGCTCGGGTGCCCACCTCATCCGAAAAAACCATGCGGGAGTCGCGTTGCAAAGACAACATACAGAGCAGGTAGCTATTATATTTTGCTAACGGCCTGGCATCGCCACAAAAACAAACGTCCTCGTGAGCACCAAATATCCGCTCTTAGTTTGATCCTTTTTCATGTCGAAGGGCTGTGGTCGTCAAATGCGTCGCCAGCGCAAGGTGAGTTCATCATCGGGTTCGCCGAGAGGAAGTCGAATTGCCACACGTGTGCCCCTTCCGGGCGAGGAAGTGAATTGCAACACCCCGCCATGCTCGCGTAGGATTGCATTAGCAATAGGAATTCCGAGTCCGATGGCGTTTCGTTCTGTGTGCGTTGTGTAGTACGGCTCGAAAATCCGGGGAATCATTTCGGCAGCCATACCGCAGCCAGTGTCCTCGATGATGATATTTACGATGACTCCTTCGCGCACCGCCCCAACACGCAATTGGCCGCCTCTGGGCATCGCCTCGAGCGCGTTTGCCAAGAGCTCGCTGAGCGCATGAAGAAAGAGTTCTTCATCCACAAAGACCTCAATGCCTTCAGGGATTGTATTCTCAATCTTCACGTTTGGTCTCTTCATCATCTCCCGCCCGCAGTCTTCCTCGACAATTGCCAAGGCTCTGCGAACAAGTGCGGCCAGTGGCTGAGCAGAGCGTTTGGTATGCTCCAGATGCTTGGTGAGCTGGACAAGCTTTTCTCGCAGCGTCTGACAGCGAGGTGATGTTTCATCAAGGGAAGCTTGTTCCACGGCTTTCGAGTCTGCTGAGGTTTGATCCATGTGCGAGAACTCGTCGATCACTCCTTTGGTCAGTTCGCCCAAGGTCGCGAGGCGTTCGCAGCGGCGCAGACGTCGCGACATCTGCCCTAGCTCACGTTTCATTCTGGTCAGCTCGTGTTCGAGCGTTGTCCAGCGGAGGACGAGTCGCAGCACTTCCTGAATCGTATCGTCGGTGGCAGTGCGCTCGACGTAAAAATCAGCCCCTTTTGTCGGATTATTAGCGATAGCCCGTGTGTTCTCGTCCAGAATCACTCCCACGGCAATGTGCTGTGTGTGGAGACGGGCTGCTAACTGGCGAACAAACTCATCGGAGGGAAGATCCGTAGCGCGATCGATGAGAGCTAGATCAGGCTCAAGAGCTTCCAATGCTCCGAAGAACTCCGTTGATTTCTCAAAAACCAGCAGAAGCAGTTTCTGGTGGTGAGCGATTTTTGCCATGCGCTGGACAAAAACGCCATCAGTCGAGCAAAGCGCGACAACAGGCAAAGAATGATCCACGAATTGTCGGCGATACTGGCCTTCGAATGCTAGCTCCGACAATGAAGGGCGTTCATGCGCACTGGCCACCCGGTTCCGCCCGCTTTCTTTAGCAAAATACAGTGCTCGATCACTGAGCTGGAGTAGGTGCTCCGCGGTTCCACCTAATTCCACACTCGTGGAAGCTAATCCGATGCTGACGGTCACAAGCGCTCGAAGCTCGTTGCTTTCAAAGACATGTTCCTCAACAGCAACACGAATTTTCTCTGCAAGGCTGTAAGCTCCCTCCTCATTTGTGTCCGGTAACACGATGAGAAACTCCTCTCCGCCGTAGCGCCCAACTATGTCAGTTGTGCGAATGTGAAACACGAGGAGCTTAGCGAGTTCACGGAGAATGAAATCGCCATAACGATGCCCGTAAGTATCGTTCAGGGTTTTGAAATGATCAATATCGAGCATGAGACAGCTTAGTGGCGATTTGCTGCGACCTGCTCGCCGATATTCGTTATCAAGTTCCTTTAAGATAGTTCCGTGGTTGAGTAAACCGGTAAGGGAATCCCGAGAACTTGTCCGGGCAAGGTTTTCACACAGCGCTTCTAAGGATTGCACCTTGTCAGCGTGAAGCATGAGATTTGCTAAGACCGCGCCGTCCAGTGGGGATGGTTCCCCGCAAAGAATCCGGTCAATGGTCCCGTCACTCAGTAAGTGTGTAGGAATCGTCTCCGCCGAGGTGGGGCACCACACACAGATGGGCAGGTGTACAAAACGATTTCTAAACTTTCTTATAAGGAACGTTGTGCGTTTGGCATTCGAGCCCACCCACCGGAAAATCAGGATTCTTCGCCTAAGAGGCCCGTTGAGTTGTTGCAAAGCCGCTAAAGGTCTTGTCGATAGGAGAGTGTAGCAGTAAGGAAGGTACTGCTCGATAGCTTCGCGAACTTCAGGAGGCACCCCAAAGCAGAAAACCTTTCCCTCCACGGCCGCAAAGTGTGCTGTGTTCTCATCTATCGTCGTGTTGCTTTTTGTCAAAATCTCATCCTTCTACGATACTTTACCGCGCCTGCTGACTTTTTCCTGAAGGATTTTGCTTTGGGTCGGATTATGGCTCCGTGTGTGGTGATAAAATAGGAAATGTCTCTGCATAAGCGAGAAACTTAATGAGCACGGGATTTCTAGCAACACTTGGAGCCATAAGCGGCGTCTTTGCCCTTGGCGCGTGTGGTTTTGCCGCACGCCGTCGGAAAGTCATTTCCCATCAGGGGCTTTCTGAGCTTTCACGTTTGCTCATAGATTTCCTTCTGCCCGCAACGCTTTTTAACTCCATGTATTCTCAATTTGATCCTCACCGTCTCGACGAGGTTTTGAGGCCTGCCATCTCGCAGGTTGTGTTGTTAGTGATTGGAACTCTTGCAATGGCGATCTATGCGAGAGTGGCTCGGCTCCGTTCACCGCGTGGTACGGTGGTGGCACTTGCAGCATTTCAAAATAACGTCTATTTGCCGCTTCCCATTGCGATTGCGTTGCTACCTCAGCCGGAAGCTCTGAAGGCACAGTTCTACATCGGTTGCTTCGTGCTGTTTTTTACGCCCACGCTATGGTCTGTTGGCGTTCTTTTGCTAAGCGGTCGCACCCACAACACACAAAGTGTTTCGCAGTGGCGGCTTGTTCTGAATCCTCCCTTTCTTGCTGCGCTCGGAGGCCTCGCGGTGAAGTTGGTCTTTAGCACGTACGGATTCATGATGCCAGCGCCGGTTGGCAACTTCCTGACTCTAATGGGCAACGGCACCGTCCCAATTGCCATGATCGTGCTCGGAGCGTTGCTGGCCGAGGTGCGCTCCGTAAGCGACGTTGAAGCAAGAGCCATTTGGGGAATTGCGTGTGTGAAAATGTTTCTTCTGCCCGCCTGTGTGCTTGCTTTTCTCTATTTGTGGCGCCAGGGCGATCCGGTCTTTAGGTTGGTTCTCACGCTCGAAGCAGCAGCGCCTCCTGCCACGAATATCTCACTTATTGTGCGGCGCTTTGGCGGCGAGACAGCACTTGTGGCTTCGACGACCCTGGTCACGTATTTGTTGAGTGCTTTGACAATTCCCTTGTGGTTGACTCTCTTCTCCGTGTTATCCTAACAGCTAGAGTCCCCACAAAGGGGTTCGCCCTGTCTCTACCTCAAGGACTTTGAGGGGACCTCCTCATACTCTTCTTCATCGTAGTAATACTCTTCGTAGTCCTCCCCAGCAATCAGCTTGTCCAACGAGAACGAGCCCGCGCCAGAGAAGAATAATCCGAGAGCAATCAGTACGAGCACAAGATGGTATTCAAAGCCAGGCGCTGGAATTCCGTCTATCGTGTGATCAAACCAAAAGCCATTCTTCCCACTTATGAATATGATAGCCCAGGCCAGATCCAAGATAAGGGGGACCATTGCTACACGCACGAGGAGGCCGAGGATGCAGCTCGCTGCAGCTACAACTTCGATCCAAGCGATAGATTGCGCTATGGTAAGCTTCCAAGGCTCGGGGATCCATGTGACCGTGAACAACGAGAGAAACTGTGTGGTCCAAGCCTCGGGGCCGGCCCATCCCAAGGGTTCAAACCTGACTAACTTATCCAGGCCGTGAGGCAGAAAGACTGTTGCCAGCGCGACGCGGCAAAAAAATGCAGCACTGTTTCGCTGTGTTCGCAGTATGGCCATAGACGGCCGCTCCTCCAAAACACATTTGTTTCGGCTAGTGTGTGAAACGCTTAGGATAAGCAACAGTGACTACGGCTGACGCGCAAGCGTGAAAAAAACAAATGTCATCTTTGTTCGGAGTTGAGTCTTTGTAACTCAAGCACCGGAAGCCGGAGCGCGAGAAGAAATGCCACAGAAGCGCAGATGCTGCTTAAGAGATACAGATTTCTCAGGGGTGATGCCAGATCCTCGCAAATGAACCTGACGAAGAGCTGCTGGATTAGCTCCGCGAATGGCCCTCCTTTTACAATCAGTCCCCCCAGCAAGTTGCTGAGTAAATTTGCCAGGCCAAAATAGACGATGGCGAACAGAGTTTGAGCGCTGGCTTTAAGATGGAGCGGGGCATGACCGTTTGCGTAGCTTACGGCGGCAGCGTAGAAGACCCCGAAGGTTATGCAGTGCAGAGTTGAGGTCAGGACAATAGCCTCAGCACTTTGTGCCGTCCAAACAAGGAGCCAGCGCACAGCCTGCACTGCTGCAGCAAAAGCGATGAGGCGAGTTTCGCCGAACCGTTGGACCAACCGACTTGCCAGAAAAAACACCGGCAGCTCAAGTAGCGCCGCCAGAGAATAAGAGCTAGATACAACCCGCATATCAGCGCCGAGCTCAACCATCAAGAAAGACTGAAAAGCGTAGCTGAGCGAATGTCCTATCTGATAGATGCAGGCGGTGAACAGAAACCACCGCATCGTAGGCTGCTTGAGGAAATAACGTTGCACTTGCCAAAAGCCAATTGGGTGAGCCGCAAACACTCTCCGCTCGGGAAGCATCAGCAACCACATCGCTGCCAGGACATTGACCGCAAAATACATCGGGAAAATGAAGCGAAGGTCTCCGCCCGTCCATTTGTCTGCCGTCACTCCTACCGCAGTATTTGCAACAATGAAACCGAGAGAAGCGTAAGCACGCACAGTCCCAAACCAACTATCGCCACCTGCGTTAACGAACAGCAGCCCATGAAGCAGTTGAACGATTGAGGTGCTGAAGATCTGGAATGCGAGAAAGATGAGCAGTAGCAATGCGAGATCTTTCACATGACCCATGAGCCAAAAGAGGCCGGCTGAAACAAGAAGATTGGCTAGCAGCAAGGCTTTCTTCGAAAAAACAACGTCTGCAAGATAGCCCCACGGTTGCTGAAAAATGACATAAGTCAGGCCAGAAAGAGCCGTAAAGAGTGTGATCGTGCTATCGTGCAGTCCGACGTTTTGTCGGAGGAAAAGCATGAAGAAGGGAAATAGAATTCCCACAGGAGCATGCGACAGAAAAAACATCACACGAAAACGGCATGCCGCAGGTAATGCGGATTTCACGTTCGCAGATTCCTCGCTCATCTATTCCTTAAAGCCAGAAAGAGTGCAAATAGCTCTCGTGTCTGTCGAAACACGAACAAATGAGAAATCGCTACTGTCCAGAAAATCTACAGGTCATTTGCTTACGCAGCGCCTCCAGCAACAAGTCCGGGCCACACACAATTGTTTATACAAGTGTTATGAGTATGGAAAAAACATTTGACCCAACGACGGCACTGTGCTTGCCTATTCTTGCGTTCGAACGACTTGGTTGGCAAGGAAGTGCCCAACAAGCCGTACATCAACTTGCGGGATGACGAGGTTCCTAAGATGGCTACAGATCAAAAAATCGGGATTTTATTGGGGGCCGCGCTGAGTTTGGCGGCTCTCCTTGCCACCGCTCAGGTTCAACCGTTATCGCCTGGAGTACAAGGAGCGGGAATCCCAGACAACCTGCGCAAAAAAATCGAAGAGCGCAGGGGAGGGAATACTCAGGGAAGTGAACAGGGCGGCGGTTCCTCAAAATATCAGCAGCGGTATCAGATGCAAAGTGGCCAGGGGGAGGCTACCCCGCGGGGAAGGAAGCTGAGCGGGCAAGAGGCAACCAGTAGTCAAGGTCCCTCTGGCAGCAGTGAATCCGTGGGTGCGGGTGCAAATCCACCCACTTTGCGCAACCGGAATCGTGACGTAAGAAAACCCAATGTGCAGGTTGAGGCGGGGCAGCTAGGGGAGCAACCAAACTTGGGAGAGCAGGGGGGCGTTTCGAAGAATTTGCAACTCCGCGAGCGCCTTCGTTCGACCGAGCCGGGCTCGCAACGGGTTGGCGAATCGACGCAAGGGCCTGGAACATCGAATCAGGGCGGCATGGAAAAAAGAGATGTTCGGCGCAGCCGCTTTGAACAGACACCTGCGTCAGGATCGTCAGGCGAATCGCAAGGTTCGTTGGCGGAGCAGAAACGCCAGCAGCTGAAGGAACGTCTTGAGCAGTTGCACAAGAAAGGGCAGCAGGCGGGCGAACAGCAGACTGATGCAACGCCAGCGAGCGGAACCACAGGCCGGCCTGAGCGACTCTCGGCCGAGGAGTTGAGGAAGCGACTCGAGGAGAAGCGCAAAGGGCAACAGGGAACTGGGCAGGAGGTTCAGGGCACTCCTTCTTCTACCGGAAATCTCCAGCAAGGCAGACTGTCACGCGAAGAGCTGAAACGTAAGCTGGAGGAACAAAGGAAGGGAACCCAGGGGCAGCAAACAACTGAGGAAAGCGCAACTGGGCAGGTTCAGCAGGGGCAACAGGGCGGCAAACAACTTGGCGAGCGGGGGCAGCGACTTTCGCGTGATGAGCTGCGACAGCGACTGGAAGAACTGCGGCAAAAAAAGACAGGCCAACAGACACCTGGTCCCGGTCAGCAGGGCACTATGTCCGCCCTTGAAGAACGCAAGCAGAAGCTAGAGCAACTGCGGCAACAGACAGAACAACGAAAAGGTGATTTGCGGGCACAACTCAAGCCCGAGGACCGTGAGAAACTTCGCTCCCTTTACGAGCAGTCCAAAGGGAAAAATTTGCGCGAGCTTGCGCAACAATTGCGTGCTGAGCAAGGCGGACAGAAGGGAACAATCGATCGAGAGGCACTTGCCGCCAAACTCCAAGAATTGCGCCGCATTCAGGGCGAAGAGCGCTCCAAGTTGATCGGGGCAAATTTGCAAGACAGAAAACTAGCGCTCGAAGGTCGTTTGGCAGGAAGGAAATTCACCGCAGATGACGTGCGTAGGCGCTTCGGAGACGTTCAGGCAAAACCGCGCTTCGAGTTAGCCAAGCAAGATTTGGAGCTCCTTAACCGAGGCGAAGTGCCACCGCGCCTGCGTCCTCATGGGGACATGGGATTGATCCGTCGTCCCTTGGAGCGCGAGTGGCGTTATCGGCATGAGCACTGGTTCTGTCCACCGCCGCCACGGCGCCATGGCTTTGGAATCGACCTCGTGGGATTCCACTGGGAGTACTGGGACGGACGCCATCATTACGATCATCACTGGGCCATCAACATCTTTATCAACATCGGGCATGTCCGTTATGACGGCTATGACGGGGTGATTGTCGGTGGTCGGTACTTCTGTTACGGTTGGGGCTGGATCGACGGCTGCATTGATTATGGCGACTGCCGCATTTGGGTGCCGGGCTTTTGGGCTCCATACACGGTCACTGAGTGCTGTGAGTGCGAGGTATGGGTGCCGCCGGTTTACGATTGGGTTTGGACGGGATGCTGCTGGGAGCAGGTTCTTGTGAGCGGCGGCTATTTCGTGCGCCAGCCCAGCGGATGCCATACCGTGACACGGTGGCGCTGGGTGCCTGGGCATTTCGAGTACTATCGCTGCTAAGCTCATAGTCGGAGTCCTTGGCACTGAACGTTATTGAGTGCTGTGACGCCGGCGGGGCCGCCAAGGTCCCGCCGGCATTTTCCTTGCAGCCGGCTGATTTCCCTTCCTAGAAAGTTTAGAACACAGATATATCGCTCCTCAGTTGAAGTAAGAATGGAAGGGATGGGGCCATGAAGGTCATGAGATGTCGCCACGTATTCTTATTACTGCAGGTTCTATTAATTGGTTGGCATCACGGATGGGCGCAGGACATTTCGGGCGGTGGCTTTGTCGGGGGAGCGGATACGACAGCCACCGTTTCCCTGGGGTCACATGATCTCGGAGCAACGAAGACCCTAGAAATTGCCCTCAACCTGTGGCGAAGTTTCGTTTCCCGTGAGGCAGCTCGTCTTGCAGGAAATTGTGACGACTATCGGGAGGACCTGAATACCTCTTCAGCCGTTTACCACGAACTTCAATCCGAAGAACCGAATTTGCCATTACGACCGTCGCGTATTCTTTCATCGGCCGAGACCGGCCTCGAGCCGCCCATCGTGGAGATCGGCAATGTGCCAATGAAGCAACCACGGGGAAGTTTGACCGGAAAGATCGTGTATTGCTCCGGAGGGCATGGTTGGACATGTGACGTAACGAGCACGAGCCTTTGGTATACCCAGCGGCCTCTGTCGTATGGCATCGTAGAGGACTACGGTAACATCGATCAGTTAAATCTCTTTGCTGATGTTTTGTGGCGTTGCGGCGCGACCATAGTTCCTGTTCGCCCGCTTGGCAACCAGCCCATTGAGCGAGTTATTGATAACTCGAATCGTTCGCACGTGAGATTTGAGGGGCGCTGGTACAATTCGCGCTCGCCTGTTTACTATGGATCAGTTACTGACCGCATCCCTTATTGTTTTGCTATCGTTTCTACGACGGAGACTGCAAAGGCGCAGTTTCGGCCTTTCCTCCCAAAATCGGATTACTACCCGGTGTATTGCTGGGCGCGAGATGGGGGCGACAGAGTGCCGCAGACCTATCGTATTAGGCACGCTGCGGGACTCACGGAAATCCTGGTGGACCACCGCCGTGTTGGGAAAGGGTGGGTCTATCTCGGCGAATACTACTTCAATCGCGGCTCTGAAGGTTACGTGGAGATCACAAACGTCGTGTCTGACCCGGCTTTAGCGGATGGACGCCACGTTGTGGTCGCCGATGCCATCCGATTTGGGAATGGCATGGGGGACGTCAATCGCGGAGGAGGGATTTCCGGTTACCCACGCGAAGAAGAGGCCTCGCGTTACTGGGTAGAACGTATGCTCCCAGTCGGAGCCCCACCAGTTTTCGATCCGTGGGAAGCAACCGACCAAGACAGCAACGTGGGCTCACCGCCGCGGATGAGTGCCTATATGAATCGCGAAAGTGAAGGGAGCTTTTACGACCGTATTTATCTGGGCTTTCACACAAATGCCGCAGGTGGACGAGGGGGGGTCGGCCTTTTCGAAAAAGACGAAGACAAGCGACCAACCGATCAGGTGGAGTTTGCGAGGTTGGTCGCACAGCAGCTCAACGAAGACATGATGACCACGCGTACGTTTTCGTGGCCGGCAGCATGGAATACGAGAAATAAGCTAACAGATTCTCATATTAACTTCGGAGAAATACGACGCGATGCGCTCAACAACGAGATGTGTGCGACAATTATCGAGGTTGCTTTCCACGATGATCCCCTCGATGCGCGGCTGATTCGTGACCCGCGATTTCGGCTGGTAGCCGCAGAGTCCGCCGTAAAGTCCATTCTCCGCTTTTTCAAAAGCAAGAACGCGCTCGCTGCTGATCCCGAGATTCCCCCGTCACCTCCGCGTTTTCGGAGGGCTGTTGCGTGCACGAGCTCGAGCGTTTTGCTGAACTGGGATCCCGACAACGACAATAAGCAACCTACTAACGTGAGTTATCGTATTTACTATTCGACTGATGGCTTAGCTTTTGGGGGCGGAGTGGATGTGGGACAAACGACGGCCGTCCTGGTTACGGGGCTAGAGCCTGGTCGACCCCACTTTTTCCGCCTTGTCACGAACTCGGGAGCAGGAGAGAGTCGTCCTTCTCTCGTCCTCGGTGCTCGCTGCAGCGGAGTCACAACTGCATCCCGTCATCTTGTCGTTTCCGCTTTCACAACGTTCAGCGAAGACGTCATTCTTTCCCAAACAGCGCCGCAAGGACTTGGCTCCCCCCTTCGTGGCGGTGGGGAATTTGTCCGGATCATCCCCCGAAAAATGAATGCAGGCAACTATGTGGCGCATTGGGGAAAAGCTTTAGCTGAAGCCGGTGTCGATTTCGATTCGTGCGACTTTTCGGCTGCAAAAAACATCGATATCGCGCCGACTTCGTATACCTCCGTCATGGTAGCACTCGGTAAGCAAAGCCCAAGCGAAAGTCCTTTCGATGATGCCTTCCTCGCAAAGCTTGACGCCTTCAAAAACCGCGGTGGTTCCATCGTGATAAGCGGGACGAACGTGGTTTCGTGCCTTCGCCACGAAGACCGTCGCGTTTTAGGAATGCGCGCAAGGCAAGAGAGACCCCGAGTGAACTGGTTGCCAGGTGCCACAACAGAGTCACTTCACACTCGAACTCTTCTAGGAAAGAAAGGCACCTCTTTTGCCGGGCTTGAGTTTGCTCTCGACGTCGGGGAAGGTGATGCTTACCCGGTCGCGGGCTGCGACGGTTTGCGTCATGCCAAAGGGCAGCCGCTCCTCACTTACGGAAGCACCGAGACAAATGAGACTGCATTAATGTGGCTTCCGCCTGACCGACGAACTGGGGCAACTATTCTTGCAGGTTTTCCGCTGGAGTGCGTCCAGCCAGCACGCGCTCGCAGCACGGTCTTGTCATTACTATTGGACAAAATGGTGAAAACACGGGGTACAGACTCGGAGCGCCTACAGCAGCGAACCAAGAAGCCCAGGCCAACTCAACGAAATCGGTAGAGCTGGTGGCGAAGGAGCCGGAAAATCCGTGTTTAGAAATCGTCGTCGCTCAGACGGATTGGGTGGCGCAGGGGGCGTAAAAGCACCACTTCCGACTTACGGAAATAAATGTAGTGGTGAAACGGGGGATCGTTGTCTTCATTGCGGACGAGAATTGGTTCCTCATATTCGCCTTGCGGTTCAAGCCAACGCACATGATTGAGCCGTATGAATGCATGTTCGGGGGCTGCAAAAAAATCGTCGAAAGAGCAGTCCAATTCGCCAAACCACTCCTCAGCCTCATGTCCCATTCGCACGGTCACGCCTACCCATGGCTTTTTCATCATCGTTTCTTCCCTGCGGACCATGTGGTTATCTTTTCTTTGCCTAACTTTGCCAGATAGCAGATTTCAACCGAACGGATGTAACCGAAGGTGCAATACTTATTTTGACTCGGAGCAAAGTGCCATGGCACGCAAGCCGGCCTTCCTCTTACTTCTATTCATCATCTCGCTAGTAAGCGTCGTTATGTCAGCCGAGTATCGGTTAGGCGAAAAAGTGCGATTTTGGAAATATGAAAACGGCTTTCAGGTGATTTTCCTGCCCAGAGAGGGTGCCCCGTTTTTTTCCGCAGTAATCTTTGTGAATGTCGGTGCTGTCGACGAATCGGTTGGGGAAACAGGCATTGCTCACCTCCTCGAACACATGGCTTTCAAAGGTACGCCTTGGATTGGCACGCGTGACTGGAATAGCGAGCGCAAGATCCTCGTGGAACTCGAAGAAGTTGCGCAAGAACTCCGCACCGCGGCAATTGCCGCCGCAGATGACGAGAGTTCAGCAGCGCTCGAGAGCCGCTTTCTTGAGCTCCAGAAACAGGCTCAGCGATTTGTCATCCCCAATGAGTACGATCGCCTCGTCACGCTAGCTGGCGGGCAGGAGGTCAACGCTACCACGAGTAACGATTACACGAACTATTTTATGACTCTGCCAGCGAACAAACTTGAGCTGTGGGCAATGCTCGAAAGTCAACGCCTGCAATATCCGACGTGGCGTGAGTTCTATAAAGAGCGCGATGTGGTGGCTGAAGAGCGACGCATGCGGATGGAAGATAGTCCGGACGGCCGACTTTACGAAGAATTCATTGCGACCGCGTTCAAGGCACATCCTTACAGGACACCGGTCATCGGGTGGATGTCGGATATTAAGAATCTCACCGTGACTGACATGGCGGCTTTCTACAAGCGTTGGTACGTACCAGAAAACATGGTCGCAGTCATTGTCGGCAATGTCGGAGAAGCCGAAGTTCGGCGTATAACCAATGACTATTTCGGGACTTTGCCTTATCGCCCCTCACCGCCGCGGGTGGCGACACAGGAACCCGAGCAAAGAGCTCAGCGCAGAGTCCAGCTTGTTATGGACGCCCAGCCCCAGCTCCTCCTTGGGTGGCATAAACCACCTCTACCATCTCGAGATGCCATCGCATTTGAGGTTCTACAGTACATTCTCACGGACAATGGCCGATCATCTCGTCTCTACAGCGACCTGGTTAAACGGCGGGGGCTGTGCGAATCCGTTGCAACCTTCACAGCACCTGGAGAGAAGTACACAAACCTCTTTTGCATTTGGGCAACTCCACGAGCTCCGCACACCCCGGCAGAAGTAGAAGAAGCGATCTGGCAAGAGCTCAAAGCCTTAGCCCGCGATGGCATAACGTCCGATGAATTGGAAATGACCACTGCGAAAGTCGAAGCGGCGCTAGTTAGTGAAACAGAAGCCAACCTGGGTTGCGCCCGCCGGCTGGGGTACTTTTACCTTATTACTGGTGATCCAGCGTTTCTGGACAAATACCGTGAAGAAATTCGGAGAGTAACCAGTGCCGATATCATGCGTATCACCAGTAGCTATCTGAGGCCGGAGCGAGCCACGGTGGCCACGATTGAGAAGAAGACTGTTTCCGAAGGCGCAAGGGGTAGAAAGAGAGCCAGAAAACAGGACGACGCCCCGATCGCGGTAGGCTCTATGTTTTCGGGCGAAAGGGCACAGGGACGATGAAGTTGAAACGTTGGCGGGAGAATGTGACGATGAAAAAACGCTTAGCCTCGTGCTTTCTGCAGCTGCTCGTGCATGTCGTCATGCTGGCATTCTTATTATCGGTTGCCGCAGCGGAAAACAGCCGGACGGTCTCCTCCCCACAAGCGGAGCACGACTTTGGGAAGCTATTTCCCCCGGCGCTGGATCCCGCCTCAAGCAAAAGCGTGGAACGTGGGGGGCTTCGCCTGCCAGTACGTCCAGAACAGTTGCCATCGTACCCTTTCAGATTTGTTGTCCGTACAGTCGAAATAGAGGAACTCCCTAATAAAGCCAGACTCATTAGCTACAATGCTCCCCAGGTCATGGGCTTCTATGCCATTGTGCTTGTGGAAGCAGGTAAAGTTTGTGATCCACCTGAGAAACTAGGGCTTGCGGAAGTGGTTGCGCATGCCATGCGCTCCGGGGGCGCGGGGACATATTCTGCTGATCAGTTGGACAGGGAACTTGATCGTTTGGGCGCAACGCTTTCGGTGGAGGTGCAGCGCGACTATGTTCGCTTTGATTTGTTCTGTCTCCCCGATAAGGCTCCAGCAGCCCTCCGACTGTTACATTCGATTCTCTCTGCCCCACGATTTGAGCCAGCCTCGGTCGAGCGAGAAAAAGCCCTGCTGATCGAGCGCCTTGTTCGTGTCGAAGATGATCCTGCCGAGCTAAGTCGCCAGGAGTTTCGTAAGGTAATCTATGGCACAACTCATCCGTTAGCGAGAACTCCACTCCCCACGGACGTTGCAAGGCTGAAGAGGCAGGATGTTCTCGATTTTTATCGAAGATTCTATCTGCCATCAGCGACGCGGATGGGTGTTGCTGCTGCTGAAACAACCCAGGCGGTACAGTTGGAGAAAGAGCTTTTGTCCGCCTGGAGCACTCAGGGGGGAAAAGCAATAATCGAAAGAGGTTCAGTTCCTTCAGATCTTTCCCCTGCCAGTAAAGGTGTCTATTTGCTGCCAAAAAACATTGAACAAGTTTATATCCGGATCGGCCACGTCGGGAGGCCACGAAATCCCGCTGATCAGCCTGTGGTCGATGTTCTGAACAATATCTTCGGAACCGGCGGGCTCACCAGCCGCTTGATGCAAAAAGTGCGCACAGAGCATGGACTTGCCTACGCTGTTGGCGGTGGGATTTTCGAAGACGTGCCCGCAGGGGTTTTTGCCACAGTGGGAAGCACAAAAGCGAACAGCGCTGCGGACGCTGTGGCCATCATGAAAGAAGCGATTGAAGGGCTGTTGGGGACTCCGCCCACAAGTGAGGAACTTGAAACTGCGAAACGTGATGCAGTGTTCGCGTTTGCAAATAAGTTCTCCTCTCCACGGGAAACGCTTATGCAGTACCTGAGTGCTGACCTCTACGGTTATCCTCCGGACTACATTTCCAGCTATATCGCAAAAGTCGAAGCTGTGACGGCCCAGGATGTTCAAGCAGCTGCGCGGCGCTATGTGCACCCGGAGAAAGTCGCTGTCTTTGTTCTGGGCCCACCAGAGGTGGAGAGATCGCTGACTAAGCGTTGGGGGCAGGTAGCAAAGTGGAAACTGTCCACGAGTAAGAGTGCCTTAACCAAGAATCACAAACAGTGACAAAAAAGGAAGATCGATGCCCCCCAGCTCTTCATCACGCAAACGGCTCATCGCCTGGGATGTCCGCATGATTGAGCACACGGGAATCGGCACCTATCTTCGGGGGGTACTTCCGCACCTTGTGGCCCTTCGACACGAGTGCGGGATTGACTTCGTTTTTATAGGGCCACGGGACAAACTTGAGAAATATCAATTTTTGCGAGTCGGCGGACGCATTGTTGACTACCGCATTCCGATTTATAGTCTACGCGAGCAACTCCTTTTTCCACGCCTTAGCGATGTGGACGCCTATCATTTCCCACATTACAATGTCCCAGTCACATTGCGGCGCCCCTTTTTTGTGACCATTCACGATATTATTCCACTGGTCCGGCCCGAGTATCGCACGCAGCGTTTTTACCGCACAGCAGTGCGCTTACTCGTTGGTCATGGCGTTCGTTACGCACGTAAAATTTTCGTTCCAAGCTTGTGGGTGCGTGAGGAACTCGTTCGGCAGTTTTCCCTCTCGAACGACAAGATTGAGGTCACTCCTTACGCCCCGCCCCACGATTTCGCGCCTCCTGATCGGCAAACGATCGATGCGGTGATGAGGCGTTTTCGTCTGACCCAGCCCTACATTTTGTGCATCAGTCTCCATAAACCCCATAAAAACTTGTTGTTCCTATTAAAAGTCTTTTCCTTGTTGACTGAAGCGCACAGCAACTTCGGGCGACGGGTGAAATTAGTTCTTGCCGGCCTTCGCCCGAAGGATGTGGCACCCCTCAGTGCAGCGATGAGCCATCTGCTCAGTCCCGATAAACGCGATCGCATCGTACTGATAACAGATTATCTTTCATCGGCTGAGTTGGCAGCCCTTTATGTGGGTGCATTGGCTCTCGTGACTCCCTCGCTATTGGAGGGCTTTGGTCTGCCCATTGTTGAAGCTCAGAAGCTGGGGATTCCCGTGTGTGCACCGGATTTGCCGTGGGCTCACGACACAGCTGGTCAAGGCGCTCTGTTTTTTTCCCCTCATCAACCTGAAAGCCTTGTGAATCTGCTGAAACAACTCGAGTCGGACAAGAACTTTAGACAAACACTTACCAAACATGGCCACGCAAATCTCGCCCGCTACGATTGGGAGGAAACCGCGCGGCGACTGATGAACGCTTATTGCAGTGTTCTCTCTAATCCAATGAGAAAATCGGCGTAAAAGTCAGGCTCTTGATCTACTGAGAAAACCATTTCGTAAGGCACTGACAGAAACAGCATCTTACTTTGCCGCACGAGAGAAGCGTATTGAAAACAAGATTGCGATTCGCCTCGATATTCTTTTCCGATTAAAACTGACTTCCGCTTCTGATGAGTATTAGGAACCACTAGTGAAGTCCAAATATGAGAATCCAAAGCTTTAATATTCAGAAATTGCAGGAGAAGGTCAAAGGTCTGTTGAACACCGCTTGCCTGTCGGCGATTTTGCTGATTCCTAGTTCGCTTTCGTCCCAACAAACCCCTGATATCGAGTTGTGGTTAGGAGAACGAATCGGTCGATTCGGTGAATTTGAATTTGCAATTTTGGGAGGACGACAGGATTATCCAACGCCCACGGGAGCATTCGTTGTTGAGTGGAAATCTCGCTCGTGGTGGTCAAAGCAATGGAACGCGCCCATGCCGTATTCTGTCTTTTTTCGAGGTGGTGCGGCTATCCATGAAGGAAGCTTGTCTGTTCCAAGTCACGGCTGTGTCCACGTGAGTGCCTATGCAGCACGTTATATCTTCGAAAATGCGCGAGAAGGAATAACGCGGGTTTTCGTTTATCCTTAGCGGAAAAGAGTTCAGTGATACGGAATAATCTTCACAAAATGATTGCCCCAGCGACTATAACGCTCTGAAATCTCATTCGTCATGGCTCGCTCCGAATTTGCATTTCTCCATGTTCACAGCTGGTATTCACCAAGGACGGGTGTTGCAAGTGTGCCCGAACTGGTGGAGCGCGCCGCCCACCTGGGTTATGGAGCGCTGGCCCTCACTGACTACTGTTCTTTGGCTGGAGTGCCAGAATTTGTCTATCAGTGTCGATGTCGAAATGTGAAACCCATCATCGGCACCGAGGTGCCCGTAGCTTTTCCGACTCCAGAGGGAGCCTCTACGGAACGTCTTGTCCTGTTGGCGGAGGACGACAAGGGCTACGCGAATCTTTCAAGTCTGCTGACGTCCTTGTTTGTGGAATCGGAAATTGATTTCCCCGCAGTTTTCACAGGGAAATTCTCGGTTCCCTTGGAAAAGCTAGCCACCTATGCCACCGGAGTCATTGTTCTTCTCGGCGGAACAAGCTCAAAGTTTAGCGAGCTCGTGCAGAATGCCGACTGGGAAACCGCACAGCATTATCTCACTGCGTTGCGCAGATTGTTTGATCTCCAACATATTTGCATTGCTGTAGAGCATGTGCGCTTGGCCTCGTCTCACAGAGATTTCGCTCGTCGCCACGGCTTAATCGCTGTTGCCGCTCCTTCGGTTCATTACCTTGCCGTTGCAGACAGGCTGGTGCATTTGTTTCTTTCCGGGCAGTCCTGTCCCACGCTATTCTCTCCAAAAGCCCCGCCGGAAGATTTGTCGTTTCACCACCTGGGGCGGCACGAAGAGGTGGAGAAATATTTCCAGAAGGACATCGAGTTGCTGGCCGCCAGCATTCGAATTGCGGACCGATGCCGTGCCTTGCAGAGCACTTTCCAGCCGCTATTTCCCTCGCTTGATCTGCCGCGAATCTCTTCTGATGCGTACCTGAGTGATATAGTATCACGAGAGGCCGAGAACCGTTTCAAAAATGTGACTCACGAAATTCGCACCCGACTTGATTCAGAATTGGCAGCAGTTCATCGTGAGGGGCTAGCAGATCGGCTCATTCTACTCCACGCGCTTGTCCGCTACTGCCGTGAGAATGGTGTGACCGTTGGGGTTGGCACAAGTGATCTTGCCACAAGCCTCATTGCTTACGTGCTCGGCCTGACCAGAGTCGACCCTTTGCGCTTCAAACTCAATTTCTCCGGATTTGGGAATATTCGCATTGCAGGGTCGGCCGAAACGCTCACTGTCGAGCTTCCGACTGACGCTGCCCCTGTCGTGATGAGATTCTTTCACGAGTACATTCGAGGTTCCAGTTGTGCACGGATTGGTCGTTATTTGACTGCCAGCAGGACGCAAATCCTTCGCCAGGTCTGCGAATGGATGGCGTTAGATGTTCATAGTGCATCGGCCGTCGAAGTAGGTGAGCGCGACGGGCTTCGGCACTTCGGCAGTTTTGTGAAACATTCGCTGGATTCGATTACACTTCCCAACCCGCAAGTGCTCGCATTTGTCCTCAGCCGCCTCCTCGGTCGCCCCCAGGATCTGACGTTTTCAGAGACAGACCTAGCTATTTACGGGAGAAATTTGGCGCAATTGGTCCCGCTGGTCCGCAGCGACGGACAGGTATGCACGCAGGTAGCAGGCCATGCGCTTGATGTATTCCGCGTTCCGCGCCTTGTCTTATCAGCGTCTCAGCAACTAAAAGTTCTCGACATAGCCGCGCGTTGGGTCCGCGAGGAAGGCAACTTTGATATCGATCAAATTCAGCTAGACGATCCCCGCACGCACGAGCTTTTGCGCCGAGGATTCACTCTTGGCATTGAGCCGTTTCAGTCCATGCACATGCGCAAGCTCCTGCGACAGGAGTCTCCAAGAAACTTCCGCGAGTTGCTGAAGATCCGTTCCGAGGATGCCTTTGCCACAGGGGATTCACGGGATATTCGTCACTTTATTCCTGAAAGTCTCCTCGCGTATTACCTCGCTTACATCAAGGCCCACTTTCCTGCATGCTTTTTTGCAGCACTCTTCTCGCGCGTCTCTTTGCAAAAGCAAGCCAGGCGTTTGGCTGCATTCTTTCGAGAAGCGCGGGAAATGGGAGTTAGAATTCTTGGCCCCGACATCAACCGCAGTCATTACCAGTTCACCATTGAACATGGCGCCGTTCGTTGTGGCCTGTGCATGATCAAAGGAGTGGGAGAAAAAACTTATCGTGAGATTGAGCAGGCAAGGTCGCGCGGGGAGTTTGAGAGCCTTGATGATTTGAGACGCCGGACCGAGCGACGGATTGTTAACAATGTTGCGCTTCTTAACCTCATCCGCTCAGGTGCTTGCGACTGTTTTGGCGAAGACAGAGACTCGCTCGTTGCCGCGTTAGAGAATGCCGAGTTGGGTGCTGCCGAAGCCACAGACAGTTTGTTTTCCGAAACCCTTCGAGAAACCGGAGAGGTCTCTCTGCAAAAAATTGTTTGGCAGGAGATGGAGGCAACAGATGTCCCCATATCGGTCGATCCACTCGTATTATTTTCTCACGTGATAAAACGGTCGCGCGCCGTGCGATTTGATTCCTTGAGTCGCCGCGATGTCGAGCGTGAAGTCGCCCTGGTTGGGTACATAAACCACATTGATGAGCACCCCATAAAAGAAGGTGGCATAGAAACCTTTTGTGCTGACTTCGATGGATACCCTCTTTACATTCCCACCAAGGTTCGACAGGCTTACGAGACGAATCTTTCGGCAGATGAACCCCTTTACGTTTGGGGAGTCGTCCATTGGGACTCAGATGAAGCGCTTGCGGTACGAGCACGAGCAATTTTCACTCTCACGCAAGTTGAAGAGCTCAGCAATGCCGTGGCCGGAATCAGCTTAGATCTGAGGGGTGAGAACTTTCACACGTTACGATTGGTTCGGAGCATTGTTCGTCGCTACAAGAAGGGCAAAACCCGTCTCCGACTTCATCCTGACTCCAATGGATTTCTTATGCGCTTTGCCACCTGGAGTCTCAATCGTTTACGTCTCTACTTCTGTCCGGGGCTGTATTATCAACTTCAGAAGGTGCTCCTAGACAAGCAAATCGAGCTTGTTTTCGAAGACAACTCTTCGGAAGAGTATGCTCTGCGCTTGCTAGCGCCATTCCAGTATGCCAAAAAATCATCATCTGGTCAGTTACAGGCCATAGGCTTGAGTCGTTAATTTGTTATCAAGAAAGGGAATCAGCTTTATGAAAAGACCGATAGCGCTTTTCGCCGCGATTCTTTCGGTAGGGGCTGTTGTCACAGCCAGTGCAAAACCGTATGCTGTCTTTCACACCTCGAAAGGCGAGTTCGTCGTTGAGCTTTTGCCAGACAAAGCGCCCAAGACCGTTGAGAATTTCATCGGTCTCGCCACAGGAAAAAAAGAGTGGCAGCATCCAGCAACCAAAGAAGTCATGAAGGGCAAGCCGCTCTACGATGGGACGGTCTTTCACCGCACCATTGAAGGCTTTATGATTCAAGGGGGGGACCCTCTTGGAACCGGCACGGGAGGGCCGGGATATACCTTCGAGGACGAATTCAGCGATCTCGTCTTTGATCAGCCCGGCTACCTCGCGATGGCCAATCGTGGGCCGAACACAAATGGCAGCCAGTTCTTTATCACGGTTGCTCCGACACCTCATCTCAACCGCCGACACACAATCTTTGGAAAAGTGGTAAAGGGGATGGACGTGGTCATAGCCATCTCGCAACTCCCGAGCGAGCCGGGAACAGGTCGGGCGCTTTCGCCTGTCAAGCTTGAGCGCGTAGAGATTCGCGACACACTTGATGAAAAGCCGGCGAAACCGAAGAAGGAAGACACACCCACCACTGGCGCTGCTGGCAAGTGAATCGGGGTCTTGTGAAGAGTGTAAATTTGCACCAGGGGCGGACGACCGAGTACGTCCGCCCCATCGTTGAGACGTTTTCCAAAGGTGTGCAACAATGCCGATCTACGAGTATCAATGCTCATCTTGCGGTGAGGAGTTCAGTACACTCGTCTTCACACAGCGCGAAGTAGATTCCGTGGAATGTCCTAAGTGCCACGGCACGAAACTGGTGAAGCTGATGAGTGCGAGTTCGGTAGGCTCATCGCCGACAACGTCGAGCGTTCCGAGCTGCCCCCAGAGCGCCGGGCCATCATGCCCCTTTGGCTCTTGTGGTTGCAGCTGAGAAAGGACTAGCCGTGATCCCAAAAGGTCGCACCAAAGATCCAAACCCGGAAAAAATGCCCGTAGTGACGTGTGGCATCGAAATGTCTCGGGGACAGAAAAACAAGGGTCCGGAGAAGCTTACAGGTGGAAATCAGCCAGCGGATGAGTCGCAGGCTGCCAAGCTTGTCTGCGAGTTTATCAGGAGCTCGCAGTAACCGCGAGCGAGCTAGGCTTTTACCTGGGAACGTAGAACATCAAGCGTGTGTTCAAGGTCCGAAATTCCGATTGTCGCAGCGGTCGATAGTGCTCATCAATCGCTGTTTTGATTTCTGGAATTCGCCCCGTTTGATCGAGATCGAGCGCGACAAAAGCAATCGATCTGGCGCGAAGAGCTGATGCGATTTTTTCCACCGACGTCACTCCGCGTCCCCTCTGTTTGTCCTGCTTTTCGTTGTAGTATTTCAATGTCCACAGAAAGATCTCGCTGTAGTCAGCGATAATTCGCCGCTGCGCTAGGAACGCATAAAATGGTGGAGCGAGCACGGCATCGTGCTCTGTCGTATGTTGGCGCATAAGCTCCACGACCTGGCGAGTCTTGTAAGCGTCAAGTTCGAACGTCTCCTGCCTTAGTGTTCGCGCGACGAAGCCGATTGCCGGCGCCCACACGACGACGATCAACGCCACAGCCGTTACGAGGTAAGCCAGCGGAAGAGTGTTCTTGTGCCACGGAAGCCTCTGCGCCGAGGAATTGTCAGACACCAAATCCGCCACCGCTATCGCAGTGAGGATTGCTACGGCCGGTTCACCAATGGTGAAAATGTAATCCATCGTTCCCCCTTTCGACACATACACGATGGAAGCCATGAGAGCGAGGGCAGACCAGACGAAGAGTTCCAGGCGCGGGCTGTGTCTTCCCGCGCGGACGGTGTGAACGAGTCCTACGAGTGCGAGTATGATGAATCCTCCTTCCAGCGCGAGGACATCGCGCCCCTCGTTCAGAATTTTCCGCCAGGCGTAAGTCAGGACGTTCTCCCCAGCAGGCAAAAACTCTTTTCTTGGGAATGACCCCACCTGATTGAAAATAACGTTTTCAAGATACGCGCCTGTTTTCAGTTCAAGGATGAGTGTGCATCCTCCCCAGACCAGGATGAGTGCCACCAGATAGGGGAGAGCTCTCTGTCGCTCCCGTACCACCAGATAGAGGAGGAAGAAAAGCGCGTAAGGGGCCGCTGTCATGTTGGTCAGGCTGGCTGCGGCAGCGAGGATCCCTGCAGCCACGGCCGATCTGCTCCTTTGACCGGCCAGGAGCGCGAGCAAAGCGCCGTACAGAAACACAATCTCCAGTGGTTCGCTCTGGTAACCGAGGGACCACCAGAACCCAATCGGGAGAAACAGATACACAAATCCTGCCAGAGCTCCAATCGTGCCGCGGCGGCTATCTCGACCCGTTAATGTCGCCACTTTGCAGGCTAAGATCGCAGCTAGGCATGCCATGCAAAGGTGTAGAAGAACGCTAAAAGACCTGAAGACGTAAAGCATGGGCAAATGCGTCAGGGTGGCAAACTTCGCAAGTAACCAACCAAATAAAAAGTGCATAGGCGGTTGAGGCGCCAGAAGATCTTTGTAAAGTGTCGCGCCCTCGCTCAGCCGCCAGCTAATGTAAAGATAGTTGCCGTCCCCAAAGTCAACGTATGCATCTGACCAATGGCTGACAACGAGCACAGCGTAAGCCAGAGCTGCCAGGCTTAGCAGGGCCGCAGCGCCCCGTGGGCAAACGGCAGCATTGGGGTTGGGAGAAGGCGACTGTCCCGCTGGAGCTGTAGTTTGTTGGGAGCAAGTCGAGTTGTTATGTGAACTGTCCATCAGCCAGTCTTGACCATACGTAGCTCAAATTCCTCGCACAGGCGCGCCGCGGTGGCAAATTCCACTGTTCCTGCCGATGCGAAAAGGAAGTATTCCATCGTGTCCCAATAACCTGGGTACGCCCGACTATCGTGAAGGGTGTTATGCCACAGGAGCACAAAAGCCCCGCCTGGTGTTTCGCTCGCATCAAGCAAACGTGCTAGTCTCTCAACGGCCTTTTCCGCAGGCACATTTTCGTAGACAGCCAAAGTTATGTCCATCGCCACAAGCGGCAACTCGATAATCGGTAATTCGATGCGTTTCTCCACATCGAAAGGACGCAGGCATCCCGACCAACCGCACCGGAAGCCGGCCCGATCTGGAAAGCCCAGTGAAGTGTCGTACCGCAAGCCGCATTGGCCCAACGCGTACCAGGTCTCAGGCAAATCAAAGCGCAAATAGTGCTGACGAGCGCCGATCACATGATGGCCCACCGCTTTTTCCAGAGCCTGCAACTCTTCGAGTATCTTCTCAGGCGAATGAAAAGTCTCGTAAGAAGGGTGCAGCCCAATTTCATCGCCCCGCGAGAGAATCTGCATCACCAACTCACGCACGCGCTGGTCGTCGAGAGAGTAGTCCCCGTCGAGCGGAGCATCGCCGCCGCCCATAAAGTAGAAGGTCGAGGGGGCACTCAACCGCTCCTTGATCGAAAAGATCTCGTCGAAGCTATCGTAGGGGTCACGCCGAAGCCCAGCAAGCACAAGACTCGCCATTCGGATTTCACTCGTCGCCTCACGCGCATCGCCTCGCATCATAGCAGAAATCGTCCGGCGAACTCCCATCATCCCCCGATATTTTTTTATCAAATCCACATCATGGGTGAGTACGATACGTGGTTTTGGGAGAAAGTAACATGAGGAATCTCGCCCACTTAATTCATTGAGCAAACGCTCGCAGTGCTCAAACCACCTGTTCACGACCGGTTGGTCGTATAACGACGGTGGTGCAATGCTGAAAGAGGCTAAGAAGCGGTTGTGTGCCTCAGCCGTAGCCGTAACGTATTCTTCGTATCGCGCCAGGAACCAGAACGCAGAAGCAATCAAATCGAACCCGATGTGAGCCTGTTTTTCCGAGAGACGCTGGACCTGTTTTCGAAATCCCTCCGATGAAACAGCCTCCTCCAGAGTCGCCGATGGCTCGGGCAAATCGGGCGCCAGAAGAAAAGAGGGACCAAAAAAATTGGAGCGCTTGATGCTGATAATCGGCTTATTTCTGACCGCTTTTTCAATTGCTTGCCAACTCTCCGCCCCTTCACCTTCGCTGCGGTAGGCGAGGATCAGCCCTGCCTCACCTACAGGCGCTCCCTGCGCAAGCTCCTCCACGGAACAGCATTTTGTGGTGATCCCGGCCCAGCGCCCGAACGTGCGGAAAACATAATCCACGCACGGGGCAAACTCATCATTCGCACGCACACATAAGCACACAGAATCGCTCATCATGGTAATTCCTTGCTTTCTACAATGGACGAGAAAATCAAGATTTAGCCTCAAGGGGTTAGGAAAAACTTCGGTCCCATAAAACAATCGAGCGGGCAAGCGCTTTGCTTACCCGCTCGTCGTCATGTTCACTCTCACTCAGTCGCAGAGACTCATCTGGCGAATTTTTATCTTCTCATCGCAGACACTAAACAGTTCGCCAGTTCTCCGAAAGTCACTCGAACAGATTCCAATCACTCACTGCCGTCGAGCCACTTGGCAGCAGCCAGCCTGAAATCGAGTTGTTCGTATAAAGGAACCACACGCGACCATTTTGCGCATCAATGGCCGCATCGCCGGTCCCATTCACATTTGCTGCGGCTCCGCCCGTTTTCTCAAGTCCGCTTCCTGTTGCAGCAAACGCAACATCGTTGTTGAGGTCCCAAACGATACCTTTCACGTCAGTGGCGCCTGCCGTCACTGATGCTGGAGCCAGCGCCATGAGTTTGACGGAATTCTTCACTGCAACAGAAATTGCGCCTTTACCCGGGGCAACCGCTTTTGCTGCACTAGCTGAGGCACTCGTCCCGCTGATCGCATACAAAACGGAGGTGGTTTCATCAAGCGAATCGGCAGCCGCTTTGCGTGCCCAGAATGCCGTGCCACTCGGGTCCCACGCAACAAAGCTCAGGCCAACAAGCCCAGCATCCAGCGTTAGGACCTGCTTGGTAAAGGTTTGGCCGCCGTCCGTTGTGGTGAGAAGTGCCACATTAGGATTATTCATGCCGGCCACCAGCAGTTTTGTATTGTTGCCGGAGCCGATCACTGAAATGGAGTCTCCAAGACGCTCGCTGGCCGGCGTCTCGGCGTACGCCACCACTGGCGCGGCCGACTCATCTGAGTAGGCGTAGATCCGGAAATTGGCCCCAGCAATGGCGATATTGGAAAGGTAAATTCGTCCGTCAGCTGCGACAGCGACTTTTCCCACGTTCACAGTTCCGCCCCCGATCCCGGTGTTGTTGAGACCCGACCCAATCTCGGATCCCGTCATGGGATCAAGCACGTGGATTTTATTGCCAGCGACGGAATCATTGTCGGCCACAAGCAGATGACCTGTGCTGGCGTTGTAAGTCATGCCCCGTGTTTGGTTGTTGCCATTCAGCCAGCTTAGCGCTCCGCCGTCTTCCACTTTAAAAAGCAGTGACATCGGCTGCTGCGCCATGGCGACGGTTCCCAGCATTGCAAAGAGGCTCACAACGGTGAGTCGTTTGCCTGTCATTGTTTTCTCCTCCTGTCGAACGTAACGTTTTGATGTGCCCCCATGCTGCCAAACTAGTGTTAGTCTGCCTGCCGGCCCGTGGGCATTGCAAGAAAAAAATGTGGCACTTGATTTAGCTTTGGATCAATTCTCTTCTGTCACGTCTGGCACGCCGTGCTTTCCCAGTCCTGCCCCATATTTTGTTAACAAAACAAAAGCGGCAGGCACGGACGTCCTGCCGCTGTGATGCTGCGAGCCTCATCCGTTGCTCACTTGGGGAGAGGGATAAGAATTTTCAGCTCGTGCTCGCGAGCAAAGTCCTCAATCGCTTTCTGCATGGCCTCCCATGCCTTTCGGTTGCGTGCTTGTTCCAGGCACATCTCGCGCACCTCATCAAATTCCATTTGTGGACGCTCGCGTCGCCCATCGAGCCGATAGAAGGCCACCCCTTCCTTCGTCGGAATGTTGTTTGTGAGCGACCCCGTTGTGATCTTTACAAGTTCGTCATCGGCCTTCGGTTCGTCACTCGACATCACCCAATCAGTCTGCTGCGTCACCTCCGCGTCCAGGCTTCTGGCCTCCGCCAGAATGCCCCCCATATCCGCTGTCGGGTGCTTTATGACGAAATCCCGCAGCTTATTGAGTGCGTCGAGTGCAGCCCGCCGTGTCGGATACCGCGCCGTTCCATACGGAACAAAAAACCGGGTAAACTTCAGGTATCCCCCTTTTCTCATCGCTTTTGAATAGGTCGTGTAATAAGCTCGCGCATCTTCCTCTGTTGGGCGGAAGCGCTCAAGGTTGGTGTCGAGGAAACAAGTCCGCGCTAACACCCGTTCGCGGAAAAACCGTTCCTTTTTCTCGCATTCTGTCGGGGTGCTCATGTCTTCGAGCACAGCAAGCGCCACAAGCTCCTGCGTCACCGTTGTCTTTCCAAACCGTTTTTCGACAACTCTGGCCGCTTCTTCGCTCACGAATTCCCCCCGCATGAGCGCGATGATGCGTTCTTGAAGTCCAGGATCGCGTTCAATGGCATCCGTCGTCAGGCGCTCCTCGGGATACACGTGCGGGACCCACACGATGTAGTAGCCGTTGTGGAGCAGAGTAGGGGAGGAGATGACATCCTGGGGCAGCGAAAATGCGAAATCCACAAACCTGCGGTTGTAGGGCACGTTGCGCGAGATGACACCGACGCGCCCACCATTGCTGCTGCTCGGGGCTTGACTGTAAAACCGCGCTGCGTCATCAAAGCGAATTCGTTTCTCCTCCAGCAGGCGATAAACCTCATCCATGTCCTTTTTCACGGCCTCTCGTTCGGCCTGCGTTTTGGTCCCGGTGGTAGAGCGGAAGATGTAGCGCACATCCCGCATCTCGTCGCGCTCGAAGGCTTTGCGATGGCGGAACCCTGCCGCGACAATTTGTTCAAGCGGCGGGGTGGTGAAGCGTGCTGCGACCTGTCGCTGCCAGTGTTCCACGACGCACGGCCAGAGCATGGGCTGCGAAAGCTTGCTGACAGTCGTTTCCAGGTCCGGGCAAAGTTCGCGAGCCTGCGCGGCCATCGCAGCTTCCCATGCCCGCTCGCGGGCAATCTGTTCCACGAATGTTGCAGCGTCCTTTCTTTCGGCTTCTATCGTGCTCGAAAGCATCGTGTCCACGGGGTCAGCATAAGGATACCGCACCGCCTGACTGTAGAGAGCGATATCCTCTGCTGTCAAAACACCACCTCTCCATTCCGCCACCGGGTCGGACGGGCGAAACCCCAGCGCCGCTTGCGACATCACCGCAGACCAAAGCGCAAAACACACCATCAGCCGAGAAAACACAGCCTTTTTCATCCGCATGGACAACCCTCTCTTGCCAGCATCCAGAAGTGGAAATGAACCGAGATTCTCGAGCAACACAAGCTCAAAAGGAAAGGGAGCGGAATGGTGCCCTTCCGCTCCCCATTTTTTCGCACCGACCTGGCTCTGCAACGCTCTTCTTTGCGGCAGAGCCATATGGTTAGCTATCAGTAGAGGTTCCAGTCGCCGACGCCTGAAGCCACCTCGTTCGGCAGATTCCACGCCGAAATGCTGTTGTTCGTGTACAGGAAGAACACGCGTTTGTTGGTCAGGTCAATCGCCGCAGCACCGGAGCCATTGAGATTGGTATTGGCAGCGCTACCCGCTTCCAAACCCGCTGCCGTCTCGGCGAGCAGCGTCTGAGACGCGACGTGGTAAACGGTCCCTTTAAGATTAGATGCGCCAGCCGTAGCGTTCGCAAACGTGTTGGCAACGATCAGGTGGCTTCCTGGAGTCACTTTCACATCGAACGCACCAACGCCTGCGAGGGGCAGCTTCGCACCAAAAACTGTGTCCGATGTGCCGGCCGTGCCGGAAATGGTGTAACGTTTTAGAGCCGAAGTTTCTGTGCCGGTTGAAGCTGCCTTACGTGCGTAGAAAGCATCCGAAGCCTGAGGATCCCACTTCACGTAGGTGGTTCCGACGAGCGCAGTGTTAAGCGTAATGTCCTGCTTCGTAAATGTAGCGCCGCCATCGGTCGAGGTGAACACAGCAACGTTGGGATTGCCGGACCCCGAAACCAGAAGCTCAATGTTCGAGCCAGAGCCCTTCACATCCACGCTGTCACCGTAGCGCACCGACACGTTTGCTTCGCTGTAAGCGGTGACTGGCGCTGCGGTTTCATTCGCGTAGTAGTAAATCTTGAAAGTGCTGGTTGCCGCGGCCACGTTTGTGAGAAAGAGTTTGCCGTCGGACGTAGCGTTGATGAGGTTTAACTGGATTGTTCCCAGACTCACGCCTGTGACGTTCAGGGCGTTTGGCGTTTTTGCAGCAGCCGTGGCTGGATCCAGCCGGTACACGGCATTGGCCGGGCCGCGGTCAGGGACGAGGAGAGTGTCTGATGGCTCATAGTAGCACAGTCCGCGGGTGTTGTTATCGTTAAGGAACCAGGCCAACAACGACCCTCCGGCGTCCGCTTTCCAAATCTGGGTCATGGTGTAGGGCGGGGCTGCGTAACTTGCCGCTGCGACAGCTGCGCCAACAGCAGCAAGGGTGAGTGTTAACTTCTTCATAGCAAACCTCCTGATATCTGTAATTGACTCCGGGAAAGTTGGCACCCACTTTCCCATTGTCTAATCTCGCATTTATGTCACAAATTCCCATGACGTCAAGAGAAAAGAAATACCAAATAATAAAAATGCACAGTAAATCATATCTCTCGAATTGGCAGACATCTATATGCAAAAAAGGAGCGTACCGATGCCGATGTTTCTCTTGTCCAGTAAAAAGCGGGGCTTTTTGCAAAAAATATTCGATTTAGGGGGCGCTGCGAGTCTTGCTCTCATGCTGTGCCACTGTACGAGTGAGACAGAAGATCAAGCTGTGTCGAGTCGCGTTGCTCGTGTCGCCTCACCGACGCCCGCCGCAACAAGCCAGAAAACGAATCTCACGAACGAACCTTGCGCTGTTTTCCCGGTGGAAAGTGGGGGCGCCATTGTTGATTCCGTCACGACGGACATCCTGCGTTTGCGCTTAACCAACATCGCCGGACAACCAGCGTCTTCCGGTTATGCCGCTCTTCTTGAGTTCACGCCTGCCCATAACGCGGCGAAGTCGGCAACTAAGGTCGCGTTCTACCGCCTTCCGGCAGAGCTTCCTGAGGGACTTTACGCGAAGCTTCCAGAACCCCTCTCTGTCAACACCTCCGCGTCGCTCACACTCTTTTCTCTTAACGAAAACCGTGTCGCCAGTCATGTCCTCAGCCTGCGCTGCCCGCCGGAAATGGATAGAAGTGACGCCACTTTTGCCGTTCGCGAGGCGCTTACGTCGCCATCAGTCCATGTGAACGCATCGCATCAATTTGTTGGTGTACTGGAGAATCTCGTGGCCGATGGACCGGCGAAACAGATTCCCCATGTCCTGGCCTTATTGAACTGTTACCTGGAAAACTCGATTTCTCTAGCTGGTTCCGAAGCTGCGCCTGTTTTCTCAAGGGGAGCCGAGATAGTCTCGCAGCTACGCAAACGCCTTCAGTCGGGAGGTGAATTTGCCGAGCGCGACCTAGAAGAGCTTCGACAGTTTTTCAGTGATGCAATAAACAAGATAAAAAAGTAATGAACGCAATGATCTCAAAGGGTCATGTCTGGGAGTGGCGACCGAACCAACCGACCGGACGCACCTGACGCTCAAATCTCGCAGTCGGACTCTTAGCCTTCCAGCACCGCTTTGTAGATGTGGTCAACATGCGTGAGGAAATCAGCGGGGTCAAAGCAACGATCCAGTTCTTCCGCAGAGAGCACCTGTGCGATGCGCGGGTCCTTGTTGAGGTTCTCCCGCAGGGTCGCTGAGTCACTGGCCCAGGTGGCCATGGCCGCCTTTTGCACGACGTCGTAGGCTTCTTCACGGGAAAGCCCACGTTCGACGAGCGAAAGGAGCACGCGTTGCGAGAAGATTAACCCACGAGTGAGGTTAAGGTTTTTTTCCATTTGTGCCGGATAATAGTGGAGCCCTTCGAGCACTTTGCGGAGAAGCCGGAGCATGTAATGCACCACGGTTGTGGAATCCGGCAGGATGACCCTCTCGGTGGACGAATGGCTGATGTCGCGCTCATGCCAGAGGGCGTTGTTCTCGAGCGCGGTGGCTGCGTAGCCGCGTAAGAGTCGCGCCAGTCCCGACAGCTGTTCACATTTTACGGGGTTACGCTTGTGAGGCATGGCGCTTGAGCCTTTTTGGCCAGCACTGAATGGTTCTTCCAGCTCCCGGACTTCCGTGCGCTGGAGGTGACGGATTTCTGTGGCGATTTTTTCGATGGTCGAGCCGCAAATGGCCAGTGCGCATAAGAGTTCCGCGTGGCGATCGCGCTGGATCACCTGGGTGGCCACGCGAGCGTGCGCGATTCCCAATTTTTGGCATACGCGCTCTTCGATTTCGGGGCCGGTGTGGGCATAAGTGCCGACGGCCCCAGAGATTTTTCCGACAGCCACACGCTGGAAAGCTGTTTGCAGACGCTCCACGTTGCGTCCCATTTCTTCGTAGTACAGCAGAAACTTAAGCCCTAAAACAATCGGCTCGGCGTGGACGCCGTGGGTGCGTCCCACAACCACCTGGTCCTTGTGTTCCAGAGCAAGGCGCCTGAGCGTCGAACGCAAATTCTCGCATTCTGCCAAAATCAGCTCTCCCGCGCGCTTCAGGCGAAGGGCTTGGGCAGTATCCACAACATCGTTTGACGTGAGACCAAGATGCACGAAGCGCGAAGCCGGCCCGATGTTCTCGGCCAGACACGTGGTAAATGCGATGACGTCGTGGTGGACGGTCTTTTCTATCTCTTCAATACGAGCGACTTCGAATCGCGCCTTTGATTTGATTTCGGCCAGAGCATCGGCAGGGATGCGACCAAGCTCATGCCAGGCCTCGCAGGCCGCAAGTTCCACTTCGAGCCAGGCTTGATATTTTGCTTCTTCGCTCCAGAGAGCCGACATCTCTGGGGTGGAATATCGAGGAATCATGGCAAGTTCGTTCCCTTTCCGTTAGCAGTTTCGTCAAGGAAGCGTACGATCCGTCCCTCCAGGCACCACGGCCGTTCCGTCACAGCTTTTAGGGCTTCCGAATAGGCCTCGTGCTCTTGGTTGAGAATCCGCGCGGCCAGGGTGTCTTCGGTGTCACCTGGCAAAACCGGCACACAGCGCTGCACGATGATGGGACCGGTGTCCATCCCTTCATCAACAAAATGTACGGTACAGCCTGAGACCTTAACGCCATACTCGAGAGCTTGCCGCTGAGCATGGAGTCCGGGAAAAGCCGGTAACAAAGCGGGATGGATATTCAGGATCCGCTGGGGGAAGCGTTCCAGGAGAGTTCGGCCGACCAGCCGCATATAGCCGGCTAGGGCGACCCATTCGACTTCATGCGATTCGAGAATACTGACGATGCTTTGCTCGAACTCCTCTTTGGAAGAGAAGTCTTTGCGCCTGACAATGTGGAACGTTACCCCATAGCGCTCCGCAATGTGCAATGCGCCGGCGTCACTTTTGTCCACGATGAGGCACACGATGCGGACCTTCGCGAAATAGCCCTCCCTTTCATGCCGGAGAAGTGCCTCGAAATTTGACCCGCGTCCGGAGGCGAGGACGCCGACGTTCGTCCATTGTGTTTGTCCTAATGTCATTGTTCCTCCCGAACTCTTATGCCGAACACATACCACCGTTTCGGTGCTTGCGCAAAGAGCAAGACACCTTGCGACGGCCGGCTAGTTGAGCGAAGAGCTATCAGTGGGTGTGGAAGTGGGGAAGCGGCGCGTCGTAGTCGCGTAACAGGTCTCCGTGGACCGAGCACCGGGGCAACTCGCCGACTTTACCGATGATGTATTGTCCGCCACTGGGACATTTCGGGACATTGACAGGGGAGCGCAGCGTGTCGTCGTCGCACCAATGGCGGCGCCCGTATTCGTAACGCCGCAGATACTTGTGGGCCAGCATCTCCACTCTAGGCGCGTTTGCTCCGCGGCGTGCACCTGTCTCACGAGCCCATTCCTCTTTCGCGTCGAGCAATCGCTCGAGATTATAGAGACAGATTTGTTCACGTCCTTCAGCAGTGGACAGCGGCGGATCCGAAGGGTGTTTCCAATTCGGAGCCAGAGAGCAGCCCGCGAGCGTGAAAACGGCTACTGCAGCGGAAAAGAGATTCAGAAGTTTCATCTTTACGACCCCTTGTGAAACGGCTGATACCACAAAACTTGTCCTTGGTTGTTTCCCACCGTGGCAGGCGAGACGGACCAGCGCAACAGAATTTCATTCTCACGCCACTGTGACGCTTTCTGACGAGTTTCCCAGAAGAAACTCCTGGGAGACTGCGGAACTCGACTGGAGCGATGCCTGGAGCTGCTCGTCGCTTTCATAGGGGGTGGCCGGAATGATGTAGGCGCGAACGTGATCGCGCAAATTCTTTCGGAAAGGAAGCGGCTCAATTTCCAGGCCAAACTTGCCATTAGGCCGCCGGACGACGAGCTGTTCGATATCCGCCAAGTAAGGGACATGCTCGATTGTTGTGCTTCCCTGAAAATCGGTGCAGAGGAGGATCGACAACGCGTCGCAGACTTCGAGTAGTTTGACGTCCGCTTCAAAGCTGCCGCCAACAGGGATATTGATAAGCGCGGATGTTGCCGTATCATTGGGATTGCTCGACAGCTCATCTGCGGCGTCGGCTGTACGTTTCTCGAGTTCCTTCCGCCACACCCTGATGCGATGTTCCTGTTCAGCTATAAAATTCCCCAGAGCGACAGCCTCGCGTGGCTTGAGGCGCGCGATTTCCTGCTCGTGTTGCGCTCGATTTAAAAAGTACTGCGCGACGACACTCGCCCCATAGAGCAGGCCGCGCTCAGCAATGAGAGCAATGCTCCGCGACCAGATTTCGTAATGCTCTGATTTCGGCATCTCGAGGAACGAGCGTGGTTCGCCGCGGTCATTAATACGAGGCTTGGCGTCGCACTCAGCCCACCCGTCGTCGTGCATGGCTATGGCTTTGATCACCTCGCCATTGGGCCTCACCGGGGAAAACTTCCACGCGGCGGCAATGATGCCTGCTAACCGTGCATGTTCCGCTTGCGGAACGAGCATCCACTTATCTTTTCCCCAGTGCCGACGAATCATCCACAGTATCCTCTATTTGAAAACCTGATTAGTGAAAGAGACTAATCTGCGCAGAGAATCAAGCGCGAAGCGAACACAAATGGAAGCTAATCGAGCGAAGCGCGGCAGAATGTGAGGCCGCAGACCATTTCAGCTCCAGAGGCACGCAGGACTCGTGCGCATTCGTTAAGGGTGGCACAGGTGGTGCAAACGTCGTCGATCATCAAAAGTGTTTTGCCCGCGATCAGGGCCGGGTCTGAAACCAGAAAAGCATCACGAACATTTTTGGCACGAGCTCGTCGATCAAGGTGAGTCTGGGACGGGGTCGGACGGACCCGACGAATGGCATTGGCTAGCAGGGGAATTCCCGTCGCTCGCGTCATGCTGCGGGCAATGAGCTCCGCCTGGTTGTAACCCCGTTCGCGTTGACGTGTGCGATGAAGAGGAACCGGAATCATCGCATCAAAGGCTACATCGCGATAGAGGCTCTTCAGCGCACGCACCATAAGAGGGGCGAGATAATCCGCGTACTGGGGCCGCGCTCGATACTTGAGACGTTCGAGAATTGCAACGGCGGGTCCTTCGTAAACTGTGAACGACCGAACGGCCTGAAAGAATATCTCACCGCCGGGACAAGAACGACATTTTTCCCCCGCCGCGGCGGGCGAATTCTCCGCCCCGCAGCGGGGACAAAGGGGCAGACGTAAAGGGCGCATCGTCCGCTCACACTGGGAGCAGACGATGCGCCGTGGTTCGATGATTCGTTCGTCGCACCCACAACAAATTCTTGGAAAAACCACGTCCAAGAAGATGCGGCCAAGTGAGACGAACGCGCCAAGCATGAGGAACTATTTGTCGTCGAGTGCCTCGATGCCGGGCAACTTCTTTCCCTCGAGAAATTCGAGGGATGCGCCGCCGCCGGTTGAGATATGGGTCATCTTGTCGGTAAGCCCGAATTTCTTCACAGCAGCTGCGCTATCGCCACCGCCGATGATTGTGACTGCACTGGAATTAGCCAGCGCCTCAGCAATGGCTTTGCTCCCGCCAGCGAATTCGTCGATCTCGAACACACCAACCGGCCCATTCCACACGACCGTCTTGGCGTTTTTCAGCTCTGCGAGGTAAAGCTCGACTGTCTTTGGCCCGATGTCCACCCCCATCCAACCGTCGGGGATAGCGTTCGATGGGAAAACCTCTCGCGCGACGGTGGGATCAGGCTTTTCGGAGGATTGACAGCAGAGGTTGTCAACAGGGAGCAAGAGCTTCTTCCCGCTAGCCTTGGCCTGCTCGAGGGTGTTCTTTGCCACTTCGAGCGTCTCGGGTTCGAAAAGCGAGCTGCCAATGGAGCCGCCTTGCGCCTTGATGAATGTGTAGGTCATCCCTCCACCAAGCAAAAGGGCGTCCACTTTCTGCAAGAGGTTGGAAATGACACCGATTTTCGAGGAGACTTTTGATCCCCCGAGAATAGCAACGAACGGACGCTGAGGATTTGCGAGCGCTTCATCGAGATACTTGAGCTCTTTCTCTACGAGGAAGCCTGCGACTTTTACGGGGACAAAGTGCGTGATGCCTTCCGTCGAGGCATGAGCGCGATGAGCCGAGCCGAACGCGTCCTGAACAAAAATGTCGGCCAGTGCTGCGAGTTTTTTTGCAAATTCAGGGTCGTTCTTCTCTTCTTCGGGATGAAAGCGAAGATTCTCGAGGAGAAGGACTTCCCCGTTCTGAAGCTCAGCCACCATTTTTTCAACTTCTGGCCCAACACAATCAGGGGCCATTTTCACCGGTTTCCCAAGCAGCTCGCTCAAGCGTTTCGCCGCTGGAGTGAGTCGCATGGAGTCAACAACTTTGCCTTTCGGGCGTCCGAGATGCGAAGCGAGAATGATTTTCGCACCATGCTCCATGAGGTATTTGATTGTTGGCAACGACTCGCGAATGCGCGTGTCGTCGGTGATGCTCTCGCCATCGAGTGGGACGTTGAAATCCACACGGACAAAGACACGTTTTCCCTGCAGATCCGTTAGGTCACGCAGCGATTTTTTGGCCATAATTGCTCCTCTCTGTTATCGTTTTCACACTTCAACATACTTCGTGAAAAAGAGTGCAATCAATAGAAACGAACGAGAGAGAATAACGAAACAGATTTAGGGGTATTCTGCATGGCGCTGACGCGAAAGCGTCGGTGCGTGATGGCTATCCCAGGTGGAGGGGTGGCCGAGTGGTTAATGGCAACAGACTGTAAATCTGTCGCGCTAACGCGCTACGGAGGTTCGAATCCTCCCCCCTCCACCATCGTCATGAATCCAACCCTACCAGGTCTTTGAGCTTGCTCTCCAGAGCGCTGAGTGGAATGGCATGCGATTGCTCACGAGTTCTCTCTGTAATTCTTGTGTCTTTAAATCCCGCACCAGTGAGCACAGCAACGACCGTGGCGTCGCGTGGAACCGCTCGGCAATGCGACAATTTGCGGAGCGCGGGGAAGAGAAGGGCGCTCGATGGCTCGAGCCATAAGCCCGCCCGCGCAGCGCAAATCCACCCCTCTCGGATTTCTTCTTCTGTCACGGTTTCTGCTAACCACTGATAACGGTGCGCTAGCCTGATGATGTCTACCCCACCCGGTGGAGCATTGCTCGTGAGCGCGCTTGCCAGCGTAGGAGTTGGCACACAGGGCAGGGGCGCATCAAGTCCGCTGATCAACGCATCAGCGAGCGGTGCATTCGCTGCCGCTTGAACGAGAATCATGCGGGGGATGGATTCAATCATTTTCGTCTGTTCGAGTTCTCGCCAGCCTTTGTGGAGGCCGCGAATGTGACCGCCAGCACTGGTGGGGACCGCGATAAAGTCGGGAATCACGCCATCGAGCTGTTCGAAGATTTCGAAGGCTTCAAACTTGTAGCCTTCGACGCGAATGGGATTAGCGCCTGAGGAGATGCGTAAATGCAGCGTGGAGGACAAATTTGCAACACAGTCTTTAAGTTGCCCGAGATCAGCAGTGTCCACGCGAAGAATTTTTGCGCCGTAAAGCGATGCTGATAGCAGCTTTTCAGGGGAGGCTGTTGCGGGGACGATGACGATGGCTTGCAGTCCGCAGCGCGCGGCATACGCAGCGACCGATTGCCCCATGTTTCCAGTGGAGACCGTGATGAGCACATGTTCTCGGAGCTGGCGGGCGAAAGCGCAAGTAGCAAGAGTTCCTCTGTCCTTAAAGCTCCACGTGGGGTTAGCACTCTCGTTTTTCAGGTAGAGACGGTCGAGTCCCGTGTAAGATTTCAAACTAGCTGGTGCTTTGATGAGAGGTGTGTTGCCTTCTCCCAGGGAGCATTGTTCAGGCTCGACGTCGAGATACCAAAAATCGCGGAAACGTTCATACGCCGTGTGGCCGGATCGGACTCTGACCTGAATGGGGAGTTCGGCAACGAGTTCAAGGGATTCCCCGTTCTCACCAAACTCTTCAAGTTGCGCCAAGGGATAACTACGTCCTGTCCGAAGTCCGGAAAACCATGCGTTCATGGGCTGGTGTCCCTACATTAGTCGAGTTTGTGTAACAGCATGCGGAATAGGCGGAAGCTGAGCTCACGGGTGTCTTCAGCTCCCTCTTCCACATCGCAACGCGCTACAGCGTAATTGGCGTCGAAGTAGAGAATGTTCCGTTCTCTGATCAACTCGTGTCGTAGCACGATTTCGCGGGGTTGCACGTGCGGTAAGGGATCGTAATTAAGCGTGCCGAGCGGAAGATCATTGAGACGGAGGCGGAGTTGAGGACGATCAAGTTTGACGATTCTCCATTCCCATTCAGCGGGAAATTCTCCATATCGCTGCAGAAAGGAGCTACTAAACTGTTTTATTGTTAACTTATCTGCTTCGACAGGTACAACCTTGCGTAGAATTCTGTTCTTGCCTGACCAGAGCTGGAAATCCCAGAGCAGCGACTCATAGACGGCTAGCGGCGCTGCTTCTAACCGCAGAAGGTAGTCGCGATGACAATCAAGCGGGGGTAAGACGCACCAGGCCGTGGCGTCGGAAAGCCAATTCCACGCGATTCCGCCTGCATTTTCTGGTCCCCAAAAGCCCCCTCCGAGGTGAGCGACCCAATCAGGATTTCCGAACTCCACCACAATTTTGGGTGAGTCGTCAGCCACGGCCTCCTCCTTTGTGTGACGTTTTCCTTGAAAAGCGACTGTGCACGGCAGCTCTCGCGCGAGTTTTATTTCTTCCGCTTAGGCATCGGAGAAACCTCTTTGCTTTCGCTGACCTTGGGAAGGGTGCGCAGGGGATTAAATTTACTTGTGATGACCGCAAAAGCAGCTTCTTGGCCAGGCTTAAAAACGAGTTTGTGACCCTCAGGGGCAGGGAATTCGTTAAAAATCGCGCGTCCCATGATGGTTTCTCCCGGCCCCAGGCGACTTGGAACATCGATGGTGGCGTTGTCCGGTGTGTACGGGACGATCTGGCGGGTTCCCTGAACAATGAGGGCAAAATGATATGGGCTCACAGTGTACTCGCGGGAGCTGTTGTTCGTGATGGCGAAAGTAATGATATTTCCCGAACTTTCTGCCGCCATGGCGAACGGCGTAGTTTGATGCTCATTGGTGATTAGCTCGTCCTGTGTCGGATTGGTGATCGCTGATTTCGTAGATGAGCTGTTAATTCCAAACTGGGCACATCCAATGAACAGAACCGCTGCAAAACTTGCAGTCAGCAAAGCGGGTAAAGGTAACCTTTTCATGGCTGTTCACATTCCAGAGCCTACCTCGCTGGTTCAAGAAAAACATACCACTTGCCTGCACGCGTTGAGCTGCTGCAGCTAGTCTACGTGCTTGTTCCGCCTAGCATTTTTCTGTCCATGCCTTCGCGGGGAGCTGCAAAAGGCCTCGCCGCGCACTTCGGATTTGTGCGGCGTTTTCACTCCGGGCTATTCCCACTGTGGGAGGGCTATTATCGGAGTTTGCTCGTTGTGGTGGCCGAATGCCATGGTGACGAGGATGTCCACTACGCCTGTGTCAGGCACGTGGCACATTTGTATCGTCTGAGTTGTGCTCTCTTGGTCGAACCTGTTATTGCTGTGGCAGAAGATTTGAGTGCAGGGGATGTCGTGGTTGCACGAGCTGCGCGGCGATATTACTGTCCCACGGCGCTTCCTGGTAATCTCGATGCTCCGGATGATCTCGTGTTTCGCGGCAATGTGCGAGAGTGGGTTCAAGCGCCACCAGTAAGCTCCAGCGCAGAACTCCTTTCTGCGTCGGCTGAGGAGAGAAATGGCAGAAACGTGAAAGAAAACATGGATTTACGACTGGTCGTCGTGGGTTCGAGTCCACGACCTTTGCGAGGGTGGCATGCCCCGGAATTCGTCCGTACCCGCTTTGGAGTTCATGTTGTGGACAGTGGAGCCTATAGTTTTCTTTCCGCATGCGCAGCTATAGGCCTGCCTAGCAGCGTTATCGGGGTCGTTGAGAAAGGAATCACGCGCCAGCCTGGCGCCGCATTGTCCGCCGCTACGACGAGTAAACGACTCGCAGACATCGCGCGCGCTATGCTAGAGCAATGCCTGGAACGCCCTGAATTTGCTCCACGCCCTCAATAAGGGCGTGTAAGACACCTACGCTCTTTCCCTGCCTTGGGTTGCTGTTTTCACATGGGGCAGAGAACGTGGAAAATCAGCGAACAACATGCAAGACTTGGAACTGCGGCGATTTTTTTGTCCCCTGCTTTTTCGAACCTTCCTTGGCACCCGACAACATTTTGTCAGGGATTCCCACTGTTTCGAGTAGGGTTCCTTTCGCGCGTTCAAGTTGAACGATGGATTTGTTGTACTCAATGACAGCGCGCAGAAGAGCACTCCGAGCAGCAGCGAGATCGGTCTGAAAGCTCAGTACTTCGAAGCTTGTTGCGAGTCCTACGCTTTGGCGCTTCATGCCGGTATCCACCTTTTCGCGGTTGAACTCGACAGTCGCCATTCCGACCTCGATTTGCTGTCGGTTCGTTTCTACAGCGCGGATAGAGCTACGGATGTCTTGGATGATATCTTGCTGCGCTTTGCTCATGAGAAGCTTTGCTTGCTCTACCGCATTTTCGGCTTCCTTGAGACGATAACGAGCGGTGCGATTCTGCAGGGGATAGCTGAACTGGAGCCCAACTCGCCAGTTGCCGTAATCATTGCTCCGCGTATCGGCCCAAGCATCGGAGGGGGAATTATCAACACCAAGAGCCAGATAACGCGCAAAAAGATCGAGTTGAGGCAACGTTTGATTCTTTGCGACTCGTTGACGAACGTCAGCCTCTTCAAGGGCTAAGCGCACTTGTGCAAACTCGGGGCGTTTGACGAGCGCTTCCTTGATGAAGGCTGTTTCCCTATCCTTGACGTCATACTCCGGCACCTCGGGCAAGTCCATTGGCACAAGCGTTACTTCGCGCATATCGCAGATCTCAGCGAGCTGGTTCTTCAATTGATCGCTCACATCCTCTACGGTTTGCAATGCATTGACGAGGAGTTGTTGGCGCGCAGCAACGTCGGCCTTTGCCTGGAGCACATCCAGCTCCGGCAGTACCCCAGCGTTATATTTTGCAGTGTTGACACGCAGTAGTTCCTGGGCCTGAGCCAAAGAAATCCGCAATACATCGACATTCGCTGTTGCGAAAATGAGCTCGTAGTACAACGTGATAGATTTCGTAAGCTCCACAAAGAGTTGCTGTCGGTAACTCTCACTTGCGAGCTTGTTCCCGATTTCAGCAAGCCTGATACCGGCGTTTGTCACGAAACGGCCTGCGTTTTTGAGCAACGGCTGAGAGATCTGAGCTCCGGCGCCGCTTGTGTAATATGGGCTGAAATACAAGGCACTATTGTTGTCGACAGACGAGCGCTGGAAAAGAAGTTCGATAAGTCCCCCCGTCGGAAGAAGCTGTCCCACACTAACGTTTGTGCTCGTGTCCTTTTGTTTTTGAGTTTCAGTCATATCTGTGGGAGGAGCGCCTTTGTAAGGCGGCGGGGGGTAGTTCGTTCTATCCACAGAAACGCTTGCTCCCAATCGCAAATCGTAAATGCCCCGCTGTGCTTCGATTTCGTACGAAGCGCTCTGCACACCCAGTTCTTGAATTTTGATATTAAGATTTTTAGCAACCGTCCGAGCGATCACGCCTTCCAGCCCAATCACGACCTTCCTGCTGCGCTTCGATGCCAAGTATCGCTCAAATTCCGCGATATCTGGCAATCGAAGCCCCGTCCCTGTTGTCTCAACAGCAGCAAGCGTCTCACTTGTTCCACACTCGAGCGAAGCCGACGTCGCCAAAGTTCCTAACTGTGCTCCGCAGCCCAAAAGTTCGAGTAGACTGGGGCGGCGATAAGTACTCTTCTTGACGGCTGGAGGAAATTCCTCAGAATTTCGAGATCCCCTCAACGGCTCCTCTCCACGTGCCGGGAGAAGTGCTCCAAGGCAAATGGCAACGATCGACACTCCGATCACGTATGCTTGCGATCTCACGAATGCGACCTCCTTCCGATAGTTCTTAATGGATGCAGGCAATGGTCACACGATTCCCCGTTCGGCCAGTGACTCGCAGTTGAAATGCCTGGAAGGTCATTAAGGCGCGATCGAGAGCGGAAAAATCTCTCGGAGTCGATAGCGCCACTACTGCAACGTTTCCAAAATAACTGCGTACGTAGGCGCGTGTGCCAGGACCTAAAGTGTTTTCTAGGTACGACGTGACTAACGCAAGTTCGTCGAGGGAGAGATCCGTGAACAATAGCTGATGAGTCGCTTTTTCTCGAACAGCGTTGTTCCAGTAAATCTGGATTTGTGAGCCAAAGCGATCTGCTGCCTGGTCAATCGCGTTCTTAATCGAATCACGAAGTGCAGTTTCTTTTTCTTTGTCTGCTGCCCGCGCCACGACTTCGTCCCGCCCCAGAGACGAGCCGTCATCTGTTCTGACACACTGCAGAACTAGATGGGTTTCATAAGACACCATCGTGTCATAAAGTACCGGTTGCTCGCTGACTTTTTTGCTCGAACTGCGGGCAGCGACCATAACGTGAGCACCGTGCCGCAATGCTGAAATGCGGGCTGCATCGAAAACGGCCGGACACGAAAAAACATCGGAAAGGGGATTTGGACATGTGGCTATAGATTGCTCAATGATTTTTCCGCCTTTGGCTTGCACCTTCTCTGTGATAAGCTGCCGAGTAAGACCCGAGCTGGTCGGTTCTCCGTCAACTATTTCCGAAGCGTAAATAAAGTAGCCAGGATTAGAATCGGGAAGATACAGGAAGCGTTTTTCCCGAAGATCTCGGGTGAGCATCTCTGGCATCGTTTGAACTCTGATGCGCACGCCAAACCCATCGCGCGAGGCGCGCCGTTCAAGGACGTAAGAGGAAGCCACGAATTTCGCCCAGTTTTTTTGCAGGTAGGCTTCAAGCAAGTCGCGGCCTTGCAGTGCACAATCCGAGAAAAGGATATGCCCCACACTGGCATTGACTGCCCGGATACAGGCCAATCTGACAGCCTCTTCTTCGTTTGCTCCAACCTGCTGGTATTCAAATGTCAAATAGTCGGGACTTTCGACCGTGACCGCTGCAAACGACACCTGTAGGCCGCACACGACCGCAAAGACAGTGAAGGCAGCACGCCATTTGTTTCGCATCAAAAGCTTGTTCATATTCACCCCGTTTAGCTCCGGCAGCATCTAGGTGCAGTTTATTAGATGTTTTCACCACAACGTGAGCGTTTTGGACAGCTAAGCGTCAAGGACAATTACCGGGGCGCCACCACATTGAGTCCTGCAATTGATAGCGATTCCTTTATGGGAAGGCGCAGATCGCTTATCAAAGGTCGGTGATCCGAAGCGACACGAGCCAAAGCCTTACGCGAGACATAGCAGCGTACGATTTCAATTTCTGGCGAGGCGTAGATATAATCCAGCGCAAGAAATGTCAACGGATGCCCAAAAGTTCTCAATCGCTTACGTCCCGTCACGTGGCAGGTATTTCTAAACGTAGCCTGAAGCTTTTTACAAGTTCGCACCGGCCACCAGTTGTTAAAGTCTCCCAACACAATAGCAGGTGCAGGTGTAAGCCGTGGATTGTGAATGATTTCTTCACTAGCCAAACGTGCGAGTTGCTCGCGGCGTTCGCTGTAGCGGAGTCCGAGGTGGACGCAGAATACGTGCAACAGCCCGTGAGGGGTATCGAGAAGCGCGTGAAGACAACCGCGTGGTTCCCGCGCCCCGGGAACCGATAAATCGAAGTGCGATGTCGAACGGATTGGAAACTTGGACAGAATAGCGTTTCCATAGGCGGCGTGCGCATGCTCGTCCGAAAGCCGATGATCGCGAACCGGTGCGAAACAGTAATACATATTCAGAATCTCTGCCAAGATGCGGGGTTGGTCGTCACGATGCGACCGATGCCGGAACCTTTCGATCTCTTGCAACGCCACGATTTCCGGACTTTCGCTTGAGATCACACGCGCAATACGCAACAGATCGTATTTTCCATCCGGACCGCGGCCGTGGTGGATATTGTACGTTAGGACGCGAAGGGTGCGCTCAGCTCGGGGGAGCCCCGCAGCCTCAGTCGTTTCCAGTTGTCCAGTAAGCAGTTTTTTCAAGCGATTCTGTATCTTCATCGCGCGATCACTATCGTTACAATACCAGTGCGGTGAAGGAATGCGTCAGGTGGGCGTTCATACTACTCTCATGGATTGGCGGCAGGCCGTGGCCGTTGTCATTCGGTATTCAGATGCGAAGGCGCCAGTAACAAAACCCCTTGCGCAAGCCCACGATCTTATTGCGGCTGAGGATGTCGTCTCGCCATACGATCTCCCGCTGTTTGCCAGCTCAGCCATGGATGGGTATGCTGTTTGTGCGAACGATGTCGCTCAGGCATCACCTGAATCCCCAGTCGAGTTAGAAGTGATCGGAGAGGCGCGTGCTGGTTTGCCTTATCCGGGGCGTGTGAGGTCTGGGCAAGCGGTCGAGATCATGACAGGGTCACCGATCCCAGGGGGGGCAGATGCGGTTGTTAAGGTCGAGGACACTCAGCGAATTGATGACCGGCGGGTGAGAATCTTTGCGAAGGTGCCTCCTCTCACAGCGATTCGGGCAGCTGGACGGGACATCAAAAAGGGGGACGTTCTTATTCGACGTGGAGAGAAAGTCAGTTCCGGCCTTGCTGCATTTTTAGCCGCCGCAGGCATTGGCGAGATAAAGGTCGTTCCCCGGCCCAGGGTTGGCATTGTGGTCACGGGCGACGAGCTGCTTCCTCCCGATGTGAACCTCCTCCAGCTCGATTCTGGTGCCATTTTTGATGCCAATTCCGTCACGCTGGAGTTGTTATCCAAAGAAATGGGGGCGGAGGTGGCCTTTTGCGAGCGGGTAAAAGATGACCCGTCCTCCCTGCGAGAAGTCTTTGTGTCGCGTTCGCAGCTTTGCGATATCCTGGTTTTTTCTGGGGGTGTCTCAAAGGGAAAGTATGATTTTGTGCGACCTCTTTTTTCTGAGTCTGGAGGTCAGGAGTTGTTCTGGGGAATCAATCAGCAGCCCGGAAAACCCCTATTTTTTGGCAAGTTAGGTGATGTTCTGGTTCTGGGCTTGCCGGGGAATCCTGTTTCGGCATTTTTTTGTGCGGACCTCTACCTGAGAACAGCCGTCCGACGAATGCGCGGAGAACCTGATTTCGAGGTCCAGACAATCACAGTGCTGTTGGGAGAGGAAATGACCAAGAACGATACGCGCGTAGCGTTTCGTCGAGCCTTTCTCAGAACAAGAGGGAAACAGGTTGTTGCTTACTCGGCAGGCCCACCGGATTCGCATCTTCTCCATACGATTGCCCGACACCATGGGTACGTCATAATTCCCGCTGAGAGAGCCCGAGTTCCCGAAGGAGAACCGGTAGAATTTGTTCTACCTGACATTTCACGCCTGCCCCGTGAGCTTTTGAAAACATTGCTCAGCATCGTGTAGAAAGTGGCTAGGTGGCGTGGACAGTTGCACCTGACAGCGCGTGTTTCGATTTTAGAAAAACGATTTGGGATCAGCGATGGAAAACGAAGCGGGACGCATCCGAAAATTGGGGCGTCGGAAAAAAGAGGAAGTTCCCGTTGAGCAGTTGCCTTTGGACAAATGCTTTCAGGAGCTCGAACAGATTGTCGAAGCTCTCGAAGGGGAAAATACGTCCCTTGAAGAATCCCTGAGGCTCTTCGAGCGTGGCATGGCGCTCAGCAGAAGATGCCTTAAGGAGCTTGAATCCATTGAGCAACGAATTGAAATGATAGTAGAGGACTCCGGACAGGGTGTTCGAACAGCCCCCTTCGACTCAGGCGATAACGAAGCGACAGAAGAATAGTGGTTCATGCTGGAATGTGGTTTTTTGTCGAATCTTTTGCTTAGGGTTTTGAAACTGAGGAAAAAATGATCGAACTCGAAAACATTGAATCACCAAGCCAGATTCGTGGAGCTGATATCCAAACACTCGAAAACTTGGCGGGGCAGATTCGTGCTCGTATCCTAGAAACTGTGGCTGTGAACGGCGGGCATCTTGCGTCCTCTCTTGGGACAGTTGAGCTCGCTATCGCCCTCCATTACGCTTTCGATACTCCGCGCGACCTCCTCGTATGGGATGTTGGGCATCAAGCCTACCCTCACAAGCTGCTTACTGGCCGCGCCAAATCATTTTCGACCCTTCGCAAGCGTGGCGGGCTGAGCGGCTTTCTGCGACGTTCCGAGAGTCCCTACGATGTGTTTGGTGCAGGGCACGCAGGCACATCTATTAGCGCTGCGCTTGGTTTGGCTCTGGCGCGGGATCTAAAGGGTCAGCAGCACAAGGTCGTTGCAATCATTGGTGACGGGTCTCTCACGTGTGGTCTTCCGTTCGAGGGGCTTAACAACGCTGGCCACGCCGGAACAGACCTCCTCGTCGTTCTCAACGACAACGAGATGTCGATCAGCGAGAACGTCGGTGCTTTGGCCAAGTATCTCAACAGGCTGGTGCAGTCGCAGTTTTACAACAGGTCAAAAGAAGAGGCATACGCGCTTGTGCGTCGTGCCCCAGCTGGCGACAAAATCATACGGCTGGTGCACAAACTCGAGGAGAGTACCAAGGGGCTTCTTGTCCCCTCCATCTTTTTTGAAGATCTGGGATTTCGGTACATCGGCCCAATCGACGGGCACAATATCGAGGAACTCATAAAGACTTTCCGCCGGGTTCGCGAGTGGAAGGGACCGGTTCTCGTACATGCTCTCACAAAAAAGGGCAAAGGTTACACCAAGGCCGAGGGCGATGCGATCTTCTGGCATTCGCCACCCTCTTTCAAAGTAGAGACTGGAGAAACGAAAAAGAGCGGGACTCTGACCTACACGCATGTGTATGGCAAAACGCTCGTGGAATTGGCCCAACAGGACGAACGAGTGGTCGCCATCACGGCGGCCATGGCCACCGGAACCGGTCTTGTCGAATTCAGCGAGAAATTCCCGAACCGGTTCTTCGACGTGGGAATCGCCGAGGCTCATGCGGTGACCAGTGCGGCTGGCATGGCAATTGGAGGATTGCGGCCATTTGTGACAATTTATTCTACTTTCCTCCAGCGTGCTTTCGACTCCATCGTTCACGATGTCGCGCTTCAGAACTTGCCAGTGGTTTTTGCGATGGACCGTGCTGGCTTTGTCGGCTTTGACGGCCCAACACATCATGGACTTCTCGACATAGCCTATCTACGCATGATTCCCAATATGGTCGTGATGGCGCCCAAGGATGAACGCGAACTGCGGGACATGATGCTCACCGCAAAGAACTATATTGGTGGCCCGATAGCTTTCCGTTACCCGCGCGCATCCGTGACAGGAGTGGATATTTCTGCGCCGCCTCAAGAAATCCCCATTGGGAAAGCTGAACTCATTCACGAGGGGCGTTCGGGCCTATGTTTCCTAAGCTACGGTCACATCTATGAAAATGTGATGGCTGCTGCGGGAATTCTAGCTGAGCGGGGCATCGACGCCACGGTTGTGAACGCTCGTTTCGCCAAGCCGTTGGATCGTGAAATGCTAAGATGGGCGGTGGAGCATCATGAATTCCTCTTCAGTGTTGAGGAAGGATGCCTTGCTGGCGGGTTTGGCTCAGCCGTGAATGAAGCTTTGCTGGACATGGATTTATCTGCAAGGTGCCACATTTTGGCTGTGCCTGATGTATTCGTCGAGCATGGCGACCAAGCCTGGCAGCAAGACAGCGTTGGCCTTTCGCCGGAGAAAATTGCGCAGCGAGTCCTGGAAAAAATGGAAAAATCTCCCGCGCGAGTTCCTATCCAGGTTGCTCGCGTAGTTTCGCACTCTAGCCGCGGCTGATAACATCAAAGCATTGCAGCTCTCAATGGCCTGCCGGCGCCTCAGGTTTGCACCCCACTTTTGGGTACCTGCAGTGTTTCTTAACAAAAGGAAAGGCCGCTTGCCCATATGGGCAGGCGGCCGAAAGGGTTGCTGGATTTTAGGGTCAATTACTGGAAGAGCTGCCAATCACGAGCGGCGGTTGAAGGAACAACGTCCGTGATCTTGAAGTTGTCGAAAAGCATAAAGGATTCTCCCGGCGGTGTTGACCAGCTCGAAAATGGATCGCCAGCAATGAGGCCGACCTTCTTCGCCGTTTTGCTGCTGGAAACCGTGACAATCGGATAGCCGTTGATGTAGAATGTCACGTTCGATCCGCGAACGGACGCGCGAATGGTATTCCACAGCCAACCAGACACGTTGCCCAAGGTTCGCCCCGCCGGCTGGGAAAGCACATAACTGAAAGTATTGAAATCGTGGCTTGTAAACGGCGATGGATCACCCGCCGTGAATGACCCAGTCTGCCCGTTCAACGTGGCTGAAGGACTTCCCGTGCGTGCTGCAGGATCATAGCAGAAGATATCAGTCGCAGACTCCCCGTTTTCTCCGTTGTAACCAAAGGCAAGGCCATCTTGAGGATAAGTGCTTGCTGTGGTGGAAAGATCAGCGTAAGCAGGGTTGGTTCCCCACTTGCCGAAGGCAGGATTACAGCCGCTCAACGCGTTATTGCGCAGGCCGCGAATCCCATCTCCGTTGCTTTGAATCACGATACCGATGTGCTCAGTTGATCCTGCCGGTGTCCCCGTCAGCGGGTACGCAATAAATGCATCGACTTCAACGTCGTAGTTCGTCGTTTGTGGCTCAGTCGTGCACCAGACTGTCACGCCTTCTTGGTAATTAGTCGGATCATTGGTGTTGTTGGACTCAATCTTCAAGCCGACCGCATCTCCGTGTGGCGAT
>JADFCV010000001.1:327331-342063 GCA_017161655.1 Candidatus Sumerlaeota bacterium
GGGAATGGTTGCATATCCCGTCGCACTTGGAGCAGCATCGGAGCCCCAATTGTACCCAAACGTCACTGTATTATCGGGCGTTTGAGTCGTGATAAAATCAGTACCAGCGGTGTTCATTCCGCTGGAGATGACGACAGTGTCCGACCATCCCAGCAGGGGGACAGCGGTAAGGAAAAGTGCGATACTAGCTCTCATGGCTTACCTCCATTAAACTATATTGTGAAAATTGGCGTCCTTGTAAGGACTGCACAATTTTACTCTTCATTATTCAAGCTAGATAAACCGATCTACGTATTGCAAGAACAAAAATCGTTCTTTTACCGAAAAAAAAATTCGGTGTTGCTCTACGAGATAAAAAACCGTTTGCATTCAGCACCCAACCGCAAAGCATCGCAGAGTTGCGCATTTGCTAAGAGGAACTAAGAGGGAAAAGTCGCAAAATGCCAGTCACGATGGATGCCATTGTTTCGCTCTGTAAAAGGCGAGGGATCATCTTCCAGAGCAGCGAAATTTATGGAGGGCTCGCCAGCACCTGGGACTATGGGCCAATTGGCGTTGAGTTAAAAAGAAATGTAAAAGAAGCCTGGTGGCGCGCACTTATCTATGAGCGCGATGACGTTGATGGTCTCGATGCCGCAATTCTCATGCATCCCCAAGTATGGGTTGCTAGCGGGCACGTGACCTCTTTCACAGATCCCCTTGTAGATTGCAAACAGTGCAAGAAACGTTGGCGCCAGGATCACCTCCCAAAGACCTTCGCGATTCGTCTCCTGCCCGCAGAAGATCCGGACGCTTCGGTCCTTGTCGTCAGAGTCGCAGCGGAAGATGCTGAAGAGGCCATCAAGAAGCTGAAAGGTTCAAAGGAGTGGGGGAGTAAACCAAAGGGCTACTGGCAGATTCAGGGGGACCCTCTGGTGACGGAACCTGTCTGCCCCGAATGTGGGGGAGAGCTAACCGAACCACGAATGTTCAACCTCATGTTCAAGACTTTTGTAGGCCCCGTGGAAGAAGACGCAGCCGTTGTTTACCTTCGTCCGGAAACAGCGCAGGGCATCTTCGTGAACTTCGAAAATGTGCTTACGACGATGCGTCGAAAGTTGCCCTTCGGCATCGCGCAGATGGGAAAGAGTTTTCGCAATGAAATTACCCCCGGAAACTTTATCTTCCGAACAAGAGAGTTCGAGCAAATGGAGCTCGAGTATTTTTGCAAGCCGGGCGAAAAGTGCAAACCGGGTGAACCTACTGACATGGACTGGTGGGAACACTGGAAAGCTGAGCGCCTAAACTGGTATAAACGTTTTGGAATCCGGAGCGAAAATCTCCGTCTCCGTGAGCATGCCCCTGACGAGTTAGCCCATTACGCCAAAGGCTGCGTGGACGTTGAGTACCGGTTCCCAATTGGTTGGAGCGAGTTAGAGGGCATCGCAAATCGCACAGATTATGATCTCACCCAGCACATGAAGCATTCCGGCCGAGATCTCCGCTATTACGACCAAGAACGCGGAGAGCATTATGTCCCCTACGTCATCGAGCCTAGTGCTGGTGCGGACCGTGCCACTCTTGCGTTTCTTTGTGATGCCTACCGTGAAGAGATTGTTGAGGGAAGAGAGCGGCGCGTCCTTAGTCTTCACTACGCGCTGGCGCCGATCAAATGCGCCGTTTTCCCCCTGCTAAAAAATAAGCCAGACCTTGTCGAGATTGCGCAGAAATTGGCCCGCGACCTCAAGCGAGCATTCTTCACCGTTTACGACGACACAGCGGCCATCGGAAAATTGTATCGCCGGCAAGACGAAATAGGAACACCGTTCTGCGTCACGGTGGACGTGGATACGCTTTCCGACGGGCAGGTCACTCTTCGAGACCGCGACTCGATGCAGCAAGAGCGGCTGCCAATTGAAAAAGTTCGCGACGTTATTTCCGAGCGGTTGCGGAAAGCGTGGGAAGGCGTTTGAAAATCGTCTGTCTTTTGAAATTCGTAAGATTTTATGAGTTTGCTTAGTTGCCCACACACCGGACCGGTGAGGCTTTAGCATGGGCCTGGCGCGTGCTGCTCGTCAAATTTACCGGTTATGGAGGATTCCTGCGAGCGGGGCCTCACGGCGCCTTATGTGGCAGCTTGCCGCGAATCGCTACCATTATCCTGGCCTTTCCAAATTAGCTAGGATGTTTGGTCTTCGAGAGTCCGAAGAGCTCGCGGCAGTGGAGTTGTGGGTGCATGGCAGGCGGATTAGGGTGCACTTTGATCCTTGTGATGTTGGAGATGTCGCCAGCATTTTTGAGAATTTCATCGAGTTACCTGTGCCAGAAAAACACCTCAGAAACATCCGTTATGCTGCTTGTTTTGGTGGGCACATCGGAACATTTGCTCTGGCTCTCTTGGCGCGTAATCCGGATTGCAAGCTGACAGTCTTTGAGCCATCCTCCCGCAATCGTACCTTGTTGGCACAGAATCTCAAAGAGAACGGTTTTGATGCAGTTATTCGGCCAGAGGCTATCTGGACCAGTTCAGGTCATGTGCAATTTACGAAGACAGTATCGAACGCAGGTAGAGTGGTGAGCACTCGCGAGCGTGACGAGCAAGAGGTGACAACCGTCGCCTCAGTTGACGTGAAAATGCTCGATGATGTTTTTCTTCGGCAGTTAGATTTCATTGAGATGGATATAGAAGGCGCAGAATGGGAGGTGCTGCCTCCTCTGCTTTCGAGGGTGCGCCCGGGATGTCGTATATACTTCGAAGCTCACGATTGTGAAATGCACGGGCGGAGACTCCATGCGATCGGGACGATTCGACCTTGTCGCTCTTTTTCGTTGGGGAAGGTGGGCAATCACGAGCTGCGGTTTCTGACCGTTCTCAAGTGATTTTGTTAACAAGACCATTTCGTCTCGTCTCGAAGAGCCCTGTACCCCAGGTACGGACCAATGGTTCCAAGAACTAATTGTACCAAAACAAGGATTCCTAGCGCAAATGGCATCGGCTGCGCGTAAACGCACACCAAATAATAGCAAAACTGACAGATTATCAGTGCCGCCAAACCACGCAATGGGAAGGCTTGGGGCAAGGAGCTCGCTAGAATTGCGAGCAGAATAAGTGTGTTAGCTGCTTCGGCTGCGATGCTCGCGAACGCTGCCCCCTTGGCCGCGTAACCAGGAATCAACAACAGGCACAACATGAATTTGCCTATTAACGTAATCCAGTTTGTTGCTGTGAGGATGTTCTGCCGTTCAGCTGCTGCAAAGATGACAAGAAGCCCCGTACTGAGGAAAACAAAAGGCACTAGCCACGCAATGATCCCTAGCAGTGGTATAGCTTCAGAAAAGCCTTTTCCGTAAGTTAGCGAAATGAGGAAAGTACGCCCGAAATAAATGACGAGAGCAAGGCTGGTCCCTATCGAAGATAAAATCAAGAGCGTAGCAGAAGTCAGCCGGTTGAACCGCACTCGGTCCGCAGTATATGTGCGTGCTAGCTCAGGATAAACAGCTCCGGCAAAACTAGTGGGAATGAATTGCAGGGAAAGCACGAAGGGGGTGGCACTGGCGTATAACCCGATTTGTCGATCGGATGTTGCGCCCGAACTCTGAAATAAGAATTTTAAAAGCACGACGTCGAAGTAATAGCGAAGCTGCTGGGCAAGGTTCTGAAGGCCAAAGGGCACAGCCTCTCGCACGAGTGAAATGACTGTGTGCCACGAGTGTGGCCATTGAGGCTTGCTGAAGTAACGGTAAACATACCAGTTTGCAACTGCACAGTCCAGAAAATCGACGGCAACGTACGTGGCGATAATGACCCAAAGTGGTGCTCTGTTCAGAACAGCCAACACGATGCCAATCACCATGAAAACGCGATTTGTGATGGCAAAGAAAGCGTGGTAATGGAGCTGTTGTCGCGCTTGCCAGATAACTTCGGGATTTTTGCGAAAGGCCTGAAAAATTTGGCTCCACATGTACAGCGCGATCAGGAAGCGCATGTCGCTCCGAAGCTGGGTCGTAGGAACGAGAGAAAGGGAGCCTACCAGAATCACGAATGAGACAAAGGAAAGAAACAGCCGCGCGGCAAGAAGAGTACCATGCAACTTGTCATGTTCACTGAGAGGCGCGCGAGCCATGCTCCGCACGCTCACGCGCGAGATGCCTGCATCGGTGAGCACAGCAAACAATATAGAGAAGTTGACGATAAACTTGAGAGCACCCAGCCCTTCAGGCTGGAGATAGCGACCTAGCAATGCTGAAAGAAAGAAATTGACACCGGTGCGTATGAACTCGGCGCTGAGCAAGAAGATCGAGTTGCGTGCTATGGCTGAATCCAAACGCAATCTGTTGAGCCACTTATGGCCGAGTTGTTTTAGCATGTTCGCGTCGTTGCTATGGGAACGGAAACTCAATTGCAAGAGTCGGCAAGCAAATGCTTTGTGCGTGACATGCAGTTTCTCAAACTAAACGTCGGTAGCTGATATGCGTGATGAGAAAATTGTGATCATTGGCGCAGGCCCCACAGGTTTGGGGGCAGCATGGCGATTGAACGAACGTGGTTACGAAAACTGGCTCCTGCTTGAACAGGCTCCATTTGCCGGAGGATTAGCGGCCTCGGTAGTGGATGAAAAAGGGTTTACGTGGGACCTCGGAGGCCACGTCCAGTTTTCCCATTATGAGTACTTCGATAAATTGATGGATGAGCTCCTTGGACCAGATGGCTGGCTTTACCACGAACGAGAAAGCTGGGTATGGCTGAGGAAGCGTTTCGTTCCCTACCCCTTTCAAATGAACATCCGTCGGTTACCACCAGAGGACCTCAAAGAGTGTCTGCGGGGCCTTGTGCGTCTTTATCGAGATGGGAATTCGAGAAAGCCTGCAAACTTCGCCGAGTGGATCGATGCCACGTTTGGCGAGGGTATAGCGAAAGTCTTTATGCGCCCCTACAATTTTAAAGTGTGGGCGTATCCGTTGGAACGACTTGGCACGACGTGGGTGGGGGAACGGGTTGCAGTCGTGGATCTCGAGCGTGTTCTTTGTAACCTCGTCGATGGAAAGGATGACGTTTCTTGGGGACCAAATAACACTTTTCGTTTCCCTAAATATGGTGGAACTGGGGCAGTGTGGCGCGCTTGCGCACAGCGCCTGCCAAAGGAAAAGCAGTGCTACGGCACGGCCGTCGTAAGAGTCAATCCTCATCGCCGTGTGCTTACGTTGAGCGATGGGACAGAAGTGAGGTACGATTATCTCCTCAGTACGATGCCGCTGGATGTGTTTACTAGCATTTCAGCGCTCGAAGACCTTCACAAAGCGGCCGCACAGCTCTGTTATTCCTCCACGCATATTTTTGGAATCGGCCTACGTGGCTCTCCTCCGGAACATCTGCGGACGAAATGCTGGATGTATTTTCCTGAGAATGACAATCCGTTCTATCGCGTGACGGTGTTTTCAAATTACTCACCAAACAACGTTCCAGATATCCGGCAGTACTGGTCGTTGATGGCGGAAGTCAGTGAGTCGCCTTACAAGAAGGTGCCTCCTACTCCCGCCTACCGTATCGAGGAAGTGATCAAAGGCATGCTTGCTACCCAACTCATCGCTTCGCGTGACGACATCGTGGATGTTTGGTACACACGCCTCGAGCGCGGCTATCCAACCCCCACAGTTGAACGCGACTCCATTGTGTTCGAGGTGCTGCCCGCCCTGGAGAAGTACGGAATCTACTCCCGAGGACGTTTCGGTGCGTGGCGGTACGAGGTTTCAAACCAAGATCACTCTCTCATGCAGGGGGTCGAGTGGGTAGATCGCATGTTTGATGGCACAGAGGAACTCACTCTGTGGCATCCTGAGATCGTGAACCGAACTCACCGTCCAGCAATCAAGGCCAATTAGGCGCTGCTACTTTGCAGTTGTCACTATCTTCGCTGCAGCACATGTTGGTGTATCTGGTTTCGTCACACTTCTCTTAGTGAGGGAGATTTTGATCCCATGAAAGATGTGAAAGCATCGCTGGTGGAAATAGGAAAGAGGGCGCGCAGAGCAGCAGCAAAGCTGTCCTGTCTAACGCCTGCCGCGAAGAATCAGGCTTTGCTAGCCATGGCAGAAATGTTAGGACAACGTGCTGACACCATCAAGGACGCGAATGCACGTGACTTAGAAGCTGGCCGTGCGAAAGGTTTGAGCGCGGCGATGTTGGATCGCCTTATGCTGGATGACAAGCGCATCGAAAGCATGGCAAAGGCCTTGCGGCAGGTGGCACTTCTGGAAGATCCTGTGGGCGAAGTTTACGATATGCATGTTCGTCCGAATGGTCTTCGAGTCGGGCGAATGCGCACCCCTATTGGAGTCATAGGCATCATTTACGAATCACGGCCAAACGTGACAGTGGACGCAGGCGCCCTGTGCATCAAAAGCGGTAATGCTGTAATTCTGCGGGGTGGAAGTGAAGCATTCCATTCAAACCAGGCCCTGGCAGCAATCATGGACGAAGCGGCTCAGTCGTCTGGACTGCCGGAAGGCTCTGTTCAGCTTGTTCCCACGACCGACAGGGCTGCTGTCGAGGCAATGCTTACTCTCAACGAGTATATTGATCTGATCATACCGCGTGGCGGCAAATCATTGATTGAGCTTGTTGTTCGCACGTCCACAATTCCGGTCATCAAGCACTATGACGGCAACTGCCACATTTTCGTCGATGAGTCGGCAGATTTCGATATGGCCGAAACCATCATCATCAACGCTAAGTGCCAACGGCCGGGTGTGTGCAATGCGATGGAATCGCTCTTGGTTCATGAAAGCATTGCTTCAGCCTTTCTACCACGGGTTGCTCGTGCGTTGCAGGCAAAAGGGGTCGAGATTCGCGGAGATGCAAAGACGGTTCAGCTCGTTCCAGAAGCAAAGCCTGCCACGGAAGAGGACTTCCGCGCCGAATTTCTTGATCTGATTCTCAGCGTGGCTGTCGTGCCGTCACTGGATGCGGCCATTGAATGGATTAATGAGTACGGCTCCCATCACACAGATGCGATTCTGACACGTGACCATCGCAACGCGATGCGCTTTCTAAACGAGGTAGATTCTGCCTGTGTGTTTGTGAACTGTTCCACGCGTTTTTCCGATGGGGGCGAGTTCGGAATGGGTTGCGAAATCGGTATCAGTACAGATAAACTGCATGCGCGTGGACCAATGGGACTGCGTGAACTGACAACGAGCAAGTTCGTTGTCTTTGGTGACGGTCAAGTTCGTACCTGAACGAGAGGAGCGCGACAATGAGTGAGCACAGTGAGTCCATTCGTCCCGATGGCGAAAACACGACATTTCGTTTTCCCTACTCCACTGTAAATGAGTATCTCGAAGCGGCAGAAACAGCGGCTGATGCGAGTCAACTCGAACATGCTATCGAGATTTTGCGCGAGGCTGTTGCGCGATTTCCAGATTCAGCAGAAGCGCATTATGACTTAGGTGTGGCGCTCTTCATGCTGCTTGAGGCACGACTCTCCCATTTAGAAATTTGGGAGAACCTTGCGGACGAGGAAGAGCTTGCGGAAGAGTGTGTGGCCGCTTTCGAAGCTGCAATCGAGAGGAAGCCGGACTTCGCTCCAGCGTACACAAATCTGGCGAATCTGTTAGCCCTTCGGGGCATGCCGCAGAGGGCGGTGGAGTTGTGGCAGCGTTCGTTAGAGTTAGACCCAAATCAGCCTGAGGTGGTTGAGAATCTCGCACGATACCGAGAAGAACTTGGTGAGTACGAATCTTCAGAGTGACGTAACTTCATCCCGTGGCTCGACTAACAAGTTAGAGGGCGATGAAGTCGGCAAAGGGGAGAAAGGCGCTTGCGGTGAGGCGTGTCGTCGATGGAGCCTTTTGTGCCTTTCTCATCTAGCTTTGGATTTTGGACTGTTTCAGCGCCCTCAACAGCTCATGCAACAATTAGCAGCCCGTGGCCACACAGTGAGTTATGCTGGCTGCATTGGTTGGAAAGAAACGGTTCGTCATCTGTGGCATGGTTCGGGGAAAGGTAACTTCCGTGGCGTTCGATACATCGTTCATCCCTACTCTCCTTTCGGCGGAGGAATGCGAGAAGTTTCGGCGTGGCATCTAAAAAAGTGGATCAGAAGGAGACTTGGCGCGCTCGAGAAAAAGAGAGGCACTTCTCTCCGCGTGTTGTGGTTTTACCACCCCACTTTCGCAGGGCTTGCTGAGAGCCTGTCGCCGGATATTGTGGTTTACGATGTTATGGACCGATTCCGGTACTTCAACGCGTCGCGAGGCGATGTGGCAAGAGCTGAGGCCCTTGCTTATGAAGCGGCGGATGTGATTTTCGCAGGAGGACATTCCCTTGCCGAAGCAGTGCGCCATGATTTACAAAGACTCGGACTAAAAAAAATGGTGCATTGCTTCCCAAGCGGCGTGGATTTGCTACATTTCGAACAGGCGCTTGCTGCAGACACACCCACTCCTCCCGAGATGAAGACGCTTCAGCGCCCTGTTCTTGGATACTTCGGAGCCATCGATGAGCGCCTTGATTTTGAGCTGATAGCAGAAGTGGCACGAGCTCAGCCCAATTGGAGCCTTGTCTTCGTTGGTCCCATCCTGGGGGCACTTCCATCTCTTCCCCAGAATGTAAGTTTCCTTGGAGCTCGCCCCTATAGTCTTCTCCCTCGATACCTCAAAGCGTTCGATGTGTGTTTGCTTCCTTTTCGCCAGACCGAGCTTGTGGCGCATGTGAGCCCGACAAAAACTCCCGAGTATCTGGCTGGAGGGAAGCCTGTGGTTTCCACTCCTATTCCTGATGTCATGAGAGATTATGGAGATATCGTTTCATTTGCCACAACGGCCGGAGAGCTTATCGAGGCGGTTGAAAAGTTGATGACTGAGCGACGCGTGCCGGACTATTGGCGCGATGCGGCCCGTTCTCGCGCGCAAACGTGGAGTCAAATTGCCGAGGCGATGGAAGATGTGATTTCGAAACACATAGCAACGCACTGAAAAAGGTCCGATTGACTTTCGTCGCATCGACCCCATGCTCGACATTGCAATGACTGAAAAACTTCGCACTATTCTCTACTCACGTCATAAATCATTGAAAGCCGCAATGACGGACTTTGCCGGATGGGAAATGCCCCTTTACTACTCTGGCATAACCGATGAGCATCTTCACACTCGCAGCAAGGTCGGGCTGTTCGACCTGAGCCACATGGGGAGATTTCTTATTCGGGGCAAGGGTTTCCGCGATTTACTTGATTGGCTTACGCCCGCGGCCATTAGCACGGCACCGGACGGAAAAGTTTTGTATTCGTTTTTGCTAAACGAGAACGGAGGCGTAATAGACGACATCACAATTTACGTCGGGCGGGATTATGCATTTCTCGTGGTAAATGCCTCAAATCGCGAGAAAGATTTAAAATGGCTGAGGCGTTTTGCGGACGAGTTTCCTACTGTAGAGATCGAAGATCTCTCACAGCAGCTGGGGATGTTAGCGATCCAGGGACCTCTTGCGCAGAACGCGATGGAGCATGTCCTTGGCGAGAGCTTTACGCCCTGTCCCTATTACACATTTCAGGAAGTTCAGAGCCAAGAGCTGCCTCCAGCCATGAGGTCTAGCCTGACTACAGCAGTCCGAGATTTCCCTGCGCTACTGTACTCTGCAACGGGTTATACGGGCGAGCTGGGTTATGAGATTTATGCCGTGCCTGAACTGATCCAGTCTCTCTGGGATAAGTTTATTTCGGAAGCACCTGTCCTTGAGCTTAAGCCTGTAGGTTTAGGTGCCCGTGATTCGCTACGTCTAGAAGCGGCCATGCCGCTTTATGGACACGAGCTCACGGAAGAAATCTCGCCTTTAGAAGCGGGGTTGGGCCGCTTCGTAGATTTCACAAAACCCGTGAGTTTTATAGGGAGGGAAGCGCTGGCACTTCAACGTGAGCACGGAGTTCAACAAAAACTTGTTGGGTTGGAAATGGTTGGCAAGGGAGCTGTTCCCCGACAGGGCTGCTCTGTGATGGCCCCCGAAGGCGGAAGGGTGGGTTATGTCACAAGCGGAGCTTTTTCGCCGACGTTGAGGAAGAACATTGCGCTCGCCTACGTTTCCCCCTCACATGCGGCTGTTGGCGCTTCGTTGCAAGTGGAGATTCGTGACCGGCTTTGGCCTGCCGGTGTCGTGAAGAGACCATTTTACAGAAGGAGTCAGTGACTGTGGTGGAGCAAGCGATGCGATTTTCGAAAACACACGAATGGGCGCGCTCGGAGGGCGAAGTGGTGGTTGTTGGCATCACTGAGTATGCTGTGGAGCAGCTCAACAAAGAAATTGTTTTTGTAGAGCTCCCGCCCGTTGGGAAAACCATCAAGCAAGGTGAGACCTTTGGTGTGGTTGAGGCAGTGAAGACGGCAGCCGACCTTTATGCGCCGCTATCTGGAACCGTTGAAGAAATCAATTCAGTAGTCTCTGAAGAGCCAAGCTTGCTCGCCCAGGATCCCGTGAATAGTGGATGGCTTATCAAAATTCGTCCAAGCCAACCTGCGGAGTGGGACGCTCTGCTTACGGCTGAGCAGTACAAGAAGTTGCTGGAGGAAGAAGGGCACCATTGAGAAGTAATCCTTTTGTTCAGACGACTTTGCAGCAAGAACAGGAAATGTTGGCTGCCGTGGAGGCAGCGAGCATTGACGAGCTTTTTTCTCAACAGGTGCCGAAGAAGCTCCTCAATCCGCAAGGCATGGCTCTTGAGCAGCCGCTATCCGAGCCAGAACTCACGCGGCGCTTGCGTGATCTGGTTTCGGCAGACATTCCTTCTACCCGGCGCATTTCCTTTCTGGGTGGTGGATGTTATGATCACTTTATTCCCGCAGCGGTCGAATCTCTAGCCAGCAGAAGCGAATTCGTAACCGCTTACACACCCTACCAGCCGGAAGCGAGCCAGGGGACGTTGCAGGCATTTTTTGAATACCAGACGCTCATGGCTCGCCTCTATGCCATGGAGGCGTCAAACGCCTCGCTTTATGATGGAGCGTCTGCACTGGGGGAAGCAGTATTCTTGGCACTCGGGGTTCATCCCGACCGGCGTCGCGTTGTCCTTCCGATGACTCTGCATCCCCAGTATCGCCAAGTAGTAAAAAGTTACATCCAACACTTAGACGTTGAGGTCATCGAAATCCCATTTCGAGATGGCGTGACGGATTACGACGCGTTGAAACAGGTTGTTACGCTGCAGCCTGCGGCGATAGTCTCCACGCAGCCAAACTATTTTGGCTGCCTCGAGGATGTCGATCGATTCTGTGCTGCCGCGCGAGAGTGTGGAGCACTTTTCATTGCCGTTGCTGATCCATTTTCTCTTGGGCTTATTAGACCTCCCGGTGAATACGGAGCCGATATTGCCGTGGGCGAAGGTCAGCCGCTGGGTCTGCGTCAATATTGGGGGGGAGAAACGCTTGGTATTTTCACAAGTCGCAAAGAGTTTCTCCGCCGCATGCCTGGTCGTCTCGTTGGTCTTACGCGCGATCGCAATGGCAAACGTGGCTTTGTGCTCACGCTTCAAACCCGCGAGCAACATATTCGCCGCGAGAAAGCGACCTCTAATATCTGTACGAACCATGCGCTGAATGCACTTCGGGCAACGATTCATCTTGCTCTCCTCGGGCCATTTGGGTTGAGAGTACTCGCCCGTCGTTGCGCCCGAAATTTGGCGTACTTTCGCAAGTGCCTCCTGGAGCAAGCGCCCCATGCTCTTGCGTTCTCAGCACCTGCATTCCGTGAAACAGTCGTACGCTTGAAAACTGATGCTCGCGAAGCGTGTGCTCGACTTTTTCAACGCGGTTTTTACGCCGGCATTCCTTTGAGAGATTTAGGAGCGGATTTTGAAAACCTACTCTTAGTGGCGGTGACAGAGAAAAGAACAGATGACGAGATCGAAGCATTTGTTGCGGCGCTTAAGCAGGAGGGGCTCGTGTGAGCAATGACGATCAGAAAATGACAACGATGACGGGTTTTGGGTTGGGCGAAGTCCCTACCTTGTTCGAAGAGTCGGTCAGTGGTCGCCAAGGTGTTTCGCTTCCACCAGAGACTCCTGACACAGAGAATCTTGTCACCTCACTTATTCCGCCATCACATATACGCAGAGTTCCTCTGTCATTGCCGGAGCTTAGCGAATTTCAAGTTGTCCGTCACTTTACCCGGCTATCCCAGCGCACACTGAGTGTTGACAACACCTTCTACCCGCTTGGCTCCTGCACGATGAAGTACAATCCCAAGCTAAACGAGGCCATTGCGGCATCTGACAATTTTGCCGGTTCCCATCCCTCACAGCCCGAAGAATCTCTCCAGGGATTGCTGGCGATTTATTATCAGCTCTCGCAGTGGCTAGGTGCACTCACTGGTTTGCCTGGGGTCTCACTTCAACCGGCTGCTGGTGCTCACGGAGAGTTTACCGCTCTTCTTGTTGCGAAGGCCTATTTCAGGGATCGAGGCGAAGTGCAGAGGTTACAGGTGCTCGTCCCGGATACGGCCCATGGCACAAATCCGGCCTCTGCAACGCGCTGTGGTATGGAGCCAATTGCACTGACGTCCAAAAACGGCAAACTCGACCCAACAGAACTCAAACACCATCTGAGTGAGCGCACCGCCTGCTTGATGATCACAAATCCCAATACGCTGGGCCTGTTCGAGGAAGAAATTTTGGAGATCAGTGCCCTTGTTCACGAAGTGGGAGCGCTGGTTTACCTCGACGGAGCCAATTTCAATGCGCTTGTTGGGCGTGTGCGCCCGGCAGATTTTGGCGCGGACCTCATGCACATCAATTTGCATAAGACGTTTTCAGTGCCGCACGGCAGCGGCGGTCCCGGTTCAGGGCCAATCTGTGTCCGTGAAACACTCGCTCCATATCTGCCCGTGCCGATTGTGGAAATGCGTGATGGCCAGTTTCGTCTCAGGTCGGACCGTCCTAAATCCATTGGCAAGGTTCGAACCTTCTTTGGAAACATCCCTGCCGTCGTGCGCGCCTGGGCCTACATCGCACAGCTAGGTCTCGAGGGGCTCCGCGAAGTAAGCGGGCACGCTGTGCTGAACGCGAATTACTTGTTAAAACTACTGGCACAGTATTACGACGTGCCTTATGGTCCACGTTGCATGCACGAATTCGTTATCGACGGGACACGCCAGAAAAAGTCTGGCGTAAAAGCTCTCGACATCGCTAAGAAACTTCTGGATTTCGGTTTTCATCCGCCAACGACCTACTTCCCCCTCATCGTTCCTGAAGCATTAATGATTGAGCCTACGGAAACAGAAAACAAAGAGACGCTAGAAGCGTTTGCTCGTGCGATGATCGAAATTGCCAAGCTTGCTGTGGATAATCCCTCGGCTGTTACGAGCGCGCCAGAGCATACTCCTGTGAGTCGCCTCGACGAACTTTCCGCTGCTCGCAATCCTATCGTAACATGGCCAGAACTTTAGGATTCTGCTCGACATGATGTAGCAAGGTCAGCTAACTCCATCAAAAACGGAAGAGTGTCGAATGAGGGTTTCCCGTGCTTGCCTAGTTGGATTTTGGGCGCTTGTGTTGGGCCTTGCTCGTGCTGCTCTTGCAGCGGTGCCCACCCAACCGTTTTGGTTTGTGCAGATCACGGATACGCACATTGGTGTGACTGGTGCAGATGAAAAACTTAGTGCCACACTTCTCGATATCAAACGTCACTTTCCGAAAACAGAATTTGTCGTAAACACAGGTGATCTCACGGAAATGGGGAGCGAAGACGAGCTCACCACGTACGTCCAGCTCACGAAGTCTTGGCCTTTCCCGGTCTACAACACAGTGGGCAATCACGACGCGCGCTGGTCACCGAGCGGCAAAGGAAAATTTCGCGAACTTGTAGGCCCCACCCGCTTCTCCTTTGGGCACAAGGGGGTGCGTTTTTTCTTTTTGGATGTGTCCGTGCTTGCGGAGCACTATGGTCACTTCAACACCGATGATCTTAAATGGCTCGATCAGGAATTGAGTCGGCTGACGTCAGATACCCCGGCAGTGATTTGTGTCCACCATCCGCCTCTTATGCCGGCTTCAAGCACAGACAACGATACCGAATTTGAGAAGGTCATTTCGCGGTACAATGTCCCACTCGTTCTCGTGGGGCATGGCCACTCGTTCCATCGCTACACGCTCAACGGCACAACGTTTGCGATGGGGGGCTCCACGTCTTACACGTCCCGAACGGGGCAACCATGCTATCGGGCTTATTACGTCGACTCAAATGGTTTCTGGCCCTATTTGCGTATGGTGTCGCGTGATGTGACGACATCCGAGACACTGATTCCCCTGAAGAAACTCGCAGATCCTTACGGCCAGCTAGAAGTGAAAACGCGAAAATCTTTTGGCCGGAAAAAGATCGAACTCGATTGCCAGATCACGTCGGTGGGCAAGGCACGACTCACGACCGGAACGTACGAGTTGGACAAAGCATATCGTGGAGAGTTTCAATTCCTTCATGGTGGGCGATCGCGCATTGCAGCTCCAGAACTCAGTCCAGGGATTCACCGCCTCACACTCACCTTCGTTGATGACAAGAAAAGCACCTACTCCCGTTCTGCTCTTTTTGATTACGTCCCTCCAGAGAAGATGAAAGCTCCGCGGATTTTTCGACAATTCCAAATGCCTTCGACGATTCAGTCGAGTCCGATTGTCCATAGGAACTTAATGTTTGTCGGAGCCAATGATGGCACGCTACGGGCGTACGACTTGCTCTCCGGCAGTGTGTTTTGGGAACGCAAACTCGGTGCTGAAATA
>JADFCV010000001.1:342163-593784 GCA_017161655.1 Candidatus Sumerlaeota bacterium
AGGAACTTAATGTTTGTCGGAGCCAATGATGGCACGCTACGGGCGTACGACTTGCTCTCCGGCAGTGTGTTTTGGGAACGCAAACTCGGTGCTGAAATATTCTCAACCCCTGCCGTCGTGGAGAATCTTCTCGTTGTGGGCTGCAACGATACATACGTATACTGCCTAGACGCGTACACCGGCATCGAACGATGGCGCTTTCGAACCAACGGCGCTGTGCTTGCGTCTCCACGAATTGTCGGTGACACCGTCTACATTGGGTCAGGCGATGGAGTCATGTATGCCCTCGAGCTGGAAACAGGACGCTTGCAGTGGCAATTTGCAGCGCAAAAGATGATCAAGTGCCGTCCTGCCTACGCGCGTGACCGCATCTTCTTTGGTGCGTGGGACAATTGGTTTTACAGCGTAGATGCCAAAACTGGAAAGCTTGCATGGAAGGTTCCCGTTTCTGTGACCCCACAGTTTAGTGCGGCCACAGCAAATCCAGCCACGACAGGCACGCGTGTGATTTTTACCTCGCATGACTATTGTGTGCGGTGCCTCGACCAAAAGACTGGTTCACATCTATGGATGTATCGTCCTCAGCCTGAAGAGCTGGGACCAAGCTATTCATCGTTTGTATTTTGTGATAATGTGGCCTACTCAGGCTCGATTGCTGGAGCGGTAGTGGGATTCAATCTGCTCTCAGGGAGGAAAGTTGCGGACATAGCAGTACGCCCCTCGGTTCCGGATGCTCTTTTTGACTCCGCCCCAGTTCTCGCCGGCCAGTATCTTTACGTGGGCTCTACCGGCGGCAATGTCTACTGCGTTGACCTTAAGTCGAAAAAGGTTCGGTGGAGTTTTTCACTGCAGCCCGGTTTCATTTTTTCCGCGCCAGCCTTGTGGGGAGACCGGCTTCTCGTCGCCTCAATGACGGGGACTATCTACGAGCTGACTCGTCCAGAATTTCCCGATAAACTACCCTTCGAGGTCCCAGAAGCGATTACGCCAATCACTGGCGAGGTGGGCGATTGGACTTGGTAGGCCTGCCCATGGGCAAGATTCTTGGCTTGGACATCGGTGACAGAAGGATTGGCGTTGCAATCAGCGATGAGCTTGGCCTGCTCGCTCGTCCGGTGGAGATCATCGATCGCCGCAAGATTGACCCGGTTGCGCGGCTCTGTGAAATTGCCAAGCAAGAAAGCGTAACGACCGTCGTTGTGGGATTAGCTCGCAACATGGATGGGTCGGAGGGAACGCAGGCAAAGAAATGTCGAGAATTCGCCAGTTTGCTCGAAAAGAACCTTCCAAATGTTTCAATTGTCATGTGGGACGAGCGACTCTCTACCAAGGCGGCGAAACGTGTAGCGGTGGAAACACGCTCAAAAAGTCAGAGACGAACACAGTCGCTCGACGCAACAAGCGCCTGTTTCATCCTCCAGGGCTACCTTGATTTCCTTAAGTGTCGACATGAGGCTGAAACCGAGAACGGAGAACCTCATTTATGATGAATGTTCTGGCGTACTGTCGCCGAAACATCTTCGTTCCGCTGTCAGTCTTGGTCATTCTTGCCGGAACTATTGGATACCGTCTCATTGAAGGCTACTCCTGGCTCGATGCCTTCTACATGACCTGTATTACTGTGGCGACTGTTGGTTTTTGTGAAGTGCACGAATTGTCGCCCGTCGGCAAGCTTTTCACTGTAGGGATCATCATCGCCGGCCTCGCAACAGTGGTTATTGCTGCATCACGCATTGGTGAAGATTTGATTGCTGCGACTGCCCGTTAACGGAGAGAGCGTATGGAAAAGAGAAACTTGGAACTCCGGAATCACTATATTCTCTGCGGGTACGGCCGCATGGGGCGTGTCATAGCAGAGCATCTGCGGCAGGAGAGAGTGGATTTTGTCGTTGTAGACAACCGGTTAGAAATTGTGGAAATGATCTGGGATAGTGGCGGATACGCTGTCTGTGGGGATGCTACGGCCGATGCCACGCTGGAGAAGGCGGGAATTCACCAGGCTAAGGGCCTTGTCACAGTTCTTTCCAAAGACGCAGAAAACGTTTTCGTTGTTCTCACTGCTTCTCAACTCAATCCCAAGCTTGTCATTTTGACGCGTGCCAACAATGAAGAGGCGATTCCGAAACTTTACCGGGCCGGCGCGACGACCGTCATCAATCCCTATGAGAGCGCAGGAGCACGGATTGCTCAATCACTTCTGCGACCGGCGGTGACGGATTTTATGCGTATCATGTCTGGTACAGGAAGTCTTGAGGTTGGTGTGGAACAGGTCGAGGTTCAGGATGGATCTGCTCTTGCAGGGGTGAGCCTGCGCGACAGCAACATTCGGCAAACGACAAATGCCATGATTGTGGCAATTCGCAAAGCCGCTAAACAGCAAATGCTTTTTAATCCGGATCCTGGCACGCTTCTGGAAACAGATGACATTCTTATTGCCATAGGAACGAAGGACGCATTGGATAAACTTGCAGAACTGGCGCGAGCGAAAAATACGTAGCTTGAATACGATGTTGGGTAGCCCCGCGCCTTTTTTTGAGTGGCTAGAAAGGAAACGTGCTAATGAAAAAACATGTTCTCATAACTCTTCTCGTTCTACTTGGAGCGATCACCTCATTCAGCATAGCTGGCGCTGAGCAGACCAGTCCGACGAAGGGAACCTTTAAAGTTGGACTTGTCTTCGATGTGGGGGGGCTTGGTGATAAATCGTTCAATGATGCGGCATACCAGGGGCTGAAACGAGCTGAAGCGGAGCTAGGGGTCATCGGGGAATACCGTGAACCAGGCGAAGGAGCTCACAGAGAGGCCCACCTGCGTCACTTCGCAAAAGGCGATGCAAATCTCATCATCGGCGTGGGATTCCTCTTTACCGACGAGATCCGCGCTATGGCCCTGGATTATCCCAAGAAAAAGTTCGCGTGTGTTGACTACACAGTGGACGAACGGGAGATCCCGGAAAACCTAGCGGCATTGACCTTCCGCGAAGAGGAGGGGGCCTTCCTTGTTGGGGCAATTGCAGCCCTGAAATCGCAAACGGGAAAGATAGGATTTGTTGGCGGCGTAGAAAGTCCCCTGATAAAAAAATTCGAGGCGGGCTATACCCAGGGAGCGAAGTACGTCCGACCCAATGTCGAGGTCAAAGCTGTTTATGCTGGAGTGAGCGATACTGCGTTCAAGGATCCGCAAAAGGGAAAAGAACTGGCTTCCAGCCTTTATGACGCAGGCTGTGACATCATCTATCATGCATCTGGATCGACTGGCCTGGGTGTGTTTAAGGCTGCGGAAGAGCGCAAGAAATTTGCAATTGGCGTTGATCGTGACCAATCCGACGAAGCCGCGCCTGGGGTCGTACTCACCAGCATGACCAAAAATACCGATGTCGCGGTTTACGAGATTATTGAGGCGGCGGTCAAAGGCACCTTCAAAGGTGGAGTGGTAAGTCTGGGCCTCAAGGAGGGCGGTGTTGGCTATGTCTACAATGAAAAAAACAAGCATCTCATAGGCGAGGAAATCCACAAGAAGGTGGAGGAGCTAAAAGAGAAAATTATCAAAGGCGAGATCAAGGTGTCTCCAATGCCGCCGAAAGAATAAGGCGTGAAACGAGTCGCGTCCGTCGCTACACATGTTTTAGAAACTGACGTCGACCACAATTGGGCGATTGCTCACAGGCACCTCGAGCCGGAGCGTTGCGTTCTTCCACTCAAACTCAGCGCGATGTCCGTTGATGCGAGCGTTTTGGGGTTTTCGCTCGAGGCAGTGAATGAGAAGTTCCCATGTTTTGCGCGGCGACACGTATTTACCCTGAGGCTTGCCGATAACGAAATGAAGTGATTTACCGTCGTAGCTACCTTCAAAGGTCGTTCGCAGTTCCTTACCTTCGCGGTAGGCGGTCGTAAGGCCGTCGTCTTCGACGAGGAGCCCACTGATCTTCTCTGCCGGGAAAATTTCGAGTTGGGTGAGTTGCAGCGATTTTTCGCCAACGTATTGCTGGACTTCTTGCCGTGGAATCACAGAACCAGTTTTCACGAAAAGTGGTGGCTCTGCGGGCGGAGCCTCGACGACATAGTAATTCTGGCCCGAGTAACTCTTGTGTGTCCACCAATGGATCCACGTGCCTGTGGGGAGATAAACCATTCTGCGGTCTTTGGCTGGCTCAATCACAGGAGCCACAAGGAGGCTGTCGCCGAGTAAGAATTCATCGGCCAAGCGCTGGCAGTTCGTATCATTTGCGTAATCGACAATGAGAGGGCGGTTGATTGGAAGCCCAGCCTCACACGCTTGAACAAAGGTCGTGTAAAGGTAGGGGAGAAGGGTCATTCGGAACTCGATCATTTTGCGGGCGACGTTCTCAACCTTTGCACCGAATGACCAGGGTTCTTGCGATGCTGTTCCTGCGGCGCTATGAGTACGACAGAAGGGTTGAAAAACTCCCCACTCGATCCATCGCGAGTAAAGTTCCGGATAACAATCATGGGCGAATCCGCCAATGTCGCAGCCCACAAAAGGAATGCCGCTGAGTCCCATGCTCAGATTAAGTTGCAGATCCAGTGTCATGCTAGCCCATGTGGATTGATTATCTCCAGTCCACATGAGAGCATACCGTTGGACGCCTGCCCAGCCAGAGCGCGTGATGACGAATGGTCGCTCGTTGGGGCGGGCCTCCACGAAGCCGTCGTGGGAAGCTTGGGCCATTGTGAGACCGTAAACCTGATGGAGGCGCGAGTGCGGGTTTTTGCGCCCGAAATCGTATTGAATCACGCGGCCTGGGAACTCTTTTTCCTCGAAGATGTGCGGTTCGTTCATGTCATTCCAAATACCGGCAACACCTTTATCGAGCAAAGTCTGCTTCTGATATTCGCCCCATCGTTTTCGCACGTCGCTGCGGGTAAAGTCGGGGAAATGTGTTTTGCCGGGCCATACTGTTCCAACGAACGGCTCGCTGGTTTGTGGATCCATGCAAAAGAAACCATCTCGGTGGATGAAATCCCTGTAGACCTCATAGTTTGGATCAATTTTCACTCCGGGATCCACAATGGTCACAGTCTTGAATCCTTGCGCTCGGAGGTCGGCGAGGAGTTGCTGAGGGTTAGGAAAACGCGTCGGGTGCCACGTAAAAACGCGATACCCGTCCATGTAATCAATGTCGAGGTAAAGCACATCGCAAGGGATTCTGCGCCGCCGGAATTCAGCGGCAATTTCTCGTACTCGCGACTCGGGGTAGTAGGACCAGCGACACTGGTGGTAGCCAAGGGCCCAAAGTGGCGGACGTTCCATGTGTCCAGTTAGATCTGCCCACTCCTTGAGCACCCCAGCCACGTCCTGCCCAAATAGCAGCCAAATCACGGCATCCCCGGTGACGGTTTGATAGCTGTGAAGCGTTTGGCGCGTAAAACCAAGATCCCAAATCTGCTTACCAGGATTGTCTATGAAGAGCCCAAAAGCGGCGCCATTGCGCGGGTTCACATGGATCACAAAGGGAATCTGACAATAGAAATTCTGGCGAGGATTTCTGGAAAAGTCGTCGATATTCCAAAGTGTATACCGCCCTCCCGAGCGATCGAACGTCTCCCCGACTTCTCCCATTCCCACAGAAATTTCCCCTGGCGTCACGCGCCTTGAGAAAGTGATGCTTTCGCCCTCGAAGCGTGCCGCACGGGGAGCTGTCTGAAAAACTGTGCGCCCTGTTCTGTCCTTCACAACGAACGCGAACGGCTGTGACTGCAAATCGATCTCCAGTTCTTCAGTCTGAACTCTAACAAAGCCAACTTCTTGGAAAAGTCGATAGCTGGGGTGGGGCCAATTGCGCGGAACGACCGCATAGCTTACGTCCTTCTGGTGTTCCGCTCCTTGAGCAACACGAAGCCTCAGCACGCGCGTTGAAGCAATGTCGAGAGAGATCCGATGAGCATCTTCGAGTATTGACCAGACCGGAGTGGGACGAGATGGCATTGCGTAAAATTGCTCCTTTTCAGTTGGACTGGATTCAATGAGTTCGGCGGCAGAAGGTGTGGCGTTGGCAGGGGGAGCCGCAAGAAGGCCCCAACTTGCTCCATAGATCGCAGCTACGATAGCAAGCACGCGGTAGTAGGGGACTTTGCACCTACGGGTCTTCTTAAGGTCGCACTCAGAGCCGAGCTTGTGACCCGGTAGCAATGCCTTTCGTATGCGATGTACCATAGCGTTTCTACTCATCGCCTCAAACAGTCTTGCGCGTTTTGCAGTGCCTCCACTACAAGCAGGGCCACATGGCGCTTGGTACGCGGCAGCCCACCCAGCAATTCTTCAACAATTTGTTCTGATATGGCCGTTAATATGTTGACGGGCTTTCCTCGCAAGAACTCTGATACGACGGAGCCGGCTGCGATTGTTGGAACACAGCCTTGCGCCTGAAAGGTGCATTCAGCAATGTGTTCACCGTCGACTCGGATAAAAAAGCGAAGGCGATCGAGGCACGCCTCATTTGTTGCCTCGCCTACAAGCGACGCGTTGGCTAGTTCTCCACAATTGCGGGGTTGTTGGAAGTGCTCGACTATGATCGTGCTATACTTCACGGTGGCAAATTGCTGTTAGTAGATCGTTCTAATCAAGCATAGAGTCATGAAGTTCATGTTGGAGTTTCAAAAATCTCGTCACTCTGGCTGGTAAGAAAAAAAGATGATAAAAAATAAGAGATATCTGCTGCTTTTTTTTCTCTGCACCCCAGCATTCATGCCGGGGGGCGCCAGGGCATGCTTCTACTCAACGTACGCACTTGATACGAAGCGCAACACTCAAACGAGCCTCGACGATGTTCTGCTCGACCGCTACGTGGAAGAAGAGAAATCGCGAGCGCGGGCAAATTACTATACTCAGGAGCTTAAGAAGCGGGAGCGGGAATTACCACAAAAACGCCAGGACCCTGAGTTTCTGCGCGATTATGGCTATCTGCTTCATGTGACGGGAAATACGCCCGCCGCAATTCGAACCTGGGAAGAAGCATTAGGGAAAGCTCCGAATGACTATGCACTGCTGTGTAACCTTGCCACGGCCTACCAAATGCTCGGTGTGGACCACTATGTGCGGGCAAAGGAACTTTTAGAAAAAGCTGTGCAGCAGAAACCCGGCTTCCGGCACCATGCAGAAGAGTTCCACATCAGACTTTTGGAGCACCTGATTGCGCAAAGCAAGGACTGGGAGTATATACGGCGGGAGTTGCTTTTTCCAGAACTGACGGCCGCTTGGCGTAATCGCAAAGATCCCCCAAATCGATTCTCTCTATCGGCTCTGCCCAAAGATGCAGAGCAAGGCCTGACAGAACTCGTTCGCCAGTTCCCGAAACAGGCCGATACATGGATGGTTCTCGGCATGATTCTCGAGTCGAACAAGAAGTGGAGGGAAGCCCGCCTCGCTTACCAAAAGGCGCTGAAATACGGCTGTGGCATGACCGAAGAGTTGCGTGATTACTTTGAAAAATATCGGGTCTTCGCTGAAAAAAAGAATCCTATCAGATACGTCGGATGGCTCTTTCTAAGCGCCTTTATTCTTATGATAACGGCTCTCATTGGACCACGGATTCTTGGTACCGTGAAAGCGGTTGTGGAAGATATTCAAGAGGTGCGTCGGCAGAAGGCGGCAGCTGACTCACGCAGTCACGAGACGCATTCCAAGACGCAGCAGTCTAGGCGCCAAGAGCCACAGAAAAAATGAAGGCAGCATGAGCGACCTTTTTGACAATTCTCACGCTCTAGACGAGCTTATTGGCACCGTGAACCGGGTGATCTATTCAAACCCGGACACTGGTTACACGGTGGCAGCGTTGCTGCCAAAAGGTTCGCGACAAGAGATCACGATCGTTGGATACTACCTCAATGTTCATCCGAATGAAGAGATTCGTTGTCGTGGCGAGTACATTGAGGATAAACGTTACGGTCGCCAATTCAAAGTTCACTGGTACGAGTCCATCCTTCCCACTTCGCTCGATGCGATCGAACGCTACCTTGCGAGTGGAGTCATCCGCGGAATTGGAAAAAAGTATGCGAAGCTGCTGGTCCAACATTTCGGTAAAGATATTTTCGACGTCATCGAGCACTCGCCTGGGCGATTAGCAGAAGTCCCTGGCATTGGTCCAAAAAGAATTGAAGAGATCATAAAAAGCTGGCACAGCCAGCGTGCGCTGCGCGAGATCATGCTTTTCCTTCAGGAGCATGAAATCCCGCAGTCGCTCGCGCCGAAAATCTATGCACAATATGGAACCGACGCAATCACGCAGCTACGCCGAAACCCATATCAGCTGGCGATGGATATCCGGGGGATTGGCTTCAAACGCGCGGATGGGGTGGCGAAAAAGCTCGGTATCCCCCCTGACAGCATCGAGCGGGTGAAAGCCGGCTGTTATTACTTGTTGTCCGAGCTGGCCGAGGAGGGACACACATATTTTCCGGCTGAGCCATTTGTGCAGCGGGCAGCTCAGACGCTTGAGGTGCCTGAGGGACTGGTTGTGCAAGCTCTCAATGCGCTTAAAGCCGAGCGTTACGTGGTACTTGAGCGTCTGCCCGACGGTGTTGGGGGGATCTATTTGCGTGCGTTGCATCAGCACGAAGCTGGCGTCGCGCAACAATTGGCCACAATTGCATCAACGCCGAAACTCATCCCCAAAATCCCCCTAGAGGACGAGCTAAAAGCTTTTGAGGCCGCCCATCACTTCGAGCTAGCCGCAAATCAGAAGTTAGCGATAGCCTGTGTTGTCCGCGGCGGGGCTGCCGTTATCACTGGTGGGCCGGGGACAGGAAAAACGACCATCGTCCGCACGTTTCTGCGAATACTGGAGAAATACGGACTGCGGGTGGTTCTCGCAGCTCCGACTGGGCGCGCTGCCAAACGTATGCAGGAGCTTACCCACCATTCGGCTTCCACCATTCATCGCCTCTTGCAGTATTCGCCTCGCGACGGGCGCTTTCTGCGAAACCGACAGAATCCGATTCGTGCTGATTTCATCGTGGTGGACGAGGCATCCATGGTGGATATCTCGCTTGCGTATCATTTTCTGCAGGCTGTGCGACCTACAGCTTCGATTGTCTTTGTGGGCGATGCTGATCAGCTGCCATCGGTTGGGCCAGGCAACTTTCTCCGCGACTTGATCACCAGCCAGCGTTTGCCAGTCGTGCGACTCCGCGAAATTTTCCGACAAGCTCAGCACTCTCTGATCATTCAGAATGCTCACAGGATTAATAACGGGCAGATGCCTTTTGTGAATTCTGAAAATGATTCTAGCGATTTTCAATTCTATCGGGCTGAAACCCAGGAAGAGGCGTTGTCGATTGTTAAGGATCTCGTCGCGAGAAAGATTCCAGCGGCACGTGGGTTTCATCCCAAGTCAGACATTCAGGTTCTGGTTCCCATGCACCGAGGACTCATTGGCGCACAAAATCTAAATCGGGAACTCCAGGCACTGCTGAATCCACAAGGAAGCGCAATCGAACGAGGCGGAGCTCTTTTTCGCGTTGGCGACAAGGTAATGCAGGTAGCCAATGACTACGAGAAGAATGTCTTCAATGGGGATATCGGTTTTATCCTAGCGATCGACCGTGAAGAACGCCTGCTGAAGGTACAGTTCGACCAACGAATCGTTGTTTATGATTTTTCCGAACTCGACCAACTCGAACTGGCTTATGCCGTCACGGTTCACAAAGCGCAGGGAAGCGAGTACCCCGCAGTTATCGTCCCACTGCATTTTTCACATTCGATTATGTTGCACCGGAATCTGATTTACACTGCTGTCACACGTGGCAAACGGCTTGTCTGCTTAGTGGGGCAGTGGGGCGCCTTGCGAATGGCCGTACAAAACGTCAGGGAAACGCCGCGTTTTTCGGCTCTCCATCTGAGGCTGCAGCAGCTCTTACCAGAGCAAGCCGTGGATTCCTCCCCGCTGGCTTAGCGCTTGAGAAGCCACCGCGGAAAACTCAAAAAGGAAATAGAATCTCTTCGTCTGATTCCAAAAGGTCTTCGTAAGATGTGACCAGCCGTCACGACGAGAGCGATTCCGGCCATGACTGCGGCAGCAAGCAGCAAAGAAAAGCCGACCACAACAGCCCCTCCCAGAAGCGAGAGTACGCTATTCGCGGGCGTTCGAAAAGTGCGTATGATTCTTTGCCCCTGAAACGGCTGTGCTTCGACTTCTATCAGTTCCGATGCAGGAGAGCTCGCTTGTTGCTGTCGCATGCGTACAGGAAATCTGGTTTTTTCCATCGTTCTTAGCTATTCTCTGCGACCTCGAAGAATTCGGTAAATTGAGAAAGACACTCCGGTGCCTCTCCTGCTATTTCGCCTCTGTGGCATGCGTGTGACTATGCAGTACAGTCCACCGCTCTTCTGAATAAACATGGATTTCATTCTTTACGGAAAATCAGAGAAAGGCTGTGACCAGGCTCAGTGGTCGCAAAGAACGAAAATGCCGTGTAGTGTCTTAAATGAAAGCGTCCTGGTGCTCAATAGGCACTGGGTAGCTGTTCATATTACGAGTGCGCGTCGCGCACTCGTCCTACTTTACTCCGATCACGCGCGAGTGGTGGCAGAGGACTATTCGACCCACACTTTTGAGAGCTGGCGTGAGCTCTCAGCAGCAATGGAGACAGTCAAAAAGATCATCACGCCTGGCTTTCAGATAGCCGTGCCAGAAGTGATCATGTTGACGGAGTTCAGCAAATTCCCACCCCGTCACGTCAAGTTTTCGCGGCGTAATATTTACCTCCGGGATAACTTTACGTGTCAGTACTGTGGGACAGTCCCTCCGCGCGAAGAACTCACCATTGATCATGTTGTTCCCCGTTCACGAGGTGGTAAGACCGTGTGGGAAAATGTCGTTCTCGCGTGTGTCAAATGCAACACCATGAAAGGCAATCGCCTGCCGGAAGAAGCGGGGCTCGTGCTCCGAACAAAGCCTCAGAAACCGCACTGGCTGGCCTGCACAGGCTTTAATTTGCCATCACAGCCAAGCTCGCTCTGGCAGCGTTTCCTGGATAACGCCTATTGGAATACGCCGCTGCGACCCTGACTTACACCTGCGCAGAACTCAAGAACGGCGAAGGGCATTCTATTCGCTGAGCTCAACGACAAAAAACTTTGTCTTACCAGCCTTAAGTTTGTAAACACCCGCAACGAGCGGCATCCGAGCAGACGATGGCAAAACTGTATCATCATCCAGTTCAATCGGCTGACTTGGCGGCTGATCAAACACTTTCACGCCCCCTTGCTGGATGAGTCGCTGCGCTTCGCGAGCTGAAGCGGCGGCTCCCGTTGCCGTAAGGACCTTTATGAGATTCGGCGTTTCAGCGAGACTAAAACGATATTTGTCAGCTGTTTCTTCAGGAAAAACACGGAGGCTGAACCGGGAACGGAATTCTTCAGCTTCACGCTCGGCTGCTTGCGAACCATGGTACAGTGATACTATGGTTCTGGCGAGCAACTCTTTTGCGTCGCGAGGATGCATTTCTCCGGATTGCACACGTTCACGGATGGCCCTTGTCTCCGCAGGTGAGAATCCAGCGGCCAGTTGAAAGTAATCCCACATAATTTCATCAGGGATGCTCATGGCTTTGCCGAACATGTCGCGCGGCGGTTCTGTGATCCCAATGTAATTGCCCAGGCTCTTGCTCATTTTGTTGATGCCATCGAGACCCACGAGCAACGGCATGGTCATGATGCATTGGGCCTCCATTCCTGCTTCCTTCTGAAGCGTTCGGCCTACTAACAAATTGAACTTTTGATCGGTTCCGCCAAGCTCGATGTCGGCCCGAATAGCAATAGAGTCGTACCCTTGGAGCAACGGATAAATGAATTCGTGCAGGTAGATGGGGACCTCACCCTCGAACCGGCGATGGAAATCCTCGCGTTCAAGCATTTGCGAGACGGTGAATTTGCTCATGAGTTCAATGGTGGCGGACACATCCATTTTTTCGAGCCATGTCGAATTGAACACGACCTCCGTACGCTCGCGGTCGAGAATCTTGAAGATTTGATCCAGATACGTACGTGCGTTTTCGAGAACCTGCTCTTTTGAGAGCCGGGGGCGAGTCGTGTTCTTGCCGCTTGGATCGCCGATTCGAGCTGTGTAGTCCCCTATGAGGAAAACCACTTGATGCCCAAGATCTTGAAACTGCTTTAGCTTCCGGATGGGGACACTGTGTCCTAGATGAATATCCGGAGCAGAAGGGTCTGCTCCATATTTAATTCGGAGGGGGCGACCTTCTCTTTTGGAACGAAGGAGTTTGTCGACAAATTCGTCGAGCGGCAGGATTTCGACCGTATTCGAAGCGAGGATTTCGTATTCCTCGCGAATCTCTGCGGGTATCACTAATGTCGTTTCACTCATAGCGATTCGGCCCTAGGGATACAAAGCAGTGAAATCAACAGCAGATTTATCTCCGCGCTCGGACTTTCCTTGGCGAGTCACGTTTTCCGCCATACACGGCGGGCGTGAGAAATGCGATTCCTGGGACTCACAGGGTTTTTGCTGCCTGCGCGAACTATGGCGCAATTCTTTGTCACCCCTGTGTAAGAAAAGCGGCTAACTCGTTGGGCGCATGAGCATCGACAAAATCACGAAAAGTCTCACCGTTCTTTGCCCAGCTGTCATAGGCCTTGCACAATCGAATGAGCGCGGGAGCTAAGTCCGAAGCCGGAACTTTTCGAACGATTGTTTCGGCAAAGCGCGGCTTGCTCCCCGTTCCACCTCCGAGCTGGATGTCATAAACTTCAACCGGTTGCCCATCAACCTTGGTTAGTCCTCCGCGCAGACCAATATCGGCAATCGCTGTCTGCCCGCAATTGTTTGGACAGCCGCTAATGTGTATCCTCACCTTGCGTTGGAACCCAGGCAGTGCTTCCTCCAACGTTCTCGAGAGTTGAAGTGACAATGCTTTTGTTTCGGTGATAGCAAGATTGCAGAACTCTGTCCCTGTGCAGGCCACCATGAAACGCCGAAAGGTGCTTGGCCGTGGTGAGTACCCTAACGCTTCAAGTTCTGTGACGACCCTGGGAACATCCTCTTCAGCGACGTGGGTCACAATGAAGTTCTGTTTATTGGTATTACGCAAGGTAGCGCACTTTGAATAGCGATCGACGATGTCAGCTAGTCGCAGGAGTTTTTCTGCCGAACTACGTCCCGAAGTCACACCTGCACCAATATAGTAGAGACCTTCCTGCTTTTGCGGATGAATTCCCAAATGATCATCCTCAGTGTCGGTAGGGGCGGGCGGTGCTTCAAAGCGAGTCAATGCGTAACCGAGCCTTTGCTCGAGAAGGCTCAGAAAGCCTTCTGCACCTAAACCAATCTTTGGGTCATGAATGAGAAACTTTAGTCGAGCTTTTCCGCGGTCTTGGCGCAGCACGTCGCTATCGCGAAAGATTGCCGCAATCTCGCGAACCACTTCAAACACCTGGTCATAATGAAGGAAGACCTTGAGATCGGCGGCAAAATACGGTCGCGTTGAAAGGCCGCCGCCGACCATCAGACCAAATCCATACTCGTAGTGCCAATCGACTTTCCGTTCGACCCCATAAATGCCAATATCGTTAATTTGCGGCTGGGCGCAACGTTGGCGGCAACCCGAGATGGAAATCTTAAACTTTCGAGGAAGGTTAGAAAACTCCTTGTTTCCCGCGAGATATGTGTTAATGCGTTTGACGAGAGGAGTAGCGTCGCAGAACTCCGTGGCATCAAGTCCAGCGACCGGGCAACCAACAATGTTTCGAGTAATGTCCCCACAGGCTCCCACCGTCATTAGCCCAACTCGATGCAACCTCCGGAAAATTTCAGGGACATCCTCGATACGGATCCAATGAAGTTGGTAATTCTGGCGCGTTGTGATATCCACCAAGCCGCGGCCGAATTGTTGCGCAATTGCTGCAACTTCACGCACCTGGTTCGCGAGAAGGTCCCCATTGGGCACCTTGATCCGGAGCATGAAGTATCCGTTTTTGGGCTTTTGCTGATACAGGCCGTACCAACGAAAGAGGTCTATAAACTCCTTATCCATCTTGTCGAAACCGGCGGCCGCTGCTTGGATAATGTCTTCGAGGACATCCAATCCGTCTTTTCGTCTTTTTAGTTCTTCGATGGCGGAGGGCATATCCAAACTCCTATAAAACGACTAGACTATTAGTAGTTATTTCCTGCACCCAAAAAGTATTCACCGGGAGTGTCACCTAGCTGATAAAAGGGAAGTGAACATGTGACGCGAAGCACGCCTACCATTCGTGCTAAGGCAAAGACGGACTAAAGTCGCATTGTGCCCGTCCTTATTTTATATACTCGCTAATGACGCTGCGAACTATCGGATTGCGCGCGAGAGCCTCCGTGGCCTGAGCGTAGGTAAAGTGTCCCGTTGCGAGCAGTAACGCCTTTGGCACCACCTTGTCCACATCTTTCGCGAGTTCGATGCAGGTGCTGACAGATGTCTCCCGCTGGGCTTCGGTAAGTTCGTCAGTCTGAAAAATAGATTTCAGGAGAGCCTCGAGTGCCTCTTCTGCGGAGACGTTCATAAGGTCAGTGATAATCGAGATGGTCCGATGAAAGAGCTTGTTGTTTGAAATGCGCAAATCGACCATTCGGTTGCCGAAGACTTTTCCAGCGAGGATGTGAGCACCCGTCGTCACGGCATTGAGGACCAACTTCACCGCCATTTCAATTGGCGCCACTCCGAGGGGAGGGGCAAAAGGGACAGGAAGATGGACAGTCACATCGGTGTCGAGGTGACTGTCATCCCAGGTGACGGAGGCAGTGTGGGCGCCCCTCGCGCGGATTTCTTTTAGCAAGGTTTGAGACGTCGGCGTCGTGCCGATGAAAATGCAAAGGTCATCCTCTTGCAGGAAGGGGAGTTTGTCTCGTTGGAAGTCCTCAAGAGAGATTCGGTAATGCGAGGCTCGGGCCGAGAGGTCGACTGTGCCGTCGGGAAATAGGCAGCGCCATCCCGCTTCCACAAAGCCTCGAACATCCTCGAATCCAGCACCAAACGTGGGCGGGCACTCGGAAGCGTCAATTAAACCGAGAATGCCTCCATCGACGTGGGCACCTCCCTGGCTAGTCTGCAGTGCACGTCCTGCGCCGCCGAGGTAGTAAATGTGGCGCTTTTTATGAAGGGCTTTGCCGCCCCATTCGACGAGCTGCGCCATGTGCTCGGCTTGGAGATAAGTCACGCGATAAGCGCCTTCGTACGCTCGTAGACATTGCACAACGTAATTCTCTAGATCAGATTCCTGCAACTCGCCCTTCAAGAGCTGAAGAGCAGCGGAGAAGACAATCTCCAAGACAATCTTCGTTGCTGTTCCGCTTTTCATGCGGGTTGAGCCTGTGATTGGTTCGGGCCCTACGATGGGATTGAGTATGCTTCCATTTGGCGCGTTGGCGACTTTTTCCGCCGTCGCCTTAAACGGAATGGGCCAGCCTTCCACAGGTACTGTTCGCGCTAATTCAATGGGGTTAAAACCTACAAGCACTGCATGCCAATTGGGAGTTTCCAGTGCTAGCTCGAGCTGCCCTGCTATGTAGGGCGCACTGAAGCCGCACGTAATTCCAAAGTAGAGGACCCGGGGGGCATGATGAGCCATGTCCTTAAGCTCTTGCTGAGCTTTGTACGGGTCGTCTTCGGCTCCTTCCTGCGCCTGGATGAGTGCTGGCGGTCCCCCCGCAATAAGAAATCGGTAAGGTTCAAATCCCAAGGCTCGCCACTCGACGTTGAACTCACGGGCCAGAAACATCGCAAGGCGTCCGCTCGTGCCAGCGCCACTAAGAATTATGAGATTTCGCGAATCCGCGCAGAAATTGCGCACAAGTTTTGCGACGCTCATCATGGCCTCGATGCAAGGCCGGTCGTAGAAGCCTGCGTGCGTGCTAAAGCCTGCGAAAATTTGTGCGTCGGTTTGGCGGAGTAATCGGACTATACCCAGGGGCGGGGCAAGATCAATGTCCTGTGTCAATGGGTTCGGTGTTTCTGTCAGCGAGCGAAGTCTGCGCTCCATGTTTTTCTTCCCAATGTTCTAGTCATTCTTCAAGCGGCGAGCCGTCATAGCTCTCTTCGACCTAACTTGGGCTCTAACCGTGTGTCCACGAACGGCTGTGTTTCAATAGAGAAAAAGAGGGACGGAGACGTCGCTCCAATAGGTACCATCTTCAGCTACGGGTGCCAGAGCTAATGCGAAAACATTTGTTTCATCGGGGGAAGTGCTCCACTCACCAGCTCCTGCCCTGACTCCGGCGAGACTGAAGTGCTTGCCAAAAGAACCATCCTTGAGGACGGAGATTTTTTCCGCCCAAATAGGCGTCCCCCCATCGTGTGGCATAAGAAAGAGCGCCACTTGCTTGCACGGCGAGGTGACTCTTCCAGCGATAAAATAAATTCCGTTGGTGTCCAGGCGCACGCCAGGAAACGTCAGCATCGTAATTTGGATGCCATTGCTCTTGAAAACCGAAGTTGGGAAAGGGGAGTTGCCCGGAAACTGATAAGCGGATTCCATTCCATTCTGTGAGAAATACTCTTTCCCTTCTTGGGGGACTCCATCCGGGCAATCTGCAAACCTAATGGGAAGTGATTGCCCCAATGCGTCCTGAACCTGAAAATGCAGGTGAGGCCGCGTTGAATAACCAGTGTTGCCACTCTTTGCAATGGGTTGGCCTCGGCAAACGATGTCACCCTCACGAACAAGTGCGGAATGGGCTTTGAGGTGTAGATACTGACTGAAGATCCCCCTGCCATGGTCGATGATAATGCGATTTCCCCGCACGCGTCCCTTGGGCTCCAGAACTGCGGCAGTATGATTCTGCTGGACACAAACGATTTTCCCGCCGGCAGCCGCACACACTGTTTCTCCCTCCGGCAAATCGAAGTCCCAGGCATAATAATTGAAACCGTAGTGGCTAAAAGTCCCCCCAATCCCCTGAATAACTCGGAAACATTTTCCTTTTTCGTAGGGCAGGCAAAACACAATGCCGCTGGTTGCCCTGTCGCCTGTATCGCCGATCATGACATCAGCGTCCTGCGCGAGGACAAGCTGCTCGGACAACGTAGAGAACGTTCCTACGAAAATGAGCACAAGGATGATAATTGCCCAAGGGATGTGATGCTTAGCCATACCTGTTGCTCCATAAGCTAGGCAGACGTTTCAGAGTTTCAAGTGGTTCCGGGGAGACCGAGAACTGCTGCTCTTCTTCTGCACGTGGTGTGGGAGTGAGTGGTCCCTTTTTTCTCAGCTCTCTTTCAAATTCTGTTTCAGAACGGCCTCATGCTAATCACATTTGATTTTGCACTTCCCGAGCCCAACAGTGCGTGTGCAGATGTTTGCGCGATATCTTTTACAACCCGAAATTGCAGCCGTGCTTGTAAGCGTTATCGTCTCCTATGTTGCGACGTGGTTTGTTCGCGCAGCGATGTGGCGACTCGGCGTCTTAGATATGCCTACCAGCGAGCGCAAACGCCACCGGAGTCCTGTGCCGTATGAAGGGGGAGTCGCTATTTACTTTGGGTTTGTTGCGGGCCTTATGACGTATGTCTTTCTGGATTCGTCATCGCTCTTTTGGCTCGATGTGGCAAAATCCCTTATCATCGGAGCAACCGCCAGTACCGCCCTTGGTGTTATCGACGATGTTATGGATTTGCGACCTTGGGTCAAGCTGGTAGGGCAGTTGCTCATCGGCGTCATGATGTATGAGTTTGGTTTTAGGATTGAGCGAATCAGTAATCCTTTCGGTGCCGAACTCAGTGTTATGGGCGTTATAAGTCTCGTTGGCACTGTGCTATGGTTTGCTTTACTAATGAACGGGATTAACATGATTGACGGGGTGGATGGTCTTGCTGCTGGCATCGTGGCTATTTCTGGCGCGACATTGGGTGTCATTGCCCTGGATTTACAGCAGCCGGCGGCAGCGATGATCGCGTTCGTTGTGAGTGCGGCGTGCGTTGGATTTCTGCCACACAACTTCTTCCCGGCTCGAATCTTTATGGGAGATGCAGGAAGCCTTCTTCTTGGTTTTTTGCTTGCCGCGCTGACTCTGATGTCGAGCAGCAAGACTCCAGCTGTTCTGACCCTTGCTGTGCCTATTGTGGCTGTGTTCCTGCCCCTTTTTGAAACCATTTTTGCATTCAGCCGTCGTTTAGCCAAAGGACAGCACCCTTTTAAAGCCGACCGCAGCCACTTGCATCACCGATTTCTGGATCTTGGATTCACGGAGCGCCGCACCGTTCTCATTCTTTACTATCTCACGGCGTACGTTGGTGTGATTGCGTACGTGCTGCAAAAGCTTGAGTCCCGCCTGACATTGCTCATGGCGTTTTTTCTTGGTCTTGGCTTGCTGCTTCTCGCTGAAAGTATGGCCTATCTGCACGAACGGCGGTAGTGCTGCCGGGAAGAATGTTTCCGTCGCATGCTTTTCAGCCGCTCCCAGGCATCCAGGCGCCGCTGTATCGGTGCTGCGATCCGAGCATTGATTTCATCAATACATTCTTTGATCTTTGACCGGTCTTCGAGTCGTTCGACGGTGATTGGGGCATGATAGGTCACGATGATCGGTCGGAACCAGCGGGGTAGCAGATTTTGCCGTGGCCAGGCTTCGTATGCGCCAACAATTGAGACCGGAACAATTGTCGCCCCTGTCGCAAGTGCCAGGCGTGCAACGCCAGGCTCAAACGGACAAAGCTTTCCTGTGGCACTGCGACCTCCTTCCGGAAAAATGAGCACGACTTCATTGTTTTTAAGAACCTTGAGTGTCTCTACCACTGCGCTCTTGTCGGGGGCCTCCTGCTTTACTGGAAAAGCCCCATAAAGACTGATCCACCAGCCTAGAATAGGAATGCGAAACAATGGCTCCATTGCCATGAAGCGCATCCGGTAAGGGATCCCGGCTGGGATGACGCAGGCATCGTAGTAGGAAACATGGTTAGGCGCAATGATGGCGGGGCCTTGCCCTGGCAGATTCTCGCAGCGGCGATAACGAAGACAGTGAAAAACGCGAAAATAAATGATAAAAACTATACGCGTTAACTCCCAAAGAATGTTGGTGCGGAGAATGTCGCCCCTTGGTCTCGCAAGGCCTGGCATGAGTTTTCTTAGCATTGCTCCGTCATCCAGAAATTCACAGTTTTCGAGATCATGTTTCAAATTGCCTACGTGTCCGCTCCTATATTATGAGGTTTCAGCTGTTTGCAAGGCTGCATGGAAGAGGCTGGTCGTATTATTTACTTTCATCGCAGGAGGAGTCTGAGCTGGACTCATGAGAATTGAGTTAGTTTCGCATACCAGGAAGCACGGTTTTCGACGCGACGCCCTGCTTGCCATTATTCTAGAGGATGCCAAGAAACGCGAGTTTCCCATCCCTCACGTCCTTGAAAGTCGTGGATTCGGAGAACTGTGGAGGAAGGTTTATCCTCTTCTGGTAGCTCAGGAGAGTGCTCCGGAATTGTTCCCCGCAATCGGGTCAGAGGGACTTCCTGCTCATCTGTGTGCTCTTGTGCCTGCGCGGATCAAAAACCTTCCAATCGATGAAGCGCAGCGGGTGGTTGGCGCGCGAGTCGCAAGGTTCGCGCACGATCTAAACGTGCAGCGTGTTTATCTTCTTGTCATCGGTGACGACTGTCACGCAGTTTCCTTGCGAATAGTAGAGGGAGCCATTCTCGGAGCGTATTCCTTCACCCGCTACCGAAACTCGACAAGCGAGCCTGAACTCCAGGTGGAGCTTTTGTGTGACGAAGGTGCAATGAAAACTTTGCGGAGCGAGCTCCGTGGGATTCAATTGGTTGCCAACTTGCAGAATCGCATTCGCGATATCGTCAACGAAGGGCCAACGGAATGTGGGCCCGATCGCCTTATCGAGCATGCGAGACAGATTGCCCGTTCAGCTGGCTTAGAAATGGACGTCATCCGCGGACGACAGCTTGAGCGTTCGGGGTATACTGGCATAGTAATGGTAGGAAAAGGCGCGGATGAAGCCCCCGCCATGATTATCCTGCGCCACACGCCCAGGAAAAGGAAAACTGCTAAAAAATTAGCACTGGTAGGTAAGGCGGTGACGTTTGACGCTGGCGGTTACTGCCTGAAACCCGGGAAAGATATGTGGCTGATGAAGGGCGACATGGCTGGTGGCGCAGCAGTTCTGGGGGCCATGGCAGCTATCGCTCAATTAGATATTCGCCAAGATGTCATCGGCATTGTTCCCTGTGCGAAAAACCTTGTGAGCAGGTCCGCGTATCTTCCTGGCGACGTCATCCGCACGAAAATTGGAAAATCGATTCACGTGACAAATACCGATGCAGAAGGGCGGCTTCTGCTTGCAGATGGGCTTATTCGCGCCGGTGAGGAAAAAGCTAGTGTCATCGTTGATATCGCAACATTGACCGGATCCGTTGTTCGTGCACTTGGGAGTTCGATCGCAGGTATCATGGGCAACGACCCTGAGCTCGTTCATTCCATCATCTCTGCTGGGGCATCGGTAGGAGAAGCGTTCTGGGAGCTGCCCCTAGTTGCAGAGTACAAAGAGCAACTGAAGAGCGAAGTCGCAGATCTCGATAATGTCGGTAAGTCGCCAAACGCTGGCTCCATTATTGGTGGTCTTTTTCTTCAAGAATTTGTGCCGGCAGGAGTAAAATGGGCGCACCTTGACATCGCAGGCCCATTCTTCTTTGAAAAACGTTGGCGTTATTACAGCGCTGGAGCCACCGGTTTTGGTGTGCGCACATTGGTGCGCTTTGTCAGCGAGTTTGACTCCATCTGCACCAAGACTTAGGGCGCAATTTCTTGGAGGTGCAGGGTTGTGTGGTCGTCGTTTACAAAAGACGAAAAAAAGCTGTTCATCTTTCTGCTTGTGTTGCTCTGCCTGGGCGCCGTCGTCCTTCCCTACATCGATGGTCGTCGCAAGGTGGACATCTTTACCGCGCGTGGTTCGGAGGAGACAAACGCAGCCAAGCCTGAGAGAAGAGGAAGACCGACGGCATCGCGAGGCAGTGACGCGCCGGGGAGAGCATCAAATCTGCTCGATCTGAACACTGCAACGGAGTCACAGTTGGTTGGCCTGCCAGGAATCGGTCCTGTACGAGCCGCCGCTATTGTCGCTTATCGAAACCAACATGGCCCTTTTCAGTCTTTAGAAGATCTTGCCAAAGTACATGGGGTTGGAAAGGCCACACTGCGTAGCCTGGAAGGCTTTGTCACAGTGGGAGTCTCGCAGCAGGAAACGTCGAGCACTGCTTCTCAGGATCATGCCAATAAAACCATCGGTTTCACTCCTTCCCCGCCGAGTACTCCACTCACGAATCCCTCTGGTCCGGGAAGCGGCACTTTACCACCTATGCCATCAGCCGCCGTTCTCGACCTCAACGCTGCAACTGTTGAACAGCTCAGTGAGCTTGAGCAAATAGGTCCCATCCTTGCTCAGCGGATCGTGGAGTACCGCAACAAGAACGGGCGTTTTACGAACATAGAGCAGCTCGACAAAGTGCCAGGTATCGGCAAGAAGCGAATAGAACTTAATAGGCACCGATTGATTGTGCGTTGAGGTCGTTACAAATAAACGCGCTGGAGTCGCTGACCAACTCTCGTCGTAAGTTCGTAGCCGATAGTACCAATTTGCTGTGCGACGACTTCTGGCCGCAGAACAGTGTTTCCGCTTCGACCGAACGCAAGGACTTCGTCCCCAACCGCCACGTCCGGAACATCAGTCACGTCAATCAATAACAGATCCATGCATACGCGTCCAACCTGGGGTACAAGGGTGCCACGAACTGCCATTTGGGTTTTGTTGCTGGCATGTCGCGGGTAACCGTCGGCGTAACCGAGCGGAACAGTGGCTATGCGAGAGGGGCGCCTAGTGACAAAGGTATGACCGTAACTCAACCCAGTCCCAGCCGGAACATCTTTAACGAAAATCACGCGTGTTTTCATGCTCATCGCAGGGATGAGATTCGGACGTGCCTGCACCTCGAAACTAGGTAGTTGACCGTAAAGGCTTATTCCTGGCCGCACGGCGTCAAAATGTGCCTCGGGAAAATCGAGTAAGGCTGCTGAGTTTGCCAGGTGAAAGCATGGGACGTCGATCCCTGCCGTCTTGATCGTATCTCGAACACTCGCAAATGTTGCAATTTGTTTGCTGGTCAGCTCACGGTCTGTCGTGTCGGCGCACGGCAAATGACTCATAACGCCTGCGATCTTCATGCAGTCGAAAGTCGTGATTTTTCGAATGAACTCGAGTGCGTGAGAGGGAGGTAGTCCTAGCCGTCCCATCCCGACATCGATTTTCACATGAACGCGTGCAACTTTTTTAAGCACTCGTGCCGCTGCAACAATTGCTTCCACGTGGTCTTCTGCGCAGACAACCATTTCGCAGTCGAGCCCCAGAAGAGCCACGGCCTGGCCGGATAGGGGAGGACCAAAAACAAGTATTCGCGAACAAATGCCGGCTTCTCTCAATTGAGCAGCTTCTTCTGCCCGGGCCACACACAAAACCTTTGCGCCTTCCTCCACAAGCACGCGGGCAGTCTTGACTGCTCCGTGCCCGTAGGCGTCCGCCTTGATCACTCCGAAAACTTCGACGTTAGGTGCCGCATATTTTTTGAGTTCCCTGTAGTTGTGGCGGATCGCACCGAGGTCGATTTCTATCCATGAAATTGGTTCGATCTGGGATCCCGTTTCCATTTTTTCGCTTACTCGGAAATGATGTCTCGGTTTTTCCACAAGTATTGAATGCCCGAAGCGATAGTGAGAGCGACAATCACAAAAAGAATGAGCAGAAAGGTAATGCTCAAAAATCGCTCAGCAAGTGGGAGCATTTCCGCATGTTTCCAGCGGAGATAATCACGCAGACAGAGCCCCGCGAGCACAATTCCGATTCCGACGAGTTGGCTGATAGTTTTGTGTTTTCCTAGGTAGTCGGCCTGAATGATTCTTCCTCTTTCGAGAGCCAGGGCGCGCAGGCCGGTGACGAGAAATTCCCGTGCGAGAATGACAATAATAGCCCAAGCGGGGAAAATCGGTCGTTTTTCAGAAAGATCGAGTTCTACAAAAGCCACGAAAGCCGACATTGTGAGAAGCTTGTCCGCTAACGGGTCCATGAGTTTGCCAAAATTTGTTACAAGGTGATAGCGGCGGGCAAGATAACCATCAATCATATCGGTGAGTGCAGCTACGACAAAAAACAAAAATGCGAGAATTCTGGCAAAGAAAACGACGTCCAGTCGCGTGGTCACATTCTCCGCTAGTAAAAGACCAACGAAAAAAGGAATAAGGATAATTCGTAGAATTGTTATTTTATTTGGCAGATTCAGCTTCATGACTTTCCCGATTAAAACGCGCCACTCGAAACATAAAAGTGCAATATCGTATCTCCGTAACTCTCGCATCGGAAGCGACGCAACCGTTCACAAGTGTCCGGTAACAATTCTCGAGGCGAAGACTGGATGACAACCACAGCAGAGGATTCTAGTGGTAAATGAATAGCTACTGATTCGAGAGATCGCAGAGCTTCTCCAGTGTCGTATGGTGGATCCGAGAAAACGAGGTGATAACGCGGCCAGCCAGTGGTCTTCTGCATCTCAAGCCAACGCTTGGCGTCAGCGCGAACAACCCGACATCGTTGCTCATAGCCAAGTTTTTTGATATTATCACGCAGTGCCTGCAGAGCCCTTTCACCTCGCTCAACGAAAGTGCATTCGACCGCTCCCCGGCTCAGCGCTTCGAGCCCGAGGCTTCCGGCTCCAGCGTATAGGTCGAGAACGACGGCACCCATGACTTCATGGCGCAAGATATTGAACAACGACTCTCGCACTCGCCCAAGGGTTGGCCGAGTATCGCCACCCCGGGGAGCTTTTAAAACGAATCCCTTTTTCTCGCCAGCAATAATTCGCATCGCTACGATTGTGAGGCCACGTTGAGAGGCCGCTTCAAGACACTTTGATTCAGAATTGTATCGTTCATCAACGCAGAACCGACAAAACAGCTAGGAGTCTGCCAATGCCGCACGTAATTTTGCGCGGGACAGTAAAGCTTCAAGAAGCATGTGAACGTTTCTCCCCTGCAGTGGTTAGCAACGCAGGCTGGATCACGAAGATCACCGACTGCTTTCTCAACTCTCGAGAGACATGCATGCTCTTTGAAAGCACAGTCGTATGCAAAGGGGTAACGCACAACTTCTATGTACGGGTGGACCAAAAGCAAGACCAGATAACTGTACGCATTGAGCCTCGAACCAACGTCGAAAAGAACGACGGCGTCAAACGTGCGGTTGCCATGGCTGCTCAGTTTCTCGCATCATTGTTTCCCCAGCTTGCTTTTGAGAAGTCTAACCTACCGCCCGAAATGCTTGCTGGGCTGGAGGAAAAGCAGTGAATCACGATGAAGTTTTGCCAGCCGCTGCAGGCGTTCCTATTTCTTATCCTGATTTGCAGGAGCTTGGTGATCTCGCCAAAATCTTTCCCCGTCAGGCGCCGCTTGAGTTAGAGATCGGCTGTGGGCGTGGAGATTTTCTCTTAGCGTATGCTTCGCTTCATCCGGACGTGAATTACTTGGGAGTGGAGCGCAAACTCGTTATTGCTCGAAGAGCTGCCAGTAAATTAGCGCGTGCAGGGTTATCGAATGTACGAATCATACATGGCGAAATCAGCTACCTCGTAGACCGCTATCTTCCAGATCATTCACTTCAGGCCATTCACTGTTATTTCCCCGATCCATGGCCCAAAAAACGTCACGCTAAACGTCGTCTTTTTAAGGAGGGAACGCCTGAGCTTTTCGCAAGGCTTTTACGCCCGGCGGGGCTGGTTCACGTTCGGACGGACGTTCCAGGATATTTCGAGACCATTTGTGAACTTTTCGATTCTTCACGCCTCTATGTGCGTGTGGGTGTCCCGGAGGAGCTTCTTGGTTGTCTGACCGGTTTCGAACGTCGGTTTGTGGCAGAAGGGAAACCAATCTTCCGCGTGAGCTATCAGCTGCAGCCTTTGAGTTATACAGGCGAGCCTGACGACTTGAAGAATAAGGTTGAATCGGCTGACACGGGTGTGAAGCGGTAATAGCAGGGTCGCGACTCAGTCGAAAATTTTTTGGAGGGAAGGAACGTGCAAGAAATCGCAAGGCGTGCTCTAGATGAGCACGGCCGGCCGCCAATTGTTTTCTCGGGAACCGCAAGTGTAGAGCTGACGCAGTCAATTTGCGACAATCTGGGAATCACACCGGGAGCCGTCGAAATCCGTCGTTTTAGCGATGGAGAGATCCGAGTAAAAATCAACGAGAGCGTTCGGGGTGCCAATTGCTTTGTGGTACAGTCTTGCTATACGCCGGTAAATGAGCACCTCATGGAGCTGTTCCTCATTCTGGATGCTCTCAAACGCGCCAGCGCAAAGCAGGTGAATGCTATCATTCCTTATTACGGGTATGCTCGGCAGGATCGCAAAGATGAAGGTCGTGTCGCGCTATCCGCGCGCTTGGTGGCAAACCTTCTGACCGCAGCTGGAGCCACACGGGTCGTAGCCGTCGACCTGCACTCAGCACAGATTCAGGGTTTTTTCGACATTCCCGTGGATCATCTCTATGCAGCCCCTGTTTTGGTGGATTATATTCGGAAACGTGGTTTTTCTGATTTCGTCGTTGTGTCGCCAGATGTCGGGAATGTGAAGCGCGCTCGTTCGTATGCCAGCCGTTTGGGAGCCCCGCTTGCCATCATTGACAAGCGCAGACCTGAGCCAAATGTTGCTGAAGTCATGAACATTATTGGCGAAGTCAGTGGCAAGGATGTGTTCTTGTTCGATGACATCATTGATACGGCAGGGACGCTTGTCGGAGCTGCTGAAGCACTAAAAAAACGCGGCGTAGGACGAATCTTCGCTTGCTGCACTCATCCAGTGCTCAGTGGTCCAGCCAAGGAGCGCCTTGCAGCTTCTTGCATTGAGGAGATCATTGTCACAGATACGATTCCACAAAGAAACAGCTTGGACAAATTGACAGTGGTTAGCCTGGCGCCAATGCTGGCCGAAGCGATCACCCGAATTCATACTAATGAGAGTGTGAGCACACTTTTCCGATGAGTAACGGACGGCGAAAGGTTCGCCTGAGAGTACCGGCGACAACAGCGAATCTTGGTCCCGGGTTCGACTGCCTTGGACTCGCGCTTCAGTGGTACAACTACATCGAAATCGCCGAGCAAGATGGGAACGAGCCAGCTTTCATCATCGCAGGACGGGAAGCCCCGGACGATTTGCCGACAGGTCCAGAGAATCTTACATGGCAAGCCATCGCTCGAGTATTTCGTCTGGCGAACACGCCCATGCCTTCCGTGACAGTGCGGGTAACTATCGAGACACCTATCGCACGAGGATTAGGGAGCAGTGCTTCGGCGATTGTAGGGGGAATGGCTGCGGCGAACGAATTCCTGGGAAACCCTGTCCCTTCCGATCAGCTGGTTGCGGAGATGATCGCTATGGAAGGGCACCCTGATAACGTCGTGGCCTGCTATTACGGTGGACTCACGGCTTCGTTGGTCACGGACTCCGAAGTTTACGTTCGCAAATATGATCCTGCTGAATCGCTTCGGTGTGTTCTCATTGTTCCAGATTATCGCCTGTCCACCTCAAGTGCGCGGAAGGTGCTGCCGAGTCGAATCCCGGTAAAAGACGCCGTCTTCAACCTGGCACGTATCCCCTTTGTGATTGATAAACTGTGCACCGGCGACGTGTCGGGGCTGGACGTCATCATGGATGATCGTCTTCACCAGCCTCACCGACGCAAGCTTATAGCCGAGTACGATCTGATCGAAGCAGAGGCAATGCGAGCCGGAGCCGCTGCAGTTTGTCTCAGTGGTTCCGGACCTACTCTGCTAGCTATTGCTGACGCAGAACGAGCTGACGTCGTTGCAGATAGCGTTCAGCGGATGCTCAATGACGTTGGCAAAAGGTTTCTTGTTCAGATTGTTGCGCCTGATGCCCAGGGGGTCTGCGTTGAGGACGAAGCAATTCCGGTCCCCCCGGACGAGCCGAGTCCTTAGGCGCATGCGCTTTGAAACGTATAGGATCTGCTTGTTTTGTTTTTCCTTTACCAGAGCACGGGTGGCCTTCTCTCTGGCAGCAACCAGACAAAAGCGGAACCGACGATTCACCACTCGGCAGGCGGCGGGGTCTTGGCTGGCGTCATAGGCTTCGCCGAGGGAGAGAGATCGGGAATAGGATAGGCGGGTGGACCTACGGGCCTTTCTGTTGGAGCCCAACCAAGTGTGTTTGTGCGCGAATTATATGCGCACCCTCCCAAAATGAGAGAAACAATCATGAGTGTTATGAAAAGAGTCGCCTTCATCATAAGTCCCTTTTACATATACACACCGGTAGATGGTCAAGCATGACTAAGAGAGCAAAGCGGAAAGTTCTCATCGCGGCGGGGGGCACTGGGGGACATATCTTGCCGGCTATCGCCCTGGGACATGCCCTTGAGGAGCGAGGTGATGTAAGCGTCTCTTACCTTTGTGGCGAGCGCCCTGTCGAACTGGATTTGTACCGGCGCGAGAATATAGAGCCGTTCGTTATGCCGGTGCGTCAGCTGGGCAAATCAGTAACGGAGCGGGTTCGTGGCCTTTACGCCGCTGCATCGGTGGCTTGGCATTGCGTGAGGCTCATTCAGAAGCAAGGCATCGACATTGTCGTTGGCATGGGCGGCTATGTCTCGGGTCCAGCGCTTCTTGCTGGCATTTTGTGTGGTAGCTCTACGGTAATCCATGAGGCCAATTCGGTTCCAGGAAAGACAAATCGCTGGGTTGCTCCGTGGGTCACTGCAGTTGCTGTAAATTTCCCTTCCACGGCCTCGCAGCTGCGAAGCAAACGGTGCCACATTATCGGGATGCCAATCAGAAAACGTATTTGGTGCGGTTCGCGCGAAAAGGGGATAGAACTGTTTCGGCTCGATCCTCGCAAACGAACTCTTCTTGTCGTTGGCGGAAGCCAAGGCGCGCGCTATCTCTATCATTCACTTGTGGCATCATTGCCCTTCTTAGATAAGCCAGCGTTTGAAGATTTGCAGCTCTTGTGGAGCGCAGGGACAAATAATTATGACGAGCTTGTGAGGGCAGTAGATGAGCTCCAACTTCGCTATTTGAACGTGAAAGTTGTTCCTTTTATAACAGAAATGGAACATGCGCTAGCGTGTGCTGATGCGGCCATTTCACGTGCTGGCGCCAGTACCATTGCAGAGCTGCTCGCAACAGGTGTGTACGCCCTCTATATTCCTCTTCCGTCCGCAATCTATGATCACCAGCGGCGCAACGCCGAGGAGCTTGTGCGAGCAGGGGTTGGTATGATGCTCCTTGAGCAAGAGATGTCGCCTGAGCGTGTTGCATCGCGAGTTGAACAGCTCTTTGCCGATGCTCCGAACAGACGAGAGGCGGTGAAAGAAGCCGGGGAAATTCACCGCATGGCTGCCAGCAAACTGGCGAATTTGGTTTGCGAAATGCCTGCTTGAACAAGCAACGGGGGATGGTTCGCATCCCATGCGGCTCTATGCTTATTACGCGTGGCGACTAGATGTGGTGGAAAGGTTCGCCTCCCCGCCGCTGGCGAGCACGAGTCGGGTTGTATCAGGGACATTAGAAGCAATGTGAATTCGAAATCACGATCTCCTCACCTCCTGTGTCGCGGGCCGAAGAAGTCTGACGAAACTGGTTACTTGAGCTAGAATAGAACCGGCCTATGTTTGCAGGGCTTCTTGTCTTCCTACGTAGGCAAATGCAGCGTATGCGCTCCAACGGTACAACAACGACACCCCTAGGCCGGCCGATCATTATATGCCGTGAGGCGTGTCCCGACAGCATATCCTTTAGGACTCAGGAAGCCCCGAAAACCGCAAGATTTGTGAGCAATGGAGACCTGGAAAAGTCTTTGTGAGACTGTTAGATTGGCTCACAATGCATGATCTTGCGAGAGCCGGCAAAGATAGCTTCGCAAAGTACTTCTCATCCCTGTTTGTTCGATACCGAAAAGCCACTCGAACACGAACCGAATCCCTCTGTAGCAGAAATAAGAGGATGACTCGACGGGTGAGACACAGCATGAGGAGCACGAAAGAGTACTACACGCCGGACCTTGCTCGGCTAAAGAATCTCTCCACTGAGGCCAAGGTTATTCCTTTAGCCGAAGCGACAGCGTTGTTGGACGGTGGCGAGCTTCCTTCACTGTCCCTCGCTGAGGTCGCCAGTCTCGTAAAAACCGTTCTTCAAGACCCTGGTGGCGAGGTGACGCGTCTTATCCTCGAGAAAGCGAGCGCCGTACGGCGTGCACTCTTCGGCGACGCTGTGGTTCCTATGGCCCCTGTCGAAATCGCTAATACTTGTGCATCAGATTGTGTCTTTTGTGGATGGCGGATTTCTAACCGCGAGATGAAGCGCCTCCGCATGCCAGATGACCTTATTCTGCTTCAGGTCGACTACCTATTGGAACTCGGCATTCACTATATCGAGTTCGTTTCGGGAGATGACTTAACAGCGGTTCGTCAGCAGCTGCCTCGATTGCTCGCCGAAACGCAGAAGCTCTTCGAAAGTCGCCGTATCCACGGCAAGACATGTTTTTGCACGATGGCCCTCACCGAGCGGCAATATGTGGACCTGCGCGACGCTGGGGCGGATGCTATGATTGTGTGGCAAGAGACGTATGACCCAGAGGTTTTCAGGCAGTATGTGACCGACGGGCCAAAGTCTTTTGGCATCCGTGATGATTGGAGTTTAAACCCGGGTGGCGACGGATGGCTTTTTCGCTATCAGTCGCAAGAGCGCGCTTTGCGCGCAGGACTCGAAGTGGCTCTTGGAACGATGCTTGGGTTGAATCCTGATCTTACGTTTGAGTTTGTTGCAACTGTCGACCATGCGCGGTATTTGTTGGAGAATTATCCAATCACAGCGGATCACCCCCTCATTATCGGCATGCCCATTTGGAATCCTATTCCTACGCGCTCAGCGGATTTGCGCCGTGATGATTTACCGAGTATGGAGCAAGTGTTTCCCTTGTTCGCAGCTTTGTACTTGCTCAGCTTGCCTTCGCCGGCGACGTGGGTCTTTCCCAATTGTCGTGTGCCGCTCTCTGTTCAGGTCGAAGCAGCGCGCGTCGCGGGAGCTTTTACCTCTACGGAAGTCAAGCTGGGACCAGGAGGATATCTACCGTCGGTCATTCACAAAATGGAAATGCGTGGGGAGGATACACTTGCTCTTCGCAAGCGGTTGGCCACACTGCTTCGCGACGCGGGCGAGAATGTGGACGAGTTAGCGCGCTCGCTCGACGAGCGAGAGCAATTCGTGCACCACTACCACGCTCATGAGACCTACCTGCGAGCGCTGGCACAGGCTGGACTGCAGGTCGTGAGGGGTGTGCGCATTCCGGCCTCCCCTGAAGCTGCTTCTACGGACGGGCACGCCGTGGCGTACAGTTAGAGTTAGCGCACGCGTCCGAAGTCGTCTTCCACTCGTACGATGTCATCCTCATCGCTAGGAAAGGACGGATCTACACTTTGCCAGATTTCAGCGATTCGTCCCCACCCCTGGAGACCGGTGAGTCGATGCCACGCACCGCATGGAATACGAATGATCTCACCCGTGTTGAAGACAAGGGATTCAAGGCTTGAGCCGTCTGGGCCAATTTCGATTTTTACCGGGCCGTCAATCACACGCCAATGCTCGCTGCGCCGATGGTGATATTGAAGTGATAGACGTTTGCCGGGTGCTACGAGCAAAATTTTCGGATCGAGGCGGAGGCCAGTGTCAAAACGAGGGACTTCTGTGTCTTTCCAATAGGCTTCGTAAAAGCGCTGAAGACAGTTTTCGCTAAACCGCAAAAAGCCTCCCCACGGCCGATCCGCGGATGAGAGGTCTTCCAATATTTCGAGACCAAAACCTCTCGCCTCAGCTTTCAGGCGCTCAAAAAGCCAATGTTTTAGTTCCACTTTTTTCTAACTCCTTCCTGGGAAAGCTAACTCCTTGATCTAGGATTCAAGCGGGTTTGCAACATCCAAAGGTCACTCCCGCAAACGACTATTTGAACCTATCTAGAGAAGGTCATAAGGATCGACGTCTACGACAATTTGAATTTTGCTGTGACCTCTCGTCTTTGAGAACGCCTCGATCGCTTGCCGCGTGATTTTTCGCATCTCTGTAGCATGATCCCCACGCATTAAGGCGCGCCAACGATATTTGCCCTCCAGTTTTTGCAACGGAGCTGGGGTGGGGCCCAGAACGGTGATCTGATCGCGATGCGGGTAAGCCAGGTCCTTGAGAATGCCGACGAATTGACGGAAGAGGTCTTCGCTTATCTCCGGATCGGATCCGACTCCAAGAAATGCAATCAGTCGAGAAAATGGTGGAAATCGCAAAACTTTGCGCACGCGAATCTCCTTTTCGAAGAATCCCGCATAATCATGGTTCTGTGCATAGCGCACGGCGTAGTGATAGGGCACGTACGTCTGAATCATGACTTTGCCAGGAGAGTCGCCTCGGCCTGCTCTCCCAGCCACTTGTGTCAGCAAGGAAAAAGCTCGTTCTGCTGCGCGAAAATCTGGTTGAAAAAGCGACACATCCGCAAGGGGCACCACCACCAACGCAATCCCTTCGACATGTATGCCCCGCGCGATCATCTGTGTCCCGATGATAATGTCCACTTCTCTGCGGCAGATTTTCTCCCATGTTTCAATGTGGGCGGTGCGCCTACGCATGGTATCGAAATCGATCCGTAGAAGCCTTTTTTCCGGAAAGAGACGAGCTAATTCTTCCTCGATACGCTGAGTGCCCACACCAACCATCGAGAGCTCGCTGTTTTCGCAATAGGGACAAGTCGTCGGACGTCGCTGCGAGAAGCCGCAATAGTGGCACACCAAACGGTCGCCGACCTTGTGATAGGTGAGCGCCACGTCGCAATGTTCGCAAGAAAGAGACCGTTTGCATTCCAGGCAGATGACAAAGTTAAAAAAACCACGCCGATTAAGAAAAACCAGTACCTGATTGCCATCGGCCAGGGCTGCTTTCATAGCAGCAACGACCTCGGGAACCAGCAAGGCAGTCTCTTGTTCCATCTGGACCTTTTCTGTAAGATCAATAATCGAAATCGGCGGAAGAGGGCGCCCGTCAATGCGCTCTTTCAGAGTCAACAGCTCAAACTTGCCTGTCACCGCTTTATGATAGGTTTCGACGCTAGGCGTAGCGCTTCCGAGTAAGACTGCGGCATCTTTTAAATGAGCGTGGACAATCGCGACGTCTCGAGCATGATAGCGCGGCGCCGTGTCTTGCTTGTATGTTGGCTCATGCTCTTCATCCACGATAATGATGCGAAGGTTTTGCAGTGGAGCAAAAACAGCCGAGCGCGCACCAATCAGGATGCGACATTGCCCTTTCTCAATGCGCAACCATAGATCGAACTTTTGGCCCAGTGTAAGGCGCGAATGATAGACTCCGACAAGTTCTCCAAATCGTCTGCGAAAACGATCTACGGTCTGCGGAGTCAGCGAGATTTCTGGTACGAGAACAATCGCAGACCCACCCTGTTCCACTGCGTGTGCAATGGCCTGAAGATAGATTTCTGTTTTCCCACTCCCCGTGACTCCATGAAGAAGGAAGGTTCGGTGCTTCCGTAAGTCGAGCTGAGACTTGACCGCCTGGAGGACTTGGCGCTGCGCATGAGTCAGTTCCAGTGGCGCTTCAGCTTCCAGCCTTCCAGGATAGTCGTCGTGGCGCTCGACAACCTCCTCTCTCCATTCCAAGATACCAGCACTGAAAAGTCTGCGTAGGACAGAATCCGACACTCCTAGCGAAGAGCGTAGTTCTTCTGCTGAAGCCTCGCCGCCGCGGTTCTTCAGCCATTTGACGACAGCAGCTTGTTTGGGAGTGAGCTGCGTCGGGGCTATGTCTTTCTCAACTAGGCACAGCCGTCGCTGGGTTTTCGAAGAGACCTCATTGAAACCAATAAAGGAAACGCATGCTAATGTTTGACCGAACGGAGCGAGATAGTACTCGCTCATCCAACGAGCTAAATCAAACGACCCATGATCGAGCAAAAACTCCGGAGTGATAACGCGCTCGATTGGCCGGATCTTCCCAAGGGGAAGTGCGTCGACGGTGCTTTTCAAACTAACGATGCATCCTCGAACACGCCGTTTTCCAAAAGGAACAACAACCAAACGCCCTGCACGAGCAGATGATTCAAGCAGCGGAGGGACCTCGTAGGTGAACAGTCCATCAACGGGTTCGTCCACTGCAACGTCAGCGTAGAGCTTTGGTGTCCTCTCGTTCACTTGCATCGGCGGCATGTCAGTGCGCGGGACAATCCTGGAGTGTTGTCCCGCGAATCCATTTGGAGTCGGATGCCATCTAGCATTTCCGCTCTTGCGGTTTGGTACAAGCGCAATGTTGGTTAAGGGCCGTACTGGTTTTTCTTGCACAGGATAACGCTTCTAACGCATCTACATGCCATGCGCTTGATACTAGGTTGGATCCTTAGTTATGTCTTCGGTTCGATTCCCACAGGCTTGCTTGTGGCGAAATTGGCTGGTGATCTCGATATCCGCGACTATGGAAGCGGCAATATCGGAGCAACAAACGTTGCACGAGTCCTGGGGAAAAAGTGGGGAGCCATTGTGCTGGCGCTTGATATTCTCAAGGGATTCGTGCCAGTGGCGATTATTCCCTCACTTCTGGGATTACCCACGCGGGAGACTGGATTGGTCGAGATCACAATCGGTGCCGCTGCAGTTTTGGGGCATTGCTTTAGTGTCTTTCTTCGCCTCAAGGGTGGCAAGGGTGTGGCCACAGCAATCGGTGTTTTTCTAGCCATAGCTCCACTGCAAATTATCCTGCTAACAGTCATTGGACTTATTCTCATTGCTTGGAAAGGCTACGTGTCGTTAGCGTCCATTCTTTGTGCCGCGCTTTTGCCTTTCTTCTTGTATTTCTCGCACCAGCCACTCGCTGTGCTCCTTGTCGCAGAGATCCTTGCTGCGCTCGTGATTATTAAGCACTGGTCAAACATGCTAAGGTTGGTCCGAGGTGAGGAGATTCCTGTTTGGCAGGAATCCCCCAATGAAAAGGACAGCGAGCATATTCCAATCACACGGGACGGAGACAGGAACGCCTGACCATGGAACGAATAACAGTCTTCGGCGCAGGCGCGTGGGGGGCAACGCTTGCGGATCTCTTGGCGCGAAAAGGATTTCCTGTCAAAGTCTGGGACGTCGATGTTGAACTGCTTGCTCAATTAGCGACGACACGTCGCCGCGGCAAACCACCTGCTTTAGTTGTGCATGAATCCGTTGCTTTTGAAAAGGACCTGGCTGCTGCTGCGGTTGATGCTGACGTCTGGGTTTGCGTTGTTCCGTCGTTTGCTGTGAGGGAGCTGTGTCGAAATCTTCGAGCCAGCATGGGGGGAGTGGGGCAGCGCGTCTTTGTAAACTGCGCCAAGGGTATAGAAGAAATTACGCTAGCGACCCCCAGCGTCATTTATGCAGAAGAATTTGGACAACAGCATTTGGCACGCTACGCAGTGTTATCAGGGCCAAGTCACGCGGAAGAGGTTTGTTTGGGAATTCCCACCAGCGTCGTGTCTGCTTCCGACGACGTGGCGACGGCACGTCGGGTTCAATCTCTTTTCGGGACCCGTGTTTTTCGTGTCTACACGCAAGAAGACCGCATTGGGGTGGAGATGGGGGCAGCTCTCAAGAATGTCATTGCTATTGCTGCGGGAGCGTGTGACGGACTCGGTTTTGGCGACAACACGAAGGCGGCACTCATCACCCGCGGCCTGGCGGAGATCACTCGTGCAGCATGCGCCTTGGGGGCGTCACCTCAGACTCTTGCAGGACTTGCAGGCTTAGGAGACCTTATTGTCACTGCAATGAGCCGACACAGTCGCAACAGGCTCTTTGGTGAACTTTTGGCCAGGGGGCGAAGTGTCACAGACGCCTTAAAAGAAGTCGGTGCCGTCGTGGAAGGGTATCGGACTTGCCGTTCGGCTCACATGCTCAGTCAGAAAATTGGAGTGGACATGCCAATTACGGCGGCGATTTATGGAGTGCTGTTTGAAGGTACAAGCATTCAAGACGCGACGGCCCAACTACTTGACCGAGACCCAAAACCTGAGATCTACTAGCGCAGTAATTTCTTCCAGAATTGTGCAAAGATCTGTCGGTAAGCACGCATTCGCTCCCGATTCTGGGAATGACAAGCAGAAAAGAGAACTGAGCCAACGCTCAAGAGAGTCATGCGTAGAGCCAAATCCATCAGGATGGAGTATCGCACTCCAACTCTCCGCCAACGTGGGCAATGAAGTTCTAAGAACGTGTCTAATCCGCGAAAGAACCTTGTGATTGCCAAAGCCCGGTTCTCAAGCGACGGTTCTCCCTGGCTGTGGATAATCGAAATCCGCGGGTCTTGGATAATCTCATAGCCCGCGTTCTTCAGTCGGAAGCAAAGATCGGTATCTTCGGCGTAAAGGAAATAAGAGGGAGAGAATCCCTCGATCTCATCCCACGCTTTCTTAGGAATTAGCATGGCACTCCCCATGACCCAGTCCACAGTCCGAGGTTTTAAGTGTGGCTTGTAGAGGCTAGGGAACCCGTATGCTTTGCGGAGTTTCTTCAAGAGACCCGACAACAAGCTGTGATAGAGCCAATAGGTGAGTGGGCCTGGAAACTTATATGTCGAGCGCTGAAGAGTTCCGTTCTCGTTGTAGAGTGCTGGCGCGAGAACTCCTATGCGCACTCCAGATTCTCTTAATTTGGCGAAGGAGTTGAGCCAGGCCTCCATCATATCGGGGGGAACAATCGTATCGGGATTAAGAATGCAAAGCATCGGTGCGTGAGCGTATTGCGCTCCAACATTACAGCCCAGGCCATAGCCCATATTCTCTGCGTTCCGAACAATGCGCACGGGCAGACCTTCCAGATTCCGCCAATCGTCACTGGGCGAGGCATTATCGACCACAATAATCTCTATGGGTATGTTTTGGCATGTTAGCGATTCAACACATCTGCGGACGAATTTGCTGGTTTCATAGTTCACGATAATTACTGAAACGGAGGGGAGAGCGTCCTCCGCTTGCTGTTTAAGTGAAAACGGTTCTCTTGGTTCTATGTGTTGCATTGTCTTTAATCAGCGAGAGTCGCCTCTGACTCCTCCAATCTTTTTTGGAGCTCACCGTTTTTTCTGCAGAATAGGCGGAAACGATCGAGTTTGGGCAATGCGGGATGAGCCCAATAATGATGGTAAAACCACCGGATGATCGGATGGCTTGCAGGAGCGGGCACATCTCGCGTATCCATAACAAGAAGCTCTGGGGGGGTTCGCTGGAAATCTTGTAGTGTCCGGCGCGTGAGTGTCTGCGTTGTTGGCCCCCAAAGCACCGGAATACAGAAAAAAACGCCGCTGGCAGGACGTCGTTGCGCTGATTCGTAAAGTGTCGGCGCAGTTCCCCAAACGTAGAGTGTCTCGGTGGGATGTAGAAATTCGCGAAGTTGTTTTCCTATGAAAGCTTCGTTTACGAAACCTGGACCGTATTTCGCATAAGACCACAGTTCTGGTGGTCGCAAATAGAACGGCGCCTGAGTGAGCATCTGGCAAATTATCAGTGCGCCAACGAGAACGTATATCCACTGGCGGCCGCTGTGGCCTCTGAAACATCTTTGTGCGCATATCGCGCTTCCCGCGAGTATGCACCAGAACGGCAGCCAGAGTTGATAGTAATGAGGGTAGAATCGACCCGGTAGAGAATAGGCTAAAAAAGTGCTACAAGCCCAGGCTCCTAGCCATAACCTCGTTTCTCTGTTGCTCCACCCAATCACGTAATAGATGCCGATGCCCGCCAGGATAATTGTTGGTAAGACATTTAACGCTGCTTGAGGAAGCAAGCGTAATGGCGACAAACCGGAAATGACGTTTGCTAAAGGATTCTTACTGTATTCAGCTCCCCACTGAACCAAAGTGAGGTACGCATCGTAGGTAGTATTTTGGACAATGAAAACTGTTAAACAGATAACACATGGCAAAATAACACCCACCGCAAAAACAAGAAGGTAGAAAACCAAACGGCGCTTTTCGCCCAACTGTTTTTGCTGCCAGTGATACACCCATGCAGCGCCCAACAGCGCTACGTGCGGAACCATAACGGTCTTGAGAAGACAACCTAATCCCAGCAAAGTGCCCGCTAGAAATGCCATTAGGGTGCGTTGCCTTTTCTGGACGGTTGCCAGAAGAAACACCATAGCCCACACGACACATGTGTTCATGAACACTTCAACATTGGGCTGATTTGCTTGCAGCAAGCAATCGGCAGCAACCAATGTCCAGATAACGGCTGATGTGATTGCTGCTCTCTCGGAACGGAAAAGCTTTTTAGAGAGCAAGAAAACTCCTATGAGGGTCAGAACCGTTGCGATGGTCCATAAGACATACCGGGCGAGAAATGGATTCGTTGTCCAAAGTGCAGCCAATGCGTAGATCCAATATACGGCGGGGGGCTTGATGTCCCAAACATCTGCGTAAAGCCGTTTGCCGTGCAACAGTTCTTGTGCAACTACCCAATAAGTCGAAAGGTCTGTTTCTGGAGGCTCACTCCACGTGCGGAGCCTCATGAGCATAAGCAGCCCCACGCATGAGATCAGAATACTCCCGCGTAGGCGTTGCAGCCCTTGAGGTGTCATTGTCGACTTGCTAGTAAGGCAGCCCATTCGGCTTCGTTCTCGTAGTGACTGACTATAAAACCAGCAGACTCGACAAGCGTCTTTGCTGTTTGACTCTCCGCTGCAAGAAAACCGGAGAGAGCGAGAAGCGTCCCTGAATGCGAAAAGTGGGGAAGAAGCGGAATGAGACCTCTAAAATTATCAAGCAGCATATTGCACAAGATAACGTCAAAGTTTGAAGGACGCAACGTATCTGCTCTTCCCACCAGAATTTCAACGGTCCCACGGGGAATGTTGTTAAGTCGTAAATTTTCCGCGGCGTTCTCAATGATATCAGGATCGATATCCACTCCTAAGCACCAGGAGGCGCCACAAAGGGCAGCTGCAATCGCTAGGATCCCGCTCCCTGTACCTAAATCTAGCACCCGTTTCCCCTCCATGGGAATTTTTTCCATGAGAGTCAGGCACAATTGTGTGGTTGCATGGGTTCCGGTACCAAACGCCATGCCTGGCTCGATGAAAATGACAATGCGTTCGGGATGAAATGCGGCAGTTTGTTTTTCCCATGGTGGAAGGATGACAAACTTTGAGCCAACTTTCACGGGAACGAAAAATTGTTTCCACATTTCGTTCCAGTTCTTCTTGGTTATGATGCTTTTGTGAATGGCCGTGGGGATAGAAAATCCCCTTTCGTTAAGCCACTGGAGCAGGGTTCGGGTGATATGTTCAGTGTCGCTTTCTGCTGGGAAGGTGAGTCGAAAAATCGTTTCGTTTTCAGCTGTTTCCAAACCGAGGCAATTGACATCTGCTAGAATTTCCCACAAGGTCTCATCCAAGTCGCGCTGCGGTGCAGCAAATGTCATTTCAATTCCTTGCCAAGTGACTGTGCCCATATCTGTACTTCACAAAAGAAAGAATTGCCGACGCAAGCTGCGTTTGTGCGTTTTGAGTTGAACGCCACATCCGAAGGCACCACTCTGACAGGCCGAACAGTAAAGAAAACGGGAAAGTCGAACCACATGGTTGCACAGAAAACGAAGAAAAGCACAGCCAAGGAAAAATCCGGGTGCCCGATGAATTTCAGTGTTTCTGACATCAAGGAACTCTTTATTTTGATGAAAGAAAACGACATTGCAGAGTTGAACATCGAACAAGGTGACACCAAGATCCACATAATAGGGTCACGTCCACCTGCTGTTCAAACGGCTCCAGTTTCACCGGTTGTTCCCGTCGTACCAAGTCTTCCCTCTGTAGGGATCGCTCCACCTGCTCCTCAGCCATCAGTCCCTTCAGTGGCGACAACGCCTACGCCCGAAGTCGCCAGTGAGGGGGAAAACCCGTCTGGAGCACCCGAGGCAGAGGTGCTTCCAGCCAATGTGAAGACTATCACCTCCCCGATGGTGGGGACCTTTTACCGTGCGCCTGCCCCAGATGCCGATCCGTTTGTTGAGGTGGGCGATCGAGTGAAGGAAGACACAACCCTGTGCATTATTGAAGCTATGAAACTTATGAACGAAATTAAGGCTGAGATGCGCGGGAAAGTCGTCAAAATTCTCGTAGAGAACGGCATGCCGGTTGAATATGGTCAGCCGCTATTTTTGATCGAAGCTGAATAGCGTAAAGTTCCCACAACGACCACTCAGATTTTACGAAAAGCTAGGCGGTCATTTAGGATACGTTCTATGTTCAAGAAAATCCTCATAGCCAATCGGGGTGAAGTTGCCCTGCGGATTATCCGAGCCTGCAAGGAGCTGGGTATACGGACTGTCGCAGTGTATTCGGAAGCGGACGCAAATTCGCTTCATGTCAAGTTTGCGGATGAGGACGTATGCATTGGTCCAGCCCCGAGTTCGGAGAGCTATCTCAACATTCCCCGTATCATCAGTGCTGCGGAGATCACTGACGCAGAAGCGATCCACCCCGGCTATGGATTTCTTGCTGAAAATGCGGAATTTGCTGAACTTTGCGAGACCTGTAAAATTAAGTTCATTGGTCCTTCGCCCGAAGCTATCAGACGGATGGGCGACAAAGCGGAGGCCAAGCGCACAATGCGAGAAGCTGGAGTCCCGTGTATTCCGGGCAGTCCCGGGCTTGTAACGGATCTAGCTGAAGCACGTGCCATCGCGGACGAAATAGGGTACCCGGTCATCATCAAAGCCGCGGCGGGAGGGGGAGGCCGGGGAATGCGGGTAGCCCATACCCCTATTGCGCTTTCAACTTCGTTTGTCACGGCGCAATCCGAAGCTGAGAAAGCTTTTGGAAATCCGGGAGTCTATATCGAAAAGTTTATAGAGAATCCTAAACACGTCGAGGTGCAGATCCTCGCGGATGAACATGGCAACGTCGTCTACCTCGGCGAACGTGACTGTTCTGTCCAGCGACGCCATCAGAAACTCATTGAAGAAAGTCCATGTCCTATTCTCGACGACGAGACCCGGCGCAAAATCGGTGAGGCCGCAGTTCGAGCTGCGCAAGCTGTTGGCTACGCCAATGCTGGGACCATTGAATTCCTCCTGGATAAAAACAAGAACTTCTACTTCATGGAAATGAATACCCGCATCCAGGTTGAGCATCCCGTGACGGAACAAGTCACTCTCTTTGATTTGGTGCAGGCACAAATCCGAATTGCAGCGGGTGAGAAACTGCCGATCAGACAAGAAGACATAAAGCTTATTGGCCATTCCATCGAGTGCCGGATCAATGCGGAAAACCCAGAGAAGGGATTTATTCCGTCGCCTGGGCGGATCACAACTTATCACGTGCCCGGCGGGCCGGGGGTACGTGTGGACTCGCATTGTTACCAGGAGTACGTCATTCCGCCGTTCTACGATTCTATGATTGGGAAGCTCATCACCTGGGCTCCGACTCGCGAGGAGTGTATTGCTCGCATGCGGCGTGCCCTCGACGAGTTTGTCATTGAGGGAGTTGCGACTACCATTCCATTCCATCGCGCTGTGATGGACAGCGACGAATTCTTGCGTGGGACATTCGGCACGAGCTTTGTTGAGAATTTCTGGAAAAAATAAAACTCTGGGCTGCCCGTCTGGACAGCCCAGAGTCGCAGAGAATCTTGAGCAAGTCTACCGGACGATGTCTTCTCCGGTGATTTTGTCGGCGATGGCTTTGGGCACTTTGTCGTAATGCGAGAACTGCATCGTGTACGTGGCTCGGCCTTGTGTCCGGCTACGAAGATCCGTTGCGTAGCCAAACATCTCGCTCAAGGGAACATTAGCTCGGACGACCTGGTAATTCGCACGTCTCATCGTTTCCTCGATCTTACCCCGACGCGCAGTAAGGTCGCCAAGGACGTCTCCAAAGAACTCTTCTGGAGTCACCACCTCGACAAGCATGATAGGCTCAAGCAGTTCCGGTGCGCACTTACGTGCCCCTTCCTTAAAAGCAATGCTGCCCGCGAATTCGAAAGCAAGCTCACTCGAGTCCACTGGATGGAACGAACCATCATAGAGGGTAACTTTGATATCTACCATGGGATAGCCCGCAAGCACGCCCGTTTTCATGGCGTTGACCACGCCTTTCTCGACCGCCGGGATATACTCTTTCGGAATTATTCCGCCAACAATATCGTTAACAAATTCAAATCCGGACCCAGGGGGCATGGGTTCTATACGCAGCACCACGTGGCCATATTGCCCCTTGCCGCCACTTTGGCGAATGTATTTGCCTTCCGCCCGATCAATAGATTTTGTAATCGTTTCGCGATAAGCCACCTGGGGCTTCCCAACGTTAGCCTCGACGTTGAATTCTCGGCGAAGGCGATCTACAATGATTTCTAAGTGAAGCTCTCCCATACCGCTCAGGATCGTTTGATTGGTTTCGTTGTCGGTCCGTACGCGGAAGGTCGGATCCTCTTCCTGCAGGCGTGCCAACGCCGCGCTCAGTTTGTCCTGGTCCGCTTTCGTCTTAGGTTCGACCGCAATGTGGATGACCGGCTCGGGGAACGACATAGGTTCGAGAAGTATCGGGTGATCCGGATCAGCAAGCGTGTCGCCGGTCTGCGTATGTTTTAGGCCCACCGCTGCTGCAATGTCACCTGTCCGCACCTCGTCGAGCGGTTCGCGGTCATTTGCGTGCATGAGCAAAATGCGTCCAATGCGCTCGGTCTTGTCCTTCGTGCAATTTAAGACGTACGAGCCTGTTTTCATGACGCCGCTATAAACTCTAAAGTAAGTCAATTTCCCTACGTGCGGGTCGCTCATGATCTTAAAAGCGAGCGCGGAAAAGGGTTGATTGTCGTCGGGAAGACGCTCCTCAGGCTCGCCAGTTTCTGGGTTTTCTCCTTTTACTGGCGGCAGATCGACAGGTGAGGGTAAGTAATCGACTATCGCGTCGAGTAACGGTTGAACCCCCTTGTTTTTGAAAGATGAGCCGCAAAGCACCGGCGTGATTTTGGCCGCGAGGACGCTTTTGCGGATAAGCGGCTTTAGTTCCTCAGGGGAAAAATCGTGATTCTCGGCCAGCAAATACTTGTCCATGAACTGTTCGTCGTATTCAGCGATGGATTCAAGCATCTTTCCGTGCCATTCCATCGCAAGCTCTCGGTACTCGTCAGGAATCTCTGTGACCTGAAATTCGCGTCCTTTTGACGGATCATCACCAAGCGGCCAAATGTAGGCACACATATCGACGAGGTCGACCACTCCCCGGAAAGTATCCTCCACACCGATTGGGATCTGAATGGGTACTGGATGACAGCCCAGGCGCTCACGCATCATTTCCACGGTGCCAAAGAAGTTTGCTCCTACACGATCCATCTTGTTGATAAAGGCAAGTCGCGGAACACCATATTTATCGGCCTGGCGCCAAACCGTTTCGCTCTGAGGCTCAACCCCGCCTACAGCACAGAAAAGAGCGATAGCTCCATCGAGCACGCGGATCGAGCGTTCGACTTCCACCGTGAAGTCCACGTGGCCAGGTGTGTCGATGATGTTGATCCTGTGGTCTTTCCAGGTGCATTGAGTTGCTGCTGAAGTGATCGTGATGCCGCGTTCTTTCTCTTGTTCCATCCAGTCCATTTCGGCCGCACCCTCATGCACTTCACCGATTTTATAGGTTCGGCCGGTATAAAAGAGGATGCGTTCGGTTGTTGTCGTCTTGCCCGCGTCTATATGGGCCATAATGCCGATGTTTCGCATTCGGCTTAGAGGTGTTGTCCTAGGCACAGCACTACTTTCCCTTCAATACGTTTTTGGATAATTCAGAGATGGCAGAACAAAATCGTCTGCTGGTCGCCGGTAAAACCCGTTTCCAGTACAAAAGCCTTTGGTGCTTATTTATGGCGACCTCGTGACAAGCCTTAGAGAACGCGAATCTCTCCCGTGATGAGAACGGTTCTCCTAATTCTGGCGCAGTCCGAGTTTTGTGCGCTGACGGACCTTCTGGAGAGCAAGCGTAAGTTCAGGAATCTGCAGAATAAACGAGACAAAAACATAAACACCTAGACCAATGACTGAGGCCACTAAGAGACGAACAAGCTCGTCAAGCTGAAGTGCTGCGAACCAGCCTCGGCGATGCGGGCTCGTGCCAATCTCGAATCGGACACTGAGATTCTCGACTGGCGCACGTACGATTGCAACCAAGTAGGCTGGCTCCTTCAAAGCGGTCGAACTAGGTTGCCTTGCTCTGTGAACGGTGATCAGCAATTCGCCTTCGTGCTTTTCGCGATCAAAGACGAAATGCGATACCGCAAGTGACGCAGTGGTGCTTCCGCGGGGGGAGAAAACCACGGCAACACGGGATTTGGTAAAGTCCACGGGGGGTGGAGGCGTATCATCACGCGCTATCAATTGCCAAAACTCTTTCAGTTCTTCAGGAGAATGGAGTAGCAGGACGCCCCCAGCGTCATAGCGGGCGCTCACGTGACCGGGAAACTGCTCGCCGCGCTCGATGACGATGAGGGGAGAGCGCCCGAGTCTCTGAAACGCGAGGACGACAAGCGACATCACGCATGCCGCCGCTAGCATTCTCCAGATGGTCGTGAGATCGCGAAGTCCATCTTCTACAGAGAGCCGTCTGTTCAGAATAAAGTAAGAGAGGAAAGTTGTGACGCAATAAGTCACAGAGGCTGCAATGGGAACGCAAAGGATACTCAAAGCTGGGTAAAAGGCAAGCATGAGCCCTATCGAAATCAACACCCCGACGATGTTGATCCACATGGGGGTGCGGGTGTCTTGCTGAGCGTAAAAACCGCGACTGGCAAGAATGACAAGGGAGTAGGGAAGAATCGAAAGGGCGTAGACGGCGAGAAAACGTGCTGTCAGTTGTGTGTTCGCGTATGTGAATTGTCCTCTCTCGAAAATGACGCGGACAATTGGTTCGGCGAGGACTATTAGAAGTACGATAATGGGCAGAAGGACGAAAACCGTCCAGCGCGTGCCAACAACAAGCGAAGCGAGAAAGTCTCGCTTAGCTCCCTTGGCCGCATGCTCGGCAAGAACCGGATACAACACGGTTGCAATCGAGACAGCAATAATTCCGTAAGGCATCATGATGAGCTGGAAACAAAACGTGTACGTCGTAAAGCCGCTACCGACCGTGTAGAGAAGGTTCGATCGAACAAGGGTAGCCAGTAGATTAGCAAGGCCAACGCCTAGTACCGGCAACCCCAGGCTGAAAACGGAACCTATGAGAGGATCCCGCAGACTAAACTGTGGGCGCATTGGCCAGCCAACAGCGAGAAGCCATGGCACCTGACAGAGTGCCATGGCCGCGATACCCAAGGTTGTTCCTATGGCAAGCCCCGTGATGCCGATAAGCCCAAAGTGATAAAGGAGAAGTGTGCCTATGACGACGAGATTGTTGAGGATCGGGGCTGCTGCTGTGATAGCAAATACCCCTCGCGCATTGAGAATCGCCATGAAAACAGCGTTGAGGCCGTAGAAAAACATCTGCGGTGCAAAAAAACGGAAAAAATACGTTGCGAGTTCCCGGCTTTGTTCAGCGTGAACACCCTTGCCCAAGTGAGTGAGCGACTTGACGATGGCGGGGGAAAACACAATGGCTAAAGCCGAGACAAAAGCCAGAATAACCCCAACATAGCCTAGTAGCAGATTTGCTACGCGCCAGGCCTCAGCGGAGTTTTTTCCATGACGTTGCTGCGCCTCCACAAGCAAGGGAATGAGGATTGCGCTTAGCATTCCCCCAATCACAAATTCATACACAATGTTGGGAATCGTGTTGGCGAGCTGGTAAGCGTCGTCAAAACGTCCGCTTCCAAGCACTGCGGCAAACGCCGAAACGCGAAGCAGCCCAGTGATTCGGCTGAGCAGGGTAAGAAGAGAAAAAGCTAATGTGTTTTTTGCAAGCTGACTCACCGCGTCTGACAGCTCGTGCTTCGATGTTTCTGAGGTCAAACGTTTTCCGCGTCGGTAGAGTGTGGCTGAGGACGCAACACACGGGGCTTTGGAATTCATTGCGTAACAAGAGCTCATCGGCGGTAATTGCCTTTAATAAAAATTAGCGAGATTGTTCAGAAGGAAGGGGATTGGCCGTGGGAACAGCTGAGGTCCGAATGCCAAAATTAAGCGAGTCCATGACCGAGGGAAAGGTCCTGCATTGGGCAGTGGGTGTTGGCGATTTTGTTTCCGCCGGCGATGTGCTTGGGGAGGTAGAGACTGATAAAGCAAACATGGAGCTCGAGGCTTCTGAGCCAGGCTACGTGGCCGAAATTCTTGTTCCAGTTGGTAGTGTTGTCCCTGTAGGCACGCCGCTCATAAGGCTGGTGAGTAGTCTGGAAGAGCTAGGCGATCGCGTCTCTTCTCCTCACATCGCAGTTGAGGCGGCAGAAGCATCCTGCGAGGTTCTGGCTACAACTGATCTGACTTCGCCAGAGAGGGAGGGCAGAGAGCAAATTCTTCCCAATGTCTCTCCAGTTGCTGAGGAGCTAGCTCAGCAATTGGGCTTGGATCTGAACGCGATTGTTGGCAGTGGGCCTGGTGGGCGCATCATGAAACAAGACGTACTTCGTGCGGCTGCACGACATCGCTCAAGCTCCGAAAATTCTGCTACGCGCGACCAAACTGCCATTATAGAGCTTCCAGAGCTTACTGAACACGGGACTATTTCCGAGCCGAGCCAACCTGTCGATGCCGATGAAGAACTCCACATCGTTCCTGTCTGCGTTGAAACGGTAACTTTGCGCTCGCACATTGTGGGGGAGTCGCTAATCGGAGCTCTCGCTGCGATCCTTAACCAGATGCAACTCACCCACCGCTTGCATTGGGACGATTTACTGCCCCTCGTCGCAGGGCGAGCTTATGCCATTGCCTTGAAGCAGGCTCAAAGCCATAATTTGAAAGATTCATTTTCCGCAGAGGCCGTGGCCGGCACGATTGCCATTGGTGTGGGGCCGACCGGAGGGCGGAGATATCCCTTACTTCATTCCGTCGCAGCTCTTCCTCTTTCGGCCATCATCACCACATTTGCGGAACTGCGCGAAAAGGCTTTAGCGGGGACGTTGCGCAGTGAAGAGTGTCGTGGAGCACAACTGGTTGTAGAGTCCCTAGGAACAACAGGGGCTGCGCTTAGTGCTGTTCATTTGAAGGAAGGTTCATCACCCGTGGTTTTCGTCAGCCGTATTTGCGAATCAGAGCTAAGTATGTCTTTGGTTGTAAGAGCTTCGCTCGAGACTGTTGGTGCATGGAGCGAAATTCACGACCGAGCTTGTTTGATTCTAAGGAATTCTTTGCTTCTCGCGGAGTGTTTTGAGAATTGCGAGCAGTGATTTGATGGACATCAGAGTGCTAACGAATCTCGACCTCACCAATCAGCAGCTTTGCCCTGGTTCGGGGGAGATTCTTTTCGAGGACTCGGGCTTGAAGGCTTATTGGTTGGGGCGTCTGGAGTACGAGCGAGGCGTGGCCATCATGGAGTCTTTTTTGCGCTCTAAGCTCGCAGGTGGTCTGGAGGATGGCTTTTTCTATCTCGAACACGATCCTGTGATCACCTACGGGCGCGCAACCCCGCTGGCACATCTGCCATCAGCTGACTTAAGAATTCCGTGTGTCCAGGTCTCGCGCGGCGGACTGGCAACTTACCATGGGCCCGGACAGTTGGTTGGGTATATCGTTCTTGATCTGCGTCGCCGTGCTTCAGGCGCTGCCCCAGACCTTCACGATTTTCTTCGCGGCGTGGAAGAAGGGATCTCTGCCTATCTCAATGAGGAGTGGAATTTGCCCGCAGGAAGCATTTCCGGCAAAACTGGTGTCTGGATTCTCGACCCTTCGAAACCTAGAAAGATCGTGTCAATTGGAATTGGTGTAAAGCGTTGGGTGACTTACCATGGCTTTGCCCTCAACGTAACCACCGAACTTGATGTATTTTCCCATTTCGTTCCGTGTGGTCTTGAGAACGTGACAATGACAACGATTGCGAATGAACTGGAGCAGAGGGGGCGAAAGGCCAATCAGTCGTTTGAGTTAAACGCCGTCGCCAGATTGCTTCATCCGTATGTGATGTCCGCACTGCGCCAGCGTGGCTGGTGCTCTGAGGAGGGCAGCAAGTGCTGAACAATTCCTCAATCAGTTCGCATGCGATACGTCGGCACCCCGAATGGATTCGAGCAAAGATGCCCGGAGTGGGGGAGTTTGATTACACTCAAAAGGTTCTCCGCGAAACCCGCCTCCACACAGTGTGCGAAGAAGCGCAGTGTCCAAACCGGAGCGAGTGTTACGCACATCGAACCGCAACGTTCATGATTTTGGGCAACGTCTGCACGAGGCGATGTGCATTCTGCGCTGTGCCCCAGGCTATTCCCGCCGCCCCGCCTGATCCTGAGGAACCAGAGCGGCTGGCAGAGGCTGTCGCGCGCTTAGGGCTCCGTCACGTCGTGATTACGAGTGTCGATAGAGACGACCTGCCAGACCAAGGTGCGCAGCACTATGTCCGGTGTGTGGAGGCCATCGTGTCACGAGCACCTGGCACTCGGGTCGAACTCTTAATTCCAGATTTTCGCGGTGATGAGCTGGCTCTTCGAACGGTCCTGAGTGCTCCGATCGACGTCCTCGGTCATAACATCGAAACCGTGCCACGGCTGTATCCTGTTGCCCGGCGTGGAGCTCGTTATGCTCGGTCTGTGATTTTATTAAGCCGTGCCAAAGAACTCCGCCCCAGCATTCTAACGAAAACGGGTTTGATGTTGGGATTGGGTGAGCGTGACGAGGAAATTGAAGCTGTTCTCGCCGATTTACGTGATGCGTGCGTGGATATTCTGACCATTGGCCAATACTTGCAGCCGACGCCGACGCAACTGCCAGTTAGCAGATACCTTTCACCGGCCGACTTTCAGCGCTGGCGCGAGCGAGCTTTGCGCATTGGATTCCCGTGGGTTGAAGCGGGACCGCTGGTTCGGAGTTCGTACCATGCCTGGCAGCAGACAGAACAAGTTCGTGCTCTGACTGCTGTTCAAGATCACGTTGCAGGCGCACCAACTTGTGGATCGGCTAATGTGAAATGACTGTGTGGACTGCACGTTGGGAGTAAGCAGACTGGCCTGGCTGAGCAAGTGTGACTTTGTGCGGGAGCTGCCATGGTGCTGATTAGAGATTTCCTATGGTTTGTCCTCTTTCTCCCCACGTTTTTCCTTGTGGGTCATGTGATGTTATCTCGTCCTCTTGCTGGCTCACTTGGTCGGTTGAGTTACCTCTGGCTCGCTGTGACCACTGGAATGCTTAGCACCTCTCTTCTCGCGTTCGCCCTCGGTCTTCTGCACGTCTTTACGACCACAACTGTGGTTATGCTTCTTGTCTTCTTCTGGTTGGTGTTTTGCGCGAAAGCACTCTATCAACCGGCTTTTGTCGCCCCATTGCGTGTTATGGCTCACTCCTTCGTTGCCAGTGTTGCTGAAGGTTGGCGCAAGGCACCGATTCTCACCACCCTTCTCGCTTTCGTACTTGGTCTTGCGTTTCTTGCATGCGGAACCCCGGAAGTAAGGGGTGATCCAATCATTTACCACATCACGGAAGCGTGGCTTTACGTTCTCCACAGAGGACACGTTGAGATCCCTTCGTCTGCTCTTACCTACATTCCTCAGAATCAGCAACTGCTTTACGCCTTGGCTCTTTCCCTGGGCTCGGACAGTCTTGCCAAGTCTTGGCACTGGTTACAGGGGGCTTTGCTGCTTATCGGAACAGCAATGCTCACACGCTATCTGGGCGTTTCGCGCAAAGGGAGCATCGCTGCAGCCGTCATCGTTGCCGTCTGTCCTATGTGGTTCTACCTTGCGACCACGACCTATATCGATCTCGCTGTCGCCAACTATCTCCTTGCTTGCATCTATCTTCTTCTCGTGGCGACGGACGAAAAGAGTGGCACAAGTGCAACTCTCGGGGCTGCAGGTGTATTTGCAGGAGGGGCGCTAGGCTGCAAATACACAGCAGGGATCGTTGGCTTTGTGCCCGCTCTTGTGGCATTGTTAGACCGCATGGGTTTTTCGGAGCGCCGATCGTTTAGAGAAAGCTTTCGCCGAGTTTTGCTATTCTCTATTGCCACCTTCGTGGTTTTCCTGCCCTGGCTCTTGCGGAACTGGTGGTGGACCGGTAATCCCATTGCTCCAAGTTTTATGCGACAGCTAGGGCCCAAAGGCGTACCTGAGAGCACACTTTCGTGGCCTGATATTCTTGCAATCCCGGCGGAACCAGTAAACGGTCCCTTCCTACTCCTGCGTGCCTACATTTTGATGTTTTTCTCCTTGAGCGATTTTGGCAACTTTCTCCCCACTCTTGGGCTTGTAGTGGGCGGGATCGGAAGCGTGTTGCCTGAGACTCGTCGCCGGTTTTGGTCCCCTGAGATTCGTTTCCTCGTTTTGTTTCTTGCGGTTGCTTTCTTACTGGGTGTCCCTACGGCCGCTTTGCGGCGCGATTCCCGCTATATCATGGCGCACGTAGCCATTCTGGCTGGAGTCATCGTGTATTGGTTTGAGCAACTCCAAGCCGCGCTGGCGGGCCGACGTCGCCTTTTGGGATGGATTGGGGCGGCTGCGATTTCGTCGCTTGCGGTGAGTGGGGCGGTCCAGGTGTACCTGCGTTTGGGGGACCTGAATGAAACAATTCTGCCAATCTTTGACGCACACGCAAGAGATGAATACTGTCAGAAAAGATTGTCAAATTATCAAGCTAACAGGGAATTAGCAAAATATGCAGACCAGATCGATGGGCAGGTCCTCGGAGCTGCGTATCCTGCGCCAGTCCCTTATGTGCTTGGGGGAGCACCATTGAGACACGAGCTTCTCGTGCAGAGGGTGAATGAGCTAGAACCAAAGCATTTAGCGGGTTTGTGGCGGATGGGAGTGAGGTACCTTTTCGGCGAGGTGCGTTCCGAATTACTCCCTCATCTAGAGCTGGTTGGGGATTGTCATGGCGTACATCTTTGGCGCATCCGACACAACTCGCCCGCACTTCATACGGACGGACGAGCAAAGAAATCTGGTTTGCCATGAATCTTGGCGACTTTATCAAGCACGCCGTTGATGAATGCAGGTGTTTCGCTATCGCAGTATCTTTTCGATAGCTCGATGTACTCGTTGATTGTCACACGCGGCGGTATGTCGGGAAAGAAAGCTATTTCAGCGACTCCAAGCAAAAGAAGTGCAAATTCCACTCTGCCAATTCGGTCAAGCTTCCAATTCTCTAAAACCTTCAAAAGATCCGCCTCGATCTCTTTGCGACGCTGCTCAACAGTGGAGTAGAGTTCTCTCGCAAAGGGAGGAAAGTTTTTCCAGCTTTGAGCCATTTCGGAGAGTTGCAGCTCGATCTCCGCGCAAGGGGCATTTGTGTGTACGTGGGCAAAAACCACGAGCATGGCAAGGCGGCGTGCCCGCCGACGTTCGAGAGTCCAACGCCGCAAGTTTTCATTTTTCGTTTTAGCCGAGCTCATGATTTCAAAGGACACGTGCTGATTGGTATTTGGTTGCCCCGTTTCTATTCGACACTCTAGTGACTATTCGAGGGCTACCGACATAGGTTTTCTCTCCGGACGGAATGTGGGATCCGTCTGTGCGAAATACTCGCTGATGGCGTTATAAAGCAAGATGGCTGTCAATTTTTGAAACTTTGGGTTAATCAGATAACGCAATTCATCGCTGTTCGTGATGAATCCTACTTCTAGCAGCACTGCAGGCATATAAAAGTTTTTCAGAACGACAAAATTCGCGCTTTTGATTCCGCGTGCGTAACTCCGGAAATAGGGATGCTGCTGAAAAGAGTTCAGGATTCGTGTGCATACAACGTAGCTTTCGTATTGCCAACTTTCAAGTCGTTGGCGCTCCAGATCCGTAAGCAGTTGTGCCAAAAGGGGAGTCCCGGCTCTAGTTGCGGAGCCGTTTGCCAATACGTCCAAGTTCTCTCGCTCTGCAACAGCTTTAGCAGCGGCATCGTCTGCGCCTTTTTCGCTCAGATAAAAGATCTCCATACCTCGGGCGTTTGGATTACCAGCCCCATCGTTCATGTGAATAGAAATAAAGAGGTCGGCTTTCTGCTTTTCCGCAAAGGCAACCCTGTCGGAAAGAGGCACTAGAGTGTCTCCCGTGCGCGTGAGAACTGCCACCATGTTGGGGCTCGAATCGATGATCTTCTTCAAATGATAGGCGAACTGGAGAGTGAGTTCCTTTTCGTAAATGATGCGCCCATTGACCAAGGCTTGACTTGATGCCCCTTGATTAGCCCCGCCGTGTCCAGGATCGATCACGACGATTTTCTTGGCGCCCTGGCTTCTCCGGCCCAACAGAGGTGAACTTGGTGGCTCAGGAATCGGTGGAATCCGCGTAGACGAGACACGATCACGAATGACGATAGGAGACGACACATCATTGAAAGGTGGACCCGAAGTGCGACTAGCCCCGGAGATAGGCGGGCTTACTAGCGACGAAGTCGTTGCAAGCGTGTCAATGAAAAGGCGAAAGGGAGCAGTTTCTCGCTGAACTTGAAATCCCTTAGCTTGGTCCTTCACGTAGAAAACAAAGCGTAGCACGCCGTGCTCGGGGTAAGAAATAGACTCAACTTGACGTACGAGAGAATCGTTGATGTCGAGTAAGCGTCTTTTATAGGCCGTGGTGATGCCGTAGACGTCCACATAGTAGAATCCTTTCTCGCGGATATTGTCAACGGCATTGACGACGACATCTTGATCCAATTCCACGGCAAAGCGTGTTCTTTCAGCTTCCGAGTCCCACGAAATCCGCGTCACAGAAGCGCCGTAGAGAGCTGAAATCGCGAAAATGCAGAGTAGAAAAGCAATTGCCGCCCACGGTTGGTTAGTTCGGTCGCAAAAGGGAAACCATTTGCTCACATTCTGCATTTTAGGTCTTTCGTGAGCGAGAGTCCTTCCAGTAAGCAGCTATCGTCGGCAGGCTTTTCGTACGCTTCGGCGATCTCCTGCTACCTGGAGGTAAGTTCAGCCACGTGAGCCGTAATCTGTTCCTTTTCGCTGGGATCGTTACACAATGCAAGGTACTGTTCCCAGGCTTGGTGCGCGGCAGCCTTTTGCCCTAAGCGCTCATAGCACAGAGCAAGATTATATGCTGCCTCTTGGAATTTGGGGTCAAGCTTGAGAGCCTCTGCAAGGTACTCGGCTGCCTCTTTCCAGTTGCTCTCTCCGATGGCGAAACAGGCAAAATTGTAGAATTCCACGGCTGTGGAAGGGGCAAGGCCTAACTGTTTCCGAATGCGGATGCGCTCGCTGTCAGAAAGCGAGAAGTAAAACGCAAATCCATAGACTTCTAGTGCCTGATTGATATCTTCGTGCAAAAGCGCGCGGAACTGCTGCAGGTGCATGTCATAAAGGTCGCTTTGTCCGTGCAATGCTTCCAGTGTTTCGGAATCCAGAAAATGTTCAGTTTTTGCATCTACAGTTTTGGGCATTCGCGTTTTCTCCTCAGAGGGAATAGACTTCTATGGTACAAGAGGCTGCGCTTCGGTGCGTTACTCTCATCGCTTTCGGTCTATAGTCGGTCATGTCGGATTTTATTTCGAGTAGACATTTCACCTCTCAGGGTGGTTTGATAAAGAGATTTGGCACAGGATTTTCACGCAGCTAAAGGGGAATGCAGATATCCGTTTCGAATACAGAAACAGATAAGGCATAAAAGGATGGATTATGGAAGCCAAACCCAAAATATCAGATATCCAAGTTACAGAAGAACTCCTGCGCCGCCTTCCAAAGACTGAGTTGCACTGTCATCTCGACGGCTCGTTGCGTGTCGAAACGATTCTAGAACTGGCTGAAAAGCAAAAGGTCAGACTTCCCGCAGATGATGTGGATGGACTGCGGAGACATGTCGTGGTGCCCGATGACTGTCCGAGCCTGGTGGACTACCTTAAGGCGTTTGACGTTACGCTGTCCGTTATGCAGGAAGCTGACGCTCTCAGTCGAGTGGCTTATGAGTTAGTCGAAGATTGCGCCAAAGAAAACGTGCGTTACCTTGAAGTCCGATATTCTCCGATTCTGCATACCCAGAAGGGATTGCGTCTCACCCACATTGTGGATGCGGTCCTCGACGGCCTAGCGGCCGGCGAAAAGGACTTCGGTGTAAAAACAGGCGTGATCATCTGTGGCATGCGGAATATCAATCCGGAAACGTCCTACCGGCTGGCGGAGCTTGCGATTGCCTACAAAAACCGAGGTGTGGTTGCGTTTGATCTAGCAGGTGCCGAAGAAGACTATCCTGCGAAAAAACATAAGGACGCCTTTTTTCTCATTCTGAAGAACAATATCAATTGTACACTCCATGCCGGGGAAAGCTACGGCCCCGAGTCCATTCATCAGGCGATTCATTATTGTGGTGCCCATCGAATCGGCCATGGAACACGTCTCAAGGAAGATGGGGATCTCCTTAACTACGTGAATGATCACCGGATTCCTTTGGAAATTTGCCTTACTTCAAACGTGCAAACGAAAGCCGTGAAAAGCTTCGAAGAACATCCGCTACGTTTCTATTACGATTACGGCCTTCGAACGACAATTTGCACAGACAATCGTTTGATGAGCGATACGACCATCACCAAAGAACTCTACCGAGCCCATAAATACCTGGGATTCACGATGAATGAGATTGTTGACCTCATCGTCTTCGGTTTCAAAAGTGCGTTCCTTCCGTATCGTACTAAAGTCAAGCTACTGAAAAGTGTGTTCGACGAACTCAATCAGTTGGTGTTGGAACCAAAAACTCAAAAGCTCCATACGACCGCGCAGGCGGAGGCTCTTTAGCAGGGCATCGAATAGCAGTTTTCCCAGTGCGCTCAGGGCAAGTGCCCTGAGCGCTTTTTCGTTGGAAGCCGGCGCATTCCCGGTTCCAATGGTCACAGAAGTTCCGAAGGAGCCAGGAAACAAGGCTAGTTTCTCCAGCAATGAGGATGATGCGACTTATTAACTTTTTATATATCGTCTGGTTAGGCATTCGTGAGCGCTGGTCACGCGTGTTGCTGACCTCTTTTGCGTTAGCCTTCGCTGTAGCTGTGACTCTCACTGCGTTCTCGCTGGGTTTCGGATTCATCAGGCGGGCGGTTGCTCAGGCGGAGGAGATGTTTCCCAGAAGCATTCTCACCGTGCGACCGAAAACGCTGGACATTGCTGCTTTTCGGTTCAATGCCACAACGCTCGACGACGCAACGGTAGAGAAACTTTCGAGATTCGACGGTGTCGAGTTCGTGGCACCCCAACTGAGTCTTAAAATGCCGTTGCGCGCAGAAGGTGACATTATGGGGCAGAGTGCCACAAGCGATGTCGTCGTCGTAGGAATCGGGCCGAGGCTGGTGGAGCGAGACGTCGAGCCAGGCTTTAGCTTCCATTACGACGAGGCCACTTCTCTCCCCATCCCCTGTATCGTGCCACGTTTTTTTCTCGATATGTACAACCTTGCCTACGCCGATTCCTTGGGGCTGCCGAAAATTAGCGAGCACTATCCAATCGGGAAGGAGTTTTCACTTGTCCTGGGTGAGACCTACCTCTTTGGTCCTGCACGCGGGAAGGCGCTGACACTGCCTTGCAGGATCGTTGGTATCACACGCCAGACGGGACTCATGGTGGGCGTTCTCATCCCCTTGGGTCACGCGAAAGCTCTCAACGCGTGGTATCAGGAGAGGCAATCGGTGCAGTATAACGCTGCACACCTGAAGCTGAAAGATCTCAGCAAATATGATGAGATCACGAGTACCGTTCGGGCCATGGGCTACACCATAGAAAGCCAGGGAGAAGCGCTCGACAAATTCCTTTTCGTCGCTCGACTCGCCGCCGTGAGTGTTTGTGTTTTCACGTTCTTGGTTGCTGCTGTAGTGGCGATAGCTATTTTTAATGTCTATTCACTAGCCCTCTTGTTACGGCAGGCCGAACTTCTTGTCTTGCGTGCAGTTGGGGCAACGCGACGTTTTCTCACGGCGATGCTTCTTGCAGATGCGGCGATCGTCGGGGCAGGAGGCGGGTTGATTGGTGGGGGAGCAGCTTCTCTCATGATTCGTAGCATCGAGCATGCTCTCACCGTCATTGCTGCAAAGCTATCGTTTATTCCCGCGACCCTTTCTTCCAGCATTGTCGCAACTGTCTTTTCAGGGCTTGGGATGGGGATGATTCTTGCAGTCGTCATCACGGCTCCAATTGTCTGGCTTAGGGTTCAAAAGAGCGCTACGAACCAAGTTTCAGAACTCTGAAGCATCTCTTGCTGCGCGGATTTCTACAGCTTTGATTGTGCCACATCAGAAGCTGCCCGGTTTCTGCTTCCGGAAGTGAGGAGATAAAAAAGAAACTCGGCTGGCATACACCAGCCGAGTTCACTTGCTGCAATCGTTGCGCGATCGGGGTTAGCGACCCGACTTTCCCTTCCAGCGGATAATATCCCCAGGCGAGATTGTGCCGTTCGTTGGATCGTATTCAATAAAAGGCCCCGGATAACTTGGAATAAGAACGGCGAATACTCGATCTGGTCCGGGGCTGAAAAGCAGCCATCCAGCGTCATCTGTATAGGAGTTAGTGATGGGGTTGTAAAAGTCTGGATAGTACTGGAAGAAGTTTGGAGCTTGGGCAAACACGGCATCGAGTTGTCCGAGGATTCCTTGGCTGTCGCTATTGGGATTGCGTCCCCACAAGACGTACACGCGATTCAGGACGTCAGGGTCTACGTTATTAAAGGGATCTGGGAAAACAGACGTAATGTAGGCTACGGGAGTCGTAAACGCGGAATTAACACGCGTTCGTGTCCAGGTAGGATCGGATGGTGGTCGGTAGGTCCGCCCCAATCGGTTGTTGTCAACGAGATACGCCTCAATGGCGGTCGCAAAGCTGCGCATATCGGCTTTCACACGCGACACCTTAGCACGAGTTTGTGCCTCGAGAAAGTTTGGGACTGCGATAGCAGCAAGGATGGCAATGATGGCGACAACGATGAGCAGCTCGATGAGGGTAAAGCCACTACGCTGCGCTGGGATATGTTGCTTCATGGTAGGTCTCCTTTTTTTTGGGATTTCGGGAGAAGTGTGGCAAACTAGATGAAGTCCGGGGCACTTCTTCCCTTTTTACTATAGTTCTAAAACATCGTGTTAGAGCGGGCATTCAAGAGAAATCTGCACTCATTTTCACGTTAATTTGGTTGTGAAGCTTTATGTCCATCGGAGCAACTCCCCGGTTTGGAGGACTGGTTGTGTCCGTTTTACCATTGTCATGTTCTACATGGTGTTCCCCCAACATCCCTGTGGGGGCCTACTGCATTAATGAATCACAGGAGATTAGGACTTATTCTTTTTCGGTTGTTGACACCGAGGGCTATCGACGGCCAGACCAGCGACGCAGGTTTGTTCTTCGCATTGGTTATCTTAGCGCAGTCGCGTAAAAAAAACAGACGTTTTCGAAAAGAAAAATGCGGGGGCACTGTAATAGGGGACCGGAATTCTGAGTGTCGGCGTGGGCCTATAGCTCAGATGGTTAGAGCGCGCCCCTGATAAGGGCGAGGTCGGTAGTTCGACTCTACCTAGGCCCACCAATGTTCGCTCCCAGCCACTCTTCACACTGCCTTAAATTGCGGAAAAAGTGCCTCTATTTCGATGCGTTTCTGGAGAATGGGTCAGAAACCGACACCTTTGGCAGGCTTGACAGTACTTGCTCGTTTTCGCTTCTGTTGGTTTACTGCTTTGCACAAGAAAGGCTAGGTAGACAATGAATGGATTACGCGTCCTTTTTGTTGCGGTGGCTTTTTACGCGGTGGCAACGCTTCCAGTCCATGCCGGAGATGAACTGCAGTTAGCCATGGAGAAGATGAAGCAAGCGTTCTCAGAGATCAAGGGATTTCAAGCCGAAGTGGAAACCCGCCATGAAACAAGTGACCAGGATGTGACGCTGACTCGGTCACTGCTTCTTTCAAAAGCTTACGGCTGGAAGATCGAGGAAGGATTCGGGAAACTTCATCGGCTCATCATCAACGATTTTGAGACAAACATCGTTTACTACCCCGCGCAGAAGCGCGCCCTGAAGCTTACAGCAAAATCGCCCGATATTGCAGCGGAATTCCGGAAACCTGTGTCTGAGCTCAATCCAATCTTTTCGCTTGATCGTGCTTCACTGAAATTGCTGGGCAGCGAAGAAATTGGCGGGGAAAAAGTTTATCATTTTGAAGGAACCACGACGACTCAATTCTTACAAGGGGGGAAGCCGGTAAAGATTCGCATTGAGGCGTGGGTTGCGGAACGCGATGGTTTGCCGCGCAAAACCATTGAGCGTTGGGAAGACCGGACTGGAACGACCGTGTACCGGAACGTTGTTCTGCGTGACGATTTAACTAGTGATGTTTTCAAATTCACTCCGCCAGAGGGAGTCGAAGTGATTGAACTCGGCAAGGAAGCTGAGTAGCGTCCACAGCTCCCGGTGAAGCGCCGCCTTTAGGCAGCCGTGTTTCAAATCTCACCGCGAGCTGACAGTAGCTTTGGATGAAAATAAGGGGATGCGGTTTTTCTCCTCCCGTTCGCGGCTGTCAGAGACGCAATCAAATTTTCCGTCTTGGAGGAAAAAGGACGTTTTTACGGCTGGCGTGCCAACTGCTGTTTTTCTCCGACCACATTCAAAGTTACCGCTGTGAGCACCGCTTGCTGGTCAGGGTAATCCACAAGTGTTGTTCTAGAGACGTAGCTGACGTTTGTTGTCGGAATTGCTCCTGGCTCGTTGCGGACAAGACTTAGCTTCGCTTTGCCTGGAGCTAACGCTCGCATATGGATTCGTGCGAATGTCCCGGTGGAGCGGAGTGGCTGCAGCTCGCATCCCTCTTCGTAGATAATGACGCCGCGTTCGTTGTCAGCTCGATTCCACTTGTGAAAATCGAACGCAAACTCCCGATGAGCGAATCCATCCTCGATGTTCACTCCGCTGCGGATCCAATTGCCTTTGTCGACGTCGAGCACCTCTGCGGTATTGGGATCGAACTGCAGGAATAGTTGCACGCGGTCAAATGGGTTGCCGTAAGGGTTCTCCAGGATTATGTCCACTGTGAATTCGTCTCCTACCGTGACGATCTTTGTGGAAGGCACAAGTCGGAGTCTCATAGACGGCTGAGATATTTCGTCTCGCGTGCTGGCTACAAGTAATCCGTTTTGCCCAATTTTTTGCACCACGGGCTTGTTTGCGCGGGGGCGAATGAGTACGTTAGCGTGAATGACCCCGTCGCCTCGTGAAGTCGCAGTCCCAAGGATACTTTGACCTTTAAAGCGAATGTCGCTGTAGTCACTGTCAAACTCAAAGCGGATTTCCGCAGTATCTGCCGGCGTGAGTGCTTCCCAGTAAAGGAAGGCAATGGCTCGCTGTGGGAATTTCTGCGGCTCGTGCAGTTTCAGATGAAACGCAAGGATGCCGTCTCCAGATTCAAAGGCATATTCGACTTCGTCTTCCAAATAAGGCGTGAGTGGAGCAAAGTCCACGGCCAGGAGATTCAGTGTGTGAGGTGGAAAGCTAATCTTAACGAAAAACTCGTCAGCCATGCCGTCTTTGGTATCGGCGGCTATTTCTGTTAGAAAGGTGTCTCCGGGTTTTACCACGCTGTCAAACGGACGAAAGAATAATAGGCTTCTTGCTTCGCTGCGCGCAGTTGTGGGGCCGGAAGGCGGTGGGGTCGCGGTTGGGAGAGAGCCTTGTTGCGGGGGTACATAGACGCGCACGGGTCCCTGGGGCGGTGGTGTGGTGCCGGGCGCGCCGGCCGCAGCACTTTCGGTGGCTGGCTGCTCGGCTTTCTGCTGCTCTCGTGCTGCTGCGGCTTTGCGGGCTTCTTCTTCCTGACGCTTTTTGTTCTCCTGGATAATCTGTTCAATCCGCCTTTGGTGCGCCTTGATACGCTCCTCGCGGCTCATTGCCCGGATTTGATCGAGTGAGGGCGTGGGTTCCTGGCCAAAAGCGACGGAAACCCACGCGATGACAAATGCCAGGAAAAGAATTCTCGTTTTCATTGCTTTTTTCACCGTCGTTGAACAACTTTTTCGTGGCAAGAACAATGCCACATTTGCAGATAGCTTGTGCGTAATTTTGTGGCTACGGTACGTCAGTGAGCGAGTAAGAGACAAAAGTTTTCCGACGATGAGCAATTGAGCAACCAGGCAATCTTGGGAAAAAGTTCTCATAGGCAAGGAGAGCAAGGGTGCATCCAGAAGAGTATAGCCGAATGTATAAGGTCGAGGACTCTTTCTGGTGGTATCGTGGGTTACGTTCTCTTCTTCGTCACACCATTTCGCAACTTGCCCGAAAAACCGATGCCCGGCCGTTACGAGTGCTCGACGCAGGCTGCGGAACGGGCGCGAATTTGACTGCTTGCCGGGACATGGCGTATGCAGTGGGCGTGGATCTTGCTCGGGAAGCCTTGGCGTTCGCGGCCCAACGCGGAATAAGAAACATGGTGCGTGGGCGGGTTCAAGAAATACCGCTACGAAACAATAGCTGCGATGTTGTCCTGAGTATCGACGTCCTCTATCACCAATGGATCGAAAACGATTTGCAGGTTTTGCGAGAGTATTACCGTGTCCTTGTGCCGGGAGGATGGCTGGTGATCCATGTCGCAGCCCACGAGTGGCTTCGGGGAAGTCATGACGAAGTTGTGATGACGCGGCATCGCTATACTCGTCCCGAACTCGTGGAGAAAGTGTCGGCAGCGGGTTTTCGCGTTCGTCGGGCGACTTATCGCAACTCTTTGCTTCTGCCATTCATGTTGGTGCATCGCGTCATATCCTCCCGTTCGCCAAAGCCCGCTTCGGACCTCCAGTTGCCTCCGTCCTGGGTGAATCAGTTGCTCTATGCCGTACTCTGCGCGGAAAATACTCTCTTGCGTATCGTCGACCTCCCTGTCGGTGGATCGCTTTTCATCTTGGCCCAGCGCCCGGTAAGTAGCTAGTTATCTTCACTCGCTTTTGTAAGCAAAGCTGCCAATCGGTGGAAAATAATGGCAGCGGCTGCGCGGACAGACAGGTGATTATAAGGACCGACGCCTGCGATCGGCTCCAGAACATGATCCGCGTCAAGAATGAGTTCTGGATGCAAGCCCCAACCTGTCCCGAAAAGGAGACATACTGGTTGCTCAGGGACGTTGCGAATGTGGTCTATCAAGCTCTCAAAAGAAAGTGTGTTCGGATATCGCCGAGCACTTGTGGCTACCCACAGGGGCTGCCTCCCATGCCTCTCTTCAATGACGTCAGCAACGTGTCCAAGGTCTGGTGCGATATTCACCAGCGAAAGGGCGTCTTTGCGATTGGGATTGTAGGTGGCTCCCCATCCCGCACTCCAATGGTGGATAATCCGACAGGCCAGCCAGCGCTGAGCTTTCACGGGTGTGACGACGAAGTACCCACCGAGACCGAAAGTTCTTGCCGAGCGAGCAATATCGTGGATATCGAGATTTGTTATGGCCGTGGCAACCGCCCGGTCATGCTTATCTCGAATGGGATAATGAACGAGAGCTGCATAGAGTTTATCGAACATAACATCCTTTTTCTTGAGTTTGTATCTTGATGAGTGCAACAAATTTAGGGTCGAGCGCGCTACGGATACAATGTGGCTCGCAGATTTGGGCAACGGGATTTGCATGGGAGTCACACCGCAATGAAAAAAATACTAAGCCCTCACAGTAGGGTTACAATCTTTCTTGGAGACGTTGTACGCCGACTCCCTTCTCAATGGGTTTGGCCGCTGAGTCAGTGGGTCGGCCGACTCCTTTACGTACTCCATGGCAAACGCCGCCGGGACGTTGAGAGAGCTTACCGGCTTCTTTGCGAAAAGGCGATGCTTCCAGACGCTCCCAAACGCCTGGCTCTGAGTTATTTTGAGCATCAGCTCATGCTCATGACAGCAGCATATTCGATGCGCGGTCAGCCGCACTCGAGGTTCGAAGAGCTTTGTGAGATCGAAGGGCTCGATGCAGTACGTGAGGTTCATCGCTCAGGGAGGGGGTTGCTTGTAATCTCTTTTCATTTTGGAACCCATCTACTCAGCTTTGTGAAACTTGAGCGGGAGGGGTTCCCTATTACAACCGTGCGGCCGTCATGGATGGAGGAGCTGAAAGGGGAAAAACTTCGTCGAATTCTCTTCATTGATCGTGAAACTATTTACGTGAGCGAAGGCAGTGGCCTTGCAAGCCCTGTGCGTCCGATCGTCCGGGCACTTCGTGAGGGCAAGATTGTTGGATTTGCACCTGACGGAGATCAGGGGGGCGCACTCATGGAGATGCCGCTGTTCGGAGGCCACTATCCAATGCGCCGCGGCCTGTTCGAGATTATTCGTCTTTCGCGAGCTCCAGTCGTTTATGCGCAAGGAATGCTTCGCAATGGAAAATACTATATTTGGTATTCTGATATCATGGAGCCGCCAACTAATGGCACTGTGGAGCCTTTTTGTAGGGAGCTCCAGCAGTTCTTGCAGAAGCGTTTTGAAGGTTTCATTCGCGAATACCCTGCTTCCATTTGGTGGACCAAGCCAATGGAAATTGCTCTCGGGTTGAGGTCATTACAGACGTCGCAATTGTGGAAAGAGAAACCTGTTTTGTCCCGAGCAGAAGGGCTTGACTATGGCCAAATCGATTAGTGAAAATGGACATGATTAGAAGTGTGTTGGGGGACGTGTCTGCCCCCGTCACGTGTGTGTTCATTATACTGGAAGGAGCCTCAGTGAGCGTCTCAAACCAGGGAGGCGTTGCAGTGAGGAGCTGAGCAAAAGGTATGTTCAAACCCGAGAACCCCATCATTGTGCAGAGTGACATGACAGTACTCCTCGAAACAACTGGACCGTTGTTCGAGGAAGGACGCGATTTTCTGGGCCAGTTTGCGGAATTAGAAAAAAGCCCAGAATACCTTCACACGTACCGAATTACCCCCCTCTCCCTGTGGAACGCCGCAGCTGCGGGATTGAAGGCTGACGCAATCATTAGCCGGCTCGTGGAGCTAGCCAAGTACGCTGTGCCCCAGAACGTGCTCACCGAGATACGTGAGCAAATGGCACGTTTTGGTAAGTTGCGGCTTATCAAGGATGATGCGACAGGGGAACTGCAGCTCATTTGTGATGATCGTGCAGCGTTAGAGGAGATCTGCGCCTCGCCACGCGTGACTGAGTTTTTGATCGAGCGGCGTGATGATCGGACTTTGATCATCAACCCGGCCTATCGGGGCCGAGCTAAACAGGTTCTCATCAAGCTTGGCTATCCGGTGGAAGATCTAGCGGGCTTCACTGAGGGTGATCCTCTGGAATTTGAGATCCGCCCTGTCACGCGGCTAGGTCTTCATTTTGACCTGCGCGAATACCAGAGGGATGCCGTTGAGACATTCTGGGCAAATGGCTCGAGAGCTGGAGGAGCAGGTGTACTGGTTTTACCGTGCGGAGCAGGGAAAACAATTATTGGCATCGGGTGCATGGAGAAAATTCAGCAGCACACGCTCATTTTAACCACAAATATCACTGCATTACGCCAATGGATACGGGAGCTGCTGGACAAGACCACTTTATCGGAAGACCAGATTGCGGAGTACAGCGGGGATAAAAAAGAAATCCGACCTGTGACCGTGACCACCTATCAGATGATGACGTACAAGCCTACCAAAGCAGATCATTTCCCACACATGGATTTGATCAAACAGTACAACTGGGGCTTGATTATTTACGACGAGGTCCATCTTCTCCCGGCTCCTGTTTTCCGTGCAACGGCGGAGATCCAGGCCAGACGTCGGCTAGGACTCACGGCGACGCTGGTCCGGGAAGACGGGCGGGAAGATGATGTTTTTTCGCTCATTGGCCCGAAGCGCTTCGACAAACCCTGGAAAGAACTCGAACAACAAGGGTGGATTGCAAAAGCTCGATGTATGGAAATCCGCGTGCCGATGCAACCCGACAAGCGTCTCGACTACGCCAGAGCGGAGCTTCGTGCGAAATATCGTCTTGCGATGGAAAACCCCGACAAGATTCCTGTCTTGCTGCGATTGCTTGATAAGCATCGTGAGGACAATGTGCTCATCATTGGTCAGTATCTGGACCAATTGGAGGAAATTAGCAAGCTGACGGGGGCCCCCATCATCACAGGTGAAACGCCAAATGCCCAGCGAGAGGAACTCTATGCGGCGTTCAAGTCCGGAAAAATCAAGATACTTGTGGTGTCGAAGGTCGCCAATTTTGCGGTAGATTTGCCGGATGCCAACGTGGCGATTCAGGTCAGCGGAACATTCAGATCACGTCAGGAGGAGGCTCAGCGAGTTGGGCGTGTTTTGCGCCCCAAGCCGGGGCAAAATTATGCCTACTTCTACTCCATTGTGACGAAAGACACCAAGGATCAAGAGTGCGCAAAGCAACGGTCGCTGTTTCTGACCGAGCAGGGATATCGTTACAAAATTAAGATCGTTGATTTGTCCACACTCGATCAGGAAAACTTTGACTTTGAGGAAGCTGAGGACCTCGTCGGTGTGGATGCGATGACAGAAGATTTCGATGAAGAAGATGCGGCTCTGTTGGAAGCGCAGGATATGTAAACCATGAAACTCAGAACCATTCTTCAAAAGCTCCCACTTGAACAATTATTGCGCATAGCGGAATTTTGGCAGTTTCCTCTCCCCGCGACAGGAGAGCCTCAAGGGGAAGAGGAACGCGTGCGTCTCGTGGAGTATCTCTACCCGCGCATGCAAACAACAAAGTATTTCCTCCGCGCTATGGATCGGCTCAGTTCGTCCCAGCGCGACGTTCTGAAGTTTTTGGCAATCCATGGTGGCGAGGTTTCCCTTCGGGAGATTACTGAGCGATGCTATGGCAATGATCCACAACAAGCCGAAGCAGACCTCCGTGATTTGTCCGCCAAAGCCTTTATCTATTTAGACGAGTCGGAACCTGAATTCCCATACGTCGTTCTGCCAGAGAGTGTGCGTTGCAACTTCGAGCTCGGAACTCAGCTGACCGGCTATCTGGGGGCTTTGCTTCAAAAAATGGCCTTTAACGATCTGGCAGCGCTGGCCGAAAAGGTAACCGGAGACAAGAAATTCTGGAATATTCAGCGCGAGAAAGTCATTCGCCGATTGCGCGAGTACTTACTCGATCCAGAGAACTTGAAACGCCACGTCGAGTCCTTGCCCCCCGACGAGCGGCTTCTTTTCAACGCTCTCGTAGAGAGGGATGGATATGCTTTTTACGGTGATCTGTTGGAAGTCGGTGGCCGACGACGCTTCGATTTGAATCGCACCGAGCAGCTCAACTCGCTTCTGACAAAGCGCGGGATCGTTTTTCAAATCTCAGAAGGGGCGAACAAGTATGCCAATCTTCTCATGATTCCGCGAGATATTCTCTACATTGTGAAAAACAACTTTGTGCCGGACGTGCGGCGTCTGGAGGAACTGGAGCGTTTTGGGGAAAAGGAAGAGTTCCGTCCTGCCATAGTGGTGGATAACTCACTTGTCGTTTTCCGAGACCTCATCGTCTTAGCGAGTTTTGTTCATTCCCAGAATTTTAAAGTCCTCTCCAGTGGAGGAATGAGCCGAGCCGATCTTCGGCGTATCGTTTCCGGGCTTGGACCATGCCGAAGTCTTAAATATGCCACGTTTTTAGCTGCGTTTCTTATCTGGGGGAAATACTTGCGACCGGTCGGGGGGTATTGGCGTCTCTCAGATTCATTTTCGGAGGCGTTGAACAACCCTGCTCATTTGTATGCTGAACTCTTTAACTGGTGGCTCGAGGTCAATGACTGGAACGAAGCACATCCCGATGGGCTCCTCTGGGACGAAGAGCAGCCAACACGCGGCTTTCTTGGGCTCATTGAGATGCGACGAGATGTGCTGGAATTCATCATCGGCGCCTGTCCCGCATCCGGCTGGATCTCTTACGCTTCCTTTGAAGAGATGATCCTGCCGAAGCTCGTGGCTGTAGCCTCTCCGAGCGGGAAAACGGATGTTTCGATGCGAGGCCAGTTGCGCCGCATCCTGTATTCCATTATTACAGAGCCTTTGACATGGCTCGGATTGGTCTCGCTGGGAGCCTCCGACAAAGATGCTTTTTCGCCAGATCGTCCCGTAGATATTGAATCACTCTCCCGAAAGAAAAATCTGAAGAAGTCAGAGGCAGCAGCTCTTCAGTTTTCTTTTCGTGCCACCGAGTTGGCCAGAGGCTTGTTTGAAGTTGGCGCACTCCGCCCCCGCGAGATTTTCCACGAAGTGGGACCGGAGTCTTTTCCACTTACGTTTTCTGCGGAATGGGTCATCGTTCAGCCAAACTGTGAACTCGTTGCGCCACCGGATCTGAAGCTAGGGAATCTTCTAAGTTTGTGCGGTTTTTGCGACGTTCGTGGAATTGATGTGATGACTTCGTTGGCCATTACGCGAGAGAGTCTCCTTCGTGCGTTAGACCTAGGGGTGCGAGGCAAGGATGTACGTGAGCTTCTCACCCGGCTCAGTCGTTCGGGGCTGCCAGCGACGGTCGACCAGCTCATCAGTGACTGCCTGGAAAAACATGGTGAAGCTTTCATCGGCTCGGCAGGAGGGTACGTGGTGGCTGACGATGAAGGCGTGCTGGAGCAGATTCGTCTGAATAAAGAATTTGAGGATATCATCAAGGACGTTGTCGGTAAAAACGCGCTGATCCTGGCATCAGGGGCCAATCTTGAGAAGTTCGCGCGCCAACTGCGCGGTTTGGGTCTCATGCCACGCGTCGAGACAGGGACTGTCGAGGGAACTCGGGACCAGCGCTTTTTCCTGAATCTTTCTTCGGAGGAGTATTACGAGCTTCTCGCGCTCTTGCGTCTTGTTGAAGTTGTCGAGGAGGCGCTGGAAACTGACATCGTCGATGATCGGGGGCGTTCCCTTATCGACCGAATAGAACCCGATAGTGCCGGCTTTGCTCTGGTCCACGAGGAGGCGCAACGGGTTGTTCGGCAGTATGCACGCAAGGTTCACGCGGCATTGCTGGAGATGCGCTTGGAAATTGAGGAAAAATATAAGTCTCAAGTGTCACGCATTGTTGCCAAGTCCAGAGGGCACCGGAGCGCAACGCGGTTCCACTATCGAGGTGCAAATCCAGCGGTTGAGAAAAACGACATTATCGAGCTCCTGAAATTTGCGCTCGAGCATGAACTCGAAGCGGAGATTCACTATGTGAAACGCAACGAGGTCGAAACAACGCTGCGAATTTATCCCAAGAGTTTTGAAGGGCAACGGCTTTATGCCTATTGCCTGGAATCAGACCGGGAAGCAATGTATTCCCTGGATCGAATACTGAAAGCAGCACTGGTCTGAGACAGCTTTGGTCCAGCGACCCGCCATCGACGAGAGTGAGCGAAGAGGGTCCTCCCATGCGTGCGCAGTTGGCATGGCACGATGTTATTGACGTCAGTCTTTTTCAGAATTCCGTGAAGAGCGGCGATGTTGTGCTGGCTGCAGTATCCGGAGGGCCGGATTCTACTGCACTCTTCCTTGCCTGTGTAGAAGCCGCAAAAGAGTTCCACTTCTCCCTGCGATGCTGTTATGTTGACCACGGAATTCGACCCGGCGCAGGTCAACGAGAATCGGAGTTTGTTCGAAAGCTTTGTACCCGCTTTGAAATCCCATTTTACACGAGAAAACTGCCTCCCCTTGACCATGCTCCCAACGTGGGTAGCTTCGAAGGAAAACTCCGTCACCTGCGATACGCAGTTCTGCGTGATCTTGCAGGAGAAATTGGAGCATCCTGCGTCGCCCTTGGGCATACAGCGAACGACCTGGTAGAGACGTTCCTTATGCACCTGCTGAGAGGAATGGCGCTTACTGGAGCACAGTTTTCTGCAGTTAGGCGCGACGGAGATCTGGCGATTATAAGACCCCTGTGGAAAACGTGGCGGACTGACATTGCTCGGTTTCTAAAACAGCACGTTGTCGAGCCGTTGCAGGATGAATCGAATGACGATTTAAGTATCACCCGCAATAAAATCCGGCATCTCTTGATTCCCTTGCTCGAGAAGGAATTTAACCCGCAGGCCAGTCAGGTGCTTTTTGGCGCCGCATTGGCAATTTCAGAATTTTCGGAATCCACTCGCTATTGCGCGCGCGTGATGAAAGAGAAGGCCACACGTGCTGCGACATTGCTCCCCGGGGCTTTAAAAATTCCCGTTCTTGAGCAATGCCCAGACTTTCTCCGTCGAGAAATTCTAGGTCAATGGCTTGAAGAATTCTTTGGGCGCAGAGTTTTGCGTAGCAGCGCCGAGTACGAGTCTGTAGCGAGTCTTTTGAACAGACCATCGGGAAGTTTAGCCGTGTTGTCTGGTGGCGTTGTTGTGGCTCGGGTCGGTGATGAGCTACTGACCTGTCAGCTGAAAAAAGAGCGGCAGGTGCAGGAGCCAGCCTTGGTCAAAATGGTTTCAGACATTTTCGCGAAGCGCTATGCCGAATTACATCCGGAAGTACCCTTAGCCTCCCTGAATGAGCCCATTGTGCTGCATCAAATGACCGTTGACTGGCCAATGACCAACTTCCCTGTGCGGTTTTTGACACTCGACGGAAAGGAAGTAACAGTAATCCTCGAGAAAGGTGCTCAACGACTGCTAGAGCATTTGAGCCCTCTGATGTTGCGCAATCGCCGGCCTGGGGATCGAATTGGTGGAAAGACACGCCTTAAGGAGCTTCTTATCGAGTACGATATTCCGTTCTTTATCCGAGACTATCTCGTTCTTCTTTGCGACAAACATGAGCGACCTCTGTGTGTGCTTGGGCTGTCCGCTCTGACCCGAGAAATTTTGCGGCGAAGCGATCTACCGGACATCCTTCCCATTTCTGTGCGACCTCCAGTTCAAGCCGAATGAAATCCACCGAAGACAGCTACCTGGTTGGCAAAGTGCCGATAATGACAAGTAAGGACAGCATCAAAATAATCGCAACGAATCGGAAGGCCCATCACGATTACCACATCCTCGATACTTTTGAGGCCGGATTGGTGCTGACGGGAACTGAGGTGAAAAGTCTGCGAGCAGGAAAAGCCAGCCTTGCAGATTCGTATGTGGCTTTCGATAGAGGAGAAGCGTTCGTCTACAATATGTTCATCAATCCTTACGAGAAGGGGAATCGTTACAACCACGCGGAAAAGCGGCCTCGCAAATTGCTGCTTCATCGATCAGAAATTGACCGCTTGTTAGGGCAGGTCTCGCAGAAGGGTTACACGATTGTTCCGCTGAAACTCTATTTTCGCGGTAGTCATGCAAAGCTGGAAATTGCTCTGGCTAAGGGAAAAAAATCTTACGACAAACGGCACGACATCAAGGAGCGCGAGACCCAGCGTGAGATTGATCGTGCAATCAAAGAAAAACGGCTAGACGCCCGCCAATGATCCGATTTCGGTTGTGACTTACCAGCCTTTGCCATAGTTTTATGAGCAGAAAGGTCGAACGGAGCGAGACAATGGCATACAAAAGCCCACGTGACAAAATGAGACTGATTTCGCAGCAGGAGTTAGAGGAAGGGCTTTTTGAAATTGCGTTGGAGAGGCTTCTTGCGGAAGCTGCTGAAGAGGCGGGAATTCCTGAACTCGAAGGAGGGCATGCGATAGACCCCCCAAACGTGGAAGGCTCCGTAATTTACGACAAGTTCGATGCCCGCCCTCGCTGAGGCGCGTGTCACGAAGAAGTGAGTGTAGTGCGTGCTTTTGCTTGTGTTTGGCAAAGTGCACGTGTTGCGATTTCCAATCGTATGAGCCGAAATGACTTCCCTGTTGTGGGCAAGAAACTCTTTATTGTCCTTGTCGGGGTATTGTTGTTTGTCCTGCCAAACTTTGTCATTCCACGTGTAGCCACGCTGAATCCAGCCATCCACTCGAAGACGCTCATGCTCCGATGGCTTTTGTCAGCTATGCTTCCTGCTGCCTGGCTCGGGATGAGATACTTTTCCCGCGAGCGCTTGTCAGTAGCGGAGGCAGTGCTTGTTTTGTTTGTCGGGGTGAATCTTTTATCAGCTCTCACAAGTTCCACTGCCGGATTTTCCCTGACGGACTCCTGGCAACTCTGGTGTCTTCCGCTGGTTAGCTTGGCTATCAGTCGCTTTCGCCTAAACGTTCATGAACGGCAGAAGCTTATGTATCTTGCCACTGGAGGCGGCTTGATAGCCGGCCTTTATGGACTATGCGTGTACGTCGGCTTCGATTTTCTTAGAGAGCTGTATCCCTTCGCCTATTCCAAAGGCGATGCGAGGAACTATATCCACTCATTTCTGGGAAATCCCGAGTACCTTGGCGGATACATGGCAGCTTTGGCGGTTCTTGCATTTGGGTGTGCTCTCTTAGGATGGGATGTTTTATGGCTGCGCATGGGATGGTTTGGCGTATGTGCATTCTTCCTCGGTATTTTGGTGCTGAGCGGCACGCGCGGAGCGATTCTCGGAGCCTTATTCGGATGTGCACTGGTTGTTGCGCGGACTTATCGCGTTCAAGAGGGTGTAGTTCGTCGGCGGATTCTTACTGGGGTTTTGCTTCTGGTTCTTGGAGTGATAGCCGTAGTGACCGTGCTTTCCGTGCCTAATCCACTGAATGTGCGGCGCATGCGGCTTGCGCAACGATTCGCTGCGATGTTTGATCTTGCTTCGGATTCGGTTCGTGAAAGAATTCTGTTTTTTACAGTCGCCGCCCGGATCGTAAAAGATCATGCTCCTCTGGGCGTGGGGCCTGGCTGTTTCAAACTCCACTTCTATCCTACTGTCAGTCGTCTAGTGCAGGAAGACGAGCGCGCCGGGTTCAAGCATTTTGCCGAGACGCTTCAGGGGCGAGTGGCTGAACATGCGCACAACGACTATCTTGAGTTCCTCAGCGAAATTGGGATTGTCGGCTTTGCTGCTTTTGCCGCAGTTATGGCGGTCCTGATCGAGCGATTCGCGAGACGTCGTTGGTTTGATAAGAGTCTTCTAACCGACAGAGGAACACGCCTCGAATGGTTTCAGTTCACCGTTTTTTTCGGGGCGATTGGTTGTTTGCTGCTCAATGCCCTGTTTAGCTTTCCCCTTCACTTGCCTGTAAGAGCCTCTCTGTTCTGGGTGCTGGTTGGTTTATTTTTAGCTGCGGATCGACAGCTCACTGAATTGGAGTGTGACGCCGAGAGGCGCTTGAAACAGACCCTTGCAGGCGACACATCCGAAATTTGCTGACAGCTTACTTCTTTTTCCCATCATAGTTTTGCGTTGATCTGCGATCGGTCCTTTGTGCCATTTCCAAATTTTTACGGATGGAAGCGGAAATGAAAGAAAAGCTGCTTTCCGGACGTCGTATTGATCCCCCAGCAATTCACCCCGCTATCTCGGTAGCTGAGCTTATTGACGAGTGTTTTCTGGCCTACAATGCGGGCCGTTTGCGAGAAGCAGCGCAATTACTAGTCAAAAAATGTCTCGATGACGATGTTACTGTGGGCCTCACGCTGAGTGGTGCGCTCACCCCCGCAGGGTTAGCGACAAGTGCGCTCATTCCGCTGATAGAGGCAGGTTTCATCGACTGGATAGTTTCCACAGGGGCTAATCTTTATCACGACTGTCATTTTGCGCTCGGTTTTGATCTCCATGTGGGCAGCTTCCATGTCGATGACTTGGCGCTTCGCAAGAACGGCGTTGTGCGCATTTACGACATCTTGTTCGACTACGATGTTCTGCTGCGCACAGATGAGTTTTTCCGGCATATTCTCGACGGACCAGAGTTCCAGCGATCCATGGGAACGGCCGAGTTTCACTATTTCTTGGGCAAATATGTCGCTGAGCGGGAGAGGCAGTTAGGGCAAAAGCGTCGCAGTCTACTTTCTGTGGCTTACGAATATGGGGTACCGGTTTATTCGCCATCTCCCGGCGACAGTTCAATCGGCTTGAATATCGCGGAAAAACATTTGGACGGGTGCGGGTTGAGATTGGATCCTATTTGTGATGTCAACGAGACAGCAGCGATCGTTCTGTCAGCGAAACGAAGTGGGGGAAAGTCGGCGGTCTGGATCTTGGGTGGGGGCTCGCCTAAGAATTTTGCCCTTCAGACCGAACCACAAATTCAAGAGATTTTGAAAATTGATGAAAAGGGGCATGATTATTTCATTCAGATTACTGATGCTCGACCAGATACTGGTGGGCTTAGCGGAGCTACACCGAGCGAAGCCGTCAGTTGGGGAAAAATTGATCCCGACACGCTACCAGATGCTGTCGTATGTTATTGTGATACCACGATTGCTTTACCACTTTTGACGGCGTATGTCCTGGCGCGACGTCCTCCGCGGCCACACAAGAGGCTCTTTGACAAACGGGCAGAAATGGTGCAGCTACTCATTGATGAATTTCACGCTTCGAAGAAGCGTCAGAAATGAGGAACGACGTTAGCAGGACTGGGAAGGCCTAGCTCACAAGGCGTCCCTGCAGCGTATCAACATGGTGCGAATTAACCCTCAGGGTCGGCGGATGGGAGCAAGTTCGAGGTGAGCGAACTCGCAAGAGAGTCATCAGCGTATGTGCTTGATTGTCGCGATTTTCGCGAAACTTCCCAGCTCTTGGTTTTATTGAGCGAAAAATCAGGGCGAATCGATGCCGTCGCGCGTGGGAGTCGCAAGGCCAAGGGGCCCGGGTTGGACAGATTCTCGAAGGTATTTGTCGTTTGGCGTCCGTCAAGAACAGGAGGACTCGTCACTCTTTCTAGGTGGGAGCTCGAGGAAACCTACCCTTCTCTTAGGACCTCTTATCTGGCTTATTTGCTCGCGAGTGTGTGGGCAGAGAGCATTGTAGCCCTGACCGCAGCCGCTGGTGAAGAAGAGGAGGTTTACCGGCTCACCAGCGACTTCTTTTGCACCTTCCAACAAGAAAAAGTTGTTGTCCTATCGACCCTGAAGCACGTGCGGCTCTTTTGGAAACTTTTGGAATCTGTCGGCTACGCGGGAAGTTGGAGAGAATGCGCAATTTGCAAAACGAGGAAGTCCTTGAACTGGTTTTCCTTCTCGGTCATGGCACCTCTCTGCGATCAGTGCGCTTTTGGTGAAAACGACGTTTATCCTGTCAGTTCAACCTTCGTGAGAATTATGGGGGAGGATAAGACGGAGGGATGGCGAGGAGATGCAACTTTGTGGATCGAAGCATTCTTCCATCTTTACGGTGAGATCATCGGTCGAATCACGGAGAGGTCTCTTCCTTCCTTAGAACTACTCAAAAAGACTCTCGCTCAGCGAAAGTCACGAGTTCCTTTTCGAGTTGCAAGAGATCCAAGAGAGACTTAACTAGACGCTGGGTGCTAAAACGAGTCTAGGAAATGGAGGAGATGTTATGAGCACTGTGGGCCGAGCGCAGGATCGTAATGTTGACGGGATTTTGCACTATCTCCACGACTATTTGAACGTCCGCCAGCAGCAAGCGATTCGTGTGAATCCGCGCATCGCTAACGTTATCGATGATGTCGTATGGGCTCAGGTTGAAAACCTGAAGCAAATCCTTCAGGGACTAAAAAGCTTCGGACCCGAGCGTATCCGCGTGGCAGACATTCTTGTTGGCGACGATGATTTGAAGCGTAAGGCGCTATTCAGTCACAGCGATCAGAACTCCATTGTTCACGAGATTATCAATCGACCTGATGATCAACACGGGCGTGTGGCAGAGTTGGCCATTCATGATATGCGCACCTTGTTCCGCGCGATGGATCCGAGTCTTGAGAATATTGTTCAGCTCATTCAACACTGGCTGCTGTGGGATCTTCCAGATGCCGCGGATCTCTTCCACTTCGACTTGCAAGTCGCTCGCTGTGCTTATCTCCGAACGAATCCTGTGACGGACGAGATTCGGGAGCGCTATCGTGCCGCATTGCACAAACGACCGGGCGACACGATCAGTGATAAGGATCTTATTAGTTTTGAACTTCAGAGACTCGAGCATATCCTGAATTCTTTTGTTCTTCGCCGTGCTGAAGAGAAAGCTTACATGATGATCATTCGTCGCGACGAAATGGTCGGAAGTGCGTCCAGTCAGGAGGTCTTGCGATTAGCCGAGCATTTGCGCATCCTCGAGGCGCTAGAAAAAGAGAGTGGGCCACTACCCGAGCAACTAAAAGAACGTTATGCGAAGCTTTTGTGTCGTGCCGTAGACGAGGTGACTCGAGAGCAAGCAATTGATTACGAGAAAAAGCTGATTGCCGAGGGAAAACGACGTTTGCATGGCTATCTCGAGGATGATCGTTATCGCGGAGAAGCGTACGATTATAAGAAAGTACAAATGCAACAATTGAAGGAGCGCTTCACTGCGGAACAGAAAAAGTGTGAGCCAATTCTGCAAACTCCCTCGTGACGTAAGCCCATCTTACTCGGAGTGAATCATTTGAAAAAGCTAAACGTGGAAATTCGTCGTGTGGCTGATGGGTTGGTTTTCCCTGAAGGACCTGTTTGGCATCCTCAGGACTACCTTCTGTTTTCTGACGTTCATGGCTCGACAATCGAACAGCTCTTGCCTCAGGGGGGAACACAGACTTGGTGGAATGTTGGAAAGAAAACTAACGGTCTAATCATGTCTCCAGACCGCAGCAAAATCATTGCGTGTTGCTACAGTGAACGCGAGCTTTTGGAAATAGATGCTTCTACCAAAGCATTCCGGGTGCTTGCCAATGAGTGTGACGGCCAGCCATTTTTGAACGTAAACGATGTGGCTGTAGATAGTGCTGGTTTAATTTACTTTTCCGATCCGTGTTGGGATCCTGCTTACGAAGATCTCCAAGGTGTATATCTCGTAACGCCGAGCGGTGAGGTTTGCTGTGTGGCTCGCCTTCGTCATCAGCCCAATGGTCTGGTGGTAAGCCCCGATGGGAAATGGCTGTTTGTGGCCCGATCGGGAGCCCATGATATCGTACGCTTTCGGCGCATGACCGACGGAACACTCGACAAGGGTGATATATGGACCAAACTGGCTGATGGCGCGGAGCCTGATGGGATGACAATAGATAGCCAGGGAAACATCTACGTGGCATTAGCTGGCACAGGCCAGCTTCAGATTCTGAACCCGGCGGGAGAGACTCTTGGGGTGTTCGATATTTGTGGACGTATGGCGACCAACTGCGAGTTCGAGGGGGCGAATGAAAGGGTGCTATACGTAACCGGCGGAGGCCGCCGTGATGCACGCGTCGGCTGTGTGTGGCGTTTAGAATTTGAGTAGTCGAGGGCTGAGTTCAGCCCTCGGCTACTCTCACTCAATGTCTAATTCCGTTGGGATAGCTCGACTGCTTTCTTAGCGCCTTCACTCATACTCGCAGCTGGGATAAGTTGAGTTCCCTTGAGGAGCTCTCGGGCACGCTCTTCGTTGGTCCCGCTGAGACGGATCACAATGGGGGTGTTCCATTTGGGGAATTGTTCGAGAGCTTTGAGGATTCCCTCTGCCACTAAATCACATCGAACAATCCCGCCAAAAATGTTGATAAATATGGTGTTTACGTTGCGATCGCTAACAATGAGCTTGAGCGCTTGAGCAACCTGATCACTCTTCGCGCCTCCGCCTATGTCGAGAAAGTTTGCTGGTTCGCCACCAAAGTGCTTGATCAAATCCATGGTTGCCATGGCTAAGCCAGCCCCATTCACGATACAGCCTATTCTCCCATCCAACTTGACGTAGTTCAATTTGTGTTTGCGGGCCTGCCGCTCGAGAGGTGGCTCCTCAGCTGGATCTCGGAGCTTGGCGATATCAGGGTGGCGCCACAAAGCATTGTCATCGAAGTTCATTTTCGCATCCGCAGCGATGACCTCGCCGGCAACTGTGACGACTAGCGGGTTGATTTCGGCAAGTGAACAGTCCTTCTCAAAGAAAGCGCGGTAGAGTCCACTGGCGATTTGGACAAAATCCTGATAGCTCTCCTTTGGCAGACCCAGGAAATAAAACATTTCCCGGATCTGAGATTGTGTAAGTCCAAGCAGTGGCTCAACTGGGGTGAAAAGAATTTTCTCCGGGGTTTCTGCCGCCACCTGTTCGATTTCCACTCCGCCAGCTGCACTTGTCATCATAACAGCTTTTTTGCGGCTGCGGTCTATGATAACGCCCAGATAAATCTCCTTGGCTATGTTTAGGCCTTGCTCAATGAGGAGCTTTTTGACCTTCTCACCCTTAATCTCCATTCCCAAGAGCTGAGTGACAGTTGACTCGATTTCGTGCTCGCTCCGAATCAACTTGATCCCGCCGGCCTTACCGCGGCCGCCGACAAGAACTTGAGACTTTGCAACGACAGGATAACCGACTCTTGAGCTGAGCGCCTTGCAAGCTTCGATTGCTTTGGCAGGAGTGCGCGCCACGATTCCTTCGGGAACGCGCACTCCGTACTTTTTGAGAATGGCCTTTGCTTGAAATTCATGGATTTTCATAGGGCCACATTCCTGGCTTAGTCTTAGCGGAGAAGTTACTCGGCGACAAAGCGAGCTACCATATCACCCACTTCGGTCGTACTGTAGCCCATTTTTCCAGCAGCGAGGCTTTTCAGCTTTGTGCCGGTGACTTTCATCACGGCTTGCTCGATGGCGTTTGCAGCTTCATCTTCGCCGAGGGTTTCGAGCATCATCTGGCCTGCGCAAATGGCCGCCAATGGGTTGATGACATTTTTCCCCGTATACTTTGGTGCACTACCACCAATTGGCTCAAACATCGACACGCCACCTGGATCTGGGTTGATATTCCCACCGGCCGCAATCCCCATGCCGCCCTGAATCATGGCGCCGAGGTCAGTGATGATATCTCCAAACATGTTGCCGGTGACGATGACGTCAAACCATTCAGGGTTTTTCACAAACCACATCGTCGTTGCATCCACATGGGCGTACTCTCTTTTGATGTCCGGGAATTCTTTTTCACCCATCTCGTGGAAAGCTCGCTCCCAAAGTCCATAGATGTATGTGAGCACGTTCGTCTTGCCACAAAGCGTGAGTGTCTTCTTTTTGTTTCGTTTTCTGGTGTAGTTAAAAGCGTAGCGCAGGCAGCGATCCACGCCGAAGCGAGTGTAAACAGCCGTCTGCGTCGCAACCTCCTGTGGTGTTCCAAAGTGGGCCACACCGCCCATTCCTGCATAAAGATCTTGGGTGTTTTCGCGGATTACCACGAAGTCGATGTCTTCGGGTCCCTTATCTTTGATAGGAGTTTCTACACCCGGGTAGAGTTTGACAGGACGCAGGTTAATGTACTGATCCAACGCGAAACGGAGTTTCAGCAGGATTCCCTTCTCAAGAATTCCAGGTGGCACATCAGGATGTCCAATGGCGCCCAAATAAATCGCATCAACTTTTTTGAGTTCCTCTATTGCGGAATCCGGTAGGAGTTCGCCGGTGCGCTTATAACGCTCGCCACCAAAATCGTAGTCGATAAAATTGATGCTAAAGCCAAATTTCGCTGCGGCTGCTTTCAGAACTTTGACACCTTCAGCGACGACCTCTGGGCCAGTCCCATCTCCTGGGATGACTGCGATGTTATAGCTCCGATTGGCCATAGTTGCGTACGCCTTTTGGGCTTACCTCCGTTCAGTTGAATTGTGAATTGACGCTGAAAATAGCAGGCTACCATGTCAAAATGAAAAATGCGCTACCCACATGGGGGGTGGAACGGTTATTTCTCATACTCTTCAAGACCTGGAACGTGTTCGTTTCTGGTGGGTCGTGAACGTGTGTTTCGGTCGATGTTGAGAACAAGGCGTGTTGTGTTTGGCCGCAGCCAGATATCTTGAACCCCCGCGTGTTCCACCGCATTGTGAGGTTGTTGTTCAGCTATGCCAGTGACACGATACGGACATTTCCAAACCAGACGGTTGGGCTCCTTCCACCAATCTCCAGAGATCTCAAGAATGACTGCTTCTTCCTTTGATAGCACTTGGACATCAAGACGCCCGAAGTATGTTGGCCCACGCCGCAAGCTGACTTTGCGGCCGGGAGCAAACCACTCTTGTGGCAAACATGGCGTGATATGGAGTTCGTCATATTTCTCGACGACTGCAAGCGATCGCAAAAGAAGGATCCACTCAGCTGCGGCCCAGCCATGGTGCCCATCACCCATACACCCACCACCTGTTCGGGGATGAATCGCTTCTGGCCAACACAGGGTTGGGCTTCCCAAGCGAAGCATATAATCGATCAGTTCGAAGGCCCCCTCGTCGCCGAGCAGCAGTAAGCATTGGGCCATCTGAAGGGTAAGGTAGGAGTTTACCCCGCTGTGAATCATCTCCTGGTAAAAGCCGTCGCCGTGAAACAGGTGGTTCCGAATAAAGCGAACAGTGTTTGCAAGCCACGGTGTTGACGTGATGTCAAACAACGCGAGCGGATAGGCGGCGCAGATGTTCCCTATCATTCCGGCATCCGGAGGACGTCCTGGTGCGGCGGGAAGAACATGCGCATGGCTTCGCTCGATGTCTCCCGAAATGGCATTCATGAGATCTTGCTGGAAGTTTCGAGCATAGCTCTTGAACATTTCTGCGTCTCGATTCTCGCCGAGAACACGAGCAGCCTCAGCCGCGTCTATCAGACCCCTCAGCGACCAGAAATTGTCCCAGTAGTAAAAATCATTTGGTCCAAGGTGTTCCGCGCTGAAGCCGGCTGGCATGAGCCCGCGTGGCTTCCTTTTTGTGATGCTCACGTCATGGCGCTTTTGCTCGATCCAAAGGGCACCTTTGCGAATCGATGGGTAGATCTCGCGAAGAAATCTTTCGTCGCGCGTGAGCCGATAATGCTCCATAAATGCCCAGATGGCTTCGCCGTTTGAGTCCCATTCGCCTTTTTGGGCACAGAAGTAACCGTTCTTCCACTGCCGCGCCGGATATGTCTCCAGGACGTCCTGGCAAAGCTTGCGGTATCCAAGTTTTTCGAGGGAGTTGAGCATAAATGCTGCATCGCGGAACCAATGGCGGTGATAGGTGAACGGTCCGGCAGTGATTTCCGTGCGATCGTGGAGGAGAAGTAGAGTGGCGCGGTTGGCTCGAAAACATTCGTTCAGTTTTTCATCGGGAAGCTCAAGTTCGAGTCCTTCGCCCATCACAGCTTCCCAATGCTCACGGGCTCGGTGCTTATGAACAGGAATCTGTTTTGAAGAAACTAGCTCGTACGATACCAAGCGAGGTGGGATCTTCTCGAGAGGCATGACCACATGGACTGAAGTTGCATGGCCAGGGGGAATAGAAATGGGGTGAACTGTTGCTCCAGTGCAGAGTCCAGAAAGACAATGCGCAGTGTGGATTGATTCTGTCTCGTCCAGTATAGCGTGGGCGACATCACCACGTTCGTGACTCAGCGCCAGCCATTTTGTTGGCCGATCGCTCAAAATGGCGGCTAAGTTTTTTTCTACCAACCAGAATCCTTTGGAATTGTAGGCAAGCTCGCGAACAAGACTGATCCCTTCAGGGTTGGCAGGACGAATAGAAAACACAATTGCGCCTTCAAGTGGTTCTGCGGGTGCAGGATTGCGAGCCAAAACCTGGTGGACGACGAAATCGGTTTCCTCGACCCGGATGGGGAACGTCTCGAAAAGCAGAACCGCCTTGGGCAGCCGAAGTTCGGTAAAAACCCATGGCAGACCATTAGCGCGCCACTGGCGTACGTGCGCTGGCTCCAGTTCCGATGGAAAGATGAGTTTTTGCCCGTCATAAAACCAAGTGTCGAGCGACCACCCATTTCTCCACGGCGTAACTAATCCGCGGGGGTCTACAATGGCTTCATTCCTGCTCCCGAAAAAGCCAACGCCTGTCCAATCGCGATGGGTAAGATTGATATAAGTGAGATTCATGGCGCGGGGAATGAAAGATTCGCTGTGTGGGGAGGATTGACGCTCCATCCAGTAGGGCCAGATCCAGTCACTGTGAAGAGAAAGCACGTGTAGATTCATCAATCCCCGAAGTTGCATCACTACTCCGGCGGGAATGAGTTCGTTTGGGACAGTGACCTCTGAGGGCTTATTTAAGTGGCGCAAGGCTTCGACGTACTCAAATCCTTCCTCTATTCGATAGTAGCGCCGCAGGTACTGAAGCATGTATTTCAGGAAAAACATCGTCGCTTTACCATGTCGCCCAAATCTGTTTCATTTGCCAGTACACGCATAAATATTGCAGAGAGAGAAATTATGATTCGCTCTTGCCCCACACGTACACGAAAAACTTTGTCGAAAGATCATCAACGTTCATGTTTGTAGCGTTTTTTACGAACAATTACAAGCCGTTCATTGGCGGAGTGCCAATTGCCGTTGAGAATCTGGCAAAAACACTGCGTCGGCGTGGCCATCGTGTTTTGATTTTCGCTCCCGATTATGACGGCCTTGAGGACGACGAACCAGATGTTTTTCGGGTCATGTCGATTAAGAATTTTAACGACACGCCATTTTCGCTGCCGCTGCCACTCACGTTACGACCGGCCTACGATTTAGACGCGCTCAGCGAAGTTGATATCGTCCATGTCCACCATCCGTTTCTGCTCGGGATGAGCGGACTGCAGCTGGCCAGGACGTATGACGTTCCCGTTGTGTTTACCTATCACACACAGTATGAGAAGTATATCCACTACCTCCCGTTTCCAGAGAAATGGACAGCGGAAGTGGCGGTTAGGCTAGCAACTCGTTTTTCGAATTCTTGCGACGCGGTGATTGCACCCAGCAGTGATATCCAGCGCATCCTGACTGAACGAGGAGTCCAGGTCCCAATTCATGTGATTCCGACTGGGGTGGACCTGCAGAAGTTTCGAGGAGGCAATGGACTCTTCTTGCGGAAGAAGCTGAACATCGACAGCAGCGCACCCATACTTTTGACGGTGAGTCGTATTGCGAAAGAAAAGAACGTTGGGTTTCTTATCGAGGTTTTTACGAAGATTGCTGAGGTCGAGCCGCGAGCGCACATTGTTCTCGTAGGAGAGGGAGATGCGAGAGCCGAACTTGAGTCTCAAGCCCATAAGTTGCCCTGTCGAGAACGGGTTCATTTTCTTGGCGCTCTCAGCGGGAAAGATCTTGTCAGCGCCTACAAAAGCGCTGACGTCTTCGTGTTTGCCTCAACAACGGAAACACAAGGCATGGTCGTTTTGGAAGCAATGGCGTGTGGTTTGCCAGTGGTTGCCGTGGCGGGGCCAGGCATCCGTGATTTTGTAACCAACGGCTTAAATGGATACCTAGTGGAAGATGGGAGGAGTGACGACTTCGCCAAGCAAGTCCTTTCGATTTTAAGTGATCCAGAGTGCCGTCGGCAGTTCTCGGACGAGGCCAAACGCACCGCACGCAGGTGGTCATTGGCTGAAACGACCAAAAAAGTTGAGCGACTTTATAGGGGATTGATAAAAGAAACTGGGGTCCGCCGAAAGCGCGAACGCTTTATCATGCTACGAGAAATTATCGGCTATCACTTCCGAAAGCTTATGGAAGAGCTTGATGAGTTCTTCTAGATTATCCGTTTATCGAAGTCAGCGCCTGAGCGTTATGTAACCTTAGTGTCAGCCAATTGGTTTTCTCGAACAACTGTACTTTCGATGTTGTGAATTGATGATTTTAGTCTTGCTTGGTGCATAATAGGCTTTCAAATAGCATTCATCAATCTGGCAGTAATGGAGTTGTCGCATGAAAATTGAAACAAGTTTTCCGATTGCCTCGGTAAGTGGACGAGTTGGTGAATCCGACGTAGTCATTGTCAAGCGAGGCAACAAGTGTTACGCTAGACGCTATGCAGCGCCGAAGAACCCTCAGAGCAAAGATCAGGTGACAGTTCGAAAGTTCCTGTCGACAGCTACCAAGGCATGGGGCACGTTGACGCCGCGACAGCGGGAAGGTTGGCAGCAATATGCACAACAATATTCTGAAGTCATCGCGGGTGAGTTACTTTCAGCTTACAATATGTTTTCAAAAATCCAATACTATCGACAGGCCCTGGGACAGGCTCTTCTCCTTGATCCACCCACGTTGCCTCCGCCGATGGCTCCGACTGCCATTCGACTTCGACCAGCGGCTTCGCCAGATGAGTTTCGATTCCAGGTAGATCATGGGATTGTCGAAAGGTCGCAGTACGTTTTGGGGTTCGAGATTACACCAGGCATGCCCTCGCCTGGAAGGAAGCCGCGAAGCATCGAGTTTCGGATGATTCGCCACGTCGGGCCGGAATCATTTCTTGCATTGCTTCCCCCTGCGGGAACCTACATCATCTCTGGGGCGCGGTTCTCCGTAGATCATGGTCAGCGCTTCGGCGTGAGAGCACGCATTGTATCGTGTGAGGGAGTCCCCAGTCGTGCTATTGAGGGTGATTTCCTGAAAATCATTCAATGGGGACTAAAACCGCAGAAGGCAGCCAGCGACGAGCCTGACTTGTTCTCTTTGGTCAACAATGAGCAGTTGCCTGCCGAAAGTACTGAAGAGATGCGACAAGAAAACAGTGAAAGCTCTGAGTAGTCTCGAGCAGGGAACACGAAGAAGCAAAAAATGCTGGTGGAATTACATATTCAGGGAGTTGCCCTCATCGACCGCCTGAGTATAGAGTTTGGTACCGGTTTGACCACCATAACTGGTGAGACTGGGGCTGGGAAGTCTTTGCTCTTAGGAGCGTTGCGCCTTCTCTTGGGGGAGAGGGCTTCCGTGGACCTCGTTGCGGCCAATCAGGCACGCGCACGGGTACAGGCGGTTTTTGACGCACGTCTGCCAAATCTGCGCGCTCATTTGGAGAAACTCAATTTGTTCCCAGCTGAGCAAGAGGATCAGCTTGTCATAAGGCGAGAGCTTCTAGCAGCGGGCGGGTCGCGACACTACATCAATGATGCGGCTGTCACGCTTGGAAGGATGGAGGAGCTGGGCCGGCTGTTGGTGGCAATTCATGGTCAAAATGACCAGGCCATGCTTCTCCAACCTCGGGCTCAGCTCGAAATACTCGATGTTTTTGGCCAGTGTGAGGACGCACGTCGGCAATATATTGATGCGTTTTCAGAAGCGAGGCAAGCTGCACAGCACCTGGAGTATCTTCTTGGAGAAGCCGCTGAACTGGAAAAACGGCGGGATTTCTTGCGATACCAGGTCAACGAAATAGACGCAGCGCATCTGCGCCCCGATGAAGAGAAAGACCTCGAAATCGAGCTTAACCGATTGCGAAATGCAGCTCGCATCTTTGAGGCAGTGGGTCACGTCGTGGACATGCTCTACGAAGGAGAGCGGAATCAGGCGACAGCTGTGCAGATTGTTGGAGAGGCCGAGGCTGATTTGGCACGCGTTTCAAAGTTTGATCCTGTGCTCGAGGATATTCACCATCAGCTTGCTGAGCTTCGGATCTCTTTGGAGAACATTGGCATTGATCTGCGTGGCTACCTCAACAATCTGGAAATGGATCCCCAGCGGCTGGCTCTCCTGGAGGAACGTGAGCAGCTGATACGCAGCTTGAGCAGGAAGTATGGAGCTAGTGTAAGCGAGATTTTACAAACGCGCGAACGATTGGCAGGGGAGTTGCAGGAACTTGAAAACTACGACGTCAGCCTGAGCCAGGCCCAGCAGCATTTTTATTCGGCTCTCGAACGTCTGACCTCAGCAGCCCAGCAGTTATCCGAAAAACGGCGCACTGCGGCAAAGCGTCTGGAAAGGCTTGTCGAAAAAGAAATGAGGGAGCTAAGCTTGCCCCATGCGAAATTCTTTATCCATTTTGACGAAGGCATTAATTCTTCTCCGGGATCGGGCGACGACTCTGCGGCTCCCCTGACGCATGATTCCGAAAACCGTGATGCTGGCATGAAAGACACAGAGGAGGGAAAGCTGATTCCTGCGCAATTTGGTCCGTTGGGGATTGACCGAATCGAATTCTACACTTGCCTGAATGTGGGTGACGAACCGCGGCCGTTGCGTCGTGTAGCGTCAGGGGGAGAATTGAGCCGCATCATGCTCGCAATCGAATGTGTCCTGGCGGAGCAAGATGCGATTCCAACACTCATTTTCGACGAAATCGACGCGGGAATAAGTGGTCAGGCGGCAGAAAAAGTTGGGCAAAAGCTCCGCCAACTTGCCAAGACGCATCAGGTGCTTTGCATTACACATTTGCCCCAAATTGCAGCTTGTGGGCACCAGCAGTTTGTTGTGGAGAAAGCCGTTTGTGATGACCGGACTCGTATTTCGGTGCGGAGCGTTACTGGTGCTGAACGAGAACAAGCTATTGCGCAAATGCTGACAGGGCGAAATAGCGACGAGGTTTCGCGGGACTTCGCACGACGTCTCCTAGAGCGCTACTCCGCTGTTGAATGAGCCCCGCAAAATCGATGTATGATTGGGCGGCATCGAGCGGGAGTAGCTCAGTTGGTAGAGCACTAGCCTTCCAAGCTTGTGGTCGCGGGTTCGAATCCCGTCTCCCGCTCCATTGATTTCTGATCGCAATAAAATAAGGGCATGGCCTTCATGCCATGCCCGATGTCCTGGACTTTTTCGCATCTCTTATTCCGCGATCGCAATCTTCTTAGGCTTCGCGGCTTCTGCCTTGGCTAACGTGAGCTTCAGTACACCGTTCTCATACACCGCGTTGATTTTGGATGAATCGAGACTTTCGCTGAGAACAAACGTTCTGCGGAAGCACCCGTATGGCCGTTCTTGATGGAGGATTTCGACGTTTGCATCCTCCTCCGGTTTCCGCCAACCAGCGACCGTGAGTTCATCCCGTTCGAGAGTAACCTCGATTTTGTCTTTCTCCACGCCAGGCATCTCGATTTCCACAACGACGTGGTCGTCCACCTCATAGACAGTAACTGGTGGTTCGATGGTTGGGGGGCGACGTCCACGCGTTGCCGCTCCCTGCTCACTTACGTTTTGCGGATTGCGCTTCACAATCTTGTCCATGGGAACACCTCCTTTCCCTGCCCATCACTTGACTTCGATCGCGATCTGACGCGGCTTGGCTTCTTCTCGCAGTGGCGCTGTGATCTCCAGAACTCCATCTGTAAACTTCGCGCTGATTTTCTCGGGATCTACCGGGTCTGGGAACTCAACCACTCGCTCGAACGAGCCGAACACGCGCTCGCGGCGATGATAGGTTCCCTCTTTTGCCTCAGTTTCGTGTTTCTTGGTTCCCCGGATGAAGAGACGGTTATTCAGAACCGAGAGCTCAATGTCCTCTCTTTTCACTCCGGGCAGATCCACTCGCACGACGTACCGGTCGCCCTCTCGAACAACATCGAGGGGGGGCACGAGATCCCCTTCAAACAGCGCCGTGCTTGATACTGGAGCCAGCGCCTGGCTAAACAGCCGGTTCACCTCATCCTGCAATGTCATTAATTCTTTCCAAGGATTCCAACCTCGGCCTCGAACTGGGAGTGTCATTGTCTTTCCCTCCTTTCGTGATGATACCTTCCAACTCTTAAAAAGCACTAGGTGTGCCGTGTAAGACGAAAATGTAAAATGCTGTAAAGTAATGACTTATGAAAAAATGAGCTTTAAGAACACTGCAAAGTTTCGCGGAGTCGGGTCGCGGCGACACAGAACTACAGGAAACAACCGCAAATGAGATTCTTTCGGCTACATCCGGAATGCGCGCAGGAGCTTTTGGATACATGAGAGTTGTGACGATCCCGAACTATTTCTTTGCAGCAGCGTTATTGGTGGCCTGGACGATAGTTCTCGTAGAGGGGATAAGACTCCGTAGGCGAGCTCGTTATATAGAAGAACTTCCGTTTCCAGTCCTCGATGACCCCCACCTCCCGCGCGTTTCTGTTGTCATTGCAGCACGCAATGAGGAAGAGCGCATCGAACATTGTTTGAAATCCCTGCTGATCCAAAAGAAGGCTGCGCATGAAATCATCGTTGTGGACGACAGTTCTGAGGATCGGACGCCAGAAATCCTCGCGCGCTTGAAATCTCAGACTGGGGATTTGCTGTTTGTTTTGCGGATCGAAGGGCCACCGGACGGTTGGTTGGGGAAATGTCACGCTCTTCAGGAAGGGGCGAGTCGCGCTACTGGTGATTACATCTTGTTTACTGACGCTGACGTCACTTTCCACCCCGACGTGCTGGCGAAGGTCAGTGGTTATGCCAAAGAAGAAGGGGCCGACTTTCTTTGCCTTTTTCCACGACTGGAGCTAAAAACTTTTGGCGAGAAGTTTTTTGCTCTTGGTTTCACGCAGCTTTTTTTTGCCGCGTTTCGGCCGCACAGGGCTGAAGCAAAACGGTCTCGGTCTTTCGTTGGCGCGGGCGCATTCAATATGATCAGGCGCAGCCTCTATGAGAGAGTAGGGGGGCACTCTTTGTTACGGCTCACTGTTGTGGATGACGTCGCTTTGGGAAAGCTGGCGAAGTACTCAGGAGCCAAAGTGCGAATACTGCACTCGCGCGACATGGTCTCCGTGCGATGGCAAAAGGGGCTATGGGGATCTATCAGAGGGGTCGAGAAGAATGCATTCGCAGGACTCCGATACTCGTGGATCAAGGCCATTGGAGCGGTCGCAGCTGTGCTGGTGCTGTGGTGGGGACCATGGATATGCCTTATTGTCCCGAGCGACAACATCTCGCGTTGCATTTCCGCCGGAGCAGTTATTGCTCAACTCACGCTGGGATGGGGTGTTTGTTTGGGCATGGGGGTTTCGCCATTCTTATGTGTCTTATCGCCCTTGGCTGTTGCCACTTGTGCGTATGCTCTCTTGCGGTCAGCTGTGCTTGTTACGATTCAGAAAGGGATTTCGTGGCGGGGTCGCTTCTATCATCTCCGTGACCTGAAAAAGTATGACAAATTGTAGCCGGGCTAAGTGAGTGCACAGCGAACTAACCGTTCTTGCACGGTTATATCCGGGCTCCATTCTCGCCACAGCCAGGCGAGATCTTAAGTTTTTCTCTTTTCTGGTTGCGTTAGGTGCGTCTGCGCTAGTCTGAAACAAATGATTCAAAGCTAAATGATGTGTCGATATTGGCGTTTTTGGAGGGGAAACGTGAATAATGCTCCGGACGTGCGACGAGAAGCGGTCTTTTTGGCCTCCAGGCAAATGTCGGATTCTCTCAGATTTCAAAATCTGCTAAGATGGTTTGGGTGGTGGATCATGGCGGCGTTCATTTCCGCGAGTGTGGTTAATGCGAAAATTGCTGATCCCATTAACGCTGAGATCGATGGGCTACGGATCGAAGTCACCCGGCCCGAGGATCTGGCTGTGAGTGTTGACGGCATCCCTGTTCTGAGCGCTCCCGAACTTTATTTGGTCTCCAAGAATTGGAGCAGAAAGTACTATGCGTTTGAGGATGACGGTGGGTGTCTCCTCAAACGCCGAGTAGAGCAAACAACAGGCGGAGGACTGCGCGTCGTCTTTCCTCTTAAAAGTCCAAACCACGAATTTCATGGCCAACTCATTTACGAAATAAAGCCTGGGAAAAAGCTTTCACTGTTTGTGCAGGGAGAGCTCACAAGTCCTACAGAAGCACGAGTCGAACACCGCTTCGGTCGATGTGCTCCGGGATGGTTTATGGGCCGCGCTTGGCAGGCAAAGTATTCTGATGGGACTACTACTCATGGCGTAGCACCCATTCTGGCTCGCAGTGGCTCATTGAAAGACATGACCCTCGTTGAATCCTTCCGCGAGCTGCAGTTGGATTCGCGGCTCTACCGCCTGCAAATGAAAACAAGAGGCGACTTCCGATTTGCTTTACTCGACTACCGCATGAGTCCTTATAATGCCGGAGAGCTGTGCTACTGGTTAGGGATCCTTGAAAGCAAGATTGAGCCACTGAAACCGTTCGAATATAGCCTAGAGATTGCTTTTGTTCCTCGCGAGGAACGCCTTTCTAGCGAGGTATCCGCCACAACAGAACCCGTGCAGAGTGTGGCTTGCGTTCTCACAGGCGAGAAAGGCATAGACCGCATCCTACCGACGCCAAAATGCATTCAATGGCATCGGAAAGTGCTCGTGCTTCCTTCCAGGCTGCCGGTTTATATGTCAGGAGCTAGTTCATCTGAGGAGCGCAAATCAGCAGAGGAGTTGATAGCGAATATTTTCGGAAGGGAAGCCAGGCGGTTTGGGGTCGAAGTAGAAATTAGCGGTGATTCACCAGTTTCCACCACTGCTTTGTATGTCCGCTTTAGCAAGAGTGCCAAAAGCGCGGAAGATGAGGGCAAGTTCGATTACTATCGTCTCTCTTCCACTGAGCATGGAATCCAGATTGATGCAGGGACAACGGGAGGATTGCGAGCAGGGCTGGCGTCTCTGATTCAACTGTTGCAGTGGAGTGAAGGCCGTCCTGTTGTCCGGCAGTGCAGCATTGAGGACTATAGTGCGATGCCAGTGCGCGCTGTGCACTTTTTTACCGGGAAAAATGGGCGGGATCTGCAGATCAACATGCTACGCACAGTGCTGCTCCCACTAAAGTATAACATGCTCATTTATCAATGCGACTATCTCGAGTGGGAGTCGGTGCCGCAGCTTCGGCATGAGAAGTACGGGATGCGCAAAGACGACGCGGCGGCCGTCATTGAAGAAGCTCGTCGCCTTGGCTTTGAAGTGGTGCCATTGGTCAATACTTTTGGGCACTGCGAGTGGCTTCTCGAGAACGAACACTTCCGCCAGCTTGCGGATAATCCGGAAAAACCTTATGCTTATGATCCTTCAAATCCGCAGGTTTACGAACTCTGCGAACGGATTTATGCCGAAGCACTGGATCTCTTTCAGCCGCGGTTGTTCCACATCGGCCACGACGAGGTGACTCTCCACGGTTTTCCGGAGAAACCCCAAAACCGTCAGCGCGGCGCGGAGACTCTTTTCTATGAGGACACCATGCACTACTACCGCTGGCTGAAGCAGCGAGGAGTGAGAATGATAATGTGGGGGGATCAGCTCTTAGCGCCGGGTGAGGGCGCTGTGCCAACCCTAGCTCACAGTCTAGAACAGGCAAGAAACTTGCGCGAAAAACTACCAAAAGACATAATCATAGCTGACTGGCATTACGACCCTAACCCACCGGAAGACTTTGTGAATCTACGGGTGTTGACAGAGGCTGGGTTCGATGTGATAGCGTGCACGTGGTACTCGCCGTTGAACATCCTGCGCTTCGCAAAAGCGGTCGAGCTGGAGCGCCAGCGTGACTCTCAGCGGAATTCTCTCCTGCCTTCTCAACCGAACGGCAAGGTCCTCGGCCTGATGCAGACGACTTGGGCGGGCTTTTCTTTTGATCAGGAATCTTTTGATTCCTCGCTTGATCAGTATGCGGCGTACGTGCTTGCTGGTCATGCTGCATGGTGCGGGGGGGCGCGCGAACTTCGGGAAGTGCCTTTCGATTATCGCGCTGAATTTGGCCGACTGTGGACACATGATTTGCTGCCGCCTGGAGAAGGCAAGGGATGGACTGCAGACCTCGGGTCTGTTGCAAATCTTCCCCTCGATGGTTCCCTCGCTTGTGAGCTTGTCACTGGCTTGCCCCACGTGAGTAGTTTCTCTAATCTGAAGGCGGGGGAACAACGAATGGAACGTTGGCTTGTCCGCATTCCGAAGCGTGGCAATGCGGCCGGAGCAGTTCTTTTCGAAGGTCAATTCAATCCTGAAGGACCTTGGCTCAAGGAGCTGACTGTTCCTGTGAACAGAAAGGCTGATGCGATCTTCTTTGTCGTGGCGTCGACGGTTGCAGGCCCAGGGAGGACCTCCATCGCCACGACCAACGTTGTTTTCGAGGACGGCACGACAAGCACTCTTGATTGGCGACCAAGTGTCAATGTGTTTGGACTCGAAGATGGTCGTTGTGCTCCTCGTGCCCCGATTGTTTGGGAAAACCATGAAACAGGCAAAGCGCCTCGTTTCGTTCACGGGTTTGTTTGGAAGAATCCTCACCCGCTTAAGCAGATTAAGCTTTTAAAGACAGAAAGTACGAATCGAGGTGGTGCGCTGCTCTTGTTCGCAATAAGCGGCCTCGAAGTTCAGTAACGAAAAGCTGGGAAGTTCTACCGAAAGAGATCTTCAAAAATAGGTCTCAGGTGCACGCCGCCAAGTTCGTCCGGAAACACGACTCGCCGTACAGACGCATTGGCGCGCGTTAGTCCTTCTACAAGCGGGGACGCTGTCGCCATATCGACGTACTGGCCGTTCTGGCCTTGGCCTTCGACAAAAATATGATGGTGCGCCTTGCTGTCGCGTGGATCATAGGGCCGATAGGCGATATTTTTGCCTTCGTAAACCATCAAGAAATAGCGAGCATCATAGCCTGTCTCGGCGATGATTCGTTTAGCAGCGAGAAGCTTTTTCGGTAAGTTTTTTGTGCCCGACACATCCAGTGTTTTGAAAAGGTGACGCGTCAGGAGGCCGCCTGCTAACGCGGCCAGGACTGTATCCGCAGCGTGTTGCCACTCGCTTAGTGCGTAAAGCAATGTGTCGTCCGTAATAGCGAGAAAGTCGTCAACGGATGGTGCCGTGGAGCCAGCTAGCATACGATGAAGTGGCGGTGTAAGCCACGCGACATTTTTCCTGCGGGAGGTGCACAGCTCTTTCACTCTGCGCAAAACGAGGACAAGCATCGACTCTGCAGCGCGCACGGTTTTGTGAAGATAGACCTGGGTGTACATGTGATAACGCGCCTGCAGGTACTTTTCGACGGGTGGAATGCCATTCGAAGCTACGACAATACGCTGACCCTGAGCGTCAAGGCGCAGCACGTGGATGAGACGCTCTAGCTCATAGACGCCGTATTTTACTCCCGTCATGAGACTATCGCGCAGCAAGTAATCGAAGCGGTCGGCATCGAGTTGCGACGTAATGATCTGGGACAAGAAAGGAGGATCGCTTTTCCCCTGCAGAATCTCGGCGATCATTTTCGGAAGTCGACGGGAGTACGCACTGAGGAGTTGGTAAATTTCGCTCTGGCGATCTAGCAATAAGCGTTGAGTCCAAATTTCGTGCGCGATGCCTGTCACCTGTTCGAAGACGTGTGAGAAGGGGCCGTGACCGATGTCGTGCAGAAGAGCGGCACATCGCACTGCAAGGCGCTGGAAAGGAGAGATCTGCCATTCCTTAGCAAGCTGGTCGAGTATCCGTGTGGCAAGGTGCAGAACACCCAATGAGTGAGTAAAGCGGCTGTGTTCGGCCCCTTGAAAGGCGTAGTAGGCCAGCCCAAGCTGGCGAATACGACGCAGCCGTTGCATGGGCGCTGAGTCAATCAGCTGCATCAGCAGCTGGTCTTCTGCTGAGTTTTTATTTAGCGCGATGAGGTCATGGATTGGGTCGCGGTAAAGCTTCTCGACAATCACTTGTTTCTCTCGCTTGTTTTTTTACATTTGGCGGTTTTGTTTGCAAATCAACCAGCGTCTGTTTGAAGTTGCAAAGGATAGTGAAACTGATTTCCGTGCAGCCACATAAAAGCAGAGGTTTGGGCATGGCAAGAAACGTTTGGAAATGGGTGGCAGTAGTGCTGGTGTGCATTTTTGTGAGTCCGCAGCAGGTGTGGGCATTTGGGGCGGGGCGCTCTGGCGGCAGTCTATTGTCTCTCCCAGAAAGACTCGCTTACAAAGTCCTTTCTGTGCCAGGAAGAGTTGGACGGGCTGTTTTTCCGCGGACCACAGCTAATGTTAGGAACTATGCAAATTCTGCTGAACGTATGACAGGCAAAGCAGTACGCGGGACAACCCAGGCCGGGAAACGGGTTCTATTGACGACTGGTAAAATTGTCGAAGGCGCTTTTAAGACTACCAGTCGTCTAGCCGGCGATATTGCGGGAACCGTCGCTCGCGTTGCACGCTACCGGTGATCTGCCCGCCGAGGAGCTTCCATGAAGAACAAATGGATTCTTTGTGTTTTCATGTTGATGCTTTGTCCGTTTGTTCGGATCGGAGCTGTTGACACTCTGACGCCAAGTTCACGAGGCACAGAGGCTGCAGATACCGCGCCGCTAGGTGATGTTGTGCCTCTTGATCTTGATGAGGTATCAGGTGAAATTCTCGAGACGTATAACTTTTCTCTCACGAAGTTCGACGATGTCACTTTCGGGCAGGAAAACTGGAAGGGGCCTCAGGATGCATCATTGAATTGTACGTTTTCTTTCACGCCGACAGCGCTGTATTTAGAGGGCGAGTTTACGGACGATTTTCCTTTCTGTCAGAAAGCGATTCATCCATCTAAGCCGGACTGGTGGAAACTTTCTTACGGGGCTGATGGGATTGTTGTTACTCTCGAGGCGGTCGATTCTCCGACGCAACGGGCAAGTTTTGCCTTAAACTGGAGCGCGCAAGCAATTCGTCCGCGCATTGACATGATAACATCCTTGCTTTCCACCAGACAAGATTTTGCGAGGACCGGCTGCGTGGAACTACGCGATGGTGAAAAAACGTCTGAGATCTCAGGCGGTGTGACCCGTTCTGTTCGGTTTCGGGCTGGCGTGCCTATCACCGAAATTGCAGAGCCGCAGTTCTTTGAGAAACCACTGGTCATCACTGTCGAACTTTTTGACTTAGACGGGGATTATAACTCTGCCAGCGTTCTGCGCCAAACGCAACGAACAGCACGAAAAGGGAGCACTCACTAACCTCGAGAAATTGCTGCTATTGCCAGATGATTCACTGGCCCACTTCCGTGGCCAAGGGGCAGTGCTTGGGAAATAGCAATGCGAAGGTTCGCGCGAGCTAGTTGCACCGCCTCGAAGAGAGAATTCCCTTTAGCTAGTTCGACGCATACTGCAGCAGCGAGAGCACATCCGCTGCCGTGAGTGTGGCGGGTCTTAATTCGTGGTGACTCAAGAATCTCAACTCGTTCATCGTCATGATAAACATCATAGACAACGTCGGCGTCGTAACTGGCATCTCCGCCTTTAAGAAGCACTGCTTTTGCCCCCAGACGGCGGATCCGCCGTGCCGCCTCGACAGCCGCTCTGACGTCCTTAATTTCACATTCTGCCAGGATCTGGGCCTCCTGGAAATTCGGCGTCACAAGTGTTGCTCGGGGGATCAGTTCTTCGCGGAGCGTGTTTATGGCCTCCTCAGAAAGTAACCGGGCTCCAGTTGTCGAAACCATGACAGGATCGACAACAAGGGGAAAAGAGAGATATGGTTGTAAGGACTTCGCAACGGCTTTCACGACACCTGTATTGGCCAGCATTCCAGTTTTGGCGGCATCGCAACCTATGTCTTCCATGACAACCCGGATTTGTTCCATAACAAATTCCGGAGGAACTTCGTGGATGGCAGTTACGCCAACAGTGTTCTGTGCCGTGAGGGCTGTAATGGCACTCATGCCATACGCGCCAAGCACGGTGAAGATTTTGAGATCCCCTTGAATGCCAGCACCTCCGCCGGAGTCACTTCCTGCGATCGTAAGACAACGTGGTAGATTTTTCGTGCGCTTCATGGTGAAAATAATCTTGATAGCATCTCGGTAAATCAACGCGGAAAACCTGAGCCGAAGTGGCGGAATGGCAGACGCAGAGGACTCAAAATCCTCCGTGGGCAACCACGTGTGGGTTCGACTCCCACCTTCGGCACCACTATTTTTTCCACCATCTGCCGCTTTGTTTGCCGAGAGCGTTGCAGGATGTTTTTTTGCCCAAAATTGTGTTAGGAGTAACGCATGCAGTGGATTTCAGACTTATTTTTCGTTCATTCAGCAGCGCAGACGGTTGTTATTCTCTGTATCGTAGGGGCTTTGGGATTAGCCATCGGTAGTATACGTGTGCTGGGGGTAAGCCTCGGCATTGGCGGTGTGCTTTTTGCTGGGCTACTTTTCGGGCACTTTAACATTTCCCTGCAAGAGCACGTTATGGACTTCGTGCGCGAGTTTGGCCTTATCTTGTTTGTTTATACGATAGGAATGCAGGTGGGCCCTGGTTTTTTCGGATCTTTGCGCCGCCACGGCATGCAACTTAACCTTCTGGCATTGTCGATCGTCCTGCTTGGGTTGCTCGTTGCGGTGGTAATCCATCGCGCCGGTGGCGTGCCAGTGCCAGTAGTGGCAGGCCTTTTTGCCGGCGCGACAACAAACACTCCTGCGCTTGCCGCCGCCCAGCAGGCGCTGAAAGATGTGGTGGGGCTTCCTCCTGAAGCCATTACGCAACCAGCTCTTGCCTATGCCATTGCTTATCCCTTTGGTATTCTTGGAATTATTTTCACGATGCTCCTCATCCGTTGGGTTTTTCGTGTCGATCCCCACGAAGAGGCAAAGCAGTTTTTGCAACAGCAGGTGGCCTCAATTCCGCGCCCCGTCACTATGAATATTGAAGTGCAGAACCCCAATCTCGAGGGGCTCCCGTTGGAACGAGTGCCCTTATACGCCGAGAGTGGAGTCGTTGTTTCTCGTATTCTTCATGGCAATGAAGTGGTCGTCGCCCAGCCAGACAGCGTGATTCACGTAGGGGACGTATTGCTGGCAGTTGGTCCGCGCGAAAAGCTAGAAGAATTCAAGCTCGTCGTGGGGAAAGAGACAAGTACGGACATACGGAGAATTCCGAGTGCCATCACGACGAAACGCATTATCGTAACAAAAAAATCTGCTGTTGGAAAATCCTTAGAGGAATTAGAAACGCCTAGAATCTACGACGTGGCTATCACTCGCGTAAGCCGGAGTGACATCGAGTTTACTCCCACGCCGGATTTCAAGCTGCAGTTTGGCGATACGGTTCTGGCGGTCGGTGAGTCCTCTGCAATCCAAAAAGTTGCTCAAGAGCTTGGTGATTCCCCCAAGCAGCTCAATCACCCTCAGATGATTCCAATTCTGCTAGGAATTGTGTTGGGAGTCATCCTCGGGGCTTACCCCGTCTTTTTCCCCGGTGTCCCAGCGCCCGTACGACTTGGATTGGCTGGTGGCCCATTGATCGTCGCAATCCTGTTAAGCCGTTTAGGGAGGTTGGGGCCACTCGTGTGGTATATGCCTATCAGCGCCAATTTCATGATGCGAGAAATTGGGATTGTGCTCTTTCTGGCGTGTGTGGGACTGCGCGCCGGAGGGCAGTTTATGTCTACTCTACTTCACGGGGACGGCGTTAAGTGGATGGCCTATGGTGTCGCAATTACCCTCATTCCAATTGTCACAGTCTCGTTAGTTGCCCGGCTGCACCTTAAGCAGAATTTTGCCTCAATGTGCGGTGTCTTGGCAGGCTCTATGACAGACCCACCTGCTCTTGCTTTTGCAGGGCAGGTTACTGGCTCTGAGGTACCCTACATTTCTTATGCCACCGTCTATCCGCTGACTATGCTCATGCGAGTGTTGGGAGCTCAAGCCCTCGTGATTGTTCTCATGCGCCTGACAGGCTAGCGGCACGGAAGCAAATTGCAATCCAAGGATTTAGAGTTTTGACAAACGCTTGCGAGGTGTCCTATAGAAGACTGACGAAGCAGACGGCTTGAAGCATAATTTCGCAAGTGTGGTTAGTGTGGCGGAGGCTGTTAAATGTGTCCTGAGCATACGCTGCGCCTATACGAAACAAAAAGTCCCGGACTTCAGTAGGTGAGTTAAGCGTTGGGCAAGAACTACTACGAAATCTTAGGAATTCCGCGAAATGCGGGTGAGAAAGAAATTAAGGCGGCCTATCACCGCTTAGCTCGGTCGCTGCATCCTGATAAGGCAGCTTCGCCCGAGGAACGCCAAAGGGTCGAGAAGGAATTTGCCCTGATTTCCCAAGCATACAATACTCTAAAAGACAAAGACAAGCGGGCTGCCTATGACCGTACTTTGGCAGAAGATGCGAAGAATCAGTTGGAGGGGCCGCGACAATCTGGCGCACCAAAACCGCCCGGGACTGATTCAAGTGGCATTCGAATGCCTGGGGGGGCAAGTCTTGACAAATCACGGGCGGCAGTGGCGCGCCGGGCGTATTTGCGAGGACTTCAGGCGTTTGCATCGGGCGATTACGGCAAGGCCATCGAGTTTTTTGAGGCGGCGATCAAAAATAAGGACGACGAACCCAGCTATCATGCAAAACTTGCCCAAACATTGCTGCGTGCGAAGCGGAGCTTTTCACGCGCTATCGAGGCTGCTCAAGTTGCGATTCAGTTGGATCCATACAACGTCGACTATCGCCTGTTACTAGCGGAGCTTTACGAAGAAACAGGTGCCAAGACTATGGCGCAGAAGACCTACGAAGAGATCCTGAAGTGGGATCCGACCAATGAGCGTGCCCTGCAGGCAGTTGCTGCCACGCGGCCACCCTCCGCCTTTGAAAAAGTTTTGCGCGCCATCAAAAGCTTCCTTGGCAGAGAGTGATCAACTTATGGAGCGGGTTATAGGGATCGATTTGGGCACGACCAATTCAGTCGTTGCTTATTTCGAGCAGGGTCAACCGGTTGTGATCCACAATGCAGAAGGTAGTAAGCTCACTCCGTCAGTCGTTTTTTACAAAAGTCCGAATGAGGTCATAGTCGGGGATCTCGCAAAACGGAATCTTGTTCTCTATCCCAAGCAGGTCATTCGGTCGGTTAAGCGTTTCATGGGGGCGAGGTATTCGGAGCTTGGGGCAAAGCTTCAGGGAATTGCCTACGACGTGGTTGAGGGCCCAGATGACAGCGTACTGATTGATGTCGGATGGGATCGCGTCTCTCCAGAGCAAGTCTCGGCCGAAATTTTGAAAAAGATGAAGAGTTCAGCGGAGGAGTTTTTTGGCGAGCCAGTTGAACAGGCTGTCATCACAGTCCCTGCCTACTTTAATGACAATCAGCGGTCTGCAACAAAACGAGCCGGAGAACGTGCGGGGCTAAATGTCCTTCGAATCATCAATGAGCCCACAGCTGCTGCGCTCGCGTATGGAATTGACCGGAATGTGCAGCAGGCGGTTGTGGTTTTCGACTTCGGAGGCGGGACGACAGATGTTACAATCCTAGAAATTGATAAAGATGTGATCGAGGTGCGCTCGACGCGTGGAGACACCTTTCTTGGTGGCGACAACATTGACGAAATCCTTACAAAATTCCTTGTCGAGCGCTTCTATGCCGATACAGGTGTCGATCTCGCGGCTGACCCAGTGACGTACCAACGCGTTCGCGAAGTGGCTGAGAAGGTCAAATGCGAGTTGTCAACGACTGTCGAATCGGTTGCTAGCATTCCGTTCGTTGCTGTGGCCCCAAACGGTGCTCCGCTTCACCTTCATTACGCGGTGTCACGTGAGGAATTAGAAAACCTCATTGAGCCGTTGCTTCCCCGGCTGATCGAATGTTGTCGCATAGCTTTGGACGACGCAAAGCTCACGCGAACCGATATCGCAAATGTGTTGTTGGTCGGGGGATCAACAAGAATTCCAGCTGTCGCCAAAGCTTTGGCGAAGTTTTTTGGACGAGAGCCCTCGCGTATTCTGAATCCCGATGAGGCAGTGGCAATGGGGGCCGCCATCCAAGGAAGCATCATAACAGGAACCTTGCGAGAGGTTCTACTTCTCGATGTAACCCCCTTGTCGCTAGGGATTGAGACCGAAGGTGGCCTTTTTACTCCCCTTATCCCACGAAACAGCTCTATCCCCGTCGCAGTCCACAAGCAGTTTACCACGGTGCGAGATAATCAGACCTCGGTAAAGATTCATGTGCTTCAGGGTGAGCGCCGAATCGCTGCTGAGAATCATAGCCTGGGGTGGTTTCGCCTCACTGGTATCACACCTGCACCAAAAGAGATTCCCTGTATCGATGTTTGTTTTCAAATCGACGCGAATGGGTTCCTGCATGTCAGCGCGACGGAAGTCACTTCGGGAGTGTCAAACTCAATCACGATAGAGAGCTTTACGAGTGTGGACCCAGAGCAGGCCGAGCGCATGGCTGCGGAGGCCCAGGCGGCTGCAGAAGAGGATCGCGTCTTTATGCGGCGCGTCTCCCTCGAAAAGCAAGGTGCCTCCCTTGTGGACGAGTTCGAGTCCCTCATTGCCGACAACGAGAAACCTCTCGATCCGATGACTGTTCAGGGTTTACGAGAAGCTATTTTCCGTTTCGAAGTTGCTAAAGCCTCCAAGAAACTAGACGAGATTGAGCGTGCTGTGGACGGGCTTCAGGAGTATGCCAGAATTCTTGGAGATCGCCTACTTGCGAAAAGGATTGAGTCGCTGGAGGAATGATTTGATGGGCCCTTGGTTTGGTTTTCTGACTGGTTCTTCCTTGGCGGCATAGTACCGGCTTTCGGCTCGAGTCACAATTTCTCCGACTCCTGGCTTCTGGCAGTTTTTGAAACGCTCGATGATCTCCTTGTAGATCCGCTGCGATTCTGAGAAGCGTTTTTGTCTATCAAGGGAGAGGGCGATGTTCAACATCGAGCGGGCGACGATGTAGTCGTTGTCTGACCATCGTTGGAGAGCTTCCTGGAACATGGATTGAGCTTTCTGTTCCTGACCAAGCTCCGCGTACGACTCCGCGATTATCACAAAAGCCACAGGTGTGTAGACCGTATCGTTCGGGAAATTATCCACAACTTTTGAGTAACATTGAATGATCCGATCCAGCTGAACGCGGCGCCGTTTCTTGTCAAACGATGGCAGCATCGATGCTTGCAGCGACGCAGCATAGGCGTATTGCTCTCGAGCAGTTTCGAAGTCTGGGATGACCAATTTTTTGGGCTCAGAACGCCGGAAAAGGCTAAAAGCCTGAGAAGAGCCGGGCGCAACGCTCAAAGCCATGATGAATGCGATAGCCCAGAAGTGCAAATGCCGGTAAATAAAGAACCATGCCGCTTGATTTGGCATCGATGATGCTGATCGCCTCACAGGAAATGCGGTCGCTTCTTTTAAGAACATCCACATGTTTTCAGTATTTGGGCCCTCAAATTTGCAATGTTGGTCTTAACGTCACCATTTGCAAAAACTGCAGAGCCTGCGACGAGGATTTCTGCTCCAGCCGCAACGGCTAGGCCAATGGTGTCGGCGTTGATTCCTCCGTCCACTTGAACGAGAAACCTTGAACGCTGACGTTCACGCAAACGGCGTAGTGTGCGTATCTTATTTAGACAAGATGGAATCATCGCTTGTCCGCCGAAGCCTGGCTCAACAGTCATCACCAGGACAAGATCGATATCCTTCAGAAGTTTCTCAATTCGGCCTACGGGTGTGGGGGGACGAATAGAAATTCCTACCTGCATACCGTTTTGTCGAATGAGATCCACGAGATCTTTGGCGTTGTTAGGGGAGCTTTCGTAATGAAACGTGAGTAGCTGCACGCCCGCCTCAGCACACGGTTTGACTAAAGTTTCAGGAGAGTCCACCATGAGATGCGCATCGAAAAATGCTTTTTCTGAGACTTTTCGCAGGCATTTGATTACCGGTGGACCAAACGTGAGATTAGGGACGAAATGATTGTCCATGACATCGAGATGGATCCAGGTGCACCCCTCCCGCAAAACGCGGCGCACTTCCGTGCCCAACGACGAGAAATCCGCGCTCAGTAATGAGGGAGCAATGATGGGGAGAGAAAATCCCGATCCCATGCCCCGCGGGGTCGCTATATCCAAAAGTCCTTTTACCTCCGGAAAAGACTAATGCGCTTGAGTGAGTCTATTCTTTTTCTCACGAGCTAACATCGCTTCCTGGCTGGACGGCGGAGCAAGTTCAATGATTTTCGTTAGCGCTGCCAATGCACCATCGATATTCTGAAGACGTTCCCTCACGGAGGCTTGGAGCTGATAAGCGTCCAGGTTGCGCGGATCTTGAGCGACGACCTTTGCCACTTCCTGCTCGGCTAGTTCTAGATAACGCTTGGAGTCCTCACTCTGGAGAAGAACTCCGCAATAGTAGTGAGCATTCGCTAGGTGCAGCAAATAAACCATGGATGAAGGCATGAGCCGGACCGCCTTTTCATAGGCAGAAACAGACTGAAGAAGCTTGTTCTTTTCCAAGAGAGACGTCCCCAGCAAGTCATAAGCTCGCGCTAGTTCTTCAGTATAGGTGGCTTTCAGTGTGGGTTCAGAAATTTTAGCGAGCTGGTTGTTCAACAACTGCGTCGCCTCTTCGAATCGCCGCTGACGAATATAGTCTTTCGCCAGTCGCAGGATCTGAAGCGATTCGTTATCTTGCTGACCACTATTCTTGGCTTGCGCTGCTAGAGGCTTTACAGAAGGCGCGGCTTGCGAGGCCACCATTGCGCCCGGATATGACTGCGTTTTCGAAAAAAACTTCTGATAAGTGACAATTGAGGATAGCGCAACAAAGGAAATGATGATCCCATAAACTACGAGGATTGCTTTTGCGCGCGGGGATATGTCTGGCAGCCAGGCTGTCCAGTTCACCCTGTGCTTGAAATCGCTGAAGTTTCCAAAAAGGTCCTCGCCACCTGCGGAAGAAGATTGTCCCCCTCTGGCAGCTTTTTCTCGACGAGAGCGTCCCGGAGGAGGGAATTTCCGGTTGTTTGCCGAAGGTGGAGTTGAGGACGGCGGAACCCTCGACGATCGGTTACTCTGGTTCGATGGCTCGGCCTCAGCTAATTCGTTGGTGGCGTCAACAAGTTGCGTTTTGGGCGACGAACCTCTCTCTTGTTGGCCTGTGGAGTGATAGGGGCGAAAGAGCGGTACCTCCTCATCCTCCTCAGGAGAATATGAGCCCCTAGCCTCTTCCGAGTCTACGTCCGCAGGTAATGAACGCAGAGTTGACGCGTCCAAGGCTTGACCGTTGAGCGTTTGGCCTGCCCCTTCTGTGGACATGCCACTGGCAGCCACAGACGGTTGGCTGGCACAGTGGGGGCGTGGATTTGCTGACTCTAAAAGAGTCTCGAGCCGCTCGCCGATGTCAGAACGAAAAGGGGCTAATTTCCGAGCCTGAGTAAGCAGCCCTATTGCCCTATCAATTTCCCCCCGCTCGAAAGCCTCTTCGGCTTCACGTAGAAGCGCCTCAACTTCCTTTGTTTGCTTGTCCATTGCTCAACAGCCTCAACAGGAACGGGATCGCAACGCCAGCAGTTCACGTGGAAATTGATTAACTCAGAAACACTGGGGCGACGCAATGAAAAAATCCTTTGGATCTCCTCGTTTTACAAACGTGCTTGGGCGAGAACAAAAATAGTGCACAGTCGGTACCAGTTTACCCAGAGTGTTATGCCTGGCATGAGCAGGACACATCTAAGGACGCTGTCTTTAGTTCTCTGTATTTGGCTTGCCGTTTTTTTCGCTCATGCCGTTCTGCATCATATCTGGCAGAAGCACGAGTTAGATCACCGATGCTCTCTTGTTGTTCTTCTCTCTTTGTCCAGCCCTGCAGTCCAAGGGCAGATCGAGGAGACGCTGCCCGAAGTGCAAGTCGGCAAGGTTCTGCTTTTTAGCCAGGAGGTAGACCTTGCCGGTGAAACAACGTCTGTTCTCCCGCGTGCGCCTCCAGTCGGAGTCTCATCACTCGTCTAACATCCCATCAACTCACAGGTCGTGGGTTTTTCCCATGGTGTATAACTTCATCGTTCTCTCTGGAGGAACACATGAAAAAACGTGGCTTTACCCTCATTGAACTTCTCATTGTCGTAGCCATTATTGCGATCCTTGCTGCCATTGCTGTGCCTAATTTTCTGGAAGCACAAGTGCGCTCAAAAGTCGCGCGAGTCAAAGCGGACATGCGAGCGACAGCGACAGCACTTGAATCTTACGCAGTGGATCACAATGCCTATCCACCACCCATAGAGTACCACCTGCACAGCCCTGGGGAATGGCATGTGCACGAACCAGCCGAAGAGGCATTTGAAGGGTTTATGAGCTACCGTCTGACAACTCCAGTAGCTTACATAAGCTCCCTGCCGATTGATGTCTTCGAAGTGGCGCAAGAGGACGAGCACCCTAAAAAAGTCTCATGGCATTACAGTGAGCAAAGAACCAACGAAACTCTTCCAACTCCCGAGCCTGATTTTCTTAAAGATCTTGCAGAGCTTTTGGGAGTATCAGGAGCAGCGAATATCCGTTGGCTTATGTTTAGCCACGGACCTGATCTTACCCACCAGGATGGGTCGCCTGAAAACGGTGATCCCGTCCAGTACGATCCGACAAACGGGACCGTGTCCAAGGGTGATATTTATTACTTTGGTCCGGGCGTCGGTTTAAGGTAGGTTTGTCATGCCTCGGAAACAGTGGCTCGTTCTGGCTGTGCTTATTTTTGTCTGCGCGTTGGTTGTTTGGCACAGAAAGCATGTTTTTATGAACGCAGGGCTTGTTACTCCTCCTGACGTTCCCGAACGTCGCGTGAGTATCGTCTTTGACGGTACCCTCGCGGACCTTGCCAAAGAACTCGAGCGCCAAACAGGTTTGCGCTATGAAGTGGTCAGCGAACTTCAGGCAAAGCCTGTGAAATTTGAATGTCGCGACGCCCCGATTTTTCGAGCTCACATGCTTTTGAGCAAGGAGGCAGGTGTTGAGCTCGTACGCGATGAAAATCACAGGATTGTGAAAATCGTGGGCAAAAAACAAAAGTAGCTTCTCGTCTCGTTCCTGACCGAGGCGCAGTGCGCTTGTGAGCATGAACACCTCAGCAGTGCAGGCAAAGTTTGCCTGCGCTGCTTTTTCTTGATATTCATTGCGTTGCGAAGCACCGCAGTAGGAGAGTAGAAGCATAGTTCAACGTAGCGACACGGCACTCGTTAATGATAAGCTCAAAACTCGCGCGAAAACTTTACAATGCAGTGTACTGGCTGTGCGTAGGGGCAGGACTTTACTCTTTTTATGGGACGTTCAGAGAAAACTGGTTTCCCGCTCTCAGTGACTCCTTCGGGCCCTACGCTACCGTGGTGTCGATTGTTGGCGGTGTTGCACTCTTCTTTTTCTTGGTGTACTTACAACATGCCTTGTGGACAACCCTTGTGGCACTGTACGATGCGCTGACCCAGCCACATGTTGATCTCGAGGCGGCAGCAGATGATCCAGCGGCTCTTCTGCGAATCGCACGGCGATACGAAAAGAAAGGTGAATTTGCTGCTGCAGGAGAAGCTTACGAATCGCTCAAGAGCTGGAAAGAGGCCGCTGAAGCTTTTGAGAAAGCCGGGATGGCAGATCGAGCAGCTCAAGCCTGGATGAACGCGGGGGAGCGGCTTAAAGCTATTCCATTGTTTGAGCAAGTTGGAATGTTTGCGGAAGCTGCGGAAGCTGCACTCAAAGAGGGACTTCGCGAGCGAGCAACAAAGAATTTCTACGCCGCTGGGGTGGCGGAATATGAACGAAATAACTATCTGAAAGCCGCGCAGCTTTTTGAAAAGGCGATGGAATTCGAACGCGCCGGAACAATTTATCAAAATATCGGGCGTGTGGAGGATGCTCTTCGGTGCTACGAACGTGGGGGGAATAGCGACAGAATCGAAGCACTCCTTGGTGAGCTTGATCCTCAGCAACTGGTCATGCGAGGTGATTCGTGCATATCGCTTGTTTTGCGGTGCACGGAGTTGATGAGGCGCCAAAACAAAGCCTCCGAGGCAGCAGCAATACTTGAGAAGGTGGGGGAGTTCATTCGGGCAGCCGAAATTTACGAAGAGCTAGGGGCTTTCGATAAGGCCGGGGAAGCTTATTTTCAAGCAGGGCAATTGGACAAAGCAGAGAAGGCCTACGAAAAGGTGTCGGACCGTGTCAAGGCTGCTGAATTCATGGCGAAGTTAGCAGTCCAGCGGGGGGATTGGAAAGCGGCAGGTCAACATTACGTGGAGGCAGGGAAACTTACTCAAGCAGTTGATGCTTTCAAACGGGCTAAAGATTACATGTCGGCGGCACAGGTCTATGAGCAAGGCAAACGCTACCTGATGGCAGCCGAAATGTACGCCTCTGCGAAAGAATTGCGTTTGGCGGCAGAAGCTTATGCCAAGGGACATGATTGGCGGAATGCAGCAGAATGCTTTGAGGTCGTGGGAGATCTACCCCAGGCCATTAGAGCCTATGCTTCTGCGGGAGACTACTTTCGGGCAGGAAAACTCGCAATAGCGAACAAAGAATATGATACTGCGGTCGAGTACCTGCAACGGGTGCCTCCCAGTTCCCCGGATTGGAAACATGCGACTGGCTTTCTGGCTGTAGCCTTTTACAATCAGGGACGTCCAGAAATGGCCCGAGAAATGTTTCAGAGAGTCGTAGACTCCATCGTGCCAGCAGGCGAGACACTGCCTATCCTTTACGCCTATGGATGCCTGTTAGCGGACGAGGGAAATCCGGAGGCCGTTTCTGTTCTCCGGCGTATCCTGGCCGTGAATGCTAACTATGAAGATGTGCGTGAGCGGATTAATAGAGCCGAGGAGTTGCTAAAGCAAAGCTCTACGCGTCCCGGTTTTGGTTTTGCTCCGCAGGCACCGCAAGCCACACCTTTTCCGCCGATGACCGGGGTATACCCAACGGTCAATGTCGGCGCTTCCACCCAGACGCATTATGGTTTTCAGCGTCCAATAACCCAGGTCCCAGAAACTCGGTTTGGTGAAGAAGGACGTTATCAAATTATTAGCGAGTTAGGCCGTGGTGGGATGGCTGTTGTCTATCGTGCTTTCGACACCCATCTCGAACGTGAAGTTGCACTTAAGACGTTTCCCCTGTCCCGTCATTCCGGTCCAGGCCGCGAGGATGTCTTCTTACGCGAAGCGCGCCTTATCGCCAGGCTTTCTCATCCTAACATCGTCACTATCTATGACTGTGGGCACATGAACTATCTGTACTACATTGCCATGGAATATGTGCCCGGAGACAATTTGAAGCAGCGTGTTAAATCAAAAGGTCCTCTATCACTTGAAGACCTAAAGCGTGTCGTGGTGCAGTTGGCCGACGCTCTCATCTACGCTCATTCCCAGCAGGTGTTGCACCGCGATGTGAAGCCAGCAAATGTCATTCAACGTGAAAGCGGTGACATAAAAGTTGTCGACTTCGGAGTGGCAAAGATTCTTTCTGATGCGGCTACGTACGCCTTAGCGGAAGAGGATTCTCAGCGAACGTTGGTCGGAACTCCGCAGTACATGGCACCTGAGCAAATCCTTGGACAGCCGGTGGATGCGCGTGCGGATATTTACGCGTTGGGGTTAACGATTTTCTATCTAGTAACGGGCCGAACTCCCTTCGACATTAAGAAGGTCACGGATCCAGTCGAAATTTCTCAAATGCAAGTTCACTCGTCTTTTCCAAAGCCGAGCACCTTGCGCGCGACTTTGCCGGCAAAGCTGGACGAGATTTTCATACGCTGCACGCAGAAAAACCCCAACGATCGCTATTTGAGCGTGAAGGAGTTTCTGGAAGATTTCCTGACACTCTGATTCCCAAATTCGAAATGAGTCGCTACTTTCGTATTTGTCTCCCCTAAATGTTAAAACCCACCCTGCCTAGCGACAGAGTGGGCTATTCTTAAGCGGAGAGTGGAGAAACGATCGCTACTTGATTTCGACGACAGCACCTGCAGCCTCAAGCTGCTTTTTCACCTTTTCGGCTTCCTCTTTGCTGACGTCCTTCACGACTTCTTTCGGTGCACCCTCAACAAGGTCTTTGGCTTCTTTGAGGCCAAGGTTGGTGACCGCGCGGACTTCTTTAATGATGTTGATCTTCTTGTCCGCAGGCACTTCTTTCAGAATGACCGTGAACTCGGTCTTCTCTTCAGCAGGCGCCGCTGCAGCACCGCCTGCGACGGCTGGGCCGGCCGCAACTGCTACAGGAGCAGCACTGACGCCGTATTTTTCTTCGATCTTCTTTACCAGTTCATTGATTTCAAGCAACGTCATCGAATCCAAACGCTCGACGATCTGGTCAATGGTAATTTCCGACATTTCACTTCTCCTAGAAATACTTCACTTGGTTTCTGGACGTTCCTCGGTGGTGACAGTGCCCGTCCAAGCAATCTGGCACCTTAGCTGAAGCGTTAGCGTGTTAGGCTTGTTCAGCTTTCTTGCGAGCAACAGCATCCAGCGCATAAACGAGCTTGGCCACCGTTTGGTTGAGTGCGAAGGCCAAGCGCTGGACTGGACTCGACAAGCTGCCGACGAGTCGGCCAAGAAGCACTTCCCGCGAAGGCAGTTTTGAGAGCTCGACAATCTCATCTGCGCTCAGGCGTTGATTGTCCATCAGTCCAACAACGATTTTGAGCTTTTCATTGTCCTTCGCGTAGGGGACCAACACCTTCGCAGGCGCTATGGGATCTGCCATGCCTAGAGCGATGGCTTTCATGCCTTTTAGGTATTCAGGCAGCGGGTCCCAGCCAGCTTCACGCAGAGCAATCTGTGCCAGACGGTTTTTCACCACCTTGAACTCAACCTGCTCCTTGCGAAGCCTGCTGCGGAGGTCGGTCATTTCGGCCACCGTCAGCCCCTGATATTCAGTGACAATGATGGATTTCGAGCGCTGAAGCTTTTCTTTGAGTTTCTGAACCGCTTCAATTTTTTGCGGCTTTGGCAAGCGACTCACCTCCTTTCGCGAATTCTGGGCTTTCGTCTACCGATTCTGCTTTGACGCATCGGTGGCGACGATCCCAGAATTGCACGTAGAGAGCCGCTCAACAAAAGGCAGGTCCACATGCTTGGGATCGCAGAAAGACGGTTGCAAGCTTCGCAACCCACCGGACGTCTCGGCAGGATCTCTTTACGGGATTTGCTATCCCGACCTGCTGTCTTGGACGCAGCCCTTTCCTGCAATCACTTGGCCAGAGTCATGGCCTTTGGTTCATACGTGTCTTCGCTCTACTTATTCAGTATGAGGCGGTTTTCAAAACCTTAGCGACACACCATTTCGTGCTCGAGACACAGGATAGTTTTGCTCTGTCCGATGTAAATTGTCGAGGAGCCTCTGCGACGTTAGTACGAGCTAGACGCTCATTGAGCCAACGTGATAAAAAACGGGAGCCTTATATCGCGCCATGGACGACATGCCCCTTGCGCGGGGATCTCGGAAGTGGCGGTGCGGGCACCCACCTGAAAAGAGAAGGTTCAATAGACAACGCTCCTACGGCGAAGCGGAGGCTCCGGCTGTTTTTTGTAACTTATGAGATTCTAGGACTTGCCCTATCCGTCTTCCTCATAGGACTATCGCAGCATGGCGCAGAGAAAAAAGGACAGAAAAGCGAAAGAGCTGCCCGCCGAGAAAGCTGAGGGAGAACTCTTCGCTGAGGCAGGGCAGCCCTCGCTTTCTTGTGACGGGGAATGTGATGAAGACAGCTATTCGGAGCAACTCATTGCACAAGAACCTCGCGAAATAGCTGCAGATGAGCCACAAGCGCATGATGAGCCTAGCGAGGAGTTTTTTTCTTCGCTACCGGCGACCTCCACTGAACACGAAGAAAAACCTGGAGTGGGAGAGTGGCGCTCAGGCGGATATGTCGTGCTGGCGCGGCGTTATCGCCCTCAGACATTTGATGATCTGGTGGGGCAGGAACATGTTCGAGAAGCTCTGCGTCGGGCGATTTTAGAAGGTGAGGTCGCCCATGCATACCTCTTCAGTGGTCCCCGCGGCACAGGGAAGACATCCACAGCACGGATTCTCGCCAAAGCTGTAAATTGCCAACAGAATGGGCCCAGACCCGACCCTTGCGGACAGTGCGCTTCTTGTCGAGCGATTGCGGCTGGTAGCAGCCTCGACGTTATAGAAATTGATGCTGCGTCAAACACCGGCGTTGACAATATCCGAGATTTGCGCACCGGCGTGGTGTTGGCTCCGTTTTCTCGTTATAAAGTTTATATCATTGACGAAGTGCACATGCTTTCTATGCAGGCATTCAACGCCCTGCTAAAGACGTTGGAAGAGCCACCTCCGCGTGTGATCTTTGTCATGGCGACAACGGAGCTTCACAAGGTTCCAGCTACAATCATCTCGCGCTGTCAGTGTTTTCAGTTTAGGCGCTTCACCACCAAACAAATTGCCGATCACCTTGATCGCATCTTAGAAAAAGAGGCAGCCGAACGGGGTATCGCTGTCGATCCAGCCGAAAAACGCCGCATCTTGGAGCTTATTGCTCAGGCGGCGGAAGGTGGAATGCGTGATGCGCAGGTAGCCCTTGACCAGATTCTTGTCCTCTGTCGGGAACGTTTGGATTATGAGACAGTGCGTCGCTTCTTGGGCGGCGTGCAGTCAAGTTTAATAGAAAAATTTATTAAAGGTATCGCTGAGAAGAGAACCGAAGAGCTAATCCTCCTCCTTGATGAGATTGTTTCTGCAGGCATGGACCTGGAGCGTTTTGTGAAGGGTGTGGCCGAATACCTAAGGAATCTACTTCTTTTGCGCGAGGTTGGCAAGAATTCTAACCTTTTCGACCTACCGGAAGATTGCCTCGACTCAATGGAGCAGTTAGCAAATCTGTTTTCTTTAAGTCGTCTCGTCAATCTTTGCAGTACCTTTATTGCGCTGGTGGATAGAGTAAAGACGTCGAGCAGCGCGCGTTTTCTGCTTGAGCTGGAAATAGTGCGTCTCACCTGCCTGGATCCGGAGGACGACTTGAGCAAGCTGGTGCAAGAGCTGAAATCTCTTGAGCAAAAGTGGTTGGCGCCGGCACCGTCCAGCACCGAAATATCTCAAAAGACTTCCGCAGGCCACGCGCAAGCATCCGCAAGTTCAGTTGTAGCGACAGCACCCGCCAAATCCTTTGGTCAGCTGCCGCAAGTTCGCCAAGAGCCCAGTAAAGCACAGGAATCTGTGCTCGCGGAACCAGAGAACCAAAAGGTGAAGAGCCCAGCAGATGTTGGAGTATCTGTGGCGCCCGGTCACCAGATTCCTCGCACGGACGGTGAGGAGAACCCGTTTGCGAAGCTCTCCGATGGACCTTTGCCGCCCCCCCTTGTCGGTAGAATCTCCGAGGCTGCAGGTGAGAAAAACAAAGCGCTGGGGCGTGCGCTGTCGAAGGTGACAGGATGGTGGCTGGATAAAGATTCACTGTCGCTGAAAGTGAATCCGGCGGAACGTTTTTCATTTGATGTGATTAATCGCGCAGGAAATCAGCAAATCCTGACTGACTTGGTCAGGTTGATGACTGGACGTAGCGTTGAGCTGCGAATAGAGTTTACCGATGCGTCTGGCGAAGCGGAACCCACGGCGACTTCGACTGAAGTCCCAGGCAAAGCGATGGGGGATCGGGAAACCGTTAGAGAAGATAAACATCGTGAAGATCCAGCAATTGAGTTTAGTGACGCAGAACCTGAAAGCCCCGACTCTTTTTCTGCTGAAGAGTTGGAGACCGTTGAAGCTGATACAGAAGACCCGAAGCACGAGCACGAGTTTACGGGTGATTTTGACGTTGAAGGTATGCTTCGCAAGTACCGACCTCCATTGAAGGGAGAAAGATTAACAAGGTACTTGGAGCAGGATCCCCAACTTGCGGAAATTGTCGAGCAATTCAAGAAAGTGTTTGGCGTCTCTAACGACGCTGTTTCATTCAAACCCGAAATGGCTGAGGACTGATCTATGTTCGACTTGCGGCAGATTCAGAAGATGCAGAAAGAGTTGCAGGAGCGGATGGAGCGAGTGCGGGAAGAGCTCAAGCAGAAGACTGTCGAAGCCTCCTCAGGAGGGGGAATGGTCTCAGCGGTTGCGAATGGCGCGCAGGAGATTGTCGCTGTAAAAATCAAAAAGGATGCTGTCGATCCGGATGACATCGAAATGCTCGAGGATCTTGTTGTGGCAGCGGTGAATCTTGCTCTGGAGAAATCCCGAGCATTACATGAAGAGGAACTGTCGAAACTCACCGGCGGTTTGAAGATTCCAGGGCTGTTTTAGAGACGGCAGTGTGCTCAGAGTTCAGCGTCAAACAAAGCGCGCCATGATACTGACTGCTTGGTTAAGGTAGCCTCCGCCAAAGAGATACGCGTGATTTAGGATGTGGTACAAATTGTAGATTTGGAAGCGTTCGCGGTAACCATCCGCAAGCGGAAGAATTTCTGCGTATACCTCATAAAAGCGTGCGGAAAAGCCGCCAAAGAGCTGCGTCATTGCTAGGTCGGCTTCGTGGTGGCCGTAGTAGCAGGCTGGATCGATGAGAGCCGGGCGGCCATTGGCGTCAGGCATGACGTTGCCGCCCCATAAATCGCCGTGAAGCAAAACAGGCTTGGTCGCTATGCCCCCCAAGAAGCGATCGAGTTTTTCCAGAAAGCGGGCCGCTAGGTTGGCCGTTGCGCCTGTGATTTTTCCTTTTTCAGATAACAATTTTACCATGTGCTCTAGGCGCTGATGGCGGAAGAATTCGAGCCAAGAGTCAGACCAGGCATTGGGCTGCGGCGTTGCTCCAATGAAATTATCCCGCGAGAAGCCGAAGGCCGGGCCGCAGTAACAATGCATTTCAGCCAAGCCTTTTGCTAGCTCCTCATCGAATTTAATGTTAGGATCACGTCGTGATCGAGAGTTTGACGCAGTAAGGTCCTCTAGGACGAGGAACGATGGTGTGTGAGGGGTGGCGTTACCTACGATAATTGGAGTGGGAACCTTGAGCGATGTTGCCTGTTGCATGATACGGAGTGCTTCGGCTTCGCACTCGAAAATGTCGGAAGGCGCGTCTGGGTTCCATTTTACGAACAGCGTTGTGCCTGTGCTAAGATAGAGACGTAAGGCAGAATTGATGCACCCTCCGCCTGCTGATTCAAATCTCGTTATGGTTACCGGCTCTCCGAGGGCGGTCGGAAGTTCGTGCGTTAGTCTTTCAAGAAGGTTATTCACGCTCACAGGATAATGCCCCTTGGGTCAATGCTTCTAAAAGGGCTTCGCATCCTTCCTCGATGAGATCCATGACATGCTCGAATCCCTCCTGGCCGCTCCAATAGGGATCCGGCACGTCAATGCCACGGTGTGAGTTCTGCAGGAAGTCAGTAAACAAGCAGATTTTGGCGGTGGGCGTTCGGTTGTTAGCCTTTGACTCTAAAAGCTCCTGCAGCGTCCGCAGTATGTCACGGTCCATTGCAAGAATCACATCATACGAGCTAAAGTCTGCCAGTGCGATGGGGCGTGAACGGTGGTCTAAAACGTATCCTCTTTTCTTCGCTGTTTGCTGCATTCGCGGGTCAGGTAATTCTCCCTGGTGATAGTCAAGAATTCCTGCGCTATCTATCTGAAATTTTTCTCCTAACCCAGCCATGTTAACCATCGCTTGGAAAACGGCATGGGCGGCCGGGGAGCGACAAATGTTCCCGAGACAAACGAAAAGAACGCGAATAAGTTTCGGATTCTTCAATGGCGCCTCCGATCTGTTCATCTAGGCCGAGATTACAAATTCGACGTAGGAATGCTTCTAGCCCGACAAGATCTCACTGCAGGACAAGTGCTTCACACGTTGGTAGTGTTCAAGAACACCTTGGGCCACGTCTTGGGCAGAAATCATCAACATCGCGTGGTTTTCGGGCAAGCCTCGTTGTTCGCGTGGCGAAAGGTATTCGACAGTAGACCGTATGTAAGCATGAAGTTCCGTATCATGCCACGCTCCCCAGCGATGTTCAGAAACGGCACCGTAAAGAGTAAAAGTTGGTGTGCGTGTGGCGTACGCGATATGTTTTGGACCGCTGCATGGCCCCACGGCCATTCGGGCACCCGAAAGAAGAGCTCCTAATTCGCCTACGGATAGCCCTGTACAATCGAGGCATCTCCGAGGAGATAGGCGATGGGCGAGCTCTTGCGAGGCTGCGCGAGCTTGCTCCGTACCGATGAAGCAAATGGAGAGATCCGTTTCTTCAAGCAAGCATTGGGCCAGATACTCCCAACGCTCTAAGGGCCAACGTTTCATTTCGAGGGCTGTGTCGATATGGATCGTTAAGTAAGGCGCGTCCTGAAGATGGGGGTAACGACTGAGCAAGCTTTCCACGTAGCGTTGCGTGGGTGTGAGGCGCGCCGGCCGAAGACTTCCCGCCAACGGCCAGAGCGAAACCATCTCTAAAAGGTTGAGAACTTCATGCTGATCAAAGCGTTTTTCGATACGACGACCAGCATAGTAATAATCTGCCTCTTTGCCAAATCCTACGTCGTGTGTGAACGTTATCCCACGAAGCGAGAGCACGGTTCTCCAGAGTTTGGCCGGACCGAAGTGATAATATGGCACAAAATTGATTTCACTGCTCCATCGTGCAAATGATGCAACCAGTTCTTCAGAGCTTTCATCTGCCCGCACAATGGTGATCAGCGGGGAGGTGGGGGAGAAGAGTTCCGGAAAGCGCGTCCAAACGAGAATATTAGCTTCCGGCCAGTTGGACTGGAGCAGCTCCACAATTGGAAGAAGTAAAACTGTATCCCCCAGATACGTTGGAGCCGCTATGAGAATATGATGTGGGGGATCGGGAACTCGCAGCGGCGCTCGCGTTTTCTTAATCAACCTTAGGCGTGTTTCACCAACCAAACGTCGAGCAGAACGTTTTATAATCCGCGGTGACAACCGCAGAAACACACGAGGCTCTGATTCATGTGTGGCTGAACCCAAGTAAGCGAGCTGCCGGTAATACCATACGAATCGTTGGGCAAGAGCGGGGAGTCCGCCGGCGATAATGCGACGAGGGTGAACTAAGTCATGAGCGAACTGGTCTATGAGACCTTCAGTTTCGACATGGGCCTGCTGCGTATTTGGTTCGCGTAGCCACGCTGCAATGCCGTCGTTTTTGGCGCGTGCGATAAGGTTGCGAAAAGAGAATCTTGAGTCTGGTATAGCATGAAAGACTACGAGCCTAGGCGAAACACAGGTGCAGGCACCACTTCGCCGAATTTCTTTCCACCATTGGGCATCTTCGCGTCCTGCTTTGTACTTTTGTTCCGTGACTAAACTAGCACCATTGATTTCTTGAAAAGGGTGGTTTGCGAACACGCTGCGATGCGCTGCGAGATTTGCCGTCGCAGGATAATTGTCATCGCGTTTGTCGATTAACCCTCGTGGGGACATCCCTGCGCACCAGGCAATTTCCGAGCTCCACCCGGCCGGATACGCGTAAAGAAAATAGGGTAGAACAAGCCCACCTATGACTTCTGTTCTCTGGAGTTCCTCTCGCAAAGTTTTGAGCCAGTCAAAAGAAGGAATGCAATCATCATCGAGAAACGCAATACAGGCTCCACGAACGCGGGTTAGAGCAGCGTTCCTTGCTGCTGCGAAGTCTAGATTTGCCGGATCGAGCAACAAGTGGTTCACTGGATGGGAAAGCGTGGCTAGCCACTCACGAGTGCCGTCAGTTGACCCAGTGTCGACGATGAACACTTCATCAGAGGGGCCCAGTTGGGGCATGAGCGACGCGACAACAGCCCGAAGTTTGGGTAAGCGGTTACATGTGAGAATGACGACGGAAATGCCCGGTGGTGTTGAAAACGCCTCTCGTTTATTCAATAACCCTGCATTCAAGCGCGTTTCCATTTAGCAAAGTCTACCGCGGTTCTCAAATTGTGCAAAGATCTCACTGTCGGATCTTTTCCACCACTTTTTCCGCTGTTCGCGCAAGGCTAGAACTTGCCTCAGCTTCTTTATGGCTTCCCATGTCCCACACCATGCTGTTTGATCTCCTTTTCGGAGGGAGACAGACAGCTCGGCTGGAAGGTGGCGGCAAGACCCTCTGACAAAAGGAGGATCTGTGAAATTGAGCCACTGGAAAAGGAGAGCGTTGCGTCTTTTAATTTCCGCAATGCGCTGCTCACCGTAGGCGCGCTTCATGCTGCCTTGGCCTACGTGCAAGCCGACGGCGCGCGGGTTGTAAAGGACCTTCCATCCTGTCTTCCACGCGAGATAGGATAGGTCATAGTCCTCCCAGTAGCCAGGATGAAAAATCGGTGCAAAACCCCCAAGTTCTAGAAAAACGTCGCGGCGAATGGCGCATGAGCCCCCTTGAAAGAACAGGGTTTCAGAAATCTCTCGAGAGTCTTCATAGGCGAGGCACATCCTACCGTCCACGAACTTTGCGAGCATGTTGACGTGATTGGGTTCGCCCGTGTACCAATCGATGGTCTTTCCGCTGACGGCGAAAACGCTCGCATCGTCAAAAATAGGTGTGAGAAGTTCTCTGACCATCTGCTCGCGGGGGGCTAGATCGTTGTTGAAAAGGATAACGATTGGTGCGAGCGCCGCTTCGACTCCTCGGTTTACTGAGGCGCCAAAACCAGCATTCCCTGCATTTCTCAGGAGGCGGGTGGATGGCCATTTGCCTTCGATACTGTCGGCGCTTCCATCGGTGCTAGCATCGTCTACGACGATGATTTCAAAGGGTTTGCCAGTAGCCTGAGCGGAGAGCAGCGTTGCGCTCAGGCATCGATGAAGAAAAGCCATTCCATTCCAGTTAGGAATTATGATAGAGAATTCTGGCTTCACGGTGAACGCAAGTACTGCGGTGACTGCTGCGCAATCTTTTGTCAATCCGCTAGATAATAAAGCGGCCTTTGCGACAAGCCTGCGTCAATGGTTCAAAAATGCTGCACGCTCGTTGCCATGGCGCGAGACTCGTGATCCCTATGCGATCTGGGTTTCGGAAGTCATGCTTCAGCAAACGACTGTTGCAGCGGTTCGCGCTTACTATCTTCGGTTTCTCGAAGCGTTTCCGGATGTTTTTACGTTGGCAAGTGCCGATGAGATTAGTGTTCTGAGGTTGTGGGCAGGGTTGGGCTATTATCGTCGCGCCCGAATGCTTCATCGAGCGGCAAAAATCGTGGTGAGCCAGTGGGACGGCCTCTTTCCCAAAAATCCAGTCGAGCTAGAAAAACTGCCTGGAGTTGGGAAATATACTGCCAATGCAATTGCGAGTTTCGCTTATGACGTTCCGGTTCCTACTGTCGAGGCAAATACGGCAAGAGTTCTTTGCCGCCTCTTTGGAAAGCCCCATGGCAATTCGCAAGTAACGGCCTGGCATTGGGAAGTTGCCGGAAAGCTGTTGCCATCGAAACAGTGCCGTGAATTCAACTATGCGCTCATGGAGCTGGGCTCCCTCATATGTGTCGCATCGACTCCCAAATGTAAACAATGTCCAGTGTGCCAATTTTGTGCTTATTTTCACCAGGGCGAGCAACAGCTTCCACCCCGAAAAGCAACCAGCGCTCGCGCAACTATTCAGCTCGAATGGCATCTCTATCTTGTTCAGCGAGGGAGCAACAACCCAGAGCTTCTGGTCAGACGAATCCCAGATGGGGAATGGCATGCTGGGTTGTACGGTTTTCCCTATAGCATGAGAGAGGCGCATAAAAAGTGGATAAGTAGCTTGCGTAAAAGCGAGTGTGTGAAGCTGGGGCGTTTTACTTTCTGTGTCACTCACCATCGGATTCACGCTCATGTTTGGCTGTTGAGAGTTCCTGCTGAGACGATAGGACAGTTAGACTCCGCCATGCCCTTTTTTGCATGCGAGTGGGTTCCACATCAAGAAATCCTCTCGTTGCCGCTTGCCACTCCGTATCGACGTGCGCTTGAGTTCTGGGAAAAGGGATCGCAGAGTTGCTAGCATGAACATTAAAGAGCTCACAGTCGCTTCACTTCTTGAACAATGTGGCAAGGATATGGAACTCGAACTTGTCACGGGGGACAAGGGGCTAAAGAACGTTATTCGGTCCGCAGAGATCACCCGCCCTGGATTGGCGTTTGCTGGCTATTTGGATGTTTTTTCGCATGACCGTATCCAAATTGTCGGCAATACGGAGATGTCCTACATCCGCAGTCTCCCTGCGGAAGAACGTGCACGGCGCTTCGAGCGTGTGCTGCAGTTTGAGATTCCGTGCATCATTGTAACGAACGCAAACCCCATTCCCGAGGATTTTATCGAGCGGGCGAATGAGCACAACGTTCCGCTACTGCGGACAGCTCTCATGACAACTCGCTTGGTCAGCCAGCTTAATGCATTTCTTGAAAGGTACTTTGCGCCGGAAATTCAGGTCCACGGGGTGTTGGTAGATGTTTTTGGCATGGGGACGTTGCTCATGGGGGAGAGTGGAGTGGGAAAAAGTGAGTGCGCCCTGGAGCTCGTCGAGAGAGGACATCGCCTCGTGGCGGACGATATCGTGATTCTCACCAGGATTTCTAAGTATGATCTGGTTGGGCGTAGCCCAGAGCTGATCAAGTACCACATGGAGATCAGGGGCGTCGGCATTCTAAACATCGAAATGCTTTTCGGCGTGGCTTCGGTGATCCAAGAGAAGCGCGTGGATCTTGTCATTCAATTGGAGCCATGGGACGAATCGCGCGAATATGATCGCCTCGGTTTGGAAGAACAATATCACACGTTTTTGGATGTTCAAGTGCCCGAGTACGTAATTCCTGTCCAGCCTGGTCGAAACCTCTCTATTATCGTCGAAATGGCTGCCCTCACACAGCGGTTAAAGAACGCTGGTTGCAATCCGGCACTTGAGCTCGATGCAAGAGTACGAGCTATGGCAACCCAGCAAAATGCCCGGCGCATAAGCGACAACTTGATTGATGGTTAGGGGAGAACATGCGTACGATTGGCCGCTGGAGGATCCTGGAGGCGATAGCGGCATGTCTATGCGTCATGACCTGTGCAGCGCAGGACATATCTGTCTCCAACCAGCTGAACGTCCTTTTGAGTCGACAGGGGGTCGTAAAGATAGTGTTAGGAACGTTTTCGGGCACTCTTGAGGTAGCGGGAAAGAATAGACTGATTCTTGAGGCTGGAGACCGTCAATTAGCGGCACCGATGATTTCCACATCTGTGTCGATTCACGGTAGCAGTGATGGTAGCCTTGTTGCCGTGGCTGCCGGAGAGAAATGGCAAGCGCCTGTGATTCGCGTTAGAGCCGATGAAGGACTTGTCTTTCGCAATCGTCTCTACTGGGGCACGTTGAGGTTTTTAGCTGTCCGTGAGGGCGTACAGGTGGTTAATGAGATCTTTTTAGAGGACTATCTCGCCTGTGTACTCGAGGCTGAAATTGGGGAAGCGCCGCTCGAGGCTCTGAAGGCACAGGCAGTGGTTGCGCGAAGTGAGGTGGTGCATAAGTTAGCTACGGGGCGGCACACAAAAGAAGGCTTCGATCTGTGTGCGGGGGAGCATTGCATGGCCTACAAAGGAGCTGAGGGGGTGACACCCGCCATGCGAAAGGCCTGCTACGAGACGCGTGGAATCGTGCTGACAGCCGGCGGCAAAATTCTGGATGCTGTGTTTCATAACATGTGCGGCGGAATCACCGCATGTGCAGAGGATGTTTGGGACAGTCCGCACATTGCTGGGTTGGACAGTGTGTGGGATGGTCTGAGAGCCCACGCCGCCCCTATGTTTCGCAGCGAAGAGGAGGTCTCCGATTTCCTTGCCTCTCCGCCCCAGGGAATTTTTTGCTGTCCAGAGGAAAACACACTGCCTTCCTATGCACGGAAATATTTCCGCTGGACTCGTCGCCTGGACAACGCAGAGTTGATACGACGCTGTGGAGCGCCGCTACGTGACATTCGGATCCTGGAACGACGCCCTAGTGGACGCGTTCGAAAGCTAGCTCTCGTCACCGCTGCCGGTACAAGGGTGATTGAAAAAGAGCTTCCTATCCGACGTCTTTTTGATTTGCCGAGCGGCTTCTTCATTCTGCGTGTCGAACGCGATGCTGCGGGAATTCGAAGTGTTGAATTTCGTGGTGCTGGTTCTGGCCATGGCGTAGGGCTCTGCCAAATGGGGGCATGGTCAATGGCATCAAAAGGCTTCGGCTTTCAGGCTATCCTTGAGCACTATTATCCGAACGCAAGACTCTCCCAGATATATCGCTAGGACTTAAGAATTTTCTCTTGCACAGTTGAAAAAGCTAGACCGTTCCAGGGGAAGCCTTTGACCATTTTAAAAAATTAGCAAGTATTTGTTTCCCATGTTGGGTTAAGATAGACTCAGGATGAAACTGCACACCCCATACCGGATGACTCTTGTGGCGAACTGCCATGATGATGTCGTCATCCGTGTGGGCAGTGACAATAAGGTCCGGAGGCAGACTCTCTTTTTCAACAATCAGAGAATGATAACGTGTGGCGGTGAAGGGGGAGGGTATGCCCTGAAACAGACTGTCGTTATGATGATAAATGCTGCTCGTTTTTCCATGCATGATCATCGGGGCCCGTACGACTTTTCCTCCGTATGCTTGGCCAATGCATTGATGTCCGAGACACACACCCAGCAGTGGGATTTTGGGCCCAAGTTGCCTGACAACGTCGAGGGAGATTCCGGCTTCATTCGGAGTGCAAGGGCCAGGTGAGATCACAATATGAGATGGCGCTTTTTGTTCAATGTCTTCCACTGCAATTTTGTCGTTGCGCACGACTTCAATCTCCACTGCTTCGCCAAGAGATTGAGCAACGTCCGGCCACTTTAAGATTTCGCCTAGGTACTGCACCAGGTTGTAAGTAAAAGAATCGTAGTTGTCTATAACTAGGATCATGTGCTATTCGAGTCCCTCTTGTGCGAGCTCAATGGCCCGCATCATTGCCGATGCTTTGTTGATCGTCTCCTTGTATTCGTTTTCCGGAACAGAATCTGCAACAATACCTGCTCCCGCTTGAATATAGGCTTTGTCGCCATGCACAACGATGGTTCGAATTGTGATGCAGGTATCGAGATTCCCATTGAAGCTGAAATATCCCACTGCTCCTGCATACGGCCCTCGACGTACGGGCTCAAGTTCCTCGATGATTTGCATAGCTCGAATCTTGGGGGCTCCCGTAACGGTGCCAGCAGGGAATGCTGCGCTAAAAACATCGAACGCATCGAGGCCGTCGCGCAGTTTTCCGACAACATTCGACACGATATGCATCACGTGCGAGTAACGTTCGACAACCATCAAATCGTTTACTTTCACACTGCCGTATTCGCACACACGTCCACAGTCATTGCGGCCTAAATCGACGAGCATAATGTGCTCTGCCCGTTCCTTCTCGTCTGCGAGAAGTTCTTTTTCCAGCGCGACATCTTCTTCTCTGCTTGTTCCCCGTTTGCGTGTTCCAGCAATCGGACGCAGCTGAACTTCTTTGCCTGTCAATTTGACAAGAATTTCTGGACTCGAGCCGGCAAGTGCCAAGGAATCAAACTGGAGAAAAAACATGTAAGGCGAGGGATTGATCGCGCGGAGCGCTCGATAAATGTTAAATGCCTCTGTGGCGAGCGGGACTTCGAAGCGTTGGCTAACGACGACCTGAAAGATATCCCCGGCGCGAATATATTCTTTGCAGCGCTCGACGACGGCTTCGAATTCCTTTTCGGAGAAATTCGATGTAAGCGCCATCTGCCTCTGAGCGCCTGACGGCGGTTTCGCTACTAAAGGTTCTGCGAGTTGTCGCCGAAGGGCCGTGATCTTCTCTACGGCACGTTCGTAAGCGACCTCTGCTGGAGTTGTTTCGTCGATAACTGCATTCGACAAAATGAGCAGGCGATGACGCACATGGTCAAAAATGAGAACCGTGTCTGTGACCATAAAATAGAGATCGGGTAGCCCCAAGTCATCCGGAGCATGCTCGCCAATGTCTTCCAGATAGCGCACTGCATCGTAGGATACGAACCCTACTGCGCCTCCACAAAAGGGCGGTAAAGCTGGATCAGGAACAAAGCAATACTGTCGCATGATGTGGCGCAGTGCTCCGAGTGGCTGCGGCGAGGTAAAGCTTTGTCGGTTACTCCCGGGACCAACCACTTCAACAAGACCGTTTTTGGCGCGAAGGACAAGGCGGGGTTCGGCTCCCACAAAACTGTAGCGGCCAACAGTCTCTCCCCCTTCGACACTTTCCAAGAGGAACGAAAATGGCGAATTTGCTACCTTCTTGAAAGCAGAGACAGGCGTCTCCATGTCGGCAAGAATTTCACAGTAGACCGGAATGACGTTGCCGTGACGCGCCCTCTGCAAGAATTCTTCTTTTGTTGGGAAACATGTGTTCATGCGTCTGGGATTCGTTTATCCAATGGTCATCAGGAAGTTTTGTAAACGGAGTTCGGATCGAACATTTTCACGCCATCTTCGATCCAGCCCTCGTCATCTGCTCTTCGGTAAAAGCACGAACGAAAGCCTGTGTGACAGGCTCCCCCTGTTTGGTCTACCCGAAGAACTACCGCGTCTCCATCGCAGTCGAGACGAACTTCGCGGACTTTTTGAATGTGACCTGATGATTCGCCTTTTAGCCAGAGTTTCTTACGGGAGCGGCTCCAATACCAAGCTCGTCCCTCTTCCAGAGTTTTTCTAAGAGCCTCTTCGTTCATCCATGCGACCATAAGTACCTCTCCCGACGTGGCATCCTGCACCACTGCAGCGATGAGGCCGCGGTCGTCAAACTTCACCGCATTCAAGAGTTTCTCCGTCTCCACAATGATCCCTCGGATTTCGACTTAGTACTGAATTACCTATTCTTTGACAGCTACAAGATTTTGAATCTTGCAGTCTAGCTAAACGTACCACTTCGGTGGTCTGTTGTGCTTTCATCGCGTGGACGAGGCACAACGGGAAAATGTGGGCTCGTGAGAAAGGAATCGCAATGAAAGTCGGTGTTGTCGGACTTGGCTATGTGGGTCTTCCTTTGCTTGTTGAGATGGCAAAAAGCGGCTTCGAAGCTTATGGAATTGACGTAGATCCTCGAAAGGTCAGCGCTATTAATGCTGGGCAAAACTACATCGAGGACGTAGATAGTCAGGTTCTTGCGGAACTTGTAGCTGAGGGAAAAATCCAAGCGACTTCTGATTGGAATGTGGTGCGAGAGTTGGACGCAATCAGCATTTGTGTGCCCACGCCTCTCCGAAAGACAAAAGATCCGGACGTGTCGTTCATCGTCAGTGCTGCAGATGAGATCGCTCCGCGGTTGCGTGAGGGTCAAATCATCATTCTCGAAAGCACAACCTACCCCGGAACCACAGATGAGCTGCTTGTCCCGCGCTTCTCACGGCCAGACTTCCGCGTTGGTGAGCATTATTTTTTAGCATTCTCCCCGGAGCGTGTGGATCCGGGCAATAAGGTCTACACGACAAAAAACACCCCGAAAATTGTTGGAGGCGTGACTGCCGAGTGCACTAGGAGGTGCGTAGATTACTATTCAAAGATCTTCGACACAGTTATCCCGGTGAGTTCAAGCCGATGTGCCGAAATGGTCAAACTTTTGGAGAATACGTTCCGCAGTGTAAACATCGGCCTCGTTAACGAGGTTGCTCTCATGTGTGACAAATTGGGGCTCGATGTTTGGGAAGTGATCCAAGCTGCAGCTACAAAGCCGTTTGGCTTTATGGCGTTTTACCCCGGTCCAGGCTTAGGTGGACACTGTATACCGATTGACCCACACTATCTAGCGTGGAAGCTAAAAACCCTCAATTACACAGCACGGTTCATCGAGCTTGCCAGCGAAATCAACGGCTACATGCCCCACTTCGTCGTGGACAAAGTTGTCAAGGCGCTCAACGAGGATAAGAAACCAGCACACGGTAGCCGCATTCTTATTATAGGTGTTGCTTATAAGCCAAACGTTCGCGATGTGCGAGAAAGCCCAGCTCTCGACATTATGGGATTGCTGCGAGAGCTACGCGCCGATGTCGCCTACTACGACCCCTATGTCCCCGAGTTGAAAGAGGATGGGCACGCCCTGCGGTCTGTTGCTTTAACACCGGAGGAACTCAGACGTGCTGATTGCGTGGTGATTGTGACGAACCACAAAAATCTCGATTACCAACTCATATTGGACAACGCGCCCCTTGTGGTTGACACGCGCAATGCTACCTCCGGTTTGCAGGGAAAAGCACGCATCGTTAAGCTGTAATGGTGACGCGACAATGAGAGTGCAGGCTCATGTGATATTGGTGTGATTATCCTCGTGGTGGGGCAATGTTTCCAGCAAGGCGTCGATTTCGTCGATAATCCACCGGGGCGAATAAATGATTCCTTCGCGCGCGATCCGCTCGCGAAGTTCAAATAGTTTTCCCCTTAGCGATCCTAGCGATGTGGGGGCGTCCTCAGTGATTGCTGCGTGTGGGTCACGGTATTCTTTGAGGCACTGCGCGAGGGCGAGAAGATGTTTTTCGCCATGGAGCACTGCATCCAGGACTGCCTGGCGGCTAATTTGGTAGCGGCGCGCAATTTGGGCAAGCCCAAGTCCTTCGATGTGGTGAGCATGCAGACACTGGCGTTGTCGCTCTGAAAGCAAAGACGAAAAAGCCGGGAGAAGCTGTCGGATTTCCGCACTGTAAGGGCATTTACGTTTTCGCGGGCTCATAGCACTAGCCTGATGGACTATTGTTCTAAATTAGTCACCAACCGAGAGAGTATCCCGCTGATCTTGACGGTGTGTCAAGTTACAGGTATGACAAAAAAATACTGGAGGCGACGAGCGGATTCGAACCGCTGAATAGAGGTTTTGCAGACCTCCGCCTTAACCACTTGGCTACGTCGCCTCGCTGTGAGGCTTAATTTCGCGCTTTCAAAATACTATGGTGTCTGGGAAATTATTTGTCAGCGAGCTACGATTCCAATGCCCTTTTTCTCCGCTAGCGCGATGACTTCCTCCTGATCAAAAATTAGGCACTCGCCAGCAGACACGCCGATGGCTCTTGCTCCTGCTTTTTCCATAGTCTCTATTGTTTTCTTCCCAATGACTGGGATATCGAATCGGAAGTCCTGGTTGGGCTTGCTAACCTTCACGACAATGCACCCCGGGCCAGCTAATGCCCCAGCGCGAAGAATGCATTCGTCAGTGCCTTCTGCGGCTTCGACCGCGATAACCATTTTCTCCTTCACCACGATTGTTTGTCCAATGTCCTGACCTGCAATGAGTTTTGCGATAGGGAAACCAAACTCCAAGTCGCTTTGCTCAGTTTCGGTAAGAGGTCGTCGCGGAGTCAGCAGCCCCGGGAGCGGCATGAGGGATTTGAGAAACAAGCTAGAATCAAGGACATGTATTCCTTCGCGCTCAAACTCATCGCTTAACAGTCCAAGGAGCGTATCAGCTTTTTTGTTTACAGCGCGGGTAAGGAGCTTTAGGGCACGCCAATCGAAATGCCGATACTGAAAGATGGTCGTGTGTGGGACGCGGCCGGCCAATATGAGATATTCGATTCCGAGACTGTGTAGCAACTCGATGGCTCGATTGAGCTGGCCGAGTTCCAACCACTCGAGTTGTGTGGCAAGTTGCTCGAGGTCGTTATCCGCAAACCCGCGCAGGGCCAAAACGTAGACTTCGGTCCCCACGCCACGTGCAGCACGAGCAATCAGCTTTGGAAAATCGCCCCCTCCCGCAATGACCGCAATCCGTTTCGGAACTGAAGCGGACTCGCTTGCGTTCAGCTGTGTAGGGGATTGGTTTAGAAAACTCATCGGGATCTTGTAATTACTTTGTCTTTCGCCGGATGTGTGTTAAACGATCCTCTCCAACCTCGGGTCCTTCCAAAGACTCAATTCCTTCAGCAGGCCGTGGAATGACGTGTGCGGAAATAAGCTCACCCACAGTACGTGCCGCGTGGGCACCCGCTTCCACAGCAGCTTTGACGGAAGCGACGTCGCCGTGTAAAAAAATAGTGACGAGGCCCCCATCTGCCTTTTGTCGTGCTACTACGCGCACTGCCGCAGCTTTCGCCGCGGCATCGGTGGCCGCAATGAGTCCGACGTAGCCACGAGTTTCGATAAGGCCAAGAGCTTCTTGCATCGCTGACCTATGCCACTTTCCAAAGTGTTATCATCTGAGCATCGAATTCTGAGCATTGACTCGACATGCTGCCGGTGTCTACAGAAAATACCTAAATGATTCCAGAAGAGAAAATTTTGCACGGAATTCCTGTGGCTCCGGGCATCGCCATCGGTCGGGCCTACGTTTGTGCGGCGCTTGGCACCATTCGGACCGAGCAGCGTGAGATCCCCCTCCATGAGGTCGCAACTGAAATTGAGCGATTTCTTCGTGCTGTGGAGGAATCAAAGCGACAGCTGATAACTCTGCGAGAACAAGTCGCGAAAGAACTCGACGAAAAACACGCAGAGATTTATACCCCACAGCTTGCATTGCTCGATGATGCCGACCTGATCGATGCGACTGTGGAGACTATTCGAAGTGAGCAGAAAAATGCTGAGTATCTTTTTGCTCGCAGGATCAACGAGTTCCTCGATCAACTGCGCAAGCTAGACGATGGCTTTCTGGTGGGGCGCGAGACAGATTTTCAGGATGTCGCATGGCGGGTTCTGAATAACTTGGGGCGGCAACAGCATGCCACTCACGCCACCTTTGGGCCGGATACGGTACTTGTTGGGCACGATCTTCTTCCCAGCCAAAGCGCTAATCTTCTCAAAGAGCATGTGGTTGGGCTTGCTCTGGAAAAAGGTGGGCCAACCTCGCACACAGCCATCATAGCAAAGGCTACGGAAATACCTACGGTTGTCGGTGTCGAAGGAATCATGCAGGTTGTTCGAGAAGGAGCCCCAGTCATCGTTGATGGGGTTGCTGGAAAGGTTATTCTTTTTCCATCCCAGGAGACTTATGCGCGTTATCTCGCGCGGCAAAGTGAGTTTCAGCAACTCGAGCGGGAGCTCGAAGAACTGCGAGATTTAGCTGCAGAAACTCTTGATGGGTATTCCATAACGCTGCGGGCAAACATTGAGTTCCCCGAAGAAATCAGCCACATCAAACTTCACGGAGCAAGGGGAGTAGGTCTGTTCCGAACAGAATTCATTTTTCTGAATCGGGAGCGCTTACCAAACGAAGAGGAGCAGTATCAGATTTACAAACAGGTAGCCGAACGCGTGTTTCCAGATACTGTAATCTTTCGGACACTGGACGTCGGAGGAGACAAGTTCTTTGCTGCCTCGGCACGCCCCCGTGAGCTTAATCCGTTCATGGGCTTACGAGCTGTTCGTCTATGCCTCAAACACGAGGAGATTTTTCGGCCACAGCTGCGTGCCATGCTCCGAGCCAATGCCCTTGGAAACGCAAAGATTTTGATTCCGATGATTTCTGGTGTCGAGGAATTTCGCCAAGTTAAGCAACTCATATCGACGGTCATCGAAGAGCTTCGAGGCGAGGGATATCAGATCGACCATTCGGTCGAAATCGGTGCTATGGTGGAAATCCCGTCAGCCGCGATCCTCGCGGACGAGTTAGCTCGAGAATGCGACTTCTTTTCCATTGGGACGAACGACCTCATCCAATACACTCTTGCCGTGGACCGTGGCAATAGTTCGGTTGCCTACCTATATGAGCCCCTCCATTTGTCCGTCTTGCGGCTGCTGCGCATGACGGTGAAAGCCGCTGAAGATGCCGGGATCAAAGTAAGCGTCTGCGGTGAAGCTGCTGCGGATCCGCTTTATGCTCTGATCTTGGCTGGTCTTGGCGTTCACGAACTTTCCATGAGTGCTGTCAACGTTCCCGCCGTTAAGCGAGTCATGAGAGCAGTGACCTTGCAAGAGCTTCGGGCACTTGTCGAGGAAATCTTCAATGCCTCAACTATCAGTGAACGTAAAAGTGTGTTGAAGACATTTCTCGATTTTCTCGTGCGTGAGCGAGGTGTTCCTGCGGGAGAAATTCTTAGCGCGTCAATCGCCCATCTGGAATGAGAAGAAAAAGATCACAATCTCCAGCTCAGCTTGCTGAGCAGAACCTTTACTTTCCCAGCTTACTTGGAAAATCGTGGCAACTTGTGCGGGCAGTTCCACCGTGGGGATGGCTTTTGACGGTGAGTGCACTGTGGCATTTTTTCATCCTCAGCCATGCAAAGCCAAACCTGTTCCCGGACACGGGAAGTTTTACTCTGTTAGCTGAAGCGATTCGCGACGGTAAGTGGCAGTCGGGGTTTACCTTCCGAACGCCAGGGTATCCGTTTTTTCTTTATCTCACGTTTTTGCTCGCGGGATGGAAGAATTTTACGGCGGTTATGATTGCCCAGGCATGTCTCGGCACCACAATCCCCGTTTTGCTCTATGCGCTTTATCGGCTAATTACCCCAAAGCGATGGTTGGCGTGGGTTGGCGGGGCGGCTTTCTTGCTCGACCGATTTAGCATCGGTCTCGAAACAGTTCCGCTTTCAGAGTTTCTCTGCGGGTATACGATCATTCTCGCTTTGGTGGCGTTTGTCTATGGTCTCCAAACGCGCAAACTCTGGTGGGCGGGGGCCGCAGGTTGTTTAGCGGGAATCAATTTTCTCGTTCGCCCCACTTTTCAGTATGTCTATTTGGCTTGGAGTTTAGCGGCACTCGTCCTTTGCTGGCGAGAGCTCGTTTCGAGAGAGGAAAAGCAGCGTCTTCTGAAGTGGCTTACGGTGTATTTCGGCGTATTCGCCTCGATTTATGGTCTGTGGTCTAGTGTTGTCTGGTTACATACAGGAGTTTTTGCTCCGTCTCTGCAGCTTGGCGCCTCAATGACGAATCACACGGGGGCGTTTATGGAGCTGGCCACGGACAAATATTCCACAATACGGGATTTGTACGTTGCAGAGAGGGAAAAGCGAAACGGAGATCACATAAATCTTTTTGACCAAGCAGGCTGGAAAATCGCCGAAGCCACAAGTATGACATTGTGGCAGCTATCGCTAAAGTTTAAAGAAATTAATACCTATCTAATTCTTCATTATCCTGGTCGCTATCTCAGTCAAGTTAGCAAGGCGTGGGATCGATTTTGGGTGGAGGATTCGTGTTATATCACCGATTTGACTGATCCTTATGCTACGGGCAGTCCGATCACTCTTACTGCCTTTCTGCGATTTGTCGCAGAAAACCCAGTTACTCGGGCTCTCTACTCCTTGGCTGAAAATTTGCTTTGGGCGCAACCTCAGGTTCTCCGATTTGTCCCCTGGCTCCTCATAGTCTCCCTCGTTATTGTTCTCTGGCTTGGTCGACGGGAATGCATCGGCCGCCTAACAGCGGTGCTCATTGTTGGGACTGTGTTTTATCACGTTCTTGTGCATGTCATGGTCCAGTTCACAGAGTTCGGTCGCTACAAGTTGCCTGTGCAAGGATTGTGGTTCTCGTTTCTATTTTTCAGCGTGGCCGTTTCCCTTGATTGGCTTCTAAGGCGTTTGAAAAGAGAGTTTGTTGGTACGACTAGTGAGAATCCCTGGTAGCAGGAAAAAGCAGAAGATTGGTTATGGGGCGTCACAAGCTGAAAGAAAAAAGTAAGCAGAGGGCGAAGCGTCTGACGGAACGCGACCAAGCGTTTGCCTTCCCGACGGCGTCGCAACGAGAGTCTGGAAGCAAATCAGAAAAACTGCGAATTTATCTGTGGCGGCATTTTCCGCTCATCCTGGTGATGGCTCTTACCATCTCTTGGGAGATTATGCTTTGGCGCCACGCGCAACCGAATGTGTTCCCTGACAGCTGGACCTACGGCATGCTTGGGAAGGCTTTGCTGGAGGGAAATCTTAGTCATGAGCTCTTTTCGTTTCGTACACCAGGCTTCCCCGGTTTTCTCGCATTGATCTTTGCTGTCGCCGGGCCTGACAATTGGCAAGCGGTCATCAATGTGCAGTTTTTTTTGGGTACGCTTGTCCCAGTAGGGCTTTACCTGTTGTTTCTCCCGTTTACCAAGCGGCCATGGTTAGCGGCGGTCGGTGCAGGTGCGTACCTCTTAGACCGATATTTTCTCGGCCTACAAACCGTTCCGCTCACGGAATTCTTGGGTGGGGTGCTTTGCGTTTACATCTTGGCCTGGCAGGTTTGGGCCTGGAAACGATGCCGGTGGGGAGAAGCCGCGCTGCTTGGTTTTGTCACCGGCCTATGGATTCTTGTCCGTCCATCTTTCCAATTGTTGCCATGGTGCTTATTGGGTCTAGGACTATCGCTGGCATTGTGGGATTATCGGAAGAAAAAAGAGCTTCTTAAGAGGGTAGTCGGTTGGCATTTAGCGTATTTGGTAGGCTGGCAGCTACCTCTTCTTTGCTGGTCTGCCAACGTTTATCGTTTTACGGGCCATTGGGGGCTATCCCATCAACTCGGTGCCTCGCTGACGAATCACACAGGTGCGTTCATGGAGTACGCTCCCGACGAAGCTGGGCCTTTAAAAACTCTTTACGTTGCGGAAAAACAGAAGAGAGGCGGGGACTGGATAAACAATTTTGATGCACTCCATAAACAACTCGAAGCCGCAACAAACCTTCCCTTATGGGAAGTCTCGCTACGATATAAAGAAATCGATAAGTTTTTGCTAAAACGGTTCTGGCGTCAGTATCTTAACCAAGTCGCACTTTCTTGGCAGAAGCTTTGGTCAGAGCCTTCGTCTTATCTTGTGGACGAATCATCCAGCGAAATTGATCCTCGCTCGGGTCGCGGAAAAACTCTACCCCATCTCATTTACCTTCAAAACACTGTTTTGGGGCGAGTTATCTATTTGCCTCTCGATAAAAGGCTGTGGTTTAATAGAGACACGGCCCCTAAACTCCCTTATATGATTTTGGCCTTGCTTGCTGGCCTTCTCCTTATTCGTCGAAAAGATTCACATGCGGTTTTTGCATTGCTGGCTATTGTAGGAACGGTTTTTTATCACATGATTATCCACGCAGCCGTTCAGTTCACTGAATGGGGGCGGTATCGTCTGCCTGTCCAGCCGCTATGGTGGGGATTTCTCTTCTGCGGCTTTGCTGTGCTCGCTTATGAGATTTATCGCGGAATAGCTGAGTATTTCCGCGATGAGTAGAAGCTTCACGGAATTTTAAGCAAAAGACCCCTCATTGAATCTTGAGCGATATGAGGATATGTTGTGGAGGCCGTTACGGCGAATTTTCGGTTTAGCCCTGATTATTGCAGAAGTAGAACCTGGAATAATCCTTGAGAGGAACCTGCTGTGAAGATTGCTTTTTCGAATGATCATGCTGGGGCTCCCATGCGTTCTGTAGTCCTGGAGGTTATTAAGGGGTTAGGCCACGAAGTTGTGGACTATGGCGCAAAGGGTGATTGCTCCGTAGATTATCCAGACTTTGCGGCGCCGGCGCTGCGCGCCTTGTTGCGGCAAGAAGTGGACCGTGTCATCTTGATTTGTGGAAGCGGGATAGGAATGAGCATTGTCGCGAACCGGATTCCTGGTATCCGGTGTGCTCTGGCAACCGACCTTTTTGCTGCTGAAATGAGCAGGCGTCACAACGATGCGAATTGTCTGGCTTTGCGCGCACGAGAGCAGTCGCCAGAGCTGAATGCCCAAATTGTGAGGAGGTGGCTGGAAACCCCATTCGAAGGGGGACGCCACGAGCCAAGAATTCAGAAGATCGAGGAAGTGGCCAAAAAGCTGAGAAATGAAATTGGGCATGATGTGTGAACGGTGGAGATTAGGAAGACGTTGAGAGAAGGAGAAGCACGAGTGACGACGGAAGAGAAACAGGGCGTATCGGCTTTAGCGACGGGTGATCCGGAAGTTTTTTCGGCCATTCAAGCGGAAGAAGCTCGTCAACGAACAACACTTGAAATGATTGCGAGTGAGAACTTTGTAAGCCCAGCTGTTCTTGAGGCGCAGGGAAGTGTACTCACTAACAAGTATGCGGAAGGATTACCCGGTCGCCGTTACTACGGTGGATGTGTAAATGTCGACGTCGCGGAAAGACTCGCCATTGAACGCGCAAAGACTCTGTTCGGCGCGGAGCACGCTAACGTGCAACCACATAGTGGTGCTCAAGCAAATATGGCTGCGTTTTTTTCGCAACTTTCTCCTGGTGACACAATCCTCGGAATGGATTTAGCTCACGGCGGCCACCTTACCCACGGCTCACGTGTGAATTTCTCTGGGGTGTTTTTCAACGTGGTATCTTACGGTGTTCGCCGTGATACGGAAACGATCGATTACGACCAGTTGGCGCAGAGGGCCCGGGAACACAAACCGAAGATGATTATTGCGGGTGCTAGCGCCTATCCTCGGCAAATCGATTTTGCGAAATTTGCCGAAATCGCCAAAGAATGTGGCGCGGTGTTCCTAACCGATATGGCCCACTATGCTGGACTCGTTGCAGGTGGGGTCTATGGTTCGCCAGTTCCATATGCCGATATCGTCACCACAACGACACACAAGACACTTCGTGGCCCGCGCGGCGGACTCATTCTATGCAGAGAATCGTTCGCGAAAGCTATCGATAAATGGGTATTCCCCGGCGTACAAGGCGGTCCGCTGATGCACGTGATCGCAGCGAAAGCGGTTTGTCTTGGCGAAGCCCTCAAACCGTCCTTCCGGAATTATGCGCGGAAGGTGGTGGAGAACGCCAAAATTCTAGGTGAGGAATTGGCGCGAGGAGGCTTGCGTCTCGTAAGCGGCGGGACGGACTGCCATCTCCTCTTAGTTGATGTGTCTCCACTGGGTATTACCGGTAAACAGGCAGAACACGCGCTGGACGAAGCAGGAATCACGGTGAACAAGAACATGATTCCATTTGATGAGCGCAAACCTGCTGAAACGAGTGGCATTCGTGTGGGCACTCCGGCGCTTACTACCCGTGGCATGGGGCAAGACGAAATGCGAATCATCGGGCAGTGGATCATTCGGATTTTACGCAATCCGAGCGACGAAAGCTTGATCAAAAAGGTCAGAGCCGAGGTTTTGGAGCTGACGTCGCACTTTCCCCTCCATCGGTCTGATGAATAGGGGCGCTTGACTCGCCAGCCAGATCTGGGAAGCGTTTGATCAGGTCGTTTCTGAAACTGCTTGTAGGAACAAGCTGAAGGTGACGTCGGTAGCATTCCTTGGCTTTTTCCAGTTCTCCTAATTGGAAGTAGGCGTCTCCAAGAAATAGAGGTATATCAGGGTCCTTTGGAGCAAAGCGTTGGGCGGTGAGCAGGACCGTCACGGCTTCTGCTAGCCGTCCCTGTTTTGCGTAGCCCATCGCAAGGATTTTTTCCGACGTTGCGTCGAGCTCGCCGCGAAGGCGATTGAGCTCCAGGAACCGAATGAGGCTCTCCATCTTCTTGGCGGCAAGCGCACTCGAAAACAGTGCCATAGGTTCAAGTGTGTTCTTAGGCAACGCGTGTTTAAACGCACGATAATAATAATCTGCCATCGCCGTTTGGTTGAGCAGGATTGCGTTGAGAATTCGCGTTTGCAGAAGCTCGTTTCGGTAAGTATCAAACGAATCGGCCTGGGCCAGCGCAACAGTGGCTCGCCCAAATGCCTGGGTGCGGCTGAGCGCTTGGGCCCAAAGGCGAAAAATGTTATCAGCGCCCACTCGGGGCATCGGTTCCATAGTCAAGTAGTCGTCAAACGTCTCAACGGCCTTATCGAACTGCGAAGAGAAGTAATAGGCTTGCGCCAGCATTTTGAGTAGCTGCGTGAGGTGCGGCATAAGGGGGCGCCCTCGCTCAAAGACGGCAATGGCTTCCTGGTGGCGATCCAGTAGCAACTCGATGTAACCGAGGTAGTAATAAGCATAACCGTTATAAGGATTTTGCTGAAGGCTCAGTTCAGCCATTTCTCGCGCTTGAGAGTAGAGCTGTCTTTTTGTCAGCACATCGGCCTCGGATGCAGTCACCTCCGCGCTGTAGCGACATAGGCTTTCCCGCATAAGTAATAGTGAGCAAGCGGCTATGAAGAAGGTGATGACGCTTCGCCAGATTCGTTTCGACAAAAACATGAGACCTTCTCGTCTTGGCTTGTTATGTTTTTGTTTATCAAAGCTTGGCATAATACTTGCTTTCGCATTGTAGACTGTGGTGATACTTGACGTGATTTGTGTGGATAAACGTTGTTTCACTACCAAAACGAGAGTGCAAGGACGATTGCCGCGCAACGCGGGAGAATGCCGAAGGCAAAATCAGGCGGACTGCGTGGGTTTTTCACTACGTCACGTGCCAGTGGTGAATTAAGGAATTGGTGTCACATGGCGATTTCACTTCATCAGGTTCAAAAATTAACACAGCGCCTTGCGATGACCCCCCTCATGCAGCAGGCGCTGCACTTGTTGCAGCTCCCCAATGCGGAACTGGAGCAGCTGGTGCGAGAAGAGGCAATTCAGAATCCCTTTCTAGAGATAAAAGGTGAAATCGACGATGACGACGTGGAAAATGAGGGCGCGGACCAAGCCTCCCCCGCGCTTCAAACCGGAGATGTTCTGACACCAGAGCTGGCTGCTTCTTCTTCGTCAGACAGCGCGGAGGATGAACCTCACTTCGAGGATGTGGACGTGCCATGGGATGATGTTTACGACGATTCCTATCCTGCAGCGTCGCCGCGCTCGTTGATTGGGGATTCGGATGAAGAAGAACGAGACTTGGAGGATTTCGTTGCTGCTTCGGAATCTTTGACAGACTCTCTTCGGTGGCAAGTGCGGATGTTACCCGCCAGCGAGAAACTTCGCAACATTGCGGAGTACCTGGTGGGGTGTCTCGATGATGATGGGTATATTCGTGTCCCGTTAGAGGAGATAGCCAGGGATACCGGCAGTAGCGTCGAGGAAGTCGAAGAAGCTCTGCGGCTGGTTCAGTCGCTTGATCCGCCAGGAATTGGGGCTAGATCACTGTCTGAGTGCCTGGAGATACAACTGCGCCGCAGAGGAATTGACGATCCATTGGTCTATGAGATTGTTCGCCATTTCTTGCCAGAACTTCAAAACAAGAACTTTAAAAAGATATCAAAGTGCCTGGGGGTCAGCGAGGACCGTTTGCGGGAGATCTTGGCGGTGATAGGAACCTTGGAGCCAAAGCCGGGTCATGCGTTTAGTACGAAGCCCCCGCAGTATATTCGTCCAGATGTCATCGTGAAGCGGCTTGATGGTGACTACTATGTTTTTGTGGATGATGGCTTGCTCTCGGATTTGCGAATCAGTCCGACTTATCGCAGAATGCTGGAACAGGGCGAGGCATTTATCTCGGAGACCGAACAGAAGTTCGCTCGTGAGAAATTGAAGTCTGCCCAGTGGCTTGTGCGAAATCTTGCACGCCGAAAAAACACGCTGCAGAGAGTCGCTGAAGCCATCGTCGAGCACCAGAAAGAGTTTTTCGATAAAGGCATAAGTTACCTAAAGCCCCTGACTCTCCGTGAAATTGCAGAGAGGGTTGGTATGCACGAGTCCACTGTAGCTCGTGTGACGAGCGGAAAGTATATGGAAACTCCGCGTGGTACGTTTGAGATGAAGTACTTTTTCAGTAGGGGACTGCAGAGCGACACGGGAGAGGACGCAAGCAATCGTACCGTAAAGCAAATGATTGCTGACATGATTGAAAGTGAGGACCCGCAAGCGCCACTGAGTGATCAAAAGATAGCTCAGTTGTTGAAAAAGAAGGGGATTAACATTGCACGCCGAACGGTGGCAAAATATCGTGAGCAGTTAGGAATTCTTCCGTCTAGGTTGCGAAAAACTGTTTAGCGAGTTGTGGAGATGTTCTGAAACAAGGCTTCGACAAAACTTGCAGCCGTAGCTCCGCCAAGCCGAACTCTTCCACCGGTTTGTTCTTGAAGTTCGTCGAGTGTTTTATCGTCCAAGAATCGCTGATCCCACGGACGGAGGGAGTTTTCCGGAATGAGGAAAATATCACATTCTTGATGTTCGTTGATAGCCGCCTGAAAATCGGCTCCTGGAAGCAGTCCGGTTACTGTGATCCCTGGGCCGAACAGAGAATTCGTTCGCACATCGACTTTAAGGTCGAGATTCCGTACACGGTCATTCAGAAGCCGAACAAGGCGGGCTATGACTTTTTCTCCAAGAGGGCTTGTGACGGCTACAGCACGCAATGGGAAAGGTAATGATGACGGCAGTAATCTTAGCACATGATCGAGTGAGCGGTAAAATAGGTCAACCATCCCAACGCCATTTTCCAACTGGGGGATTTCGTCGTACTCATCGTAGGATGGGGGCGTTTTTCCCGCGATCAAAAAGAACTCATCGCTCGGGAAAACGAGTGGAAAACCTAACTCCCTTCGGACCTCCTGCTGGAGCTTTGAGCATTCGGAGAGAAAGCACTCGGCATAAGCACCAGTGACTGGCTCGAGGTGGGGGAGTTTTTCGCGATAGGAAGTTAGCCCCACAGGAACAACTGCAATGGACCTGACTCCGGGATAAAGCTCTGCTAGATCCCACACGGTTTTTCTTAGGATTTCTCCGTCATTGATGCCCGGACATAAAACGATTTGCGTGTGAATCGTAATGCCATTTTTGACAAACTTTCTCAGAAGTGGCAGAATTGGTTCTGCATGAGGGTTTAGGAGAAGTTTTCTGCGAATCTCGGTGTCAGTAGCATGGACGCTGAAATACAAAGGGGAGAGCCGAAGCTTGGTGATGCGCGCGACATCGCTCTCTGTCAGACTGGTGCCGGTAATGTAGTTTCCGTAAAGAAAGGAGAGACGATAGTCCTCGTCCTTGACGTAGAGTTCTGGGCGGAGTCCGCGCGGCAGTTGGTGGACAAAGCAAAAAACACAGGCGTTATTGCAGCGCCGTATTTCGAACGGTTCGAGCTCTAGACCGAGCCGTTCATGTGCACTCTTGCGAATGGTGCGTTTCCGAGTGACTCCCGCTTCACTGTCCCACCATTCCACTGTAAGGCGTGCCGCGCATGCCAGGTACCAGTAATCGAGGATGTCGAGGATTTCATGTCCATTCAAACTCAACAACCGGTCGCCCGGTTTGAGCTTTAAAAACTCGCCCACAGAGCCGGGTTCCACACCGAGAATTTTTACGCCCTTAGTTGTGACAGCCACCTCATGACGAGCAGTCATGGGCGCTTCTCCTGCGGAGCGAAGTCTTCATGAGAGGAATAGCGGTTGTTCGAACGTTCTGCCCTGGAGCCAGCTCGTTGTAGAGCTTCAACCAACTGCCAGAATTCGTCCAAAGCTCGCCTCGACTCTCGACGATAAAAGCGGAGCCCTATATACAAGGTGCCTGAAGTCTCATCATGCCAAACCCACACCTCGCGGTAGGTTACGGCAAAAGCGAGCAACACGCCAATTAGAATCACGCTGCACCCAAAGTAAAACCACGGTAGGGCGGGGTCTCGCATGATGCCGAAAAAAACAGTGTATCCGGGAACCGTCCCAGCTTCCCGAACTTTGAAGCGCTGCGGCGAGACCTTTTCCGCAGGTTGAAGGTTTTGTGCCGGTACTGTTGTCGTCTTATCGCTAAAACGACCGCTATCACTTGTCGTCGGGTTTTCTTGTAAGTGGACGATCCGCATTGCCGCGTCGGCGGCATAGGATACCGTGAGTATGTCGCCAACGTTAACAGCAATGGATCCAGAGCTTGAAGCATCGCCGGCTGAAGAAAACAAAAGATGACCGATTTGATTTTGCTCGCCTCCAGACGGGACAAAACCTGTCTCAGGAACAAAACTCAAAAGCCATTTACTGCCCAATCGCGTCAAAGCGTTGGCACTCATCGGCAAAACTTGCTGGTCAACAAGCTTGCCTTCAGAAAAGTAAGCCAATAAGAGCCCTGCTCCAGCTTCGAGTGGGAAAGTGGTCCCGTGGTCATCCAGCATAGCGTTTGCTTTCGCTGTCACCAGGCCTAAAACAACAAAAGCCTCGGAAAGCTTTTTCACTGTCTCCAAAAGATTCTCAGCTTGGGCAGTTCCCGAAGAGCTCTCGACGACTCCCTGCTCGATCAGTTTCCCAGCGCGGAGATCCATCACGCGGTAAATCCTATCTTTGCCTTGAGTCCGAAACTCAAAGAAAAGGTCAGACGAGGGATTGAGCGAAGGGATCCTTACAGGATCGCCTTCCTTTGCATCCAAATCTAGAACTGCACCGGCACGGGATGTGTCTTCGATCGTAAAACGCACGCGTTGCAAAGAGATGTTTTCGCTGTAACTGTTGAGTGTGATTTTGTAGCCATCCCAGAAGAACGGCCGCGCCATCGAGATTTCTGCGATGCTGTTTGCCTGGTCAGACCTTGCCTCAACCAACGCCCGAAAGGATCGCACCACCTCGCTATGGGGATACTTCTCTGCGGTGAAATCTAGAACGCGAAAGGAAAACGGTAGCGGATGAGCGCGCAAGTTGCTCATGTTTGCTGGGGCAAGACGATTTATCCGGGTGAAATACCTCTCAACCGTTTGGCCTTCGTTGGCAATGAGAGAGCCATCATAGATCCCCAACCCCAATGCACCTGCAAGGCCTCGGACAATGGTAGCGCCCATGACCAAAAGAAGCCCGATGTGAATAACTGTTGCCCCAAACCGACTGCTGATTCCCTTTTGGGCATAGGAAGTTTTCCCATTCTGGTGAAAGAAACGAAAATGCCGTCTGAGGACGGCAAGAAGCTCTGCCTCGTTTGGAGGCGGAGAGATTCGCGCGGCAGCATCTAAGTGGAAAAAAAACTCAGCCGAATTTGCAAACACCCTTCGCCACGGCAAAGAAAAGGCAATGACAGTCTTTTCCCACGAGCAAAGGATGAGATTTAACGCTAACGTGGCGACGAGAATAAGGAACCACGGGGCTCCGAAAACTTTGACGATTGCGTGATCAACCCCTTGCTTCGGATCAGCAGCAATGAGCGATCCCCAAATAGAGCTTATAGCAATTGCAGCAATGAGAGTAATTCCCAGCTTGATCGATCCTAGGAATCTGATGAGTTTGTTCAGCACGTTTACCTTAACCGCTTTTCTGCCCAGACTCGCCCATGCATGAGGCAGAGTTTTACACTCCCATAAGAAACGAGGCTGTTCTTTTTGAAATGGTACTGATCGAGGGCCATATCGCTTCAGTGAAAAGTGCTGTCTGCAATGAGGGTTTCGAGACTTTGGATATAGAAACCTTTTCCGGAGCGCGAAACGAAGAGGAGTGCATCACATCCGTGGAGCTGGCGTTCTGCAAAAATGTCTGTTTCAAAGTAAGGGACAAGTAGAACGCGTCTTTGGCCGCGGAGGCGCAATACAGCTGCTCCCTTGCTGTTGCCGTGAAGCGGGACAAAGCTCTCGATCTCTTCGAGCAATCCTGCGCGGCGTAATTGATCAAGAACGGCTTTGCAACTGACTTCTACTGAAACCGCAAAGGGGACTTCGAGCGTTAGGTTCTCAGCTGGTTGATCGGACTGGATCAGGGGAATCTCGCGAATAGAATCATCAGACGAATTAGCCACAAGCAACGATGCTAGCGCTTCCGCTTCAAACCGTGCTTCGTTTAACCTTTCGGCTTCTCGTTGCTCTCGCAGGCGTTCAATGAGTCGGTATGACGCGTAACCGATTGTGACGACCGCAACAAAGAGGATAAGCCAGAAGCCCGTAGTCAACAGAGTCGGTGCTGAAGACTTTTGCGTTAATTCCTCGACGAAAGGAGACGTGGAGGCAGGTCTCTGCTCTTGTGTAACACTGGCGACCCCTATGTTCGTTGCAAAGAGCCATGCTACTCCCGTCAACCACAGGAGAGAGTGGCGCACACATGCTGGCATGAAAGTCGGCATTCGGTAAGCCGAGCCTAAATGTAGAAGATGAAAAACATGACGACTAGCCATAACACCACGTTCACAAGAAGGGGTGGGTCCTGCAACAGCAATGCTTCAGGCGCGCCACCTTCTTCTCGTTTATAGACGAGATAGAGGTAACGAAAGATCCCATAAATGACAAACGGCACGGTGAAGACCATATATTCGTGGTGTCTGGCTGCTTCCGGTCTAACTCCAAGTGTCACATAAAGAGCATATGAAAGCACAGTAGCCGCTGTGGCTACGCTCACCATCTGGTCGAGGAGCTGCTGCGAGTAATCTTCCAGTACAGGGCGATGATTCATTGCCGAATCAGTAAGGAGGAGAAGTTCATGGCGTCTTTTGCAGATTGCGATAAACAGTGCGAGAAAGAGGACGCAGGTGACGAACCATGGTGTGATAACGATTCTCTCGCCGGGATACTCGATTGCCCAGATACCTCCGACTGCGCGCATGACAAAGCCCAGGGCCACGATCAAGATGTCGAGAATAACAACGTGTTTAAGACGAGTCGAATAAGCAAGCATCGTGGCTAAATAGATGAGGCCTAATGTCCCAAAGCGGACGTTGAGCGCAAAAGCTCCGGCTAGACCGAGCACGGCCAGGACAACGGCAGTGACAATGGCAGAGGAGACAGGGATTCTTCCCGACGCAAGCGGCCGTTTGCGTTTGAGCGGATGTTGCCGATCAGCGTCTAAATCCAGCAGGTCGTTAATAAGATAAACCACACCCGATAAACAGCAGAACAAGACGAAAGCTGTGGTTGCTCGCAGTACGCGGTCTGCTTCCAGGGCATGGCGGGAAAAAATGAGTCCCGCTAACAATAAAAGGTTTTTGGTCCACTGTTTAGGGCGGAGTTCTTGTATTAGTGCCAAGATTCGATCCATTGTGAATTCCCATTACTTGCGAAAGGCTCTAATGCAGCCTCTTTGCACCCTGTGGTGTTCGGATGCAGAAATTGGTACCCTGCTGGACCTAATGCTGCAAATCTTATTGACGGTATGTCAACAGTTGCGAAAAATCTGGTGTTTACGCATTCAGCAGAACTCGCCAATGAAGAACAGAAACTTACATATGCCGTTAGGAACATTGCGAACAGGCGCGATAGCGTTGTGGTTCTGTCAGTTGCTCGCTCTCATCTGTTTAGTGACCAATGCTGCTGCGACAACTCAAACAAAGTCACTTGATCAAGACACAACGCCCAAGGTTGCCGAGGTGATCTCAGCTCGTGGCACTCAGGTCAGTTTTGAGGACACCACAGGGCCGAGAACAAGGCGGTTCCAACTCACTCCTGTTGTCATGTTAGAAGTTGCTGGGTCAGCCCGGCAAGTGAAGTTTGGCACTGTCGGCACAACACAGACAGTTCGTTTTCTCGTCGAGGGCGACGATAAACGACCGCTTGCAGGTGTCAGCCTCTCGCCGATTGTTGTCGCGGAGCCAGAAGGGACCCGAAACCACATGGAAATTCACCCGCGCACAGCGGTGACCGATGCGGCTGGCTATGTGACCTTTCATGTTTACCTCGGCGACCAACCAGGGCGCTACGATGTTCTCCTTTTCCAGAACACGCCCAGTCAGGACGAAATCGTCTTCACGCGTCTTGAGTTCATTGTGCAGGACAACAACTGGGCAACTATGCTCGTGCTCAGCCTCATTGGCGGACTCGCCATTTTTCTTTATGGCCTTCAGCTAGCGTCCGAAGGACTTCAAGCAGTGGCCGGTGAGCGGCTGCGACGCCATTTCGCAGAATGGACGAAAAACCCACTAAGTGGAATCCTCGTCGGCTTTGGCATCACCACATTAACGCAGAGCAGTGGAGCGACCACTGCTCTGGTTATGACATTTGTCCGAGCGGGAGCGCTCAGTTTTGCAAATTCCGTGGGGGTTATTCTAGGGGCGGCCATTAGTGGCACACTCACGGTGCAATTGATCTCCCTTAACTTGTTTGCTTATGCCTTGCCGGCAATTGCGCTGGGCTTCTTCCTTTATCTCCGCAAAGCAAAGTACCGTTTCCGTTCTGCGGGTCTCGCCATTATGGGGTTCGGTTTTGTGTTCTTTGGCATGAAAATCATGACCGACCAGATGGCTCCTCTAAAGCTGTTTCCCTTCTTCACCGCGGCGGTAAAAGCCCTGAGCGATCATCCTGTATGGGCGGTTGTGTTTAGCTTCTTGTTTACTGCTATGGCACAAAGCAGTGGGGCGACTGTCGGCATTGTGCTTTCCCTAACGCGGCAAGAACTGCTTACCCTCGAAGAGGCGATTCCGATGTTTTTTGGCGCAGCGATTGGGGCAAGTGTTACGGGGCTGACAGCGGCTATCGGTGCCCCACCTGAAGCAAAACGGGTAGCACTGGCCCACTTGCTTTACAAGATTGCCGGCACGTTGATCTTCCTGCCGTTCATTAGTCAACTGGCCGCGGCCGGACTGTGGGTTACCAGTCACCTTATGCTCAATCCAACGGCAGCACCCACCGCGGATTTAATGGCCCGTGCCGTAGCAAACACGTACACACTCTTCATGATTATCACTGCCGTTCTGACAATTCCTGGGATCAGATTTCTCGAGAAGATCTGCAACATTCTCGTGCCTGATCAGCGCGATCGACTCGTCAAGCGGGCAAAGTATCTTCCGCTCATGGCCGCAGACCAAGCGACAGTGAAGTTAGGGGCTGCACGGCGCGAAATTTCCCGGATGGCCCGCTTCGTGGAAGAGATGTACGAGCAAATCTCAGAGGCTGTCTTCGAGAAAAACGAAGATGCGATAACCTTCATTCGCGAACGTGATCAAAAGGTAGATATCCTCAACGCCGAACTGACGCGCTATCTCATCGATCTTACCAGCCACGAGGCGGACGAGAAAGATATTCTTGAGGCAACGACGCTGCTTTTTATTGTCAGCGATCTTGAGTCGGTCGGCGATATCATTGACAAGAACATTGTCCCACTGGCCCAGAAGATGCATGCACGAAGTCTTTCTTTTTCCCCGGAAGGTGCGGCAGATCTCGAAGCGCTTTACTCAGCGGTGAGGGAGAGACTGTCACAAACGATTATCGCCATTACCAATAAGGAACCCGTGTTGGCCGAATACGTTGTCGACGGCTTCTATCGTTTGCAGAATGAGGGAAAATTGCTCCACTACAATCACCTCATGCGGCTCAGGGCACACGTGCAGGAATCCGTCGAGACAAGCAGCATTCACCTTGACCTGATTAATTACCTTCTTCGTCTGGACTACTTGCTTTTTGACATTTGCCTGCACCTTTTAGGAAAAGGGTTGCCTGACGAAATCGTTCAGCAAGCACAGCGTATCTCGCAGTTGCGCCAATAGGATTGACAGAAATCGAGTGGTTTATGTCCTGGAGCAATGAGCAGGCAATTGTGACATCCCGAGTGGCACTTGTAACTGGAGCGACAAGGGGGATTGGTCTCGAGATTTGCCAGGCTTTGCTCCGACGGGGGTACTGCGTCATTGGGGTGGGGCGTTCTGTGACCGAAGGGCAGCAAAACTTCGAGTTGGATGCCACAGAAAAAACATTAGTTTTCCGGCGAGCTGATGTGAGGTCCAGCCACGATGTTACAACCCTTTTTCGCTGGGTAGGGGAGAGGTTTGGCAAACTGGATGTCCTTGTAAACAACGCTGGAATCGGAACCTTTCTTTCTGTGAGTGCAACGACTGATGAAGTTTGGCAGGGCACAATTGCAACAAACCTTACAGGGGCCTTCCTGTGTGTCCGCGAAAGTCTCCCCTTATTCAGGAGGAATGGCGGCGGACTGATTGTAAACATGAGCTCCATTGCTGCGGCGCGTGGCATCGCAAATCTTGCGGCCTACAGTGCTAGCAAGGCGGGGCTCCTTGGCCTCGGCCGGGCTTTGGCAGAGGAGTTGCGCCCAGAAAAGATCCACGTCTGCAATATTCTTGCAGGCGCAACTGCGACAGAATTTTGGGAAACTGCTGGCCTCGCGAAGAGTTGGTCTCGAGCCGGAATGATGCCCCCAGAGAAGGTCGCAGATCTTGTGGCTCATGTCGTTGATTTGTATCCGCAGGTAGTCGTGGAGGAGGTCGTTCTCATGCCGCCGATTGGCTTGATTCACGACCAGGGGTAAGTCTGGACAAGCTCTGCCAGATTGTGCATCAAGGGTCTCGGATTGAAACCCAAGTGGGTTCGGGCTCTTGTGATGTTCATTGATACGTCTTTCGGGCGCGGGGCAGGTAAATCCTTTTCCTCGGCGAGGAGAGCGACCTGGATATTGTTTTTTGGTAACCCGAACGCCTGCGCTGCCAAGACCCCTATTTCGTATCGCGAAAGCCTCTCGGCTCCTCCCGCATGCCAGTACCCAGTTTTCCCCGATTCTAGTACTGCTACAATAAGCCAACACAGCTCTGTGACTGCAATTGGCGAACGGAACTCGTCAGCAAATAGCCGGCATCGTCCTCGCTGAATGTCTTCTAGCAGCCACTGAAGGAATGAACCTTTCCCGAAGGGAGTCGGCGTGCCATAGATGAGAGCACTTCGCACAATGGCCCAATCGCCCTCGTAAGTAAGCTCGACTGCCTGCTCAGCGGCTCTTTTCGTTCGCCCATAAACCATGATTGGATTGGGTGTATCGGTTTCGGAATAGTCTCCCTTTTCCCCATCGAAAACAAGATCGGTTGAAACCAGAAGCAAAAACGGCTTTTCCCGAAAAAGTTTGTTTGCCGCTTCCACGAGATTCTGAGTCGCAAGGAAATTGTCTCGAAGCGCCATTTCGGGTTCGCGCTGACAAGTGGCAGTCGAAGTAAGCGCTGCGCAGTGAACAATGTGAGTCGGTTGCCATTTGGCCAACAAAGCCTGTGTTTGTTCTGGCACTGCCAAATCGCAGCTTTCGCCCACCGCGGCCAGATATTGCACAGGCCGCGTACGGTAAACGGCGGTGATCTCTCGCTTACGCTTTTCGAGGTATTTTACCAGGTGATAGCCCAAAAAACCGGAGGCTCCGGTGATGAGGATTCTCATGATCCACTTCCGCCCCTTTCGTCAGCAATCTGGACAAGGCGCTCTACTGCGCTGCGCAGTTTTTGCGTGTTGGTATGAGTGTAGATCTGAGTGGAGGTAATAGATGCATGACCAAGGAGCCGCTGGATTTCGAGGATATCAACCTCGCTTAGGTGGAGGAGCGTTGCAAACGTGTGACGCAGTTTGTGGGGACTGATCTTGCCTTTAATGATACCAGCCCGTCGCACGTATTTCTTGACGATATCATAGACTCCACGCCCCGTCAGGCGTTTACCGAATCGGTTAACGAAGAGAGGCTCGGGATCAGCTGAAATCGGCCTCACTTCAAGCCAAGATGTCAGCGCATCCATAACGATGGCATTAAGCGGAATCAAGCGCTCCTTCGCCCCTTTCCCGAATACTCTAGCTGTCCGCCGCTCAAAGTCAATCGAGTCAATGTTCAGCCCAACCAGTTCTTGCCGTCGCATCCCGGTAAAAGCAAACAGAACGAGGATTGCGTAGTCGCGAACCCCCCACGTATGTGAAAGCTCTGGAGCAGAGAGAAGAGCCCGGAGCTCGCTCTCGACGAGATAAATCGGGAGTTTGCGCGGGAGCTTGGGGTTGTGAATGTATGCGGCCGGACTATATTCGATGTGGTTTTGTTGCACGCAATAGTCGAAAAAAACGCGGATAGAAGCGATGGTACGGCTCAAGGTGGCACTTTTATGGTGCCGTTTTTGCTGAAGATAATTGAGGTAGTCCTTTATCGCTTGGGTGGTCACACGGACCACTGATGGCTCGCTTCCGAGGGTTCGGATCAGGAACTCTTTGAACTTCTGCAGGTCATAGCGATAAGCCGCCCGTGTGGCAGGGGAGAGGTTGCGCTCGACCTTCAAGTATTGATCGAACTCCCTCATGATGTCCGAGAACACGGCCTGCGCCATTACGACATTCTCCAAAAACTACTTTTCCTGCTCTCAGAAGACCTCTTTTGTTTGCACTTGATCCCTGGGGCAACGCAACCGAAAACTGGGCAACCAAATGAGTTTGACAGAAACCATTTTGAACGATCAGCGGAGTCGGCAGTGAGCTCGCGCCAGACTTGGAAGACGTGGGCCGCCGGCCTTATTGAACGGCTTACAGGTCGTTCGTTGGCGTCGAGCTCAGCTCGAGCGTTTGCCAAAAGCGCAGGCTGGATTGGGATTACGTTTCTGGCCTCGCGCGCTATTGGTATGATTGTCCCTCTGTTCGCAGCAAGGTACTTAGGAAAAGAGGTTTTTGGCAAGGCAACGCTAGCGATAACGGTAGGACAATTTCTCAGCATCATCATGCTTCTCGGCATGAACAACGCAGTCGTGCGTTACGGTGCACCGCGACAGTACCCCCGGGAGGAAGTGGGAGCTGCCATTCTCGTCACGATCGTAGCGACGTTCGGCACGATCTTAACCCTTTATCTGGGGGGGGGCGCTTTTTTGACACAGACCTTCCGCTTCGAAGAAACGATTCTCAATTGGGGAGTTGTCTTTGCGCTCTTTGCCACGGCCTACGTACTAACCACAAGCTTTCTCCAGTCCTTTCACATGTTTTATGAGAGGGGAGTGGGGGAGCTCCTGGCTGCTCTCAGTGTTGTGATCGGGTTCGCAACCGGAATTGGCGTCCTAGGTCGACACTTTGCTGCTTACGTTGTCGGGACTTGCCTTGCTTTCTTTGTTGCGACAGCCTATTCCGTGTGGCACTCGTGCCGGCATTTGGGACGTGTGGGATTTCCCGCTCGTCGTACGTTATCGGTGATGAGTGCTTACGGGATACTTTCAACGCTCGGCAACGTGGGCTTTGTCCTAACATTTTACTTTCAGCCCATGCTTTTAAATAAGCTAATGTCAGTTGGTGAGTTAGGCGTCTTTCGGGTTTATCAAACAGCAAGCATTACCATTGCCCAGTCTCTTTCTGTCATTTTTAATACGGTCTTCTTCCCGAAGGCGTCGGCCAGTTCTGACAGGCGCGAGCTCTGGTGCGTAACGTGGCGTCTATGGCTGATCGCACTCGTGCCATTAGGTGTGGCATACGTGGTGTCACAATTCCTTTTGATCCCGTTGGCAGGGAAAGACTATCCACTTGATTGGAGCCTCATCGGGGTATTTGCAATTACGTCGCTCGTCATAACGGTTCAGTCTACGGTCGGGCAATTCCTTGGAGCTGAAGGCGTTAGGGGAGTAGCTGCTGGACTTGGAATCTCTATGGTCACTGGCCTAACCTGCCTAGGACTAACCTATGTCCTTGTCCCAGCCCTCCATCTCACAGGCGCGTGTTTGGCACTGTTGATTTCCTACGCCATTGCCCTCGTTCTCGTAATTTTCGCGGAGGAGCATATTCTTCGACAGGTTCAGCGAGCAACGCGACCGATTCCAGAAAGAGAATGTTTCCAGCTTCGACCTTTTGAGCCTCACAGTGCGAGTGAGATTCTTCCCGAAGGACTTCCGCCGACTGATGACGTCGAAAGCGACAGCGATTGACCATTTCCCCCGCTTAATCTGATCATCGAAAATCAAGCATCTCCCGGCAGGCAGGGGCATTGCCAAAACCCGCATTAGTTTTGTCTCAAGAGAGGCTTTTTAAGCGCGAGAAAATCAGAGCACAGCGGTGTTACAGCGCTAACAGCATCTCTTTGGCCCAAAACTGTTGACCCCTGATTGAAGTCCTCTTGGCTACCACCCGCCGCATTCTCTCGATCCGCTCGATCCGCAGAGGGCGGTTGCCGACCTGGAAACCTCTAGAAGTGTCACTCCAAGCCACGTCGGGGGCACTCTTCATTCGCCTTCGAACGCAACGCAAGCCGCAATACACTCTATAGAGCAGCCTCTGAGATACATTTTTCCATCGAACATCCGCCCGAAAGCACCAAAACAGACTTTTCCACAACTACCTTAAATGTAAATTTAAGGAAGTTGCCTCTATTTGTCAACAATTGATTGTAAAAACATGGTTTATGTCGACGCTCTCCGCAAACAAGTGCTAGGAGTTTGTTCCTTAAAACATGTTTTATCTGTGTGTGCAACGTGGATTCTGTGAGTGGATGGTCTGCTGCGCGCGGAGTCCTGGCGGATGCCGTAGTATGACGATCGGGTCGAGAGTGGTAGGCTGGAGCGGTTCTCGTGGGTTTAGTGGGAGGACTATACACCGAGGTTAATGGAAGATTAAGTAGTAAACTATGAAGGAAACCGTAATGAATACCTATTGAAAGAGACAAATGCGGCAAAATGCAGCGGCGGCGCCTAGGGTTGAGTTCGTTGCGGGAGCGTGAAGCTGGGGGCGAGTTGCGCGATGTCGTTCGCTTGTGCGTACGAGAGAGCGAGGGGTGTTTTCCTTCTAGGATGTGCAGGCGATTGATGGTGGTGAGGGCGACGGGGTTGCGGTTGGGTCTAGTGGTTGTGCTGGGGTGCGTGTGGGGGCTCTTGAGGAGTAGGGAAAGGGGTTTCAGTGAGACTCCTTGGGCTGGCAGCGGTGAAGGAAGAGTTATCGGGGGGAAGAAACCACAAAAAAGTAGACGTGCCCATCACCGCCGTACTCCGGCGAGGCGGAGTAGAAAACCGCGAGCCGCCCCTCCCCCAGCAGAGCTGTCGCAAGGGACTGCACAGGAAAGACGGTGCCTAACGGGAAATGAGTCATTGAGAGAGTTGTGGGGAAGTCATCGAGGCGCAAGAGGGCTGAACGCAAGGCGAGAGTCTGGGATGCGTTAACGTCCGTAAATGAGAGACAGAGGGCGTTTTGCTGCCGGGAGTGACTCAGAGCCGTCGCGGTGGGACGTGTGCCGTCCAGAGGTATGGCAAAGGTCTGAGATGTTTGTTGTTCTGAATTCTCTTTGTCGTAACCGGCTAGCTTGATGACGAGCGTTTCCGGGGTTGAATTGGTCTCGACCCATACGGCAGCAAGTTTGTCGCCAGTGGGTTCGGGGGCGACGATTTGGGAAAAGCTTTCCTCGGGGATAAGATCGAAGATAGGGTGATAGGCGGGAAGCTGCCAAGTAGATGTTGCTGGATCAAATCTGGCCGCCACCGTGATAAAGGTGGAATCTCTCGTGGTGACCCAACAGATATGAGGTGTTCCATGCACAAGGAAAAGCTGTGGTGAGAGATTGTAATAAGCTTCCGACAGCGTAGATGTGACATCCCACACAGTTTGTTGGGGGCATTGAGGGGCGATTCTGGCAGCCATAATAGTGGAGTGGGTATTCCACGTCGCTTGCCAGGCGAGCCACACGGTTGGGGGGAATCTTGCATCAATGGCGAGATTAAGGGCATCGTAATGAGCCCGACTCTCCTCTTCCCTGTGTGGTCCCGGTAGTTCGATTGGCTGAAGCCACTGCTCCCCTATCCTTTGAGCAACGCATATGACATCGCCTGAGGGGCGTTTGGAAATCCATCCAATGGAGAGGTTCCCCAGGGAGTCAAAAGCGGGCACCGGACTGTGATTTTCTCCAACACAATCTCGATCCACAACTAGCTCAGCAAGCCAGTCTCCCAGGATGTTCTCACGCAGAATGACGTGCCTTTCCGGTCCAATATATCCATCCCATGCTACAACGACTCGGGTCCCGTCAGGACTGACCGCAGCTTTCACATGGGACGCATTAAGGGACAGCGTGTTCAACCGCATTCGGGGGATGGACCAAATCGAGTGTTGAGCAAAGCCGTGATGCACGGGGAGAACGAGGAAGAACGCCGCGAGCAGCCCTCCGCCCCTCTTCCAGCTGTGTCGTTTTCCTAACCAAACCAACTCTGGCATGCCGCCGCCCATCTTGGTCTCTTACGAACTAGATTTCGACTCGAAACCGTATACTTCAACTCCTGATATCCTTGCAGGAGCCTCATCTTGTGTCATACCCGCAAAACCTGCCAATCTTTTGGCCAGCTCGTCAAGTTCCGATGCCCGTTTTCCTCGACAACAACGAGATCCTCAATACGCACGCCGCCGAGGCCAGGAATGTAAATCCCAGGTTCGACCGTAATAACCATTCCAGTTTCGAGAATGTCGTTCGAGTGTGGGTTAAGCGTGGGGGCTTCGTGAATCTCTATACCAACGCCGTGGCCGAGCCCATGACCAAAAAACTGCCCGTAGCCGGCTTTTGAAATGACCTCTCTTGCGCACCGATCCACCTCGCGTGCAGGAATCCCGCTGCGTATAGCTGCCAGCGCTGCTTCCTGCGCTTCGCGAACGATGGCGTAGATTTCCCCCAGCTTCCTGAGCTTTTCGTGGGTGCCGTGGCCAAAGCATCGGGTCATGTCGCTGCAGTAGTGGTTCTCGCGTACTCCCATGTCCACGAGGATCACGCCAAAGCCCGGTCCCAGTGTTTTCTGACCAGGGACGGCATGCGGTCTCGAGCTTGTCTCGTTGAATGCGACGATGGTAGGAAATGCCTCCTCAACTCCCCTCTCGATCATCTCTCTTCGTATCACTTTTTGCAGCTCCCGCTCGGTCATGCTGGCGAAATCCCCTATGGCGAGCACACTTGCCAGAACCTCCTCATTTCGCTTTTGAGCCTTCGCAATCAGCTCTAACTCGAATGAATCCTTTACTGCACGAAGTCTGCGAATGATAGCACCGCTTTCGATTAGGGCTGTCTTTTGAGGCACAAGAGCCTTCAACCGTATGAACTGGTCGTAGCTCATGCTTCCTTCGAAGCCGATTCGCTTCGCATTGAGGGATTGGAGAAATTCATCGAGTTCTTTTGTTCCGCCGGCAGACGAAGTGATAACGAGACGCCAGGGAGAAGGCAAGTCTTGCTGGGCGGCTTCGGCGTACCGAAAGTCGGTAAGGAAAACACACTCGTTTTGAGTGATAAGCAGAGTCGGGTTGCTACAGTCAAATCCCGTAAAGTAATACGCGTTTGGCAGCGTAGAAATGATGAGCGCGTCCAGCCCCTCCGCTTCCATAGCAGCACGGAGGCGTGCGATCCGGTCATTCACTGGAGGATGCTTTACTGAGTTCCCCATAAGATGAAGTTTCTGGTCGGTGGGACCCGGCGGTCAACCAGAGGTTGTCCTCCTCGCTGAAAAAACGTAGTCGGTAACCGTTTTCCCTCACTCTCACGACAACATGAAAATTGGTGAAGGCACAGGAACGCCTCCACCATCAGCATGTCATTTCCAGCGAGTGGATCTTTACCAAGCATTCATCTCCGCGATGGGACCGCTCACGAGTTCATGAAGAACCTTGGATTGCTGTTCCACGTTGCTGTTGAAGAGACCCTTTTTCAGCCGTGAATTGTAATAGATATCGGGACTTCCAGTGCCGCCGTAACCACCCTTTGTCACGAGAGTGCCGTAAAGAGTTGCATTCCCAACCCGCGACATGTTGCCCGTGACGTAAAGCAAGCCATCAAGGTAGCAATTGGCGATTAACCGCCCTGTTGAGTTGCCTGTGGGATCAGCTGCATATTCGTCGGGATTTTTCATAAGGATTGTCGGAAACGCTCCGCCGCCAGAAGTGGACCAGTTCCCGTTACAATAAATCATTCCCTTCCAGAAGAAGGCGTCGCTTGACCCAAGAGAGATATTAACCGGGGTTCCGTTCTTTGTGCCTTCCTTCGTGTCGATGAACAGAATCCTATCGGGCAGTGATGAGGTGTTCCCGTTCGCAGGAACAAGCTTTTTCATCGAGATCTGCGACAGGGATGTAAAAAGCGAATTCCCTGTCGCGACGGTGGTCAGCATTCCCGTCGGCGTCACATAGAGAGTCTGGCCTTTTTCATTCACATACCCCGACCCACTTGCCTTAGGGCGTACGTAGCCGTTGTTAGAGATCGCAAAAGTTTTCCAGAAATCGTAGTCGAGAGCGACGTCGATTGTGTTGGAGACTTCGAGGGCGATTTGTGGCCAGTTTTGAACAAGGGCTCCGCTACCCATGGGATAAAGGCTCTCCCCATGAGGGATTGGGTCAAACAAGATTCCTCGCCCTGTGTTAGGAAGGGCCCACTGACCTGGCTGAGTCCAGTTGTAGTCGCCAGCGAGCCTAAGCATTGAAGGGACAAGTGGGTTACTTCCCGTTTGGAAAGCCCCGTTTAGGACTTGGACAAAGAAATCTGTCACGGGAACTCCATTGATCGAGTTCGGGAAAACCGGGGTTATGTTCGATCCCTGTTTAAAGTACAGCTTATCGGAGGTTTGCCACTTTACCCATTTTTCATCACCGACCCCGGCGCCGATGAATTTGTTGGAAGCAGCGCTGAGGACATACGGGTCACCGGGCTTTGAAGGCAACGCGAGCGGACTCAGTCCCAGCAGGTGAATAGGTCCCCTAGAAAGGACTGGTCCCCAATGGATATTCAGACTGCTTGTTCCTCCCGCAGTAACGATCGCTCCGGACATGAGGCCCGCGCTGGATGCCAGGAGCGGTTGATTGATTTGGTCGACGCCTGGGACCAAAAGAATTTTCTGCTGGACAATCCTCGTCTTTGAACGAGGCGGACCGAGCACCTGACCTTCGGCCTCAATGATCAGGGTCACCTTCCGTAAATCGTCTTTCGAATATGGTCCAGCCGCTGACAGCCCCGAGCTTCGATAGGGGGTTGTGATGCGGATTCTTGTCACGTAAGCGCGCGCTCCGTCGCCACCGCTCGCAAAGAGTTTCTCCGTGGGATTACCAAAAGCGTCGTTGCGGAAATGGACAACCTTTCCCCCTGGTCCGGTAAATTCATACAGGACCTGACGCCCATCCGGAAGGACTTGGCCACTTCCAAAGGAGCTGTCGAAGGCTGTGAAATACGAAACGATTTGGCTCACGGTCATGTTGTCGAGAAGCTGGGCGTTGTCGCGATTTGCGCGAACGTAGTTGCTCAGGGCAAGGCCACCAGACGTAATCTTTTCCAGCTTCTCGCCCACGGTCGAGCCCACCTGCTGTTTCGCAATGTTCGGGTTCATCAGCCATGCTTTGGTTGCGGCCAGCCCCGACATCGCAGCGTGGTAGGCTTCTTCATAGAGCATTTTGTTCAACGTGGAGCGCGAGAGGTCACGCACGTGGAGCACCATCACGCCCACCACAAAGAACATCACTCCCACCAGAATGAGAGTCACAACCAGGGCTGAACCACGCTTATAGCGTCGCTGGACCCGATGTCGTAATGTCGTTCGCATAGTTCATGTCTCCCTTATCCGGGAAATGGTTCTTGGCAATAACATCTGTAATAAATTGGCCAAACTGAGGGTTGCCGGGATTTTCCAGAATGCGGGCAAATCCGCGATAAGTGTACCCTGCAACCAGGGTTAGCCTGTACATACTCTGGTATTGGATAACAAAATTTTCAAGGTGCTCAAATTTGAATGTCGCGTTGCCAACAGGATCCCCGTCGGCATCCCACGACACGCTATTGATATTGTCGTACCAGCGGAGCTCTTTCTTTTTCGAATGATAAGCTAAGACACCCGTTGTAACCTGTGTGCCAGAAACCGGCATCGCGACAAGTATACGTTTGTATTCAGCAGCTTCCTAGGAGTCTGCTGGATGGATGGAGAAATAAGCCGCCCTCCTCAGAAGATTTGCCGTCACTTCCGTCGCGTTGGATGCATTGATCTGGCTCAAGACCTGCTCGTGAACCCCTACAAAATTGCGGCTGGAATAATAAGTCAGGTAGGCCAGGAAACTAAAAATGAAACTCAGCACCCCTATTGCAATGACCATTTCCACCAGCGTAAAAGCATGTCGGCCAACTGTCTTGATTCTCGCTTTCAAGTCGTCCCAGCCCTCACTAGTGTGGACATGCTAACAGTTTGAGTGCGCGAGCCACTCCCCGCCGGTAGCCACGTTACTGTCACCCGACATAGCGACAGGCGTCCGTGAACCGGTGCTGGTGTGGGATTGTCCCAATCCACACTTCCGTCGTCACGAACTGGATAAAAGCTCACTTCCACAACTGCGTCGATTTCGAGTCCAGGGGCATTGAACGGAACGAGAGTCTTCACCCCGGCGTCGATGGAGGCATTGGTATGGACTGCTTCCATAGCCTGCCGTGCATAGTTCAGGGCAGCTAACCGTTGTTTGTCGAGCTCCATCGCTTGGCGGCTGTAGATGATTCCCCCCACCACGGCAAGCCCGACAATCAACGTGATCAACATCGAGATGATCACCTCGATGAGCGAGAAGGCCTTTGTGTTAAGTCTCCGTCTCATATTGCCACCTATTACCACAACAGTACGCAAAAATCATACCGTAGAACAGACGACAGGTTCACGTCAAAAGAAAATCTAGCCAGTGACTGAATTATTAATGCTTGTGACCGCAAAAAACGTTCCAATTTGGATTATGACGCCAGAGGGGGCATCGAGAGGAGAAAATAACCGCTCTCTTAAGCACAAATTTTGTGCAGTAATGAGTATTTTTGTTCTCAATCCGTGATTCGACTCTTGAGGTCAGGAAGAGTGGATTTGTTGCCAGCGACCATGTAACGGGCTTCCTTGTCGGTACGAGTGACGTTCTCATAAACGCCGTGATCGCGACGGACCAACTTGGTGAACCCAAGTTCTTTAAGCTTCGAGTCTCCAACAGGCGTACAAATCCCCGGAGCAAAAAGGAGCTTTTCGACTGGTGCATTGGCTGGGGTGGTCCCCGGGTCGCGGCCTGCCAGCGCACATAACTCTCCCCACGTGGAGACTCGCTCATTCATAGAGTGGACGACGGTGACGGTCTCGCCGTTTGCTGGGCAGAGATATTCGTAGACCGGCATCCTTTTTTCACCCCTCTTGCGATTTGTGCATCAATAAATTAGCGCATCATCCCCCGTGATCTTCACCCGCTGGTTACGAGATGCGTAGCGTTGTGCCTCGATGATGCGACGAATCGTGGCCACCGTGAATTCGAGATCGTCATTGATAACCACGAAATCGTATTTTTCAGCGAAGTTGATTTCATGGCGCGCATTGCGAAGGCGCTTTTGAATGACCGGTTCAGGATCTGTGCCCCGCGCTCGGAGGCGCTCTTCCAGGACCTTGAGCGAGGGGGGAAGGACGTAAATTAGAACAGAACGATCGCAGAGCTTCTTGATGGTCAAGCCACCAACAACGTCGAGATCCATGACGACGTCGTGTCCCTGTGCCAGTTTTGCCTCCACGATGTCGCGCCGCGTTCCGTAGTAATTGTCGTGCACGCGTGCCCACTCGTAGAATGCGTTTTGTTCGATGAGCTTAAGGAATTCATCCTCGCTCACAAACCAGTAATCTCGTCCGTTCACCTCGCCAGGGCGGGGTGGGCGGCTTGTGACGGATACCGAATACTGCAACTTTGGGTCGGCAGCGAGCAGAGCACGGCAAACTGAGCTTTTCCCTCCCCCACTGGGTGAAGACAGAACGATGAGCATCGGTAGCGGTTCGAGTTCTATGGCCATGATACGTTTGATTCTCCGTCGCCCGAGACGTCGAGCGTCAAGGTCCTTCTTTGATCCTTATTTTTTGCTTTGTTAAAAACGTGCATTCCTCCGGGATTCAAAAGAAACCAAAATCTTCCAAGCAATGAGACCCGGAATTAACGCTATGCAATCTGTAATCCAATCGGCGAGAGAACAAGTGCGAAGGGGCACAAAAAGTTGATGGATTTCGTCTGAAAGTCCATAAGCCATACCGACTGCGTATGCCAAAAAAAAATGAGTGGCTTTGAGTGGTTGCAACGGGTTCCACACGGAACGAACAAGCCAAAAGCCGAAAGGGGCGTAGAGCGCTGCGTGAACGATTTTGTCAGCAAATGGGAAAGTCACCTTGGGATAAGCTGAGCCGGGCAACGAAGAAAGAACAAAGATTAAACAGCCCCACAGAATGACGGGAACAAAGCGTTGGGATCGCGTCTGCGGGATAGCGAAAAAGAAGCGGTGTATCGAGGCCATGAGAGAGAACAAACGAGAAAGCGACGGCAACATGGTGAGCTCAGGTAGTGATTGCCTCTTTGGCTTTCTCGTAGATGAGCTGCCCGCCAACTTCCACGCTGTCGACAATGCATATAATGGCCGCATCCACAGGCTTGTTCCGAGTTTGTTCCGTTAGGCGCGCGCTACTGCCCTGGACAACAATGACTACGTCGCCAATCCCTGCACCTACGGCATCGCAAGCGATGACGTAACTCGAAGACAGCTTCATGTCGAGCTGCAGATTTTGGACGACGAGTAGTTTGAAACCAGTCATCCCTTCGTCTTTATGGGTGGACACCACCGTACCGACGACTTTCCCCATCAGCATATCAGTGAAGCTCCTGTTTTACCTCGCATGTACCTGTGGAAAACCTGTGAATTTCTGTGAGTAGAATCGCTCGGAAAACAAAACACACAACATGAGAAGTGAAGCAACCATGAAATTGTGATAAACCATTGCAAAAATTCTACTTAGCAAAATTTTCGTCAAGTGGCTGATTTTGGTTGAATCTTTAGATTTGCCACTGCTGAAGCGACCCGGACGCGGAAAGAGGACCTGTGGAAAAGTCTTTTTTGTTCCTCGTCATTTCTGCGGCTCTGAACTGTATCATTGTGCACCAATGCGATGACAGAACGAGTGATAACCGACGTCATTTTTTGGGTTCGGCGAGTTTCCAGAGTTTGTCAGCCACCGCTTCTAACTCATCTCGTATCTTCACAGCCTTTAACCAGCGCTCCGGTATGGCTTGTTCCCCAAACCGAGCTCCGAGTAAGGTCCCGGCGACAGCCCCGAATGTAGCAGCATCTCCGCCAAGGTTCACGGCGCGCACAAGTCCTTCCTCGAAATCAATCGCATTGAGGACAATCCAGTAAGCTGCCTGCGTCATTGGGATCGCTTTCCCACTCGTGTCGAGCTCATCGTACTGTAATTTGTTAACTGCCTTGAGAGCTTTTACCATGTCGGGATCCGGAACCTTTGTCCCCACGAGCTGTCGGTATTCTTTAGACTCGCGTGCTTCGGTCACAAAGCGCCATGTTTTGAAGAGGAGTTTGGAAGGGTCTTTGCCGGATGTAAGATACGAAACGCCGAAATTAAAAGCCAAACAAGCATCCACCGCACGCTGATCGTAATGCGTAATTCGGCACAAGTTAATCGTATCGACAATAAGTTCTTTAGGCATCAAACGTCGCAGCATACCGATCGGTGCCATACGTACAAGAGCTCCTCCCCCACCGGCGCTCTCCGGCATCTCTGCTGCAACTTTCTGAGCGACAGCGTATAGATCTTTTGCTTTTGGTTTCAGTGCGCTGAGAACAGCGTGAGTGACAGGTCCTGCCCCTTTCTTTGCGTTGGGCTGCTCTGCAAAGAAATCCACCATGGCCTTGGCAATGGCACGCCAGTCGATTTCTTCGGGCATATCGATAAGAGCTTTTGCGACGGCAAGGGCTAGCGAGGTGTCGATCCCGACTTCCCCCGCCTGCAGTTTCAGACGTCCTCCCCCTACAAGCTCCCTGTGCACCCCGTATTTGGAGGAGACTTCCTGGCGCGTCAAATCATCGACTGTCGCACCGAGTGCGTCACCGACCGCTGCACCTACGAGGGCACCACGGTAGTAATCTTGGATCGAATCCATGTTATCTGCCTTCCATCCAACAATGTATTCTTGTTAACAACGTCACTTATAAACTTGTAAAAAAACCGAGCGTCAATACGTGTGCTCAGTGCCGGGAAATGTCCCCTCTCGAACCTCGTGGGCATAGGCTTGAACAGCTTGGGTCATTTCTTTCAGGACATTTGCGTAACGCTTTGCAAACTTGGGAGAGGTTGCCGCCGTGAGGCCGACGACATCACCCATCACGAGCACCTGGCCGTCACACATGGGGCCTGCCCCAATTCCAATCGTTGGAATCTTAACTTGCCGAGTTATTTCAGCTGCTACAGAGGGAATGACTGCCTCCAGTACGATGGCGAACACGCCGACCTGTTCTAGAAGCTTGGCTTCTTGCATCAACAACTCAGCATCGTCTTCCTTTCGCCCACGGATCTTGTAGCCTCCCAACTTGTTCACCGATTGCGGTAGCAAGCCGATGTGCCCAAGAACGGGGATTCCGGCTGCTAAGATACGCTCGATGGCTGGAAGGACTTCTCGGCAGCCTTCGAGCTTCACAGCTTCGGCACCGGCTTCCTGAACCAGACGACCTGCATTTGTGACCGCCTGCTCAACACTCACCTGGTAGGAGAGAAACGGCATGTCGGCAATTAAAAATGCGGTCTTCACCGCACGGCGAACTGCTGCTGTGTGATGAAGCATCATCTCCATAGTAACGGAGAGCGTGGTGTCGAACCCCAGCGCGACCATCCCTAGAGAGTCGCCAACGAGCACGGCGTCTACATCCGCCAATTCGGCGGCTAGGCCGGTAGGAAAATCGTGGGCGGTGACCATGACGATCCGTCGCCCCTCTTCCTTGAATTTTCTGAAGTGATGGACTCGCCGCTTGAGTCTGTCCGGATAATGTTGCCCTTCGGTCGTCATCTCATTCCTTCAAACATCAAGGGGGAGCAATTGTCAAGAGTATGGACTCTGCCGAGATCCTTTACTTGGTTACAATCCACCTTGGGAAACTATCATGAGCTGGGAGGGAGATTATCCACGCCCTCACCCAGGAGGCTGGGGAGATGCTTGCGAACGAACTCGAGTGCCTCCTCGCGGTTAGTTAGCTGTCCCTCGAGTTGGGCGTCTTGAACTCTAGAGAGAATTTTGCGGTAGATTGGCCCGGGAGGAATTTTTAGCACATCCCGCAGGTCATGGCCCGTGATGAGTGGTGCGGGTAAGGCTGATCCTTTTGCCTCTTTTCTGATTCTTTCCAATTCGAAACGCGCAAAATCATAGTTTTCTGTTTTCCCGTGGCTGGCTTCACAATCTGCCCTGTGAAGCTCGAGTTCCTCGTCGATCGTCGGTTCCGCTAGAAACCGAGCGCGTTTCGCTGGCCTCATGTCGCGGATCGAGATAAATATCATGTGGCGTCTGACCATTGCGACGATGCGTTCCCGTTCGGCATTTGGGAACTTTAAGCGGCGACAAATAGCGTCGGCGATTTCTGCCCCGACCTGATCATGGTTAGGAAAAGCGATCTTTTCCCCCGCCCGAGTGACTGTAACAGGCTTCCCAACATCGTGAAGCAGCGCCGCAAAAGCCAGAGTAACCGATGGATTCGGGCCAAGCCGCTGCAAAAGCAACTTCGTATGTGTTAGCACATCACCCTCAGGGTGATACATAGGTGGTTGCTCGACCCCTCTCATTCGCGCCACTTCCGGGAGGATCACATCCAGAACACGCGAACGATCGAGTAGATCAAGAAATCGGGCTGGATTTGCTCCTGTAAAGCCTCTCACAAGCTCTTCTCGGATGCGTTCAGCACTGAGCTTCAAGAGATCCCCTGCGTGCTGGCAAAGCGCCGACCATGTCCGCGGTTCAATCTCAAAGCCATGTGTGGAGGAAAACCTCAAGGCACGCAAGACACGCAGGGCATCCTCGCGAAAACGCAATTCTGGTTCTCCGACCGCCCTGAGGATTCTCTTCTCGAGATCGTTAAGGCCGCCGACATGATCGAAAATCTTATCGGTGAATGGATTCCAATAGAGGGCATTCACTGTAAAGTCGCGTCTTTGTGCATCAATCTCACGCGAAGAAAACCTCACAGATGAAGGATGTCGGTGATCTGCATAGCCGCTCTCTGCTCTGTAGGTCGTGACTTCCACTCGCATTCCCTGGCGGGCAATCAGCACAACTCCAAACTCGATCCCGATCGGCTTGCACTCTTCGCCGTAGAGACTGATGAGTTTGTTTGGTACCGCATTAGTTGCAATATCACATTCTTTGGCTGGCACGTGCAAGAGGTGGTCCCGCACACACCCACCGACCAGGAGTGCTTCGTAACCTTCTCTGTGCAAATCAGCGAGGACTGTGCGCGCGAGACTCCAGTTAGGTGTTGATTCGTGGTATTGACACATTCTGGCACTACCATAAGTTTGTGATGCGTGCGAAATTCACGGGAGCCAAACGGCGTGGTGATAGCAAAAGAGGTAAGAATTAAAATCGCGTATTTGATTACAAGTCTCGATGTTGGCGGAAGCGAACGTCAACTCGTTGCGTGGGTCAGAGGACTACCAAAGGAGCGATATGAATGTCATATCCTCTGTCTTTCGGGGTTTGGGCCGCTAGAACAAGCTGCGCGAGATGCAGGAGCAATCCTGCATGATCTTAGGTACCCACGCAAAAGGGCTCCTGGAACCATTCGTGGCTCAACTTTGCCAGCAGCTTTTGCCGCGTGGCTACGGCTGGTGTTTTTGCTCAGGAGATTGCGCCCGCATATTTTGCACACCATGATTCCAGCCTGTAATGTGTTAGGAGGGGCGGCAGGTCGGGTGGCACGTGTAAACCGGATGATTTGCACCAAACTGGCACTTGGTCATTACCGTGATAAGAGCCGGATTCTTGCGAGACTTGAGAATATTGTGGATCCGTGGTTTGATCTCATTCACTGCAAGAGTCGAGCAATCATGGAAGATGTTCTGCGGCGAGAACCGGTCCCGGCGGAGAAACTTCGACTTGTCTACAATGGGATCGATTTGGCGCCGTTTGAAAACCTTCCCAGCCGCGCGGAAATTCGAGAGAAACTCGGTCTGGATCAGAAAAGTATCGTTGTGGGTACGGTAGCAAACCTTATCCCCTACAAAGGGCATGCAGAAATTGTTGAGGCAGCAGCACTTCTAGTTCCGAAATTTCCTCACATGCGATTTATCTGGGTTGGCCGCGATGACGGGATTGCTGCGTCCTTATTCGAGCGGGCAAGGACACTTGGCATTGAGAATCACCTTTGCTTCCTGGGACCACGACAGGATGTGCCGCATGTGTTAGCAGCTATGGACATGCTGGTCAGTGCGTCGCACGAGGAGGGTTTTTCGAACGTCATTCTGGAAGGCATGGCAGCGGGATTGCCAGTAGTAGCGACGCGTGTGGGGGGAAATCCTGAAGCAGTTGTTGATGGCGAGACAGGAATTATCGTCGAGCCGCGGGATCCTGCGGCCCTTGCAACCGCTATAGAGAAACTTGCTAGTTCACCAGAATTGGCCAAGACAATGGGCGAAAAAGGCCGCCTTCGGGTACACCAGGAATTTTCTTATCAGTCCATGATCCGAGGACTAGAAAACCTTTACCAGGAACTCTTGACCATGCCACGATAAGCCCCGCACAATGGTTTATGCCGTCGATGGTATTCTTTTATCTGTGGAGGAATTCATGAAAGGTGTCGTTTTGGCTGGAGGGTTGGGGACGCGGCTTTATCCTCTTACTAAGATAACAAATAAGCATCTTCTTCCTATTTACGATCAGCCGATGATCTATTACCCGATTCAGCAATTGGTAAACGCAGGCATTCGCGAGATCATGCTGGTGACAGGTGGCTCTTTTGCTGGGCATTTTTTAAACCTGCTGGAAAATGGCGGGGACTTTGGACTGCGCCGGCTACACTATGCTTTCCAGCGTGGTGAAGGCGGGATTGCTGATGCGCTGAAGCTCGCGGAAGATTTTGTTGATGGCGACCGGTGCGTAGTGATTCTTGGGGACAACATCTTCGAAAAACCGATCGCGCCTGCTGTTGAAAAATTTCGCAATCAGTCAGAGGGAGCTCGCATTCTGCTCAAAGAAGTTCCTGATCCGCAGCGATTTGGCGTGGCGGAACTGTGTGATGGAAAAGTCGTTTCCATCGAAGAGAAGCCAGCTCAGCCGAAGAGCAGTTATGCCGTCACAGGCGTCTACATGTACGACGCCTATGTCTGGGAAGTGGTAAAAACCCTCAAACCAAGCCGGCGTAACGAGCTCGAAATTACCGATGTCAACAACGCCTACGTTGCCCGTGGCACGTTGTGCTACGACATTGTCGATGGATGGTGGACCGACGCTGGAACCTTCGAGAGTCTCCTCCGCGCAAATCTCCTGGTGGCAGAGCAGCGTCGCAACGCATCAAGGGGTGCGCACGAGTCATGAACTGAAGCGGCTAGATCTTTAATTATGCAGCAGGCTGCCCTTCTTCTGTCTGGCTCATGAGTGCCATCATCTTTTCCCGCATTTCGCCTGGATAATGGCATCGTTGGAGAGCGACTTCGCCCGTGATGATGCCGCGCTTGTAAAGGTTCAGCAAGTAATCATCGAGGGTGATCATGCCCTGCTTTGCGCTCGTTTGAATTGTTGAAATGATGCGGTTGACCTTTTTCTCGCGAATGAGGTTTGCGACCGCGGGCGTGTTGTGCAAAATCTCGTAGGCGGCTACACGTCCCTTCCCACTTGCTCGCGGGACAAGTGTTTGCGCGATAATCGTACGTAGGGCGACAGAGAGGACCGCACGGATTTGTTCCTGTTGGTTCACTGGGAATGCGTCAATAATACGGTTCACTGTTTCTGAAGCGGACACAGTGTGCAATGTTGCAAAAACCAAGTGTCCTGTTTCTGCTGCAGTGATCGCCGCTTCCATAGTTTCAAGGTCGCGCATTTCGCCCACGAGAATCACGTCAGGGTCCTGACGCAAAGCACCACGCAGAGCGTAAGCAAAGCTGGGCGTGTCAACGTGCAACTCGCGGTGTGTGACAATAGCCTTTTTGTGCGGGTGAATGTATTCGAGCGGGTCTTCAATGGTGATGATGTGGCAATAACGCTCAGAATTGATATAGTCGATCATTGTTGCCAACGTTGTGGTCTTGCCCGATCCAGTTGGACCCGTAACAAGAACGAGACCGCGGTGTGCGTGAAGGACTTCGATAATCGAATCGCGTGGCAAACCGAGCTGATCAAACGTGAGGATCTTTGAAGGGATGAGACGCATCACGATCGAGATATTGCCCCGGGCTCGAAAAACTGCGCAACGGAAGCGTGCTAAATCGCTGTAAGCGTAAGCGAAATCAGCGCTCCCTGTTTCCTGAATCATTTGCTGGTAGCGCGGCGGGGTAATCTCCCGCATCAGCCGGTCTGAGTCTTCAGGCGTAATAATGTGCGGATCAACAACGTCCAAAATTCCGTGAAGTCGCATGACGGGCGGCTTTCCTACGGAGATGTGCAAGTCCGACGCTTCGCGCTCCACAACGAGTTTGAGCATTTCGTTCATTTCGAGCATGGTGGCAAAACCTCTCTCGTTCGTGTTACATTACTGCCTATAACATCCGATTATAGGGCATCTTCTGCCTGCCCCCAACGACATTGCCAATATCCTGGATGTGAGGCGCCCACGGCAAGAACAATCAATGTGCAGGCGGAGTGATGTCTGCTCGTGCAAAAGAAGTCTTTTCTAGCCAGACCATTGAATCCGCTGGACCGATGCTTTCGCTTACGAAATTAATGCCCTGGGTCCCAGTCTGGGTGCTCCAGTAGTGAATTGCTTTTCGTCGGCCCTCATTGTCGTATTGCCAACCCACAAAAATCACGCTGTGACCACTTTTATTGTGTCGCCAGATTTGGACAAAATCTCCTGGCAGGGCTTCGTCTGGGGTGACCTTCCGGCCGAGGTGGTATGCCTCCAGGGCATCACCCGGCCCACGAGCGTACAGTTCCGTGCAAAACCAAAGACGTTTAAATTCGTCGGGGTTTATGTTCGAAAATGAAGATTCCAGGCCAAGAGCTTCCAGCGCTCGGTAAAACACTTCTAATGTAAGACCGCAGCAATAAGTACGCCCCTGTGGCTCCCCTTTCATGACCGGACGGCCCCCAAGGATGACATCAGTGGTGCAGCCATCATAGTTCAATTCCCCTTTACGCGGCCAAAAGTAAGCGTGTCGGCCGTTTCGCGGATACTTGAGGATAATTTCCACAACTTTGCGGTTAAAAGTGGGCAACGTAGCCGACGTTGCGAGAAGATGTTCTTCATAGGGGAACGGATGAGCTTCGGCGTTCCGGTTTGAAGAAGAGTTGCGGGCTTTCGTTTCTACGCTCGCAACCGGTGAGGAGGATGGTGTATCCGTAGCCGTCAGAGCGTCTGAAACACTCGGTGAGGTGATCTTTGTTCCTGCCCAACACGGGAAAATCCCAAGGATGAAAATGAGGGAAATCCACAGGCGTATCATACGATTCCTGCCCTTTCGATACGGTCAAATGCTTGCTCAATTCTCTCTTCAGGTGCCGTGAGGGCAATGCGAATATATCCCTCTCCCCCGTCGCCAAAAGCTGTCCCTGGCGTGACCATCACTGCGCATTTTTTCAGAAGCTCCATGGTCATCTCCATCGAACTTTTCCCATGAAGAGTCGGCAGCCAAACATAGAATGTGCCCCGTGGAGGTGTGACATTCGGCCACTTCAGTTGTTCAAGTCTTCGCATGAGCACACGACAGCGCTCCTCATAAGTTTGTCGCAGTTTGGGAACGAGCTCATCAAAATGTTGGAGCGCGACAATAGCGGCGTCCTGCACGCCGCCAAAGACTCCAGAGTCAAGGTTCGCTTTTATCTCCGCCAAAGCCTTTACAACATCCCGATTTCCAACAGCGAAACCAATCCGCCATCCCGTCATATGAAACGTTTTTGAGAAGGAATGAAACTCGATGGCGACATCTTTTGCGCCGGAGATCTCGAGGATACTGTGGGCACGTTCGCTGCCAAAGACTAAATCAATATACGCAGCATCGTGCGCGATTACAAAGTTGTATCTTCTTGCAAACCATACAACCTTTTCAAAGAACTCGACTGAAGCAAATGCTCCCGTGGGATTGTTCGGGTAGTTCAGCCATAGGAGCCGCGTGCGACGGAGAGTGTCCGGCGGCACAGAGTCGAGGTCGGGCAAGAAACTATTCTCGCGAGTAAGTGGCAGGGCAACCGGCTCGCCGCCAGCGAACAGAGCCGACATACGATACACCGGATAACCAGGCTCCGGATACAGCACGACAGTTCCTGGATCCACCAAGGCGAGTGGGAGGTGCCCAATTCCCTCTTTCGAGCCTATCAGGACCAGTATTTCGGTGACTGGATCCAAAGCTACTCCAAACTTCGCTTGGTAATACCGTGCAATCTCTTCTCTTAAAGCAAGCTTTCCGGTCCCAAGGGGGTAGCAGTGGTTTTCGGGTTTTTTGGCAGCAGCGGCCAAAGCTTCGACAATCAGCTGGGGCGTCGGCAGATCGGGATCGCCGATGCTCAAACTGATAACATCTTCTCCGCGTTGAAGAGCCTCTTTCTTTAGCCGATCAAGTTCGACAAAGATATAGGGCGGGATCTGTTTTAAACGTTGTGCGATCTCCATAGTTGGCGAACTCCTCTTGTTTTGGCGGCTACGGTAAATTCTTGGAGATTATTCGGAGACGGAAGGATCACTAAAGAGATCCTCCGTTGGTTGTAACTCCGCACGGTCGTCTTTCTTTTTGCCTTGCAACCCAAGGCTATACCCTAGAGCGCGTAGGAGTTCTGTTACCTCGAGGTCTTCATGTGTCCCGGAATACATGACCCGCTCGAACATCGGGCTATATTCCCATTTCGAGCTGGAGGAAGCACCGGCTCTCGGCTCGAGAAAATTGGAGATTTGCGCATCAAGCTGGTCTGCGTGGTGCACGATAATTGCCTCAAGGGTGTGTGGTTGTTTAGGGGAGCCGAATTCCAAATAGCCATGATGGCTCAGGACGATGTGCTGAATGAGAACCTTCTTCTGCGCGGGAAGCGATCCTAAGCGGGCGGCTTCATATTCAATCATCGCATATCCCATAGGAATGTGACCGATGAGCCGTCCCATGTCAGTGTAGGCAATTTTCTTGTCGTAAGAAAACTCGAGCGTTTTCCCAATATCATGAAGAAGTGCCCCAGCAAGGAGGATGTCCTTGTTAACCGCGGGATAGTTTTCTGCAATTCTTAGGGCGTTTTTTGCAACCATCACGGTGTGTTCCAGCAAACCGCCCAAATAGGCTTGGTGCATAGCAACTGCGCTGGGGGCACGTTTGAACTGCTTCCATAATTTTGGCTTACCAAAGATTGCCTGAAGAAGTTGCTGAACATCGGCATCTCGAATTTCTCTCACTAAGGCCCAGAACTCACTCTCCAGTTGCTCGATTGAATATGGGGTAACGGGGAGAAACTCTTCTGGGTCAATGGTTTCGTCCGGGACCTTTTCCACCTTACTCACATGGATCTGAAGTTGGTTTTGATGTGACCGCACGTCGCCTTGGATTTTGATGTAATCATTTTCGCGTATTGCCTTATTAACGAATTGATCAAAGTTGTCCCACATCACCCCTGTGATCTTGCCTGTGGCGTCGCGCAGAACCATTGTAAGAAATGACCCTCCATCCTTGCGTGGACGGATCTGATAATTGTCCAAAAGATAAACTCCGTCGACGCGGTCGCCTGAGCGGAGATTCATCACGGCAACACGTGGTTGTGTGGAACTCATCTTCTATGCCTGCTTTCCTGTCAGAGTAGTCATTGTGTGCAATCGGCCTGCACTGCTTTGCAACATTGATTAAGATAGTGTGTGCGAGTGGTATGAATTTAGCTCGCAAATGCCTAATACTCTTTCAGCGAACAAGAAGCGTGGAGATTGCCAGTCATGCCGTCCCTTCGTAGTTATCACATCGTGACGTACGGCTGTCAGATGAACGACAATGATTCGGAAATTATGGCAGGCATACTCGAGAGCAAAGGGCTCGAATATGTGCCAAGTGCGGAAGATGCGGATGTTGTCGTTGTCAATACGTGTGTCGTTCGAGAAGGCGCAGAAGAGCGTGCCTTAGGGCGTGTTGCCAACCTGGCGTCGGCGAAAAAACGAGGAAACTGCAAAGTGCTCGCCATTAGCGGCTGCATGGCACAGAAGGACGGTGAGCACCTTCTGAAGCTGCTGCCCAATGTCGACCTTGTTATTGGGACGCGAGACTTGTTCAAATTGGGGGAGCTGATAGAGCATGTTGTGGTTAGCGGGGAGCGGGTTGTTGCCGTAGAAGACATTGACAAACCCGTTTTTGGGGGTGTTCAGCCTGTTCGGCGTTTCTCCCAGGTTCGCGGTCTTGTGACGGTGATGTACGGGTGCAATAATTTCTGCACCTTCTGCATTGTCCCCCACACCCGTGGCCGCGAGGTCAGTCGTCCTGTCGCTGAAGTGGTTGAGGAAGTACGCCGACTCGCCGATGAAGGGTATTCGGAAGTCGTTCTGCTAGGACAAAACGTCAATAGCTACTACGACAAAGAGAAACGAGCTAATTTTGCGGACTTGTTGGCAGCAGTGAATGAAGTGGCAGGGATTAAGCGCATACGCTTTGTGACCTCTCATCCAAAAGACTGCACTCGGCAGCTCATCGAGGCCATTGCAACGCTTGACAAGGTATGCGAATCTATCCACCTGCCTGTCCAGGCTGGATCCAATCGTGTTTTGCGCCGCATGAAGCGTTTTTATACTAAGGAAGAATATCTCAACCTGCTCAGTTCGCTGCGAGAACGAGTTCCCGCCATCGCTATTACGACTGACATCATTGTTGGCTTTCCAGACGAAACTGAGCAGGACTTTGAGGAGACTTATGATCTTATGGAGAGGGCACGCTGGGATAGTGCCTTCATGTTTATGTATTCTCCGCGTCCTGGCACGAAGGCCGCCGAGTGGATAGATTCAGTTCCTTTGGAGGAGAAAAAGAGACGTTTGCAGCGTTGCATTACACTCCAAGAGAGAATCAGCACAGAAATTAATGCGCAGCTTCTAGGCACAGTTCAAAGTGTGCTTGTGGAATCTGTTTCAAAGAAGTCAGAGGCACAGCTTATGGGACGTACGCGAAGTGACAAGGCAGTTGTTTTCACGGGTCCGACGTCGCTCATTGGCCAGGAAGTCAATGTCAGGATCACGGAAACGTTTGCACACACGCTTCGTGGCGTTCTTGTGTCTCGCGGTGAATCCTCTTTTGACGCCCGAGTTGGTTCGGACAAAAATGGACGGCGTGAGACCATTGTGAAGCTAGGAATTTGATTCGAGGAGTCCACCTATGGCAGAGTTGACACCGGTGCGAGAGTACTTTGGTACAGTTTGGAACGCCGTCAAAACCACATTGGTGGGCATGGCTGTTACTGGCCGCTACTTGTTGAGCAAACCAGTAACATTGCAGTATCCAGATGAGAAGCCTGAAATCCCAGATGGATATAGGGGTATTCACGTCTACGAAGTTGATCGCTGCATTGCGTGTGATCAGTGTGCGATTGCTTGTCCTGTGGATTGCATCACAATCGAGAGCATCGGAAAGGGCAAGAATGCCATTCTCACACGATACGAGATTGACTACAACCGCTGTATGTTTTGCGGTCTCTGCATTGAGCCATGTCCGACAGACTGTATTCACATGGGGCGAAGCTACGACCTTACTCGTTTTAGAAGCGAAGATTGCTCAATAGATTTTGTCGAGCTGTCGAAGACAGGCCAGCAGTCCCCCACAGGCGAGCGTGTGATCTGGCTCAACGAACCCACCAAAAAATAAACTTTCGTTGCGAGAGTTCCATTCTCGCCGAACGTAAGGTTAGTTCCGAGGAGGGCAAATTTCGTATTTGCTCTGCCATTCCATTTTTCCCCATCTTGATGTGGTATGTCGAACGTACTTGTTCTCGGAGTCGGTCCGCTTCCCATAGATCCAACGGAGCGTCTTCATGCCCCAGGAATTCGCGTATGGCATCTGGCAAGTGTGATTCATCGCCACGGTCACGGAGTAGTGTTAGGGACAATCGATTTTGGGGATTTTCGCGATAACCCTGACGCGACAACGCGCCTAAAGCAGGAATCAGTAGCGGATCGGTTTAGTGTTTGTCGTCTTCAGTATCATTCGCAACGAACTCCAGAAGCTATCGCAACGCTTCACGAACGGTGCAGGTTTGATTGTATCATCTCAACGACGGACATCATGAACGATGTTGCAGCGCGAGTCCCTGCACGGCTTCCGTTGTGGCTTGACTATCTGGGAGATCCACTTTGCGAGCGCCAGCTTCAGGCTGCCACATTTGACAATGACGCATCGCTCCTGGATCTTTGGCGAGTTATGCTCGAAGCACTACTTCACGGGGATCGATTTAGCGTGGCGAGTACGCCGCAAAAGTACACGCTTATTGGCCAGCTTGGGCTAGCTGGACGTCTTAATCAGTTCACGTCCGGTGCGGAGCTTGTCTCTGTTATTCCCAACAGTGCACGGAGAATTTATAACCAACCAGGGGTTCAACGGCGAGTTGTGAAGGGGTTTCTTATCCCCGCTGATTCTTTTATGCTGCTGTGGTCAGGGGGGTACAATACATGGACGGACCCTGAGACTCTTTTCCGCGGACTGGAAATCGCTATGCGGCAAGACCCCAGCATTTATTTCGTTTCTGTGGGTGGAGAGATTCCTGGCCATGATAACGTGACTTTTAAAAGATTTCGTGATCTCTGCGAGGGCAGTGAGCTGCGCTCGCACTTCGTGTTCATTGGCTGGGTTCCGCCAAGCGAGATGCCTAACTACTATATGCAAGCAGATGCCGCTATAAACATCGATCTGCCCTGTTATGAGGCAGAAATAGGAACTCGAACGCGTTTGGTTGATTGGGTGCAATATGATATTCCTGTGATCACGACGCCTTTGTGTGAACCTGCAAAGCTTTTGGCAGAGAAAGGACTTATTGAGGCCTTTGATCCCGCTAGCCCAACGAGTTTAGCGGATGCTCTTCTGCGTCTGAGGGGGAATTTGGAACAAGCGCGAATCCGGGCCAGACAGGCACACGCTTTTCTTGATGAGCTTTTTGACGAGGAGCGCAATTTCACTCCCCTACTCCGCTGGGTTGAAGAACCCAGTTTTGCCCCCGACCGTCTCGTGGCGGATTCACGAGTCCCGGGGGCTACATCGGCCGTGGTTTTTCCTGATTGCGAGGTTGCGCGACAGAATGTTGTGCTTTTTGCCAAATTCGGTCGGGCCGGAGCCAACAGGGGACGGTCTTACACGAAAGGGTCTTTGTGGCAGAGAATAAGACGGCGCATTTTGGGCCAAGGTTGAGACCGACAGGCAGTGGCCCTAGAAGGATGAATTCCGTGACCTTTTGAAAATGCCTGACACAACTATGTAATCAGAAGCTAAGCAGTACGCTTTTGCATAAGTTTTAACTATCTTATTCAATCATAAGGAATATGGGATGAGTGAGGTTTCCGTTGAAAGTTTATGGTCCGCTCTTCGCACGGTCATCGAGCCAGAACTTGGCCGAGATATCGTGTCCCTTAACATGGTAAAAGATTTACAAGTTACCGACGATGGTAGGGTAAATCTTAAGGTCGTACTCACCACTCCAGCATGTCCGCTCAAAGCTGAAATCGAGAACGCTGTTACTCGTGCCCTTATGCAGGTTCCAGGGGTTCGCGGCGTGCAGGTAGACATGACCTCCAACGTTTCATCTGCTTTTGCAAATCAGGATCTCACACCCGGTGTCCGCAACATTATCGGTATTGCTTCGGCGAAGGGAGGAGTTGGAAAGTCGACAGTCGCAGCAAATGTTTCAGTGGCGCTGTCGAAATTAGGGGCAAGAGTTGGGCTTCTCGACGCTGATATCTATGGGCCCAACATTCCTCTCATGTTTGGGCTTCGCCAGGCCCAACCAGAGATTCGGACGTGCCGGCTAGCCAACGGCGACGAAATAGACAAGTTACTTCCGTTGGAAAACTACGGAGTCAAAGTCATGTCCATGGGGTTTCTTATCGATGAAGACCAGCCCGTTATTTGGCGTGGCCCCATGCTTAACAGTGCGTTGCGGCAATTTCTTGGTCAGGTGGACTGGGGAGATTTGGACTACCTTGTCGTTGATCTGCCTCCCGGAACAGGAGATGTGCAAATTTCGCTCATTCAACTTGCGAAAATTACTGGTATTGTGCACGTGACGACGCCTCAGGAAGTGGCGCTCCAGGATGTTCGTAAGGGCATCATGATGTTCCGGTCTCAGAACATTCCTCTCCTTGGCATTATTGAAAATATGAGCTATTTCGTTTGTCCTCATTGTGGGCAGGAAACCGCAATTTTCGCAAGGGGCGGTGGCAGGGAAACAGCCCTCACGTATGGTGTCCCTTTTCTTGGAGAGATTCCCCTTGTGCCACAAGTGCGTGAAGCGGGGGATGGAGGCATTCCGATTGTCGCAGCGGACCCAGAGAGCGAGATTGCCCAGAAGTATCTCGACGTTGCACGTCAGCTTGCGAGCCAAGTAAGCATTGCAAACTTTTCACATCAAACTTCAGGAGGCAACGCGTCGCAGGAGTAATGGCAGCAAACAGCCAACATAGGGAATTGAAGGGCGCGGGACGCGACATCGCTCTGCCGCCTAAGCGGCGCGACGGGAAATACATCCTTCTAGGCGCAAATCTGTGGGAGTTGCGCAATTTAGTTCAACAGGCTGGAATGCCTGTTTTTCGGGCGAAACAGTTGTTCCACTGGATGTATCATCGGGCGGCACTCTCTTTCGAAGAAATGCACAATATTTCTCGAGTGTTCCAGCAGTGGCTGGAAGAAAACTGTGTGCTTGGTCACATTGATATCGCTGACGTCCGTGAGTCCCGAGATGGCTCCAGGAAGGTTGTTTTCCGACTCGCCGATGGCAAATATGTCGAAAGTGTGCTGATCAAGGAAGAGGACTGGTATACTCTGTGCATTTCTACTCAAGTAGGATGTGCGGTAGGCTGCACGTTTTGCATGACTGGTTACGGCGGTTTTCAGCGCAACATGACAAGAGCGGAGATTGTCTCGCAGGTCATGTTGGTAAAGCGGGCAATTCACGGCGAGCTGCCCCGCAACGTCGTCCTCATGGGCATGGGCGAACCGCTACTTAACCTGGATGAAGTTATACCAGCATTGAGAGTGCTGGTGGATCCCGAAGGCACCGCGATAGCGGCTCGTAGAGTGACTGTTTCAACCAGTGGGATCATTCCGGGCATGAAGAGACTCGGAGAGGCCGATCTAGGTGTGAGTCTAGCGATTTCACTAAACGCCACCTCAAATGAAGTCCGCGACGTCTTGATGCCGATAAACAAGACGTATCCTATAGAAGGTCTTCTAGAGGCCTGTCGCGAGTTCCCCCTTCGTCCCCGCCGAAGAATCACGTTTGAGTACGTACTCCTGAAAGACATCAATGACACTCTCGAGGATGCGCGACGACTTGCACGCTTGCTCATGGGAATCCCCTGTAAGATCAATCTTATTCCTTTCAATCCGGACCCCAATTTGCCGTTTGAACGACCATCGGAGGAACGAATTCTCGCTTTCCAAGAGTTCCTTTATCGCAAGAATTACACAGCGATTATTCGCTACTCAAAGGGAGTTGACATAGGCGGTGCGTGCGGTCAACTCGCAGCCCACTGGCGTGCAGCGGCCTCGCAGGAGAAGTAGCATGAGCCAGCCATGTCAGCTGACCGAGAGCGAAGGATCTATTCTTAGCTTGCCGCTGAAGGGGCTTGACTGGGTCACTGGTGGATCAAGTACGCGCAAGATCATCCCGCCTACTTATTCAAGCGCGGAAGCAGCGCTGATCATGCGCAATGCGTTAAATCTAGAAACAGTACCGCTTATCTTCTGCCGACAACGTCATACAGACCGAATCCATGTCGTTCGCGAACGAACTGAACTTTTCGCAGGGGACACTGCTGGACACAGTGTCATCGACTCCTGCGACGGTCTAATCTCGCCAGTGGCAGGCGTCGCTTTAGCAGTTTTCACGGCTGATTGCGTTCCTATTGTTTTTGTGGAGGAGAAACATCGCATTGTGGGCGTCGTGCATGCGGGCTGGCGCGGGACATTTGCAGAAATAGCGATTCGCGCCTTAGAGTCTATCGGAGCGGTAGGGGGCGACACTCGTTACCTACGTGTTTGGTTTGGACCTGCGATTGGCGGTTGCTGTTATGAAGTCGGCGAGGATCTTGCTGGTAGCTTTGCTAACAAGTTTCGTCATTTGATTGGCCTTGATGGTGCATTCCTGAGTGGGCGATTCCTTGATCTCGTACAACTGAATAAACTGCAGCTAGTTTATGCTGGTGTGCCTATTTCACACATTCAAACAAGCGGCTTTTGCACGAAGGACTCAGTCGACCTCTTTTACTCATTTCGCGCTGAGGGCGAGAGGGCGGGCCGAATAGTCACCCTCGTAGCCCGAACCAAGTGAGTGAAAACAGATGACGAGTCGCCCCGACTTGCTTGTTATTACGGGTCCAACTGCGGTTGGAAAAACAGCAACGGCGGTTGCTCTCGCAAAAATGTTAGATACCGAAGTGATCTCCGCCGATTCCATGCAAGTCTATCGGGTTCTTACGATCGGCACCGCCAAGCCTACCCCTGATGAGTTGGGCGGTGTCGTCTATCATCTCATCGACTTTGTGGACCCAAACTACCAATATAATTTAGGGGACTTTGTTAGCCAGGCATCACAACTTGTTGAGAAGATTCAGTCCCAAGGTCGCCTCCCGATCGTATGTGGGGGGACGTGCATGTACCTGAAGGGGCTTCTCCATGGTGTGTTCAATCTGCCATCGAGGGACGAAACGATTAGGCGCGAGTTATCCGAACGTTGTGTCCGCGAAGGACTGGCATCGCTTTATGCTGAGTTGCAAAAGGTGGACCCTGGAGCAAACCACATTATGCCAAATGACCGACAACGTATTCTACGTGCTCTGGAGGTGTATTACGTGACCGGCAGACCTATCTCCCAGCTCCAACAGCAGTTCCGTCGCCCGCCACGATACAAAGCTGCCGTTTTTGTGCTCAACATGGATCGTGAGAAGCTCTACGCAAAAATAGAAGAGCGAGTTGAGAGAATGTTATCGAAAGGTTGGCTTCAAGAAGTTAAGGATTATCTGGCAGCTGGATACTCGCTGGCAAATCCAGCGATTCGAGCTTTAGGTTATCACGAGCTTATCTCGTATTTGCGGGGCGAGATGACGTACGAAGAAGCGGTCCTAGCTATTAAGCGCAAAACCCGTAATTTCGCAAAGCGTCAGCTCACGTGGTTTCGTGCCATGAAGAATGCCATTTGGTTAGACGTTGCCGAGAGATCTCCTGCTGAGCTTGCACAGGAAGTCTTTCAGCGCGTGACCTCTGGGGCCGAATGTATTTGAACGTTTTTTCGTTGCGCCCAATGACCAAGGGCCACTAGCTTTTCTGTAGAATGTATTTTTTGCACAAAGATGAGCTTTAGAGGGAGTTTTTGAATGCCAAAAGCAGCAGGAAACCTTCAGGACAGCGTGTTAAATCAGCTTCGGAAGGACAATGCGGAGGTGGAGTTTTTCTTTTTGTCTGGGAAATCGCTCCGCGGAGTTGTGCGAGGGTTTGACAATTTTACCATCATCGTACGCGACGCCGAGGGTCATCACCACTTGATTTACAAACACGCCGTATCGCACGTAGCGAGCGAAAAGCCATTTGGGCTGAGACAACAACCTGCTGCTGGACAAAAACGCCCTGCCGGACAAAAAACGTCGGCTGAGGGGCAGGATTCGAATGCTCAAGCGGAGCCAGCCGGAGAGACAGAAAAGAAAAAAGCAGCCAAAGAACCTTTCAATCGGATCGACCTTTCGCAAATTAAACTTCCCGAGTGAGGACGCAAGCATTTCCGCTGATGCTATCGCTTGCGGGAGAAAAATTCTCGTGCACGCGCGAGGAATCCGGCAGATCTCTTTGCTCCGCGGAGCTCGTTTTCAAGCGTTTCACACCGCTTTTCCAGTTCAAGAACCTGAATTTGGAGTTCGCTGACTCTTTTCGCTTTTTTAGCAGCTTCTTCCTGAGCTTGCCGTTCCCTGTCGCGTAGAGATGCGAGTTCGGCCTCGAGCTCATCAATCTTTGATTTTAGTTTTTCAGCTTCTCTTTGCAGCTCGAGACGAAGTTGATACTCTGCCTCTCTTGACTTTACCAGGGAAGCTTCCTGCACGAGAATCGGTTCGGCGAGTCCAACACAGACTTCTGCTGGTTCTGGAGCATTCGTCTCCAGCAGAACAATGATCTTTCCAGAACTGATTTCTTCCGGGATCGGAATAAGCACCTCACGCCAGTGCCCGCTAAGCTGTTCCTGGCCGCTGCCAAATCTTTTCTCTAAGAGGACAACTTTCTGCTCACTCGTTTGACACGCGACTTCGATACGTGCGTGTGCATTACGAGCTGTCAAATAACGTTCAGTTTTCTCCGGAATAGCGATTGCAAACTGAAGGACTGAACTCTCAGGAAACGCGATTGTAGGGAAGGCTAGGGCAACCGGTGGGACCAAAGTCAGGACTGAGCGTCGGCCCTCCTTTCCACAATAGCTCTGCAGCAAAGCAGTTCCCGTTTGTCCAAATGCAACCTCAGCCTGAGGCAGATAAAAAAGCAGTCCCTCTATTGCATGGCTGGGTGGCGGAGGTAAGTGGCGCACTGTTTTGGCCATGGCGAGCAACGCTATTTCACGGGCAAGGTCGATCAACTGTTCGCGGCTTTCCAAGCCAGCGGTGGGATAAAAAGGTAACGGAATACTTTGGCTGCAAAGATTTTGCATTTTAGGTCGAGAGTACTCACCGAGTGGCGTTTTCTCGACTGGGTAATAAAACCGCCACTCGATGGAAGCCACTTTTAGATCCCTGAGGAATTGTAGCGTCTCTCGAACTAGTGTTTCGTCTTCGAGTGGAAGCCCCACCATGACGCGAGCGCAGATTTGGATGCCGGTTTCTTGGCTGAATTCACAAAGCTTCGCAATTGCCTCATTGGAAAGGTTTCTGGTCGCTAGCCGCTTACGAAATGCCTCACTACCAGTTTCGAGTCCTATCTTTAAGTAACGACAACCTGCTTCAAACAATAGCTGCAAAGATTCTCGGTCAAAGCACTCTACGGCCACTGTTGCTTCCCATGGGGGAAGCTCGAGACCACGCAGGTGCTGCACAAAGCCTCGTAGCCATGTTTTTTGCGCGGGGAACAGTTCGTCGGTGAAAATAATGCGAGAGTAGTTCTGTCTGCGAATAGCTCCTAAAATTTCTCCTGCCACAGAAGCCGCAGCGCGGCTGCGATAGAATTCTCCCTTGCCAGCGGTTGCACGAGAAAACACGGGCAAGTAGCAAAACGTGCATTCGTGAGGGCAACCAACCGAGGCTCGGACCATGAGGGCACAGTCGTCTGGATATTTCGTCCAATCGTTATCGCAGAGCGAATAGTCTGGAAGAGGAAGAGTGTCCGGATTGTCGAGTAATGGTCGGATTGGATTGCGAACGATTTCTCCGTCAGGCTTGCGCCACCAAAGATTCCTTATGTGACAAAATTTTTCGGGGCTATTGCAAACGCTGACGAATTCAAATAGTCCACTCTCTGATTCTCCTGCAAGGAGACAGTCAAAAGCACCGTGATGAAGGATGCTATCAGGGGAAAGAACAGTGTAAGGGCCAATGGCGACGAATTTTGTTTGTGGGAACTCTCCACGCAGCGCTTTGGCGAAAGCTCCAGTGGGCAGAAAATTAAATTCGTCCAAATAGAAAACAAAGATTTCTGGTGAAAAGGCCAGTTTGCCGAGGACGCTTTCGGGGGATTCGAACCACCCAAAAAGCATGCTCCTAACCTCGTGTTTGGCGTCTGCCAGGATTTGATGGTGCACGCCAATTTCCACTAAATGGTTATTCCGTGAGGGAGCACCTACATCGCAATACAGGAACGCGACTTGCATACCCTAACTCAATAATGATGCGATGTGTGACAAGCAAGGTTTTCTATGCTCTCACGCTCAGTCATACATGCTCTCAATTAAACGAGCAAACCTTGCAGTGATGACATTGCGCTTCGGCTTCATTGTCTGAGTGAGTAAGCCATTATCCGGTGAAAAAGGCTCCTCAAGCAGGCGAACATGCTGAATGAGCTCGTACGGCCGAAAACTCCCGTCATTTTTTAGGACAGTGTTAATACTTTCCTTAACGGTTTGCTCAGCCGCAGGATGTGAAATAATTTTTGTTGGAGGGGTGTCTGCGGGGAGGTTAAGAGCACTTGCAAGGTTGGTAAAATCTGGAACGACGAGGGCTCCAAGGGCTTTGCGGTCCTGCCCGACCACCACGATCTGGAAAACCAAGGGGCTTTTACGAGCTACAGCTTCGATTGGTTCAGGCTCAACATTTTCGCCGCTTGAAAGCACAATGGTATCTTTCGCGCGGCCGCAAATGACGAGGTGGCCTTGCCAGGTGAACCAGCCGAGATCGCCCGTGTTGAGCCATCCGTCTTCACTCAGAACCCTTTGAGTTTCCTCTTCATTGCGGAAGTAGCCTGACATAACTTGGGGCCCCTTGGCCCAAACAACACCAGTTTGGCCATTTGGCAAAGGGTTCCCCTCCTCATCGCGAATTTCAATGGAAGTCCCCTTTAGCGGTGGCCCCACGGTGCCCCGAATGTTTAGCTTCAAAGTGCGAACAGCCAGAACTGGGGAAGTTTCTGTCAATCCATAGCCGTTCAAGATGGGGATCCCCACAGCTTCGAAAAAATCATCGAGATAAGGAGCAAGAGACCCTCCACCACTCACTGCTGCCTTTAGACGTGTCCCGGTCAATGTGCGTATTTTTCGGTAGACTAGAATATCTGCAAGATAATGTGAGGGGGCAAGAGTTAGCATTTTGGCTGCCGATATCAGTCTTTGTGAGAAGGTAGGAGGTTTGGGAGCAGCATGTTCGCCTCGCACGACCCGACGATTCCGAATGTACCTGCGACTCAAATCGAGCAGTTTTTGGACGAGCAAACGCTTTAGACGCGGTTCCTTTTCCACTTTCGCCATTATGGCGTCATAAACCGATTCCCAAATCCGGGGGACACACGGGAGAAAAGCAGGGTTCGCTTTGCTCATGTCGTCGCGTAACCACCGCTTATCTGTGTAATAGATAGTCGTTCCGTGATACATTCCGAAGTACTCGGCAATCCGTTCGTAGACGTGCCATGAAGGGAGAATGGACAGCAAAACGTCGCCGGGCTTGATGTCAAAACCGAGATCTATGGCCTCGCATTGGTACAACAAGTTCTTATGGCGGAGGGGAACCCCTTTGGGGATCCCTGTGGTCCCAGAGGTGTACACGATTGCCGCGATATCATCGGGGGTTGTGGCTTGACACGCTTCATAAAAAGCATCTACAGAGGTAGCGCCCTTGCGGACCAAATCGTCAAAATTGTAGATTTCGATGCCGGATTCCCGGCGCAAGATATCTGCAGAATTGTCTAGTAAGATCAGGGATTGGAGAGTTGGCGCGCTCGAAATCTCCTGAGCTAGGCGTTCAAAAAGCTTTCTGTTTTCGATGATGCCAACTTTTGCCTCGCTGTGGTTCATGATGTACCAGATCTCTGCGATGCTGGTATCCGAACCACGCGGCACGCTGATTGCGCCAATCGAGACAATTGCGAGATCTGATATGATCCACTCCGGGCGATTGTCAGAAATAAGAGCGACGCGGTCGCCTTTTTGTACTCCCAGAGCAAGAAGAGCAGCGCCGAAAGCCTCGACATTCTGCATCATCTCGCCATACGTCATAAGCAAAGGCGGATTTCGGTGCGGCGCATGAAGCGCAAGCACGTGACTATAACTTGCTGCACACTTTTGAAACGTTGCGCCGATAGTTGAGCTCATTGTTTCCCTGATTCCGTGACTGCATTCGTGGACCGAGTGTGGAGCGAGAACCATAGGATACGGCAAGCATTTTCCATGACAAAATTCCCTAAAAGGAACCAACGGGGAAAGTTTTTTTCACGAGCAAGGGCAGGGGCCCTTCACTCCAATCACATGGCGCCATAGCCCGTGGCGACAACATAGATGGTTTTGAGCAGAATTTTAAAGTCCAGCCAGAGCGACCAATTATCGATATACTCGAGGTCTAGCTTCATCCAAACGTCGAAGGGCAAAGTGTTTCGGCCATTTACCTGCCAGAGACAGGTAATCCCAGGTTTCATTGAGAGGCGGCGACGCTGCCACCGGTCATATTTCTCCACTTCGGCGGGAATTGGCGGACGCGGCCCGACAAGGCTCATCTCTCCTCGCAGGACATTCCACAGTTGGGGAAGCTCGTCGATGCTCGTCTTGCGGATAAATTTACCGATGCGGGTGACACGAGGGTCGTCTGGCACTTTGAAGACAGGCCCACCCATGATGTTTCTGGCCCGGAGCTTCTCGACCTCTTTGTCAGCTCCAACTTTCATCGAGCGAAATTTCCAACACGTGAAGTGCTTTCCGTTCAGTCCACACCGTGTTTGCCCATAGAAAATAGGGTCACTCCACGATTCGGAGGTGAGCTTGATGAGGATTGCAGTAATGATAAAGACTGGCGAGAGCAGGATCAGAAGAATCAGGGCCGCGACACGGTCGAAGGTATACTTGAATAAAAGCGCTGCGTTCAACTCGCGGGTGGGGAAATACGAAACGATGGGGACAGTCTCAAAAGTGTCCAGCACAGGGCGAGCAATACTCGGTCGAAAGAAGTTCAGCGAGAGGCGCGTCCGCACCCCCATTTCCTCGCATTGTTCAAAATACGGAGCTAGCTGGGCTAAGGGGGTAGCCTCTGGCAAAAACACCACTTCGTCCACGGGGTGCGTCTCAATGTAAGGAATCAAGTTTTTCAGCGTCCCCACCACGGGGATATCATGCACGTACTTTGCTTCGCGGCCCGTATCGTCAACGATACCTACTATGCGGAATCCCCACAACGGGTGATCACCAATGAGCTTGATGAACCGACGGAGGGATTCGCCGCTGCCTACTAACAGAATGGAATGTTCTTTGGCAGAAATCGCTCGCCATCGGCGCAGGTAACGCTGAAGCAGGAGCGTTTTCAGCGCAAGCCCCCCGACAAGGACAAATGGAAAAACGAGGACCACTGATCTGCTAACTTTCTCAAAACCGATTTCCACGGAGGGGGTTCTGCTAATATCTCTCCCCTGCAAAAAGAAGGCGATAACGACGAGGCCAATTGTGGCCTGGACGGCACTAGTGACAATCGCGCCAAAGAACGGGCGCTCTTCTTTCCACTGGGAAAGATCGTAGAAACCGTGACGCGCTAGGCAAAACACAGTCACAATGGGGGCTATGAAAAAGAGCCAGGTATAGTCTTCAAGGCGCGAAGGAGTCCGAAGAACCGTAGGGAGGAAGTAGGGGGCAAGGACTTCGTTCCGCAGCCAGTGAGCAACAGCTACACTCCCCGCTGCAATAGCAGCGTCAACCAGCATGTTTACACGCGAGAAAACGTAGCGACGCTCTTTTAGCATCCTCCCTAGATTACCCCTTCGCAGTTTTGTTCATTGGTCATCATTCTTACTCCCCTACGTTATCCCTAAAACCTAACGTTGTCGATGAGCCGGGTTTTGCCCAGAAAAACTGCGGCTGCAATCATGGTGTTTCCGATCTCCACCCTGTGTAGAGGAGTAAGGTCCGACAAACGAACAATCTCTACATAATCTATGATTCCATTCACTTTTTCGGCAATGGTTTTGACGATGTCGTCTCGCAAGGTCGTGACATCAACGCACTCGCCGCTAAGGGCGCGTTCACGCGCTCTGCTGAGGGCTTTGTAGAGCCACGGAGCTCTCTCTCGCTCATCGGCAGATAGGTAAGTGTTACGAGAGCTCAGGGCGAGACCGTCTGGCTCACGCACAGTCTCGAGTCCCACAATCTCTATAGGAAAATTGAGATCATTAACCATTTTTTTGATAATGAGAAGCTGTTGCGCATCCTTCCAGCCAAAGACGGCATAGTCGGGATTCACGATATTGAAGAGCTTTGCCACGATCGTGCACACACCGCGGAAGTGCCCAATGCGCGACTTCCCGCACAGCACACTCCCCCATGGTCCAGGGTCTACGGTGATCTGCAAATCTGGCGGCGTCAGCACTGACGCTGAAGGAAAGAAAAGTATTCCACCTCCGGATTGTTCGATCACCTGTTTATCATGTTCGATATCCCGTGGGTAACGATCGAAGTCTTCCTGCGGACCAAATTGCAGTGGGTTCACGAACACGGAAACAACAACGACTGGCGCGAGTTCTGCCGCTTTACGTATTAGCGCAGCGTGGCCCTCATGGAGGTAACCCATTGTTGGCACAAAAGCTACCGTTTTCCCCAAGGTTCTTGCGCGACGCACAGCCGCTCGAATATCATCAACAGTTTCGTAAATCTCCAGTGTCATGAGCCTGTGACCTAAAGCTAATCAGAACGCCGCTCAAGATTTTATGGAGTGTCTGTCGCCAACGCACCCTGATTACTACTCATGATGAGAATTGACAATAAAACCTGGTTACGTGATCCGAACTGGCATGATGCAGAGTAATCTTATCCAGTGGTGGATGACTTTTTGTTTTTCCGTCGTTTTCTGTCTTCCTTCTTTCATCTGGGCCGACAAGTTGGTTTTTAAATCGGGTAACGTGATTGAAGGAGTTATTCTGGAAGAGTCTCCTGATCATGTCATCTTTCGTGACCGGGGCGGGGAGGTTCGAAATTACAGCAAAACTCTGTTACAGTCAGTTGCCCGTGAAGAGACAGCACTTGGGGCTTCTATTGCCGATGTTTTGCAACGTGCGGCAGCTTTTCGCCAGGCTGGAAAGTTTGATTCTGCCCTGGAAGCGCTTTTGCAAGCAGCTGTGAGCGCTCCACAAACGGCGAGCGCTTTGTCGGAAGAATTTCAGGCAACGCTTTATCAGCTTGATGCTGTGGTGAAAGAACTTCTGCAGCGGGACAAAATGCGCGCCCGCGAGCTGCTCGCCGTCCGTATGAGAAGTCTCCAGAGTTCAGGGACGCTTTTATTAGTGCCAACGAAGGCGACGGTTGAGTCTTGGTTGAAGGATACGAGGAAATCGCTTGCCGAGCTAGACTACGAAATAGCGGTGGAACTTGCGCACCAACCTGATAAGATGGCGCAAATTCGAGATTTGTTGCTCGAGTCTGTGGCTCTCGACCCTCAGAATGCTAATGCTCACTTGTACCTCGCCGAAACTGCGCTTACTTTGGGGGATCTTCCGCTTGCGGTGCGGGAGTACAAAATTACGCTGGGATTTCCAGGAATGAGTCCGGATCTTGTGCAGAGGGCACAAAAAGGGCTCCAGTTGGCACAGACTCGTCTAGTAGCTCAAGCGACCCCGTTACCGCAAAAACAGGAAACGGACCAAAAACAGCCGACCCCCAGCCAAGTTGTTCAACAGCAGTCAGAGCCCCGGGAAGAAAAAAAGCTTCCTGCTTGGCTGACCATTGTGGAACAGCGTTTAGAAAAGGCGGGGGTTATGACTTATGTACGTCCCGTATGGCGAGAGCTCACCAGCGGAGAATACAACGTCTATTTAATCGGAATCCCAACGTTCATCTTTTTGTTTTGGCTTCTCCCCTACTGGATTATTCGCTACCGCTCGAAAAAAGGTGACATTGTAGCGGCTGACCTGCGCGAACGGGCAAGGAGAATTGGGCTTATTGCTCTAGTGCTATACGGGATTCGCCTGGCAAAAGCGACGAAACCAAAGAATCGTTGCCCGTTCTGCAATAAAAGCTTGGACAAACTGGACGCATACTCCGATCTCAACTTCTATGCATGTCCACACTGCCACGAACCGATTACGCCCATCTATGACCTCAAGGACTACATCGACCACCTTATCAAGCAACTCGAGCTTCAACTGAGGCACTCGAAAGAAAACGTAATCGCCGGCGTTGAACGCGATCTTATGCTAAAACTAGTCCGTGCGGTTATCACACTCGCAGTCCGCAAACGTGCAAGTGATCTGCATTTGGAAAGCGAAATCGATGGCGCAAAACTTCGCGTTCGTGTCGACGGAATGATGTACGACTTTATGCATCTGCCGCGAAGTGTTTCTCTGGCTTTCATTTCGGCCCTGAAAATCATGGCAAATCTGGACATCACGGAGAGGCGTGTTCCGCAGGATGGCAAAATTGGAATGTGGATAGACAAAGCAGATCTCGATCTGCGGATCAACACCAGTCCTGCTGCAATGGGAGAAAAAGTCACGATTCGTATCCTAAATCCGAAGAGTATTTCAGTGGACCCCCTCCGCCTCGGTTTAGAAGGAGAGAATCTCGAAAGATTTGAGCGAGCCATCCATCGCCCTCATGGCATGATTATCGTCACAGGACCCGCAGGATCTGGCAAGTCCACGACCCTTTACGTAGCTCTAAATATGATCAATACAGGTGAGAAAAATATCGTTACTCTGGAAGACCCCATTGAGTACCAGATCAAGGGGGCCTCGCAAATGCAGGTTAATCCTGCTACGAATTTTACATTTGCTACCGGTCTCCGCTCGATTCTGCGGCAGGATCCTGACGTGATCATGGTTGGAGAGATTCGAGATTCTGAAACCGCAGAAATCGCGGTGGAAGCGGCCCTCACCGGTCATCTGCTCTTCACCACTCTTCACACTATCGATTCTCCAACGGCTTTTGCCCGAATGGCCGATCTCGGAGTAGACACTTCGAGGATGGCAAGTGCTCTCATTTGCATTATTGCCCAGCGGCTGGTACGTACGATTTGTCCTGATTGCAGAAAGCCGTACAAACCTAAACGAGAACTCCTGGAGCAGCTCAACATTGTGGAAGTGCCAAAAGATTTTGTTTTCATGCATGGTGCAGGCTGTGAACAGTGCATGAACACCGGTTATTGTGGGCGAATTGGCTTGTTTGAATTTCTCATGCCAGACGAACAAATGCGCGAAGTTTTGGAAGGCGCACCTCCAGTCTCCGTTATCCGAGAAGTTGCCCGAAAGAAGGGATTTGCAACCTTGAAAGAAGAGGGAGTCCGACGCGTTCTCAACGGAGTGACCACCGTTGAGGAAGTGTTGCGAGTAACGAGTTAGGAATGCTTCTGATTTAATCCATCGGCCAGCTCACCTCCGGCTGAGAGTCCGCAAGTGCCGCGAGGCCGACTATTTCGTAGTACAGATCAAGATACTGGCGGATAATTCTGCGTTCGCTGAAAAGGCGCTGCGCCCGCAAACGTCCTGCCCGTCCCATTTTGCTAGCAAGCTCACGATCCGTGAAGATTTGAGTCACTGCTTCTGCCATAGCGCGGACATCCCCCACTGGACAAAGGAACCCTGTTTTCCCGTGTTCGACAACCTCGCTCAGGCCGCTGCCTGCCGTCCCAACAACCGGGACACCACTTGCCATAGCTTCCAATGCAGCCATTCCAAAGGATTCGTACTCGCTTGGAAGGATCAGCGCGTCGGCCAAACTATAAAAGTCTTCGATGTTCGGATATTTCCCTAAGAAGATCGTGTCCTGTGAGATCTTTAAGCGGTTTGCTAGTTTCTCAGCGTGAGCGCGTTCTGGCCCGTCGCCAATGAGGATGAGTTTTGCTGGAACAGATTTGCGAACGATGTTGAATGTCCCCACAACATCCCGGACGCGCTTCACAGGACGGAAATTTGACACGTGCAATAGAATCTTTTCATGCGGCAGAGCAAAGCATTCTCTGGGGAGCCGCCGCGAACCAGGACGAAAGCGCGAACAATCCACAAAATTGTAAATGACCGTTGGAGGGCTATTGAGAGCGAACCCTTTTTCCGCTCGTTGAGCTAGCCAAGAAGATACTGCGGTTACCGCATCGCTTTGTTCAAGTGCCCACTGTGATAATTCATAGAAACTGGTCGTTCTCCCGACGAGGGTTACGTCTGTGCCGTGAACAGTGGTTATAAGCTTGGTCCGGCTGTTCTTGGTTACGAGGCGAGCAAGAGCGGCAACAATCGCGTGTGGTACGATGTAATGCGCATGGATAAGGTCGAGAGCTTCTTGTCGTATCACTTTAGCAATGTGAGAGGCTAAATCCAGCCCGAGCATCGGTGCAGGAAAAACATCATAGTGGAATTGTTCCACTTCGTGGTAAAAAAGGTTTTCCATGAATTCAGCTTGCTGCAGGCGAAACGGAAGTTGCGGGCTGAGAAAATGAACACGGTGTCCTAGTCGAGCCAGCGCTTTGCCAAGCTCGGTTGCGATAACCCCTGACCCGCCATGCGAACCAAAGCACGCAATGCCAATGTTTAATAGCCTACCCTTGTGATTCATCCCCATGTGCCGTTAGCTCTGCATTCCTCGTCTGACGAACTGGTTGTCGCATGGCTTTAAAGTAAATCAACAAGATGCTAACATCTGCAGGATTCACGCCAGCAATTCTGAGCGCTTGTCCGAGTGTTTCCGGGCGCTTCGATGAGAGCTTTTGGACAGCTTCTTTGCGAAGACCGCGCACTGAAGAATAGTCAAAGTCATCTGGGATTCGCAGGTTCTCCAACTTGCGTAATCGCTCAACTTGCGACTCTTGCCGGGCAATATACCCAGAGTATTTCACCATGAGCTCGACTTGCTCTTCGAAACGTTTCAGCTCGTTGGGGTCGAAGGCCCAGTCTTCATAGAACGAACTCCCATAACCCAGTTGCCTCAGGTCGTCATAAGTAATATCCGGTCGCGCTAAGAATTGCCACAAAGAGATTCCTTTTTTCAGGTCTTCCAACTTGTATCTCGCTGCCAACTCCCTCGGGACTTCACTTGGTCGAATCGTTGATGTTCTCAGTCGCTCAAGTTCCTTTTCTAAGGCAGCACGATATTCTGAAAAGCGAGTGTATCGCGCGTCATCAATAAGCCCAAGTTTTCGACCGTATTCCGTGAGGCGCAAATCAGCGTTGTCCTGCCGTAACAATAGGCGAAACTCAGCACGAGATGTGAACATGCGGTAAGGTTCAGTGTGGTCCTTTGTAATAAGGTCGTCGATGAGCACACCAATGTACGCTTCATCCCTCTTCAAAATGAAGCTTTCTTCCCCACAAATCCTGGTCAGCACAGCATTTATTCCGGCGATAAGTCCCTGCGCTGCAGCCTCTTCGTATCCTGTAGTGCCATTAATTTGGCCAGCAAGAAAGAGTCCGTTAACACTTTTACACTCGAGTGATGCTCGGATCTGCGACGGGTAGACAAAAGTGTATTCAATCGCATATCCCACTCGCGTTATTCTGGCGTGCTCTAATCCACGGATTGTGTGAATAAATTCCCGTTGTACGTCTTCGGGCAACGATGTGCTAATCCCGTTAGCATAAATCTCATTCGTGTCTAGTCCTTCTGGTTCCAAAAAAACTTGGTGCCGCTCTTTATCAGCGAAACGCACGCATTTATCTTCAATGCTGGGGCAGTAGCGCGGTCCTATGCTTTTGATGAACCCTCCGTACAGTGCACTTCGCTGCAGGTTTTCCAGGATGATTTTGTGGGTTTCAGAATTGGTGTACGTCAGGTAACAGGGCAACTGTGGAAGCAGCGGCCCACGACTCACGAAGGAAAACATCGGTGGTGGGTCGTCACCATGCTGCACTTCTAATATCTCCCACTGGATAGTTCGTCGATCAAGCCGCGCTGGGGTTCCTGTTTTGAGCCGTCCTGTCTCTAAACCGAGTTCTCGAAGCGACGAAGACAGAGTATCTGCGGCACACTCGCCAGCGCGCCCAGCGGGGAAGGAGCGATCGCCAATATGGATAACTCCGTCGAGGAAGGTTCCAGTTGTTATAATCACCGCCCGACAAGCAATTCTTTCCCCGCTTTGCAGCACAACACCGGTAATTTCGGGCGTTTGCCCATTGCTTCGCCACAAAAGCTTCTCAACCGTTCCTTGTCGCAGGTCCAGATTAGGGACGTTCTCAAGAAAGTGCTTCATCCAGCGGCTGTATCTAATCTTGTCGACTTGAGCACGCGGAGCTCGTACAGCAGGGCCTTTGGACGTGTTCAGCATTCTGAACTGAATTCCATTCTGGTCCGTAGCAATGCCCATAATTCCACCTAGGGCATCGATTTCTCGCACGAGGTGGCCTTTCGCGAGTCCCCCGATGCTTGGGTTGCAGCTCATGAGGGCGATGTGATCCAGATGCATGGTGAGCAAAAGTGTTTGAGCACCCATACGAGCAGCAGCATAAGCTGCTTCACAACCGGCATGCCCAGCCCCAATCACAACAATGTCGTATCGATCGTCCATAATCTCGTGTTCAGGTCTAACGCTCTGTCAGCAAGTAGTTACCACGGGGAAGATAGTTATATGTGGACATGATGAGTGCGTTTTTCCGACAAGATAATCTTTGTTCTGATTGTAAGGGTAAGCGCTATGGGTTACGACCTGACAGGTAAAACAGCTATCGTCTTTGGAGTTGCGAACCGCCGAAGCATTGCCTGGGCTATCGCCGAAGCATGGGCAAAAGCTGGCGCTAAAATTATTTTCAGTTATCAAGGCGAGCGACTCGCGCAAAACGTTCGGGAATTAGCTGAGACTTTAGACGGCGATCCCTGGATCGCCCCGTGCGATGTTACATGCGACGAACAAATCCATGACTTTTTTCAATTCGTACGTAGCAAAACATCGCAAGTAGACCTATTGCTGCACAGCATTGCCTATGCTCCACGTGAGGCGCTTGACGGCCTTTTTCTGGATGTCTCGCGTGAAGCGTTTCATGTGGCCATGGACGTAAGTGTTTATTCCCTTGTTGCTCTCGCGCGTGAGGCAGCTCCTCTTTTCACTGCGGGCGGAAGCATCATTACCATGTCGTTTTATGGCGCCCAAAAAGTTTTCCCACATTACAACGTGATGGGTGTCGCTAAAGCTGCTTTGGAATCGGCAGTTCGTTATCTAGCTTATGACCTTGGCCCGCGAAAAGTGCGCGTTAACGCTATCAGCGCTGGACCGGTTAATACGGTTGCTGCTCGTGGTATTAGCGGCTTCACTGAAATGTTAGCGCGGTACGCCGAGCTTGCCCCAATGGGCCGAAGCTGCAATCAGGATGAAATTGCTCAGACGGCACTGTTCCTGGCAAGTGAGGGTGCTTCCGCAATTACTGGTCAAACCATCTTTGTGGATGGTGGGTACGAGATTATGGGAATGCGGTAACGATTGGTTTTCGGCTTCGGCCCATCTCGTTCTGTTGACAAAGTGGGCCGTGAGACCAATCAGATAATCCAGTGCGACCCTCAGGATTTTCAGACGAGAGAGGCTTCCAGTGGGCAGCAGTTGCGGTTGGGGTGACAGCGGGATGTATTGTGCCTTTAGTTTGTGGAAGGCTCCTCGACACAGACTCATTGCCAGGTGCTCCGCGGTCCGACTTTGAGTACTATTTCTATCCTTTGAGGTGTTTTCTTTCGCGTAGCTTGGCTCAGGGAATCATCCCCTTCTGGAATCCTCATCTTTTTTGTGGCTATCCCGTCATTGAAACCTATCAGAGTGCGGTGTTTTATCCACTCAATGCGCTCGGCTGTGGATTGCACGCACGAGAAGCCATCGTTTACATCACAGCTCTCCATCTTGTGCTAAACTATTTGGCGTGGGCAATTAGCCTACGTCGGGGGTTTGGCTACTCTGTATCTAGCAGTTCGATAGTGGCAGCGCTTGCCAATGCGGCAGCCCAGCTCCCTTACCGATTCTTTGCTGGTCATTTGTGCATGATTTTTGCGTATCCCTGGCTTCCCTGCCTTGTCGCAGCGGCGTATCAACTAAGCCACCGCCAAGCTTTTCGTTACCATTGGTGGCTGGTGGCCGCAGTATCCACAGCGTTGCTGCTTGTTTCTGGAGCTCCTCAATTGGCCATGTACGCAATCTACGCGGCTCTGGCAATCGCATTAGTCATCGCACTTTCTTTGAGAACCACGAGTTTGTTACTTCGCGTCATAACGGCACTTGGGTTAGGTGCAGTGTTGGCTTTTCCCCAAATCATTTCATCATTGGCCTACATCCCCTATTCTGCACGCCAGGGGCAATGGGGAATCCCCTCGCAGTCAGCTGGCGTTGTCGCAACGTTGCTTGAGACCTTTCTTCCAGCACCGTTTGGCAACGGTGTTCTTGAGGCTCACATAAACGAGCGAGGGGTGTGGGACACGGCTGGTTATTCTGGAGCGCCAGCATTGGTCGCTGTGCTGTCATGGACCCTGCACTTTGTCACGCAAAGGCGAAAAGACCCTCGAGCGACTTGTGCCTTCGCGTTGATCTTAGCGGGCATTTACATCATGAGTGGAGGTTACTTGCCTGGTTTTCGAGGAACTCGTGAAAACCAAAGAGCAATAATTCTGGTTCACTCGGGATCGTTTCTCTTACTTGCCCTTTTTCTCGATGATCTCCGCAACCGCTTGGACGAAAAATGCCTGAAGAAAAGATTTGGACGAGCCGCGGCTGCTTTTCTTGTCGGAGGGGTGTTGTATTTCGCAATTCGAGAAGGCTACACAACTGAGTATCAGCGGGTTTTTGCGTGGATTTCCAGACACGTGATGGGCCAACTTACTTTTTCACCGAACGAGATCCCAGAGGTAGCTGGGTATCTCTTTATAACGTCACAGCGCGCCTTCAATCTTGCTCTAGGATGGCTGGGATTAGCTGTCATCACGTCCATTGTTGGTACCCGCTTCTCTCGACTTGGATGGCTGGGACTCAGCGGTGTACTTATTCTCGACCCCCTATTGGTCTCTCTTGAGCCCTATAGATGTCGCACCCCTGCCTTGCAATTAGGTTGTCCCCCAGACGTCGAAACCCAGATCATAGCGATTGTTAGAGAAAAGCAGGTCGCGCACCTCCCGCCGTGCAGGTTTTCCTTTCCAACCAGTCTAACAAATTTTGCGCAGTGTGTCGAGGGGGTGTTAGATGCGGGAGGTTATGATCCATTAATGCCGCACCTAGCGCTGGCAAGACGTACTTGGTCGACCATTCCCCTCACGCCCGAGGAGCGCCAGAAAAATACTTGTCGTGCACTTGCGATCTGCGGGGCGGTTGAAGAGACGAAACATCAGCCCGAAATCGTTCCGCCCCCCTGCCGAGTGATGTCCCTACGGCCTGCTTCTACTGGAAGAGCAGAGTGTGCCGAGCTCAGTGTGAGAGTTGCACTTCAACCTGCCGGTTATCTTTTCGGTCCTCTCGATGGCAGTGTTCAGACCCTCGAAACCACGGCGACCCTCGAACATGTCCGAAACTGGTTCGAGCAAAGCATGACACCGTCACCAAACGTTTTCCTTGAGAACAATGTTGGCCAAGTTCGCTGGTACCATGTTTCCAACCCAAATCGTATATGGATAGCTATTCACGCTACGAGGCCGGGGCTCTTGGTCATTCGCAGTACCTGGCTTCCTGGTTGGCGAGTCTCTGGAAGTTCCCTGACGGGTGAGCAAGAGCATCGGCCGTTTCGTTGCAATGGCTGGATGACCGGACATCTCGTGCCGGCTGGTTTCTCATTTGTGAAACTCTCGTATGCTCCGCTAGGGTGGAGATTGTCGCTATTCGTTTCGCTTCTAGCGAGTGCAACATTGATTCTTACGCCGACTGGCCATTTGATCCAACGCTACCGACGGCAGGGAGCAGCAAGAACCTAGTATTCCCATGGCTTAAAGATGTCTTTCCACGTCCGTGGAGGCTTACGTTGCTCTTCAGCCAGCATAAGCTCGATTGCGCGTCGCCGGAAATCTTTCAGTGATGCGGGTTGTCCAAGCTCACTTCGTGCCACACGAAGTTTTTCCACGAATTCTTTACTCATCTGAAAAACTAAAGAGGATATGGCACACCACATTGGACCAATAAAGATGGCGCCGACGACGGAGACAATCGCAAGTGCAGTCAAAATTGCAAAGAGAAAAAGCCCCAAAAACCACAACCATGGCACAAGTGACAATGCCATGACCGCTTCTCGCATAGTGGAAATAAACCGCTCATCAGGCGAGGCAAGGCTAGCTGCTCCAAAAAGAGACATGAGAAAAGCCACAAAGCAAACAAATAGATAACAAAACAAAATAACAAGAATAAAACTGAAAAATCCCCATGGCTGAGACTGTTGGGCTGATAAACGTGCATAGAAATAGATATTTGTAACGAAAACAAGAAGCCCCAAAAAACCAAACACTGAGTATTTGAGAGACCTTTTCAGCATTGCGACATTTGGCAAAGCGTAGGTGCCTATGTGGATGGGTTTCTGCAAGGCGATGTGCTGACCAACGATAAGAAACATCGCGAGGGAGTACACGACCCAGCAACAGGCGACGCCCAGAATGCTCAAACCAAGAAGATCAACACCAGGAAGAAGGAAGAAGATGTAACCCAGCAACCAAAAGCCAAGCGCGGACAGTAGTCCCGAAATTGTCAAAGTTCCCAAATAGTCATAGAGTGCCCAAAACAAACGATAAAAGAAGATTCCGATCATGGTTCAAGCGCCAAGGGCTCGTCTGGGGCACTATCTGAGACACGCTCAACCTTTCCCCCAAGGGAAGCCAATTTTTTCTCGATAGATTCGTACCCCCGATCGATGTGGTATACGCGATTGATAATGGTGGTGCCTTCCGCAGCCAGTCCCGCTAGCACCAGTGCTGCCGAAGCTCGCAAATCACTCGCCATAACGGGAGCACCACTCAGTTTGGGTACACCTACAACCGTCGCCATGCCGTTCAGAACCTGAATGTTTGCTCCCATTCGATTGAGTTCTGCTGCATGCAGGAAACGATCCACATAAATCGTTTCACGGATAATACTGACGCCTGGGACAAGAGAGAGCAGGGCCATAAACTGCGCCTGCATATCTGTCGGGAAACCGGGATAAGTCCAGGTTTGAATGTTGGTTGGACTATAGTTCTCTCGATTACCCCACACCCGAGTCCCTTCTGGCACCTGTTCTACACGGGCACCAATTTCGTGAAGTTTACTGACAACCGCATCCATGTGATCAAGGGGGGCGTTGTCTATGATGATATCGCCACCGGTAATAGCCGCGGCGACCATGAAGGTCCCTGCCTCAATCCGGTCGGCAACAATTGTGTGCTCTGTGCCGTGGAGTGATTGCACGCCAGTCACTCTAAGAACCCGTTCTCCCGCGCCTTCAATTTTCGCCCCCATTTTGCGTAGAAAGGCGATCAATTCGCAGACCTCTGGTTCACGTGCAGCGCCGTGAATAACAGTTTCTCCTTCTGCCAGGACTGCAGCCATAAGGACGTTACATGTTGCTCCAACGCTGGAACCAGCGGCGCCCGAGAGACTAAATTCTGCACCGTGAAGTTTTGCCGCCTCGGCAACAACATAGCCGTGCTCGATATCAATTTTCGCCCCAAGAGCACTGAATCCTTTGAGGTGTAAGTCAATCGGGCGAGGGCCGATCGCGCAACCGCCAGGCATGGACACTCGGGCCCGACCTAGCTTGGCAATCATTGGGCCCATTACATAGATGGAGGCACGCATCTTTCTCACCATGTCATACGGAGCTTCCGCATTTTGGAAGCCTTTAGGATCAATGACCATGACATGGTCTTCAAAGCGAACATCTGCCCCAAGATAGCGGATCACATCCGCCATTGTTCTGGTGTCGCGAAGATCGGGAACATTAAATAGTGTTGTCGGACCGTCTCCCAGGAGGGCAGCTGCCATGAGGGGGAGGGTTGCATTCTTTGACCCACTGATAAAGACTCTTCCCCGCAGTGGAACCCCGCCTTCGATTACGAATCTATCCACCGACGTGAAAACCTTTCAGGTGCGAATTAGTAGAGTTAGATTACTGAGCTTAAAACGGCTTGCTCTGCGGTGATTCGATTTTCGGCATGTGGGCGATGCACTCGATTTCAATCAGGACATCCTTCGGTAGCCGCGAAACCTCTACCGTGGCTCGTGCAGGCGGGAGCACAGGAAAAAATTTCGCATAAACTTCGTTCATCTTGGGAAAATCGTCCATATTTTTCAAATAGACTGTCGTTTTCACAATTTGGAATAGGCCACTGCCTGCAGCCTCTAAGACGCCCTGCAAATTCTTTAAAACACGCTCAGTTTGTGTTTCGATGTCAGTCCCCACAACTTCTCCAGTCTTTGGATCTACGGGGATCTGCCCGCTGCAGAAGATGAAGTCAGCGCATTTAATAGCTTGGGAGTAGGGCCCAATGGCTGCGGGCGCTAATGGGCTTACAATTGGAACCTTGTCTTGTGAAATCATTTTTTAGCCTCCTAAAAAGATCTTTGCTTGGACGCAACTCTCAGCCTCTCGCCACCGCAATCCGACCGGTTCGTGCCAGTTCGAGAATTCCGTAAGGCTTCAACAAGTCAATTAAAGCAGCGATTTTTGCGCCACTTCCCACAGCCTCGATCGTCAAGGAACCGTGCTGAACGTCCACGACTTTACTGCGGAAGATATCCGCAATTTCAATCACCTCTCGCCTATTCTTCGCTGTCGTAGCGATTTTTAAAAGTACCAGTTCTCGCTCAATATGTGTTTCCTGCGAAAGGTCCACAGCCTTGATGACGTTTACCTGACGGTTCAACTGCTTCAGTATTTGCTCAACGACTCGATCGTCCCCGTGAACGACGATTGTCATCCGGGAAACCGATGGATCCTCAGTTTCCCCCACGGCGAGGCTATCGATGTTGAACCCTCGACCAGAGAACATACCCGCAATGTGGGCAAGGACTCCAAACTTGTTTTCCACGAGAACAGAAATAACATGTTCCATATTTTTCTCACCTTTTGCAATTGCAAGCCAACGCGCGAATAACATCCGGTGAACACCGAACGTGCGTCAATGAAAAGAAAGCAGTCTCAGAAGTCATTCTTACCCCTTCCCTGGCAGAAACTGCAGCCCCTGGGAGAATTGGCTGTTTTGCTTTGTGCGCTCGCGACCATCTTTACACCGCTTTTGGATGGCTCGCAAGTCATTGCGGGAATGGATTTCTTGAACTTGCTTCTTCCCCAGATCACGTATGCGCGCGAAGTTCTAGCGAAAGGATTTGTCCCGCTTTGGAACTGGTATACTTGGGGCGGTTCGCCATTACTTGCCGCTTGGCAGAGCGCTCTCTTTTATCCCCCGACCTGGGCAAGTATGCTCGTGGGACTTCCCTATGGTTTGCAAATCTCAATTTTTCTTCATTTGTTGATCGCTGCGTGGGGAGCAAAACGCCTTTCTGAACGACTGTTAGGAACAGAGCGCTGGGGAGGGACTTTCGCGGGGCTTGTTTACTCTGGCAGTGGATTTTTTCTCGGGCATATCGAGCAAATAAACTCTGTTGCTGCCCTGGCGTGGACACCCTGGCTTCTCGAAGCGTTCTTCCGTGTCGTAACCCGACGTGAGGGAGGAGTGCTACTGTGTGTCGTCACGCTTTTAGGACTTCTGGCTGGGCATCCGCAGCATCTGCAACTCGCATTGTTTTTCGCGTGGGTGAGCGCCTTTGTGATGATGGCAGCTTTTTCCCTCAGTCGCGCGTCATGCAGATGGGGACGCGGTATGGGTATGGCCGTCATCGCCATGATGGTTGGAGCTCTCGCCAGTGCACCGCAGCTTTTCCCAGCGCTGGAACTAGCTGAATGGTCTGAAAGGGTGTGGCCCTACGACAATCCTTATGCGCCAAACTTCCGATGGCAGCACGTAGCTGCTTTTATTGTGCCGCGCTTCTTTAATCGGCTTGCCGGCACAAATGGGCAACCTGTCGGCTACACCGAGGAAGGTGTGTACTGCGGGATGCTACCGTTGGTCCTTGCGGGGGTGTACGGATGGTTTGGACTCAGAAAAACGATCCGCGAGAGACAGGCATTTTCTTTGTGGGCGTTGCTCTTAATTGTTGCATTTTTATTCTCTCTTGGTCCGGAAGGAGGCATAGCGCCACTGGTCGTGCAGATTGTGCCTGGATTCGAAAAATTCCGTGGAACAGCACGTGCCCTGAACATCGTCGTGCTTATGCTGGCTTGTGGCGCGGGAGCTGCGTATTCGATTCTTGCCGAGCGTTCGTCGCGAGCGGTGGCGTTTGTGACATTTTGTGGGGTCTTTGGAGTGACGACTTTGGATTTAGCTTGGACGCACCGCCCCGAGCTAACTTCGCTATTTGTGCCCCTCGAGGTTCTGGAAGCAGAAAAGCCTATGCTCTCGACCAAGCCTTCCCCCCAGTCTCCCAGCCGCACCTACAGATTTATGGCACACGACAGCGATCTCTATCTGGATCATCGCTCAGGTGCCGTGGCGGAGCGTTTCATACGTTTGCAGCCGAACCTAAACCTCTTTCACCACGTGGCTCTCGTCGATGGTTATGAGGAGGGGCTGTTGCCCGCCTGGCCCTACGGCAATTTCCTGCGCCGGCTGAATCGCAACCTACGTCATGAGACACTCGATGCGCCTCTGCTTGCGCTCATGGGTGTGAATTACGTCATTTCGGAATATCCAGCAGAGTTTGCGTCCCAGTATTGGGAAAGGGTGGGCACAACGCAGCCGCGCAGACTTACAAATACGTCCTATAGTCTATGGAAGAATCGCATTCCTGCAGCATGGTTCTACGACTGGGAAACATTGGTCGCGCTGGGCATATCGTCTCACACGGTACAAAAAACAACCATTGAGGAACTCCTTTTGCCGGAGCGAGACTCGTCAGGACAGCCACTTCGCGTGCCGGCTGGGCGGGTTATAGTTGACCACGTGCTATCTGAGAGCGCGCTGACAGGTTTCTCCGACGCTGCTGAAAAGACTCCTCTGAAAGTAAGATCGATCGCTCCTAATTCGCTTCTCCTACAAGCCCGAACACAGAGTCCGCGGAACGTCGTGTACTCCGGGGTCTTGTGCTCCGGCTGGAAATGGGGTTTCGACGATCAAGGTTTTCTTCCAATCCGGTATGAAGGCACGTTTCGTCCTTTTGCGGTGGTCACCCTTCCAGCCAAGCGACTTCCTCCAGCGATGTGGTGGCGCTATGCACCATTTTCCTATCGGTTGGGGGCTTTTGTGGGTCTTCTTGCACTGATGTTCTTGGCTGCTCATAGTTTGGCGCGGCGCCCGGAATCTATGCAATCAGCCGTTGACGAGAGAAGCATAGCTCAAGTAACTGAGAATCATGCCTGATCAGACAAATCGCTGTTATCCGCGTGTTCCCGTGAATTTGAAGGGGACTCTTTGTATCCTCATTCCGGAGGAGACCTTTCAGCCGATTGTTCATGATGTTCAAGTGTGCGACCTCAGCGAAAGGGGCGCCATGGTGGAGTTCACCTCGCATGAGGCGACAGTGAAAGCTCTGCTGCGGGCGACCCGTTATTGTCGACTTAGCTTCCATGCCGTGCCTGACTTACCAGAGAGAGTCATCGGTAAGGCCGTGTGGGTGCAACCGATCGGCGCAGGTGAGACAGTGAAATGTCGGCTGGGGCTTTTTTTTGAACAGGCACCCGACGAGACAATTGCCAAGCTCAGGGCATTTGTGGAAAAACGCTTAAAAGAACTCGCTCAGGCGAGCAATGAATCAACGTAGTTGGTTGTGTTTCGCGGCGTGAGATTGAAAGCAAGGGAGCGGTACGGTGTGGTTTGACAAAAAAAGTTGGAGGCTGCGCCGAAAGATCAGAGATCTGCAGGCTGACCTTCGCGAAGCCGAAAAGGAAGGTCGCTACGTGCTCCAGGATGGGCTTTTTTTCGCGGAGCTGGAAGACATGGGCGAAATGACCATGCTCGTGTTCGGAACGACAGACGTCCTGTCAGCACAAGAAGAATCAATCATTCGTGCGTTTTTTGACCGCAATGGTTTTACGGTTCATCGCCTAAAAATAGACAAAACTCAAAGCCATCTAGCCGAAGTCGAGATAATCCCACCATCTGAGATGGTGCGTCACGTAGCGCGTGGGCTCAAGGCTCAGGGCATAAAAGTTTTGGATGACACAACCAAAGAAACGCCAAGCGACCTTGACAAACATGTCATCACGCTAAGTGGGCTGGTCCGTTCGCTGGTCACTCTTTTTTGCGACCGTGTCCAAAACACGATCGCAACAACTCGGATCAAAATGAACAACGAGGGCAATCGCCTTCTCCACTGGATGCCTAAGATTTCGGAAGCGCTTCGGAAAAAAGTTCCATCCGAACTTCTTTCTTTCCTAAAGCCCTACTTTGACGAAGCGTACAGCGAGTTTTATGGTCATCTGGGCGAAAGTGTCTCGCCAGGCGAGCAGTCACCGCCAACACAACGCATTCCCGCTATTCAGTTTCCAAGTCCTCCTTCGTCCTCGTCGTCTCAACCATCAATTCAGTCTGTTGGTTTTCGCCTCGACCAGGGACAAAAAGAGAAGGAGGACAAAGAAACAAAGCCGCCAGCGTTCTCGCCGCCATCCGGACCGGATCGTGTGAAGCTCACGGCACGTCCAGCTGCGGCCGATACAGTCAAAGCTGCACCGCCTCAAGCTGCCTCAGACAGCGATAGAATTGAAATCGAACGTTTGCTAAAAGACCTAGATGCGGCGGAAGCTGTTGCCCGAATGTATCGGAGATTGGTAAGAGCGCAATCGAGCCGATGTGTGCGCAACGCGCAAGGAATCCTCGAGGAGGTCAACCGTCTTTTCCGTGCGACCGCATCTTGCCTCTTGGTGAAGGTTCCGCATGCTCATGGAATCACAATCCATGCACAAGCAGGGAAACCACTCGTGTGGGGAGAGGGCGGCAAAGAGGGATTTCCTGTGTCTACTTCGGTAGTGGCAGAGGTTATTAAAACCAAGAAACCAGCAAAGGTGGACCAAGGAATAGCGCCGGCAAGCGAGAGCATGATCTTGCATCATATTGAGGCAGTCGCGGCGGCTCCCGTTTTCTTTAATGGGGAGATTGTCGCTATCGTTTATGTGGACCGACGCGAAGGGCTCCAACCGTTTGATATGAACGATATGCGCGCTCTGGAAAAAGTTGCGAAAGTGTTCGAAGAATTTCCGGATCTCACGTTGGGACTTGTTTGAAGGGAGCAAACGTCTGTGCGAATGTCACCTCCTCCCTGCAAGCGAAACCACAGGGCACAATGCAGCCACCGAAAGATCACAACTTTGTCTTCTTTTGCAATTGGGCTTTTTGTGGTTTTTGCTGTTTTTGCCGAACAGACCCATGGCCGAGCTGTTCAGTTTCGGCAAGTTTCTCTCCCCCTGCAGATGCTGACCCCCAAATCTGCGATCCATCCAGTGGATTTATGGGGCGACAACAAGGCTGAGTTTGTTGTCGTTTCTCCCTCCGGTAATCTTGAGGTTTTTGCGTGGCAGGGTGAGAAACTGCAGTCGGCACAACGGGTGAATCTTGTGAGAAACGAGGGCGAGCGGGTGTATTATTCGTTCGGCCGTTTCGACGAAACCGGCAAATACGAGCTGATTATCCTCCGCTCTGACGGCCTCTATCTTTTACCGGTAAGAGAAGAACACTTCGAGTCGTCGCCCAAGAAGCTTCTCGATCTTGGATTGCCAGCGACTGATGCTGGAGGCGAGCCTGTGGGGTATTTTGAAATGGCCTACGACATGGATGGGGACGGGCGAGACGAACTCATTGTACCTCAAGCCGATCGGTTCGCTCTCTACCGCGCACGCGACCCTTTCCACTTTGTCCCAATTCCTCTGCCGCGCGATCCCTTCAAATCTGTTTCCACCTACCAATTCCGAAAACAGCTCCCTGACGACCCTGTGAGAGTTGCAAGTATCAGTGGTGCGGTCGTGCGCCGTCGCGGTGTAGACGATCTAGTGTTCTTCGATGCCAACGGCGATGGCAAAGAAGACCTTGTGTACACAAGCGTTGTACACGCGCCGAAGAGCCGTGAAATTGAGCGCTACGAGATTTTCTTTCAAAAAGGTCAGATGGCATTCAGTGGAGTGCCTGACCAGGTGATCGAGATTCCCTACGACGAACGATCGTACGTTACATTCCGAGACTTTGATCGCGACGGACGATGCGAGGCTTTCACAGTGACGAGCAATTACGACATTGTGGCCCCGCGCACAGTGATACGCATCATGGGGGGCGATACAAGCAAAACAACATCCTCTAAAGAACGCTTGCGGTTGGTGACGAAAGACCCCATAGGCCTCGTCAAACTCGGAGATTTTAACCGCGATGGCGTGGAAGATTTTGCATGCACCTTTTTCAGTTACCAGTTTGGCTCAACAGAAGATATTGCCGGCCTTGTGGCTGCGAATCGCGTGCGTTTCCGCCTCCAGTTCTTCCTTGGCCAGTCAGGTAAGCTATTTGCACGCCAGCCCAATTATGAGTTTGAACTGAACTTGAGCCTGAAGCCTGAATCTTATGGCTCTTATCCACCTTTTTATCTTGTTCCTGATATGAATGCGGACGGCATTGAGGATCTTGTGGCACGGGCGGATGAAACCCGTGTCGCCGTCTATTTTTCGGCGGGAAAGCTCGCCTATCCGAAACAGCCGAGCAATACGTTCTTAGTCCCTTCAGATGCTGCACTTAGCTTCGCAGATTGCAATGGGGACGGACTTTGTGATATCATTGTAACGAGTACACAAAAGCAGAGCGCAACTATTTATCTCGCACCGTCACCGAGGGGGAATTAGGCTGTGCAAGGGAGACCGCTGCCACCCCTCGAAGAATTCGTCGAGATTGCTGAACAAATGCCGCTCGAAGAAAAGCTCGGGCGTGTCTTCTTGTTTCATTTACGCAATCTCCAGCACGGCGAGAATTTGCTGCAGTTGAACCCTGCTGGTTTTGTGCGCATTTATAGCGATGCACTGACCGCTGCTCGTCAACACGCAAGGCTACAAAGCTTGGTTTCTTATCCTCTTCTTCTGGCTGCAGATTTCGAAAAAGGGGTAGCACCCGTCGTAAGCGGAGGAACTGAATTCGGTCCGGCCATGGCACTCGCGGCTACCGGAAAGCCGGAGATAACTCGTCGGGTGGCCCAGGCGATTGCCAGAGAAGCACGGGCCATTGGCGTGAATTGGAACCTCATGCCAACGCTTGATGTGAACACAGACCCCCGCAATCCAATCATTAATGTGCGCGCTTTTTCCGACCGTCCCGCTGACGTCGTTGAGCACGGTCGCGCTTTTGTTGAAGGATCTCATCGTGGCGGCGTTCTTGTGTGTCTCAAGCATTTCCCCGGGCACGGTCCAACGCACACCGATTCACACATGGCTCTTCCTCGAATCGACCTTCCAGCGGATGAGTTACGAAGAACTCATATAGCGCCATTCGAGAAGCTCATCCAGGATGGGGACATAGACGCAGTCATGATCGGGCACTTGCACTGTCCAGCTCTAGAGTCCCTGGAGATTCCGGCAACTTTCTCACATCGAATCATTGAGGGGTTGCTTAGAACGGAGTTAGGATTTGAGGGTTTGGTTGTTACGGATGCTCTCGATATGGGAGCTCTTACGCGGCGGTTCGGAATTGAGGAGATTGTGGTTCGCGCGTTTTTGGCGGGCTGCGACGTCTTGCTAATGCCGGCTGATCCTTGGGAAGCTTATAGTGCCTTGCTGCACGCAGTGCGGAGCGGGACTGTGCCCAAGTCGCGACTTAACCAAGCAGTTGCCCGAGTTTTGCGTTTCTCGCGATCCATTGAAAGCCTAAGAGCAACAGCACGTTTCTCTCTTAAGAACCTCAAGGAGCTGGCTACTCCCGAGCATTCACGCCTGGCTGAAGAAGTTGGTAGACAAAGTGTGACACTTATTCGGAGTAATGCACGAGACGTCCCTGTTTCCCCGCACGCAAGGCTGGCTGTTGTGAGCTTCTCGACGACCCAAGACGGAGTTTTTGAGTACTTAGCTCCTAAAGTTTTTGGCGATTACTGCGAACACTTAAGTACGAATTGCCGCAGTCTTTACTGCGGGCGACTCGGAGAGAATCGCTACGATGTCGCGGATGTGACCAGTCATGCGATCCAGTTAAGTTCGCAAGCCGAAGTCATTGTGCTCGCAGTTTTTTCGCGTGTTGTGGTGGGGCTGGGACGTGCTGGACTGAGTGACCTAGAACGCTCCTTCATCGAACAGGTTGCGCAGTTGGGAAAGCCAGTCATTGTGGTTCTGTTCAGTTACCCATCTCTTGCTGCAGACTTGCCTGAGAAGATTGAAACCGTGGTTTGCGCTTACGGTTCAGGCTGGGCCTTGCAAAAGGCAGCCGCGCAAGCGCTCTTTGGGCATATTCCTTTTTGGGGAACATTGCCCGTAAAGTTAGCGTAGGAGTTTTCCCATGTCGCTCCCATCCCGAGCCACGACTCGGAAGGATCAGCTACTCAAGGAAGTAGAGGCGCTAATCCGCCTTTACGACGTAACAGAGCTTCATCGTCTTCGCGAAAAACTTGCGCCTAAATGGTGGGAAAGCGGGCTCCGAATCTTGATGTTTGTATCGGGACTTGGATTTATAGTGACTGTTTACAAGTTAATACCTTCGTCAAACTGGCTTCTCTTTGGTTTTGTCTTTTTCTGGTTCTTTCTTTTTGTCGTCACCACGCTAGGGGTTATTGAGTACTTGATTTTAAAAATGCGGGCACTAACTCGCTTTTGTGAATACCAGGCCCGAGTGCTGGCCCAGCTAGCTCAGGTCATAGACAAGAAGAAATCTCTAGACGTGCCAACGGAAGCAGAACAGGAAACGGAAAGCGGTTGAAAAGCTGATTGGTGAGCATTTTACCTGTCTATAAGATTTTGGGATAAGGGATCCAATTACGGAAGGGAGTCGCTGGACATGATCATCGGTGTGCCCCGAGAGATTAAGAACAATGAATACCGTGTGGGAATGGTGCCCGCTGGCGTGCGCCAACTTACCAGGTGCGGGCATAAAGTCTTAATTGAGACAAGAGCTGGGGAAGGAAGTGGCATCTCCGACGAAGAGTACATGAATGCTGGTGCAGAAATCGTCAAAGATGCAGCCAGCGTTTACGGAGCAGCGGATATGATCGTCAAGGTCAAGGAGCCACTCGAACAAGAATATCCGCTTATTCGTCAGGGACAAATCATTTTCACTTATTTCCACTTTGCTTCGTCGCGCGAGCTGACGGAAGCGATGATTCAGCGCAAAGCTATTTGTGTGGCGTACGAAACAATCACGACGCCGGATGGGAAGCTACCTTGTTTAACTCCCATGAGCGAAGTGGCAGGGCGGATGAGCATCCAGGAAGGAGCCAAGTACCTCGAAAAGCCGATGAAAGGTCGTGGGATATTGCTGAGTGGAGTGCCCGGTGTCGACCCGGCTCGTGTTTTGGTTCTGGGCGGCGGCGTCGTCGGAGCTAATGCTGCCAAGATAGCAGCTGGGCTAGGCGCGCAGGTCACGATCATGGATGTAAATCTCGACCGTTTGCGTTATTTGGCAGACATCATGCCACCTAACGTCATCACTTTGATGAGCAACGAAGATAACATCCGCTCTCGATTACCGCTAGCTGATCTCGTAATTGGCGCAGTTCTTGTTGTTGGCGCACGCGCCCCAAGACTTATTACGCGGGACATGCTCAAACTTATGAAACCTGGCGCTGTGATTGTGGACGTTGCGATAGACCAGGGAGGTTGCGTTGAAACCTCGCGTCCGACCACGCATGCTGAACCGATTTTCATCGTGGACGGTGTTGTTCACTATTGTGTCACAAATATGCCCGGTGCTGTAGGGCGAACTTCGACCTATGCGCTCACAAACGTAACAACGCCTTACGCCGTAAAGATCGCAAATGAAGGCTGGCCGAATTTTGTGAAAAAAGACACGGCATTGGCTGCTGGTGTAAACATGGTGGAAGGCATCGTTACGTGTAAGCCGGTTGCTGAATGCTTCGGTCTGCAAAACTATGCCCCGATTGAGGAAGTGATCAAATAGTTTCAGTGTTGGCTTGTTTGATCGTCAGGGATGCTGCAGTTCACTTGCATCCCTGATTTTTATTACCATCAGCGTATTCCTGGCACGTGTTGAAATACTTTCGTTTAAAAATACTCGACCGTTTGCTTCTGAGTGAGTTCTGGCTTTCTTTCTTTGCCACTCTGGGGTTTTGCGCTCTGTTGCTTGTTGTGGCCACCGTTTTCGAAAAGTTCCAGGACATCATGGAGAACGACGCTCCACTCGACAAGGTTGTCCTCTATTTCTTATGCAGTTTGCCGTTTAAACTTATCCAGGTGATCCCGTTGGTCTGTGCGTTGGCGGTGTTGTTTTCTGTTGGTGGACTTGCACGGAATAACGAGATTTTAGCCTTTCTCACGAGTGGTGTCCACAGTCTGCGCATTCTTGCCCCAGTTGCCGTTTCCGGGCTCCTGGTTTTGTTGGTGGTATTTGTACTAAACGAGTTTTTCGTCGCTCGACTCGAACAAGAAGCGCGGTATCTAGAGCGCCGTTACATCGAAGCGAAAAGTGAAGCCAAGCTTGCGACCCGGCGCGACATTTTTGTGAGAGGCATGGGCAACCGTTTTTATCTCATGAAAATGTACGACACACGTGAAGGGCGAATGTACCAACCGCAGATTGTGGATATGACCGAAGATTATTCGACGCTTCGGCAACGAATTGATGCACGTGAGGCGAAACTTCTCGCTGACCGACCGGAAGAGCAACGCTCGGAATGGCAGCTCTCATACCCACGAATATGGACTTTTGACGAGTCCGGAAATCTTCGCAGTTTTGAGCAACTTGAGGGAGACCGTCGGGTTTATCTTGAGCCAGATTTGTCCGTGATCCTCGGACAAAAGAAAAAGCCTGAGGAAATGAACTTTTTCGAGCTAAGGCGTCACATACGAATACTCGCAGAGCGTCAACAACCGGTGTTCGAGTACGAAACGGATCTCTATCGAAAACTCTCCTCCCCTATTTCGATCCTTGTAGCGATGATACTGGCCTTTTCCTATGCTGTCCGCACACGCGCAGGAAATGCCACGAGTGCGTTCGGATATGGCGTCGCCTGGACCATGGCGTTGTATGCAGTGAGTGCATTCTTTGCTGCCCTCGGCCACTCCGGCGCTCTTTCTCCGCTCTCAGCTGCCTGGCTACCTACTATTCTTTTTTCGGGGGCTGCCGCTTTACATGTGCGAAAAAGCTATCGGTGGTATGCCTGATTAGCGACTTGTCCGCTGGCCACATTAGTGAAGCGTCGGAAGCTCATGGAATAGCAATCCTTTCGATTGCCCCATGAACTTCTCGAGAGCATCGACGATGGTCTTTTTCGGACTATAGTCAATGAGTGGAGCCTTTTCGAGAAGATTGGCAAGAGAGGTCGCCCGACGGCGGGCATCCTCAAGGTTTCCAAGAGCATCAACCAGTCCAAGTGCTAGCGCCTGTTCGCCAGTGAAAACACGACCATCTGCGATGACCTTCACGCGATCGACTATTTCTTCATCAATGCCTAGTTCAGCAGCCATTTTGCTCGATTCAAAGGCTGACAGTTCGATGGCTTTCTCTCTTTGTTTTGTCTCTGAAGTCGCAAGTATTTCATCAAATGCACGAGGTTGTCTCACCAGCGCTTTTTCGATCGTCTTATGACGACTTCGAACAACTTCACGAACAAATTGGCGATGGAGATCGTAAACAAGTCGCTGAAGTAAATTGCGTTCCTCCTCCGTCATTTGCCGCAAGGGGGAGCCCGTGTCCTTGTGCTCGCCACTCTTAATGACATTGGGACGAATTCGCAAAGTCTGTAACAACTCGGCCAGATCCAGGTCGGTTGCTATCACACCGATACTCCCTGTGATTGACCCTGCATTGGCGTAGATCTCGTTGGCGGCTAAAGCGACGTAGTATCCCCCCGACGCGGCTACATTTCCCATCGAAACAACAACTGGTTTTTCTGCTCGTGTCCTGACCAGCTCGCGAAAAATCTCTTCGCTGGCACCAACTGCGCCGCCAGGGCTATCTATGCGCACGAGCACGGCTTTTGCGCGTTTGGATTCTCGTGCCCGTCGGATACTCTCTAAAAGATCGCGACTTTGGTAGATCGGCCCCTCGATCCGAATGAGGGCGACACCCTCCGTTGTCCCAGCTACCTGCCCCACAACTGCAAGCATCAAAAGCACGGCCAAAAGGCCAAGGAAAACCAGAAAAACCGCAAAACATCCTCTGTGTGGAGTGTTCGGCATATCGCTTCTCCTCTGGCAAGCACCTCGGAATGAATAACTGATATCACATCTGCTCTGGATGCTCAATGCCGAGCAACTCGAGACCTTGTGCAATGGTTCGCGCTGTCAGCGAGCATAAAATTAGGCGTCTCGATCGCGTCGGTTCATCAGCATGGAGCACCGGGCAGTTTTCATAGAACGAAGTAAACCTTGTGGCAAGCTCGTAAAGGTAAGTGCAAAGATGATGGGGTTTAAGTTCCGTACTCACCGATTCGATCGCTTCCCCAAATCTTAGGAGGTGTTTACCAAGACGTAGCTCTTCTGGTGCAGAGAGTTCAAGGCCTTCCCCCGGCAGCTCTTCGATATTTCCCTTCCTGAAAATCGAGCGAATTCGTGCATACGCATACTGCAGGTAAGGGGCCGTGTTGCCATCGAGAGCCAGCATCTTCTCCCATGAAAAGACATAGTCGCTTATGCGATCTTTGCTCAAGTCAGCGTATTTGATTCCACCTATTCCGACCGCTTTCGCAATCTGACGGCGTTGTTCTTCTGGCAGAGCAGGATTCTTTTCACTGACGAGAGAGAAGGCTCGCTCTTCCGCCTCGTCGAGAAGATCTTTCAATTTCACCGTGTCTCCGCTGCGGGTCTTGAATGGTTTCCCATCTTCTCCGAGCATGGTGCCAAATGGGGCGAACTCCAAACTCACCCCATCAGCCCATCCCGCGCGACGTGCTACCTCAAATACCTGGGCAAAGTGCTGAGCTTGACGTGAGTCATGGGTGTATATGATCCGTTTTGCACCGAGCACCTGGATACGGTAGCGTATCGCGGCAAGATCTGTGGTCGCGTAAAGAAAACCGCCGTCGGATTTTTGAATAATGAGGGGGTTTTCAAAGCCCGAGGTAAAAACTACAATGGCCCCGTCGCTTTCCACGGCCAGTCCGGCTTTTTTGAGATCCTCGACAACTTGGGGCAACATGTCGTTGTAGAAACTCTCACCGCGCTCATCGGCTACCGTAAGTTTTACCCCAAGCCGTTCGTAAATCGGTAAATAGTGACGTCGTGTTTCCTCCACTATCCGCTGCCACAACATCCGCTCGCGTTCGCCGCCGCCTTGAAGTCGTACCACTGTTTGGCGTGCGCGCTCCTGAAATCCTGGATTGGAGTCAAAACGTGCTTTTGCTGCACGATAAAACTCTTCGAGATCTTCGATGTGGGAATCGATCGGGAGGTTACTTTCCTCTAAATAGGCAATGAGCATGCCGAACTGTGTCCCCCAATCGCCCACATGATTCTGGCGAATCACCGTGTGACCGAGAAACTCGATAACGCGACTGATGGCGTCGCCGATAATCGTGCTGCGGAGGTGGCCGACGTGCATTTGCTTCGCGATGTTTGGGCCGGAATAGTCCACGACAACCCGCTGAGGGCACTCCACTTTGGGAATCGCCAAACGGTCGTCTGCAGCCATATTCCCCAAACGCTCGGCCACAAAGCGCGGTGATAAAGTCACATTGATGAAGCCTGGTCCCGCAATCGAAACGTTCTCAGCAAGATCTGAGACTCTCAATTTCTCGACAATTCTTTGTGCAACTTCGCGTGGATTTGTTTTTTTTCCAGTTTGCTGAACCAGCTCTTTTGCTAACCCCATTGCGACATTCGCTTGGTAGTCCCCAAAGCGTTCGTGCGTTGCTGGCACGACCTGGGGCGACACCTCTAAATTGAACGCTTCCCGTATGGCGTCGCAGAAACGTCCTTCGAGCTCATGAATAACGAGGTGCGTCACGCGGCGTTCTCCTTCTGCTGAATCTTAATGCGTGTTAATGCATGGCCAGTTGGTTAGAAACATCAGGAAAAATTGAGCGGATGGATTCATACGCGCTACGCAACAGAGAAGTCGCAAGAGAGATTCTTGTGAATTCACTCTTAATAACCATTTGGCCAGTACTGGTGGTTGTTCCTAAGAGCTGCATTGGCAGATTCCATTCCTCAGCCAACTTTTTCACGTGGCTGACCTCTATCTCTGGTACGCTCAAAACAACTCGTGGGGTGAATTCGCCGAAAAGCTCTGCAACAAGGTCTCGCTCGGTTTTTGAGACAAGGTGAACTTCCATCCCAAGGTTGTCATCCTCGGCCCACAGGAGGCACTCCACCAAAGTCGTCAACAATCCCCCCAAAGAACAGTCATGGGCAGATGCGACAAACCTTTGACAGGCCAGCTCATGTAAGAATCCTATGACACGCTTCTCGACTTCTAGATCACACGGTGGACAAGGTCCCCACGCCAGCCCCGTACGCCAGCGAAGAAACTCTGAGGCTCCCAGATGTTTGCAGGCGCTCCCGACAAGAAGAATGACTCGATTCGGCCCAGGAAACTGACCTTTCATGGGGCGGGCCGGAGGAGCAATTTTCCCAACCATCCCTATGACGGGCGTTGGCCAGATGGCGCTCTCCGGCGTCTCGTTGTAGAGTGAAACATTCCCTCCTGTCACTGGTGTCCCGAGTGCACGGCAAGCATCGCCGATGCCACGCACTGCCTCCGCAAGCTGGAAAAATATGTCCTCTTTCAGGGGGCTACCAAAGTTTAGGCAGTTCGTAATAGCTAGCGGTTCAGCACCTGTGCAAGCCACATTCCTTGCGGCTTCCGCGACAGCATGTTTTCCTCCCTCGTAGGGATCAACATAGCAAAAGAGGGAGTTCCCATCTGTACTCACCGCCAGTGCATTGTTTGAGTCGTGGATTTTCAGGACTGCAGCATTGTTTCCAGGCCCTGTTAGGGTCTGGGTTTGAACCATGTAATCGTATTGTTCGAATATCCACCGCTTAGAGCACACGTTGGGCGATGAAAGAAACTCAAGGATGATGTTCTCAAAGTCTTTCGTTGGCGGGAGCTCCGCTCTGGTCGCATCAGGCAAGTTATCCATATAAGAGGGACGTTTGCCCTTGCGGACATAAACTGGGGAATCTTCGGATATTTTTGCAGCTGGGATACATGCTACAACCTCGCCGCGATGGAGAACCTTCATCATCCCTGAATCGTCAAGCTGACCGAGCACGTACGCTTTGAGATCCCATTTGGCCAAAATGCTTTCAACGATTGGCAACTGCTCGGGGGTACACACGCCGAGCATGCGTTCCTGGGACTCGCTCAGCATGATTTCATAAGCCGTCATGTTTTCGGCACGCTGAGGAACCTTATCGAGATCAATGCAAACTCCCATCCCACCGCGGCCCGCCATTTCTGCAGTACTACAAGTCAGCCCTGCGGCACCCATGTCTTGGAGAGCGACCACTGCTCCCTGTGCTATGAGTTCCAGCGTTGCTTCGAGGATCTTCTTTTCCATGAAAGGATCCCCGACCTGCACCGCGCCGCGTTTCTCTTCGCTTTCGTCGGTAAGTTCAGTGCTCGCAAATGTTGCGCCATGAATACCATCGCGACCAGTGGGATTTCCGTAATAAAAAACCAAATTCCCAACCCCGCTTGCCACCGCTCGCACGATGTGTTCTTTTTCTACGAGGCCAATGCACATGACATTGACGAGTGGGTTGCCTTCATAACACGGGGCAAAATAGCATTCTCCCCCAACCGTTGGCACTCCGACAGAATTTCCGTAATCGGCAATTCCCGCAACAACTCCGGCGATGAGGTGTTGGGTACGAGGATTTTTTGGATCACCAAAGCGCAACGGATCGAGAAGTGCAATCGGCCTCGCACCCATTGTAAAAATATCCCGAAGAATACCGCCAACCCCCGTAGCAGCTCCTTGGTAGGGCTCAATCGCAGAAGGATGATTGTGAGATTCGATCTTGAAGGCGATTGCAAAACGGTCATCGAAATCGACAACCCCAGCATTTTCCCCTGGTCCCTGTAACACCTGCGGCCCCGTCGTGGGGAATGTCTTCAGGAGGGGTTTAGAATTCTTGTAAGAGCAGTGCTCGCTCCACATAACCGAGAATATGCCCAATTCGGTTATTGTGGGGTCTCGCCCAAGAATCTCTTTAATCTTTTCGTATTCCTCGGGGCTTAGGCCATGCTCAGCAACGATTTCTGGAGTTATCCTCATTACAAAGCATCCTTTCCACGTTCGCCAGTTCGAATCCGCACCACTTCTTCCAGCGGGATTCGAAAGATTTTTCCATCGCCTATCGTGCCCGTCCGCGCGGCTTCTTCAATGGTGTCCATAATCGTATCGGCCATTTCGTCCTCACACGCGATCTCGATGCGCACTTTTGGCAAAAAATCCACGTGGTATTCACTTCCGCGATACAATTCCGTATGTCCACGTTGCTGACCGAAACCTTTGACTTCAGTCACCGTCATGCGAATCGGCCCCAATTCAGTCAGCGCATCTTTGACGTCAGAAAGCTTGAATGGCTTGATGATTGCTACAATTAGCTTCATAGGTCGGCTCCAAAGCCGTTTTTACAATGCAGTCGGTTACAAATCGTAGTGGACGTAAATACGTGCGAGAGAGAATCGAAAGACAGAATTCACGTCAATTGCAAAGCCGTGGGGTAATAGCTTTTTCCATAAACCCAGGATGGCATAGGAGAAGGTTGACTCTGTTTTGCATCTTTTTCTGGTGCAGCCTTATTCTGACACTTCAGTTTACGGCATTCTCCCAAGTGCTCACGCCAGAGCTTCTTGCCAGCGTTGCCATCGAACCGCTGGTTCCGTCGAATAAGTCCTACGACATCTCGGGAAAGTGTGCCCCATGGCGGAATGTGTTACTCTTCCCTGATAGCAAAGGGGAAAACGTCGTCGTTGTCGACATAGATAAGCGCGCAGTCATTGGAAGTTTCGAGATCCCTTCGCTTCTTCAACCTTTGCGCTTCTTAACGTGGGCGAGTGAAGCTGACTGTTTTGCTGGCATCGTCGGCAATCCGGATCATTACTCATTCTGCCGCTTCCGCATACGAGGGACAGTAAAAGGTGGTTATCGGGCTGACGAACGAGGTGTGAGAGTTGCGCAATTGCAAAACCCAGATGGGACATATTGGCGCAGTGGCAAAATTGAGTCTTTTGCGCTATCACCAGATGGAAACTCTTTTTGGCTTGGGGTTTGTTCCAAGGAGAAACCGCCCCGTCGCTGGCTGTGGCGCTTTCAGGTCACTGAAAACCGGACCGATCTCGCAGCAATGACCTGTCATGCAGCAGAAATGCTTGACCTGGAAGAGGCTGTTGGTGAGGTCGTCGGAAGCATCGGCGGTATGGTGTGGTGGCCCCGTGGGTTGCTGCTGGTGTTAAACTCCAATCACAACGTCGATCTTTCTCGTTCTGGTGTGAAGTTGCTTTTTTTTGAATGGGGAGCTGGACGTGCCCCCACGCTGATTGCCAGCAAGGTTGCTCGCTCGTATGTTGCCACCGATCTTGGAGACTCGCCAACAGCTCTCTATCTCATTCTGCGGAGCCAAAACAGGAACACTCCCCTATTCGTTGCAAGAATCCCCAAGCTATATCCTGCTGTGAGGTAGTGAAGTGCGGTTCACTTGACATGACCTACAAGAGCAGATGAAGGTCACCAAGTGTTATGTGCATTCAAAATGACTCCTATCATTTTTCACGGAAACGGGTGGACTGAATGAAATATTTTCAATGTGCAAAACTCCTGGCTGTTCTTGGAAGTGTAGCTTTGCTGATGGCTTGCCAGCAGTCGGAGCCACCTTCTAATGCTAAGGAACAGGCAAGCCCTACTACGCCGCGTTTTGTAACACCGGTCCCTTCTCCGACCGTGCATCAAGAGGAGAAAAGCACGGCACCAGTGGTGAGACTCGACCTCGAAGAACCAATGATGCCGACGCGAGGGACCATCAAGGCTTACGAGATACGGGATGTTTCACAACTTGTTCCTGGGCTACTCGCTGACGCCGCCTTCGGTGATTTGGTCCTTGAAAACGATCTCGTGAAATTCGTCGTGCGGCGTCCGGACACTTCGATTCCGGAGATGCCTCCCGCTGGTGCAATCATCGACATCACCAACCAAAAATCACGGGCTGACTATTTCAATTATTTTGAACCGATCCCTGATGTCGAAACCACAACGACAAAAATTAAGATAGAGCGCATTTCATCCTTTTTGGTCGACAAGCAGACGACAGCGCGTTTGGTCCTGCTCGGACGCCTCATGGAAATTATTCCGCCCTCACCGAGCGACGAAGAAGGTAACACATCTCCACCACAAACGGTAGCTTTACCAATTCGCGTAACTACCACCTACGAGTTGCCGAAGGATTCCACTTATTTAATTGTTAAAACACTCTTTACCAACGAAAGTACAGCGCCTGTATCGCTTTCGCCTGGGGACTATATCGACTGGGGAGAGGCGAGTTCCTTTGTCGAAGGGCTGGGTGTTGGAGTCGGTGTTCTTGCCAAATCGAACTGGGTTGGCGCATTCATCGACGATTTTTCTGTTGGCTATTGCTTGGCTGGAACTAAGCCTGCCCTCAATTACTCATCGGGCCGTTACACAGTTGTTCAGGCTTTTGGCGACGAATCCCGAAAACCGATGGCACGCTTTACGCCAACACCGTCACCAACCCCGTCGCTTATTCAACCACTCCAAAGCTTTAGCAAAAGTGGGTTTCAACCGGTTGTGGCTCCTCCCATTGGACAATATGTTTCTCCCTCTCCATCGGCTTTACCGCCGCGTAGCGAAACGCTATATTCTCCCCCAGTAAAACCCACCGTATCGCCCGTGATGCCCAAACGTGCGGAGACGGAATACGGCCCTCGTGCTGATCTAAGTCACGATGAGAGAAATGATTTTTCTTCATCGCGAAATTCTGGAGAACTCGGGCTTCACGCTGAGTCTCTTGGGGGCGGAACCCAAAAAGATGAAGAACTGACAACAGGTGGGCATTCTCGAACGACACCAGTCCCACCTGCTCAATCTGGAAGAAAAGATCGTGTCACACTCGCTCCTGGGAAAAGTTTAGAATTCGTGCGTTACTTGGTTGTCGGAGATCGAAATCTGTCACGTGTTAGCCAGCAGGTCTATCGGTTGAAGAACATTCCTCTCGGTGTGATCGCAGGTGTGGTCATCGAAGAGGGCACAAGCAAGCCGGTAGGCAACGCCGAGGTAAGGGTTTCGGGCGGACCAGATTGGAATGGCAAAGGTGCACCCTACGCCTTCACGAAGACCCTCACGCGTTCCGATGGCACTTTTGTCATTCGGGTGCCTTATGGCAACTACCTGCTAACTGCGGCAAAGGTTGGACGGGAGCTAGTGGCTGGTGCTCAAAAGGTTTCGCTTTACCGAAAAAGTCCGGATCAGTACGTGGGGCTTGTTCTTTCTCGAGAGTCTCGGATTGAGGTCGCAGTAAGTGATCCCGATGCGCCGACGTCGGCGCCACTCCCCTCGCGACTTACGCTCGTGGCGAAGCCTGGCACGGAACCCGTTGACTGGGGATACGGGCCGGGCAGTGCGGCGGCTGTTCGAAACATTGCGTATATGCCTTATGGGGCCGCATCACTACCTGTGTCACCGGGTAGCTATCGTCTCTATATTAGTCGCGGTCCTGAGTACGATGCACTGGAACAAGACCTTTTTGTGACGCGGGGGTCCACGCAGAAGATTGTCGTAACGTTGCCTCGTGCATTCCGGACCCCTGGCATGGTTAGCGCAGATCTTGGGGTCATGACCACGGCAAGTGCGGTAGCGCTGGTCACCCCAGAGGATATCGCGGTGATGGCTGCATGCGAAGGGCTATCAATTTTAGTCACTGGCGATTTTGAGCGAGCTACCGACATTTCCCAGGCCATCAAGTCTTTAGGATTAGAGAAATACGTGAAATGTGTCCCGGGAATGCGCTTCCTCGTAAGCGGGCGGGGCAGCACAGCGAACGTTCTTGTCTATCCCGTCACGCAGAGCATAGCTCAAAGGTTGCTTGAATTCTCAGCGAAGCATAAAAATACCGCGCCAGATGTCTTCCTCGCGGATCTTCACCGCGAATTTCCTGAGATTGTCGTTCAAATTGATCAACCGCTTCACCCCATGATGGGGTATTTGGCTCGTGTTCCGTTCAACGACCGCTTCAAACGCTACGAAGAAGAAGATGTGCCGCCTCCGGACTTTCATGCAATTCAGGTTCTCAACGGAAAGATCGTGAATGAGTTCCAGGACAACATGGACCGTTTCTTCGATCTTGCCGTGAAGCGGACACGATGGCCAGAGCCTGCGCCGGCTTTAACTCCCCTTGGGTCGTCCATGTGCCGTTTGCCCTATGGAACCGAAATCGGATATCCTCGCGTTTACGCTCTTACGATCCACGACACGCTTGAGAGTTTTACCCCCGCTGATCTCGCGCAATCGATCATGAACCAGCGCGTCGTTGTGACGAATAGTCTGATGCCCAAACTCCTGGGGTACTCACCGGCCACCCGTAATTATTCTGCCCAACCCGGCGATGTGGTAGACACCGGCACCACCGGCGCGCTGCCTATGAAAATCAATATATTAGCGGCTTCGTGGGCTTCGCTCAGTAACTTCGATTTAACTTGGAACGGCAAAATGGTGCGACGTATTCAGGTTATGCCAGTGCAAAGAGTCCTGCGCTATCCGGTACGGCAACAACCAGACGCCGACATGCAATACGTGTATGTTGATGGTGACGGCTTCGCGAATCTGATCTGCTTCAGCAATCGCAAATCGCTCTCACCAATTCTTCCGCCCTCCTTGCCTGATTTTGGTGGTGAAGTGTGGCCCCTCGCGTGGACCGGACCAATCTTCGTTGACCAAAACCGGGATGGAAAGATTCGCATTGAACCAGAAGGCACGAAGACGAATCCGTAGGATAGCCTAAACTCCGGCCCACGAAGGAGTAATCGGCATGTGGTGGGCTGAGGGTACGATGTATGAGCGATAGAAGTCCTTTCCGCCTCTTATGAGTGCGGGTCCAGTTTGAAAAGCGCCGGGAGGGTTTCGCTGTAAGGGGGGCAAACTATTCCTTTCTCGGTGATGATGGCTGTCACCAGTTCATGGGGCGTGACATCGAAGGCAGGGTTATAAACGTTAATCTTTTCTGGCGCTATGCGGTGACCAGCAATATGGGTCACTTCTTCAGCCTCACGCTGCTCGATCGGGATTTCGTCACCACTGCTGAGCGAAAGATCGATCGACGAGAGGGGCGCGGCGACATAAAACGGAATGCCGTGGTATTTCGCGAGGACAGCAAGACCATAGGTGCCTATTTTGTTGGCCACATCACCATTCCGAACGGTTCGGTCCGTGCCAACAAAGACAGCATTAACCCATCCCCGGCGCATAACGTCCGCAGCCATATTATCGCAAATGAGAGTAACCGGAATGCCAGCTTCGCTTAATTCCCAAGTTGTTAAACGCGCGCCCTGAAGCAGCGGACGTGTCTCGTCGGCAAAGACCTCGATGCGCTTTTTCTCCCGCTCCACGGCATAATAAACTGCTGCAAGAGCAGTCCCGAATTGGGCAGTGGCCAGACTCCCAGCATTACAGTGCGTAAGAACACGATCTCCCGATTTCAACAGCGACGCCCCGTACCGTCCAAGCGCAAGGCAGACCTCGTTATCCTCCTCGATCATTTTCTCTGCGAGTGCGAGAATCGTTTTTTTGAATTCATCGGGCGGCAAGGAAGCGTTCTGAAGCGCATGCTTTTTGATCCGCTCTAGTGCCCAGAACAAGTTCACTGCTGTCGGGCGGGCGGCCGCCAGGTACTCAGAAGACTTTTCGACAATGACTAGCAAATCCTCCGTCGTTTTCGCATCTGCATCTCGAATCGCAACCCAGACACCGAGTGCTCCAGCGATGCCAATGGCGGGTGCCCCCCGAACTCGCAATGCACGAATGGCACTCCACATTTGCTCGACCGAGTGAATTTCTTCTACGACATACTCGAGAGGAAGGCGTGTTTGGTCTATGATGAAGACTCGTCCGTTCTCTGTCCAGAGAGTTGGTTTTGGCATATCCGGTCTCTTGTATGTTTTGACTTTGATTGTCAGTTAACGCGCCCTGAAGTGATTGAAAGACCAACCGCTTACTGCAACTCAAAACACGCGGTCTCTTTTTTCGACCTATTTTAGAAAGATACACCGAAGCGAGGAACAGTCCAGAGATGCACTCATGCATATCGCTGAGATGCACTTGGACAACTCGCGACAAACGAAACTCGGACTGGGCTGAAACATACCCTCCCTTTCCTCCTCACAAACGTCTAAGCATGCTTTTGCGGGTGAATGACTATCGCTACAAAAATGTATAAGCAGTGCGACAAAAGCCCACGTAGCTCAGTCGGTAGAGCACGCCCTTGGTAAGGGCGAGGTCACCAGTTCAATCCTGGTCGTGGGCTCCACCTTTTATATTTTGCGAGGAACCCATGCAAGCGAACGACATTCGCCGTGGCCACATTATCCTCTACAACGGGGAACCGCATCTCGTATTGGATTTCCAACACCGCACGCCTGGTAACCTACGGGCCTTTGTTCAGTGCAGGTTACGCAATCTAAAAAGCGGAAACTCGTACGAAGTGCGCTTCAGCTCGACTGAAGATGTTGAGCGCGCCGTTCTGGACCATCAGGACATGGAGTTTCTCTACAAAGACGAAAATCTTTATCACTTCATGAACACAGAGACTTACGAGCAAATTGCCTTAAACGAGGAAGCACTCGGCGATGCGGCCAAGTACATGACCGAAGGATTACGCGTTCAGATTAGCTTTTTCGAAGGTACTCCGATCGCAGTCGAGCTCCCGCCCACGATTGAGCTTGAAGTGGTAGAAACTGAGCCAGAGGTGAAGGGGGCAACAGCAAGCAATTCTCCAAAGCCGGCTAAGCTTTCGAATGGCGTGACGGTCATGGTCCCACCGTTTATCAAGGTGGGTGATAGAATTCGCATTAATCCCAACGAGGATAAGTATCTCGAACGCGTGAAGTAAACATCGAATCTTTTCTGTGCGAAACGAAAAGCGAGCGAGCGGGCCGATGGGCCGTCAGCTCGCTTTTTGCGTTAACAGAAACGATGCGACAGACGAAAATACCTCGGCTCCGTCAGTGCTACCCAATTCTTCGGCAACAGCTCGCTCTGGATGTGGCATCATGCCAAGGACATTCCCCGCCTCATTGACAATCCCCGCAATATTTGCCACAGATCCGTTCGGGTTAGCCTCTTCGGTTGCTTCACCTTTTTCGTCGCAATAGCGGAACACAATTTGGCGATTAGCCTCTAATTGTGCGAGCCCATTCTGGTCAATAAAATAATTTCCTAATCCGTGCGCGACAGGAAGCCGGATAATTTTCTTTGTCTCTCTGGTGAAGGCCAAATCGGAACGTTCTGTCCGCAAGTGAACCCACTTGCATACAAACTTGAGACAATTGTTTGGCAACATTGCGCCGGGCAGGAGTCCCGCCTCGAGCAGAATTTGAAAACCGTTGCAGATGCCCAATACGAGACCGCCCGCCCGAGCGAATTCGATCACACTGATCATCACCGGCGAAAACCGTGCGATAGCTCCAGCCCGGAGATAATCACCATAAGAGAACCCCCCGGGAAGTATGACAAGGTCCGTCTGTGGTGAAATGCGCTCTTTGTGCCAAACGAGACTGGGTGTAACTCCCAAAACGCGAGATACAGCCCGAACGGTATCCATTTCGCAATTGGAGCCGGGAAATTGCACCACAGCTACTTTCATCAGCAGTTGTCGCTCCCTTCTTGGATGTGCTCGAGAGTGATCTCGTAGGTTTCGATGACTGGGTTTGCTAGAAGCTTTTCGCAAAGTTCCCGGAGTTTCGTCCGAGCGGTCGTCTCATCGGAGGCTTCAAGGATAACTTCGAAATGTCGTCCCGCTCGGATTCTTTTTGCTTCAGCAAGACCCAGATGAAGAGCTGCCCCAAGGATTGCCTGCCCCTGTGGATCCATCACATCAGGTTTGAGTTTAACAATGATTTGCGCCCGGAACATTAACGTTTCCTTTCCAGCTTTTCTTGCAGCGATTGCCCCGTGATCCTGTGGAAAATCTCAAGGTAACGTCGTGAAGTTTCGCGTATGACTTCCTCAGGTAGACGCGGGGCAGGAGGCTGTTTATTCCAGCCAATGCTCTCAACATAGTCCCGGACGTATTGCTTGTCCAGGCTCACAGCCTCCCCCTTGTTGAGATAAGACTCGGCCTCCCAGAACCGGGAAGAATCGGGCGTCAAGGCCTCGTCAATCAAAATGATCCCATCATCGGTATAACCAAATTCAAATTTCGTGTCACTGATAAGAATTCCTTTTGGTAAAAGATGGTCGTGAGCAAACGAGTATAGCTCGATGCTTTTCATGCGGATGAATTCGGCGGTCTCTACTCCTACGGTTTCGACCACTTCTTCAAATGTGATCGGCTGATCATGGCCGGTTGCTGCCTTAGTCGTTGGAGTAAAGATTGGGGTTGGCAGTTTTTCTCGACGCTTGAGTCCGCCGGGCAAACGTATACCGCACACTGTCTGAGATTTTTGGTAATCCTGCCAGGCACTTCCCTCCAGGTACCCACGAACAACACATTCCACAGGAATTGGCTGCGCTTTTTTGCAGAGCGAGACGCGTCCCCATAAGTCTTGCTGATCAAAACAGACTTCCCCGCAGGAACGAGGTAATGCGGTAATGAGGTGATTCGAAACAATGTGTGTGGTTTGCTCAAACCAGTAAGCGCTGAGCTGGTTAAGAACCTGTCCTTTCCATGGAATTGGGTCGTCGAACACGACATCGAAGGCGCTGAGACGATCAGTAGCAACAAGCACGAGCATGTCGTCGCATTCGTAAATATCGCGCACTTTCCCACGGCCGACTTGAGGGAGGGAGAGGTTCGTCCTGAAAAGTGCCATATCTGTAGCTCCTCAAAAAAGAAATGTTGGCCTCCGGAGTTCTTCCGTAGGTCAACAGCTATTGCTCATGTCAGCGGGAAAGTGTTGCAACAGAAAACGATGACTGAGTCGGAACTTCAGGTAAAGCCATGAACAACCTTGCGCACAAAGCGAAAGCTCGCACTCACCGGGCTCGCTCGGAGACCTCCTGGACCATCGCTTCAAGAGCCAGAAGCTTGGCGCGTGCTTCGGGTTTTTCAGGGAAGCCGTCAGCGCGAGAAATAATATCATACTCTGCGCGAGCCGCGTTCGCAAAACCTTCGAATTGTCTCATGTCGAAATTCGGGCCATCCGGATCGGCTTTGATAAGATACTGCATCGCAAGCTCGTAGTAGAAATCTGCTAGCATCATCCGATGGCGAAAGCGCCTCTTCGATTCCTTATTGTCATCGATATTTCGTCGAAGCTGCGTAAGGGCGTCGTCGGTTGTGTATGGCTGGATGAATCTCATACTGACGTAAAACTCTGCCAGCAACATCTGGGCACGTTCACGCTCAACCATGGCAAGGCACTCATATCTTGTCCCCCTCAAGTCTGCAGCCAACGAGTCAAGGTCGCGAATAACTTTCATCAGGTCGCGCTCGTACGTGCGAAGTCCGGAAGTATCCAGGCTTTGGCGTGCCACGCGGATAAACTGTCGCATACGGTTGGCGCCTTCATGAGCTGCCGCCGCAACGTTGGGGTCGCTAGACTTCCCCGCCTTTTCATAGTTTGCAAGAGCTTCCTCGTAAGCAGTCAGTCTCTCAAATGCTTGTGCTTTTGCAAGGCTAACGACATCCGTCATTTTTCCTGGATAAAGAGTTTCGTAGTTCGCCAGGCGAACGAGGGCAGCGCGAAAGACATTCTGGCCAGTAAAATCTTGAGCGTAGGGATATCGATAAACATCGTCAGCAAGATGACGTTGAATATCCGCGACGATAATGAGCAGATTCTCCGTCGGCTTTGCATGGCTAGGCTGTTCCGTTTTGTTCTGTCGCCACGGCACAGCAACAGAGGGAAGCGCATGAAGAAAAGCGCACACAATTAGACCAACCACAAGGGAGTAATGCTGCAAAGGACGCGCTCCTGACTTTCTTATGTTGTCGTGTGCACGAAAATTGTGCGTTTTATTTTTCAAAGGGAGTGTCATGGGCCGCCCTCAGCCACTCAAGGAACTCTTCGTGGACCAAACCGTTTGTGCACACAAGCTCCTTTCCGTAAGGAGAAAACGCGGAGCCAGAAAAATCCGTGACCTTTCCACCAGCCTCTTCGACAATAAGCCAGCCCGCCGCAGTGTCCCACGGATTGAGGTTGCGCTGCCAAAAAACCTCCAATCTCCCACAGGCCACAAAGCACATGTCGAGCGCAGCCGCGCCCAACCGAAGAATTCCATGAACTCTCCCCAGGAAATAAGAGACTTCTTGCAGACACAACTGGAGGATATTTCGGTCTGAATGGGGAAAACCTGTGACCAAAAGACTACGACTCAGGTTTGAAACCGATGAGACGTGCATGGAACGCCCGTTGAGGGTGGCTCCACTTCCCTTTTCGGCGAGAAATGTCTCACCGCTAACTGGATTGTACACTCCTCCCACGAGGATTTCACCGTTGTGTTCGAGAGCAATGGAAACCCCAAAAATTGGCACAGAATGAGCAAAATTCGTCGTTCCATCGAGAGGATCAATAATCCAACGGAACTCCCCTTTCCCACTGGTTTCCAGTCCCTCCTCCTCACCGAGGATTTCATGATGAGGAAATGCATCACGGATGACAGAACGCACCGCCCGCTCGCTCTCCCGGTCCGCGTCTGTCACAAGATCACGCTCTGAAGTCTTTGTCTCAAAATTATCAAGTTTACCATAATACTGGAGCAGTGCTTCGCCACCGGCGGTTAGGGCTTTCTCAAGAATAGTGGTGTAGTTTTTTATCATATGGGTTATCGTGCGGGCAGGAGCGAAACTTAAAGCAAGCATACTTTTGCCTAAAACATTGCCATCCCCCTTAGGATATAGGGCTTGAATAGGTACCATTTTGAAACCTAATTACCACATGGAAAGCGAGGTCAACTATGCCGTCTATGGGACTTCAAGAATGGATCATAATTTTTCTGATTGTGTTGCTCATTTTTGGCCCTACCAGCCTTCCGAAAGTTGGGCGTGCTTTAGGGAAAGGGATCCGCGAATTTAAAGACGCCATCAATGGGATTGGGTCCGCGCTTGAGCAAGAAGAAGCCGAAAAGAAAAAGATCAACCAACAAGCAAGTGCTACTTTCGGGGCCCCGGAGAACGACACCAAGAGCCACTACGACAACTCTCAAAGCTAGCACATAGGCTGTGGTGACGAGGAATGCACTTGTTCGCTGATCCGGAAGAAACAGCGGAGGAAAAATCAAAGCCCCTCACATTTACGGAGCACCTGGAAGAATTGCGGCGTCGTATCCTTACGACGCTTCTCTTTTTTGCAGTGTGTCTGATAGCGGGTTTCTTCGTTGCCCCGCAGGTAATCGGAGTTCTCATTGCTCCACTCACTCATCTGAAAACCCAGGAAGTCGACGAGCCCTCCCTCGTTTTGGATGTTGGGGCCGATGGAAAGATTCGCCTGTCTGCTGAGTCTCTCGAGCGTGTTTCTTCCTCCACTCTGACCCAGGGGCACCAGTCTATTCACACCATTGTGTTGAGGGCAGGAGACAAAGAACTCGTTTACACTGCTCCGACGAGATCGCAAACATCCTTGTTCTTTCTTTCCCCTGTTGAGCCTTTTTCATTACTCGTCAAGGGAGCGCTTTTTGTTGCCGCCTTGCTGTCGATCCCCATGGCCGTTTACCAGCTCTGGCTTTTTATATCACCGGGGCTCCTCGCGCGAGAAAGGCGCATTGTGCGGCCGATTCTCATCTCTTCGCTCCTCCTCTTCCCTCTTGGTGCAGCGTTTGCGTATGCCGTTTCTCACGTTATGCTTAAGGTGTTGCTGGGCTTTGGGTCATTCATTCCAGGCCTACAGCCCAACATCGTCGCCTCACACTACCTTAGTTTTATCCTTACACTCATGCTGGGGTTCGGTTTGGTATTTGAGTTCCCCCTGTTGCTCATTCTTCTTGCTCGTCTCGGTCTTGTCAGTTCACGTCTCCTAGCGGAACGCCGAAAATACGCTATTCTCGTAATCGCCATCATTGCAGCAGCAGTAACTCCGACACCCGACGCTTTGAATATGGTCATTATGATGGCGCCGCTCATTATCCTTTATGAGCTCTCCATTTGGGCAATTCGTTTGAGTGAGCCCTCTTCTGTCGCACTTTCTGCTCGCTCATCGTCTGATGATATTGGTTAATTCTTTTTTTGACAGCCGCGGAAGCGTTGGTTGAAGACAGTCGTTGAAACGATGCAAGAGGGAACTCTCAACCCAAACCAGAGATTGCTGATCGCAAGTTCGGATCCGCAATTACGTCACATTTTGCGCAACTTCTTTGTACGATTTCTTCAAGTCGAAGTTGCGGAAACAGCACAGCAGGCCATTGTAGCAGTCGAGGGAAGCGCGCTTGAGTTCGATGCGCTTATCGTAGACATGAACATTGCCCCGTCAGGTATTGAGCTCGTGGCGAGGATTCGCAGGGAATTTCCTCACCTACCCGTGGCGCTGCTAGTAAACGCAGAATATGAACATCTTTTCAATTTGCTTAACAAATATGATATTTACTGCGTCCTTGTTAGAACTGCTCCGCTTGATTTCGACGAATTGCAGCTAGCAATTGAAAACTTGCTCGTGCCTGCCAAATCCTTTGGCTTGTCGCGCTATTTGCGACCGCCATGTGAGATTCGAGAAAGAGTGATTCAGACCTTGGCGGATAAGCAATTGATGATGGAGGAGGCTCTGGAACTGTTCCGCCGCTATCGTCCGCACGATACCGATATCTCACAAATTCGGTTGGCATTCGAGGAGCTCATAAACAACGCAATCTATCATGCGTTTCGTCGGGCAAGCGGCGATGAAAAGTATAAGCTCGGTGCATTCGAACGACTGGACCGTGACGAGATCATCCGGGTCGAATACGGAGCTAACAGGAGATATGTGGGCTGCAGTGTCATGGACAACCAGGGCACGTTGGATGAGACAACCGTCATGAAGAAGATTGAGCGCCAAATCACACAAGAAGGGCTACTTGACGAAAGCGGGCGCGGACTTTATCTGACCCGGACTCTTTCAGACAAGATGGTTGTCAATATCCACCCACACGTTGCGACACAGCTCATTCTTCTGTTCGCGCATCGCGATCGGCCAAAAATCAAACCCTTCTATCTGAACGTTCTTCGCACGTTATAAATCGCATGCATCTTCATCGAGTCGCCGGTGAGGTCCAGGCACTAGGAGAAACCGAGCCAATAACCGGTTCTGCGCCAGGTGCGTACGGCGACGGCTGCGCGACGGGTCGCGCAACCTGCTCAAGAGAATGAATTTTGTTGCCCTCGACCACGATGGGGCCGCGCCACTGTTTTATCTGGGGCGTCGTTTGCGCGGCAACAGGAACGCTTTTCTTCTGGGCTACGTCCGTCTCCGATGCACGAGAGTAACGCACAACAGCTGTTCCCTGAGAGGCTGCCAGGCGATTCGACGTGTAAGATTCTTTCGGCAAATTGCCCCCTTTTCCGGGCATAGTGTGCTCCAATTGCACCGACTGAGTCCGGGCTAGGAGCAGCTTGGCTTCGTAGCCGGGATCATTTTGGCGTTTTTCTACCCAGCCACGAACTTCTCGCAAGTGCTTGGGGTCATTGAGCGACTGTATTAGCTGGGCTGCAGACTCACTGATCAGCCAACTTTTCGGATAGCGCTTCGCCATGACTTCTCTCGCAGTTCGCAAAGCGAGCTGACGGTTTTCTTCCATAAGCTCCAATGTCGGGCTCGCTTCCATTCTCATAGCATAGATCTGTGCGATCAAGAAATGATGGACTGCACGACGTTCTGGGTCAGCACCTTGGCAATTCGCTACTTCCTGTGCAACGTTGAGCGCCTCGTCAAACTCCTCCGCCTGAATAAGCTTCTTGCAAAGCTCCTCGAGAGCCTTTGATCGCGTATCCGGATCACGTGCTGCTTGAACACTTTTCCGACATGTAGCAATAGCCCGCTGGATCGCCAAGCGATGACCAGGAGCCAGGGACTTGGTTCGGTAGATTGAATCGCCGTACAACGATGAAACGAGGCATGTCGTTAGTAGCCAGGAGAAAATCAGGGTTCTCACAAGACTCGCATTCATTCCTCGTTCTCCGCTGCGTCCAATCTGGCCTGTAATGGAATGTAAATGCGGAACGTTGTCAATTCGTTTGGAACACTGTCTACTTCAATTTTGCCACCGTGGAGTTCAACTATATAGCGTGTGATATACAAGCCGAGTCCTGTGCCCTCAATGCCCGCGTGAGCATCGCTGCGGCGATATTTCTCGAAAATTGTGGCCAGCTCTTCTGGAGGAATTCCTGGGCCAGAATTGGAAACGGCGATCAAAACGCTGTTGCCCTCGATGGGCGACTCATTGCCCGACATCAAGCGGGTGTGTATAGAAACGCTCCCACCGACTGGCGTGAATTTGTAAGCGTTTCCAACAACATTGCTGATTGCGCGGAAGAGAAGATTCTCATCTCCCAATACTGACGGCAGGTTTTCCGCAAGGTCGGTTGTAACGCTTAATGATTTCCTTTCAGCGTCTGCCTGAAACACGCATACAAGATCTTCAACAATAAAATTAACCTGTACTGGCCTGATAAACAAGCGCAGTTTACCCCCCTCAATCTTGCATGACGTTAAAAAGTTATCTATTAAAGAAAGTATTTTCAGTGCGTTCGAGTGAATTGTTTGGACAAATTCTTTCGCCCTCGGGTTAACATGGCCGGTAGTTTTGTCGAAAATCAGTGAAGCATAGCCGATGATGGAGGAGAGCGGGATTTTTATATCATGTGTGATCATTGAAATTAGCTCTTCTCGAAATCTTTGAGCTTCAACTGTTGCAAATGCTCGTTCGACAGTCTTGCGCAGTTGCTCAAATTCGAAAGGCTTGGGGAGGTAATCAAATGCCTTGTGATGTACAGCCTGAATGGCGCTCTCGGTTGAGGCATGGCCAGTGATAATGATAAAAGCGATGTGTCGATTCTCCCCGACCGAACGCATAACTTCAAATCCATCGATGTCATCCATCCTCAAGTCGGTGATAACGACAGGATAATCGCCTGCGTTAAGCTTTTGAATTGCCTCTTTGCCACTGAGGGCAGTGTCCACCGTATACCCGCATGCCGCGAGGAGAGTTTGGAGGCTCTCGACCATGCGTTTCTCATCGTCAACGACTAAGATCCGTCGTTCAACCCGGGGAGACAAAATTATGACGTTTTGATCGCTCATTCTTCGATTTGGTAGTCATATGCGTGAGCTTGCTTAAGCACAGCTACACGACTGAAAAACCAATTGCCGGACGGACATATTCTGCACCACGAATGACGGGACGGAGGCAAGGAAAATGACGGAACAGCTTTCCCACCTCTCCGAAAAAGGAGCTGCAAGAATGGTGGACGTGAGCGGCAAAAAAACATCCATGCGCGAAGCAGTAGCGGAAGGACTGCTCCTTCCCACCGACAAAGTGTGGGAGGCCATTTGCAAAAGGAATTTGCCAAAGGGGGAACTCTGGAATACGGCTCGTGTCGCTGGCATTCTTGCTGCGAAGCGGACGGACGAGCTCATCCCCATGTGTCATTCGCTTCAGCTTAGCTCAGTTCATATCGAATTTGGTCTGGATAATGTTCAGAAACGGGTTGTCGTGAAAAGTGCCGTGGCAGCATTTGCGGCAACAGGTGTGGAAATGGAAGCTTTGACAGCGACAAGCGTGGCTCTTCTCACACTCTACGACATGCTGAAAGCTCTCGATAAAGGCATACAAATTGGGCCAATTCGTTTGGTAAAGAAGTCCGGCGGGAAATCGGGGCCCTGGTTGATAAAAGAGGATTGTTGGTTCGATGGGAGCCGACCAGTTGAAGAAGCTGCCCCGCGCCCCAACGGACAGTAATTTGGGGTATCTGCAGCGTCCTCTCTAGCGGCATAAAAAAGCTGCCAATTGGAACGGTCTATTTTTAGCTCTTGTTATCACAATAACACAAAAAGTCTTTCATGCTTTTCGCGTTTTTTCTGAAGCTTTTGCGTTGTTAGGCGTATGCCTTTCGGAGAACCAAGGTGTTGCAGCACTGGCTAACGTAGGCTGAGCACAACATTTGTTAGGAGGATGTTTCAATTATGGCTACAAAGATAGCTATCAACGGCTTTGGGCGTATCGGGCGACTTGTTTTCCGCGCGGCGGTTGACAATCCAGATATTGAGATCGTCGCCATCAACGATCTGTTCGATGCAAAAACCAATGCTCATCTCTTGAAATACGATTCGGTTCACGGCCAATTCCCGGGGACCGTCGAGGTTACTGAAGACGGGAATCTTAAGGTCAACGGAAAAGTCGTAAAAGTTTTGGCCGTGAAGGACCCTGCTGAGCTGCCCTGGAAAGACCTCGGTGTTCAGGTTGTGATTGAATCGACGGGTGTGTTCACAAGCAAAGAAAAGGCCTCCAAGCACCTCACGGCTGGTGCTAAGAAGGTCATCATCTCTGCTCCCGCTGAAGAGCCGGATATTACAGTGGTGTTGGGCGTCAACGACGACAAGCTCTCTGCTGAACACAATGTTATTTCAAATGCTTCCTGCACCACAAACTGCCTTGCACCGGTTGTGAAGGTTCTTCACGAGGCCTTCGGTGTTAAGCGCGGGTTGATGACCACGATTCACTCCTACACGAACGATCAGCGCGTGCTCGATCTCGCTCATAAAGATCCGCGTCGTGCTCGTGCTGCTGCAATGAACATGATTCCAACCAAGACTGGTGCAGCGAAGGCTATCGGCCTTGTGCTTCCTGAGCTGAAGGGCAAACTCGATGGCTTGGCCGTGCGTGTGCCGACTCCTAACGTTTCGCTCGTCGATGTTGTCTTAGAGGTAGAAAAGGCAACAACGAAGGAAGAAGTGAACGCAGTGCTGAAAGAAAAGGCCGACAAGGGCGCTTTGAAAGGAATTCTCAAATACTGCGACGAGCCGGTGGCTTCTTCAGATTTCAACCACAATAGTGCTAGCTCGATCGTGGATTCCCTCGAGACCAAAGTCATTGATGGCACTTTGGTGAAAGTGCTGGCGTGGTACGACAACGAGTGGGGCTATGCGAACCGTTGTGTCGAACTCGCAGCCAAGCTTGGGAAAGACTTTCTGAAGTAAATTCGAACCACCGTGAAACAGGGCACACAAAGACATTGCCACGGAAAAATGGAGGCGGGGAAGTTTTTCCCCGCCTTTTATTCTTTTCCTCTATGTGTGATCAACAGACGAGAACTGCGTCGTAAGTTTTGAAGTTTTGACTAAGGAAAGGATGTCGTTCGATGGCTCGTAAGCCAATCATTGCTGGAAACTGGAAAATGCACAAAACGCGCCAGCAGGCGGCAGATCTTGCAAATGCGCTGGCCGCGCAGGTGGGGACGTATGAAGCGGTCGAAGTTGTGCTGTGTCCTCCGTACACCGCACTGGAAACTGTCGGTGCAGCTATTCGTGGGACTCGGATTGCCCTTGGTGCCCAAAACTGCCATTGGGCAGACTCTGGCGCTTACACCGGAGAAATTGCCCCACCAATGCTGGTGGATGTCGGATGCAAGTATGTCATCATCGGTCACTCAGAGCGTCGGCAATACTTTGCGGAAACGGATGAAACTATTAATAAAAAGGCTCAAGCTGCCTATCGGCATGGTCTTATACCGATCATCTGTGTAGGAGAAACGCTTGAAGAGCGGCAATCGGGGCGCACCGAGGACGTTATTACCACACAAATCAAAGGGTGCCTCAGCGGTTTGCCATCAGACAAGGTGGCTCAAAGCGTTATCGCTTATGAGCCTGTCTGGGCTATCGGAACAGGACAAACGGCCACAAAAGAACAGGCCCAGGAAGTGCACGCACTCATCCGCAAACTGGTGGCTGAGATGTTCTCGCCCGAGGTTGCAGAGCAGATCCGCATCCAGTATGGCGGGAGTGTGAAACCCCAAAACATTCGCGAGCTTATGGCTCAGCCGGATATCGACGGAGCACTGGTGGGCGGGGCCAGTCTTGAGGCTGATTCCTTCGCGTCAATTGTTCGCTACGAATGACGTCTTCTTCGCACTAAGAACAGTAAGACAATCAAAAAGGAGGCAATAGACGGGAATGTCTCACCACATCTCCAGTTTGGAAGCGCATCGGCTTCAGTATAAACCCAAAATGCCTAAGACCTTAGCTTCGGGCAGAATCAAGATCGAGAAGGGATCATTTGTTGAGCCGAAGGCGAATGCCGCCGAAATTAAACAACTCTTCCCTGCAACCTATGGATATCCTCTGGTTCGTCTTGTGGAGGGCGAAAGTGATCTTTCCACTGCCCCGCTATGTGTAGGCGTTGTTTTAAGTGGCGGTCCCGCTGCAGGTGGCCACAATGCCATCGCAGGTCTTTTCGATGCTCTTAAGGCGGCCAATCCTCAGAGCCGGCTGATCGGGTTTCTTGGTGGGCCGAAAGGGATTTTTACGAACAAGTGGATCGAACTCACCGCAGAGAAAATTGACAGTTACCGCAATACCGGTGGGTTTGACATGATTGGCAGCGGCCGCGACAAGATCGAGACAAAAGAGCAGCTTGAAGGCTGTGAAAAGACCGCGAAGGAGCTGGGGCTCAATGCCTTAGTTGTGATTGGCGGCGATGACTCTAACACCAATGCTGCGGTCCTGGCTGAGTATTGTGCTACCAAGAAATTCCCCCTCCAAGTTATTGGGCTGCCCAAGACCATCGACGGCGACATGCGCAACGAGTTTATCGATATGTCGTTTGGGTTCGATACGGCCGTACGGACCTATGCTTATCTCGTCGGCAATATCTGTCGCGATGCTCGGTCTGGGCGCAAATACTATCATTTTATCAAACTCATGGGTCGCTCTGCCAGTCACGTCACCCTTGAGGTTGCGCTTCAGACGCAGCCCAACGTTGCCATTATCTCAGAAGAGGTAAAGGCTCGTAAGCATACACTTGATGACGTGGTCACGGCGATTGCCCAGGTCGTTGTCCAACGTGCGGAAGAAGGCAAGAACTACGGGGTCATCCTTATCCCCGAAGGATTGTTGGAGTTCCTGGCTGATTTCAAAGTATTCCTCAAAGACCTCGGAGCGCTCTTGGGGCAAGAGGAGAAACAGATTGAAGCTCTGCCGAAAGAAGAGCGAGTCAAGTTTGTTGCAGCGAAACTCTCCGGTGCGTCCGGGGAACTCTATAAAAAGCTTCCCGCCTCTTTGCAAGAAGTTCTTCTCCAGCGCGACTCGCATGGCAACCTCACTGTCTCGCAACTAGAAACGGAGAAATTTCTCGCGGACCTCGTTGAAGCACGTCTGAATGAGTGGAAAGAACAAGGTCGGTACAAAGGGAAGTTCTCCGCGATTACCCATTTCTTCGGCTACGAAGGCCGTTGTGGCTTCCCCACAAATTTTGACGCTGATTATACCTATTGCCTCGGATACGCGGCTGCTCAGCTCATTCGCGGTGGATTGAGCGGTTACACGGTATCAGCCAAGAATCTGGCTCACCCTGTCGAAAAATGGGAGTTTGGTGGTGTGCCAGTAACCTCGATGCTGACGATGGAGCATCGCAAAGGTGAGCTGAAACCAGTGATCGCGAAAGCCCTGGTGGAGCTGGACAAAGCTCCCTTCCAGTATTTTGCTGCAAACCGCGAGCGGTGGGCGGTGGAAGACTGCTATCTTTCTCCAGGACCAATTCAATACTTTGGTCCTTCAGAGGTCTGTGATGCCCGGAATAAGACCATGTTGTTAGAAGCCGGACTCGAGTGAGTAGCGTTCAAAGATCATGAATGACCATCCTTCAGGCGAAGAGGTCAATCGCGTAGACTGCTTGGGCACTGCGGGCGTGCCTTCGCCACTTCGGCTTGCGCCGAAGTACCGCGAGGGCATGCCCTCCTTCGTTTCAGACAAGACGCGTATTCTCCTGAACATAGAGCTCCGATCAGACGAAGAGTTTGGCCGGGGTGAATCTTTTGAAAAGGCAGGGCCACGCGCGGAACTCTATTTTCAGCCCGCCCAGACAAAAGCTGCCATCGTCACGTGTGGAGGATTGTGTCCCGGTCTCAATAACGTCATTCGATCAGCCTTTCTCGAGCTTTACCACAACTACGGGGTTCAGCAAATTTGGGGTATTCGTTACGGATACGCAGGGCTCGATCCGCGTAACGGTTTTCCGCCTGTCCGACTCACTGAGGAGCTCGTGGATGCCATCCATAACGACGGAGGAACGTTGCTAGGTTCTTCGCGCGGACGGGTGGACCCTGCAATCATGGTGGATTTTCTAGCACAAGAAAAGTTTGACATTGTTCTCACAGTGGGTGGGGACGGGACGACCCGCGGAGCCTTGGCACTCGCGGAGGAAATTCAGAGACGTCAGCTCAAGATTGCGGTCGTTGGGGTTCCCAAGACAATCGACAATGACATTCCTTATGTGGATCCCAGTTTTGGTTTTGCAACTGCAGTTGCACGGGCGCGCGACATCCTCGACAGCGCTCACGCAGAGGCAAAAGGGGCACCCTATGGTATTGGGCTTGTCAAACTTATGGGGCGCGAAGCTGGCTTCATTGCGGCATGTGCAACGCTTGCAAGTCAACAAGTTAACTTTTGCCTTGTTCCAGAGCAGCGACTCGTGCTTGAAGGCGATCGAGGCTTTCTTGAAGTCTTAAGGCGAAGGATGCTCGATCGCAAACATGCAGTCATCGCGCTTGCCGAAGGGGCAGGCCAGGAACTCTTCGGTGAGACGCCCAAAGAGGTTGACGCATCAGGGAACGTCAAACTTCACGATATCGGCGCGCTATTGCGAACGCGCATTGTCGAGTACATGGCGGAAAGAGGACCTAAGGTAAATCTAAAATACATCGAGCCTAGCTATTACATCCGCAGCGTGCCAGCCAATGCGACTGATGCTCTCTTGTGCGATAGTTTTGCTCGGCATGCTGTCCACGCTGCCATGGCGGGAAAAACCGCAGTCATCATCGGTTACTGGAATAACAAATTTGTTCATGTTCCGATGCGGACCGTCGTTGGCCAAAAACGCCGCCTCCATCTCCACAGCGATTTATGGCGATCAGTCCTCGCAACAACCGGACAACCAAGCACTTTTGGTCCGCTTGGATGAGATGAACAAGGATCGAGACTCGAAGCCTAGCTATTGTCCCTGAGAAGAACCAGTCTTAGGAACCGGCGGTTTTTGGATGATTGCCTTTGCGTCTTCGTCTGGTTTCGGGTACCAGTCGTCCTTGATCTTCCGGACGTTTGAAATCCCATGATACTCGAGCGGCTGCACATAATCTTTCCGCAGGGGATGTCCTTCCCAATCCTCAGGACAAAGGATTCTGCGCAAATCTGGGTGATGTTCGAAAATCACTCCTAAAAGGTCGTACTGTTCGCGCTCATGCCAATTTGCAGCAGGCCACAAGTCGGTTACCGTAGGAACGCGGGGATTGTCATGACATGTCCGCACTTTGATTGCGATCTTGTGGCTGTGGGCCATGCTCCACAAATGATAAACGATATCAAAGTGCGTGACCCAATCCACGCCTGTCACAAGTTGCAAAAAGTCGAACTGCAGAAGCGGGTGCGAATACAAAAGCTCCATGGTTCGACGAAACTGTGGCAGGCCAACACGCAACCACGGAGAGTAGCTAGCGTAGTCAGCTTCCTCGATGCTCTCGTCACCGAGTTCCGCTCGAATGATTTCAGCGATATTTTCGGCTGTTAGCGAGGTCATAGTTGTCAGTTGGTCTTACCTTGTGCAAATCGAGGATCAACGGGTGACCGTCCCATTTCGTCAGGGTACAGCCCGAGACGAGCAGCCACAATGCGTTCACTGCGCACCTTTTCCTGAAGCCGCATGAGAGCTTCGAGCAGGGTTTCGGGACGGGGAGGACAGCCAGGAACGTAAACGTCTACCGGCACAATCTTATCCACACCTTTAACCACATGATAACCATGGAGGGAATACGGTCCTCCTCCGAGAACGCAAGCACCCATTGCAATCACGTATTTCGGTTCCGGCATTTGTTCGAAAAGCCGTTTGACGCGCGGCGCCATTTTGTAGGTTACCGTTCCAGCAACGATCATTACGTCCGCCTGGCGAGGCGTGGCACGAAACGCCCCGGCCCCAAAACGGTCGATATCGTATTTCGCCGCGCTTGCTGCCATCATTTCAATCGCGCAGCATGCGAGTCCAAAAGTCATAGGCCAGAGGGACCCTAATCGCGCCCAGTTGATGATAGCATCGAGGGGAGCTACGTAAAGAGCTCGGTCCAACCCTTCGGACCGAATGAGCTCATTGAGTTCGCGGCGCAAGCGCTCCCTTTCTCGATCAGGGAAACTGCTGTCGAACTCGTGCTGAAGCCGGGTGTCAAGAAGTCTGCCCATGTTATGCAACACTCACCTGTTGTGCTGTAGAATTGCTGCCCTTTGCCGCATCGAGTTCTTGAGGAACCACAACACGAGATTTCTCTGTGGCGTCCACCACCCCGCTGCGCAGCCAGTCAAGGTTTCCAAATCGCCATGCATAGACGAGTGCTACCAAGAGGACCAAAACAAAACCTAAAAGTTCGGCAAACGCAATCCAGCCGGCCGAATTCTCTGCAAACCACCTCAAGACGCGCGCAATGGGGAAAAGAAAAACAGTTTCAACATCAAACACAAGAAACACGAGAGCCACTGTGTAGAAACGGATGTTGTAACGAATCCACACGCTTCCAATTGTTGGCTCGCCGCATTCGTAGATTTTTATTTTCTCTGGGGATACCCGACGGGGACGCAGAAGAGCCCCGATGGCGAGGGTTATGTAAACGAACGCCAGCGTGGCCACAAAGAAGATTGCCACAGCCAGCCAACTAAACGTTGAGTTCTGAAATGTTGCCATAGCGCCAGCAGTCCTTTAGCTTTGTACAAAGTGGACCCGGAAGTCTTGTTTGTTTCAGCTCATTTTTTCGGGACAATGTTTTTCTTCCGCCGCTTCGGCAGCCTCCTGTAATCGTGGAGCATCGCCCCGCGAGAAAAAAGCGGATCCTGGTCCTTTTTTTCTGTTGCAATCAGGGGACAATTTTTTGTTCGCTATCGTTGAGGTTAGAAAACTGCCGAAGGAGGCTGTAAGATGAAAGCAATTTCTCTCGCGTTGGTCGCTGCATTCGCAGCGGTGATCCTCTCTGGCTGCTGCAGCTATAAGGCAAAGTGCTATCCGTACCCGATGTACGACCTTTCGCCTGGAAAAGTCTGCGGCGCTGGCCCCTGCGCTGTGAAGTGCAAGTAAGCCAAGAGAAAAACTTTAAAACGAGAGAGCCTGGCTCCGGTTTTTGGCCGGAGCCAGGTTTTCTTTTTGACAAGCGGGTTCAAGCATCTGAGCAACAAATCTTGGCATGAGCCAAGGAGTAAAGCAGTTAACGAAAAACGCTTGTTCCGCACATCCTTGCCCGTCATCTATCTCTGCTGGCCGTGCCCACGCCTACGAAATCATCATCAACACCCGTGGTTCACAGGAGATGAAAAAGGAGACTCAGTCGCTCTCATGATGACAGCCGCCCTTGCAGAAAAACCTTCCAAATTCGCCCATAAGCATTTGCTCGGCTTGGAGCATCTCACTGCTGAGGAGATCGAACTAATCCTGGACAACGCCGCAGCGATGAAGGAGATCTTCACACGCACCGTAAAAAAGGTCCCAACGCTTCGCGGCAAAACTGTTTGTAATCTGTTTTTCGAGAACTCGACCCGTACGCGCACAAGCTTTGAAATCGCTGCAAAACGCCTGTCTGCAGATGTTGTCAACTTCAATGTAGCCACAAGCAGCGTCGCAAAAGGGGAATCACTGTTAGACACGGCACGAACAATTCAGGCAATGGGCGTTGATTTTGTCGTCATGCGCCACTCTTGTCCGGGCACTCCTCATCTGCTTTCGAAGCGGCTCAACATGAGTGTCATCAATGCAGGTGACGGAGCTCACGAGCATCCCACCCAGGGGTTGCTGGACGTGTTCACCATGCGAGAAAAAAAAGGAAGAATTACGGGATTAAAGGTCGCTATTGTCGGCGATATTTCCCACTCACGGGTAGCTCGTTCGAACATCTGGGCGCTTACGAAGCTTGGTGCTCAAGTGAGATTAGTCGGACCAGCCACGCTTGTGCCCCGCGAATTCGAGAAATTAGGGTGCGAAATTCATTACGATTTGCGCAAGGGCATCGAAGACGCTGATGTTGTTAATTTGCTACGCATCCAACTTGAACGACAGCGAAAAAACCTTTTCCCCTCGATTCGCGAATACCGGCTTCTTTACGGTTTGACCCGTGAACGCTTATCATGGGCAAAGCCTGATGTACTGATTATGCATCCCGGCCCAGTGAACCGTGGAGTCGAGATATCGCAAGACGTTGCTGACGGAGACCACTCTGTTATCAATGAGCAAGTTACGAACGGAATTGCCGTCCGCATGGCAGTTCTCTACCTCTTGAGTGGTGAGTCAGCGACTGAAGCCAATGCTTAGTGCCTGTCGGTCGTGCGCTGCGGCCGGCTTAAGATAGTCGCTCAAAACTGCTGGCCATAACAAGAGCCGCCACGGCTGCTTCGTAGCCCTTGTTGTTGCTCTCTTCGCAACGAGCCAGTGCCTGCGCAACTGTGGCTACAGTCAGAATTGCGTTTCCGATCGCTACCCTCGCTTCATTAGCCAACTGACTCACGCCGCGCATGGCTTCGGTTGCGACGAATTGGTAATGATCGGTTTCTCCACGTATCACTGCGCCGCAGCAAACGATACCGTGATATTTGGGATTCCCGTTTGAGTTCTGTTGTGCCACGCGTCGTGCGAGAGCCGGGATTTCAAGTGCTCCTGGACACCAATACACATCAATGTCGTTCAGAGCAACACCATAATCTTTAAAAGCCTGTTTGGCACCAGCGACGAGTTTCTCCACAACCTCTCTATTGAATCGACTTGCCACAATGGCAAACCGCTTTCCTGTGCCGGTTAGTCCAGGCCACTCGCCTTCTGCTTTTCCGACCATGGTGCCTATCTCCTTTGAATTCCGTCTGCCGCGTGAGTGTTAGCTAGGGAATAGGTACAGAGCCACTTTACTTCTGCGATCAAGAGAATTGCGAGAACCTTTAAGTGACGAGAATTGCTGTGAAAATATGCGGCATGCGGCGCGAGGAAGATGTTCTCGCCGCATGCGAGGCGGGGGCTGACTACATAGGTTTTGTTCTCTACCGCGAAAGTAAGCGCTGGATCGAACCAGAACGCGTTCGGACCTTTGTGCAGACAATACGTCAACAGCGGCTCACTGCGATTCCGGTCGCAGTCACGGTCAATGCTTCTTACGAAGAGATCATTGCTCTCCACCGGGAAACCGAGATTGAATGGATCCAGCTACACGGCACTGAACCGCCAGCATTAGTGGAAAGGCTCCAGAAGTCTGGTTTTCGTGTCATCAAAGCGGTGCGGATTGGTCCCAACAAAATCCTTCCTCATTGGCGCGACTACGCTCCGGATTATTTTCTTTGCGACACTCTCGATCCAATGCAGCTTGGTGGCACGGGGCGCGGCTGGAAGGTCGAATGGCTACCCTCGGATTTCCCATTGGAAAAGACCTTTCTTGCCGGAGGACTAAACGCGGCAAATGTTGCTTCTATTTTGGCGACCAGACGGCCTTTTGGCGTTGACACTTCGAGCGGCGTTGAAATTGCACCCGGAGTCAAGGATCCGGCACAAATAAAGCTTTTTGTAGATACCGTACGACGAGCATCATCACTTGCAGAGAGGCACACGCGATGACTTCAGGCCACAACGCGATGATCGAAATCGGGCCCGACGAAAAAGGGTATTTCGGCGAGTTCGGCGGACGCTTTGTCCCTGAAACACTTATGCCAGCTCTCATTGAGTTGGAAAAGCAGTACCGCCAGATCAAACAGGACTCCACATTCCAGCAGGAACTCGCCTATTTGCTGCGTGAATACGTAGGTCGTCCAACGCCCCTTTACTATGCAAAAAACCTTTCCGCCAGGCTTGGCAAAGGTGTTCGGGTTTATCTGAAGAGGGAAGACCTTTGTCACACGGGAGCTCATAAGATCAACAACACGCTAGGGCAGGCGCTTTTAGCAAAACGTCTCGGCAAACATCGGATCATTGCGGAAACGGGGGCAGGCCAACATGGTGTCGCTACTGCGACAGCGTGTGCCCTTTTGGGGCTGGAATGCTGCGTGTACATGGGCAGCGAAGACATTGAGCGGCAGAAGCTCAATGTCTTTCGGATGGAACTGCTTGGAGCAAAAGTCATCGAGGTAACCAGTGGGACCCGCACACTTAAGGACGCCACAAGTGAGGCGCTACGAGACTGGATGGCCAACTGCGACACTACTCATTACATCATCGGGAGTGTTGTGGGGCCACATCCTTTCCCGATGATTGTACGGGACTTTCAAAGTGTGATTGGCCAGGAAGCTCGAGAACAGATCGTTCAAAAAGAAGGGAAGCTCCCACAGGCGGTTGTGGCGTGCGTGGGAGGCGGCTCAAATGCGATGGGCATATTTTTCCCATTCCTCGCTGACGAAGATGTCCAGCTAATCGGCGTAGAAGCTGCCGGGCACGGCCTTGCAACGGGTAAACACGCTGCAAGTCTGACTGGTGGCGAGGTCGGCGTCTTTCACGGAGCCAAAAGTTACGTTTTACAGACGCCAGACGGCCAGATCACTCCGGCCCACTCAATTTCCGCAGGGCTTGATTATCCTGGAACTGGCCCCGAACACAGTTACCTAGCCGCAACGGGCCGCGCAAAGTATGACGCGGTCACTGACGAGGAAGCGCTTGCTGCTGTGCAGCTGCTCTGCCAAAGCGAGGGAATCATCCCGGCTTTGGAGAGTGCCCATGCTATCGCGTATTTGCCGAAACTACTCTCGAGACTTGCCGAAGGAAGCATCGTGATTGTAAATCTTTCTGGCCGGGGTGACAAAGACGTATACACCATTGCGCGAAGTCTGGGGAAAAGCCTTTAGTTATCTCCTTCTTCGTGTGCGCAATAAGCAAGCATGAAACGATGCGGAGCGTTGCGGCTGCATCCGCAAAAAGAAGGATGCGCAGAACTGTTCGCTGCGCATTTGCCCTAAGCAACCTTACTTAGCCTGACCAGTCGAATAAGCCGCTCTGATCCGCTTTCGGACCTCCGCCTCAACGTAGCCACTCAAAACGTAGGGGGCGAAGTATTTACCCGGACAAGCAGTCAGGACGAATTCCCGATGACAAGCAATGGTTGACGGATCTATGTTATAATAATCGCATAACCATGCCAAGAAATCGCACAGCGATTCGAGCTGACGTAGGGTCGGAGTCTGGAGCTCATAGTTTCCCATCAGAGTAACGAGCAAATGCCCGGTGGGATCATATTGCGTGTTCGTATCGCCGACCGCCCAAAGATCGCGCGCCTCGTAGATATTTCCTTCAAGGTCGATAAGGAAATGGTAAGGAATATCCGGCCAACCTTTGGCACGAAAACCCCAACTTTGCAGATTTCGCAGAAGTTGCTTCGGATCCTCTGAAGGGGTGAGGGGTTTGGGGGAACCTTCGTGGTGGAGTGTGATGCGGAGGGGACGGTGATGTCTGAGCGGGCCACTCGATTCCTGTCCTCCCCACATGGCTTTTGTCACTGTGAACGGTCTTTTCACGCGAGCGGCACTATTTGTCGTACCGGCTGTCTCTGGCGGAAAAATCCGCCCTAAGGGTTCGTCTCTCGACACCATCGGACGCACGCGTTGGGTCACCTGGTGCGACTCAGCGCCGTTCATCAAACTGGGAAAAACAGAAAGCATGACGACGCAAAATCCTAGGGCAAGCAAGCACTTGCGAGTCAGCAATTCCATTACCACATCTCCGTTTCGTATTGCCAAGGGGTACAGGACGTATTTCAGCGAGGCTTGCGCACAGGCAAAGCCGTAGTCTCCGGGAAAGTCTGCTGGACTGAAGAAGGCGCTTTTGTCTGGACTTCGGACGAATAACTCTCCTGCCGCGCAACGCCTTTGACTTTTTTCGCGAGTCCGGCGCAACTGGTTAATCCCACCGCCGCCAGTATGGCTAATATGATATGCAGGTCTTTCACAGTCATGAGCTTGCTCCATCAGCCTAGTTCGTAATGTACTTTCATAAAAGATTTAACCAGCTATAGCACCGGTTTCTACAATTAGTTTTTGCTATATGAGGGAATGTAAAGAGGGAGAAGAATGATTCAACAAGGACGAATCCGACTGCTAAATGATGCGCCGGTGCGCAGCGGCCGATATGTGCTTTACTGGATGCAGCAAAGCCAGCGGCTGCATTGGAATCATGCCTTTGAGTACGCCATTTCTCAAGCAAACACTCGCGGTGAGCAGGTTATCGTCGGCTTTGGAATTACGCCACATTTCCCGGAAGCAAACCTTCGGCATTACGCCTTTATGTTTGAGGGGCTCGAAGATGTGCTTGCGGAGGCAAAACGTCGGGGCGTGAGCTTTGTCGCGCGTGTGGGGTCGCCCGACGACGTGTGTGTCGAGTTGGCGCGTGAAGCCTCAGAAGTTGTAGTGGACTGCGGATACCTCCGCATTCAGCGGGAGTGGCGCAGGTCTGCCGCCCGGCGCCTGCAGTGTAGATTCACAGAGGTCGAGACCGACGCTATCGTTCCCGTCTTTTTGGCGAGCCAAAAAGAAGAGTACGCAGCAGCGACGCTTCGACCACGTATTCACCGACTCTTGCCCGAATTCCTCGTTCCTATCGCCGAACAAGCAGTCAATAATCGGGCTGAAAACAACCCAGTTATTGACTCGACCACGCTATCAGAGCTTCGAGAAATCCTGCGCTGCCTGCAGGTAGATACAAGTGTTCCTCCAGTCACACGCTGGCGAGGCGGCACTTCTCAGGCGCTTTTGCTTCTCGAGGATTTTCTTGTGCGAAAACTCCCGTCTTATGCGAACAAGAGAAACGATCCCACGGAAGATGCCACGTCTGGTCTGAGCGCGTATCTCCATTTCGGGCAAATTTCACCGTTACACATTGCTTGGCGCGTCATGTCTTCTCCTCCGTCACCCTCACGTGATGCTTTTCTTGAGGAATTGATTGTGCGCAGAGAACTCAGTCTTAATTTCGCAACATTTAATGCTTATTACGATAGCTTTGACTGCTTGCCTGAATGGGCCAAGTTAACCCTTGAACGCCATGCCTCGGATCGTCGCCTGTGGGTTTATACGCAGGAGGAATTTGAAGCAGCGAAAACTCATGACACAATCTGGAACACGTGTCAGAAAATGCTCGTTACCCAGGGTTGGTTGCACGGCTACTTGCGCATGTATTGGGGGAAGAAAATCCTTGAGTGGAGCCACTCACCACAAGAGGCCTTCAATATCGCCCTTTCTTTAAACAACAAGTATCAACTCGATGGTCGAGACCCTAATAGTTTTGCTGGGGTGGCTTGGTGTTTTGGAAAGCACGATCGCCCCTGGCCAGAGCGCCCCATTTACGGAAATGTTCGCTGCATGATGGAAAGTGGCTTACAAAGGAAATTTGATGTCAAAAAGTACCTATCGCACGTAGCGAAGCTTCTCGAGTCTTAAACAAGAAGGAAAGTGTGTATGCGACGCGTCATTGAACAAAGAGAGCGGGAGTTAGCCAAATTGCTTGTAAGCTATAGTACCCGTGTCTCGAAGGGAGACGTGGTAATGATCTGCGTAACCGGCACCGATGCGCTACCATTGGCGCAGGCGTGTGTTGAAGAGACCTTAAAAGCAGGGGCTACTCCCCTACTGCAATTTTACGATCCTTTAATCCAGCGCGTTCTGCTAAATTTTGGCACCGAAGACGTATTTCGCCAAATTGGCAGGATCGAACTGGATGTCATGAAAAAAGTCCAAGTGTTCATTGGGATTCGTGGCACCGATAACCCTTATGAGTTGCAAGGCATCCCGGACGCTCAACTTAAAGCATATTCGCGTCTAGTAACAAAGCCAGTTCACCTCGAACAACGCGTCAAGCGCACGAGGTGGGTTATTCTCCGCTATCCCAACGCTTCCATGGCACAGCTAGCACAAATGAGCTCAGAAGAATTTGCCGATTTCTTCTTCGAAGCTTGCCTCGTGGACTATGCAAGACTGAAGCGAGGGGCAGAAAAACTAAAGAAGCTCATGGAGCGGACCTCATTGGTCCGAATCGTGGGGCCGGGAACCGATCTGGAGTTCTCCATCGAAGGCATTCCCGTTGTTGCTTGTTGTGGAGAAATGAACATTCCTGACGGCGAGTGTTTCACTGCTCCCCGCAAACAAAGTATTGAGGGGCAGGTCTCATTCAATGCTCCAACAGTGTGGGAGGGTCAGCCCTTCGAGAACGTCACTTTGGTTTTCAGAAGAGGAAAAGTGGTCTCAGCGAAGGCGAGTACGCCAGAGCAAACCAAAGCCCTGGAGAATATACTGGATCGAGATTCAGGTGCACGTCACGTCGGAGAATTTGCGCTAGGGTTTCATCCCACGATCAAATGTCCCATGCGCGACATTCTTTTTGACGAGAAGATTTGCGGAAGCTTTCACATGGCACTTGGTCAGTGCTACGACGAAGCGCCAAATGGCAACAAATCGCAAATTCACTGGGATCTTGTTTGCATCCAAAGGAGTGAATACGGAGGGGGAGAGATCTACTTCGACGGAAAGCTTGTACGCAAAGATGGGCTGTTCCTGCTGAAAGAGCTCGCAGCATTAAATCCCGCGATGTGACAGGGGCTTTGCTATTGCGCATTTTGAGAAATGGGAATCTCGGGCAATGAGTCGATGGGGTCCATACGCCCTTTTTTTGCTGGCAGTTTTGTTGTACTTTTTTTCACCCAAATTTGACCGCCAGAACGTCGAGAACCTGGCTCCGGTCACGATAACGTTTTGGGGGTTTTCCTATCCAGCGCAAACGATGCGTGAGCTCAAGCATCTTTTTGAAGAGCAGAACCCCGGCATCCAGGTGGAAGTGCAAACGGTTGCATGGGAGCATCTTCAGCAGAAAACTTTGTGGGCCATTGCGGCCAATTCAAATGTACCTGATGTTATCGTAGGAAGCTCTGAGTGGATTGGCGGGCTCATCAATGCGGGCGCACTCATGCCCCTTGATGGAACCGAAGAGCTCGACCCGGCCTTTTTCGAACGTTATTTCCCAGCTGCTTTGCGCATCTATCAATTCCCAGATGTTCGCTCATTCTCAGACGCGACAACTTCGCCGATCCTCCGGCAATACGGCGTGCCTTTAGACCTTGATCTCATGCTCGCTTTCTATCGGCACGACATTCTTGATCCGGTGATGAAGCGTAAGGGTTTAGAGAGATTCCCCGAAACATGGGAAGGATTGCTGGAACTCGGGAAAACAGTAGCCCAAGAATTTCAGACAAGTCAGCCTCCCGTGAAACTGCTTGTGCTCGATCCTGAAGACCCCGTGCCTTTCAGCATGGCATTTCTGCCCGCATCAGGAGCTTGGATACTTGATCATTCGCTGCGCAAAGCTGCTTTTCAAAGTCCCGAGGGATGTGCTGCGTTTTCCTTCTTTTATCGGCTTCTCGCCCAGAATTGTGCGGTCAGATGGGATCGCAGTACAATGGAAGATCCTCTTGTGCTCTTCAAGACCACTCGGGCATTGGTGAACATTACCGGGCCCTGGTACGGCAAGGTGCTAGAAAGGCGTGCACCCGAACTCGCCGGCCGCTGGAAGATGGCGAAATTTCCCCGTCGTTCTGAAAACTTCCCATCATGCGCACTTGGAGGAGCCTGTCTAGCTGTCCCTTATAACGCACCACACAGAAAAGAGGCACTGAAGCTGATAAGGTTTATGGCGAACGACCAATTCGCGCTGGAGTATTTCCGCCGAGTCGGCAGTCCCCCTCCGCAGAAGACCGCGTGGGAGAATCCCGTCTTTCGGCAACCTGTGGCATATTTTGGAGGACAAAGAATTTACGACCTTATACGTGAAGTCATTGAAACAGCTCGCCCAGTCCAGCTACTGCCCAACACACAGATCACGCGTGATTCATTGCGCCGCGCCTTACGAGCAATTGCGGACGGCGCCCCCATCCAAGAAACATTAGAGAAGGCCGCTTCTGAAGTTGACGCACTGCTGGCACAATGATCGAGAAAGATCGAGCCTCTTTTCTGCTTGCGGCTTTCTGTGGCACAAGCGTTTCTCGGTGATGTTGACAAGGCGCACTCACACCCGAGAGCCTGAGATATACTTGAGCTTTAGAGAACAGATGGAGGGATTTCATCGACATGGCTGAGATTTTGCCATTCCGTGGGACGCGCTACAATAACCAGCTGATTCCTGATCTGAGCTTGGTCATTTCGCCTCCCTACGACGTGATTTCTAAAGAAATGCAGGACGCGTTGTACGAGCGCCACCCCAATAACGTGGTTCGTCTCATCCTTACAAAAGACGAGGGCGATGATAATTTTTCTGATAAGTACACGCGAGCGGCAAACTACTTGCGGACCTGGCGCAGCGAGGGCATTCTCATTGAAGATCATCAGCCGTCGCTTTATCTTTATGAACAAGAATTCAAGACGCCTGATGGCGCAAGAAAGGTTCGACGTGGTTTCTTCGCTCTAGTAAAGCTTCAAGATTATCAGGAAGGCGGCATACGCGCGCACGAGCATACTTTTGCCGGTCCAAAGGCTGATCGCTTCAAGCTATTACAGGCAACAAGAGCAAATCTCTCGCCGATTTTTCTCATCTTTAACGACCCCGACAAAGAGGTAGCACCCCTCATTGACGAGCGGATGGATGCCACCCGTCCTTGGGCATGCGTGACTGACGAAGACGGGGTGATCCATCGCTTGTGGGTGGTCAGTAAGAAAGAGTTCATCGCGACCATCCGTGAGAGCATGTTGCCAAAGGAGCTTTTTATTGCCGACGGACACCATAGGTATGAGACGGCGCTGGCCTACCGCGATTTCATGCGTTCGGAAACTGGTGCAAGAGACGGAAAACAGCCATTCGACTATACTATGGTCTACCTGACACCTGCCGAACAGGATGGCTTGGTGATTCTCCCAACCCACCGGGCTCTTTCGAAAAGTTTGATGGCAGACATCAATCTTAGAGAATGCCTCGACGAACTGAGGGAGTACTTTGACATCTCAACCGAGAAAGTTGATTTCGCCAAAGGCGAGGCTGCAGCAGCCAAGATCACAAAGAAAATTGCGGAGCTAGGGGCCAAACGCACAGCAATGGCTCTCTTAGAAGCGACCGGAAAAGTGCACTATCTCCATCTCAAAGAAGACGCAGATCCCAACGACCTCATTGATTCGGACGATATCCCCGAGGTCGTAAAACGGCTCGATGTATCTATCCTCCACCAATTCATTATTAATCGAGTCTTCATTGGAAACCCCGACTTTGAACTCGAGGAAGACGACTGCTTTTACGTGCGCGACGTTAGCAAATTATTCGAGATGCTTCGCAGCAAAAAGGCCACAGTCGCATTTGTTTTGAATCCGACGCCGATGTCCCAGGTGCTCGAAATTGTCGCTGCAGGAATTAAGATGCCGCACAAAAGCACATATTTCCATCCAAAGCTGGCTGATGGATTAGTCATGCGCGACATGAGCCTAGAGATGGCAAAGAAGAGGTCCCGCGGCTAATATCTAAAAAAACGATGCAAAAATGATCCTCCTTTTATCATCGCGAGGATGGCAAGGCACATGCCGAACATTGCGGCCTCCAGTCTTTTTAAGCAGCAAATCACACATCGACTCACGGAAGCCCTAGACTCGGGTCCTGAGTTTAGGAATGCGGGGGTATTCCCTACGGAATTACTCTCGCTTAGCACAAACCCGGACTTCGGCGATTATTTTAGCACGATCGCAATTCATATAGGAGAGGCAACTAAGTCCGACCCCGCGCATGTGGCTACCACTCTCGCAGAGCGTATGAGGCTACCAAACAACGTGCTACGGCTGGAACCGACGGGATGTGGTTTTATTAACTTTTTTGTCAAACCAGCTGCTGCTGGTGTTGCCCTTTGGAATCTCAGCCAATGGCTGGAAGAGCATCTGCCCTCCAATTCTATGCCTGGGGATGCACAACACTGGCTTTTGGTAAAATGTCGCGACACGAAGCTGCACTTTGCCTTCCATGTTTGGAGGAGACTGGCCGAGTTTGACATTCGGTCAGCCTATTTCTCGACAAAACTTCTTGCTCAGCTAGCAGACCTTACTGAGCCGGAAGAGTTCAGCGTGTGCTTGTTGCTTCATGAGTTTCCCGAGAAACTTCTTCGCAAAGTGCCAAGTGGCTATCTTTACCAGCTTGCAGTGCGAGTTCGTGATGGCTTTTTTTGGCGAGATCAGGTTGCGCCATTCTGGATAGAAGATTGGGAAGCGCCTTCAATGATACCAGCAAGACACTTTCTTCTCGCCCTTTGCGAACGGGTTCTACGCGCAGGAATTACTAACATTTTCCACCATCAGACGGGACGTTGAGGAATGGCAAGTGCTGTCGATTCCATAACATTACCAAAAGCTGCTGGTTTTTGCATGCCTGCCGAGTGGGAGAAACACGAGGCGACATGGATTGCATGGCCGCATAACATTACTGATTGGCCAGGAAAGTTTCATCCGATCCCATGGGTTTTTGCGGAAGTTGTGAAGCATGTTAGCGAAGATGAAGAACTTCGCATCCTTGTGCGTGACGATAAGATGGAACGCATTGCCTCCCGAATCATTGAGAAGGCTGACGCCGCGCGTGGCAAGATATCATTTTATCAAGTGAATACTAATCGCAGTTGGCTGCGTGATTCCCTACCAACGTTTGTTGTAAACCGAGTTGAACGAAAAATCGGTGCAATAAAATGGCATTTCAACGCGTGGGCCAAATACAGCGATTGGCAGGCGGACGAAAAGGCCGGTGAATTTGTGGCCAAGTTATCAGCTGATTGTTGCTGGTATCCCAAAGACCCGTCATTGGGAAAACGAATTGTGTTGGAGGGAGGCGCAATCGATGTCGACGGAGAGGGGCTTTTACTGACAACAGAGGAGTGCCTGCTAAGCGAAATCCAAGCACGCAATCCTGGCTACAAGCGTGCCGACTACGAGCTTGTGTTTTCCGAGTATCTCGGGGCCACCGAGGTCGTCTGGCTCGCCGGTGGGATTGCCGGAGATGATACTCATGGGCATGTCGACGACGTGGCCCGATTTGTCGGCCCCCGAAAAGTCGTTACGCTCATTGAAACAGATCCAGCTCAACCTCATTTTGAAACATTACGCGAAAATCTCAAAAGGCTGAGAAACTATCGCGACAAGGCAGGCCGCGCTCTTGAAGTTATTGAGGTGCCTTTACCGCGACCGGTGATTTTTGATGGTCAACGACTCCCAGCTAGTTATGTGAACTTCTATATCACCAATAACAAGGTGCTTGTTCCCACGTTTAATGATCCAAATGATCGTGTTGCTCTTAATACACTTCAGAGCGCCTTTCCGGATCGCAGTGTCGTGGGGATTCACTGCCTGGACTTGGTTCTCGGCTTGGGAACGCTCCACTGCATGACCCAGCAACAGCCTTGCCGAGATTGAGTTTTTTCTCGCAACACACGCTCGCAGTGATCAAACTGCACGGAAGAAAAGCGGAAACCGTGAACCGAGTGCGCAAAAGGGCATCGTGGTGGCATCTTGGAGCTTTGATTGGGCTTTCGATGGTGGTCGGCGGCGCGGTCGGTTACGTTTTTACGGGGATTTATCTCGACCCGTTAAATGAACAAATCCAGCAAGATGTTACAAGACGTTGGCAGGCACAACGTACCCGCAAGTTCCTTCTGTCGGTTGGGGTCGATACAGCAAAAAAAAGCTTTTTTGTTGGTAGCGTTTTTGGCGCTTTCTCGATGATCACCTTCCTCGTGAAAGCACGGCTAACAGAACCCAAGAATAGCTCCAGTGAATCTCCCCGCAAACGTCAGTGAGCCTCTCCCCTACTGTGGCTTTTGCGCCTGGTGAAGTTGCGACTTAATCGGTACGTTGCTAAGCTGGCTATTGCCATGCGCAATGAGGGCAGCTTTTGCGACAGAGTAAATGGCTAAACAAATCAAAATGCCACCAACGACCCTTTCCACCATAAGGATATAGCGCGGATTAAGACGCCGATGAAACTCACCAATAATAAGCGCCACGAGAAGAACCCACCCCGAGCAAGCTGCAAAAACCCCGACTGAAAGAAGAGTCGAAAAAAACCAGCCGTTGCCAAAGTGTTGTGCTGCATTGACGCTAATGAGGAGCCAATAAAAAATCGTGGGAGGACTTCCCAAGGTGAGAGCCAGCCCGAGCAAAAAACCACGTACCAGACTCGATGGGCGCGTCGTAATTGCAGGGTCAACGTCTTCGCCAGGCTCTGCCTCCTCCTCCGGCGAGACGACAGGCGCGGCTTTCGCTCGCAGCGCCTTCCCCCCTATCGCAAATAGCAGTACTCCACCTATTGCATATAGCGTGGCCTGAGCCCACATTGGCAGGGCACTAAGAAGGGCTGCGGCCCCCGCTGAGATAGCAAAGACATAGAACACGTCCGCGCAAACGGCCCCCAACCCAAAAGCAATTGCAGGAATCGGACCTCGAGAAATGGCGCGCCGAACAACTTCTAAGTTAATTGGGCCGGGAAAGACAGCCGCACCAAATCCAAAAGCGAAACCGTATAAGAACACATGCCACATTGAGCTTTTGCTTTTCCACCGTCCGCTAAATGATACCGCACCGGTACTGGAGCTTTCGAGTTTGCCGAGTATTTGGCTAGCTGCGTACTATCGAAAACATTCAGGCAAGCGCGAAACATGACACGGAATTCTCCACTAAAAAAACTCTTTCAAGCATTGAGCTAAAGGACAATGCTGGATCTCATGGTATTGAACGAAACAACCAAGGATATGCTCTGGTTTTTTGCAGCTATTGCTTTTGTTTTCGGTGCCGTGTGGGGTAGCTTTTTGAATGTCTGCATTTACCGCTTACCCGCCGGCAAGTCTATCGTCTGGCCAGGCTCCCATTGCGGTGCCTGCGGGACCCCGATTCAATGGTTCGACAATATCCCTATTCTCAGCTATCTCCTCTTGCGGGGGACCTGCCGTGCTTGTGGGACACACTTCAGCGCTCGCTATGCTGCAATCGAATCACTTGCTGGTTTACTCTTTGCAGCAGTCTGGCTAAAATACCCCGGGCAATTTGTGGTTCTCGCTCATTGGATCGTCCTATGCTTATTGCTCATCGGCACGTTCACTGACATTGATCACTTCATTATCCCTGATAGTGTAACGCTTGGTGGGCTAGTGTTCGCTTTGACCGCAGCCCTTTTGCTCCCGCCGGCTGAGAGTTTTTGTGGGCAGGACTTTCTGTTTATATCCGAGTTATTTGGCCTTGGTTCAGGACGGCTAAATCATTGGCTTATTGGCAGAGGATTCGTTTTCGTTTGGAGCGCTATCTGTGCTGCGTTTGGGTGGTTGTTGCTGTGGTCAGTTGGGATCTTCGGGCGCATTCTTTTCCGTAAGGAAGCAATGGGAGGGGGAGATATAAAGCTTTTTGCGTTTTTGGGTGCATATTTCGGTCTCTGCGGGACCATTGCCATTTTATTTTTGTCTTCTGTGCTTGGGGCGATTGGTGGAAGCTTGCTTTTGTTAATTCACAAGGTCTTCAGGCGCGACGAGTTTGAAGAATTGTGCTTAGAGAAGGCCAAAGCTCTCCGCCCTTGTATGGTTTATCAGAACAGGGCTTTCTGCGGTGCCGAAGAAGCTGTCGAACAGATGAGCGATCTGGATGCAGCGGATTTCAGTGCTCGCGTGATCCGAATTCCCCGAAAGACGTCGCGCCAGCTTCATCATTTCCCGTTTGGGCCGTATATCGCGCTTGCAGCTGCAGTTTTGCTTTTCGCCTTTCCAGAATTTAAGTCTCTTTTGCAGCAGTATGTCTGGACGTGGCCCGATTTGGCTGGCAAGTGAAGAAAATGATGCGCCAAGTGGGTCGGAGAAAGATGGAGAGGGAACGCATGAACGGCCGTGATTTAAAGAGCAAGATTGCGCTTGGCTATGCGGGGATTGCTCCTTTCCTGAGACAGGGCATCACGGTGGTCGTGCTTGTGATTTTTCAGATTGGCTTTGCTCAGAACCACAGAATTGCGCCCTTCAACCAAAGCCAGGCTTCAGATTCCTTGATTCCGCCGGAGGAACGAGAGCTCCGATTGAATGGGATTGATCCGACACCAGAAAGTTGCTTGCGGTTGTTACGAGAAGGACTTCCTCCGTCTGTGGATCCCCAGAAACTGCCGGACTCTCCCCCAGAAAAGACTCAGTTAGCCGTCGATGCCATGGCAATTCTTTCAAAGCTGCGGTATGAGCCCAGCGCTGAGACCCTTTTGGCAATAGCCCAACAGGATTTTCCGAAAGGGGTACGTTCCCTTTTGGCGATAGATCTTTCAGTTACATCGCCGGAGAACCGAGAGCTTTTCCGAGCCCGCGCCGCTGAGATATTGCAATACAACGCCATTAATGCGCTAGGTTTGCTAGGCGAGAAGCGAGCTCTTCCAATTGTGCGGTCCGTCTTTGAACAGGAGAATCGAACTGCACCCAAGATTCAGTACGCGCTTACTCTTGCATCCCTCGGTGATGCGAGCGGGATCGATTTTCTTGTGCGGGTGATTTCGCTTCAGAACCGGCGCGAAAGCGTTGCGGCGGCAAAAGCTTTTGCTCTCATCACGGGTCAAGATTTTGGTTACACCGATCAGACCCCCATAACAAAACGCAAAAAGCTGTCCCGAGCATACCTCGATTGGTGGCGGGCAAACAAATCAACCTTTCGCCCAGACCCGAAAGCTATCCTCGCGCGTCGGCTGGCGCCAGAGAAGCCCGTGAGTTTTCAACCACGTACAACCCGTGACCTTGTGAAGCTTTCGAGTATGTATTTTGACGTCAACAATAAGCCCCAGGTGATCGAAGCCCGCGAGCGCCTAGCTAATGCTGGGGCAGTTATTAACGGCGATCTCGAAAAGCTCATGTTTGACGAGGCGGAAGACCTCAACATTCGTCTGGAAGCCATGAACTGGTACTATGAGATAAACCGAAGTCGCGCAAAGGATGCATTCAAACGGCTTCGACGTGACGCGAATCCAGAAGTTTCAGAAAAGGCGACCTTACTCCTCCAAAAGATAGAAAACCCTGATTCGAGTGGTTCTGGTGAGCTGGTAATCCCAAATGTCAGGTAAAACTGTGCTTTCGCAACAACTGAACAATCCTACGACACTCGTCCACGACAAAAGCGTAGGGCCCCTCTGGTACGCGTCACCGCGTCAACTGGCATTCGCAATTTTGGTTTTGGTCCTTGCCGCCGCAGGATTTGTGGCTGGCATACTCTTCGCCAGTTTGGTTCCCCCACGCCTTTCCTTTTTAGCGAGCTATCTGCCTTTCCTAGGAATGCTGGGGGCCGTGGGAGCTTTCGTTATAGCGTTGCGCCCCAAATGGGTCTTCTACGCGTTCGTCTTTTGCTGTGTGTTTAGTTACGAAACTCTGGAAGAAACATATTTGCCTCTTGGCTTCATGAAACTGTACATTCAGGATGTCGTACTGGCCTTTAATCTGATGTACGTTCTTGTTCGCCTCGTTTTTGGCAGTACATGTACCCGCTCGGTTCCTTTCAATAAGTTTGTTCTCTTGTATTTTGCCCTTGGACTTTTCTCCGCTCTCAATGGGCTGTTTCTCTCAGGGAATCCTTATGACAAGGTTTTTGGCGATCTGCGCCGCACGTTCGTGTATTTCTTGAATTACTTTTTCGTGCTATTCTTGATCGATGACGAGCGGGAGCGAGTTTTTTTCCGCAATTTGCTTGTGGCAGCATGCGGTGCGCTCATTGCTAAAGGGATTTTCCAGATTCTAACAGGTCAATTCTATTACCGCCGCCTTGGCGACGCTGCCCACATCCTGAGCCATATCGAGCTAACATTTCTCTCTTTCGGCGTATTTTACGCCATTACTCGGCTTTTTTTTGAGGGGACAGCGAGACCCTGGCTTGTCGCCTACGCTTTTTTCGGAACAGTCGTTACCATCATAGGTAACTATCGAGCTTCGTGGCTGGGTTTTGCAGGTGGTCTATTTCTTATCTTCCTTTTTCTTCCCAAGCGGCGACGCACACAGCTCGTCCTCGTGGTCATTTTCGTGGCGATTCTGACTGGCCTCACAATCTACGCTCTTTGGGATGTGGAAGTGCTACAGAGTTCTACGCTTGGCCAGGAAATCACTGCCAAAGCTGACATAAAAAATGCTCCTTTAGACATTAATGTCGTGTGGCGGTTTGATAGCTATCGTGCAACGATGGAGTATTGGCAGCGACGTCCTTGGCTTGGTTGTGGGCTTGGAACAAGCGTCGAATTTGTCACCATCACAACCCGGGGAACCCCCTATTTAGCGCTCGACCATCGTGTGCACAACAGTTTCCTCTGGCTATGGATGACCCAAGGGATTCTCGGATTCCCCCTTGCGATGCTTCCCCACATTGCGTTTCTAGTGATCTCCTTGCGTTATGTCAAGCATACCTCATGGCCAGAAGGCAAAGCCACAGTGCTTGCCTGTGCATCTTATGCGGTTTCCATGCTCATCTCAACAGCCTTTGAACTCTTCCTAGAAACTGGCACAACGATCACTGTTTACAGCGCTGTGTTGGGACTGGCGATGCTTACGATCCATGCAACTCCGGACCATCGGGCCAAGTCGGACAAATCGAGTGCGACACCCTCAAAATCGCCTAGTGAGGATCATACTCTTCCGTCAAGTTCGTCGATCGCCTGAAGGAGAGCCGAAATTTCATCATCAGTACCAATCGTAATTCGAACGCCGTCTTGAAGCAGGCGTGCATCGAAATAGCGAACGAGGATTTTTCGCTCTTTAAGGGCTCGATACAGGCTTGCCGCATCCTGCCGGCGGGCGAACACGAAGTTCCCAGACGAGGTTGGCACGTCAAAACCACGCCCACGTAACTCACTCACCAGTCTACCTCTGGTCTCGCAGATTCGCCTGACAATTTCAGCGTAGTAATCACGCGCCATCCAAGCAGCAAGCGCGGCAGCCTGACTGATCCGGTTCACATTGTAGCTATCCTTCAGCTTGTAAAGCTGAGAAATAAGCTCCGGAGCTGCCACAACAAACCCCACCCGCAATCCCGCCAAAGCATAACATTTTGAAAACGTGCGTGTAACTGCTAAATTTGGATAGCGTTTCACCAACGAAATCGCCGTGCTTCCCGCGAAGTCAGCATATGCTTCATCCACCACGACCAGTCTTTGCGGTTGGGCTCTGACCATCTCTTCGATGACTTCAACAGGATAAAGCGTCCCCAATGGCGGATTGGGATTGGCTAAAAAGAAAATCTGTGATTTCACCGAAAAAGCACGCTCAGGGATTCCGTAATCCGGCGGTGAGACATCTACTTCGACGCACCGCGCCCCGAACATGGCTGCCAATGTGCGATACAAGACATAGGTGGGGTAAAGCATGGCAATCGTCTCACCGCTCCAAAGCAGAGCGTGGCATATAAGACGAAGCACTTCGTCAGAGCCGTTGCCAACGAGGATGCTCTCAATTGGCACATCCAGACGTTCAGCAATGGCAGAACGCAGATCCAAAGAGATTGGGTCGGGATATTTGTTCAAGGTGCCTTCACGCAGACCACGCAGGATCGCCTCGGCGACAGCTGGTGCTGGTGGATAGGGACATTCATTCGTGTTCAGTTTGAGATATTTGCTGTCACGCGGTTGTTCACCCGGAACATATGCTTCTAAAGAATCAAGAATGCTGTTGAAACGCATTGTCATAAATGACTCCGATCGGTCTGGGCCAACATGAGCATTTTCCGATGGTTGGAGAGCAACTCCTTTCTTGGCCATCGGAAAAGGCGAATGGTGATCATCGGCCTACATGGTGAAAACTACTGAGCAACGTTGCAGGTGCAAGCATGAGTGATACGACCAACACTGGAAAAAACGCTGTGTGTTTTCCGCTAGGTATGTTTCTGGCCGTAAGCGTTCTTTTTCTTACAACAGGCGCTTGTGGTCTGATTTATCAGGTGGCCTGGCAGCGGCATTTACTTAACCTTTTTGGTGCAACAATTTACTCCATCAGCACTGTCCTCGCCGCGTTTATGGGTGGTCTAGCTCTCGGCAGTTTTGCCTTTGGTATCACAGCTGAAAAAACGAAAAGCCCTCTACGCATTTACGGAATTTTGGAAATTGGGGTGGGCATTACCGCCATAGCCGTGCCGTTCCTTCTGAAGGCGCTCGACCCCGTGTTTGTCACAGTCTATCGCCACTGGGGAACAAACTTTTTTGCTTACTCTTTGCTTCGCTTCGTACTGGTTTTCTGCGTCTTGCTGATTCCGACAACCATGATGGGAGGCACCCTTCCCTTGTTGTCGAAATTTGTGGCGCCCCATGGCAAGCGATCCGGGGCACGTGTAGGGGCACTCTATGCACTGAACACACTCGGCGCAGTGATTGGCACCATTTTATGTGGCTTCTATCTCATACGCTTGCTGGGCGTCTCAAAAACAATCGAGATTGCAGCAGTTCTCAACGTGTTTGCTGGAGTCTTAGCCATTGGAATCTCCTCCAGAGTGCCGGCCTCTGACAGAGATCTTGCCGCTCAACATTTTGGCGAAAGTTCCTTTGATCACACTGAAGATGAAAAAGGCGAGCTGGTCTTGCGACGCCGACTCATCCACCTCGCCTACTTCTTATCTGGTTTCGCAGCTCTTGGCCTCGAAGTCATTTGGAGCCGGGCGCTGGTGTTCACTTTCGAGTTATTAAAAAATACCACTTACAGTTTCACAGCAATGCTCGCTGTGTTTTTGATAGGCATCTCGCTGGGTAGCATTGCGGCTTCCCCTTTCGTTGAAAGAGATAAAGCACCATGGCGAAGTTTCGCACTCCTGCAAATCCTCGTCGGCTTTGCCGCCATAATTTCTTTCTTTGTACTTCACAAACTCTGCTACACGCTTGGTGCTTCGTGGGTGGAGCTTGTTAACCCAGAAACAGGTGCCGTCAAATGGACACAGACTTTGGCTCTGGTTTTTCTGCGGAGCTTCGTGGTCGTCTTCCCGCCAACATTTCTTATGGGGTTCGCGTTCCCTTACGCCGTTCGATGTGTGACGCTACATTCACGGGAAGCTCAGACGGGGAAAAACGTGGGGCGACTTTACGCAGTCAACACATTGGGCGCCATCTTAGGGTCTTTCTCCACGGGCTTTTTTCTCCTTCCCATGCTCGGAATTGCTCACTCGATTTGGCTCCTCGGAGCGGCGCAAGCATTGATGGGTCTTGTTTTGCTTTGGCATGACGCTAACACCAATCGCCAACGCCAACTAGTGTGGGCGATCGTATGCGGTGGCGCACTCACCATCACGTTAATTCGTATCCCGCGCCCCACTGTCTTCCAGCCTTTAGAACCTTTGGAAAAGCTGCTCTTTTACAAGGAAGGACCTCTCGCAACTGTCGCCGTAACCGAAAACAGTCTAGGTTACCGCACGATTTTCGTGGACAATGTAGGGGTTGCTGGAACCGAGCCGATGCTTCTGACTGACCAAAAGAGCCTCGCACACGTTCCCATGCTACTCTTGGATCAACCAAAATCGGCACTAACTGTAGGATTCGGCAGCGGCGGAGCTAGCTACTCTTACACCCTTCATCCCGAACTAGAGCGCATAGACTGTGTGGAAATCACAGAAACTGTCATAGAAGCAGCACCTACACTTACTGAGTCAAATCATGACGTCGTGATGTACGCTCCCGAATACGTGCGTAGAACTGGAAGATCTCCGGAAGGACCTCCACTGTGGAATGACGGAGGGCGTAGTGGCTGGTACAAAAATGACTCACGGTACCGGATCATCCTCGATGACGTGCGGAGCTATCTCCACTTCACTGACACGCGTTATGACATCATTGCGACTGATTGCACTGACCTTCGCTACAAATCGAATGCGAACCTTTACGACTTCGAATACTTTAAGCTGACACGTGAAAAGATCACAGACCGTGGGATGGTGGTTGTCTGGATGCCGCTGGCGGGGCTTAGCGATGAGGCCTTCCGAGTAGCTTTGCGAACGTTCTACCGCGTTTTCCCTAACATGGAAGTCTTCTACATGAACAACGAACCTACCCACTATATCCTCCTCGTTGGCACGAAGGATCCCCTTCGCATTAATGTGAAACGGATGAAAGAGAAACTGTCAAATCCCCGAGTTCGGGCAGATCTGGCAGAGCTTCACCTCGATTCTGCAGAGAAGATTCTTTCGTGTTTCATTTGCGGGAGGGAGGCACTCGCCGATTACCTGGCTGGAGAAACACTAAATACAGAAGATTTTCCCTATCTCGAGTTCGAGTCACCACGTTTTGGCTACGGTGACGCGCCGCTGCTCATGAACCTCGATTCCCTTTGGCAAGTCCGAGAAAACCCATTAAAATTGATCGATGCCGAGACAATTGATCCAGCAACAAGCGCGTCACTGAGTCTGTATTCTGCGGCCGCAGCTGATGTCATCGAGGGCCATAAGCACTACCGACGAGTCGAGGTCCTCGAAGCCGCGCGATGTTGGCTTCGCGCTTTGCAAAAGAATCCGCATGACTCCTCTGTGAAAAATCTTCTTAATTTTGATGAGCTCCGACGAAAGGTTAAGGGGCAGCCAGAAAACCTTTGGGCGAAACTGACCCTTGCAGATGTGCTGATTCTGCAAGGAAAGGATGTAGAAGCGGGGACTTACTTGCACGACATTCTACGACTGACGTCAAATGGATCCGGTACGCCTCGAGAACGCGAATTCTACGTTCAGGCCTGCGAGCGTCTTTCCAAACTTTACGAACGACGGGGGAACTCTCAGGAAGCAGCCCGCTATCAGAAACTAGCTCAAGAGGGGCTTAGGTCCCAAATTTCAGAAACCCATTAATGGTGTTCGCAAAACTTCCAGTTAGGTTGATTGTAGCCTTTTTGCTGTTCGTAATCGCAGCAGAGTGGAGCCTCGCGCTTCCTCAGCCGGAGCCCCAATTTCTTCCTGCCATTGTGTTTGATGCCCACGTTGATCCAGGCTGGCGCATTCTTGACTTGGGTCAAAGTTTTGCTTCGAGCGATGAAACGGGCCAGGTCAGCATTCCAAAATGGCGAGCTGGCGGGGTAAATATCGTTTGGATTGCGATATGGGTTGACCCCCGCAGATATTCTGGAGCCGCAGCATTGCAGCGAGCCGATGCGCTCATTGATGCTCTCACGGCTGACGTTCGACGCAATCACAAGACGCTGGCGCTTTGCCGAACATCAGACGAGTGCATTGCTGCAGTGAACCGTGGCAAAATCGCTCTGCTGCTTGGACTCGAGGGTGGGGAACCCCTTTTACAATCTCCCCAAATGGTTGACTATTTTTGGCGCAAAGGTATCCGGCGCATCACACTCACTTGGCGGGGCGACTTGTCCTGGGCCGGCTCATCACAGAACTGGGATCAGAGCGCCGTTCGTCGCCAAAAAGGGCTTTCTGAAATTGGTGCAGAAATCATTCAGCGAATGAACATGTATGGGGTTGTTGTCGATCTCTCGCATGCGAGCGAACTCACCGCACGCGATGCGCTTTCTGTTTCCCAGCGTCCATGCATTTTTTCCCATTCAAATTCCTACGCCTTGTGTCCGCATCCGCGAAATGTTAGCGACGATCTTCTTCAAGCTCTGGCAAAAAACGGTGGAGTGATAGGCGTAAATTTTCACAGCAAATTTCTCGCCCGCTCGTCTCTCCTAAGAGGATTCGGAAAGAACCCTCGGGCCACGGTTGACGATGTCGTTCGGCATATCGATCACATTCGTTCCGTGATTGGCGTCGATCACATCGGAATCGGCAGCGATTGGGACGGCGACATCGTCCCAGCAAAAGGGCTAGAAGACGCATCACGCCTACCACAACTCTGGCAGGCTCTAAGAGAGCGGGGCTATACGGCTGATGATATTCGAAAGATCGCTGCAGAGAATTTCTTGCGTGTTTTACGAGCTAATGAGCAGAAGCCACATCGGTTAGCATTTTAACAAGTCATGTCAAAACAAATCCAATGAATAAAAAAGTGATTTGCTCGTAGTTCGTGACAAATTTCACGGACTGATTCGGTACTGTAACTTACAATGCAAAGGACTTTTCGCGGCGGAAAGTTCACTTTTTCCCTTGAGCCACCAACGGAGTTGCCCAGGGTGACTAGAGTGGTAATTCGCACTGATCGAAACTAACCGAAAGCTTCAAAGAGTCTATGATCGAATTGATTGTTTACAGTGTGCTTGTGTTCGTTGTTGCTGCAGGTGCCATCGTTTTTAGCACACTTCTAGGGCGCCCCCGACACACGCCGTATAAGGACACTCCCTACGAGTCAGGGGTTGCTCCCACAGGTCCCGCCCGATTACGAACGAGTATACCCTACTACCTCGTCGCCTTGTGCTTCCTGATTTTTGACGTCGAAGTTGTTTTCCTTTATCCTTGGGCTGTCCGATTCTACGACTTGTCGTGGGATGGTTTTCTCAAGGCGTTTGTGTTCATTGCGTTTCTTTATGCAGGACTTGTTTACGTGTGGATTCGCAAGGGTTTGGTATGGCAGCGTCCTTCGAAAATAGCTTAAGACAAAGCTTCGTTTTTGCGAAGCTTTCTGACCTCGTTAACTGGGGGCGGAAGTATTCGGTGTGGCCATTTAACTTTGGTCTAAGCTGCTGCTACGTGGAAATGACAACCAGCTTTACATCGAAGTACGATGTATCCCGGTTTGGTGCAGAAGTCTTGCGCGGCACACCACGTGAAGCGGACCTCATGGTGATCGCAGGAACCGTCTTCAAAAAAATGGTGCCCAGCATCGTGCGTTTGTACGAGCAGTTGATGGAGCCTAAATGGGTTATCTCAATGGGGGCATGCGCTAACTCCGGAGGAATGTACGACATCTACAGTGTGGTGCAGGGTGTTGATACGATCCTTCCTGTCGACGTTTACATCCCGGGTTGTCCTCCTCGTCCTGAGGCGTTTTTTGAAGCACTGCTGATGCTTCAGGAGATCATTCAACAGTCGCACAAACGCCCTTTGGGTCTCATTGTTGAGGAGCAGTCTTTTTATCCGCGAGTTAAAGCACTGCGGGAGGAGGCTGCGCGATGAAGTTTTCCAAGGCCGTAGAAAAGCCTGTTTGGGAAAGTGGTAT
>JADFCV010000001.1:593794-634906 GCA_017161655.1 Candidatus Sumerlaeota bacterium
GACAACAATCTTAAAGGTTATCGTGGTATTCTTGGCGTTAACGAAGTTCGCGTTATTCCGCGCGAAGCCGTCGCCGCAGAGCTGCAAAATCTCAAGCACAACACGGTGCGCCCATTCCCTGTGTTGTTCGACATAACTGCAGTGGATGAGGTCGAGCGAAGTAGTCGGGACCCTGAGCTAAAAGAACGCTTTACGGTCTACTATCTGCTGTGGAGTCCGCAACGGAACGAACGGATCCTGCTGAAAGTTCCTGTTCCAGAAGCTGACCCAGTGGTTCCTAGCGCCTGCCAGGTTTTTAAAAATGCGAATTGGTATGAGCGCGAGGTTTACGACATGTTTGGGATTCGCTTCTCTGGTCATCCGAACCAGAAGCGAATTCTCATGCCTGATTGGTGGGAAGGCCATCCGCTGCGTAAAGATCATCCCAACCGCGCAACAGAAATGCCGCCCCTCGTGATTACCCCCGAGGATCTCGCGGAGTTCGACAAATTTGACTACATGGGGAACGGAGATTCTTATTTCCGAACTCGTGGGCCCAACGGCGAGGACCTCATGATTCTTAACATTGGGCCGAACCATCCAGGCACCCATGGAGTTCTGCGTGTTGTGCTGGCCCTTGATGGCGAGTACATGGAGGACGTTTATCCGGTCATCGGATACCATCATCGTGGCGCAGAAAAAATGGCCGAGCGCCAAACATTCCACACTTATATCCCCTATTGTGACCGGGTTGACTATCTTGCTGGCGTCAACAATGAATTGCCATACGTGCTAGCTTGTGAACAGCTTGGGGGTGTGGAGGTTCCTGAACGCGCACAGCTTATCCGCGTGCTGCTTTGCGAAATCTATCGTCTGTGCAACCATCTCGTCTGGTTTGGGACCTACGCTCATGACGTCGGCGCAATGACGCCCGTCTTTTACACATTCCGCGAGCGCGAGTCTCTGTTTAAGATCATTGAGTTCATTACGGGTGGGCGTATGCACCCCAATTACTTGCGAATTGGCGGTGTGTCAATGGATCTGCCACCGCACTGGCAAGATCCGATCCGCCTTTTTCTTAAGGATTTCGACAAGAACCTGTTGGAATACGAAAAACTCTTCCTGAAAAACCCGATCTTCAAAAGCCGCACGCAGGGTATCGGGAAGATGTCCGCGGAAGAATGTTGGGAGTGGGGAGTCACAGGGCCAAATCTGCGCGCAAGTGGCGTTGCCTTCGATTTGAGGAAAGCTGCGCCCTACTCGGGATACGATCGTTTTGATTTCGAAATTCCCACACATACGGATGGCGACTGTTACGCACGTGGCATTGTTCGCCATGCGGAAATGTATCAAAGCGCTCGAATCATCTCGCAAGTGCTCGAACAAATGCCTGATGGGGATTACATTTCGAAGGACAATCGCTTTGCATTTCCCCCCAATAAAGCTGGAACGATGCTGCATATCGAGACACTTATCAACCATTTCCTCGCTGTTGGATGGGGACTTGATATGCCCGTTGGCGAAAGCTTTGCCATGGTTGAGCAGCCAAAAGGCATTGCGGGTTATTATGTTATCAGCGACGGCAAAACATCGGCTTACCGCCTCCGCATCCGGACCCCAAGTTTTGCTCACATGCAAACTTTGCCGGCACTGGCCAAAGGCCATTTACTCAGCGACCTGCTAGCTATTATTGGGGCTATGGATTACGTTTTAGCGGACATTGATAGGTGACTATGATTCCTGAGACGCTGCGAAAAGAATTGAGCGATCACTGTGCGCACTATCCATCGCGCCAGGTTGGACTCATCTATGTCCTGCAAAAGTTGCAAGAACACTACGGTGGCTGGCTCCCCGATGAAGCAATCTCGCAGGCAGCTGAGATAGTGGGAGTTCCAGAAGTTGAAGTGGAAGGAGTAGCCACCTTCTACAACTGGTTTTTCCGAGAACCAGTTGGGAAGACAGTGATTGTCTGCTGCGATTCTGTTTCGTGCTACCTTTGTGGCAGCGAAAAGATTGTCGAGCACCTGGAGAACCGTCTAGGAATACGAATCGGAGAAACAACGCCGGACGGGCGCTTTACGCTCTTGCCGGTCGTATGTTTAGGGAACTGTGACCGGGCCCCAAGCATTATGGTCGGTGATCGACTTTATGAACGTGTGACTCCGGCGATGATAGACGAGATTCTTGCGAACGCGGAGATGCTTGCGGAGGGCAAGGAATGAGCGAAAAAGTTTTGCTCAAAAATATCGACCCTAAGAATCCGCAACCGGTCACTTTCGAACAGTACGTCAAAAACGGCGGCTACGAAGGAGCACGTATCGCCCTCTCCAAAACGCCTCTCGAAGTGCAACAAATTGTGAAGGACAGTGGTCTTCGCGGCCGTGGTGGAGCAGGGTTTCCAACGGGATTGAAGTGGTCTTTTGTCCCGATGGACTACCAAGGGCAAAAGTACCTTATCTGCAATTGCGACGAGATGGAGCCAGGCACGTTCAAAGACCGTGCTCTTGTTTACGGCGACCCCCATCAACTCATCGAGGGCATGCTGATCGCGGCATACGCGATGCAGATGACCAAAGGCTTTATTTTTATTCGGTACGAGTACAAAAAAGGCGCTGAGATTCTAGATCGAGCAATTGCCGAAGCTGAACAACATGGGTGGCTGGGAAAAAACATTCAAGGTAGTGGCTTTGATTTTCATCTCGAGACGCACCTCAGCGCAGGCCGTTACATCTGCGGTGAGGAAACTGCGTTACTAAATAGTCTCGAAGGAAAGCGAGCGAACCCGCGAAGTAAGCCACCGTTTCCACAGATTCGCGGATTCCTCGGCCAGCCAACGATTGTCAACAATGTTGAGACTCTTTGTAATATCCCACACATCCTGGCGAAGGGACCTGAGTGGTACAAAAAACTGGGTCTCAATGGCAATGCAGGAACTAAACTGATGGGTGCTAGTGGCCGGGTTAAGACCCCCGGACTGTGGGAGCTCCCCATGGGAACTCCGCTGAGCGTCCTGCTCAACGAATATGCTGGAGGACCTTCCCGCGAATTTCCCTTTAAGGCCGTGATTCCGGGCGCTCTTTCCACACCCATATTCACGCCGGAACAATTTGACACTCCCATGGATTTTGATTCTGTGGCGAAAGCTGGCTCGCGTCTCGGAACAGCGTGCGTCATCGTTTTCGATGAGGGCGACTGCATGGTAGCGGCCACAGCGAACATTATGAAGTTTTACGCAAGAGAGTCTTGCGGCTTTTGCACGCCGTGCCGCGAAGGCATGCAATGGATTTACGACACTGTGTGTGCGATTCGTGATGGGCAAGGACAGCCTAGCGATATGCAAGTGCTTGATGATCTTTCTCGGCATATTGCGCACACGTTCTGCGCGTTTGCCCCGGGAGCGCAGGATCCTTTTCTCAGTGCTATTACGAAGTTCCGTCACGAATTTGAGGAGCACATCGCGAAACGAACGTGCAGTATTGCAAAGTGAGGCATATGAGCGAGCTCGTTAAAATTAGCATTGATGGCCAGGAGTACCAGGTGCCTGCAGGTGCCAATTTACTTCAGGTGTGCCTCGATCTGGGACTTATGGTCCCGCATTTCTGCTATCATGAAGCCCTTGGGCCAGCGGGGTCCTGTCGTCTGTGCGCAGCCATGGTTGCGCCTTCAGCGGAGAAACCTGCCCAACTCGTGATGACCTGTATGACGAAGGTTTCCGAGGGGATGGTCGTGAAGATACAGGATCCCTACGCGAAGGATTTCCGGCGCGGTGTGATCGAGTACCTCATGCTCAACCACCCCCACGATTGTCCTGTTTGCGACGAAGGCGGCGAGTGCATGCTTCAGGACATGACGGTGCTATCCGAGCATATTCACCGACGGTCTCGATTCCCAAAGCGAACCTGGCGCAATCAATACTTGGGGCCACTCATCCATCACGAGATGAATCGGTGCATTACCTGTTACCGATGCGTGCGGTTTTACAGAGAATACGCGCTGGGGAAAGATCTCGGTGTTTTTGGCTCACGCGACCGCGTCTATTTTGGGCGAGTCAAGGACGGCGTTCTTGAGAGTGAGTTTGCTGGAAACCTCGTCGATGTCTGTCCCACAGGGGTTTTCACAAACAAACGTTTCCGTGAAGTTTATTCGCGTCCGTGGGATTTGCATACGGCACGTGCTATTTGTGTGCACTGCAGTATTGGCTGTAACCTACTTCCCGGGGGACGCCACAGAACTCTGCGACGCATCAAACCCCATCCTCATAAGGAGCTTAACCGGTTCTTCATCTGTGATCGAGGACGATATGGAGGTGAATACGTCAACCTGTACCCGCGTCAGACGCGTCCGACAATTGCAGGAACGGAAGTCGGATTCCGTGAGGCCATTCACCATGCAGCAACACAATTGCGTGGCATCGTTGAACAGCACGGCACAAAGGCGATTGTAGCTCTTGGATCGTCCCGCGCCTCTTTGGAGACTAATGCCGCTCTTAATCTCCTGTTTAAAGCTCTAGGCGCAGAGCCACAGATTGTTTACTACGATAGTGACGAAGAATACGCAGCAGTTCGGTTAGCTGCTTCGCTCACCACAAGTCGCGCAATTACTGTGCCCACTCTTGTGGAGATGGAGAAATGTGACTTTGTCCTCAGTATTGGTGGGGATCTGACGGGCGAAGCCCCCATGTTTGACCTGTCCGTTCGCCAGGCTATACGAGCGGGGGCTGCGTTTTTCGTTATTAGCCCAAGAGCAGGAAAACTTGATGAGTTTGCTCGTTCTGTACTTCGCGTACGCCCCGATGCTCTTGCACAGGCTGTTGAGAAAATCCTACAAGCGCTAAGCAATCCCGCAGAAACGATCGCGCCGGAAATTGCTGACATTGTACAAGCTCTTCGCAGTGCGAAAAAGCCTCTCTTCCTCTGCTCTGCGATTCATGGTGATGTGGCTCTCATAAAAGCAACCTATGACTTGGCCAAAGCTGCACATCAGGAGAATCGCCCCTGTTTCTTGGCCTACTACTACCCGGCAGCAAACTCCGTGGGAGTGGCGTTGGCGAATGATTCATTGGAACCAACGAAAGCACTCGATCTCCTCCGCACCGGTACAGCAAAGGCTGTCATCGCTGTCGAACACGACCTGGCGACATTTTTCGGGAATCTGGAAAACGCAAAAGGCATACTCGAGAAATGTGCATTTTCAATGATCGTTAGCTCAGTCGATTCCATCCCCCCAGACATGGCTACTGTTTGGCTACCAGCTTCTCCTCATTATCTCACAAGCGGGAAATTTGTAAATTATGAAGGGCGAGTCCAGCATTCTGAGGGATTGAGTCTGGCGACGCCTCTTACCGATGGCCCAGCCGATCTCCTTCTATCTCTCATCGAAGATTTGGGGAAGAGTGCATTGCTGGAACAAGCACAGTACTCCGACATTTTCGCCGTCGCAGCCGAGCAAAATGTTGAACTTGATGAACTGACGGCTAAAGATGGGGGGATCTTCATTCGCGGACAGCTGCGTCCCACAGACCTCATGCGAGATTCCTCTCCTTCCCTGCCAAAACGAGAAATGATTCGATGGGACATCATACAGACTTTTGGCTCAGAGGAGCTCAGTGCGCTGGCCCCACCCATCGCTGAACTTGCGGCACCGGCTCGGATCGAAATGCATCCTGATGACATGGCGCAACAAAACATCGCAGAAGGCGATTTCGTACCTGTTCCTGATACACCTTCAATGAAACTGAAAGTGGTCCCGAATCCAAATCTTGCCCGGGGGACTTTTGCCGTACCCCGTTTGCCCGCGCACGTTGCTAGCCAGGTTCCTGTGGAGGTTCAAGCGTGATCCAAGGAGTACTTGTTCTCGACATTGTGAACAAGCTGCCGGCGTGGCAGCTTGCAATTCTGGCTACATTGCTGAAAGGCGCAGTCGTCTTGTTTGTCCTCCTCACCTTAGCGGGATATGCCGTTTATGTGGAGCGCAAAGTGATTGCGCGTCTACAGAACCGTGTTGGCCCGAACCGCGCCGGACCATGGGGATTATTGCAACCCTTGGCGGACGTTTTGAAACTTCTAACAAAAGAAGAATCCTATCCCCCTTTTGTTAACAAGGTGCTTTTCCTTTTGGCTCCAGCTATTATAGCCATCACGGGGTTGCTTGGTTTTGCCATAGTGCCGATTGGTGACAGCCCGTGGTTGGTTATATCCGATCTTAACCTGGGCCTTCTTTTCTTTCTGGCGTTAAGTTCCCTAGGGGTTTACAGCATTGTGCTGGCTGGTTGGTCATCGAACAGTAAATATGCCGTGCTGGGTGGTCTACGGGCCACCGCCCAAATGATTAGCTACGAGCTTTCCATGGCGCTCTCTCTGCTCGCGGTAGTTCTCATGGCCGGGAGCTTTCAGCTTTCTCAGATCGCACGAGCACAGTCGCCAGTTTGGTTTATTTTCCTACAGCCAATAGGATTTCTTGTCTTTCTCACCGCAATGGTGGCCGAATCTCGGCGCACTCCTTTTGACATCCCCGAAGCTGAAAACGAGATCGTCGCGGGATTCCACACCGAGTACAGCAGCATGAAATTCGCGTTATTCTTTCTTGGCGAATATATGGGGATTGTTCTGCTGAGCTTCATCATCAGCATCGCATATCTTGGGGGGTGGTCCGGGCCGTTTGTTTCAGGACCATGGTGGCTTTTCCTCAAAGTCGCTTTCTTTGTGTTCTTCTTCATTTGGATTAGAACGACCTATCCCCGTCTGCGTTATGACCACCTCATGACGCTGGGCTGGAAGTATCTTTTGCCGCTTTCGATACTAAACCTAATCCTGACGGCGCTGCTAGGGTTGGTCTTTCCCTCGTTAGTGCCACATGCGCTGCGCTGAAAGGGATGAGCGTATGATCCGCGATTTACTGACTGGGCTTCAGATTACAGCAAAGTACATCTTTCGCCGTCCCATAACATTTGAGTACCCGGAGGAAAAACCGATTATCCCGCCACGCTGGAGGGGTCGGATCGTCCTGACAAGCGATCCTGATGGCGAGGAGCGTTGTGTGGCCTGCTATTTGTGTCAGGCTGTGTGCCCGGTGCAATGCATCGACCTTCAAGCCACCCATCGCCCCGATGGGCGTCGGGTGGCGGCGAAATTTGACATCAACTTTGCGCGATGCATTTTCTGCGGCTTCTGTGAAGAAGCATGTCCAACTTATGCCATTCAGCTCACTCCCGACTTTGAAATGTCTGCGACAGAACGGAGCAGCTTGCTTTACCACAAAGAAGATTTGCAGATTTCGGGAACAGGCAAGCATCCCGAATACAGTTTCTGGAAAGTGTCGGGGGTGGCCATCGGCGGCAAAGACAAGGGACAAGGGCTTAATGAAGAGCCTCCAACGAATTATAGGAGCAACATGCCATGACGTTGCTGGCTGTGATCTTTTACATAGCGGCAGCTGTGGCGATCTTGGCCACAGGGGCTGTCCTCTTTGCACGAAATGCCGTTAATGCCGTGCTCTACCTGCTTGTTTCCCTATTCGGCGTGGCATTGATGATGTACTCCCTCGGCGGGGCTTTCGTGGCAATCCTGGAAATCATTGTTTATGCGGGCGCAATTGTTGTGCTGTTCCTCTTCGTGATCATGATGCTTAACATCGCTCGAATCGAACAGCACAAAGACCTGCAGCCGCCTACTCGTCCCCAGTTACTCGTCCCTGTCATCCTGGCTCTGGTACTTATGGCGGATTTGGGAATTGCAATTTACGCTGCTGCGGCTGGGGTCTCGAGTGGAAAGACAATCACTGTCACAGCCATTGGTGAAACGCTTTATCGTCAGCATTATCTCGGTGTGGAACTAGCCTCTCTTGTTTTACTTATCGGGCTCATTGGCGCTCTACATCTCGGCTCAGCAGCTTGGTTCACTCATCAAAAGGAGGCCAACCAGGATGGTACCTGCTGAACATGCCCTCATTGTGGCAACGATACTCTTTTGCTTGGGAGCAATTGGGGTTCTCGTTCGGCGTAATTTTCTTTTTGTGCTGATGGCAATTGAGATCATGCTCAATGCTGCCGGGCTTGCTTTTGTGGCAGCTTCCGGAATTCACGGCCAACCTGACGGCCAAATCTTCTTTCTATTCATTTTACCCGTTGCCGCCGCAGAGGTCGCCATTGGGTTGGCTTTGGGCGTACTTTTGAGATTGCGTTACGGAACTCTCGATCTCTGGCAAATTGCTCAAACGCGGGAGGACTAAGCTTCAAGGATGATTTATGCAGACGGCACGCCAATGGTTTGGCCGATACCCGCTTTTGCACTCTTAGGCGCGGTTGTCATTTTTGTTTTTTCGCGGTGGTGGGCCCCTCGGACAGCTGGAAAAATCGCATGCACAGCTGTGGGGATAAGCTTTCTTTGGACACTCGTAGTCGCAGCTCATCTCCTTGGCAGTGGAGCAAGGCAATTAGCTATACACGAGCCTTTGTGGACTTGGCTAAGTGGGGCCGGCCCAGTTGATGCGAAAATTGGGTTCTATGTGGATCGCCTTGCACTGGTTTTTGCCATCATCGTATCGGGAGTCGGTTGGCTTATCCATCTTTATTCCTATGCCTACATGGAGGGCGACGAAGGCGAGCGCCGTTTCTTTGGATATTTGAACCTGTTTGTATTCTCCATGCTTACTTTGGTGATGGCCGATAACGCGTTCTTCATGTTCCTGGGATGGGAAGGTGTGGGAGCTTGCAGCTTTTTACTCATCGGCCATTGGTACCAGAAGTCCGAGAACTGCGCTGCCGCACAAAAGGCCTTTTTGGTCACGAGGTTGGGTGACGTGTTCTTAATCTTAGGAATTCTTATCTGTGCCCTACTTGTGGGAGTAGATTATACCAACCTCGTCGGATTCGATAAGGTCCGCGAGCTGCCCCAGGTGGATGCTTTTGGACACCTCAGCGGTAAAACTGTTCTGCTTATCGCTGGGCTGTTTCTGCTCGCTGGCGCTGCCGGAAAGAGCGCACAACTTCCTCTTCAGGTGTGGTTACCCGATGCTATGGCTGGCCCGACACCAGTCAGTGCGCTCATCCACGCTGCCACAATGGTGACAGCTGGCGTGTATCTCATCGCGCGTTTCCACCAGCTCTTTGTTCAAGTCCCTGAGCTTATGGCTGCAGTCGCGCTCGTCGGAGTTTTAACCGCCTTTTACGGAGCTACTTGCGCAATCGTCCAGACCGACATCAAGCGTGTCCTTGCGTATTCGACGATCAGTCAGATTGGATACATGATTCTCGGCTTGGGCGTCGGGGCTTTTTCGCTCGGAGTCTTTCATTTCTTTACCCACGCGTTTTACAAGGCTCTTCTCTTCCTCGCGGCTGGCACGGTCATCCACAGTCTCCATGGCGAACAAAACATCTTCAACATGGGCGGATTGAAAAGGTTCCTGCCTAGGACGTACCTAGCATTCCTAGCTGGCGCAGCTTCACTGGCAGGTTTCCCACTGGTGACGGCGGGGTTCTTCAGCAAGGATGGAATTCTGTGGAGTGCTCTAACAACCCAATTTGGCTCAGTCCCAATTTACCTTTTGGGACTTTTTACGGCTTTGCTTACTGCGATTTATTCTTTCCGTCTTGTGTTCATTGTTTTCTTTGGGGAGCAGCGTAAGGAAATTCATCCCCACGCTCCATCGTCGCTTCTCGAATGGCCCGTCATGATCCTTGCTCTATTCGCAGTCGTTGCAGGCTACCTTAACCTACCGCACGCTTTTGGCGGGGGAGCTTGGTGGGAACACTTCTTCGAACCAGTATTTAAAGAGGCCGAAGCGCGTCCGTTAGTTCACGACGGAGCTAAAGAGCTCCTTGCAGCGGGAGCAAGCGGATTATTGGCCCTGGTTGGGATAGCAGCCGCATGGAAACTCTATGGCCCCCCAGCCAGAAGAATTGTTCCAGAACCAGTGATTGCAGCTGGCGAGATTCAGAACGACACTCCGGCTCCTTACAAGTCCCCATTAGCGAACCTGCTTTTTGCGGGATGGTATTTCGACCGTCTGTACATGAGAGTTTTTGTTAGGGGATTCAAGCTCGTCGCGACTCTGGCCAACCTTGTCGATAACGTCATCGTGGACGGTTTCTACGAGCTTGTGGCGCTCATCGTGCGAGGATTTCACGCCTTACTTGTGTTTTTTCAGAATGGCCGTACGAGCCGCTATGCGCTTGTCATGCTTTTTGGCGCTGTGGCGATTACCACTTTCGCTCTGATGTGGAGGTAACATCGACCGAATGATTCTCGCATTACTCATCATCGTTCTTCTTGTGGGCGCAGTTCTATGTGCTCTCGCGGACCGCGTTGATCGGCGTGTCGTTCGCTGGACGGCGCTGATCATCACGTCGGTTGATCTCGCCTTAGCCATTGGAGTCGCTACTCTTGTTTCGCAAGGACCAATCGTATTTCGCCTCCCGTGGTTGCCGTCGTGGGGGGCGTCGCTTCATTTTGAGGCCGACGGGTTGGCAGCGCTTATGATCCTTCTCACCACAGTGCTCGGGGTGGTTGCTGTTTTGATTTCCTGGGAGGAAATTGAGCGACGATCCGGAGCGTTCCACGTATGGCTGCTCTTGCTGCAGGTTGGAATCTTAGTTGTTTTCCTGGCACGTGACGCCCTGCTTTTTTATCTCGGGTGGGAACTTATGCTGATCCCACTGTTCTTCATCATCGGGATTTGGGGCCATGAGGACAAACAGCGTGCAGCGTTCAAGTTCCTTCTTTTTACGTTCGGCGGAAGTATTTTCATGCTGTTGGCCTTGCTGTACGTTTATGTGCGCCATCTCAACCTTGGCATGGGAGGAACCTTTGAAATTGAAGAACTTGCCAAAACACCGTTGAGCGCCAGTGAACAATGGTGGGTGTTTCTCGGCCTTTTCATCGGTTTTGCTGTAAAAATACCTCTGTTTCCCGTCCATACCTGGCTGCCTGATGCACATACCCAGGCTCCCACAGCTGGCAGCCTCATCCTGGCCGGGGTTCTGCTGAAAACTGGCGTTTACGGTCTCATTCGGCTCGCTATTCCCCTTGCCCCCCAGGCTGCTGAAGCATTTGCGCCTCTGATCATCGCCTTGAGCCTCATCGGCATCTATTATGGCGCTGTGGTGGCCTTTGCGCAACGCGATTTCAAACGACTCGTCGCCTATTCGAGTATCAGTCACCTGGGCTTTGTTGTTCTAGGTTTGTTCGTTGGAAATGCAGCTGGCTATCAAGGAGCGGTCCTTCAAATGGTGAATCACGGTCTCGCGACCGGAGGACTCTTCCTACTGGCGGGAATTATCCAGCACAGGGCACACACACGGAATCTCGAGGTGTTCGGGGGACTATGGAAATATGCCCCAGCCATGGGGGCCTTTCTCCTGTTCTTTGCTTTCGCTTCCCTCGGTATTCCTGGTACAGGGAACTTCATCGGTGAGCTTTACGTCATCGCGGGGACATTCCAACTACACCACACGCTTGGTGCTCTGGCCGCACTAGCTGTCCTGTTTGCGGCCGCCTATTCGCTTAAGCTTTTCCTGTCTACCATGCACGGACCAACCGCACGTCCGTGGCGTGCCTTTAAGGACCTACATATCCACGAGAGTGTCGCGTTGGGCATCCTTTGTGTTGGGCTCATTGCTGTGGGACTGTATCCCAAACTTGTAACCCAGCCCCTGTATTTTCCTCCCGACAGACTCGTTCCCACTACGGGCCGAGTACCGGAACGCGTGATTCGGGCAGAGGCTGCGAGAGGCTCTCTCTCCTCAGTGTCTCGTATGCGCTCAAAAAGTTTCAGCTTAGATCATGAAGTTGTTTTGGTTTCGGAGGCCAGCAAGTGACCGAATATCTCCGCTATCTCCCAGATCTTTTACTCGGAATCGGTGGAACGACAACGCTTTTATTGGGCGCATGGCGCGAAGACAAGGCCGGACGTGATTTTGTCCGGTGGCTTACACTGGTTTTTCTTGCTCTGGCAGGAGCTGCCGCGTTTTATGCGGCCTTGTTTCCTCAGGGGGTGAGTTGGATCGTCTGGACCCCTCTTGCCAAAGCGTTTTCCCTTGTCTTTATCTCTGTGGGCATTTGGGTTGTCTTGTGCGAACCACCCCCACCACTGCGAGCAGGAGAATGGTACGCTCTCCTGCAGTTCGCTATCATTGGAATGCTTGTACTTGCACGCAGCTCGAATCTTGCGGCTCTTTTCTTGGGGATTGAAACACTCTCCCTTGCCCTTTACGTATTGGTCGCTTTCCGATACGCTACCCGCACTGCAATTCGCGGTGGAGCTCTTTATCTTGTCCTTGCAAGCTTTGCTAGTGCATTCCTAGGATTCGGGCTTGCTCTCATTTATACGGCCTACGGCACCCTCGACGTCACGCGAATCATGCAAATTCAAGAGTCCCCCACTATGCTTACGTTCCTCGGACATGTGGGGGTTGGCCTGTTTCTCGTGGGTGCCGGATTTAAACTTGCCGCTGTACCCTTTCACATGTGGGCACCGGATGTCTATGAGGCAGCGCCTTCCGTGGTTAGCGGGATTATCGCTTCGGCCTCAAAGGGAGCGACTCTTGCAGCACTTCTTCCTCTTGTCTTTCTTTTCACATCCCACACCACGACACTGTACGTTATCACTGTCATCACTGTGATTGCTGGCAATCTCCTGGGGTTGTTGGAGCAGCGCCCTAAACGCATCCTGGCGTATTCGTCAATCGCTCACGTTGGTTATTTGCTGGTGGGTTATCTTGCGCTGGTAAGTGCACGTGGCGAATCAACACAGACCTCTCATATACAGGAAGCCATCTTCTTCTACGTCGTGGGGTACACACTTGCAGCGTTGGGAGCCTTTGCTGTGCTTGGGCAGCTAGAGGATGGCCGCACCCTCTACCTTCGTGATCTCCGAGGATTACTTAAGCGGCATCCATTGGCCGCATGGCTACTTATGGTGTTTGTTGTGAGTCTAGCTGGAATCCCGCCCACCGTTGGATTTTTGAGCAAGTTTTATCTTTTCCTTGAAGCGGTGAAAGCTGGTCACGTGGGTCTCGTGTTGTGGGCGCTCGGCGGCAGCGCGATAGGGGTCTTCTATTACACACGAATACTTGCTCAGCTCTTCATGTCCGCCACCGAAGGCGTTGAAGTAAAAGTGCAGCGCGACAGGCTAAGGGATGTTGTTCTCACGGCAACTGCTTGCTTAACGATTTTGTGGGGCATGACTCCGCATTTTGTTTTTGCTCTTCTTTAGAGCAGTCATGACAACCGCACCAAAACAGTGCACCGCTCTTTTTTCTCACCAGAGATCGATATTCAAGTTGCTGTTGGCGCGGTGCATTTCTGTGAACGCGTTGCTTGGCAAGAGCGTTTTGCTTATCCTTGCTTGGGGCATAATCTTCGCATCAGACGCGGGACGAGCCGCGGTCCTGCATCTCTCAAACGGAAAGCTTGTGCGGGGAGAAATCGTTGCAGAAACTTCTCGCGTTCTTCACCTCAAGACTCCGCTAGGGATACTCTCCTTTGCAAAAAGTGAGATCATCAGCGTCGAGGATTCTTATGGCGCTGGGGAATCCGCTCTGGCTCAGCAACTTGAACGGTCTTTCGAGGCAGGAAAAACGCTGGACGGCCTTACGATCTTGCAACGCCTCTCCATCTCGAGCAACACCGAGGAGCTTGTGTCCTGTGATCGGGTGGTTTTACAAAATTTCAGTCTTATCGAGAACTTTGCGAAAACAAATCCTACTCTAACAATCGAAACGCTGAAGTGTTACCTTTTTGCACGAGCGACCCCTCCCCCATCAGCTCTCTTTGAGAAGACATTTGAACTTGCTGTCGCAACGGGTGATACCTCGCAAACTGCCACGCTGGTGAAAATACCGCTTCAACGCAAGTGGGACCAGCTGTTTGATCGTCAGATCGTCGAGCAGCTACTCGAGCTCTGCCGTAACACCGATGAGATGCCACTACAGGATCGCCTGCTCATTGCCGCATACCTCTGCTGTTCCATTACTGGACAGGACAACGAGTCCCAGCGACTTCTGCGGAGAACCATCGATTTAGTAGCAGAAACGATTCAACAGGTTTTTGCACAGCTTGAAACGAAGTCTGTCTCCGCGTCCCGCGCTGCGCTGGAGACTGTGAATCCGTTGGAAATCGTTCCTCGCGAGAAAATCCCGGAGCTTTTCTCAAACCTGATTGGACGCGCTCATAACATCAACACAACAAATACCCAGCTTGTCATCCTATCTTGGATCACGGCCAACTCTGAAAAAATCCCGGATTTTGACTACAGTGCCGCGTTAATAGAACAGCATAAATTGCTGGTCGAAGCTCACGATTTTGGGGCGGCGCGGCAGCTGGCTAAACAGTGGGAGACTAGGTCCCCCGATCTCGCTGCTCTCTTGCTTCTCAAAACGGAGTTTTACGAACGAGAAGCTGCTCTTTCCCCCACTGAGCATGCGGCCCGCTACAAACTTGCAAAATGGGCTTGTGAAATGGGACTCACCGAGCAGGGTCTCCAAGTGTTTCGGCGCCTGTTATCATCACCCGTGGTTGGTCGCGCCTGCTACCTCCAGCTCAGACAGTGGAAAACTTGCAAGGACGCCGCTGTGCTCGAAGAAGCAATTGGGCTTTTTCGTCAGGGGCTATATTCGTCAGCTGCCGAAAAAGCTGAACTCATCGCCAACTCACGGGAAAAGTCCGACCTCACAACCGAGGCGTCCCTGCTAGCTTCACTTGCCAAGCGCCAGGCCAAAGAGGCCCCTGAACGCGAGAAATACCGCGCATTAGCACTATTGCAGCAAGCAGAACGTCACGCACTGCGGGGGGAATATCCTTATGCAAGAACCTGCCTTGAAAGAGCCCAACAGATGTGCCGCTCAGCTGAAATCTTAGCAGCGTCATCGGTACTCCAGCGGAGATTCCCCCAACTGGCAGACACGCCCCGTCAAGAGTCCACCCCCTAGCAAATTCCGTATAGGAGACAGAAAAGACAACAAACTAAGCTAAAGCCGAGATGATCGGCGGGTCACTGAGATTCAATGCCTAATTCCTTAAGACGACGAATGAGCGTTCGTCGAGATATCCCCAGCAATGACGCAGCTTTCGTTCGATTCCCCGAGGTTGCCTGGAGAGTACGGATAATTGCTTGCCTCTCAAGTTCATCAAGTGGAATGCCCAATGGGACCTCTAGACGTTCCGGCGGCATCGCTTGGAATTCGGCCGGTAGGTCGTTTACCCCTATGACCGGCGATTGCGCAAATATTACTAACGTCTCCACCACATTGCGCAATTGCCGTACGTTTCCGGGCCAGTGATAGCTCTGGAGCTTTTGCAACGCCTCCTGAGAGAGTGAGATTTCTCCCCGCCCGTGCTCCTTCGCAAATTCTCTTAAGAAATGCGATACAAGTAATGGAATATCAGAGCGCCGCATACGCAATGGCGGCACCGTTATTTTCACAACGTTAAGCCGATAATATAAGTCTTCGCGAAAACGGCCTTCCTCAACCTCTTCCTGGAGATTTCGATTCGTGGCCGCAATAACCCGAATATCCACCCGGCGTGGTTCTGTGCCCCCAACTCGCATGAATTCGTGGGTTTCTAACACACGAAGGAGTTTGACCTGTGTTGCCAGCGGAATCTCCCCGATCTCGTCGAGAAACAACGTTCCCCCGTCGGCCAGCTCGATAAGTCCGGCTTTTTTAGCAACGGCTCCTGTAAAGGCGCCCCTTTCGTACCCAAACAACTCACTCTCAACAAGCGTTTCGCACAGGGCGCCACAATGGATGGGGATAAATGGCTTACTGGCCCTTCGAGAATTCTTGTGTATAGCCCGTGCGACCAGTTCCTTTCCGGTCCCGCTCTCGCCTTCGATGAGCACGGTAGCCGCGGTGTCCGAGACTATCCGCAGTTGTTCAATAAGGCTTCTGATCTCAGGCGACTCTCCAACGATTTCGTCAAATCCCGTACGATCACTGAGCTGACGACGAAGCGCCACATTTTCTTTGACGAGGCGCTGATGCTCCATTGCCCGAGCAACTTGAATGCGGAGTTCTGCCAGATTCACCGGCTTCGTGAGGTAGTTCAGCGCACCAGCTTTCAGAGCTTCCACTGCTGACTCGATTGTGCCATAGGCTGTCAATAGGAGTACAACGGGTGGGGGCGTAAGACTGCGTGTAGCACGCAAGACCTCCATGCCCGAGATATCGGGCAAACGCAAATCGCAAACAGCAACGTCAACTTCTTCTTTTTCCAGGATCTCTAGGGCATCGCGCCCACAGTTCGCCGTCAGGACCTTATAGCCCGAACGGACAAACGCTAGCTCCAGGCTCCTTAGATTCTCCTCGTTATCGTCGACTATTAGGAGTTTTCCTTCCATATACCACCTTTGGCCTATCCGCGAGTTACGCATGATTCGCGTGGTAGGCGAATTGTAAACACGGCGCCTCGGTTGGGGTCATTCGCAGCCTCAACGGTGCCGCCGTGTTCCTGAACGATTTTTTTTGCGATAGCGAGACCCAAACCAGTGCCTCCCTTTTTAGTCGTATAAAACGCATCAAAAACATGAGGCAGATTGTCTTCCGGGATGCCGGGACCCGTGTCAGCAACAACAAGCGTGACGTTGTTCTTTTCAGGAATGAGTGTTAGCTCAATGTGCTTCCGGACGCTGTTTGAAACCGCCTGAATCGCGTTCAAAAAGATGTTGCGCACGGCCTGGTAGATCAGACGCCGATCTCCCTCAATATGGGTATCAGCGCTGCTCGAGACATTTACAGTAATGGAGATACCACGGCTTTCTAGCTCAGGCCGATGAGCGTCAATAATTTCCTGAACCACACCAGCGAGCGGAAAACGTGTGACACTTTCACGAGTCGGAAGAGCAAATTCCAGAAACCTGCTCAGGGTTTCATTCAAGTGCTCTATTTCGCAACGAACTCGCTTCAAGAGTCGGGTCGTGGTTTCATACGATCCCTTGGGGTCAGCCTCTGCGCCGGCAAGGTCTTCTTCTGCAAGTTGAAGATTTATGCTCATAGCGTTAAGAGGATTTCTAATCTCGTGCGCCAGACCAGAAGCCAAGGTTCCCACATAAGCCATTTGCGCAAGTTCCACGTTGCGAGTGACAAGTTCTACGTGGCGACGAACCAGCCGCCAAACAGTGAAGAACACAGTCAAAAGCACTCCCAAAAGCAAAAACGCTTGGATCGCCAAAGCACGAGTGATCTGCTGACTCGTTGCCTCAATCCGGCCGTAAGGTAGGCTTTCAGCTAGCCGCAACCGGATTTCACCAACGGGCTTACCGTTGTTATCGATTGTCTGACGAACCTCAGGAACGCTTTGCCCCGTGCCAGTTTGACGCACCACCACTTCGACAGGAGTTCTCCCCTCAACAGACACATCGCTTCTGTAGGGACTATCGCCAAAGGAACGGGTTCGGAACACTTGCTCGGCCTCGTTGGTCTGCTCGACTACATAATTCCCCGTTTTCGGGTCAAAAATACCCGCCCAAATGATCCTTTTGTTTTGTCGTAGAATCACCTGCGTCAAAGGTCGAACACGCTCTGCCACTTTGCCGCCACTGAGTGACGACGATTGCTCCTCGTGCATAACTTGAACGATTTCCCTCGCTAGTTGACGAGCCTGTTCTTGGGCAAGTTCGATGGCAGCTTTGACGTTTCGCTTCTGCAGAGTATTGATATAATAGCTTGCCGCTGCAAAAAGCAGAAACGCAGCCAGCAACCCCCCCGCTGCAAACGCGAGAAAAAGTTTGGCCTGGAAAGTTAAAGCGAATCGTTCAGGAATTCGGCGCCTCATCGTCCGATTTTATTGAGTCTTTCACCGAGGAGCATTGCCGGTCTCGCAGCGCTTCATTGACTTCGGAAAGCGATTTCCGTGCCGCACTGTTGAGCGTGTCCGCTACGTCGGCCAGCGAGACAACAAGAAGCAGCAAAGTCAACAGCGCCAAGCAGGCTGCAAAAACAAGTGTGGCGTAGACGCCATGAATTGGCAAGATTTTGCGCGCTTCCAGACAAAGAATTAGCCCAATGAGACCGAGAAGTCCGCACAGAAATAACCGCCGTCTCAACCGTCGCGATGTGACAAACCATGCGTCCCGTTCTGGATTGCGCTGCTGGGCTATCTCCCACACCCCGAGTATAATAGCAGAACCCATGAGAATGAGACCGAACGCGTCCGACAATGTATCTTGAAGAGACATTTTCACCATGAAATAGAGGGGCAGAGGGTGCGATATTTGTGTGCGGGTCGATGCCGCACTTTCCTACACGCCCAATTTCAAAATAACCCGTTCGATGTACTTAGCTTCCTCTGCCAGTCCCTCTTCGATACTCACGCGAGGCGTGAATCCAAGCTCCGTTGCAGCGCGGGCGACATCGGCGCCAGTGTGTGTCACATCTCCCTTCTCCCGATCTAGTCGAACCACGCGCGGTTGACGACCAGTGACTTTCTCAACAAGCTCAATCACATGGTTCATAGAAATTCTGCTTCCGCCCCCAATGTTGTAAACTCCTCCCGGGCGCCCGCGTTCAGCGGCACGAAGATTCGCCTCCACGATATCGGAAACGTAGGTAAAATCTCTTGTCTGCTCGCCACTTCCAAAAAGTGTGAACTGCTCACCCGTAAAAGCCGATTTCAGTAAGCGATGAAAAGCCATGTCTGGCCGCTGGCGCGGGCCGTAAACCGTGAAATACCTGAGACTCACCGTGTGGAGACCATAATTGTGCGTGTAAAGGCGAACAAGATGTTCGGCGGCTAATTTCGTCACACCGTAAGGCGAAACGGGCTGCGGCAGATCGCTTTCCTGCATAGGAAATTTTTGTGTTTCTCCATACACCGACGACGATGAGGCATAAACAAACCGCAAATACTCTCTTCCTTTACAGGACTCTAAGAGTCTCTGCGTCGCTAAGATATTACATGTCGTGTAAGTCTCGAAATAACTTCCCCAACTTGCGCGAACCCCGGCTTGCGCCGCCTGGTGAAACACCGCTGACACGCCTTCAAGCAGACGGTCAGCCTGGACGCGATTGCTAAAAAGCTCGCCTATTTCGGCTTCAATAAATTCAAACTTCTGAAACGCCTTCAGCTGATTAAGATTCCACTCCTTTATCTCCCGTGGGTAGTATGGAATAAAACAGTCAATGCCAACGACTTCGTCGCCCCGCTCTAGAAGTGCCTGTGCAAGAGACGAGCCAATAAAACCGGCAACGCCGGTGACGATATATCGCATAGGGAAGTGGCGCTCCTTCTAGCCTCAAGAAACGGACTCAGGGTTTGGCGGATTTGGAACTCTCCGAAAGTGCTTCCATCTGACGGCGATTTGTAGGGTCGAGCCGAGTTGATTCCGTTTTGTTCTCTTCGGCTCGAGAAGATTGGGAGGCTTGGTCAAGCCCCAGGCTGGGCGCAAGCTTCACAGCAGACGTGGTCTTCCCCTCCGCTGCAAGAGGCGTGGACACTCCCACTTCCTCGCCTGTCTGGGAGCGAGCTTCCTGCTGTTTGGTCTCAAGAACCATAGCGCGGGCTCCTCCACTCCCCGGTGTTGCAACGACATTCGGAGCCGTGGCAACCTGACTCATCTTGGGCCGAACTCGGCCTGCTCCTTGCACCTTCATCTGGGCTTTGCCATCAACGATGTCGACAATAATCTTATCGGCAGCCGTTGTCTGCACTTTTCCATCCTTTGTCTTATTGTACACGACTGCGTTTCCGATAAACTCGCTATGCTGCTTCTCCGGGTAATACTTGAACAACTTGCACGTTATGATAAGGTCTCCTTGGCGGACCACCACCCGTTTGCCAGTCGCGGTGAGCTCCCCTTTAATCGCCTTGTAATCGAGACGGTCGGCATTCAGGGTCATGTCTTCACTGGTAAACACGACTCCCTTTTTGGCCTCCAACGACTCCAGTTCGTTATCTTCGTTGAACTTGTACACAAATTCCCCATCGGGATCAGTTGTGAGCGAGAACGGTTTATTCCCACGCAAAATGCCGGTCTGCTCCTCAGGCGATGGCTTGCGCGGAGCTTCGATCTCGGGCGCCGTATCGCCGCTTTGCTGCTGAGCATAGAATCCTGGAGGGAAAATCGCTAGCAAGCATACCATACAAAGAAAGGTCAGGATGCGCATGTTTCTATTCCTCTTTCGTTTTCGCTCAAACACGTGCTACCAAATACCCAAGCGTGTCAAATCCTAAGGGAAGAGCTATGTAGCAACTACTGCGCCCCAAAGGTTGGGATGCGGTGAAGGCGTCGGCCATCAGGACGCACCAAAGGGTTCGTTGTAGTAACATCCAACGAGGGCGGTGGTTGCTCAGAGAAAGTATCTGGATTTGTTTTCGCGGCAGAATCTAACTTTTCGTTCACTGGTGGTTCGAGAGGCACCTCCGCTTCAAGGGCAGCTCGTCTTGCTAAGTTTGCAGCTCGAAAGTCGCCGGCTGCCGCATACGTCGCGAGTCCGCCGTACTTCACATTCCAATGACGCAAATCGCGAGAAGCCACGAAGGCATCGCCCACCGCAACAAACGGAGATTTCCCCGGAACATTCAGAACCATGCGGTAAAAACTGTTTGCCTCAAAGGCCTGATTCGCGGCTCTCCACGCAAGATTCTCTGTCTCCACTATCACAGAGGCTGTCGTTGGATCATTTCTTGCGGGAACAATGTAACGCACGTTCCCGACCATGACCATGTCCCCCTTTTGGTGTTTTGCCCTCTTGCTCTCGGCCAAATAAAACACTGCCGTGGTAGCATGAGTCTCCGTCGCAACGGTGGTTTCGCTTTGCTTTGCTTCGATTCTTGGCTTTTCAAGAACAAGAATACCCTGTCCTTCAAATAGCGTGCCCTTCGACGCGACGACCCGGTTCCTAACAAGACTTCCGGAGGTAAACTGCGCGTCTATTCCTTCCAGAACAATCGCTTGGCGTGGATCATCGTCGGTTGGTGGCGGCGATGCTGTGACAAACTTCATCTCACTACATCCGGTCAACAGCAAAACGCTGAGCAGGGATGAATACACGAGAGAAGCTGTCAACTTTTTTGCCATCTTGTTCGACTATACATTCTTGGAAATGGGTGCATACAAATGCCCAGCGAAAATCAGTGGCGAAAACCTGTTGAAGAGCACTATTTACCCTGGGTAGTTTTGAGCAGAGCCATCGACGGACCAGGAGCCAACGGTCATGCCAGAATACACGTATGAGGCCCTAGACAAAAGCGGCAAGCAAGTGAAAGGCATTATTGAGGCCAGCAGCGAAGACGTCATCATTGAAAAGCTGCGTAACATGGGATACTATCCCCTCAGCGTTACGCTAAACAAAACGAAAGCAGCTCAAGTTGACGTGCTAGCCCTGCCTGGGCTGCGTAACATCTTTCACCGCGTCAAAACCAAACACTTAACCACTTTTACTCGTCAGCTCGCTACGCTGATTGACGCAGGCTTGCCAATTGTGCGCTCCCTCCGAATTCTTGAGGAACAAGTTGAGTCGGTAATTTTCAAGGAAGTGATCAAGAAGATCGCTGACGACATCGAAGCGGGCTCGACGCTCTCAGATGCTTTGGCAAAACATCCGGAGATATTTGACGCGTTGTACGTCAACATGGTGCGCGCCGGTGAGCTGGGCGGCGTGCTCGAAACAATTCTGAACAAAATCGCCGAGTTCTTGGAGAAGCGGCAATACATCATTGGCAAAATCAAATCCGCCATGATGTACCCTATCATCGTCATGGTGCTAGCAACAGGCATCGTCGCTTTTATTCTTATTGTGATCATGCCCAAATTTGCGGACATCTTCACCCAATTGGGAGCCGAGCTTCCCTGGCTCACGCAAACACTCATCGACCTCAGCTATATCCTTATGCACTATGCGCATTGGGTGGTCCTGGGATTAATCCTTTTGGGGTGGATTATTAAAAAAATTAATCAGACTAAGGAAGGAAAGTTTGTCTTCGACACAATTAAGTTGAAGCTGCCTGTTTTTGGCGAGCTTTTCCGCAAGTCGGCAATCGTGCGCTTCGCCAGCACGCTTGCAACCTTGATCACTTCCGGCGTTCCGATTCTCCAGGCGCTGGACATTGTGCGCGAAACAAGCGGTAATGAAGTCGTCTCGCGGGCGATGGACGAGGTGTATGAATCAGTAAAAGAGGGTGAAACAATTCACGAACCACTGAGTCGCTGTCCTGTCTTCCCGCCGTTGGTCGTTCACATGGTCGCCGTGGGTGAGGAAACTGGTGCAATAGACCAAATGCTGAACAAAGTGGCAGAAGCGTATGAGCGCGAAGTGGACGACATGGTCAACGCAATGACGTCCCTACTGGAGCCTCTCCTCATTGTCTTCCTCGGCGTGATCGTCGGCATTATTGTCGTCGCGCTTTACTTGCCACTGTTCACACTGCCGAAAGTGGTCGGAAAAGACTGAGTTGGCGGGGACCAAAAAACAGGTGGCGTGCCCAGGAGGACTTGAACCCCCAACCTACAGATCCGTAGTCTGTCGCTCTATCCAATTGAGCTATGGGCACGCTTTCGAGCGATCCTTACTTGACCGCGGCGCTCATTTTTACTCAGTTTCTACACTGATTATTCACTCCAGACTTCAAGGATGGAATCCCATCGCACTTGTTCCGTGTTTGGCTATCTAACCGAGACAGAGCCCACACCAGAACAATTACGCCGGCAAGTTCTTGTGGTGGCGCTTATCGCGCTGGCATGGTTTTCCATCGGTGTTTGGCGAGGCCTCACCGTGGACGAATATACGACCTGGGATAACACGCGGAAGCCCCTGGCAGATCTCATTCAGAATCGGCTAAAAGCGGGGCATCTCCCCACATTTTTCGTCTTGGAGCACACTTGGGTTCGCGTCGCGGGGGCTTCCGAGATCGCACTGCGGATGCCTTCGGTTGTCTTGGTTGCCGCATCTGCCGTGCTTATCTACCTCTTCTTAATCTCCGCCTTTTCACCAATCATGGCGACGCTTGGAACCTTTTTGTATTGTTCCAACCAGGTCACAATCTGGTGTGCACAGAATGCGCGCCCCTACGCTGGAATCCTTTTTGCAGTAGCAGGATTAGCTTGGGGGCTGCAGCAGTGGCATGCCAAGCAGCGCATGCGTTATCTTTTGCTCATCGCAGCTTTTGTCGTTCTGGGCATGTCGTTTTACGCAGCCTTTGGCCTCACGGTCATAGGGATTATTACGGCTCTCGTCTTCTCCGGACCTATCAACAGAAGGGAAAGACTCTTAGCAGTGTTAGCCGTGACCGTTCCCACAGTACTGATGATTCTCCCCGCGCTTGTCCTTGCTGAAAAACAAGAGAAGTTCACGGAAATCGGCACGAAGCTGGGAGGAATAGACTTGCGTCGGCCAGTCAATCTGCTCGCGCGAGTTGTATTCGGGGATTATCGTCTGTGGGGGCCTGGAGTTCTGCGGTGGCCGTTTCTGCTTCTTTTCGCAATACTTTGTTACGGCGCTCGGGGTTATCTGTTTTCAGTGAGAAGCAACAGCAAAAAAACTTGGTGTGACACTCGTGCATTGTTTGCCTGGGCTGTCATGCCGATACTCGGACTGACCGTGGCAGAAGTCGTAACGGCGTCAAACGTGCTCAGTCATCCGCGCTATTATGTTCACTTGTTACTGCCCATCGCGATTCTTGAAGCTGCGGGGGTCTTATTTTATGCGAACGTTTTTTCAAAGAAACACGGGGCAAACAGAGCCCTTGTATGGGCGACTGCATCGGTCGCCACATTGAACCTGTTGAGCGCCTTGGCTTGGTTCAACACAGATGGCGATGGTCCCAAAGTTGTTGCATCAAAGCTTCTTCGGATCACCACAAGTCCATCGGTCGTTGCGGGCACAACATTACCACTTGATTACGAGTGGCGAGGGAAAACGCACCCTGAGCTCTTATCTCTTTACAACGTGCGGACTCTCCCTGAAATTCGTAAGAAAATTGAGGACGTCGCAAAAGAAAGAGAGTTGTGGTTATTCATTTACAATAACAACCGCACAGTCCTGGATGATTACCTAACAAGTGAAAAAGGCAAAACCGTGTCGATAACAAATAAACTTCGTTATAAAGATGCAAGAGCTTTTCGGTTGCAGACTCTTCAGTCATCGTCTGACCACGTGTCGAGATAAAAGTTTTCCAACTCGGTGAAACGTAAAGGCCCACATTCTGATCGGAGGAACGAAGAGCAATGGAAGGTGTTCCCTTTGTGGATCTTTATCCACAGTACTCGGAATTGAAGAATGACATAGATGCCGCATTGGAGCAAGTTCTAAAGAATTCCTGGTTCATCGGCGGCAAACCAGTTTTTGAGTTTGAGAACGCATTGGCGGCTTCTGTGGGAACCACATTGGCGGTGGGTGTAGCTAATGCCACGTCTGCCCTTTGGTTGACTCTCAAAGCGCTCGGCATCGGGCCCGGCGACGAAGTGATTACCACACCCCTCACCGCCTTTCCCACAGCGGAAGCCATCATGTTAAACGGGGCCAATGTTGTCTTTGCTGACATCGAAGAGGAGACTTTTCAAATTTCCCCTGCCGAGATCGAACGAAAAATTTCCCCGCGAACCAAAGCGATTCTTCCGGTTCACCTTTATGGCATTCCCGTCAATCTTCCCCGCATCCAGGAAATCGCAACACAGCGGAACCTTCCTGTGGTTGAAGATTGCGCCCAAGCCCAGGGAGCTGAGATTCTCGGCAAACGAGTAGGCAGCATGGGCGTTGCCGGGTGCTTCTCGTTTTTCCCTTCCAAGAATTTGGGCTGCTGGGGCGACGGTGGCGCGGTGTGTACAAACGTTGAGAGCATCGCTCGCTTCGTGCGCATGTTTGCCAACCACGGGAGGCTTGAAAAGTTTACTCATGAAATACCCGGGGCAAACGAGCGGCTTGATGCTCTACACGCTTCCGTATTGCGTATAAAATTAACAAAATTGGATGAGTGGAACGCAAAACGGCGTGTGATTGCGGACTATTACTCTGAGAAACTCTCTAAGATCGAAGAGGTGCGTACACCGAAAACGTATGAGAATACGACACCGGTGTGGCATTTGTACGTAATTCGAGCGAAAGACCGTGACAAGCTTGCGAAGCACCTAAAAGAAAAAGGAATTGGCACGGGACTCCACTATCCTTTACCGCTGCATTTGCAACCAGCCATGGGGGGCGAACAGCGTCGTGGCGAATTGCCCGTGGTAGAAAAGGCAACGCAAGAAATTCTATCGTTACCGATGTATCCCCACTTGCCTTTGGAGGGTGCAAAGCGCGTCGTTCAGGAAATCGAGAATTTCTACGTACACAAATCATAAACTTTCTGCGGCTAATCACAGGCCTTCTACTTCTTTGGAAATGACATGCCACTTTGCTGCATGGTAAGCAGGTAAATAAAAGCTCACAGGACTCACATGTCATGGATGGCGTAGCAGTGGATATCTCAGTGGTGCTGCCGTGCTTCAACGAGGAAGAGAACATCGAACCGCTCTTGCAAGAACTTGAATCAGTACTTGGCCGCACGGGGAAATCATTCGAGATTATCTACGTTGACGACTGCAGCACCGACCATTCGCTTGAGCGTCTGCGTACGGCGCGTGCTTCGCGCCCGTTTCTTAGAATTATCAAGCACAAACGTAACCTAGGTGAGAGTGCCGCTATATTGTCGGGCTACGAGGCTGCCCGAGGCGAGATTGTTTTCTCCATGGATGCTGATCTGCAAAATGATCCAGCCGATATTCCTCAGTTCTTAGCCGCACTGGAAAATGCGGATGCCGTCTGCGGGGTTCGTTCAAAACGCCAGGACTCGTGGACAAAGCGCATGTCTTCGCGGATTGCAAACAAAGTGCGCGGACTCTTGCTCGACGACGATATCCACGATGCTGGGTGCACGTATCGCGCAATCCGCAGAGAAGCACTTGTTCAACTCATAGCATTCCGCGGTCTTCACCGTTTCATTCCCACTCTCTTGAAGTATCACGGATTCCGAGTGATCGAGATTCCTGTGAATCACCGCCCCCGTACCCGTGGTTACTCAAAATATGGAATCGGCAACCGCCTGTGGGTTGGAATTCTGGATATCATTGGAATAATGTGGTATCGAAAACGCCATTTCCCGCCACACCGCGCTGAAGAGATTCCTGCGGAGAATATGTGATCCCCGTGAGGCGAAAGCAACGCTGGCTCAAGGACGCTTTCAGAATTGCTATCGTGGCAGCAATTTTCGGAACTACTGCCTACCTCTTGAGTTTGCCACAAGTTCGGGCGGAGTTTTTCGACGTCGACCACGTGAGATCTCTCATTAGAGCACATGGTCCTGGCGGCATTCTTCTCTTTATCAGTTTAACTGCGCTGGCTATTGGCTTTGGCGTTCCGCGTCTTTGGGTCAGTGCTCTGGCTGGCGGACTTTTTGGCGCCGTTTTAGGAACTGTCGTAGGACAGATCGCTTCCATGTTGGGTGCGATTATCACCTTCTCCATTGCCCGCTTGCTTCTCCGCAGTGTCGTTGTGCGTCGGATGCCGTCGCAGCTTCGCGTCTGGTACGACCGGTTTAATAAGCACGGTTTCTTTTGGCTCTTTTACATCCGCCTTTTTCCGTTTGCGAACGCAACTGTTACAAATGTCATCGGCGGTGTGGCACAAGTGAGCTTCTGGACGTTTCTCGTCGCTACATTCCTTGGATACTTGCCGGAAACGCTGATTTTCGCTATTTTTGGGAGCTCGGCTGCCAAAAAAGATGCACTTCAATTTTTCATCGCTTTGGTCGCACTCATTGTTTTTCTTGGAGTCGAACGGCTATGGCAATATGCGAGGAAACGCCGCGAGCGCGCGGCTCAAGAGGAAAGAACTTCTGATTCACAAGGAGTGGAAGAGGCGTAAGAGATGAACGAGATCCGTTTAGCCGTTGTTGGTTGTGGTCTTATGGGGCAGCGCCACGCCGAAATCATTCGGGCTACGCCCGGTTTCCGTCTTGCTGCAATATTCGACTCTGATCGCTCTCGAGCCGAAAAAGCTTCCAAAGGAGAACCTGTCGCTGGTTCTTTCGAGGAGATACTCGATAATGACAGCATAGACGGCGTTGTGCTGGCAGTGCCAAGCTTTCTTCATGTCGAGTACGGAATTCGCACAGCAGAAGCCCATAAACATGTGATAGTAGAAAAACCAATCTCCATAGACGTCGAGTCGGGGGCGCAACTCATCGCAGCTTGCCAGCAGAAAAATGTGCTTTGTGCTGTTATCAGCCAGAATCGATTTTCGGACGGAAATGCAGCACTTCACGCTGCTCTGCAAAGAGGGGACCTGGGAACCCCCGTGCTCGTTCGCGGTTCCGTCAAATGGTTTCGCCATGACGAATACTATACCAAGAGCGATTGGCGCGGGCGGCTCCACGGGGAAGGTGGAGGCGTGCTTATGAACCAGGCAACTCACACGCTCGACCTCATGCTGTGGTTTTTCGGCGTGCCTGAAGTTGTCGCCGGTCTGGTAAGCACGACCCGCCAGGTCCTGGAAACAGAGGATGTCGGAGTAGCAATGTTTCGCTTTGGCAAGCACTGCTTAGGTACCTTCGAGGCTACAACGAGCGCCTTCCCCGGCTTCGAAGAGCGGATCGAGGTACACGGTCCCACGGGGTCCTGCATCGTGGAAAAAGGCAAGATGATATTCTGGAAGCATGAGAAGGACTTGCCGCCCCCCTCCCCTCCTTCATTTGAAGACCCCAGCCCCAATCTGGATCCCAAGTACATGCTCTTCCAGCGTCAGTACCGGAACATTCTCAAAGCCTTTCATGGTGAAGAACCATTGCTAGTGACTCCGGAACAGGCATTGAATGTTGTGCGCGTAACTCGCGCAATCTACACAAACCAACCAGCATGAGGTGCCGTTCGGCTTCCCATCCAGCCGTGGCAATGAGGCCCAGATCTGACCCTGCATGGATAGTGGCTGGGGGCGCCTTCCTCATAGGCGTCGCGCTCGTCGCATTGCACATGACTCACTCTGGCCTATGGATCGACGAGATCTACACACTCCACGCCATCAACCTGCCATGAAAAGAAATGATTTTAGAGCGCCTGGCTCGGGGACATCTGCCGATGTATTTTGGGCTGATGAAATGGTGGTGTGGACTCTGGTCGATCCCATCAGAATTGCTGCTCCGTTTGCCATCGTTCATCTTTTGGTTACTGTCCGTGGCCGCGTTTGTCATGCTGCTTCGAAAGAGCATCCGTCCGACGGCCATGCCTTTCGCGTTTTTGTTCTTCGCACTCAACGGCCTAGCTTTGCGTCAAGCGAGCGAAGCGAGGATGTATACCATCACCTTGTTTCTGGCGGTGTGCTACCTGGCTGCCTATTTTGCCACTATTCGCGCTCCAAATCTTTCTCTGCCGCGCCTTGGCGTTATCTTTATACCGGTGGTCGCTTTTTGGGTCAGCAGTACCTTTATTCTTACAGTGATCAGCTTTGCATGCGACACTTTGCGACGACGTGAATGGAGGGCTCTCAGATATGTGGCGATGAGCTTTCTGGTCCTGGCCTGCACAGCCCTCGTTCCACTTTTTGTCCACACAACGGTCCGAGAACGCTCGGAAATCGCCCACGTTCCCCCAATGGTGTTATTTCTCCATTTGATCACGTATGTCACAGGCATCGTTGGCTGGGAAGATTACTATCGGCTGCCTGTGACAGCGTGGGTTCTCCAAATCATTGGGGGATGCTTTACTGTTATCTTGATCATTAATTTAGTTCGTCGATGGAAAAACGTTTCTGAGGAAACAAAAACCGGTTTCGTCGTCACAATTCTCCCCTTGAGCATGATGTTTGTCAGCTGGGCCCTCGAGAAAGGTCTCTCTGTGGGAACTGCACTTCATGGACCAGCTCGCTATCTCATTGGTTCATTGCCAGCGGCAGCAGTTTTTACTGGGTCACTTTGCGATGTGATTTGGCAAACTCCCCGGCAGCGCTTGCGCGCAGCTGCGAGCATGGCTATTGTTCTCATCATTAATGCCTTTATCGTCGCACGTCTCTCGTTGGAATCGCCACGCGAGCTTCTGACACGCTATCTTGCGCCACGATATCGATCGGGGGATTGTGTTGTCGTTGTTCCTGATCAAGCGAAAGAAGTCGTTAAGATGTATGTGCCGCAGGTAGATATCCGAGAAAGCTTTCCACGAAATCTCTCAGAAGACGAGCTAAGAGACCGTTTGGAAAAACTGGCTGCAGATGCCGATCGCATGTGGTTGATTTGGATCCATGGCAAGAAGTCACGTGCCGTGGCTGTGGCCGATGAACTTTTCGGAAAAGGAAAGTCCTCCTCGGTCCACCATTACTTAGGAGAGCGCAGAGTCTTTTTTTACGATCTTGCAACATCACATGTACTCCATAGATCCAAGCGGGAACGCATGTCGGAATGAAGTGGTACGTCATATTGCCAAGCATCGTCGTTGTTTCAGCCAGTTTGGCGCTCGGCGTATACCTCGCCATTTCGGCTGCACAACTTGGAATGTGGATCGATGAGCTCTATACGCTTCACGCGATCAAGCTACCATGGGCTGACATGCTTCTTGAGCGCCTTCGCCGAGGGCACCCACCGCTTTATTTCGCCCTGGAGAAAATCCTGTGGGACCTGACAGAGAATGTCTTCCATTCAGCTGAGCTGCGCCTTCGGCTGCTCTCGCTTACGAGCTGGGCCGCTGCGGCAGGGGTCTTCGCATTACTCGCAAAACGCTTACTCACAACTTCAGGACTGTTGGTGGCAGCATCAGTTTTTACGCTGAGTCACATAGCGGGAGTTCACGCGGCCAACGGCCGGATGTACGCACTGGCTCTCTTCTTTTCCACCCTCCATCTCACAGCATACCTAAAAATCATCACTGAGCTGCGTGAAAAGCCGTCTAACTCATGGCTTCTTTATGTGGCGACGTCTATCTTAGGAACGGCAACGACACCGTCATTTTTCCTGCTGATTGCTGGGACAGCAGCCACATTCTTTTTCATTCGACCTCATCGAGTAAAAGAGGGGGGGCTTGCGCTTGCCACGCTCGCCATGACCCTCATTTTCTATCTGCCAGCAGTTTATTTTTACGCAATCACTCCCCATCAACTTGGCCCGGTCTCTAAACATTTCAGTCGGATTCCAATCGCTATTGCAGCGCTGCTGACCGGCATTGGTCGGGGGAAGCTTCCGGAAGAGTCGTGGCGCGAGTGGTTTGGTTTTATTTGTTCTTTTGGAATCGCACTTACTGTTTTCGCCGCTGTTATTACCCGACGCAGGAGCCTCTCCGACTGGCAGAAAAGGCTTGTCCTCGTGTTCCTTGCCCCCTTTGTAGTGTACACAGCATTCGCGCTCGTCTCTCTTGTTCCTTTCCTCAGGTTTCTTCGCATCGGAACCGATCGTTATCTTATTGTATTCGTGCCAGTGGGAGCTTTGCTAACGGCTTCTGTTCTCGAACGAATAACCAAGGAGAATGTTTTCGGTTTCTTCATTGCGGGACTAACCTTCGTTTTGCTGGGGACGTTTCCCCGGTTGTCGAACTCCGAGGGACGCTTTTTCAAGGAGGAGATGACGAGACTTCGCAATGCCAGATTATCACACATTCCAGCGATCGTGTGTCCCCCAGAGATTGTCGACGGCGTCAACTACTATTGTCCTGGTTTGCCGATACTTGCAACGTTCGGGATTAACTCTCGTAACACGGTGGTCATTCGGGACACCATCGATACAACGATCACAAACGGAACCGCCTTACTTGTATACTACCGAGCTCACGTCCCTGAGGTACTGAAGGAATTCCGGGAGGCATTCACATCGACAACACTTCTCTCGAAAAGAATTTACGGATCTAAGCAAGACCCAATTTTTGCCGTCTACTTATTCAGCGCACCAAAGGGTTTTTAGAGCTTTTCGCGTCGTCGTTCCTTCAAGTCCACCCGGTCAGCGTTCAACTCACCAGCAACACTCCCCCATCTCAGCACTTGAAGGCTTGCTCTACAGTGCCTAAGAAAGAAAACCACGTCGATGAGGGTGAAGTTTTCCGATATTCAACGAGACATTCGCCGCCTGTCTATCACCAGCATTTGGCGCGAGTCTATTGGACGAGCTTCATTGCGCTTCCGCTCAAATTGCGCTTCATTTTTTTCTATGCAGTTCGTACTGGCTTTCCTCCTGTTTCATGCGGTCGTTGCCGAAGGAGAAACCACGGCGTCTGTCCAGATGAAGCTCGAACGTGCTTCCCAGTCGCAGGCATTCCCGGCAAGACCCAAACCCGCTTTGTCCCGCACGCCAGAAACTCAGCCTAACCTTTGGCTGTGTGGACAGGCGGCAAATCTGGCATTTCCACGGAGTGCAAAACTCTTTGCCGGATGGGAGCTGAACGACGGGAGGATTCACCAACCGACGAGTTCTGCCGTGTTTGTCTCGCTTGGGAATTCTATCGAGGATTACGCGGGCCTTTTCAGCGAAAAAGCAGACCTTGGCAGTGTGCAGGAGATCATTTTCACCGATGCTGAAGAAAGACCTCTGACAAGCCCTATTGGCGATGAGATACTCTTCCTCCCGTCCGCAAAGTTTGTTGCGGCTTCCGTCGCGCGCAGTGTCGAGCTCTTAGGAGGAAAAGCAGACGGTCTCGTTTTTAGGGTCCCTTACGTCGTCGCGACGACTCCTACCCTCACCCGATTAAGCAAGTTTGCGCTCGTGGAGTCGCCTATTTCAGCTGAATCTGGAGCGACTCAAATGCGTCAAGGCGTTGAGGTTGCTTACAGTTCGTGCCTCCTCGCCATTGACCGTATCGTGCAGGGCATGCGAGATTTGCAGCAGCGAAGAAACCATCGTAGTGCACAGATTTGGCTAGCAATGCCTAGCCTGCCAACCCTGCTTTCCCATCAAAGCATGAGTCCATTTTTCGGTCTTGCTGACGTCGCAACTCCAGATGGAGTCTTTGTCTATGTGCATCAGCCAAATTCAGACTTTTTAGTAAGCTTACCTCCGGCGCTGCGACCTGATCCTTTCGAATGGGTTTTAATGCAATCCTTGTGTGCACAAGCACTCACGGATTTGCTCAATGTTCCACTCGTACTCGCCCCAGGAGAGACCACACCTAGCTACGCTTTGACAATTCAGGCAGCCGTAGCAGCACAAATTGCAGACACTCGGCCCTGCAAGCTTGCACTTGGAGCCGGAACGATTTCCCATTTTAGGTCAGCGGAAGAGGACGAGGAAGGCTCGGCAAGCATTAGTAAAGACCAACCCGTTGGCATTTGGAGTGTCGTTGGGAATCTTGTCTCACGTCCCGCCGAAACCAGAATCCGATGGAATGCGGGCAGCCGAAATGTGGCCATTGCTATTGGTGATGGGATTCTGCTGTGCCTGGACGAGTCTCCTCTTGCAGAGCTCCTATCCTTGTGGCTTCCGTGCTTACGCGCAGGTCTCCCCGCGCGATTCGTCGCTTTTGCCTCTCTGAGTGAGCCACGAACAGCCCGCTCGGTTCGCACGGTTCTCACCTCTTTTTCATTCCAAAAACCGCGTCCAGACGAACTGTTGGCTCTCGCTCAATGGGTCAAGCGAGGAGGGTCTTTGGTGTTGTTTGCAGATGGCCCAACCAGAACCAGCGTATGGCAATCCCCCACGGCGACCGATAGCCTGGTCGATGTGAATACAACCTCGTCGGCTGAATCACTGTTTCTCAAATTTCTTGGGCTCCCACCAGAAATTTCCGAAGGCACTTATCGAGTCGACGAAGGTTGGTTGTATTACTCAAGTTCCTCACTGAAAGATATCAGAGCACGTAACGATAGCTCGGCTGTTTTGCAAACTCTCGAAAAGCTGAGCAGAGCCAATCGTCGTTCTATTCTCACAAAGCCAGTTTGGTTGGTTCAGCGTGACGACGTCATTGCGGGCGCCATCATTCGCCGAGATCGCTCGGTCCTATGGCGTGCTTCAGGAAGTTATGCGGATTTGACTACGACCAGTTTAGCGATTCTTAAGAACCCTTCGTTTTCTAGCGGTGACCTTGTTCTCATGCGTGAGCTGCACAAGACTGAGAATGACCGCGCAACTTTTCTCGCAGCCAACGTGCCCTTACTGTCAGAAGATGGTGCTGGGGACTTGTGGATGTTCGAACCATCTTCCACATCTGATGCTGGTATTCTGTCCGCTCAAGCGTTGTTTCGCATACCACATAAGTCTTTCGTAGTCGAGGACGCAGAAACAGGAGAAGGACTGGATTTCGAGTTTTCCCGAACCGATCAAATTCTTCGAGTGTTTTTGTGTCCAGAGACAACGAAGTTGCTTATCCTACCCGCCCCATGAGTTTCTCGCTCCCGCCTCCATGGGTCTTTTGACTTGCACCATTTCTTCACCATCTCTTACAAGAGCATAAATTCCTGACAGGATAGTCCAAAATGACCACGATCACGAAGCGTTTGCTTTTTGGCAACGAGGCAATCGCTCTAGCAGCACGCAACGCAGGCGTTGCACTCGGCACAGGCTACCCCGGTACTCCCTCGACTGAAATCTTAGAGTATTTTGCCGAATATGGGGGGCAAGCTCAGTGGGCCCCCAACGAAAAGGTCGCTCTCGAGGTTGCCCTTGGAGCTTCGTTCTGCGGAGCTCGTACTCTCGTGACAATGAAGCACGTAGGGCTCAACGTGGCAGCCGATCCCTTTTTTACCGCGGCTTACACCGGAGTTGACGGAGGAATGGTGGTTGTTTCGGCCGATGATCCGGGAATGGCCTCCAGCCAGAACGAGCAAGACAACCGTCACTACGCGGTGGCTGCTGGCGTGCCGATGCTGGAACCATCAAGTTCTCAAGAGGCTTACGATTTCACAGCAGCAGCAATCGATCTTTCAGAAAAATGGCATATCCCAGTCTTACTACGGGTTACCACCCGTATATGCCATTCGAAGACGGTGGTTACTCCCCGCTGGCTGTTTCCACCATCGGATGCTCCGAAGTTTCGTCGCGACATCAAAGGGCGAGTTATGATTCCCGCATACGCTCGTCCTGCACATCGCCGCTTGCGAGCAAAACTTGCTGAGATCGCTCAGTGGGCTGAAGATTCAGCTCTTACTCGAGTGATTCAGGGATCAAAGTCTTTGGGGATTATTACCTCTGGCGTAACTTATTATCATGTTCGCGAAGCAGCTCCCGAAGCGAGTATTCTCAAGCTCGGCATCACGCATCCGCTGCCAATTGAAAAGATTCGCCAATTTGCAGAGAGCGTCGAATGTTGCGTGGTCGTGGAGGAAGGAGATCCCTACCTTGCCACCCACATCCGTGCCGCTGGAATATCGGTGGATAGCAAACCAGAAATGTATCGGTTTGGCGAACTCAACGTTGAGCGAGTGCGTCGAATCCTCGCGAATGATGAGTCCCCTGAGCCCCAGCCACCGGCGGGAAAACTTCCCGAACTCTGCAAAGGTTGCCCATATCGGCCTGTTTACGACATACTTCACCGCATGAATTGCATCGTGAGCGGCGACATCGGCTGTTACACGCTCGGAGTCCTTCCACCTTATGAGGCCATGGATACCTGCGTGTGCATGGGGGCCAGCATACCTGTGGGGCTTGGAATGAGGCACGTCCTCCCCCCTGACCAAGCTCGCAGGGTGGTAAGCGTGATTGGGGACAGCACTTTTATGCACACGGGTATTCCGGGTATTGTCGAGATGGTTTATAATCCTCCACCAGATGGACATGTTGTCATTGTTCTCGACAACGGAACAACAGCGATGACTGGCCAACAAGAGCATCCCGCGACGGGCCGCTCGCTTGAGCATACGCCAACAAACCGCGTTTCGATCGAGGATGTAGCCCGTGCGATTGGGGTGAAGGAGGTGCACGTCATTGACCCGACTCGTGAAGCGGCTCGTTTCGAGGAGACTCTGGAGAAATGCCTTCAGTCCGGGCAATTATCGCTGATTGTGGCACGGCATTACTGCATTCTTGCAGCGCCGAGCATCAAGGAATTTGAAAAACTCACACAGCAACAGTTTGATTTTCAATGTGCACCTGGAGGGTCGGAACATTATGGCGAGTGACACGGTTAACGTCCTGGTGGCTGGGTTAGGCGGACAAGGGATCATAAAAGCATCGGACATCATTGCAGACGCAGCTTTTCGCAGCGGTTACGACGTCAAGAAAAGTGAAATCCATGGGATGAGCCAGCGCGGAGGGTCGGTGAGCAGCGACGTGCGTTTTGGTACCAAAGTCTTGAGCCCGATGATTCCACGGGGTGAGGCTCATTTTCTTGTCTTGTGTGATCCCAGTCAGCGAGAAGTTTTTTGGGAATATCTTCGGCCAGGCGGCAAAATCATTGCTCCTGATATGGTCCCTGCGGAAGCCCTTCCCCATCAAAAGACGTTGAATATTGCACTTCTTGGTGTTCTGAGTATCCATCTCGCGATTCCTGAAAACGCGTGGCTATTAGCCATTGAAGCCAATTTACCGTCAAAGGGTGTGGAAGCAAATCTTCGCGCATTTGAACTCGGACGGCAAAAGGGCGCAGGAGTCTTAGAGAAAACAAACTAAGCCTAACGCCGAGGGGAGAAAGTCAACAATGGCAAGCAGTACAGCCCCACTCAAGGGCGAAGGAAGTGTAACGTTCAATCCGGTGAGCGCGCTCGATTATTTACCAGAGCGTAAGCTCCGGGAACTCCAGCTGGCGCGGCTGCAATCCATCGTTGCCAGAGCGTACGAAAGAGTTCCTCTCTACAAGGAGCGAATGAACAAAAAGGGCGTCGAGCCAAAAGACATCCACTCGCTCAGCGACGTTCAGCTTCTTCCATTCACGGAAAAAGTGGATCTGCGTGACACCTATCCGTTCGGACTTTTTGCCAGTCCGATGCGTGAGGTGGTCCGCCTCCATGCTTCCAGTGGGACGACTGGAAAACCTATCGTGGTGGCGTACAATCAAGAAGACCTTCGCGTCTGGTCCAGCGTTATGGCACGCAGTTTTGCCGCTTGCGGTGTCGACGCAGGGGATATTGTTCAAAACGCCTATGGGTACGGGCTTTTCACTGGTGGACTTGGAGCTCATTATGGAGCCGAGGCTATAGGTGCCACCGTTATTCCTATTTCCGGTGGCAACACCGATCGGCAAATCATGGTGATGAAGGACTTCGGTGTGACGGTGATTTGCTGCACTCCGAGCTATTTCCTCCACATTATGGAGCGTGCACAAGAACTCGGCATTGATCTGAAGAGTCTTCCTTTGCGAGTTGGCGTCTTTGGGGCGGAGCCGTGGACAGAACAGATGCGCCGGCATATTCAGGAGCACAGCGGAATCCGTGCTTATGACATTTATGGACTCTCGGAAATCATTGGGCCTGGTGTTGGAATAGAGTGCGAAGAACAAGCTGGTCTCCACATCTTTGAGGATCATTTCCTCCTAGAAATAGTCGATCCTCAGACAGGCGAAGTTTTGCCCGATGGAGAAGAAGGCGAATTGGTTCTCACAACACTGAGCAAACTAGCCATGCCCATGATTCGCTACCGCACGCATGACATCACCGCCATAATTCCTGAGCCTTGCGCTTGCGGACGAACCATTCGACGAATTCGCCGGATCGGACGACGTAGCGACGACATGTTCATCATCCGTGGTGTTAACGTTTATCCGTCTCAAGTCGAAGCTGCGTTACTGCAGGTAGAAGGCACACTCCCCCACTATCAAATTGTTCTGACGCGAGAGCACGGCCTAGACCAGATGGAGGTTCAGGTCGAAGTTACACCAGAAGTCTTCAGCGACAAGGTAGGAGCATTGGAAGCACTGCATAAGAAACTTTCGTCAGCCATCGAGCACACCATTGGGCTTCACGTAAAAGTGCGCTTGGTTGAACCCCACAGCATCAAGCGCAGCGAGGGCAAAGCAAAGCGCGTCATTGATCAACGGGATCTAACGCACTGATCAGAGTCACCCGAGGAGCGGAGAGGTTAAAACTATGAAAACAAAGCAGATTTCAGTGTTTTTGGAAAACCGTCCTGGACAGCTGAGTATTCCCTGCCGGGCACTCGCCGAAGCTGGGATCAACATCCTGACTCTCTCACTTGCTGACACTCAACAATTTGGCATCCTGCGCCTCATTGTGAAGGATTGGCAGAAGGCCGTCCAGGTCTTGAAAGATGCTGGTTGCGTACTCAACGTCACAGACGTCATTGCCATTGAAGTTCCCGATCGGCCAGGTGGGATGGCTACGATCTTGGAGGTTCTTGAGCGCGCTCAACTCAATATCGAATACATGTACGCCTTTACCTTTCGCCGAGGCGACAAGGCAGTCGTGGTCTTTCGGTTTGACGAGCTAGACAAAGCGATCGAAGTGCTTCAGACCAATGGCATCAATGTCGTTGGCAGTGTTGAGCTTTACGACATGTATGAAAATTGAGGGGAAAGACAATGAACAAGGACTTACCCTGGTGGCGCTGTATTCCAAATCCGTTGTCCATTCCAAGGAGGGGGTGAGTTATGCCGGCCGCCGCCTTGGAAAATCATGTTTGGGATGCACATGAGCTATTGAGCCGTGAGGAGCTCCAAGCGCTCCAGCTCAAACGTTTGCGCGAGTGTGTAGAGCGAGTCAGTAATGTTCCCTTTTACAAAAAGGCTTTCGCTGCCGCAGGCGTAAGTGCAAAACAAATCCGCAGTTTGGACGACTTGCGGCGCTTACCTTTTACCACCAAACAGGATCTTCGTGAGAATTATCCCTTTGGTTTTCTTGCAGTCCCGCGTGAGGAGATTGCTCGGATTCATGGGTCCTCGGGAACGACTGGAAAACCTACCATCGTCGCCTATACACGACACGACCTAGAGACGTGGGCCAACCTTTGTGCGCGTTTCCTCGTGGCAGGCGGCGTACGCCCTGGGCACCTTGTCCATGTCGCTTTTGGCTACGGCCTTTTTACTGGCGGCTTTGGTCTTCACGCCGGAATAGAGAAGGTAGGAGCTGCGGTTATTCCCGCTGCAAGCGGCAACACGCCACGGCACATCATGCTTTTGCACGACCTTGAGCCAGATGTGCTAGTTTGCACGCCATCTTACGCACTCAACATTGCCGAAGTTGCGGAACAGGAGGGTGTCGATCCTCGATCTTTCAAACTCTGCTTGGGGCATTTCGGCGCTGAACCTTGGACTGAAGACATGCGTCGCGAGATTGAAACGCGATTGGGAATTCTCGCTTTCGACAACTATGGGCTGAGCGAGGTTATCGGGCCAGGCGTCAGTGGTGAGTGCATGTATCGCTGCGGCATGCACATCCAAGAGGACCACTTTCTTGTCGAATGTCTCGACCCAGAGACGCTTGAACCGGTGGCGGACGGCGAACGTGGAGAGCTTGTGTTTACAACACTAACGAAAGAGGCCATGCCGCTCATCCGGTATCGAACACGCGATATCGCTTCACTGAATCATGCTCCATGTCCGTGTGGCAGAAGCGGTGTGCGGATGAGTCGAGTGGTAGGAAGAACCGACGATATGCTCATCATCCGGGGGGTCAATGTTTTCCCGTCGCAAATTGAGGAAGCTCTCCTGCGTGTGGAAGGGACTGCCCCACAATATGTGATCGAGATCGACCGGCCGGGCACATTGGATGAAGCTATCGTACGGGTTGAGATTCGCCCGCAGGACTTTTCAGACAAAATGAGTCAGATGCAGGCTCTGCGAGAGCGGATACAACATGAAATCGCAAGCATCACAGGGGTTCGCATGCACGTGGAATTAGTGGACCCAATGACACTTGAACGCTCGGTTGGGAAAGCGAAAAGGGTCATCGATCACAGGAAAGAAAAGCTCCAAGGATAGGTCTTTTCGCCACGCAGTTAGCATGCAGCTTGCTGAGTAGAGAGGGTATGGATGAGAACTATCATGTGTTTGGTCATCGCTAGCATGCTTGCCGACGTGTGGGCTAGTTCTCTCGTTATTGCTCACCGCGGCGCTAGCGCTGAATGCCCGGAGAATACACTCGCCAGTGTGAAACGCGCTTGGGAGATCGGGGCTGATGCTGTGGAAATAGATGTCTATCCCACGGCCGATAGACACGCGATTGTTATCCATGATGGAAATACTTCACGCACCACCGGGAAAGATTACGTCGTTACTGCTACGATGGCGTCAACTTTGCGCGAGCTCGACGCCGGAAAATGGAAAGGAGCGCAATTTGCGGGAGAGAAGCTACCTTTTTTAGAAGAGGTGCTCGCAACTCTGCCCCCAAACAAACAACTTTTTATAGAGCTAAAAGGGGATACAACGACTGTTGAGCCCGTCGTGCGAGTCCTGAAAGAACGGGCTGACACATCTGGAATTGTCGTGATCTCGTTCAGTCTGGCCATCCTCAAAGAATTCAAAAAGCAAATGCCTGAGATACCTGCGTACTGGCTACGCTCAACCCTCCAAGACCCGGCAACAAAGAAGAGCAAGAACCATCCCATGGAATGGCTTGATGAAGTTGTACAGGCCGGTTTGCAGGGAATAGACGTGCACTATGCGGGATTGACCCAACAATTTATCGAAGCAGCCCATCAGCGAAGCTTAAAGGTCTATGTGTGGACGGTAAACAATCCCACAGAAGGTAAAAGGTTCATGCAAATGGGTGTCGACGGCGTGACCACTGATCGCCCTCGCGAATTAATGACGGTCCGGGGTCAGCTCCGCCGTTAGTGCTTTTACGCCAAACTTCCTTCCTGTCTCTCGCCGCTCAATATCATAAAGACAGCTCCGCAGGCGTTTGGCAGCTTCGACGTCGCCGGGACGGATAAACTTCTTTGCTTCTTCGGCATACAGGTTGGCCGACTGATGATCGCCCAAATAAGCAGAGCAAATGTTTGCCGCGAGAAGGTACGCATCGAGTGCGATGAGCCGCTGGCCATTCTTCTCGGCCCATTTTGCTAACTCAAGTGCTGTGTCCCTCGCTCCCTCGAAATCGCCCCTGGAAGTCTGCAGATAGATAGCCGTGCTTGCAGCAAAGGGAGCATTTGGGCCTCCTGCTGCAACAGCCTTGCGTGCGGCATCAATGGCCTTTTTCAAGTTCCCTCTGTGGAAACGCGCGGTAGCAATGCCCATCCAAGCTTCATCGTCATTTGGCTGCTGTTTGAGCGATTTCTTATAAAGGGCGATCGAATAGTCTAAGCTGTTCAACGACAACGCAACCCCTGCTCGCTGTTTGATTCCGGCTGGAGTGGCGGGATATTTCAAAGGATCGAAAAGAAACGATGCGCGGGGATTCCAACAGCAGCCCGCCATGAACAAACATACCAGCGCCAACCAGGCCATCCTATGCATTCTAAAAGCCTCTCTCATCCGCAATGTACTCAAATCATCCTAACGGCGCCGGTGCTTGATTTCATCCAAAATCTCTGCTTTAAACTCGGCTAACGACCGAGCACCCAAATCGCCCTTGCCGTGGCGACGCACGCTCACTTGTCCACTTTCAGATTCCTTTTGTCCCACAATGAGCATATAGGGGATTTTTTTCAGCTCTGCATTTCGGATCTTAGCTCCGATTTTTTCCTCGCCGGCGTCCAGTGTCGCCCTGACACCAGCAGCTTTTAGTTGATCGTACAGGGTTTGAGCGTAAGAACGAAATTTCTCGCTGATGGGCAAAACAGCCACTTGCACTGGTGCGAGCCACGTCGGTAAGTTTCCTGCTGTGTGTTCAAGCAGCACACCGATAAAGCGCTCGAGCGAGCCCACAATTGCCCGGTGGACCATAACCGGTCGGTATTTTTGGCCATCTGGGCCGATGTAAGAAATATCGAAACGCTCTGGCATTGAGAAATCCACCTGAATGGTCCCGCACTGCCACGAGCGGCGCAAACAGTCCTTCACATGGAAATCAATTTTAGGACCATAAAACGCTCCATCGCCTGGATTAAGCTTGTAATTGATACCGAGTTTTTCGAGCGCATTCTGGAGCGCCGACGTGGCATTGTCCCACATTTCATCCGACCCAATGCTTTTTTCAGGGCGAGTCGACAGCTCCATGTGGTAATCTTCAAAGCCGAAGACGTCGTAAACATGCTGAATGAACTGAATGGTCTCGGTAATTGCCTCCTCGAGCTGGTCCGGTGTAGTAAAGATGTGAGCATCATCTTGAGTGAAACATCTCACGCGAAATAACCCATGGAGCACCCCGCTCAACTCGTGCCGATGGACTCGACCAAACTCGGCCATCTTCAAGGGTAGATCACGGTAGCTACGCAGAGC
>JADFCV010000001.1:634916-673898 GCA_017161655.1 Candidatus Sumerlaeota bacterium
TGACTTATAAATGAGAAGGTGGCCGGGACAATTCATTGGCTTCACGGCAAAAGTCCGCTCGTCAATTTCCGTGAAGTACATGTTCTCTTTATAGTGATCCCAGTGCCCGCTGCGGTGCCATAGCTCCTCGTGGAGAACTAAGGGCGTGAGCACTTCAACATAGCCTCGTTTGACGAGTTCCTCGCGCAGAAAACTCACGATCTCGTTAAATACAATAGCTCCGTTGGGATGGAAAAACGGGAATCCCGGCCCTTCTTCCTGGAAAGAAAACAGGTCGAGCTCTTTCCCAATGCGACGGTGGTCCCTTTTCTTTGCCTCTTCGAGCAAGTGGAGATGCTCGTCGAGCTGCTTCCTATCGGGAAACGATGTTCCGTAGATACGTTGCAGCATCTTGTTGCGAGCGTCTCCTCGCCAATATGCGCCAGCGACGTTGAGTAGCTTGAATGCCTTCACATAGGACGTTGTGGGCAAGTGAGGACCACGACACAAATCAATGAATTCCCCTTGTTCGTAGCAGGAAATTGTCTCTCCTTCGGGCAGCTCTTCAATGATTTCGATTTTATAAGGTTCGCCACGTTCGCGGAAAAGCTTGATTGCCTCGTCTCGCGAAAGCTCACGCCGTCGCACCGGCAGTCCCGCCTCGACAATCTTTTTCATCTCTTCTTCGATGCGCTCGAGCGTCTCAGGTCCTATTGGGGCTGGTAAATCGAAGTCATAATAGAACCCGTCTTCAAGAGCGGGGCCAATCGTGAGCTTAGCTTCAGGGATGACGCGCTTCACCGCTTGCGCCATGATATGTGCTGACGTGTGACGAAAAACTTCGCGCCCTACTTCATCCTGCCAAGTCAGCAGCTCGAAGTTACAATCTTCATCCAGTGGCACAGTGAGATCGCACACACGCCCGTTAATCCGGGCTGCCAATGCAGCCTTGGCTATCTTTGGACTTATACGTTTTGCGACCTCAGCAGCAGGTGTCCCCGCTGGCACTTCCAGAACACTGGAGTCAGGGAGCTGGACTTTTACGAGCTTTTCTGATTCAAGGCTTACTGACATAGTTCTCCTTCCAATGCCGCAGGCGCACGGCTCACCATCTCTTTGGTTCATACTACTTCAAGATGAGCTTCAAAATTGCGTGCAATATGTTTTTCCGCCGAGAGCGAAGCAAGGGGCCTTGTGAAATGAGTTAGTCCCTTTAAAACCTCGTTTCAGAAAGCAATCTCCGCGTCCTAGCTACGCTTTACGACTAAGAGTGGCACTGGCAACAACCGCTCGACCCCGCCAAGATCGCTAGGCAGATTCACCACACCGGGACGCAAATCGGGCGAAAGTTGATGTTCCCATGCTGCTTTATCGTTGACGAACATCACAGAGGACCCGCCTCCGTCCATGTTCATCGCTTCGGTGCAGCCAAGGTTTTTCATCAACACAGCTAACTCAGCTAATGTTGCCCCCACGGAATGAGGTAGCCGAGCACGTCCATCTACGACAACAAGTAACACTGTGCCGTCAGGTCGGATTCCGATGGCAGTGCGGGGGGCACGCGTTTGATTCCAGTCATACGGGAATCGCGTCGGTGGAACACCACGTTGCGGTGCGTGCTTCAATGCTTTCGGCAACTCTGTTCGTGGTAGCTCAGCTCCCTCTTCGAAATCGGGGGCTTCCTTAGTGACAATAGGGGCGAATTCCTCTCGGCTCTCCCCAAACGGGACAATTTCTCCCCTCCTCACGAGCAATGGTCCAACCGCAAAAGCATGCCGGACAGAGACCGGCAGGGCCGTGTTTGGATCACGTAGCTCGATCTTTGCAGCCTGGGTTGGCTCTATCCGATGGTCAAAAGCCTCAGAGTCGCCTATAACCCAACCGTTAGCAGGAACTTCGGCTGCCATATCCTCAAAAATCTCGACAATTGAGTTTCCTACCACAACTGCGCCAAAATTGAGTGGTCCTACTTGGTTCTCTGAGAATGGCCGATGTGCGCGGTCAAAAAAGGTAGCAGCAACCGACTCTCCTTCAAATACCAGTGCTGGACACTCAAGCTTAAGGCCAATGTCAGTCGTAATAAGGGGTCTACCCTCAGAGGTCATCACAAAAGCAGCGCGTCGAAGAGTCCTGATTTGATGACAGTGCCCGTTTTCAACAAGCGCTGCGACGGGGTCATTCATCGCGCTGTGTAGAGTCGCATACTCTTCCGGGAAATTGAGAAAGAATGTGGAGTTTGTCGCTCCGACAATGGTGTCAGAGAGGTCACGTATTTTCCCACTGGCTTTTAGGCGTTCTGTTTCATTGACCACTTCTGACAGAAAGGCACATCCCGCAAACGGTACGACACGATTGATTCGCACTAGAGAACCGCACGATTCAGCATCAACGATAAGATCCGTCAAATCTTCTCTTTTCGTTACTGCCGCCGCTTCTTCTTCGTCCCAGGACTGACGGGGTAACTTCTGTTGCTCTTCACTTTCTTTCCATTTTGCGAAGATATCAGCGTTTTCGCCAATGTAAGCATCGACGAAGCCAGTGCGGTTTAGTTCGTACAGGTACAGACGATAATCGGCCCAGCTTAGTCCGCTTGCTTGTGGCTCAAAACTGCGGTCCACCACAAATCTCAAACATTGCAGGTCGAAAAAGAGCGCCTTCGCTCGAGTCAACGCCTCGCTCATGTAGGCCATGAGACTCGTACGACCAAAGAGACGCCGCCGCAAGGACACCCAACGTGAATGCCAGAGCCCTGCAAACTCGTTCGGCCAAGTGCGATCAACTGGATAAAAGGCCACAGGAAACGTTCGTCCCCGCTGAGCTCGGAGTGCTCCTGTGGCCCAAAACGTCTGCCAGAAAGCGTTGGCAATAGCGGCTTGCCCACGAGTATTTCCCCGATCGCAGGGAGTCCCATCGACGTCGAGCGCATGCAAAACAAGTGGACGGATGTCCAACTTCCCTTCAGCAAGAGCGACTGCCGGGATCTCCAGAATGTTAAATGCTAGTCCCCCGCTGACCTGCGGGTCTTGAACTAGATTGCAAATAAACTGGCGCCATTCAGCCTCGTGAAGAGTATAAGCTACGGCACTGGACTGAAATATTTCGAAACTAACAGACCAACTATTGGGTTTGTTCAAAGCAAGACCTGGCGGAAGACCGTTTTTGCGCACTCCCCGTTCAGCAACAACATGCAACGTTTCTAGGTAAAGGGGATACAACTGATATCGCGCCCGCAGCCATCGTACCTCGCTTCCGCTTACGCCAGAAATTTCTTCTTGGAGCACTGGGACATCATGATCCGCCTGCGCCGGTAACAGCTTCCCCAACCAGGAAAGAAACTCGATGATCTGGGCGTGGGTTACTCCACTAGCCGGCTCAATAGCAAGGCTCTGAAAGCCGATAAAAGGGGATGCATTTGTGTCTCGAATTCCGGCCAGCCAATCACGCAGCGGAAGTTTTGGACTCGTCTCGGGGACCATCGCAGCAGAAATTCTCCACGCTTATGTCATCGGTAACGGCGACCGGTTCTGATCGGCGCATTCAACTACGTCAACGTTTTTTGCTTCTCATCAGTTTGACGGGAATTGTCAGAGACGATTCAGATAAAAGCTGTAGATGGTCCGCTCGTCCTGCGATTCCTCATATCCTGCAACGATGAGATCTCCACGTTTATCGTTGTCGAGGTCCTGAACCACAAACGAGCTAAACAGGCGTGGAGTGTGAATGACGGCAAATGGCCTACTTGCAAACCCACGCATTCCACCGAGGTTCTTGTAAATCGAAATCTCATGAGGTCCCGTTTTCATCACCAAATCCACCATACCGTCGCCGTCCATATCATGATTGATGAAAACCTGCTGCTGGAAAAGCTGACGAGCACCGTAAATTTCGTAGTTCACCAGCACCCGCTGTTTAAAGCTAAAGACGTCCAGAAAGCGGTTCCTCTGCTTATCCCACAGGTAAAAACGAAGCTCTCCGTCGAGTCCGTTTTTCAAATAGGCGCGCAGTTGCGACTCCATGCTTTGCGGCTGAAAATCTAGATGAAAAAGGGCCAAGTCGAGCGCGCCATCCCCGTTCACGTCGCCCAAAGGAACTAACTCACTGTATGCAATGTCCCGCGTGTGCAAAACAAAATCGGGCTTCTCACCAAATGACCGATCTTCCTTGCCCAAAAAGACAGAAATACTTGTCCGCGGCGTCAGTTTTGCTGCGGAGACATCTACGGTAAACGTATCCAGTCTGCCATCACCATTAAGATCCACCAGGTTTGGTGTTACGACCCCACGGCTCTTGTATACGCCGAAAGCCGAAGCAATACGATCATAAACCGCTAATGGTTCTGCCTGATAATTGCCTTTAGGCTGGCGATAGAAAACATTTTTGGGTGTCACAAAATCCAGCAATCTATCGCCATTGAAATCCACACACAGGAACGGCTGACTGGCTGACTCTATCGCATAGTCCACACCATACCACCGACCATGCACCAGCGGCGCTCGTACGACATCGGAAGCCAACGCGCGCTCATTCAAAACTGGCATTCCCAAAAGGTCAGGCTCTCGCCTCAAAAACGCATATTGGGTGCTAGCAAATGGAAGATTTATGCGGCTCTTCAGCTTGTAGCGAAACGCATCGTCTGGCTCGTAAATCTCGAGTTGATCAGAATTAGGAAGCACAAGTTCGCTGCGCCCATCACCGTCGAGATCTACTGCAGCATCCGTGAAACGGAGCGTGGGCAACGGTGTGAGCTCGAGTTTTACATCCAAGATTGACGCAAGATTGGCTGGCTTCGGATTACGAGAGTTTTTTTCTAAAGCAATAGCCTGAACACCATGGCGACCAATAAGCACGAGCTGAAGTCCAGGAGCGGTTGTGACCTTGCCCACACTGACACATGCCACATCGCCTGGCAAGGGAGTCGTTCTGCCTAATTCGATCGAGGGTGTCGGCGGAAAGGACCCGTCATTCTGCTGGAAGAAGAGCAAAATACGGCGCTGAAAAACAACCAACAGGTCGTTTCTCCCGTCGCCGTCAAAATCGAAACGCGATTCGAAAGCCTCCAATGAAGCGGGAAGATTAATCGCCGATTCAGAAAAACCTCCCCCGCGCCCTAACGCGGCAAGGCCTAAAAACGCCGCAAGAAACAAATGAAAAACTCGACAGCACATTTCTCTCATTCTGTGCCCGGAAAGCTTTCCCACACTCAACATGTTTTCATCTGCATTGACGTGGCTATTTTTGCAGAATCTTATTTCAACACATGGAGCGCTGCCGACAACTTTGGACATGTTTTGCCATCTTCTTAGCCATTTTTTGGATACCGATTTTCGGAACCCCATTGCCAAACGTTGATGAACAGAGAGCCTGGCAATTCTTAGTCCAGCAAGTCCAGTTCGGGCCAAGAGTTCCGAATTCCGAAGCTATACGAAAAACGCGTCAGCTCATATCCAGAACACTTGCTGAGAGTGGATGCACAACAAGTTCGCAAATCTTTCGTGCCTACGCGCCGTTGCTGCGGACTGATTTGGAAGGCATAAATATCATTGGGCTTATGCCTGCCAAAGCAGACAAAGCTGCAGTGGTGTTGTCGGCACACTACGACACTCGTCCTCATGCCGACCGTGATCCAAATCCATTGCGGCGGAAAGAGCCAATCCCTGGTGCAAACGATGGCGCGAGTGGCGTCGCTGTTCTTCTTGCCGTTGCCGAGGCGCTTTCTCGGACGCCGCCTCCGAGGCCAGTCGCGTTCGTTTTCTTTGATCTCGAAGACTGCGGTGAACCATCCGATGAAAGAGGCTTCTGTCTCGGCTCACGTTTTCTGGCCGCCAATCCGCCTCCACACCTAGCAGATTTTGAGGTCGGCATAAATCTCGACATGGTGGGAAAGAAAGACTTGCGTCTGCGAATGGAACTGTATTCTCTACGCGCCGCGTCTGAGGAAGTCAGAACGCTTTGGGAAATCGGAGCGCGGAATGCTCCGGAGATTTTTGTCAAGCAACAAGGTGTGGCAATCTACGATGATCACATTCCGTTTCTCGAACGTGGAAAAAAGTTCATCAATGTCATTGATTTTGATTATCCTCAATGGCACACCACTGACGATTCTGTTGAACAATGCAGTTCAAAAAGCCTGAAGGTGGTTGGCGACACGCTTCTGCAGTATCTGTTCCAGTAGGTCACTCAAGCCAGCTGTTCTGTTGATGTTCGGTGCCGAGTGTCGAGTGTGCCTTCCGGCTGATCCCTTAGTCACTTGTGGAACAAGATTACGCATTGCGACGCGCTGAACATGATCGAGGTTAGGGACAAAAAAATGGAGTTTGTACCGGCTACAGAAGTCTGGGGGAAAGTCCTAGAGGAATTGGGGCGGATTATTGACCGGGATAGCATGGCCACATGGATAGCTGTGTTGAGATGTCAAAGCATTGACGGGAGAAAAATCGTTCTCTCTGCGCCTAGCGATTTTTATCGTGCTTGGATCATCTCTAATTACGGGGATCAGATTCGCCAAGCGGTTCGGACCGTTCTCAACAGTGACGTTGCGATTGAACTAATCACCATGCCAGCAGTTGCTATCGATCGGCCTGTCGAACCGGTTCCTGTCGCCCCACCGAAGGCAGCTGACGGAGTCATGCCCGAGACGGCACTTGCAGCTCCCACGCCAGCATTTCCTCGCACGTGCCGCCTTAATCCCAAATACACCTTTGAAGAATACGTGGTCGGTGAGAGCAACCGCTTTGCCCACGCTGCGTGCAGGCAAGTCGCGGATCCCTCTTCAAAGTCATTCAATCCCCTGTTTCTCTATGGTGGTGTTGGCTTAGGAAAAACGCATCTCCTGCATGCCATCGGTCACCAGATTTTGCGAACGAACTCGCACATGAAGGTCCTGTACGTGACGAGCGATGAATTCATGAATAGCTTCATCGAATCGATCACGCAGGGCAAACAGGCCGAATTCCGAGAGTATTATCGTCGAGTTGATGTTCTGCTTATCGATGACGTTCAGTTTTTCAGCGGAAAAGAGCGCACCCAGGTCGAGTTTTTCCACACTTTCAACGCGTTGCATGATGCAGGCAAAAAGATCGTTATTTCGAGCGATAGGCCTCCGAATGAGCTAGACAAACTAGAAGATCGCCTTCGCAACCGCTTTGCCTGGGGGCTGGTTGTAGACATTCAACCGCCGGATCTCGAAATGCGAATTGCCATACTGAACAAGAAGTTTTCTGCCATGGGTGAAGGTGAGTTGCCTCGCAACGTCGCCCTCTTCATCGCGGAGCGAGTGCAGAGAAACATCCGGGAACTGGAAGGCGTGCTGCTCAAACTGCGCACCTACGCAAGCGTGATGAAACAGCCTATCACGGTTGAGCTCGCAAAATCTGTTCTCGCGGATGTCATTCCCCCCTCTCCGCGCCAAACCTTGCACGCTGAACAGATCATTCAAGTAGTGTGCCACAATTTCAGCATCAAACGCGAAGAGCTACTTGGTCAGAATCGGAAGAAACGATTCGCAACGCCTCGCCATGTTGCACAATACCTCATTCGCAAATTCACAAAACTCTCTTATCCGGAAATTGGGGAGCTTTTCGGAGGGCGTGATCACACCTCAGTGCTCCACGCCTACCGACGAATTTCCGAGCAAATCGAGAAAGACGAGAACATGAGAAGTTTGATTTCCTATCTAAGCCGACAGCTTACTGAATCTGGGCAGGATTGAGTGTTGCAAGCGCCAATGTCCGGCATGATCTTTGCCTATTGTGGTTCAGACGTCGTTCTGATAGCGTCTGGAAAAAGACAGGAAGGAACGAAAAAATGAGGCTCCAGCGGTTAGTTCAACGGTCCTCGCACGGTTTCACTTTTATCGAAATCATGCTCGTTGTTCTTATCATCGGCATTCTTATGGGGATCGTTGTCCCCCGGATGGTCGGGCAAACGAAAGGCGCCAAAATCAAGGCGTGCAAGGCTTCTATTCGTAACATTGGCGTGGCACTGAGCGCTTTCGAAGTGAGAGCGGGCCGTTTTCCGACAACGCAGGAAGGATTACAAGCACTCGTGAGCAAACCAAGCGGCCTAACAGATGACGAATGGGATGGTCCTTATTTACAGGAGCTGCCCAAAGATCCGTGGGGCCAAGAATTCATCTATCGTAGCCCCGGTGAACACAACGCTGACTATGACCTCATCTCAAAAGGTCCCGATAAGCAAGAAAACACGCCTGATGACATCACGAATTTCTCGTCCGGTGAATCCAACAAGTAATGACGAGAAAATGTTCGCTGCTCGTTCCGAATGAGTTCCTAGCGATCAAGAAGGGAAAAGCGGTGCCGCTCATTCATCCAACTGCAATAATTGATCCCCAAGCAGAATTAGATCCGACTGTGGAGGTCGGTCCGCACGTTATTATCGAAGGTCCTGTCTGCATCGGGCCTCGGACGCGAATTATGGCTAACGCCTACATTTCCGGCAATACCCGAATCGGTTCCGATAATATCATTCACATTGGCTGCGTCATTGGGCACACACCCCAACATCTTGGTTACAAGGGCGCCCCAACAGGCGTGCGCATTGGAGATGGGAATGAGTTCCGCGAGTATGTAACAGTGCACCGCGCTGCCGAAGAAGGCCATGATACGACTATTGGAAACCGATGTTACTTTATGGGCTTATCTCACGTTGCGCATGATGTGACTGTGGGCAACGAGGTGATTGTGGCAAATGGCGCTCTCTTGGCAGGTCACGTTCGCGTCGAAGACAAAGTGTTTATCTCTGGCAATGTGGGGGTTCATCAGTTTTGTGCGATAGGTGAACTCGCCATGATCGGAGGGCTTTCGAAAATCGTTAAAGACGTGCCACCCTATATGCTTGTCGACGGGCAGTCGCAGGTATGTGGGATCAACGTTGTTGGTCTTCGGCGAGCTGGCTTTGACCCGCAAACTCGAGAAAAAATTCGTCAGGCCTTTAAAATCCTCTACCGTTCCGGCCTAAACGTGAGTGACGCCGTTTCGCGCCTGGAAAGTGAGTTCCCAGATTGCGAACCGGTACAGAAAATTGTTGCATTTATCAGAAGTTCCAAACGGGGCATTGCCTCCCATACTCCCAGTTTTGGGGAATAGAGGGTCATGGCTGCACCGTTAGTCAGCGTTGTCATTGTCAACTATAACGGTGCCGCTGTTCTAAAAGAGTGCCTCAAGTCTTTAGCCCTTTGCCAATATGAGTCCTTCCACATCCTTGTCGTCGATAACGCTTCGACAGACAATTCCGTACAAATGCTACGGGCGGAATTCCCTCAAGTCACCGTGATTCAGTCGAAAGAGAACCTAGGCTTTGCGGGGGGCAACAACATAGGAATTGCTGAAGCACTTCGCGCACGCGCAGAATTCGTGTTCGTGCTGAACAACGACACCCTCGTCGATCCGAATTGCCTAAAAGCTCTTGTCACGCGCGCGCTTTCCGACGAAAGCATTGGAGCGGTTTCGCCCCGTATTCTTTTCGCAGAGCCGCGCGACCGGATCTGGGCAGCCGGCGGCAGCTATTCTCTCTGGCTGGGCACAGCACGACACGCTGGCTTGCGCGCTAATGCAGACACCCCTCGCTGGAACCAACCTCGTCCTGTCAGCTTCGCAACAGGATGCGCTGTTCTTTTTCGTGCAAAGGCGTTACGAGAAGTAGGGACTTTCGATGAATCGCTCTTTATGTATAACGAAGATGCGGACCTTTCCTACCGCTTACGAAGAGCTGGTTGGAAAATCTATTACGAGCCTAAAGCCGTTGTCTGGCATCGTGAGGCGTGGACAACTTCAAGAACAATCGGTCGTGAATGGGGACTCCGTCTGTGTATCCGCAATATCCTCCGCGTTCACGATAAGCATGCCCGCTGGTATCACAAGTTATCATTTTATCCATATTTCATCTGGCGGTGGTTGATCCTGGCGACCGGAAATGCGCTCGCTCACGGTCGGTTGGATATCGCACGCGGGATTTTCCGCGGAATAGGGGCTTATCTGCAGGGAGAGGAGGGGCGACCGACGTGAAATTCCGCGCAAAATCTCAGGATGAGTTGCTGGCCAATACCAGAGGGCACCATACATCTTTTGATCGAAAGCTGCTGGACGAAAACATTCTTTCCTATGCTTTCGTCGCCCTAGCAGGAATCCTTTTGTTTCTCCCCTCTATTCCTAAGTTTTCGACCGAGTATCTTGGGCATCCCGCCTGCGATATGAATATCGCATACCGCCATTATTTGACATTCGGTGCGAGCTCACTTCGTCGCGGGATCATTCCTGAATGGAACCCGTACATTTTTTGCGGAACACCTTTTCTCCCTAGTACATGCGCCACACTGCACCAACCTTTGAACGCCATTTGTTTTGCTCTCTTCCCTCTCCCACTCGCAGCCAATCTCCTCATCGTTTTTCATGTCGCGGTTCTCGGATTAGGCATTTGCTACTGGGGAAGGGTGCTGGGATTTCGTCCTTGGATAAGCGCCTTGGCAGGAATCCTCGCCCTCGGATCCAGCGCAGTAGTTGGACGTGTTTTTGCAGGGCATTTTACATTGCTTTGCTCTCTTGCCTGGACACCTTGGCTGTTTGCGGCGGTCCACTCTGCCGTGCGATCGCATGATCGCCGTGTCGCTTCCGTTGCTCTTTTCACTGCGCTCGTGCTCCTGGGTGGACATCTACAAATCGCCTATTATGCGTTTCTTCTCAGCATTATCATATTCGTTGCGGCAAACTTTGAGGAAGTCCCTAAGCGCAATCGATGGCTACACGTGAAATGGAGAGTTTTGCTACTTGCTGTCGGTGGCATACTCGGAGCTGCCCTGGCTGCGGTTGAACTGGGGCCGGTACTTGACGCACTGCACCTCTCTGCACGCATCTCAACCCCCGACAAAGCTTGGGTCAGACGCTTTTCTCTGCCCTACGAAAATCTTTTGACTCTGACATTTCCAAATCTCTGGGGCGCGGGGCTCGATTATCTCGGTAAATGGTTTTGGTGGGAAGTCAGTCCCTTTTGTGGAGTAAGCGTCTTACTTTTGGCTGTAGCAGCGCTCTTTTCTAGCCAAAGGGATAGGAAAGTCCTGACCGTGCCAGTAAGCGTTTGCATCGTATCGGCGATGCTTGCTGTGGCGTCAGACCTTCCAGTCCTCGATTCCCTTGTTCGTTTCCTGCCCGGATGGACGGCTCTTCGAGGGCACGGCAAAATTTTTTCCTTTGCTTTGTTAACACTTCCACTCGTTGCCGCGCGCGGGATCGACTCGGTGCTGGAAAAAGACCGCCGAACAACCCTGGCGTTGGTGGTTATGGGTGCTATTCTTTTGGGAAGTGCACTCATCGTTATGACTGGCCTTGTCGACAGAAGTTTGCTTGCTTATCTCAGCGCAGACAAGACCCTTAGCGACCGCTTGTTCGGCCTCTCCCCTTTCACAGCAGACGGACAAAAGCTTGCGGTCGCCTCAGCTTTTAGAGCTGCACTGCATACTCTGTGCATCACGTGTTTGCTTCTTGGCGCCACTTATGGGACTTGGCGAACCCTCATTCCACCGCTGGTTGCCAAAAGATTTCTTTCGCTACTTTGCATTGGCGAGCTAGCGGTTTTAGCGTTGCCCGTAGCAAATCACCACTTTCCGCCAAAGGAAATACCAGAACTCCGGCAGCTGGCCAAGTTGTTCGAAAGCACACAGGAACATGTGCGGGTAGAGTTGATTCCCGACGGCTTGGTCAATGCGAGCATGAGCTACCGATTATCCACCCCAGGCGGAAACGACATCAACGTCATGGAGCCCTATGACACCTTTCTGGCCGCTATTGATGGAAAGCCGAGCGGCGAACCGCATCTTCATGTTCGGGTTGAGCATGAGTCGCCATTGTGGGATTTTGCAGCCCTGCGTTACCTTGTTATTCCCTCAGATCAACAGGTGCGCGCAGAAAGCGGTTTACGGAAAGCATTCGAGCTGGGAAACTTCGTTGTCTGGGAGCGTCCTTCTGCTCTGCCGTACGCGTGGCTAGTTGGTGACGCACGGTGGATTGCAAACGACGAAAAGAGCATCAGGGAGCAACTCGAACATCTTGCCACGACGCGATCGCAACAGGTATGGCTCATCGGACCCAAACATGAATTACCTCAGACAACTCAAGCTGATGACCAGCATGTCTCGGCAACCCGCGTGACTCTTACCAAAATTATTCTCACGCCGCCCTCGTCCGGGTTGGTTTTTGTCGCTGAAGGATATTCGCCTCACTGGCGCGCACGAGACGCTGCCGGGTCCCCATTGCAGGTCTATCGCGCAAATAGTGCTTTCATGGCAATCGAAGTCCCCAACCCCACCACCGTCACCCTCACCTACGAGAATCCCTGGTTCTTCTGGGGACGCTTGCTGAGCACAATTGCTGTCGTTATTTTTCTCGCCGTTGTAGCGTACGAAACGCGACAACATCGGAGAGCTCGTCAGGCATCGCACTAAACCGCAGCGACGAGTCGACCTTTTCTCTTTCGGGATGGGTTGTTATTTGCCTGATTGAGAACCAAGCCTCTGAAGCCGCCTCGTCGCATCGGAGTTCGTTGGTTCAATTTTTAGAATCTCTTCGTATTGCGCTTTGGCCCCCTCAAGATCTCCACGCTTTTGCAACAAATCGCCGAGGTTCAAACGGGCTGGGATGAGAGCCGGGTTGAGTTCCACCGCCCGCCGAAACGCTCCTTCTGCATGTTCCCGATCACCCAAAGCCAAATAGGCCATGCCCAGGCTATTGTGGGCAGGGGCATCTTCTGGAAGCCCATGAATTGCTGCACGAAACGATTCCACAGCTTCCGCTGCCTTTCCGAGAGCAAGAAAACCATGTCCACGTGCCAAAAAATTCTCTGCACAGTTTGGTGGGAGTTCTAAAGCAGCGGTCGCGTACATTTGCACTTCGTCCCGTCGGCCAAGCTTGTCATTCAGCAGGATAAGGTTCGTGTAGGCAGCAGCATAGTAAGGATCAACAACAAGGATCCGTTCGTACATCGAAATCGCTTCTTTCAATTGCCCCTGCTCAGCAAGCCGTGAAGCCAAATTGTACAAAGCATGAACACAGGTAGGAAAGCACGCTAGCTCGCGTCGCCAGAGGCTTTCTGAAGACCTCCAATGCCGTGATTGAGCAAAAGCTCCAACACAGAGGGCGAGAAAACACAGTGCAGCCAAGGTCTTTGTCAGTCGCGTGAACAAGTGCGGGAATCGATTTCTGTGCTGATTAAATAAAGAAATGCCATGCGCCACTAGGAGCGCCACGCCAGCCATGGAGCCATAAAAGTAACGATCAGCAACAACAGAGAAAAACTGAAAAATGAAAGGCACAAATCCTAAAACAGGCGCCACCGGGATGACGACAAATGCAATTCCAAGCAGAAGCTGGCGGGAATGACGGACAAGAAACACGAGCACAACAAAAGACGGGAGTGCTAACCAAACTAGTGGCGAGTGAAATACGTCTGCAATTTTGCGAGGATAGATCGGAATCAATCCCACCGGTAAGACAACTTTCCTGAGATAAAATAACAAATTATCAGCTGCGAGAAATGGCCTTTTCCACCATGCGATGAGAAATGGGGCGTCGGTAAGGTCCGATTGCGGACTTTTATGGATCGCGTACGCGCCTAAGGCGATACAGAACCACAGCGCTATGGCTAGCCAGATTCTGCGATCTCTATTTTGAAAGTACCATGCAATCACCGCAGCTAACACCGGTGTGATCACTGCTGTTGGCTTGCTGAATAAGGCGAGAAGGTAGAAAAGCGTGCCAATGGATAAGGCTCTCACTTTGGACGAGTCTTTCAGGATAGCGGAAGCAAAAAAATCGAGAGCGACAAACAGCAAACTCCAGCAGAGGAGATCCTTGCGGCCAGTAGCCCATACAACGGACTCCACCTGAAGCGGGTGAACTGCAAACACAGCAGCTGCTGCCAAGGCAACCCCAGTGCTCACAGCCAGAGCACGCCGTACCAATCGATACACACAAACCGCGGCTACCCAATGAAGCAAGAGATTGTTTAAATGGATAACGCTGGAGGCCAATTGAAAAAAGGTTTTCGTTTCGTTAGCAATCGGAAACAATCGTCGCGCAAGCGTGAGAACCAAGTCACTCAACAGGAGTTCACAGAAATAGCTCGTGTAAACGAGAGGAGCATACAAGCTTGCGTAGGGCGCCTTCCAAAAACGGCTCAGCCCTTCTCGCGAGAGCGACAATAGATAGGGGTTTTCATACACATTGATGTTGTCATCCCAATCGACAAACTCGAAAAAGAGACTCTGGCCATAAACGAGAAGGATAAGTGCCAGAAGCGCGAGAACCGCTTTCCTAGACAAAAGCGCTTTCCCTATTCGTCGCGTTTCTGGAGTCGGGGTTTGCTGGGAGCCTAGACTTTCGCGCGACAGTGTCGCCCTTTGCCTTTTTTCCTGTGTGGTCGACTGCCCGCGTTTTTTCTTTATTGGTTTTGACATGCCTGTGGCCAGACGCGACTACACTCTTGTGTTCTGACTTCTTCTCTTGACGCTCTTCCCCATTACAAACAAAAGGCGTGCAAGATCATCATTAGAGAAAGGCAGACAGAAACACGAATGGCTGAGCAGAAAATGACAAAGCAAGAGCTCAAGCATGACGAGCTCGAAGACCTTTTTGACCGACTGGCGCTGTGGTATCACCGCAACGCAAACTGGATCCAATGGGTCGTGATTGTCGCACTTGTGCTCTTTATTGGAACCAAGCTTTATGAGCGGTATCAAGAAAGTCAAAATGCGAAAGCAACCACAGAACTAGGAAAAGCCCAGAACGCATTGACTTCAGCACTAATAGAAAAGAGCGAAAACAAGCGGAAGGAGTTGTTCGCTACAGCTATCGCCGAGGCGGAGCGGCTAACGAACGAATACGGGAATAGCTTCCACGGGCGCGAAGCGCTGCTACTTCTGGGCAATGCTCACTACTATTACTCCTTGGCTCTAGCGAATCAGAAGAACGAAGCTGCTGATGAGCGAAAGCTCGCCCGGCAGACATTCGAGAAACTCGCAGGTATAGCCAAAACCCCCGAAGAAAAAGCAGCGGCCTATTTGGCATTAGGCAATGTGCTTGAGAACGAGCTTTTTGCCACTCGTGACATGAGTCTTTTGAAGCAGGCCGCAGATTACTATACTCAGGTCACGAAGCTTGTGCCCGACTCGTTCCTAGCTGCAGAAGCACGTTTGGCGTTGGCTCGAATGTATCAGCCCGTTTCTGACAAGCGTAATGAAGCCGAAAGACTGCTGAAAGAAGTCGCTGACCAACGGACAACGCTCATGAACGAGACCGATCTAGCAAAGAAAGCAGAAACTGACAACAAACAGCCGAAAGTGAAAAACATCGCCCCCGAGAAAGCGCTGGAGTTTCAGCATTTCGAGCAGCTCTCTTATGCGGCAGAAGCCAAACGATTGCTGAACAGTTTGAAAGGGTTTGAGCCAGCAAAAGAGGGCAAGTAGCTCGCAGGTACCCTGAAAAGAGAAGAGCGTGGGGCGTCGAGAAAAATTGATTTCATCTCACCGCTTGACACGCTTTATTTCCAGCTAGCCAGTGGTGAAAATGAGTTTTCGCGAATAAAGCTGTCGCGAAGCAATCAAGAACAATGAACAAACCGTAGGAGGACTTACGCAATGGCAGACAAGGCCAACAGGCTCCCAGACAACGCGCCCGGCAAGTGGTATGTCGATAACACATGTATTGACTGTGATGCGTGTCGCCAGGTGGCACCCAACAATTTTAGCCGGAACGAAGAAGCCGGTTATTCGTTCGTCAGCAAACAGCCTGAAACCGACGAAGAGCTCCAGCAGTGCCAGGAAGCAAAAGAGGCTTGTCCCGTTGAAGCAATTGGCGACGACGGCGAATAAATACTCTGGGATTTAGAAGGTTCTTTTAAGCCTGCGTCTGAAGTTTTCAGACGCAGGCGTATTTTTTGGGCTGAGGCTTATTTCGACCTGAGGCTGGTAATCCATACAGGACGATCATGCGAGCGACATGAAAACCTTTATCCTAGTCATTTTGCTTTTGTTGATAGTTTCGGAAGTTTTGTCCGTCCCCGTGCAAATTCCTGCTTCGTTGGTTTGCCCTACCACACACTCGATTCTCGTGCGCTCAACAACCGAGTCTCTGACAACGGTACTCGCAGCTATGAAATCAAAATTGGACCGTTTGGAATCAATTCGCTGCGAGATCGAGATGAGCAAAAAACGGGAAAAAAAGGTCACACGAAAAGTCTATACAGGCGATCTTGTCATAGCGCGCGGCAGGGGCGGGCGCGTGATACTTTCCCGGAAAGGGGAAACAGAGGAATACCTTGCGAACGCTCGTGAATTGTGGTCCTATGACCACAAGAAGAAAGAGGCGGTTGTGCTCCCGGTGAATTCTCCGGTGATCGGTTTCTTCGTTGCTGAGGCACTGAAGTTCAATGCTTTCCTTGCAATGGAGCCAGATTCGTTAGAATTCCTTGGTTATCAAAGCACCAACGGGGAAATGTGTTGGGTATTCGAGGGGAAATCGCCTTCCCGTTTGAAACTCCTAGGTGTCCCCGTGAGAAAAATGCGGGTGTGGATCTCGCCCAAAGATGGCCTGCCGCGCGAGATAAAAATCCCTCAAGAAAAAGACCTTACAATTGTCCTTCGCAATATACGAATCAACCCTGAGGTCAGTGATGACGAGTTTTTGTGGAAAGAGGTCGAGGGCGTGAAAATGAAACGCCTCATGTTCGGACGCTAGGTTGCTGCTTTTATGATTATCGAGGTCTTGACGCTTTTCCCTGAAATGTTTGGGCCAGTGATTGGCTCAAGCATGCTCAAACGAGCCCAGGACCGCGGCATTGTGACAATCCGGGTTCGTAACATCCGCGAATTCACAACTGACAAACACCACGTTGCAGACGACACTCCCTATGGCGGCGGGCCTGGTATGGTCCTCAAACCTGAGCCTATCGCGGCGGCAATTGAAGCAACAGTCGAAGCAAATGCACCCACCCCCTTAATGCGAGTGTACCTCACTCCTGACGGTGAACCGTGGTCCCAGAAACTGGCTGAGGAATTTGCCAAGTTACCTGGCCTGCTTCTTCTCTGCGGCCATTACGAGGGAGTGGATCAGCGGATCCGCGATCATTTCATAGATCGCGAGATTTCCATCGGCGACTATGTCCTCACGGGAGGAGAAATCCCCGCGATGGTTGTCATCGATTCTGTTGTGCGTCTCTTGCCTGGTGCATTGGGGAATTCCGAGAGCTCGCGGAATGATTCTTTCAGTGGAGATGGGTTACTTGACTATCCGCATTATACCCGACCGGCCGTATTCCGCGGACACGGGATTCCTGAAATCCTGCTCTCAGGTCACCACAAAAGGATTGAAGAGTGGAGGCGAGAACAGTCATTGCTCCGCACATTAAAGAGGCGCCCCGACATTATCGAAAGACTTCTTCCCACTCTGAGCCCAAAAGACAAAGAATTCATCGAGAAACATCGCTTTAAACGTCAGAACGATTCTGACGAAACTTCTGAGGGATAGCGAGCCCCTTGACGTGAGCGTCGGCGCTCAAGCTCCTTCTCGATACTGTGGATAACCAGGTTCTTGTCGAGGGCCCAAGCTGGCGCGAGGTGATACTGCCGTGGTGCCTGACCAGAGAGTCGATGTATGAGGCACCGAGGTGAAAGAATCTCAAGTCCATCAGCGACAAGCGAAACATATTCCTCGAAACCTAGCACACGGCATTTCCCATCACGCCACCAGCTGGCCAGTGTCGCGCGCGAGTCAATGTAGAGATTATGAATCTTTGCACCATCGGCCATGATCTCATTAAGGAAACGAATCGTCCGGAGGAAGTCTTCGCCAGTGTCGCCAGGAAGACCAGCAATAACATGCGCTACAAGCTCAAGTCCGGCCTGTTTCACCAGTTGCGCAGCACGACGGTAGTCATCGACGGTCTCAGCTCTATTCATTTGATCTAGAGTTCGTTGGTTTATCGTCTGTACGCCAATTTCGACCCAGACACGCAACCCACGAGTAACATACTCGGCAAGCAGCTCGCAAACTGCGGGTGTTATACAGTCCGCCCGTGTGCCTACACTAAGACCGACAACCTGAGGATCTGCCGTTGCTTCATCGTAGAGTGAGCGAAGGCGTGGAATTGATGCATAAGTGTTAGTGAAGGCTTGAAAGTAAGCGATAAATCGCGCAGCGCCGTAACGCTGTTCACAGCGCTTTTTTTGGTTCCTCAGTTGCTGCGTAATGGAATCTGTCGGAACGATATGCGCAGCGCCGCTACCACTTGCATCGCAGAAATAGCAGCCTCCCCTAGCCTTTGTCCCGTCACGATTAGGGCATGTAAACCCACCATCCAAGCACAGCTTTTGTACTCGGCAGCCATAAACCTGAAGAAGATGTGTGTGAAAATAATTTACGCATGTCTGGTGCATGGCCTAATCTTTTCAAATAATCACTACAACGAATGAGTACGATGAATTAGGTCCGGTGCGTGCGGACTCACGAGACGAAATGATTGAGGCGCTGCCAAAATTTCAGCGAGCGGCAACCTGAGGTGTTTGGGCCACTCGAAGTTCTATCATGAAGCGATATCCCCTTCTCCGAAATTTCTTCTATGTCTTTGTAGCGCTGGTGCTGCTGCTGGTGTTCGTATCGGGCATCGCTGTGGGAGCCTTACTGGGATACCTTGATAGTCTACCCCCGCTGGAGCCACTGCAGAATTATAACCCACCGGAAGTCAGCCGCGTCTTCGATCGGACAGGGAACACTCAACTCGCCGAACTCTTCAACGCAGAGCGAAGAGAGTACGTGCCTATCACTGAAATTCCCGAGCACCTAAAACAAGCACTTATTGCCATAGAGGACGAACGCTTTTATTATCACTTTGGTGTCGATGTCCGCGGCGTCATCCGCGCATTGATGACAAACCTCACCGGCGGCAAGGTTCAAGGCGCCAGCACACTCACCATGCAGGTTGCTAGGAATATCGTCTTGCAAGATCGGCGTCGTGTTTACTCCCGCAAGCTTAAGGAGATTCTCGCGGCTCTCCAGATTGAGCGATATTTTTCCAAAGACCAAATTCTTGAGTTTTATCTTAATCACATGTTTTTTGGGGAACGTTCGAATGGGGTTCAAGCCGCCGCGCGGACCTATTTCAACAAGTCGGTGAAAGACCTTACTGTACCGGAAGCCGCGACGATTGCAGGTCTCCTTAAGGCGCCCAGCATGTTCTCCCCGATGCGATATCCTGAGCGCGCGAAAGGACGCCGAAACTTGGTGCTTATGAATATGCGCCGACTCGGCTTCATTAAAAGCGATGAGGAGCTCCAGCGATATTTAGAAACACCACTCGAGCTAAATCCTGCCCAAAGAGTTAAAGAAACAGCGCCTTATTTCGTCGATTATGTTCGGTACTGGATGACCCGAGAGAAATCTTCAGCGGATTCGATCGAGCTAAGCCAGAAAGGTTACACCATCATTGGAACGGTCGATCTTGGATTCCAGAAAATCTGCGAAGAGGAACTCAGTAAGGGACTGCGCGAAGTAGAAAAGGAAATCGAGCGTCAGAAACCTGCACGATTTGAGCAAGAAGCCTCCGCATTGGGGCGGGTAAAAAAAGGCCAAGCTCGCTTAGCCCGAATCCGCGAAGTGCGCCAGGAGTCCATCATTGTCACATTGCAAGGTTTCACGGGGGAAGTTCCACTTCCTAAGACCTTGCCCTACTTTGACCCCGCAGCTGTGGTCAAGCCCGGTAACCTGATTGACATTTATATCCAGGACGTGCGCGGGAACAAAATGGAGGCTTATCTTTACGACAAGAGCCACGTGCAAGGTGCAGCAGTGCTTCTTGATGTTCATACGGGAGAAGTCCTCGCGCTCGTTGGCGGCGATGACTTTTTCGACAACGCGAACAGTGGACAGTGGAACCGAGCTTATGCAGGCGGCCGCCAGCCTGGCTCGTGTTGGAAGCCTCTCCTTTATGCTTCGGCGGTTGACCTGAATGATGCTTCTGGTAAACCTCGCTTCACACCAGCTTATGTGCTTCAGGATGAGCCCCTCACCTTCCCCGACGGTTACGCACCCAAAAACTACGAGGGGAGATTCTATGGTCCGACATGCCTGCAGGAGGCTCTGGTCAAGTCTAGGAATGTCCCGACAATCAAGCTTTTCTTAGAAATCGGACCACGTAACGCCGTGCCACTCTACCATCGCTTCAATATGGTAAACCGCCCATCGAATTGGGACCTGGACCCGGTGCCCTCGATGCCTTTGGGTACTCCAAACGTCACTCCGCTTGAGCTTGCTAGCGCATACGCCGTTATTGCTAACGCTGGGGAGGGCATTCAGCCGCATCCTATCCGCCGACGTTTTAGCGCAAAGGATCCAACTGACTCGGCCATAGAGCGCCCAGAGCGTGTGCGCGTGCTCTCGCCGCAAGCGGCCTATATCACCACGCGCATGATGATGGATGTTGTTCGACTAGGCACAGCTAAAACCACGGTAGGAAAATGGGCAGAAGAACAGCGTGCGAAGGGACGACAAATTCCCGAAATCGCCGGGAAGACGGGAACCACAAATAATTGTTTTGTCGCATGGTTCGTCGGATTTACCCCGGATGTAGTTCTCGCAGTGTATGTCGGCTACGATCAGCATCGCTCCATGGGGCCGAAAATGGTCGGAGGAAAGACAGTTGGGCCCATTTGGGCTGCCATGATGGATCGTATTTTGCAGAGTCGCACCGACTGGAAAATGCAGTTCGATGTGCCGCCAGGTATCACCTTTGCTGACATCTGTTCAAAGAGTGGGAAACGGCCTACAGAAGCTTGTTACGCAAGTGGCGACACTGTGTTCCAACACACAGCATTCAAAGCAGGAAGCGAGCCGACTGGAAGCTGCCAGTATCACACCGCAGCCCAGCCTTCTGAAGAAACGTCAGAGGATCCGGAGGCGAACTACGAACCAGCGCCAGTTCAGCGTTCGTTTTTCGGATGGCGCGTTCAATAGCCAGGACCTCTAAACGAGCTATCTGAACGGCGCCTGGGAGAGCTTCCAGAACTTTTTCCTCGCTCACGCAGATGAGCAGAAAACTGGAGTGCTAGCCGTCTCATCGGGAAGCAAAGGGCGCTTCGTAGATAATCTCGTACTCAGCTCCATCCGGCAAGAGATGGCTTCGATAGAGAGTCAAACATCCTGCCACAAAATTCCCCACATCCGCACTCTGATGCGCTGCCACAACGTCCCGCAAGCCGGCCAGGCCACGCATCGATTTTATACGCGCAAGAGTCACGTGAGGCCGAAATGGGCGTTGATCCAAGCGAAATCCAGCCTCAGTAAGACCATCACTCAGAGTCTCCTGGACTCGCTGCACCCCCCCGATTTCGCCCCGGAGATGAAGTGCAATAACCCTTGGATTCCTGTCAGTAGGAAACAACGTTAGCCGCCCTAGTGTGAGGGACAGCGGCGACACACCCTGTGTAGCAGCTGACATAATCCGCTCGATATCAGAAATCTTGCTAAGGGGTGTCGCACCGAGAAAGGCGAGCGTCATGTGGAGTGACTCTGCTTTCACCCAGGCTGGATGCGCGCCGGTGAACTGAATTCCTGCGCGAAGGCGACTCATGAGTTTCTCGCACTCACGTTTAATTTCGGAGGGGAACCGCAACGCAATGAAGAGTCGCCACGTTGTGGCTCCATTCGAAATTGGTGCAAATTCTTGCGCCAAATCGCTAGGTCGCTCCATGTTTCAAACCCTTACGTGAACACTTCTACCAACGTTGCGGAGGTTATTACGGACGCGAGGTGGGAATCCTATCCTCCTCTCGCGTCGTGATTCGAACCGGAAACACACGATTGAGCAACGTAATATTAAGCATTCTGAGAACTGGACGCGAAGGATTTTGGAGAATGAGCGATCCACCCTTGCTAGCAAGCTCCTTCTTAAGTTCGACCAACACGGTGAGTCCGGGAGTGTCGATGTAAGTACACTTCTGTAAATCTAGGACTACCGGGGCATTCGGATGAGCTTGGATGTGGCTAAGAAGATTGGCGCGAGCACTCCCGCAATTTTCGGCGCCAATCGGATCTTGGACAAAAATTACCAGTTCATTACCTATCATTTGCGATAGGCAGCGTACCTCTAACGGTAACCCTTTTCTTCGATCGAACTCAACTGATGCCTCTTTCCGCCGTCGGCGATCAGCTCGACTTTGTCGGCGTTGTTCCATCCTCTCACTCCTGCCCAGGCTAAAAAAGCATCGTACTTTTCACATCGTGCCCAAGTACTCTTTCGATGGCTTCCAAACAGATTCATGCACATGCCCACGCTCGAATTCAATGAGAGAGTACAAGAATGAGGCGGGATAAAAAAGGAAAATGCCGGGACGGGGATTTGAACCCCGACGGGATTGCTCCCGCCAGCCCCTCAAGCTGGTGCGTCTGCCAATTCCGCCACCCCGGCATGATGGCTAAGCTTGGGTTGCCGCGGTTGTTATACCGAATCTCAGCGCAATTATTTGTCCTTCAGTTGTGACTTTTTGCCCCTGGATATGGCGTGGGCTCGATGGGCGGATGCCTTCCCGTGTCCAAATGCGGGCTTATCTTCTTTTCGGTAAATTTTGCGCCAGACAAGGCTTTCTCATCGAGCTGAAAAGGGCCGACCTCAGCCACAACTGGAGCAACCGCGAAAGTTGTCGCAACGTTGAGTGATCGTGCGAACCGATCAACGGGTATGATGTGGAGAACCAGTGATATTTCACGAATAGATGGCCCGTTGGAGGGCAGCGCAAAATTCCCCGCAAAGAAACACCCCTTCGGGTCCCATACCGGCACAAGCGTCGTTGTTGTCGTCAGAGTCTGATTGGATTTAGGATCCTTGACGAGACACTTCACATCGGCACCAGCGAAACATTGATGCGTCTTTGAATCCTCTAACGACACCTGCACACCAAAGAGATCGTCGGGTTGAGGTTCTCGCAGAGCCAGATTCTCCTTCTCAAAAGAAAACCACGAAAGAGGCTGGCTCACAGTGACTTTCACCGATAATCCCTGAAACTCGGCGACCCGAACTCTTTGCCGGCTTTCATCTTGTTCGAAATCTTGTCCCCTTTTTCTTTCTTGCAGAGGAGCTGAGCTAACTTGCTCGGATTTTTTCGCCAACTCGGTCCTCGGTGATTGTGGTCGAGCCGCAACTGCCCAACCTGGCAAAAGAGGGGTGCTCAGGAGCACCCCTCCCACCAGCTGGCAAACCAACCGAGAAAGGGTATGGAGCCGTGGACAACGCGCGGTCAGCACTTTGCTCATCACCCGATAAAGCGGATTGGGGTCTTGACTGAATAAAAAGCTTCGAACCCAGGGAACACCGCGACTTTGCCGAGTTCTTCTTCGATGCGAAGCAGCTGATTGTACTTCGCCATGCGGTCGCTGCGACTTGCGCTACCCGTCTTGATCTGGCCCGCGTTCGTCGCTACTGCAATGTCGGCAATGGTAGAATCCTCTGTTTCTCCGCTCCGGTGCGAAATGACGGCCGTATAGCCTGCCTTTTTCGCCATTTCCACCGCCTCAAGCGTTTCCGTGAGAGTGCCGATCTGGTTTACTTTTACCAGGATAGAATTAGCAACTTTTTCCTGGATGCCTCTGCGCAGAAGTTTGGTGTTTGTCACAAAAATATCGTCGCCCACTAACTGCGTGGTGGAACCAAGCTTCTCTGTGAGCTTTTTCCAGGCGTCCCAGTCGTTTTCGGCGCACCCGTCTTCAATCGAAACGATAGGATATTTCTGACAGAGCTTCACATAGTAGCTGATCAGGTCATCAGCGCTCACCTGCTGCTTCGAGCCCTTCTTCCAAACGTAGCATTTCTTTTCCGGTTCATAAAGCTCTGAGCTGGCGATATCGAGGGCGATAGCAACTTGCGCTCCCGGTTTGTAGCCCGCCTTTTCAATAGCTTCAACGATAAGGTCGAGGACCTCTTCAGCCGTCGCCACGTTTGGTGCGAAGCCCCCCTCATCGCCCACGGAAGTGCTGAGACCTTTGCTCTTCAGCGTTTTTTTCAGGCTATGAAACACCTCACATCCAGCCCGAATAGCTTCCCTAAAGCAGGGGAATCCAGCTGGAACGATCATGAATTCCTGAATGTCTACCGTATTGTCGGCATGCGCTCCACCGTTGAGGACATTCATCAGGGGCACGGGAAGAGTCCGGCCATTCACACCACCAAGGTACTGGTAGAGCGGGAGACCCAACGCGTCCGCCGCGGCGCGCGCGACGGCAAGGGAGACACCGAGAATGGCATTGGCGCCAAGGTTCTTCTTCGATTCTGTCCCATCAAGCTCAAGGAGCAGCTTGTCAATTGCCGCCTGATCAGTGGCATCGCGATCGATAAGTGCAGGGGCGATCTTCTCGTTTACATTCTTAACAGCGGTCAGAACCCCCTTGCCGAGATAACGCTTCGGATCGCCGTCACGTAACTCGAGAGCTTCAAGTTCGCCCGTTGAGGCTCCCGACGGAACAGCAGCCCGACCGAAACCACCTTCGCGCAACAGGACATCAACTTCAACGGTCGGATTGCCACGTGAATCCAAGATCTCTCTTGCGTGAATACTGCGAATCAACGTCATCTTAAATCACCTTTCTTCCAAAGTTTTTCAGCACGCCCCTAGGCTAGGCTGGCAGGTTATTCATACAACAAGAAAATGCCGAACCGTGTGAGAATTCCATTGTCTCACGTGCGTGCTCAACCTATATCGCCGACACCATGCTGAAGAATCCGCGCAGCCAATTTGTGATCGGCCTGATCATCAGCATCGTCGCCCTTGTCTTTACGTTGCGTCCTGTGCGCCTTGACGAGCTGTGGCAGGCAGTGTCTTCCTTTCGATGGATTTGGAGCCTCCCGTTCCTTGCACTGACATTCTTGAGCATGTGGTTTCGTGCTCTGCGCTGGCATTACCTCATGCTGCCGACCCGCTCATTGACTGCTGGACGCCTATTTTCGCCCATGATGGCAGGCTTTGCTATCAACAGTCTATTTCCAGCTCGGGCAGGCGAGTTTCTTCGGGCTTCCGTTCTCAGCATCCGTGAGCAATTACCTTTCTCCAGTGTCTTCGCAACGATCGTTCTCGAGCGCATTTTTGATAGCATCACGTTGCTTGTTCTCGCAGCGGTTACCTTTTCGTTGCTAAAGATCGACCCTAATTTAGAAGTTCGTTACGGCAATTTACCCCCCCTCACTGGAGAAAAACTTCACGCTGTGTCGCTTCAGTTTAGCTATTTCTGCGCCGTCCTGCTCGGCGGAAGCATTGCTATACTCTGGCGGCCAGCGCGCCAGTTGTTGACGAAATCTATGCTCGCCATTCCTTTTGCTCCTCAGCGGATTCGCCATGCCCTTGTAGACATGCTTGAACATTTTGCGGCTGGAATGGAATCGCTGAAAAGCCTGCGAGCGGTATTCATGGTTACGCTATATTCGCTTGGAGTATGGGTGGCTGTTGGCGCCTCGATGCAGATTCTTGCCTTGGGTTTTCCTGGCATGAAAATGTCACTCACGCAAGGCGTTGCGATCACCGTAATCACATGCATTGCCATTCTTATCCCTGCAGCCCCGGGCTATTGGGGGCTCATGGAAATCGGCATCGTTTTCGGAATGCTCGTCCTCAATGTGGTCAAAGACTACAGCCAGGCTCTTGCCTTCGCTTTTGTTTGTCATTCTCTCCAAATCTTTCCTATCATTGCGGTAGGCCTCGCTTGCTTGTGGCGGGAGGGGTTCTCTTTGCATGAAGTTTTCGAACGACTCAAAAAAACTTTTGGAGAAGAGAATCATGAAACCCACTAAAAGCAATGGCAGAAGAAACATTTTCTCCTATCATAGGGTTTCATTGGCTTGCCTGCTGTGGTTGCTAGCAATAAATATTGGTGCTGAAAAACCCTCAACTATCACAAGCGACAGTCGAGAGGTCACGATGGAAAAGAAATCGCAGCCCATTTGGGACCGGGGCGCTATCATTCGAGGACCACGTGATAAGAAGTGGATTGCGTTGGAATTTACCGGCGGTTATTACGCTGATGGCGGCACCACTATCCTTAACGAGCTCAAGAAGCGGAGCGTAAAAGCTTCCTTCTTTTTTATCGGGGATTTCTATCGGAATCCGGCGTTTAAATCTCTCATTGAGCGCATCCGCGATGAAGGCCATTATCTTGGCCCACATTCTGACAAGCATCCTCTCTATGCCACATGGGAAAACCCACCTAAACTTATCATCAGCCGTGAGGAATTCGATAGAGATCTCTCGCAGAACATGCTGGAGATTGTGCGTTTTGGGATTCCCAAGGAGAAAGCTCGCCTCTTCATTCCTCCTTATGAGCACTTCACGGAAGAAATTGCTGAGTGGACGCGCGAGCGGGGCATGCTCCTCATTAATTTCACGCCGGGGACGCGCTCAAATGCTGACTATATGGAGGATACTGACAAGAATTTTGTGAGCGCTCCGGATATGGTGAAATCTATCCTTCGCAAAGAGGAGACCGACCCGGACGGCCTCAACGGTTTCTTGCTTCTCATGCACGTAGGAGCTGGACCCGGGCGCACACGTGATCATTTGTATGACTATTTGGGAGAGCTGCTCGACGAGCTAATGAAACGGGGATACCATTTCGTGCGAGTTGACGAAATGCTTGCCGACTATGTGCCGAATGGCCCTGTGAAATAGGCACTCGTCCACAACGCGATTTTTCCTTTGCGCCTTCAGTTCCTCGCAGAAGGAATGATTGTTTACTTGGATTCTTCTACCGAAGACGTTTCCGACGCAGCCGGTTGAGTCGCTGTCGTTTCTTTCTCGGTCTGCGTTGATTGGAGCTCCTGCTGGCGCAATTCCATAAGCTGTTGTAGCAGTGATTCGATGTCTTCCTCTTTTGGCTTCACGAAACGGAGGAACCCAAACTTGCGGTAATTATGAATAGTCATTCCAGGGTCATTCCAAACGCTCACCTCTTCAGGTTGCCCACTGCGCGCGGGCCGTGTGCGCACGAAATTTCCCCGCCAATGACTTATGTCCGTACGCCCACGGATTGACGTGTAGGGAATAAGGAACTCGGCCTCCCAACCTCCCGGGGTAACAGAAGCCTTCCCGGTCCACCCAGTTACAGGCCGATCAAACTCAGAGTCCCACGAATACTTGACGCCAGCAGCATTCATAGCGAAGTGAAAATAATTGTTTCGCTCACCGTACAAAGCCGGGCACAGCACCATTTCGACGCTGTCGTCTTTCATGACAGGTCCGTTCTCGGCTGTCACGCTCGTCACTAATGCCTTCGGTTCTGGGTCGGCGCAAACGAATCCAACATAAAGGGCGTCGCGTGTTGCACATGTATAGACGAAAGTCTCGTGTTTTGGCCGCTGGAACGCCCCCATAAGAGTAAGGGTGGTCACCTGACACCCGGAACGCTCGCGGGGAGTGACTAGGCCGTCGATGCGGGGACTAAAATCAATCTTAGGTATTTCAAGATATCCGCCACAAAAGGCAACCTGGCTGCAAAAAAACGCCAAAGCAAAGAAATAGCTAACGCAAAAACGCACGCCCTTCTCCGTAGCCCTGTTCATAGTTATCCTCATTGTTGAAAAAGTATGGCAAAGCCCGCCGCGCAAACGCAAAAAGATTTAGCGCATAATCTCTCACCGGTATACCGCCAGGCCATGTGCAAGCGACTGAACGCGCGACCTAGCGACGCACATCAGGCAAAAGCTTCGACGCAACCCTGACAATACGCCCGTCCTTGGCAACGAAAGGATGGCGCGTACTGCCTACTGCTAGCAGCTCGCCCTCAGGCATACGCAGAATTCGGTAATGGAATGTTATCGAAGCTTCCGTCAGACGGGTCACAGCAGTTTCAATTCGCACAAGGTCATCGTAGCGAGCACTTCGTTTGTACTCAACGTGGCAGTCAGCGACAGGAAGAAACACCCCGTGCACATCCTCCCAGTCTTTATACGATTGACCAATCGAACGCAGTAGCTCGACTCGCCCAATCTCGAACCATACGAGGTAATTTGCGTAATAGACTGCCCCCATCCGGTCGGTATCGCGGTATGTCACCCTGACCAAAGGTGCAGCGTCACCTGCTAACTGCAGTAGTGGCTTTTGCTCTGCGCGCATGGACTATAAAGAGAGAAAGCAGAGCGGGGCCTTGTCGAGTAATTTTTGTTGTCCGCAGTCTTACTGCCGTGTCCCTGCGGTACAGAAAAACTTGCGTTTATGCAGGTGAGCTGGCGCTAATGATCAAGCCGATGGAATTCAGACTTGATCATTTTTATCGCATCAACCGCCGCGCACTGATTTGGGCGACGATTCTTTTTTTGCTCTATATCATGCGCGATTTCTTCGCGCTGGTGTTCCTGACCTTTCTTTTGGTGAGCTTCACACTGCCAGTCATCGACTATTTTCAGAAGCACACCCGAATTCCGCGAACTGTGATCATCATCGCCCTCTACCTTCTCATTCTCATAGGACTTGTCGGGTGGGTCTATTACGTGATTCCGCGCGTCATTAAAGAGGCAACAGCTGTCGCGGGCGAACTCGAAAACATCCAGCAATCCATCCTTACCATGCGAGACAAGCTTTCACAGCAGTATCCTGGACTAGCACCGCTTTTCGAAAGACTAGAGAAACAGGATCTCGAGCGCATGCTTGCGCAGCTAAGCGGGGAAATACGTCCAATTCTTCAAACATCGGCGAAACTGGCGTTCGCAACCGTAAGCACGGTATTGCTGTCACTCCTCTTTAGCTTTCTCATTGTTTTGGACCTTACCCGATTGACTTACGAACTAAAGCGTCTGGAGCACAGCCGGCTCCATGATTTCTATCACGAGAGTGCAGAACCTGTCGTGCGTTTTGCAAGTGTTCTAGCCCGTGCGTTTCGCGCACAGGCTATGATTGCCGTCACGAATACGGTGCTTACGCTCATTGGGTTCTGGATTCTCGGACTCAAGAATTCTCTTTTGCTTGGTACGATTGTCTTTTTCTTCAGCTTCATCCCCGTCCTGGGTGTTTTCATCTCCACTACGCCAGCGGTGCTTGTCGCTCTAAACCAGGGCGGATTGAAACTCGCTATTTTGATCATTGTCTTGGTCACGATCATCCATCTGATCGAAGCTTATGTTTTGAACCCCATGATTTATGGTCATCACCTGAAACTAAATCCAGTTATTGTTCTGATCATTCTTTTTGTCGGTCATCATTTCTTTGGACTCTGGGGAATGTTGCTTGGCGTGCCAGTGACTTACTACGTTCTCCACTACGTATTTGGCGTGCCTTTAGAGCTAACAGAATCGAGCAAAGAGAAACCATTGGTCGGCCTTAGTGGATGATCTGCTTGCGCCGCGGGTTTGTTCGCCTGCCGATCTCTCGCCGCTGCTGTCTCCTTTTGTTGGCTACTCCATTGTGGGCTGAGGCAAAGACTCCTGCCGACGATGATAGGCAGCTGCCAGCCTTGCGATGTCAGCTTCAAAATATCCCCGATTCTGGGGTTGGTGAAGCACTGCAGCAGGATGCAAACTAATAAAGAGCGGAATGTTGTGATACAGCCTCCAAGTCCCACGAACCTTCATGATAGAGATGGGACGCCGCAAAAGCGTCATCACGGCAAAACGTCCAAGCCCGCAAAGCATTTTTGGCCGCAAAATGTCGAGCTGAGTGAGAAGATAGGGCTCGCATGCGGCTATCTCCTGGGGAAGCGGATCCCGGTTATTCGGAGGGCGACATTTTAAAATGTTACAAATATAGACTTCCCCCCGAGAAATGCCATGCTTCGCCAGCTCTCTCGTAAGAAGCTCGCCCGCCGCGCCCACGAAAGGAAGTCCTGTTTCATCCTCTCTTGCCCCAGGAGCTTCGCCGATAAAGACGAGATCTGCATCGGGGTTTCCAACTCCGAATACCGGATTCTTGCGTAATGAGCCAAGGGGGCACTTCCGACAGACTGCCACTTCTTTCGAAAGCGCCTGCAATCGAGTAAGCTTATCGTCTGGCTGAGATGCAGAAATCTCAGCTGAAAAACTAGACCCGACGATTGCAGACTTGTCAGATCCGGCCGAAAGCCAAATTTGAAAGCCAAGCTCTTGCAGGGTTTGAAGACGTCGGCGGATATGTGTTATCAAGTTATCCATCTTCTAAACGTCGCATCAGTTACGTAGTATTTCGTAAATGCTTACGAAGCTTTTGAACCAGCAGGTCATCCTTACTGCCTCGACAACAGCACGGGTGGTAAGGGCACTTCCATGAGAAACTGTCACATACACTTTTACCATCAGCAGGACTGGCACCTAACGGATAGCAATGCCCATCGCTGACCTCCTGCAATTTTGCATCAATGCGTTTAAGAATTTCGTCGATGACGTCAGCTGGGTTACTCACTGCCACAAACTTCGTTTCGCCCCGCTTGAGATGGTAATAGGCAAGAAGTCTGCACTCGCCGAGATCGACGCTGCTAGCGTCGAGTTTATCTTTCGCGCTCTTCACTGCAGCTGCATACAAGGGGAGTTGAATAAAGCGAAAATGTTTTTTGATATCCGAAGCAGTTGGACAAGAGGTCCCCGTCTTATAGTCAATCACGGCAAAGCCGTAATCCTCACTTATCTTCTGCACATCCACGCGATCGATTGCGCCGCGTAATTTTACCGTTTTTTCACCAAGGTCTACCGGAATGGGATCGTCAAACCCTGGCGAGGAGTCACGAAGTCCGAATCTCCATTCGAGCAACTCTGGTTCCCCGCTGGTAACTTTCGCCTTTGCACTGACCTGCCAGTTGCGTTCGGTCTCATGCTCAAGAAACGAGACAAGAATGCCTTTTTGCTGGGCCAATCCAGTTCTGCAGGCCAGCGTAGCTTCAACGATTTCTAGGGCGACATCGGGCTGATTACTCGATGACGAAGAAGCACAAAGCGCCGCCTCGCCAAGCAACTCTATCGCAAAAGCCGCACAACGAATAGGGTTGTCAGAAAACTGTTTCCTGAGCTCTTGCCACGTGGTCTGGACGATTGTCTGTTTCGCTGCATTCGGGTTTTCTCGCAACGGGACCCAGTGGCCTTGTCTCATTTTTTCCATAAATTGGCAGAGAATTCTGTGAATAAGCTGTCCGCGTTGGAGAGCGAAGATACTCTCATCTCGGTCAGGCGGCTGGATGCCAAGTACCCTCCGTAAGAAAAAGCGCAGCGGGCAATCAAGCAGCTCTTGCAATTCTCCAGCGCTAAAAACTCGCTCACGCACAAGATCCACGAAGTTATGAGCGATGCCACCTACCGCGAGATTGCCGTCAAACTCCGAAAGGGGACACGCGAGCCTGTGATGTCTGCTGGCCGCCAGCCATGCAATTTGTGCAACAAATCGCCGCAAGTTATCTCCGCGTTCAGAAACTTGAGAACTCTTATCTACGGACGAAGAAAGCTCCAGGCCTTCTGTTGCCTGACGCACATTGTCAGCCAATCGAAGAACCCGTTCTCGGAAGGAACATGTCCGTTTTGCTCCAGCAGATATGGCTTCCTCTGTTCCCGAGCCTGCATCAATTTGTTCCAAGAACTGGGAGGGCAACAACTCCGTGTCTGCATGACGCTTTGGGTACGAAATATAAACTTCCCGTGAGCTTTCGACCAAGCGGCAGAAGACAAAACGCTGCGCAGAAAGTTCCCGTTCCTCCAGCGAGAGAGAGCTAAGCGGTGAGGCAGGTGCTAAAATGTTTTGTTCGAAAGTAGGGAACTCTCCTTCAACAGCACCAAGAAAAAACAGTTTCTTGTAAGAGCCCCCGACCACCTCTGCTGGCGTCGAGATTTGCACTCCGAGGTCATTTTTGATCCTATCAGCCACGCGCTCGCTCTCCGCAAGGAGAGCAAGCCCCTCGAGATAACTGGGAAAATCTAGCTCCGTCTCGCAACCCAAGGACAGCCAAATGAGTTCATAGCGGTTGACGAGAGCAATGAGTCGAGCCACCGCAGCGGTCACGGCTCGTGCGTCGTCGGCTGTTCGTCCTAAAGGCAAATACGAGCCGGATGGGCTCTTCTCAGCACCACGTGCCAATTTCCAAAGCCCCAAGTGGAGGAAACGATAGATCCTTGTTGTCCACCCCGCATGAGATGAGGGCGTTTGGTATCTCTTCACCTCCTGTTCAATGCTGCGGAGAACTGCCGCGAGTTTCTTCAGCCTTTCAGTTTTCTTCGAACTTGCTTCATCAGAGGCAAATGAATCCGCACCATTTGTTTCTTCATCGCCTTCGGGAACCAGTGCCTTGTTACCTCTTAGGCTCTCTTCAACTTGTTGGATTAGTTCACCTAGCGTGGTAGCATCAGAAAACCGGTTGCGTGCTATCCGATATTCAAATGAAGACCACTTGGTTCGACCATAGACCATGGCAAACCACGGGTGGCTAACCAGGGCGTCTAAGTCCGCTAACAGCACTTCGCTACTGGCTGAGCGCTTGACCAGCCGAGCACAGACCTCCAAGAATTCCCAGATGGGGGTTGAAGTGAGTGGCAAGGTAAACGGAAGGCGATAGGGAATTCCTTCTTCCCGAAAGATAGTGCGTATGATCCCTGCGTACTCCGAGAGGGAGGGCACGCAGACTGCCACATCTTCTAGTTGCAACGCCCCCCCCTGATCCAGCTGCTCACGAAGACGTGTTGCGAGCAGGCGCACTTCTTCCTCACGGTCTGCAACACTGTTCGCGAACACTGTGCTTTTGCTGCTGGTTGCGGAGAGGCACGTTGGATCATCGCACAGCACATTCTCCTGCACACACTCCCCCGTCGTCCGATTCTGTAGCGTCGATCCACATGGCAAATTACGGCTGCTGCACTTCGGCGCTAGTTCAGCCCACAGTTCCGCGAGGTGAGGGAATCGTTCACTCTCTGCGGACGGCGAATAATCGAACAAAAAGTGGATGAACTCAGGAGCAGCAGGATCGTTTGTTCCCGACAATGATGCTCTCTCGAACCATTTCAGCATACTCCAAAGAAATGGTGAGAGTTGCCAGAACCCATCGAATATGAGATGACGAACGCAAACCTTGTCCGAGAGTGGCTGCCAGGGGTTTTCTGTCTGCCACAATTCGGCCAGCGCGAGTTCGCGGTAAACCCACCCCTTCGTTTTTATAAGCTGGAAGAAGCTCTTTGCAAAATCACGAAGCTCTTCCGAATAGGCTCTCGCTGGCTCCGTCCGGTCCAAGCCGCGCCCCAGGGAAGGGGCAATCACTTCCAGTTCCTCTGCCAAACGGTGAAGAACTCCATGCGCTAATGGAACGTCTAGCTCGGTCGATAGCCGCTCTCCCCCCTCGCTTGCGTTGGGCGCGCGCACATTGGGAAGATATTTCGTGAGACTCTCTTGCAAAGCTGGATCCCGCTGGAGTAACCGGATGACAAGCGGCAGCTCATCCGTAGACAGCAGGCGCATCCCATGTCCTGCGAGGAACAAGTCTTCAAAATCACGGAGCGCAAGTATGACCGAGCCGTACAGAACTCCCTTTTGTTTCGAACGCGTCAAGCGCTGCGCTCTGGCCTGGGCACTCGTAGGGTAAACGAAGACAACATCGCTATCGTGCGCCGGCTCGTAATCTTGCCACACCCGCTCTCGGAACTCAGCGGCTTTTGCTCGACAGTAGATTTTTAGGCTCGACATGAGTCTGTGCACCAATCCCCCACTTGAAAAGAGCCTGCTTCGCAGAGCGAACAACGACACTGTCTGCACACCAGCCAGAGCAGAAGCAAGAATGAATAACTCAAACAAGGTTGAGTAGTTTTCGGGCGCGGGAGCATAGCTCCGAAGGCTGAGGTTGTGGGCGATTAGCTCAGTTGGTTAGAGTGCCACGTTGACATCGTGGAGGTCAGTGGTTCGAATCCACTATCGCCCACCATTCATTTTACTGCTCAATCCAGCGAGAATCCCCACTCTTGTGCGCTGGACTCAATGAAACCAAACTACACATCTCTTTCTCCTAAAGAGTGGGATCTGCGTGCGCAGAAGCTTGAACCGTTTTGGCGTTCGTGCGCTCTCTGCCCGCGCCACTGCAAGGTCGATAGATTAGCTGATGAACGAGGTGATTGTGGCGCCGGCGCTCTTGTGAGTCTCGTGTCTTACGGTCCCCATCATGGCGAGGAGAACTGTCTTTCTGGCTGGCGAGGGTCTGGAACGCTTTTCTTTGGCCACTGCAATCTGCATTGCATTTTTTGTCAAAATGCTGACATAAGCCAAAATCACTCCGCGGCAAGGAGTTTCGAAACAGCGCCAGAAAGAGTCGCTTCTGCAATGCTGGCGCTTCAAGCACGGGGATGTCACAACATTAATTGGGTCTCGCCGACTCCACACCTCTACGGGATTCTTCAAGCCTGTAAACTCGCCGCAGAAAAAGGGCTATCGCTCCCAATTGTTTACAATACCCACAGCTATGATCGTGTGGAAATGTTGCGTGTCCTAGACGGTGTTGTGGACATCTATTTACCCGACCTTAAGTATGCAGATAGTGCGATTGCCTCTCACCTGGGAGCGCCACCCGACTACCCCGCGCGGGCTCGAGCCGCAATTGCTGAAATGTACCGGCAAGTTGGCGGATTACAGTTGGACGGGAATGGCCTTGCGGTGCGGGGCGTACTTGTGCGGCTTCTCGTTCTCCCTCATGACCTTGGGGGAACGTTGCAGTCTCTTGTGTGGATACGGACATCGCTAGGCCCAGACGTTGGAGTCAATATCATGGGGCAATATCATCCAGCATACCGCGCTTTTGCAGAGCCGAGACTCTGTCGGCGTGTGCGCCCAGAGGAATACGCTCCAATTGTTGAAAAGGCTTTCGAACTAGGTTTTCACTACATTGACTTCGACAACTCGTTGTGTGACCCCAGCTAGTTACCAATCGAATCAGGGAGGAGAATCGTTGACGATGAGAGCGCGGCAATATCGAACAGCGCTGTTCGCCGTTTTTTGTCTGGCAACAGGAATCGTTGGGACGGTCTCGGGAGCCGGCCCACAAGTCACCCGCCTGGTTGATAGCAGCCGAAAGGAGGAGAAAAACATGATCAAACTCCCACCGCCAAAACTGGTAGGGAAGCTAACCGTTGAAGAGGCGCTTTCCCGCAGACGTTCTATCCGCGAGTACACAACCGCGGCTGTGAGTCTTGAGGCAATCAGTCAGCTGCTTTGGTCAGCACAAGGAGTGACTCACGAGAAAGGCTTCCGGACGGCTCCTTCCGCAGGGGCGACTTATCCGCTGGAAACTTATCTTGTCGCCGGGAATGTCCGTGGGCTAGCGCCTGGGGTCTACAGCTACAACCCGCAAGAACACGCTCTTACTCCGCATTGCGACGGCGATCGACGCGGCCCCTTGGCAACAGCGTGTTTGGGCCAGGAATGGGTGCGCAAAGCTCCCGCTAGCATTGCCTTTACGGCTGTGTTTAAGCGCACGACAGGGCGCTACGGGAAAAGAGGTATCCAGTACGTGCACATGGAAATCGGCCATGCCGCGCAGAATGTTTATCTTCAGGCGACAGCACTTGGACTGGGCACCGTGATCGTAGGCGCTTTTGAGGATGCTGCAGTGAGCAAGTGTCTGCAATTATCCAGCGAGGAAGTCCCGCTCGCCGTCTTGCCAATCGGAGAGCCATTGAACAGTGATCAGTGATTGCTTCGTTCGCGCGAGAATTCCACAAGGACCACCCCGATGAGGACGAGGACCATTCCTAAGACCTGCGACCATGCCAGATGCTCACCGAGCGCAAAACTTGCACCGAGTGCCATCACGACTGGTTCGAGGGTACTGACAATTCCTGCACCACTTGCTGGAACGCGGCTGAGTCCCGCAAAGAAGCACGAGTAAGGAATAATCACCGATACGATGCCAAAACTCCCGAGTACCCAGAGAGAACGTGGAGATAATTGCGACACCAGTGCAGTCGGCGGTTGGATACAAAGCCAAAAAAGAAAAGCGGCAAGCATGGCATAATGGAGGATCGTCGTTTTATCGTATCGAGCGCTCAGGTGTTTGCCCCAAATCATGAGGAAAGCATAAGAAATAGCGGAAAGAAACGCTGAAAGCGCACCAATAAAGGAAACGGTCACCGTTTTTTCGGCTAACCCTAAGACCAACGCGACCCCACTCGTTGTGCTCGCCAGGGCCAGGAGTTTCACTTTGTCAAACGGTTCTTCACGATTGAGCCACATCCAGATCGCCACGATCGTCGGCGCAGTAAACTGAATGACATCTGCCAACGCCGCATCCATTTTCGAGATGGCGTAATACAGTCCAAAATTCGCCCCAGCGACCCCGATCACACCAAGTAAGCCAAACCGCCAGAGCTCTCGCCTAGGAAGTCGGAGACGATCAATTTTTCCCCGCACCAAAGCATACAGGAGAAAACCGATCCACCCCACGAACACGCGCGTCTCAGAGACCGTCAAGGGGGTGGCCACCCCGGAGAGAAAAATCCATCGGGCCAAAATGCCTGAGATGCCCCAAAACACAGCTGCTAAGATAACAAAAAGATAACCAACCATGTATGAACCTGTGTGATGTGTCCCAGAAGGCGAGTTCAAGACATTTGAAAGGGCCGTGGATTTGCTCTAGCTGCGACGTAACAACTCTTACTGGAAAAAGATGACCGCTGGAACCGCCACAACAAGATTGGTATACCACGGAGCTCTCATCGGCTTTGTTTTCGGCACCTGTATGGCGATATTTCTCCAGCTTCAGCCGCGACTCTGTGCTTCTTCGGTGGCGTGTTTCAGTGGAGCACCACTTGGATTGGACCAGTGGGTTTACACGGCTTTAGCACGTGCTGTTCTTCGCTCCCCAACGAAGCTTACTTATGAATATCCATTTGCTCTGTTTTGGGGTGCCCCTCGTGTTCTGGTGCAATTGCCAATCGCTGCTGCGGCGTGGTTGAGCACGCTACTTGGTTATCCGCTAGCTTTTGAAATCCTGAGAATCATTGGGGCCACTGGCACAGGGGCTGCACTCGCGCTTATCGGGCAAAGTCTCTTTCGTCATCGGCTATGGCGAAAATGGTTCTATCTGGTCGCGGCCATGGGCGGCGGATGGTTCACTTTTTTTGCTGTCATCCAGGCAGTGAGAACAGCTGGTTTGTGTGGCCTCACGGAAATCGATATCTATCTGCAGCGAAGTATGGGAGCCCTTTACTGGTGGCTTCCCTTTCTAGCTCAAAACATCTGGTCTCCTCTCGAGTCCATTTATCATGCGCTCGTCCTCGGCTCCATGGCTTTCGCTCTTACCGGACGCACGAAAATCGCCGCGTTGTTAGGGCTAATCACCTGGTTTTCAAACCCCTTTCCTGCCGCGGCTTTGTATGGGCCGATGCTCCTTTGGCTCACAAGCGAGATACTCTGCTCTCAGACCTCGATCCAACGTCGCAAGGCTGTGGTTGATTTACTTCTCTGGGGTGCCACAGCTCTTATGGGATTCGGGTACTACGCCTGGTTCCTACCGCAGTGGCCGGTCTTTGACGAGTTAGCCGCGATGCACCGCACTCCACTCGCACCAGCGCCGACTTTTGCGCAACTTGTGGCCTGGTTGGCGCCGTTTTGCCCGGCCGCGGTATGGATGATCACTGCTCGTTCAGGTCATCGTCATCTCTGGAGGCGTCCTGCCTGGCGGCTGGTTGCGTTCCTCTTTCTAACCCAACTGTTATTTCTTGCTCAATTCCTTGTGCTTCGGGATCAGGCAACGCAACCATATCACTTCAACCGTGGGTATCTCATGATCGCCTGTGCAGCCCTTCTCATTCGCTGGCTCCAGCACTTTTTCCCTCTGCGCCCGACGCGTCTAGCCGCTTTCTTTCTCAGCACACTTCTTTTTGACCAATCGTTGTTTTTCGTTCGTTTAGCCACACAGGGGGTGCAGAGTGGCTATGTGCCGGCTGAAATCGTGCAGGTAAGAAACATACTAGCGGCGCGTGAGCCCACTCAGGTTTTTGTTTCGCACGCCTATCCGTACTCAGTTTATCTCGCCGCCGATACTGATCATATCCCCTATGACATGCCTGAGACGATGGTCGTGCCCTGGCCTGAAAAGAGAGACGAGTTGCTCAAATACGCTTTAAAAGAAGGTCCTGCGAAAGTTGCAGCACTTGGAGTTTCCCTTGCAGTCGTTGGAAAAAACGATTCGCAGAGCGTAAAAATGTTCGAGGTGGGGGGCTGGGACGTTGTCGGCGAAACGCAGCACTACCTCATTTTTGAACTTCCAAAGGAAAGGCGGCGGCCGGTTCCACACCTGCCGCCGCCTTCAAAGGAGTCTTGACAAGGCTTCTTACGTTCCGAGCCCCTGCTCAAACATTGCATCAGCAACTCGTTTGAACCCAGCCATGTTAGCGCCGAGCTGATAGTTCTCCGGTTGGCCAAACTCAGTTGCCATGTCTCGGCATTGTTCGAAAATGCGTCGCATGATCTGGCGCAAGCGCTGATCAACTTCCTCACGCGACCACTGAGTGTGCATTGCGTTCTGTGCCATTTCGAGTCCGGAAACGCTCACACCACCTGCGTTCGCGGCTTTACCAGGAGCATAGAGAATGCCATTGGCGTGGAACACATCAATGGCCTCTGAAGTCGATGGCATATTTGCGCCTTCTGCAACGAGCTGACAGCCGTTTTTGGCTAGCTGCTTTGCATCCTCCGCATCGAGTTCATTTTGGGTGGCACAGGGCAAGGCAATGTCACACTGCACGCCCCATGGGCGCTTCCCTTCGTGGAACTGGGCTTTCGGATATTTCTCGACGTACTCGCGTATGCGACCACGCTTCACATTCTTAAGCTGCTTGACGAATTCCAGCTTTTCTTGGTCGATGCCATCCGGATCATAAATGAACCCCTGGGAATCGGAAAGCGTCACACACTTGCCCCCAAAGCTCAAGGCACGCTCAACAGCATACTGTGCAACGTTTCCCGAACCTGACACAGTGATGACCTTGCCGTCTAGCGTTTCATTGCGGACAGCCAGCATTTCCTGCACGAAATAGATAAGTCCGTATCCCGTC
>JADFCV010000001.1:673991-684718 GCA_017161655.1 Candidatus Sumerlaeota bacterium
CTGTGCAACGTTTCCCGAACCTGACACAGTGATGACCTTGCCGTCTAGCGTTTCATTGCGGACAGCCAGCATTTCCTGCACGAAATAGATAAGTCCGTATCCCGTCGCTTCGGGACGGAGATTTGAGCCACCCCACAGAATGCCTTTACCTGTCAGGGTGCCATCAAACGAACGTGTCAGGCGCTTGTAGGTGCCGAACATGTAGCCAATTTCGCGCTGTCCCACGCCAATGTCCCCCGCCGGGACATCAACTGTGGCCCCAATGTAAGGATAGAGCTCTGTCATAAAAGCCCTACAGAAACGCTCAATTTCGGCCTCGGACTTGCCATGCGGATCAAAATCTGATCCACCCTTAGCTCCACCCATTTGCAAGGTGGTGAGGGCGTTCTTGAAGATTTGTTCAAAGGCAAGAAACTTCAGGACCCCTAAATATACGGTGGGGTGAAAACGCAGCCCGCCTTTGTATGGCCCCAAAGCGTTATTGAACTGAACACGATACCCGCGGTTTGAGCGAGGTTGCCCTTTGTCATCAATCCAGTTGACGCGAAAGATGATAATCCGATCTGGGATCACAAGCCGCTGAATTAAGGCGCGATCCATGTATTTCGGATAACGCTCCATAAAAGGAACTAGGCTCTCGAAAACCTCACTCACAGCCTGCAGAAATTCGGGCTGCCCAGGATTATATCGTTCCGTCTCCTCTAAAACACTTTGGATAACTTCCCGACTTTGCGACATAAATCGCCCTTTCTGTAAAATCATCTAGGATGCGATGCTCAAACGCAGGGACTCACCATCACAATTCAAGAGAATTTTCCAGTTGCACCGTCACGCCACTCTAAACAGTTGCTGAGATATGCTAAAAGCCAATGTTCTGCGACATCTGAAGGGCCCCGCCCTCGATGCCCTATTGATTATCCTTTCTCTTTATAGTGCCTATGCATTGCGGTTCAATTTCTCAATTCCTCGACTTTATTTTAACCAGTTCCTCATCACTGCTCCCTTATTGGTTCTTCTGCGCTGCTTCCTCATGGCAGCCTTCAACGTTTACCGCGTGATCCCGCGATACGCGAGCACCACTGATTTCATGGCCATTTTCAAAGCCACAACTTTCGGCACTTTGGTCATTGCCCTAGTGAATGGGGTCATCGTGCCTTTTTTGCCGGCGGTGAACTGGCTTTATGCGCACGAGGGGCACATCCAACGCATCTCGTGGCCGATCGTGATCATGGAGTGGGCGCTGACATTGATCCTGCTGGGGGGAGCGCGTTTTGTGCAACGTACTTGGCATCTGCAAATTTTTGAAAAGAAACCAGCGGAGGATGTGCGCCGGGTGCTGATCGTCGGGGCCGGCGACGTTGGAGAGACTGTCGCACGTCAAATGCGAAACTCGGTTACTTACCAAGCCGTGGGATTTCTGGATGATGACGCGGAGAAAATCGGCCGACTTATTCACGGGTTACCAGTCATCGGCCCTATTTCGCAAATCGGCACTGTAGTCCGTGACTACCAAATTGATGAGGTCCTCGTTGCGATCCCGAGGATCGACCCCGCCCAGCTCCAGCAAATCGTGGCCTTGTGCGAGCACGCCGCTGTCAATTTTAAGATTTTACCAACAGTGCATGATGTGTTGGAAGGCAAAGTCTCCTTGCGCCGCATCCGGCCTGTCGAGATCGAAGACTTGTTGGGCCGAGAAGAGGTCAATTTGGAGCTCCCCGAAGATAGGAATTATATCCGCAACGAAGTCGTTTTGGTGACTGGTGCTGGAGGTTCCATCGGAAGTGAGCTCTGCCGACAATTACTCGAACTTCGTCCGCAGCGACTCGTTCTTGTCGGACATGGAGAGAATTCTCTTTACGAAATCTCTACCGAGCTCCGGCGGCGATTCCCCGGATCAGATATTATCACGGTAGTGGGCGACATTCGAGACATCAACAAAATGGAATATGTGTTCCGGACATTCCGGCCGAATGTTGTTTTTCACGCAGCGGCGCATAAACATGTCCCCCTTATGGAATACGATGCCGATGAAGCCGTGAAAAACAATATCATTGGTACGTATAACGTTGCCTATTTTGCCGATCGCTATGGGGCAAAGCGCTTCATTCTCATTAGTTCCGACAAAGCCGTTCGGCCAACCAATGTGATGGGCGCCACAAAGCGCGTTGCAGAAATGGTAATCTTTTGCCTGGCGCGCCAATCGAAAACTCTGTTTGCTGCGGTGAGATTTGGCAACGTGCTTGGCTCGAGAGGTAGCGTGATCCCTCTTTTCAAGCGCCAGATTGCAGATGGCGGCCCGATCACTCTGACGCACCCGGAAGTCACGCGCTTTTTCATGACCATTCCCGAGGCTGTCTCATTGGTTATCAAAGCGGGGTCCATGGATGAGCAAGGAAGGCTCTATGTGCTCGACATGGGCAAACCGGTAAAAATTGCGGATCTGGCGCGACGGTTGATCCAGTTGAGCGGTTTTGATCCGGACAGAGGAGAAATCCAGATCGTTTACACAGGCTTACGTCCGGGCGAGAAGCTTACTGAGGAACTTCTCACGGCGGCAGAAAACGTAAGACGCACGGAAATTGGGAAGGTCTTCGTGGCGGAACCTGAACCTGTCGAATGTGGAACTCTTTGGGAAAAGATCGACGAGCTGGAGAAGTACGCAGTGGCGAGCGACAGCGAAGGAATCCGCCGCGTGCTCAAGGAATTGGTCCCTGATTACCAACCAGCTCCCCCGCCCCCACGCTGAGCTGAGTTTTTGAGGATTCGTGCGGAAAGAAAAAGTTTCCTGAGTGCTCGAAACACGAGGCGCGAGTATTCCTACCCGTATGGCGTTAGAATAACGCCTTTCCTCACTTGGTATAGGAAAATGCCCAATGGTGGGGGTATAGCTCAGTTGGGAGAGCGATACGTTCGCAACGTATAGGTCAGGGGTTCGAATCCCCTTACCTCCACCATCTCGTCTTTGGCCTTGCAGGTCGCAGCTTGAAAATCGGAACCTACTCGCCGCCGCATGAGGAAAACTCAACTACTAGGCACCGATGTTGCTATCACTGGTGTGGGGGTTGTTTGTCCTTTCGGGTATACACGTCAAGAGATTGCGTCTGCTCTCCGAGCAAACGAATCGCGTCTCCAAACGGTTGATATCGGGTTAGGTGAACAGCTTTTCTTCGGGCTCGTTCCGGAGGATTTTTTTCCCCGCAGTGAGGCGCTTTTCCACCACATTCTTTCCCCGGATCAGCGGCGGGTAGCGCGCCTCGACCCAGGATTGCTTTACGGTTTGTGGGCTGCGCATGAGGCGATGGAAGAAGCGCAGCTATATGTCGGTCAAAATGTGGATATGTCCCGCGTGGCATCCACAGTTAGCAGCAGCAAAGGTTTTTTGCGCTGTTACCTCAAGGCGCACGAGTTGCTTTGCGGTGATAACGACCCCGATTTTAGCGCGAAAGATCTGGGGAGGCTCCTGCAGACATTTTTCCCCAACACTTTAGGCACCTGGCTTGCCCAGATCTATGGATTCCGGGGTGCAATCTTAAGCGCAAGTGCTGCTTGTGCGACTGGACTTGTTGCCATTCTTATGGGAATTTCTCTTATTCGCGACGGGATCGCTGATGTTGTCCTGGCAGGCAGCGCTGAGTGTACCCGCAATCCCATGGCGATGGCAGGATTCATCAATATGGGGGCCTTTTCGAGAGAGCGGTGTCGGCCGTTCCACCGAATGCGAGGTGGTTTCAACGCCGGCGAGGGTGCAGCGGTTTTCGTCCTGGAATCGCTATCCCATGCGCAAGGACGCAGAGCAAAACCACTCGCAATCATTCGGGCGGGCGATTATCGTTCCGAGGGCTACCACATTACGGCTGTTGAACCAAGTTCTGATACAGCCGAGTTTGCTGTGAGGAACACACTTCGACATGCAAATTGGGAGCCGCAAGATGTGGAATACATCAACGCACACGGGACAGGGACACCCCTGAATGACCAAGCTGAAGCATTTCTTATTGACCGCATCTTTGCCCCACATCGCCCACTTGTCTCGAGTCTCAAGGGACACATTGGGCATTTGCTCGGAGCTAGTGCGAGTGTGGAGCTAGCTCTAACTTTGATCTCACTTGATGCGGGATTCATTCCGCCGACCTACGGGCTTGATGAGCCCGATCCAGCATTTCATTTACAGTTTGTTTCTTCCGTTGGAGAGAACCAGCCAGTCAGACGGTTTCTAAAATTTGCACTCGGTTTTGGCGGCCACGTGGCCGTCATTGCTGTTGAGCGCCCCGCGTAGATTTTACCCTGGCCGAATCCGAACGCACTCTTTTCGATTTTAGTTATGAGTTTCATGAAACGGCCCCAGCCTGTATTTTTGCATGAGAGGAAGAAACTCGTCGCGCAACTGTTCCGGGACAACATACAGCTTTCTCAGTCGAGCAAGCTCCCTGGTTGTGGTGAGCGCGACATAACCACTTCGGATTTCCCTACTCAACCACCTCATTCCCTGCAGGCCATGAATGTAGGCCATACAAAACCCCAAACCGATCAAAACCTGCAAAGCGAATAGCGGCACTGCTAGTCTCCTGCGCTGCGTCTGCCCGCAATTCACCAGCCGCCACACATCAATCGCCAGGACTCCCCCCAGCCAGCCTAATTGAGTGAAGGTAATATATCGGGGGCTCATCGCCTGCGTGAAATCATGGACGTTTGAGCGTCCGGCGGCGGTCAGAAGGCCAGCTCCAAGAGCAAAGGACATCCACCCTAGAAACGGTGCAACAGCGAGGCGGACTCGAGCAGGGGCGCGCAACGCAAAGGTTAAGAGAGCGAATAAAAGTGTCAGATAGATGAGCCCCAACACAGCAGAGGTTCGAACCCAGTGAGTCGGCACGAGGGCGGCGCCCAGATACACCAGGACGTAGCCAAGAAAATGGCTCATCCGTGCCACGGCCGATACGGGATCATTCCAGAGCAGAAACTCGTAATCGATGAGGTACAGGGACACGGTCGATGAGGCAGCGAGGAGCCAAACAAGGACCGATCGGACCAATTTCTGCCGCGGAGCAACAAGCAAAAGCTCTACGAGCCCTGCGAACCACAAGGCCATGCCAGTAGCGAAAGAAAGACTCGCAATGACTGCGACGCCTATTGCCACACACCAGGAAAGAACGCTCCGAGGAAACGACGCGAGTGTTCCCGTCAACAAGAGAACACAAACCTGGATAAGAAAGTACGGCATTTGCCACGACCAGAGCCAATTCTCGAATGGGGCGAACGAGAAAAGAACGAACGAGACGAGAAAATACCAGACCGCGGCAACCGGGGCACGGAGCAACTTGCTATTGCGCTTTAGCTGGGAGATGATGAGCAAAACTGCTCCGCAACACATGAAGAAGTTTGCGGTGGTTTCCCAACGCAAATCCCACGCAGAAAACCGACTCAGGAAGAGCATCATGAGTTTGGGGAAAAAGAGCCGATGTTCTGCGTTTTGATGCCAAATTTGCGAGAATGTTAATGTGCCCTCTCGCTGAGCTACTACTAGCGGCAGCAACCACCACTGATCAAGATACGGGACATGGACAAACCATGTCGCGAGGCAAAAAAACAACGCCGCCGGCGGCAACAATGCCAACAAAAGGAATCGCCACTTATTGTCCAATTTCTCCAAGAGTGTCCCTCAATGCGACGACCCATCATAAGATTTGCTGCGACAGCATTGATGAATGCAGCGATGGCCTCATTACGCAATTGAGAAAAAGTGACATCCTATCACATGGGAATCCGTTAGGCGGCTTTCCGAATAAGGCTGGTAACGTCAAGTAGCTCAGAACCAGAACGGCGCACAACTTGTTTAGAGACGAGGGATATCTATGCCCGTCACAACTTCGATGGAACGAGATCAGCTTGAACTGGCGAGAGAGATTCGAGAGCTCGTGCGTCAGAAAAACGCTGTCATACTTGCGCACAACTATCAAGTTCCCGAAGTACAAGAAATTGCTGATCACGTGGGCGACTCACTCGGCCTGGCTGTGGAAGCCACCAAGACCAAGGCAGACATCATCGTATTTTGCGGCGTCCATTTCATGGCGGAAACGGCAAAAATTCTGAATCCCGAGAAAAAGGTTTTGTTGCCCAACTTGGCCGCTGGCTGCTCGCTCGCTGATTCGATAACTCCAGAGAGTCTTGATGAGTGGAAACAGCGCTATCCAGACCACTATGTCGTGACCTACATCAATTCCAGTGCGGAAGTGAAAGCGATGAGCGACATTTGCTGCACTTCCGCAAATGCGGTATCTGTGGTACGCAGTGTTCCTGCCCAAAAGATTCTTTTTACGCCCGACCGTAACCTCGGTCGCTGGGTCGCGAAGCAGGTACCTGAAAAAGAAGTTGTGATTTACGACGGTTGTTGTCCTGTCCACGATGTCCTCCGCGGCGCGAATGTGAAAAAAGTGCGAGAATTACTGCCGGATGCGGTGCTCATTGCACACCCTGAATGCCGCGAGGACATTATCGCGATGGCAGATGTCGTGTGCTCAACTAGCGGGATGATCGCAGCAGTTGGCCGCTTTCCGGAGCGAAAGCGCTTCATTATCGCCACGGAAAATGGGATCCTTCACCAATTGAAAAAACGTTATCCCGATAAAGAGTTTATCCTCGCTGACGGCTGCATTGGGTGCCGCCTGAATTGCCCCTATATGAAGACTATCACATTGGTGGAAGTAGAACGGTCGCTGCGCGAAGAACTGTTTGAAGTTGAGGTTGAGCGAGATATAGCGGAACGCGCCCGCCTTGCCATCGAACGCATGCTAGCGGTGCCACGCGACGCCTAGCGCCAACCAGAGTTTAAGCATCGATTTCCTCTCCACCTGCGAGAGATTCGTTTGTGTCTGACGGAGCCTCTGGCATGGAGACACCTGAACTCGGCTTCGGCATTGATGCCTCTTCATTCTGCGCTATTGGTGCCGGCAGATCTTCCTCGCCTTTCCTTGCCGATGAGGATTCTCGTTTTGTGTAGTAAGCTTTCATCGATGCGTCCGAGACGAGAAGTCTTATCAGCGCAAGCATGACCCCACGGTTCCTGAAAAACCTTTTGTCTCTCACAGTCGTCTCTCGATGCTGTGCGTGCGGGTTCACCGCGACGAGATTCATCACCCCTTTTGAGACGTTCGCCTCTTTTAACCAGAGCAGAGGAATTTTCACGGTCGGCAGTCCACGCCGAATGACGTAAAGATTCTCCGGGTCCACGGCATACCACTGTCGGCGAAATCGACCAAGACATGCAAGAAAGCCCATGATAGCGACAATTGCGAATAAGACACAGGAACCCCACAAATGGGTGTGCCACATGCGGACTGCAAGAATGACACTGGCTGCGCTCACTGCGAAAAGAGCCACCGCAAAAAGATCTTGCCAAACGGAAGGTTTTCCGAATTCAACGCGCCCCCCTTCCCGCAATAACTGAAGCCGGAGCCGCTCGGCGATGGCAGGCACAGCAATTCTCACGGCGAGACGTTGCGCTTCGGAATACCCTTCGAACGCCCGGTTGGTCATGGTCAGCTTACTTCTCCACGGTAGCCACCAAAAACGTTTTCTCGCGTACAAAACGAGTTTCCGGCGCTCGTGCTGAGCCCCTTCTAGGGGATACCGGATTCGGGAAATGTACACCTCGTCCACGTCCACCCAGCGAAGAATCCGCGGTTCTCCCAAAGGACTGTGTACTATCACCGCCTCATCCGTGATTTCAATTTTGTATCGTCCCCGATAAATGAAAACGAGCAGCAAAATGGACGCAACAATACAGTAAGGCAAAAAACGGTTGGGAGGGTAACCGCGGCGCCACAGCTCAATGACGCGATCTTGCAGGATAGGCCAATACGCAAAATTCAACTTCAGTGCGGGAATGTAACTGTACAAAGCCAACGTTGCCCAAACAAGCACCAGCAGAAACAACGGGAGTCCCCAGTGCCATGTTGGCTTTCGAATTTCCAATCCGGACGGGGACGACTCTGCCTGTTTTCGTTTCCGAGTTGCCATTTTCCATTAGCAGCTCGCAAAACCAATCAGTCAGAGTCAACTATCCAGGATCGACGACAGCCAGGATGTGAAAAACTCAATAATGCCCACAACATAGGGTAATACGTCGGCGGCAAGATGAATACCGTAATTGATATTCGAGACAGGTTAAAGGACGTCGAAGCGAAGTTTGCTTCGGTGGAAGCGGCATTAAGTGATCCCGCTGTCCTAAGCGATCCAGAAGAACTGAAAAAACAATCGAAGCTTCACAACGAACTGGGACGTATTGTTAGTAAGTACAGAGAGTTCCAGACCCTCGAGGAACAAATCGCACAAGCTGAGGCTTTAGCCCATGATTCGGATTCGGAGATTGCTGAGTTAGCAAGGTCTGAAATTGCGGAGCTTGAAGAACGACGCGAGAAACTTCTCAACGAATTGCGGCTATTGCTGCTCCCGAAGGATCCGCTCGACGAAAAGAACATTATCGTCGAAATTCGTGCCGGGACCGGAGGCGAGGAGGCGGCGCTTTTTGCAGCGGACCTTTTCCGAATGTATACCAAATATGCGGAATCCAAAGGATGGAAGATTGAGCTTCTGAGCTCAAATGTCACAGGACTCGATGGGTTCAAAGAGGTCATTTTCGGCATCGAGGGCGATCACGTTTACAGCCGCATGAAGTTTGAGGCGGGGACACACAGAGTCCAGCGTGTGCCAGAAACGGAGGCACAGGGACGTATTCACACAAGCGCTGCCACCGTGGCGGTGCTCCCTGAGGCTGAGGAGGTCGAGATTGAAATCAAGCCAGAGGACTTGAAAATTGACGTTTTCCGGAGCAGTGGCCCGGGCGGACAGAGCGTGAACACCACGGACAGTGCGGTCCGTGTGACTCACTTGCCAACGGGATTAGTGGTCACCTGTCAGGACGAAAAATCACAGCACAAGAACAAAGCGAAAGCACTCAAAGTTCTTCGCGCCAGGCTCCTTGAAATCGAATCGCAGCGTCAACAGCGCGAGCTGGCCGAAACGCGACGAAAAATGGTGGGGAGTGGTGATCGCTCCGAAAGAATCCGAACGTACAATTTTCCACAAAACCGTGTTACCGATCATCGCATCAACCTGACGCTTTACTCCCTTGACCGGATCATGGACGGCGAGCTTGACCCTCTTATTGACGCATTGATCCTTGAAGAGCAAACCCAAAAGCTTAAGAGCCTCGAATGATTTGGCTAATCAAATGGGGAAGCCAGCGAGAAGAGAGACCTTTGAGTAGTTCTTTTAGCCTTCTTTTCTAAGAGACGTAGGAGCAATAGAATGCGTAAATCCCAATAAGGCTTCCACGCGATAGAATTTCTCGCACGGTTTTTGCTGGGTTGCAACGCTTGTTGAGCAAGTGTTTACTTTCCTTACTATCTCGAGGGGTTGAGGCTGTAGAGGGTGCTCGTGCGCAAGAACCAGCTCTGGTTGTGGGTCAGCATCGGGGCATTAGCTTCCGCGCTATTTGTGGTCTGTTATTATTTTGGCGCAGACCAAGATTCTCAGAATTGGCCGAGTACGCTTATTCACCGTGTGGGCCGGGGGGGTAAACGAGTTGTTGGCTGGTTGAGCGAAGCATTACATCGGGCAGACAAGGGATCAAAGGAGCTCACGTCCGGGTCCGTACTGAAAAAATCCGCAGGATTGAGCGAGATTTCGGCATTCGTCCTGTGTGGGCAGGTTCTTGATGAGCAACGACGACCAATTCCGGGAGTTCGGGTAAGCGTCCGGCCGAGCGGTCAGGAAGATTTCACAGAGAACACGGAAACGGATGCGACGGGGGGATTCGAGATTGCGAATCTTCAACCTGAAAGCTACGACATTTTGGTCGCTCATCCGGACTACGTGCCGTTGATACGTACTGCCTACACTCCCCCATCGAACCGCCGACGCGAGCGTGTTGAGTTCATTCTTCCTCTTGGCGCAACGATTTCCGGAATTGTGCGCGATGAAAACGGACAGCCAGTTCCCGGTGCACTCGTGAATGCGCGCCGCAAACAGCTGGAGCAAGTTGCGAGCGGAGGCAACATCTATCTCGATGACTCAACTTACAAAACTGCCAAGACGGAAGGCGAAGGCACATTCACCCTCAAGGGGGTGAGTCAGGGCGAGCACCTTTTTGAAATTCGATGTCGAGGCTACGATCTCCTCGTCCAGACAATAGAGGTTAGCGAAAAAACATCGAAAAAACCATTAGAATTTGTTCTTCGCCAAAGCGGCAAAATTAGCGGCATTGTTACAGATGAAAAGGACACTCCCCTCGCCTCAGCCACAGTCCGCCTGTCTGCTTACAAGCCACTGGGAATGCCGACAACATCCCTGCCTGACGAAGAACGCTTCAAAAAGGTGTCCAATGCAAAAGGCGAATTCTCTTTTGAGAAGCTCTCAACAGAGGGGTTTTACGATCTGACGGTTGAACATCCAGATTTTGCCCCAGGCTTTTTTCCCCTCATAGCACCCGGCACACTGCGCCAGATTTGCAAACTTGAACGAGGAGCCGAAATCCGCGGATCAGCAGTGTTCATCGATCGGCCTACCACACCGGCAGCGATCAATGTTGTGACGCAAACTCTGGTGAAGGGGACGACTTTCAGCTGCGAAACACGATCCGAAGCGTCCGGTGAATTCGTCTTTCGTAAACTTCCCTACGCGACATATAAAATTTTTTCTGGTAGTCCGGACATCGCTAGCGAGCCTCTTGA
>JADFCV010000002.1:0-32322 GCA_017161655.1 Candidatus Sumerlaeota bacterium
CGCGGCCCTCCACGTTCTGGCTGCTCTCGGACGCTAAAGCTGATAGAATCTCCGAAAAGCGCGAGGGCTGCTCTCCCTTTGAAAAAGCAGCGGCAATGAGCTTGGTGGCCTATCTGCCTACTCGAGCGTCTCATAAATGAGCGGTGGAAGAGACGGTGGCTCGTCAGCAATTTCGATAGCGGCTTCTAGCCGTCTCACACACTCGTCAAGTCCTCGGCTCTTGCGGTGGAGGATTCGCACTATGGGTTCCCCCTGTGTCACGGGATTCCCGAGTTTTGCAAGCATCTCCAGTCCAACTCCATGGTCGATTGCATCGGTCGTTTTAGCTCGTCCTGCGCCAAGCACAGCAGCTGCATTGCCAATTTCGCGGCAATTCATGTTTGCAACAAATCCAGACCGTGGGGCCACAAAGTAGGTTTCGTCTGCAGCAAGCTGAAGCAAGGCCGGGTTATCGGTCACGCGTGGATCACCACCCTGGGCCTCGATAAGTTGCGCAAACTTCTCGAGGGCTTTGCCGCTGTCGAGCACCTCTTTGCACCGCTCGTAAGCCTGCTGCCTATCCTTCTCAACTTGCGCGAGAAGTAGCATCTCTGCTGTAAGCCGCAGGGTTAGTTCGCGCACGTCAGGGGGCCCACCACCTTTTAGGCAAGCAATGGATTCAATAACTTCTAGTGCGTTGCCAATTTTCCTCCCCAGGGGTTGATTCATATCTGTGATGAGGGCATGAACGGGGCGGTCCAGCACGCGCCCGACACCGATGAGCCCTTTCGCGAGCGCTCTCGATTTCTCCAGCGTCTGCATAAAGGCCCCCGTCCCCGTTTTCACATCCATGACGAGTGCTCGCGCCCCCGACGCCACTTTTTTCGACATGATCGACGCGCAGATAAGCGGGATAGATTCCACTGTTCCCGTCACATCGCGCAGTGCGTAAAGTCGCTTATCTGCTGGCACAAACTTATCGGTTTGTCCGGCCATGACCACACCGATCTTCTCCAGCTGGCGCATGAACTGGTCGCGCGTGAGGGCAACGTTGAAGCCGGGAATCGATTCGAGTTTGTCGAGGGTGCCACCTGTGTGACCGAGCCCACGCCCGCTCACCATGGGCACAGCAACGCCGCAAGCAGCTGCTAGTGGTGCGAGGGGCAGCGAAATCTTGTCACCCACGCCACCAGTGCTATGCTTGTCCACCGGAAAACCAATCGCCAGCGAGCTTAGGTCAAAAGTTTCTCCCGACCATATCATTTGCCGGGTTAGCTCAGCTGTCTCGTCGAAAGTCATTCCCTGAAAATAGATAGCCATGAGCAAGGCCGAGGTCTGATAGTCTGGAATGTCGTCGCGTAAGTAATGCTCGATAAAGAACGCGATTTCTTCTTTGCTGAGTTCCCCACCGTCGCGCTTCTTGATAATGATATCCACAGCTCGCATGGCTTAGAGTTCCCTTGTCGATAAGTTGAAATTGCGATTCTGTGAGAACATCCCTAGGCTGGCAAGCGCGAAACGCGCCACAAAAAACTCAGGGGAAAAGAAGCGCTGCCACGGCATCTTCGGAAGGAGATGATGGAACGATGAGCTCGGCTCTCCCTGTCGCAAGCTGCTCGCGGAATTTCAATACGTCTTCATCCTCTTCCTGAACCGCCTGCTCGAAAAAACCGAGAGAACAGACGGTGACGTGATAGAGACCAGGAAGCCAAAGGAAGCCCATCCCGGGAAAGCGGAATGTGGCAATCTCGCTCGCGTCTGGGGCGCGAAAGCTGTCAAAGACTTCAAACAAGAAAAGGTCACTTGCCTCGTCCACAATATCGTACCACAACGCAAGCCGCAAGAGTCCGTAGTCCTGCTTCACAAGCTGATGCTGGACCAGGTTAACCAGGTTTTTTCGCGCGGTTGCTCTATCGAGTGGCATCGACCCTTTCCTTCTCACTTCATACTACAAGCGTCGGGATCATTCGCGCAGAGCCGGCGGGATTTGTAATGCCAGACTTCGCCAATCAAGTCGCTTGGGTGCGACGGAGCTTACCACCACAGTTGTCGGGCTGTCGCCTGCTTCGAGCCAATGTTCACCCGCCACCAGGTAGTCGCCAGCATCTACGGGGTTTCCATCGATTTTGACACTGTTGCTAGCTCCCTCCCGTGCAATCCAGTACCAGCTCGAGATCGCTATGGTAAACGTTGTTCCGTCAGCAATGTTGCGTAACACCTTCCCAGCTGCCAGCATCATGCGTTTTGGTCCTGCTTGGGTTCCCGCCATCGGAAGGTAATTTTCTCGGATAAATTCAAGATCGCGTAGGGGTAAAGTGCGGATCCGCGGCTCGACAGCTACATAGCGCACCGATTTGGCCTGAAGTAACGTAGGAATGTCAAACTCAGTCTGTCTTTGAGCGTATCTTTCTTTCAGATAGTTCACAAGGACGTACGCGTGAAGCGGACTCGGTCGAAAGAGCGGCGGCCCTTCCCCGCGTAGCACCATCTCGTCGGGTGGAACAGCAATCGCCCAGCGATTTGCACTTGCGATCTGTTGAGGTAAATAACCTTGGACATCCCGGCTCTTGCGGGTGACAAGCAAGGTGTGGACCGTGATTGCAACCAGTAAGAGAGTCCACAACGTGCTTACAAAAACCCCCGACCTTCTCAAGAACCTGCGAATCCGACGAAAGCCTTGGTGAAGGAAACCAACCCCCGCCACAGCTAACATGGGCTGAAGTGGCAAAAGCGACTGCAGATGGCGTGACGGCAGGAGAAAATAATAATAAATTATCAAAAATATGATGACTGGCCATAATCTGGCATCCCACGAAGTCAGCGGGCGACGACGAACAGTCGCGAAAAGTCCTTTCCACACGATTAACATCCCCACTCCCATCCAGCCAGGGTATTCTTTTATAGCACCCAGGAGAGGTGAGATAGAAACAGAGCGTTTGCGCCCAATTGACTCGACCAAAACTAACTGTTGGAAGGGTTGCCAGAGACCGGCGAAACGCAGCCACACCCACAAGGCGATCAAAGCCAGACCTGCGCCTAGGGCAAAGCCAAGAGCTCTCCCTAGAAACTGGTGCTTCCTTCTCCACAAGTCTGGAAGCAAAATCAGCGCCCCTGCTACAATCACGAAAAGCCCCTTGGGGGTAAACCAGCATGCAAATCCACAAGCTAGGCCTCCCAGCAGACAGGGCCAGCACTTGTTCTTACGCAGGCCGAAAAACAGCAGCCCGGTTCCCCATACCCACGCTAGATTCAGAAAAATGTCGCCTCTCGCTTCATGGGACTTGCTCAGGTACATCGGGGCAGCTAGCAACAGGGCTGCCGCAAGACCTCCACTCTGGCTGATGAAGGGATACGCGGTTCGTGCCAACCACACGGTTCCGGCTACCGTAAGAAGTGTGACAGAAAAAGCGCCAAGACGGAAAAAAATAATGATGTCATGAACGGCGGGAAAGAAGTAAAAGGGCAGGGCAAAAACGTAGTTGGCCGCGGGGCCGTGGTTATCCCAAAAATCGCGATAAGGCTGCAGTCCGCGGAAGACATTCCAGCCGTTTGATATGAACTGGTACTCGTCGAGATTGATGCTTCCCTGCAGCGCTGCGCGAAGATGAATGATGACGCCGACGCCTACAGCGATGAGTACTGCAGGGCGCACAAGAATCTCACCCTGGCATCTTCTTCTCTCACCCCATCGCATACGAACTTGTTTATTACCTCGTGGAATGCTTCTCCAGGCAGCCGCTTACTGCGGTGCGGAAAGCGTGACCCCAGTTTTGATGTTGAGCCGCAAAAGGCAAGTTTTCTGTGGAGTCCCCTTGCAGACTGTAAAAAGAATATGATACTTTTAACACAAAAGATGTGGAATTATGAACCGGGGTCCCAAGATGACACAAGACCTTACTCCCACCCGCATTTTTGAAGTGGCACGTGGTTTCATGCCTGCGCGTATCATCCTCACGGCCCATGAGCTAGGCGTGTTCCCCGCACTTCGCGAACAGCCAAAGACAGCCCTTGAGCTTGCAGAAAAACTCAACTGTCATCCTCGCGGACTCGACCGACTCTTGAGTGCTCTTGTCACACTCGGTCTCCTCACAAAATCTGACTCCACCTATGCTCTCACCGATCTAGCACGCCGTGCCATGTTGCCGGAAAGCGCTGAATATCTCGCCGGCCTCGATCATGCCTGCCAAATGTGGGAGACATGGAGCACCCTCACGGAAGCAGTGCGGCAGGGGGGAAAGGTGGTCGGGCCCCCCATGGCTCAGCGAGATCGAAAGTACTTCGAAAAGTTCATCAGTGCCATGCACGCTAATGCTGCTCCAAAGGCGCAAGAGACAGTTGCTCTGCTGGGCCTTTCTGGCCTTCGTAGAATTGTCGACGCTGGTGGCGGTTCTGGGGCTTATGCCAGCGCGTTTGCTGAGCAGCATCCGGAAGCAGAGGTGATTCTCTTTGACTTGCCTCAGGTGGTTGAAATCGCGCCGCAGTTCCTTAAGAAATATCCAGGTGGACATCGTGTGAAACTTGTTGCTGGCGATATGCTCCGCGACGAATTCCCAGCGCCTGCAGACCTGGTGTGGCTTTCTGCCATCATTCACATGTTTTCTCCCGACGAGAATCGCGAGCTGTTCGCCAGAGCGGCACGAGCATTAGCTTCCGGTGGTTATCTCGCAGTCCAGGATTTTGTTATGGACGAATCCAGACTTAACCCGCCCGCCGGAGCCATCTTCGCACTCAATATGCTGGTGGCTCGCGACTATGGCGATACCTACACGGAAAGCGAGATTCGTTCATGGTTGACCGAAGCTGGCTTCAGCGAGATTCGCCGTCTGGACACGCCCTACGCAACGGCCATTGTCATCGGCCGCAAAAGGTGAGCGCCCGTATGCAAGGCTTACTTCTCTTTGTCTGAGTCTTTCCAGCGATACGGGATACTGTGCTCGAGTTGCAGTACATCAAGAATCTTCAGAACAATGTGGCGAACCAAATCGTCGATCGTTTTCGGCCGGTGGTAGAAGCCGGGAGCAGCAGGCAGCACCACAGCGCCAGCCTCTGTCACGCTCACCATAGCTCGTAAATGGATGAGATTGAGAGGCGTTTCGCGCGGAACGAGCACCAATCGCCGCCTTTCCTTCAAGCAAGCATCTGCTGCGCGTGTGATAAGAGAGCTGCCCGTTCCAGCAGCAAGTGTCGCGAGCGTCTTCATCGAACAAGGGCAGATCACCATGCCCCGGCTGCGGAAAGTTCCGCTCGCTGGACCGGCCGCAAGATCGGCGTCATCGTAGACTACAACGCGTTCAGATGCAGTCTCACGACCTAAAAGACGGCTCAAATCGAAATGCCTTGCTGGAGGAAACGTAAGTCCGAGCTCCTCACGCATCACTATCTTCGCTGCATTGCTAACGATCAGATGAACTTGCACGTCGAGTGATAGAAGTTCCTCCAGCAGAGCACGCGCGTAAATCACGCCGCTCGCCCCTGTGATTCCCATAATAATCCGCTGTGATGTCATGGTATCTCCACGATGATTACGCTATGCTCGCAATTCACTTGCCTTTCGTTTCAACAAATACGTCGCGGATGACGACTTGAGTATCCAGGTCCTTCACTGCAAGCAAGCGCAGGAACCGAAAAGGCCGAGTTGTATCCACCGACTTCCGTTGGCCATCAACGCTCCCAATTTTTTCCCAGTGAGCACAGTCCAACGAAATTTCCACATCGAGTTCAGGATAGAAAATCGTCCGCCATTTCTCCACCCCGTCTGTGCGGACAGAAATCGTTGTTTTCTTATCGAACGGGATTCGGTAATCAATGGCCAGGTATTGACCAGCCTTCCACTGATTGCGTGATTTGTAAAACGTACGCTCGTTGCCATCAACTGCATATTCCCCAAAATGCCCACCCGCTGCCGGCGGCGCTGCTATGATATTCGGCAAGGTAGGCGATGTTTCCCGTGTCCACTTTGAAAAGAATGTCTGTTGAATTTGGGCAAAGATTTCATCTGCCACGTTGCCAGGGAAAACAGTCAGGTCATCACGAAGTAATTGGTTCCACTCGGAGCTCCCCATTGCCGGCGCAGTCACTGGCGAATCAAGTGCGGCCAGTGCTTGCGCCAGCGTTGCCCTCAGCTGTGCAGCTTCACTCGCCGTTGTGCCGATCTCGTCGATCCGCACGGCAGCCTGTAAATTCCGCACGTGAATTCTCAGGCGCTTAAGGCTCGGGCGTAGCTCCTCGAATAGCCGGCGGTTGGTGAGAGTCCGATCTAGATTGTTTTCAAGGTCGAGTAACTGCTGGAGGTACTCGCGTAAGCTTCCCAATGATGCGGGCGAGGGGCTTTCGAAGTAATCAGCCATAAGAGTGCAAAGCACACGCCCTTCGTCACCACTCAAAAATGAACCGCTCATGAAATCTGCTAAACGCAGCAAATACGGATAGGCTCGTGGCCCCCCAACGCGCCTCAATGCCTGCCGCCAACTCGTTTCGGGATTATAGGTTTCGGGCGACTGGAAAAAATCCATGATAGTGAGAAGCGGAATCTTCGACAACTCAGCTTCGTTCATGGGATTTGACCAATAGCCCGAAAGGTTTAGCCCAAGTAGTGGGGTGCGGTGGCGTAGTGGACCGAGGTAAATGTGCCCACTGTCGTAATCGTTCACGGGGTAGTTGTCCCACAGAAATGGTTTTCGCCGGGTCACTTCACGAATCCGTAGCAAATCTGCCGGATCGACTCGTGGCGAGCAGACCCCGACGCCTGTCCACACGATAGAAATTTCCGGATGAAGCTTCGTGGAAAGCTCGGTGAGATAAGGCGTCGGATCGGACAGATAATACTCCGTGGGACAAACGATGAGTGAGCTACTGGGCGTTTGTTGGCGCAATTGCTGGAATAACTTGTTAGCCAGAGTGGCGTGGGCTTCGGCGAAGCTCTTAAATGTTTTCGCATCGGATTCGTGGGTAAACGTACTTTTCACGTCGTCGAAAAACAGAGCAAAGCTTCTCACACCAAGCTTGGCTAAGGGTTCGACCTTTCCCATCAAAAGCTCGAATTCTTTTGGGCTGGAGTACTCAATGTCGAGCCCCGGGCTAATGGCGAAACAGAAAATGACATTGGCCTTCTGGCAGGCACGCACCAACTCATGAAGTTTTGCTGCTTCGTCAGCCGGATAAGGTTCACGCCACTTCTTCCGATGGTAGGGATCATCTTTAGGCGCATAACAATAGTGATTTAGCCCAATCTCCCCCATGAACCGAATCATCTCAAGACGCTCTTCGTGCGTCCACGGGCGACCGTAAAATCCTTCCACTATGCCAACTGGCAGCGGAAGCGTGCGACTGTTTTTCTTTTGTTTCGCAGCCATGCCATTGATCGAAATGAGTGTTAGCCCCAATGCAAGCATCCAGACGAACCAGCGTTTTGCCATCGCGCGAACCTCGCTCGTTACGTGTTCTATTCCCCACTTTTTTCCATTGTCTCCGAACCAAAAAGCAAAGCAAATGCTTCTATGAGCCAGCAATGCATGGGGAAAGTGTATCTTGTTGGCGCCGGTCCTGGCGACATCGGGCTCGTGACAAAGCGCGCTCTCAATTGTTTGGAAAACGCTCACGTGATCGTTTATGATCACCTTGCAAACCCTGCTCTCCTCAGCTTCTGCGCAGCCCAAGCAGAGCTCATTTACGTTGGCAAGCAAGCCGGAAGTCATACTCTTAGCCAGGGCGAGATTGAGAAGCTACTCATCGAGCGTGCTCGCGAAGGGAAAATCGTTGTACGCCTCAAAGGGGGGGATCCTTTTGTTTTTGGACGTGGAGGAGAAGAGGCGCTAGCTCTCGCGCAAGAAGGAATCCCCTTTGAGATCATCCCGGGGGTAAGCTCAGCAATCGCTGTGCCGGCCTATGCAGGGATTCCTGTCACACATCGCGGCATTGCGGCCAGTTTCCATGTATTCACAGCTCATGAAGCCCCAGAAAAAGAGCAAAGCGATCTTGACTGGAAAACCATTGCAAAGCTCGAGGGCACTCTCGTGTTTCTCATGGGAGTGCGGACGCTGGAACGCATTGTCCACGAACTTCTGCGCCATGGAAAATCCGATCAAACGCCTGTCGCTGTTGTGCAATGGGGCACAATGCCTGAGCAGAAAGTTGTTGCTGGTTCACTGGCCGACATCGTCGAGCGAACGAAGGAGGCCAGGCTCGAACCACCAGCCGTCACAGTCATTGGTGAGGTGGTCAGACTGCGTTCTCAATTGCGGTGGGTTGAGCACAAGTCACTATTCGGTTTCCGCGTGGCACTCACCCGTCCCAAGGATCAGTGCCAGGAGCTTGCAGAGGTTCTCCAGCAAGACGCCGCTGACGTGTTAATCACACCAACTATTGCTATTGAGCCTCGGCCGCTTACAGACGAAATCCGCAAAGAGCTTCTCAGGCTGCATGCTTACGACTGGATCGTTTTCACCAGTGCGAACGGCGTGAGAATCTTCTTCAGTCACCTGGCGCGCCTCAAGCTCGACGCACGAGCTCTTTCGGAATCACGCGTAGCTGCCATTGGGGAGAAAACTGCCGAGACTTTGGCACACCACGGTATTCGTCCCGATGCAGTGCCCGGCCGATTCGTACAAGAATCATTGGCAGAATCGCTTGCAGTTCACGCAAATGATCGCGTTCTTGTGCCGCGCGCAGCTGTGGCGCGTGATGCACTGGAAAAGATTCTCACAGAAAAGGGGGCACACGTCCAGGTGCTTCCTCTCTATGATACTGTGCCTGACAGCCATGGAATAAGCCAACTGAAAGAAGCTTTGCGCCAGAAACGGATTCACATCGTAACGTTCACAAGTGCGTCAACTGTGGAAAGTCTAGCTGGGTCCTTAGCAGCAGAGGAACTGGCCGAGTTGTTCTCTGGCGTGACCATAGCGAGCATCGGTCCCCTCACTTCATTGGCTCTGCGGAAACTTGGGCTTCAACCTGCTGTCGAGGCAAAAATCCATACCGCGCTACACCTCGCTCGTGCCATCATCGAACATGTGCAGAATCATTCTCAACAGTTCCACGCGTAGCTGTGAGAACACGGAACATCTAATAAATATGTGAAATTGCTAACATACGCAAATGAAGCTGACGTGGTCTTCTAAATTCACTGGAAAAAGTTCGCTCACCATTCATTGCGGGACAAGACAATCTCTCGCGAACAACTCATTGTGTCGTCGTGGGGAAAAGCATGTTTTTCTTTCGCCCGTCTTAGCAGCCCTTGTCGGGACGTTCACTTTGTTTTCCGTTCTTTCGAGACTCCAAGCTGCCCCTTCACCCGAACTGCCGATTCCTCAGGACGGGCTAGGATTTCTCCCTGCGGACCATACGACAGCGACTCTCAATCCTCCCTATTTTGTATGGGTTCCCCATAAGACTGCGCATCGCTATGAGCTCGAGGTGCTGCGCCGAGATGCCGCCTCAACGTCTCCCCGGCGGATGACCTCGCAATATGCTCTGTACACACCAGAGGAGCCGTTCGAACCAGGTTCCTACTCGTGGCGTTTTCGCGTGATATTTGACGACAATGGAACCTCCGTGAGTGCCTGGAGCCGGTCCCGAGAATTCGTTGTCCCTCCTGATGCTCCCTGTGTACCGCGTCCCTCGTTTGAGCATGTTCGCGATTCTGTTCCCGCGAGTCATCCGCGCCTGCTTGTGACGAAGGATGATCTGCAAGCACTTCGCGGCACTAAGAAAAAACACCCCACATGGTGGGCGGCTCTCGAAACAGAAGCTAACAAATTACTTTCCGAACCCCTTCCTGCGGAGCCACGTCCATGGTCAGGGGGGAAGTGGAACTCGCAAGAATGGCTGCACTATTATCGAGAGATCGTGCGGGCGGCGCATTGCACGGAAACACTGGCCTTCGCTGCGCTCCTCACTGGAGAGGCGGAATACGTTCAGGCTGCGAAAAAGTGGCTTCTTCATCTAGCCTCCTGGGATCCACACGGCACCACGAGCCTGCGTGTGAATGACGAACAGAGCATGCATATCATGTTCTCATGTGCCCGTGCCTACTCGTGGCTTTATGATTCACTCACCGAGCAAGAACGCGTGCGTGTTCGCGAGATGCTCAGGGCACGTGCTGAAGAAGCCTACTCCCATTTGCGGAATTCACAGACGCCGTACGAACAGTGTCCCTGTAACAGCCACAACGGTCGGTTATGGCACTTCCTTGGGGAAGTGGCCATTGCTCTTCACGGGGAATGTCCCGAAGCCACGGATTGGCTCAATTATGCGATAACCATTTATTACGGCTGGTACCCGATTTGGGGCGGGAACGATGGCGGATGGGCTGAAGGGCTCCACTATTTTCTCACTTATCACGAGTACGTGTTTCACTGGCTGTGGCAGCTCGAAAATGTGATGGGAATTCCTGCGTTGCAAAAGCCATTCTACTCGCAGTGCGGAAAGTTCCTTATTTCGCTTGCGCCGCCGGGAAGTCCCCTTTCTGGTTTTGGTGATTTTTCTGAAAATCCCCCCAGTCCAAGGCGAGCCTGGATTGCCGCTATGCTTGCAGCTCTTACCGGTGATTCGCACTGCGCGTGGCTTGCCGAAAAGGTCGGCCTTTCGAAGGAGACTCTCAGTCCTTTGCGGTATCTCGTGGCCACGGGACCACGCGTGAGTCCCCGCGAGCCCTCGGCTGTCCCCCGACTTCGATGTTTCCCCCACACAGGCTTAGCGAGCTACCATGGGAATTTGCTCGATCCCGCGTCTGATGTTCAGTGGCACTTGAGAGCAAGCCCGCTGGGCAACCTTAGCCACAGCCACTGCGACCAGCTTGCAATAATCGTGGCTGCATTCGGCGATCCCCTGTTTGTCAACACCGGCTTCCGTGATTATTTTGATAGTCCCTTCTGTCGCGAGTGGTACTGGCACACCCGGGCGCATAATGCAGTTCTCATCTCGGGACAAGGGCAGATCCGTGCTCCTATGGCGAAAGCCAACATTCTTGCGTCCGGAGAGGATCTCACCTGTGCTTGGATTTGGGCGGACGCAACTCCGGCCTACGCCGGTCTTGCCACGCGTGTGACGCGTGCAGTGGCTTCTGTGCCCGAGCAAGACTCTTATCTGATCTTTGTCCTCGATAATGTGGAAACGTCATCATCTGAAATTCAGGTGCTCTGGCATACTCGCTTTGAGCCACGACTCCGCCCCGAAGCCTCCGCATTTGAGTTGACCACAACGCATGCGCGGACCGTCGCTCGCCTCTTTTCCAATACCGACCTCAAACTCGAAGTTAGCGACCGTTACAGTACGCAGCCCTCTGCATATCCCGACTGGGTATCGCCTGGCCGACACGAATGGCATATTGTTGCCACAGATACAACGCTCGCGAAAAACACAACAAACGCACGTAGGTTTCAGATTCTAACTGTGATTGAAATTTCGCCACGCGCGAAACGCTCTAACGTCTCACATCTAGCTGTGCAGCAGTGGGGGAAAGAGGTCGTAGTCACATGGCAGCAGTGGCAGCGTCAAAAACCGGCTTACGCGGCGTTAACCTTCGACACCAATAGCTCTCTTACTGCCTTGCGCTTTGCAGACGTTCCCATGAAGTTCCCCGCGTCTACCCCTTTGGAAGCTCGCATGACCACACCTAAACCTGCGAAGAAAAAGTTGGTTTCGCAGCGAGAATTTTCAGCAGCGCTTGAATAGTGTCGATAGCAATGAGTATAAACCGCTGGACTCGAGTAGGACATCGTCAGCGAAAACAGCGTAGCAATTCCCACTCGGGCTAATCCCACATAATCGCGACAGGCACATAATGTGCTCACTCGCGAGACGTTGCGCGGCACCCTCACCGCGAGACGGCAATGATAGAGCAGAAAGAGCCTCAACTGCATAGAGAGGCAGAAGCAGAGGGCGACTTCGGTAGCTGAGTGTGCGGGCAATGCACCTCGGCAGCGGCGAGCAAGCGTGAGAACGCGCTCCCCGGCAAATAACTTTTCCGAAGATGAGTAACACGTGCGACGTGTGCCAGCGGTGGCATCTCATGCCGCCCGCGCTAGGCACAAGCGCGCGAAAAAGTTTCGGGAGTTCGAGCCCACCCTGAGCTACGACCTCCCAGAAAGGGCAGTCGAGCGACCGCCTACGCGTTACGAAAAGATGGAGGAATTAACATGGCTAAGGAAAAGTTCGAGCGTAAGAAGCCACACGTAAACGTTGGCACGATCGGCCACATTGACCACGGAAAAACCACTCTGACGGCAGCCATCACGAAGCGGCAAGCCGAGAAAGCTTTGGGTCAATTCGTTCCGTTCGATGAAATCGACAAGGCGCCAGAAGAGCGGGCTCGTGGTATTACAATCGCAACCGCTCACGTCGAGTACGAAACCGAAAAGCGCCACTACGCTCACGTCGACTGCCCCGGTCACGCTGACTACATTAAGAACATGATCACCGGCGCGGCTCAGATGGACGGAGCCATTCTCGTCGTCGCTGCCACCGACGGGCCAATGCCGCAGACTCGCGAGCACATCCTTCTCGCGCGTCAGGTTGGTGTGCCATACATCGTCGTTTACCTCAACAAGTGCGATATGGTAGACGATCCAGAATTGCTCGACCTCGTTGAGCTGGAAGTGCGTGAACTTCTCTCGAGGTACGAATTCCCGGGCGACACGGTTCCAATTATCCGTGGTTCGGCACTCCAAGCGCTCAATGGCGAAAACACGGAGTATGGAGTGCAGTCCATCGACAAGTTGATGGAGGCTCTCGACACATACATTCCAGAGCCTCAGCGCGAAATTGACAAGCCCTTCCTCATGCCGGTGGAAGACGTGTTCTCGATCTCCGGTCGCGGTACTGTGGCGACAGGGCGTATCGAGCGCGGTAAAGTGAAGGTGGGCGACAACGTTGAAATCGTTGGTCTCACTGACGAAATCAAGAAGACTGTGGTGACCGGCGTCGAGATGTTCCGCAAAGTTCTGGATGAGGGACTCGCGGGCGACAACGTTGGTCTCCTCCTCCGTGGTATCGAGCGTGATGAGATTGAGCGCGGACAGGTTGTCGCTGCTCCTGGCTCCATCACCCCACACCGGAAATTCAAGGCCAGTGTGTACATCCTGACCAAGGAAGAAGGCGGTCGCCATACGCCGTTCTTTAAGGGGTATCGTCCTCAGTTTTACTTCCGTACGACGGACGTGACCGGCGTGGTGACTCTCCCCGAGGGTGTTGAGATGGTCATGCCAGGCGACAACGTTCACATCGAAGTCGAGCTGATCACCCCCATTGCTATGGAAAAAGAGCTTCGCTTCGCTATCCGTGAAGGCGGTCGTACGGTCGGCGCCGGTGTTGTGACCGACATTATCGAGTAATTCCTGGAGATTAAGAAACCTGGGGCCGCCATGCCTGCGCATGGCGGTCTCCAGTGCAGAAAGAACTGACATGGCAGGACAAAGAATTCGAATCAACCTCAAGGCATTCGATTATCGCCAGCTCGATGCGAGCGTCCAGGAGATCGTGGACAGCGTGAAGCGCACCGGGGCAAAAGTCGCGGGGCCAATCCCGTTGCCTACGCGCATCCGGAAGTACACGGTTAACCGGTCGCCGCACGTTGATAAAAAGAGTCGGGAACAGTTCGAGATGCGTATTCACAAGCGCATCATTGACATCATAAACCCGACTCAGGCGACGCTTGATGCTTTGACTCAATTGGAGCTGCCGTCAGGGCTCCACGTAGAAATCAAGCTTACCTAACATTGATGCGGCCGCCTCAGCGCGTCGCAAGGTTCGGAAGCAAACAGTGCTAGCAGCCGACACCGAATAATTCGGCGAGCTGCTGTCGCGGAGAAAGCGAATTATGCCGATTGGACTACTTGGAAGAAAATTAGGAATGTCACAGATCTTCGACCAGCACGGTCGGTTGGTCCCTGTGACGTTCATCGAGGCGGGACCGTGTGTCGTCCTCGATAAGAAAACCGCCGATGAGGACGGTTACACGGCTGTGCAGTTGGGCTTTGGTGAACGAAAAGAAAAGAATACACCAAAACCATTACTTGGGCAATTTAAAAAGATCGGCGTGCCTCCCATGCGCTTCATCAAGGAATTCCGCCTTGAAGACAGCGGAATTCTGGAGAGCCTCCCCGATGTCGGGAGTGTCTTGAAAGTTTCCGACGTTTTTAAAGAAGGCGAGCACGTCGATGTTGTTGGGATTTCGAAGGGACGTGGTTTTGCGTCGCCAATCAAGCGGTGGCATACCCGCCGCGGACCAGAGACGCACGGCTCTATGTACCACCGTCGGCCTGGTTCCCAGGGCGCGTCGAGTTATCCCTCGCGCACCTGGAAGGGCAAGCACGCAGCTGGTCACATGGGGGCCTCGCGTTGCACAGCGCTGAATCTGGTAATCATGAAAACCGACGAGGAAAAGAATCTCATCCTCGTCAAGGGAAGCGTTCCTGGCCACAACAACGGTTTTGTGATCATTCGCAAGACTGTGCGTGCGAAGAAGGCTGAGCGCCAAATTCGTCTGTTGGCGACCAAAGAGGCGCGCCTGGCCGAGCTGGCCGCGAAAGCAATCAACCCGCTCAAGGCCTCTAAGAAGGCGGCCGGGAGGTAATGGTGACTATGGCAAGCCTAACAGTGATCAATGTCAAAGGCGATGCGACCGGCTCCGTGAGTGTGCGTGACGACGTTTTTGCGGTTGAGCCGAACGTGAACTGTGTGCGTCAAGCACTCCTTGCTTATGAAGCGAATCAAAGGCAGGGGACACATTCGACTAAGACGCGCGGAATGGTCAGTGGCGGCGGCCGCAAGCCGTGGCGTCAAAAAGGAACCGGACGCGCTCGTCAAGGGTCGATCCGTGCTCCTCAGTGGCGTGGCGGCGCAATTATCTTTGGCCCCCAGCCGCGCGACTACCGACAGAAACTCAACAAAAAGGTCAAGAGAGCGGCAATTGCCTCGGCGTTAAGCGACCTCGTTCGTCAAAACCGATTAAAGGTCGTGGATTCGCTGGCACTTGACGAGATCAAGACTAAAAAATTCCTTGGGATCCTTGAGGGCATCGGTGTTGCAAACGAAAAGCGAGTTCTGGTCATGCTTCCGCAGCCCGATGAGAAAGTGCTGCGTTCGGCGCGGAACTTGCCGAATGTCCTGGTTATTCCAGTGAACAACGTGAACATTTATTGCTTGCTAACGTGCGATGCTCTGATTACCACGCCCGAGGCGATCAAGCAACTTGAGGAGGCCATCGCATGAAGAGTCCGTATGAAATCTTAGTGCGGCCTGTTATTACAGAAAAAGCTACGCTCCTAACAGAGCGTAAAGATGGCCCTCAGTACGTTTTCAAGGTACGTCTCGATGCGAACAAGGTCGAAATCAAAAAGGCAATCGAGCAGGCGTACAACGTGAAGGTAAAGGCTGTGAATACTGTGCGCATGAAAGGGAAAGCGAAGCGTCAGGGCCGCTTCGAGGGGCGCACATCTGATTGGAAAAAGGCGTACGTGACCCTGCAACCCGGTTACAAGATTGAGGTCATCTGATGGGACTCAAGTCGTTCAAACCCATAACGCCAGGACGCCGCCAAATGACGGTGTCCACCTTCGAAGAGATTACGAAGACCGAGCCCGAACGCTCACTGGTCGAGCCACTCAAAAAGACCGGGGGGCGGAATAACCAGGGCCGGATCACGTCGCGATGGATTGGCGGAGGCCACAAGCGGCTCTATCGTATTATCGACTTCAAGCGCGATAAGGATAACATCCCCGCGAAAGTCGCAGCGATCGAGTACGATCCAAATCGGTCGGCTCGCATCGCTCTCCTGCACTACGCCGATGGCGAAAAGCGTTACATCCTTGCGCCGGTCGGCTTGCAGGTCGGCGACACGGTCATGAGCGGCGAGAATGCAGAAATCCAGGTGGGAAACACTCTCCCGCTTCGCGCGATTCCGGTTGGAACCACCATTCATGCGGTCGAGCTGAGACCAAAGAAAGGTGCCCAGCTAGCTCGCTCGGCGGGTGCATCAGTGCAGTTGCTTGCGAAAGAAGGGCAATATTGCACCCTTCGTCTGCCATCGGGCGAAGTCCGTCTCGTTCATCGTGAATGCCGTGCTACGATTGGCCAAGTAGGGAACCTTGACCACGAGAATATCTCGATCGGTAAAGCAGGCCGGTCGCGGTGGTTGGGTAAACGCCCGGAGGTGCGTGGCGTGGCGATGAACCCAGTGGATCATCCCCTGGGTGGCGGTGAAGGGAAGACCTCCGGTGGTCGTCATCCGTGCTCGCCGTGGGGATGGTTGACCAAAGGCAAAAAGACGCGGAATCCCCGCAAACCAAGCTGGAAATACATTATTAAGCGTAGAGGTCAAAAGTAATGCCTCGTAGCGTTCATAAAGGACCATTTGTCGAACCGAAACTCATGAAGCGCGTCGAAGCAGCGCAGCGCAGCGGCGACAAACGCGTTATTAAGACGTGGAGCAGAGCTTCGACGGTTACGCCGGAGATGGTGGGACTGACCATTGCAGTCCACAACGGCAAGAATTTTGTGCCGATATTTATCAACGAGAACATGGTTGGCCATAAGCTGGGCGAGTTTGTCCCCACGCGTACGTTCCGTGCGCACGGGGGAAAAACCGCCAAAGCCACTGGTCTGAAGTGAGTTGGAAGATTAGGAGTCGCACATGGGGAAGCCCAAACGCGAGAAAAACTACGAATGCGTGAGCGAGGCCAAGTATCGCTTCGCTCCAATGCCTGCACGTAAGGCACGCCTTGTTTGTGACCTCATTCGCGGAAAGAGCGTAAAAGAGGCGCTTGACCTGTTGAAGTTGATTCACAAGCCAAGTGCCGCACCAGCCGTAATGAAGGTCGTGAAAAGCGCACGTGCCAACGCTCAGGCAAATGCAAAAGTCGACAATCCGGACTCGCTTGTGATCACGGATGTGTTTGTGGACGGCGCTTTTATGCTCAAGCGCTTTCGCGCTGCACCGATGGGACGTGCGGTTCGGGTTCGTAAACGCTTCTGCCACATTACAGTTCGATTGAATTACGCATAAGAAGGTTCGGGAGCAGATGGGACAAAAAGTTAATCCAATCGGATTCCGTCTCGGGATCACGAAAAATTGGGAAAGCCGATGGTTCGCTGAAGGGAAAACGTATTGCGACCTTCTCCACGAGGATATCGCAATTCGCAAGGAGATCAAAAAGCGTTTCTACCACGCCGGCATTGCTCGAGTTGATGTCGAGCGTGCGTCGAACCGGGCAAAGATCACTATTCACACAGCTCGGCCCGGAATCATCATTGGTCGAAAAGGCCAAGAGATCGACAAATTCCGTAAAGAACTCGAGCAGCGAACCGGTAAGCAGATCAGCATCAATGTGGAAGAAGTCAAGCGCCCGGACCTGAGTGCGCAGCTCGTCGCCGAGAACATTGCGAGCCAACTTCTTCGGCGTATTGGTTTCCGTCGAGCAATGAAACGAACAGTTTTGGCGTCAGTAAAAGCGGGTGCGCAAGGGATTAAAATCCAGTGCAGCGGCCGTCTTGCTGGAGCCGAAATTGCTCGGTCGGAGTGGTATCGTGAAGGCCGAGTTCCGCTGCACACGTTGCGTGCAGACATTGATTACGGTTTCGCGGAGGCTCGCACGAAGTACGGCGTGATCGGAATAAAGGTTTGGATCTTCCTCCGGGAAGTCATCGAAGAGAAGAAAACACCCATCGTTGCGGAGGCTCCTGCAAGCTAAGAGTACTGAGCTTCAGACACGAAGCTGAGGCGCAAGGCTTGGAGTCAGCGGCGCATGGAGGGCGGTGGAGCATGGAACTGCGTGACGGTGAAAAGCCTGTTGTGAGGATTCTCACTGCGGGTGATGAGATCTCCCTCGAGGAGAAGATCAATGAGTATGTCGAGAGCCACCCGGATGAGCGGTTGGTAAATCTCGAGGTTGAGCAGGTCGAGTATCACGCCCGGACAGGGAGTGTTGAGTTCGGTCTCATGGCCGTACTGGTGCTGGCAGTAAAAGCATAATCGGCGATGAGGCACGATTAAAAAGACGCTCGAAGAACGTAAAAGTGTAGGAAAACGCTAGGTCGGATAGAGAACAATGCTGTTACCAAAACGAGTAAAACATCGCAAGGTACAAAAAGGTCGGCGCCGTGGAAAAGCCTACCGCGGATGTGAGTTGCACTTCGGAAGCTTTGGCCTTCAGGCGCTCGAAGCTGGCTGGATTACAAACCGGCAAATAGAGGCGGCACGTGTGGCTATTTCGCGTCACGTGAAGCGCGGTGGAAAACTCTGGATCAACATCTTCCCCGACAAGCCACTCACGAAAAAGCCTGCGGAAACCCGTATGGGTAAGGGTAAGGGCAACCCTGAGCAATGGGTGGCTGTGGTCAAACCAGGCCGCGTGATGTTCGAACTCGAAGGCGTAGATAAAAGCATTGCCGAAGAGGCGATGCGCCTTGCAGCCCACAAGCTGCCTATCAAAACGCGATTCCTCGTTCGGGAGGAGATCTGACCTATGCTGAAAGCCAAAGAACTGCGGGCTTTGCCCATCGAGGAACTACAAGAGCGCTTGGCTCAACTCATGAAGCAGCATTATGAGCACCGCGTGCAAGCCACGATTAAGGAGCTGCAAAATACCGCGTTGCTCAGGCAGGAGCGGCGAGACATCGCCCGACTGAAAATGGTCATCGGCGAAAAAATGCGCGAAGCAAAAGCAAAGGTGACAAAGTAAAGCCGCATTGCACGGGGACCTGAAGAGGCTCAAGTTTTAGAGAGGAAACAATGGCTAAGAAAAAATCACCAACACAACGAGGTTACCGGAAGGTTCGGGTTGGCCGCGTCGTCAGCGAAAAGATGAATAAGACCGTGGTGGTGGCCATCGAGCGGTTTGTCATGCACCCGCTCTACAAAAAGTATATTCGGCGCACCTCCAAGATCTACGCTCACGACGAGAAGAACGATGCTCACGAGGGGGATCTCGTGCGAGTCATCGAGACCCGCCCATTGAGCAAGCTCAAGAGATGGCGCGTGCAGGCAATTCTCGAACGAGCGCGCTGAGCCAACAGGTCGCTGCGAGCTGATTGCGAAGATCGAATGACTGACAACGGAATTAAGGTGAAGGATCATGATTCAGGAATACACCGTACTGGATGTAGCCGATAATACCGGTGCTAAAAAGATCCGCTGCTTCAAAGTGCTTGGCGGGACGCGCCGGCGCTACGCGCGAATCGGCGACATCATTGTCGCCAGTGTGCGCGAAGCTACCCCTGACGCGACGGTGAAGAAAGGCAGTGTGGTGCGAGCGGTCGTAGTGCGCACCACCAAAGAGCTCGCGCGTGAGGACGGCTCTTACGTCAAGTTCGATAGCAACGCTGCCGTGATTATCAATAACCAGAATGAGCCCATTGGCACCCGTATCTTCGGTGCCGTGGGACGTGAACTGCGCAAGAAGAACTTTATGAAAATCATCTCGCTCGCTCCAGAGGTGATCTGAGGGAACTGGAAACCATGTCTCTGAGAATTAAGAAGAACGATCGGGTAGTAGTGATTGCGGGAAAGAGCCGCGGCGTGGTCTCTCGCGTGCTGTACGTCATTCCGAAAAAGAATCGTGCAGTCGTCGAGAACGTCAATATGGTTAAGCGCCACACGCGTGCCCGCGGGCCGAATCAGCCTGGCGGCATTGTTGAGCGCGAAGCTCCTATCCACATCTCAAATCTTATGCTCTATTGCGAAAAGTGTAAGAAGGGCGTGCGTTTCGCTGCTCGCCTCACCCCCGAGGGTGCCAAGCAACGTGTTTGCAAAAAGTGCGGGAGCGTTTTGTGACCCTTCTCTAAAACCCTGTAAGCCACGGTGACGCACAAAGCCGTCACCTATACGAGAGAGGATAAGTACGATGGCGGAAGCCAAGGCCAAGAAAGAGAAAAAAGAGAAAAAAAGCGATCAGGTAAGCGCAGAGCCTGAGTCCGGAAAAGCTTCGGCGGGGGACGAACTCACTGCCGAAGAGCGGGCCATGCTGAAGGACTACGTCCCCACGCTAAAGCGTAAGTATCGCGAGGAGATCATCCCCGCGATGATTAAGCGCTTCGGCTACAAAAACGTCATGCAGGTGCCACGCTTAGAAAAGGTTGTCGTCAACATGGGTGTTGGCGAAGCCTCGCGTGATCCCAAACTCCTCGAAGCTGCCATGCGTGACCTTGCCCTCATTACAGGGCAAAAGCCTAAGCTTGCTCGTGCAAAGAAGTCGATCAGCGCCTTCAAGATCCGCACCGGCATGCCTGTAGGCTGCTTCGTCACGCTGCGTGGCAACCGGATGTACGAATTCCTTGAGCGCCTGATTCGGGTTTCTATCCCGCGTATCCGCGACTTTCGCGGGCTGCCTACCCGGAGTTTCGACGGGCGCGGTAATCACTCGATGGGCATTCGCGAACACACGATCTTTATGGAACTTGACATTAACAAGGTGACAACTGTGCTTGGTATGAACATTACCACAGTCACCACCGCAAAGAATGACGAAGAAGCCCTTGAGCTCCTTAGGCTCTTCGGCTTCCCATTCCGGAGCAAATAACACCAACGGCAAAAGGTGAGATGTAACGATGTCGACTTGTGCAAAAGAATACAAAGCAAAGGTCCCTCCGAAGTTCTCTACGCGAAGACGCAACCGCTGCCCACTATGTGGGCGAGCTCGCGCCTACATGCGCGATTTTCATATGTGCCGTATTTGTTTCCGGAATCTTGCAAGCCGTGGGCAAATTCCAGGCGTACGTAAGAGCTCATGGTAAGGACAGGTTTGAGAGTGAAAGATCTGGTGCACATAAAATCTGCACCGCAAACAGCGGCAAGCGGCCCAGCCGAACTACCGCTAGCGATGGAGGATCAAAACTAAGGAACTATGCCGGTTACAGACCCAATTGCTGACATGTTGACCCGTATTCGCAACGCGAATATGGCGTATCATGAGGAAGTGGAGGTGCCCTACTCGCGCATCAAATGGGAAATTGCGAAAATCCTGCGCGACGAAGGGTACATAAAGGCGTGCTTCTGGACCCCAAAGGGGAAAAAGAAGCCACCCATCAAGATCCTCCTTAAGTACGGCCCCAATAAGGAGCGAATTATCCACGGGCTGGAGCGTATTTCCAAGCCCGGTATTCGAAAGTATGCGGGTGTAAGTGAGATCCCGAAAACGCTTGGCGGCTTGGGGATTACAATTGTCTCCACGAGCCAGGGGCTCATGACCGATAAAGAGTGCCGTCGCCGCAATCTTGGCGGCGAAGTGCTTTGCGCGGTCTGGTGAGCGCTCGCGCGAGCGTAAAGAATGAACAAGTGACTGAGCAGGAAAGATAAGAAAAATGAGCCGGATAGGAAAAATACCAGTCCCAATTCCGAAAGGCACCGAGGTCAAGATCACGGCCAACGAAGTTTTCGTGAAGGGGCCAAAGGGACAGATGAGTTGGGTGATCCCCGACCGTGTGTCCGCTGAGGTGCGTGAAGGAGCTGTGCACGTCACACGCCATGGGGACGATCGCCAGGCGCGCGCCTACCATGGGCTGGCACAGCGTCTCATCCGCAATATGGTGATCGGTGTCAGTGAAGGGTTCAAGAAAGAGCTTGAGATCAACGGCGTCGGTTACCGTGCCTCGATGGAAGGTAAAAAGCTCGTGCTGCAGCTTGGTTACTCCCATCCCGTGGAGTTCGAGCCGCCAGCCGGCATCACCATTGAGGTACCTAAGCCGACGTCTATCATTGTGTCCGGTTACGACAAGCAGCAGGTGGGTCAGGTCGCTGCAAACATCCGGGCACTACGTCCACCGGAACCCTACAAAGGCAAGGGCATCAAGTACGTGGACGAGAAGATCCTCCGCAAGGTCGGAAAAGCTGGCGCCAAGTAAAATGGATAACCCAAGAAAGAGCCCCACCTATGGCCGGTGGGGGATAGAAGGGTAAGAAAGATGCTGATCAAGCACAAATACGAACTGCGCGAAAGGCGCAAAAAACGCATTCGAAAGAAAATCTCTGGAACTCCTGAACGGCCGCGGCTTTGCATTTACAAAAGCCTCCGCCACCTTTACGCCCAGGTGATTGACGACACCACGGGTCGCACACTGGCTGCCGTCACAACCAACACGAAAGCGTTAAAAGGTGAAGGACGAAAAACCTTTGCCAACCAGGAGTACGCCAAGCGTCTCGGCAAAGAAATCGCCGAGAAGGCTACTGCGGCAGGAATCACTCAAGTGGTGTTTGACCGCAGTGGTTACCCCTATCACGGAGTAGTGAAAGCCTTTGCGGAGGCTGCACGCGAAGGCGGGTTGAAATTCTAGTAGCCTGATTACGGCAAATAAGAGACGAGGTTTTGAAAAGGCAGGAAAACGGTGAGCATGAATCCAGAAGCCCCGGACAAGAAAAACCAAGAGACTTCCAGCGCGACTAACGAGATTGCGCCGCAAGGCCCCGAAGTAGCTGCCAGTGCAACGGAAGAAAGCAGTGCGTCAGCACCCGAAGCAGCTGCCGCGACAGCTGAGCCACAGGTAGAATCTCTCTATCGCATTTGGGAGAGCTCCCGCACAAAGATTCGAGCCGAGGAGCTGACTCTCAAAGAGGAACTTGTGATGCTCAACCGCACCGCAAAAGTTGTGAAAGGCGGGCGGCGCTTTAGTTTTGCAGCCCTGGTCGTAGTGGGTGATGGGAATGGCCATGTCGGTGCTGGATTCGGCAAGGCCAACGAAGTCCCTGAAGCGATCGCCAAGGCTGTGGAAGATGCAAAGAAAAACATTATCCGAGTTCCGCTTGTGGGGCGCACTATCCCACATCCGATTATCGGGCACTTTGGCGCTGCGAAAGTCATGTTACGCCCCGCCTCTGAGGGTACGGGAATCATTGCGGGGCCTGCTGTGCGCGCCGTTCTCCAGCTTGCAGGTGTCGGAGACGTCCTCACGAAAGTGTTGGGTACGAATAACAAAATTAACGTCGTCAAGGCTACGATCCGTGCGCTTTCTACATTGCTGAGCGCTGAGGAGGTTGCGAAAGCTCGCAACAAGGAGCTTGAGCAAATCGTTGGCAGAAAGCGCGCAGCGCAACTTGCGGAACAAAAAGTGACTGCCTCGTCTCCGGTGGCCGGGGGCGAAGGGCAGTCCGCCTGAGCATAGGAGGCACGCTCAATCATGGCAGAGAAAGTTAAAATTACCTGGGTGAAGAGCGGAATCAATCGTCTGCATAGACACCGTCGCACCCTACGTGCGCTAGGGTTCACTCATCTGAATCAAACGAAGATCCATACTCTTACGCCCCAGATTAAGGGCATGCTCGACCAAGTTGGTTATCTGTGCAAAGTGGAGAAGGTGGAAGAAGCATGAAAATTCATGAACTCGGAAAAGACCCTGGACGCCGACAAAAGAGAAAGCGCCGTGGCCGAGGTGAAGCTTCTGGCCTCGGAAAATCTGCAGGTTATGGAAACAAGGGCTCACAGGCCCGCAGTGGTCGTGGCAAAGGCTACGGCGGAGCTTTCGAAGGTGGGCAAATGCCCCTCATTCGTCGGGTGCCCAAGCGTGGCTTTCACAACCCCTTCCGCGTGGAATACGAAGTTGTCAACGTGGGTGCGCTTAACTGCTTTGAAGATAACGCGGTTGTAGATCTCGAGGCCCTGAAAAAGGCAGGCAAGATCCCGACGAGCGCAAAGCAAGTAAAAATTCTCGGCAAAGGCGAACTGACAAAGAAGCTTACTGTCAAAGCAACGGCCTTTTCTAAAGGCGCCATCGAGAAAATTCAAGCAGCAGGCGGTGTGGCCGAACCCATCGCCAACGCCTAGGTGCTCACTCTATGGCAATGGACTTCGCGGAACGATTCCGAAGAGGATAGAAGGCTGGACACGTGATCGGAAGCATTAGCGCCCTCGGCAATATCTGGAAGATTCCGGACCTTAAGAAGAAGGTCCTTTACACACTCATGATTCTTGTCGTGTATCGGATCGGGGCCCACGTCCCGACTCCTTTTATCGACCGCCGCGCATTACAAGAGTTTGTCGGCCGAATGGCGCAAGGTGGCGGGGGAATCTTCCAAGTCGTAGACCTCTTCGGAGGCTACGCTTTCCGGAACATGAGCATCTTCGCTCTGGGGATTATGCCCTATATTAGCGTGTCCATCATCATTCAGCTCATGGCTGTCGTTTTCCCGCAGATCCAAAAGATCCAGCGCGAGGGCGTGCTGGGCCAGCGCAAGATCAATCGATGGACCCGCATAGGGACCGTGTTCCTTGCCGCATTCCAGTCCCTAGGATTGGCAATATGGCTCCTCAAAGAACGTCTCACCTACATGCACGGTGGGTATACCGGGCTTTTTTTGGTCGTCACAGTGATTGCCATGACAACCGGCACGTGCTTCATCATGTGGCTTGGTGAGCGTATTAGCGATAAGGGGATTGGCAACGGCATTTCCATCATCATTGCAGCCGGAATTATTGCTCACTATCCCTCCGACTTAGCTATGTTGTGGCAACAGATCAGCACGGGTGGAGTTCCTGCCATTTGGGCCCCCATCACAGCAATCCTTTTTGTGATTGCTACGATGGCGATCATCGTCGTGCAAGAGGGAACCCGTCGTATTCCCATCCAACACGCAAAGAAAGTCGTTGGGCGCCGCGTCCTGGCAGGTGGGACGAATTATCTCCCCCTCAAGATTAACACAGCCGGTGTGATCCCAGTAATTTTTGCCTCTGCAATTTTGTCATTTCCTATGACAATTGCTTCCTACATCGGGACGGGGCAGCGCGGCGGTATCCTTGGCGAACTTTTCTCGCCTAACTCAGCGTACAACGTCTACACTCTTTTCCAGCGCTGGTTCGGGCTGGAGCAAGGTGGGATTTTCCTCGTTTTGAAGAGTCTCAATCTTTATATCCTGCTTTATGCGCTTTTGACGGGATTTTTCTGCTACTTTTACACTGCAGTCGTGTTTAACCCGGACGACATTGCAAATAATCTAAAGAAATCGGGAGCCTTCATCCCCGGGAAACGTCCTGGCAAGCCCACAGCGGAGTACATTGACTACATCCTCACGCGGATCACCACTGGAGGCGCCCTTTTCCTCGTTGCCATTGCTGTGGTGCCTCTGATCCTGGAGACTTCCTACCGCATGCCCGCCGTCGCAGCCAACTTTATCGGTGGAACAGGACTGATCATCGTCGTCGGTGTGACCCTCGATACACTCAAGCAAATCGAATCTCAGCTCCTAATGCGCCACTATGAGGGATTTGCACTTCGTCGTACCGCTTCCGTGGCCCGTTGGCGGTAAAATGTGCTTGTCCTTGACCTCATTGCAGAAACTCGGCTCGCTCGAAGAACTGTGCAGCGAGCCGATTTTTATTAGATTCTAGGCGCAGCTCCGAAGTAAACCCCAACCTCATCGGTTGTTGGAGAGGCAAATGCACGCCAAATCGAGGATCGAGATAAAGTCGCCAGCCGAGATTGAAAAGATGCGCAAGGCGGGGAAACTCTTGCGAGCAGTGTTCGCAGAATTAGAGCAGCATGTGAAGCCCGGCATCACCACACGCGAACTCGATTCGCTTGCGCGCAAACTTATTGAAGATGCAGGTGCTATTCCAGCATTCCTCGGCTATCAGGGCTATCCGGCTACACTTTGTACTTCGGTGAACGAGCAAATTGTTCATGGGATCCCCGGTGCGCGAGTGCTACGCGAAGGCGATATCATTTCCATTGACTGTGGTCTCGTCCTCGGTGGGTTTTATGCGGACTCCGCCTACACTTATCCGGTCGGCTGTGTTAGTGAACTTGCGGCGCGACTTATTGAAGTGACGAGAAACGCGCTCGAAGCGGGAATACGCGAAATGCGACCCGACAATCGCCTCGGCACTCTTTCCGCTGCTATTCAAAAAGTGGTGGAAGATGCCGGCTTCAGTGTAGTCCGCGAATATACAGGACATGGAATTGGCCGGGCGATGCATGAACCGCCCCAGGTGCTAAACTTCGGGACACCGAACACCGGTCTCCGGCTGCGTCCAGGAATGGTGTTCGCCATCGAACCAATGGTCAATGTGGGAACATGGAAGACGCGCGTGCTGAACGATGATTGGACCGTAGTCACCGCGGATGGCTCACTCTCCGCACATTTTGAACACACAGTCGCAATCACTGATGACGGCCCCCAGGTTCTCACCTCCTAACCAAGCAGATGAGCCACTCGTGCGCGCTCTCCATAGTTTCGTCCCGCGCGACACTCGCGACGCGATTACCCTGAAAAGGATGCTCAGCCTTGCGCAGGCGGTCAGCACGCCATTTGACCGCATGACGTTCCCAGCACATTTCACCGCAAGTGGGCTAGTCATTTCTCCGTGCGGTGAATGGGTGTGCCTAGGTTATCACAAAAAACTTGGTGCCTGGCTCCAATTCGGAGGTCATGCAGATCAAGGCGAAAACGACCCATTCAGGATAGCGTGCCGAGAGACGCGAGAAGAATCGGGAATTTCCCACCTTCGCTCATTTCCTCATTCGCCTGTCCCCCTCGATCTCGACATCCACACTATCCCGCCGTACGGAAACATACCGGAACACGAGCACTACGATATTCGTTATCTTTTTATTGCGTCACCTGACCGAGCCCCAACTTGTCGGCCAGAAGAACACCACCAGGTGCGATGGTTTTCTCGGCACGAGCTTCGTGCGCTCAATCTCGATCAGTCCTTGCAGCGAAGCATTGCACGCGCATTCACTTTGATAACAGCTCAGCGCATGAATGACAAAAGGTAGAGATTCCACGTCTCAGGCACGAGGTTGACATGGATTCCAAACCAGCATACGAAACCGGGGACGATCAAAAAGGGAAAATGAAAATCCTCGTTCTTCACCAGCACTTTTACCCAGAGACTGTCGGCACGTCAACCCGTGCCGTGGAAATCGTCGAATACCTTGTTCAACAGGGCCACGACGTCACTGTTGTGACCGGCATCCCTAGCCATCCCTCAACGATGCGCAGTGGAGAAGTCTCCCGCCAGCAACCACGCTTCGAGAACTTTCGCGGGGCGAAGCTCTATCGCGTATGGACCTATGGCTCAAACAAGCCCGATACCTTCCTGCGCCGCATGATGGCTTATTCGTCATTCATGATTATCGGCTTCCTCAAAGCCCTATTCCTACCAGGGCGTTTTGACGTGCTTATTGCTATTAGTCCCTTGCCAAACGGCATTGCTGGGCTCGTCCTCAGCGTGTTGCGGGGGTGGCCGCTCATGTTTGATGTCTGCGATATCTGGCCTGACTGTGCGATCGCCGTTGGAATGCTCCGCAATCCCTTGCTTGTGGCTCTCGCCAAATGGGCAGAGAAACGAGTCTATAGCCGCTCACGCAGAATAGGGGTCGTCACCCGTGGGTTCATCGAGAACATCGCCGCCAAAGGAGTTCCGCGTGAGAAAATTCGGCTCTTGCCGGACTGGGTAGATCCCGAGGTTTATGATTCGTCCAAAGTCGATCGCGATGCTGTGCGTCGGGAATACGACCTCGATGGACGCTATGTCGTTTCATTTCTCGGGAATTTTGGGCTTCTCATGGGGCTGGAGACGATTCTTGAAACAGCGCGGATCGTCCGCGACACAGATCCCGAAGTTCTCTTTCTTTTCGTTGGCAAGGGCGTTGCCCAGCCAATGATGGAGGAAAAAATTGCCCAGTGGAATCTCACGAACGTTCGCATCATCCCGTATCAGCCGCGTTCAAAAGTCCCTGCACTCCTGGCTGCATCGGACGCTCTCATCGTCACATACATGAAGAACGACATCACGCTGATCACGGTTCCATCGAAGATTTATGAATACATGTCGAGTGCGCGACCCATTGTCGCCGGCGTGGCTGGGGTGATTGAACAGATTCTCACGGAGGCGGGCTGCGGACTTGTTAGCCGCACACGCGATCCTCGAGAGTTAGCCCATCACATCTCTTATCTCAAAAACCATCCTGAGGAGGGCAGGAGTATGGGTGAGCGCGGACGGCGCTATGCAATCGAGCATTTCTCTTTCACCAAAGTTGCTCGGGCTTATGAGAAAACGGTGGCTGAGGCAGCGGCACGAAAGTGAACCATCGCTGAAGTATGGCTGACCTTGCAACAAATCGAGAAATCGCTGTGGGCGAAACTCACGCTCTGCCCCCTCTTTCTGTAGTGGTTGTCAACCGCAACACCAGAGACGTGCTGCGAGCATGCCTTGTTTCACTGCTGCCAGCCATCGAATCCCAGATTGCAGAAATCATTGTTGTGGACAATGGTTCCAGCGACGGAAGCCCCCAGATGGTGACCAAGGAATTTCCTCTGGTTCGCCTCATTGCCCTGCCAAGCAACGTCGGCTTCGCAATCGCTAATAACATCGGAATGAGGGAAGCGCGTGGCCGCTACTTCCTTGTCCTTAATAGCGACACGGAAATCATAGGTGACGCAATCCGGCAAATAGTGGAATTCATGGACTCTCACCCCGACGTGGGAGCACTGGGACCAAAACTGCTCAACACCGACGGCACCCTTCAATACTCATGCCGTCGTTTTCCCAGTTTTCGCACGGCACTCTTTCATCGCTACTCGTTGATGACCAAGCTTTTCCCACGCAACCGTTTCTCCAGCGAGTATCTTATGACTGATGTTGGCCACGACAAGACGATGGATGTGGATTGGGTAAGCGGAGCTGCATTGGTCGTTCGCCGAGAGGTATTTGAAAAAGTCGGGGGCTTCGACGAGGGTTTTTTCATGTATGCAGAGGATGTCGATTGGTGCTACCGCATCAAGCAGGCCGGGTGGCGAGTCGTTTATCTCCCAGAGGCCAAAATCCTTCACCACATTGGCAAATCCACGCGTCTCGTGCCCTACGCCATGACCTACCAACGCCACATGAGCATGTGGCGTTTCTATCGCAAGCACTATAGTCGCGGAGTCGTGCTCGTAGATGTTGCGACATTCTGTGGCATTGCGCTACGTTGCGGCATCATGCTTGCCCGCACATGGATTCTCCAGCATCTAGGCCGCAGGAGAGGCTGAATCATGACAGGCTTTTGGCCAACGCTCCTCGTTGGATTGTCGAGTTTTATTTCAGGGATGTTCCTTGGTTATGCAGGTTGGAGAAAAACCTCACGGCTTAGGATGTCTCCGCAGGGAACGGTATGGGCAGTCGCCCCTCTACTGGGCGGCTCGATTGCCGGACTCATCGTCGTGCTTGCTATCTTGCCGAGTATTCTCGCACCACAAGACCGTTTCTATACCGCTCACGACGTGTTCAAGATCGTTACAGCAATCGTTGTCGCACTTGCTATCTTATTTATGAATTATTATATTGCGCTGTTTCCTTTTGTGGCATCCCGTTGGTGGTTAAGATGGGGAGTGCGCGCGATTTCGGAGTTCATTGCTTGTGTCATTGTTGCCTTGGCTGGTGTACGTTTTAGTGTCCTGAGTCCCATTCCCACGACAGAACTTTCCCTCGGTGTGTGGGCATTGCCTGCTACAATTTTGTGGATGCTCTTCGCAATGAATGTCGTGAAGCTGCTTGATGGCCTAGAAGGTGCGGCGTCGGTATTGCTTCTTGTTGCTTCCGTAGCAGTGTTCTTTACCACACTGGGCACAGCCGAGCATTTTCTCCATGCGTTTACTACGCTCTTGGCAGGAGCGAGTCTGGCTTCGCTCCGCTTTACTGCTTATCCTGCACGTCTTTCCTTGCGCGGGGCAGGCACGTCAATCGCAGGGTTCTTCTTTGCAGTGCTTACTGTGTTAGCTCGTCAGAAAACGGTTGCTGCGCTTCTATTCGTTTTTCCGCTTGTCGTCATTGTTATCTTAGTAGCGGGCGTTGTATTAGGAAGCCTGGAACGCATTCTCTTTCCCGACGGCGAAGAACAGTGACTCGTCAGACTCAGGAAAAACCTTTTGTGCTCGTTTCGGCATCACCGCGCAGGTTGGCAATTTTGAAGAAGCTTGGCGCCGATCTCATTGTCGCGCCGGCGCACATTGATGAAAACGCTATTCCTTATACGACCCCGCGCGAGCTGGCTCTGAAGGCCGCCTATATGAAGATTCAAGCACGCGCACATGAGTGGCCTCAGCACATTCTCATCGGATGCGATACAGTTGTCGCCCTCGATGGGCGTGTTTTTGGAAAACCTTGCAACGCCGACGATGCACGGGCCATGCTTCGGGCACTCAGCGGACGCCGGCACAGTGTCATTAGCGGCGTTGCGGTCAAGGCCACTCCCAGCTCCGTACTCCTCGACGCAGTGGAGACACTTGTCACATTTCGACCCATTTCAAATGAGGAGATTGAACACTACGTCCAGACCGGCGAACCCATGGACAAAGCTGGCGCTTATGCCATCCAGGGTGGGGCGAAAAACTTCGTCGAATCTATCGCAGGCGATTACTGGAATGTCGTCGGATTGCCGGTGCAAAGGCTGCTTGAAATGCTCGAGGAGTTTACTGATGTCTCGCACCTCAAAGCAAACCTTGGGCGCTTAAGGGAAAACGAGATCTAACTATGGTGCGCTACCAACGTGCTCGTGAGCTCGTATCGCCTTTGGTGCTTTTCGCTTTGGTTGCTGTATTTTTTTTCGCGACCGGCATCGGTAGCCGCATGTTACCAGGAGGCGCCTTCTCCTACACTCATTTGTGGCATGTAGGGGTTCTCGAGTTTTTTCAGCAGCGAGGCGCCACGCGTCTCCCGTTGTGGTATTCTCTTCCCGCTACTGGTTTCCCTTTTTGGGCTGGTGCGCCAGGCGGGGCGCTTTTGGCCGATCCTGTGGTGCTCCTAGCGAGCGTTCTGAGCGTCTCACCGTCTCACATCCTCTGGCTTCTCGCAGGTTTTCACGTTGTTATTGCGAGCCTGGGTGTCTACAGGTGGCTCCGCCCAACGGAGGTCCCGTCAGGATTCGCGCTACTCGGCGCGCTCATCTACGCCGGAAGCCCTCTGCTTGTTTCCTTATCTGCGGACGGAACAATGCACCTCGCTACTATTGTCGCGGCACTTCCCTGGTTCGTTCAGAGCATGGCAGTCAGGCCGCGGCGCTTAGGGATCACAGATTCGCTGCTGTGCATGATTGTTGGCGCCTGGACAGTTCTTGTTGCAGGTTGGAGTGGCATTTGTGCTGCAATCGTTGGGGCGTGGGCCGTATCTGCTTTCACACCGTCTGGCCCGAAATCTTTAGGCAGAATGATTTCAGTTCCCCGCGTCTTTTGGCGGGAATTCGTACTCTTCTTTGGCATAGGGGCGGTGGTGGGCTTCCCACACTTGGAATTCCGGTTCCATTCCCTGGAGTTTCTCCCGTCCGCTCCACCACATTTCGTTTTGCCCCTTTTCGGCCTTCTCTTGCCACAGCCGCATTCACAAACGGAGAGTACGGTATGTCCTTATTTTTCTATCTTCATAGCCTTTCTACCGGTCATCTGGTTTTCGCGACGACTCCAGGAAAATGTTCGTGACGCGCTGCGGTTCGTCTCGGGGTTCGCCTTAGTTAGTGTCACGAGCGCCATTGTGTTTTGGCTCCTTGATGGTGAATCCCCGAAGCGAGCACTTGTTCTCGGGGCTATCGTGAGCTTTGCCTATTTGGGTTTACTGATTTCTCGCACTCTCGCCGAGCATTTGGGCCAGGCCTTACGTTCTCGGTTCGCAACAAATGATCTTGCGTATCACTTGCGGTGGGCGTTCTCGCTAGCGATTGCTTTAATACTCTTGAGTGCTGCAACCCACCTCTTCGCAGCACGTCGTTCCAGCACTAGCCGAGAGCTTGCAGCTCCGAGTTCTGCGAGTCTTCTTGCCACTGAGCACGAAATCCCCTCCGGAAAGGGGACAGGTGCGGAAAAAGGGCTTGCTGTGCCAGCCTCTCCAGCTGAGCAAACCAGAAACATACTTCTGCAACAAGGGCTCTTGCTGCTGGTTCTTGCTCTTGTGCTTTTCGCTGCGCAGCACGGCCAGTCAATCCGAGCGTCACTTTCTGCGTTCATCATTCTCCTTCTCATCGATTTCCGAACAGCCCATGAGTGGTGTGTAGCCAGGACGCCGGCTAGGGCTTCTTTAGCATTGGACCAGGCGGAGGATATCTTGGGCAAACTCACCGAAGATGCTCAATCACGCGTGCTGTTGTCTCCCAGCGATCCAAAAGTGGCGGCTGCACTGCAACGTTACGGAGTCCCAGTCGTGAACTACCCGCTTCGTAGAGCTCCCCGCTCGTTTGCCCGAGCTGCTGTGAAGCTCCCTCAGATTGTGCCGCAAAAAACAGCACGCATGTCACCGGAATCACAATGGATTTACCTCGCCAGTGCTGGGACTCGGTGGGTTCTGGCCACAAGTGGCACCGAGGTTCAACTTCCCCCCACGGCTCCAATTGTTGTGTCCCAGCTCGATAGAAATCTCATCCGTCTTGCAACAAAACCACTTCGCGCGCAGGTGT
>JADFCV010000002.1:32419-93729 GCA_017161655.1 Candidatus Sumerlaeota bacterium
GTTGCAGCGGGTGGCACGTGTTCATGACGCAGCCCAGGCGCTGGCTCTCACACTTAATCGAGATTGGAATGCGGAGGAAATGTATATCGAAGGGCTAGCTATGTCGGACGTGTCAGCCCCTCCGACACGAGGCAACCTTGGTGACGCAAGACTTGTCTGGGATGTTGGGAATGATCTTGGCGTGGAGGTCTCTGCGCCGCTTCCCTCATTCGTCGTTCTTTCCGACGCCACATATCCCGGCTGGAGGGCGTGGGTGAACGATAAGCCATCCGCGATCCTGAGGGCTAATGGTTGGATGCGCGCGGTTTTCGTTCCCGCCGGCCGAAGTATGGTGCGCTTTGTTTACCTGCCAGCCAGTTATCGTTTCGGCGGCTTTGTGACCATGCTTTCGCTTGCGATCGCAGTAATATGGCTTTCACGTCCCTTCACCCAGGGGCGAAGAACTGTCCTTCAGCCGCGTTCTTAGCGTTATTTTTGCAGACCGTACAGTCGCCTCACTTTGGTTTCTATCGTGCCAAAAACTCCCCAATCAACGGTTACTCCTACCACGATGATCACAAGAATGGCCGCTAGCATCATAGGCACATCGTTGAATGAGCGCCCAATTTCCAAGAGACGTCCCATGCCGAGACTATCCTTTCGGATAAGTTCGGCTGCCATGAGGCTTCTCCACGCAAAGGACCACCCCAATTTCATCCCGCCCAGCCATTCCGGGAGCGCCGCGAAGAACAGAATATCCCGAGCAAACACAAATCCCTTCGCGCCAAGAACCTGACCCACTTTCAGGTAAATGGGGGGAACATTTCGAATCGCGTTTTCTGTCGCTACCGCAATGGCAAAAGTGGCTCCAAGGACAACCACAGCGAGAATGGCACGCTCGTCAATTCCCACCCACAAAAGCGCAAAGGGAAGCCAGCAAATGCTTGGCAGGGATTGAAGCGCCAGCACCACCGAGCCCGCGGTTGTTTTTACAAACCAGGAGCGCGCGAGCAAAATGCCTAGCACCGTGCCCAGAACCAACGACACTCCGTAACCTATGGCCATCCGGTAAAGGCTGAGCCCTACGCTTTGCCACAGAATCCCGCTGGTCGCCATGTCCACAAATGCTGCAAAAACGCTTGTGGGCGGAGGAACAAGATAGGGCGGGACGCCCCCCACTTTAACGATGGCCTCCCACGCTAGCAACAGAACTCCCGCAAAGACAATCTGAACTGCTAGCTTTTTTGCAAACATCCTGATTGCAGAACTCATTATCGAGCATCTCCCGCATGTTGTGTGCTGCTGATGACCGAGGATTCGCTTTTTGAGTCGAAATCCCCAAGCTGCGTCTGGACTACGTCTTTCGCCGGTTCGTAAAACAGGCTACGCAGCTTTACGCGCTGGGCTCGCCTCAGAAAACCAGAAGCTTCAGCCATTTTATAGATGAGTTCGATTTGCCCGCGATTAATATCCGGTGTGAACTCGATCCTTTCCAGAGCCCGGTTGACGACGTTCACAGCTACTTGTTTGTGGGTAAGGTCATAGAGTTCGTCGGCAAGGACCCCGGCCAACTGCTTGCCGTTGCTACGAAGTTCGCTACACAAGGCAACATGAGTGTCATAAAAGCGCTGCAGCAAGTCCGGGTGAGAAACAGCAAAATCGCGACGAGCCACAACGACTGCCGAGGGAAAGCTCTTTTCTGGCCACAGTTCTCGCTCCTCGCCCACGAGAAGCATGCCATCCTGAACCTCAAGCAAAGCGGCCCACAGCTCGGGGAGCCATGCAGCATCGATCTGCCCCTTTTTCAAAAGCAGGACTGCGTCCGAACTATCCACTGGAATCGTCCTTGTTGTGCGCTTGAGCTGCGGATCCGTTGTCAAACGATCCAGAAAATAGGTTGCCGAAAGGAACTGCGTGTTGCCAATGGCAGGGACAGCAATCTTTTTCCCAGCGAGATCAGATAAGTTTCGAATCCCGCTCCCGGGTCGGGCAACGATTGCCACACCGTTTGCTGCGCATCCACTGATGAGCACAACCTCACGTCCACCGCTGCGCACGTACCCGTTAATAGCGGGTCCCGGCCCTACATACGCGATATCCACGCGGTTGGCAAAGAGGGCTTCGATCGCTGTTGGCCCAGCGGAGAAAAGAACCGGCTCAACAGCGATACCACTTTCTGCAAAGCACTTTTTGAAGTCCCCGCGTGCAAACCCCAAAATTGCAGGAGCGTGCGTGATATTTGGGAATAGGCCGATACGAATCGCGGATGGCAGAGTTTTGCTCTCCCTGGGGCGTGATGCACAAGCTGAGAATAGGCATACGGTCGCAACCCCTAAAGCCAGTTGTTTACAAAAGGACAACAAGTCAAGTCTTAACCATGTTAGATAGGCGAATAATGCGATAAGGCGACTAGATTTATAGAGATTATGCCTCATTTTGTCTCCCGTATGTCGTTTCCACTCTTTGAGAACCTCTGTGTAGGTGGTTCCAGGTTCAGAATTGAGTTGAGCCACCACCTCCAGGCAGGCGGCCCTAAATTTCAGCTGCCGGGTCTACGAGAACTTCGCTGCGCGTTGCCGGTGTCCAATCGGGATCAAATTCACGGGATGCAACTTTGTCCACCTCTTCTTTAATCTCCTTCTGGAGCATTGTTGCGAAGATGCTGAGGTCTGATGAGGTCTTTTGACGTGGTCGCGCAAATGGGACCCGCACAAGTCTTTTTATTCGCCCTGGGGGAGCAGTCATGAGAAGAATGCGATCAGCCAAATAAACGGCTTCGTTGATATTGTGCGTCACGAAGACCACGGTGACATGCGTCTCAATCCAGATCCGTTGAAGCTCATCATGAAGGAGATCGCGAGTTTGTGCATCCAGCGCACTAAACGGCTCGTCCATGAGAAGCACGCGTGGCTCCAGCGCAAGAGCCCGGGCAATAGCAACTCTTTGCCGCATTCCTCCCGAAAGCTCATGGGGGCGGGCTTCTGCGTACTTGGATAAATGAACCATCTTGAGAAAATGCATTGCCCTCTCTCGGCGTTCGTGCGCTTTGATCCCTCGCAGCTTGAGGCCATACTCGACATTCTCTCGCACGGTAAGCCATGGCATCAAACCCGGCTCCTGAAACACCACGGCGCGGTCCGGGCCTGGGGACATGATCGGTTTCCCGTCAAGCGTCACTCGACCTGTGTCTGGCTTTTCAAACCCGGCGATGACATTGAGCAACGTCGATTTGCCGCACCCGGATGGCCCAAGCACGGCAAAAAATTCACGCGACGGAATGGTCAGCGAAAGAGGCCCTAGCGCGGCCACCTGCTGCGTGCCGTTGCGCCGAATTCCCAGGTAAGTGCGAGAAACATTATCCACCTCAAGGGTCATTCGGTTGTTACATCTCCTTTTGATCCGCTTTGCGGCGGGCGATGACTGTGGCACCTCGCCCCGCGCGGTAGAGAAATTCGATCTGGACGCCTTCTTTCTCGAGAAGAAATTGCCACGAATTGACCTGCATGTCGGTTTGCAACATCGCCCAGCCCTTCTTCTTCAGCCGAGCCACGGCCTTCTCGACATTTTCCAATTTCGCCTGGGGAAGCTCGACAGATTCCTCGATCCAACTCCCCACTCGCATCACACTGGATGTGGTGGGACGATCCGAAGAAAACGCCGGCACCTCCACTCGGATATTACTAAAGGGTAGTGGTGGTGCTGAACCACATGCCGCCAGGAGCCCACTCACAAGCACAACTCCCGCCGCAAATTTCAGGTATTGCTTGCGAGCCATCGCTCTTTCCTTTCGCTCGAGAAGTTGTGCATAACGCCCTACCTCAACGAATGCCGAATTCGCTCTCCACGTCGTCGCTCTCCACCTCGATGTCCTGGAACAACCACGAGCTGAGATATCGCTCCGCTGGCGAGGGAATGATCACAACAATGGTCTTGCCGTCAGCTTCTGGTCGCTTCGCCACTTGGCATGCTGCCCACACCGCGGCACCGCTTGAGAATCCGATTCCGATTCCTTCCTCGCGAGCCACGCGTTTCGCGTAAAGCGCAGCATCCTCCTCACGCACCGCGATCACTTCGTCGATGATTTTGGTGTTGAGTACCTCTGGCACGAATCCCGCCCCAATGCCCTGGATTTTGTGCGGGCCGGGCTGCCCTCCACTAAGAACCGGCGAGCCGGCAGGTTCGACAGCAATGGCCTTAAACGAGGGACGTCGGGATTTGATAACCTCAGCCACACCTGTAATGGTTCCGCCGGTCCCCACGCCGGCAACCAAGTAATCGACCTCTCCATCGGTATCACGCCAAATCTCTTCTGCCGTCGTTTTCCGATGAATCTCTGGGTTTGCTGGGTTCGAGAACTGCTGTGGGATCACGGCGTTCGGGATCTTTTGAGCTAATTCTTCCGCCTTGGCGATAGCCCCCTTCATCCCCTTAGCCCCTTCTGTTAGAACCAAACGTGCGCCGAGGATTTTCAGCAATTTTCGCCGCTCGATCGACATGGTTTCCGGCATCGTAAGAATCAGCCGATAGCCTTTCGCTGCGGCCACAAATGCCAGTGCAATACCGGTGTTGCCACTCGTCGGCTCGATCAGCGTTGTTTTTCCGGGCTCAATGCCTTTGTTCTTTTCCAGCCACTCAATCATGGCTGCCCCGATACGATCTTTCACGCTCGAGAGTGGATTGAAGAATTCCAGCTTCGCCAGAACGGTGGCTTTTGCTCCGTCTGTGACCTTGTTCAGCCGAACCAGGGGAGTGTTGCCAATGGTCTCAATGATGTTGTTAAAGATTCTCGCCATAGCTTTTATCCTCCGAATTTCTAAATGTACCACATAAGTTCTTGCACTTGTTCGTGGGTCGTCCCTTCGGCAGCAAGCTCATCCAGTGTGATCTGATTGATGCGCTGCGCCAGGCATTGACGAATGTCAGCCAATACGCGATCCAGTGGTGAATCCTTGGTTCCGCGGCGGCTACTGCGCTCCACTCCCCGCGCCAACGGCTCGTTGATGGCTTGCAAGATCTGCCCCAGGGAAATCTCCGTCGGTAACTTCGCAAGTCGATATCCGCCATTGGGTCCTGCACGGCTTGTGACAAGGTCTGCCGCTTTTAAAGCCAGCAAGATTTGCTCGAGGAATTTTTTGGGAATCTTCTCTTCCTTGGCAATGGCAGCGATAGTGCGCAACCCATCCGGCGTTCTTCCCAGTGCAATCATGGCCCGGATGGCGTATTCAGCTTTCTTCGTCAGTTTCATCGCATTCCCGCACCTAATTTACCACAAATCACTATAAAAATTGTAGACATCTATAATTTCTAGAAAACTTCTCTTTCCGTCAACTGCGAAAACTTAAACAGCTTCCAAAATGCCTTGCTCGTAATGGCATAGTTCCTTGTGGGTTAGCAACGGAAAGATGAGTCTGTTCAGGCACGGCGAAATAGTGACGGTGAACGTCGGCCAGGAAAAGGTCCCTGGTCTTGAACATAACGTAGCATCTGCGTCGTTCGGCACGCTCATACCTCTTGTGGCTCTCGCGGCCACACTTCATTTTTTCTTTCGAAAACGTTCTCGTCCAGAACCAGTTCAACGGCATCCAAGTCATCCGGCAGTGGAGCCAACTCCCACCGCCGACTCACTCGCAGAGGACTTCGACAACGCTACTCTTGAGGTTCTTCCCTTGCGATATTGCCCCGTCTGCCATTGCGCCTACTTGCCTGAGACAGAAACCTGCGATGAGTGTGGGGTCGAATTACAAGCAGAACCGCCAGAGGATGAGCTTGGCACCACCCCCTACGGTAGCGATTCAACCATTCGAGTCGCACGGATCCCTGACCCCATTCGATGTAACCTCGTGATCGCACTGCTTCGCAACCAGGGCATACCCTGCACTCTCTCGCAGGCCACCGTCCTGGGGCATCACGGAGGCGATATTTACGTCCTGCTGCGCGACGCCTATCACGCCAAATTTCTCATTCGCGAGTATCTATCTGAACTGGAAAAGGAAAAGGTGGAAACATGAACAGCATGGATCACCGTGCCATTTGACAATGACTTCGCTCCACACTCAATACGTTCTGACATGACGCCGATCGTAGAGCCCTGCGAACATACATTTGCCACCATCATTGGCCACACTTCGGCCAAACAATACCTCGAACATGCAGTGGCCGACCACATATTGCCACATGCCCTTTTGATCACCGGTCCTAAGGGCATTGGCCGAACGAGTCTGGCTTATGCCTTGACGAAACGAATAAACTGTTCTTTCGGAGCCGCACCTGACTGTACTTGTCACATTTGCCGGAAAATTCGCCTTGGCCGTGCCCCCGATGTTCTTTTCATTGAGCCTCGTAGTGCATCCGGTCAGCTTACCCTGGCTGGTTGGAAACCCGGCAAGGATGATCCGGACGATCTTCAGTACTATCGATTTGTCGAGACTCCGCCACTTGAGTTCTCCCAAAAAGTCCTTGTTCTGCGCAAAGCCGAGCGCATGAACTTGGCCTTATCAAATTATCTTCTTAAACTCATAGAGGAGCCTCCCTCTTACCTGACCATCTTGCTTCTTGCTTCTCGTCCCACGGATGTTCTTCCCACAATTCGTTCGCGATGTGCCCCCCTCAGTCTTTATCCTCTGAGCATGACCGAGATGGAGACGTTTGCCAGAGGCATTTCCTCAAATTTGACTCCCGAGGCACTGCGTCTGCTCCTCGTCATCAGTGGGGGACGACCAGGTCGCTTTCTTGACCTGATAAAACACGATGCTCACGCTGACCACGCAGCACTAGCTTCGGAGATGAACCATTTTCGCCAGCACGGGTTTCTCGCGCTTTTCGGCACAGCCCGGCGCCTTGCACAAAGATGCCAGGAAGGCGATGCTGCGGAAAAGCTAACTCAGACCCTGGACGCGCTCCTCATGTGGCTTCGCGACGCCATGCTTCATCGAACACTTTCCTCGAACAATGCCATGCAGTTAGCGTTCTTTCGCGATGTGGAAGAGCAAGTTCGGCAGTTCGCCGAAACCAGTGAGCTAGAGGCACTTGTGTCGGCAAGCCGAGCCGTTGTCGATGCCTACGAGTATGTGCCACGCCAGACCGACAGAACCTACGTGCTCGAACTACTTCTCACGCGTATTGGGCGAGCTTTGCGCTCTCGCTAAATGCGAGCCATTTGGCTTTGAAGAATAAGCGCTTTCCTCACGACACGCGTCCTGGAGGGTGCTGGAACACGGAACAGAGATTCGAAAGCCGTAAGCGGGTTAATGTGTTCCCCACTCACCAGAGAAATCTGCATCTCAAGAAGAAAAACGTCACCCTTATCCGAATATAATAAATTGCTAATAGAATGTTTCAGATCCCGCGAAACCCGCTTCCCCTTTTTCTCCATGAAAAGAGGCCAGCTAGTCGTCTTTTCAAATTCCACGAGGCGTGTAATGATGTCATCAGTCTTTATCTCTAGCTTTGGCAGCCGTAGCTCATACTGCGCGCTCACCACGTCGGCCCCCAGCGACGGAAGCTCAGGGTCAATCTCTTCACAATGCAACCACTTTAGCCCATCTAGCTGAATGCTGCGAATGCGCGCCAGGACCTCTTCTTCGCGAATCCACTCGGTCAACCAGAGATCGACAAGATCAGCCGCTGCCTCAAATCCAAGAGAGAGCGGCGGGGCAAACTGTAATCGAGCCTGGGGATTAAAGCCGTGAGTGAATGCCAGGGGCAACTCGGCCCTTCTCATGATCTGTGTAACCACTTTCACGAAATCGAGATGGGAAATGAAACGCAAAGCACCCGTTTTTGAATACGTGAGACGCAGGCGTTCCACCGCGGCATCTCCAAAGTGCCCCAGCTTATCTTTTGTCGCCTCAGCGACAAACTCCCCATCTTCGCGCACGGAAAGGATATTCTTAACTTCCCGGAAGTCGCACACATTGCATCCTGCGCATTTGTCCGTCGAACAATCAGCTGTAAACTTTTCTTGCTCAGCCTTCTCTTTCTCTCTCCAAAGAAACGCTTTTCCTAGCGAAGCCTCGATGTGATCCCACGGAAGAACCTCTTCTCTCCCGCGCTCGCGATGAGCATAGAAGTGCGGATCAATTCCAGTCTCCGCGAATGCTCTTTGCCACAGGTCGAAGCGGAAATGCTCCTGCCAGTTGTCAAACTTGCATCCCAGCTGCCACGCACGAAGAATCGCTTGTCCTACGCGCCGATCCGCTCGACTTAGCACCCCTTCAATCACGCTTTCATAGACGTTATGCTTCTTGAAAGAAACATAGCGTTTATCCAACTGCCGTTCGACGTACGAGTACTTTCCCTGTAGTTCTTCGAGTGTAGGCTGTGCGTGCCACTGAAAGGGGGTATGCGGTTTTGGAACAAACGGTGATAGCGAAACATTGAGCTGGAAATTGCGGCCACAATAGCGTCGCCCCAGCTCGATCGCTTTGCGCGCAATATCGACAATGCCATCGAGGTCTTTGTCGGTTTCTGTGGGGAGACCGCACATGAAATAAAACTTGAGCGTCCGCCAGCCTTTTTGCAGCACCCGCTCGATCGTCGTGACGAGTCGCTCTTCATCCACCACTTTATTGATCACTCTGCGAAGGCGTTCAGTCCCCGCTTCGGGTGCGAAGGTGAATCCTGATTTTCGCACCGTGGCGATTTCATCCGCAAGCTCCACATCGAAGGCATTGATCCTCAATGAGGGAAGCGAAATTGAAATGCCTTTTGGACCGAACTCGGCATGCAAAGCGCGCGTTAAGGACAAGATTTGGGAATAGTCTGCACTGGAGAGCGAGAGCAAAGATATCTCCTCATAGCCAGTGTTCTTGATGCCTTCGCGCGCTATTTCGATAATTTGTTGTGGCGAACGCTCGCGCAGCGGACGCGTGATCATTCCTGCCTGGCAAAATCGACAGCCGGTCATGCATCCACGTTTGATTTCAATCGCGAAGCGGTCGTGCACGATTCTCATCAGTGGAACGACGGGCTTTACGCTCCCGAAATCCGAGCGAAGGTCGTAATTGGTCTTCTGGATCTGCGCTGGAACATCGGGACGTGTCGGAGCGATGCTTTTCAAAGTCCCATCATCATTGTAATCGCAGCGATAGAAGCGCGGCACATAAACCCCAGGAATGTTAGCCAGCGAGAGAAGCAGATCCTCCCTCGTCGTGGCACCTTTTCGCAGCCAGGAACGGATATCTTCTGCTTCAATGCGCGTAAATGTTGGCACTGCCTTTCTGCGTGCCCGCGTTCCATCGCCCCGAAAATGAATCAGCTGCGCAATTTCCTGGATGTCTTGTGCTTGTGGGTGTCTGAAGGCTCGGACAGTTGCGAGAATTTGCAGCAGAGCCCATTCTCCGTCACCGATCACAAAAGCGTCCACAAAGTCTGCCAGTGGCTCTGGATTGAAAGCCCCGTGACCTCCCGCGATAACAATAGGATCTTTTTCGCCGCGTTCGCCAGCCAACACGGGGATCCCACCGAGATCGAGCATGTTCAGGATATTCGTGTAGCACATCTCGTGCTGCAGCGAGAAACCCACGACGTCACATTCTGCCAGGGGACGAAAACTCTCCAGTGTGTAAAGAGGAATCGCTTCCTTGCGCAAGAGCGCTTCGAAATCCGCTGCAGGGGCGAAAACGCGTTCTGCCTGAAAGCGTGGAACACCATTGACGAGTTCGTAGAGAATCTTGAATCCGTGATAACTCATCCCCAGATCGTAAATGTCCGGGAAAGCGAGTGCGAGGCGGACATCAACTTCATGGTCTGCTTTGTGAACGACATGAAATTCGCCGCCCACGTAGCGCGCTGGTTTCTCAACTTGAAGAAGCAGTGGCTCGATGCGGTCCCTTATGCTGTTTTCCCTTGTGCCACACATCCTGAAAGATCCCTTGCCTAGCTGTTTGATGAATTAGCCCATCGCCTTACTTCGGCGATAGCATTTTCTACAAGTTTAGAAAACCGCCACACGTCCTCGTTCTTCAAACTCACACTGGCGTACCGAGCGAATGTGAATTCGGTAAGCAACGCATCAGCGGTGCCACCAGAAAGCGCTTTCTGCTCACGCAAATTTGACAGATACTCCTTCACAGTTGTGCGCTCGTCGCGTGGATAACCTATCTTCTCTGCTTCGTGGAAAAGACGCTCGAGTGCTACGACGATTTTGCCACGGGGAGTGCGTGCCTGACGTTGCAACGATTTGCCTGTGCGGCGATCTTCCCACGTCAGGAGATAATCCTCCAGAATCTCTTCCTCCAGCTCTTCTTCGTGGACTTTTCTTTGGAGACGCCAGCGACGGTGCAGCCAATAAAGCAGGAAGAAAGCTGCGAGGATCACCATCAGGCTCACCACGCGAAAGAGGGCGTTTCCTAAAGTTTCCAGCTCCGCGTCAAAACGGAAACCGTCCACCAGGACGGGCGTAGCCATCGTACCACCGCGAACGTGGACACGTGGCCCCTCCGGCAGGAAAAGAAGCGCAGCGGTAGCAGAAAGAAGAGAGACGATAAGCACTCGCATACTAGCACCAAGCATCTGTCGGGTCGTTGGGTCCTCAGATAGTCGCAGCGATTGCGCACGAGACACAAAGTGATCCGCTGCATTGGCCCCAACAAAAAGGCTCAGATAAATCAGAAGAACAAGATCACCGCCCGCCCCCTTTACGAACGGAAGAGCTGCTGCGTGAGCAATTCCAGTCGCAAGATAGGTGAGCAAGAATGTGACAGAGGTGGAGAGAATGGCGGTAAGTCCGGCAAGAACAGTCAGGCCACCAAGCGCTGGTTCCCACTGGCGAGTTCCTAAGGAAGGAGCAATAAACAAAAGTGCAAACACCGTCAAGATCAACACCCGCCCCGCCAAGTCCAGATCGCGAAAGAAACCACTCATTGTGGTCCTAGCGCTATAAGCAAAGGCCCCCAGGAGGGCACCGACGACACAGCAGGCAATCATACTCTCGGCCAATGCGTGAGGGAAACGAACCGCACATAGCAAACATGCTGTCTCCACGACAAGCACGGTTGTAGCGAGGTGTCTGATAATGCTTGCGCTCATCGGAATGTCCCACGACGCTCCCCGTAATCGCGTAGTCCTTCCACCACATCTGTGCGGCGTTCGAGAGTGTAAGTGCGGGCGCCCGCCAGACGCAGCCGTGTAACAATTTCTTCCAGACCAGGCGTTTCAGCAAAAAGTTCGGTTTGGTCAGGACGCAGTTTGTGATAGCTTCGGTCTTCCACCACGACCGCGATGGTTTCCACGTTCTTCAAGCGAAGCACTGCAATGATTTGCTCGAGAGCGGCGAGCACAAGATTCGTGCTACTCAGCACGAGTGCAAGCGTGCTTCCCCGTCGTATCAGCGGCATTTGGTCCAGTAAGACGTCGTTCATGCAGCCACGCCCGCGCGGTGCGCGAAGAGCAAGCCACTGCAGGAGCACTTGCAAGTGACGGGTTCCTCCTCCCAGCGTCGTGAAGACAGGGGGCGTCTGCGCACCGACAAGACGCACCAAATGATTTTTCTCGACCGCGGTGAGCGCGAGCGTTCCTGCAACTCGAAGCCTTTGCTCAAAGGAAGTCATAGCTCCCAGGCCCGCGTGACCTGTCTCAAACATATCGATGAACACAGTGACCTGAGTCACCACATTGCGATCGAACTCTTTCACGTGGAGAAAAGACGTGCGAGCTGTTGTGGGCCAATGAATCGTGCGCCAAGCATCGCCCTCTCGATACTGCCTGACGCCGGCAAATTCTTCGCTGCGTCCACGCAGCGCAATGACTTCGCTTCCGATATCTTTTGCTGTCCCTTCAGCGAGAAGTTTCAGTGAAAAAGCAGGAACAGGTTTTGGGCAAACGAGCAAATCGGTGAAAACTGGGACGGAGTAGACTTTTTCAATGAGTCCCACCTCATCAGCCAGGGACAGCTGGACCGGCCCTAGAACGAACAAACCACGTCGGAAATCGCAGATTTGCCTAAAGTGAAAGCGTGCAAGACAACGTGGCAAGAGCTCACGGATCACTCCTCTCACGCGTCGTCCTCCACCAGCTGCAAAACGGTCCGTGATTCCAATGAGATGGAGGGGGCGAGCAGAGAGATTCTCGATCTCCAATTCCACCGTGACGGTGTCGCCTTCCAACGCCTGAGGGGAGTGTCGCCGTCTGATGCGAAACACCTGGTCGGAGCCATGCAGCCGCATCCACTCCAAGAGAATTGCCGACGTCAGAGCGATTCCAAGTGTCAGATTTCTACGGGACCCGAGAGAAAAACCTACCGTGAAAAACACGCTTGCCAGGAAAAGCCAGACATAAAGGCGTGGGAGAAGTTTGTGATAAGCCTGGACTTGGTGCTGAAGCTTGAGCATTTTGCGACTTTACTCGTTTGTCAGACGTAGCGGCAACGCAACCCGTTGCAAAATTTCCAACACCACTTCGCGGCCTTTGCGCCCCGCAATGACCGCACGCGGCTGAAGAAGGAGCCGATGACTTAGCACTGCCGGGGCAAGCTCTTTGACGTCGTCAGGAAGCACGTAGCTTCGTCCTCGCATGTAAGCAAGCGCGCGTGCTGCGGTGACAAGAGCCAAAGTCGCGCGAGGGCTAGCGCCTAAAAGAACATCCTCGTGCTTCCGTGTCGCCTCCACAATCCGAAAAGCATAGGTCAACACAGTTTCGTCCACGTGGACCGAAACCATATCACGCCGCGCCGCCAATACGTCGCTCACCGAGGCGACAGCACCGATTTCACTAAAGGGGTCCAGCGTGAGGCGCTCCCGCACAAGGGACGTTTCCTCAGCCGGCGCTGGATAACCCAGGGTCAATTGCATAAGAAAACGGTCAAGCTGCGCTTCTGGAAGAGAATATACCCCCTCCTGTTCGACGGGGTTCTGCGTCGCAATCACAAAAAACAACTCGGGGAGGGGATAGGTCGTTCCATCGGCCGTCACCTGATGCTCTTCCATCGCCTCGAGAAGGCTCGACTGCGTTCGGGGCGTTGCCCGATTCAGCTCGTCGGCCAGCAGAATGTTCGTAAAGATTGGCCCACGTCGGAACTCAAAGCGGTGCTCTTCCGCTCGGTAAATGTTGGTTCCGGTAATGTCAGAGGGAAGAAGGTCTGGCGTAAACTGCACGCGGCGAAACTCCGCGTCGAGAGAGCGCGCCAGCGATTTTGCAAGCATCGTTTTCCCCACGCCGGGCACATCCTCAATCAACACGTGTCCACCCGCCAGCAGGGCCGTCAAAACAAGTTCAATTGTGTTTTCTTTTCCACGAATAACATGCGCGATATTCTCCGCCACTCTCCGGAGTGCATCGCTCGGACCTGGCGCTATGTCATTCCGTTTGACCATGGGCTGTTAGAAACAAGTTCTGTCCACTTGCCTTGTCCGAAAAGCAGTGGTTTCCGGCAAGTGATCGTTGTGGCCTCGCCTTCATGCGGGGCAAAAAACAGAAAGCGCGCCTGGCAGGATTCGAACCTGCGACCTACGGATTAGAAGTCCGTTGCTCTATCCGGCTGAGCTACAGGCGCCCACACCTAACATCACCTTCATAATACTACGTTCTGGCATCAGCATTGATGACAAAACTCAGGGCGAGCAGCTATCTGCCACTCGCCCTGCACTTTATCGCCCAGTGTACCCAGCTCAGGATGGCACTGGCTCTGCAAGATCCGGCTCACTTACGGCGGAAAATACCAGCTCTTTCTTCTCCGGATCGAGATCCGCAACAATCTCGCCCTTCGAGATTTTCCCTTCCACGACAAGCTGTGCCAGTGGATCTTCCACGTACCGCTGAACAGCACGCCTCATTGGCCGCGCGCCGTACTCGCTATCGTAGCCTTTTTCGACCAAGAATTGCTTCGCAGCCTCCGTGAGCCGCACTTGGAGGTCCTTCTTCTCCAAGCGTTCGTTCAATCGGCGAATCATGATGTCCACAATGCGGCCGATGTCTTCACGGGTAAGCGATTTGAACACGATGGTTTCGTCGATTCGGTTGATAAATTCAGGCGTGAAAACTTGCCGCATGGCGCCAAGCAGCTTGTCCTTCAGCGTTTTGTAGTCCTGGATCTCATCTGCCGACGTGAAGCCCAAGGTCCCACTCTTGCGTAGGGTCTTCGTCCCTACGTTGGAGGTCATGATAATCACGGTGTTGCGGAAATCCACGACGTGGCCCCACGAGTCGGTCAGGCGCCCGTCATCGAACACCTGAAGTAAGAGGTGGAACACATCAGGGTGAGCTTTCTCAATTTCGTCGAAGAGAACAACCGAGTAAGGGCGACGCCGCACCTGCTCTGTGAGCTGTCCACCCTCTTCGTAGCCAACGTAGCCTGGAGGTGCACCAAGGAGCCGCGAGATCGCGTATTTCTCCATGTACTCACTCATATCAATACGAATGAGCGCACTCTCGTCGCCAAAGAGAAACTCAGCGAGCGCCTTGGCCAGCTCGGTCTTACCCACACCAGTGGGGCCCAGGAAGATAAACGATGCCGCTGGGCGATTGGGGTCCTTTAGCCCCGCACGAGCCCGTCGGATCGCGCGGGCGATCGCGTTGATGGCCTCTTCCTGCGAAACCACTCGCTTGGAAAGTTCTTCTTCGATCTTTAGGAGTCGTTGCGTCTCCTCTTCTTCAAGGCGTGAGAGTGGGACCCCACTCCATTTACTCACGACATGAGCCACATCCTCTGCAGTAATGGTCGCCACGACTTTTGCGTCTGTCAGTTGCGAGCGCCACTCTTCAAAGGTCCGGCGTTTCTCCGCAAGCAGGGCATCACGCTCTTCCTTGAGGACTTCGCACTGTTCAAACTCCATCTGTTGCGACAAGACCCAGAGCTGCTCCTTAACCTGAGCAATCTGCTTCTCGAGTTCTTTAATCCTGGCAGGCTTCGTGTTAGCTTTCAAACGTGCCCGCGAACCCGCCTCATCGATCACGTCAATTGCCTTGTCCGGCAACTGTCGCTCAGTGATGTAACGGTCACTCAAATAGACGGCCGCCTCGATCGCTTCATCCGAGATGATCACGCCATGGTGCTTTTCATAGCGCGGCCGCAATCCACGCAAAATCTCGATTGTTTGCTTAGGCGTGGGAGGATTGATGATGATCGGCTGAAAGCGACGCTCGAGTGCCCCGTCCTTCTCAATGTGTTTTCGGTATTCTTCGAGCGTTGTTGCGCCAATGCACTGCATCTCCCCGCGCGAGAGTGCAGGCTTGAGCATGTTTGCTGCGTCGATAGCACCCTCGGCCGCACCCGCCCCGATGAGCGTATGCAGCTCGTCGATGAAGACGAGCACGTCTTGAGAGCGGCGAATCTCTTGCATAATGGCCTTCATCCGCTCCTCGAACTGGCCGCGATACTTCGTACCAGCGACGACGGCAGCCAAATCCAGAGAAATCAGACGCTTGTTGAGAAGAAGTTCAGGCACCTCTTCGTTGACGATCCGTTGAGCCAATCCCTCAACGATCGCGGTTTTCCCAACGCCAGGCTCGCCCAGCAAGATCGGGTTATTCTTACTCCGGCGGCATAGGACCTGGAGAATCCGCTCGATTTCATCTTCGCGGCCAATAACCGGATCCAATTTGCCTTCCCTGGCTAGCATGGTCAGGTCGCGTCCGAATGTATCCAAAGCTGGCGTTTTGGATTTCTCTTTCTCGTGCTCCTTGCTCGGTTTCATGGATTCTTGCTCGGGGCTGTCCAGCAAATGCCGCACCACGGGCAGAGCACGCTCGAAATCAACATCGAATCGTTGGAGCACACGAGCAGCGAGATTGTCCCCGTCGCGCAAGATACCCAGCAACAGGTGCTCAGTTCCAATCCAGTTGTGATTTAGTTCTTGGGCGATCTGCTTGCATTCTTCGAGAATGCGTTTCGCCTCTGGGTTGGGCGGAGCTTGCGGCGGCGTGACCTCATGCCCTGCTTTGAGCATCTGCCGAACTTCGCTCTCGAGCGACTTCAAGTCGACCCCCATGTTCTGAAGAGTGCGTACTGCAAATCCTTCACCCTTTTCGAGCATCGCCAAAAGGTAATGCTCCGGGCCTGTATAATCATGCCCGTATTTCGAGGCGAGGGATTTGGCAATGCGCATGACCTCTCTCATGCCTGGGGTGTAGGGTGTCTTTTCAAACACCGGCTTTAACCTCCTCGCTCCGTCAAACGGAGCGTCTCGTTGAAACAGTTCCCAAGCTTCTTCGGGCATTCGAGCCGGAGTCGAACCGGCTGCCCGACCTAGAAGCCCTACTGCAATTCTATGACAAGCTACTGAACGTGGCGCACGATATTCTGCACCTGAGCAGTGCGCTTGATGAGAGATAAGTCAGTCGTCTCCCCCTTGCCAAAGACCAATATACAGCTGGCAATGGGCTAAATTTCCCGCTCACTTCACAAGAAGCCAGTTCGATAACATATTAATAAAGAAGTTTCAGTCAATTCTCTTCAAGTCACCATTTTTCATCTCGAATATGGCTGCAGCATTCCGGCCAGAGATGACTTCACGATCTGTCATCGTGACAAATGTTTGCACGTTTTCCGGCAAGCAGTTCAGCAGGTGAGTCCGCCGTCCCGCATCAAGTTCGCTCAGCAAATCATCCAGAAAAAGTATGGGCGGTTCTCCACGGTGCTTGGCCAGAAAAGTCAGCTCTGCCAGCTTCAGTGCTAGCACGCATGTGCGCTGTTGTCCCTGGGACGCAAAGTCACGAGCGTCTTTCTCATTCAGCAAAAAGACAAAGTCGTCTCGATGAGGTCCTGTGCTCGTCACGCCGCGCATGCGATCCTCTTGCAGGGTACGCTCGAGAATATTTTTAATCCGCTCGCGAATGGCATCCTCCTCAAGTGACTCGCAAGTCACCGAGGGCGCGTATTGCACAAGCAGGGTCTCATTGTTCCCCGCAATTTGCGTGTAATACAAACGCGATAGTTCCGAGAGCTCTCCAAGCGCGCTGCTCCGTTGTTTCATGATGATCGCTCCGCTTGCTGCTAGCTCCTCATGGTATGGAGCTACTTCGCCAGCTAGGTTTTTGCGCTGGTGCTGCATTTTCAGGAGCGCATTGCGCTGCCGCAGAGCAGTGTCGAATCGCTGGAGGGCCTGCAGATAGAGTCTGCTCGTTTGCGCGAGGCAGATATCGAGAAAACGCCTGCGCTGTTGCGGGGCCCCCTGAACCAGCTGAAGGTCAGCCGGCGTAAAGAGCACAGCGTTGAGTCTGCCCACTAAATCCCCCAGCCGTGTCAGAGCCTCTCCATTGACTGAGACAAACTTTTGTGTCTTATTGAATGCTAGGTGGAAAAGGTCTGTTCCCCCCTGGCGTCGCACTGTGGCACGAACAACCGTAGCAGTGTATCCCGATGCGTTCCACGGCACGATTTCGCGTTCGTTGCGTGTGCGAAAGCTACGGCCGGTTACAAGCATGTGCAGGGCTTCAAGCAGATTCGTCTTCCCTTGTGCATTGCGGCCAAAGATGACATTCAAACCCGATGCAAAATCCTGCTCAACCAGGCGCAAGTTGCGAAAATCACGAATGGAGACTTTTTCGATTTCCATGCCAGATCACAAAAAAACATCGAGCGCCGTGAACGCAAACATCGTTACCCCAACCCAGCTGTTGACCGTAAAAAAAGCCTGTTCGAGGCGCGACAGGTCATCCGGATGAACGAGCAAATGATCATACACAAGCAGCCCAGCAATCGCAACGACGCCCACGTAAAACCAGCTACCTAGACCAGCAAGGTAGCCCGACAGGCCGAGCAGAATCACCGTGAAACCATGAAGGATTGACGAAAGGCGAAGTGCTGTTGAAATACCAAAGCGCGCCGGAATGGAGTAGAGACCAAACTGGCGATCAAATTGGACATCTTGGCAGGCGTAAATGAGGTCAAATCCGGCAACCCACGCGAGCACCGCCAGCGAGAGCACGACAGCAGGCCACTCAAGGGTCCCCTTGACCCCGATCCAAGCGCCAGCAGGGGCAATCCCCAACGCAAGTCCTAAGATGAAATGGGAAAGTGATGTGAACCTCTTTGTGTAAGAATAGCCCAGAACCACAAGAAGCGCGACGGGCGACAAGAGGAAGGCCAGCCGGTTGAGCGCTGCAGCACATCCCACAAACGCCAACGAACACAACACTGTCATCCAGAGCGCAAACTCCCGTCGCAGAAGTCCCTTGGGGATAGCACGTTCCTGGGTGCGTGGATTCCGGGCGTCGATCTCCGCATCAGCATAACGGTTAAAACTCATCGCAGCTGTTCGGGCACACACGGCTGCAGCCACAATCCATAGGATTTTGTCAGCTGGCGGTAGCCCCTTTGCGGCCATGAGTGCTCCGGCTAAAGCAAACGGTAACGCAAACACCGTGTGCTCGAATTTGATCATTTCTAAAAAGATGCGTAAGCGGTGCAGAACGCCCATAAGCCAATCAATCTAGCTTACAAAGAAGCTCGCAGAGTTTGTCCTGAACTTGCTTTATGGCGGCAGGGCCAGTCTTGACGTCGTTCACAAGGAACGAGAAGGCATACCGCTTGCCACTTACTGAATCTGCGTAGCCAGAGAGACACACGACGTTGCGGATATAACCTGTCTTCGCGTGAATTCTTGCCATCGTCACGTCAGATTTCATACGTCCGCGCAACGTACCGTCGAGACCTCCCACCGCGAGGGAATCATAAAAGTACGGTGCGGCAGGATGGCGTGCCATCCCCAGAAGGAGCTTGCAAACAGCCTCGGGAGTTATCGCGTTGAGTTCGGATAGCCCACTGCCATCTTCTCCGCGCACGCTGCCGCGGTCGATCCCAAAACGCCCTAGCATTTCAGTTTCTAATTGTTTCGATGCTGCATAACTGCCACGTCCGAGCTTCACAGCGGACACCGAAACGTAAATCTGCTCTGCAAAGTGATTATTGCTGTGTTTCATCATCCGCCGGACAATTTCCTGCATCGGCGGCGAGATGTACACGGCGACGACATTCTCAGTGGACAGCTTTGGCAGTGCGTCCCGCTTGGTACTGAGGCGCAGACTACCCTCCACTGGAATGCCTGCGCGGTGCAGGTGGCTCCGAAACACAGCCGCAGCATAAAGGGTCGGATTATCGCACGGAATCGTCGGGAGAGGCTGCGGTTTGGCGCCCGATGCGATGGTTCCGCTCACCTCGATGCCCCCTTCCCGCAGCCGGCGGACGCTAAGAGCGGTTCGCCCCCCAGTCACTGTTTTATTAATAATAGGATAACCCTCTGCTGGCGGAGCAAACTCTATAATCGCAGGTTCACCGGGTTTGCCGGGTTTTGCGATCATTTGAAGAAGATTTTCATTGAGGGTCAGAGGGCTTGTCTGTGGGGCGTAGTAGTCCTGCATGATGCGTGTAGGCCACCCCTTAGGTTCGAGGTCGCTGAGAACCCACGATGAGCAGTCCACGATAAGCTCCCCGGCTACGGAGCGAATACCTGCAGCTCGCACCTTCTCCACCCAATCACGAAAGATCCAGTCCGGCGGCACGTGAGCATCGCGAAAGAGTTCGCTGTTAAAAGTGGGGTCGCCCTGTGGAAGAATTACCAGGTTGCCCCGAAGAACACCGTTGGCATCCACTGGTCCAGTTCGATACAGATAGGTTCGGTAGGTAAAATCCGGACCAAGCTGATCGAGCGCCAGTGCCCCGGTGAAAAGCTTACGATTCGAAGCCGGGATAAAATGGTCCCCCGCATTGCGCTGGTAGAGCACTTCGCCATTCGCAACATCCACTACCATAATGCCCCAGCGGCTCATGCGCTCGACCTGCGCGACATAATGCTCAATGGCTCTGGGCAGTGTTTCACGAGTGACCGTGGTAAAAGAGATTTCAGGTTCGCCGTCTTTCTTATCGCGCTTTGTGCCTGCTTGGCTTCGTTTCTTACTAGCTGTCTGTGTTTTCGAAGACGTCTTTTGTGTCTTGGAAGATTTTGAGGGTGCTGCCCATACATTTGCCCCTGTGAGCGCCACACTCAGCGCGAGGCAAATCGCAACAAATCGTCGCATCATCGTTCGCTTCTTTCACGGGATGTTGTCGTAACTCACCGAATAGAACCGAGACGAAATAAATTCCGCATGCGAGCAATAATCACAACACATTTTGTTCGTAGTCCTTGGGAGACAAACGCAAACCCATGCAACCGGTGGTTCCGAGCATTGAGGAGCTCATAGAAAAAAGCAGTTCAACTCCAGAGTTTCGTGCTGCTGTGGCCCAGTTTATCGCCACGGGTCGGCCAAACGAGCGCGTGCGTTTCAAATCTCACCTCCCGGCGGTGAAGATTCTACGCGTTTTGTCTCAGCTATTGGAAACGGAACCTACGCTACCAATCCGAAGTGTAGACATTGATGGTTTTTCCGGATGTAGCAATTTTGTGGGGACACTCATCGTCAACGATGGGGAACTGACCTTTGATTTCGATTGGGATTGCCGTTGGCGAGCTGAGCAAGAAGGCTGGAGCGATGCTTTTGGCCTACCAGATCAAAGTCGCGCGGCACGAGTGTTTGGTTACCGCTGCTTCCGGCGCTTCGAGAAGCGGTCCCTCTCTGGCGAGAAGTAGATAAGCGCAGGCTTCCATCACAAAACCCGCTCCGTCATTTCCGGGGAGTTTCCCTTTTCGAGTTTCGATCAACTCAACGGTTAAAAGTGAAAGGGGAGTTGCCCCCTTGGCGGGACAACTCCCAGAAAAACCGCGCTGCTGCAATGCTTCGCTGTTACGGGTTTTGTTGGAAGTACTCCATCGCTGCGTTTACGCCAGCACCTGCCTCGAACTTGTGTCCAACTTTCTGAAGCACTTTTTCGATCGCGGCAATAATAGTCAGCACATCATATTCATTATACCAACCCAACGTCGCGAATCGGAAAATCTTTCCCTTCAGATGGCCCTGGCCGCCAGCAATGGTGAAGCCCATTTCTTTCAAGCCTTTGACGATCTTCCCGCCTTCGATTCCCTCCGGAGCCTTGACGGCGGTGCAGGTGTTTGCCGGATTTTGCGAATACAGCTCGAGATTCATGGCTTTCACTGCCCGGCGTGACGCCTCGGCCAGCCGTGCATGACGCTTCCAAACATTCTCGATGCCCTCCTCACGGATCATATCAATGGCCACTTCGAGCCCGAATAGCAAGGATACCGCCGGTGTGAAGGGTGTGGTATTCTTTTCCAATTCCTTCAGCGCTTTTTCGAGCGAGAAATAAAACTTCGGTGTTTTGGATTTCTTTATCGCTTCGCGCGCTTTTTGACTTACGGCCACAAAGCCCAGCCCTGGCGGCAGCATCAGTGCTTTCTGGGAACCTGCACCAACAAGGTCGATGCCCCACTCATCCATTCGTAGCTCTTCCGCGCATAAGCCGCTCACTGCGTCCACAATGAGCAGGGTCTCCGTGTTGCGCGTAATTTCCGCCACCGCCTTCACGTTTTCGACCGTGGCTGTGGACGTCTCGCACAGTTCGATGTAGACTGCCCTTGTTTCCGGATGCGCTTTCAGTTCATCCGCAACAACTTGTGGGTCAACTGCCTTTCCCCACTCGCACTGTTTGCGCTCCACGGCAAGCCCGTATGCCTGGGCAATTTCGCCCCACCGTTCGCCAAATTTGCCAGCTTCGAGACTCAGCACCCGGTCCCCAGGACTTGCGCTGCTCACAATAGCAGCTTCCATGGCCCCAGTGCCTGATGAGGCAAAAATAACCACAGGATTGGTCGTCTGAAAGACGTATTTCAGTCCCTCGCTCACCTTTGAAAAAAGCGGGTCAAAATCCGCCGACCGGTGATGGATGATGGGTTTTGCTGTCGCGGCTAGAATCTGCGGTGGAACGTTCACCGGCCCCGGTGCAAAGATGTAATTCCGACGTGTCACGGCCTAGCTCCTCTGGAAGTTTTGAATTGCACAAATCCCAGATGAATAACACCCGGGAATTCGTGCCAAATTTCACAAAACAGTGTCTGGTTAGTAGCCCGTGCGTCAAATGATTTTCGTCTGGCGTTTAGCTTCTGCTAAATGAACTAGAATCTTCACTGGTGGTATAGCTACGCACAGCAGGCCCATGCGCAAAAGAGTCTTACTCATGAATCCGCCCTCCGGGCTGTACCGCCGCGATGACCGGTGTCAGTCCAAAGTCGAGGACCAAACGGTTCGCGTCGTTTTTCCCCCTGTTGAGCTGGGAATACTGGCCTCTCTCGCTCGGGAAAGGGGAGCCCAGGTCCTCCTTCGAGATTACCCCACGGTCCACGCTACACGAGAGCACTATTTGCGAGATTTGCGCTCATTTCAGCCGGATCTCATTTTCTTCCCCTCCACTGTCCACACGATTGCTGACGACATGGAAGCCGCAGCACTTGCACGGGAAATCAATCCCAACGTGCGGACCGTGACCAAGGGCGAGTCCATTGCTTATCTGGCGGAGAAAGTTCTCTCAAATTATCCCGACCTCGATTACATTGTCGACGGTGAACCTGAACTCACTTTCCTGGAGGTCTTGGAAGATAGACCAGCCAAGAGTATTGCCGGCATGATTTGGCGGGCCGCAGACGGCCACATCCATCGTAACCCGCCGCGTCCCCTCATCGAGCCTCTCGATCAGCTTCCGCTGCCAGCCTATGATCTGTTCGATCTGGATCTCTATCGAAGCCCGGAAAACGGGCGCCGCATCGCTGCCGTTTATGCTCAGCGCGGCTGCCCTGCGAAATGCGTGTTCTGCCCCGCGGGTTCAATGTTCGAATTCCGTGTCCGCGAGCGAAGCGTCGAGCACGTGATGAAAGAACTTCGTCTTTGCGTCCACGAGTTTGGTATTCGAGATTTCTTATTTCACGGCGACACCTTCACTCTGCACAAGCGATGGCTCATTGAGCTGTGCAAAGCCATTGTTGACGAGGGACTCGATATTCACTGGGGATGCAACTCGCGTGTGGACACCATCGACGACGAGCGAGCCCAATGGCTCAAGCGCGCCGGATGTTGGGTGGTTGCTTTCGGATTCGAGCACGGTTCACAGGAGATGCTCGATAAGATGAAAAAAGGGGCGCGTGTCGAAAAAGCATACGAAGCCGTAAAAATCTGCAGGCGAAATGGTCTAAAAGTGCACGGCTTCTTCGTCATCGGCCTGCCATGGGAGACTCGTGAAACGCTGGAACAGTGCTTTCAGTTCGCGCGGACTCTAGACACAGATTTTTTCGACTTCAATATCGCCTACCCTCTCCCCGGAACAGAGTTTTTCGAGATAGCGCAGCGGGACAATCTCTTCGAACTTCCCGATCCGACTGCTGGGGGATATGCCGTAGCAGCTGTGCGTAGCTACAGTCTCTCTTCGGCAGAACTCACCGAGTGGCGTCGTCGAGCTCTTATGAAAATGTACGCACGGCCTCGTTACGTGCTACGCATGCTCAACCATGCTGCCCAAACAGGAAATCTTCGGCATTATCTTCAAGCGGCCGCTCAGCGTGTTGGATCACTTTTCGCCCTACGATAAATCATTCACTCATCAAAGAATTAACAAGTCTCTCAATAGCGGGACATGCCACAGGGAGATCTTCCAGATTCGGCAATCTTTCTGTGTGCGGATCGCCAGAGGGCACAAAGGGAAGCATTCCAAAATCCTGCACGTTTGCGATTTGCGCAGCTAAGGGAGGGCCAACTTCTTCCGCAAGGGTGAGCGCCCCACTTTGCAAGCGATTAAAGACTATACCGTGGACCGGCACGCCCCTGTTGCTCAAGTGTTCAACAGTGAGAACCGTGTGACTAATGGTTCCCAGTGCACTGCGCGCCACTACCAGACAGGCCATGCCGAGATCCCGCACGAAATCGCTAACAAGATAACTTCGCGTCAGAGGAACTGCTGCTCCACCGATCCCCTCAATAAGGGTCACGCGATGCTTAGTCACATAGCGCTTCATGGTCTCAAGCACGCTGCGAACATCCACAATCTTTTTCTCTAAAGGAGCAGCGTTTGCTGGAGCGAGTGGTAGCCGAAACCTGGCTGGACAGACCTCGTCGAGGGACTCCTGAAGATTGGCCGCCTTCTGCAGAAAAAAAATGTCACTGTCTAGTCCTGGCGCTTCCGGATCGAGACCCGAAGCAAATGGCTTGGCCACTCCAACATCAACTCCCCGGAGAGCCAGCGCACGGGCGAGAGTAGCGGTGACAATCGTCTTGCCACAACCAGTATCCGTTCCCGTAATAAAAAGCGCACGTGCCATAAGCGAGAAGCACCCCACATGATCTACGCTTGAGCTGCCTATTCTTGCACGATGAGTTGCTCTACTGCGTGAGCCAGCTTGAAATCATTCTCCGTCAGTCCTCCCACACTATGCGTTGAAAGCATGATGCGCACTCGATTCCAGCCGTGGATGAGTAGGTCTGGATGGTGGTCCATCTCTTCAGCGAGGTCTCCCACCTTGTTCACGAAACCTATGGCATGACGAAAATCCCGGCAGATCACCTCCCGAATAATCGTTTCCCCCTCCAGCATCCATTCCGGCAATTCCTGCAAACGCTCGTTCACGACCTCATGGGCGAGTTTTTCTGGCATGGTTGTCACTCCTGATGATGGCGCAACTTGTGCTTCCTAATACGGCGAATTTAAGAAAACGTTCGCACAGCGCTTTGCCGTGCCCCCTACCAAAAAAAAGACGTGGTGCGCCAGCTTCACGTGCCGGCGCACCACTTTTTGCAAGCCAGAATGCTGTGGCTAGATCCTGTAACTTTGCAGCACGCGCATATAATTTGCGCGCTCAAACGCCGCAGGATCAGCGCACTTCTGGAGGCTCATGCTTCCAATCATCTGCACAACCGATTCGTATTCGTGCTCTTGCATCCAGGCCACTACGCCCTCGCGTATGCTCTTGAGGTATTCCGGACCGTTTCGCAGAAGCGCGGAGACCATCTGGACAGCTTGCGCCCCCGTCATCAAAGCTTTGATGGCGTCAGTCACCGTATGGACTCCACCGGAAACAGCCAGCGATGCTTTCACGTTGCCGTGAAGAATAGCCAGCCAGCGCAAACGCAGCAGAAGTTCAGAGGAATCGCTGAGATGAAGCGTTGGCACAACTTCCAGGTTTTCGATGTCGATATCCGGTTGGTAGAAACGGTTGAATAGTACCAGACCATCCACTCCGATTTCGTCCAGCCGTTTGGCAAAATTTGCTAACGACGAATAGAATACGGAGAGTTTCACCGCCACCGGGATTTTTACGGCGCGCTTGACGGCACGGGCAATGTCGAGCACTCGCTGCTCAATGGTCTCCCCAGTCTCCCAAGGATTCGTCGCAAGGATGTACACATTGAGCTCGAGAGCGTCCGCCCCGGCCTGTTCAATCTGCTTGGCGTACTCGATCCATCCTGCCGGAGTCGAGCCGTTGAGCGAAGCAATGACCGGAATGCTCACACTCTCTTTGATCTTGCGAATCTGCTCGAGGTATTGATCTGGCCCAAGTCGGAACTCATCAGCTTTTGGGAAGTAACTGAGCGCTTCAGCGTAGGACTCAGCAGTGCCCTCGATGGCCTCGAGTGTGCTCAATCCCTCGCGCAGGATCTGTTCCTCGAATACCGAGTGCATGACAATCGCTGATGCCCCAGCGTCCTCGAGCCGCTTGACCATGCCGAGATCATCCACGAGGGGCGAAGCCCCCGGCATGAATGGATGAGCCAGCTTCAGTCCGAGGTAGGTTGTTGAAAGGTCCATAGTCCGCTCCCTCAATTCTCTTTCTTCGTTCCATCAATCGCGAAGGCCTTCGTTAGCTCCTCATACAGGTGATACCGCGTATTCACCTCGTGGCGAGCGGCCTCCAGCAGTTGTTTGAAGCGTTCCGGATTCAGCTGCTCCACCATCCGGAAACGTGTTTCGTTGCGCATGAATTCACCCACGTCGAATTTCGGTGCGGGCGAATCAAGCTTGAGCGGCGATTCGCCTGCAAGTGCGCGACGTGGATCAAACCGGAAGAGAGGCCAGTAGCCGCTTTCCACAGCTAGCTTCTGCTGCTCTGGTCCGTGCACAAGATCGTAACCATGCGCAATGCAGTGGCAGTAGGCGATGATAACAGAGGTGCCCGGATACGACTCAGCTTCTTTGAAAGCCAGAACCGTTTGATTGTCGCGTGCTCCAAAAGCAACCTTGGCAACGTACACATGGCCGTAACTCATCGCCATCAAAGCCAGATCTTTTTTTGGAAGCGGCCGGCCACCCATCGCGAATTTCGCCGCGGCACCGAGTGGTGTGGCTTTTGACTGCTGACCACCGGTATTCGAGTAAACCTCCGTGTCGAGGACAAGGATGTTCACATCGCGGTTCAGTGCAAAGACGTGATCAAGTCCGCCGTAACCGATGTCATAGGCCCAGCCGTCACCGCCCACAATCCACACGCTTTTCTTGACGAGATAATCCGCCAAGAGAGCAAGCCGCTGAGCATCCGATGAATCTAACTGGCTGAGCTTTGCACGCAGGACTTTGAGCCGCTCGCGTTGTGCCTGAATACCGGCCTCGCTTGACTGATCGGCCTTCAGAATCTCATCGGCGAGCTGCTCTCCGATCTGGCTTGCAAGTTTCTTAAGCAGTTCCTCTGCGAACTCTTTCTGCTTATCGATAGCAAGTCGGAATCCGAACCCGAACTCCGCATTGTCCTCGAACAAAGAGTTGTTCCATGCCGGACCTCGTCCATCCCTATTGATGGTGTAGGGTGTCGTCGGCAAATTGCCCCCGTAAATGGACGAGCAGCCCGTGGCATTTGCGATCAGAGCGCGATCGCCGAACATCTGCGTGAGGAGTTTTACATAGGGAGTCTCGCCACATCCCGCGCATGCTCCCGAGAACTCAAACAGAGGCTCAAAGAACTGAGTTCCCTTCACCGAGATCTCGAGTTTCGTGCGGTCAAACTCCGGCAGGTCCAGGAAGAACTTGAAGTTCTCTCGCTCGGCCTCGCGCAACGGTGGCATGGGGGCCATATCCAGCGCCTTATGCTTCGGATTGGACTTATCTTTTGCCGGGCAGACAGCTACGCAGACTTCGCAGCCAGTGCAGTCCTCCGGAGCCACCTGAATCGTGTACTTCAGCCCCTTCAGATCTGGTGAGCGGAAATCTGCGCTCTTGAAGGTCGAAGGAGCTTTTTCAAGGAACGCTGGATCATAGATTTTGGGTCGAATGGCTGCATGCGGACAAACGAGAGCGCACTTGTTGCACTGGATGCAGATCTTCGGATCCCACACAGGGATCTGAAGGGCGATAGCACGCTTCTCCCACTTCGCTGTGCCTGTGGGCCATGTCCCGTCCACGGGGAACGCGCTGACAGGCAACAAGTCGCCTTTGTTTGCAAGCATGACGGCCGTCACGCGCTGCACGAAATCCGGCGCTTCGTCCGGAACGATCGGCGGCCTTCGCTTCTGAGACGTCGCTTGGGCCGGCACCTGTACCTCATAAAGATTGGCCAGAGTCTGGTCCACTGCCTCGAAGTTTTTCTTCACCACTTCGGGGCCCTTTTTGCCGTATGTTTTTTCAATCGCTTTCTTGATCTGCGCAATGGCCTCCTCGCGTGGCAACACGCCGGAGATGGCGAAGAAGCACGTCTGCATGATCGTATTGATTCGCCGCCCCATGCCTGTTTTGGCAGCGACGTCGTACGCATCGATGACGTAGAATTTGATCTTCTTTTCGATGATCTGTTCCTGCACTTCCCGCGGCAGATCATCCCAAACCTTGTCAGGACCAAGCGGAGAGTTCAGCAGGAACACCGCTCCAGGCGCGGCGTACTCGAGGACGTCGTATTTTTCGAGGAAGTTGTACTGGTGACATCCGACAAATTGCGCACGTTTCACCAGGTAAGCAGAGCGAATCGGGCGTGGTCCGAAACGCAAATGTGAGATGGTAATGGCGCCGGCTTTTTTCGAATCATAGACGAAGTAGCCCTGGGCCCAGTTCTCCGTTTCCTCGCCAATGATCTTAATCGTGTTCTTATTGGCTCCAACTGTACCGTCTGAACCAAGACCGAAGAACACGGAGCGCTGGACGTCGTCCGGCTCGATGTCGAGCTCTTGATCGTAAGCTAGCGACAGATGCGTCACATCGTCCATGATTCCCACGGTGAAGTGACGTTTCGGCTTTTCCTTCGCCAGCTCGTCGAACACGGACTTGATCATGGAAGGCGTAAACTCTTTCGATGAAAGTCCATAGCGCCCACCAATGACTTTTGGCTGCTGAGCAAATTGGGAAATGCCCATGGCTTCGGCTTCATCCAGGGCTGCGATCACGTCGAGGTAAAGCGGCTCGCCAACCGCACCTGGTTCCTTTGTGCGGTCCAGAACCGCGATGGCTTTTGTTGAGGCCGGCAATGCTTCTATGAATGATTTTACGTCGAAAGGCCGGTACAACCGCACCTTAACGACGCCAACCTTTTCTCCCTTGCTCAGAAGCCACTCCACTGTCTCGTGGGCTGTCTCTGCGCCCGAACCCATCAGCACGACGACGCGTTCTGCTTCCGGATCGCCCACGTAGTCGAAGAGCTTATAGGCGCGGCCTGTCACTTGCGCGAATTGATCCATGACGGCCTGCACGTGTTCTGGGCAGGCAAAGTAATATGGGTTGCAAGCCTCTCGCGCCTGGAAGAATGCGTCCGGGTTCTGTGCCGTGCCGCGTAGCACAGGTTTCTCCGGATTCAGAGCCCGTGCACGATGGGCGGCCACCAGCTCGTCCGGCAGCATTTGCCGAAGTTCTTCATCGCTGAGATAGGATATCTTAGAAACTTCGTGCGATGTGCGGAAGCCGTCAAAGAAATGTAAGAATGGCACTCTTGAGCGCAACGATGCCACCTGGCCGATGCAGGCAAAGTCATGAGCCTCCTGCACACTCCCCGAAGCCAGCAACGCGAAACCAGTTTGCCGGCATGCCATCACGTCTGAGTGGTCCCCAAAGATCGAAAGGGCGTGCGTTGCCACCGTGCGTGCTGTCACGTGCATGCACATGGAGGTAAGCTCGCCGGCAATCTTGTACATATTGGGAATCATGAGCAGGAGTCCTTGCGACGCGGTGAACGTCGTCGTCAATGCACCCGCCTGCAGCGCTCCGTGCACCGCGCCAGCAGCACCGCCTTCCGATTGCATTTCTGTCACTTGCGGCACAGTGCCCCACAGATTCTTCTTTCCCTTGACCGCCCACTCATCGGACAGCTCACCCATCGGCGAAGATGGCGTGATGGGATAGATCGCGATCACTTCGTTGAGACGGTACGCGACGCTAGCCGCCGCCTCGTTTCCGTCCACGGTGATCATGACTCGATCAGCCATGCTGATGCTCCTTTCATTAAGATGAATTCTCGCACTTCTTGCTGGAGAGCTCTTCCAGATTTTGACCTATCAGTCGCCCTCTGCTTGAGCCACCACAGTCGGCGTTTTTCACTTTCCCGCGGGGAATTGCGAAGTGGTCACGGATGACGCGCAAGCAAAAAAAAACGCGCCCAACTTCGTACTCTTTCCCCCTTTCCGTGACTCTCTTTCAGGCGGTTTGCCTTTTTTCGATTGAGAATTGACGGTTTTATGTACGAAATCAGTACTGGTATTTTGTGAGGCTAAAATTATTTGATGAGGAGTCTTTCAGGCATGACCGACACGGCGAAACTAATCCTCGGCGATCAAACGATCGAACTCCCAGTGATCGTTGGGACTGAGGGTGAGAAAGCCATAGACATCACGAACCTTCGCGCCAAGACCGGCTACATCACCTACGATCCAGGCTTTGGAAATACCGGCAGTTGCAAGAGTGCCATCACCTTTATTGATGGTGAAAAAGGGATTCTCCGCTATCGCGGAGTGCCGATCGAACAGTTTGTGGAACATCCGAATTTCATCGAAGTCGCGTGGCTTCTTATCTTTGGAAGGTTTCCGAAAAAAGAAGAGCTTGAACGTTTTAGCGCGCTGCTGACCGAGTACGCGCCGCTTCATGAAGCCATGAAACATCATTTTGAGGGGTTCCCGGTGGATGCCCCCCCGATGGCAATTCTTTCGGCAATGATCAACACCCTCTCGTGTTTCGAGCCCCAGTTTTCAAAATTCGAGGACGATGAGGCTTTTGAGCAGGCTGCGGCGAAACTTATTAGCAAGGTACGCACGATCGCGGCCTACTCTTACAGGCGTTCGCGCGGGCTACCCTTTATGTATCCCGATCCCAAACGCCGCTATTGCTCCAACTTCCTCCACATGATGTTTTCTATGCCCTACTCGGATTACGAAGTGCCTGCAGAAATTGAGGACGCATTAAATCTTGTTCTCATTCTTCACGCCGATCACGAGCAGAACTGCAGCACTTCGACTGTCCGGATGGTCGGATCCAGCCGTGCGAACCTGTTTGCCTCCTGTGCTGCCGGCGTGTGTGCTCTTTGGGGACCGCTGCATGGTGGTGCGAATGTCGCCGTCATAGAGATGCTTGAGGCCATGCACAAAGGTGGGCTCACACCAGAGCAGTGCTTGAAGATGGCAAAGGACAAAGATAGTGGCTTCCGCCTCATGGGCTTTGGGCACCGTGTTTACAAGAATTTTGACCCCCGCGCGCGCATCCTTAAGGAACAGTGCGACAAAGTGCTTGCCACTCTTGGGGTAAAAGATCCTCTCCTCGACATTGCCCGAAAGCTCGAAGAACTAGCGCTGCAAGATCCTTACTTCGTGGAGCGCAAACTCTATCCCAACGTCGACTTCTACAGCGGAATCATCATGCGTGCGCTCAAAATCCCGCTCAACATGTTCACCGTCATGTTCGCCATAGGGCGATTGCCGGGGTGGATTGCTCAATGGAAAGAACAGCACGACGATCCGACAAACCGCATTGCCCGGCCTCGCCAGATTTACACTGGCCCCACAAAACGAGACTACGTCCCAATGGACCAACGGTAGTCTCCTCAAAAGACAACTCCGAAAAACTGGGGCGACAACCTGGTGGGTGTCGCCCCAAACTTTTAAACACAGCGGAAAAGCTTCTTTCGCCTTTACTCGAGAAGAGAGCGCAATTGCGCGACCAGCAGATCCAGCTCTGAATTTAGGACTTCGTATGTACGTCCTCGGTTATCCTTGACAAATGACGTCTTAGGCAATCGCTTGCCCACCTCGACGGAACTCAGCACGGCATCTCCGTCACCGTAGACGGTAATCTTTAGCGTGGGACGTTCCACTGGCGCAATGACCGTCTCGCCGCTGGCAGCAAAGTCCTTCTCAAATTTTAGCCGGTTTATGGTTTCACACACACGTTTTAGCTTAGCCAAATCCGCCGTGGTATAGAGTGTTTGCCCAGGTCGAAGCAATTTCCACTCGACCCCATCGCGTCGGAGTTCGTATTTCTGGGCATCAAGCTCGATCTCGATGCGGTTCGCACGTGCCACATCAAATGCCGCGAAATTCGGGTCCGCCAAACTCTCCGGCAGCACGATGAGCTCCCGTCCCATTTCCACAGTGAAGACCATGGGGTCCCCCCCGCGTCGCGCGTACACGCTTGTCACATTCTGCGGTTCGCTTTTGCCGATTTCCAAAATTTCGCTACGCGATTTGTCGCGTGCTGTCACAGTAAACCGAAAACGAGGTGGCATTAAGCCATAAATTGATGGATCACGCGGATCGCTGTCCACATACTCACGCACTCGCATCTTCAGCAGAGCTTCGAGGCGCACGTTGACTTTCTCCTGATCCACGCGCCGGGTAGGATCACCCACAAATTCCCACTCATCTCGTTCATTGCGGTGCAGATCCGTACGAGCGCGACCGATCTCAAACACAACATAGCCCACATCGCTGGGCCTCAGCGTGAAAAGCTGCCGCGAACGGAAATAGTTCTCGTTCACATCGAGCTCTTCGTATTTTTCATGACCGAAATACAGGAGCTCAGGTTCTTGATTGCGTTTCGCCACGTAGATTGGTCGTGAAGGAGCCCCCACCTTGCCTACCACAAGTTTTTGTGCCGGCGCTGCTGCACGCTGAAGCTCAAAAGTCATGACCGGGCGAGTCAGAGCTTCCAGCGCTGCAGCCAGACTGGTAGGTTGATCTGAGGCCTGGGTCACGAATCCCGCTGCGCGCAGCATTCCAATCCGCCGCAGGAATTCTTCGACAACTGTATTCTCGGCGGGAGCGACCTCCGGCACCGATATCTGCCACTGGCCACGCTCATTGCGCAGTTCTAAAGGTTTGTCCGGACGGTCAATTTTAATCGCCGTGTAACTGTCGAGCGCACCCGAATCAATATCGAGAAGCCGTGTCTTCTGGAAATCTGCTGGCTGGCGCATCAGTGTGTTCTTAATGGCTTCGCTGATCGTGAACACGTGCTTGGCCCCGGGATAGCGAGCAAAGACTTGACCCGTGTAAGTTGATGCCAGGCCCACAGCCAGCTCGAAGACCTGGCCCTTGGTCGTTTTTAGCGTGAGCTGGACGCTCGGGCTGTCGAGTCCATACTCTTCCAGCGTCCCCACTTCGATTTCGTTGCGTTTACGCGCTCCTGTCACGTTCACGAGGAGTTGCTCGACGGTTTCGGGATCTGCGGGGGCATCCGTGGGTTGACGCATGCGCCACTCGTTCCCTTCTCGAACCAGACGTATGACCCCAAATCGGTTACGCAGTTCGATCTCCTGAACCTCACTCGCGTTGATGCCGGGCGCCAGCGACGACTCGTTCACTGCCGCATAGACCGATTTCTCGGCCTGCATGCGATCCACGACGTACAGCCCTACTGCTAACACAAAGGCCACTGCTGCAAAAAACAGTCTCTTCCAGCTCATTGCTGCTCCCGCCTAGCTAAACTGTAACCCAGGCCCAAAAGCCCAACAATCGTGGGAACGAGAATGACCATCACCAGGAAGAGGAATTGCTTCTCACCGTCTGTCAGCACGACCGGCGTGTTCTCGATGTCCGTCGAGGGGATAGGCAAGAGCTCGCCGGCCCTGACCAACCAATTAATCGAGTTGTTGAAAAGCAGCCAGGCTTTTTGATTGATGCGCTCACTTGAGACAAAGTCAGCATTGCCGAAAACCACGATCCGCGTCGCTTTCTCTTCACTCTGGTTTGGATCAAGCCGCAATGAAGCAACCCCTAGGGGAATGGCTCCGACCTCTTGAGGAGAAAAGACCTTTGATAAATCTTGTTTCCGCACCAATGCCGTCGCGATCTCCCCGCTGCTGAGCCGCACGCAGTCAGGTGAACTTTGAGCAATCACATCCACCCGGGCATCCGAAGGGAGCACTGTGGCTGGCTGCACAGGTCTCGCATAGACAAAAAAGAGCGGATCCTCAACGGAGATCTGGGTGATTGGATGCGAGAGCAAACCAACAGGAATGCTAAAGTGATCAGCACCGGGCTGACTCGCGCCCACACGGGCAACGATCTCATTTGGCAAGAGAATTCCAAAGCGAGCGAGCAAATCGGCCGTGTTGCGGAAAACGGAGGCAATTTCACCTGTAGCCTGCGGAATATCCGGGGTAAGCAAGAAAAGTGCGCGCCCACCATTTTCAAGATACTGCCGCAGTGTTTGCGCCTCGAGCCCCGACAAATCAGCCCGCGGTCCCACCCACAGAACGGCACTGGCGTCGCCAGGCACTTTTCCGCGCTGTGCCAGGGAAAGCGGAACCACTCGAATGCCCATGCGCTCCAGCTGATCCTTGACCCAAGAAAGATCGCGCACCGAAACTCGCTGCCCCGCCAGAGTCGCCAGAGCTGTGCTCCGCTCGAGCGGTAGCTCGTCGTGTCCCACTAGGAAGTAAAGAACGATGTCTTGATCGCGGAGCGCCTGAACAATACCGTTCGTAATGTCCTCCTCACGCAACCGGTTTACTCTCGCTAATCGCGCCCGCGACTCCGTCGATGTTGTCACCGTTTCGATGAATATGTCCCCGGGCATCACCTGCAGGCTGTAGCGACGCGCAAGTCCCACCTCCCGAAACGGATTAGCAATCGTGTAGGACACTTTCGGGCTAGCAGTCGCGTATTGTTCCAGAAGCAAGCGAGCCTGATCGCGTTCCGTTTCCGTTACAAACGCGGTAATGTGGACTGGTTGAGGAAGGCGTTTCAAAAAGTTCCGAGTGATCGGTGTCAGGCTATACCGCTTGTTTCGTGTCGCATCATACTGCCAGCCATGGCGTTCCAGAATTAAGAACAGCAAAACAAGTGTGCCGATGACTAGAGAAGAATAAACAAAGAACGCGGCGTAGAGCTTAATGTTCCGCGTGGCACGAGGTGCGAAAAACAGTAGCGACGTCGCCAGGCCAAGTGCGCTCACGCCGGCTGTGATGCTCGTAAATCGGCCATGTAGCCCGGTGGCAACGAGCCCGGAGAGCAGCAGAAGAAACCCTACATAGGAAACAATTCGTAAGGGGCGAATTTGCATCAGGCTCGCAACCTCCGCAGCTCCAAAACTCGGCATGTTAGAAAGAGCGCTATGGCCACAACCAGGAGAAAATACCCCGCATCCTGCACACGAAGCAGTCCGTGCGTGAACTGCTCGCTATGATACCTAAGCGATAAAGCCTGCAAAACTCCGGCAACGCCAGCACTGGCCGGGGTGCTCAAATCCCCTATGAGATAAAGTCCTAAGAGGATAACAAAGGCTAGGATAGCTGCAACGATTTGGTTTTCCGTCAGCGAGGAGGCCAACAGACCAATCGCTACATACGCCGCCGCCACGATGAAGCTTCCCAGATACGCGATGCCTACGACCGGCAATTCGGGTGTGCCAAAACGAGCCATGACGAGCACGTAATAACTGCAAATGCCGAGAATTGCGGCCAACACCGCGTAAGCTGCAAAGAACTTACCGAGCACAATGTCCCAGTCGCGGAAGGGAAGAGAGACAAGCAGTTCAAACGTGCCTGTCTTTTTCTCTTCTGCCAGCAGACGCATGGTAAATGCTGGCACCACAAAAAGTAGTAGAAAATTGATCACCCAGTACAGGTTCGAGACCACGTGGCGGGTAAAGTTCAGTTTATCGAACCCCATTTCTCGACGGTATTGAGCATCGCCCGATAGCAGGGAAAAGTTCTCGAGGATGCCATAAAACAGTAGTCCACTCATGAACAAAAAAAGGCCTGCCGCAATGTAAACGGTCGGGCTTGTGAGATAGCTTTTAATTTCTCGCCGGAAAATGGGGTAAAAGTGCAGCCTCATGCGCGCCCCTCCGTCGAGCTCAATTTTTCGAGATGACTTCCGCTTGAATCGGGCTCAACGCTATCGCTGGCAATCACTCGTAAGAAAATCTCCTCCAGGGTCATTCCGACTTCGTAAAGCTCGATGAGCTGCCATCCGCGCCGAACGATTGTTTCCGCAATTGTGGAATTGACCTCCGGAGACAAAGTGGACGTCTCCACCAGAAACTCGCAAAGCCGATTCGTCTCTGAGTCCTCGCTTGGCGCAGGAACCTCCTCAGCTTCTCGCAATTTGACTTTTTTCACGTGCGCCAGGGATTCGAGCAGCTCGCGGAGTTTTCCTCTTGGTGCCACAGCCTTTAGCACTAGCTGACTTCCGCCACGCATTTGCGTGGTCAGCTTTTGTGGTGTGCCGCTCGCAGCAATTTTGCCCTGATTGATGATGACCACACGCGAACAGGTCATCTGGACTTCCGGAAGGATGTGTGTGCTCAGAATCACCGTTCTCCGGCCTGCCATGTTCTTGATGAGTCGGCGCACCTCGGCGATTTGCCGAGGGTCCAAGCCCACAGTTGGCTCGTCCAGGATCAGCACTTTTGGCTCGCCGATAAGCGCCTGAGCGAGTCCCACCCGTTGGCGGTACCCTTTCGAGAGGTGACCGATCAGCCGTTTGCGAACATCACCGAGCCCCGTCTCCTCAATCACGGCCTCTGTGAAGCGCTTACGCGCCTGACGCCGGTAGCCCTTTGCATGAGCGACAAAATCTAACGCATCCTGAACGGTCATGTCCCGATAGAGAGGCACATGTTCGGGCATATATCCAATGATACGCCGGACCTCGTCGGAGTCCTTGACCACATCGAAGCCCCCCACAGTGACGCGTCCCGAGGTTGGAGGAAAGAAGCACGTCAGAATACGCATAGCGGTCGTTTTGCCCGCTCCATTTGGCCCAAGAAAACCAAGGATCTCGCCTTCAAGCACCTCAAAGCTCAGGCCGTCCACCGCTTTGATGTCGCCGAAATATTTTGAGACGTTCTCTACGCGAACCATCGCCTCTGACTATACCCGGCTCTTAAGAATCGAATGCAATGCCAAAACTTCCGCCATGCCTGAGATAAAGAAGCATCCCGCAGAATTTCCTCGGCCATTTTGTGTTTCACCGGGGGGTCATACTCTGGTTAGAAACTTTTGGTCTCGTTTTCCAGCGGCGATGCAGCCAGAAATAACTATCGGGGTAAGCCCGAACCACCTCTTCCAGCATTCTCACATGGGCGCGGGTTAACCGGAGAACTTCCTCGTCAAACGGCGCCGTAGGGTCGCCTTCAAGTGGCGGAAAAATCTGCAGCGTTAACGAGCGTTCAGGATCGCGGTTGCGCACTGATAAGCCAACAACGATGGGCACATTTAGTTTCAGTGCGAAAAAAGCCGGACCCGTCGCTGTCGAGGCAGGATGCCCAAAGAATTCAACAAACACACCGGTTCGCCTTGCATCTTGGTCCGCGAGAAATACCGGGTGGCGTCCCTTTCGAATCGAGCTTACGATTGCTTTCAGCGAACCGGTCGTCGGAATCAGCCCAAACCCAGCTCGAAGTCTGCGCTGCGCCACTTCACGATCTATGAGCGGATTGTGGAGTGGTTTGAGGACGGCATCCATCTCGAAACCTAACGCCGCCACAGCTGCTCCCTGGAGCTCCCAGTTTCCAATATGTGCGGTCAGGAAGACGGCCGGCTTCTTTCTGAACGGCTCGGCGTGCTCCATGCCTTGGATCTCTCGATACAGGTGCAGCGCTTCCTGACCAATGCAATGCGGATTAATGAATTCACAAAAAGTGAGAACGGCGTTTTGATAACTGCGCAATGCGATATCATCGAGTTCACGAGCACTTTTGCTTCCCCCAAAGGCACGCCGAAGGTTATCTTCCACAACCCTGCGACGAATCCGCAGAACGCGGTACATCGTCCATCCAAGAAAATCTGCAATTCTCACCACAGCGCGGCGCGGTAGCCTCTGTAGCACGATTGCCAGGAGCCGCCAACCCGCGTACTCCAGCCAGTGCTGAAAACTCGGCTTTCTGTTGCGCTGATAGTCCTCTTTTTCCTCTATCGCCATAGCATCTCTAATTTACCGTTGAGACAGGGCCCACGGGACCTAGATTGAAGTTTTGATAAACCAGCAGATTCTGGTTCAACGCAGATAAAGGTATCGACGATGTCGCCATCACGGCACCAGCCCGATCTTCATCTTGTCATCGAAAAGCTTCTGGCAATTCCTCACATTGCCAAGAATTTCACGCATCTGGAGCATATTCCAGCTCGCCCTGCTGCCTATGCCGATTTTCCGCCCGACCTTGATCCCAGGCTTATTCAGGCACTCCGAGCGCGTGGCATCGACAAGCTTTATTCACACCAGGCCGAAGCCGTCAACGCTGCGCTGGCTGGCGAGAATGTTGTCATTGTCACGCCTACAGCATCTGGCAAGACTCTCTGTTTCAACCTTCCAGTTCTTCAGCGCGTGTTCCAGGATCCAAAGCGGTGCGCGCTCTACCTTTATCCCACTAAGGCTCTGGCACAAGACCAGTACATCGAACTCGAGGAGCTTGCTCAAGCAGCGGGCGGCGCAGTAAAACTCTTCACCTTCGATGGCGACACCCCAGCCTCTGCTCGACGTGCCATCCGTTCCGCCGGCAACATTGTCCTGACCAACCCAGACATGCTCCACACAGGAATTCTGCCCAACCACACAGGTTGGAGCCGCGTTTTTGAACATCTCGAATTTGTAGTCATCGATGAAATTCACCACTACCGCGGCGTATTTGGCTCACATGTGGCCAATGTGTTGCGCCGACTTCGCCGTATCTGCCAGTTCTATGGCTCACGTCCTCGGTTCATTTGTTGCTCAGCCACCATTGCCAATCCCCTCGAAATGGCAGAGAAGCTTTGCGAAGAGAAGTTTCACTTGGTGGATAAGAGCGGCGCACCTCACGGAGAGAAGTTCTTTCTCTTCTATAATCCACCCGTCGTAAACAAAGAGCTTGGCATACGTCGCAACGTGGTGAACGAAGCTCGGCGGCTTGCCACCCGCTTTCTGTCCGAGAATCTTCAAACCATTATTTTCGCCCGTAGTCGCATGAGAGTCGAACTTCTCGTAAACTATTTGCGCAAAGCCATGCGTCGCATGCGTCAAAGCCCCGACCGCATAGCAGGTTACCGGGGTGGCTATTTGCCAAACGAGCGGCGCCTCATCGAGCGGGGGGTAAAGTCCGGGGAAATCCTGGGCATCGTCAGCACAAATGCACTCGAACTAGGCATAGACATTGGCCAGCTTCGCGTCGCCATTCTCGCTGGCTATCCCGGCTCCGTCTCAAGCACCTGGCAACAAGCTGGGCGTGCTGGCCGAAAAGCCGAAGCTGCGGCTGCTGTGCTTGTGGCAAGCTCCCTCCCCATTGACCAGTATGTCATCACTCATCCCGATTACTTCTTCGGCAAGCCCCCCGAAGTGGCGATCGTCAATCCCGATAATCCAGCAATTCTTGCCGCACACATCAAATGCGCCGCATTCGAACTCCCCTTTGTTGAGGGAGAGCGATTCGGTGCGATTGATCCGACCAGCTATCTCGAATATCTCGAGACAGACCACGTGGTGCGCCGAGCGGGCGAAAAGTGGTATTGGTCCGCCGACACCTATCCGAGCGAAAACATTTCGCTTCGTAGCGCCAGCGCAGAGAATTTTGTCGTTGTGGACGTGATGGACAAGAATCGTGTCATCGCAGAAATTGACTACGATTCTGCGCCGTTCCTCATCCATACCGAAGCGATCTACATGCATCTCGGCGAAGTTTACTACATCGATCGGCTTGACTGGGATCGTCGCACCGCTTTCGCACGCCCCCACAAAAGCGAGTATTACACCGAGGCTCTGGCCAAGACAGAAATTCGTGTCCTCTATGAGGATTGGCACGAGCATGTGCCAACAGGCGCTTTCGTGCACGCTTCTGAGGAAACAACCGTTCCTCGTTCCCCGAAGCTTGCTGCTCAGTCGCAAGAGTACCCAGTGATTCCCCGTGCCGGCGAGCCAGTTCCAGCTGCGCGCGACATCGTTGACGATTCCGCGGAACGAGCGCATCAATCGCTTGAGCTGCAGCCTGCAAATCCTGAAGCGGATGGCTCCGCGAATTCGGCAACAACGGCCCTTCTCTCTCGGTCTTTTGGCAATGTTGCGGTCATTACAATTGTCGCGAAATACAAGAAGCTACGTTTCGAAACGCATGAGAATGTCGGCTATGGAGAAGTCAGTGTCCCACCGCTCGAAATGCAAACGGAGTCTGCGTGGTTCTGCTTCGACGCGGCGCTTCTCGCACGTTTCCAGGAAGAATTCCTCGATGCTGGCGCCGGCCTGCAAGGAGTCGCTAACGTCATGAACAATGTGGTACCCCTATATGTCCTCTGCGATCCACGGGATGTCGGTGTCGTGGCGAATCTCAGGGATCCGCACACGGGTGCGCCGACTTTGTTTGTTTACGACAAATATCCGGGCGGAACCGGCCTGTCTCGAAAGGTGTTTGAGATCTACACGACGATCTTCCGAGCCGCCCTTGAAATTGTCGAGACCTGCCAGTGTAGCGAAGGATGTCCCTCTTGCGTGGGGCCGAGCCTCGAAGTGGGCAAGGGGGCAAAGCGAGCTGCCGAAGTCTGGCTTCGTGCCGCTGTGCGCGGCTGTTAGGAGCGCGAGCGACCTCGCCGGTTCTCCGGGGCCAGCGACTGAATTGCCTTTTCGAGTTTTTCCTTTGCTCGAAGAAGCTTTTGCCGACGTGCTCGCAGCTCCTTCAAGATAAGCCGTCGTTTTGCACTAAGTTCCTCGATATTAGCCAGAACCGCTTGGCGTGCCGGAGCCCCAACGTGCTTTTTACTTTCGGCAATTTTTGCTGGTGGCAGTTCAAAATCCAGGTGCTGCGGGGTGCACCCCTCTTCGGCCGCCAAACGTCTCACAGTTTCTGCCTTGAGGAAGCCCAGTTCTTCACATTCGCGCACTGCCCGTGACACAATCTTGTAAGCGGCCCGGAAAGGAAGACCGGCTTCGCGCGCCAGCGTGTCGGCAAAATCCACAGCGTCCACAAAGTGACTCGAGGCCGTTGCCAAAGCTTTGTTTTTATCAATCGACAGCGACTCAAAAACCGAGCTGAATACCGCGGGCGCCGCTGCTGCCTCTGCGAAGATGTCCATGATGACGTACTTAGTCCACTGAGTGTCACGGTTGTAGCCAGACACCAGCCCCCGTGCAATCCCGAACAATGTTGTTGTCAGTTGCTGGACCAGTACGGCCTTTGCGCGTGTGACTTCGGCAAAATCGGGATTTCGCTTTTGTGGCATAATGGATGATCCCGTCGTATGCCGGTCTGCGAGCCGCACGATGCCAAACTGAGGTTGACTCATCAAGATGAGGTCCTGCGCCACGATGCTCAAGTGCGTCATCGCAAACTCCACGCATGTTGCTGCGTCGGCCTCCATCTCCCAGCGATTTGTGATGCAGTCCAGCGTGTTCTGCTGAACGCTGTCGAAGCCCAAATAGGCCGCTGTAAGTTTTCGGTTAATGGGCCATGAGGTCCCGAATGCTGCTGCGGCTCCGAGTGGCGAGATATTCAGCCTATCAAAGCTCGCGACGCTCCTCTCTGCATCACGCAGAAGGGCCTGTGCATAAGAGGCAAACCAGTGGCCAATTGTTGTTACGCTGGCCGGTTGATAATGGGTCAGTCCAGCCACAAGTGTTCCCACGTGCCGCCGTGCCTGGCCGAGGATAGCTCCGATGGCTGCGACAAGGCTCTCGCCAAAGCAAAGAAGGTGGTCGCGCACGTACATCCGCATGACAGTTGTCGCCTGATCATTGCGACTCCGTGCGGTGTGGATCTTGCCTGCAACTTGGCCTCCCACCGTTGCAGCAACAAAATGCTCAATGTTTATGTGGACGTCTTCTTTTTGGGGATCTAGCGCGAGCTTGCCGTCGTTCCACCGCTTTTCGAAGTCATCCAGAGCCTGGAAAATCCTCACGGCTTCAGCGCCGGCAATGATCCCCTGCTGGGTGAGCATCATCACATGCGCACGATTCTGCCACAAATCGTAAGGCACAAGGAGGGCATCGGCCATGGGGCGCGGTGCAACGTCGCGCCCTGCACAGTAGGCCACGGTTGCTTCCTCGGGCGGTTCACTCATGCGCTCTCCCCACACCTGCCCGCGCGCTTTCATCTTAGCCTCGTTCATTTCAGTCGTTCCCTCATGAAATCCGCGACTTTATCAATGATGTCATCAATTGTCACCTTGGGTGCATAGCCGATGAGCCTGCGAATTTTTGTTAGATCTGGCACACGTCGCTGGAGATCTTCGAAATTCTGGTCGTAAGCTTTTTCGAAAGGAATAAACTCGATGGTACTTGTGCTGCCCGTACGTGCGATAACCAGTCGAGCCAGATCGGCGATAGAAATTTCGCGGTCGTTTCCCACGTTGAAAACCTCTCCGTCAGCGGCCGGCGTCTCCATAAGCTGAATCATCGCTTCCACCACATCGCCCACGTAGGCAAAAGCCCGCGTTTGGGTCCCATCGCCATAAACTGTCAGAGGCAATCCTTTCAGAGCTTGCTCCACGAAACGCGGCACGACCATTCCGTATTGGCCCGTTTGGCGCGGCCCGACGGTGTTGAAGAGGCGTACGATAACAACAGGCATGCCGTACTGCTTGTGATAGGCCAGTCCGAGAAACTCATCGATTGCCTTGCTGCACGCGTAGGCCCAGCGCGGGCGCGTTGTTGATCCCAGCACAAGATCATCGTTCTCGCTGAAAGGGACCTTCGTGCTCTTTCCATAGACTTCACTCGTCGAAGTCAGTAGCACCTTTTTCTTTTTCCGGGCTGCGAGTTCTAACACGATCTCGGTCCCCCGGATGTTTGTTTCGATCGTGTGCACTGGTCGTTCGACGATAAGACGAACCCCTACAGCCGCGGCGAGATGAAAAACCATGTCCGCGCGATCAATGAGTTCGGCCATCAGCCGCTCGTTCATGACCGAGTCTATGTAATAGCTAAAGCGAGAATGCTTACGCGCCTCGTCGAGATTCCAGATTGTTCCGGTCGATAGATCGTCAATCGCTGTCACCCAGTGGCCGCGCGCCAGCAAAGCTTCTACCAGGTGTGAGCCGATGAAACCAGCACCACCTGTTACGAGAACGTACGCCAAGACCGTATCCCTTTCCTTCGGCTAATCTTTGCCTCGTCACTCGTCTATGCGAGGAGTTGGAACAGTGGGATTGCCCTCGAGTTTGTCAGCGGTTCGCCAACTGTTTTCTCCAATTTCCACCAGAAGAGCCAGACCTTCAGACAAGGCCAGGCAGATGAGAACGTAAACAACAATCAAAAGCAGCTGGTGAAAGGGCAATGAAATAAAAGGCCAAACACTGCCCCGTGTTAGTCGGAACAGATCTAAGACAACACGTACTATAGCGGGAATCACAATAAGAAGCACGATCACATAACCGGCAATTTTTAGAAGGCTGCTCAGAAACAGGACTCTACTTGCTCGTGAGCTTCGCATTGCATTGTTCCTCACTCTTGTTATGACTTCCTGCCTGGTGACATGCGGCGCAGTGTCGTTCTCATGCAATCTTTTTATCATGCCACTTTTCCATAGAATCCACGGCAATCTTTCGGCAAAAGAAAGCAAACAATGATGAACCAGCAGGCTTCTTCCAACGAGAGCACATCACGAACCGAGGAACTTCTGACACGGACACTTCGGGCGATTGTCCTGGTGTGGATGTGGCTTCTCATCCTCTATTTCCTTGCGCGCGAGGGGCTCGTCCGTTTCCAGGGGCTTGCCACGTTTTTCCCGCAGCTGGCGAGATATCTGCCCCAGTTTCTTCTTGGCGACCCCGATCAGCCGGGAAGCTTTCCTACCATCATTCATTATCTTATTTCCGGACCGTATCGCGTGTGGTGGGAGAATGTGCCGTGGCTACCTCTCTTCGTGTCCGCTGTAATGGTAGGGCTTTATATTCTTCTGGGCTGGCTGGTTCTTGATTGGTTTGAGGATTGTATGCCGCCGTTGCCTCGCATGGCGATGGCGCTCGTTGTCGGATGCGGAATCATAGGTGTGACATTTGAACTCGTCACCCTCGCAGGTTTGCTATATCAACCTGTGACTCTGGCGGTGTGGGTACTTCTCTTCCTTGGTGCTTGGGGAGTGCGACTTTGGCGTCGCGCCCGACCAGACCCTATCTATCCGCATGAAGAAGGGCAATTCGTTCGTGACCGCCGCCGTGGGAATGCACTCGCATATTTTAAGCGCAATTCAGTTTCGTCGGCAAATCAAACGGAGGCTCTTTATCAACTCGCCATTTGGTTTCTTATCGCAGTCATATCGTTTCTGATTTTTTGCCACGCCGTAGGGCTTCCCGAAACCTACTGGGATTCCCTCATCCTCTATGTCGGCTATGCGCGGCAGATCTTTCTTCAGCATAGCTTCCCCGTAAAAATTTGCGGTCAGGTGGGAATCGGTCTCGGCTCGAATTACCCCCATCTTTACCCTTTGCTGACTGCGCAAACCGCGACGCTCGTGGGGGAATGGCACGACATCTATGCCCAACTCTTGCCTGCTTTCGCTGGGCTTGCGACTGTCATCCTCGTGTATGCGACGGTCCTGGAGTTCACACGGGATCGCCTTCTGGCCGCTTCGTGTGCCCTGTTGTTTCGGGCTATCCCTTATGGGATTGCCTATTTTCAGTACGCAAGCGACTACGCCATCGCCATTCTCTTCACCGCAGCATTTCTTTATGCAGCGGCTCGTCTCATCGTCAGTGGCTCGCTTTCAGCTCTCGTACTCACATGGCTCATTCCCGCATTCGCAGTGCATATCAACTATCTCATGTGGGTTCTGTGGCCCGTGGCATTGCTCGCGACGCTTTTAGCGCACACCAGGGGAGGAACGTGCGAGCGTGTGGTCAACCGTCTCAATCCACCAGCACCTCGAGCGTCTTTTGATGAAGAATGGGAGGATGATTGGAGCGCCACGGGAGAAATCAATCTTACCCCGTTTGATCAACGCGCGTGGGAGGAACTCAACGCCGCAGAGCGCTTGAGCTTTCCAAGGTTTGTGCGTTCCCGCACCTTCCTACTCACTGTTTTCGTTGCCCTTCTTGTGGCATCGCCCTGGTACGTTCGGAACATCGTGCTTACGGGCAATCCTGTTTACGCGTTCTTCTATCAGATCTTCCCGAGCAAAAATGTTAACCCTGCTGTTATGAAGTCCGCTGAAGTTGAATGGAGACTCAACGGCGATGGTCTCGGGCGTGTGGGCGCTACATTGCTCGAAAAACTTGCCAATTCATGGTATTATTTTGTTAGCGGACCCCTGCATTGGCGGCTAGGTCCAGTTTTTATGGCGCTATGTATTCCAGGATTCTTGCTTTTTTGTGGGCAAACACTCCTGCGTTTTTTTTACATACGACGTACTTCCGAAAGTGACGACGATGATGAAGAATCAGTGATTGCGCTTGACGACTGGACCAAGTTCTCTGTCGTCGCTGCCCTTCTGTTCCTCCTGCTGTGGTTCTATGCCTACTGCGTTGCGGACATGTATCTGTATCAGATAATCATTGTGCTTCCGCTCTTTGCAGTCTTTGCTGCCCGGATTTTTGAGCTCTGCCATACGATCGGAACGCGGCGGCAACTTTACCTGGCCTCTATCATTATCGGCCTAGCCCCTGGGGTGCTTATGGCAGCTATGGGGTTCAAACTCAAGTCGAGTGGCACGCTCGGCATCCAGCCATACTCCCAGGTTGCTCTTTCGGCTCTGCGCAATCTGTTTATGGACCGCGACCTCTTCTATCGCATGGAATTTAACGGCGACATGTTAATGCTGCGGCAAATCAATGCGTTGGCGCCCGGCACCCCTCTGCTCACGCACGAAAATCGCCACCTTCTGCTTGAGCCCCAGATTCGCATCGTTCATCTCGACGACTGGGAAGTCCAACGCGCCTATCACCAGCCGATAGAACAACGTGTGAAGATTCTCGACTCACTGGGCATCAAATACTACCTCTATGTGCCTAATGAGGACAAACATCGCGCGAATTCCTGGCTCGGCATGGATGAGCTTATCGGTGAAGGCTATTTCCGGGAAGTGTTCCGTTCTGATGCATCCGGCAGCAGCTGGCGCGACGGGCTGAACTACCGAAATATCCCACGGGACAAGAACGTGCTCTATCGCCGTACGTCAAAACAGGTGCCGCGCAGTTAGAAGGCCCAGCTGTCCCAACGAAACAACCTCCGGGCATTCCTGGTTGTCGCGCTTGCCACTTCCTCAGCCGAAAGATTTTTCAATTCGGCGATCCGCTGGATAACCTTTGGCAAGTAGCATGGTTCGTTGCGTTTTCCGCGGTAGGGGACTGGTGCCATGTAGGGTGCGTCGGTTTCCAACACCATTGCCTCGATCGGCATTTCCCGGACCACTTCATGCACGCCCTCCGCTTTTTTGAACGTTACTGAGCCCCCGATCCCAAGAAGCAAACCCATGTCGTAAAATGCTTTTGCCTGGTCAAGTGTGCCAAAGAAACAATGCATCACACCCCACGGTGCCGACGGAGCTCTTGCTGCATAGTCTTTCAAAATCGCCAGTGCGACATCGTATGCCTCCCGGCAATGAACAACAACCGGTAGCTTGAGTTCATGGGCAAGCTCAACCTGTGCCCGGAACGCGGGCAACTGTTCATCCGGCGTCGCAAAATCGTAGTGAAAATCTAAGCCTATTTCTCCGATCGCTACGACTTGCGAATGGGAAGTCGCAAGCCCGGCGAGCTCTTCAACAACCCCTGGGGCAAAGTCTTTGGCTCGGTGAGGATGAAGACCCACACTAGCCCAACAGACGTCCGGATGAGCCTTCGCCTTTGCCACAGCAGCCAAACTATTGGCGACGTCTTCTCCGATAAGAACAATCCGTGCCACACCCACCTGCGTGGCTCTTGTCAGGACGTCCTGGAAGTCGTTTTCAAACTCTCGATCATGCAGGTGCGCATGAGTATCCACAATTGTCTGTTCAGTCATGATTCACGCTCATTCTTGGTGGCCTGACGAACTTGTGTCTGACACCATCTCAGCCTCGTGCCCTTGGCCAGTCCCATTTGTTCGGATGAAAGGAAAAATGTGTTTTCTATCTTTACAATCGGATCCTTCTGGCAGTTAGCTTATCAATCGCAATGCTCTCCGAGGTACGGCGACTTTTTGTTTCCGAAATGGCAAAGGTATGGCGGACGAAGCTGCCATACGTCGGACTGGCCTGCAGTGCACTCATGGCTTTGGTCGCTAAACAAAGCGTCGAGAGTTTTGCACAGCCCGGACAGGTGACCGCTTTCAACTATTTCATTAGCTCGATTATTCTTTCCTCAACACTTACAACGCCAATTTTTGCCACCATCTTTGCTGCGATTTCCGTCGCTGCGGAAACGTCACGTGGGACCCTGCGCACTGTGCTGGTGCGTCCAGTCACGCGTACCCAGTTCCTTATTGCCAAATTTCTCTCTGCAGTGCTCTACCTTGTGCTCCTCGTTGCAACGAATGCGTTAGTCGCCATCATCGTCGCACAGAAGTACCCACTCAACGAATCGCTCGACGCCTCCCTCGAAGTCCCGCCCTTATGGTCACAGCTCCTTATCTGCGGCAGTGGTTTGGCTCTGTCTTTGATTCCACAGTTGGCGACGGTAGCCTTCGGATTCATGATTAGTATCATCGTAGCTTCAGGAGGAACGGCGGTGGGGATGGCTCTCGGCCTTTACCTTACGGTGACGGCTGCTAAGCAGTTCATCAGCATCGGGGGCTACGAACTCAGTCAGTTCGTTTTCAGCACCTACTTTGATCTACCGCTGAAAATTGCTGACGCCAAAATAAGCGGTATGTACGAGACCTGGCTTCAGGAAAGAATGCTTTACATGCTTTCGACGAGCCTTGTGGCTCTTGCCGTGTTTCTCGCGGTGAGTTTTTGGCTCTTTTTGCGCCGAGACCTGAATTACTGACGTGTGCTTCTCTGGGCGGCCTGTTCCCGCGAATGGCTCAGTGTTCCACCGAACTTAGTCTATCGTTGGGTGAAAAGAGTAAATGAACTTGTCTATGGTTTCTTCCTCTTTTCGGAATTCCTCTTCTGGTCCCTCAGCGCAGATTAGCTTTGCTATCCCATCAACGACAAACGCTTGAATTCGCCCTCGATACTTTCGATCCGGTTTTCCATCTTTTCCTGCCCGCACGTACGTGTACGTATAGTCCCGCCCTTCGATGTCGCCGTCGAAGACCTTAAGCTTGCTTTTCACGCGGACCTCGCCCCGTGCTATGGTTTTTAGATAGTCGAGATAATCCTTGATCTGCACGTACGCCGGTGGATCCGCTGGATCGCTACTTTTGATTTCTGGCGCAGCCCAAACGCGCGCCTCGAGCTCGCTCCCTGCAGGCGCCACCCCAACAGCTCCGTCATTGTTTCGCGCTACCCGGTAATTCCATCCTTGTGGCCAACGCACCGAAAACTCGTAACGCTGGTTCACATATAAGGGATTTTTTGCGGGCAATATCACAGGCGCGGACGTAGAGATATCGGGGCTCGACACCTCCTTTTGGGGAGGGCGGAGTAATGCCAGTTCCGAGCTTAGTTTGTTCAAATCCATCCCCTCAATCGGAGTGGCACGGCTCTCAGCAAGGATGTACAGCTTTGCATTCTCATCGCCGAGGATTTCATCAGTGCTACCGAACACCGGCATTCGAACACCCCGCTGCTGGACAATCTCCTCAACGACATCCAGCTGGTCCTCATTTTCTAGCTCAACAATGGCAAATGCTGGGATTCCTGCCGTGGCTGTCGTTTGCATCACCGCGTCGAAACGCGCAAGCTGCTCATAATTGGGCGCAGCATGTTTTAGAACCATGACGGCAGCAAGGGGGCTTTCTGCCACGGCGACCTCCGCCTTTCCAATGGGCAGAAGGGACCTTCCAGCAAGCGCTCCCTTCTGAACGATTTCCGCACTTAACAGGCACGGCACGAAGGCCAGCCAAACAAACCAGAGTCCCTTGCTTTTGACGCACGAGTTATATTTCACCCCGCAAGCGCCCCTTTGTGTGATTTCTTCGAAGCATAGACGGTCTGCCCAGTTTGGACAACCCCGCTAGTAAAGTCGCGAGGCTCGACATCCGGGTAAATGAGTACATTTTTTCCTACTTCTAATCCTGCCGGCAGATGAGCATTCTTCCCCACCACTGTAAGCCCCGAGTCGAGCAAGTGCGGAAACTCCTTGTTTGGCACGCACGCATCATCTGCTCCGATCTTGCAGCATTGCTCAATCTGCACATTCTTGTCGAGGATCGCTTTTTCCACGACAGCTCCGGGCCCGATCCAGGAATTATTCATCACGATAGAATCGCGCACGATGGCGTCGCGTTCCACACGAACGCCGCAGAACAAAATCGAATGCTCGACTACACCATCGACAACGCAGCCCCGTGGCACGTAACTATTCACTATGCGCGCATGTGGCCCCACCCAGGCGGGAAGCTCGTTCTGCGTGCGCGGCTCATAATAATTCGTGCGCAGACTCCACTCCATAAGGTCGAGCCCTGATGATGGCTCAAGTGCTTCCATATTGGCGTCCCAGTAAGACTGGATGGTCCCAACATCGCGCCAGTAACCAGAAAACTCGTAAGCAAAGACTTTATCGCGCTCCAACATGCTTGGAATCACATTCATTCCAAAATCATGCTTACTCTGCTCGTTTTCTGCGTCCTCCGCAAGTCTTCGGAGAAGCACCTCGGTGTCGAAAACGTAGATGCCGAGCGAGGCAAGATTGCTAATCGGATTCGTTTTGGGTTTTTCCTGAAATTGGACAATTCTCCCGGTCTCATCAGTGAGCGCGACACCAAAGCGTGATGTGTCCTCCCATGGCACGCGTTGCATCGCGATTGTGAGCTCGGCTTTCCTTTCTCGGTGAAACGCAATAAGATCCGCGTAATCCATGCGATAGATGTGGTCACCTGAAAGCACAAGCACCATGTCCGGATTGAACCGCGCAAGGAAATTGCGGTTTTGCCACACAGCGTCAGCTGTCCCCGCGTACCAATCACTATCCTCTTCCCCTGTGGCCGGTGGCAAAATTCGGCCCACTCGACCACGTCCAGAGAACCCCCACCATTCACCATTGCCGAAATGCTCCATGAGCGAGTACGGCTTGTACTGCGTCAGAATTCCGATGTAGGGAATCTCAGCATGCATGACATTGCTCAGGGTAAAATCAATAATGCGGTAACTGCCGCCAAAGGGCACCGCAGGTTTAGCGCGGTGCTGTGAAAGAATCGAGAGACGCGATCCTTGTCCTCCCGCCAAAAGCATTGCCACGACCGTCATCTTCACATCTCTCCCGTACCTAACATTGGTCTATTTCTCGCCCAGGGCACTCGGTCGGTGCAAGCACGAAGGCGCACCCCTGTCAGGCGAGTGGTACGGCTCGCATCGTTCCCGAGGAAAGTCCCGCCAGTTTGCTGATGACATCCTTCAGGCGTTCTTTGAAAACGTCTCGTGCAAATCGCTGTGCGTGCCGCCGGCCGAACTCTTCGTCGAAGCTCATTTTTTCGAACTTCTCGATCGCCTCACTTAAGGACTCGGGTGTTTGATAATCAAAGAAAACGCCTGTCTGACCCTCCACCACCGTTTCTAATGCACCACCTTTGCGGTAGGCAATAACGGGGCATCCGGAAGCCATCGCTTCAAGTGGAACAATGCCGAAATCCTCGTCCGCGGGGAACAAAAGAGCGCGTGCGCACGAATACAGCGCAGCCAATTGAGAATCGCTCACCCACCCTAAAAATTCAATCGTTGGTCCTGCCAAGCGACGGAGTCTCTTCAATTGCGTTCCAGTCCCTACGACCTTCAGCGGCACTCGCAGCCGATTGCAGGCCTCGATTGCTACATCCACGCGCTTATAGGGTTCGAGTGCCGAGACCACCAGAAAGAAGTCCGAAGGCAGCCGCTCGATCATAGAATACCGGTTCCAGTCCACCGGCGGCGGCAGCACGATTGCTTCTCGTTGATAGATTCTGCGGATGCGCTCGCGAACGTATTCGGAAGGAGCGAGAAAGTGCGTCACGCGCACAGATGACTTGACGTCCCATTCTTGCAGCGGGCGACGCAGCAGTCTCATTGCAAGCGAAGACGGACGCCAACGTTCGCCGAAATAGTCATCAAATTTATCCCACAAATAACGCATCGGGGTAAAACAATACGAGACGTGAAGAGTGGTCTCGGGCTCTGGACGAATGCCTTTAGCCACGCAATGGGACGTAGAAATAACGAGGTCATAGTTCCGAATTGGGAAGTTTTCCACGGCGCCAGGTAAAAAAGGTAAAAACCACCGATAGAAGCGTCGTGAAAGAGGAATCCATTTCGCAGCCCACCACTCTTCCACCTTCATGCTTCGGATCACTGGCGACACCTTTTGGGGTTCGTAGAAGAGCGTGAACACGTCAGCCTGCGGAAACAACTCACACAGGACCTCAAAGACCTTCTCGCCGCCTCGCATTCCGTTGAGCCAGTCGTGCACCAGTGCCACACGCATGTGGGTCATTTCGTGAGACTGACCGGAGAGGGTAAAGAAAAAACTCAAAAGCCAGCTTGGGCGGTTAAAACTCAGGTCACAAAAAATCGAGGCGAGAGAATCTTTTCGAGATTCTCCCGCCCCACGTTCCCCTGCCCCCTCAATGAAGGGTCTTTCCTCTTCCTGCGCCTTCTCTCCAAAGCCCGTTGCCTGAATCTGGCAACGAGCGCCACGTGCCCCCCGCCGAGTCTGCAGGGCTTCTTTTCATCCCCTGTCCCCAGCCGCAGACTCCACGCGGTGCTCGTGCCGATCCACAACTCTTTTACAGGGGGTAGGTGACAAGGACTGTCACTACTTGTGAAAGAAAGTGAGAGGATACTGTGTGCGCTGGAAATCGTCGCGAGCTATTCTTCGTAGCTCAGGGGCAGCTCCGGCTGGATAGCACTCTCTCCGTCACTGCTGCTTAATGCTTCAGCTGCCATTCTATGACGTTCCACCAGGAGCGCGCGAAGTTTCGCTGGTTCAAGCACACGAATATGATCTGCAAAGCCCATCAACTTGTGGAAAAGCGTTTCGTTGAGTCCAATATCCAGTTCCACCAGGGTATGTCCCTTTTCTCGCAAGAGCTTCTGCGTGGTGTGGAGGGGGTTTTCTTCAAGATAGCAGCCAAGCATATCATCCACCTCCAGGACCACTCGTTCGGGCTCCGCATGGAATGCTCCCAACGCAGCTTCAAGGTCCTTTTCTATCCCGTCGAGTAAACTGGCTTCATATTTCTCGTTCAAAACTGTGATTGTTCCTTCAATTCTCGAAAGACGGAAATTCCTTTTATCGTTACGGCTGTAACAGAATGCGCGAAGGTACGTATGCCCCGAAGCGATAAACAGTTTTAGCGGAGCGACAACGCGGTTTTTGGTAAGACTTCCAGCATTATTACGGTACGAGAACTTACCTTTTCGTTTCTCTCGAATCGCTTTCATGAGTTGGTCATAATGACCAAGATTCTCTAGGCCACCGGGATGCTGGACACTCTGCACAGACAAGCTTGCTGAGACATTCCTGTATAGCTCGCATAACTCGTCGCTATAATGCTGCTCCAGTTTGATCCACAGGCGGTCGAGGTGCTCAGACAACCAGGAAAAATCCGTCAAAGTCAGAGCATTGCGAGCCATCGCTAAGGCCAGCACTTCATTGCCTTCGGCAGGAAGTGGCAACGAATTGGCCGAATTAGCCTTCAGACGCCACCACTTCGAGCCATCGTTACGTGTGCTACACTCCAGCAACCAGCCAGAGTTCATGAAGACTTTCAGGTCTCGCTGAAGGGTGCGACGACAGCATGGGTATCCGGCGTCTTTGAGCTTTTCCAGGATCTTGTCGTAGGGAAGGAAGCACCTGGCGGTGCTCAATAAATAAATGAGAGTCCATTGCCGCATAAAATGCGCATTAGGTAGCCTTTGGCTGACGCTCTTGGCCGGCCTCTTTTTCCCGCTCGCCACTTCGGGCAACCTCCCTGGAAAGAAGATTGTATGACAGTAGGAATAATCCCCGAGCCGGAGTCAACTTGTTATTTTGATTCATGCGAGGATGTCGGGGCAAGACCTGGTCGCCGAGGTTCGATAGGGCGGTCATCCAGAATTTTCCCGTCGCGCATTTGGATAATCCGTTTACACCAGGCAGCAATGTCAGGTTCGTGTGTGACAATAATCAACGTCACGCCCTGTGCGTTCAATTCGGTAAAAAGCTCCATAATCTCGATACTTGTTCGTGAATCGAGATTCCCCGTTGGCTCATCGGCAAGTATGATCGTGGGGTTTGTCACCAGCGCACGCGCAATGGCGACGCGCTGGCGCTGGCCGCCAGACAGCTGATTAGGTTCATGGTGAGCGCGTTCTGCCAGGCCTACACGTTCCAGGGCAGCCATCGCCTGCTCTTTTGCATGACGCAATCCAGCGTACAGGAGTGGCACCTCGACATTCTCCAAGGCAGTCATCCGCGGTAGCAAATTGAAGTTTTGAAACACAAACCCAATCTTTTTGTTTCGGATGCGCGCTAGGGCATTCTCTGAAAGTTTGCTCACATCCTCACCATCGAGGAAGTACTGGCCGGATGTTGGGCGGTCCAGGCCCCCAATGATATTCATAAGCGTGGTCTTGCCGCTTCCTGACGCTCCTGTAATCGCAACCATTTCGCCTGGGTCGACGACAAACGACACGCCATCCACCGCACGCACTTCCTGATCGCCCATCTTGTAGATTTTCACGATGTCACGGAGTTCTATACAGTGAGTCACGTCTAGCGTCTACCGCCTCCTGCTCCGCTTAGGCGGAATGTGGCCATTCTCATGCCGCGATCGAAGTTCGCTCCACCGCGCTGCCCAGGCCCACCCTGGCCTTGTACCCAGCGACTCTGAATGTTCGCTGGCACAACAACTTCTTCGCCCTCTTTCAACCCCTCCACAATCTCAGTTTGGAGTCCATCGGTGATCCCCGTTTTCACAGGCTTTCTCACCGTCGTTGTTGGATCGTCCTCTTTCTTCGTTTCGACGTAATACCCCATGCGACCGTACTGAACCGCTTCATTAGGTAACAGTAGCACGTCCTCTTTGCGGTCAGCCTGAATTTCCACATTGGCGGTCATCTCAGGACGGAGTAATTCTTTGCCTTCCCCTTCGACCTCAATCTTGACCTCAAACGTTACAACATTGTTGTTGTTCGTGCCTTTCGTTGCGATCCTGACTACACGACCCCGGAAGCGACGGCCGGGGTAAGCATCGCACGTGATAGTCGCCTTTTGCCCTAATTTCACCTTTCCGATATCTGACTCGTCCACGTTAGCGTTCACAAAGATACGTGATAGATCGCTAAGAGTCATGAGTGTAGTGCCCCCGCCCACGTTGGAGATACCGGAGGAAATAATCTGCCCTTCCTGCACCATTTTGGCGGTTACTACGCCGTCCATTGGTGCGAAAATCTTTGTTTCTCGCAGCCGCTGCTGAGCATTTTGCAAATCTACCTGTGCCCGCTTAACATCGGCCTCGGCTAACAAAATATCTTGTCTCTTCGTTTCAACAGTCCGAGGCAAATTCTTTGTCTGGGCAACCTTAACCTCGGCTTGACGAAGTTGATTGGCAGCGCTTGCCGCCTCACTGCGTGCAGCATCTAACGACTCTTTTGTCGTAAGTCCTTTGCTATAGAGTTCTTCTTCGCGCGCCAGACGAGAACGAGCATCGCGCTCACGAATCGTGGCAGCTGCAAGCTCCGCCAGAGCGCTCGAAGTCTGAGTCTCCATGTTGACCAATGCTGTTTGGTAATCCAACTTTGCTTGCTCGAGCCTCGCTTTTGCTGAAGCAAGGGCAGCCTCTCGCTGGGTGACGTTGCGGATCTCATCGACAGGATCAAGTTCCGCCAATAAAGCGCCGCTTGTCACTGCATCGCTAATATCATAGGGGAACCTAATAATCTGTCCGCTTGCCTTAGATTTGATATCCACGTCACGGTTAGCGACCACGCGTCCGGTTGTCGAAACCTTAAGCTCGATGTTCCCGCGCTCAACTTTCACCGTGCGCTGCTGAGCCTCTTGTTCGCCAACTCCCGGCTTTTCTGCCCGCCCCCATTTCCAATACGCCGCAATACCTAGCACGACAAGAATGCCGACAATAACAGTTTTCTTCATTAGCGAGCCCTCGTTTCATTTCTCGCAGCAACCACAGCGGGTTGGATGCCCCTGCGCTGGAGGGTGCTTCCTTCTGCCTTGAACAAGTTGAGGTAGGCTTTGATATGCGCCACGACGGCGGAAATCTCATCTACGCGCGCTGCTGTAAGATCCCGCTGCGCTTGAGCTACCAGAAGCTGCGTCGAACGTCCCACGCGGAATTTTTCAATCTCGGCTGCCAGCTCCTCTTCTCGAAGTAGACGCGTAATGTGTGTCGAATCAATCAGGCGCCTTGTGCGCTCGATCTCATTGATCGCCAGTCGGACATCCACCTCAATGATTTGCTTGTAGTTCTCAATGGCTTCCGCAGCGAGTGCCCGGTTAAATTGTGCTCGCCGGTAGGCTGCCCGAGCTGTGCGATTCTGAAGGGGGTAAGAAAACTGGAGCCCAACTTGCCAGCTGGGATAATCTCCAAGCCTGGCATTGGAATCGCTCGGATTATCGCCTTTCGCGGCCCATCCCACATCGGTAAAAAAGTCGAGTGCGGGCAAAAGCCCGTTACGTGTTCGAACGATTTCAAGCTCACCGTTCGCCAGATCAAGTTTCGCCTGTTGCAAGTCAGGACGATACTTCATTGCCACAGCGACGTGCTGTTCTGCCAATAAAGGTTCGCTTGGCACCACAGGCTCCTCCCGCGGGAAGATCCGGCTTTCCCAACCTGAGGGCAGCCTTTCGGGATTCACCAATTGTATGAAATTGATGCGCCGGCGTTTGACTTCGGCAACAGCATTGATCACATCGGAAATGCGTGCTGCTTCTTCCGCATGAGCACTGAATAAGCCGAGAGGAGTATCGCGCCCGACACGCACGAACTCTTCTGTCCTGTGGCGCTGTTCCCTCGCCAGCCGATATGCTTCCAGTCGAATTTCGAGTGTTTTGTAAGAAAGATAGAGATCCCAGTAAGCTGACTCGACATTAGTGATCAAGTTGATCAGGACTTGCTGAAGTTGATATTTCGAAATCAGATACGTGTTTTCTGCCGTTCGCACCTGCACGAGGTTCACTTTTGGGCCAGCACCCTTAAGAAGATTCTGGGTGATGTTGAGATTAATCGCTGAAGAGTAGAAAGGATACGTGGAATTCGTTACAGAGCGATTGATGCCAAATCCCAGATCGTAATCGGTTCCCGTCGGCAGTCGTCCACCAACTCCCACGGAAAAATCTCGTGCCCGCGAAACCCGCTCATCTTCTGAACGAGGGGTTGTCGGCGCATCCTTAGCGCGCGGCGAAAGCGTAGAGGAGTGCGCACTACCCACCGACGCCTGAGCGGAGAGACGGGTGTCGAAAGCCCCCCAGGCGCTCTGAATGCCAGTACCAGCAATCTCAGGGCGAAGTCGTTCAATTCTTAAGCTCTGGTTTGATTCCAGGGCCCAGCAAATCGCCTCCAGAAGTGTGACAGGACACGCATTTTTCCCCGACGTGCTTACAGCGTCCAGTTCTGCAACTGGCAATGGCGTGTCGGGAAGTAGCTCAAGCGCGCTACGAGAGACTGACGTGGCAGATTCATAAATAGCCGGTGCTACGACGGGCTGCGAGGATGGCAACTCTGGGATTGCTGACGTCGACGAATCGAGTTCCTCCAGCAATGCCAGCGGATCGAGATCTCCACCCTTCTCTGTGAGGTTAGCCATAGTTATTGCGCTGCTGCGCACGACCGTCGCGGTGGAAAACTCCGTGCAGTAGCTGAAAGAAATCAGGGAAAAGAACACCCCCCCAAAGCAGCAGGCACGCAAAAGGGACCCCATTTTACTCATATCTTAGAGCCTCGATCGGATCGAGTTTGGCGGCCTTACGGGCCGGATACCAGCCGAAGAACATCCCCACTAACACAGAAAAACCAAAAGAGATGATGATAGGCAACAATTGCACCTGGGCGCCGTAAGCGCTGCCCGAGACCGCTTCGGTGACTTTGTTGAAAGCCACGATTGCGCCTACTCCCAACGCCACTCCAATCAATCCACCAGTCAAGCTGATCACCACAGCTTCCAGCAAAAATTGCGACATCAGGTCAATTGCCCGTGCACCCAAGGCTTTGCGGACACCTATTTCGCGTGTTCGCTCTGTCACTGTCACCAGCATGATGTTCATGATCCCAATTCCGCCCACTAGTAATGAAACGGCAGCCACACCTGCCAAAAGCATCGTGAAAACCTTAGAAACTTGATTCAGCGAGTCGGAGATTTCTTGAAGGTTACGGATCGTAAAATCATCTGGTGCACCCGGCTGAATGCGGTGTTGCCGACGCAAGACTTCGGTGACCTTTTCCTGGGCCTTGGTCATGTCCACACCATTGCGCACCTTGCAATAGATGCTACTCAAGTTATCGCGCCCCATGACCTGGTTCATGGCAGTGGTATACGGAATGATAACTTGATCGTCGGGATTGAACCATCCTTGGTCGCCCTTAGGTTTTGTCACCCCGACCACGAGAAAGTTGATCCCACGCACTTTGATAGTTTGGCCGATCGGGTCCAGTTCTCCAAAGAGGTCTTCAGCGGTCTTGGGCCCGATGACCGCCACACGCGCATTGCGTATTTCATCGCTCTCGGTAAACGCGCGCCCTTTATCAATAATGTAGTTGCGAACTGCAAAATAGGTCGTTGCTTCTCCGTTCACACTAGGGCGACTGTTCTTGTTCATAAATTTAACTTGATAACGTCCGGTGACCTCAGGGCACACCATCTCTATTTCTGGAACTTGCGCCAGAATTGCCTGAGCGTCCTCTACCTTAAGATTCACCCGCTCTGCGGTGAAGACGCCTGTGCCCCCTCCAGTCATTCCAGGACGGATCACAAGGAGATTTGCCCCCATGGTGCGGACGGATTCCATGACCTTCTCGCGTGTGCCCGCCCCAAGCCCCAGCATGGCAATAACCGCCGCAACTCCAATAATGACGCCAAGCATCGTCAAAAAGGAGCGCAGCTTATTGGCGGCAAGGCTCCGCAGTGCCACTTTGACAATGGTCCAGAAAAGCATTGTGAGTTCTCTCTTTCAAACTAGGCACTAAAATGGTTCAAGGACAAAATGATTTGTCTCTGTGAACCAGACTTGCTCTTCTCCCGTGTGCCTAGCGTGCCCTGCCCGCAAGCTTGGAAGAATGAATCGATTGCAATTTCTCCCGAAAGGTTTCTACACATTCGCCTGTGACCTATTTCAAGCGCCCACTTGTGCCGCTGTTTGTAGCCTATCTCTTCGGTCTCTGGCTTGGCCGTGCGGTGGAGTTTGCTCCCTTCCTCGCCTTTGGCATCCTTCTCGCTGCGCTTGCGTGGTCTGGTCTTCGACGAGAAGCCACTCCCGTGATTCTTGCGGTCACCATGGATTTGGGGTTGGTGTTCTCATTTCTCTCAGCCCGAGATGAATCAAACGTCCGCACCCAGATCGAAAAACTCAGTCCTCCGATTTCTGTGGTTCTCACGGGCCGTGTTTCAGGGGCCGTTTTTGCGGACGAGCTTCCGCAACGTTTCGTTGTCGCCAATCCAGTCGTAAAAACCGAAGCCGGTGATTTGGCACTCAAAGGACATGTGTTGGTCACTCTCGTTGCTCGCGGCGAGTCGCTGACAACCAGGACTCCTCTATGTGGGGAGCAGGTGCAGCTTTTTGGCGCTCTGGATCTGCCTCAAAGTTACCGAAATTTTTACGGGTTTGATCGCCGAGAGCAGTTGGCACGTCGCGGCATCTATGCTGTTCTTCGAGCCTCACACTATGAGACCATCGCGCCTGCTGGTTTGCCGGGATACATTTTTGCAAGGTTAGTGGAGCTCCGGCGTTACGCCACAGAGGTGCTAAAAACCGCGGTGTCCCCAGATGAAAGCCGGTGGCTCGCCAGCATGCTTTTCAATGATCGCCGTGTGCTTCAGGCACACGAGGTCCGTTGGCTTCGTGATAGCAATATGTTTCACCTCTTTGCTGTGAGCGGACTTCACGTAGGGGCACTCGCTGCAGTGTTTCTTGTCATTCTGCGCGCGCTTTCCCTCTCCTGGCCACGGGCTTGGTTCATTGCCAGTGTGATGATTTGGGGCTATGTGGCTTTGACGGGATTTGTCCCCTCAGCGGTGCGAGCTGCAGCTATGCTGTCTGCCTATGCTGCGACAGTCTGTTTGCGTCGGGAGATAGATCCATTGAGTGCCATAGTTGCCGGCTGCTTCGGCGTGTTGCTTGTCCAGCCTACGCTTTTTTGGGAGCCCGGATTTTTATTATCTGTCGCCGGTGTTCTCGGAATCGTGACGTTTTTTCCCCTGCTTCAACGAATCTTTTCGACCGGCAACGAGCCAAATGCCAAACTGATAGTTCAGACAACGATGAAACTTGTTGGCGATGCCGCTCTCGTCACTCTTGCGGTCATGTTGGCGGTACTTCCTCTCCAACTCTACTTCTTTAACCAGATCAATTTGTGTTCCCCGCTGGCGAATGTCTTTGCAGCGCTTCTTGCGGGTCCGATCGTTGCTTCAGGAATAGCCACGATTCTTTTGTCTCTCATTTCTTCCCAAATGGCCGTGCTCTGCGGAGCAGCAAGCGGATTCCTCATGCAGCTTCTCATGGGACTGATTGAATTCACAGCTCACCAATCCTGGGCTATCGTTCACGTTCCGCATTTACCACTAGCTGCAGTTTTTGGATACTACCTGGCGCTTGTATCGGGGTACTACTTTGTTTCGCGCGATACCCCTGAATTCCTGCCTAAAGCACGAGCGCGTTTAGCCCTTCACACGTTAGCAGGTGTCGCCATGATCGTGATTGCCCTTGCCTGGCAGCGTACTGATCGCCGTTTTCACCTGTGGTTTTTTGACGTAGGCCAAGGCGACTCAGCGCTTCTACGCCTACCCACCGGCCACACGCTTCTCGTGGACACGGGCAATAACCTCCCGGACATGGGGCGGCTCGTAGTTGTTCCGCAACTTCGCGCGTTAGGATGCTGGCCCCTCGATTATCTGGTGATTACTCATGAGGACAGCGACCACAGTGGTAGCGCCCCGAGCATCATAGAAGAATGGAACGTGAAAACTTTGGTCGTGAGCCACGATGTCGTGAATGGCGAGCGCTTCTTCCCGGAAAAACCTCCCGCAGAGGGTCTCCCTCATATCGAGCGAGTGTGCGCAGGACGACGGGTTCTCATCGCTCCGGAACTTGAGCTAGAAGTGCTCAATCCGGACTGTACAACCTCTCCTTCGCTCACTTCGGACAACGATCGTTCGGTAGTCTTACGCATCCGTTACAAGAACTTCAGTGTTCTCATGACAGGGGACGTGGAGCAGGCAGGCGAACTCTTCATGTTGTCCAACAATCTTCCTCGCTGTGATGTACTCAAGGTGGCACATCATGGTAGCCATTCGAGCTCGACGGATCTTTTTCTCCAGGCAGTCCGCCCTCAAATCGCAGTGATATCGTGTGGGCGGAGAAACCGCTATGGGCACCCCTCGCCCGCCGTGCTCGAACGCCTGGAAAAGCACGGTGCTTCAGTGTATCGGACGGATTATGATGGAGCTATATGGGTGGCCACCGACGGAGATCGTATCGAGGTGCGCACCGCCGCACGCCAGCGCATGTGAGCAACAATTTCTGTCTTGAGTGTGAACTGCTTTGATCGTCGAAGATGCAACCTATGGAACCCAGCTTGGTGGACACAATTGTCGCGCGTGTCATCGAACGGCTGCAACAGCGTAATGTCTCGCCGGGGGGCGCTAGCCCAGAGGACTCCGTACCTCTTGTCTCAGAGGAGTTGCGTTCCGGACGTGTCCCTATCGGCGTTTCAGCCAGGCATGTCCATCTTAGTCGCGAACATCTGGAAAGCTTATTTGGGAGCCGCGCAGAATTGACGGTGCTCCGTCCTCTCAAGCAGACTGGCGAGTTTGCCAGCCATCAGCAAGTCATCCTTGTTTCTCCCGCTGGCAAATGCCTTGGACCGGTACGCGTTCTGGGGCCAGTGCGCAAGGCCACACAGGTCGAGATCTCATTAACGGATTGTTTTGCTCTCGGCTTGAAAGAACTTCCGCCAGTGCGAGCGAGTGGTGATCATCGAGACTCAATCGGTTTGACTCTCGTCGGTCCTGTCGGGTCCGTGACCCTGACGAGCGGCGTCATCCGCGCGAACCGACATATTCACCTCCACACGAGCGAAGCAGAGGTCCTGGGCTTACGCGATAAAGACATTGTTGCTGTACGTATTGAAGGAGAGCGGCCAGCAATCTTGCTCGACGTGCAAGTCCGCGCCACCGAGACTTTTCGTGCCGAGCTTCATCTCGACACAGACGATGCGAACGCTTTGGGTGTAAAGTCAGGCGACTTTGCTCAGGTTCTGCGAATCGAACGTTAAGCAAATTGTGAGTGCGCGATAAATCTCGAAAGCCGATCTTCCAACTTTTTGCCACAAAGGACAGTGACCGAAGTGAAACGTTTAGACTACATGACAGCTGGAGAGTCGCACGGCCCTCAGCTCACAGCAATTTTGCGTGGCATTCCAGCTGGATTGTTTATCACGGCTGACCACATCAACCGTGACCTAGCTCGCCGTCAACTCGGCTATGGCCGCGGTGCCCGCATGAAGATCGAGAAAGATACGGTGAAAATCTGTGGGGGAGTGCGCAAAGGATATACCCTCGGCTCACCCATAGCTCTCGTCATCGAGAATCGTGACTACCAAGTGTGGATCAGCCAAATGGATGCGGCTCCAGGTGAATTGGACGAGCAACGCATTGTGACTCGCCCGAGGCCTGGTCACGCCGATTTAGCAGGAGCACTGAAGTTTGGCCATCGTGACGCGCGGAACGTCCTCGAACGTGCCAGCGCGCGTGAAACAGCTGCGCGTGTTGCAGTTGGTGCTGTTTGTAAACGTTTGCTCGAAGAATTCGGCATCAATATCATCAGCCATGTTGTCAATCTGGGTGGCATTCAGGTCGATACCTCCAATCTCGATTTCGAGACAATTCGTCTTCGCGCCGAAGAAAGCGACCTTCGTGTGGCCCAGCCGGGGGTTGAGCAGGAAATGCGCGAGCTTATCCGCCGCGC
>JADFCV010000002.1:93827-174295 GCA_017161655.1 Candidatus Sumerlaeota bacterium
AATCTCGATTTCGAGACAATTCGTCTTCGCGCCGAAGAAAGCGACCTTCGTGTGGCCCAGCCGGGGGTTGAGCAGGAAATGCGCGAGCTTATCCGCCGCGCTAAAGAGAATGGCGATACGGTTGGCGGCGTTTATGAGATCATCGCCACCGGCGTTCCTCTCGGTCTTGGGAATACCATGAATTGGGATGAAAAGCTCGATGCGCGGCTTGCGTATGCTCTCATGAGCTGCCAGGCCATCAAAGGTGTAAGTATCGGAATGGGATTCGGTGTGGCTGATCGCCTGGGATCAGAGGTGCACGATCCTATTGCTTTCGCAGCAGACACTGCCGAGCGGGAGCAGCTTCGCCGGCAAGGTGGCCGCGGTCCATCCGGTGGGTTTTATCACCTTTCCAACAATGCCGGCGGAATTGAGGGCGGCATCAGCAATGGGGAGCCTATCGTCGTGCGCGCGGCGATGAAACCCATTGCGACACTTATGCGCCCATTGGCCAGTGTGGATTTGCGAACCAAGGAACCTTTTGAAGCAGTGCGGGAGCGGAGCGACGTTTGTGCCGTTCCTGCGGCAGCTGTCGTTGGCGAAGCTATAGTGGCTTTTGTGCTTGCTCAGGCTTTTCTTGAAAAGTTCGGTGGTGATTCAGTTGCTGAAATCCGCCGAAACTACCAAGCTTACGTCGAGTATTTGGATAACTACTAAGCAATGGATAAAAACGTTGTTCTCATTGGGATGATGGGCAGCGGCAAGACCACGATTGGCCGCGAACTTTCCCGAAAGACTGGAATGGAATTCATCGACCTTGATGAACTCATCGAGCGTCGGGCTGCCATGAGTATTCCTGAAATTTTTCAGACCATGGGAGAAGCGTACTTTCGTCAACTCGAGAGCGAAGTCCTCGAGGAAATCATGTCGGCCCGTCACGCGGTGATAGCCACGGGTGGGGGAGTGGTTCTCTCTGCTGAGAACCGCCAGCGGCTTCGAGAGCTTGGCCTTGTTGTTTGGCTCGATGCTCCCGCTGACGTTCTTCTCGAGCGCATTGGCGATGATCCGAATCGCCCTCTCCTTTCCCGTTCCCAGCCTCTGAAAAAGCTCACACAACTTCTTCACGAGCGACGTGACCTCTATGCTGAAACATCCGACATCCATCTCGATACGACCGAGCTCACGAAGGACGAAATCGTCGAACGAATCATCGAAGAACTAGAAAAACGGTCGGCCGATGAGGATGATGTTTTTAACACCATTGTGGCCATTGATGGCCCTGTCGCATCGGGCAAAAGCTCCCTTGCCAAGAAAGTTGCGAAGCGACTTGGCTTCTTCCACATTGACACGGGCGCAATGTATCGCTGTGTGACGTATGAAGCCATGCGCCGGGGCATCCCCCTCGACGACGCAGAAGCACTCATCGAGCTCGCCCATTCGCTGGACATCCGATACGAGGAGCAGCCTGGCGAGGCTCCAAACCGCGTCTTCCTAAATGGGGAAGATGTCACTGAGCAGATTAGAGCACCAGAGGTTTCGCGCAATACAAGTCCCGTGGCAGACATTCCGGGAGTTCGGACCGAGTTAGTCCGACTCCAAAGGCAAATGGCATTGCGTGGCCGCTGCGTGCTTGATGGGCGCGACATCGGGACTGTCGTTGTCCCTGAGGCACGTTGGAAATTCTACGTTGTGGCTTCGCTCGACGAACGGGTTCGTCGCAGAATGTTGCAACACCAGCAAGAGGGGCATGCCGTCGATATTAGGCAATTACGCGAGGATATCATCGAGCGCGACCGTCGCGACCGCATCCGGACGCACGGAGCTCTTCGGCTTGCACCCACAGCAACAATTCTCGACACCACAGACATCCCCTTAGAAGAGGCAGTCGAGATTGTGGCTTCGATCGTAGCCGGAGCGCTTGCCCTAAAATGAAACCCTTCTACTGGTTGGTCAGAGCAATGATCCGCGGGCTTGCCCGCATTCTTTTCGGCTTAGAGGCAAAAGGTTTGGAGCACATTCCCACGACGGGAGGATGCCTCCTTGTTGCCAATCACGCCAGTAATCTCGATCCCCCCTTCATCGCTGTGTCCGTGCCTCGTGTATGCCACACGTTAGCGAAGCGCGAGCTATTCCAAGTGCCTATTCTCGGGTTGGCTATTCGGAATCTTTTTGCTCATCCTATAGATCGAGGCGGCGTGGATCGCAAAGCGCTTCGAGAATGCGTGGACGCTCTGCGTTCCGGAGAGATCCTTCTTCTCTTCCCTGAGGGCACACGGACATCCAATGGCGAGCTCCAGCAAGCCAAAGCCGGTGCTGCAATGATTGCCTTACAGGCTGGAGTCCCCGTGGTTCCCGTTTACATCGAAGGGACCTACGAAGCGCTCCCTCGCGGCACAAGCTGGCCGAAATTCTCAAAAGTACGTGTCTATTTTGGGGAACCGTTTCTCCCGCAGGAAGTGGTAAATGATCTCTCTGAAAAACGTGCCGCTTACAACGAACTAGCTGCTGAGATGATGCGACGAATTTCCAAATTAGCTTCGCAGGCAAAACAGAAGTAAAACAAGCAACGTCTTTCGCAGGCTCAACGAGTCTTCAAAAAGAAGCGGCAGGTGGCAAACCTCCTGCCGCTTATCTTGTGCCGACCTGGGTTCTCATTTACGCGATAGCTTACATTCCCGTTTTGGGCACATCGTTATTAGACGCGACTTCCTTGAGCTGCAGAGCTTTGTTGATGGCGTGGAGGTAAGCCTTGACGCTCGCTGTAACGACGTCTGTGTGCGAGCCACGTGCGCGAACTTTTTTCCCATTCACACGCACTGTCACCGAGACCTGTCCCTGAGCATCGGTGCCTCCTGTGACAGCCTCCACTGCGTAATCGATAAGCTCTGTGTTCACGTTGACGAGTTTCTCGACTGCGCGAAAAGCTGCATCCACCGGGCCGTCGCCACACGCGGCTTCCTGCATAACCTGCTCGCCTTTGCGCAAACGAACGGTTGCCGTCGGAACCGTGCTCGTGCCACTCGTGAAACCGAGATAATCCAGCTGATAAATCTCGGGGGCGTGAAAGACTTCGTCCTCGACGATAGCGTACAGGTCCTCGTCCAAAACTTCCTTCTTTTTGTCACACAGCTCCTTGAAGCGTGCAAAAGCCTTATTAATCTCCTCTTCTGAGAGAGAATCGTAACCGAGCTGTGCCAGTCGCGTCTTGAATGCATGGCGCCCAGAGTGTTTGCCCAAAACCATGGATTCTCCCGTCCAACCCACATCCTCGGCGCGCATAATTTCGTAAGTGCTGCGCTCCTTGAGCACGCCGTCCTGATGAATTCCCGCCTCATGTGCAAAGGCGTTCGCACCAACGATTGCTTTATTGCGTTGCACGCGAATCCCAGTGATCTCCGAAACCAACCGCGACGTCCGATAAATCTCCTTAGTGTTGATCCCCGTTGTGAGACCGTAAAAATCTTGGCGCACTTTGAGATTCATCACGATTTCTTCCAGCGAAGCATTCCCTGCACGTTCGCCGATGCCGTTGATTGTACACTCCACTTGCCGCGCTCCTGCTCGCAGCGCTGCCAGCGAGTTTGCAACGGCCAACCCAAGGTCGTTATGGCAGTGTGCGCTGAAAATAACCTTGTCTGCCCCCTTGACCTTCTTCAGCAAATAAGCAATGCACTCCCCGAATTCCCATGGGTTGCAGTATCCCACGGTGTCGGGCACATTAATGGTCGTTGCGCCAGCTTCGATCACCGCGCTGATCACGTCCACCATGTAGTCCCAGTCCGTTCGCCCTGCGTCTTCACAGGAGAACTCAACATCTGGCGTGAACGTCTTGGCGAGTTTCACGGCGTTGACGGCGGTCTCGATGACCTGCTCCTTCGTCATCCGCAGTTTCTTTTCGATGTGGATCTGTGAAGTGGCTATGAATGTGTGGATTCTCCCGCGTTTGTTCCGGGTAACAGCTTCACCACAGCGCACAATATCCTTTTCAATCGCGCGGGCTAAGCCGCAGATCACAGGGCCATCAATCTCCTCTGCAATAGCTGCCACCGCCTCAAAATCCCCCGGCGAGGAAATGGGGAACCCGGCTTCTATGACATCCACGCCCAGCCGGGCAAGTTGACGTGCAATCTCCAGTTTCTCCTGAAGATTCATCGTCGCACCCGGAGATTGCTCGCCGTCGCGAAGCGTTGTGTCGAAAATAATCACGCGATTGGGATCCCGTTGAACCGTTGTCATAACGCGCTCCTTCATTACATTTGGTTGAAGACAAAAGAGGATGATCTAGTTTCCGAAAACTCTACAGAGTCATAGAGGCACGTACACTCATGCCTCATAGGGCGAGGGTGCTTCGACTGCGAAACGTATAGTTGCTCATCACTTGTGCATGTGAGGCACAAGCAATGTCTGCACTATGTCGTAATAGCAACCGATCGTTGGCTGTCGTCGTTGTGTATTTCATGGTTCTAATAAAAAACCCCGCGATTCTACGAACCGCGGGGACGAACTTTGTAGTCGTGGTACCACCCAGCTTCGCATTGCAGCTTGTTATGAAATTGCCGCAACGCCTTCATTCGCTCTTGTTACGCCGAGCTCGCGTCGACAGCTAGCGGCTCTTCGTCCGGTTCACTATCGCAGCTCCGAGGCGAGTTCGGAAGGCCCGCCACCGCTTCGCACCAACCAGCGGCTCTCTCAAAGGCCGAGCTTGTTCCTACTACTCCTCTTCATCGCCTTTCACGGTGATTCAAAGAACTGATACAATTTGCGTTGGTTATACAGCACAAAACTCGTATTTATGCGACTCGTTGCCTGGAAGTTTAATTTCCCGGAGCTTCCAGCGCTTGTATGATGCCGGGCGCGGGAGTTGGGGTCGCCACGGGAGGCTCGATCAGCGTGCCTCGCCTCCGCTCCGTCTCCGGGTTCTTCAACACACCGTGTTGATCCAAAATGTCGTAGGGAGTCAAATTTGTTGACAGGACGTTAAGCTCGTTCGAGCCCACGCCAGAGGCCGGTTCTGAAGAAAAAATGAAAGTTTGACCGTCTATGGTTGTTGCCACCGTGCTGCCCGGATTGAAGTTTTTCCCGTAGTACCAGTCGTCACGGCGGACCTCACCGCTGGCTGTGACCCACTGGGTCGTGTTCGCACGGCGTGCCCAAACTTTCGCCCACTCGTCAAGTTCTCGCTGTTGAGATGCGATCCATTCGTAATATCGTTTACGCCGATCTTCTCGTTGCTGGATCTTCTCGTAGAAGGCCACATTTTCGTCGCGCTGCTCATTCGTGAGCTCTTGGGCCTTTTTCTCGTAGCCAGTCTTGAGATCCGTTCGAGACTGCACCGCCTGCTCTTGTGTGCTGACGTCGTAATTGGGGGCCTCAAGATCCTCCTTCTTTTCCGGCAGCACGACTTCTTTCACATATTGCGAATACAGCTGCAGCTGCTCGAAGTAGTAGTCCCATTCCGCGAAAGCCCGCGTTGCATCTTGTTGTTGCTGCTGTTGTTGACCTGCAGGGCCACTGGGAAACTCCTTCATGATCAGAGCGATTTCTTTTTCCCTCACTTTCTCAGCTTCTTGCGGCGTTAACTTGATGCGCACAGAGCCGTAGTCGTCATGTTTCACGTAAAGGAATTCGTAAATTTCCAAGGGCGCCGCAGCTGCAGTCCCCGCTGTCGTAGTGGGAGTTTCCTCACCAGTAATCTGCCCCAAACTCGGTAGTGGCGGAGGTGTTGGCACTGCCTGTGCCGGTTCCGCAGGTCCTGCACCTTCGCCTCCAGTTCCTGGCAATGCAGGGAGACCAGGCGGGGTACTTGCCGGGAGTGATGAGGGAGCCGCAGGATCCGGTGCTGGCACCGGAGCAGGAGGCGCCCCAGCAACGCTCGCGTCTTCTGCGGCAATTGCCATCTCGTGTATGCATCCCAACCACACAGCAAACACAACAATGCTTTTGAGTTTACCCGTTTTCATTCGCATCTCATGTCGCGCAGTTTGTGCATCTTTCTCTCATCAGTAAGCCCAGAGAAGAGCTGACACTTCAACACTATTTTGTCGCTCTTTTTCTTTTTATCCTCGCTCACCGAAGGGGTCTTCATGCAAGAAAAACAGCTCTTGTTCAAGCCTCTGCCGGTAGTTTTCTAATTCCTCTCGTGTTACATCTTTGGGGACAGAAATCGGATTGCCGAAAACCACGCGGAACGAACAGCCAAATTTCGGAACCCACATTCGATCCCACGAGCGAAAACGCCAAATCTTATCTGGTGGGGCAATAGCTGCCGCAGGAACGATTGGGACGCCTGAACGAGAGGCCAGTAAAACGATCCCACTTTTTACAACGCCACGTGGGCCACGAGGCCCATCCACCGCGATAACTAAGCTACCATTCTGAGCGAGCCACCGTTCCATAGAACGCAGGGCCTCAACTTGTCCCCTTGAGGTCCCACCGCGCAGTGGCGTCACCCTCACGCGACGCGCGAGAGCTGCTGCTATCTCGCCATCCCGACTTCGGCTTGTCAGAGTGGCAAAATCTTGACGCCCCGACCACAACGCTTCCGAAGCTCCAACCAGAAGGTCCCCGTGCCAAAAGGCAACGATCACCGGACTTAGAAAAAAGCGCTCAACACCCTGCCGTTCGATATGCCAGGTCCTATGCAACAGTCTCAATCCTGATGCTGCAAGGCGCACACCCCCACGCAGAGCGACATGACGAAGAAACTTACGCACGGAAACTCGAACGCCGCGCACGCGCTTCATGACTTTTGTGTCTTCCTTCACTTCACCCCAGAATTGTTCACGAGCTTCTCATGTCAAATCACCGAACGTGGCAAACTGCTAGGCAAAAAGAAACCTGCAGTCCACCGCGACTGCAGGTTTCCAAAGACAGCAATGACTCCGATTTCCAGACTAACGCTTGGAGAACTGGAACCGCTTGCGAGCGCCTTTCTGGCCGTACTTTTTGCGTTCTTTCATGCGAGGATCGCGCGTTAGTAGCCCAGCCTTCTTTAGCAGTGGCCGATAGGCCGGATTGGCCTCAACAAGAGCCCGCGCAATTCCGTGGCAAATGGCTCCCGCCTGACCTACCTTGCCGCCACCGGAAACAGTAATCTTAAAATCATACTTCGTAAGGGTATGAGTTTCCTTAAGTGGCCGCTTGATGATCGCCTCAATCGCCATTTGGTTGCCAAAATACTCTTCCCACGGCACACCATTAACTTCAATTTTCCCTCTTCCAGGCCGCAAAAAGACCCGTGCGCTTGCAGTCTTTCTCCGACCAGTTGCGTAATGCTGTTCCAAAGTTCCAGGCATCTTATCGGTCTCTCCTCACCGGAAAATTACTTTGTGAGTTTCACAAGCTGTGGTTTTTGTGCAGCGTGGGGATGCGTCTCACCCGCGTAAACCTTTAGGTGCGTCACCAGTCGGTCACCCAGGCGATTTTTTGGCAGCATCCCTTTCACCGCTAATCGCACTAGCTCACCAGGTTTACGTTTATTGATTTCTTCCGCAGTAAACTGCTTAAATCCGCCCGGCCAACCAGAATGCCGATAGTAGACTTTTTCCCGCAATTTACGTCCTGTTAGGACAACTTTGTCCGCATTGACGACAACAACATGTGTCTTTGGATCAACCGCCGGATGATAAGTCGGCAAATGCTTTCCGCGCAGCACAGCTGCTATCCGCGACGCCAGGCGACCAAGGGTCTCGCCTTTCGCGTCAATCAAGTACCACTTCTCCGCAGTATCCTCCAGCTGGGGATAATACGTCTTCATTGGATGGAATTCCTCCGCAACAGTAGAAAAACAGCCGTCCGCATATATTTCTCCGTTGCGCCTTTATTCGTGAGAGGGTGAGTCCGGATTCACCTGACTCTGCAAGAATGTTTCAAAAACCTCAATGACAGGTGTGCCCGACCTGAAAAACCAGCTTCGCCTCACGCTCGAGTTGTCTTTTCGCACGATCTAAGAGCCTAGAGTGTCGAAAAATACGGAATGAACTTTTCGGAAAAGAATATGAATTGCGCAACTGAGCTGGGCACGGGTGCGTTTTTGTTTGCACTCTCTCATCCAGCTCAGGGGGATTAGTCGCGATTTACATGCTGAAAGGAAAGGAGTCGGCTATGCCAAAGGGTCGCAAGCCATACGAGGAAGACGAGGAACCAAGCGATCTCGAAGAACCCCGAAATGTATGCATGGACTGCGTTTACTGGGACGTAGATCCCGACGACGCCTCGGAAGAAACCATAGCTCCGTGCATTCATCCGGACCTTGAAGAATACGAACTGATGGTTTCCGGCGACAGCAGCTGCAATCTCTTTGAGTCTCGGGAAGAAGAGGACGAAGATTACGACGAGGATAGCGACGAAGACAAATACTGATTTTCGCTGTCACGACTCGAAAAAAGATCGGAACGATAACGCCCTCGACCACGTCGAGGGCGTTGCTTTTGGGGATAGCGTGATGTCGCCCGACTCATCACATGGATGACATTGTCAGAAACGATTACTTAAAGAAGCGATAATAAAATAACGTTTTTAACGCTACAAAAAAGTCTTTGTACCCGATCTTTTTCCCCTCATCGAAGGTTCTCGCGCGGTAAACAACTGGCACCTCGATGATTCTTTCACCACGTCTCAGGACTTTTGCTGTAACTTCTGGACAGAATTCGAAGCGCTGGCACTTCAATTCCATGGATTTGATGATCTCTCGCCGAAAGGCTTTATATGCGGTCGCCTCGTCTGTGATGCGTTGACCGTAAAGCAACGTCACCAGCCACGCCAGAATATGATTGGCCACACGATTTGGCAGGCGCATTCCCTCGATCCGTCCAAGAAAACGGGACCCATAGCATACACGAGTTTCCCCCCGAAAGATAGGCTCGACCACCTTCAGGATGTCACGGGGATCATATTCCATATCGGCGTCTTGAATGATCACGACATCACCAGTGGCAGCTTTGAGTCCTGTCACAATGGCCGCGCCTTTTCCTCGGTTGCGATCGTGATATAACACGCGAGTGTTTGGTTGTTTTTCCTCTTCCTTGAGAATTTCCCGCGTTCCATCAGTGGAGTGATCGTCAACGAGAATGAGTTCCTTATTGAGGGGAAGGCGTCGTACCTCTTGGAGCACAACAGGCAGAAGTTCTCGCTCGTTATAGATTGGGATGATGATAGAAACCAGGGGGTCTCGTTTGGATTCGTCGCTGCTAGGCAAACGGGTGTCGTGGCCTGTTGGCCGGCTCTCTTTTGGGTCCATTTGCTTCTCGAGAACTCCCAACCGAACCTCTCTTGTCAAACCAAGAAAAACCGTGTTCTCCCAAACGCCTCAACCCAAATGGGAAGATTACACATTTAGCCCCAGTCGTGGAACACGAGAATGGAGAGGGAACACCATTTATTTTGTCCTTGCCAGTAATAAAATAGGACCTGAGACGGTACATTTTCAGTAGTAGACGTCTATGAAAAAGACCCACGGCTCAGATTCGCGTAGCAGGATGCGCTTCCATTCCCTCGGTGTCCAGAGCCTGGGCAAAGGGGCACCAAGAGGAAATGGCACAGCAAACATACAAGGATCGAATAAAAGAGAACAAAACTAGTACTATTTTTAGGAGCGCGCAATGATCCGACTTACAAAACTCACTGATTACGGCCTGGTGGTAATGACCCACTTCGCCAACAACTTGGAGAGGAAGGTCTGGAACGCTCGCGATGTAGCGGAAGCGGTCCATCTTCCTGTCCCCACAGTCAGCAAGCTACTCAAAGCGTTTGCCCGGGGCAGCTTGCTAAAAGCGCACCGAGGCGTGCATGGAGGCTACAGCCTTGCAAGATCGCCAGAGGAGATCACTCTTCCGCAGATCGTCGAGGTTCTCGAAGGTCCCGTAGCTATTACCGAATGTCAGCAGGGCGGAGAATCTGACTGTTTGCTTCAGCTCCTTTGTCCTTTGCGGCCCACGTGGTCTGACCTGAACAAGGAACTCAAGTCTACGTTGGAGCGAGTAACCTTAGCGGATCTCGCACATAAGGCTGCCGTTCATACTTCACGTGGGGCCGACGGAAAAGAGAACGGAAAAGAGTCTTCCACTGCGCGAAGCACGCTTCGAGAGCGTGCCAGCGAAAAATCGGCAAATCGGCTGATGGCTAAGAATGGGGATGTGCGCGCCGTCAAAGCGAAAAGATAAGGAGTGAAAGGCCATGACATCCGATACCCGCGAAGTCGAACAGCTCGCTCAACAAGAGTATAAGTACGGCTTCGTGTCTCCCATTGAGGCTGAAACGGTTCCGAAAGGACTCGACGAAGACATTATCCGGATGATTTCGGAACGAAAGAAGGAGCCGGATTGGCTACTCGAGTGGCGGCTAAAGGCTTACCGCCATTGGCTGACCATGAAAGAGCCTCGATGGGCTAACGTCCATTATCCCCCGATAGATTATCAGGACATCTATTATTATGCAGCTCCTAAGTCACTGAAAGATCGTCCGAAAAGTCTCGATGAAGTAGACCCGGAACTCTTACGCACGTACGAAAAACTCGGCATCCCTCTTCGTGAGCAGGAAATCCTCGCAGGGGTGGCCGTCGATGCGGTTTTTGACAGCGTTTCCGTCGCGACGACGTTCAAGGAGAAGCTCAAAGAACTCGGCATCATTTTCTGCGCGTTTTCCGAGGCAGTTCAGGAGCATCCCGAACTCGTGCGCAAATACCTCGGAAGCGTCGTTCCATATACGGATAATTTCTTCGCAGCACTGAATTCCGCTGTGTTCAGTGACGGATCGTTCTGCTATGTTCCAAAGGGCGTACGGTGCCCGATGGAACTTTCCACCTATTTCCGCATTAACGCTGCCAAGACAGGTCAATTTGAACGCACACTAATCATTGCGGACGAGGGGGCATACGTGAGTTACCTCGAAGGTTGCACGGCTCCCATGCGCGACGAGAACCAACTTCACGCGGCGGTGGTCGAACTCGTGGCCCTCGATAATGCCACGATCAAATATTCGACAGTGCAGAACTGGTACCCCGGCGACAAAGAGGGGCGCGGCGGGATTTACAACTTTGTGACGAAGCGAGGCAAGTGTCTCGGCAAGAATTCCAAGATTTCCTGGACCCAGGTCGAGACAGGCTCGGCGATTACATGGAAGTATCCAAGCTGCGTGCTCATTGGCGACAATTCAGTGGGTGAGTTTTATTCAGTAGCATTCACGAATCATTACCAGCAAGCCGACACTGGTACAAAGATGATTCACATCGGCAAGAACACGCGCAGCACCATCGTGTCGAAAGGCATTTCTGCCGGCCGCAGCCAAAACTCCTATCGCGGTGCAGTGCGTATTCTCAAAGGCGCGGAAAACGCCCGAAACTTCTCGCAGTGCGATTCTTTGCTCATTGGCGATAAATGCGGCGCTCATACATTCCCTTACGTGGAAGTTCAAAACCCCACTGCGACGATGGAGCACGAAGCAAGCACGTCGAAAATCAACGAAGATCAGCTCTTTTACTGCCAACAGCGCGGCATTTCCAAAGAAGATGCAGTCTCGATGATCGTGAATGGCTTCTGTAAGGAGGTCTTCCGTGAGCTGCCCATGGAATTCGCAGTCGAGGCTCAAAAGCTCCTGAGCATCAGCCTTGAAGGCAGCGTTGGCTAAAAGTCTGTCGGATCATGCGCGCTCACAAATCTATCCGACAATCACAGAAAGAGAATACGAACTATGGCAATGCTCGAAATAAGAAATCTTCATGTCACTGTTGAAGGCAAAGAGATCTTGCGTGGGCTCGACCTCAGCATCGAGAAGGGGCAGGTCCATGCGATCATGGGGCCAAACGGTTCCGGAAAAAGCACTCTTGCGCAGGTTATCGCGGGACGCGATCTCTACGAGGTCACAGAGGGTGAAATCCTCTTCGAGGGGAAAAACCTTCTCGAACTCGAACCAGAAGAACGTGCCTGTGAGGGCATTTTCCTGGCCTTTCAGTACCCCGTCGAGATTCCCGGAGTCTCAAACACCTACTTCTTGCGTGCTGCTCTCAACGCAATCCGCAAGTATCGCGGCCTCGAAGAACTCGATGCCATGGAGTTCCTCACCCTCATTCGCGAGAAAATGCAACTCCTGGAAATGAACGATGAGCTACTCCAACGCTCCGTCAACGAGGGTTTCTCCGGAGGCGAGAAAAAGCGAAACGAAATCTTCCAGATGGCGGTACTGGAACCCAAACTGTGCATCCTGGATGAAACCGATAGCGGTCTCGATATCGACGCTCTTAGGATCGTTGCCAACGGGGTCAATGCGCTCCGTAGCCCTGAGCGATCAATGCTTGTCGTCACCCACTATCAGCGACTTCTGGATTACATTGTTCCAGACGTTGTCCACGTGTTGGCAAATGGCAAGATTGTCAAAACAGGGAGTAAGGACCTTGCCCTCGAGCTTGAACAAAAGGGCTACTCCTGGCTCGAAGAAGAAGTGCTGGCGCAGTGACCTTACGTGACTGGTTTTCAAAGAAAGGATGGCAACTATGAGTCAAACAATCACTGAGGCTCCTGCTTACACGTCGCTGGCCGGCCGTTTTTGTCAGTCGGATGAACCCCAATGGCTTCAGGATTTGCGCGAACGGGCACAAGCGCTTTTTGCGCAAAAAGGACTCCCAGACGTTCAAGACGAAGAGTGGCGTTTTACCTCACTGCGCGATTTCGCGAAATACGAATTCATTCAGGCCGAGCCCATGACCCCAACACCCGCTCAGCTCCAGGGTGTTCCGGCGAGTTTTGGTGGGCGGCGCGCAGTGATCGTCAACGGTCGCCTCGTTTCTCCACTTTCCAATTTGCCCGATGCAACTGATGGCGTCGAGGTTCTTACGCTGGAACAAGCACTCACACGCGCGGGCGACGATGTGCGACAACACCTCGGGCAGCTCTTGCCCGTGGAGAACCTTCCATTTGCAGCGTGCAACCTTGCCCTTTTCCCCCAGGCAATCGTGGTGCGAGTCGCGGCCCAAGCGAGAATCACGCAGCCGCTCGAACTTGTTTTTTGGACAGTGCCCAACGCTGCCGAACCGATTGTCTCGCATCCACGCGTCTTTGTGTTAGCTGAGGAGTCCAGCTCGATCAGCCTCATCGAAGTGCATGCGGGCACAGGTGAGATCCCTTATTTTACGAATCCAGTATTCGAGTTTCTCCTGAAACGCGAGGCACGAGTTGTCCACTACCGCGTGCAGTGCGACACAGCCAAAGCCTACCACATTGCCGCATCTCAAGCCATTGTGCATGCAAACGCGGCCTATGAGTTTTTTGCTGTGAATTTTGGAGCCCGGCTGTCTCGTGCCGATGTTCGTGTGCGATTACTCGAGCCTGCAGCTGAGGCGACTCTCTACGGTCTTTATCGCATTGATGGTGACCAAATATCCGATCTGCATTCTGTTATAGATCACGCTGCACCGCATTGTCCGAGCTGGGAGGTTGTGAAGGGAATTCTCGAAGGGCGTTCTCATGGCGTTTTCAACGGACGAATCATCGTGCGTCCGGGTGCTCAGAAGACAGACGCCAAGCAGACCAACAAAAACTTACTTCTCTCTCGTGATGCGGTTGTGAATGCAAATCCTCAGCTAGAGATTTATGCCGATGATGTGAAATGCACGCACGGCGCTACCGTTGGTCACCTCGACGATCAGGCCCTCTTTTACCTGCGGTCTCGTGGCATTCAAGAAGACGAAGCGCGCGGACTGCTCACTTACGCCTTCGCAAACGACGTGCTGCGGCGGATTGATGTTGTGTCCCTGCGCGAATGGCTCGAACTGAGCATCCTCGAAGTCGAGCATCTCACTTTCGATCGAGGGCTCCTGGAGGTAAAATGATGCTGCGTCCCGAGGTCCTGCACGATCATAACGAGCTTAACGACTTGGCTATCGACGTCAGCCGGATACGTGAGGATTTTCCAGTCCTAACCACTCTGGTAAAAGGTCGGCCACTCGTTTACCTTGACAACGCGGCGACGACGCAGAAGCCCCGCTCCGTGATCGAACGGATTTGCCGCTACTATGAAAGTGAGAACGCCAACATCCATCGCGGTGTGCATCACCTCAGCATGATGGCCACCGAAGCTTATGAGAGTGTCCGCGAGAAAGTGCGTGCCTTTATCAATGCTCGCGAGCCCCGTGAAATCGTTTTTGTCCGGGGAACAACCGAAGCAGTGAATTTGGTGGCACGCACGTATGGGGCGGTGAACGTTGGGCCAGGGGACGAAGTGCTAATCACCGCTATGGAACATCATTCGAACATTGTCCCATGGCAAATGCTTTGCGAAGAGAAGGGGGCACGGCTGCGTGTCATTCCCATCACTGATCGTGGCGAGTTAGTCCTCGATGCAGTTCCCAATCTCTTGTCGCAGCGCACGAAGCTCGTCTCGATTACCCACATTTCGAATGCCCTTGGAACAGTCAATCCTGTGGCCGAAATCATCCGGCTTGCTCATGAACGCGGAATCCCGGTTCTTGTGGATGGTGCGCAGGCTGTGGCGCATATGCCGGTAGACGTTCAAGAGCTTGATTGCGACTTTTACGCTTTTTCCGGTCACAAGATCTTCGGCCCTACGGGTATCGGGGTGCTCTACGGCCGAGCTGACCTGCTCGAAGCGATACCCCCCTATCAGGGCGGTGGCGATATGATCGCGTCCGTTACATTTGAGAAAACGACCTACAATGAAATTCCTTACAAGTTCGAGGCAGGAACCCCGAATATCGCGGGAGCAATCGGTTTGGGCGCAGCGCTGGATTATGTTCAGTCCGTCGGATTAGACAAAATTGCTCGATATGAAAACTATCTCCTTAAGTATGCTACCGAACGTCTCTCGTCCTTCGACGATATCCAAATTATCGGCCAAGCACCTGAAAAGGCAGCGCTGATTTCATTCAATTTGCACGGCATCCATCCGCACGATGTTGGTACGATCCTCGATCAGTACGGCGTTGCAGTTCGAACAGGGCATCACTGCGCCCAGCCAGTGATGGATCGTTTCGGAGTGCCCGCCACGGTGCGTGCATCCTTTGCGTTTTACAATACGACTCACGAAATCGATGTACTTGTCGAAGCGCTCGGAAAAGTCCGTGAGGTGTTCAAATGACTGCGTCACCAGACCTCAGAGAACTCTATCAAGAAGTCATCATCGACCATACGAAACGGCCAAGGAATTTCCGCCGGCTAGACAACGCGGACCGTAAAGCCCACGGGGTAAACCCCCTCTGTGGCGACAAGGTCGAAGTGTTTGTCAAAATGAATGGCGACGTCATCGATGAGGTCACGTTCCACGGCGCAGGTTGCTCCATTTCTACCGCCTCTGCCTCGCTAATGACGCAGGTGTTGAAAGGGAAGACCCTTGCCGAAGCTCGCGAGATATTCGAAAAATTTCACGATCTCGTGACCGGAAAAGCAAAAGATCCTGATTTCCAAAAAAAGCTTGGTAAGCTCCTGGTTTTCTCAGGCGTGTGCGAATACCCGGTACGCGTGAAGTGCGCCACTCTCCCTTGGCACACACTGAAGGCCGCTCTGGAGGGAGAAGCGGAAAAAACAGTCTCAACGGAGTAGAGAACGCTCCCTTTCGTCCCCAAATGTCAGAAGGTAGGAAGCCATGATGGACCCCCTTGCACCGCAGCAATCTCCTTTAGAGTCTGCTAATCCGGCTGAAGCGAGCAAAACCGGCAATCAAACCGGGGCCGCGGAAGAAGCTCTCTCGAAAGCGGCAGCAGCGTCCGAAGCTTTTTCAGGCACACCTGCAAGGAATTCCCCGGTGTCTGGCTTAAATGCGGAGACAACTTCCGAAGCTGGAGAGACTTCTTCCCACCGATCAGGGGAAGCCCAAGAAGAACAAGTCGATACCTTCAAATTGCGTGAGCAGATCATTCAGATGCTCCACACCGTGTATGACCCAGAAATCCCAGTCGATATTTGGGAGCTTGGGCTTGTCTACCGCCTCGACGTTCGTGAAAATGGCGATGTGTATATTCAGATGACCCTTACCTCTCCCATGTGCCCAGTTGCTGGCTCTCTCCCACCGGAGGTACGCCAAAAAGTCAGCAGTGTCCCTGGAGTGCGTAATGTCGAAGTGGAGCTCACCTGGGATCCCCCCTGGCACATGGGGATGATGTCTGATGTTGCTCGCCTGAAACTTGGTTTTATGTAATCGGCTTCCCTTTGTCTCGCCACCGCAAGTCCTGTCAGCGGCTCAAGCCCGATGTTGTGCCAATAAAAAAGAGGTGCGAAACATGAAGTTTCGCACCTCATATCTTTTCAACCGCACGTGGCCTGCAGAGGATTAGGCCGCAGTCCTTTTGCTCTCTTACTTCTCCTCTTTGAGGAGTTTCTCAACAAGCTCGTTAAGTTGAGGCGGGTGCACATCAACTCCCCGGATTGTCCCCTTCTTATCAACCACGACAAGTGTCGGAAACTTCGATATGCCGTATTTGTACAGAACCGTCGTTGTTCCCCCTTCCCCCTCATACACCTGGGGCCACTCGATCTCTTGTTCCTTCAAGTAGTCCTTCAGCTCGTCCAGAGAATTATCAGCGCTGATGCCGATCATGGCAAACGCTTTATCCTTGTTCTGTTCGTAAAGCTCCTTCATTTTGGGCGTAAGCACTCGGCAAGGACCGCACCAAGTAGCCCAGAAATCGAGAACCACAACTTTTCCGCGGAGCTTTTCTAACTCCACGGGTGAGCCGTCCAAAGCCTTTGTGGTGAAGTCTGGAGCTTGATTCCCCTCTCGGATTGCAGCCCAGTTCTTAGCTTGTGCGATACTTTTCTCCACCTGAGTGCGGATGTCTTTCAGGACCGGAGCAAATTGCCCTTCGGGGAACTTTTTCAAATAACCCTCAATTGCCTCTGTCAGTGCTGTCGTGTCGATGTCTTCGGTAGCTGTGGCCTGGCGCAGAGCTTTGAAGGTCGCAGCACCCGCGATCGCATCTTCTTTGAGCTTAGCCAAGGCATCTTTTGGCAATGAGCTTTTAGCTGTCCGTTTTGTCTCGGCCTGCACAGCGATCTCCCGGGTCGCGCCTTGCTCTGAAACCTGAATCACTGCTGCGAAGCGAGCATGGGAACTGATCGGAAGTCCCTCTTTTTCGGAAAAAATGTTCTCCACCTCCAGCTCTTTGATCTTCACAGGGAGCTTCTCGAGGACCTTGCTGTTTGGGTCAGCAACGATTTTCTGCACAATGACGCCGTCCTTCACACTCTTGCTGAGCTTTGCCTGCAGCGGAAGCATAGTGATGGGATCGCGGTAATCGATCTGCGCACCATCTTCCTGGCCGAGCAGTTCAGGCATCTCGAAATTCACCGACCACCCCGGAAAAATCCCCTGGGGGAGAAGCTGCCCCTGCTTCAGGATTTTCCCCTCGGGAGAAATCTGCACTGTGTCGCAGGCATAGCCACGAAGCTTACTCGTTTTTGTCTCGTGTGGAGTGATTTTTGCGAACACATCTAAAGCGTCATTGCTTGCGGCCAGGACGGTGTACTCTGCTTTATGCTGCCAAACGTCATTGCCCTCTCCACGCATGCTCGTATACGTTGCAGAAGTCTCAAACTCGAGAACAGTTCCTTCTGCCAACTTGTAAGCAAACTTGCCTTTCGAGACGTCTTGCTGCTCTGCGTGAGATGTTGCCACTCCAACCAGAAAGGCTGAAGCCAGGATTGCGTATGAAACTCGCCTCATGGCGATAACTCCTTCTTTGTATTTGAGCCACAGGTGAGCTCGACCCCTGCATGGACCGAACGTTAATTACGAACAATAGGGATCGTGTCAGCCTAGTAACTCAACAGCTTTGTCGTAGAAATCTGCAACGAGGATGACATCTTTATGCTATTCTTCTGGAAAAAGAAACAGGATCAGTCGGAACAGCAAAACACGGCTGCTAAGAAAACTGTCGAGCAGGATGTCGCAACGAAGGACGAGACCCTGGAGCAGGAGCCGAAAGAGGTTGCGTCCGAGAACGATACCTTCTCATCAGTTGCGATAGAGGATTCTCCGGGCGCCGCGGTCTCGCAGAAAACCAGTACCGCGTCCGATGTGCAACTCTCAGAGGCCACATCATCACCCGAAGCAGTTGCACCTTCGGAGAGTGCTGCCCCTCGTGGTTTCTTCGGCAAGCTTAAGGCAGCGCTAGGCCAACGGATTCGCAAAACCCGCGACGAAATCGTTGGGCAAATCAAAGCCGCAGTAAAAGCGGCCGGCAAAGTGGATGAGCATCTTTTGGAGAGAATCGAAGAGATTCTCATCCGCGCTGATGTGGGCGCAGAAACAACTTTCAAGATTATCGAGGAGATGCGCGAATTTGAAGCGCGAGGGGCCTCCGCCGACGAGCTTATCGCTAACTTCAAGAAGCAGCTGCTGGATATTGTCGGGACAGAGATGCACTGCCTCGTTCCCCCGGCCGAACGACCGTGGGTGATCCTCTTTGTGGGAGTCAATGGCACAGGCAAGACCACAACCATTGGAAAACTTGCCGCCGAATTCCGGGCTCAGGGAAGAAAAACTCTCCTTGTAGCCGGTGACACTTTCCGCGCTGCTGCCATTGAGCAGCTTGGCATTTGGGCCCAACGCACGGGCGCGGAGCTTGTTGCGAAGCAAATGGGCGCAGACCCTGCCGGTGTTGCCTACGACGCTATCACGAAGGCTGTGTCAGAGAATTACGACGTTGTGCTGATAGACACTGCCGGCCGGCTTCACACAAAAACGAATCTCATGGAAGAGCTGAAAAAAATCGTCCGTGTGATCAAAAAGCTCATGCCCAATGCGCCACACGACACGCTCCTCGTTCTCGATGCTACAACTGGTCAAAATGCCATTCAACAAGCTAAAGTGTTTACAGAAGCGATCCCCGTCACCGGTCTTGTAATGACAAAGCTCGACGGAACAGCGAAAGGTGGCGTCCTCATTGGTATTCGCAACCTTTTTGCGATACCCGTTGTGAAAATTGGAGTGGGAGAAGCTGTGGAGGACCTGCGCGATTTTGATCCCCGCGAATTCGTCGATGCACTTTTCGAAGACGACGACAACGCTTGATATGGCATCGACCTGTAGGCGGCCTTCTTCCACCGTCTGCTTTTGCACGCTGGGGCCGCAGTAAGGGTCGACTATGCGCAATCGCCGGGCGGCGGGCTTATCTCTTCCCAGTCAGGAAACCTTGTGAGAAAAAGTATGGCGGCCGACGCTATCACCGCGCTGGCCGCCAAATCAAGTGAGAACGGGAACCGCCATCCTAACGCTCAAGCTCTTCAGCCCTCAGGCGGAGAAATTTCATCCCTAGAAATTGCGCCTGGTTTTTCTTTGCTCTCTCGGGGTTCTTTTTTACGTTTTCCTGCACGTATTGAAGCAGAGGCACTTCGACGACTTTCGGCGGCGTTGAATGAATGAACGTTACTTCGCCCTTATCGTTGTGCGCGATGAGTCCCGTATGTCCTACCCACACGCTCCCACCAGTGCCCCGCACCACGTTGACGAAGTCTCCATCTTTTAACTTGTTCGCAACCTCAGGGATGACTTCAGCAGGAATGTACTCATCATGGAGAACCTCCACTGGGATCCCCTGGCCAATGCCAAACTTTGAGAAGAACTTTTCCCGGTCAATTTTTTCCGTGTAATGAGCAAGTTTCGAAGCCCCCAGTTTCTGTGTGACGTCTTCAACGAGCCACGAGTTATTTTTGTCCCAGTCAGCTTCTGTGTAGTGGTTGCGCGTTAGCATGCCGATCTCGCCGTTTTTATAACGGATTCTCTGCAACGTCGCAAAAAACTCTTTCCAGTTAGAGCTTAGCGCCATGGCATACGTGTGCTCGCAGAACACAACGCAATCGCTTTTGCTTAATTCGAAAAGTGGCTGAGGATCATAAAGCTCGAAGGGGAACTCGCCGAGCAGATACATTTCGTAGGGTTGCCCAACTCTTTTGCGTGCATAGTGCACAACCCGTTCGCGCAAGTTTGGGACGTTTTTCTTTGCCCAGCCCAGGTAAACGTCTAGTTCCTTTGGCTGGATCTCCCAGAAACGCTTTTGCGACACACCATCAAGTATTGCCGACGTTTGCTCCGCCGTCAGGCGAGGATTCGGCATCTGTTGCAGATACCAGCTCTTCCAGCTTTTGGGAAGCTTCGCCCATGGGACGTCATGGAGATAGCCGAGGAGTTTCCATTTCTCCGGATCTTCGAGCTTGTTCGCGGGTTTCGACGCGAGTGTGTAAATCTCCTTGCGTAGTCGAAGCTCGAACGATTTCGTCGTTTCGTTGGCTTTGGGCTTTGCCCCCCATGCCTTCTTTGCGATTTCCACATCGACCGGTGGCAACGGCCGACTCGCTGCCGAAACTGTTAGCGCGCCTAATCCCAAGCACAGAAGGACAATCCGTTGAAAGCTCATGGTCTTCATCGGTGCAACCCTTTCTCCGGTAAGAAGTTTTTTTATTAAAGGTGATAGCTCAGGGTCTTCCTTGTCCGTCTTGAGTCCTAGGTCAATACTTACTTTTCCTGTTTTTTCGCACGTCTGCGATGAGTTTTACTCACTCATGTGTAGCGCGTTACGTGTCTGAATGGCGGCCAAATAGCCGCTGAAAAAATCTTTCTCATGGTGGAAACATGGCGAAATATCTCGTCACAGGTGGGTGTGGCTTCATCGGCTCGAACATCGCTGAGTACCTTGTCCAGCAAGGGGAGGAAGTCCGTATTCTGGACAATCTTTCGACCGGCAAGCGCGAAAACATAGCCAGCTTTTTGGACAAGGTGGAATTTATCGAGGGCGATCTCCTTGATCGCACGGCGGTCGCTCGCGCTGTGCAAGGCGTGGACTACGTCCTCCATCAGGCTGCACTGCCGAGTGTTCCCCGAAGCATTGAAGACCCGGAGACCTCAAACCGCGTGAACGTGGAGGGCACGGTAATACTTTTGCGTGCATGCGTCGAGGCAGGCGTCAAACGTGTCGTCTACGCCGCAAGCTCTTCTGCCTATGGCGACCAGCCAAGCCTCGTGAAATCGGAAGACCTTCTTCCGCGACCAAAGTCCCCTTATGCCGTCTCGAAACTGGCAGGGGAGTACTATATGCATGCCTTCACAACCTGCTATGGGCTGGAAACCGTATCACTCCGCTATTTTAATGTGTTTGGCCCCCGGCAGGATCCCACTTCCCAGTATAGCGCAGTCATTCCCAAGTTCATCACAGCGATGCTGCGCGGTGAACGCCCTACCATTTACGGCGACGGGACACAGACACGGGATTTTACCTTCGTCTTAAACAATGTGTTGGCCAACATTGCGGCCGCAAAAGCACCTCAGGTGGCAGGCCGCGTTTTCAATATCGCTTGTGGCACCTCATTCAGTCTTCTCGACCTCGTACGCGAAATCAATGGCATCCTGGGCACGAGCATTGATCCTATTTTTTCCCCGCCGCGTGCAGGCGATGTTCGACACTCTTTAGCCGACATCACAGCGGCAAAGCAAAATCTGGGTTACGAAGTCGTTGTTGATTTCCGCGAAGGACTTCGCCGGACCATCGAGTGGTATAAGCAGCAATTAGGCATGTAGTGAGCTGAAGCGTGAAGGGGACAGCCAAACGGCGCAGCCTGACAGGGGCATGGTTGTGCGTTGCTCTTGCCATGGGCATCTTTGTTCGTCTCCCGGCATATCACCAACGTAGCTGGTGGATTGATGAACTCATCACAGCCCAAGTCGCGGGACGTCCTCTCACGGGGCCAGATTTGTGGGATGCTACTCGTAAGCCGGCCGATAGCATTCTCGGGTTCACGCTACAAGATCCTGGCCCTGGACCACTTGTTTATCTCCTCGATGGTGTCTTTTCCAAATTCGCCCGGCCCGTCGGTGGCGAATATTGGTTACGAGTACCCGGGCTAGTTGCAGCGTTGCTCACCATTGGCATGCTCTACATTTTCGGAAGGCAATGGTGGGGGAGTCGTCGGTTAGCAGCAACGATCACGCTCTGGGCCGCGCTTTTTCCGCCCTGGGTAGACTTTTCTATGGGAGCCCGTGGCTATGCATGGACGGTACTTTTTCTGCTCATTCAATGGCACGCGCTGTGGTGTCTTGTCTCAGGTTCCCAAACACTCGATTACCGATCTCGCCTATCGGTCGTGACTCTGGCGGTCATCACCGTCCTCTGTTTTTATCTTACGCCACTTAATCTTGTGTGGTGTACGCCGTTATGGCTCACAGCAGCCTATTTTTACTGGAGAAATCGCCAGAGTTTTACCCCGCGTCTCTTAAGAGCGGTAGCTGTGGCAGCCCTGGCAACCGCCGCCGCTGTTGTACCCTACCTGATGATCTGGCTAATGCGCCTCAGCGCGAAGGGGCTGGGCGGAGGGACTATCACTCTTCACCGCGCTATTGCTCGTTTGCATGATTTTGTTGACGAATTATCTCGAGAACCGTGGTACGCAGTTCTTGCCTTTGGTCCGTTGTGCCTTACTGCCCTCATCTCCATTCTACGGTTAGATCGGCGTCCACCCGTTGCCATGATGACTCTGACCTCGTGGTTCATGCTGGTTTCAGGCACCATGCTTTCCGCCGCACTAGTCCTCCTTTTCTTTCTAGCTCCCCGATACTTTGTTGGTTTCTCAATTCCGCTCGTTTGGGGCAGTGGCATAGTCTTCAAGCAGCTCCTCTTATTTGCACGCCATCGCTGGGGGCAGAAATTCGCGTCTTATATCATTCTCATCCTTACGCTTCTCATCGCGACCATCGAAACCCCTTCAGCGCTCCATTACGCGCGAACACCGGTTCATGACTGGGTGTCAGCGGTCCTGTGGCTAAATGCACGTAAGTCCCCCCAGGATATAATTTTTTGCGGTCCTAACGCCGATATCGAAGTTCTCTGGGCTTATGCGAAGCAATTCCATTGGGACCAACAGGTCCCACGGTGGCTCATCGTCGAAAATGGGCGTAAAGTGGATACATCGACGTTAGAGGCGTTGCAGCGGGTTTTACTCTCACATCGTCGCTTGTGGTATATCACGCCGTTTTTTGGTCAAGTAAGACCACCGGCATATTGGGCGTTTGTACGCAAGCACTTCCGCGAAGTTGCTCGTTTTCCAGGCCGTGGCGACATCGTGATTCTCCTCCACGAGCCTTCAGACTCCCATTGAAGGCCAATTGAACTGGCCCTTTCCCCGCACAAATGCTTAGACCTTCCAACCCATCTCGCGGGCGAATGCACGGAATGCTTCTCTCTGTTTCTCGTTGAGGTTCTTAGGCGTCACAACTTTGACAACGACGTGTTGATCGCCTGCCGGCGCCCCCCGTCGATGAACGCCGCGCCCCTTCAGGCGGAACACAGTCCCACTTTGCGTTCCTGCCGGGATTTTCAGCTTCACTTCACCGTCCAGCGTCGGCACAGCTACCTGTCCGCCTAGCACTGCAGTTGCCAAATCGATCTCTTTATCAACCACGATATGATCGCCATCACGCCGGAAGATCGGATGAGGTTGGACGTGCACACGCAGCAAGAGATCGCCAGACGGCCCGCCATTGATTCCAGGCTGACCTTCGCCCGCCAGGCGAATGATCTGACCGTCCTTCACGCCGGCAGGAATCTTCACCGTGAGCGTTTTCGGTCTCGCAGCGTAGCCAGTCCCTCGACACACAACGCACGGCGTCGTGATCACAGTCCCACGTCCTCCACAGCCAGGACACAGGCGCGTCACGCCAAAGGCACCCTGCGAAACCGTGATCGTTCCTCGACCGCCACACTGCGCGCACGATGCCACCCGTGTGCCGGGCTGTGCTCCCGAGCCCCCGCAGTTAGGACATCGGTCTGTTTTTGTAAAAGTAATCGTTTGCTTCCCGCCTCGTACTGAAGTTTCAAAAGGAATGGTAATATCGGCTTCGACGTCATTGCCGCGACTTGCTTCTTCGTCGAACTCAAAATCAGTGAATCCAGGTCGGCCGCCGCCGGTGTGCCGTTCTCGGAAAAGCTGTTCGAAGATGTCCGCGAATCCGCCGAAATCTGTGAACGTGAACCCACCACCGCTGCCCGTCGCCCCAGCTCCGAACGGTCCCTGGGAACGCCCTGCCCCAGTGAAGCCTCCTGCAAATGCGCCGCGGCGCATGGCGTCGTACTGGGCGCGTTTTTGAGGATCGCTCAGAACCTCATACGCTTCAGTAATCTGTTTAAACTTTTCTTCCGCTTCGGGATTGTTCCGGTTGCGATCCGGATGGTATTTCAGAGCCAACTTTCGGTAGGCTTTCTTAATCTCATCCTGAGTGGCATTTTCGGCAACGCCTAAAATCCGATAATAATTCTCTTTCATCAAAAATCCCCCTTTCTTGTGGCTCTTGTCACCACTTCGGTCTCAAACTTTCTGTTTTCATTTTGCTCCTTTTAGAAAATACAATCGCCTATTCTGTACGTTAGCAAACGGATAAGCTGAACTCACATTACCACCATTACTACCAAACTCAATTGAGGAAGCGATGGCTGCTGGAACACGCAAAAAACAAATTCGGGTCGGAATTATTGGCGCTGCTGGTCTCGGAGCGGGGCGTCTCATTGATATCCTACTGCGTCATCCTCATGTGAGGCTTGTCACCCTAGTGAGCGAATCTTCGCCGGGAGATCCCGTCTGGAGCGTGCACACGCATCTGCGCGATGTTGACCTAACCTTTGAGGACTTCGACATGAAAAAGATTTCTTCATGTGACGTCGTGTTCTCTTGCAAGCGTCCTGGCGATACTTTTCCTTATGTTCAGGAAATCCTGAATTCCGGGGCAAAATTCATCGATCTCAGCGCCGACTACCGCCTCAAAAACCCCGATGATTATCCCGCGTGGTATGGCATTGAGCACCGACATCCCCGGCTTCTTCGAGAGGCAGTTTATGGTTTGCCGGAGCTATACCGCACAAAGATTGCCTCCGCGCGCCTTGTGGCCAACCCGGGCTGCTACACAACTACTGCGATTCTGGCGTGCGCCCCTCTTGTCCGAGCTGGTATAGGCACCAACTCTCCGATACTCATCGACGCCATTTCCGGCGTCTCTGGTGCTGGTCGAGCCCCTAAGCTCGAGAACCAGTTCATAGCAGTGGCAGAAAACGTCCGTGCATACCGAATTGGGAACCACCAGCATACACCTGAAATTGAACAGGAACTCTCCCTTGTCGCCCGTCGCTCGAGGTCAAAAAAGGGCACAGAAAGCGCTCATGGTGTTCGCGTGCTCTTTGTGCCTCACGTTGGGCCATACAAGGTCGGAATCATGGCCGATTGCTACTTGCGTGTCGCTGAAAGTGATCAGTTGCCCTCGGCTGACGACGTCTACGAGATCCTTCGCTCAGCCTATCGCGATGAACCGTTTGTGCGCGTCTATCCGCCCGACAGTTTGCCGCAGCTCGAGGCTGTGGCCTACACAAACTTCTGCGACATCGGCATCCGGGTAGATCCTCGCACGCGTACCGTTGTCGTTATTTCGGTGACCGACAATCTTGTGAAAGGTGCTGCAGGGCAGGCCGTCCAAAACATGAACATCATGTGTGGCATCGAAGAAACAACAGCTCTCGTTGGACGTCTGTGAACCAGGTGAGGTATCATGCGTATTCTCGCTGGCAAAACCACTGATTTTCTTGAGGGGACAATGGGCGTCATTTGGGTTGGAAAGCATTCACTTGCCATTGCTCGCGTCAATGGTGAGCTGCGCGCGTTTGCCGGCGAGTGCCCACATCGGGGAGCCCAGTTAGCTCAAGGAAGGCTCATCGGTCCACATCTTACGTGCCCCTGGCATGAGTGGAAATTCGACGTCCTCACCGGCGAAGGTTTGACCAATCCTCATGCCCGCCTAACCCTTTTTCCGATTAGCATCGAGGGACAAAACGTTTTTGTCGAAGTTCCAGATGACTGGGGCGTGTAGATCGATTTTGCAAATTTGCATTTGCGTACCGGTTTTTCCTAACGAAGAAGACTAGACTAAAATCATAGGGAAGAGAGGTTTCTCGACGTTGGCTCTCGTAGTCCAGAAATTCGGAGGTTCGAGCGTCGCGGATCCCGATCGCATTCGGCATGTTGCGAAGCTCGTCACGCGTGAGTACGATCGCGGCAATCAGGTCGTCGTCGTTGTCTCCGCCATGGGCAAGACAACGGATAAACTCCTCGAGCTGGCCCATCAAATCACTGACAATCCGGATCCCCGCGAGATCGACATGCTCATCTCGACGGGCGAGCAGATTTCTATCGCGATGCTGGCTATCGCGATTCAGTCGATGGGCTACCCAGCAAAGTCGTTCACTGGTCCTCAAGTCGGCATCATCACCGATAATGCTCACCGCAAGGCTAAAATTGTCCATATTAATGACGAGAAAATCCGCGCTGAGCTCGAAAAAGGCCGCATTGTGATTGTGGCCGGTTTTCAGGGCATGACGATGGACAACGAAATCACGACGCTGGGGCGTGGCGGGAGTGACACCACGGCCGTAGCACTCGCCGCGGCACTCAAAGCGGACGTCTGTGACATCTACACGGATGTCGACGGGGTCTACACCGCCGATCCACGCATCGTGCCCAATGCGCGCAAACTCGAGCGCATCTCCTACGACGAAATGCTAGAATTGGCCAGCTTGGGCGCGAAGGTCCTGCATTCGCGAAGTGTGGAATTTGCCAAAAACTACAACGTGCCTATCCATGTCCGGTCAAGTTTCGTCGACGTGCCGGGCACCATGGTTGTCAAGGAGGTCAAAGAAATGGAAGATATCGTAGTCAGTGGCGTGGCCTATAACCGAAATGAAGCGAAAATCTCCATCCTAGGTGTGCCCGATCGGCCGGGAATTGCAGCTGAGGTCTTCGGTGCTTTGGGTGCCAAAAATATTGTCGTGGACATGATCATTCAGAACGTCGGGGCCAACGGCCTGAATGACATTTCGTTCACGGTTTCGAAAGAGGATCTTGCACAGGCACTCGAGGTCGCTCGCGAGGTGGCTCAGCGCATCGGTGCCAAGGACGTTGTGTCTGACAGCAAAATCGCCAAAGTATCCGTGGTCGGCGTGGGCATGAAAAGCCATGCCAATGTGGCTGGGACAATGTTCCGTGCCCTGGCGAAAAATGGCATCAACATCGAGATGATCAGCACGTCCGAAATCAAAATCTCCTGCGTCATTCGCGAAGAGGACGTCGACAAAGCTGTCCAGGCCATTCACGAAGAGTTCGAGCTTTCGGAGGCAAAAAACGCGTAGCAGTGAAACTGCCAGTCCTGGATTTCTCAAAAATCCGAACATATTCGGTCAGCCGAAGACCGACAAAAGTTGACCTTTCTCGGGTGGCGAAAATTCCCAACGTGGATTTGCCACTGTACGAGTTCTTCGATTGCTTACCTTCTTTATTGAAGGCTGAAGAGCTGCTCTTTGCTGCCCAAAAGATCGCCGAAGCAAAACTACGTGGACGAGGCATCATTTTCATGATGGGGGGGCACGTCGTGAAATGCGGACTCGGCCCTCTCATCGTTCACATGATGAAAGAAGGCCTAATTACCACTGTGGCAATGAACGGGGCCGCTTCTATCCACGATTACGAGCTGGCCCGGTTTGGTTTCACTAGCGAAGATGTCGAGAAAGGTCTGGAGAACGGAATGTTCGGCATGGTCGAGGAGACCGCGGTTGAAATGAACCGCTTCATCCTCGAGTGTTTGCGCTACGGACTCGGGCTGGGCGAGGCGCTCGGACGGGGTCTCCGCCATCTGGCACCGCGTTATGTATGGGCCAGCATACTGGCTAACGCGCACCGCCTTGGGATTCCTACGACGGTGCATGTTGCTGTAGGAACCGACACAATCCATCAACATCCCACCTGCAATGGCGAAGCCCTGGGTGCCGGAACTATGCGCGACTTTCGCCTCTTTGCAGCAGCCGTCACCACCCTTGACGAAGGCGGAGTCGTCATCAATTGCGGTAGTGCAGTCATCCTTCCAGAAGTTTTTCTCAAAGCCCTGACCGTTGCGAGAAATCTCGGCTATCCAGTCCGTAATTTCACAGCTATCAACATGGACATGATTCAGCACTATCGGCCGATGAACAACGTGCTTCTGCGGCCGACGAAAACGGGAGGAACTCCCATTTCGCTGACCGGGCATCACGAAATTATGCTTCCCCTTCTTTATGCAGCCACTCAGGCTCGACTGAAGGCCATGTATTCTGTTCGATAGAAACATGCAAAAGTACCTCCCATGGATTGTTGCAGCAGCGGTACTTGCCTTAGCTTTGTTCATGTATTTTGAGAATCGTCGGCTGATCCGCAGTATCGAGCAAATCACTCGCGCAGAACCTCTCAGCACTCCTCGTGCGGTAGAACCGGTGCCAGTGCGGGAAACCTCATCTATGGGGGGGACAACTTCACCTCGAGCTCAGCTTGCACAATCCCCCTCTTCCAATCCCCTTCAGGGACTTCGCCTCCTTCGGGGACGTTGCCTGGATACCGACCGTGTTCCTTTGGCAGGAGTTGCTATCGTAGCTTCGGTGGTCGCACCGGGCCAGACTGAGAGCCGACGGACCGTGAGTGATGCTGATGGACTCTTTGCTGTGGAATGGCGCGATGGCGAAGTGCTCGACTTTCTTCGCGCCGACCGCGATGGCTACGCCCCCGTGGAGTTAGCCCACAACGATCTCGTTTCCACTCGGTTCGTCGAGCTTGTACTCGAACCACTGGCGTCGTGTGAGCTCCAAGTTTTCAAAACGAGAAACGATGGCGGCCTCGACAGATACGTCGGGCCAGCAACCATTTATGTCATGCGGCGTGCAGCACCGGAAGATAACTCAGGGATGCTCACCTCGCGGGAACTCAGTGGAGTTCCTGGTCGTTTCGTGACCATAGGAGCTGAGGAGGCGACCATCACTGACGGCAGGTACGACTTGCGGGGCTACCCACCAGCAGTTTACAAAGTTGCCATTGTCGCAGGCGATGAATATGCCGAAAGCGAGCCGTTCAGCCTCAATCGCAACGAGAAATCCGTCGCCACAGTAGTTCTGGGAAACCGTCAGAAGTTCGCTGGTCGAGTGCTTTCGAAAGCAGATCAACAGCCTGTGAAGGGTGCCCGGGTTTGGTTGAGTCTTCAAAAAGTACCTGAAGCACATCTAGCTAAGAACCTAACTTTTGAATCATCCACAGATCATGATGGCAGATTTCTCTTCGACAAGGTTGTCCCCAGTGTCTACGTCCTAACGATTGCTGCAGAGGGTTTCACAACCCATGTTGTGGATGAGGTCACTGTCGCGTCGGGGGATGAGCAAGGGACGGAACACACGTATTATTTGAGTGCAACTGCTCCGGCCCTGCGCTTGCAGGTCTTGGGCCCCGATGGACTTCCAGCACCTGCGAAAGTCGTTCTCTATTCCATCGCGTCAACGCCTCACGCAGCGGTCACGAAGTTTGCGGAAACAGATAGCTCAGGGCAAACAGTCTTTGATAACCTTCTCCCAGGGCGATATACGCTCACAGTATCGCTTGCTTCTGATGCGACACGACAGAAACAACAAGAGATTGTCATTCCAGAGCGAGGAGTGCAGAACGTAAACCTCGTATTTCAGCCTACAGTCCAAGTGCAGGGCACAGTTCGCCTTGATGGCAGAGAGCCTTGGAATGGTCTCGTCTACTTTGTTCCTAGGGGGGCAATCGGTCCTAAAAAATTCGCAAAATGCAATTTAGATGGGTCATTTCAAGTAGAACTTGAACCAGGCGAATACCTCGTTGGTCGCGCAGATCAGCCACCCACTGCTCACCTCAGAATCTACGCATCAGGAAATACAGACCTCGTGGTCAATCTTAAGTGACATTCGCATTTCTATAGACGGCTGAAAAATTTGCCGCCGATAGCCCGCCCCCCACGAAAAACCGTCTGTCATAAACGCCCTAAAGAAGACCCTGAAGCATTTGTGCTGCAACACCGCGTCGTAAATGATTCAACGCTTTTTGTTCGATTCGCCTCACGCCCTCTTGGCTCAGTCCCAATTCCTTACTCGCTGTTCTGAGACTCTGACCATCGTCGTCACTATCGATGCCAAAACGCAACTTCAGGACTTTTTGTTCGCGAGCAGGTAAAGTTTCGAGGGCTGCACGTACAAGCGCACGGCGCTCCTTTGCAATGCACGCATCCACGGGATCCACGGCACGCTCATCGCAAACGCGGTTAAGGAGTTGGGTCGGTTCTCCCTCCTCCTCGTCGCAAGCGTCAAGCGAGAGGACAGCTTCCCGCACTTGGAGGAGTTGCTCCAGCTTTTCCTCATCAACACCCAGGATCGTCGCGAGTTCGCGTGGAGTAGGTCGCCTCCCGTGCGCCTGCGCGAACTCGCGCACGGCCTCCGTCACATGACCCAGCAGCCGGCTCTTACGTATTGGCACGCGGATGAGGTTGCATTGCTTTCGAATGGCCACTTCAATAGCTTGCCGGATCCAGAACGCGGCATAAGTCGAAAAGCGGTACCCTTTACGGTAGTTGAATTTATCAACGACCTCAACCAGCCCCACATTCCCTTCTTGAATAAGGTCCGCGAGAGGAACACCTCTTCCTACGTACTGCATCGCAATCTTTATGACAAAGCGCAAGTTCGCTTCGATAATGGCATCTCGGGCACTCTTATCGCCCTGTTCAAGTCGCTTGAAGAGCTCGATTTCCTGCTCGTGGGTTAACACAGGCCGCTTCGCAACTTCTGCGAGATAAGGACTCAATTCTTCTCTCAGAGGGGCTTTCATGGTGTCCGCTCCGCACGACGTTTTTCGAACCTGCGTCCTACCCAGCAAGCGGCACGCCGTTACATCGCGGACATAGTCATTTATCTAAGCGACATATTGTCAGTATTTTACACAAGCTGATGCGCACCGGCGAGAGTTCTCTGGGCCGTTTTCCTGTGCACTCAGGCTCTCAATGTGAGAAAAATCTCGCATACCTGTGTTTCGTTGCTTTCGCCGTTTCGTATGTACTATTTCGCAGTTGATCGTGAAAGTTAATCCAGGACGGTTTCGAAAAAACATGAGATTTTCAACTTTTGCACTCCGGGGGGGTACTCCAACATTTGCTGCGGCCTCTCTCCTAGCTATGATCGTGCTCGCATGTGGCCTGCCGGCGCCGGTGATTGCAGAAACGACTGGGAGCGTGCTTTTTGATGCAGCCCGCATGATGCGGGTCTCAGAACTGAAACCCGGCATGAAAGGCTACGGGCTGACAGTCTTTCGCGGCATCAAACCTGAGCGGTTCGAAGCAGAAATCGTGGGGGTGCGCCATCATGCCTTTCCTGGCGAGGATATGATTCTCTGCAAACTTTCGCACCCCGTTTTGCAGGACATGGGGGTGGTGGCTGGCATGAGTGGCAGCCCCGTATTTATCGACGGCAAGCTTATTGGTGCTGTAGCCTACGGCTGGACGTTTTCCAAGGAGCCGCTTGCGGGAATCACGCCAATCGAACACATGTTGCGGGTCCTGGAAGTAACCTCCGACCAGCTTCGTGATCCCGAAGATCTCAGCGGCAGCAAAGAAACGTTTCACGCCTACATGGAAATGCGGCGCACCCTTGAGCTCCGTCCTCTGCACAATGCAAGCTCCAGCCATTACAATTGCAGAAAATCAGATTTTGATCTTTCCGCCAGCGCAGCGATTTCTCTGCCGGAAACTTTTCAGCTCGAACCATTGGCAGCTCCTCTCTACGCATCATTTTCTTCGCCGCTAGCAATTGCGGCTTTGCGTGCGACGTTTCCCAACTCACCGCTCTATTCGCTGGCTGGCTCGGCAAGTGGCACGGCGTCCGAAGTAGAAACATCCACAACGTCGGGCAGCGCAGAGGAAGCCACGACAGGGGCGTTAGCAGCAGCCCTTGAGGGCGGCTATGCTTTGGCTATCCCATTGCTCGAAGGCGACCTCGCATTAGCCGGAATCGGTACTGTCAGTTATCGAGCAGGGGATAAACTCATCGCTTTTGGTCATCCCATGTTTGATTTTGGAGTTGTCCGTTATCCGATGGCTCCAGCGCGCATTCATTCTGTCGTGCGCAGTGTAGCACGTCCCTTCAAACTGGGCGAATCGCTTGGCCAAATTGGTTGCATCCGTCAGGACCGCCTCCCGGCTGTTGGTGGAGTGTTTGGTTCCTATGCCCGGATGTTCCCTGTTCATGTCATTGTCGAAGACAAGGAATATCGAGGTCGACGGGAGTTCCACTACCGGGTTTGGAGTGATAAAGAACAGGGGCCTTCGCTTGCAATGTCCGCCCTCACGGAGTCCCTCGCTGCAGCTGGCCGGTCTGGCGGAGAAACAGCCGTCGAATTCCGGTACACTATCGCACTCGATGACGGCACCTCAATTTCGAAAGAAGACTATTTTGTCGATACCTACGGTGGTGGAACCGCCGGAATCGCCGTTGGCTCGGAGCTTGGGATGTTCACCACAAACCCCTACAAGAAGGTTTCACCAACCCTTGTGGATTTCCATGCAACGCTCCTAGCCCGTTACCCTGAGGCTCAACTGCGGGCCGTTGCGACGGACAAAAACCTTTATCGTCCGGGAGAAATCGTTCATCTTCTTTGGGAACTCCAGCCCTATCGAAAGGAGCTGGAGAGAATGACCTACGATGTGGCCTTGCCCCCTGATCTCCCTGACGGAGACTATGAACTCGTTCTGACAGATGCGGCTGGCCGAGAAGCTCTCGATACCCAGCGCAATCCTGCGAGCACCCAGATCCGCGACTACCCGAGCCTTGTTGAGCGCGTGCAACGTTCGTATCCCCGCAACCGAATCTATGTGGTATTGCTCGACAACGACACCGGAGCGGCTATTCGCGGCCAGGAGCTTTCACGTCTTCCATCCAGCGTTATTGCGACATTAGAGTCCACTACCGAGGCAGGCCACTATACCTCTGTGCGTGGCAATGTTATTTTCGATCAGCGCATCCCCACAGCGTATGAGATCACTGGAAACAACCGCCTTACTTTAAAAGTGCGCAGGAGCGGGCGAGAATAGACAGTTTTTGCTTCAACGCAGTAGGTCTTATTGGGCCGCCGCAATGACGTCACGCATCGTAAAGAACCCTCGCGGTTTGTCCGCAAGGAACCGCGCAGCTCGCAATGCTCCCATCGCAAACGTGAGACGACTATGGGCACTGTGACGTAGCTCGAGGTGCTCGCCTTCCCCCGCGAACACGACAATGTGTTCCCCGACGATATCCCCGCCCCGCACGGCATGAAGCCCTATTTCTTCATTCTTTCTTTCTCCGACGAGGCCATGTCGGCCGTGACGCGCCACCTCGGACAGCTTGATGTCGCGTGCACGTGCTGCAGCGTCAGCCAGCATAAGTGCTGTTCCGCTTGGAGCGTCTTTCTTGCGCCGGTGATGCATTTCCACGATTTCAATGTCGAAATCCGGCAACCGACGCGCCAATTCCTCAACAACCGTGAGCAGAACCTGGACCCCCGTGCTCATGTTGGAAGAAACAAGCACCGCCGTCGTCTGGCTTGCTTCATACAAAAGAGCTTGGTCTGAGTCACTCAACCCAGTCGTGCCAACCACAAGTTTTGCTCCCTTTTCAGCACAAAGGCGAGCGAGTTCCCGTGTCACAATAGGGTTGCTGAAATCAACGATCACGCATCCGGAGGGCACGTTGAGTTCCGCGAGATGTGGCGCAGCGGGAACGTCTTTTCCAGCAACACACAAGCTCCTTTGGCCTGCTAACTTTTCCACAGAATCAATGAGGCCAACAACTTGAATCTCCGGAAAAAACTCCAATGCTTGCAAAATGGCCGTTCCCATCCGTCCCAGTGCACCGCTGACAATGATCTCCACCGATGGCATGTTCATTTCCCTTTCAATTGATCCAGCACGAGACTCAGCCCGTACCTGTTGCTCTGGTAATAAAGCCGTTCTTGGGCCTGCTTATCTGGCAACCATTCAAACGCCACGTGCTCATCCGACGTGTGAACCTCGCTTTCATCCACCTCACAGGCATAGATAATCTCTAGTACTTCAGTGCCATTCTTTTCAAATCGAACCTCACCGACCTTGGCAAACATCCCGGCCGGTTTGAGCCCTGTTTCCTCGAACACCTCACGTCGCGCCGCATCGTCGAACTCTTCTCCCTCTTCCACTTTTCCCGTTACAGGCTGCCAGATTGAGCCTTTTTCTGGCGTTCTTTGCAGAGCCAGAAAGAAAAGTGTAGATGCTTTCTCTCCGTCTCGACGAAAAATGTGAACTTGTACTTTTCTCAGCATATTCTCAACCGCCCCTTCTGCTTACGCCCCTCCATCCGCAAACCGTTTAGCCGCAAGGCTCTTGCAAGGCAGATGGTGAAATCTCATTCTCGGCCGTATCACAAAAAGAGCCCGTATTTTATGAGGATGTTCCTCATGTGCGAACCTAGTTCAGCCAGTGACCGAGTGTCCTGGCAGCTCTCCTTTTGGTTTATCCGCCCACAGCGGGAGCGACTCATCGTGGGGGTGTGTCTGGTGATGAATGCTCACGAAGCTGATGTTTGGGAAGTGTTTCAGGAGTGTTTCTCGAACCTCCTCCTCGATGGCTTCGGCTTCCTTCGCTGTGGTGTTCTCGGGAATCACAATGTGCAGGTCCAAATGGACAGATGTTGCTGTTCCGTGGCTCCTTATCGCGTGCGTGTTCAGAACGCCGGGCACTCGATCGACAACTTCGCGGACTTCAACCGGATTGAGCCGCACACGATCGGTAAAAACGTCCATATTTTCGCGTACGATACACCATCCCGCATAGAACACAAAGCCCACCACAATCACTGCCAGCAGGAGGTCGAGCCATAGGATCCGGCTTCCAAATACCAGCGAGGCAAGCCCCATGGCCGTCACAACAATATCTGAGCGTGTGTGAAGGGCATCAGCTGTGAGGAACGAGCTTTGAAGCCGCTTACCTGCGCGCCATTCATAAGTCGAAATGGCGATATTTGCAGCCAAGGTACCGATGAGGAGAACGACATAAAGCCACTCGAACTGAGGGCCGGTGACCGGTCCAGCGGAAACCCCTTTCCAAAGCTGCATCGCTTTGGAAACAACCTCTTTCGTCACTTCCCAACCAATGACAAAGATGAGGCCGCCAATGATCATGGCTGCCACATTTTCAAACTTGTGATGACCGTAAGGATGCTCTTCATCAGCAGGTGCGCTCGCGAGTCGCATCGCCACAATGCCAAGAATGTTGTTAGTACCATCAATAATGGCGTGGAGACCATCTGCCAGGACCGTCATGCTGCCAGAGACCATCCCTAAGAAGATCTTGACCGCTGCAATGGTCCAGTTGAGCAACAATGTTACCCAGATCACCCGCACGACAGCACGGTTCCGTTCCTCTACTCCGGGATTGTATCGTATCTCTGTCATTGCGTCTTCCGTGTTCCCACGTAACTTCCGCGGCTGAGCTTCATTAGGCGATCCTGCGAGTCAATTCCCGAATACAGAATCCAGCAAAGTTCTGCGGCGGCCCGGACGAAGCAGCACTCCCTATGCACATTTTTCTTGGAAGGCTGTTTGTCACGAATCAGTTGTTTTCAAAAGCTAAGGAGCCGCGATATGCCCACTTTACGCTATTCTCTCTCCCTTGCGCTCATGTGTGTCTCATTTTGCGTATTTGCAGGAGTTTCTGAATCCGTCACGACCCCTTCGCTATTGGCAACACCGCGCCTTCGCAATAGCCTTCCCACTTCGCCCACGCTCGACCGCACCTACCATATCAATGCAGATGAATGGCGACGAGAAGACACGCGCAGCTGGCTCTCGCCCGAGATCCATCCAGCATTTCCTTTCGACGAGATGATTTACTGGTGGAAAGTCCGCATTCCGCGCGATGAAGGCTTTCGTCTCTTTGTCCAGGTCACTTTTGCCGATAAGAAAACCTCACCATGGCTTTATGCAGGGTACTGGGGAACAGTGTCCTACGTCGCAAAGCGCGAAATCCCTCAATTCGATCGCGGAAAACTCGATTATGACCAGCTGCTGCTTACCTCTTCAGCCGTCAGCCTGCGGTTTAAACTGCTTGATGACGGCAAAAAACGACTATCCGTGAAGCCTGAACTCGGCCTGATTGTGACGGCGAATAAACCCGACAAGAAACTTCTTTCCGAGTTTGGCGAGAGCGCAAAACCTTCTAACGCGCCTCAAATAATTCATGATGTCCCGCTTCGCCTCCAGCGCGACACGGCCGGCAATAAACTTATCGACCGCTGTCAGTCCGCTGCTCTCGCATCTGCACTTCAATACTTTGGCACCACTGTGCCGCTTGAGTTGATTATCTGCTGGACGACGGATCCGGAGTACGAATCGTTTGGCATCTGGCCGCGCACGATTGGGGCAGGGATCGAGCATGGTTTCGAAGCCTACCTCGATCGTTTCCGCCACTGGGATAAGGTGCGTGATACCGTGGCACAAAACAAAATCATCCTTTGTTCCATAACCATGCCCAAGGACGATAGCTACCTGGCTCCGCCTTACGAGCGAATGTCAGGTCACATCGTGGCTCTGTGTGGGGTGACCGATGACAACCGAGTTGTCGTCGTGGATTCAGCGCTCGACAAAGATAATCGGGGCTACCTTGTCCAGTGGCTACTTCCGGATTTCGAAAAAATCTGGATGCGTAACAAAGGAGGAGTGGGAATGGTGATTTGTCCTCCCAAAGGATTTCTCCCCAAATTAGTTCGCGAGCTCCCACCCTTCCCCCGTGCGGTCGGCACTGCGGGTTGGCCTGAGGACAAACAGACGTCTGACTCCGCTACCAAATGACCGATAATCTAACCTAATCACGCATCATTTTGGACAAAGGATTCCAACAGCTCGTAAAGTCTCGAGGAATACGGGAGAGAACTTCTCCGTGCCAGCCATAATTATATTGCGCAAATCTTCCAGGCTAACAATGCGCCATTCAGCAATTTCGTCTTCGTTGGGATAGACCGGAAGCACGACCTCAGCTCTATAAATGCTGATGAATTCATGGCCTGTCGCCGGGCTCGCATCGAGCTTTCCGAGAAACTCGCTTTTCTTTGGCGTAACCCCCAGCTCCTCTTCAACCTCCCGAAGTGCTGCTGTTTCGTACGCTTCGCCTGGTCCCAAGTGGCCCCCCACACATTCCCAATGGAGCGGATAGGTGTCTTTCTTATGGCTACGCCGCTGAATAATGAGCTGTCCTTGAGGAAGAAAAACGAGCACGTGCACTGCACGGTGAAGGAGAGCCAGCTTGTGGACCACCTGCCGAGGAGCGCTTCCGCACTCCTCGTCGCGATCGTTGACCACGGCGAGCAATTCGTTTGGGTCGTTGTAGTTCGTCACGATCGTAGTGCCAGAGCTTGATATTCAGCGTTACCTTATCGCACTAGAAGCTAATGCCAAACTCTGCGAGACAAATTCATCGCGAAGATCGGTCACCCTCAAGCACTCCTTCAGGGCGAATTACGGCCGAGGTTGTGGCACTCTTCGTGGCCGGCCTCGTTGGCCTGCTAGCTTGGTTAGCGCTTCGGCAACCTTGGCTTCGTCAACATCTCGCTGAGTTAGTTCCTCATCGCTATCCCATTGCTTTCGCATTTGAGCGCCAGATTCTTGCTCCTCGGTCAGTTGCTCTGGCATCAGCGATCCTTTGGCTGCTCGCTCTTTTGTCCCTCCTACGCGAAAAAATCTGGAGAAGAGCCCCTAAGCCACAGCGGTCCATCGGTTTTTCCACAGCATTGTTCGTGGCTCTTCAATCTCTCATAGCAATGTCTGTTGTTATCAATTTAAATAGTTATTTCCTTCGCACTTTCCATCGCCCTCCTTGCCGTATCAGCGCAACGGAGATTTACATGCACTGGATTCCGCAAGCCTTTCCCCATTCACTTCAGTTAAGACAGCGCGTCTCGGAACAGACCCGGCTTGCGCTCTACGTGGAAGGGGGGGCATTCAATCGCTATTTGTTTTCGGCACTCGTCTATCCCATCCGATGCTATTATGGCGAAAGCCTAACATCGGGCTCCGACTCGGCAGCCAGTGCCATTGCTGAATTGAGAAGAAGAGGGGTCGAGTACTACCTCCACTACGATCCATTCAGCACAACTGAGCCCCTTCAGCTCAGAAGGATCAGCAACCAATGACCATGGCGATGCTCAACGGATTGATTGCCCAGTTCTGCATCGGCTGCGCTGTCCTCTCGCTCGTGTCATTCTCAGCCCTGCAAACAGTGAGCCGAGCCACAAAAGCAGCCGTGATTGTCTTTTCAGGTCTCGCCGTGCCCGGTTTGTTAATCCTCCTGCTTCTTTGTGTAGGATTCCCTTTCGATCCGCAGTGGTTTTACGCCCTGGGTGCTTTAGGCGCAATCATGACGATCTTTCGGCGTAAGGAATTTCTGTGTCATTGGCAAAAGGGCGGCCTGAGCTTTTCCGGCAATCCACAGTTGCCCGCCGCACTGACCGTCGGTTTTGCGTGTCTTGCTCTTTGGACAACGATTTCGCTTATGTGCCTTCCCTCTGTCGATTACGACAGCATTGCGATCTGGGGCTATCGCGTGCGAGTGTTACTGAATGAAGGAACGCTCTACAGCGAAAGTCTTCGCGATCCTTATCGTATCGCCCCCATGCCGAAGCACCCCTATTTGCTTCCGTTAATGGAAGCAGCGTTTTGTGGTCGCGCCGGATTCAGCCACGCAGCTCAGCACATTCCTCATCTTGGATTGTACTTCGCATTCGTTCTCCTGGTCATCGGGACAGCTCGCGAATGGTTCGCCGGAGAATTTCAGGTTCTCTTTCTCGCAGCGATGCTTTTGATGCCTGCGCCTGCAGTTCAGTGGTGGCTTGAGGGCGCGCGTGAACCTGCCATAGGGGTTGCCGCTTTGTGGTCAACGTATTGGTTTCTTCGTTGGCTTCGCGACCCAAGCCCCTCAGCCGCCGCATTTGTTGGCCTTGCACTTGGCGCGATGTATCACATGAAAGTCGAAGGCGCAGCTTTTGCGGCTGGAAGCCTGGTGGCTGTGTTCATTGTTTCGCTGATGTCGGGTGCGGATCGAAGAATTCGCTTGCTGCACTTTGCATGCCTTGCGTGCGCACTGCTATTTCTTGTTATTCCCTGGACAATCTCAAAAGCGCTTATGCTCCCAACCACGCAAGATTATGATTTCACTGCAGGTTTTGCGGAGGGATGGAGTCGTCGCCTTTCCATGATTCCCTTTGTGGCCTGGATGGGTCTAAGCGAAATGTTTCTTCGGCCAGAACTCTATGGATTGGCTCCGCATCTCGGCATAATATGGCTTGTGCGGGGAATCACCCGCCGAACATGGCGCGCTGCCTTACCAGCAGTATTTCCTGCACTTCTATGTCTCTTAGGGATTCTTGCGATTTACGTGGTGCGCCAAGAGCAGCTCGGTGCAGCTCGGAATGTTACCTTTTCACGGCGCTTCGTTTGTGTGATGCCAAGCCTTGTCCTTGTCGCAGCCTACGCATACTATCAGGCTCGCATATCGCTGAGCGATAAGAAGGACGCTGCTTAATGTTCGAGCAGTTTCTTCAGCGCGTAAATCGAAATCGCGCGCCCCATTTCTGCAATGGAGTCTGTCAGCGGGATTTCCTTCGGACACACTCGCACGCAGTTTTGTGCGTTGCCGCAGTCGTGCAGCCCGCCTTTCCCCATGAGCGCTTCTAGCCGTTTTGAAGCATGCATCTTGCCCGTCGGATGCGAATTAAAGAGTCGCACCTGGCTGATTGCCGCTGGTCCAATAAAATCACTGTAATCATTGACCTGCGGGCAAGCCTCAAGGCAGCAACCGCACGTCATGCATTTCGATAGCTCATACATTTTCGCCCGAAGCTCTTCCGCCATGCGTGGCCCGGGGCCGAGGTCATAAGTTCCATCGATGGGAATCCACGCCTTCACCCGTTTCAGATTTTCAAACATCGAAGAACGGTCCACGACAAGATCGCGAACCACGGGGAATTTCGTGAAAGGCTCGAGAACGATAGGATCTTCCAGCTGATCCACCAACGCGGAGCATGCCTGACGTGGGACTCCGTTGATAATCATGGAACACGCGCCGCAGACCTCCTCCAAACAATTGCAGTCCCAGGACACTGGCGCAACTCGTTTGCCTTCCACTGTCACGGGATTGAGCTGAATCTCTTGTAGCACAGAGATCACATTCATTCTTGGCCGATAGGCCACTTGAAATGTCTCCCAGTAGGGCGTGCTATCCGCTGCAAGTTGGCGCTTCACCCGGACCGTAATGTGAGTTCGCTCTGGGCTGGATGTGGCTGGCATCTGCGTCCTTCCTGATGTTGACTCTTGCATCAACTCGCGCCTTTTCGGCTACTTCATTCTTGCTAAATTTCTGTACCAGGGATGAAGCCTCGATATGCAAGCGCGATTTCATGACGGAGGCTCATTCGCACTGCGCTTTGCAGTGTCGACGCGATGTTAAAAAAAACGGCACAGCTTACCAAACTCGCTTTTTCTCTTCCGGCTGTTGCGGCCAGTGTTACGCGATTGCTCCGCCGCGCGGGGAAACATTCGTCGGTCTCCTCGGAGATTCTGCTCTACTTCTCCGAAGTCATGTGGGATGAAGTCTGGCAGCGGCCCCAAGAAATGGCTTCGCGTCTTAGTGAGAGCATTCCCACGCTCTATGTCTCTCCGGTTCAGCTGCATCGCTGGTGCTTCACACTAGGTGAACGCTGGCAGGAATGCCGTCAAATCGCCGATCAGCGGCACAAGTTGACAGTGCTATCCCCACTGATTTTTCCCGGCCACTACCGCTCTCGCCTTGTCTACAGCGTCAACTGCTGGCTGCTCGCGCGCATTCTCAAGCGTTGGCTGAAGTCTGCTCAGCGCATTCGTTGCGTAACCGATAGCCCTTTTGCATGGCCAGTGATCCGAGAGCTGTTCTTCTCGAATAAAGAAAGCGCGCTTCCGCTCGCGAGGCTTCATTACGACGTTATCGATGATTTCCCCGCCTTTGAGTGGGCTCCGCCGTGGGCGCGTGATTACGACATCGCCCTGCTCGATCGTGCCGATAGCGTGACCACTGGGACCTACGAATTATGGCATCAGCATCGAAGCCATCGTCCTGATGCTGAGTTCATCCCGTGCGGTGTGGATTACGACTCCTTCAATCGTCCCGCCGGCCCCATGCCCGAAGACCTTGCCTCACTTCCCGAGCCACGAATTGGCTATTTCGGGTCAATCAGCGACCGCCTCGATTACGAACTCATAACATTCCTGGCGGATGAATTACCGTCGGCTTCGATCGTCATGGTAGGGCCTATTCGCATGGATCCCAACCGCTTGCCGCGTCGCCCTAATATCCATTACCTTGGGCTGAAACCCCATAGCGAACTTCCGCGGTATGCTCAGAACTTCTCGGTGGCGCTGATCCCGTTTCTTATCAATGATGCCACAGCCAAACTCAATCCGGTAAAAACGCTTGAGTATCTTGCTGCTGGCATCCCAGTAGTCTCTACCCCGATTCCAGATGTTGTTCGTTTCTTTTCCCACGCCGTCCAAATTGCAAAAGATCGCGAAGAGTTTCTGCAAATGGTGCGCGAAGCGATTGATGCTCCCGACATTGAACGGATTCGTAATGGGGTGGACATGGCGCGTGCTGCGTCCTGGAGTGAGGTTGCGCACCGCATGGCTTCTCGTATACTCAGCACTCCCTCTGAGTCTTGTCCGCATCAGCTCGATGCAAAACAAAGGGGAGGTGCATCGTGAGAATAGCCATCGATGCGCGCTACTTGAGCGATGAGTACTCGGGAATCGGTGTCTACTCTGAAAACTTTCTCGAGAACTTAGCGGCGCTAGATCGCGAAAACGAATACATTGTCATCACGCATTCGAGCTACAAGCGCACACTCAAACTGGGCGAGAATTTTGAAGTCATCGAAGATCAAGCCCGCCCTGTTTCGCTACGCACGGTTTTCACTTTTCACCAGCTCATTCGGTCTCTCGGAGTTGATCTTTTGCATTCGCTCTTTCCAATTAGCCCATTGCGGTGGAGCGGAGATTTGCTCGTCACTGTGCACGATCTTCAGCCCTTGCTTGATCCTCAGTTCACCGGGCGCCGCCCTATGCCAAAACGCCTCCTCTATGACCTCTTTTACCGAACAACCTATCCGGCGGTTATGCGCAAATCAGATTGTCTTGTCTGTGATTCGTACGCCACGTTGCGCTGGGTACGTGATCTGTACCCAGATGTCGCCTCAAAGGCGCTAGTTATTTACGGCGGGATTGACCCTGATCTCACGGATTCTCCGACAGCGGACGAAATCGAGCACACACGTGACAAGTACGATATCCCAGAGAGGTTCCTGTTCTACCTTGGCTCCACGCGTCCAAACAAAAACCTCGCAATGATGCTGGAAGCATTTGAAGAATTCATTCGTCGCCATCCCGAACAAGAGGACCTTTGTTGGGTGCTTGTTGTGAAGCCCGACCGCTTTTTCGATCCCTTTTTTGCCCGCGTACGCGAGCGCGGCCTCCTCTCTCGGGTTCGTATTTTCAGTCAAGTCAGCGAGGTCGAGCGGCGTGTCTTCTATCATCTCGCGACCATGCTCTACTTCGTGACAAAATTTGAGGGATTTGGCCTACCCGTCCTCGAAGCCCAGGCGAGTGGCTTGCCGGTACTCACATCGCTGCATGGTGCTTTGCCGGAAGTTGCCGGTCAGGGCGCCATCCTTGTCGATCCAGATGATCGCGATAGCATTGTCGAGGGGCTTTCACGCTTTTTTTCTGAGCCGTCGCTCAAAGATCTGCTTATCAAATTAGGTCGAGAAAACGTCCAGCGCTTCTCGTGGAAGAAGACAGCCAGGGAATATCTCAACGTCTACAGGCACGTTTTTGGATCCGAGCCGAAGCTTGAAGAGGAAGAATGACCCGGTACGATTTAGCATATCTCGCGCTTGCGCCTATTGCCGTTCCTCACATCCTTTATCGGCGGTGGGCCCACGGCAAATATCGAGAAAGTCTTCCAGGAATGTTTGGCCGAACGTGGAGCCTCAAGGAGCCATCGAAATGGCATGAGGGATGCGTTTGGCTTCATGCTGTCAGTGTGGGTGAATGTGTTGCGGCGAAAGCGCTGGGGCCTGTGCTCCGTGAAGTTTTCCCCACTTTACCTCTTGTCGTAACTACTGTGACGGAGACGGGGCAGGCAACGGCCCACCGACTCTTTGCGCAATTGGCGGAGGAAATTACGTACTATCCGGCAGACTTTTCGTGGGTTGTTCGCCGCTTTCTCGATCTCTATCGCCCCAAAGTCTTTGTGATCATGGAAACCGAGTTATGGCCCAACGCCATTGAGGCTGCGGCGAAACGTAACTGCCTTGTTGTTCTGGCAAACGGCCGTATTTCGGAAAAGTCCTTTGGCTCTTATCTGAGGCTGCGCCCCTTCTTTTCTCGTCCTCTCCAGAGCATCGCAGCCTTTTGCATGCAGTCGAAAGAGGACGCTTCTCGCATTCTTGCAATAGGGGCGCCCCCTGAACGTGTCTTTGTCACGGGAAACATCAAGTTCGACGTCCCCTACGGAACACCTTCGGAAAGCCGGCGCGCTGAGCTGCGCGAAATGCTGCGATTGCACCCCGGCGATCCTGTAATTGTTGCGGGGAGCACACATGCAGGCGAAGAGGAACTTGTTCTTCATGCCTTTCAACGTGTGAAAGCAGAATTCCCTCAGGCGCGTCTGGTCCTTGTGCCGCGCCATCCTGAGCGCTTTGAAACCGTCTGGCAGTTTCTGGGGGCGTCGGGCTGTGTCCTATACAGGCTCTCTTCAGCCCAGACCCTGCCGACGGATGCGCCCACCTTTCCTGACGTGATACTCGTCGATAAAATGGGGTTGCTCGCAGAGCTTTACGCCCTTGCGGATGTTGCTCTTGTCGCTGGCAGTTTTGTTCCTGGAATCGGCGGACATAATCTTCTCGAGGCTGCTATTCACGGCGTTCCAGTCGTTTACGGGCCTTATATGGAGAAGCAGCCAGAGCTTACGCGCATTCTTTCTCCGGATCATGGCGGAATCGTTGCGAACGCGGATCAGCTGTCAGAAGTTCTATGCAGCCTTCTGGCCGATCCTGCAAAACGCCAGGAGATCGGCGACAAAGTCCGCACGGCAGCTCTTTCCCAGCAGGGAGCGGCACAGAGAACAAGAGAGATCATCGAACAACTCGTCAGGCAAAAGTGGCAGCGGCCTTCAGACTGAGTGGTCACCGGAGTTATCCTCTCGCAATGATCTTTGGCGACTCGCGGCGACGTGAGGAGTCGCAAACGTGTTGCGTCCGATTTACGGTAGGGTGAAGGTGATTTCGTCATGCGCATTGGAATAGATGTTCAAACCCTGGAGACTTTCGAAGCGAAGCGTGGAATCGGCCGCCTGTGTCGCAGCATGATCCACGCGCTCGTGTCCAATGCCCCTCAGCACCAACTCGTGTTTTTTGGCAGGAGAGCAACCCCTCAGTCGGACTTGCAGCCTTGGCTTGAAGCGGGAGCAGAATACGCTCAAATCGTTTTCGATGGCACGCCCGAACATTGTCTCGAAAAGGGTGGCGTAGGGAATTTCTTGTGGCTTACCGAGGCGGCGCATCGCCTGGACGTCTACCACGTCACAAGTCCGCTTATGCCCGACATCCTGATTCCACATTCTGCCCCATGTCCCATTGTCGCTACTCTATTGGATGCCATCCCTGCGCTTATGCATGAGAAACGACAACCCATCCTGACAGGAGAAGCCTGGGAGCGCTATTGCCAGCGGACAAAGGTCCTTCGAACGTGGCAAGCCTACGCCGCAATTTCTGAGGCCACGGCTGAAGACTGCGTGCGACTCTTCGATCTCGATGAATCACAAGTTTTTGTAACCTATGTGCCGGTGGAGCAGCGTCCCCTGGCAGGATGGAGCGAGGAGCGTTTTACCAGCGTCCTTTCGCGGTACAATCTCGAGCGCGGCTATGTGCTGAGTGTCACCGGCTATCATCCGCGGAAGAATTTCGAAGCGCTCTTTGGTGCCTATGGTCGCCTTCCGATAACTCAGCGAAAGCAAGCCCCTTTAGTGGTTGTGTGTCCGCTCACGGAGCTCGAACGACAAGAATTGGAAGCGCTTGCCCGAAAGTACTCCTGTAGTGACGATGTCCGGCTTCTTGGCTTTGTGCCCGACGAGGACTTTCCCGCAGTATTGGCCAGTGCAAGTGTGCTATTTTTCCCGTCGCGCCTCGAAGGGTTTGGCCTTCCGGTGGCGGAAGCGATGGCTGCCGGGGTTCCTGTGGTGGCATCCGACCGATCAAGCCTCCCTGAGGTTGTCGGCGAAGCTGGGGTCATGTGTTCGCCCGATGACCATCGCGGTTTTGCGCAAGCTCTCCAGCGAATTTTGGAGACGCCGGCTTATGCAGAAGAACTTCGCGCGCGCGGCTTTGCGCAAGTGGGACGCTTTGCTCCGCAGCGCTTTGTTGAGCGTTTGTTAACTTGTTATGAGTACGCGGCGCGTCCTCGTGGGTACACCACGAAAGTGGCGCTGTCGAGCTGTGTGGGAAACGCAGGTTCCCACTTGCGCTTGGCGGTGTTCTCTCCGCTTTCCCCCAAAATGTCTGGCATAGCTGATTTTGCTGAACAGCTCCTTTTGAATCTGCCTGAGAACGTGCAGCCAGAATGTTACATCGAAGATTATGCTCCAGCACATCCACTCATTCGGGAACGCATACCGGTGAGACCGCATTGGGAATTTGAGCGCGAACAACAACGCGCACCGTATGATCTCGTGCTTTACGAATTAGGAAACAACGTGCTGCACGCTTATATGTTGCCATACCTGGAGCGCTATCCGGGGGTCGTGGATCTTCATGATTTCAGCATTCTGGGGCTGTTTCAGTATCTGACGCGTGAGTATGGGTGGGGAGCAGAGGCTCATCGGTGGCTGGAGAGAGAACGAAAGCTTGCCGGTACACGCTTTGGAAATGTTACTGATCTCAACCAGCTAGAGCCGCTAAAAATGCCCATGACTCGCTGGCTTCTGCAGCACCAGCGAGCGGTCGTCGTACATTCTCAATGGCTTAAGGATCACGTGGAAGAGCTTGAAGGGGAGCACTGTCACATTGAGCATATTCCTCTCGGTGTTGATCTGGGGATGGTGCGACTAGCCCGGCCGCCGCGAGAAGAGTTGCGTCGCAAATATCACCTAACTCAGTCTGCTTTCGTCATAGCGTGTGTCGGCGTGGCGAATCGCCTGAAACGGTTGCCAGAAGTGCTAGCTGCGTTTCGGGAGTTCAATCTTATCTATCCCGAAAGCTATCTTGTCTTGGTTGGGCCGGCCGATCGCCTGGTGTTGCGAGAGCTTACTCAGTTAGCCTCCCGTCATCGCTTAAGAAACCGTATACGGGTGCTCGGACATCGCCCGCTGCCCGAGTTGTACGAGGTGCTCGACCTTGCAGACATTTGTGTGAATCTGCGGTTCCCCACCATGGGTGAATCGTCAGCTACCCTTGTGGCTGCTCTAGCGATGGGCAAACCAACTCTGGTCTCAGCGCTTGGCCAATACAATGAGTTCCCTGACGATGTTTGCCCAAAGGTTCCTGTTGGTGGTCATGAAAAAAGAGTTCTTGTGGAGTATTTTTGCCGCTTCTATGAAGACCCGGAGTGGAAGCAGGCAGTGGGAGATAATGCACGGCGCTACGTGGAAGACTGGGCTTATCACCGCATTGCTGCGCGCTACACCCAGCTTTTCCAGCAGGTTCTTGGCAAAGCAAATGCCGCAATAGGCGAGACGAGAGAGATTTCGGAAGAGGGCAACAGATGAGACCACGCCTTAAATATTTCATCCAGTGCGACGAAGTCCGCAACGAGGCAGGAAAGTTCAGTGCCATCGGGATTTTCGACACCATTCATTCTTTGTTTTTCCCTGTGGTCCACCCGCGTTTCTTTGTGTTGATGGGGTTTGTTGGACCGGAAGGTTCGTATCCTCTGGAACTCCATATCTCAGCTCCAGATGGTAGTACGATCGCCGAAGCAAAAGGGAAGATTCAGATCAATGGTCCGCAGCAGGTTGCAAACACAGTCTTTTGCTTCGAACACTTTCCACTTGTCACGCAGGGGCAGTACACCATGACCATCTTCCTTGAAGGCGACTACCTTGCAGAGTTTCCATTTTTTGTGCGCCCGCCTTTCGAAACGCCCAAACGCACGCCCGAGGAAATTGCAGCTCTCCTTGAACGGCCAGACATCGTAAAAGCGGCAAATGCTGATGTGAAATGTCCAAAATGCCAGAACATTTATCGGTTCCAGCACAATCTTGACCCCAAAGCTCCGGTCGCACCTGGTTTTCTTCCTCTGCCACCCGGGGACTCATTCTTATGCTCGATCTGTGGCACGTTGATTCCGATCGCGCAATTACGCGAGAATCTCATGCGTATCGTCGGCGTGCCGCAATCATGGCTGAAGGCGCATGGAGGAGGGTCACAGCAGCCTATGAATCCGCAGGAACGGGATGCGGACGGTGGAGGCGAGCAACATGCGTGACGAGGTCTCACGCACACTTTTCGAGCGCGCCTGCAAGGTTCTCGTGGGCGGAGTCAATAGTCCTGTCCGTGCCTTCAAAGGTGTGGGAGGCACACCGCGGTTTATCCGCGAGGCAAAAGGCGCCTATGTGACCGATGCCGACGGAAATTCCCTCATCGACTACGTTTGTTCATGGGGAGCGCTTCTCTTTGGTCATGCTCCTGATTTTGTCAGAGAGGCGCTTGACCGGTGTGCGGAAAAGGGCACGAGTTACGGTTATCCAACCGAACTGGAAATCGAACTGGCTGAACTTGTCCGCGAGCTTGCCCCTCATGTCGAAATGATCCGCTTTGTCAATAGCGGCTCCGAAGCGACCGCCGGCGCTGTGCGGCTCGCTCGCGGTGTCACTCGTCGTCCGAAAATTCTCAAATGTTCGGGATGTTACCACGGAGCGGTAGATTCACTTCTCGTTACAGCAGGCTCTGGTGTTGCTACACTTTCCATCCCGGAAACCGTTGGCGTTCCCCAATCTGTGGCCGACGACACGCTTGTCATCCCCTATAACGATGTGTCGGCCCTCGAGAGTGTTTTCGCAAAGCACGGGGCGGAGTTGGCCGCTTTCATTCTCGAACCTGTTGCGGGTAACATGGGGCTTGTGCCTCCTGATTTATTGTTTCTGCGCCGAGCTCGCGAGCTAACCACTGAGGTGGGGGCTCTTTTAATTTTCGACGAAGTGATGACTGGGTTCCGGATTGCTGCGGGTGGCGCGGTTGAGCTTTATAGGGTTGTGCCTGACCTGGTATGTTTTGGAAAAATTATTGGGGGAGGCGTGCCATGCGGCGCCTTTGGGGGGCGCCGCGAGATCATGCAGAATCTTGCCCCGGTAGGACCTGTCTATCAGGCCGGTACACTGGCAGGAAATCCTTTGGCAGTGTCGGTAGGTCTGGCAACGCTCCGTGAGATTCTCTGCGCCGGCCGAGCACTCTACCAGGAACTCGATCGTCGGGCGGCAAGGTTAGCCGACGGACTTGAAGAGCGTTGTCGCGCCGCGGGGGTTCCGGTTACGGTGCAGCGCGTAGGGTCCATGTTCACCGTATTTTTCTCGCCTTCGAAATGCATTCGCAATTACGAGGAGGCCAGGTCTTGCGACACGCAGCGCTTCGCCGCGTTTTTCCACGCAATGCTGAGAAACGGCATTCATCTTCCCCCTTCCCAGTTTGAATGCTGGTTTTTGACGACAGCGCATGACGACGTAGTGATCGAGCGAACGCTTGCCGCCTGTGAGCGTGCCCTCCGCGAAATGTGAACATGTTGACAAGACAGTGTTGACAATGCACCTAAGCGAACTCGGACTTCCTTTAGAAAAGTCTCTCAGGAGCTATCTCATGCGCAGTGCGAAGAACTGTTTTGTTTTGGTCTTCTGCTTGGTTGTTTCAATGTTACTTCCCCCCTTAGGAGCGTGGTCCATGTCCTCCAGCGAGCTTTCCTCACAGAAAACTCCGGGCACCCTTCGCTACGGTCGTCCTGCCGATGCGGGTATGGACAATTCACTCAACGAGTTGATCGATCGTGTTGTGGCCTCGTCTCTTGAGCGCAACGAAACATCCGGCGCGGTAGTCCTTGTTCTCCGGCGCGGCGTCATTGTTCACGAAAAAGCTTATGGCTGGCGCTCAGTGGTGCCGGATCGCGAAGCAATGACGACGGATACGATCTTCGATCTCGCGTCGCTTACGAAATGCGTGGCCACCGCAACAGCCGTGATGAAGCTCGTGGAAAACGGCAGTATTCGACTGGGCGATCCTGTCAAAAAATACATTCCAGAATGGACAAATAGCCCGGAAGAAAAAGCAAAACTCAACGCCTACGAGAAGCTGCAGCGGCTCATTCGCCAGGGGGTCCTGGGAGTGCAGCCTCTTGTCGAGCTTACAGAGAATACGTCTGCCGCACTCACCTCAAAGACGGGCAGGGGAGAAGCAGTGGATCTTTGGAAACAACTGTGGCGCGGGGGAGATGTTCGCATGTCATCCAAATTCTGGGAAGAATTCCTCACGGCGAAAACGTACGACCGAGAGAGCATTACACTGCGCCATCTCCTCACCCATACGTCTGGACTTGATCCCTACGACAACTACTATCTGAAATTCCCAGAAGGCGATGCACGAAAAGCTATCATTGCCGACATTGCCCGTCGCCCTCTTCGTGCTGCTCCGGGTGAGAAATTTATCTATAGCGATCTTGGGTTCATTACGCTTGCTGAGATTGTGGAGAAGGTCTCCGGACTCGATTTGGACCAATTCTGCCGGAGGAATATCTATGAGCCTCTTGGCATGCTAGATACGATGTTCAACCCTCCAAGCAAGCTTCTGCCGCGAATTGCACCAAGCGAATGGCGCTACCCCGCAGGGAAATCGAGCAAAGCACTCGTACGGAAAAAATACATGATTCGGGGCGAAGTCCACGACGGCAACGCGTTCGTCCAGAAAGGGATCAGTGGCCACGCAGGACTGTTTTCGACCGCCCACGACCTTGCGATTTTTGCACAAATGATGCTACAGGAAGGGGCCTATGGGAATGTGCGGGTGCTATCACCTTTAACCGTGCGTGCCATGATCTCCCCTCAAGTCAGTCTGCCAGATGGCACACGTCGTGGTTTTGGATGGGATGTCTCCAGCGACTATTCGCACCAACGCGGCGACATCTTTACATCAGGTTTTGGCCATACAGGGTGGACAGGGACATCTCTTTGGGCCGTTCCGGAAGAGAAACTAGCCATCATCGTCCTTACAAATCGCTGCCATCCTGACGGATCCGGGAACGTGAGCGCACTGCGCGCAAAAGTCGCAAACGTGGTTGCTGCTTCGATCCTCGAAAGTGACGCGCCCGTATTTTGCACGCGAGGCACTGAAAAATGACAACTGTGCGTGTCGCTATCCTAAGCTTCGCTCACATGCACGCTTACTCCTATGCCGATGTGTTGGCGCGTATGGAAGGAGTGGATCTCATTGCCGTAGCCGACCCTGATGCTGCACGACGCAACGAGCTCCGCAAACGTTACCCGGACGTCCCTGCATGGTTTGCAAATCACCGTGAGCTTCTTGCCACTGTCTCTTGCGATGCAGCCATCATCGCGTCTGAAAACGTTCATCATGCGTCATTAGCTCTCGACGCCTTTGCGGCGGGGCTGCATGTCCTTTGCGAGAAACCTATCGCCGTCACAGTTTCCGACGCGGTACAAATGATCGAAGCGGCGCGCCGCGCCGACCGCATCCTTATGACCGCCTTTCCTGTGCGATTCAGTCCCGCCATTGTTTATGCCAGGCAGGCAATTGCGAATGGCCAACTTGGACGCATCATCGGTGCTGCCACCTCCAACCACGGCTCGATGCCTGGGGGATGGTTTGTCATGCCGGACCTAGCCGGTGGTGGAGCTGTCATAGACCACACGGTGCACGTCGTTGATCTCCTGCGGTGGCTTTTCAATTGCGAGGTGGAAGAAGTTTACGCGGAGTACGCCAACAGGCTTCATCCCGACATCCCGTGCGAAGACGTTGGACTGCTCTCTTTCACGATGACGAACGGAGCGATTATTACGCTCGATACAAGTTGGTCGCGCTGCAAAACTTACCCTATTTGGGGGGATGTGAAATTGGAGATTCGGGGGGAGCGTGGCCGACTTTCGCTCGATTGTTTTCCGCTCCAAGTGTCACGATACGATGACAGGCGTGCCAGAATAGAATCATTCGCGCTCAGCGATAACCTCGATGCATTGATGATAGCGGAATTTATATCGGCGATTCGCGAAAAACGGCAACCTGCCGTGACCGGGGAAGACGGCCTCCGCGCCCTGGAAGTAGCGCTGGCAGCCTATCGTTCTGGACAAGAAAAACGTCCTGTTCGCGTTGCAGAGATTCGTGCGGCCTAAGCAAAGACGTCACTTAATCCAGCGCTATTTCTCGTGCTGAGATTTGCTCTTGGCACGCCTGGCGATGGCAAGTGCCTCCTCCTGGCTTAGAAGCCCTTTTGCAACGGCAGCCTGAAGCTCCGCAGGGATCTCTTCGTGCTCGGACGGTTTCGCCGCAGGAATCTCCCCCTTCTCCTTTTGGGTGCGCTTGGCCTGAGCCAGCGCCTCCAGTCGCCGCACTTCTTCATCGAACAAAAGAGCTTCATCGCCTTTCAATGAAGTGCGTGGGCTATTCGCCCGTTGCATCGTCTGTCGCACTAAGGCGTCTCGTACTTTCTTCGCCTCCTCAGGCGTCAGCAAGCCGCGCTTTTCAAGGTTCGACAAATCAGCAAAGCCGAATGGCTCCCTGTCTCTCTTATTTGCCCATCGCTTGAAAAAGAAGCCACCAACCAAGAACAAGATAAGTGCCCCGGCCGCAATCATAATGGCCGTTTTGTACATTTGGTAAGTTTTCTCGAATTCAAATCCATCGCTCGCGCTTTGAGCGCCTGAAGAGGCAGCAGCGGCGATCGTAGCAATCACGATAGCGATGTCGCGGATACGTTTTTTCATGGCCCTTTCTTTTACTTTGCAAAGCTCTTGGGTGGCTACGCAAGACTCGAACGTATGAAAGTGTTAGTAGCAGGCGGTGCCGGTTATATTGGAAGCGTATGCGCTGATCTTCTCGTTCAAAGCGGCTACTCGGTGGTCGTTGTGGACAATCTCTCTCGTGGGCACAGTCAGGCGGTGCCGAGTTCGGCAAAGCGATACTGCGGTGATATTGCTAATGAATCATTTCTTGACCAGGTGTTCCGTTTGGAAAAGCCGGCGGCCGTGATGCATTTTTGCGCGTTGTCTCTCGTTGGCGAATCAGTAGCAGATCCAATAACTTATTATCAAAATAATGTGTCTGCCGGCCTTGTGCTTTTGCGCGTGATGCTCGCGCATAATGTGAAAAAACTGATCTTCAGTTCAACAGCAGCAATTTTTGGCGAACCCACAGTGGTGCCGATTTCCGAAAACACGCCAGCTTCGCCGGTCAATCCGTATGGCGCCTCGAAGCTCATGTTTGAGCGAATTCTTTCCGATCTGGGGCACGCTTATGGGTTCAGGTCTGTGTCGCTTCGCTACTTCAATGCAGCAGGGGCCACGGAACACCATGGCGAAGATCATCGCCCAGAGACGCATCTCATACCAATCATTCTCGATGTTGCACTGGGCAAACGCCAGAAACTCACAGTTTTTGGAAACGATTATCCAACCCCAGACGGTTCTTGTATCCGGGATTATATCCACGTTGCCGATCTTGCTGAGGCACACATCCTCGCGCTCGAGTATCTTGATCGAATCGAAGGAGCAGAGTGTTTTAATCTTGGGAATGGCCAGGGGTTTTCTGTTTTTGAGGTTGTAGCTGCGGCAGAGAAAGTGACAGGTCGTTCCATTCCGCTGGAGATCGGGGAGCGCAGACCTGGGGATCCTGCCGTTCTGGTCGCGTCCTCCGCGAAAATACGCAACACGCTCGGTTGGCAGCCGCGGCACCGAGACATTCACGAGATTATCGAGAGTGCCTGGCGGTGGAAATTGGAGCACCCCAACGGTTACAACGCCTGATACAGGCTCGACGAGGATCTTGGTAGAAGGACTATTTAGTTGCTCCGGCCTGCTGGTGATACTCCTGAAGACTTCGCAACGTCACACGTCGTGCTTTCATCGCCTCGATCCCTTCAACCGCCGCCCTCGCTGCACTCACTGTCGTAATCAATGGAATTCCTCGTGACACAACGAGTGTGCGAATCGCTTTTTCATCTGGTCGTCCTTGCGGCCCGGAAAAGGTATTGATGACGAGCCGGATTTGACCGTTGATCACGTAGTCGATGACGTTCGGACGCCCTTCCTTGATTTTGTTCAGTGGGGCAGCAGCGATACCGTGCTTCTGCAGAAAACGATGAGTTCCTTCTGTCGCGTATAGGTGAAAGCCGAGTTCGACGAGTTTCTGGGCGACGGGTAAGAACTTCGGTTTGTCTTCATCGTTTATGGAGATGAATACCCCACCACTCAAAGGAAGGGCGCTCCCCGCTGCAGCCTGTGATTTGGCAAAGGCTAGTCCCGGATCCGGATCAATTCCCATGACCTCTCCCGTCGAACGCATCTCCGGACCGAGACGAATTTCACACCCCGGGAATTTGCTAAACGGCAGCACCGCTTCTTTCACTGAAAAGTAAGGAACGTGCGGTTCTTCGATGAACCCAAGCTCGTCGAGGGTCTTGCCGACCATACACAGCGCCGCGTATTGTGCGATGGGATGGCCTACTGATTTCGATACATAAGGCACAGTCCGACTTGCACGCGGATTGACCTCTAGCACGTAAACGACTTCGTCTTTCACCGCGTACTGAATGTTCATCAAGCCACAAACTTCGAGACTCTCCCCGAGTGCTTGCGTGTAGCGGCGAATGGTATTCAAAACATTATCGCTCAACGTCCGGGTTGGAATCACACACGCGCTGTCGCCCGAGTGGATGCCAGCCTCCTCAATGTGCTCCATGATGGCTGCAATCACGCAACGCCCAGCCACCTTCCCCTCAGATGTGCGTCGAAAGTCGCAGACAGCATCCACATCAACCTCAATTGCGCCGTCGAGGAATTTGTCCACCAACACTGGATGTTCCGGCGACACATCGAGAGCAATCCGCATGTAGTCGCGCAATTGTCGCTCAGTATAAACAACCTCCATTGCACGACCGCCCAGGACATAGCTGGGACGCACCATAACGGGGAATCCTATCTTCAGCGCGAGATCACGCACCTCCTTGAAGCTACGCCCGCTACCGTGCGCTGGTGCTGGAATCCCTAACTTATCGAGCAGAGCGCCGAAGCGTTTCCTGTCTTCGGCAAGATCGATCGAGTCCACCGACGTCCCGAGAATTCGGGTCGGCAATCCCTTTCGTTGAATATAGGTTTCGATAGCATGCGCCAGCTTTAGCGGCGTTTGACCGCCAAATTGCACAATGATCCCCACCACCTCACCAGCTGCGCACTCGTTCTCGATAATGTTGAGGACATCCTCGGCAGTCAGCGGCTCAAAGTAAAGGCGGTCAGCTGTGTCGTAGTCAGTGGACACCGTCTCTGGGTTTGAATTGACCATGATCGTTTCATAACCAGCAGCGCGCAATGCAAAGACTGCCTGGACGCAACAGTAGTCAAATTCAATGCCCTGCCCAATACGGTTGGGGCCACCACCTAAAATGATAACTTTTTTTCTCCCACTCGGCAGTGCTTCATTTTGTTGACCGAGATTCACCTCTGCTTCGTATGTCGAGTAGAAGTAAGGCGTATACGCCTCAAATTCCCCACCACAGGTATCAACAGATTTGTACACGGGACGAACACCCAGTTCCAATCGCCTGTCCCGAATGTCCCATTCTGTGAACTGCCTTTTCCCTGTGGATGCGAGGAAAGCAATTTGCTTGTCGGAAAAGCCCAGTTGTTTGGCCTCGAGGAGAAAAGCGCGTTCCCGTTGCGCTTCGGCTGCGGAACACTTTGCTCCGGGTTTCTTGATCAACTTCTCGCGACCTGCAGCTGCGATTCGGTGCTCGAAGTCGCATATCTCCCGGATGTTCTCCAGGAACCACGGATCAATGTGCGTGTTCTGATAAACCTCCTCCACGCTCATCAGCGCGTTCTTGCTTTTCCCGGACTGTTTCTCCTCCATGCCGTCAATGGCTTCGGCACCGTAAACTTCCATCTTGCCTTTAGCGCCAGGCACGCGGCCACGCAACGCAGCACGGACCCAGAAAATGCGGTCCGGGTTTGGGTTTCGCAGGTGCCAGAGAAGCTCTGTCCGCGCATCATCCGCTGTTGGATCATAGTTGTGTTTTCCATCGCCTCCCAGACCGGCGCGCCCAATTTCCAGACCACGGATTCCCTTTTGCAGAGCTTCTTTGAAGGTGCGGCCGATGGCCATCGTTTCACCGACAGATTTCATCTGAGAACCGAGAATCGGCTCTGCCCCAGGAAATTTCTCGAACGCAAAACGAGGGATTTTTACGACACAGTAATCGATGGTTGGCTCAAAGCACGCAGGCGTCTTTTTTGTGATATCATTGGGAATTTCATCCAGTCGATAGCCCGTTGCCAGTTTTGCCGCGATTTTTGCAATTGGGAAGCCAGTCGCTTTGCTGGCCAATGCGCTCGAGCGCGAGACCCGAGGGTTCATTTCAATCACAACACGACGCCCCGTTTTCGGATCCACCGCAAACTGTATGTTGCTGCCCCCTGTATCCACGCCGATTGCGCGGATAATCTTCAGCGCATCGTCACGCATGGCCTGGTATTCGCGGTCAGTAAGCGTCTGAATCGGGGCAACAGTGATCGAATCTCCTGTGTGCACCCCCATAGGATCGAGATTCTCGATCGAGCAAATGATCACGACATTGTCATGCATGTCGCGCATCACCTCGAGCTCGAATTCCTTCCACCCCAGCACGCATTCCTCGATCATAATTTCGTGAATAGGGGAGAGGCTTAGCCCACGTTGGGCGAGGACGTCGAACTCTTCCGAGTTGTACGCGATGCCCCCTCCTGTTCCACCCAGAGTGAACGATGGACGAATGATAATCGGAAACCCTATCTCGATGGAAGCTTCAAGCGCTTCGAACACCGCGCGCCGGATGTGCTCTTCGCGCCCACTCACAGCCTTGATGATAGCGCTTCGTGGCACATCAAGCCCAATATCCAGCATCGTTTGCTTAAAGCGCATCCGGTCCTCAGCTCGCTCGATGGCTTCTGCATTTGCTCCTATCAAGCGGCATCCATATCGCTCCAGCACCCCTTGCCGTGCCAGTTCCATGGCGATGTTAAGGGCTGTTTGCCCACCCAGTGTTGGCAAAATCGCGTCAGGTCTTTCTCGCTCGATAATGCTTTCCACGACATCGGTTGTCAGAGGTTCAATATAGGTACGGTCGCCAAACCCCGGATCTGTCATGATGGTCGCGGGGTTGGAATTAACCAACACAACTTCATAGCCATTTTCTCGGAGAGCTTTGCATCCCTGAGTGCCAGAGTAGTCAAATTCACAGGCCTGCCCAATGACGATGGGGCCGCTACCGATAATCAGTATTTTCTTCATGTCTTGCCGTTGCGCCAAAACCGCACCTCTTTTGCAATTTTACGCTTACTCAGCAAAGCCAACGCTAACTGCTGGGCACGCTGAATCAACTTCAAGCCTTTTCCTTACAAAACCGAGAGGGAGAAATCAGAGGGTTGGTCACGCTCAACACGTATCCACCATTCCTTACTTGAAGCTCGTTACCACCGTAGCTTACTTTCATTGCCAACGTCAAAAGTGGGACATGTCTACCCTTATGAGCAATAGGACACAAAAATCGAAGGAGTCCGCTCGTCAGCGGCGTCTGCGCAGCGCACAACTAGTCTCGCGCATTGGTCAGGTCTTTGCGTCAAACAAGTCGCTCGACACCAGCCTTCTTGCGATCGTCAATCTCATAAGAACCACTCTCGATCTTGAGCGATGCAGTGTTTTGTTGCTGAACCGCGAAAGGGGAATTCTCACTCTTGCCGCCGCCGCGGGCATTCCCGAAAAGTTCTGGGCACAAGTCGAGATTCCTGTCGGAGAAGGCATCTCAGGACGTGTTGTTTTTGAACGCAAACCAGTCTTTGTTGAGGACATCTCGCAATCTGAATTTGCCCATGCCGCCCATCACGAACGCTATTCCACAAAATCCTTTATTTCTGTGCCAATCATGGTGAGCGGCGATGTCGTTGGAGTGCTCAATGCGAACAGCCGCTCTGACGCCGACCCACTCGGGCGCGAGGAAATGGATCTCCTTGTGGCCATTGCTGGTTTCATAGGTCTCGGAATTTCCAACGCTCAGCTCTCCGAGCGGTGCGAGGAACGATCGAGCCTCTTTAGAGCAGCCATGGACGCAGTTCAGTGCGGTGCGATCATTGTTGATCGTGGGCTTGCGATTCAGCACATGAACAACGAAGCTTGCCGATGGCTGCGGCTGGGTGGGGAAGCCAAGTTTCTGGGGAAATCACTCCTCGACCTCTGGCCACAGCTCGAAGGCACAGAAACCTTCGGCAGATTACGTGAAGCGCTCGCGAACGGCCTTCGTTGTTCGTTGGTGGAAACACTGTCCTTTCCGACTGGGCTTACCGGCGAGGTCGAAGTTTTCCTGTCCCCCATGGTCGTGCGGGGTGACCAGCGCTTTGCCTTGCTTGCCTTCCACGATCTTGTGTCCAGCGCACAGGTGGACAGCTATAAATCGCAATTCCTTTCCCTTCTGGCGCACGAGTTGTGTACGCCATCCGCAGCCCTTCAAGCTGCCAGCGACTTGCTATTAGGCTCGCTCAGCGACAGCCAGTGCTCTGACTGGGCAAAGCTGCTTCGTATTGTCTCCAGTAATTCCCGTCGCCTTCTCACCGTGGTGAATTCACTTCTCGACGTTTACGAGCTAGAGCGGGGGACTTTGGTACTCGACAAGCACGATGTGCGGATAGACGAGCTGCTAGAGGAAGTTGTCAACCTTTTCGAGTCCGATGCCGAAAAGAAAAAAATCTCTATCCAGCTCTCCTCGCCTCCAATCCTTGCTCATGTGGACGGCCGCCGTTTCACTCAGATTATTAGTGCTATCGTCGATAACGCGATCAAATATTCGCCGCAGGCAACCACAGTGGAGGTCAAGGCTGTGGCAAATGATGCCCAGCAAACCTTTGACGTTTCGGTGCGCGATTATGGGCCGGGCTTGCCCGCTAATTCTGCCCTGCGCGACGCCATCCGCTTTCAGCCTGGGGAACCGCTTCCGACCCGTTCGAGCGGTGGCCTAGGAATAGGTCTCTACCTCGCGCGCGCTCTGGCAACGCTTCACGGTGGCGAGGTTGTTGTTCAAAACGCCGAAGGCGGCGGCACACTCGTGATGGTGCGCATGCCGATGGGAAACCCCAGTTCTTGATCAAGGACCAAGGAGCACTATTTGCTTGTCTGCACAGCCTTTTCTTCGCAAACACGAGAGTAATAGTGGCGTCATACTGGCGTGATTTTCGCTTGAAGGACAGTAGAATGCTCTGACCTGCACGGTCGGAGCTGGTGAGAACAAAGGAGAACCGCCGATGAAAACGCGAGTACTTTGCGGCATGCTGTGGGTGCTGGGTGCCCTTCTTTTAGCGCCGAAAATTGTTGAGGCAGCGACGGTTGTCGAAGGAGCTGGTGCATACAAGCCTCATTCAGGCGAGCGCGAAGCTCCGGATGTGTCGTCACGCGTTGCCATTGTTCCCCGGCCCCTCGGTGGAGTTCTAAAAGTGGACATTAGCACGGACCGTTCGCGCTATCATATCGGCGACCCCATTCGCATCTATTTCAGCGTCAATCGCGACGCCTACGTCTTTATTTTCGATACGGACGCAGCAGGAGTCACCCACCAAATCTTCCCCAATTACTATGATCGCGATAATTACGTCCGTGCCGGACGGCGATATATGATTCCCGATCGTACGTATGACCTCGAAGTTACGGGGCCACAGGGCGACGAAAAGCTGACCATTGTTGCCGTTGCGCAGGATTTCCCCTTCCTAAGGGAGTGGCACCAATACTCACGTCGAAATCCCTATCCTGCCTCACGTGATGGGGCTGCAGCTCTCATTAGGCGTATCGAAAGTTTCCGCACCGAGCCATCGGCGCGTGGTATCCGCCCGGTCCGTCCTGTGCCTCGTGAGAATTTCTGGGCTGAAGATTGGACAACTTTCTACGTGATGGGGAGCAACCGTGTGCCACCGCGTGAATACAAAGTTGCTCGTTATGGGCGCGTGGAAATCGATTCCACTCCGGACAACGCGCGCATCTACCTAGATGGCCAGTACTACGGCCGCACGCCGCAAATCATAGATCGAATCGAGGTTGGCTATCACAGCTTGCGTGTGGAGAAAAACGGGTACGAACCTTATCAGACCAATATCTACGTGCGACCGAACGACACGCGGCACATTGACATCTTTTTGAAGGAAACAAAGCCTCGGCCGTCTTACCGTTGGGAAGGAATTGGGTTCTTCCAGCGGCGTGGCGAGTAGGAGGCTCTCAAGACAATGAAGCGTGAAGAAGTGCGCGGCCGCAAAGTTGCCGTTTTTGGTGCAGCGCGTAGCGGGATAGCCGTCGCCCGTCTGCTGAAGCGCGCGGGGGCGGAAGTCACTGTTGTCGACGAGAAATCCGAGGAAGCAGCCGCTGACGTCGCGTTGCAGCTCAGGGACTTAGGAATCCCGGCTCGTTGGGGCTCCGACGAATGTGCGGAGGTGCTTAAGGCTGCCGAAATTGTCGTGAAAAGCCCTGGCGTCCCTCAAACGAATCCCCTTGTCGTCGCCGCTCGTCAGAATGGTGTCCGAATCATAAGTGAAGTCGAAGTGGCCGCGACTTTCCTCCCCGAGCGTAGTAAGCTCGTAGCAATCACGGGCACAAACGGAAAAACAACCACCACGGCCTGGATTGCGCATCTCCTCGCCGAAGCAGGCTTTCCTTCCGTCGCATGTGGAAATATCGGACGCGCATTCTCCGATGCTGTTCTTGAGGCGTGGGAAAGCTCTTCCTCCCCCTTACCGTCCATCTTCGTTGCCGAAATCAGCAGTTTCCAATTAGAGGACATAGAGGAATTTCATCCCAACGTTGCTGTGCTCACGAATTTGGCCCCGGACCACCTGGACCGGTACCAGAACTATGGCGAGTATGTTGCGGCAAAAGAAAACCTTCTTCGCAACATGCAGCCAACGGATGCCTTCGTGTGGAACTATGACAATGCAGACAGCGCGACTTTTGCTCCCGGCGTTCGGGTGCGCCGGTATCCTTTTTCTGCCCGATCAAAGCCGGCAAGCGCCGGCGCTGGAGTAGAAGGGGAGTGGTTGGTCCTCGAGACCGAAGACACCGGGATTGTGCGTTTGCTTCGGAAAGACGAGCTCCCTTTGGTCGGGACACACAACGTCGAGAACGCTTTGGCAGCAGCCCTTGCCGCTGTTCTGGGGGGGGCGTCTATCGAGGCTATTCGGGACGGTCTTCGCTCCTTTCGCGGCGTCGAGCATCGCATTGAATTTTGCGGGGAACGCAAAGGCGTGCGCTTCTATAACGATTCCAAAGCCACGAATCTCGATTCCCTTGAAAAAGCCCTCTGCAGCTTTTCGGTTCCCATTGTGCTCATTGCAGGCGGACGCGACAAAAAGAGTGATTACGAGTCGCTGACTTCACTTGTGCGGGAGAAAGTCAAGGCGCTGATCACCCTTGGCGAAGCTGCTCCGCTCATTGAAAACGCGTGGAGCCGCTGGGTTCCCACGGAGCGTGCGCGCACCATGGAAGACGCTGTGCAGCGCGCTGCGCAGCTCGCCGAAGAGGGAGATGTCGTGCTGCTATCCCCAGCGTGTGCCAGCTACGACATGTATCGTAATTTCGAGGAGCGTGGGCGCCATTTTAAGGATTGTGTGCGCAAAGTATTGGAAAAATCCTGACCGCTGAGCCTTCACCACCCTGCTTGTCCGTAGCCAGACGCGACTTTTCATTCAAACGTACATGAGTGCGTGCGGTTCTGATGCGGCGCAATCTCCGGCGCTTCCCCGCACGTCGGAGCGCGTTAGCCACTTCCCAGATGTAGGCGCGATACCACGCCACGCTCAAAGATCGAAGTGTGTTCGCATCGCCCACAGAAGCGCGCGTTTCTCAACCTGCTGCGAGTATCATAAGCGCCAGGCAGTCTTAAGAAATCGCCCATCAGTGGCGGAAGTGACGCATCCCCGTAAACACCATAATCAATCCCCGCTCGTCTGCTGCCTGTATCACCTCAGCATCTCGCACACTTCCGCCCGGCTGAATGATTGCCTTTATCCCAATGTCGGCCGCGCGATCAACATTATCGCGGAACGGGAAGAACGCATCACTTGCCATGTAGGCTCCCCGGACCGGGCTTTGCGCTTTCACGGCCGCGATATTCGTGGAATCAATACGACTCATCTGACCAGCCCCTATGCCAATCGTCGCATTGCGCGACGTGTATACGATGGCATTGGACTTCACAAATTTTGCCACTTTCCACGCGAATAGCAGCGCATCGAGGTCTTCTTCGGTTGGCTGGAGTTTGGTGACCACTCGCAGCTGATCCCGCGTGACCATGCCGGTATCACGTGTCTGCACCAGGACGCCACCGACCACGCTCTTCAGCATCCATTGTTGCTCTATTGGCGTAAACGGTCCCGTGGCGAGAAGACGCAGATTTTTCTTCCTCCGAAGAATGTCCAGAGCCTCATCCGTAAACCCAGGAGCCACAATCGCTTCAACGAAAAGGTCGGCCAGAGCATTTGCTGTCTCTGCATCGACCTCCCGATTAAACCCAATGACACCTCCGAAAGCACTCACAGGATCACATGCACGCGCCGCCCGGAAAGCGTCGCTTAGCTTCTCTGCGCGTGCCACCCCGCAAGGATTATTGTGCTTGATGATAGCACAGCAAGGTTCTTCGAATGCCCGAACAATCTCTAGCGCCGAGTCCAAATCTATGATGTTGTTATATGAAAGCTCCTTGCCGTGTAGCTGCTTTGCCGTAGCCAGACTGGTCTCGCCGTGAGGATTGTTTGCGTAAAAAGCAGCCTGCTGGTGGGGGTTCTCACCGTAGCGCAGATCCTGGAGCTTCGGTAGCGAGAGAACCAGTTGTTTGGGAAACTGCGAGAGTTGCTCCCCAGATGTGCTGCTAGCAACGCTATCAAGATAATTTGTTATCGATGCATCATAGGCGGCTGTTCGTTGAAATGCTTTGACCGCTAATCGTTGTCGGAGCAAAGCCGTCTCCTCACCTTCCTCCCGATCAAGCACGCCCAAAATTGTTCCGTAGTCTGCTTCGTCGCAGACTACGTAGACAGACGCGTGGTTTTTAGCTGCTGCACGAAGCAGAGCCACGCCGCCGATATCGATCTGTTCAATAGCCTCTGCCAACGAGATCTCGGGTATTGCGACTGTCTCTTCGAAGGGGTACAGGCTCACCACGACCAGGTCGATTGCCAGAATCCCCTCGCGGTGAAGTATGTCCATGTCTTCGGTCCTTTCGCGGCGCGCCAAGATCCCCGCGAAAATCTTTGGATGGAGCGTCTTCACACGTCCGCCCAGAATTTCCGGCTGCCCCGTATAATCTGAGACACTTGCGGCTGGAATCCCGTTTTCCGTGAGTGTGCGCAAGGTCCCACCAGTCGAAAGGATTTTCACACCGTGCTGGACCAAAGCGCGGGCAAAATCAACAAGCCCATCTTTCCGATAAACGCTGATTAGTGCTGTTTCGATCCGTGCCATGGCTCTGGAATTCGGGACCATAACACTCTGAACGCAATGAGAAAAAGAAGGGAAAGGACTTTTTACTGGCGGACGATTTCTAGACCAAGTCGTTGCGCATGGTCACGCGCTTCGTCGGTAATGATGGCATCGTCTGGCACAATCATCTGCTTGTGGCCCTGCGAAGCTGCTTTCCAAACATCCTCACTTGTGACAAACATACGTCGCTTGTGCGGACGTGTCTTTGCCAACCGCTCAGGGGTTTCATTCACGGGCACATAAAACGCGCTATCAATGGCTCGCACGAGTTCCGTTGGGGACACGAAACGTACCCCCATCTCAGTAAGTCCGTGGTAGGCGTCCTCTGCCAGGCGACGCAATTTTGGGGGAGCGCTTGGCGGTGCCGATGATTCGCGCAAAACAGCAGAATCCTCCGCCACAATCACAGGCTTTCCAGATTCCAAAAAAGCGCGAAGGATCACCGTCGGTTTGGAATCAAAAATCCCAGCTGACAGTTTCGCTGCGGCGTTTGAAGAAAGACAGGCAGCAATTGCAGCCTCGCCGCGTTTTGCCAGCGAGAGAAGTAGGCCCTCGGATGGGTGCGAATGAACTTCCAGTCTCTTCGGCAGTCGAAGCGCTGCAAATCTTTCCCCAAAAAGGGCAGAAAAAGTCTCACTTAGCACACAGTCCATCTGGCAGCCGCGCTCTGCAAGTGCGGCCAATTGATCGAAAAGCGCATCACTCGGCCAACGGTTCCCACTAAAAACGATGACCAGGGTGTGTTCTCCAGGACTGCTAGCCGCTGACCCAGCCCGATTTGCCAAGAACTCGGCCAGCACGCGCTCAACTTCCGCTTTTACGATGTCACGTAGATCTCCCACGCTCGAGAACACTCCTCAGCAGCGCATCGTTCAATGATAGCAGCGGCCCGCCCATTTCACTGTGGACAGGCCGCCTGCCATCTATTCAAACCAATGCCTCAGTTATCCCTTGGGTAAGATTTTTTCCAGGTCCGGATGAGGCCGCGGGATCACGTGCACACTGATGAGTTCGCCAACCCGCCGCGCCGCTGCTGCGCCTGCGTCGGTCGCCGCCTTCACGGCTCCCACATCGCCGCGAACCATGACCGTCACCAAACCGCCGCCTACATGTTCCTTCCCAACAAGGCGCACGTTCGCGGCTTTCACCATGGCATCGGCCGCCTCAATCGAGCCCACCAAACCGCGGGTCTCGATCAATCCCAGCGCATTGCCGTAGATTTCGTCTGCCATTGCTTTGGTTCTCCTATCCTCAGCATCAAATCGTAAAGTGCACGGTAGAAGTGCTTCCGTACCCTGTCAAGAGTGCAAAAAGCGCCGGGGAAAGAAGAAAAATGTTCGTACGCAGGTGGATGCTTCCTCAATTCTCTTGCTCCCACACAAGCCTACTCGCTGAGTTATTTTTAATCTGTTCACTCATCGTAGCGAGGTAAGTCAGAATGACCACCCCTCTTGCAAAGATGACGGGGTTCGAGCGCCCGCTTCGGATTCTCCTGTGGCTTGTGAACGCAAGTCTCGTGATTGGCTTGTTAGTTTTTTTCCGACCACTCATCATCTGGACCTTGAACATCGCTTCACCGTTCTTCGTTGCCCTCATCGTCGCGTACATCTTTAATCCCATAGTTGGCTTTGTTGAGCGGCGGTTTCATGTCAGTCGTACCGTTGGGGTCATCATCACGTTTGCTTTGATTCTTAGTCTCACCGTCGGGGTCTTGCTCCTCATTGTTCCAATTCTCCTCGCGCAGTTTCGGTTAGGGGTTTCAAATTTGGCAGACCGAATCCCTGTCCTCATTGCAGCAATTTCCGAAAAACTTCAGGTGAGAATTGCGCAAGACGACATCGAACGGCTTCGACAAGCTTTTGAAGGGAAAATCTCCATGGACAATTTGGCAAACCAGCTCACGCCAGCTATGCGCACCATCGTCTCGCAACTTGCCGAGGTTGTAACTTCCTTCAGCCATTTTGTTGCAGCAACCGCAGTCTACTCAGCCGGCCTTGTCGGGTTTCTCATTCTTGTGTTGATGATAACATTTTATTGCCTCATCGATTTCACCCGCATTGGCCGTGCTGTTGCCGTGATCATTCCCGCAGGTTATCGTCCCCGATTCCTGTCGATGTGGGAAAAAATCGACACCGCTCTCGGTGGATTCTTGCGTGGCCAGCTTATTGTCTCGCTTATCATCGGCACGCTCTATTCCCTGGCGCTCATGGCCCTCGGCATGAAGCAATACTCCCTGCTGATTGGTTTCGCGGCGGGTTTCGGGAACCTTGTGCCTTATGTTGGCCCCGTGGTCGGTGCTGTGCCGACGATTCTCTGGATTGTTTTTGGTAGTGCCTACAGCACTGTCGGCGCAAAGGTCGGCGGTGTACTGATCGTGCTGCTCATTAGCGTTGCGATTCAAACCCTGGATGGATTTGTTCTGCAGCCACGTATTGTCGGAAAAAGTGCCGGTCTTCACCCTCTCTTGGTCATCGCAGCCCTTGTAGTAGGCGCGCAGTTTGGCCTTGGCGGCCTGATCCTGGCCGTCCCCTGTGCCATCGTGCTCCGGGTCGTGCTCCGCGAGATGTGGTGGATTCCTCTCGCGCGCAAACGGGCCTCAGAAATACCTGCGGATGAGGTGCACCAGCCTCCCGTGCTAGAAAACGAGAAAAAGTAGCCCTGGCAGGACTCGAACCTGCGACCAACGGTTTAGGAAACCGCTGCTCTATCCATACTGAGCTACAGGGCCACGTCGCGCGCCGCTCTTTTCATACCATTCGGCCGAGTTTTTCCTCATAGAAGCGCATGTCATTCGGTTTCTCAGCAAGGGACTTCATGCAGAGCACGCTGTATCACGCAGAGAAAAAAGTCTCGCCGAAGTGGTAACTGTTCGGTTTTACTGAATTACCTCACGACAAAAGGAGAGCGCCCATGCCCCGCAGATTCGTCATTATCGTGCTCGACAGCGTTGGGATCGGAGCATTGCCAGATGCACATCTCTTCGGTGACGAAGGGAGCGATACTCTGGGCAATCTTTCTCGTGCCTTCCCCGATGGATTACGGTTGCCAAACATGGCCAAGCTCGGTCTCGGCAATATCGCCGATCTGCGTGGAGTGCCACCGCGGCCCGACGCCATCGGGGCTTGGGGCAAGTGTGCAGAGAAAAGCATGGCGAAAGATACCACCCTTGGCCACTGGGAAATAGCGGGTGTCATCTCCGAACAGCCGTTCCCCACCTATCCTCACGGTTTTCCCCCAGAGATTATCGAAGAGTTTGAGCGGAGGACTGGCCGCAAAATTCTTGGCAATATCCCGGCCAGCGGGACCGAGATCATCCAGAAACTCGGCGACGAGCACGTTCGTACAGGTCGGCCCATCGTCTACACAAGTGCTGACAGCGTTTTTCAGATCGCAGCCCATGAGGAAGTCATCCCGCTCGAAGAACTCTATCGAATGTGCGAGATCGCGCGCGAAATCCTTGATGGCCCCCACCGCGTGGGGCGTGTCATTGCCCGTCCTTTCGTCGGCACTTCGGGCAACTACACGCGCACCCGCAACCGCAAGGATTTTTCCGTCCCGCCACCTCGTCCAACCATTCTGGACCGCCTGGCGGACGCTGGTTTTGCCACCATTGGCATTGGCAAAATCGGTGATATCTTTGCGCATCGCGGCCTCACAAAAGAAGTCCACACTGGCCCCAACGAAAAAGGAATCATAGCGACCATTCAGGAACTGCATGAAGCGTCCGACGGGCTCATCTTCACGAACCTTGTCGACACCGACATGATTTACGGTCACCGCAACGACACAGTCGGGTATCGGCAAAGCCTCGAAGAATTTGATAGTTATCTCCCGAAAATCATGGAATGCCTGCGCTCAGAGGACATTCTCGTTATCACCGCAGACCACGGCTGCGATCCCACCACACCGAGCACGGATCATTCGCGCGAGTACGTTCCCCTTCTTGCCTATTCGCCCCGGATGGCGCATGGGGTAAATCTCGGCACGCGTGAAACCTTTGCTGATACCGCAGCCACCGTGGCAAGCTACTTTGGGATTTCCTGGGATGGCCCTGGCTCCAGCTATCTCGACAGCCTTGTTTAGTCCCCACAATTTGAGTGAGGGCGGCGCCTCGTCAGACGCTAACACAGGAACATTCGAACCTCGTCTGGGACACATCACTTGCCTGGTCCTGGTAATGATCTCATGAAGTGTGGGACCCGGTTGCCAGCGGCGGCGAGCGCCACAAAGCGATGTCATGAAGAAGCCCCTGAAGCACCTTGCCGGCAAACAAGGGGATTCTTCAGCCAATCGAGAAATGTTTCTAGATACCTTCGCCCCCACTCTTGTGCTGCTGCGGAAAAAGGATTTTCAGGTGCGCGTTCTTGCCACACATCTTTCCCTGCTTTTTCAGCTACGAACCATTTGTAATTGTGAATCTCCCGCAAAACTGCTTGTGCCTCTCGCTCGGGCAAATAGATCCCATAAAGCTTAAAAACAGCAAGGCGGGCTGGATAGCGCACAATTCCTCCCCGATGGAGGACACCCGTTTTCCCCAGAGGTAGGTGTCGAGTCTGGGCATGGAGCGACCGCTCACGCGCTTTTGCCAAGCTGAAGAAAGCTGATTCTTCCTCGGCAGCGCGCTTCAACTCCTTGTGATGTTCATGCATTTGTTTTCGGCAAACGGGGCAAAAGGGGGCGTTTCTAAACGCGGCTTCGTTGCAACAGTTCCTCAACAAGCTTCCCAGCATAGTGATTACCTCCTTGATGAAAATGCACATGCTGTGTGCCCTAATCCTGGAACAACCAATTACAACTGCCTATTCTGTTACAAAGGCGTAACTTCCTCATGGCCGACTTGGCCAATGGTCTCCGATCTTGCGCCATTGATTTCATTGACATAGGGAAAAACAGGAAGAGACCTGTGCAGGGAGCAATGTCGCGGTCCGGGACCTTGCGGAAAGAAGCGAACAAGCTCTTCAAGGCTGAGCCGCGATAGGAGGGCGCCGCCTTCCGTCAAAAGTCCCGGCAGCTCCGAGGAACTGCCGGGACGATTCAAAGTCGCGCTAGAGATTAATAAGGCGGTTGGATACCATCGCCCAATTTTTGAGAACGAACAATGTCGCCCTGCGAGACAGTCCCATTTGTGGGATCGTAAAGCACCAGGACGCGCACGAACTTGTTATTCTGCGGATAAGGACCCGCCGTCGCGTCCGGTCCTGCCGAGCTAATGCGCCAGCGCCCGTACTCCGCTTCGCCAAGTTTATAATCATTTACATCAGTGCCCAGTCCTGGTGGGACTCCATTTGCCTCGTAATAGGGGATCATGCCGTAGCACACGTAGCGGTAGCGCCAGTATTCCAGGGGAAGTGTTGAGCGTCTGTCGCGAAATGGGTCCGTCAGCATATTGTTCGCGATGTAGGCTGTCGGTGTAGTAAGACGGTGGCTGATATACCAATTCCACCCGGCCCCGATTTGCATACCCCCCACCAAAGTAATGTCAGGTGGGAAATTGTTGTTGTCCACAGCGTAGCTTTCCAGCGCCGTCGCCAGCGACCGAATATCCGCTTTCGCCCTCGAAACCTTCGCTCTCACCTGAGCTTCCAAAAAGTTAGGAACTGCGATCGCGGCCAAAATCGCAATAATTGCGACCACAATAAGCAGCTCGATAAGTGTGAACCCTTTCTTCCCCGCGTGAATTTCCATACTGACGCGGGACCGCACGTCTGGGTAGGAAGGGTTGTCTTGCTTCTTTTCCCAATGAGCCTTTGAGTTGCGATCTAGCAGTCTAATCTTCACGTTATTTCCCTCCTTTCTCTTAAGGATCAACTCGTTCATCTCTGTGTTTTGCCAAACTTGCAAGTTGTTTTTGAACGATCTGCTTTGTTCATCGCAAAATGGGATTTCTGTGGCAAACGGCCCTCTAATTCCCCGACAAATAAAAATGGTGGGCTCCGAAGAGCCCACCATCTGATCCACCTCGAATTTGAAAACGGTTACAGGTCAGCCGGTCGTGGGTCAGGACGCTCCCAACCCAAAGCTCCGAATTTCTGTGAGTAGTAGATATCCCCGTTGGAGACAGTGCCGTTGGTGGGATCATAGTTGATACCACGAGGAATATAGATGTTTTGTGAGAAATCGCCTGCAGTACTGACCTTGTTATTCACGTAGCGATCAGGGCCAGCTCCCATGAGGATCCAGAAGCCATTCCGATCGATTTGTGTAGCATAGGAAGTCCCTGTGCATTTCTCGCGCCACCGCCAGCTTGCGAAGCAGTAAAATTCGCGTCCTGACTGCGAACCGGTGATCGTCCGATCAAGCTTGAAGACGTCTTTCAGCGCGGCAGCACTAGAGATGTAGGCCACTGGGGTCGTGAGCTCAAAACCAATGGTGAAATTCGCCGTGGGCTGAACCGACCAGTTATTGCTGCCATCGTCCCACAAGTCATAAGGACGGTATCCATTTGTCACCGCGCCATTGCCGCAGTCTGATGGTGGTGTGTTCCAGTCAACAGAATAAGCTTCGATTGCGACCGCGCAACTGCGCATGTCAGCTTTGGAGCGCGAGACCTTCGACCGCACCTGCGCTTCGAGGAAGTTAGGAACTGCGATCGCTGCCAGAATCGCAATAATTGCGACCACGATAAGCAGCTCGATGAGTGTGAAACCCTTCTTCATTCGGTTCTCCCTTTCATCTAGTGAAACTATTTAGGACGTTTTTCGCGGTTTTTCCCCTCCGACATGGGGCTGTCGACTTCAGCCCGTCGACAGGTGGGCTGGATTTTCGTGTGCGTTGACCGCCTCCTTTCACGCCGACATTTGTAAATTCCTTATATGACATTTGTGCGCATTCTGCCCCTCTCCATAGCCGAGACTGACAGAATTCTTGCTGAAGCGCATCAGTCCAACATTTGGCTTTCAAGTAGAATTTTTCGTGAAAAAAACGGTGAAGTTGGAACGATTTAAGATTTCGCAGCTCTTATGATAAGTGGCTGTTTGGCAGTGATCTATACCGCGTGCAAGCGGGAATTTCTCAGATCTATGCGCTTTTTCTAACGATTTACTCGAGGCGTTGATGGAGGGCAATAAAGGGACATTTTCTGCGAACTTCTCCGACTTTGCCGTCCTGGATAAACGTCAACGTATCGAACCGCCTTGTCCGGATTCGGTTTTGGGATGCTTTTTAAAGGGCCGCGATTGTATGTGCTCATTTTCTAAATTTCATCCCTTTAGGACACTGCAAGAGCGCGGGTGGTTGCTTGCGCGCGTCACTGTCACGCAATCGAGCCTTCGATGCGCAACCCTCTGTCGCCTCGTTCCGATTGAGCGTAGCTCGTAAATCACTCCTTCGATGCGTTTGCTTTTTCACTGAGCTAACACAAAACTCTCGTTGTTTCATCTGCTGCTACGCACTATCTGGCTTGCAGCTCTAGCTTTTCGCCACCTAACTGTTCGCAAAGTTTTTCTGCTGACACAAACCGAAAGTCGGCGTTCTTATGGCCGCTCTCGTATGAGATTATGAAAATGTCATTTCTTATTATTTTGTTATCATGAAGAGACCGTCACTAGCAAGCTTTCTGATCACTTCTTCCCAACAGACCGCGCGCTTGCGCCGTGTTGCTGGGGCCTTCACACTCTATGTTCTTTGTTTCCTCTCGATCTTCGGAGGCAGCGCCTCCGCGCCTGCTCTCGCACAAGGCACGGTTGAGTTTTCTTCATTTCCTCCACGCGATGTGCGAGTCTCACGTCGATGGTTGACGAGCCACACCTTGCGTTTGCGTTTTGAGCCCTCAGGCTCTGTGTTCGAGCGTGCGGAGAACGCAAAGCCGGTCACTTACCTCCTCGCTGGTTCGCCAGCCTCTCCTCCTCGCGCACGCATCACAGCCCTGCATCTTTACCGTACACGTGGGCGTGAAGTTGTTGAGGAGACCTATGAACTCCCGCAAACTCTCGATCCATCCACTGCGTTCATGCGCATCTCAGACCTCGGCCTTTTTCGACAATATCGCATTTATGCATTCACAGTCATGCTCTCTCTGGTAGCGCAGCCGCTTTTGCCTAACGCTTCGGAAATGTGGCTCGCGGATTTTCTTGAATTTGAAGTCGAACTCGGCCCCCCCGCTCCTCATACAGATGTCACAGCCTCATCCGACTTCGCAGGCACGTCTTCGCCGATTTCCTCTCTCACCAATGCTTTGCTCCTGAACGCTGATCTCGATCCATCTTATTACGTCACCTCTGCCACCCAGACCTGGTCGGATGTCCGCGCATGGGCTGAGCGTATTCGCATAGCCAGCGAACATAAAATGCTGTTCAAAGCCACTTTCTATCGGCCAGGAATCTACCGAATTGCGAGAAGCGATCTCGAAGCTGCACTCACCTCCGCCAGCCTCTCAGCAAGCTCTTTGAGCATTCCTCCAGCGTCCACGTGGCGAATCTATACCAAGGGGCAAGAAATCAGTGCCATTGAACGGCCGGATCACCGTGATGCACTGCTTGTCGTTGTCCCACAGTGGGATATCGATGAGGAGGGGCCGGCGGTTTACTGGATTGACGCATCCAATCCAGGCACCGATTCACGAGTCGCAGCTCCTTTGCGTGCGACTCTGCAATCTCCCCGGCCTGCCCCGTCGAACGCGGAAGCAGTCCGCGTGACGTGCGAAGCAGTTTTCGAACGTCTTCAGGACTACCAGACGCGCATCCGCCCCACAAGTGAGGTCACAAAGTGGTACTGGAAGGCCATTGCGCCCGAAACGATCGCGACCTTCGACCTTGAGCTGCCGCAGGATTTTGCTCCAGAGGGCGAAGTGGAATTCATAGTCTACTCAGCGTTGTCGCATTCCCGCCAGAACTTGCCCCAGCTCGAGCTCATCGCGCGGGGCGACACCTTGGCCACAGCATCATTAGCCGGTTTGCAAACAAGCACGAGGTTCATCGTTCCGGCTCGTGTGCTCAGTCCTGGCACGAACGAGATCGGCATTCGCCTTCACTATGCTGATGACTCCTTTGAGGAAAAACGAGATCTCTTGGTGCAAAAGCTGCTTGTTCGTTGGACTCAGGCTGCAGCTCCCCCTCCCACAACCGATTTCATGGTTCCAGCGGCTGCCGGAAAACGCCACACGCTCGACCTCACCACCTCCCCAGAATCCCTCATTGTCGCTTCTCTTTCACCATTCAGGCAGTGGTCGGCATTTCTGCCCGCCGGACAACGAACTCTCTTCGATGACCTTCCGCTCGGCTCTCCCCTGCAAGCTGTCCCTGCGAACGGACTCCGTGGTCCCTCGAGCATCGAGGTGGTGACCACTCGCGGTCTGTCCTTGCTCTCCCCAGATCAAGGCGCGGACTACATTGCGATTGTTCATCCCAAATTGCTAAATGCTGCCGAACCCCTTCTCTCGCATCGCGCCCAGCAGGGATTGCGCGTGGCGCAGGTGAATGTGGAGGATGTGTTCGATCTGTTCGGTTTTGGCCAGCGCACGTCGCAAGCCATTCGCAAGTTCTTGAGTTACGCTTTCTACGAGTGGCCGACGCCAAGAGTGTCTTACGCCCTCCTCGTTGGCGAAGCGAGCGCATATCGACGAGATCCTGCCGAGGCACCTCCCAACTGCGAGTTTGATATGATCCCAACCTGCGGGCAGGTGCGAACAGAATCTGTGCACGGTGACCATGGTTATGCCTGTGTTGCAGGCACAGATTCCATTCCCGACCTGTTAGTTGGTCGTCTCTCAGTTTCCGCGCCCGACGAATTGACTTCGGCGATTGCAAAGCTTTTGCGCTACGAGGCGGCATCCGCAGGTGACTGGAACCAGCGTGCACTCTTCGTAACCGATGATAACGAAGAATTCCCCCGCGTAGCCGCTGAGGTTTTGCGCCTGGCGTCGGCTCCACCGCTCTCGGTCAGAGTCTTCAACGAAGCCGACTTCCTGTATGTGCCAAATCCGCGGGTTTACGGCAAACGTTATTCCCGTGAGGCCACGCGCGAGCTGCTTCGCGCTCTGGATTCCGGACTACTCTTTGTGAATTACTTTGGCCACGGCGGGCCCAATTTGTGGTCTCACGAGAGACTGCTTCACATCCTCGACCTTCCCAAACTCAGCGAACCAGCCCGATTGCCGCTCATTGCCTGCGCCAGCTGTGACAATGCCTGGCTCGACTATCCGGTACCCCCTGTGCAGGCGTCCATGGGCGAGATTCTTGTGAAGCAGCCAATGGGCGGCGCCGTTGCGGTTTTTGCCCCCGTGAGCGGTGCCACTTCCTACGAGCATGAAGGCTTGATGACATCCCTGCTCGAAGCTATGACCCGTACACCTTTGCGAGCAGTCGGTGAGCTGGCAACCTACGCCAAGATCACCTATTATGCTCAAACGCTCTCGCCCGCAGTTCCTGAGCAATACGTTGTGGTAGGAGATCCTGCCCTTCAAATCAAAGTTCCTGACTCACACACGACCTTGACGCTCGAGCCACGCATTGTGGAGGCCGGCCGTCTAACCAGCCTAGCGGTTCACGCTCTTGTGGATTCCCCATCCATCACATCAGCTTCTTTGCGCCTGCTCTCAGTCTCCACAGATGAGGAGATTTTATCGCGTCCTGTTGCGGTCATCAGCGGGCGAGCTAACGCTATCGTGACACTTGATCAGCTTTCCCCAGGTCCGTACGCGGCAGTCCTCGAATACGAGCAGGAAGGCCATCCATATCGTGCTATCGGGCGCTTTGATGCCGTCGAGTCGCGAATCGGATTAGACCAGGGGAAACTGCTTGGCTTGGCAAGCCGCGTGGTAGCGACGACAGAAGCTGTTTCCGCAACCATCTCGGTGTTCAACCCCACCCCTCTTGATCATCTCTCCGCGACTCTCGACGCTGCTCTCGTGTCCCCACGAGCAGACAATCCCACCGTGTACCGAATTGCCTCCGATACCTTTGCTCTAGCTGCTGCTCAGGCGCGTCAGTATTTGTTCGATTGGACCTCCAATCTCCCACAGCACCTTTTGATCCGCTGGCATCAAAATGGAAGAGAGAATACACGCCGAGAATTTGCTCTCGACCTCCCGCGGGCAACAACGCAGACGAGCGAAGCTCTCGTTGCTCCTTACGGAGCGCAGCTTGTAGCTCCTGCCGAGGCCACGGAGTTTGATACTCCAACTTTTGCATGCGACATCTGGAATGTCGGCTGTGAAGAAGTGCGGGAAGCGTTGGTGACGCTGTTCGCTCAGGATGAACCGCTCGCGCAATCCCAGCTCTTGTCCACGCTTTCGCCCGCTGCAAAGCGTCAGATGATCTTTGTAGCTCGCAAACCGCTTCCTGCTGGCATAACGTCCGTCACCCTCCTCATCCAGCGCAAAGATCCAGTCAGCAGCGACTCAGACCACTGGCTCACACTCTTCGAGCGCACCGATCGTGTGGAAATCAAACGAGGTGCCGAGCTTGAAATCGTGCCGAATTCGGTCACAGTCGATGTTCCACCTGAGGGGATTATCGCGCGTACCTCGGTTCGCGTCCGAGCACTCCTGAAAAACAGTGGAGAAAGCACGGCACGCAATATTCGCATCCAGCTCATGATCGACGACCCCACCACCGGCACAGCGGCGGTCATGCTCAATGAAGACACCGCTGCTGTTATTCCCGAAGTGCCACCTGGGGCAACGGTGCCCATTGAGGCGCGCTGGGAGAATTGCACTCAACCAGGATCACCTCGTCTATGGCTCGTGATCAATGGTGCGCGGACGATTAAGGAGCGAGATTACAGCAACAATGTGGCACTCGTCCCGCCATTCAAAGTCCGCCCTCTTGGAGACTTCCGGTTGGTGGCGCTCGATTATGCACCGCGCGAAGCTTCAGCAGGAACCAGCATCACCATTCAGTGCGGAGTTGCGAGCGATGCGGATATTCCGCGTGGACCACTCGATGTCGAAGTGGGATTGCGGAATCCACTAAGTGGGAAAAAGTTCAGTCAGCAAGTGGTCATCAACCAAATTCCTTCCCAGACCACCGTCCCCGTCAGTGTCCAGTTCGCCTACGAGCCAGATTTTACAGAGGTTTACGCAATTGTGAATGCGACGAAGGGGCTGGAGGAAAGCGATTCCGGTGGCAATGAGCAGTCGGCCCGCATCTGGCCAATAATCTTGCTTCCCACTTCGCAGCAGGTTACGTCACCTGAGGAATTAGATCTTTCGCGGGATTTCATGCGGACGGTAAGTCATAATGTCGAACTTGTTCCTGGGCCAGCCCTGCGCATCAGTGACACGTTCACATCGTCGAGTGGGATGACTCCCGTTGCGCCAGAGTGGGCTGTCGGTGGTCCCTTTGTCAGGAAGCCACCTAGCCTGTTCAATGATACCGACGACATGTGGAGCATCGCACCGTGGCTCATCGAGGCGAACCGTCAGGAGCATTGCGCCCCCTTACGTTTACGTGTGCCTGTTGCCCCCTGGCTTGAGGGTATCCCATACGAAGTTTATATTTACGCGCTATGCTCAAACAATTACAAAGGCGGGCGCGTGGGACGATTCGACGTAGCTGTGGAAGATGCCCCCGCCGTCTCAGTTGATTTTCGGGCAGAGAATCCCTCAGTGCCCATCCAGCGACGCTACGTCGGACGTTACGATCTGCGCGATGGTTTCCTAGATGTCACAATTGCGCAAACCACCGGCAGTGGTGTCGTGATCAAGGGGGTGGAGACCGTTCCCGCTGCTGGCTTTGTTGACTCGCCGATCTACGTCCTCGACGAACGCGTCTCAAAATGGACACTGAAATTTGCTGACAACGATCCCGCAGAAAATGCAATTCGATACTGGGTTCGAGAGGGTCGCGCAAATGCGTCTGGCCACGAATGGAACGATTGGCGCCCAGTGTCCGGCAAAACAGTGACGCTCCAGGCGAGCTGTCAGCTCGTCCAGTGGCGGGCTGTCCTCTATCCGACTGGTAGTCTGCCGCGACCTACACTTAATAAAGTTATGCTGAGAAAAGAGGAATGATGCAGTTAGTCGCAAAAACAGGCTGGAAGGAACTGCGAGCTGTTCTTCTTATTTGGGCGTGCCTTTTCGCTGCCGGCGTCACTGCCGTGATCCTTCTGAATTTGAATGCATCGCGCCTGATCAATCACATTGAGTATGTGGAGGCCAGCCGCTTCTCGCGTGCCCAGGTCCTGTATGACGAAGCAATGAAATACGCGCAACGTCTCCTCGAAAAAGCTGGCCAGGCGAATCGGGAGGCTGAGGCGCGGCGCTTGCTACCCGCCAGTGATCAAGATTTTCGGCGCGCCGTCGACCTGTTCGGCAAAGCTTTCGCGCTAGATCCCCGTGACCCCTACTCGCGGCCGCTGCGCAAGTATTACGAAATTCTCGCGCACTGTTACACCGCTGTCGGCATGGATAATTGGGCCACAAAGATGGGTGCCCGTGCATTCCTGTGCGAGGGTAATTTTCGCGATGCGATCATCTACGCTGGTTCAGTAACGGCGCGCGACCCTAACGATTATGAAGCTTGGATGCTGCAAGCGGATGCCCAGATCCGCGCACAGCTGTATGTAGACGCTGATGCCACACTTCAAAAAATGGAAGCGGCAGGCGCTCCTGCGGAATTGGTACATGAGCTCCGCGGCGAGCTGGCAGAAAAGACTGGGAACCTAAAAAAGGCGATCCAGGAATACACTCTGGCACTTGAGAAAAACCCCGCAAATCTCGACTTGCGCAAGCGTTTACAGACAGCACTCCTCGCTGCCAAACAGCAAGACGAAGCACTTAAGGTTTTGCGTGAAGGTCTGGCGCATGGAGGAGATCGCGACCCGAATTTCTTGCACCGACTTGCAATGATGGAACTCGAGCGTGGCAATCCCGCTGTTGCTGTAACGCATTTGGAAAAAGCTGTACGCATGGAACCGTCGAGTGGCGATCTTTATTTTGCCCTCGCACAGGCGTATCAGAAAGTCGGCAAAGAAGCTCGTGCTTTCGATGCGCTGCAAGAAGCTCTTCGACGCAAGCCTGAGTTGAGAAATCAGCTGCTCGCACCTCAGGAGCCCAAATAGTACGGTGAGGGCTACCAGCTCAAACATGCTCAGATGCCTGATGGTGTTGAGCCAACAGGAGTCTGGCTCACCGTCCCCTTTCACGCCGCGCCTGTTCGGCTGCTTCCACAAATGCTTTGAAAATCGCGAAATGCTCCTCCTCAGTCACAAGTGCCTCGGGATGCCATTGAATGCCTAACCCAAAGGGGTAGTTTTCCAACTCGAGCGCCTCAACAATGCCGTCTTCCGTCTGTGCCACCACCCGGAGGCCATGCCCTGGCCGCTCGATTGCCTGGTGGTGGGATGAGTTGCTCTCGATTTCTTTTCTGCCCACAATGCGGAAAAGAAGAGAATTTTCGACAATCCTCACTTTATGTCGGACAATTTCTCCTGGCTGTCGGGTAGAATGTCGGATCTTGCTGTCCGTCTGGCTTGCGATGTCTTGAATGAGGGTCCCACCAAGCGCCACATTCACTTCCTGGCAACCCAGGCAAATAGCGAGAAATGGTTTCTGCTCCGCAAGCGTCTTTTCGATAAGTGCGAAGTCAAAATTCTCACGTCGCGCTGATAAGGGGGTTTCCATCGGATGTCGACTTCTGCCATATCGCTCGGGGGAAATATCCCCGCCGCCAATGAACACTAGACCATCGCACAGCGCGACATAATCCGAAATAGCAGCCTCGTCTTCTATAGCGGGAAGGAGAAGTGGCAACCCTCCGGCCTTCACAATGGCATCAACATACGTAACTCTGGTACTCACAGAATCCCGCCCGCCGTTCTCATCAATACTTGTGTTGATTCCGATAATTGGTCTTTCCATACGCTGTTCACTTTCAGGCAACTTTCCAGGCTCGCGCTGGGAACACGCTCCTAACACACCCATAAAAATCAGGAGAGCGGCGAGGTGCACTGTCCTTGTGCCCCGCCGCTCTGCCGCTGACCGAGATATATGCATGGACCCTTCAAGTAAGAGCCACAGCCAAATGGGATTCAGCGCCCGCCGCTCAGATCACAATGAGTTTGGCACTGAGGATATTCGGCAAGTGTGCCAGTTCTGCCAAAACATTGGGCGGCACGTCCTGATCCACATTGATCACCGTGATAGCGTCCTTGCCCGCTTCTGTGCGTCCCCAGGTCATTTGCGCGATGTTGATTCCGTGCTTGCCGAGCAACGTCCCCACACTTCCCACAATGCCAGGGACATCCTTGTTCTCAATCACGATGAGGTTCCCTTCAGGCACAACGTCGAACATCTTGTCATTAATAATCACGATGCGTGCACGATCCCGCGTAAAGAGTGTGCCGCCCAGCCAATTCTTTGTCCCATCCTCGGCTTCCGTCTCCACGGTGATGAGATTCGCATAGCCGTGGAGCTCGGTTGATTTTAGTTCGACGATTTCAATCCCGCGCTCGTGCGCAATGGGACCCGCATTCACAAAGTTCACAGTCGCCTCTGAGATTGGCTCGAGAAAACCAACAAGTGCAGCAGTTGTCACGGGTGCGGTGGGGTAGTCGAGTACGCTGCCGCTGTAGTACACGCGGAACACGCGCACCGGCTTTGTCACGAACTGCGCCATGAACTTTCCCATGCGCCGAGCCAGCTCTAGATACGGTCGAAGCTGCTCGAGAATCGCCGGATCAACTGAGGGGGCATTCACAGCGTTACGGATCACCCGGCCGCTCAGGGCATCCACGACTTGCTCCGCCACCTCCTTGGCGACACCTTCCTGCGCCTCGCTCGTCGACGCGCCAAGGTGAGGCGTCAGCACCACATTGTCTAGCTTACGGAATGGGTGATCGGCTGGTAAGGGCTCTTGCGTGAAAACGTCCAAAGCTGCGCCAGCAATGCGTTTCGACTGCAGCGCCTCCAGCAAGGCATCTTCGTTGATGATACCGCCGCGGGCGCAATTGATCAGGCGCACCGTTGGTTTCATCATTTCGATCTGAGGCTTGTCTATCAAGTTACGCGTCTGGTCGTTTAATGGAACATGGACCGTGATAAAGTCGGATTCCTTGCAAATCTCTTCCACCGTGGCCGGCTGTACTCCCAGTTTCTTGGCCACTTCTGTTGAGATAAATGGATCGTAAGCCAGAACTCGCATCCCGTAAGCAAGGGCACGCTTCGCGACTTCTGTTCCGATGCGCCCCAGTCCGATCACTCCCAGCGTCTTTCGAAAGAGCTCAACACCCACGAACCGCTTCTTCTCCCATTGCCCTTCCTTCATAGAGCGGTCTGCTTGCGGGATCATGCGGGCAAGGGAAGTGAGCATCGCCATTGTGTGCTCAGCTGTTGAAATCGTGTTGCCCCCCGGCGTATTCATGACGATGATGCCAAGTTTCGTGGCCGTTTTCACGTCCACGTTGTCGAGCCCCACACCGGCTCGTCCGATAACCTTCAGACGCTTTGCGTTTTGTAGCACATCCGCAGAAACAGTAGTCCGGCTACGGATGACCAGAGCATCGTATTCCGCGATCTCTTTAACGAGGTCTTCGTGGCTAATCTCCGGTTTGTAAACAACCTCAAATCCTCCACTTTTCAGGATTTCCAGCCCCTCGTTGGATATCTTATCACTCACTAAAACACGCGTCATTGCCAGCACCTTTCCTTTTGGCGTATCTTACTCAATTGCCATGCAATGACATTCAAATGCGCCGCAGCACACCTTCTCTGTAAAGACAAAAACTCATCAGCGTCGGTTTTGGTTGCAGACGCTTCTTTGCCAGGTTTCTTTGCAAAAAGCCTATGACGATGCCTTTCGGCGCAAAATAACCGCGGAGAGTGAAAATGAGCCGCATCCAGCTCTCGTTTCTCATTAACATTCTCGTTATGGCCACGGCGTTGACACTCGCGGCCGTCGAACGAGGGAAGCCTCTGGTCGAGGATCCTTCGGACGAAAAGTACAGCAACCTTTTCGGCGACACAACCGTCCCCTCGCGGCCGCCGGATTTTTTTATAGACGAACTTCCGCCACCACCGAGTGAAGGCAAAGACGAGGATTCCACGGAAATCCAGAAGCTCTTTCAGGCCAAAGCTGTAAGCGCCGAGGCCATGTCTACTCAATCAAATTTACGGTGGCGCGAGGCAAACCCAGCGCCGCCGCTCTGCACCCCAAAATTAAAAAATGTGCGTGTAAAGCTAGGGAATGAGCGTCTGTTTCAAGAAGAGCAATATCGAAAGCTTATTCGGGGAAAGCGCGTTGGGCTCATCACGAATCCCACCGGAATGGATTCCGAGTTCATCTCCACGATCGACAAGCTCGCCCGGTCGTCAGAAACGACATTGACCGCTCTCTTTGCTCCCGAACATGGCGTGCGTGGCGCGCAAGGAGCCGGGGAAAGGGTTGTCAGCGAGGTTGATCCCGTTACAGGTGTTCCCGTTTATAGCCTCCACGGCAGGGATTCAAAAAAGCGGCCCCTCAACAAACCCCGCCCGTCTGCACTCCGTAATGTCGATGTCCTTGTGTACGACATCCAGGACATCGGCAATCGATCCTATACCTATGTGGGCACAATGAAGCTGTGCATGGAAGCCGCTGTCGAAAACAACAAAGAGCTCATTGTCCTCGATCGTCCGAATCCGATGGGCGGTAAACTTGTGAGCGGCAATGTTCTCAAACGCGGCTTCGAGACTCTTGTTGGCTGGGCGCCGGTGGCTTACTTGTACGGCCTCACTCCGGGCGAAGTGGCTCTTTGGATGAATGATTATTACAAGATGGGGTGCAAACTGACAGTTGTTCCCATGAAGGGCTGGAAACGCAATATGCGTTGGTGGGATACGGGACTGCCCTGGATTCCAACAAGCACCCACATGCAGACCCCTGAAACTTGCTGGTACATTGCGGTCACCGGAATGCTCGGC
>JADFCV010000002.1:174391-282811 GCA_017161655.1 Candidatus Sumerlaeota bacterium
CAATATGCGTTGGTGGGATACGGGACTGCCCTGGATTCCAACAAGCACCCACATGCAGACCCCTGAAACTTGCTGGTACATTGCGGTCACCGGAATGCTCGGCGAGCTCGATGCCGTAAACGTCGGAGTCGGATACCCGCTTCCTTTCGCGTACGTCGGCGCGCCGTGGATAGATGCCCAGCGCCTCGCCACTGAGCTTAATTCTCGCAAACTGCCGGGGATCTTTTTCCGCCCTGCTTATTTCAAGCCCTATTACGGCCCGTATAAAGACCGCGCATGCGAAGGCGTTCAACTGCACATCACGGATTTCGATGCCCTCATGCCGGTTGAGACGGGGCTGCACATTGTTGAGGCTATCCACAAGCTCTATCCTGAGCAGCGTATCCTTTACGGTGGAGCCGCAGCTGGCCCCGCAAAGCAGCGCGCGAGAGTTAGCGCGTTCAACAAAGTCATGGGCACGACGGAGATAAGGCGGATGCTGCTTGATGGGAAATCAGCGCAGGAAATCATCCACTGGTGGGAAGCTGAGCGCGATCAGTTTGCAAAGGGTCGAGCAAAGTATTTTCTCTACCACTGATTCACCCGCCAAGACGGTTCATCGTGTAGAAATCCGAGAATTCAAAGTCGGGAGAGTTGATTGTGTGCTTCTCCGGCTTGCGTGCCACTGCTTCAAGAACCAGTTCGCGCAACTCGTCATCAGTGGCTCCACGCCGCAGGGCATCACGAATGTCCAACTCTCCGTTTCGCATCAGGCAGCCACGAAGCTTACCATCGCTGGTGAGGCGCATCCTGTTGCATGCTGAGCAAAACTCGTCCGACACGGGGCTGATGAAACCTATACAGCCTTTGCCATCGCAAACAGCGTATGTTCGCTCCGGGCCCTTCCCCTCGGAATCACTTGCAGCATGTTTTATGGGAATCTCTCGCGCGATCCGTTCACGGATCTCTGCGCAGGATACGACTTTTCCCCTTTCCCAGTCCTCGCGATTTGCGCCAATTGGCATGTACTCAATGAAACGAACGTGAAAAGGATAGCGTGCCGTCAATCGCGCGAAGTCCACCACTTCGTCATCGTTTATTCCTTTGATCACGACGACATTGAGTTTCAACGGCGCAAAACCCACGGAGAGGGCTGTCTCGATTCCACGCCACACTTGATGGAAAGCGTCGCTTTGCGTGATTCTGGCAAACCTCTCCGGACGCAGAGAATCGAGGCTGACGTTCAGTCTATCTAATCCCGCGATTTTGAGCGACTCTGCATAGCGCGCCAGCAGTGTGGCGTTCGTGGTCATCGCAATCTCACGGATGCCTGGAATTTTACGCAGCATAGCCACAAGCTCGGGCAGTTCCGATCGAAGCAACGGCTCGCCCCCTGTTAGCCTGACTTTCGAAATCCCTAGCTCCGAGCAAACGCGGACAAATCGCCATATCTCCTCGAAGCTGAGAAGTTTCTCCCGTTCAAACCACGTTGGGCGCCCCGCTGGCATACAGTAGTGGCAATGAAGATTGCATCGGTCAGTGACCGAAATCCGAAGATAGGTAATGCGCCGGCCGAACCGATCAATCAGTTCACGGACGCTACGGCCACAAAGCTTTTCTGTCTGGTCCTTTTGATGCACGTCTTGATGCAGGCTCATTGTGTTCTAATCCCCGAATTGAAAAAACTTACCGAACTCTGAGCATCTTATGCCAATGACTAGAATCTGGTTACAATGCGTGCCAATAGGCGGCGACTCCTCATCGTTAGCATAGCGTCGTTTCGATTCATCTGCATAAAAAAAGGCGCATCCCAAAGGATGCGCCCCAGGGCAAAACTTGAGTGTCTATTCCAAGCCGAAAAGTGAGAGGACCACTGGCACGACGAGAACCTCACCTGTTTGCCCAAATCCTTGCCATGCAGCATTCGCGAAAGCACGGACACGGTAAGCGTAGGTCCCGTTCGGTTTGCCAGAAACAAGGTACGACGTCACGGGAACATTGTTGTTCAGCGAGACCCAGTTCCCATAGCCATTCATTTCTGTGCCGGTAATGCTCACATGGTCAAAAGCAAAACCATAAGCGGGGAAGCTTGACCACCCAAACCCATACTCCGTGTTTGCCACAAAGCGCAGCAGACACCAATCGTTTAGGCTCACTCCTGCGCCGGTGAGTGTGGCCGCGTTATAAGAGTAAGCCGCCCACGGGTCAATGTAGCCGCTGTAGGTCGCGACAGGATGCCACGTTGCTCCGCCATTATTGGAAATTTCGAACCGCATGTAGCCATTGCCAGTCACAATGTGCGACATGACGTAGAATGAAACATTGGTGCTGGCTAAGAGTTTGAAAGGCTGACGCATCGTCACAGTTTGGACAGACGAACCATATTCCATGGCGAAGCTGTAAGAGCCCATTGCGGCCCCCGCAGCGCTACGAGTTGCGGTTCCCCCGAAGGTCCAGTTTTGATAGACGGTGTCCTCGTCTTCGGCACTGTCCAGGAAGGAGGTCAACGTCACCGTTGTTCCCTCCTGAATCTCAAAGTGAGTTGCATTCGTGCAAGCCCCCCATGACACGGAAAAGCTTGGCGGCGTCGGTGGCCCTGCAGTCTGGGTCTCCACAGTAGGCTTGAGCGTAGCGAGTGTGTAGGTCATAGGATTGCCCGCTGCGCTAAAGTTCATCAACTGCACATAAGAGTAGTACGCTGGATTGTCAGCACGGTTGTAGGGGAGGCTCTGATACATCATCGCGTTCGTGCTTTGGACCCCCGTCGTATCTACAAAACCGGTTGGCAAGCCACTGCCACTATGCCAAACGTCCCCAGGTTCCGAGAGAGCGGTTTTGTTCCCCAAAGAGTTGTTTCCGTCGGCTTCTTCGATTTTTACGAGTGGGTGTGGCCACGTACTCAGATCATTGTTCTTGCTCTTTGAGTCTACGTGGTAGATAAGAATCCCTGGATATATGGACGTCACGTCGTTGTCGAAGCCGTAATTGCCCCTGTTCTCAACGAGGAAGTACTCGCCGTTGGACGTTCCATCGCGAATCATGTGGACCGACGGATTGTCTTCCACACGCGGCAAGCTTTGTGTTGCTCGAGCATGAACAATTTCTGGCACGACAAACCCCAGAGAGCATTTACAATAGGCACTGAAATGCGCGGGGCTTTTTCCGTCACCCCCATTCCAGCTTCCAAAAGCCATGAGACACCATTTTCCTAATCCCCATGTCGCATCACTGTAGTCATAGAGATCCGGAAGCCCGAAGAAATGCCCCATCTCGTGGCAAATCACGCCGATCCGTATGATGCTCGTGGAAACACCCTGTAAACCGCGTAAAGCAGGCTCGGTGTGATAGCGGTACATCTTCTTGCCGTCGTACGTGGCGACTGATGGCATGGTCCACTGATGGGACCAAATACAGTTGGCAGGATTCCCTACAAGTTCTTCGCCAAACCCGGAGTGAATGATTGTGAGGCAATCTACCCAGCCATCACCATCGGAATCACCCTGGGAGAAATCAAATCCCGCAGCTTCCGCGGCGGCAATGGCATCGGCTGCCATGACGTCGGGCCTAACATCTTGCCCACTCACATTTGCCCCGTAATAAGCTTCATTGTTTGGCAACTGGACCCACGGCGATACCACGCTCACGACTGTCAAGTTCCCATAGGACACTTCGTTGTAATAATCGCGAACCGATCCAACAGCCCCATCGTTGGTGTGCCCAACTTCGTTGAAAAGGTTCGAGTACTCATTGGTGTTCACTCGTCCGAACGAGGGCAGCACCGTGCCGTTAGTACTGTCCCAATGGTCCGAAAAACAGGCAAGAATCACCACGTTTTTGATTGTGGTTGCACCTGACACGGGAATCTTGAGTGGCCCACTGCCGATCGGGGGCTCCGGAGCGAGTGTTGGAGCTGGTGCTCCGGACGGAACCGTAGCAGAGGGCATCCCACTTGGCCGAAAACCAGTGTTGCCTGGCACGCGTCTCTTCTTCAACTGTTGTTGGCGTAATTCCGGGGCGGGCAAAGCACCTTTTTGAATGTTGAGCGCTGTGGGATTTACTTTGCCGACTACTGCACCACGAATGACCTCCAGGGCTGCTTCACCTTTTTTTGGCTGCGCATACTTCCAGTATCCGTCTGCAGGGTCCTTCGCGACAACGTAGCCATCCGCAGTTGTGTGCCAGGAAAAATACTCGTCGCCGTGCAAGCGCAGACTAAAAGTCGTCCCGTCTGGTTGAGACACCACTGTTGGTCCCGGGTAGGCAGGAACACCAACGCCTACCTGCGAAACAGAAAAGCACACGCACAACAAGAGCGCCGTGCTTATTATTATGTGAAAGTTCTTGTTCATGGCCGACCTCCATGCTGATTTTGATGTGCTTTCTGCCAAAAAGGCAAAGAAAAAAGCTTACAGGAAAAATCTGAGCCACAGGTGTGTGTAATTTTAGATAACAGAACAGTCTGTCCCCCCTCTTTGATCCCACAGCTTCCCAAGCGCGTAACAAATCCGCTATTAATTCCGCTACATTTTTCTCACTAGCACAATTAAATTCCTATAAGTAACAAAAACCCACTTCAATAAATCATGATAATAAGTTATCATAAAAGTCATCTTGTTCATGATTTGCGAGGATTCTCTTCATGAGAACGAAAGCCCTGTGCCCCTTTGCGTTACTCTCCCCTCGTTCATCGGAAACATCCTAGCTGGTAGGTGGACACGAATAACCATGCTTTTGGCTGAGTCTTAGTCCAACACTGGCAAGACGACACGCTTGGCGTGTTTACTGGAGATACTGGCTTTCCATCAACAGCACACCGAGATCATACCCTCCGTTGGGCTGGCGGACAATACCGAAGACGACACGTGACGTCACACACTGCTCAGGTTGCCATCCCCTTTTGATAAGCTCTTGCTCCTCCAGTGAACTCATTCGCGCCAGAGCAGCCGGTGTGAGTTCGAACACTTCATAGATTCCGGGTGCAGCCCCATGCCCGGCGTAAAAGTGTTTATTGTCTGGCACGGTTGCTCTGCTCAAAAAGGTGTTTGGCGTGAAATTGCTCACGTACCGTCGTTCTATTCGCATGCCATACCGCTGCATAACGCTTTGAATAACATCGGGGGGCCATCCTGAAAAATCCAATTCTCGAACCACCTCTTGAGTAGGATTGAAATTCACGTTTCCAGTCTGAGGTATGCCCGCAGCTGCTTTCTGGATATCGGACGCAATGCGCTGTTTTGTCGCCTGAATTGAGGCGTTGAGCGCGTTCATGTCCTTCTCGAGTTCCGTCAAGAATGACGCGTCCGGAGGAGTAGGGGAGGGCGGTGGCGATGGGGACGGTCGCGCTGGTGGGAATTCCGCCGAAAAGACTTTTGGTGTTTGGTTCTCTGAGAAGACGAGGAACGGGTTCTTTTTTCGCTGTGGTTGGCGGTCGGGAGGTTGAACCCACCGTGCAAGCAGAAAGAGGGCCAGCAGAAGTCCTACGCCTGCGATGATAGCAATGCCGACTGTTCGTCGCGTCATGGTTTCATGCTGCGCATCGATTTAGCGAGGTCATGATCGCAGCACCCTTCAGTTTTGCGGTTACTCTCGGCTCAGTAACTCTTGTTTGCCGTTAGGCGCAAGTGCTTCGTAACAAAGAAAAACAATAGATCGAAACACTCTGCCAGTGGCGGCACTCATGGCGAGTTCGCAGGTGCGGCTCGTTGAATAAAAGTGTACTGCCCCATCCGCGGTTGCAGCTGCCTGCAAGATTTCACTTGCCTCAAGGCGTGTCGCGCTCTCTGTCAGCTCTGGCACAAGGAAGCCGCGATCACCCGCGAATCCACAACAACCAGTTTCTAGTGGCACGACGACATTCTCGCAAAACGTTTCGGCCACACTGCGCAGGGCTGGAACACCTCCTAATTTGGTCAGCGTGCAGGTGGGGTGAAGAATCGCCGTGCCTGGAAGCTTCGGCCAATCTCTCCGCTTAGGGAGCACCTCCGTGGCCATGAACACCGGAAAATCATAGATCCGCAGCTGCTTCCAGCGCCTATAATGACCACCGCTCAAGAGCTTCTCATAAGTAAGAAGCATGGTCCCTGAGCAAGGGGATGTATCGCAAACGACCGCGTATGTTCCGCCGAGCGTCACGTCCCACAGAAAATCAACCATCCGCTGAGCAACTTCGCGTGCCACGTCAGTAAATCCTTTGCTGACGTAAGGTTGTCCGCAGCAGTGCTGATTCACCCCAATAGGAATAAACGGCTCGTAGCCGCACGCACGCAACACAGCCATCGTGGCTTCTGCAAGGCCGATGTCGGTCTGCTCACCAGGGATGGCCCCCATCGAACGTGTTAAGCAGCTCGGGATATAAACCACTGTCTTTTCCGTGGTCTCCAGGGGACGCGTGCATTTGATCCGGCGCGCAGGACCTGGAAGCGGAACACGCTCCGGCAGCCCGGGCAAGGCGCCGCGGGTCAATTTTCTACTCAATTCGGCCACTCTTCTCGCGATCCGTTCTCCCGGTTTACCAGTGAGCTTAAGTGTTGCCAGGCCTAGGCGCACGCTTCCTGCCACGGCTCCGAAGTGTCGCGCTGTCCAACGCGCAAGACTTCTTTCGAATCCTGAGTGCCTTTCCCCACGCAGCTGTTTCACCAATTCCCCTGTATCGATACCTACGGGGCACGCGGTGGCACACAAGCCATCTGTCGCACACGTCGCGACCCCTGCATAGTCATAAGCTTTTTCGAGCTCTTCTGCCAGTGCCCTGCTTTGATCGAGTGCGCCGTTTTCCTGATAAACACGGACTTGCCGAAGCACCGCGATGCGTTGACGCGGCGTCAACGTCAGGTATCGCGACGGGCATTTGGATTCGCAGTAACCGCACTCAATGCACTTGTCCACAATGGGCGACACACTCGGCATGCTCTTCAAAGCCTCGAGGTGCACCTTGGGATTCTCATTAAGCACGACGCCCGGATTAAGTATCCCGTCGGGATCAAGTAGGCGCTTCACCCGCCACATCAGATCGTAGAGCTCCGGCCCCCACTCCTTCTCCACGAACGGGGCCATGTTGCGTCCTGTCCCGTGCTCACCCTTCAGTGAACCATCATATTTGTCGACGATCAACGCAACCACGTCATCCATAAGACGAGCGTAATTGTCGCGTTGCGTCTTGTCGGCAAAGTCCGTGCAAACAACGAAATGCAGATTCCCTGCTTTGGCATGGCCAAATATAATCGTGTCCGGGAACTGATGCTTGGCAAAAAGCTGCTGCAGATCCATAGCGCAATCGGCGAGCTGCTCTGAACGGACACACACGTCCTCAATAATCACAGCAGTCCCAAGCTTGCGCATCGCTCCGACACTTGGGAAAAGCCCTTTGCGCATGTGCCAGTAGCGCTCCCGTAGCTTTGCGTCGCGGGTAAACTCGGCCGGCTTAAGTAGCGCGTATCTGGACAAAATGCCCTGCGCTTCAGTAACACGTTGCGCCAGTTGTTCCTCCGATGGTTCCTGAAACTCCACGAGCAACGCCCCCATCTCCGGACGAACATCGAAGCCGTAGTCCATCTCGTGTTCGACCGATCGCATGGCCGCGCTATCCATGATCTCCACGACGGCGGCACCGATATCCGCCAGAGGCTTCACGCTGCGGTGTGCGTCAACAAACTGCTCGAAGAACACCAGAGCTGTAGCCTTCGGCGCAAACTCGTGAACCGTGTGATAGGTGATTTCCGAAATGAAACCCAGAGTCCCTTCGCTGCCTACAAGCAAGTGTGCGAGAATGTCCACTGGTTGCTCAAAATCGACAAACGCGTTGAGACTGTATCCACAAGTGTTCTTGATGGAGAACTTCTGACGAATGCGTTCCGCGAGGTTTGGTCTGCTCAGTATTTCTTCACGCAACGCACGCAAGCCTTGGGAAATTCTCGGCTCGCATTCGGCAAGCTTCGTGTCTGCATCTTCGTCGGCGGTATCTAGCACAAACCCGTCCGCCAGCATAAAACGTATGCTCGCCATCGTGTGGTAGCTGTTCTTGGCCACATCACAGCACATTCCTGAAGCGTTATTTGCCGCGATGCCCCCAATCATGCAGGCATTAATGGAGGCAGGGTCGGGGCCAATCTTACGATGGTACCGAGCGAGGATTTCGTTCACGCGTGCTCCGATGACCCCTGGTTGCACGGCGACCTTTTCCCCATTCTCTAAAACACGCACTCCGCGCCAATGTGTGGCAACATCGACGAGGATGCCATCGGTCACCGCCTGCCCGGAAAGGGAGGTCCCAGCGGCACGGAAAGTAAGATACAACGCATGTTTGCGGCAATAATTGAGAATAGCAGCAACATCGGACTCGTTGCGAGGCAGGACAACGACGCGTGGAACAAGTCGGTAAATGCTCGCGTCTCCCGCTCGAGCTTCTAAATCCATTCTCTTGTGCAGAACCTGTTCCTTGCCAAGCAGTGCCTGCAACTCCGCAACAATCTCTTCATTTGATTTCAGAGCACGGTCATTCATCATCGTCTTCACAAAATCCCATAAGGATAAGCTCTTCTCTTTGGTGCGTCCACGGCGCCGAGAGGTCGCATCTGTCTCACACTCTTCTTCTACCCGATGAAGATAGCTTGCTGGGGATTCAATGATGATTTCTCACAATGCGGAAAAGGCTTCAGGAAAGCGGCATCGGCGGATTGCTTCGTCAAAGCTAATGAGACCCTGTTCATAGAGAGTCTTTAGCGACTTGTCCATGGTGACCATGCCAATTTCGGAGTTTGTTTGCATAATTGTATAAAGCTGCTCTGTCTTTGCGTTTCGGATGACGTTGCGCACCCCGACCGTAGCCAGGAGAATCTCGCATGCCACTACCCGGCCACGTCCGCCAGGGATCGGGATCAATTGCTGGGCGATGATCGCCTGAAGCGTCCCTGCTAACTGGATACGCACTTGTTGCTGTTGGTGCGGCGGAAAGACGTCAATTATTCTGTCAACTGTTTGCACTGCATCAGGGGTATGAAGCGTCGCTAGAACAAGGTGCCCTGTCTCTGCTGCCGTCAGAGCTGTGGCGATTGTTTCGAGATCGCGCATCTCGCCGATCACGACCACGTCGGGGTCCTGGCGGAGCACATGTCGCAGGGCTTCCTGAAATGATTTTGTGTCGCTCGAGACCTCGCGCTGTTTGATAATGGACTTACGATTCTTGTGAATGTATTCGATTGGATCTTCCACACAGATGATCATTCTGTGCTGTTCATTATTGATCTGGTTAATCATCGCGGCAAGCGTCGTGGTCTTCCCGCTTCCAGTTGGTCCCGTCACCAGAACCAGGCCACTAGCCCGTCGGGCAATTTCTTCGCTGACTGGCGGAAGGCCAAGTTGCCGGAGTGTGCGAATGTTTTCCTGAACTATGCGAAATGCAGCTTCCACCGCGCCACGCTGCTTGTGAACGTTCACGCGGAATCGCCCGAGAGAAGCCACTTCCACACTGAGGTCGAGTTCCCATTTTTCCTCGAATACGGCTTTTTGTGTGTCGTTCAAAAGGGAGTAGACCATGCGTTGGGTGTCTGCTGCCGTCAAAGCTGGCAAGTCCATGACCTCCAGCTCCCCATCAATGCGCAGGATTGGCGGAGCATTCTGAGTCAAATGCAAATCGCTCGCTCTTCGTTCGACGGCTTCCGAAAGCAAATCATATATGGTCACAACCCTGTCCATCGTTTCACCGTATCCCTTACTTTTTAGTTATGTGAAGCGCAGTAAGCCAAAACTCTGATTCCAATAAAACAGGGCTTGGTGCTTCTTAAGCACCAAGCCCGAACTCGTTTGCAAAAGAGAAATCGGCTAGAGGTTACTCACTCGCTGCTTGTTCGGTCCCGTTGCTGCGGCTCCCCAGCTCACGGTCAAGATCAAGTAAAGCGGCAGCGTCGTCACCAAGCATCTCAATGGTCCGCACAATGTCCCGGACCTGTTTTTCTTCCTCGATCTGCTCCTTTAGGAACCAGCTTAACTCGTGAGCGGTCGAGAAGGACCTCTGCTCGAAAGCCAGGCCGTAAAGTTTATCAATGCTGGCTGTAACAGCTTGCTCATGCTTCAATGAAAGCTGGAACACATCGAGCAGCGATTTAGGGGAAACCTTCGGCGCCTGAATATCAAGGAGTTCGACTTTTGCGTTACGTTCGATAAGATACTCAAAAAGCCGCATGGCGTGCCCTTTTTCTTCCTCAGCTTGGGCTCGCATCCATTGCGCTGCTCCCCGGTAGTTCATCCCTTCGCAAGCCGCCGCAAGGCCCAGATAAAGATAGGCCGACACAAATTCCATGTTAATTTGTTCGTTGATTTTCTGCTCGAGCTCTTTTGTTAGCATATCGCACCTTCCTTATGTCTTTTTGTCGTTTCTTTTTGAGGATTAAAAAGGTTAACGCCTCACTCGCAACGGAAAACGCTCGCTAAGTGGCCGAACCTTCTTTCGCACAACTCATTGTCCGAAGCACCAGGATGAACTCCTCGCCAAGAGCTTCTATTTGCCATTGGCTGAGCTCGCCTCGCTCAATCAGCTCTTCACGACTCGCAGGGGGCTTTTCCGCAAGTGCATATAAGAGAGCGTTTGGACACAACACGGCGGCTTCAATTCCCAGCTGCTGCGCTCTTTGGTCGCGGACCGCTCGGAGTGCACTGATCCGGTTGCGGGGGAGCACGCGCTTGGTGCCTTTGGTTGGTGCGGGAAGGCGGGGCCACAGAGAGGAAGGAGCATGATACCCTTTAGCCAACGCGTGTTGCAAGCGTTCGAGTCGTGGGCCTCGGATGTTTCGCGGAAGATTTGGAAATGGCTCTATCAACCCGTGATCATGAGTCCATCGGGCGAGTTCGATCAGGATTTCATTCCGCATAATTTTGAAAGGGGGAAGATCCGCAACCTGTGCCTCGTGTTCGCGCCACGTCCACAATTCGAAAAGAATTGCGTGGGCGCGTCCCGGCGGCAGGGTGTGCCACCCTTTGATTTTCCAGTCGCCATTGCGTTGATTTCCATTGGTGCACCTTGCAGCTGCGCTCACGAGTCGCCGACATGCCTCTCTATGCCATTCCAGTCTGCCTTTGCGTTCCAGTTCCTGGCCAAGTTGATCAGCAACGCACAGCAGATGGCGGGTGTCGTTTGTCGCGTATTCGATCAAAGTTTGAGGCAGCGGGCGCCGCGACCAGTCAGCCTTCTGACCATGCTTGCTAAGCACCACGCCGCAGGTTCGTTCCACGACGGAGCTCAAACCGAGTTGGTCGTAGCCAAGGAGCTGCGCCGCAAGCATGGTGTCAAAAATCTCATGAGCCACAAAACCATAGCATCGCTTGAGAAGGCGTAGATCATAGTCCGCGCCGTGCAACACGAGCAGGCGAGTACTTAACGTGTTGAGGAGTCGTGAAAGGTCTGCCCCTCCCAATGGATCCACTACCACATGACGTCCGCCAAAGGAAAGCTGAATCAGACAAACCTTTTCCCGATAGTGGTGCAAGCTGTCAGCTTCTGTATCGAGAGCGACACGTGGTACCCTGTCTAATTCAGTAGCCAGAGCGTCGATGTCGTCCTGATGCTCGAGATAGTATGTCTCTCCCACACATCGCTGTAAATGCATCGTAAAACTCTTATCTTCCCAGACCTTTCGCTTAATGAAGACACGCCTGAAGCTATCAGGTCAAGCCACGGTTTTGTGTTGCCGTCCAACTATGCATCGAACCACACTTGGTGCTGATAGGTGAGTTAAAGCGAGGGAAAGGACACGCAGAATCATCATGGCCAGCCTAATGGAGCGAAAGCTTGCCGAAATTCTTGTCCGCGACAATATCATCACACAGGAGGAGCTGGAAAGAGCCCTCGACATTCAGGAAAAAAGCGGGGGCAGCTTGGGGAGCATCCTTATTGATAATGGCTTTGCAAACGAGTGGGAGATTGCAGCTGCCATCGGCAAACAGCTCAACGTTCCGTTCATCACTCTTTCCCACTATGAGATTGATCAATCCATCCTTCACAGCATACCAGAAGAGTTAGTGCGGAAATATCAAATCGTGCCTGTCGATAAAACAGGAGACACGCTCACCGTCGCGTTATCTGATCCCTCAAACATCTATCTCCTTGATGAACTTCGCCTGCTAACAAACTGCAAAATTGTCCCCGTCATCTCTTTTGAATCTGACATTCGAGAAGCCATCGAGCGCTATTACGGGAAAACGGGATCGGCACTTGATGAAATGTTAAAGGAAATCAGCGAAGAAGAGACAGCCGTCCTCGAAGCACTCGAACACGCCGAGACGACCGGTCCCGAACAGGGAGAGGGGGAGGAGGAGGTCGAGGCCAGCGATGCGCCTGTCATCCAGCTTGTTAATCTCATCGTGCACGATGCGATCCGCATGCGCGCCAGCGATATCCACATCGAACCGTACGAAAAAGAATTGCGTCTGCGTTATCGCATCGACGGCGTGCTTCACGAAATGAAAGCGCCGCCGAAGAAGTTCCAGAACGCTATCATTTCGCGTATCAAAATCATGAGCGACCTTGATATTGCCGAGCGGCGTCTTCCTCAGGACGGGCGCTTCAAGATCAACCTTGGTGGACGAAGCATCGATTTTCGTGTTTCCACCTGCCCCGTAGTCTTCGGTGAAAAAGTCGTTATTCGTATTCTCGACCGCGGCAATCTCATGCTCAACCTCACAGATCTCGGGATGGCCCCAGACATTCTCGCTGGTTTCGAGCGTGAGATCCGGGCGCCGTGGGGAATGATCCTCGTCACCGGTCCTACAGGGTCTGGCAAATCCACAACGCTGTACTCGGCTCTGAACACCATCAATGACCCCCGCAAAAACATCATGACCATTGAAGACCCAGTCGAGTACCAGCTCTATGGAATCAATCAGGTACAGGTCCATCCGGACATTGGGCTCACCTTCGCGGAGGGACTTCGAAGCTTTTTGCGCCAGGACCCAGATATTATTATGGTCGGCGAAATCCGTGACAAAGAGACCGCCGAAATAGCCGTCAAAGCAGCTCTCACCGGCCACCTCGTGCTTTCAACCCTCCACACGAATGATGCGCCGAGTACAATCAACCGTCTGACAAACATGGGGGTCGAAGCCTTCCTCGTGACTGCCTCGGTCAACCTGATTGTCGCGCAGCGCCTCGTTCGGCGCATTTGCGAAAACTGCAAACAGACCTATGAGCCTCCGCCGGAACTCCTCAACTCACTAGGACTTGAACCAGGCACAATGTTTGCGCGCGGTGCTGGTTGCGAAAAATGCCTCAACAGCGGTTACAAGGGACGTGTGGCTCTCTACGAGCTACTTCACCTTTCCGATGCGATGCGCGACAAGATCATCGAAGGCATTTCGACAACGCAGCTCAAACGTATGGCAATCGAAGAAGGGATGGTCACGCTCCGTCGTGCCGGGCTTCAAAAGGTTGCTCAACTCGTCACAACTATTGACGAAGTTTTGGGAGTGACAGCACCTGACGAACGTTAGGGTAGAGGGACCAAGCCTCAGAAGTTGGCTGCGGCCATTTCTTGCTTTCTTACGGTGAGCTTCTGTCAGCCGCACGACGGCGCGAGCACAAAAGCCTTTTTGGCTCATAAGTCGGCCTAGGGACGACGGTCCCGAACTATGCGGCGCCCGCCCAGACGCAATGCTTTGGATAACATGCCAGCCGGCTGTGCAACACTTAGGAGCTAGGTTATGAATGCTGGAGGGGAGGTCTCTGCAGTGTAGTCTCTGTCCCTTATTAAGATGAGTAACGCGATTTATGTGTCCTCTTGCGATGGAACGTTATGAGCAGGCTGCAAAAGCTCCACGAGCACATCCACGACTGCCTGGGCTACTTCGTCTTTTGGTCGGCGCGAAATAAAACGTTTCTGACCGTTTCGTAAATAGATTGTACCCTCATTGTCATCGCTTTCGAAGCCTATTCTGGGATTTGTAACGTCGTTAGCGACAATCGCGTCGAGGTGTTTGCGGTTGAGCTTGGTGAGCGCGTTCGCCTCCAAATCATCGGTCTCTGCCGCAAAACCAATCGTCACTTGGCCAGGCTTTTTCCGGATGCCTATCGCTTGTGATATGTCCGGATTTTCAACCAGTGGTAGGACCACAGCATTGCCTGTGCGCTTGATCTTTTTCTCAACTGGACGATCGACTCGGAAATCACTCACGGCTGCAGCGAAGATAAAAGCGTCAGCGGAATCCGCCAGTGCCTGCACCGCCAGGAGCATTTGCTCAGCTGTTGTCACCCTGTGAATGGTGGCACAGTCCGTTGGGAGAACGCTGGGGCTAACTGGACCGGTGACAAGATGTACCTTAGCCCCGCGGCTTGCCGCTGCTCGGGCAAGGGCTGCTCCCATTTTGCCTGAAGAAGGATTGGTGAGAAACCGAACCGGGTCAAGGTATTCATGGGTTGGTCCGGACGTGATCACCACGACTCGACCGGCGAGCGCGTTGTCGCGTACCGCGGTCACGCCATTTTTGTCGGAAATAACTTCGTTCGCTGAAGACCTAGCTGTTTCTTCAGCTGCGGAGTTGTTCCCGGCGAGAATTCTTTCGAGTTCTTCTATTATGGTTTGTGGCTCCGGAAGGCGTCCAGCTCCGACCTCGCCACAAGCAAGAGTGCCCACGCCAGGCGGGATGATTCTTACACCTCGCTCTTCGAGCGTAATCAGATTCTTACGAGTTGCCGGGTGCTCGAGCATTTGGGTGTTCATTGCTGGTGCAACAACAACCGGGCCGGTGAATGAAAGATACAGTGTTGTGAGAGCATCGTCCGCGATCCCGGCTGCCATTTTGGCAAGAACATCCGCCGTCGCTGGTGCCACAATCAGCGCGTCACCCCATCTCGCCCATGAAATGTGCTCCATTTCATACGAATGCTGTGCAGCAAAGAGATCAAGGTAAACGGGCGACTGCGTGAGAGTTTCAAATGTGAGGGGGGCGACAAATTGTGTTGCATTGCGGGTCATGACGACTCGCACAGCAGCGCCTCGTTTTCTCAATAGTGAACAAAGATCCGCAGCTTTATAGGCCGCAATTCCCCCGCTAACTCCCAAAAGAATCTTTTTATCTTTGAGCGTCATGGTCGTCTCGATCATGGAAAGAGGTTGCTAAACATTTCTGAAAAAGACGTTTCAACTGACAACTCATTTTGCCAGGTGCCGTTGGTCTCGAATCAAATACGCCGCAAACTATATGTGAGTTCCAACAAGAATCTGGGAATGGGAACGACGTCTTACTCTTTGAAGACAAGATTTACGGTACTCGCATTTTGCTGGGTTTTTCTAGCGCTTTTACACGTCGGAGCGATTGCCTCGGCGCGCCCTACTCTGTCAGGCAACAACAGCGACACGACTCCTACCCTTGCTGAACTTGAGCCAGACTGGGAATTGACAGAGCAATACTGCCGCCTCCTGGTGGCGTATCCAGGGCTTTATCGTTGTTATTTTCGGGACCTATTTGCGGCTGGCATGCCACGCGACGTTAAGGCAGACACAATTGCTTTGTGGAACGAGGGAGAACTTGTTCCGATAGCGATCAAGATGCAGAACACTGATGGCCTCAGTGAGAACGATTATATCGAGTTTATTGGAGAGCACGCGACTGGGACCTACTCGACCTACAAGCCAGATAACTACTACAATGTTTATTTCCTCACTTGGGGGGGAACTCGAACGCTTCGGTATCAGGAAGTCACACTAGACAAACCTACAATTCCTGCGGAAGACTTAAGTTTTTGGCACGTTCATCATTTGGAAGAGGACAATTACTATCGGGAATCGCGCCTTCCCCGCGGTATCACAGATAATTTCTATTGGTGTCACATTGTTGCTGGCGACAACCGCACGTTCCCCATTCGGATCGATTTTCCTGATTTCGATTCGCGCTATGCCGATCACGTTCGTCTTGTGTTTCGAATCTTTGGCTATTCGGATGTCCCGAATCTTCATCCTGCCCACAAGTTTCAGATTCAATATGGCGACGACGAGGAGCGTGAGAGCCCCCGTTTTGATCTCGGGACTTTCGAGTTTGATTACCGCGGCTACTATGATTACGAAACCACGTTGCCTGCAGGCAAGATTCGTTTTCGCCAGCGAATCATCTTCAAAACTCCTCCAGACAGGCAAAACGTCGTTGATTCTATCTCGTTCGACTGGGTGCGTGCTTACTATCCGCGCAAGTTAGACGCCGGAAAGCGGAACTGGTTCGTTTTCAACAGTAACCTTTGCACGACCGCGTCGCCACCGTACCGTTTTGCAGTGCGCAATGTGACTCGCTCGGCTCGGGTGTTTTGCCCATCGCAGGGTGTGATATACAACCGCAAGGACGGAACAAAGATTGTCGTCGAAGCCGACAATCGCGAAACAACTTTTTGTCTCGCCACAGACGAAGCTGCGCTTGCTGTCGAGTCCATCGAGTTCAAACGTCGTTCCCACCTGTCCGATTTGATCGCCAGCGGGACACAATCCTTAGTGCTATTCGACCCTGAGCTATCCGAAGCTGTGGTGCGATATGTCGACTATCGTGAGACGACAGGGCCGAAAACATCAGCCATCGACGTGCTCGACATTTTTGACGCAACGAATTACGGTTTCTACAGTGATATTGCGCTCAAGCGCTACCTTCGCTATGCGGCCTCGTCCTCTCCGAAGCTGCGCTATGTTTTGCTTTTTGGAGACTCGACCCAAGACTATCGCCTTGCCTATCGGACAATTTATGATCGCCCCGACCCGCCCCGCGTAGGGGTTCCCATTCACTGGATTGAAAATCCGGGGACGATTCGCACCGGCGGCTATGTGGACGATAATTGGTACACAAGTTTTCACAGTGCCAACACGCCGGACCTGGCAACTGGGCGCGTACCTGCAGCAAATTCCGATCAGGCCCACGAGTACGTGAGAAAGGTGATCGAGTACGAGCAGTTTCAACACTCCTTGGCCGACGGTCTCTTAGTGATCTCTAGTGTCGAAGCGCGGTTCCAAGACTTAGCCGCAGAAGTTCAGCGAAAGCACAAAGAGTGTTTCACGACGGTCTCCTTGCTCTTTCCAGAGACAGCCGTTGCTACCCGAGAAGTTCAACGTCTTCGAGAGGCAATTGATAGTGGCATTCAGGTGCTCTATTATATTGGGCACGGTGGCTCTTTCGTGTGGCGGGTAGGTCCCGTGGATTTCGCGATGCAGAAAGATCTTTTCACACCCACCGATGTGGCTATGCTCCGCAACGCCCTTCATTATCCGATCATCATAGCATCGAGTTGTTACACCACATCCTTTGATACCGAGTACAGCATTGGAGAGGCCTTTCTCCTGCAGCCACGCGGTGGCGCTATTGCTGTCATTGGGTCACCGTGGAAAAGCTCCGTGTATGAGGATCATGCGTTTAATTCACGTTTTCTTCAGTACTATTGCCAGCGGGGCGACCAACGCCTTGGTGATGTTTATCAAGCAGCCAAAGAAGCCCAGCGCCCCCGCGATCCCAAGTATGTGGATGTTCAAACGTTCACTCTCCTGGGTGATCCGACCTTGAGACTGGTGCCGCACAAATGAGACCTTTCCGTTGGGTAGTTTCTTTTCTTATTATGCTCGTGTTCCTGTGGGGAGCTGGATGTCGTGGAAAATCCGATAGCTCGCCTCGCGGGTATTCCGATAGGACGCCACAAGCTGGACATGGCAAAGGTGATGTTTTCACGCCAGAAGGGAAATCCCCCGCTCCTGCATCGCCAACACCACGCATCATCATCCGGCTTCGCTCGTTTGCCGAAACGTCTGCGCCTTATGTGATCCGCAAGGATCATGTTTTTTTCCCCGGCTATGATGACCGGGGGAGTACGGCTCCTCCAGAGCTTCTGCGCTTGCCGGCCGCAGTGTTTGCAAAGACCACACACATTTACGAAAACCGAGCAGTTTGTACCAAGCCGAACAACGAGACCACCACTTTTACAATCCCAATGAAAGCAAGTGAGATAGGGTTACTTCTTCGTGCACGGGCGGTAGAAGATGAATGGCCACGCGTGCGTGTGTCCCTCATCAATATTCGTCATCGCATGCGCCCTTATGCGCTTTTTGAAGGCAATATTGCCTGGCGTGAGCTCCGCTATATTTGGTGGAAACTGCCCCCTGAGTGGCGGGGGGAAAGTGTATTCTTACGAGTCGAGATTCTCAATCCGGAGTACCACTTCTCCCAGCGTGCTGTTTATGTCGCTGAGGTGATCCTCCGCGGCCCGGAATAGTATTTGCACAGACAACTTTCAGAGCATCCCATTGAGGATGGGGTGTTCAATTACCGGAGGTCTAGAACATGGCGTCGCAAAAAGAACTAACAGTTGGTGTCATAGGTTGCGGTTACTGGGGACCTAACCTTATAAGGAATTTTTCGTCCGTCAAGGGCTGGCGCGTGAAATACATTTGCGATCTTAACTCAAACCGCCTGGCCCAAATCCATGAACAGTTCCCCTGGACGCAGCCAGTGACCGACGCGACTGTTCTCTTCGACGACAAAGAGCTTGATGCTGTCGCCATTGCGACGCCTGTCTCAAGCCACTGCTCTCTCGCTCTAGCAGCTTTGGAGGCAGGAAAGCATGTTTTGGTGGAAAAACCCTTAGCAGCATCGCGGGCGGACGCAGAGCAAATTGTCTTGGCGGCAGAAAGAGCCGGACGCATCCTTCTCGTTGACCATACTTTCATTTACACGCCTGCGGTGCAAAAAATAAAGCAGCTCGTTGAGGCGGGAGAGCTAGGAGACCTGCTTTATTTTGACTCAGTCCGCATCAATCTCGGTTTGTTTCAGCATGACATTAATGTCATTTGGGATCTTGCCCCTCATGATTTCTCCATCATGGATTACTTGTTTGCAGACAAGCCAGTTGCTGCGGCCGCCCATGGGATGTGTCACTTCGGCAATCAGGAAGACATGGCCTATGTAACGGCGTTCTTTGAACGAAACATTATTGCCCATTTTCACGTAAACTGGCTTTCGCCCGTAAAAATCCGCCTTATTCTCATCGGCGGCAGCAGAAAAATGGTTCTTTACGATGACATGGAAAACTCGGAAAAAGTGAAAGTTTACGACCGCGGGGTAGATGTCGTGGATTCACTTGGCGGGATCTACTCCCTCCTTGTTCAGTATCGCATGGGAGATATGTACTCACCGAAGCTTGACACCAAGGAAGCGCTCCGTTCCGAAGTCGAACACTTCCGCGATTGCATTCTCTCGGAGCGTCAGCCCATTACCGATGGGCACATGGGCTTGCGCGTTGTCGAGTTGCTCGAAGCGGCGCAACATTCTCTCGAATCCGGTGGCAGCCGAGTCCCCGTCCGAGATATGAAAACAAGTTAGCAATTTTATAGGAGGAGAGCTTGACAATGGCACCAAAGTTCCAGAACATCGCACCCGATGTGAAACTTGGTGAAAACGTGCGAATCTTTGACTTTGTGAATCTTTATGGCTGCACCATTGGCGACAACACGAAAATTGGAGCTTTTGTGGAAATTCAAAAGAACGCTGTGATCGGCAAAAACTGCAAGATTTCAAGTCACACGTTCATCTGCGAAGGTGTCACGATCGAGGACGGTGTGTTCGTCGGCCACAATGTCACATTCATCAACGACAAGTATCCACGGGCTACGACGCCAGAAGGGGAGCTTCAAACGGAACAGGACTGGGAGGTTGTTCCCACGCTCGTGAAACGTGGAGCCTCGATCGGTTCCAGTGCAACAATTCTCTGCGGTGTGACTATCGGCGAAGGAGCTATCGTTGGAGCCGGCAGTGTCGTAACAAAAGACGTTCCTCCTTACACCATTGTCGCCGGAGTGCCAGCACGCCCACGTGGAAAGGTAAAGGATCGCTAAAATGAAAGTCCCATTTCTTGATCTCCAGACACCCCATCGTGAACTGTGGCCAGAGATTCGCGAAGAATTCGAAAAAGCGTTCTACGCTGCCGCCTTCGTGGGCGGACCGCACGTCACAGCTTTTGAAGAAGAGTTCGCGCATTTCTGCGGTGTGTCCGCTTGCGCTAGCGTAAATAGTGGAACCGATGCTATTCGGCTCGCCCTTATCGCTATGGGAATTGGGCCAGGTGACGAAGTCATTGTCCCAGCTCACACCTTTATAGCCACCTCTGAAGCGGTCAGTCAAACAGGGGCACACCCTGTCTTCGTGGACATTGATCCTATCACCTACACCATTGATCCGAAGGCTGTCGCATCCGCAATCACGCCCCGTACGAAAGCTATTATCCCCGTCCACCTTTATGGCCAGTGCGCCGACATGGATGCGATCCTTGACCTCGCCAAACACCACAACCTGGTCGTCCTCGAGGATGCTTGTCAGGCTCATGGGGCGACCTACAAAGGTCGGCTGGCGGGATCCATGGGGCATGCCGCTGCTTTCAGTTTCTATCCGGGCAAAAATCTTGGAGCGTGCGGCGAAGCTGGAGCTGTCACCTCAAATGATCTCGCAATCATCCAAAAGGTGAAAATGCTTCGCGACCACGGCCAGAGCCAAAAGTACTATCACGACATGGAAGGCTATAACGCGCGCATGGATGCTCTCCAGGCAATCGTCTTGCGCGCGAAACTCAAACGCCTGGCAGAGTGGAATAAGGCCCGGCAGCGCTGTGCGCAACGATACTCCGAACGGCTAGCGGTCTCGCCAAAGATCGTTGTGCCAAAAGTGGCTCCACACAACACACATGTCTTTCATCTTTACGTCATACTTGTCGAAAATCGCGAGGACTTGCAGACCTATCTCTCGGACTGCGGTGTAGGCACTGGCCTCCACTATCCGCTACCGCTGCATTTGCAAAAAGCTTACGCTCACATGGGCCACAAAGAAGGCGATCTGCCAATCACCGAACGCGTGGCACGCACGCTGCTGTCTTTACCCATGTTTCCCACATTGACCGACGAGCAGATTGATTACGTGTGCGACAGGATTCTGGAATGGGTGGAGAAGAACTCGTGAGAGACGACATCGCGTCCGAATCGCCGCATCAGGGGCGTCCTATTCGGATCTTAGTTTCGACCTATGCGTACAACGAACACGTCAAGATCGAGAAGACCATTCAGCGCATCTTTGATGCGAAGCTAGAGACCCTCATTCCCAACAGTGAGATCGAAGTCATTCTCGCAGACGATGGTTCAACAGACGATTTCCCCGAACAGCTTCAGCGACGGTATGGATTCACACTTCTTCGCAAGGACCGCAACCGCGGCATCGGGCATTCCATCCGAGCCGTAATAAAATACGGCTGGGAAAATGATTTTGATATCCTTGTGATTATGGCGGGAAATAACAAAGATGAGCCGTTCGAGATTCCTCGCCTCGTTGCTCCCATCATCAAAGGTGAGGCGGACTTTGTGCAGGGTTCCCGCTACCTACCCGGGGGCAATTTTGATGCTATGCCGCTCTACCGCCGCCTTGCCACGCAGTTTATTCACCCGTGGTATGTGTGGTTGCTTACCGGATGCCGGCTGCATGACACGACCAATGGCTTCCGTGCAATCCGGTTAGATATTCTCAAACATCCTCGTTTTAAGCTCGATCAGCGCTGGCTTGATCGATACGCAATGGAGTACTACATTCTCTATCATGTTCTTACAGGTGGCTTTCGGTGGTGTGAAGTTCCCGTGACGAAGATCTATCCACCGAAAGAACTTGGCTACACTAAGATCCGACCATTCTCGGGATGGTGGGAATTGCTTTCCCCCATGCTCAAACTGCGGCTAGGACTCAAACACTAGACGCAGCATAGGCGATGCCTGGGACAGTTTGAAGCATTGTGACGGAGTAGGTGAGTACTCCTTATTTCTTTTCCTGTAAACTGCGCCGGTACGCTCGATTGGCCTGGATCAAGTTCTTCAAGTCGTCCACGCCGAGGCAATTCACCACGTCGTTCGCCGTCAGCCAGCCCTTTCTTGCCGTGTTCAGGCCGAAGATAATGTTACGGAGTCCCAGGCTGCTGTGCGCGTCGGGATTCACCGCGAACTTGATCCCGCGTTCCTTGGCTGCCCGGCAGTAGCGCCAGTCAAGATCAAGGCGGTAGGGATCGCCATTGATTTCGATGATGGTTCTGCAGCGGGCAGCGGTTTCCAGTACCTTTTCCAAGTCGAACGCATATGGCTCACGCATCAGCAACATGCGACCGCTGAGGTGTCCCAGAATGTCTGCGCAAGGCTGCTCTAGTGCCCGACAAATCCTCTGCGTCATTTCCTCAGAAGACATTTGAAAATGGCTGTGAATCGAAACGACCACTACGTCCAGTTCGCCAAGCACATCGTCCGGGTAGTCCAGGGTTCCATCGGGAAGGATGTCACATTCGACGCCTGCGAGGACCTTGGTGTTTGCAGACTGGTTGAGCGACGCAATCTCGCGCCGCTGTTCTACCAATCGCTCAATTTCCAAGCCACGCGCATAAAATGCGCTTCGGCTATGGTCACAAATACCAATGTATTCAAGGCGCCAACTCTCCGCAGCCCGCACCATCGCTTCAAGAGAGTCCGCACCATCACTCCATGTTGTGTGGCAATGAATGGTTCCCCGATAGTCATCCAGTTCGATGAGTTTGGGCAGTTGCTTTTGCTCGGCAGCCTCAATCTCACCGAGATCTTCACGCAACTCCGGCGGGATCCACTCAAGACCCAGGAACTTGTAGATCTCCTTTTCGTCTTTTACAGGAAGAGCGACTTCCCGGCCTGAAGCTCTTGTCTCCCCCTCGCGGAACAATCCATATTCGTTGAGCTTAAATCCCAGCTTCTTGGCGCGAGCCCGCAGTTTCGTGTTGTGTTCTTTGCTGCCAGTAAAATACTGAAGCGCACAAGGAAACGCCGAATCTTCGACAACGCGCAAATCTGCCTGCATCCCATTTGTCAACATAACGCTCGTTTTCGTATCGCCACTCGCTATAACGCTGCTGACCAGCGGATGCCTAACAAAAGCTTCTTTCAAAGCGCTCGCGTTTTGGGCCGACACCACAATATCAATGTCTCTGATCACCTCCTTGCGACGCCGCAAACTGCCGGCGATTTCGAGGTGTTTCACTCCGGGCGTTTTCTTCAACGCGTCGAGTAAGAGCTGGGCACATTCCCAAGCTTGCGGATAAAGCCATTGACCAGCGAATTTTCGAACCTGCGCGATTCCCGCCAAAATCTTCTCAACCAGTTTTTCGCCGAAGCCGGGTAACCGGGTAATTTCTCCAGTCCGGCACACACGCTCAAGCTGGTCCAGTGTCTGAATTCCGAATTCCTCCACTAGCACTCTCAGTCGCTTCGGCCCCAGCCCCGGCACGCGAATGAGATCGTCAAATCCCTGGGGAGCACGTTCACGTAGCTCCTCCAGCTCTTGGCACTTCCCCGTCGTTGCGAATTCCCTTATGACTGAAGCAATGCTTTTCCCTATCCCTTTGATTTGCTCCAGACGCGCGGGTTCTTCCAGCAGCAACTCAAGTGGCTCCGGTGTGGCTGCAAGTGTTCTGGCAGCATTTTGAAACGCTCGCACCTTGAACGGATTCTCACCATGGAACTCGAGCAGAAAGGCCATTTCTTCTAATTTGTTAGCGATCTGCTTTTTATCCATTTCCGAGATTCCTTCGCCCTCTCTTGAGATTTCTTCCGCAGCTGCTCCACTGCAGGGAGCACCTTGAAGATCACTTATTTGCCGTTTATTCCACTTTGCTCCTTGAACGGCCGAATGACTTCAAACCCCGGAGCAGATGTGGGGCGCTCGATGGTTCTCACCTCAACTTTTACCGTGGCCTCCAGAGGGGCGCTTTCTGGTTGCCTGCCGCGCTCGTCACTGCACCCAGTGAGAATGATGGCTGCGATAATCGCGCCGAGCATACATAAAAAAGACTGAGCTTTTGTCGCAAAGCCCGTTGACAAACTGCCTCTGAGCACTTTGTTCATCCCAACAACAGTCCTGAACACACTTTTTAGGTCGTAGTCCTGTAATTCTTGGCATAAAAATAACAACAGAGGCAAGCGCATCTCCATGAAAGGGAATGGCGGAAGAATGACGGCATCCAACAGCTCGGAAAAATCACGTCAGCAGCGTCGCATTCCACGTCGTCGGAAGTTAGGGCCGCGCGAACCCGAGCAAATCTATCGCGTGGAGGGTCTTGGCCGCCGAGGCATTATTCGGTATGTGAAAGTTTTTGGTAGGCCAGGGACCTGGCGAATTCGCGGGATGGACGGGCTAGACATCGTTGTTCGGGCCGCCACTGTCGAGGAAGCGGTCCGGCGAGCGCGCCGCCAGATCCCGTTCCGCCCCATAGTCATTCGTCGCATCAGCGCCGACGAACTCCGGTCCACACCAATTGTGGTTCCTCCAAGTGTGGCCGAACAAGGGAAGAAGCCCTGAACTCATGCCTCTTTTTCAAAGCGTCGATCTTCAAGGTTGATGCCACAGTAAAGCCCCTGCGTGCCGTAACGTTCGGGGTGAGCCTCGCGAATGTGGCGCCAACGCCCTGCTCGCCGAGGTTCACCTAGCCGAACAGGGGTCGTGCAGAACGAACACCCGATGCTGGCGTAGCCTTGTGCGTAAAGCGGGTGCACGGGCAAAGCATGCTTCGCGATGTAATCTTCGACATCTCCCTCTGTCCATCGCGCAAGGGGATAGAGTTTGTATCCGGCGAATCGGGGATCTTCGGCGAGAATCGGAATATGGGAGCGGGCTCCACCCTCGGCACGTGTCAAGCCACCCACAACACAATCAAATCTCCCGTTTACAGCCTCCAAGAATGGCTCCTCCTTGCGCAGCCTGCAGCATTCACGGTACCCAGGTGGCTCGAATTCATCGTCGAACAGATAAAGGTGTCGGCCGTACTTCGCGAATTGTTCTTCAAACGTTTGTCTCGGTTGGTACGTGACGATGTTGAGCCCGTAGCGACGCGCATATTCGTCGCGAAGCGCAAGTGTCTCAGGAAAGTGTGCTCCCGTATCAATGAAAACAATCTCAACTTCGGGGGCAAGTTGGCCTAGCATGTGCATAAGCACGCAGCTTGTTTTTTGCATCGACGCCTGAGCCGCTAGCCGGGAAGGTCCAAATTGCTTGAGTGCCCAGCCAAGAATATCTTCCGCCGACAACCTTTCCAGGTGCTCGTTGACTTGCTTCAGATCGATGTCTCTCATATTCACGAATTCGCTACTCGACAAATCGAGTTTTATTCCAAAGGCTCAGTCTGAACCTGCCTCTACATACCGATTTTTCGCGAGCAACAAACTAAAGTTCCGTTAGTCCTTCCGGTAAGCTCACGACGATGCGTCGCTCCGACTTATCAATGGCTCGTATCATTGCGAGCACGAAGGGAACAAGGAACTCTTTGCTCTCCGTCCGCACGCGGAGATAATCGTGCGCAGGTCCGTCTTCCACGGCGACGACCTCTCCAAGCTCGTTGCCATCCTCGGCAATGACTTTCATTCCTATTAACTCGTACGCAAAGTACTCACCTTCGCCCAATTCCCAAAGGTTCTCGCGGAGCGTAAACAACGTCAGATCACGCAGCCCCTCCGCAGCGTTCATGTCCTGGATTTCGTCGAAACTCAGAATGACAAATTGTTTGTGGTACCATAACGAGCTGATGGAAAGACGCTGTACGGTCGGCTTGTGATTCCCCCGATCCGCCTGGTGAACCACATACACGTGCGGAGTTTTGAGTTCCTCGATAAGATCCGCGGGAGAAAAAAAAGGCAGGAGCCGAACGGCTCCTGCATGACCTTGTGTTCGAGTAATTTTGCCCAGCGCCACAAGTTCATCCGGCGCCGGAAAATGTAAATCTTTCTCCACTATTCGACGATCTGAAGCAGGCTTTTCTTCTTAAGCTTTGTGGATGCGGCACTCAGAATTTTCCGCAGAGCTTTTGCGGTTTGGCCACCTTTGCCGATGACCTTGCCCACGTCATCCGGAGCTACCTTTAGTTCGAGGATAATGGAGTTCTCACCCTCGACCACGTTCACCTTGACCTCTTCTGGCCAGTCCACCAGGGCCTCAGCAATGTATTGCACAAGCTCCTTCATGATCTGACCTTCGGTCTTGGGCTCATTTCCGCTCATAGCTTGTCCTTCTCCGCTCCAACGATCTCTGTCGCATCCACAAGGAACGATGGCGACCTCTATTTCACGTTTGCCGAGCTAAGGGTGGCACGACAACAAATCAAAACGCAAGAATTAAGCGGAGGGCTGTGCCGTTTGACGATTCTTGGGAGCACGTGCCTCGTGGAATTTCTTAAGCACCCCAGCTTTACGGAAAATGCTCCGCACCGTGTCCGACGGAATTGCACCTTTCAGCAACCAGCTCACAGCCTTTTCTACATCCACCTCGATTTGCGGCGGATCGTATAACGGCTGATAGTAGCCAATGATCTCAATAAAGCGCCCATCGCGAGCGCGCCGCGAATCCGCAACAACCACACGGTATGCCGGCGATTTTTTGCGCCCGGCACGTGCCAATCTAATCTTAACCGACATTCACAAACCTCCAAGGGAATCCGCTGTTAGTATGCAATTTTGCAAACTTTCTTCACAGCAAGTCAGATTCGAATACTTTGTCTCTTGCGTCAAATTCGTGGCGAAAAGTACAAACCTTTCTCTTCTTCTCAACAGCTTTTTCTGGGGCGGAGCGAATACCTCATTCCGGGATTGCGTAAAACCCAACAGTACGGACTTGATAGGAAACGCACCGGTCAAGGCGCCGCCGAGCGCCTGCACACATCGAGGAGGCAAAATGAGCTTCTACATTCCTTACGTCATCGAGCAGAGCGAGCGTGGAGAACGCGCTTACGATATCTACTCGCGACTACTGCGGGATCGCATTATTTTCATCGGCTCGCCGATTGACGATCACGTCGCCAATACTGTCATCGCCCAGATGCTTTTTCTCGAAAGTGAAGACCCCGACAAGGACATTAACCTCTATATCAATACACCCGGTGGAATTGTCAGCGCTGGCCTTGCCATTTACGACACCATGCAGTACATCACGCCTCCCATCACGACGATTTGCATTGGCCAGGCGGCATCCATGGGCGCTGTGCTGCTCGCAGCCGGTGCTAAAGGTAAGCGCTATGCGCTTCCCAATGCAAGGATCATGATTCACCAGCCGAGTGGCGGTGCGCAGGGGCAAGCCACCGATATTAATATCGCCGCCCGCGAGATTCTGCGAATTCGGGAACGGTTGAACGAAATTCTTGCGAAACATACCGGCCAGCCCATCGACAAAATCCAGCAGGATAGCGAGCGCGACTTTTTCCTCTCGGCAGAAGAAGCAGTCGAGTATGGCCTTGTGGATAAAGTGATTTACGACAAACGCGCTTTCGTCCGCGAAAAAGAGGAAAAGAAAGCTTAGTGACCGGGGGCCGAGAATTCCCCTCAGCGTTTTATTGTCACGCGTTTTCCCGTGCGAGCAGAATCCATCGCAGCAAGGGCTATTCGCAGACTTGTTAATCCGTCTTCGAGCGTTGGCAAAGTCTCAATGACGGATTTCCCTCGCACGTAGCGGATCCATTGAGCCATTTGCAGCGGCCAGTGCGACGGCCCTTTAGGCACGGCCAATTTGGCGGGGCGAAACTGTGTCGCGCCATCAGGAGTCTGCTTGCCTCGCAGCCACTTTGGTCCGTTGATCAGATCAAGGATCAGCGTCCCCTCGTCGCCGTAGAGCTCGATCCCGGCGAAACCAGGTGGACTTGTCCAGCCGCACTCAATCATCCCCAGGCATTTCTTGGGTGCGAAATCGAGTGCCATCACCGCATTGTCGTCCACTTCTATCGGCTTGCGTAACGTTTTTACCTCGGCTGCGACCGAGTGGATCGGACCGATCAGATACTGACAAATATCAATAGCATGAATGCCCATATCCAGCAGGGCGCCACCTCCAGCATAGCGCCGTTTGTAAAACCAATCGCTTTGGGCCCATCCGGGGTATGGACCGCCGTGCGCATATCGCACGCGAATCATGAATGGTGTTCCCAGGTCGCCGCGCTCCAGCAACCGCTTTGCAGCCATGTTCATGCGCACGAACCGGTGGCTAAAAGCAACCATGGTTTTCACCCCTACGCGTTTGGCCAGGTGCACGAGCGCTCTTGCGTCCTCCAAGCGGAGCGTCATTGGTTTTTCCACCAGCGTCGCAATGCCGCGCTCAATGGCAGCACGTGCTTGCTCAAAGTGATACACGTTCGGCGTGCAGATCGAAACCACATCGAGCGGTTCGTTTTCCAACATTCGCCGGTAATCCCTGTACCGTCGCACGGAGGGCACGCCATACTTTTCCCCCATTTCTTCCAATCTTTTCAGGTTCGTATCGCAAATTGCCCACACCACAGCATCACGCTTTGCGGAAGCATATCCGGACAGATGCACATCGCCAATCGAGCCAGCGCCGATAACACCTGCTTTCAGTAAACCCATTTTGGCCCACCCTTTCTGTGCCACCACTTTATTCTATCCTCGTAACACTTGCTGAGATTTTATGTCTCTGGTGTAACACATTAACGAGGACTGCTAATCCGACTCCTCGTTCGGCACACGTTTTGCAAATATGAAATCAATACGGAATATCGGAAGGACACTGCAATGAACCAGAAAACTCTCTGGAAAGTACTCCTTCTCACGAATTTGCTGTGGCTGTTGCTCCTTTTATCCGCAATCCCCTGGCGCGGTGAGAATCTCGGGATAACCACCAAAGCCGTCGCAGCTGCTGCTAATCCTTCATCGTTGAGCCGTACCAGTGCCCGACGTACAGAAATCGTTGAGGCTGCGGAAAAGGTCGCTCCCTCTATTGTCAGTGTCGGGGCCTCGCGCACCTCCTACATGGTCAGCCCCTTCTTCGATTTTTTTTCAGATTTTGCTCTCTTTCCCTATCAGGAGAAGATCCCTTATCTGGGGTCCGGCGTCATTGTGTCCAGCAGCGGCCTGATTGTAACAAATTATCATGTTATAGAGCAGGCAGATGACGTCTTTGTCACACTCAGCGATGGACGAGAACTGCCAGCAACCGTTGTGGCCGCCGACAGCGTCCTCGATCTTGCCATCCTCAAAGTCTCGGGTACGGATCTTCCCGCGATAAAAATGGGAGATAGCGATGACCTGATGGTAGGGGAGTGGGTTTTAGCTATGGGCAATCCCTTCGGCAATCTCATCGGAGATCCGCATCCCACTGTGACGGTGGGCGTTGTCAGTGCGCTTAAGCGAAGCTTCCGCTCAGGTGGCCCCTCTCCCAAGGTTTACCAGGATATGATTCAAACCGATGCTGCCATCAATCCAGGCAATAGCGGCGGTGCGCTTGTGAACGTTGCTGGGGAGCTGGTTGGGATTAACACCTTTATCGTGTCGCGTAGCGGCGGTTCCATCGGTATTGGTTTTGCAATACCCGTGAACCGAGTGAAGGCGCTCGTGGAGGAAATCACCAAGTATGGCCGCTTGCGGCCCAAGCTCGTGGATTTCCGCGTTCAGAATGTCAATGCCAGAGTCGCTCGGATTCTCGGCTCAAGAGTGACGGCCGGGGCTGTCGTTTCTGAGATTCAACGCAACGGCCCCGCTTACCGAGCTGGTCTGCGGGTTGGCGATATTCTCACCTCCGTGAATGGTCATGAAATTCGGAGTGCGGATGACATTTTTGCCAATATCTGGGCCCAACCTCTCGGGACTCCCATAAAGTGTGAAATTGATCGCGGAGGCCGAAGGCTAACAGTCGAATTCAAGGTAAGCGGAAGCGAAGAATGAGGCTGAGGGTAAAGTGAGAGTGTCCTTCAAATATCTTGATGTAGCTCCGATGAATTGGTATGCTAATTATTTACGGCAGAAGAGCTTGCAGCATATATCCGACATAGGAAGGCACCATGGAGCAGGACAGCGACGCCATTCTTCTCCTTGAGCATGTAACGAAATATTTTGGCGGTTTGGTGGCTGTGCGCGATGTAAACATGCGCTTACTGGCTGGTCGCGTGACAAGCCTCATCGGCCCAAATGGAGCAGGAAAAACCACGCTCTTTAATGCCATCACTGGCTGCATTCCTCCGAGCGAAGGGAGAATCCTCTTTCGCGCACGCGACGGGAAAATGCACGGCATCGAGCGATTGCGCCCCGATCAGATCAACGCTCTTGGCATTGCAAGGACGTTCCAAAATATTCGACTTTTTGGCAACTTGACAGCGCTGGAAAATGTCAAAATCGGTCTCCATCGTCTCACCCGCACAGGTCTCTTTGGCGCCATTGCTCGACCGCCTTGGGTGCGACGTGAGGAGCGCGAAATTGAAATTGCCGCGCTGCGCTACCTAGAATTCTGCGACCTTAAACCATACGCCGATGAACTGGCGTCAAAACTTCCTTACGGCCTCCAGCGTCGCCTTGAAATTGCGCGCGCCTTGGCAACCGCTCCCACCTTGCTTTTGCTCGACGAACCCGCTGCAGGAATGAATCCTACGGAATCTCAAGACCTCATGGAACTCATCAGGCGAATTCTCGCCAAGGGCATCACTGTGTTCCTCATCGAACACGACATGCGGGTTGTCATGAATATCTCAGACTGGATTTACGTTCTTGACCACGGCGAGATTATCGCAGAGGGAGTGCCCGCCGACGTACAGAATGATCCTCGTGTGATCGAAGCCTATCTTGGCACAGAAATGGGAGCGGCAAGGGCATGAAAGCATCCGACACACCACGACCAATCCTTGAATTGCAGGATGTCGTGTCAGGATACGGTAGCCTGACGATTCTCAAGGGCATTTCGCTCTGCGTTCATGCAGGCGAAATTGTCACGCTCATTGGCTCGAATGGCGCTGGAAAAACGACAATGCTGAATACAATATGCGGCATTGTCCCGGTGCGGGAAGGGCACATCTTCTTTATGAACGAAGAAATCTCTCGTCGCCCGACGCACGACATCGCTCGCCTCGGCATTGCACATGTCCCAGAAGGGCGTCGACTTTTTCCCGATTTGACAGTTGTGGAAAATCTCCAGATGGGGGCGTTCTTGCGCAAGGATCGCGATGAAATCGAGCGTGATATCGAGCGAATGTTTGCTGTTTTCCCACGTCTCCGCGAGCGCGCTCACATGCGTGCCGGGAGCTTGTCTGGCGGCGAGCAGCAAATGTGTGCCATTGCTCGCGGTCTTATGGCGCGTCCCAAGATTCTCTTACTCGACGAGCCGTCGCTTGGCCTTGCCCCCAAAGTCGTCGCACAAATCTTCGAAATCATTCAGCAAATCAATAATGACGGCATACCAGTGCTACTTGTTGAACAAAATGCCCACCTCGCTCTTTCTCTTGCTCATCGAGGGTACGTCATTGCGACAGGCACTATCACTCTTCAGGGAACCGGTCAGGAACTTCTCGGGAACGAACTTGTGAAAAAGCATTACCTCGGTGAGGCGTAGCCACGCAGTAAAATGTCACTCTTGCCGATCCTGCTCATCAAGAAACCGCGCCATAAGCGGTCCATAAGCATCGATTCTTCTGTCACGGAGAAAAGGCCAGTGCTGCCGAACCTCTTCCTGAATCCGAGGATCGCACTCGGCTACAAGGATCTCTTCGCGATCATGGCTGGCTTTGGCTAGGATTTCTCCGAAAGGACCACAGATGAACGAACCACCCCAGAACTCTATGCCTCTGTCTTTGTCCCCTTCGTAACCGACGCGGTTTGCCACCGCCACATAGACACCGTTAGCAATGGCATGGGCGCGCTGGATCGTTTCCCAAGCACTATGTTGCTTTTCGCCGAACTCTTTTTTCTCGCTTGGGTGCCAACCGATGGCGGTCGGATAGCATAGAACATGAGCGCCCTGCAAAGCCGCGATGCGCGCACCTTCGGGATACCATTGGTCCCAACAGATGAGTGGTGCAATGCGCCCATACCGCGTTGCGAAGGAGCGGAACCCAAGATCACCGGGAGTAAAGTAGAATTTCTCGTAGTATAGAGGATCGTCCGGAATGTGCATCTTTCGGTATTTGCCCAGCATGCGCCCATCAGCATCGATCACCACAGCAGTGTTATGGTAAACGCCAGCGGCTCGCCTCTCAAAAAGTGGCACCACAATCACCACTTCAAGCTCTGCAGCTAACCGAGCCAATGCCTCGGTGCTTTCTCCAGGGATTGATTCTGCAAGTGCAAAATTTGCGTGATCTTCGCTCTGGCAGAAGTACTGCGAGCGAAATAGCTCAGGAAGACACACCACCTGCGCCTTTTTCGCTGCAGCCTCGCGAACCATCGCACAGGCCTTGCGCAGATTTTCCGAAGTGTCCTGCGCACAAGCCATCTGGATGACAGCCATGATGAATGGTCGTTCGGTCATATCACGCTCCTCACCGCTCAGAATCCAGGAAACTGTTCGCGCCGGCGGCCTGCCGCAGCATTGTGGCCACTCGCACAATCCGTGCGTCGCGCTGGCAACACCTATTCGACGAACTCGATTCTTGTTCCTGGCTTCACACGCTTCGCAAGCTGTTCCGCATCCCAGTTCGTCAGGCGGATGCAGCCATGAGACGTATTCTTGCTGATATTCTCGGGATTCGGAGTTCCATGAATCCCCACACTTTTGCGCGAGGTCCCAATCCAAACTTTTCCTACGGGGCTGTTTGGTCCAGGTGGCAACATCTCCTCAGGTTCGTTTGGATCCGCATCCCAGAAGAGTTTTGGCTGATACTTGAAGGGCGGATAAAAGATGACCGAGGTCACCTGGTAAGTGCCCAGCGGCAGCGGATCATATTCACTGCCGAGAGTAGAAGGATAATAGAACATAAACCGCCCCTGCGCATCGAAGGCCATCGTCCACTTGTTATGCTTCGACACGCGAATGACAGCAACTTCTCCACGTTTTTCATCGATGCCATCCAGAACGTTTGGTGCAAGGATTGTCTCGCCAGCCGAAAGGCTATCGATATCAAGGCCTGGATTCAGCTTGCGCAGAAGGGACTGCGAGCAGTGGAATTTTTCCCCTAATTTCTCGCCCAAGCTTTCGTAGGGGAGCCACTTGTATTTCGCCATCGCATGATAGTCGCGCGGGATCTCATAGAAGGGGCCCTTCACGTCTTCAGCCGTCAGCGTGTACTCGGCAAGGTAGCCTATCTTTGCAAACTCTTCGAGTCGGTTCAGCATGGCGTCGTCAAGTTGCCCAGTTGTTGCGAGGCCGTTATTCATCTGGTAAACGTAAAGCGCTCGTCCAGTGTTGTAGCCCCAGCGTCCATCAATCTCCCCAACTGAGTAGCCGTGGTAATCCAGGAAGATCTGCAATTTGAGAACGTCGAGATCATCATCCGGATCGCGCGGGAAATTAATCTTTCGGTTGGCAGAGCGCACTCCACCTGCCCCTGGCGCTGCAACCGCCGTAGCCGCCCGTGGCCCCGGTTTCTCATCTGGCGGAATGATCTCTTCCACCCGTAGATCGACTTTTGGCGCCGGCCACTGTCCCTCTTTTCCTTGCTCAGCTTCCTCTTGCGAGGCCTCGCCTGTGCGAAGTGTCATCGAAGGTGCGCGCTTCGTGACCTTTGCTCCAAAGGGATTTTTCTTAAGTTTGAACACCCCAAATCCAGCAGGTGGTGTTTTCGCCGGCCCCTCTGTGTCTTGACCCTGGGCGAAAGGTGCACTGCCAAGGATGAGAAGAATGCCTAACAGAATTGCCAAACGCTTTAACGCAATAACTTGTTTTTCCATTTTATCCTGATTTTCTCTATCCCTTCCTCTGAGCTTGTTCCAGCTGACGTTTTCACCCGATGTCACAAGCGAAACACACATAACCCGTAAGACAAATGCGAACGATCTCCATTCGACGCGCGGGGATGGAATTTTCGCGGAAACTCAAGAATGACCCACGCCACTTAGACGGACAGCCCTTTTGCCCTCCGGAATGCCTCTTTAATTTTTTCCCACGCAAGTTTGGGGTTAGCAGGACGAATCCAAGAAAGATGCTCACAGGCGTAAACGCCCCACACTGCAATGTTTTGCACACCTTCCTCGCACATGATTTCGACCGCCCGAACTAACTCGTCTTCCTTTCCTGCTGGGATACCAAACCCCTGCAGCCAAATCTGAGGTTCGACGTTGTTAGCGCGTGCAATGCTCACAACTTCTCGTGAGGCTTGCCGAACATAGTCGATATCTCTCTTTGCAGCTAACCAATACGGATCTGTGCCAAAGACTCTCAGTGGTCGGATCTGTGCCAGTCGTTCCCAATTCGCCGTGCCATGCGCCGTGTCGCGATGTGGCAACACGCAGAGCGCATTTTCCAGGCCGAGCTGGGCTGCGTAGGCTGTCAGCTCACGTAAAAAGGACTCGACACATGTCTCCTTGAATGCACGCACCTCTGCTGTTTCTTCTCGCGGCATAGGCTTGCCCATTTGCTCCAGGAAAAGCCTTTGGCAGTGAGCACAACGGCACCCCCACGTATTGGGGCGTCCACCCAACCACGAAGGAATATAAAAGTGTGGCTCATCCCAAAAAGCTGTCTGGGCCCCTGTGCTTGCCGCCGCTTCAGTCCACTGCCGCATGAAGGCACGAAATTTCGGGTTGTTCGGACACGCGGCTCCGGTTGGCAGATCGTCGCTCAGTACCTGCATCGCATCCACGTTTTGCATGACGAAATTTGAAAAAGCTTCGCCGCCAAAAACCTTGCCCACGCCCCATGGATCGATCCAGGCTTCGAGCCCAGCGTCTTTCGTCGCAGCCACGAGATCAGCAACGGCCGCGTGACAGAAAACCATATCATTCTCGCTATACGTGTGAACCACGAAATCGCAGCCCATCGCGCGCAGTTCTTCCAGATCATGAAGAAAATGCTTCAGAATGCGATTCCCGAAATAAGAACAGCCCAGTTTCATGCGCCCAATCCTTTGCGGAAATTATGCGATCATTGCATGTGCTTTGAAAAAGGAGGCTGCTCAACAACATTTGTTCTCGCCCGAGGGTGGCTTTGCGCGGTCGAATACTTTCCATGGGCAAGAGTATCGTTTTAGCGCCGCAAAGTGGGCGATTAGCTCAGCTGGTTAGAGCGTTGGCCTCACATGCCAAAGGTCACAGGTTCGAGTCCTGTATCGCCCACCATCGCTTGTTTTTGCACGCTTCTCCCCATTGACTGATCAAGTCACTTCCATCCAGTTGGTTCGCTTCCTCTTCTCGTCGAAAGAAAACCCAAAGCAAAAAAATCTGAAAATGCGCACGTAGCAATGAATAAACAATCAATGATATGTGAATTTCATCACAAATGCTGACAAAACCAAAGAAACATCTATCTCGCGAGGCGCTCGAGTTAATGGCTCAGCACTTCAGTGCGCTGGCAGATGTGAATCGGTTGCGGATATTGCAGTGTTTGAGCCACGGAGCTCGAACCGTGTCGGAGCTCTGCTCTGAACTGGAGCTTTCGCAGCCCAACGTATCTGCTCACCTCAGTGTGTTGCGCGGGGCTGGCTTCGTAGTCGGCACGCGACGCGGCAAAAACATGGTCTACACGCTTACCGACACTACGGCGACGAGCCTGTGCGAGTTGGTGTGCGGGAGTATCCGTCAGAGGCAAAAACGTCTTCGGACGCTTTTCGAAGAGACGGCCTTATCCCAAAGTCGCATGAACACGATTTCTGAAAACCCAAAAGGAGGAAGGTAAAAGATGAAAGTCCCAACAATTACACCAGTGGAGTTGTTTCAGATGATGAATCGGGGTGAAAATCCCGAAATCCTTGATGTGCGAACGCCAGCCGAGTACGAAAAAGTCCGGATCTCAGGAACGACAAACATTCCTGTCGATCGGCTCAATGTGCGCGAATACCTGAACAATCGCAAGGCCTCCCCGGATAAGCCGATCTATATTCTGTGCAAGGGCGGGACACGCGCAAGAATGGCGTGCGAGCGTTTCATAGAAGCTGGCTTTGCGAATGCCGTTCTGATCGAAGGTGGAATCATGCAATGGGAAGCGTGTGGGTTGCCTGTCGAACGGCAAGTGCCAAACGTCGAAAGCCAGGTTCGTGTCACGATCGGGGCGCTCAATCTGCTCGGCGTGGTCTTAGCTGCGACTATCAGCCCCTATTTCCTTGTCATTCCTGGATTCGTAAGCTGCGGTCTTATCTTTGCAGGCGTAACGGGCCGTTGTCCGTTAGCTAACGTGATAGCAAGGATGCCGTGGAATCGTACCGCAGCGGGCGCAGGCTGTTGTATGCCAGCGATGAACAAGTAGCCACTGGAAAAGGATTCGACACATGTCCCCAAAGATCGTTATTATAGGTGGTGTAGCTGCGGGTGCCAGCTGCGCTGCGCGGGCACGCAGGCTTAGTGAGGAAGCCGAGATTGTTCTCGTAGAGCGTGGTCCCTACGTGAGCTTCGCTAATTGCGGATTGCCTTATTACATTGGTGGCGAGATTGCTGAGCGTCAAAAACTCCTCGTTCAGACAGCAGAGGGACTGCGCCAGCGCTTCAAAATTGATGTTCGTACGGAAACCGAAGCCATAAGCGTTGATTCACAAACCAGAAACGTTCGGCTTCGCCACCTTCCATCTGGAAAGGAATACAACGAGCCCTACGACGAGTTAGTTCTCGCCGTAGGAGCCAAACCCCTGGAACCACCCATTGATGGGCTACACCGTCCCGGGCATTTTTTCCTGCGTACGATTCCCGACGTTGACGCAATTCAGGAGTGGCTCACCGCTCATTCATGTCGGCGCGCCGTTGTCGTAGGCGGAGGCTACATCGGACTGGAAACAGCGGAACAATTGCATAAGCGGGGCCTGCACGTTTCTATCGTCGAAGCCCTGCCACAGGTCATGGCACCGCTTGACCCCGACATGGCTGCCTACCTTCACCGGGAAATTCGATCCCATGGCGTTGACCTCTACCTCAATGATCCGGTTGCAAAGTTTGATCATCCTGCCTCCCCACAAGAGGCGCAGGCCTCACTTGTTGTGCTGAAAAGTGGAAAAGTCCTGCCTGCAGATATTGTGATTCTTGGTCTCGGGGTCCGACCTAACACTGACCTTGCGAAGACTGCTGGGCTCGAAATTGGCCAGACAGGTGGAATCCGCGTCGATGAGTTCATGCGCACGTCCGTCGAACACATTTGGGCCGCTGGCGATGCCGTGGAAGTGAAGGACTTTGTTACGGGGCAAGCGTGTGTCGTTCCGCTCGCAGGCCCAGCAAATCGTCAGGGAAGAATCATTGCCGATAATATCTTCGGCTACGAGTCGCGTTATCCTGGCACGATAGGCACCGCCATTCTTCGCGTCTTCTCAATTTCCGCTGCTTGCGCTGGTGCTAACGAAAAAACGCTTGCCCGCTTGGGTCGGCGCTACGAAGTTACTCATCTGCACCCGGCCTCCCACGCAAGCTACTACCCGGGTGCCAAGCCATTAGCGATGAAAATCATCTTTGATCCCGAAAACGGGCGTCTGCTAGGCGCACAGATCGTGGGGCACGAGGGCGTTGATAAACGTATCGATGTCCTCGCGACTGCTATTCGCGCTCACATGACCATGGACGACCTGGCTGAGCTAGAGCTAGCGTATGCGCCGCCTTTCGGCTCGGCGAAAGATCCTGTAAACCTTGCGGGGATGATCGGCCAGAATGTGCTTCGTGGACTCGTTCGCCATGCCCATTGGCATGAAATCGCTCCCGATGCTCCTTTTGTCGTCCTGGACGTGCGCACTGCTGCCGAGCGTGCGAAAGGGGCTATTCCCGCTTCGATCCATATTCCGTTAGACGAGTTGCGTGATCGTTTACACGAGTTGCCGCGCGACCGTGAGATCGTTGTCCATTGCGCCGTGGGGTTAAGGTCTTACCTCGCTGCAAGGATACTTGCCCAGAATGGTTTCAAAGTGAGAAACCTCACGGGTGCATACAAAACTTGGGAGATCGCTAAATCTTCGGCCGGGGCTTGAGGTCACGGGCGCGCCGGACCCTGTCGATAAACAGAATGCCGTCGAGGTGATCAATTTCGTGTTGGATAACGACAGCTTCAAAACCGACGGCATCAAGGGTCATTGGCTGCCCATACGCGTCGAAGTAGGTCAAAACAATGCGTGCTGCGCGTTCAATATGTGCTACGTAGTCAGGGACGGATAAGCATCCTTCGCGGAAGCTGATCCGTCCCTCCTTCTCTACTATAACGGGGTTGACCAAGGTTAAACGTCCGTGGTTCGGCACTGGCCGCTTCGCCCTACTCGCGTCCACGGCAACGATCCTAACGCTTTCACCAATCTGCGGAGCAGCAATTCCAACGCCGATATGGTCGTCAAGAGTGTCCCAGAGGTCCGTCACGATCTGTTCCCAGTCCGCAGGGGAGTGGCTTGCCGGCGTGGCCACTTGTCGCAAAATGGGGTGAGGAACGGTGAGAATTTTGCGAACCGCCAACGCCTAGAGTTCCTCGCTTTCGATTTGTTCGACGCGAACTTCCACCCCAACAGATTGCCCCGCGGCCACGAGTTCTTGTTCCACTGCGATGAGGTCGCAATCCGCTCGCCCCTCCAGACGAACAAGGTAAATAGGAACCTCGGTTTTCTCGATGAGCTGGGTCGTCATCTCGACGATGTTCACGCCATGCCGCGCAAGAACTTCCGCGATGGTCGCAACAATTCCCACACGGTTCGGACCGACAGCCGAAACGAACATATTTGGTTCTTGACGATTGCTTTCCTCGACGGCCTCATCAATGTGGCAGCGCAAACCCAGTTCCTCAGAAATCCTCCGCAGCTCGCATTCAAGTTTTTCGGGGTCTCCACCTCGTGCCAATAGCATGAGAGCGAAGTTGCCTGACAGCCGCGTCATGGAGACATCTTCGATATCTGCGCCCAGGTTTGCCAGTACACGTGCAATGGCGGCAATCAGCCCCGGCCGATCGGCTCCAGTAAAAGTTAACAATCGCCTGGTCATGGGCTCGTATTTGGGCCGTTAAGCGTCTCGCGTCCAGAAAAAAGAAAGGCTCCTTTTGGGATCCTCCCGAAAGGAGCTTGATTCTCTTGGTTAGGTAAAGCGCGGCTAGCCAATAACACCTGCGATTGCACGAACCGTATCGCGCGCAATCACAAGTTCCTCGTCCGTCGGCACAACAAAAGCCTTGATAGGCGAGTTGTCAGCGGTGATTTCACCGCCTTTGGCGCCAACACTATTATTCTTTCCGCGATCCAGAATAATACCAAGTTTCTCCAAATTCTCCAGAACAAGTTCCCGGACCAAAGCGCTGTTTTCGCCAATGCCCCCCGCAAACGCGATGTAGTCTGCGCCTCCCAGAGCTGCGTGGTAAGCTCCGATGTACTTGCGTACGCGGTAACAAAACGCTTTCACTGCCAGCGTTGCGCGCTCATTTCCCTCCTGCATCGCAGCAATAAGCTCACGCATGTCGTTGGAGAGTCCTGAGATTCCTTTAAGGCCGCTGAACTTATTTAGCAGCGTGTTCATTTCCTGCACAGACTGATCTTCTTTTGCCATAAGATGAAGAATGATCGCCGGATCAATGTCTCCGCAGCGCGTGCCCATAATCAGTCCCTCGAGAGGGGTGAAACCCATCGACGTGTCGATCGACCGCCCGCCGTCGACTGCTGCTATGGAGCAACCATTTCCAAGGTGAACGGTGATAGCTTTGAATTCCTTGCGTGGCCGTTTCGCGAAACGCGTTTCGATGGCGTAAGTCATGTAACGATGCGATGTGCCATGGAAGCCGTAACGACGGATCTTGTATTTCTGGTACACATCATACGGTAGCGCATAGATGAATGCATACTTTGGCATCGTCTGGTGAAACGAAGTGTCAAAAACAGCTACGTGCGGGACGTCCGGTAGAGCCTGTTGCATCAGTCGGATACCGCGGTAGTTATGAGGGTTGTGAAGAGGGGCGAGTTCGAAGCACTCTTTGATTTTTTCCAGAGCATCCTCATCCAAAAGCATGGATTGCGTGAAATACTCGCCTCCATGGACGACGCGGTGTCCCACGGCCTCGATTTCTTTAACATCTTTGATTGCTCCAGTTTCCGGATCAGTCAGAAGCGTCAAAACTTCTTTAATTGCCGCAGCATGATCGGGGATATTGAGCTCATCTTTGAAAGCTTCTTTTCCCGGAGCCTGAAACTTTACCGTTGAAGTAGTCGCCCCAATTTTATCAACTAGCCCCCGCCCAAGCTTACGTTCGGTGCCGTTCTGAATCGCTTCCAAACTTGTGTCAATCAGCTCAAATTTGACCGACGAACTGCCGACATTCAAAACCAGAACTTTCATGGACTTTCATCCTCAAAAGAAAATTATAAAAGGCGTTTCTCAGAGTTACAAGAAGCAACTGGTTTTAGTCAGAAAATAGAAAATGTTCACGCAATTGACGCATAGATGGCAGTCACAAATAGCGTAATTTTTAAAAAGTGCGGCATTCTCTTTGCGAGACACCGGACCAGGAAGCAATGCCTGTGCACTGAGCGCAAGACTTCAACGCAACCCTGAGGGAAATCATGATGACGCACCGTCATAAACGCCAAACACTCTAGGTGCAGGAACAGGTTACTTCGTGGGGAAGCACCTGACGCGGGCAATGGAGCCGCGAATCGATCGAGAGTAGTGTTGGTTCAAAGCATAAGTTGCCCATCCCATAAGACCAGTGCTGGCTTGACACCATTCTTCAATGAACGCTGAAAAGCCTACGCCATGAACTTACGAAAGCGCGTTCAGTTTAATCGCGAGGAGCTATCCGGCGCTTTTGGTGATATAGGTACGGATCTCCCTCTCATCATTGGAATCCTGCGCGCGACAGGCATGCATGTGCCAAGCGCTCTCTTCGCTTTTGGTCTATGCCAGATACTGACCGGCGTTGCCTACGGAATCCCGATGGCTGTCCAACCGCTAAAAGCGATGGCTGTCATAGTCATTTCTCAAAAATTGTCTCCTTCCATCCTCTTTGGTGGGGGGCTTGCCATTGGAGTTTCCATGCTTGTTCTCACAAGCACGGGAGCTCTCAGTTGGTTGGCGCGGATTGTCCCCACAGCGGTCATTCGGGGCATTCAACTTGGATTAGCCCTTCAGCTGAGCATGCTCGCGTTAAAGGACTATGTTCCTAAGGACGGACAGAGTGGCTACGTAGCAGCAGCCCTCGCAGCACTGCTCATCCTTGTCTTTCGAACAAACCGTCGGATACCAATCACAGTCCTCATCCTTTTGGCCGGAGCCGCGTGGCCTCTCGTGAGTGGAAGGCTCACCGTTTCCGCGCTGGGGACCTCGGTGAGTTTTCAGCTGCCGAATCTCCATGTGCCTACGGCGTCCGACCTCTTGACGGGATTCGTTGTGCTCGCGATTCCACAGCTTCCGCTAAGCCTCGGAAATTCCGTCCTTGCTACGGAACGTTTGGCAAAGGATCTTTTCCCGGAGGCCAAAATCACGGTCAAAAAAATCGGCTACACCTACGGCCTGATGAACCTTGTGAACCCAATCCTTGGAGGCATTCCCACTTGTCACGGTTGTGGCGGCATGGCCGGTATGCACTTCTTCGGCGCTAGGACTGGAGGGGCCCCCGTGATCTACGGCCTCTTTTACGTCGTGCTTGGCTTACTCTTTGGCAGAGCGCTGGACACCATAGTGAAGCTTTTTCCTCTTTCTTTGCTCGGCGCTATTCTCGTGTTTGAGGCTGTTTCACTGATGCTAAATATCTCAGACGTGGCCAGCGACCGGCGTAAGTTTTTCCTATGCTGTTTTTGTGGGGTTTGCTCGGCTTATTTACCCAATGGTTATGTTGTGGCGCTTGTGGGTGGAACCTTGCTCGATCGCCTTCTGCAGGCGCTTTCCAAACAGGAAAGAGAAAAAGACATCCCGTGCCACTAGAAAACGGGGCATTTTTTCACAAACTTGTCACCCATCACCTGTTGACAGAATGCAACCTCTTGCCCGACTACCTCGGAGCAAATTCGAAACCAAAAGAAAGGCGATTCGAAGATGAACCCACGCGTCGGAGTTGTCATGGGGTCCAAGTCAGACTGGGAGACAATGAAACATTGCGTCGAGACACTTAAACGGTTTTCAGTGCCGTGTGAGGTGCATGTCTATTCAGCGCATCGAACTCCCGATCAGGCGCTCGAATACTCCGCAACGGCGGCATCTCGGGGGCTGGAGGTGCTCATTGCCGCCGCAGGTGGCGCAGCGCATCTGGCTGGCGTCCTCGCTGCCAAGACGATCTTGCCCGTTCTTGCCGTTCCGATGAAATCGGAACCCTTGGCAGGTTTCGATTCTTTGCTCTCGATGGTGCAAATGCCCGCCGGCATCCCTGTTGCAACGTTTGCTATTGGCAAGGCCGGTGCTGTCAACGCGGCGCTTTTTGCCATCTCGATTCTCGCGCTGCGTGACGAGCAGCTGCGCAAGCGGCTGGAAGAGTTCAGAAAAGAACAAACAGAGAAGGTGCTCCAATCCGACGTCGAGCTTGGCGGAGAACGTGCCTGAGACGTATCGAAAATTATACGAAACTTACGAAATTGGACAAAATCGGATCAAATTCCGAATGCTCGGGCATGGAACACGCTAACTGCAAGCATACGACGGATAACTGCAGTGGTCTCTCTTAAAACACACGGGAGAGCGACCCAAACTTTCAGGCCACGGAAAACCACAACAATGGAAATTGCTCCTCGCCCCCGCTTACGCCCCATTGAAATCCTTGTCCCCGCGATCTTCATCGTGCTAGGGATTGGCCTCATACCAGTGGGCCCCGCGATCTTCTCACATCTGCGCCCAATCCTCGAGCACCTACCAATAAAGCATCTGTGGGCCATTGCCTTGCAATTTGCTAATCCGCTTACGAGTTTAATAGCCGCTGCCATAATCTGGTTTCTTGATCGCCGAAGGCGGTATTTTGTAGTGTATCTCTTCGTCAGCATGCTTCTCGTCGCAGCAATAAACTCCTCGATTAAGGAAATTTCTGGACGACGGCGCCCGGAGTGGTCGGTGGCGCTCAATGCTTCTCGGGAGCAAGCTTTGAGGCTGTTTGCGGAGAAATATCCTGATCGGTATTTCCCTATTACGCGCCAGGATTCGTGGAGTCTACTTAGACCCAACCGTATTTGGTTTTCCGACAAAAACGCTTCTTTTCCATCAGGGCATGCAGCAGCGGCTTTTGCCTTAGCTGCGTTTCTCTGCTTTGTTTACCCTCGTGGCTCCGTGGTCTGGATTGGGTTAGCGGTCCTCGCAGCACTCGTGCGGGTGAAATCTGCGCATCATTACCTGGAGGATGTGATGGTAGGTGGGGCGCTGGCTTGGCTTCTGTCGCAGTGGTGTTACACTTGGCAATGGCCGGCAAGAATCGGGCAAAAATTGTCCCGCTGGTGTCGCAAACCCTCTCCCGCCTGTGTTCGCGAGATTCCCCGCGATTCAGGCTCACTTGCGGAAGCAAATCACCGCAAAACTGCCATCGGCGAGCAGTAACGGCCTCGCTCCCACCATTTCAATGCAGCAACCTCTTTAGGCGCCTTGAGTGGAAGGGAATTCACTCCGAACCAAAAAGAGGGCTCGCAGATCAGAATTTGTTCATTGCGGCTAAGAACTCGTCGTTCGACTTCGTTTTCCGCATCTTGTCGAGTAGGAATTCCATAGCCTCCACAGGCGAAAGCTCCGTTAGGACTTTTCGCAACAACCACACGCGCATAAGCACATTTTGCGGCAAGAGAAGCTCTTCTTTGCGTGTGCCGCTGCGCAGAAGATCGATAGCCGGGAAGATGCGGCGATCCGCAAGTTTGCGGTCCAGATTGATCTCGCTGTTACCCGTCCCTTTAAATTCTTCAAAAATCACGTCATCCATCCGGCTTCCTGTTTCGATAAGTGCCGTGGCGATGATCGTAAGGGAGCCACCCTCTTCAATGTTTCGTGCTGCGCCAAAAAAGCGTTTCGGCCGCTGAAGTGCCTGGCTATCAATTCCGCCCGACAGAACTTTTCCCGACGACGGGCAAACGGTGTTGTAGGCTCGGGCGAGACGGGTGATGGAATCGAGCAAAATGACAACATCATGCCCGTACTCCACCAGCCTTTTTGCTTTTTCGATCACCATTTCAGCCACGTGGACGTGACGATCGGCGGGTTCATCGAAAGTCGAACTCACAACCTCGCCCTTAACGTTGCGTTCCATATCGGTGACTTCTTCCGGACGCTCATCGATGAGAAGCACGATGAGCTTGATCTCCGGATGATTCGTCGTAATAGCATTTGCAATCTTCTGAAGAATTACCGTCTTGCCCGTGCGCGGCGGAGCCACGATGAGAGCCCGCTGACCCTTCCCAAGCGGGATCAAAAGGTCTAGAACGCGTGTGGTGTATTCCTCCGGCGTGGTTTCCAGCCGAATTCGTTGGTTGGGATAAAGAGGAGTAAGATTCTCGAAGATTGTCTTGTCACGCGCTTTCTCAGGCGGTTCTCCATTGATCGACTCAACCTTGAGAAGCGCGAAATAGCGTTCTCCTTCTTTGGGAGGTCGAATCTCTCCGACGACGTAATCGCCTTTACGTAAATTGAATCGACGGATTTGCGAAGGAGAAACATAAATGTCGTCCGGACCTGGCAGATAGTTGTAACTTGGCGAGCGCAAAAAACCAAAGCCATCTTGCAAAATTTCCAGGACTCCTTCCCCTCGCAGCACCTCCGGCGGAGCGGTCGGATTTTCTTCCTGAGTTTTCTGCTGTGTCGCCTGCATGATTCGCAAGATCAGGTCTTGCTTCCGCAGGTTTGAGTAGCCTTCGATGTTGAGCTCTTTTGCTATCTTTGTGAGCTCAGGAACAGTCTTTTTTCGTAGTGCTTCGATGTCCACAATAGGACCCTCCGCAAGTGATGATGATAAGCATTGGGTTGCTTCTGACATCCCCACTGATGCCAAACTTATGCCGCGTTAGCCAACAACCTGAACGGTTTCGTCGCGCTTGCCACGCTCTGAGCCATCAACAAGCGCCCAATCTCTAGTTTTGTTGTGAGCATTGAATTCCTAACTTCTGAAGGATACGACGCACCTGCTCGCGCGTCTCATCCAATGTTCCACTGTTGTTGATGACAAAATCCGCACGCCTAACTTTCTCTTCGTCCGACCACTGGGCCTTCAGTCGGCGGCTGATTTCCGAATCCGTCCACCCGTTGCGGCGCTTCAATCGCTCTCGTCGCACGTGATCTTCGGTCACCACCACGGCAACCTTGTCCACGAGAGATTCCAGACCATTTTCAAGCAGCAGCGGCACCATAAAAACGACGAGTGGCTCGTCGCGATAGGCCTCTAATAAACGAAGCTCCTCTGCTCGAACTCTCGGATGAACAATCCCATTAAGCAACGCGAGCTTCTCCCCATCCGCGAAAACAACTCGCGCCAGCTTCGTGCGATCAATTGTTCCGTCTGCGGCGAGAATTTCGCGGCCAAACTGGGCGACGATATCCGCGTAAGCCGGAGCACCAGGGCGTTGTACCTGGTGGGAAATCTCGTCGGCGTCGACCACCCGTGCACCCGTGAGCTCAACAATCATGTCCGCCACGGTGCTCTTCCCGCTGCCTACCGTACCAGTTAGACCAAGTATCACAATCGCTTAAGACCCCTGGGAATGAATCACGGTAAGGCTCAATCGGGTGGATTCGTTTTTCTTATACCGCACCACTCGTGATATATTTTGGGGCTGTCGCTAACACAGTTCATCACAGCGACTGGCACACGCGCCGTAGTGCTTCAATCGTGTAATCAACTTGTTCGCGCTGGAGCACCAGTGGCGGGCAAAAACGAATCGAATGGGCTCCGCAACCGAGAATCAAAACTCCCTCAAAGAACATGCGTTTGACGATCTCGTTGCGCACCTCTGGAGAGGGACGCCCGGTCGCATCGAGTGCATCAATGCCAATCATCAATCCCAGTCCACGAGGGTTGCCCAAACACCCCACCTCTTGCGCGAGCTGTTTTAGGCGTTCGATGAGATAACTGCCCACCTCCGTTGCATTCGCCATAAGCGACTCTTCTAACAGGTCCACCGTCGCCAGAGCAGCTGCGCATGCCACCGGATTGCCGCCAAAGGTTGAGGCATGCTGACCGGGCTGCCAATTCATGACGTCCGCACGCGCAATTACGGCCCCCAGTGGCAGACCGGAAGCGATGCCCTTTGCAGTGCAAATGATATCCGGTTCTAACCCGAAGTGCTCACTGGCGAACATCTTGCCTGTTCGTCCCATTCCGCATTGCACTTCGTCAGCGACAAGCAAGATCCCGTAGCGCCGGCACATGTCCTGAAGATCGAGCAGCCACTGGCGATCGGGAACAATATAGCCTCCCTCACCCTGAATGGGCTCAACGAACACCGCAGCAAAGTTCCCCTCGTCCACCACTCGTTTCACCACATCGCGCTCAATCGATTCCACAGGCTGCTGGTAATTAACGTGGACTACACCGCTCAAAAAGGGACCAAAATTCCGCCGCTGAATGTTCTTACTAGCAGTCAGAGAAAGCGCTCCCATAGTGCGACCATGAAATGAGCCATAGAAGGCGAGCATCTGATGGCCGCGTGTGTGATGGCGCGCTAACTTGATAGCACATTCGATCGATTCAGCGCCAGAGTTTGTGAAAAAAACGCGCTTCGGTCCAGGAATCGGCGCATGTGCGGCGAGTCTTTCTGCAAGCTTTACCTGCACTTCATAATAAAAATCTGTCCCACTCATGTGGAGGAACTGCTCAGCTTGCGAGCGGATTGCTTCGACTACACGTGGATGGCTGTGGCCTGTGGAACACACTGCAATCCCCGCGGCAAGGTCGAGAAACCTGTTGCCATCAACATCCCACACCACACACCCTTCGCCACGTTCCATCACAAAACCATAATCGCGCGTATAGGATGGAGACATGATTGCATGGTCGCGTTCGATCACCGAACGAGCTTTGGGGCCTGGCGGCGTGATTTTGATCTCCGGCAACAGAGCTGCCTGGGCGCTATTCGAAGCAAGTCCCTTTGTCATGATTCCCTCCACAAAAAAGTCAACACGGTGCGAGCCACAGAAGTATCTGCTCATACGAAGCGATAAGCGAAACGATACGTTGTCTAGAAAAACTTCTCTATTTTTGCACGGCTTTTTAGTTCTACACCCCAACGCAGATAAAGCTCACGCTGCTTGTAGCGGAGATAGGAACTACGCAAACATCCGGCGTGCTTTTCGCGCACCAGGATCACATGAAAGCCCTGCGGGGTTCTCACAACGTCGCTCAACTGTCCCGGTGCGAGCGAAAAAGCGACATCATCGAATGCACGAGACATCTTGCCCCGGGTAAGATAGCCCAAATCTCCACATTTCGCCGCAGTTTTGCGATCTTGGGAGTAGCGCAACGCCAGTTCGCAGAAATCAGCGCCTTGCTTCAGCATCTCATGAACTTTGCGTGCCATGCTCTCTGCTGCCAGAATTGTCTGTGTCGTCGCGTGTTCGGGTGCTGAGAAAAAAATGTGAGCAGCTCGAATCTCTTCCCCCTTATCAAGAGGGCCTACATGGTTTCTCGCAAATTCAAGAAGCTCTTGTTCAGTTGGCTCTTTCACCTTCTCAGCCATGGCATCCTCAATGCGCATACCAAGGATCTGCGTACGCGCTAATTCTCGAATGTCTTGCATGGAAAGCCCATAACGAACCGCGATGTCCTGAACCTTTTCCCCAGGAGGAAGTTCGCGATTCGTTTTCTCAATCGCGGTGTCAATTTCGGATTCGGTCACAACGAGACCGTGCTCTTTAGCATACTTGTTAATGAGAATTCGCTCAACAAGCTGGTCAAACACCGGTGCAGAAAGGGCACCAAGCAGCCCTAGCTCTTCTTGTTTTGTCTTGGGAATCGGAAACTGAGTAAATTTCTGCTGGGCACGGGCGAAAGCTAACTCAGCGAGGAAGCGCTTCTCCGTGATGGTTGTTCCTTCAACGATCGCCACAATTTTTTCGCCACGTTCGTTCTGCGGGCATCGCGACAGATCCAGCGGGGGAAACGCTCCGAGATCGGAGCGGGGAAGACGTTGCTCAGCTTCTTTCGCGGTCTCACGCGAGGGCACAACAATTTTTCCCTCTGGTAGCGAAGGTGCATTCTTGGCCGCCGTGGCCCTAGCTGAAATAGCCATGGCAAGGAGGGTCCCCACCAGAATGCCAAGGAGTCGGAAACCCCATCTTGTCGCGCTTGCCTTCCGCATGCTCGCTCTTGTCATCACTCACCAGACCCGACGTGATATTTCGATCCTCTTGCCCCCTGAATAGACCTACTTCAACCCTGTGCTGAACATTTGAATGAAGTCCAAGACTTTTGTCATGCAAGATCACATCGGCGACGCCGCAGATCGACATCTTGTTCGGCGTTTGCTAACGTTCCTGAAACCTTACTGGCATTTCATTGCACTCTCCAGTGTCGTCTCGCTTGCCATGGCCGCTTTGCAGCTCGTTGGCCCATACCTTGTAAAACTCACCATCGATGTCCATATCGCGCGGGCCAATGTTCCGGGAATCGTAAAAATGGCCGCCCTTTACGTAGCTGTTGTCCTCCTCCTCTTTCTTCTCGAATATACGCAAGGTATCCTCATTGCGTACGTTGGCCAGCTGGGGATGCGTCGGCTCCGTGAAACCCTTTTTGCCCACCTGCAAAGACTCGATGTCCAATTCTTCGATCGCAATCCGGTGGGACGATTGCTGACCCGTGTGACAAGCGACGTGCAGGCACTGAACGAACTCTTCTCGCAAGGCGTTATGACCGTGGCTGGCGATGTATTTCTGCTGGGAGCCATTTTCATTTTAATGCTTCGCACGAGCATCCCGCTGACCGTGCTGGTGCTTTTAACGGCCCCTCTCATCTTTGTCAGCGGTTATCTATTTAGCAAATTTGTCCGCGAGGCTTATCGAGACGTACGTCAACGGCTATCGCAGATGAACGCCTACTTGCAGGAAACGTTGGGGGGAATTCGCACCGTGATGGCCTACAATGCTCAAGAAAAGAGCTACGATAATTTTCAACGGCTCAACGATGCGTTTCGCGAAGCCAACATGCGCACGGTCTTTTGTCACGCGGTGTTCTTGCCTGCAATCGAATTGATTAGTTCTGTCGCACTGGCGCTCATCCTTTGGAAGGGCGGCATCGGAACGATTGATCAAACGGTAACAATCGGAACAGTTGTCCTCTTTATTCAGTACACGCAACGCCTCTTTCAGCCCATTAAAGACCTGAGCGACAAGTACAACATTTTCCAGACAGCTATGGCTGCAGCCGAACGGCTGTTTAAGCTCCTGGATACGAAGCCAACGGTAACGTCGCCAGTGCAATCAATACCAGGGAAAAACTTCGAGAGGGATATTCGTTTCGAAAATGTCTGGTTTGCCTACGACGACGAGGACTGGGTGCTTCAGGATGTCACTTTTACGCTTCGCCGCGGAGAGACACTTGCGATTGTGGGACCAACTGGCAGCGGAAAAAGCACCATCGTCTCTCTTCTCATGCGCTTTTACGACGTCCAAAAAGGAAGAATTCTCCTCGATGACCGGGACATTCGCGACATCGCTCTCGAGGATTTGCGGCGTCTCATCGCTCTTGTGAATCAGGACATTTTTCTTTTTTCCGGGACGATTGCAGACAACATCCGGCTGGGGCGAAACGACATATCGCTCGAGCGCGTGATGGAATGTGCCCGTTACGTCAACGCGGCCAGCTTCATTGAAAAGCTGCCAGGTCAGTACAATTATCAAATCCACGAAAGAGGGGTCACGCTCTCCGTTGGACAGAAGCAGCTTCTCGCCCTTGCGAGAGCACTTGCTTTTGATTCACCGATTCTCGTTCTCGATGAAGCTACAGCAAACATCGACACAGAGACTGAGCGCTTAATCCAAGACGCTCTTAATAAACTGCTTCACAATCGCACCGCACTCATCATCGCCCATCGTCTCTCAACAATCCAGAAGGCAAACCGAATCATCGTTCTCCACCATGGCCGCATTCGCGAGGCCGGCACTCACCAAGAGCTTCTCCAGCACGGCGGACTTTATCGGATGCTTTATGAGCTGCAGTTTGCAAATCATCGCCCGAGTGCCGACGCGTTCGCATCACGAAGTTGAGGCGCCAACCGCCCTTTTGAGTGATTCCTCAAAGATTTCCAAAGCACACGCACATTGTTCATGGGTCACGATAAGGGGCGGACTCATTCGGACAACGTTTTCTGCCAAAAGCGTTGTCTCAAGCACCAGACCTCGATTTCGAGCGCCATCTACCACCCGCCGCGCTAGGGCAGCCGATTCTAATTCAATGCCAATCATTAAACCCCTTCCGCGCACCTCTTTGATAACGGGATGGCGCGCTGCGAGTTCCCGAAGCGACGCCATAAGAAAATTGCCTTGCTTCACGGCATTCGCAAGCAGTTGCTCTTCCTCAATCACCTGCAGACCCGCAAGGCCCGCTGCGCAGCTCACTGGATGGCCTCCAAACGTTGTGATGTGGCTGAAAGGAGGCTCTGCTGCAAAGCGATACAGGACCTCTCGAGGCGCCATGACCCCTGCGAGGGGATAGCCCGCACCCAGCGCTTTTGCCACCGTTATAACATCCGGTGTGACTTCGAACAAATCTGCTGCAAACCATGCCTCACCAAGGCGTCCGAATGCTGTTTGCACCTCATCGAAAATGAGAAGCGCGCCGACTTCTGTGCAGCGGCGCCGCAGTGCCGACAAAAATTCGCGCGAAGGCACCCGAATACCGCCTTCACCCTGAACCGGCTCGACAAGGACGCCCGACGTTTTCTCATCGATCAGTGACAGGTCCTCTAAGCAATCGTAACGCAGAAACCGTACCGGAAGCAGAATGGACTCATAAGGGCGACGGAAGTCCTCGGAGCCAAAACACGAGGCGGCTCCAACAGTGTCACCATGATAAGCGCCATGAAACGCGCAAAACACACGTCGCTGTGTCATTTTAGCCGCCAACTTCAGGGCAGCATCGTTGGCTTCTGCACCCGTAGTGAGAAAATAAACACTATCGAGACCCTCTGGCGCAATTTTACTGAGCTTCGCTGCCAGTGCGATTTGAGGTTCTTGAAGATGCTCGCCGTAAACCATTGTATGAGCGAAGCGTTTTGCTTGCTCTATGACCGCCTCCACCACGCGCGGATGGCAATGCCCAACATTGGTGACGCTGATTCCGGCTATGAAATCAAGATAGGCCCGTCCCTCTCGGTCGTAAAGATAACAACCTTCAGCTCGTGCGATTGGAAACTTTGCCGGGAAGGGTGAAGTTTGCCCGACATATTTCAGAAACAAATCTTCCAGTCTTTCGCTTATCGGCATGGTGTGTGTCGTCCTGAATCATCTTTTCCCAACACCGAAGAATGGGAACGCCGGCTACTAACCAACCTCATAGTGCGATTTGAGTTCTTCCCGACAAGAAAATCGTTGCAATTGGAAAGAGAGATTTTGCGCAATGGTAAGTTGAAGCGACGCACTTCGAGGGGTGCCCCCCACCAAGGGCTCGTCTTCACACACAGCGTGAAGGCAGTGGTGCTAAGCAAAATAATTCGAGATTTTTACACGGAGAGCCTCTTCGCTAGAGAAGAAAAACGAGGAGCTATGTAGAATACGAGCCGATGAAGAGTCGCCGAGAGAATCTTAAAAGCGTAAGACACGGACGTTCCAGGAGACATCGGAGCGAGCCTTCGGAGCGTGCGTGGGTATTTCGTTTGTTTTATTTGCTCGGGACTCTCCTGGCCATCGCTGCCGTCACTCAGGCTGGCTATCGAGCCCTTCTCGACAGTCCCTATTTCGCATTGCGTGAAATCCGCGTGGTAGGACTCTCTCCGGCTCTCGCTCGTGACATTGAAGGTCTCGTGAAAGACTGTATCGGTGTCAATCCGAACACTCTTGCATTAAAAGTTGGCGAGATTCGTCGCCGACTTGCCGAGCATCCTCGTTTGCGCAATGTAACTGTGGAGGTTGCCTACCCCCATGCCGTTGTTGTCAGCGGGGTAGAACGTACCCCCACAGCAATTCTCAGTGCGGATTCGTTTTATCTCGTAGCACGCGACGCCGTCGTTATCGAACGGTTGCCTCCCAGCGAGTTGCATCGCTATGAACTACCCTACATCACAGGCATTCCACCGCAAGCCATCGAAGTTGGTAAGAAAGTTAACTCGGATGGTCTCTTGCGATCTCTTGAAATGCTTGAGCTCCTCCGTGAACGAAATCCGGAACTTTACAGCCGCTTCAGCGAAGTCAATGTGGCCCAGGATCCTATCTCCGAGCTCGATAATGTCACAGCAAGGTTGCGCGGGGGTATGGAGGTTCGCTTTGGTGAAACAAATCCAGCGGAGAAGCTTGCACTCCTGGATTATTTTATTCAGCAGCAGCAAAATGCAGGGCATGATCCATTTGCCATGGCTTATGTGGATTTACGTGTTCCGAACCAGATTGTCTATCTCGACAAAGTGACGGCGGCGGCCTTACGTGCCGGGAAAACAGATCCCCTCTTAGGTAGCATGGGAACGCAGTCTGCAATCAGAGAGGAAGACTCAATGCAAGAAGAACGCTCCAACGCGATCGGCGCCAATCCTGATGGAGAGAAGTCTGCTTCGACTTCAGCCAAGAAACGCAGTGCTGCAAAGACGTCAAAGGAACCAGACTCTCGTGCTCAACAAGGTTCTGTCGAAGAAAACAACGAAACTCGTGCCGAAGAGCCCGTGTTCGACGCAAATGAGGAGCCCAACCGTGGCACTCGACGTCCCTTGTGGCGGCCGCAGTTCCCACTGAAGCTATTTGGACGCAAGTCCCGACAAGTTGAAGAAGCTCCCGTACTGCTTGCCCCGAGCGACCCGGGCGAGCAATAGCGACTCGTTGAAGGAGATACTTTTGCCATGAGCAAGATCAAAGGGCCTGTGGTCGCGGCTCTCGACATTGGCACGACGGGAATTCGTGCACTTCAGGCGATGGGTGTTGGTGACCTACCGACCGCAGTGCGGTTAAAGATTCTCGGACAGGGCTGTGTCCCGTCGCGTGGTGTCAGAGAAGCAAAAGTCGAGAACCTCGGAGAACTCGTTGAAGCAATTCACGGCGCAGTAGAAAGCTGCAGTGATCGATCCCGTATTAAGTTCAAGCGCGTCACACTTGGAATTGCCGGCAACTACACGCAGAGCCGTAACATTTCGGGGGAAATTCCGATCAAGTACTCACGCGCTATTTGCGAACGCGACATAGATCGCGTGGTCAGAGAAACCTTTGAAAATAACTTTCCCTTGAGCGCCGCTTATGTGCCGATAAACTATTTTATCCGCGGTTACAGGCTTGACGATGATTATGTCTCGGACCCACTCGGTATGCGAGGAAGCTCGCTTGGTGTGGATATCCACGTAGTCTATGTCCACTACGATAAATTAGAGAACCTTAAAAGAGCTGTCCAAAAAGCAGGTCTCATCGTAGAGCGAGTGGTCATCCAGAGCTTTGCATCTTCGCTAGCTGTGCTCGACGAGGAACAAAGGCAAGCCAGCACGATTGTCCTCGATATCGGAGGGGGCACAACAGACATCGCTGTTTTCTATAAAGGACAACCTGTCTTTACCGGTGCTTATCCTTACGCCGGAGAGATTATCACAAGCGATATCGCCAAGGTTTTCAACATCGGACTCAAAGAGGCCGAGAAACTTAAGTGCGAATGTGACCTGACTCATCTCGGCTCCCCATTCACCACTCTCCCAATCGGCAAGAACATTTACTCGAAGAAGGAGGCAGAAGCAGAGCAGCCAGACATCGTGGGAGTCATCGAAGCGCGAATCGAAGAGATCTTTACAGATATTCGAAGCATGCTTGAGAAAGAAGATGTTTTTTCACGCTACGCGCCAAGTGGGCTTGTCATTACCGGAGGTGGAGCTTCACTAAAAGGGATTGTAAAGAAAGCCCAGGCGATTTTTGAGCGCAGTCACGGAATTGGACATTTCGATGTTGTTGTTGGTCGGCCAACCCACCGAGTTGTTACGTCAGGATTGCAAGTCCACGACGATCCATCACTTTCGACTGTCATTGGACTGGCCCTTTGCAGGCTTACGGGGGAACCATTTTCTGGAGGTATTCCAAGACGAAATAGTTGGTTGCACAACGTCGTAAGCTTCTGGAAGCGAATGTGGGCTAGCGACAGATTCTAGAAATTGCTCGGTGGCATAAATGGTGCGGGCGAGAGGACTTGAACCTCCACTCCTTTCGGAACCGGATCCTAAGTCCGGCGCGTCTGCCATTCCGCCACGCCCGCACACGTGAGGCATTGCACTGAAACATACTGCCTACAGTTCTTTGCTATTCGAGTTCTTGTTGACCCCTACTGACCACAAAACTCTGTTAAGAAACCATGATACTCTTGGATCGTACAAGTCGCGTGAAGAAGCACATTATTATTTTAATGTTTGCTGTCCTGAGCGCAGTTTCCCTCTTTGGTCAGTATTCCTCCACAGAGGAAACTAGCTCCAGCCCCCAGGCAGTCCTCATGCAGAGTCATTCGGATTCTGGACCGCAGCAAACGTCAGAAAACACCTCATCAGATTCTGCAGGCCATCATGCAGTTCTCGTCGAAGAGGTCCTTCTGGCACTCATTCTGATTCTCCTCGCAGCAAAAGTTGGGGGCGATATCTTTGAACGTTTCGGCCAGCCAGCTGTGTTGGGCGAATTAATTTTTGGCATACTCATTGGGAACGCGGCAATTTTGCCCCTCGGTGGACTTGAAACTGCAATCTCATCGGTTGTGCACGATCCACATGTCGACACATTTCTCACCTTGCTCGCAGAAGTGGGAGTGGTGATCCTTCTTTTCGAGGTCGGTCTTGAATCCACAGTTGGCGAGATGTTGTCGGTCGGTCCGTCCTCGCTTCTAGTGGCTTTCTTGGGAGTTGTCGCTCCAGTAGCCCTTGGTTTCATTGTCGGCGAGATTTTTCTGCCAGAAGAACCTTGGACAGTGCACTTATTTCTGGGTGCTGTTCTTGCTGCGACAAGTGTCGGGATCACCGCGCGCGTGCTCTCTGATCTGGGCAAAACCCATCTTCGCGAAGCCAAGATCATATTAGGTGCTGCCGTCATAGACGACGTGCTGGGGCTCATCACTCTGGCCGCCGTACAGGGGATCATCACAGCAACCACTTCCGGTGGAAGCGTAAGTATCGCATCAATTGTCTGGATCGTCGTTAAGGCATTCCTGTTTTTTCTCGGGGCGATCGTTCTCGGACGTTTTATTTCCCGCTACTTTTACAAATTGGCGGCCTGTCTTCGTGGCAAAGGGATCCTGCTGACCTTGACCTTGGTCTGGTGTTTCGGCATTGCTTTTCTAGCCTCGAAATTGGGCCTGGCGCCCATTGTTGGCGCTTTTGCTGCAGGGTTAGTTCTGGAAGAAGCGACATTTGTAGATTGGCAGGGTCGAGAGAAGCCTTTGGAGTCGCTGCTTCGACCTGTCGCAGATTTCCTAGTCCCTGTGTTTTTCGTGCACATGGGCATGAAGGTTCAGCTTTCGGTTTTCGGAGAATTTAGTGTACTCGGCTTTGCTGCTGCCCTCACTTTTGCAGCGATAGTTGGCAAGCAGGTTTGTTCGCTGGGCGTCTTAGAAAAGGGTGTTGGTCGTTTCGTTGTCGGCTTGGGGATGATTCCCCGAGGAGAGGTAGGGCTGATCGTTGCAAGCATTGGGGCGGCGATGCGCACTGGCCAGGGGCACCCCGTCATTACGCAAGCCACCTTCTCTGCCACGGTCATCATGGTCGTCGTGACCACCATGCTCACCCCACCACTCTTGAAATGGGCCCTTGCACGCCTGGAAAAGAAAGGCTCTTGAACCAGAACGGCCGAGTAGAGGCCTGCCAATCACATCTCGCGTCGGTAGCAGATGGCTCAGCTTTTGTTTGCCGAGTAAATCTCTTTCAACCCAATCAGCGTTAAATCCTCGTTTTGTTCCTTCACAATGTGCGAACGGCTAGTGACCGATGATGCTAGACCACCTGTGGCAATAGTTTTCGTCTCGTAACCGAGTTCTTTCCAAATCTCCTCGATAAGCCTATCGACGGCCCCCGCCAATCCATGAAGCAATCCCGAGCGAATGCTCTCGACGGTAGTTCGGCCGATCGCATGATGGGGCTCGTGTGGTGCCACACGCGGCAAGCGGGCGGTTCTCCTTGCTAAAGCCTCTGCCGATAATTCTATTCCCGGCAAGATTGCTCCCCCCAGATACTCCTGGTCTTTGCTTACGACATCCAGCGTTACGGCAGTGCCAACATCCACGGCGATGATCGGTGCTCCATAGAGTTGCACACTAGCAACAGCATTAGCCAACCGGTCGACGCCCACCTCTTGGGGTTTTGCATATTTGTTGGCCACTGGCATGGGGGTGGCATGAGTCACGTGAAAGACCGGGGCATGGCAGTTTTGGCGCAGCGCACTGTCTATGACATCGGACAGGACCGGAACCACGCTTCCAACCACAGCAGCCTCAATTCTATCTGAGCCGCCCTGGGCACGGGATAACAACATCTCGATGAAAACGCCATATTCGTCCGCCGTCCGTCTGGTGTCGGAGGCAAGACGCCATCGGCCGCAAATTTTGTCTCCCTCAAACAAACCAATAACGACGTTTGTGTTTCCGATATCCGCCACTAAGAGCATGTTTCCCCTCAGTCTCTCCGCTCCGCACTTGGATCTGTCGGATGGTCAATTTCGTCCGTCCGGAGTTCGATGATGTCACCACTCAAAATTTGTCGTATAAGACCAGAGTCTGTTCGCACCAGCAAGCCGTTTTCGGATGACACACCCAACGCCACACCCTCGACGCGCTCGTTGGGAAGCATGATGCGAACGTGGCGCCCAATGGTTGTGCACAATTCATTCATCTTCTTGGTCAGGTGGTCCAAAGATCGGGACTTCCACCAACTCTCAAGTCGCCTTAAGACGTTCGCTAAAAGTGCCCAGCGATCGACCTCTCTTCCAACTTGTTCCGCTATAGATGTAGGTTTTACAGGTGCTGCGTCAGGCAGCTCGTGGCTTCTCTGATTGACGTTTATTCCTATGCCAATCACATAAGCATCGGGAAACTTTGGCGAGCGCTCCACCAGAATTCCTGCGCACTTATGCCCGTGAATGACAACATCGTTTGGGTATTTGATTGTTGCTTCGAGTCCTGTTGCCTCGCGAATCGCTTCTGCAGTGCTAACTGGTCCAGCCATCATCACGAACTGGATCTGATCGACTCGGTTAACGAAAACAGATTCTGGCGGAGCTGCCAAAACTAGCGACATGAGGATGGCCTTGCCTCGCGGAGCCAACCATGAACGCTCATTTCGCCCTTTGCCCGCAGTTTGGTAATCGGCAACAGCAAGGGTCCCATCAACTCCCTGCGGCGAACCGGCTGACTCCACAAATCTCATGAGCCACCGCGAAGTGGAATCTATCTCATCAAAAAAATAGAACCGCCTCACCAAAGCGATGCTTTCCAGATAGCCAGCCAGTACCAGGGCGTCTTCCGGAGCTTCTGGCAGTTCCCCTATCTCGTCGTCCCACCAGCTCATGCTTTCAGAGCTTCTGCGCCACTAACGATCTCAATAATCTCCTTGGTAATGGCCGCTTGGCGCGCCTTGTTCATCTTCAGCGTGAGCTTCTCGGTCAGTTCTTCACAATTACGCGTAGCGCCGCTCATCGCGATCATCCGGGCACTATGTTCAGCCGTAAACGTCTCCGCCAGAGTAATGTAGATTCGGTTGCTCACGAAGCGAGGGAGAAGGGCTACTAAAACAGCTGATGGACTGGGCTCGAGTAAGAACTCCTGGCTACCACGAATCGGCAATGCCTCAGCTGATGCTTTAATATCCGATCCAAGGGGCAACAAAACTTCAAATTCAGACCGATAAACAAGGGTCGAGACGAATTTGTTGTAGAGCAGGACAACTTCGTCGCAGTCCGCCGCAAGAAATGCTTCCACAAGCAGGCCGCCTATCTCTTGGGCTCGCGCGATAGAAAGCTTCGCCCCCAAATCCGGCACAGCGTGTCTGATGGAAACCTTCTTCGTTTTGAAATAATCGTAGCCTTTTTTCCCTACGCACACGAGTTCCACTGGCACGGTGCTCTCGCGCAGATAGGCCTCTGCCCGCTTAATAATTTGCGCATTAAACGCCCCGGCCAGACCTCGGTCTGCCGTGAAGACAACCAACAATCGTTTGCTCACGGGTCTGCTTTCCAGAAGTGGATGAGCGACCGATCCACTTGCTGCCAGTCGCGAAAGCAAGTCTTTCAATTTCGCTGCGTAAGGTCTTCCAGCCATGAGCGCGGCTTGAGCACGTCGAAGCTTCGCTGCGCTCACCATTTCCATCGCCCGCGTGATCTGCTTCGTGTTACGGATACTCCTCAACCGCCGCCGGAGCGCTTTCACATTCTCTGCCATCGGTTTTTGTCCTTACATGCCCATTGATTTAGCATCGGCCTTTAGCATAGATGCAGCAAAATCGAACTGCTTAGCGAACGCAAAACAATACCAACCCAGGCCACAATCATTTATCCTGACGACCCAGCTCAGACGGGTCAAAAAGAGTGACGCCACTAGCCTTCCGATCGGGCGCGCAGCGCCGAATCGCTATCACTGTTCGGCAGAAAAACGGCATGGCCGGTCTTTGAAAGTGCACACCCAATGCAGGAGCTGCAACGCGCACAGAAAATTTCGGACTCATCCATCCTTGTAGGGGTGCCTGTTCCCCCAGGTAAGTTATCGCTTCTCCGCAGGGTTCCCATTCAAGCAAACACTCGAACAATTTCCCCTGCCACGTGGCGTGGCCATCCTTAACGGAAAGCTCTCCGGGAGCGAAATGCCACCACAGGGTGATCTTGTTCGGCCTGATTGCTAAAGGCATTTCAGCGAAAACCTCATCCCACACCACGTACTTATCTTCAAAATCGGTGCTAATTGTCCGCCGGTGACGCCAGGGCGTATAGCCATCGTGGCTCGCGGCGCATTCTGCCCTTCCACCAAGTGTCCAGCATTCGAGGCGTGTTTTTGCCACCCGTCCCCACAAGAACGGCCCGCGCATTTCGGATTGGTCTCGCTCGTCAACTTCGAGTGTATTGTGAGCGCGTGTTGAACGAAACCAATTTCGCCAGACGCGCTGCCCGTGGTAGCAATAAGTTCCCGGATCAATGAGAATTTGCTCGCCTGCACCGTCGATCGTTATGGATAGAGCGTCGGCGTGGGCATGGGCGTAGAGTGGGCCATAACCATGAGGACCAAAATCGGCGACTAATTTGGTTTCCTTCCCCTTCAGAACCAGTATGCCCGATGGTTGAAAAAGTTCAGCGTGAGACGACGATGTTTCCTGCGGAACAGAGTCCTTTGGAGGACTCATCATCGCAACTTTCGATGCAACTTGATCGCCTGTGTCAATCGACCAAATCCACCGTGCCAGACGGACAGCCAAAGGCTGTTCCGCATAGTGATAATTAGCGGAGTTGCCACAAAAGCAGCGGAGGATTTGTGGCCAATGACTAGCTTTGATTTCTAATCCCAGCGGCAGAATTCTCGCATCGTCGCTATCTCCCAGGGCTGGGAAAGGACATCCTTCGTTTTGAATCATCTCCAGAAAATGTGCTGATGCACCCCACCTTTGAAGCCAGGTTGAGGGAAGTCCAACGTTGGCGTGGCGTCGCACGGCTGCTGCGCAAAAGCTCCATTCCAGATCTTCGAGAAGATATGCCACACTTAGCTCGACGCAGGCGCCATCGGGGGTAACTTGGCGGGGAAATTCCCCATCCATCATTCTGCCCCCTAAATCCCCAAACTTATGCGCTGTTCTAGAGAAACGCCAACAGCGGCCGGCGATCTCCATGCCGACAGCCTCACCAAGGAGATGGTTGTTGGAAGATGAATAAAGGCTCCTGAAACGGTGACAAAAATCAGCAGCTACGGCGACGTATTGAGCAACACATTGAAGCTCCGCATCAGTAAACACACGCAGAGGCTCAATCAAGGCTAAAGCCCAAGTCCAATTCACGATCCGGACGGCCTGTTCCAACCCTGACGTCCAATGCACACCGTGGTAGGGGGGATTAGCCTTAACAAAACTAATTATATCTTCGATAACAGTGCGTGCTACCTCTCGGTCAGTCAACAAACGCGCTGCAATAGCCCGCGGGACCAACCAAGGCATCCGCCCCAACTCCCAAACGTACTTCACCTCCCCAAGATTTTCCTGATGTCGAAAATCTATCGAGAACGCGTTTTCAGTTGCTGGCCAGGTTTTTCCAGTGACGGGGTCCGTGAACCAATTGATTGGTGTGCCGAAATCTCGTTCAGGAAGACCGAGCAACGCGAATGCGTTCCGCTTCTGCCCTTTTGCGAGCTGTGCTATGCGAGCAAATTCCTCTGCTGCCTCTTCGACGAGCCTGGGCGACGGCGCCTTAATTCGGAAGCTAAATGCTGACTCTAAGGGTTGCCGAATCTGAAATAGTTTTCGCGGGGGACCAAACAATGAAAGTAGCCAAACATCAACTTTCTGCCTGGCACGATAAACGATCTCGGCAGGCGGCATGGCACGAAGTCGGTGATAGTACCACGTGAATCGCTTCATAGTGCCACGGGGGAGGGTACAGCAGGATCACCAATCTTGATATGTCCAACCCATCCGAAATGCGGCTCGAAACCAAATCGATTCCAGGGCAACTCATCAAAGGAGGCAGACCAAGTGGGAGTGTTTGACACAACTTGAATCTGTTCAGGTGCAATTTCAGTCAGTCGCCACCGGATCTCGTTATCGAAGGCGCGACAGACTATAGGCACAAGTCGGTAGTCAAATCCCATAATTCGGGTGGCGACCGCGTCCGCAAGTACAGGGTTACGAGAGCCAATGATGAGACCACATGGCTTGTCTGAAGGGGCAAGCGGTCCATTCTTTTCGCCCCCAACAAGCCCGTCAATAACAGTTAAATAGTTACGCTGAATCGTGTTTTGCATAATCCCATTCTTGTCCGCGTAGAATAGGATCCGTTTTAGGTCCAGGCATGTTCGCCATATCGTATCATTACCCCACCAATTTCCCGATCGGATCCGTCCCGCATTTGTGTCGCCAAACACGAGTTTTCCAAAAGATTTGAGCGGCCGAGCTACGACTCCTTTCAACGGCCCAAGATGGGGGAAGTATTCTTTGAACAGCTCCACCACTCTTTTTTCCACGCGATTTTTCATGTCATTACGATCGAATTGATCTCCCCCGTCTGCTGGGATTCCCTCTGTGTGGTGGGGCAACCAGTTTTTGTTGCCGTTGATACCGATCATATTTTTTAACGAAAGGGTAACCCCAGCTTTTTTGTGCGTTTTCAGCTTTGGCAAATTGATCAAAACATCCGCGGCCAAAATTGTCCGACAGAGAGGATATTCATGCTTGCCGGGAGCATGATGCTCCTGCATCTCCGCTAAAGAATACTCTGCTCCCCGAAACTGTGCGGCTTTGAAGCTTACCGGTTCAAACAGAGAGTCGCTCTTGAGATCAACAGCAGCATATCCTAGAGGATCCCCCGGCAGTGCTTCGTGTCGAACGAGCACTCCATCAACTTTGTGAACATAGGCCAGTCTCAGATCGTAAACCTCTATGTCTAATCCGGTCTCTCTGCGATAAAACTCCCTTATTTCTGGGATCCCCGAGATTCTAAGGATTTCAGAGAAAACAGCGTCATTTTGTGGTGAATCCGCAATTATGACACGTCCTTTGCCTTGCAGCCCCAGATAAACATAGTCCAGAACCGCGCGAATGACAGAGCCATGAGTGATGAGGCTTTGACAGTCGATTCCGAAATCATGGAAATTTCTTACCCAATTAGGCTTCAATAGGACGGTTTGCCCCGGAGATAGAATCTGCCCGAGAGGATTCCAGTTTGGGGTGCCAAATCGTGAGCTATCAAGCTCGAGTATGCGAAACAGTTCGCGTACGGCCGAGTAGGCATAGTTTGGCTCCGAGCTAATGGCAGTGCCACTAAACGGATATTCAGGGAAATGCTCACTAGGATGAAACGGTGGGACTTCGGGGTACTTCGGCTCTGTTTCCACCACTCCCACTTTTGTGCAGTACAAAATTTCTTTTTCCAACCACATCGGTCTGACGTTCCCTAATCTACTTTATGATGGCGTCATGTGCGATATTTCTGGGAAAGCATCACCAGAATTTATCTTAGATAGGACAGCGACAAACTTCCCTCGGCCGGTTCGGGGGATATTTGCCACTCGCTCGACAGAAATTTCTATGCCCGGTCCCAGGCGTTCTCTTGCGTTTCGTTTGATGATATCAGCATCGGCCTCGGAGAATTCCTGGTCAGGAACCACGAGTATCCGAACACAATCGAGAGTTTCCTGAACGATTTGACTCTCTACCACGTGCTTGACCCCTTTAAAAATGTGATCCAACCGCCCGACGGCACGTCCGTCCGGGGTCCACACATAAGATTCTTTTCGTCCTTGGATCGCGTCGATAATTCGAAATTCTCTTCCACACGGACATCTATCTTCTGCGGAAAGACGTACGGTATCGCCCGTACGATAACGCAACAGAATGAAGCTCTTATTGAATAGGGGAGTCCCAACCACTTCGAACTCGTTGTCCCCAGTTGGGACGTATTCAACGATTGCGTAATCGGGGAATTCGTGGTAGCGACCATGTTCACAGGAACCCAAAGCAGCAGTTCTTTCAGTGTTCCCATAAAGATCAAAGATTCGGCACTGAAAAACCCTTTCGATAGTCTCGCGTTGGTATTCCAAAACCGTCTCTGAAGAAGTGAACACTCCTTTTACCGGAAATGGAGCCATCCCGAGATCCTCAAACGCTCGAGCAATCAAGTAGACAGAGGAAGGATACCCTTCGATCGCCGCTGGGGCAAACTGCCGAATCACCTCTACGTAAATGGGCAGCGTAGCCGCCGAAAGATGATAAGAACTCATCAAGAGTTGGTTATCGGCAGGGCTGAAAAGCCAGTAAGGCGGTTCTGATTGCGTTGTGGGGACAATAAGTTCTCCTCGGAGTGTTACTCGTGGTTCTCCCATTTCATATCCGGACCAACGCCACTGGCGCCAGATCATCGCATGTTCATAATTGATAGAATAAATGTCGCGAAAACACACCAGCGGAGTCCCCGTTGTTCCCGACGAATAGGCTCTTCGTATCAGCCACTTCTTTGCCCGCTTGCTGAGAAACTGCTCGGGTGCTTTGCGAAGTGTCTCCTTATCCAGCAGTGGCACTGCCTCAAGTACTTCGCGTGGGTTGCTACGCTCGGGATCCAATCTCAGTTCTTTGAACAAGCGCTCGTAGTACGGCACGAAGCGACAAGCTTCGATCAGAATTTCCTGGAGACGCTGTTCCTGCCATTCTCGGAGCTGTTGTGCCGTCCATTTTTGGTGATCTTCCATTTCTGCAAGAAGTCTTCTAAATGTATGTCCTTCTCGCAGAAAACGGTTGATGTATCCAGACCACACACGAGGATGTGCCCATTTCACCTGGAACTTACGCATACCAGAAATATCCTACGCACGGAATACTTCAATGCAAGGTTCTCTAGCGGGCTTACGGCCATTCTCTTTTTTAGAATTTAGCTGAGATCTTCTGTTTGTAGGGCTAGAGAGAAAGTTGCCGGGAGGAGGCGATGTACTGTCGAGGCCGAGGCGGCAGTCAGCGAAGAGGGGAGAGTACAGACTTCAGCCGGGGACGTCGGACCGACGTAGTCTCTGAGAACCGGTGCGGTGCTGAGACCAGTAAGTGAAGCAATGGTTGCCAATGATCTAATCCTTGACGATGCCTACATGTGGACAGAAGACAAAAAACTTTCGCCGAATACAGAAATGAGCCCAGAATTCAGAGCCCGTAAACATTTGCTATTTCTTGTTGGCACACGTCCTGAGGCCATCAAGCTAGCCCCTCTGATTAAGAGAGCAGAGGCTGACCCTGCACACTGGATAGTCACCGTTTGCTTTTCAGGTCAACACGACGAGCTGGCACAACAAGTCTTTGAGCTGTTCCGTATCGAGCCACAATTCCGGTTAAAGGTCATGCGTGCCGCTCAACCTCTGAGCGAGCTTTCTTCGCGTCTTCTCGAAGCTTTCTCGCCAGTGCTTGCGGATGTCCACCCCGATGCAGTGATTGTTCAGGGTGATACAACCACAGCATTTGTAGGTGCTCTTACTGCGTTTTACGAGCGGATTCCTGTAGCTCATGTCGAAGCTGGCCTCCGCACAAACAACCCTTACGCCCCCTTTCCTGAAGAAATAAATCGAAGGCTTATCGCTCAAATTGCTACCTGGCATTTTGCACCCACAGTTCGAGCCATGAAAAATCTGCTCGCCGAAAACATTCCGAGCGAAAAGATTTTCGTGGTTGGCAACACGGTCATTGATGCGGTGCGTGAGATTCTAAGACGGGCCCCCGAAACAAATACTGCTGAGGTGCTTGCCCCTCCTGATCGTCCTTTCGTTCTCGTCACCCATCACCGTCGTGAAAGCTTTGGCCTTCCCGTTGAACGAGTTTTTTGGGCCATCGAGCAACTTGCCCAAAGGCATCCAGAAATCGATTTTCTATTCCCTGTTCACCCAAATCCGAATGTCCGAGAGAGGGCAGTGGAGATTCTCGGAAAAAAGCCGAATATTCTTCTCCAGCCTCCTTTGCCCTATCATCTCTTTGTTCATCTCATGGCTCATGCGCTTTTCTTAATTACAGATTCAGGGGGCATTCAGGAAGAAGCCACAGCACTGGGCAAGCATGTCCTCGTCACGCGAGAAATTACAGAACGGCCGGAAACAGTGGAAGCGGGTTTAGCTATTCTCGTGGGAACAGATCAACAAAAACTCATGATTGCTGCCGAGCAGCTTCTAAGCTCAAAATCTCGATTGCAGGCTCCAATATCAAGCGAGGTAACGCCGTTTGGAGATGGTCGCGCCTCAGAACGAATACTTGAAAAACTCTACGCCCAATTAGGGGCCGTGGAGATCACGTCAAAGGCTGATCCAGCAAAATCGAGTTATCTATAGCTTTCAGGTCGAGCCTTAATTCCAACTCTCCGGCCTGGAGCAATGCCCTAACGCTCCTGAATGCCGAGAGCGATATTCACACCCTTGATAAAATTATCTACCATGTTCTCCATTGTCAGGTGCGCAATCGACGAAAAAACCTGTAACCGTCGCTTGGGCGTTTTCCAATCGTCAAGTGCTTGCGACAAAGCTACCGCAAACTCACGGGGTGAAATGTTGGGTGGTAAGAGAGTGGCATTAGACGGATTCAAATACTCAAACTCCGGAGTGTTTTCGGCATGCTGAAAGGCGACAACAGGAAGATCAAAGCACAACGCTCGCAGTGGTGCTAGTCCTACCTGGCCTGGTAAGCAGAATAAGTCGCTAGCGGTAAGGAGCTCTTGAGCAACGTTTTCCCCCACAGCGCCCATAAATCGAATGTTTTGTGGCCCCACAGGGGCTGCGAGTTGTTCTAATTGTTGTCGAGCGGGACCATCACCAACTAACAAAAGTAATGCTTGGGGACGGAGATCTCGCAAAACATAAAACGTTTCTACCAGTCGATCGAGAAATTTCTGCTCCATAATACGGCCCAAATAAACAATGACTTCGCGGCCCGACAAATCATATTTCTCCCGTAGTTCCGCTCGCCGTTTCTGCAAAGCTTCAAAAGCCTGCCGTTCCCTCTTAATATCAATTGTGTTGTTCAAAGTAACAATTCGATCGGCGGGAACTCCTAACTCTTCAAAGCGCTCCTTCTCCGTTTCCGTGTAAGCGAAGATCATATCTGCATGTCGAAAGGCCCATGCTTTTTGAGTCGCTAGAATCCGTCGTGTAAAACGAGATCTTCGTTCCATTTCCTCTATAAGATTCCCACTATGACCCCACAGGCCACGACGAACTCCCACAACCTGCCATAAATTAACAAAAAAATAAGTAAGATTGCTTACAACGGTATCTGTAATAACGAGGTCATAGTGTCGTGCCCTTTGGAAAAAGGTTTGCCAAACGATACCCGGGTTTTTGCGCGACAGAAAAATGGTTTTCACTTGGAGTATCGGAAACGCAAAAGCATTTGGGTCCAGATAGACTGGATACAGTCGCTTCGCCCTTTCTGGATCGCAGTCGTGGACGACTTGGAACTCCCATGTGTCAGGCCGGCGTTCTTCCAAGAGCTCAAAAAAGCGTACCCGATAACTCCGCACGGAGTTTAGCTGGGCGATAAGAACTTTTTTGGGCAGATTTTGCGGCACAGTGCGACATCCTTCATTTATAAATGAAGAGGGGAAAGCATGAAAGCCCTCCCCTTAAGAAATAGCGTCAAACTGCGGAGGTTTCATATCTGTCAGGGGTTACTCCCACTTCAGAACGCCCCCAGTGTCGGCGCTTGTAGCCATTGCAGCATAGCGGCCAAGCCAACCTCGTCTTAGCTCCTCAGGAAGACGTGATTTCCAGCCGCCAGCTTTCGCGAGTTCTTCGCGCCTCTTGGCGATCTCTTCGTCGCTTAACTTCACGTTGAGTTTATGATTCGGTATGTCGATTTCGATAATATCGCCATCTCGCACAAGACCAATCACACCTCCCGCGGCAGCTTCAGGCGAAACATGTCCGATGCATGCGCCAGCAGTGCCGCCGCTGAAGCGTCCGTCCGTCACAAGAGCGCATTTATCACCGAGCCCCATCCCCTTGATGTAGGAAGTCGGGGAGAGCATTTCTTGCATGCCCGGCCCCCCTTTTGGCCCTTCGTTGCGGATGACCACGACATCACCCGGCTTCACCTTGCCACCGAGTATGCCCTTACACGCGTCTTCTTGCGACTCGAAAACAACCGCTGGCCCCGAGTGGACGAGCATTTGCGGAACCACACCTGCTGTCTTCACCACGGCCCCGCGCTCTGCCAAATTCCCGTAGAGAATTGCCAGGCCCCCTTCCTGCGAGTAGGCTTTTGGCACTGAGCGGATAACATCGAAAGCATCAAAAGGTTCTAGGTCAGCTGGCCGCTCTGCCTTCTCACCTTCAGGCTCAGCAGCTTGCTGACCTCTCTTCCGCGCTTCGCGCAGTTTCTGAGTCTCGGCCTCAAGAAGTGCCACCACTTCGTTGCGGGTGCGTCCTGTCGGAACACTTCCACGTTCCGAAAGATTGTGCCCTTCATCGATACAGGCTGGGGATCGCGGTGAGTACTTTCTGATGTTCTCGCCAAGCGTCTCCCCGGTCACTGTGATGCAGTCTTCCTTAAGTAGTCCCGGTTTGCCTTGCAGCAGCTCCCACAAAATTGTCATGATGCCGCCCGCACGAGCCACATCCTCCACATGGTACTTTGAAGATGGGGCCACCTTGCAGACGTTAGGAGTCTTTTGTGAGAGTTCGTTGATTCGTTCCATTGAATACGGCACCCCTGCTTCATGCGCGATGGCCAGCACGTGAAGCAGAGTATTCGTGGAGCCTCCCATGGCCATGTCGAGAATCATGGCATTGTCGAAAGCCTCCAAAGTCGCGATATCTCGCGGCTTGATGTCACGTTCGAGAAGCGTCAGAATCTGATGGGCAGCTCGCCGATAGAGACGCAGACGTTCCCTGTTCGTCGCGAGAACAGTGCCATTTCCTGGTAGCGCCATACCCAACGCTTCGCACAGGCAGTTCATGGAATTCGCCGTAAACATGCCGGAGCATGAGCCGCAGGTTGGACATCCCTTGTCTTCAATTTCTTTGAACTGCTTCGCGTCAATTGTCCCGACCTGTTGTGCCCCCACGCCTTCGAACACACTTACCAAATCTACGCTCTTGCCACTAGCCAGGCGGCCTGCTTCCATTGGCCCACCGCTGACAAAAATCGTGGGTATATTCACGCGCATGGCAGCCATGAGCATCCCCGGAACGATTTTGTCACAATTGGGAATGCAAATCATGGCATCAAAGCAATGAGCCCGAAGCATCGTTTCGACGCAATCTGCGATGAGCTCGCGCGACGGCAATGAGTATTTCATGCCCGTGTGGCCCATGGCAATGCCATCGTCCACCCCAATGGTGTTAAAGACAAATGGCACTCCACCGGCCTCCCGCACACACTCCGCAATGTACTCACCCACTTCCTTCAGGTGCACGTGGCCCGGCACGATGTCCGTGTAAGAATTGGCGATCGCAATGAACGGTTTGTTCATATCCTCATCGCGAACGCCCGTCGCCTTTAGCAGCGAACGGTGGGGTGCTCGCTCGGGTCCCTTTTTGATTATGTCACTTCGCATAAGGGCAGGTCCTTTCTCGCAGCTATGACAAGTATGCTCCGCTGGCGGCACTTATTTGCGCTTGGCAGACTTTGCGTTCTTGGCGGAAGCGGAAGATTTGTTGGTGCCACTAGAATCCTTAATGTTCCTTGCTGCCGTACCTTTTTTCTCACTTGTGCTAGTTTTTTTTGCACTCACAGACGCCTTTGATGTTGTTTTGCTGGAGGATTTGACCGAGCTAGTGCTCTTACGTGATGTGCGGGCGTCCGCAACAAGTCGACTGGTTTTCTTCTCCGAGCTCTGACGCCCGCCTCCCAGGTCTCGCCGGCTAATCACACGTCCCGTTGCATCATAGGTCACTTCTTCATACCGTCGGCCAAACAGCGAGCGTTTCTCAACAACGCGCTTCCTCACAATTGACGCGTCAGCAATCATTTGCGCTGCTTCGGCTTGGTCATCCAGAGGAGCAAAGATACTCGTGAAATCCACACTCACGTTACGGGTGGCCCGAAAATAGTTCAAAATGCCCGTCGCGATCGCCTTGGCCTCCAGCTTGTTATACGCCAGCGACGCAAGCCGCAGATCCTCCTCCGGGTTGCTCATGAACGACGCCTCTACCAAAGCTGTCGGCATCGATGCCTTCTTGAGAATGCGATACGAGCCTGGCTTTGCCCCGGCACATTGGGTTCCCAGATAACGCGACACTGCCGAAGCTATATTGTCCGCTAGCGGAGCTGCAGAAGGCATCCCACTGGGGTAAAAAACAAGGGTGTAATTGGTCGATCGGTCACTCGCCTCGTTGTGGTGAATGCTAATGAAAAGATCGGAATGAGTCGAATTAGCAAGATTGGGGCGGTAATCGAGTTCATCTTGTTTGTTGCCGCAGTTGGTGCATCTATCGTCTGTCGTTCGGGTCATGACCACATCCGCGCCCGCAGTTTCCAGATAGTGCTGCAAGATCAAGGCGACACGAAGGTTTACGTCGCTTTCGGTTTGACCCGTGGCTACACCGCGAGTGCCGCCAGTGTAGAGAATTTTGTCCCATTTCTCCTGCCCGCCGTGTCCGGGATCGATGCAAATGCGAATCCCTTCTAAAGGCTTGTGAGCCGTTGCATACGTGCTGATGGGAGCACGGCTTGGGGCCGCTATCTGTGGGACAGCGAACTGGGGCTGAAGCAACGCAAGTTCTTTCGCTGATGGGGTGAGTTGGGGCGCCACGCTAGGCGTGGGCATGGCCAGCGGCATAAACATCGCTGCGGCCACGGCTCCAGCGAGCATAACTTTCCACAGGCGCATGGCTAACATGTCCTCATAAGTCTATATGCTGTACTCAACACTCGCTTGCCCTTCTATTTATTGAGTCCTTCCCTGTCAACCCCATAGCGACACTTAACCGTCTTTTTCTATTCGTTCCCAGTGCCAGCAGCGCACGACTCGTTTTCCGTCAATAGATTCCAAATCAGGCATCTTGTGGCGACAGTCCTCCGTCGCAAATTCGCATCGAGGATGAAAACGGCACCCAGATGGAAAGCGTTGCGGATCTGGCACGCTGCCAGGTATCGTAAAGAGCGTTTTCCGCTTCCCGATCTCATCCACCGATGGGAGAGACCTCAGTAAACCGCGCGTATAAGGATGGAGTGGTCGGTCGAACATCTCTTCTACGCGTCCCAGCTCCACGATCTGGCCGGCATACATAATCGCGATCCGATCACACAGCTCGGCTACAATTCCCATGTCATGGGTGATGAGGAGCACCGCAGAGTGAAACTCTTCTGCGAGTTGCTGCAACAAATCGAGGATCTGGGCTTGAACGGTCACATCAAGCGCTGTGGTGGGTTCGTCCGCGATCAATAAATCAGGATTGCACGCTAGAGCCATAGCAATCATGGCGCGCTGCCGCATACCGCCACTCAACTGGTGGGGATAGTCCCGTGATCGGCGGGCTGCTTCCGGGATTTGGACTCGTTCGAGAAGCCTGACAGTTTCTTGCAAAGCCTCACGTTTTGTAAGCCCACGATGGACACGCAGAACCTCTGCCACCTGCTCACCTACGGTATGCAACGGATTGAGCGCAGTCATGGGCTCCTGAAACACCATTGCCAGGCGATTGCCTCTCAATCGCTGCATCTCACGTTCTTGCAGGGCGAGGAGATTCTGGCCTGAGAAAATAATCTCACCCTCTTCGATCGTCGCCGGAGGGGTCGGCAACAGCCGCATGATTGACAGTGCCGTGACAGATTTGCCACAGCCAGACTCACCCACGAGGCCGAGTTTCTCGCCCCGCTTAAGTGCGAAACTTACTCCCTCCACTGCGCGAAAGGTCCCATCCAATGTCTCGAATTTCACGGTGAGATTTCGTACCTGGAGAAGATCCTCAGACGGGGCCGAGTGCAGCAAGGATTGCACTTCTCCCACCACAGCGTGCTCCTGGCTCGTTGTCTTGTTCTCTCTCACCTGTCAGGCTTCCGTTTTCTTCCTTCAACATTCGCTCCGATGACTGTTCGATGACTGTTCATCGAGAGCCAAAAAGTGCCGTTCCGATGCGCACAATGGTTGCTCCTTCTTCGACAGCCACCACGTAATCATTTGTCATTCCCATGGAAAGCTCTTTGCCTCGATAGTTTTTTGCGCCGGCAAACTCACGACCCATGCGATCGCGAATTTCCCGAAGCTGGCGAAAATATGGCCGTGTTTCCTCTGGATTCTCCAGGAAAGGCGCCATCGTCATGTAACCTTCCACCGTGAGGTGCGGACAGTGTTCTAAAAGATGAGCGACTAGTCCGGCAGTATTTTCAGGGCTGATGCCTGATTTTGTCTCCTCTCCGGAGACGTTCACCTGAACAAGAACCGGAACGCCATGTTCTAGTCGTGCAGCATATTTTTCCAACTCATCCGCCAGCTTCGTAGAATCTACCGAATGAATCAGATCGAAGAGCGCCACGGCCTGCTTAGCTTTATTTGTTTGGAGGTGACCAATGAGATGAAACTTGCATCCATGCTCTCTTGCGTGCGGCAACAGCGTTGGGACCAAAGGGAACTTCTTTGCAGCTTCTTGAACGCGATTCTCTCCGAACTCTCGTAATCCTGCATTCCACGCAGCAACGATAGCTTCAATCGGATGCGTTTTGGTCACGGCAACGATGCGTACTTCGCCCAACTCCCGACCGCTTCGCTCGCACGCTGCGGCGATGCGCTCTGAGATTTCCCTGAGTCGCTCCCCAATGGCTTCAGGCGTGTAAATGTTCACTGGGTCCATGCTCCTTGTCATCTGCTTTTTCTCTTTGCCCCTGGCCCAAGAAAATCTTCCATAGCATTTAATAGCCGCTGTTCGTTTATCCTGCAGCGCGTAACTTCGATTGCAAGCCTCGGAGGTGGTCATCTCATGAATTTGCAAACTAAGAAAATTGGCTTCATAGGTGCTGGCAACATGGCACGAGCCATTGCTGGGGGAATCATCCGTAAGGGAATCGTCGCAGCTGAGAACGTCATAGCTTCTGATATCAGTGCGGAACAGAGAGCAGAGTTCGAACGTGCCACGGGCGCGAAAACCGTCCCATCCAATGTTGAAGTCACAACAGCTAGCGAAGTCATCGTCTTAGCCGTAAAGCCATTTCACGTGGCAGCTGTTTGTGAGGAAATTCGTTCGTTTCTCCAAACGCACCAGTTGATCCTCTCCATTTGCGCAGGCATTACGACAGGGTTTCTCCAACAACACCTCACTCCGCAGGCGCGTGTGATCAGGGCCATGCCCAACACACCTGCTCTTATTAGCTGTGGCGCCACAGCGGTCTCAGGTGGATTGCACGCCACGCGCGCAGACATTCAAACGGCCCTCGAGCTGTTCAAAGCAGTTGGTGTGGCGATTGAGCTACCGGAGGACAAACTCGATCTGGTCACTGGTCTCAGCGGAAGCGGCCCCGCCTACGTCTTTTATTTTGCCGAGGCGTTAATAAGCGCAGCTGAGAAGCTTGGCCTTGGTCGTGCCGAAGCCGAGCTGCTGGTGAAACACACACTATTTGGCGCAGCGCGTTTGGCGCTCGAGAGCGAAAGATCCCTACCCGAGCTCCGTGCCGCAGTCACGACAAAAGGTGGCACCACAGAAGCCGGTCTTCGCGCCCTTGACGAATTTGGCTTCGCTCGAGCAATTGAGGAATGTGTCGCTGCAGCCACTCGGCGAAGTCGTGAACTCGCCCAACAATAAATCGGCGCTGCTGCGCGTAAATGAGCGCACGGGGTGCATTGTATCCATTCATGCGCGGTGGGATGGCCGAGTGGTTTAAGGCAGCGGTCTTGAAAACCGCCAGGGGCGCAAGCTCCTCGTAGGTTCGAATCCTACTCCCACCGCCACTGTTTTCTGGGGGAATATCTCATGACTCTTGACGAACTTCTCCAGTGGCGCACCGTCAACGGTCACAGAGTTCTGCGATTTCTCAAGCAGCACCGCGAGGTTGCCGGTGTTCATTACATGACCACGGAAGACGATCAAGCCTATATCGAATTTGTCATAAAGCCTTGGGGAGATTTGCTAACTCTCGAAGGAGAAGTGAGCGCAGCGTTTCCAGATGTTCCTTGGCAGATTATCGAGCCTGACGTCCAAATTGAAGAAGATTGAAAACGAAAGAGGCGACGGAGACTCTCCGCCGCCTCACTGATGCTCGCCTCCAGGTCGGCCTTAGTAGCCTTCTGTCGGATTTACCCCGTATTTTGCTGCTGGATTGGCCCACCTGAGAAGACCCTGTTCTCTCGCCTTAAGCAACAAGTCGCACCGCGCAGCTTCTTCATTTTCCGTTGCCATATCAGTCTGCAATCGCTGGCGCACTTGTTCAAATGCTGGCGGTTCGCCTTCCCACCGTTCCTCAAGTTTGACCACGACAAACGTATTTCCAAACTGGCGCACTTCGCTGAGTTCCCCAGCTTTTAACCAACTTGCTACCGCGCCAAACATTCGGCCGGCGGGATCGCTGAGATGCGCTAAAACGGATCGTTCGACAAGTCCGCCTGAAGAAGCTCGGTTGTCTTCCGAAAGCTCCCGCGCAAGCTTCTCAATGTTTTCACCAGCAAGGATGCGTTTGCGAATCTCCTCAGCCCTTTGCTTAGCAGCCTTTCGCGCTTCATCGAGGGACATCCCGGCGCTGGTAGGTTTCGCATTGACGCTGATGATATAGCCGCGTCCTTCCGGCAACCGCATGAGGTTTTTGCGCTCCTCATAAGCCTTTTTCAACAAGGCTTCCGTCACCGGATATTTCTCAGCAATGTAGGAGGACAAAATTTTCTTCATGCGAGCACGCTTTCCTGCCCACTCAAGGTCGCGCGCAACGCGTGGGTCTTTGTCCACACCGCTTTCCAGGGCCCAGTAAATTGCTGCAAGCTCGTTTGCAACTTCGTCAAAAAGCATCGCCAAAGTCTGCGTGCTCTGGGCACGGGTGCGGTAAGCAGCAGTGAATCGCGGGCCGTATACCTCCTCGATTTGTCGCAGGGTCCAGATGTCGTCCTTGATCTTTACTGCTGGTACGTCGCTGGATAGACTGTCGGCTTTGGAGACATCGAAGAGTACCGTCACTCCCAGTTTCTCCTTGGTGCTTTTCACACCCTCCTGCCATTTCTTACGCACCATTTGAACCTGGAGCGATCGCGGCAGGATACGGCTGGTGATGAGCTCCTCGGTTGTCGGGACGTATGTCGTGAGGCGGTCAGCGCAATACATCAGGTGAAGCCCATGACTCGTCTCCAGGATTTCAGAAACCTGTCCTGGCTTGAGGTCGAATAAGGCATTTTCGAGAGCAAGATTCATGGGTTTGGCCTCGGGGCCAATCGGCATTCGTCTGCTGACCCATCCAATGTCCCCACCGACTTTGCCGCTGGCTGCCTCGGAATACTGCCGTGCCAGCAGGGAGAACGACGTCCCCGCGTCAGCCTGCTTTTTAACTTCTGTCATCCGTTTCCTCACAGCCTCGGTGCTGCTTGTCGGAATGTCCTTTGAAACCTGCATGAAGAGGTGAAAGGCATGAACTTGCTCAGGACGCGTAAATCGTTCCGCATTTTCCCGCGTCCACGCATCCATCTCCGCTTTTGTTGGCGATGTTTCCGATTCGAGTTTCGCGCGCAACCCTTGTTTCAGCACTGCTAATTCCTGGAAACTTGTATAGGGGATGGGCACGGCAGGTTTTGGGGTCTTCTGCGCTATGTCAGGAATGAGCTCCTCAATAATCTCTTGTAGCACAAAATCTTGTAGGAGCTCGTGTAGGTGTTTTTCACTCCGGCCCCCGCCCTCAAGGTAATCTACCAGGTCGCAGTATGTCGTAAACGCATCTTCACGCAGCTTTTTCCCTTTCACCACAGCCAGAAGAAATTGGCCCGGGGTCCCCTCACCCGGCAGAGGCTCAGGGGGGCGCTTAGCCTGCCGCACGACAGCGGTCGTCGGAGTGACTTTCTGCTGAACTTTACTTGGCTTCGCTTTGGGGGATTTTCGATCGATGGGAGCTTTAGTGTCGGCTGCGAAGCTTCGACCTGAAAGCCCAAAACACGCAACCACCAGCAATCCAAAAAGTGATGAGAAAAGCACCGCTCTTTTCGTCGAGAAGCATCTCGCTGCGTAGATCATCAGAGAACCTCCTGGTATAAACATCGATTGTGTTTGTCGCGGAACGCTCAATATAAAACTTAGCGCCGCTTGCCACGCCCAGCTTTCGCGCGTGTTTTCGCTCGTGCCTTCTGATCCTTTTTCGTTTGGGGCTTTTGCGCTGCTGTTTTGGCCTTCTTGCGTTTTTTCTCGGCAGCACCTGATTTTTTTCGGCTAGCTGCCATCACTTTGGCTTTTTCCTTTGCCACCTTCTTCGCTTTGGGCTTTGCTGCGACTTTTGCCTTAGCTGCCTTCTTGGTCTTTTCGACGTCCTTTGTTTCTGATTTCCGCGGGCGACCACGCTTCTTCGGTGCAGCTGGTTCTACTGCTGCCGTAACTTCTGTCTTCCGCGGACGCCCTCGTTTTCTCGGCGTGGGTGGTTGTGAGGGCTGGGCACCAGTTTCGCTTTTGCGCGGTCTCCCGCGGCGTCGCTTAGGCGCAATTTCTTCCGGTTCTTCGTCTAGTTTCTCTTCGATTGCAGCTATTCTCTCGTCCGCAGCCACACTTTCCTTCTCTTCGAGCGCACCGGCCTGTTCTTGCGCTTGTTCCTCCTCAGGGCCAATCTCAGCCTCAGCGGCAGCACGTTCGCTTTCCCACTGTTCGGGTGGAATGCGGATGAAATCGGTTTCCACTAATTTTTCGAGGGCATCCTTGAGCTGATCAAAGACCCGTTTGAATGTGTCCATCGTCCCACCCATGGGATCGGGAATCTGCACGTCCTTCCCATGGTAGCCAACGTACTCTTTGAGTAGGAAGGTTTTCCCCCGCGCCACATCGCTCTCGCGGATGGCTTTCTGAACATGAAGCGAGGACATGCCAAGGATGAGGTCTGCTTCCTCAAGCATGTGCACCTTCATGGGACGAGAGCGATGGCGGCTGATGTCCACGCCCTCTTCTCTGAGAAGAAGTTCAGCTTCTGGGGTAGGCAAGAGACCGGTTGGTGTCATCACGCCGGCCGTTGAAATCTCAATCCAATCGATTCCCCGTTCGTGAAGTAGCTTTTTCAAATATCCTTCAGCCATCGGGCACCGGCAGTTGTCGCCAGTGTCCAGGAGCAACAGTTTTTTCTTCCGAACGCCAGGCTTCAGCTGGTTGTTCAAGTGTTTTCCCTCCAAGCAAAAAGGTCACAAAAATCGATTCTAACATGATCTTCGCGACCTCGGCAGCCACTCGTGCAAGAATTTTTTGCTAGGATGGGACCCAAAAATTTAAGCCACAGCACCGAGTTTTGCTTTTCCCATGAGTTGCTGCATAGCCTCCTCAAAAAAGGGCTTTTCAATGAGATCTACGGCCCCAGCGGAAAGCGCCGTTACCCACAGCTCCTCGTCGCCCACATCCGTGACGACGGCGCAGATCACATCTTTCCTTTCACCGAGAATCTCATCGATCAGTTGGGCTACATCCGCGCAAGTCTCACCCGCATCAATCAAGACGAGGTCAACCGCTTCCTGTTCGACGACGTTGTGAGCCTCATCCGGCTGGGAAGCTAACCGATATTGCACCGGAATCCCAACCTTTTCCCCTGCACAGCGCGCTAAGCGTTCAGCGAGCTCTTTGTCATTGCTCACTACGAGAGCACGCAATGCATTCCCATGCGACCGCGTCAAACCGTTTGCACCCAGCATTGGCGTGACCTCCTAACCTTCTACTTGACCCACTTTTTGGACACCATTTTTCTACGTCAGGTTTCGTAAGGAAAGTGACACGCACGTGAATTTGCGCGATTGGAACGATTGAACTTATGAGCGCGCCACACATTTGCTGCAACGCGCCTGCCAGGCTTAGTGGTCGGACACGAAAGCTGATTCTCAAAAAGAGCATCCACCTTTGCAGCGGAAGTCCAAGAGGCGCGCAGCGTCGCCCCTCTCACTCTCCTTCGTTCATCGCGAATGTGGTGCTTCACGCTTGAAACCGAACACCCAGCGGCCCCGAACTGTATGCGTCAAGGCGTGAAGACTAGGATTGCCATATATGATTTTGACACCTGTCGCCCAGCCCTTGAAGCCCATGCCCAAGAGTTGGCGGAGTCGGCAGAAGGACTTGCCCGCTGGGCATCATTCCGGGATTTTATTCAAACCTTTGCTCGTGAGGCTGTAGACAATCGCACGTGCGTTATTGGTCAGTTTGATCCTGATGTTGTTTTCGCCTTTGTCCCGGCAGAAGGTTTGGGAGCCAATGATCGCGAAGCTGTGTGGGTCTCGGTACTTGACCATGCACGTCGACTGATGGGAGGAACCGCCGCTCCCTACTGGCTTGATTTTCTTGACGCGATTGCTCCTGAGGGAATCCCGAAATCACCCATTCTCCAAAATTCTTGGCTGGATCCCCACCTTGCACAGGAACTCCAATCGTCGCAGGTTGTGATTTGGGTCTTTTTCAATGCGAGACGTTTTCTGGAAGCCGTCATTCAGCCACAGCTATCCAAGCGTGGCTTCATGATTTTGCCAGACGAATCTGATGAACAATTGAGCGAACTACGCGTGAAACATCCTGGTTGTCCGAACAAGGTTTTTCGCATTCCTTGGAACGTGTGGTTTCGCGAAATGGTTGGTGGCGGCTTCAACATGCTCTATCTCATGGCTCTCGTGGCAATCTACTTGCAGAAACTCGAGCACGCGGTGACAGACAGTGGGCAAAGCGAGCAGTAAGCGGCGCTATACGGACGTCGCTCTTTACCGGCGTCTCTTTGGCTATCTCCACGGCACACGAATGATTGTGGCGCTTCTGGTCGTGTGCATGGTCCTTGAGGGGGCATTCACGGTTCTCACAATTAGCCTTGTCCGGCCGACGCTCGACCTCCTGGTCAAGAACCGTATTTCCGATTCCTCCAAGGTCCAGCAGAAGGGTGTTTTCGAGATCGGTGCACCTGTGAAGCTACCTGACAACGTTGTGGCAGTGCGCGCCGTGGGAGAGCTGATTTCCTCACGTGCTGCAGACGAACTGCGTGATCTCTTTGAAGCCGTCATTCGGCCACCCACTCGACGGCTCGTTGTTGATCTTTCTCAGGTCACGGCCGTCAGCGATGTGGTCTGGGCCCAGTTCCTCTTTGCGAAGCTTCTTACCACTCAAGGCATCAAATTGGATGTCATCGTAGCCGCAAACCTCACTTGGCCACCAACCCTTGGTTCGGACGAAAATTTCCGTTTCCTTTCCAGCCTTGATGAGGAGGCCACGCGCATCCTTGCGACTCAAATCGCTCAGGTCCCCTTGCCCAAGTTGAGCAAGCCGAAAAAAGAAGGCTTTGTTGCCAACCTAAAGCGGCGTGCCGGCGAGGCGGTGATGCCGTACCTTCAAAAGATTCAAGAATACGTCATGGTGAGCAGCGCCAACAAATTTCGGGTTCTTGCTGGCATTCTGGCGCTGTTAGTCATCTCAGCATTGTGTATGGTGATCGCTTCTTTTGGCGTCGGCTACCTCAGCGCCTACATGGCCAATCTCTGCGTGACGCGTCTGCGTAATCACGTGATGCGCCACATGCTCCATCTCGATATGGAATTTTTTAATCGCTACTCAGTTGGCAACCTGATGTCCACTGTGACCCAGGACGTAGCAGCAGTTTCTGGGGCGATCGACATTCTCTTTTCCAACGTTCTAAAAACTCCAATCACTGTGGCAATGCTCATCGTGGCCATGTTCTTTGTGTCGCCCAAACTAACCCTCTACAGCCTCACGGTGGCGCCTCTCATTGGTCTTCTGCTTTACGGAATCGGCCGCCGCGTGCGCAAGGTCAGTCAGCGAATCCAGGAGTTGCGTGCCGTTCTGTCCTCAATTGCCCAGGAATCCTTTGCCGGGATTCGTGTCGTGAAAGGTTTCAACATGGAAGACCGGCAAGCGGATCGCTACGAGAAGGAAAGCTGGACCGCTTTCAAGCGTGGCCTAAAAACCGTTGTGGCCGAAGAGCTTGGCACCGGCCTTACGGCCTTCCTTGGTGTTTTCACCGTCGCCGCCATGATTCTCCTTGGTGGCTTTTATGTTCTGCAGACCCGCGAGCTTAGCGGCTCGGAGTTTGTCCTATTCGTTGTCTTTCTCTCGCAAGTCTTTCGTCCCCTTAAAGGAAGCAGCCGTGTGATTTCGAAAATCCAACGCGGCATGGCCGGAAGCGACCGCGTGTTCCGGGTCCTGGACCAGCAACCAAATATCAAAGATGATCCTTCGGCTCCCCCGATTGCCGCGCCTCAGCGCGAGATTCGCTTCGAGCATGTCTGGTTCCGATATCATTCCTCCTCTGACTTTGTGCTGCGCGATATTGATGTGACAATCGAACCAGGCAAAGCACTTGCAATCGTTGGCGAAACGGGGTCGGGAAAGACCACGCTGGTGAGTCTCTTACCACGTTTCTTTGACCCCAACCAAGGCCGAATCCTTTTCGACGACGTGGACATTCGGACCGTCCGGCTCCGTTCCCTCCGCGATCTGATTGCCCTCATATCGCAGGACGTTGTTCTTTTCGACGACACAGTCGCCAACAACATCGCCTACGGAATGCCAGCCGACACACCCATGGAGCAAATCATTGCGGCGGCCAAAGCGGCAAATGCCCACGACTTCATCATGCGGTTACCAAAGGGGTATGACACGCTTGTCGGAGGTAGGGGAGTCCGTCTTTCAGGGGGCGAACGCCAGCGCATTTCCATCGCGCGTGCGTTCCTAAAAAACGCTCCCATTCTCATCCTCGACGAGGCAACAAGCCAGCTCGATGCCGAGACAGAGTCACTGATTCAGCAATCATTGCTCGAAATCATGAAAGACCGCACGGTCTTCGTGGTGGCCCATCGCCTTGCAACCATCTTGCACTGCCACGAAATTATCGTGCTTGATGCCGGTCGCATAGTCGAGCGAGGGACCCACGACGAGCTCCTTCAACTGGGCGGGCGATATGCGCGATACTATCAACTTCAGTTTGCCACCGCTGGCGAAAGCTCATGAAAAATAGCCAGAAGGCATTCACTTATCGGTCTTGCCGGTTGCAATCAAGCATCACTCACAGATAGCGAAAGCCATAAATATGGTGCAATTCGACGATATTCGCTTCGACTGTACGCATTACACAGGCTACAAGCCATGCCGATTTGGTAACGAATGCAAAGGTTGCTGGCACTACGAGCCACGTGAGCCTTATTCCGCCGAGCCCGCCCAACCTCTCCGTACGGATGCGCCAGCCCGTTCGACGAACGACACCTCTCCCTTTCGCATTCTCATCATCAAAACGGGGGCAATGGGTGACGTCCTCCGGACGACGACGCTTCTTGCTCCGTTACTTCGTCACTACCAGGGAGCAGAGATTACCTGGGTTACAGATGCTTCTGCTGTTCCTCTCTTGGTTCACAATCCCAAAATACACCGTCTGCTCACTCTCTCCGAAAAAACGAGAGAAAAACTCGCAAATGAGACATTTGATCTCTTGCTCAATTTCGAGAAAGATCCTGCTCCGTTAGCGCTAGCTGGCCTCGTCCCCGCGCGTTGCCATCGCGGCTTTGCTCCAACGCTGTGGAATACGCCAACGGTCTTCAATGAAGCCTCGCGCTACGCACTGCTTCTCGGTGTCAGCGATGAATTGAAATTCCGTATTAACACGAAAACATATCCACAAATTGTTTCGGAAATGGCTGAGCTTTCTTATGCCCGAGATCCTTACGAACTCTATCTCTCGGAGCACGCTGTGGCAAAACGCGAAAAGCTTTGCAACGAATTGGCTCAGCGAGAGAGACCATGGATAGGGTTGAATACGGGCTGCGGGTCTGTGTTTCGCACGAAACTCTGGCCGTTAGACCGTTGGGTTGAACTGATTCGCGAGCTTCAAGCGACACTTCCTGCGGCAACCTTGCTTTTGCTCGGCGGTCCGGCCGAACGTGAAATGAATGCTCAGATCTTGCAGCAATGTCCGGGCGTCATTCACACTGGCTGCGACAATTCGTTAGAAGAGTTCTTCGGCATCGTGGATGCGTGCGACCTAGTTGTCAGCTCCGACAGCTTGGCCATGCACATTGCGATTGCTCTTAAAAAGCACGTGGTCGCACTATTTGGATCGACCTCTGCAACGGAAATCGACCTGTTCGACCGTGGCGAAAAAGTGGTCACCGACTTCGATTGCAGTCCGTGCTACCTCAAGAATTGCGACAAGAACCCCACGTGCATGCAGGCCATGACTGGCCGACGTGTCGCTGAAGCGGTTCTCCGCCAACTTCAGTCCGTGGTGGGGAATGCTCAATGATCGCGATGAGAGAAAAGGGGGCATCTTCTGACAAGGTGCCGTTTCCCTCATCTCTTATCGTGCTACGTGGCACACTTCCCGCATTCCTAGTTTTTTTGGCATCTCTCTGGCTTCTTTCCTTGGGTCAATTCACAGTGCGGCGCATCACGACTGGCCTCGAGCATCCTTACGTCCAGCTCGACAATGAAGAAGGTGCACTACTGGCGCAGACGCTTGAGCTGCGCGGCGGCACATTACCTTATCGTCCCCTTGTGGATTATCCTTACATCGTTGGGACCTATCCCCCCCTTTACCTGGCAGCAGCTGCTTTTTGCACGACGGCGGAGACGCCCTCCTTCTATGGGGGGAGACTCGTATCCGCGATTGCCGCGGCGATGTGTCTAGTGGCTTTGGCAGTAACGGGATGGCGCTTGGGGCGCTCGTTCTTGTCAGCAGTCGTTGCACCGTCTCTTTTCTTGGGGACGTTTGAGGTTTACAGTTGGTCCCCCTATTTCCGTACGGATTTTCTGGCGCTTGCTTTTTCGCTGCTAGGACTCTGCGTTGGGCTCTCTTTTTTCCAGAAACGCGTGGCTCTCGTTTTTTCTGCGCTTCTGTTCGCATGCGCTTTTTTTACAAAACAAACGTCCATCGCTGCCCCATTAGCGTTGTCTGTTGCATTGCTGGGTCGGAACCGCCGAGCTGTCGCGTTGTTTGTTTTCACCTACCTCAGCGCAGTCGCGATCCCCTTTGCTCTACTCACTTTGCTCACTCGCGGCCAGTTCTTTGTTCACACAGTGCTCTACAATGCTAACCGCATGAACTGGCCTGATCTGATTGTATGGGCCAAACATGTTTGGCGTTTCTATCCGTGGCTCCTGGGTCTTGTTGTTGCCGCGCTGGTGTTGCCGCACCTCGAAGAATTAAGCGGCAAGTCATCTTCGATAGACCCGTCTAAGAATGACACCAGCGATGCATCAACTCATCCCGCCGGTGACGCAGAATTGTTATCGGTTACTCCGCCATCTTGCGCTCGTAGCAAGGATTCTCAAGGCGTGCTGAGCAGTGCCGCAGCGATTTATTTCCTCTTCTCTCTTATAAATTTCGTTGCGATAGCAAAGGCGGGCAGCGCCGAAAACTATCTCCTGGAACCTCTCGCAGCTGCTGCTCTCCTTGTAGGCACGGCGTTAGGTCGCTTTGCGCGTCCTTCCCCATCTGCAAATGACCATTCCTTGCACGTCCAGCGCGTCCTTACTGTATTGTTCCTCTGCCATGCCGTCCACGTTGCTCACTGGGCGCCCGTCATGTTTTCACCAGCCAAGCAACCGACGTCCGAAGATTTCAAACTCGCAGCAGTTCTTACGCAGCGTCTGCGCTCGGTCGCCGATCCCGTCATTAGCGAGCTTGCGGGCTATACGATTTTCGCGGGGAAAAAAGTGCTCTTTCAGCCTTTTATTATGAGTGAGTTGGCACGGCAGGGTCGCTGGGACGAAAGTCACTTCGTGCGCGACATTGCCAACCACCGTTTCTCTTTAATTGCCACGACCGTCGATCTTACCACCAACGCCTACTCGGATGCTTTCACACCTGCCATGCGTGAGGCGATTCGGACGCATTACGAACGTGCCGAAAAGTTTGAGTCCGGTCAGCTTTGGCGGTATTATCTTTTTTGTCCCAAACGCGATCCTGTCCAGCCGATCACCGGGAAGAAACAAAGCGGATGAGGCACGATTCCTCACATCTTGTAGGACGCCTCCTCATGCTGACCTCTGCTCTTTGCTTCGGAGTTATGGCTCTTCTCACCCGCATTCTTGCTTCTCTTCCCAGTGCCGAGAAGGTGTTCTTCCGAAGTTTTATCGGTCTCCTTCTCACAGCTGCTGCGTTCGTTGTCTTCTGTCGGCCTTTACCTCGGCCACGCAATTATCGAGGGCTAATATGGCGCGGGATCTTTGGCAGTTTGGCGCTGCTCTGTTACTTTTACGCTATCGACCGTTGCGGCCTGCCGAAAGCCACACTCTATTGTTACACCTATCCCGTGTGGGCGACACTTCTGGCATGGGCCGACTTGGGAGAGCGGCCATCGTCGCATGCCATTCTGGCCACTCTCGTTGCTGTGCTTGGCGTTGTTTTGACCCTGGAATTTCATGCAGACGCGCTTCTATCATTTTCGCATGCGGATGTCATTGGCCTACTGGCTGGGGCCTTTACGGGGGCTGCGATTGTCAGCGTTCGGCGCCTTCGTCAGGTTGAGTCTTCATGGTGGATTGTCATCTTCTTCACTTCCATCGGAGCTCTTCTCAGTGCCCCATTTCTTTTTGTTTCGTTCAAGCCGCCGGCGATGCTTGAGTGGCTAGGACTCATCGCACTTGCAGCGGCCGCCGCTGTGGCTCAGCTTCTGATGACAAAAGCCTATCGCACGCTCACCGCTGCAGAGGGAAGTTTGCTCTCGCTCACTGTGGTGCCATGGAGCTCCCTCTTTTCTGTCATTTTTCTAAGCGAAGTGCCACCGCTTCGCTTTTGGATAGGCGCTGCGGTTGTGTTCCTCGCAGTTGGGTGGCTCGTCCTTCACCAGACGAGCACACGTCCTGCCACACTGCCAGAGTCGCCGCTCGTCGACTGAAATTTCACCAGTCAACCTTGAGAAAACTATGCACGTCTGAACCTGTGCAAAGCCAGATGCCTTTGCCTTGAGCGACTGTGAGGTGGAAATGGTGAGTCACAATCATGGGCCAGTGGTTTCCTTGCAACCGCAGCTCCGGCGGCTTGTGGAGCAAGGAGAAATAGGAATTCCTGAACTTGCGGATGCGATCCTCGACGGCGCGGAAAGCGTCGCCGCAAGCGATGTCCACATCGAGGCCCATGCCCAGTCCTACGTGGTACGTTTTCGTGTAGATGGAATGCTGCTCGATGTCATTTCGATTCCCAAGTCACTCGGGGAAAACCTCATTGGCCGCCTGAAGATGATGGCCCGGGTCCTTACTTACAGGAAACGTGTGCCGCAGGACGGACGGGTAGAAGCTGGAGGAATCGGGATTAGGGCGGCGTTCATGCCAACCTTGCACGGTGAAAAGGCTGTCCTTCGGCTGCCTGTCGCTAACGTTCCGCAACGTCTTCATGAGCTAGGAATGACTGATGACGACCGCACATGCCTAGAACGCGAGCTGATCGGCGGGCACGGAGTGATTTTTCTCACTGGCCCTTCCAGTAGCGGCAAGAGCACCACCATTTATGCTGCTCTCCGCTACATTCTTGAGCACTCGCCCCTGATACCAAATATTCTCACACTCGAAGATCCCATCGAGCAGGAGGTTCCAGGCGTCAATCAGACCCAAATCGACCCAGCTGGTGGGCTGACCTTTCCTGCCGGGCTTCGGACTATACTGCGGATGGATCCTGACGTCATTGTCGTGGGGGAGATTCGCGACGAAGAGACCGCGCGCATTGCTGTCCACGCTGGACTAAGTGGCCATAGAGTCTTAACCACCATTCACTCCGGATCCTGCGCACAGGTCTATGCCCGCCTCCTTCACATGGGGATCGAGCCGTTTCTTCTCGCAACCGCAGTCTCTCTCATCATGGCCCAGCGCCTGGCGCGGCGCGTGTGCTCTTCTTGTGCTCAGCCACGTCCACTCGACCAGTGGGAAACCCGCCTCCTATCCGGGGAAGATTCGAGTGATTTTACCGGTGTGTCAGCCCCAGGGTGCCCAGACTGTTTCGGGACGGGTGCTCGTGGCCGATTGGCCATATTTGAATTGGCGGTCCCTTCTGCCGCAGTACGTCAAGCTGTCCTGGAGTGCGCGCCAGCACCTTTGATCGCGGAGCTTCTCGAGGCGGCGGGAATGCGTCCTTTGCGCGTTGCTCTGCGTAACGCTGTCGTTGCCCACCAAGTTAGCATCGAAGAAGCAATTCGCCTGACTGGAGGAATTAGGGATGAACGGGCCAGCTAAAGAGGAACCGAAACACTCAAAGCAGGATTCTTCGATCGAGCATGAAAGCGACGTAAGAATCCGGCCGGGATACGTTCCTTATGTTTCGAAAACGCATCGTTTGGTTACCGAGCGCGAAATCTCTCCGTGGGGTGCTGCCAAAACGTTTCTCGCTTGGGCGTTTCTCGGATTCCTTTTGCTTATTGTGTCCTCGACTGTGCGAGATGGACGGTTCCCACGTTCGGAAAACATCCGTTTTGCCATTGGGCTGTCTGGCCTCGCATGGGGGCTCTGCTATCTCATCGTACGTCTTACTGAAAGAGCTGCGCGATGGGCTGTCGGCGGCATAAAAAGCCAAAGTCTGTCGCGCATATACGCAGCGATCGTTGCATCCGTACTTCTTGGCACCCTATCCGTGTATTCCCCCCTCCCACTTCTGATCCGCCATTATCTACTTTCTGAGAATATATCGCCTGGTTTTGAGACAAAAGACTTGCTTCGGGATTTCTCGCAAGCCGTGGCCTTAGGGATCTGGGCGTTATTTACTGTTTTTGTTTGGCTCTATCGGCCACTGGCAACGAAATCCTCTGCTACCCGGCACTCCAGGGTTCTTGTGCTCGTAGTAGCGGGTTCTTTGCTGCTGGTGATGATGATAGTCCGGGGTATGTATGAGAATCACCCACAACAGACCATCGGAGGATTGTGGCTAAGCTACCTTGTTCTGAGCGATTTGCACCCACAATGGGATCGAGAAGTAGTCAAATTCGCTCCGCAACTTGCTCTTTTGTCTGCGTTTGCCATCCCTCTGTTTGTCGTGTTACTATTGCTGCTCAACGCAAGAACTTGGGGTCCCGACGTTTCGATAAGAAGTCCTTTAGGGCCTATTCGCCCGCGGGTAAGCATCTCAGCAGCTCTTAATGCTCTTATCCACGGCGCACTGGTCGTTGGTGCAATAGCCTGCTTCAGTGTGGGAGCAACCGCCACAAGTCCCTTGGAGACACCCAGGGCCATGTGGTTGTTATTTATTCTTTTTCTCGTTAGCTTCTTGGTCGGCCGCTTGTCCCTTGCAGCATTTATGCTGCCTCAAAGGGCCCGGTGGCAGCCATCTTTTTACGAACATCTCGCTTTGGCAGTCGAAAGTGGCTATCCTCTGTCGGACGCAATTCTTAGCTACCTCGAGTCTGACATTCCCTCATCAGTCAAGATGGCTCTGTTTCAGATTCTCCACAGTATCGAGCTCGGCGTCTCTCTTCCTCAGGCTTTACTTGAGAATCCTGTAATGTTTCCAGCTCAAGATGCAGCCTTAATCGCGAGCGCAGAGGATCCAGCCACACTTGCTCAAACACTTCGCTATTTGGCGAACCAGGAGCGTCGCCGTAGCTACGAGACTCTGAGCCTTTCCTATTTGCGACTCATTGCTCTCGAGGCAATTGCGGCGGTGATAATCTTCTTCTTCATCTCAATAGTCTCGCTGCCGAAAATCCTGGCTGTTTCGACTCAAGCCACAGTCATACCTATCCCGCAGTTTTCGCAGGCGGTCTTCGCTGCGTCGGACTGGGTTACGGAACACGTTCTTGAGATTCTGGCACTGCTATTTCTTGCCTATCTACTCATTCGGGTAATTTACTCCCGCAGTCTTATCTTTCGGATCATCGTATGGCGCCTGTGTCCTATCCTGAAGCACTATCATTGGGCAAAGCGCCTCGCGGGCTTCAGTCTTGGTCTGCGCCTCCAACTTCAGCGGGGGGCTCACATCGCGGAAGGAATTAAGAACGCTCAGGCTGTTGTGGGGGATTTGGTCTTTAGCCGGTTAGCCGATCGCCTTGCTGATCTGGTAAACTTGGGGAACCCTCTTTACGTTGCCGTGGGAAGCGTGCGTGCGTTCCCCGCTTCATTCGCCGCGTTTCTCGCACTGGGGGCTCGTAGTGAACGACTTCCTGAGGTACTCGAGCTGCTCGCCGAGGACTATCAGCGTCAAACGACACTGTTGCGTGAGCGGCTACTTGGGATTGCCAGCATCCTCGTCGCTCTCGCTGTGCTAATTCTAGCGGTCTGCTACGTAATGGCGGTTTACTTGGTCATGTTTAGGGTCGTCTTGGGAGTTCCTTATGAATAGCAAAATCACAAGAGGGCTGTTCGAATTGCCTTTCCGTGCCGAGAGAGGGCCAGTCCACGTTGCCCACCAAACGGCCCCGCGGCATCCGACTCTGCACTTGCAACGACAAGAGCTTTCATGTGGGCCACGGTCTCCTAACGGGGTGACAAATCATCTTCACGTGAGAGGAGAGAGCGCGAATGCATGCTTACGATGATCTGGAAATCATTTTAGCCGAATTGGCCCATCTCGATGCTGCGGGACTGAATGCGGAAGAAGGGATAGCGGCATTGCGCGAGCGGATTCGGAGCCGGCCGCTTCGCCAGGCGCTCGATGAACTTGAGGAAAACTGCCGATGCGGACTGACACTCGGCCAGGCTATGGCTCGGGTGGGAGGTATCTTTCATCCTGTCATACGCGGGCTTGTTGTGGCAGGGGAGAAAAGCGGGGATCTGGCCGGCGCCCTCGTGAAGTCAGCGTCTTTCCTCGCTATGCGACGCAGTGTCCTGAGCGCACTTCGCACCGCAGGGCTTTATCCGTTTGCCGTTCTCACCGTTGGAGCCATTGTCTCAGTGCTTCTCGCCTTCTTTATTTTACCTCATCAGTGGGCACTCGTCGAGAAAATGCACCTTCAAATCTGGCGGACAGACCACACTCAGTCGCCGCATTCCGCATTCGTTGCCGCCAGCATTGCCATCCGTGCTTCTGCTCTGCTCATTTGTGCTCTCTGGCTAGCGGCCGTGGTTTTAGCTCTCCTCATGCTGAAGGCTCCCCATCAACCTCTTCTGCACCGCGTCATCGCGCGGCTGCCTGGTTTTGGCCCTGTTGTCAGGCGCTACTTCTTATTCCACTTCGCGTCCGTTCTCGAAATGCAGCTCAGCCGCGGCGTTCCGCTCACACAAGCGCTGGATGCCCTGGCGGACGATGCAAGTCTTCCACTGGTAGCTGAAGCAGCCCGTTGTGCTCGAAACTCTCTTGAGCTGGGCGCGCCGATGTCAAACGGCCTTGTGCTGACGCCGATCGTTTTCCCCCCACAAGAGCTATGGTTCTTGCGTCACGCTGAACGCTACGAACATGTGCCCCGCTATTTTGCTGAGCTTGCAAACAAAACGGCCGCGGAAATCCGGACCATAGAAAGACTTATACTCAGATTCGAGCCGCTAGCAATCGGCCTACTCAGCATCGTTGTTGCCATGTTTCTCGTTTCAGTCTTTCTCCCGATTTCGCGTTGGTATCAATTCATTTCCCTGGGGGAGTGAAACGATGATGAAGAGAGTCATGATTTCAAAGGCTGGGGGAGTGCACCGGCAAGCCGCGATCACGCTCCTGGAGATGCTTGTCGTCATAGCAGTTCTCAACATAGCCTTTTTGGGTTATCTCTTACTCGCGGATCGAGCCATGAGTACGGCGGCCTGGGGACGCGACATGACACTTGCCCTGACCCTGGCCCAGAACGAACTTGAATGGTGGCAATCAGCGTCGGCTGAAGCTCGCGCGAACCTGGGGCCAGGTGACCACAATTTTGCCAACCCAACCGCGGAGAACATCCGTCAACCATTTACCGCAAGACTTCACGTCGAGCCCGTAGGAGATAGCCTTCTCCTACTTCGCGCTGTTGTTCAACGCGAACACTGGCACCGCCCAGTTCAAATCGAGCTCGAAACACTCATTCCAAGAGAGGGAGGACAGCGGCAATGACAAGATCAGCACCATCGCTTCGTGCGTCGCAGCGTTCCCTTCGCAACGCATTCACACTTATCGAACAACTCATTGTCATCGCGATTGTCTCAATGCTGAGCGCGTCACTGCTCGTGGCTTTCCTGTTTTGTCTCAGGCTGGAGAAAGCAATATCCGCCCAGCAAACTCTCTCTGACACTTTTGCTGAGCTCGATCGCACTTGGCGCCACGATATTCACGGAGCTAATCGCGTGTCGTTGGTCTCGTCCAGAGCTAGCGATACACTCACGACTGTCGTTTTGATAGAGTATGATCAACGCGACTCGCGGTTTCCATGCCGTTATGAAATTTCCCCAGACAGGCGCGGGCGGTTTACGCTTGTTCGTGCGATTGCGGGCGATCGCAAGACAACCACCACCCAGACCCTGGCGCGCGAGCTTATGGGAGCAACGGTTTCGCTAGATGAGGAAAAGTCCCTCTACGAGCTGCGCATCACTGCCACAGCTGGATTTGACGTTTTTCATGCTCGCCAGGACCTCCGCATCATCGCGAGCGGCAAAGCGCAACCAATAAAAACCATTTTCGGGGAGGTGCCCCAATGAGACTCCTCCGTTCTGCAACGCCTGTTGGTCGCCATCCCAGCCGTGGCTCAACGATGCTCTATGTCGGCGGAATCGTCGCTGTTGCCATGATTCTTCTGTTCGGGCTTACCGAGCAAAGCATCGCACACACACATCACGTCGGCAGCCTTGTTAACCGGGCACGCGCCGAGTGGCTCCTCCGAGGAGGGTATGTCATCTTATCAGCCCCCGAGACCCGTCTGCCGAGCAAGGAAAAGCTACATCTTCCAGTTCGGACAGGGAATTTACAGTGTACAGTCGAACACACATCGGCGGGACTCGCACTTCTGGCAACAGCGAGCGTGCCCAGGGACAATCCGCGTCTCAGCGTAATCGCGAAGTGGTTACGTCAAGACTGAGCCCACCGCAGCGAACAATTGTTCCTCTGCACTCGGTTCTGTCGTCTACCCTCTAGTCCAGCCATTCTTGCAAGTGAGCGGATACGAAAGCGTCGTCGGGCAGCCATGGATACTGAGCGCATACCCGCGTGATTTCCTCTGCCTGCCCCGGTGAGAGATCGAGCGTTGGGTCCAGGCATAATCGGGTCCGCAATAAACCTTGTCGCCGAAGGACTTCATTGATCCCCGGGATGCAGCCCCGAAATCCATGCGCTGCATCAAAAATAGCTGCATTCGCGTCCGTTAATTGGGCTCCGCGCTCTAACAGGGATTTCGGAACATCCGAGTGGTGCGATCGGATGTCGCGAATTTCGTGCAGCAGCCGCACTGCCGTGCGTGTCCACACGCTAAACTGTCCCAGTAAGCCGCCGCGCATGTATATCGGTGGTCCTTCATGGCGTTTCGCCACAGCAAAGGGAGTCGTGAGATCCGCCACAATGTTGTCATCGTTACCGGTGTAAAGGGCAATGTCGTTCTCACGGCCCGCATCACAGACAGCACGCACCACATCGAGTGTTCGATAGCGATCAAACGGCGCCACCTTAATGGCGACGACGTTCTCGATCTGGACAAATTCCTTCCAGAACTCGTAGGGCAGAATCCGTCCCCCGACCGCTGGTTGAAGATAAAACCCGACAAGTGGTGCGACCTCAGCCACTGCTCGGCAGTGCTCAAGCAGTTGTCGTAAAGTGGCCCTGCGTAAACTTGCGAGACTCAAAAGAACGGCATCATAGCCCAGTGTCATAGCGAGCGACGCTTCTCGTCGTGCCTGTCTGGTATGGCCGCAGACACCTGCAATTCTCACCAAGCGTTTATGAACCACACGTTCCGCTTCCTCAGCAGCTTCCGCACATAACCGAAGGACCGGCTCAAACAAGCCAATGCCCGGCTCTCGGATTTCAAATTGCGTCGTATGCACGGCCACGGCTATGCCCCCCGCACCAGCTGCGGCGTAATAGCGAATGAGTGCACGCTGATAGCGTGTGTCGAAACGCCGTTCTTCATCCAGCGCCAACGGAACAGCAGGAATGACAATTCCTTTGAGCAACTCTTCGTGTACTGCCCGATCGAACTGTGATGCTGCCACTGTCCTTCTCCCTTTAGTCCAGAAACTGTCCGTCTGTGACTTGAAAGTGTGTGGTGGTATTTAGCCGCGGCATACCACTTTTGACCCAGTGCGCTGTCCAACGAACCATAGTTTCCACGTCTACTTGTGCCGGGCCAAAGAGTTGGTTCGCGCGCCGTGCATCCGTGAGATAAGCAACTTCTCCTTCGTCCTCGTTAAGAAGCAGATCCTTTTGCATGGCTGCAGCGAGTTTCTCCGCAAGTTCACGCACGGAGAGCTTTTCCACCCCGCTCACGTTCAGCACTTCTGCCGGAGTGGCTGCCAGCTCGAGACTCCGAAGTGCCCAATTGTTCATGTCGCCCTGCCAGATGATGTTCACAGCAGGAACCTTGAGGGATATACTGCGTCCGGCAGCAATGTCGGCGGCCAAATCGGTGAGAACGCCGTAGCGTAACGCCTGTGCATAATTGAGTCGAAAAAAGAGTGTTGGCACTCGCCACTGCTCGCACACAAACTCAAAGATGCGTTCACGTCCCAAGCACGACCAGGCGTATTCGCCAACTGGCCCAACAGGGTCTTTGTCGCTGCAACCGCAGGATTTCACATCGACCAAAGGATAGACACATCCAGTCGAAAATACGACGACCCTCTTCGCTTCTTTTAGCAGTGGCACCAAAACGAGAGGCACGGCAGTGTTTGTTGCCCAAGTCCGCGCTTCTGTTCCCCGTGCGCCAAATTTTCTTCCCGTTAAAAAGATTATGTTGGAAACCCGCGGGAGTGATGCCACCTGATTGACGTCTAACAAATCGCAGGCAACCGTTTTTACCCCAACCGATTCTAAATCGCGCCGTACTCTGCTATCCGAAAAACGCGACACTCCGTACACTTTAGCATTTTTACCAGCTGCAGCAAATGCGCGCACGGCCATTCGCGCCAATGAAGGGCCAATTTTCCCCCCTGCGCCAAGGATCATGAGATCCCCCTCGCACTTGCTCAAAGCCTGAATGGTCTGTTCCTGAGGTCGCGACAGCAACTCGTCCAGTTGAGTTTCGGATTCCACAAGGTCAGGCAAATTCTCAGTCATTGTGTCAGACTCCAGCGAACTTTGCTTGCACCAGCCAAGCGCTAGCAATCAACTGAGACTCGTGGCAAAACCAAAAAGGAATTTCAAAATGGTGCCAGGCTCTGAATTCTCTATCGATATTCGTAGCGAATTTCCCATCAAAGAGCAGTATGTCTTTCTGAACCATGCCGGCGTGGCGCCCATACCCGCCTCCACGCAGACCGCTATTACTGAGTTTGCACGCGACGCCGCGGAGGAAGGGCCGGCTAACTACCCAGCGTGGCTTCATGGTATGGCCCGGGCACGCGAAGCTGCAGGGGAGCTTCTTCGGTGTCGGCCGGATGACGTTTGTTTTGTGCACAACACGACCCACGGCGTTCTGATCATAGCGAATTCTATCCGGTGGCGAGAAGGTGACAACGTGGTCGGGTTCGAGCATGAGTTTCCCGCCAATATTCACCCCTGGCGAAACTTGCGCGAGAGGGGAGTGGAGTTGCGTCTCGTACCGGAAAAAGCGGATTTCCGCTACTCGCTCGACGACCTTCTCGCCGCCATCGACGCTCGCACACGGCTTGTCGCGGTGTCGTGGGTCGAATATGGAACTGGCACGCGAAACGATCTGGCGGCGATTGCGGAAATCTGCCGAAAACGCGGAGTGCGACTATTCGTCGATGCCATTCAGGGGCTCGGGGTTCTACCCATGGATGTGCAAGCTTATGGTATCGATTTCCTGGCTGCTGATGGTCACAAGTGGCTGCTAGCGCCCGAAGGGTGTGGAATTCTTTACGTCCGTCCCGAGTGCATTGACGATCTAAACCTCAGCATGTGCGGCTGGTGTGGTCTTCGAAATCCCCAGGATTATGATAACTACGAACAGGAATATAAACCGACGGCCAAGCGTTTTGAAGAAGGCTCTCACAATCTCATGACAATTCATGCGCTGGGGTGCTCCATGCGTCTGCTGCTGGATGCCGGTATCGAGAAGATCGCAGAGCGCGTTTTGGAGCTGACAGATTGGCTCATGGAGAATCTTTTAGCAAAGGGCTATGATATTGTGACTCCTCGTTCTTGGAGAGACCGGGCCGGAATTGTAAGCGCGCGCAAGAGTGGGGTCGATCCTGTCGAGCTTGCTAAGTCACTGCAAGAAAAGAAAATCCTCGTCGCGGCACGTCGCGGATTCCTCCGCATATCCCCACATTTTTACAACGATTTTGAAGAACTCCAACGCTTATTGAACCTTTTGCCTTAAGCGGCCAAACTAGAAGTTTTTTCTTCAAAAATATGAGCACAGCTCAGTTCATGAGCTGGGAGCAGCAGCGCGAGCAACAAAGCCTCAATGAAACGGAAAAGCACTGATTTGTTTTAAGGGGGCACGCGACAGAGACGTCACCGAGAAATTCCAGTTTGCTAGGTAGGGGGATGCGTCGAAAAGGCAAACTCTTTTCCCTGAATCGAAAAGAAAAATGTGACGACTGAAAGGCATCCTTCGGTCGTCCCATTCTCGAAATTTTCTTAGGAAAAGTTCGCTAAGTGTTGGCCCTCCGGCGCTTCAGCATAGTTGCTCAGCGATCAATTCTTTTCCCCGATAACTTCCAGATACTTTTCACGCAATTCCTGACGAGCGTTGAACAGGCGGCTCATGACTGTGCCGATGGGAATATCGAGCGCGTCCGCAATCTCCTTGTAAGAGAGATTGTGGAAATGCTTCATGATGATGATTTCGCGAAAGTCCGGTTTTAGTCGGTTAATGGCTTCCCACAGTTGCTCACGTTCTTGGTTCTGCTCAAACTGTTCACGAGGATTTGGCCGATTCTCTCGGAACTGCATGTATTGCTCTTCTTCGAGCTCATCGATCGAATCGTTACGTACACGTGCACTCTTTTTGATGTAATTCAGGCAGTGGTTCTTAATAATTTTGTAGAACCACGGGAAAAAGGGCGAGTTCAGGTCAAAAGTCTTGATCGCTTTGAAGGCTTTGACAAACGCGTCCTGCGACAGATCAAGTGCATCTTCGTGGTTGTTCACAAAGCTCACGGCTGTATAGTAGGCTTTGCGCTTGTACGCGTTGACAAGCTCCTCAAATGCCTCGCGGTCACCCTCTTGCACGCGACGGATAATTTCCCGTTCCTGGTCGGGTGTGAGAAACTGTTCTGGTCCGAGCAATTCATCAAGGTCCCCGCGCACCTCAACCTCGGGAATCTGCTCGGGAACAGTCACGACCTCCATCGTGCCTTCCGGAAGCTCGAGAGGCAGCTCGTGACCCGCCGCTTCGGCCACGCTTTCTGCCCGCTCGTGCCTCTCTTCCTTCGGCCGTTTTGATGTTCTCGTCCTATTCACCGGCTTCTTCTTCGTCGTCCTCAGAGTATTTTCCTTGCGATTTTTAACCAATAGAGTCTCAGCCATTTCGCTAACATTTCTAATCGTTATTTCAGCCATCCCCTGTACCCTCCTTCAACCTTATTTTGTCAGTTGAGAGGAGAGCACAAAACATGCCACCCCTACGCTCGCAGCGACATCCTCTCTCGCTCTTTTTCCCGCACCATGTTGAAACGATTCTGTGGTGGCTTGATGACTCCCCTCGTTTATTAGCATTTCATCACTTACGAGTTGAGTGTAAGCGATTTGTTCTTCGCCATGGCCGAGTGCAGCCGTCCCCGATTTCCCCCCAAATGTCTCCGCTTTTCCAGAAAGTGTTCAAAAACGGCTCACTGGGCGTTACATATTGAGCAAGCTGCGCCTAGGAAACAATGATTCGAGAGACAGAAATAGAATTAGTGCTCCGTCGCTGAGCTACTGGCGCTCTTCGTAGCGACCGCCACGAGTCCAGTCGTCGTACTCATCCCAATACCAGTTGCTACGACTGGTTCCACAATAATTTCCCCGTGGGTATTTCGCCTCTGTTTTATAATTTGGCCACAGGCGCGGATGGTAAAAAGGATAATACTTCGGGCTCAACCCTTCGTAGCGATGGTACGAGGCGGGAAAATAATACGTTGGACCGTAATCGTTGTGCAACGCAAAGCCCTGTCCCACCCGCCGTTTTGGAACGGGAAGAGGCGCATCACGATCCACAGCAAAATCACCAGCAGGAGGGCCAATTTTCTTGGGGGCCACACGCGCGGGGCGCCCTGGTTCGCAAATGGCGGTGCCTCGCGGAAGTTCACCACCAGCCTGCACAAGACTCATACTTACCAACAGGCAGCCTGCCACCGTCAACATGCGACACGATGTCACACTCAGTTTCATTTTCTATCCTTTTTCTGCTGATACACAGGAGACTAAGCCAGTGCCCCACCGGCGTTGTCAACTAGAGAACCAAACGACCGTGACACAATGTTGACACTCTTGCGGAATTATGCGTTTTGTGTCAGAGAAAAAGCTTGAGCCAGGAGCATGCAACCATGCATGCAAGTGGCACACACTTTGCCCACAAATTTCGGCGTCCGTGAGAATTGCCTTTGTGGACAATGACCGAGAATGTTGACGAGGAACTGATGTGATGACCACGGCTCGAACAATCGCCATCGGGTTGGGTGTTTTGTTTGTTCTGGGCGGACTGAGTGAGGACCTTGCATTTGCCCAATGCTCAAGCCCACCTATTCCGTTTTTCGATACAGCCAAATCCGGAGAGCGTCCCTCGCAGTATCAGCCGAATCAGATTTGTCCGCCACGCCCCAAGGTGGATTTTACTGAGGAAGGGCAGCCGATCCTTATCAAACGTTACCCCATGAATAGCCGGCAGTCGATTCTCCACTTTCGCAAATATCCCTATTACGCGAACACGCAGGGAGTTGAACACGTCCAGCGTGGCAAGCGTTTAAAGCGCCAGCCAGAAGTTGTGCTCTCAGAAGATCAGAAGGCAATTCTCCGCAAGTGGGGGCAACCAGACTATCTCCGTGGTCCGTATCGCAGCACCCGCGGCGATTCTGTCGTCGAGTGGGTTTATCACCGGCTTAACCACTTGTTTCAGTTCGTAGACGGGACGATGGTCTACGAAGGGCCACTCACAGACCAGGAGCGAACCGTCCTCACCTACGGACTACCCCGTGAGATTCTATCAAGCACCGTGGCCCCTAACATCCGCCGTGAAACGTGGTTTTACAATTCCTCCTGGCATCCCAACAAAGAAATGGTTTTCAGCTTTGCCAATGGCAAGCTGGTGTTCTCTGATGAGAACTACTCTCACTAACAAATGTCACCGTTGGATGTTGCTTCGATTACGCGAAAGGACACAAACATGAGAGAATACCCCCATAAGATTTGGCTCTGCGATTTCTCAAGATTTGTGCTGCAGCTTCTCTTTCCTGCGCTCGTGATCACCTTTATCCAGTTCAGTGCAGAGCCGTTGCGAGCGCGTCCGGTCGAGGGGCGGCGCGAAGCGCTTGCTTTGCTCGCTGAGGGCCAGGAAAGCCTGAAGAATGGAAAAGTGTCGCAGGCCATCGAGCTTCTGCGTCGGTCGGTCGAAATTGCCCCTTCTCCCGCTGCTTACTACGCACTGGGGCAGGCACTGCGCAAAGCCGGACAAAAGGATGAGGCACGGTCCGCTTTCGAAAAAGCCGTGGAGCTCAATCCTGCCTACGAATTGGCCAAACAGGCGTTGAAAGATCTCGAGAGCGCTGGGCCACACTCGGCAAATGATTCCACGAATTTTGATGCAGTTGTCAGTGAGCAAGAAACACTCGAATCTCTGAAAACCGGCGACCAGCCGGAGCGCTCTGAAGCTAAGCCCACGATCCTGGCGGTCGGAGCTCTACTTCCGAAACCAAAGAAACTCTTGGGCTCTGCGGCTCCCTCGATTCCATCTCCTCCCAATCAGGTTCGTGATGGGACCGCACGGGACGCCGTCATCCCGCAGCAGCCAGTCGAGGTAATACAAGAGGTTCCTGTTCGGGAAATCGTGACAGCATCCGTGGCGAAAAAACAAGAACGCGGACGCATTGCAACCACTGGGCGAGAGACCGCTGAAGAGTCAGCGACGAGTACACTTAAGAAATTCAGCTTGTGGCGTGGAAAAAAAGAACAGGGCGCGACCCCAGGCCAAAGGAGCGAGGAGAATAAGGTCGCGGGGCAACAGCCACAGGATGTGTCGAGGTCAGCTCAGAGTCGCTCCGAGCAAAACTCGAATGCGAGGACGACTGCTCCAGACGCTCGCGCCATCAATGAGGCGGCATTCTCCTCTGACGAGCCAGAAAATCAAAAACCTGCAAAGCGCTATGGGAACCCCACAAAGATCCTTCTCGGAACGTTCGAATTCCACAAAGAGAAGGGTGATGCATATCGGCGGGCTCAGCGCTGGACGGAAGCGGCCGATGAGTATCAGGCGGCGTTAGAGAAAAATCCGGATGACGCAGAGACCCGGGCGATGTTGGCAGAGTGTCTGGCGCGGGCGGGCGAGGTCGATGTGGCCGAGGAACAGTTTCGCCGTGCGTTGGAGATGGATCCTGGCGATCCACGCGTTCTGTTCCGAATGGGCAACACCTACCGACAGCTCAAACGCCTCGACGATGCCATTTCTGCGTATCGGAAGGCTCTTGCTGCGAATCCCAACGATGTTGTGATTCGCAACAATCTTGGCGTCGTGTACATGGAAAAAGGCCAGTACGCGAAAGCTGCTCAGGAATTCAAAAAGGTTCTCGAGATTGATCCCAAATATGACAAAGCGGTACTGAATCTCGGCATTCTCTACGACGAGCATTTAGGCGACAAGACACAAGCACTCCAGTATTATCAACGCTACGTGCAAATGGGGGCGCCACGCGCGCGTGAAGTCCAACGGTGGGTGGAAGAGCTTCAAAACAAATGAGCTGGGATATGCTCCCCACATGGTCTCGTGCAGAACACACGATAAAGCTGTAGGAGGTTTGTCTTCGATGAAACAGGCCTGTAATCATCGCACTACCGGTGGAGTCCTTGCGTTTCTTGTTCTGGGCAGTTTAGCGTTGTCCGGTGTTGTCTTTGCGCAGCAAAGACCCGGCCAGAGTGCTGACACGTCTCGAGTAGCTTCTGATGCAGCACGTCGTTACGTCTTACGAGGAACGACGACACCTTTGTTCCGAAAAGCCCCAGTGACCTCAGCTCCCTCTATTTTGAATCGGCGCCTTGCCACTACAGGCCCTCTAACCCGCGCTGCAATGACCACGGAAGCACTGATGCGCGCGCGACTTGCGCAGCAAGCCGAACGACAAAAGTTTGTGAGATCAGTCGCCCCAATGACAACTGCTGCACTGCGTGCTTTCGTGACACCAACAAGTGCGCCCCAATCACTTCAGCGAGTCATTTCGCTTCTCCACAGCAGCAATCGCCGCTCTACGGTTGAGACCTGTCATTGCCCCGCTCATCCTCTTGGCGGAATTGACCGCGAAGCGCGGGTCGTTGACGAGATTGAAGCCAGCGGACAGCCATGCATACTTGTAGATGCAGGTGGCTACCTGCGTTTGCCGCCTAACGAACGCAGCAAACAAGGAGCCGCCATCGCGCTGGAGGCCATTACGAAAATGGGTACCCATGCGGTCAATGTCGGAATCACCGATCTTTCCGCCGGCTCCAAATTTCTGCGCGATCTCGAAACCTCCTTTTCGGTCCCGTTCGTCTCAACCAATGTTCTGACAAAGGAGGGAAAACAGCTATTTCCGGCCTATCGACTTGTTCCAGTTCGCCTTCTTGACGGAAAGAAGGTGACAGTGGCCGTTGTCGGTGTAACGCGTCCGAACAAAGCCGACGAAAATTCTCCGCGCTTGGGAACTGTCCCTGACGATGTGACGATCGGGGACCCAAAAGAGGCCCTAGAGCGTACCATCCCCGACGTGCGGAAGAAAGCCGACCTCGTCATTCTTTTGGCGTACTATACGCGGGAAGATGCTCCGAGCTTTGTTGCTTCATTGTCTCCTAAAGCGCGCCCTGACGTTGTGGTGTGCGGGGATTTCACTGTGGGACAACGTCGCGAATACTACCTTGCCAATCTAACTCAGGTTGATGGGCTTTACTATCTTACCGGCGGTTATGAGGGACGTCAGCTGGGGCACACGATGCTCGAACTCGACAAGAAAAACACAGTCGTAAGTGCAAGCTCAAAGCTTATCGAAATCGAGCAATCCATTCCACCTAACTCGAGCTTTACACCGTTTGTTGAGCAATATCAAAAGCGCATGTCGAACTTACTTATGGAAGGTAAGTAAGCCCTTTGCGTTCCTAATTCAAACGTTTCCAATATGATTTCATCGTGACTTTTTTGAAACTCGATGAATACCGAAGCGGAAATTTGGTTTTCGGGGACGTGAAAGCGCTCACTTTCTAGCACTGACGTGAGAAGCACCATCAGGTGCTTATTCTGTATCAGTGCAAGAAAAGATGAGCACGACGGGGCATCATACGCCTCACATTCCATTTCAAGAGAAAGGAAGCTATGACACCGCAGGCACTCTTCTACGTCGTAATGGCCATTTCGGTCCTGGGACTCGTTGTTTCGTTCATTCTTGCCAAATGGGTACTCGCCCATGACACCGGCACTGATGCAATGCGCGTTATATCTGACGCCATCAAAGAAGGCGCAGAGGCGTTTTTGAAGCGCCAATACAAGACCATCTTTGCTTTGTCCATCGTGCTCGCCGTCCTGCTTGCAGCCTTCTACTATCATGAGAAAGGCTCCGAGCTTGCAGTGCGGACACTCGTTTCCTTCCTCTTTGGCGCATTTTGTTCTGGTTTTGCCGGTTTTATCGGCATGTACATTTCGATTCGCTCGAACATCCGTACCGCGTCCGCAGCCACCAAGGACCTCAACAGCGCCCTTCGGATTGCTTTGCGCGGTGGTGCCGTCTCCGGCATTATGGTGGTAGCGATGTCTCTTCTTGGTGTGGGGCTTCTCTTCTGGTTTTTTGACGGATTGAAGCATCCCGATACCGTCCCTCTCCAGATCGTGGGCTACGGTTTTGGAGCCTCCTTCGTGGCCCTTTTTGCTCAGCTTGGTGGTGGAATCTATACCAAAGCCGCCGACGTCGGTGCTGACCTGGTCGGTAAAGTTGAGGCGGGCATCCCCGAAGATGATCCGCGAAATCCCGCCGTTATTGCAGACCTTGTTGGCGATAACGTGGGTGACTGTGCAGGCCGTGGCGCGGACCTCTTTGAATCTACCGCTGCGGAAAACATCGGCGCTATGATCCTCGGAATCGCCCTTTACAAGATCACTGGTGATCATGGGCCAGTCTTCGGTCTCGGCGCAATTATCTTTCCGTTGTTTGCGCGTGCGCTCGGACTGATCGCCTCCATCGTGGGTGTTTATTCCGTCAAGGTGAAGGGTAGCGAAGACGCTGGTTGGGAAGATCCGATGGCAGCTCTTAATCGCGGCTACCTTGTCACCACCATTCTGGCCATCATCGGTTTCTACATTGCTGTCCATCTCCTCTTGAAAGGCGAAATTTTCTTCTTCCTCGCCGGCCTCGTTGGAATTCTTTGCTCCTATGCTTTTGTGTGGATCACTCAGTACTACACTGAGTACCGCTACCGGCCGGTGCGCTGGATCGCAGACTCATGTCAGACCGGACCTGCAACAACGATCATCAGTGGTCTTTCCGTCGGCATGGAATGCACAGCTATTCCAGTTTTGGTGATTTCGGCCGCCCTCATGCTGACCTATAAATTTGGCCAGCTTGGGATGCTCTCCGTGCTTGGGGGCTGGGCCGGACTTGAAAAAGCCGGAATTTCGCCCACGGCAGCCGGTCTTTATGGCACCGCCATCGCAACGATGGGTATGCTCTCAACCGCCGCCTATATTCTGGCGATGGATACCTTTGGCCCCATCACAGACAACGCCGGTGGCATTGTTGAAATGAGTCAGCAGCCCGAAAGCATTCGTGAGAAAACAGACCGTCTGGATGCCGTTGGTAACACGACCAAGGCACTCACAAAAGGTTACGCCGTGGGCTCCGCTGCTCTCGCGGCTTTCCTCCTTTTCCAGGCCTATATCGATGAGGTGAACGAGTACCTGAAGCACGCTGGAAAAGCGATCATGACGACTGTTGACCTGGGCCATGTTCCGGTGTTTGTCGGCGGCATGATCGGGGCCATGCTTGTGTTCCTTTTCTCAGCTTTGGCCATCCGTGCGGTTGGGCGTGCCGCTCAGTCGGTGATCGTCGAAGTGCGTCGCCAGTTCCGGGAGAAACCTGGCATCATGAAAGGCACTGAGAAGCCAGACTATGCCACTTGTGTGGACATCGTGACAAAAGCGGCTCTGCGGCAGATGGTTTTCCCTGGCATCTTGCCAGTAGTGGTTCCAGCAGCGCTCGGTTTCGGTCTGAAGTTCTTCACGAAAGAAGGCGTGGCTCCCCAGGCTGTTGCTGCACTCCTCATGGTCGGAACCATTGGCGGCATTTTGATGGCCCTCTTTATGAATAACGGTGGTGGAGCGTGGGACAACGCGAAGAAATACATCGAGACCGGCGCCTATGGCGGGAAGGGCAGCGATGCTCACAAAGCCGCAGTTGTTGGCGATACGGTCGGCGATCCCTTTAAGGATACCGCCGGGCCATCCCTCCACGTGCTTATCAAGCTTCTAAGCACCATCACCCTCGTGTTGGCTCCGCTCTTCATCCGCTAACCGAAGTCAGATGTTCATGGTGTTAGCCCGGCTTCAACCCTGTGTTGAAGCCGGGCATTTTCGTGAAGTGGGACATCTTTTCGCAGCTGGGTCAGATTCGAAAAATTGTGCTTTTTCGGGGAAACGGTCCCGATGTTCGGGTCTTGACCCTGTTAAAGTTGTCCCCGCTCCCTGTTAGGGAAAAGTCTTGGTAGTCAGCGAGTAGTCGAGTACCATCGAAGGAGGGACCTACTCTTGCGATTTGAGCCGTTCATTGCGCGGCGCTATCTTTTTAGCGGCCATCACAAAGCACTTCTTTCAGCAATCACGCTAATCTCCATAGGCGGTGTCGCCGTGGGGGTTTTTGCGCTCATAGTTGTCATCGCCGTCATGGAAGGCTTTGATCGCAATTTGGTCGAAAAAATTATCGGCGCGTATGCTCACATCGAAATTGTGCGCGCAAGCACCGACTCCCCGCCCGTAGTGCCCGCGAAAATGCTAACAACCATCGAAAAACTCCCGGGTGTTAAGGCGGTCGGCCCTGTTATTATGCGGCAGGCTCTCTTGCAAGTTATTCCCGGTGAAGGTGAAGAACCTCGCCAAACTGCCGTCTTCGTTCAAGGGGTGGACCTGGAACGCGAGCGCCACATTACGAAGCTCATGGATAAGGTCAGTGGCAAAGCGATGCCTGACCACGGAGAAATTGTGATCGGGAAAAAAGTCGCACAAAGACTTTATATTCCTCTCGGCACTCGCGTGACCGTTTTCTCGCCTGTCTTTGTACGCACACCAACTGGTGGGACTGCCCTTGCTAGAAACGCTGTCGTGGCGGGGATTTTCGACTCCGGTTTTCCAGAAGCTGACGAGATGATCGCTTACACCGATCTCGAAACTGCCCGTGCACTCTTTATGGTACCAGAAGACGAAGTTGACGGCCTCCATCTCGTGGTGGACGATCCTCAAAAAGTTGATCAGGTGAAACGTCTCGTCCAGGAAGCTGTCGGCCCGGCCTACCTTGTCACGACGTGGCGAGAGCGCAACCCCGTCCTGTTCGATGCTCTGGTCTTGGAAAAATGGGCTATGTTCATCATCTTGCTGCTGATCGTTCTCGTCGCCTCCTTCAACATTGTCGGAACTCTTATCATGGTCGTCATTGAGAAAACGCGCGAGATTGGCATTCTCAAATCCATGGGGGCGACAGAAGACGCCATCATGCGCATATTTGTCTTTCAGGGACTGTTCATCGGCGGGATCGGGACTCTACTGGGCGCGGTAGGCGGCCTTTCGACATGTTATCTTCTTCAAAATCACATTCGTATCGACATCCTATCTGAAGCCTATCTTTCTGACCGCATTCCCATCCTCATAAATACGCAGTGGAACATCCTCATCATCCTTTCCGCTCTGGCCATCTGCCTCATCACCTCACTTTATCCAGCGCGCCAGGCCGCAAAACTCGATCCCGTGGAGGCTCTCCGCTATGAGTGAACCAGCAAGCTCGCGTGAACTTATCCTGAAGGCGGAAAATGTCGAGAAACATTATCGTGATGGTGAGCGCTTGCTGAAAGTTCTCCGTGGGGCTTCACTGGAAGTCTACGCAGGTGAGATTGTCTCCATTGTTGGGGCAAGTGGCTCAGGAAAAAGTACGCTTCTTCACTTACTAGGCGCTCTAGACCGCGCCACTTCTGGGACAATCCTTTTCCGAGGTCGTGACTATTCAACGATGTCAAACGCTGAGCTCGCGGCTCTGCGCAACCGCTCAATTGGTTTCATCTTCCAATTTCACCATCTTCTTTCGGAGTTCTCCGCTCGCGAGAATGTGATCATCCCTGGGCTGATCGCGGGACGGCCACAAGACGAACTCATCGCGCTTGCGGACCGACGGTTAGGCGAACTTGGCTTGTCCGACCGTTTGCATCATCGCCCGGCCAAATTGTCGGGAGGCGAACAACAGCGTGTGGCTCTGGCCCGCGCTCTCATCAATGATCCGGATCTTGTCCTGGCTGATGAGCCGACGGGAAATCTTGACGCGGAATCTGCAGCCACGGTCATCGATTTGCTGTGGAGCAACGTCCGAGATAATCATCGAGCTCTCGTCATTGTTACTCACGATCCCGAAATCGCACGCCGTGCCGACCGGTGTCTGCGGTTGCGTGATGGGCGACTTTTTCCCGAAACAGCATAGCTCATGAATGCGTTCGCATGGCGCTTTTTATTTAGAAGCCGGGTGCGCAAGCTAGGGTTCATTGTCTTAAAATCTGAGTGAAGATTGTGCGCTCTGCAATCCTACGCGAGGATTTCGTGACACGAAAACAGGACGAAAATCATGGTTAGAAGAAATTTGCTCATTGCCCTTTTACTCATCCTCTCTCCAGCCATTTTTGCCGAAGAGTACGAAATTGTCATCGAGTCAGGAGCTGGGGGACAGAACAGAGAGTGGTTTGCTACTGTCGAAGGGAATTGGATGGAGAGTGCAAGTAAAAGTAAGGCGCCAGGACTCACTGCGACCAAAGCTCTGTTCAAACAAGCGGGAACGCCTGGTGTTGCACGTTTTACGCCAGATATTCCCGTCGCCGGAGAGTATGAAGTTTTTGCCACTTATCCAGATTCGGGCAATGCGGTCGGAGTCATCTACCATGTTCATTCAGCCAGTGGTGACGCCGATGTTGTCATAGACCAGCGGGGACGCGACGACCGCGCGAAGCCCCGTGCAAACACGTGGTTCTCGCTTGGAAAGTTCAAGTTCAACAAAGGAAAAGATGGTTACGTTGAGGTCCGTGACCCGCAAACCGGCAAAGCAGCAAACGAAAAAGAACCAAACGTTAGAATTTACGCTGACGCTGTCAAGTTCATCCCTCTAGGTTTTGCACTTCCGCCACAGTTTGCCGCAAAAAAGGCGAGCGGCAGTACCGCCGGTTCCTCCCTCGCCAATCTGCCGGCGACTCCCGCACCAAGTGCTGCGCCCCAATTGCCCTTGCCCCAGCCCACTGTTGCGTCGAGCGTGCCTCCCCTCGCGCAAGCTGCGGCGGCGTCTGGTCCGGCGAACTTACCCTCTCAAGCCTTACCGTCGCTAGGGCAGGCTTCCACCGCTCAGGCAGCCACGCCCAGCTTACCCCAGCTTTCGAGCACTATGCCATCTCTTTCTTCTTTGCCCGCGGAGCAAACGCCTTCGCTGCCTGGCGTAAGCGGCTCTTCGACCCAAGTGGCCGGTCCTCCCTCTTTGCCTGCGCTTAGCAGCACGCCTGCTTCGCAGGCGGCATCGTCCGTAGCGCCAAGCCTTCCTGCTCTTGGATCTGCGGAAAATGTCCCGTCTGCTCCAGCGGCAATGCCCGCCCTACCGGCGGCAGGCAGTGGCCCCGCGAGTCAGCCGGGTGCCGTCGTCGCAGCGGGCCAGGCCCCTGCTTTGCCGGTTTTAGGAGCACCGCCGGCTCCGCCATCGTCCGAAGCCACTCCGACCCAGGCGGGTTCGGCTATTCCGGCGCTTCAGCCGCTTTCACCAAACGCGCCGCCACCGCCGCAACTTCCCCCTGTGGGCGATATGCAGGCTGGACTGCCACCGGTGCCTCCGGCGCAGCTCACTCCCTCTTCGCCTGCACCTGGATCAACAGGCGTGCAAGCACCGCCCTCTTCTGATGGACTCTCATGGATTTACGATGAGGGAACGGCTCACTCCGTGGCGCGGAGCCAGAATAAAAAAGTACTCGTCTTCTTCGTGGCCGACGGCAATCGTGACGTCCAGAAATATGAATCCGAGTATTTTAAGCACCCTGCTGTGCGCGAGGTACTGACAAACTTTGTGCTCCACAAGGTCAATTTCCCATTGAACACCAAGGCAGCGTACAAAGTGAAAGTTTACGGAGCTGGAGCCATTGCCGTAACTGACGGGTATGGGGACCGAATCGGAGGCGTGCCGCACATTCCTCCAACCCCAGAGGACCTGGCAAAAGAGCTGCGGGAACTTGCGGCCAAGTAGGCCCACGAATCCGGCCATGTTCGGCGCTACGGCGCAAAGCTTTCCTCCCAGCGAATCTGAGAATGGAAGAGAGGCGTGTTGGGCTCTTCCCCTCCCCAATGAAACGAGGCGAGTGCGAAATTTCGTGGCCACGAACACTAGGTCCCTGCTCTCCACGCCCGTCAAAGGGGCCAAACTCGCGGTCCGCGAACAAAGCCGGCCCCCTTCATTCTTTAAAGGGCAAAGTGCGGTTTCGTTGTTGGAAATCTCATCAACGCGGGGAATGCCGCCTCAACCATCCGAATGAACTGCGAGAACAGTCACTTGGCGAAGCTGTTTCCCCAATATCTGAGTAGACACTGCATCTCACGGACCTACTGCTCTACGGCCTAGAGCAAGGGATGTAACCCGGAAGTTGCTCTCTAAAGCTCAGCTGTAAGTTCACTCTGTGGGCCCATCACGATTCGGAATTTGATGGGCTTGTTTTCTGCTACCATAGCCCACATCATTGCCATCTGCTCAAGTTGGACGTCAGGTGGCACCCGTTCGCTTTTTCCCATGAGAATCTCTTGCACCTGGAGCTCATAAGCAACGCGTGCAATTGCGAACCAGCTATTATTGGATGGGATCACGAGCGGTTTCACCGCGACACCATATTTTTCTGCCAGCTCAACGACTCTCGTGAACAAAAGCTCCTCATCTCGTGTGAACACGTGCTCAAAGCTCTGTTCGCCCTTCTCAACTTTGACTGAGATCACGATGACTTCGGTGTCGCGCGCAACAGCTTCCTCCAGTGCGACTTTCAGGTGCTGCAAGTTGTTAGGATCCCTGGCTGGTACGAGCACTCGCGCTTTCCCCTCTTCGAGATCAATAATGTCTGCTGAGATCTCGCTTTTGCGCTCGAGTGCAAACTTTTCTTTGTGCTCGTGTTCAATTCCCGCTTTGCGCCGACGCCGTACCGTTAACCACTCGGAAAGGGTGAACAGCGCAAAGAAAGCAGTTGTGAACGACACTCCGGAAATCGTCGCGAGCTGTTTTGTAAGCAGGTTCGTAAAAGCCACGGCCACAAGCACCAGGGTCACAGCACCTAGTCCGAGAGGGATCTCTACGCCCCCAATTCTGGGGTTTAGTGGCACTCGCCATGTGCGCTCGCCTTTATACTTAAAGCGAAGAATCAGCATGGACACAGCCATGAATGTAAAGCTCCACACGACGCCGAACGCATAGGCTTCCCCCAAAAGAGTGACATCACCACGGCTTGCAAGTATAACGGCGATTTGCAACGCTGTGATGAGATTTAAAATGCGATAAGTCGTTCCGTAGCGGCTATGTGGCTGCCTAAACCAGTCGTCGAGAATTCCGTCTTCAGCTACACGATTCAGTACACCATTGGACCCAATGAGCGAGGTGTTGACGGCTCCTGACAGAATCATTGCTCCTACGCCCACGACAAAAGCTGTCATCAGCAGTTTCAAGGGAGTCGGTCCAGCTAGGTGCTTCACAAGCTCATTCAGTAAGTTGTCGCCAGCCGTCTTGCGAATCTCGTCAGGAACCAACATCACCGAGGCGAAAGAGGTGAAGCCAGTAAATGAGACGGAAAAGACAAAAATCACGATCGCAGCCCTGATCAAGTTCTTGTGCTTGGGCGCTTCAATTTCGCGGTAAACTTGGGCCAACGTCTCCTCCCCGCTCATTGCCAGCAAGCTGTGTCCAAAAGCCACCACGAACACAGCCAGCCCCATGGTTCGCACCCACGGCACGTCTTTGAGCCATCCAAGCGCGTGGTCCTCAAGGACAGGTTTCAACGGTGGTAGTTGGACTGGCCGAAGCCACATGGTCACGAGCGACCACAAAATGAGAATCGCGACCATGACTGCGGTCACGATCATGATTTTCAGCGCTTTGTCGCTGCTTTCCTCGATCCCCTTAATGTTGAGCCACCAGAAATAAAGAGTCACGGCGATGGCAAAGGCGCTTGCAAAAATATGCGGGGCTACCGAAACCGAAAATCCAAGCTGCTGCCCAGCAAACTCAATGAGCCCACGCAAATAGTGGCCGGCAGAGACGGCGGAGATGGGACCTGTAAGCACAAAATCGAAAACTAGCGCCGACACTGCAACTTTCGCCATGAAATGGCCCATGGCTTCGCGGACAATACGATAAACCCCGCCTCGCACGAACATCGAGCAGCTCTCAACGTAAACGGCCCGCACACATGCCGAAAAGAGCATGACCATCAGAATAAACCATGGGGCCGCCTTGCCTATCGCATGCTCGGCTATTCCGCCAATATAATACGCTGTGCTTGCTAGGTCGTTGAGAACAACTGCTGCAGCATGCCAGAAGGAAATAAAGGTTAGCATCGCCGTGGTAAGAACCACCACGCGCGTGCCTTTTCCGGAGCCACCGGGCCTAACGTGAGGTCCCTCACCGTGCGATTTCGCGGTCTCTGTCATTGTTTACAAGCTCCTGATTCTCAATCCATGAACGGAATTCAGACGGGTGCGGCAACGCAAGGGCCGCGGGGGAGACAACATACGAGAGTTCCTGAGTTCGTAGGGGGGTATGAAGCTGGATAGACAGCGCGCTACCCCGGCGAGGTTCGCCACCGTCGTCACAAGAGTGAGGATCCATAGATTCGACTGTTGTCTTCTCCAAAGATTCTAATTCGCAAACCCTTAGGAGAAGCCATCACAAGCGCTTCTCGGTGCCTACGAGGTTAGCTGACGGGCTCGGCGAGAGAAGCCTTGCCTATGCGCGTTACTGCCACGCAATTCGCCCCACGTTCTGGGTCCCCCGTTCAGCTTCAAGCTGATTCGGCATTTTCCAGTCCCAAGTTACGCAAGAGCTCACTTCCCTATTCAGCTGCCGATCTTGCCCCGCATCAAGATTCCAGATCTGCTGCGGTGTTTAGTTTGTCGGCAAGCACGGTGAGCACATTTTGCGACACTTCGGCAAAGCCTCCATCAACCAGATACTCGTTTACGGAATCATCGGTCTCGTGAATAACCATTTTCCCTTTTCCGAGAGCCGCAACAAGAGGCGCGTGATGAGCAAGGACTCCGAAATACCCTTCCGCACCCGGCAGCGTCACACTTAAGACATCACGATTGAGAACCTCTGCCTCCTGAGTGTACACCACAAGACGAAACCGCTGTGCCATGAGCTATGTCCCTGTAAGAA
>JADFCV010000002.1:282821-446990 GCA_017161655.1 Candidatus Sumerlaeota bacterium
CTGTTCTTATGCTGGGAGATACAGTACCGGCTAAATCCTATTGTCGATCGACCTGCACCTCATAGTCTCCCATCGCCCGAGAACCAATTCTTTAGGTCTCTTCAATGAAACTAGGCGTTCTCTGTGTTGGCAAGCGTTGAACCCCCTCTTCATGTTCGATTTGCGAACATATCTGGTCGCGAACGTTTCGCCATGACACACCAACTCCTTTTCAAATGTTGTTCAACACGAGGTCAAATCTCTCAATTTTGTAATGATTTGCGTCAGAAAAAATCTCCGACGGCGGCTGTGGCCCAACACGTGCTTCTCAACGATGAGAACGATAAAACAAAATCGGGAGTTAGGCGGCCATGATAAATCGACTTTTGGCGTTGTTTGCAGCGACGGTGCTCTTAGCTGGATGTGCGAACATGACGCCTGTACAGCGGGGTGCAAGTGCCGGAGCTCTGGCTGGTGGCCTGATTGGCGGAGTATGGGGCCATGCAGCACACGGTATTACTGCAGCTCAAGGTGCAGGACTCGGCGCAGTCACGGGTGGCCTTGTCGGAGCCTTGGCTGCTGATTCTCTCACCAAGGAGCCAGGTTATGGTCGCGGAGATCAAGCGCCCGCCGTAGCACCGCCACCAGCACCTGCCCCACCCAAGCGCTATCAGACCGTCGAAAAGTAGAACTTCCAGCGGAGCCTTGCCGTCTGCAGGCCGAAAAACACCACGGCTCGGCGAGAAGGCCTCATTGTCACCTAGTATGTTTCTTTGCGAACCTCCGACGGGCGTCCAATCTGTGACCGCGCGAGTCACCGTGAACAAGTCGGTTTTGTGGGCTTGACGCTTCGGCTTGGCGCCACGTTTTCTTTTACTTATGAGCACGAGAAAATTCTACATCACTACGGCAATTCCGTACGCCAACGCAGAACCCCATGTCGGCCATGTTCTCGAACTCATCGGGGCCGATGCTGTCGCGCGAGCCAAGCGCCTTCTTGGATACGACGTCTATTTCCAAACCGGCACAGATGAGCACGGGCAAAAAATGCTCGAAGCCGCCACCAAAGCCGGATTGTCAGCCCAGGAGTACGCAGATAAAATCGCGCCTCGGTTCCGCGATCTCTGGCGCGATCTCGATGTGTCCTATGATGGATTTGTGCGCACCACCGATCCGCAGCATCGTGCCGGGGTGATTCAGTTTTGGAAAAAAGTGCGCAACAACGGCGACATTTATCTAGGCAAGTACGAAGGCTGGTACTGCGTGCCAGACGAAAGTTTTGTGCTCGAGTCCCAACTCCAGGTTGGCCCTCAAGGAGAAAAACTCTGTCCCCAATGTGGTCGCCAGGTGATCTGGCATAGCGAAGAAAACTTTGTTTTCCGGTGGTCAAAATATCAGCAAGCACTGGAAAAATGGATTGCCGAGCATCCCGATTTCATCGCGCCATCATTTCGCGCGAATGAAATGATCAATTCATTCCTTCGGCCCGGCCTTCAGGACATTTCCATTTCCCGCACCACCATCCAGTGGGGGATTCCTGTTCCAGACGAGCCCTCCCATGTCATCTACGTGTGGTTCGATGCCCTGCTCAACTACATCACCGGAATCGGCTACGGAACGGATGAGGAACGCTTCCGCTACTGGTGGCCATGTGATCTTCATATCGTCGGGAAGGACATCCTCAAGTTTCACACCTTGCTATGGCCGGCCATGCTCATGGCCGCCGGCCTTGAGCCCCCGCGCCGCGTTTTTGGCCACGGATTCGTTGTGTTACGCGGTGCTGAAAAGATGTCGAAATCCAAAGGCAACGTTGTGGATCCACGTGATTTGCTCGAACTCTTCCATGGCAACCCCGATCCGCTGCGCTACTATTTGCTTAGTGAGAACGACTTTGGCCACGATGCGGTGTTCAGTCCGGATGGCCTCGTTGCAAAATATCACGCTGATCTTGCTGACAAACTGGGGAACCTTTTGTCACGTACGCTATCCATGGTCGTGAAGTACCGTGAAGGGCGCATCGAGCGCCCCGCAACTTTCGAGCCGGCTGACCATGGAATACGCGAAAAAGTCACCGCCGCATGGCAGCCAGCGCCGGATCAAAGCGGCCGCACTCTTTATGAGCAGTTCATCGACGACGGATTGTTTGCCCAGCTCCTGCAGCGCAGCTTCGCGGCAATATCAGAGATGAACGCCTACGTGACCGAGCAAAAGCCGTGGGCACTCGCAAAAGACCCCACGCAGGCAAAGCGCCTCGACCAGGTGCTTTACGTTCTTGTGGAAGGTCTGCGTCTTGTTGCTGCCCAGCTCTTCCCGATTATTCCCCGCTCGGCTTCAGCTGTGTGGCGCCAGTTGGGAATGGATCAGGCGCCTGACAAAGTGTCTTTCGCGGAGCTTTCCACATGGGGTGCTCTCACGCAAACTGCTGTCAGGCCAGAAGGCATCCTTTTCCCGAAACTCGAAAGTTCACCGAAATCTTAATAACGCTCACCCACCTGGGTAGCGGATGGTCGGACACCTGTGGTCCTAACCGTACTTGAGAAGCTTCGCTGGCTAGGGTGTGAGCTTTGCCTACGATGAAAAGTTTCGTGTGGTGCGTTTGCCGGATGGTTCAGTGTTCTACTTAACGCGCTGCGGAACCTGACCAGGATGTTCTCTCTCATGTGGAGAACACTTCTCACCTCCACCGCCAGCGATGGTGCGTCTCTGCCGCTCCTGCGAAATCGTCTGCAGCGGCGGGGTGTTTGCTACGCGCAGAAGGAACAATTCCCAGGCCGCTGACGATTTGGCAGCGACCTCTTACCGCTTTTTTCCTGTCCGGAAAATCACCTGCTGGACTTATTTGCTCCACAACTTTCCCGGATCACCAGTTCCAGTTCAACTTCCTCGTAAACCTCGCTATGTTTATCTTTCAGGATGTCGAAAAGACGCTCACACGCGAGTTGCCCGATGAGATACATGTTTTGCCGAATCGTGGAAAGCTTGGGTGTCACATATTGCGCAAGAACAATATCGTCGCCCCCAAACAATGCAATGTCCTCCGGGATGCGCAACCCAGCCTCACGAATCGCATCCATAGCGCCGATAGCCATCATATCGTTTACGCTGTAAATCGCTGTGGGACGGCGAGAATGGGAAAGCAGCCACTTTGTGGCCATATAGCCACTTTCTCGGTCAAAATAGCCTTGCGCCAGCAACTCATCAGACTCCTCAAGTCCCAGAGCACGGACAGCCTCAAGGTAACCTTCTGTGCGGTGAATTGCCGTCGCCACAAACTCGCTTCCGCGGATGTGACCAATCCGCCGATGTCCCAGCTTCGCCAGGTGTTTCACCGCGCGGTATGCTGCCTGGCGATTCGCTCCGATAATAGCAGGAAGATTGCCCAGCACACTGTTGACCAACACCACCGGACAGCCAGCTTCTGCCAGTTCGGTTAAATACGTGTCCGTGGTCAGATTCCCGACGCACAGCACTCCATCCATCACCCGCTGCCTATACAAAGCCAGCGCTTTTTTCCCCGTTTTGAATTCCGGCGTCGCCATTTCCACAACGAGATGGTACCCGTGGGCTGTCACAACGTCGAGAATGCCGCTAAGACTTTCAGAAAAATAGAAATCGGATACGACGTGGCCAATCTGCGGCAGAATCACGCAAATAACACCCGCCTGCTGGCGCACAAGGCTGCGAGCAATCGCGCTGGGGCGGTAACCCACACGCTCCACGATCTCCATAACCTTTGCTTTTGTTTTTGCGTTGATTTTGTCTGAGTCGTTCAGCGCCAGCGACACAGTCGAACGGCTTACGCCTGCCATTTCTGCGATGTCGCGGATCGTGTATCGTTTCTTTTCTTTGTTCTGGCCCGCCATCGAAGTTATCACCCCGCATACACGGTAGTCTAGAGAACCTTGTTGAACACTGCACATCCCGAGAAATCCCATGTTCATGAGAGAACCCACTCGGCAATGGCGTGCTCAGTCGTTTTTTGCTATCCTGATGGATGTGGAACGCAAGAAGAATTCCCCGCCCATCGAAAAAGAGGGGAAAGCGGATTCCGCTATCGCTTGCGTGAGGAAGGGGGTATTACGTCCTATTGAAAGCGTTTTCCGCTGCAAAGAATCATTCCTTCAAAAGTCAAGCAATTTTAATGTCAGAACTTTCCTACAAATAAATCGGTCTAATTTCCCTTGCAATTTCATATTTTTCACGAAATGTTCACCATTATGCGATTCAAGATCAAAAGGAGGATCGAAACATGAAGAAGTTCACACTGCTAGCGGCGATGGGCGTCATCACCGCAAGCGTTGCAGTTGCGGGCACGCCTACGATTGATGGAACCTTCGACGGCGTGGGTGTTTGGGGCTCTCCAATTGCGACGAATTCGACGCCGGGTTTTAGTAGTGCTGGCACTACGGCAACCGCCCTGTATGTTACCGACGATGCTAATTATGTCTACTTTGGGGCATCAGTGACTGGCTTGCAGTCGTGGATGAACTACGGTTTTGCCATAGATGCGCGCGCGGGTGGCTCTAACGGCCTGGAGACGTGGGGCCGACAAATCAACTACAACTTCTCGAGTGTCGGAGACTACGATGCACCCGAATTTGTCATCCGTGGTCACGTGAATAACAGTTGGGCTGAGCGCCACGAATGGAATGGTTCGGCATGGACGGGGTTTGGAACGAATATCATTCCGAGCGGTGATGCATCCGCCTCTAACACGAACGGATTTTTTGAGGCCAGGATTTCCAAGTCGATTCTGAACATGCGCAGCTCAAAACTTGGTCGCGTGGAATTTTATCTCACCGGTAATTCCAATACCCACGGGCTCTTCACGTCGGTGCCGTATGACACGCCATGCGCCGAGTGGAACCCACCGACGCCCCAGGAGCTCACCAATCCTGCTGCGGGTGTCAACCTGCCGGTGGCTTTGAGTGCTTTTACACTCGAGTAGTAGCTGCACCCTGAAGCTTTTTCATGGCGCAAGCTGGCGTGATCACTGACTAGCGAAACGGGTGGCAGCTCCATAAAAGGGGTTGCCACCCGAATCTTTTCAAGGAAGACACTAATTCATGAGCATCCTGACCTTGAGCGGAAATGGTAGGCCACACAAACGTCCGCTGTGGCTATACTATGACGCAATTTGGGGCTATGTGTTTATCGTGCCATTTCTCCTTGTGGCTGCTGTTTTTCTGATTTTCCCCATCGCTTATTCTTTCTACCTCAGCTTCCGCGAGACCTGGCTTTATTCCAACTGGTTTGATCAGTTTGCGGATATGCGCTATGTGGGCTTTCGCAACTATGTGGACTTGCTCCGCAATCCTCAATTCTGGTGGGCCCTTGTAGCGACGTTCGTTTATGCTTTGCTGGTGATCCCCACATCAATCGCAGCGTCATTGGCCCTGGCGCTTTTTCTCAACACGCGCTTGCCTGGTTATCGAGCTTTGCGCTCCGCTTTTTTTCTACCGCATGTCTTCGACGTTTTTGTCGTGGGCATCATCTGGTTGCTGCTTTACAATCCGCAGATTGGCCCCTTTGCGGAGTTTTTCCGATGGTTGGGGGTGGAGTGGTTCAAGAAACACGGCTTTGTCGATAATCCTTATACGATCCTTCCGAGCATCGCTTTTGCTATGGTTCTCAAGGGAATGGGTTTTGGGATGATCCTGTTTCTTACGGCACTCAACAACATCCCCGATTCGATCTTCGAAGCGGCAGAGATTGACGGCGCCAATGCACGTCAGAAGCTATTCTATGTCACCATTCCCCTACTTCGTCCGATGATCCTTTTCATGTCCGTCACAGGTTTGGTCGGGGTGCTCAATGCTTTCGCCGAGTTCTATGCTATGACCAAAGCCACAGGGGGAGTAGCCTTCCAGTTTTTGGGGGCGACCGTGCAGGCAGCCCGCGTTTCGGGCTTTTATCTCTATCAACTCTTTTCGGACGCCTTCTACGGTCACGCGGCAGCGATGTCTTTCATTCTGCTGCTCATCGGACTCGTGATCACCTGGGTAAATTTCCGCATTTTGGGAAAGGAGGCATAAGCTGTGGCGAATTTTGCGAACTCGACGCTTGCGACAACCCGTGCTTATGGCCGCCCAATGCCGAAGGCCTGGCGGTATGCCCTCAGCTATGCTGTCCTGCTGCCGCTCCTCTTGCTTGTCCACCTTCCCCTGCTCTGGATGATCATCACGGCTTTTAAAGCGCCCGGTTATGGGACAAAACTTGAGTTCATCCCCAGGGCCGGCGAAGCAATGTACACGCTCGAGAATTTTCGCCAGGTCTTCTTCGACAAGGATTTCCCATTCTATCGCTTCGCATGGAACAGTCTCGTCGTAGCCACAGGATGCGCGGTAGTCACCGTCGCCATCTGCACTATGGCAGGCTACGCATTTGCGAAAAAACGTTTTCCCGGTCGGGATCTGCTTTTTGCTGGACTCATCACCATCATGCTTGTGCCAGGCATCATCTTCATGGTTCCGCAGTATCGCCTTGTCCTGAAATTCGGTTGGATCAATACGTACCTTGGGATGATCCTGCCCCACACGGCGAACATCTTCGGCCTATTCCTCTTGAGGCAGCATATCAGGGGATTGCCCGACAGTCTTCTCGAAGCAGCTCGCGTGGACGGTGCAAGCGAGATCGGGACCTTCTTCCGCATCGTTGTGCCACTCTCCGTTCCTGTGATGATTACTCTCTTCCTTCTCACATTTGTGGGGCAGTGGTCCAATTTCCTGTGGCAACTTATCGTCAATACGCCGGATTCACCTCATCTCACATTGCCCGTAGGACTGTCGCTGTTTCAGGGGCAATACCAGACAGAATGGGAAAAGATGATGGCGGGCGCATGCTTCAGCATTCTACCCATTGCCGTACTCTTCACAGTCGCCCAGCGTTTCTTCATCCAGGGACTCACTGCAGGAAGTGTGAAGGAATAATATGTTAGCAAAATACGCATGTCCAAAGAGTGCGCAAGGTGTGGTACAGCAGTGGAGATTTATTGTCCTCTTTGCCGTGGCGGTGTGCGCGCTGTCGTTAGCCTGGGCTGACGCGGAGTCTGCCCGCGAAGCAAAGCCGGTGCGGCTCACACTGTGGCAAGGTTTCAAGTTCAAAGAAGTCTCGCTGCTGCGTGAAAACATCGCAGAGTTCAAAACGAAGTGGAACGCCGCTCATCCTGATCGACCGTTGGAGATCATCGAGTCGCAAGTTCCGTTCTTCGACATGGTGCAGAAACTTCGATCCGCGGCGTTAGCCCGCCAGGTGCCCGACATCGCCTTTGTCGACGTCAACAACATGGTTCAACTCATTTACGGTGGTGTCGCGCGGCCACTCGATGAGCTTCCGAATTTCCCAGCAAAATCCATTGATGAATTTCGCGCGAGATTTGTCCCCGGAGCTTTCGACAGCAACGTTGCTGTCTTTAAAGGCAAGCGCCACCTTTATGGCATTCCTGCGCAGACAACAACGCTCGCTTTGTTCTACAACAAGAAGCGCTTCCGGGAAAAAGCTGCGGACCTGCGTGCGGCTGGTTGCGATCCGGAGCGTGCCCCTCGTGACTGGGATGAATTCATTCGTTACGCAAAAGTGCTCACCGAACCGGCAAAGGAGCTTTACGGCTTCGGCATGAATGGCAGTTTCTGGTTCACGATGCCATTTTTTAATCAGTACGGCGCAGAGTTTATCCGACGAGATGAAAAAGGAAATCTTCGACCCGCAATTCCAAGCCCCCATGCTTTGGCTGCGCTTGAACGCAAAGCGAATTTTTACCTTCGAGATGGAATCGAGGCTGGTGCTTGGCGCGACGGAGCTCTCGATCCCGACCAGGGATTTAAGAACAATCGCTACGCCATGGTGCTCACAGGGCCTTGGATGATCGAGGACTTTCGCTCAGCAGGCCTAGACTTCGGCGTCGCACTTATTCCAAGAGTTCCGTTGGGGGAGGCCAAGCGTCTTGGTCTTGTTCCGCCTGACGCCACCGAGGATTCTCCAGAAGCGGAGAAATTAACAGCAGGCAATGTTGGCGGGATGAACGGGGTGATCTCGACAACGTGTAAAGATCCCGACGTGGCGCTCGAATTTTTGCTGTTCTTTACCAGCACTCCCATTCAGCGCCGCTGGGCGGAAGAAATGGGGGAAATTCCTGTCGTTCTCGATGCACAGAAAAACCTAAATCTCTCCCGCTTTCCCGAAGTTCCTACTTTCATTCAGCAGATCAACACGGCCAAGGCTTTCCCTGCCATCCCTCTCGCAAATACTTTCGAACCGCAGATTTTTAATCCTGAGTTTAGCTTGGTCTTGCAACGGCGAGCTACGCCCCAGCAGGCGCTTGAACGAATCGCCCGTCTGCTCGATGAGCGCATCCTCAAACCGGTCAACGAAGCAGAAGCCATCGCGTTAAAGGAGTTTGCGGAGAAGTGATGCTTTGGCATCATTGAGTGCGTTTCTTTTTGCTCGCATACCTCGTCACGTCTGAACTAAATCCTTGTGGTGTGAAGAAGTCAGAGTTACGAAAAGGCCAACGGAAAGGGCTGAATTTCACGCGGCAAACGCCAGCGCTGGGGAGTGGCATCGAAGAAGAAGCAGAAGAGCTTCTCTTCAATGATCGCCCTCTGTTGCGGCGGCTTACAGAGCCATCCCCCAAGCCCACCCCTAATTCACATCGTGAAAGCGAAGAGGAGCAGTCCGAGTGAAGAAGTCATCTACTAACGTAAAGCGCGAGCGAGTTGCGGAAGTCCGACGAGACACCAAGGAAACGCAGCTTGCGGTCCGTGTCAACCTCGATGGGAAGGGAGTATTCGCTGGTTCGGTTGGTGTTCCGTTTTTCGAGCACATGCTTGATCTCTTCACGCGCCACGCCCTGGTGGACCTTGAGCTTAAAGGCAAAGGCGATCTTCAGATTGACGCGCATCACACCGTCGAGGATGTCGGCATTGTACTGGGCCAGGCAGTGCGTCAGGCTCTTGGGGATCGCGCCGGCATCGAGCGATATGGGGAAGCGTACGTGCCCATGGAGGAGAGTCTTGCGCGGTGTGTCCTCGATCTTTGCAACCGCCCATATTTTCGCTACAACGTTTCCATCCCTAAGGCAAAAGTGGGCGAATTTGATGTCGAACTAGTAGAAGAATTCTTGCGTGCCTTTGCGTTCAATGCTGGAATCACCATGCATGTGGAGCTTTTCTACGGGTCAAATCTGCATCACATCCTCGAGGCTGTGTTCAAAGCGGTGGGGCGCGCATTCGGCAAAGCTATCCAGTGCAATTCGCGTATCGAAGGGGTGCTTTCAACGAAGGGGAAATTGTGACAAGGGGACCGCGTCAACATGACCTACAAAAAGGGCAAGCAGCAGTTTACCAAAGAAGAAATTATCGAGATTCTGCGGCGCAATGTGAATCTCTTCAAAGACGAGGACGAGTTTGTAGATTACATCGTTGAGCTTGCTCTTTACTTGGTCGAGCATCGCATGCAGACCCAAACCGAGGTCAGTGGCGAGTCTGCTCAGGGGGCCAAGAAGCCTCCGGAGCAAGAGGAAGTTTTTGAAAAAAGGCAGGAGCCTTTCCGGCGTGGGAGTTTTTGGCGCAGTGATGCAGATGTGCACGATCTTCTCCAACGGCACCTGAAAGAAGTGCCACCAGAGGTCAGCGCCGAGCCGGAGCTCAGGATGTGCCGCGTTTGCGGTGCCACTGTTCCCACAACAGCAAAGATTTGTCCCATTTGTGGCAGCATGGTCCAGTAAGGGCAGCCGTGTTTTGTGCCGTAGGGGTGTGTGGAGACTTTTTATCTCCGCAGCAGTCGCCGGTAGCTTTTCTCAAGGGTTTTTCTCATCCGCGCGACGTTCTCCGCTGCAGCTCGATCGAGTGCTGCGCGATGGCGCTGCGAGAGTTTGAACAGCGTGGGAATGCTTTGCAGGAATTCATCCATTCCTGGTTCGTAACCTTCCATACGGATAAACACTCCCTGAAAGGCGGCGGGATCGTGGAACTCCTTGAGGGCACTTTCATAAAACGCCAGTGGCCGCAACGTCCCGATATCGTATAGCTTCCTGATGACCGAAAATGGGTCCCAGATCTTGTGCCCCGTCACCCGTACGGTTTCCATGCGTTGGCTCCCATCGATGACAATCAGGAAAACAGTCTGATTGCGCGGAAGAGTTCTCACGAGGCTCAACAACGGGTCAATGCCTTGATTCTCGTAAACGCCCCCGTCAGCCACGTAGAGATACTTCGACTCTTTGAGTGCTTCGTCGGTGCGGTCACGCAGCTTGTCTGGTATGTTATCTGGATAGATGTTTAGCCGCAGCGGTGCGAGTGCAATCGGATACGCGGCGCTGGCTGCCACTGCACGTGCTACCCTCAGCGAGCCAATGTCGCTGCCAATATCCTCAAATGTGAGCGGTTGCACAAGTCGGCGCAAAATCGCTGCGTCCGTTGGCGAGAGCTCAACGCGCTGTCCTATCAGAGGTAGCTGCGAAGGGAAGCGTTCCGCCGGCAGATTCGTCATGACAAATCGCTGTCCGGAATTCAACACAGTCCCGTTGATCACCAGGATTGGCGCGGGATCCTCTGGATCGGATTCCAACGCTCTAAGGTCATCGAAAGTGACTGCCCCCATTCCGAGCAAATGCTCCATCTCATTTGCCAGAAGATCCGTGCGCGTAATGGGTGTGGCGACAAGCTCAAGGGCGAGGGGGGGAAACACGACCATGTGACCGTAGGTCCGCCACTGAAGATTTGTCGCCATGGCGGCTTTGAATCGAGCGAAGAACTCTGGGTCATGTCGCTCCCGGTAATGCAATGTAAACCACGCGGCAGCCAGGCTGCCAGCAGAAATCCCTGAGATCACCCGCACTTCATCGAGGAGGCTTCCATTCCCCGCAGGGGATGAGATCTGTGCAAGCTGTTCCATTGCGCATGCCGCATAGTAAGCGGCCCGACTGCCACCGCCGCTAATCGACATGAGCACAAGAGGGGCACCTTTTCTGGCTGGGTGTAGCCGGACGTCCGCTCGTTCCTGGCCGGGCTGGAGCGGCGCGTTCGCTTCGCGGCGTGCGACCATTCGCGACGCGCCAGATGCAGGCGAATAACGGGGGGCATCGGCTAGAGCGAGCGAGACAAGGAGAAAAAGCACGCAAGAAAGAATGATTTTCAGCGGTTGCCTCATCACGCCGTAAAGAAAACACTCGTTAGCATGTTTGTTCATAGTAAGCTTTTCCCGATAATAACACGCCGACGTCAATGCTATTAGCAGGTTGATAAGGAGACGACAGGTGGAACTGGAATTCTGGAAAATGAGCGGAGCTGGGAACGATTTCATCGTTATCGATAATCGCGATCTGCGTTTGCCAGAAGAGGGACGGGAAAAGCTCTTCAGTCACTGGTGCCGCCGTGGGATCTCAGTGGGCGCGGACGGAGTACTTCTCGTCGAACCATCGACCCAGGCGGACTTTAGAATGCGCTATTACAATGCTGATGGTCGCGAAGCGGAAACCTGCGGAAATGGCAGCCGCTGCATTGCCCGCTTCGCTTATTTCCGTGGCATTGCCGGGCCACAGATGCGTTTCGAAACATTGGCCGGTATTTATGAAGCGCAAGTCCGTGGCGACCTCGTTGGAGTCCGCATGAGTGATGCTCGTGAACTCCGCCTCAGCATCCCGGTAGAGGGCGATTTATACTCAGGCGAAGTTCACTTTATTAACACAGGTGTCCCACACGTGATTCTCTTCGTGGATGATCTCAACACAGTTCCCGTGGCGGAGGTCGGCCGCTGGCTGCGCTACCATGAGCTTTTTGCACCGGCTGGGACCAATGTGAATTTCATCACTGTTGACGGCCCCCACAGTCTTTCGATTCGTACTTACGAACGCGGCGTAGAAGCTGAGACCCTTGCTTGCGGGACTGGCTCGATCGCCTGTGCGATTGTCGCCACGAAGCTTGGAAAAGTCTCGCCCCCGGTTGCTGTGCAAACGCGGAGTGGCGAAGTGCTGAACATTGATTTTCAGCTCACGGAAAAGGGAGCAACAAACGTCTTCTTGGAAGGTCCCGCACGGGTGGTGTTTCGTGGCTACATCGAGTTGGAGGAAAATGCCGAGCGATAACGTTATTCCCCGACAGCGCGAGCCAAAGCGTTGAGCTCTTCGATCTCTGCCCGAGGAAGAATCCGGATCCATTCAGCAGCGTGCAGCTCTGTCCAGCGAATCCGTTGGGCAAGAACATCCTCACGCAGGCGATCAAAGGTTCTACTTTTTCGCGTAGAAGCAAGAAAGAGGTCCTCGCCCACAAATGAACGGCGGTGTATAGTGGTCAGGCCGAGGCTCGCGATAGCTTCGTAATGTTGCCGGGTGGGGTACCCTTTATGGCGGGCAAAACCATATCCGGGAAACTCTTGCTCGTAGATCGCCATGAGCCGGTCACGCTCAACCTTGGCAACAATGGAAGCCGCCCCAATGCAGTGACTGAGTGCATCTCCTTTGATAAAAGAACGCTGGGGATATGGCCATCCATCCAGTTTTACCGCGTCAATGAGGGTGAGTTCGGGAATTACACCCAGCCCAACCAAAGCCCGCCTCATTGCCAGTTTTGTCGCTTGCAGGATATTAAGTTCGTCAATCTCGGCTGGGTCAGCCCACCCCACAGAAACGGCATGCGCACAGCTCATGATAGCTTCGTAAAGTCGCTCGCGTTGTAAGGGGGTTAGCTTTTTCGAATCATTGATCCCGTCAACGAAGCACCCCTTCGGAAAAACAACAGCAGCAGCCGCTACCGGCCCGGCTAGCGGGCCGCGTCCAGCTTCGTCAACACCAGCCAGGAGGTTAACGCCTTGCTCATAGAATTGGCGATCCAGTAGCGTCAAATCAACGGCGCTCTTGTGTGCCGGTTTGATATGCTGTTGTCGTCGTTCCATAGGAGTTCAACGAACTTCGTTTTCAGTGGTAAAGGTCTATCACTCTGCCTAATCTGTCACTGAGAGAAAAACTACGGGAACCGGCGAGAAGGACAATCATGAATAGACTCGTCATGAGTTGGGAGTATTTCCGCTCAAGTTTCGCGACGCGACTGTTTTCTCTACTTTTTGTTCTACTCCTTGGATATGCAGGCGCGGTCGCGGAAACAACAGCTTCGCAAACCGCTCCTGAGGTGCCACGAAGCAAGGTTCTTCTGGTTCGCATTAATGACGAAATGATTAATCCTGTCACAAGCCGTCTTATATGCGAGGCCATTGACAGGGCTGAGGGAGAAAAAGTTCCCCTTATCATCCAGCTAGATACCCCAGGCGGATTGCTGCAGTCCACACGCGAAATTGTCAAACGCCAGCTCACGGCCAAAGTGCCCGTAATCGTTTTTGTGGCTCCGCATGGATCGCGAGCAGCAAGCGCAGGCGTCTTTATCACGCTAGCAGCGCATGTTGCAGCCATGGCACCCGGAACCAACATTGGGGCAGCTCATGTTGTAGACATCACGGGCAAATGGCCTACGCAGGAGCCCTTTTTCGATCGTTCCTCATCTGAAACTCTCTTCCAGCGGCCCCGCCCACCCGTAGACGCGCGCGATGTCATGAGCGAAAAGATTATGAACGACACCCTAGCCTGGGTCGAAGCCATAGCAAAGATGAGAAATCGCAATGCTGCGTGGGCACGTGAAGCAGTGGAGAAAAGTGTGTCTGTCACCGCAGCTCAGGCCTTAGAACTCGGCGTTGTGGATCTGATTGCCAATGACCTCGACGACCTCCTGGCTAAACTTGATGGGCAGCGCGTTGCGACGGATTCGGAAACAGTGATCCTCAGAACAAAAGCAGCAACTGTGGAGACACTTGAGCTTTCGAGCAGTCAGAGGATTCTTAACATCCTTGCCAACCCCAACATTGCTCTCATGCTACTTATGTTTGGTTTTGTCCTGCTTGGGTATGAGCTCACCCATCCCGGCACGTGGCTCCCGGGGATTGCCGGGCTCATCTGCCTTTTGTTGGCTTCATTAGCTCTGAAAATGCTGCCGACCAACTACACCGCAATCCTTCTGATTATCCTCGGCATAGCGCTCTTGCTTGCAGAAATAAAATTCACAAGTTACGGCCTCCTTACGCTCGGGGGAGTGATATGTCTATTCTTCGGTGCTCTGGCACTTTTCGACCAGCCCAAACCTTTCATCGGCGTCACGTTGAACTATGCAATTCCCATCATCGCCGGCGTCACTCTTCTTGTGGTTCTCTTAGTGTATCTGGTCACTCGAGCTCAGCTCTATCAGCCGCAGTTTGGCATCGAAAGTTTTATCGGGAAAACTGCAGAAGTTGTCCGTCCTCTCGAACCAACGGGGAAGGTGTTTTTCAATGGTACTTACTGGGACGCCGAACTAAAAACGGGGCAATCGTGTTCTGCGTCAAAAGTGAAGATTGTCGGAGTGCAGGGAATGAGACTTATTGTCGAACCCAGCGAAGACGGTGAGAAGCCGTCTGCCGCACAAACCTCATAGTGACCAGTTTCGAGGGGAAACGCTATTTGCTAGCTTCCCAGCAAGCTTACGAGTCCGTCTGAAGAGAACTTAGAAGAACAATGTAGCGCCATTTAGATACGATCACGGTATGAGCGAGCAGACACCGACTGAAAGTACGGACGTCATTGAGTATATTCTCGGTGACCAAAAAAGCCGTTACACCGCGGATGATGTTGCGCTGCTCACTCGAGCCTTCACATTTGCCGACAAGGCCCATTCGGGGCAATTCCGCAAGTCAGGCGAGCCTTATATTGTTCATTGTGTAGAAACTGCCAGAATACTTGCGGGCCTACTTCGTGATCCAGTCACTCTCGCGGCTGGGTTACTTCACGATACGGCCGAGGATTGTGGCGTAACTTTTGAGCAGCTAGCCCATGATTTCTCACCGACCATTGCTTCGCTGGTTGAAGGGGTCACGAAAATCAGCTCTCTCAAGCTCCAGGGAAGCCGCGAACAGAAAGTGGAAACTCTGCGCAGGCTTATGCTCGCCATGGCAAAAGACCTGCGGGTCATCATCATCAAGTTCGCTGACCGCATCCACAACCTACGCACACTTTCATGGCTTCCGGAGGAAAAGCAGAAACGCATTGCAGAGGAGTCTCTCGAACTCTTCGCTCCGCTAGCGGGGCGCCTCGGCATGTCGCGTGTGAAGGCGGAACTCGAAGATCTGGCGATGAAGTATCTCTACCCCGAAGCTTATGAGTCACTGGTTCGGGATCTTGCGAAGCACCGTGATCAGCACGAGGCTGTCATCCAGAAAGTGATCAATATTCTCCGGGCTACGCTCGAGAGCCATCAGGTCAAAGCAGAAATTCAAGGCCGGACGAAACATCTCTACTCAATCTGGAAAAAGATGCAGCGACAAGGCATCGGCTTGAATTCCGTTTACGACATCATGGCTGTTCGCGTGATCTGTTCCGGAGGTGCCGATACTTGCTACAAAGTTCTTGGCCTTATTCATAGTCGCTGGCCTCCCATTCCAGGTCGGTTCCGCGACTTCATTGCGGCTCCGAAAGAGAATGGGTATCAGTCGCTCCACACCACCGTCCTCGGGCCCCAGAATCAACGGGTTGAGATTCAAATTCGTACGCACGAAATGCACCGCATAGCCGAGGAGGGGGTCGCCTCGCACTGGAAATACAAGGAAGGTGTGCGGGGAGAATACGACCTAGAGGACAAACTTGTCTGGCTTAGACGGCTGGTAGACTGGATTCAGGACGTCCGTGATCCAACAGATTTCGTCGAAGCTCTCAAAGTCGATCTCACTAATGATACCGTCTTCTGTTTTACACCGAAGGGCGACGTCGTAGAATTGCCCCCGGGTGCCACGGCCCTTGATTTTGCCTACTATATCCACACATCGGTTGGCAATCAGTGCTCGGCTGCGGTTGTTAATAATACCATCGTTCCTTTGCGTTACGAGCTGAAAACTGGTGACGTCGTCGAGATTAAAACCTCTCCCAAGGCCCACCCGACCCCGGACTGGCTGAAAATTGCAAAGACCTCCCGTGCACGAACCAAGATCAAGCACTGGATACGCCAGCAGCGCCTGAGCCCCGAGAACATTTTGAGGGGCAAAGAACTCCTCTCAAAGGCCTTGCGGACGCGCAATTTGCCCGTTGATTGGGAAGAACTCGAAAAACGCCTCACACCTCTGTTCAAAAACTATCAGGTGCAGAGTTTTGAAGAGTTTTGCGGAGAAGTTGCCTTTGGCGGAATTGAACCCTCGACAGCGATCAACCGCGCTTTCCCGGAGCTGTTACGCACTGTTCCGCCAAAGTCTCCATCGCCGGGAGCTGGGAAAAAAGGGCAACCCGGAGGTATCATTGTTGCGGATATGCGCGACGCTTATCTGCGATTAGCGCAATGCTGCTCTCCCGTTCCTGGTGATCGGATTGTTGGGTTTGTAACTGTCGGTAGGGGGGTGACCATCCATTGCGAAGAATGTCCCCACATTCGACGCATGAAAGAGGACGAGGAGCTAAGCCAACGATTCCTGCCCGCCGAGTGGGACCTTAGGAATTGTTCCAATTTCGAGGTAGGGTTGCGCGTCGAATGTGCCGACAGAGAAGGTCTTCTCGCGGACGTCACTGCTGCCATCACTGCGGAACGCGTGTTCATTCTAGAGAGTAACACGAAGAGTCAGCCAGCAAAGAACACAGCCATTTTGAATTTCCGCGTCCGAGTGACGAGTACCGCGCAGCTCATGCACCTTTTTGCTGCCATCAAGAGCGTGAAGGGCGTCTCGCGCGTCACTCGAACTGGTTTGCTGCACAAGACGATATAATTGCGAACATCACCGAAGCGGCCGTGTTCTTTGAGCGGACAAGCGCCAAGTCTGCATCACTTAGAGAGCACTTTAATAGTGAATGCCTAAGAAGTTATTTTATAGTACTTTTTTGGCAAAACCTGCGTTCCTCTGTAAGTTGGCACAATTTATGTTTCTTTCGGACATGCAATGAAAACGGCATGGATGGTTATAGGCATCGCTGCGATAGCGAGTGTTGGATGGGGAGCTCCAACGGAGCAACCTCCGGTGTCGGAAGAAGGGGCGCGAGCCAATCAGACTTCGCTCCCTCCGACGGAACGAGCAAGGGAAAGGTCGAAGCAGGGACAGATCCCCAGCGAAGAAACGGCGACGGTTACGTCAGCTACTCCGAGAAAAGCCCCTGAAGTTCCCCCTGCTGCACCTGAGTGTCAGACAGTTACCCGCCTTAAAGAAGCCCCGCCGGATACTGGAAATATCTCCGCAGGTCCTACGTCCTCTGCGCAGCGTGGTCTAAGTGTATTGGGTCGCGTAAAGGAGAAGCTCTCAGGACGCAAAAGCAAGGTTGGCACTTCGCCATTAGGCGAGTCTCTAAACGAAGCAGCCGACCAGCAGATCCCGGAGGAATCCGCTTCCGCAGTGCCTTTTGCTCTGCCTGCGGTTCCTGCTGCGAAAGCTTCGGCAACACCATCACTTGTTCGTTCGGGAGATTATTATCCGCTGGAACAAACAGTAGCGAAATATCAGCCGGTTGCCGAGTCCCGGAGCATTCGTCCCGCCAACGTGTGTTCCGAATTGCGTTCGTCCACAGCCCGCATTCGTACGAATTTCACCGCTGGTGATCCCGTGGCGGTCGAGCGCGAGGCCTCAGCCATACGCGCCCAGGTCTGTAGCTTGCGCTCTCTAAACTCCCTGACACTCGAAAAGCGTCTCAAGGTTTCCTCAATTTGCCGGATGCTTGACGACGGTCTCGACATGATCGAGCAAGGCCAGCGCTCGGGAGATGAAAGCTTAGTTCAACTCGGACTTGAAAAAATCCATCAGGCTAGCGAACTATTAGAGCCACTCGACGAAGAGGAGTAATGCTCCCCGAGAAGGCAGGGGGAGGTTCCTAAGCTCCGAAGGAGTGGCGGGTGATCTGTAGTGACTACAATTTCGCCTATACACGACGGCGGTTTTTGCGCCCCTGTCTCACGCCTACGGAAATCCGCGAACTTGAAGCCCTAGAAAAACTGTGTTACTCACCAGCGGATCGCTATGACTTTCGCACTCTGCGTATGTTTCTCTCCCTAAATGGGATTGGCGTTCTCCGATACTACGAAGAGTCGCTTGCTGAGCGACCTCTTGTGGCCTTCCATCTTTTTGATTGTCTGAACGCCGAGTTAATCACCTTAGATGTGCACCCCGATTTCCGTGGGCGTGGTATTGGAAGTCTTCTGCTGCGCTTATCCCTGAAAAAACTAAAGTCTCTCGGTCATACACGAGCCACTTGCGAGATTGCCGTAAACAACACCGTTTCGCTGAATGTTCATAAGAAATTGGGATTTCGACCCTGGCGTCTCCTGCGAAATTATTATGGGGCTGGCCGACACGCTTATCTTATGCGGGTGAATCTCAACACCATTCCAGACTAATAGCCGCGGGACTTCCGTTATTCTATTGTCCCAAAGTGCCCAAGCTCAACTCGACACGATTTCCCCTGGCATGAGCGAGGAATATGATTGCGGAGGAAATTCTCTCGCATCTGCACTGCCTCATCGCTGTTCCATATCGCGTCGAAGGGCTTTCTGTTGAGGTTGCCCCAACTTGCTGCTGCCCAGCAGCAGGGCCGAACATCACCGTCGGTGTCGATGAGGAGAAAATACCACGGATAATGACATTTTTCGATCAGAGTTTTTCCGCGGGTAGAAAGTTTAACCAACCTTGGGTCAGATTCGCAATCGTTGTCTGCTCCATCGGCGCCCGGGCTCTGCGCGAAACCATCTCCATCACAGTAATGTTCCACCACACTCCTCTCGCTTCCTGACAGCGCATGCGAGATCAGGTTTCTGAAACCCAAATTCACCGAAATCCTGATCGGCTTCCCCTCAGCCTTCCGCAACGTGTCCAGTAGGACCTGACGAGCGAGTTCCACATGATGGCCAATGAACTCTGGCTCTAGCTCTGGATTCTCGATCTCCATGATCTGGATGCTGAATGTTTCGAAACCGTACTCCAGAGCGAAATTGAGAAGGGCGGGCATTTCGCGGAGGTTGCGCTCCAGAAATGTCGAAGCAAGAGTCATTGTGGGCCATGGAGATCGCAATTTCGATTTCCACCGATTGATGGCCTCAAGCGCGCTTCGCACTTTCTCAATGCTTCCAAGAACCCGCATCTGCGAATAGAGTTCGGGTGTGACCGCATCCACACTAACGAACAGATGGCATACGCCCCCTTCCACAAGCATTTGCGCACGCCTGTCATCAATGAGGTTCGCGTTTGTCGTAAGGGCTAGATTTTGGGATCCGATTTGCCTGTGTTTTTCGAGGATGGCTCCGAGTTTTGAATAGAGAAGAGGCTCGCCGAGCGGGGTAAGAGTAATCATTTCCGGATAGGGGAGCAGCTCGAGCACTTCTTCCAGAACTTGGTCGCTAATTTCCAGCTCCGATTTTTCCAGCTGTCGCAGTGCCTGCTGCGTCTCGGGCAGCGTCAGCCGACAGAAGTTGCATTTAAGATTACACGTCCAGTTTGTCCCAATCTGCACATGCCGTGGGTAGCTTGCGAGCCTTGTTCGTTCCTGCCAGAACTCTTTCCAATTGAGAGCAGCGTTTGCAGCTTTGATGGCCTCTCCCCGGGCAAGCTGGGCTCGCCACCGCAAATGCTCACGTTTTACCCATCGTCCAATTTGCCGAATCGTGCTGCGCATCCGTTTGACTTACTCTAGATAATCGGTTGGTTTTATATTCCGTAGCCTGAAGCGACGTGTCGAGAAATGAAATAACAGCGTAGCAGCTTGCGCGACACCTGTCAAAAAGGAGTTGTTGGAGTGTTGAATGTGAGGCTTTTCCTACTGATCCTCAGTTTTGCTGTGGGCTGTTCAAGCTTTGCTGCTCCAAAAGCGCCGGTCGCCCGGACCACAGCTTATGCAAGTGCTGCGCTGACCTCGCCACTAGAACTTCGTCGTGACGCAATACTCGCTCGGCTCCAGGTGCTTTCACAATCTTCGGATCTGCCAGCCCCTCTCAAAGACTGGACGTCGGCGACACTCGTTCAAGCGGCTCAGGCTCTAGATCAGGCCGAAGGATTCGACGCTCAAAAAGCGAAGTTTGAATCACTGGCCAGCTCGGCCACGAGTCGCACAGAGGAGCTTCGCCAACGGCTGCAAAAGTTAACAGTGCAGAGCCCCCCAGAAGTGCCAACGACGGCGACTTCCGCTCAATTGGCTCAGTGGATTGCCCAAAAAGAAGCGGAAATGAAAGAGCGCGAGAAGGCGCTGGGAAAGCTCCAGGCAGAGCAAAAAGAGCGCGACGCACGCCGCGCTGAGATTCCCAAAGAGATTGCAGAAACTCGCCAGCAGCTTGAAAAAATCGAAGCAGGGCAGATGATCGCAGCGGCGCCAGATCCCTCGCCAGACTGGGAAGCAATCAGATCTGCTGCCGCGAGTGCTCTGAAGCTTGCTTGCGAGAAAAAGATTCAGTCCCTCGAGCGCGAGCTAAACATGCTCGATGCTACCGCAGACCTCATGAATCTTCGCTTAGAAGAAGCGCAAAAGTTGCTGGATGTCTCAAAAGGCGAGCTAGCCGCCCTTCAGAATGCTGTCACGGTCGCTCGTCGGCGCGAAGCCGAAGAAACTATCAAGGCGATTCAACGTGCTCGGTGGGAAGCTGCGCAAACCCATCCCGCACTCAAGGTTATTGCCGAAGATAATGAGGCTCTCGCTAGACGTCGCGCCAGTGATACCGGCATTCCCGCCCGGATTGCCGCAGTCAGCGCGGAACTCGACGTTACGAGACAGCAGCGCGCTCGCATCCAGGCGAATTTTGAGTCTCTCCGCAAGCGACTGGAGCTCCTTGGAAGAACGGATGTCGTCGGTCAGCTTATGCGGAAAGAACGGGATGAACTACCCCTGCCACGTACTCTTGCCCGCCAGCTCAAACAGTACATGACCGAGATCTCTCAAGTGCAGGCCGAACTCATGGACGCACGTGAGAAGCGATCTGCGCTTTCCGCACTTGAGAGTCGGCTGAGGTCGCAGCTGGGCCAGGATTTGCGCATGACAACAGAGGACGCAACGCAGATCGTGGGCACGATCATTCAACAGCGCCGAGAACTGCTCGACGCACTAATAAACGATCTCGATGAGCTTTTCAGCAAGCTGACAGAACTCACAACCACGTACGCCTTACTCCTTGAAGATTCAAAAAACTATGCGAGTTTCCTCGACGAGCATATTCTGTGGATCCGTAGTACCAGCCCGGTGTCGCTTGCTGACATTCGTCGAGCAGCCGAAGGGGTAACCTTTTTGTTCAGCTGGGACACTCTGGGAAACGTGTTGGTTACAATGCGATCGGATTTTGCCGCACGGTGGCTGCTTTATTTTGCCGTCTTTCTCTTTGCCGGCGCTGGCGCATACTGGATCAAGCGTAAGCGACGGGCGATTTTAAAACTTCTGTCCTGCGAAAAGCCTCATTCGATTCTATTCGATTCCCATGAGGCCTCAAAGATTCTCGTTTGCCTTCTCACAGATGGCCTTCTTCCGTGGGTGCTCTTGGCGGCGTTCTTGGGAATCCGTCTTCTTCAAGCTCCTCAAACATCAAGTCTCACCGACGGCTTCGGGAACGCTCTCATTCGAGGCGGAGTGCTGCTCTATTTCACGATAATCATCGCCAAGCTCTGTGAGATTGCGGCCCAAATTAAAAAAGAAGTCGCTTGGCAGCGCCTCGCGAGAAAGTTGCGGCTCCTGGGGTATTTCTTGTCGTTCATGATGTTCATATTTGTGTTAGCGCGGGAGGCTTGTCCCCGTGGACCTAGCGAAGCTCTGGAACGTATGGTTTTTATACTCACCCTTACGTTCCTTGCGCTTGTTCTGCTGGGCAGTTTGTCAAGAAATGCAAGCTGGCGCCTTCTGATTAATGTGCTCAGCCAGCCTAACCTTAGCAAAATGCTCTCTTACTTGGTCGCATTTGGAGTTCTCGTGGCTATAGCCTTAATCTTTCTGTCGGCACTAGGTTATCATTACTCGGCTCTTCAGATCGTGGCACGGCTGGTAACTTCCACCGGCATAGTCGTCGCGGTTCTCTTGGGACTTTACCTTTTGGAACTGTGGCTCCGCCATTTTTTTCACACCCATTCACTTTCCCCGCAATTGTCCAGACATGTTTCCTCCGTGATAGGGTTGGGCTCGCAGCGATATGAAAGCCCCGACTCATCAACACTGGTGGATCAGGTTCGCCGCCTGGGTCGCTATGTCGCATGGCTAGTGATCGCTGTCCTACTCTGGCTCACGTGGTCGGATATGCTCCCGGCAATTGCGTTTGTCGGCCGCATTCCGCTCTGGGAAAGAGGTGAGAGTGGGGCGGGTGCGCCCTCCATTGTCACGCTTGGTGATGCTCTCCTTGCCCTGCTTATCGCATTTGTCACTTTGCTCATCCTTCGCAGCGTGTCGAGTCTGGTCGAACTGCTTCTCATGCGATGGTCTCGCCTGGAGCAAGGCACTCGTTATGCTATTGCGGCCGTCGTGCGCTATGTAGTGCTTATCATCGGCATTATTGGCGTGGCGCGCACACTAGGTCTGACCTGGAAGAGCGTTCAGTGGCTTGCAGCCGCCGTAACCGTTGGCTTGGGGTTTGGCTTGCAGGAAATTTTTGCCAATTTTGTATCGGGGCTCATTCTTTTGTTCGAACGACCTGTTCGGGTGGGAGATTGGATTACCGTGTCCGGAACCACCGGAGTTGTGACCCACATACGAACGCGAGCCACAACAATCCGTGATGCCGACGGAAAAGAGCTCCTCGTCCCCAACAAACTGCTCATTACCAGCGCCGTCGTGAACTGGACTCTCTCGGATAGAGGGACTCGTTTGAGTTTCGATGTGCGAACGACGCCCACAGCCGATGAGAGCACGGTGCGCTTGCTGCTTCGCGAAATCGCCGAAAAAGATCCTCGAGTAAGCTCCCATCCGGCTCCTGTTGTGGTCCTCGACGGAGTGTCGAACACAGAGCAACGCTTTAAACTCTTCGTGTTCACAAACTACATCGAAAATCGCCAGGAGCTGAAAGACGCTCTTCTCAAAAATATCCGCGAAAGATTCACCGAAGCAGAAATCGAGCTCCTTTTGCTCGATTGTCAGCTGGGAGTGTAAGCAATGTTTTCGAACGACAACTCGTCCCTTTCCCGAAAGGGCTGTGATCCATCAAAGGGGAAAGTGTTGGAGCGACGCAAACAGCGCTGCATCTGGGGAATCTATGTCATCACTGATGCAAAGCTTTCCGGTCGCTCACACGTCGAAATTTGCAAAGAAATTGCCGCAGGTGGAGGACGAGTCGTCCAGCTTCGCGAAAAGCACCTCACTCGAGAGGAGTTGCTTCCCATAGCCCGAGAAATGCGCAAAATCACAGCTGACCATGGCGTGACTTTTATCGTGAATGACAATCCCTGGCTTGCAGCTGAAGTGGGAGCCGACGGGGTCCACGTTGGGCAGGAAGACCTCGATGTGCAGCAGGTGCGCAAGATTGTTGGAGATGATATGATTGTTGGGCTTTCTACCCATAATTTTGCGCAGGCGAAGCTGGCAGAAACGCTACCGGTTGACTACATCGGCCTCGGCCCCATTTTCCCTACGCGTACGAAAGAAAATCCGTGGCCAACCGTCGGCCTCAAGCTTGTTCGCCTTGTTCGGGGTAACACCACGAACATTATAACAGCGATCGGCGGAATACGTGAGGAAAACATACCTGAGCTCGTTCTTGCTGGTGCCCACAATATTGCCCTTATCGGGGACGTGATGACGGCTTCAAATATACGAGAAAAGGTTGCACGGCTGTGCCAGCTTTACCGAAATGCTCTTGCTGAAGCAGCCGAAAATTGGAGCAAGTAAGCAGGGGGAGAAAGCGTTTACTCGTGGGCAAAAATGCCGACACTCGGACACTCGCTGAAATAGGGGAGAAGGAGTTTCTCCGTCTCCTAAGGCCCTACCTTGCGCTGACTACTAGAGATGTAATTGTTGGAGTAGGAGACGATGCTGCGCTACTATCCTCTGCCGCTCTGAAGGGCCAACACACAATTCTTACTGTCGATATGCTTGTCGAGGGAACGCATTTTCCCGCTGCACCGAATGTGGATTGGCAACGCCTCGGTGTGAAGGCCATGGTGTCGAACTTGAGTGATGTGGCCGCCATGGGTGGGATTCCCAGGTTTGCTCTCGTATCGCTCGGACTGCCTCCGGCTATGCCAGTAAAGAATGTTCTGGATCTTTACGAAGGACTGACCGCAGCTGGAAAACGTTTTGCAGTCGAGATCATTGGGGGGGATACAGTTGCGTCGCCGCACGTGGTGATTTCAATCACTCTGCTCGGGGGACTTCCCGAAGGCCACCATCTTGCGTTGCGCTCAAACTGCACCGCTGGCCAAACTGTCTATGTTTCTGGTTCTTTGGGGGGCTCAGCGGCAGGACTAAAGTTACTTCTTAATCCCAAACTGAGGCAATCGCTTGACCCAAAAATCTCAGAAGCGCTTATGGCTCGCCACTGGGCGCCGGAGGCACGTGTGCAACTCGGTCAGGTGCTCTGCTCCATTTGTCCAGATCTCGGCATGATCGACGTCAGTGACTCTCTCTTTCACGAGCTTTCAATTCTAGCCGAAGCCAGCCACGTCGGATTCTGCATCTATGTGGAACAGATCCCATATCCACCAGAGCTCGAAACTTTCTGCCGAGCCATAAACGAACCGATCGAAGACTACACGCTTTTCAGCGGCGAGGAGTATGAGCTTTTGTTTTGCACAACTCTTAAACCTGAAGAACTACTTCAAAAACTAGGCAGCTTCTCGCATATCCCACCAGTCACACCTATCGGGACCGTCACGAACGATGCTGGTGTTGTGCAGTTCACCGACGCGCAAGGGAATCGTCTGACCCTTCGAGATCGTACCTACGAGCATTTCAATTCCCCTAGTTGAATGAACTCGCGCGGGCAACAAATGGCCTAAGCGAGAGCGAAGTCTATGAAGTGTTTGGACAAAAAAGAGTACTAAAGTTGTACCATAATGCTGCCACAGAAAGACGAGCTTGCGTAGCCACAATGACTCAGCAGCCACATTCTACCACTCCGAAGTTCACGAACCGCCTTGCACATGAAGCGTCACTTTATTTGCGCCAGCATGCCCATCAGCCTGTCGACTGGTACCCGTGGGGACCAGACGCCTTTGAGCAGGCAAGGCGGGAGCGTAAACCAATCTTCATTTCCATCGGCTATAGCGCCTGCCATTGGTGCCATGTCATGGCTCACGAATCGTTCGACAATGAGGAGATTGCCCGTTTTCTCAATGAGCACTTTGTGTCGGTGAAAGTGGATCGCGAAGAGCGCCCGGATGTTGACGCCGTCTACATGAATGTTTGTGTAGCTCTTAATGGCTCTGGCGGCTGGCCCCTGACCGTTATCACGACCCCCTCACTCCATCCGATTTTTGCAGGCACCTATTTCCCACCATACGATCGCGCGGGGCGCATTGGTTTTCGCACTCTGCTTGAACGAGTGATCGCGCTTTGGAAAAATGACGCAGAGGGTCTCGAAAAGCAGGCTGTGGTTATGACGCGAGAGCTGCAGCGACTGCTGACACAAGACCCGCCCTCAGTGTCTTCTGGCGAGCCTGTTCACGAAATTCTGGTTCGCGCCGCGGAGGAACGCTTCGATTGGCAGTTTGGTGGTTTTGGCCACGCCCCAAAGTTTCCTCCTGATACTCTCCTGCGCTCATTGCTTGCTGTAGGAATCACTTATGCAGACGCTCGCGTACTGGCTATGGTCGAAAAAACATTGGACGCAATGTTGCATGGCGGCCTTTACGATCAACTGGAAGGTGGTTTTTCGCGCTATTGTGTGGACGAAGACTGGACCGTCCCCCACTTCGAGAAAATGTTGTACACGCAGGCGTTACTGATCCCCCTTTATGCAGACGCCTCGGTTGTGTTCAACCGGCAGGAATTTTTGCAAGCAGCCCTGGAGTCTGCTGACTGGGTATTATCCAAGATGCACGCCCCGACAGGCGGTTTTCACGCAGCTCTGGATGCGGACAGCGAAGGGCAGGAGGGGAAGTACTACGTGTGGACTTATTCAGACCTAGCGGCGGTGTTAGGCGAGCGTTTAGCAGAGTTCGCACTTGCATACTTTGACATTCCTCGAACTGGGAACTTCGAACACGGGGCCAGTGTGCTCAGGCGAGCAGACAATCTCTCAACGTTAGCCGAACGCTTTGGGTTGAGCCACGACGAAACGAAGAAAATGATCGACGATATTCGAGCGAAACTGCGACTTGCTCGCGAGCTTCGAGTCGCCCCAGCCACCGACGACAAGGTGATATTATCCTGGAACTCACTAATGATTTCTGCGTTAGTTCGGCTTGCCCACGTGAGCAGGCAGGAGAGGTATTTGGACGTAGCTGCGGTTACAGCCCAACAGCTCTGGGCTTATTTGAGGCCGAATCGTGGCCAACTCTACCGTGTGCTCGTTTCTGGAGAAGCCAAAACTCCAGCTGTGCTCGAGGATTACGCCTTTTTCATCAGAGCATTGATAGATCTCTATGAACACACGTTGGATACTTGCTACCTCGCCCAAGCTCAGGAACTGGCGGGCGAAGCAGTTCAGAAATTCTATGATCCGCAGAGTGGCCGTCTCTATTCAGCGCGGAGCGATGACCCCAACCTCATTCTCACGTTACAAGATGATTTTCATGATAGTGCGCTTCCATCACCGGCAATAAGTCTCGTCACATCGTTATTACGTCTCGATCTCATAACAGGGAACAACCACTGGAGATCCGTTCATGTTCCGGTGGCCGAACGCATCTTGCGCACGTTCCACAATTCTCCACTTTCAGTTCCTTCTGCTCTTGAACTGGAAGACTTCAGAACATCGCCAGTGGTTTGTAGTCTAAGTGGAACCATGGCCGAAGCATCACTTCGCGAACTTCACGCCGTGCTGATGCGCGCTTCCGTCCCCGCTCGTGTCGTTCGTGTTGATGCGGACCAGGATGGAGATTCCTCGCGCCACCATGTCCCCGCAACTTACGCAGGACTTCAGATTTGCGTTGGCGACCGCTGCTTGGCACCGGTCAAAACCGCGGAGGAACTCCATAATCTGTTGCAACGGGAACGACTAGGTGTTATTTAAATAACGAAAACAAGCTTGGTAGTGTGGGGATTACGGAGACAGCGATGAGTATGATAATGATCCATTCTAACGCTTCCATACGGCGGGTTGCAGCACGGTCAGACAGTTTCTGATAAATACTCTCCAGGGCACTGAGCTTGCGAAGAATACTCGCGTCCCAATCTGGCAAGTGAAAGCGTTTCGACGTCGCTACGTAAACACGTGCCAGCCATTGATCTCCCAACAGTTTGAGCGCGTTATTTACACCTTCAAATAATACGGCGCAATCAGCCTGTAACTGCGCAACTCTTTCTATTTCGTGATCGACAGTGAACAACTGCTGCCACCACTTTTTCGATGGCCCAGCGAGTGTTCGATAAGCTTGCTCGAGGCCATCGTCGAGTTCTTGGTCCATGCAACGCATTTCCAGGAGCTCAACATTTGCAAATTCGAGGACCGTTCGGACTTCCTCAGGATTCTCGTCGAATACTATCGCCGAGGCCCAGTCAATGATGGTCAAGTCATTTGGGCCACAACTCATGCGCACCGCAAGAGCGTCGGCTGTTTCTTGCGGCGAGAGAACGAAATCTTCAGCCCGCATGATTTGCGCAAGCAATCCCGCCTGCGCAGCGACAAGGGTTTCTGGTATTTCCCCGTTTTGGCAGGACATGATTTCGTAGATGAAATAGTCCTCGACAAACTCGCTAAGCGTCGGCCGTTCGATGGCATCGCGAACCATCGCAACAATCTCTTCAACTTGTTGTCGCGAATCGGCAAGAAGTAACGGATTGTCGTAAAGAGCGAGGCTCAACTGCAGCAGATCATCCAGGGTTCCTGAGAAGGGAATCGTGTAGCACAACTGAGCGGCACCAAAATCAAACAGCGTCACCTCAAGCGTAGCTTCGCTTCTGAAACTGGAAATCGGAAAACTCTGCACTCGGCGCGTGACTCGCACCGGCAGGGGGCGGTACTCGAAGTACGCTGGCGCTTTCCGCTTGTGACGAATCCCGCCGCGTTTCGATTCCTCGGCCAAAATTCTCTCGCACGCGTCGAGATCGATCGCCATCCCCACATCATAAGCGAAAAGTGCGATGCATTGCCCTTTTTCTATTTTGACCACTGGAACACTATCCATCGGGGCCTCCATGGGCACAACAGCCCGGGAGAAAATGTCGCGCAGAAAAACTTAAATGGTTTATCGAAGGATCGACAAAGGAGTGTCAATGAATTGAGGCTTTTTTACTGGACTTCAAAAATCTTTTCTCGGGCACTGGCGCCGCGGACAAGCTCGAGGTGGCTTGGTGCCACGCCTAAAACTTTGGCAACAAGCTTTCGTACCGCCTCATTGGCTTTGCCCTTATCAGGCGGAGCAGTGGTCCAGACTTCGAAGTGATCGGCTGTTTTCTGTTCGACCCTGTCAATTTTTGCACGCGGATGGACTTTGACCGTGATACGCTTGCTCATGAAGCCATGATTCCCTGTCGGTGCCTCTTTATTTGCCAATGCAAAATCTTGAAAAGATGCGATCGAGAATCTCATCATTCGTCCCCAATCCCACGATGGCACCGAGTTCACCAATCGCTTCTTGGACCTCCAGTGAAACAAATTCTGGTGGAGCTCCACGCCTTAGCTCTGTGATCGCGCGCCCGATGGCCTCCGCTGCCATACGAAGGCACTCAGCGTGGCGTTGGTTTGTTATGCACATTTCTTCAGGCGCAGATAGTGTCCCAATTAGCCGCTCACGTATAAGCTCCTCTAGAGTCTCCAGGCCTATACGTTGAGTGCAGGATAGCCTTACGACGGGGATCCCTTCTTTTCTAAAGCGTTGCTCCAACTCGGCCAGAATTTGCGGGGTGGAAACGTCGACTTTGTTCAGTGCCACGATAAGTCTATCACGATAGTCTTCGAATGCGAGAAAACGAGCAAAGCTTTCTCGTTCATGTGGTGCCGAAGCATCAACTAACCATACGACAAGCTCTGCCTGCGACGCTTCTCTCAGCGAACGTTCAATCCCCTTGGCCTCGATCTCATCGTCCGTCTCTCGAAGCCCTGCCGTGTCGACAAGGGTCACAGGCAGTCCGAGAAGGTCTATTGTCCCTTCGATAGAATCACGGGTCGTGCCCGGGTGTGGCGTCACAATCGCACGCTCGCGGCCGATCAGCGCATTAAAGAGGCTAGATTTGCCTGCATTGGGGGCTCCAGCAAGAACAACCCGCGCACCCTCCAGCGCAATCAACCCAACACGATATGTTTTAAGAAGAGCAGCAATCTCTTCCTCCACGCGCTGGAACATAGCGACGTGTTTCTCGAGCGTCGGTGGTGGAATTTCTTCTTCTGGAAAATCAATCCATGCCTCCAGTTCAGCTGCTGCATCCAAAAGTGCATCGCGCAAGCGCAGGATAACCTGTGAAAGACCGCCCTCCAACTGCCGCAACGCAATTCTCTGCGACAATCGCGTCTGTGCAGCCACAAGGTCTGCCACCGCTTCAGCCTGCGCCAAATCCATGCGTCCGTTAAGAAACGCCCTTTGCGTGAACTCACCAGGCTGCGCAGGCCGCGCGCCGCAAGCCATAATCGCTTCAACTACGCTTCGTACGATTGCGGGGCTGCCATGCAGATGAAATTCCGCCATGTTTTCGCCGGTGAAACTACGAGGGGCGCGCATGACGACAGCCAGGCATTGATCCAATACCCCTTCCGCAGGAGAGACCAACTCTCCCAGATAAAAGCGGTGCGACAGAAAATCTCTTACTTTCGTTTTGCCGGCTGGGCGAAACAAAGCTTCGCAGATCTCGATGGCTTGTGCGCCACTTATCCGGACAATTGCGACTGCTGCCCGTACATTCCCCGTCGCAGGCGCCACGATTGTGTCGTTAGCGATGAAACTCTCATGATTCATAAGATTTCACCCGTCAGGTTAGACTATCACAAACTTCGATTCATACCTAATAATCACATTCCATTTCCAGGTTCATCGGGTACTTGCCTTTGCAGGTTGCCACAGCTCTACTAGGTCACAATAGAATGGCGCCTAGAACATGACGGAGAATAAGATGAGTCAGATGGAACGGGCGTGGACGCGCACCCAACTCAGTGAGCAGTTTCACAAAGCAGGTCTCGCACCAGGCGATGCTGTTATTCTCCACTCGTCCTTGAAAAGTCTGGGGGTTGTCGAAGGAGGAGCAGAAGCTGTTGTGGATGCTCTCCTTGAGGTCATCGGCCCCCGTGGGCATTTGCTTGTTCCCACGTTCACTTACTGTCTCCCCATGTGGAACATCCCTCCCTTTGACGTACGCACGACAAAATCCCGAGTCGGTGCAATCACTGAAACCGTACGTTTGCGCCCCGATGCCCTCCGCAGTTTCCATCCAACCCATTCCGTAGCCGTCGTCGGTCCCGAAAAGGAAACCGTGACACGCAATCACCTTCACGCAACGCCACTCGGCGTGGACTGCCCTTTCGATCGCATGCGGAAATACGGCGCCAAGATCCTCATGCTTGGGACCACACAGGATACGAATTCATCGCTGCATCTGTGCGAGGTTCTAGCCAAGCTTCCGTATGTCGAAGTCGCATTCAGTGAAGGACAAGATTTCGAGTTGGCGTGGTTTATCAACGAGGAAGGTCAAGTTGAGTACACCCCAATTTATGAAGTGCCGGGGTGTTCGCGTGGTTTTCGTGTTGTCGAGGAACCGTTGCGCCGCGCTGGCGTGCTCCGCGATGTCATGATTGGAAATGCACCCTCGCAACTGTTGCTACTCGAAGAACTCATCGAAGCCATGAAATCACTCTTGGCCACCGACCCTACCCTCCTCCTTTGTCACAACGAACAGTGCACAATTTGCTCGAAGCGAAGAGCGTATATGAAAAAAGTGATGGGATCTGCAAGCAGCTGAGCAGCATACCTGGAAAACTAATGCACGGAGTTTGCTCGAATTGGACGGATCGAAAAGTCGGACTCTCTTTTCAAACTCAGATGCAGCTTACATGCGTCGGGCACTCGAGCTTGCCGCGCGAGGCCGAGGACAGACCTCTCCTAACCCAATGGTGGGCGCTGTGCTCGTCAAAAATGACCAGATCATCGGCGAAGGATGGCACCGAGCCGCCGGACTTTCGCATGCCGAAATCGAGGCGTTTGCTAACGCCCAGGAAGAGGTTGAAGGGGCGACTCTCTATGTGACCCTCGAGCCCTGTTGCCACCACGGCAAAACTCCGCCCTGCACAGAGGCAATTATCGCTCGAAAACTCTCTCGCGTAGTCGTTGCCACGGCAGATCCGAACCCACTCGTTGCCGGCAAAGGGATCGAGACTCTGCGGGCGGCTGGCATACGTGTCGACGTCGGTTTATGCGAAACTGAAGCGCGGCGATTGAACGAGGTCTTTTTCACCTACCACGAGAAAAAACGCCCGTTCTTAATTTGCAAATGGGCGATGACTCTCGATGGCAAGATTGCGACCGAAAGTGGACATTCTCGCTGGATCACAAATGTGCTAAGCCGTGCCTACGTCCATGAGCTCCGTGCCCAGGTGGATGCCGTCATGATTGGCGTCGGCACAGTGCTGACGGACAATCCTCTTCTCACAGTGCGACTGGAAGGTTACGCTGGCCGCCAACCCTACAGGATTATCGCCGACGGAAATCTTCGCATTCCGCTGCGGGCAAAATGCTTAACCCTGGCTAAGCAAGGCGAGGTCATTATCTGCACTAGCACCATGGCTCCGCAGGATAAAATCGCCGAGCTTCGCGCCATGGGGCATGAGGTCATCGTTTTCCCAGGGAAGGCTCTCCTCGATTTCACTGAGGTCATGGCGGAACTGGCACGGCGCGGCATTCAGTCAATTCTCTGCGAAGGCGGAAGCAGTCTTACGGGGGCACTCTTTCAGGCCCAAGTTGTGGACAAGGTGATAGCTTTTATGGCCCCAAAAATTGTAGGAGGCCTGAATGCTAAGACTCCTATAGCCTCGTGGGGCGTGATGCACATGGATGCCGCGATTGATCTCCACGACGTTGTCATACGGCGCTTTGGAGCCGACGTTTGCGTGGAAGGCTACATTGCTCCTGCCGAATGGAATAAAGTTCCCAATAAACGTCATCCCGCATCCTCGGCCTCGCTTCCAGCTGCACCCCAAGGCGAAGTTGTCGAACCTGAAAGCAAGGCAAGCCGCCTGAAAAACGAGGTGTCCCGCAAGGAGCAATCATGAAACGCATGCTTCTGGGAATTGCTGGTGGGAGTGGATCCGGAAAGACCCTTGTTGCAAAATCTATCGGCGAAGCTGTCGGAAAGCAAGTCGTTGTAATTGGACAAGATTCCTACTATCTCGACCACTCGAATCTGGCCTTTGAAGAGCGAGCTAAAATCAATTACGATCACCCCGATGCCTTCGACACGCCACTGCTCGTTGATCACCTTAACAAACTTCGGCGAGGCGAGCCAATCGAGATGCCCATTTACAACTATGCAATGCACGCTCGCCTGAAAGAAACAGTTCGAGTAGAGCCTGCACCCATCATCATCGTTGAGGGAATACTTGTCCTGGCGATTCCCGCCATTCGAGACCTTCTCGACGTAAAGGTGTTCGTCGACACCGATGCAGATGTCCGGTTTATCCGACGACTAACACGCGATGTGAAAGAGAGAGGTCGCTCACTTCAGTCAGTTATTGATCAGTATCTCGACGTCGTGCGCCTCATGCATCTCGAGTTTGTGGAACCGTCCAAACGCTACGCGGACATCATCGTGCCCGAGGGTGGCTACAACAAAGTCGCCATTGATTTCATTGTGACGAAGCTCAAAACCCTACTCGACTAAACATGTAAGGAGGGCGCGCATGACAGGGCTCAAGAACCTCGTCGCCATGGCAGCGTTCCTGGTGATTCCGGTCGTACTTTATCTCGGATGGAACAAATACTACATCGCAGCATGGCTGCTCATGATTGCCTACGCAGCCACACTTGGATACCTCTACTTTGCCGACAGGAGACAACACTGAAGGTGGAGACCGCGAGCTCTCCTCATGGGGATGTTCGTGGGAGATACGCTTGTTCCAAGAGGGCTCGTCGAATCTGCCAGAACTGATAATCTAACGTGTCCACAAGATAATCCCGGTAAGCTCTATGAAAGAACTCCCGCGCTCGATCGTGTTGCTGGTGGGCATGGCACAACACCCCCAAGTAATAGTTTAATCCAAAATCTTCAGGTCCGATAATCAGAACGCGTTCGAAACAATCCATAGCTTCTTCATATCGACCAAGTCGCACGAAGCACCGCCCACGCGCAGCCAAAACGGGATCCGCCGACTGTTCCTGCTCCGGGATGCGGTCGAGAAACTCAAGCGCCTTGCTGTAAGCACTTAACATCTCGCAAGCAATCGCACACGCGAAGAGATCCTCTGTATCCATTTTTCCCGCCACCGATTCCGACTGCATGATGGCAAGGAAACTTATATAATCCCTGGCGCGAAAAGCTCGCACAGCTCTGCGCAGCAAATGCTGTCGCGTGCCGCTGGCCGGTGTGACGGTTTCAATGAGATCATCCTGCGGCGCGAAGAAACAGCCTTTTAACAGCCATTGCTCTTCCACCCATTGGGTGAGCCGCACGAGAAAACCGCGATTGCTCGCGAAACCCGCACTACCGAAGTACTGCCGTCCTTGCTCGTCCTCGCCCGCCGCATATTGAGCTAATGCCCAGTAAGAACCAAGAAGCTCGTTCCGCGGCGCTAACTCGCGGCCTTTGCTCCACAGCGCTCTGGCTTTGTCATGGTCGCGACTGTCCCACGCTGCAATCCCCGCAAAAAGATATGCAGGCGGAAACGACTCGTGCTTCGCAACGAGTGATTCCAGAAGCGAAAGTGCTTCTTGAGGCTGACCTGCCTCAGTCAGAATGACCCCGCGTTGCAAAGGAAGCCTGGGATCCGAGTTAGTTTTCTCGGCTAATTCCAAAAAGGCACAAGCTTCCTGCCACTTCCCGCGGGATGCAATTTTCGCAGCTTTACTGAGAGCATAACTTGACATCAGTATCTCTTTGCTTGCCTCCTGATGGCCGTTACAAGGGAATTGCTTCAATGGATATTGCACGCATCATCGGGACCATTGTCGCCACGCGAAAAGTGCCCTCTCTTGAGGGCGTCACGATCTGCGTCATTCAGCCACTCGACGCCGAGCTGCAGCCGGTTGGTCAGCCGTTGATTGCAACAGATGCCACTTCGCGCCATGGGATCGGCGAGGTTGTTTATTATGTAGCCAGTGGCGATGCGGTTTTTACTGGTCTGCAGGGCGAGGACATCCCCGTAGATGCCGCAATCGTAGGTATCGTAGATTCCATCGACGTGCCCGAAAAGCTTTGAATGGCCCGAACTCTCGCTACTTTTGCTCTTCATTTGGAGATTTTTGATTGTTCGGCAGCCCATAAATTAGCAGCCGCGGCATAACTATCAAATTGTTACGGGCAAGCGTCGTGATGCTAACAGGGGCCTGCCGGGGAATCAGTCGGGTGGCATACTGTACTGCTAACCCGAAATTCCAGGCTGTTCCCGCGATAAGGATGACAATAATGAGCCATGCAGCCCGACGTTCGAGTTGCTTGACGAACGCTGCTAGCCCCAGCGCAAGGTGAGGAAACGTACTGATAAACATCCTCTGTCCAAAGCTTGCGCCAGCCCACCAGATGCTCCAACTACCCACAACCCACGCCTGAGCCCCGAAACCTAAAGCAGCGTATAGCCGGGGGGGTAGTGGTATCGAGCGAAGCAGAAAGCCCGCGATGCTGAGAAGCAAAAGGGGGTGCCAATGAAAAAGGCCGTGAAACGGGCTAAAAAGCGCTTGGAAAAAGTGACGAGGATCTAACAAATGAACTTGCCCTTGCGACAAGTATCCTCTCGGGCCACTGAACGCGGACCCGTGCAGATATTTCCAGGCATATAACTGCAACGAAACCATAGCGCAAAAACAAAGCCCAAAGAGGAGCCATCGCACACCAGTGTGTAAGAGCATCGCTTGATAATAGCGCGTGGGGAATCGGCGATGAAGAAGTCGAAGTCCCCGGCGAGCTTCGACGACGGCTAAGGGTAGAAGAAGGATCCCATCCTGAAATCGAGTGAGTACAAGAAGTCCCGCTGCAATCCCCATGCTTGCCCACTTTTGGTATGAATCCCGCTGCGTCCAATAAAGATAACACACAAGCGAAGAGAGGAAAAAGCTATTGGCATGGCTCATCGACGGGTGAAGATACATGTAAAAGAACAGTGGCGTCGTTAACCAGATAATAAGTGTAGTCCAGAACGCCGAGCGTCGTGATACCCATTTCTTCAAAAGAAGGTAAACGAGCAGGAGCCCAACGCTTGCATACGTTGCAGAGGCATAACCGACCGCTCGCTCATACAATGGAGAATAGCCGTCAAGGTTAAGTTCCCAGCCGACTGAACGTAGGCAAATTCCAATACCATGAAAGGCGAGCACCCATGGTGCCCAAAGCAAGGCATTGCCAACGCCATAAAGGTTTATGGGGCGCCTGGTGACAGGATCGTGGGGAATCTGCTTCTGGTCAAACCACTCAGCAGAACGAGAGAAGTAAAACGTGTACTCGTTCGTGAAATCCAGATCACCATCAAAAAACAGGGAGCGCAAGTAAGCATAGTTCTGCACCCCATCGTTGCCGTGAATCGACGGCCGGGTGACAAAAAGCAGGCCAAAGCTCAGCAGAACTAGGAGCCAGAATGTTTCGCGTTGCAGAGTTAGCTTCACGGTGTGTTGCATGAAATCGCTTACACCTTTTTAAACGCAACTCTGCAATAAGATCATTGACTAACGCTGTAGACAATTCAGTAGCATCCCATTCCGAATGCCTTTCAGATCAGATTCTGAGGCGAGAAAGCGAGCGTCGAGATGAAACGGTATCACTGTGCATTGATTGGAGTTTCGGCCCTCCTAGTGTCCGGTTTTGTGTGGGCTATTCAGCCTGGCGGAGTCAGTAAACCTACGCCGAGAATCCGAGTCACTACCGGATCTGCAACTGTGCGCCAAACACCAATCAAAGTCACCCCCACTCCAATGACGGCGGCTGCTTTGGAGAAACATGTGATGCCATCCGGCCTACCTCCGAACCGGAACAATCTGCTTTCGATCGTTTATAACGGGTACCGTCGTTCGAGTCTCGAGCCCTGCGGATGTGTGTCTCACAAGCTCGGTGGTATAGACCGTGAGGCTTCCATGATCGAGAGCATTACGTCAGCGGGGTTACCCATGATTAAACTCGAAGCGGGCGGTTACGTCCGAGACCTTGCCGGGCAATCGGCGGCGTTTCGTACCGCAACAAAGTACCTATTGGGGGCGCTTGCTGCCCTCGACTATGATGTTTTCAACGTCGGGGCCACCGACATCGAGATAGGCCGTGAGTTCCTGGAGAACAGTCTGGGAGACAAAAAGGATCGGCTTATTTCCGCAAACATCGTGGACCCGGTCACAAGCGCACCGCTTTTTTCGCCCTATCGTATTCTCGAAGTCAAACTGCGGAGTGGAGAAATAATCAAAATCGGAGTGACGGGGATCACGCGTTCGCGCGTGACAATTGGATTTCCCGAATCTGTCCCGAAAAGCTATACGGTGAGCGATCCAGTGGCAGCATTGCGAAAGGTCATGCCCGAGCTGGAGAAAAAATGCGATATTATCATCCTGCTGGCCTACATGAACCGTGAAGCTCTGGTGAGTGACGTGTTGGCTAAGCTCGGCGAAGATGCGAAACTGGATATCGCCATAGCAGGCGAATTCTCCGGCGTGCGCAATGACATTGAGAACGCAAACGGCATCCGCCTCGTCACGGCTGGGTTTGAGGGGCGTCAAACGGGGCATATGGTTCTGGAAATGAGAGATGGCAAAATCTCCCAGGCCTTTTTGAAGCTAGTAGAAATTGAGCAAAGCATCCCGCCAAGGCCTGACATTTCGCGTTTTATCAGCAATTACCTCATGGAACTTGTTAAGAGCAACTCCTCGACCACAGCTCCGGAAAAATCCAGCTAGTGAAAAAGAGAGTTCCGATTTGGTAAAAAAGTAGCACACGCGCGATGGCTCTCTGAGGTGGACAGAGTCATTGCTGCAGATGATGACCCGTGAGCGGGAGCTGAGAGCCAGAAGAAAGTCATTGAGTTTGCTCGGCAAATGGCTCAACTGTTGATTATTTGGAACGATTTTACTGCAACGTCTGTAAATCGTGAGAGGAATGAACTGTCATGCCTGAGCTCCGAAAAGATCCTGTGACAGGCCGGTGGGTAATTATCGCCACCGAGCGAGCAAGAAGACCGAACCAGTACGTAAAAATTGAAGAAGAACGGAAAGGCGGCTTCTGCCCCTTTTGCCCGGGAAACGAAAACACGACGCCGCCCGAAGTGCTAAGCTACCGGGCCAAGGATAGTCTCCCGAACAGTGAGGGGTGGTGGGTCCGTGTGGTCCCGAACAAGTTCCCGGCTCTACAGCCTGAGGGTGAACTCAAACGCTCTGCCCATGGCATCTATGACAGGATGACAGGTATTGGTCGCCACGAAGTCCTTATTGAATCCCCCAGCCATGAAAACACTTATGCCGACTTGCCTGAGCATCAAATTGAGGAGATTCTTTGGGCTTTTCGCGATCGAACGGTAGAGCTGCGCAAAGATCGGCGCATGCGCTACATCATGATTTTTAAAAACTGGGGCCACGAAGCCGGAGCCTCAATCGAGCACCCCCATTCACAAATTATTGCACTACCAGTTGTCCCCAAACGGGTCCAAGAAGAATTGCATGGTGCTTCCAAGTACTACGACTTTCGGGAGCGCTGCGTCTATTGCGATATGATTCACCAAGAGACGGCCGACAACGTGCGGACTATTGTCGAGAACGACACCTTTATCTCGTTCCTGCCTTTTGCAGGGCGCTTCCCCTTTGAAACGTGGATCGTGCCGCGGCTCCACTCAGCATTTTTCTCCGATATCCAGAAAAACGAAGTCGTAGATCTGGCTCGAATTTTGAAAGAGACACTTTCGCTTCTGAAGCGAGCTCTCAATGATCCCCCCTACAATTTTGTAATCCACACGACGCCCTTTGAGTCGGACGCGGGCACCGAGGCCTATCACTGGCATATTGAAATCATGCCCAAGCTGACGAAGGTCGCGGGATTCGAGTGGGGAAGCGGCTTCTACATTAACCCCACGCCTCCTGAGACGGCTGCCGAATTTCTGCGAAAACTCGCAGCCCGAAGTGGGGCGGACGTTGCCGAAGGAGGGCAAATCGTAGCGGCACTCGGTTAACACTCATCTGCAAAAAACGCCGGGAAGCTCTGGCGCAGGTAACCGTATCCTTGTGCGATGAGTTCCATAGCACCATCGCCGGGGTTGTCGACTTCGACAATAAAGTATTTGACGCCGCGTTCGCCTGCGACCGATAGGATGTGGGGCCAGTTCAAGATTCCGGACCCTACGATTGTGTCCCTGCGGTCTGGTGAAGGCGCAAGGTCTTTGACGTGGATCATCGAGCACTTACCCGGAAACTTTGCTAAATAATTAGCGGGATCAACGCCGGCATACTGAGCCCAGTACACATCCAGTTGCAGTTCGTAGGGTTCTACCTGATCGAAAAGTAAATCAATTGGTCTCTGACCATCCCTGAGCGGTTCAAACTCACGTCCATGATTGTGGTAAGCGAGCGTTAGTCCAGCGTGAGCAAATTGATCGGCATAAAAGCGCAGTTCTTCTCGAAAAAATCGCCAATCGCCCGCCTCGTCGCCGACGTTTGCAGGTGGGCTTGGCACGGTGACATAGTGGCATCCTAATTCCCGCAGATCACGCGCAGTCCCTGGAAAGTCTCGACGAATGGCCTCCATTGGCACATGCGCTGATATGGCTTTGAGGCCTGTCCTTTCTAGCAAACGACGCATCTCTTTTGCGTCGAGCCCACCAAAACCCGCCAGTTCAACGTAGCGGTAACCAATCGCCGCAACGGCTTGGATCGCGGCCTCAATGTCCTTGTTGCACGCTTCTCGTATGGTATAGAGTTGGAGACCAAGATACGGCACCTTGTTCACCCTCCTGTTCACTTTTACTTCGAGGTAGCGACAGTTGCTTCTAGGAATAAATTTGCGCTACTTTGTGATTTCTAGCTTGAAGATTTCTCAAGGCGGCATGCCGACTAATCGCCAGCTCCGAACAGCGAAAGTTTTTCAGAGTTGGAGGAGTTCGTAAGAATTCCTCCACCGGCCCGGCGTCCGCACCCCCTCCGCCGGGCCGTCACTTTTTGGGTCACAGTTCATTGCCCGACAGATTGGCTGCCGTTTGGTCAGCCGTGATTCTCTGCTGTTTGTGGTGTCCCTCCGGTGCTCGTTTTCTCCACGACGTCTAACGCATAGTTCGACAGCGCATCGGCAAGTTTGTTGTTTTCGCGCGAGACGTAATCGATGGAAAATCTTTTGAATTGCTTTGCTAGGGAGTGAGCCGCTGCCGCCTTCTCCCTCAGCCCCGCATTCTTGATTTTGTAATCCCCCTTCATTTGTTTCACCAACAATTCGCTATCACTCAGAACAAAGATCTGCTCTATTCCGAGATCGAGCGCCGTCTTGAGCGCCTCAATCAGTGCTGTGTATTCGGCAATGTTATTTGTCGCCGTTCCAATGGGCAACGCTTGCTGGGCGATTTTGTGCCCTTCCATATCAAAAATGGCAAATCCGATTCCGGCTGGCCCGGGATTGCCGCGCGATGCCCCATCGACAAACACTTTGGCGACCTTCACCTGACCGCGTCGCGATTCATCAACGAAAGGCTTGAGCTCTGGTTTTGGTTTGGGCTCGCGTTTTGATGGACTACTTTTTGTGCCTTTGTTTTCCCCACCTCGTGGGAAATCTCCATCTGTCGAGGGCCCCTCGAGTTCCCAAGTCGGCATGAGACCCTCTTGTTTTGCCAGGTGCCGCAAAAATTCTGCACAAAAGTGAAACGCCGACCTCAGGGGGGCATCGGTAATGTCGTGATAGCGCGCGAAAACCTCAGAAACGTCGCCATCGCGTGTAGCCAAGATATCAAGGACGCGGTAAAATGGCACTTCACTGTTTCGGATACTGAGTGCCTTCTGAAGCAGTCTTCGGCTTTCTCGATCCAGGGGCATACCGAAAGTCTCCTCGTTAAACAAGCACCGACTACACTGATCGGTAGCGATAGTAAAAGTGCACCTACGTGTAGCTATTAGGCAATGAGTACTCAACACGCCATTGTCGTCCGCGGAGCAGCAGAACACAATCTGAAATCGGTCGATGTTTCGTTTCCGCGCAACGCACTCACTGTCATCACCGGGCTGAGCGGCAGTGGCAAGAGTTCGCTTGCTTTCGATACGATTTATGCTGAAGGGCAACGGCGCTACCTGGAGAGTTTGTCCGCGTATGCACGCCAGTTCCTCGAGCAGATGCACAAGCCACGGGTCGAGCTTGTTGAGGGCCTCTCTCCAGCAATATCGATCGAACAAAAAACAATTAGTAAGAACCCTCGCTCCACTGTGGGCACGGTTACGGAAATCTACGACTATCTCCGGATTCTCTACGCCAACATCGGCCGCCCTCATTGTCCAAAGTGCAGTAAGCCGATTGCGCAGCTAGGCGTGGAGCAGATTGCGGATCAAGTGTTTTCCTGGCCTGAAGGGACACGGTTTCTCGTGCTTGCGCCAATCATACGCGAGCGAAAAGGTGAACATCGTGAGCTACTCGAGCAAGCACGCCGCGAAGGGTTCGCCCGGGCAGTTGTGGACGGCAAAGTGTGGGAACTCGAAGAACTTCCTCCGTTAGCAAAATCAAAAAAACACAATATATCCCTTGTGGTTGATCGCCTTGTCGTGAGCTCGCAAATGCGAGGTCGCCTTATCGAGGCATTGCAGCTGGCCCTGCGCAAAGCTGATGGCCTGGTCGTTATTCGCGACCTGACGTCTGAACGAGACCACCTTTTTAGCGAGCGTTTCTCATGCCCCGATTGTGGCATTGCAATCGAAGAGCTTACCCACCGTTTGTTTTCTTTCAACTCGCCAGTGGGCGCGTGTCCGAAATGTGAAGGGCTCGGCGTGCTTCAGGAGATAGACCCAGACCTCGTTGTTTCGGATCCTTCACTTAGCATTCATGAAGGCGCGTTGGAGAACTGGCTTGAAATTGCAGGAGACCAGCCCTCACGTTCTGCCTCCTCATGGGCACGCCGTCTTTTCCAGGCTCTTGCTGAGCATTACCGCTTCAGCCTCGACACTCCGTTCCAAAAGCTCCCGCGAAAAATACAGCGCATCTTACTCTACGGCACGCAGGGCGAGTCGTTTCCGGCAAGGCTTCGCACCCGCAACAATACCGCCGAGTCGGAGATAGCATGGGAAGGAATTGTTCCCTTCCTTGAGAGAAAATTGGCTGAGAATCCCGACTCGCCGGCACGCGAGTTCATCCGTGATGTCCCTTGTCCACTCTGTCATGGTCAGCGACTAAAGCCAGCTGCCTTAGCCGTGCGACTAGGCGATTATAACATCAGCGAATTGTGTGCCCTGTCGGCGGCACGCATCCATGACTTTCTCAGCAATCTTCAGCTTTCTGCGCGCGAGCAACAAATTGCAGGACTGGTGCTGAAAGAAATCAGGGACCGATTACGTTTCCTTATTGAGGTTGGGCTGGGCTATCTCACGCTTGACCGTCCAGCAGCCACGTTAGCTGGCGGCGAAGCCCAACGCATTCGTCTTGCTACCCAAATCGGAAGCCAACTCGTGGGGGTCCTCTATGTGCTTGATGAGCCGTCAATTGGTCTTCATCAGCGTGACAACGACCGCTTGATTGCCATGTTGCAGCGACTTCGCGATCTGGGGAACACGGTCATCGTGGTGGAACACGATGAACACATGATTCGGTCCGCCGATTATGTCATCGATCTTGGTCCTGGTGCAGGCGTCGAAGGTGGGTATGTCGTTGCTGCTGGCCCTCCAGCGGAAATCGAACGGTCGCCCGCCTCCCTCACTGGCAAATATCTTCGTGGCGAACTCGCAATCGAATTGCCAGCGCACCGTCGACGGCCTGATCCTGCCCGTCGTCTGATTGTTCGCGGAGCCACAGAACACAATCTTAAGAACATAGATGTGGAATTTCCGCTTGGTCTTTTTATTTGCGTAACTGGCGTTAGTGGAAGTGGGAAATCCACGCTCGTAAACGATGTGCTCTATCGGGCATTAGCCCAACATCTGTATCGCGCCAAAGTAAAGGCGGGGGCACATCGTACGATTGAAGGACTCGAACACATCGATAAGGTGGTTGATGTTGACCAAGCTCCCATCGGCCGTACCCCACGTTCCAATCCGGGAACATACACTGGATTGCTCAGTCCCATACGCGAGCTTTTCGCTCAACTCCCGGAGGCACGTGCCCGCGGTTACACACCTGGTCGTTTTAGTTTTAATGTCAAAGGCGGAAGATGTGAAGCTTGTCAGGGCGACGGCCTCGTAAGAGTCGAGATGCATTTTCTGCCTGACGTCTATGTGGAATGTGAAGTGTGCAAGGGACGCCGCTTTAGCCAGGAGACACTTGAAATAACTTATCGCGGTTACTCGATCGCTGATGTGCTGGAGATGACGGTGGACGAGGCACTGGAACTGTTTCATGCGGTCCCTGCCATAGCTAACAAGGTATTAATTCTTCAAAAGGTCGGTTTAGGTTATGTTGCTCTTGGGCAGAGCGCCACAACCCTGAGTGGGGGAGAGGCCCAGCGTATCAAATTAGCAAAAGAGCTTTCACGACGAGCGACAGGACGTACATTTTACATTCTCGACGAGCCAACCACCGGTCTCCATTTCGAAGATGTTCGCAAGCTTCTTGTTCTCTTGCAGGCTCTCGTCGATCAAGGAAACACCGTCGTCGTAATCGAGCATAATCTCGATGTGATTAAATGCGCAGATTGGATTATCGATTTAGGGCCCGAAGGCGGAGAAAATGGTGGCTATGTCGTCGCAGTTGGCTCTCCAGAGGATGTTGCGAAGACAGCAGGCTCCATCACTGGTCACTACCTGCGAGAGGTGCTTGAAAGGAAAAAAGCGAAGTCCGTTTCGCATCGTCGTATGGAAAAACGTCTCTCGTGTTGAACGTAGGCCCCGGCAGAATTCACAGCCCCAGCATCTTGATGATTGCCACTATGTCAGACCTGGTAAGCACCGTTTTTCAGTTTATGATGTTCTTCATCATAGTTGCTGCAGCACTGGAAGCATTTTATCGCTGTGCTGTTTCTGTCACAGCAGGGGGCCATGACCGTGTGCGTTTTTATCGGGCTGGCCTCCTGGCCATTTGCTATTTTGTCCTTGCGACAGCGTCAGGAATCCTCGTCGGCGCTCATCACCACTTAGGGCACTCGTTTCAGGTAACCACACTTCTCGACTTCGTGATCATTTTCTTTACTGCGTTTCCAGCTGCTCGCTTGTTTGTTGCAGCGCGTTTCCCGCCGGATGTTCTCTCTCATTGGATCACATCGGGACGTCTCGCTGCTCGTCCACCGAAGCGAAAGCTGGTCTTCGAGATTGCGGGACTGTTCCTCATCTGCGTGGTGGTATCGGTCGTCCCCCTCTTCGTAACATCCTGGCAGTATGGGCCGCAGGGGAGAATGCTTCAAGAGTTGCTCATGAAGCAGCCACTTGTTTTGTTCTGGCTGATTCTTCGGGCTCCTTTTTCAGAGGAACTTCTCTTCCGTGGCTACGTTTTTCCGCGCTTCTATCTGCTAATAAGCCGACGGCTCCCAAAACAAGTTGCGTTGTCTGCAGCAGCCGTTGCGAGTGCGGTCATCTTCGCAAGTGGTCATACGCAACTCATGCTCCCCGAGTGGCTAAAGCTCTCCCAGGCATTCTTGCTTGGTCTGGCACTGGCTTATGTAGCTTATCGCGGCGGACTGCTGGCAGCTGTCTTGTTTCACATAGGATTCAACGCTCTTGCGTTCTTGCTGTCTTTCGTTTCACAAGGTCTTTTACGTTAGAGGTGCGGTTTATTGATGCTCGTCCATATTGAAAACCTGACAACAGGATATGAGCGCGAACTGGTTTTCCAAGATGTATGCTTGTCATTTGAGGGAGGAGCTGCTGCTCTCGTAGGACCAAACGGAGCTGGCAAAACAACCCTCCTGCGTACCCTTCTCGGCTTTCTTCCTTTCCGCCGTGGGCACGTCCAAGTATGTGGCCACGAGTTGCCAGCAGAAGCCCTGGCCATACGCGCAAAAATCGGTTACATGCCTGAGGGCGATGCCATCGTCGGGGGACTCTCGGCAGTGGAGTTTGTCACTTTTCTGGCCGAGCTTTCGGGCTTGCCGCGACGCGTGGCTATCGAGCGCTCTCACAGCGCGCTGAATTATGTTGGCTTGGGCGAGGCGCGCTATCGCACACTCGAGACGTTTTCATCGGGAATGCGACAGCGGGTAAAGCTTGCGCAGGCCATTGTCCATGATCCAGAGCTCCTGCTGTTGGACGAACCAACGGATGGCATGGACCCCGCAGGCCGCAACGAAATGCTCCAATTATTGCATGAGCTCGCCTACGAGAAGGGAATGAACATGATTATTTGTAGCCATCTGCTGGACGATGTCGAGCACGTGGCACGAGAGATTATCCTCATAAACGAAGGGAAAATTGTTTCGCGGAAATTGACCTCTTCGCGGTTTGATTCCGAAGAAGTGTTCCTTCTCCGTGTCCAGGGCGATCTCCAGCTGTACGCACGCCAACTTACTGAAAAGGGGATACGCGTCCTAGGTGAACCGGAAGGGGCAATGCTGCGTGTTGCCCTAGCTTCACGGAGTGAGACAGAAAAGCTTTTCGCTGCAGCCGAGGCCAGCGGAAGCGTCCTTCTTCGCGTCGAACCCGTGGAAAAGAAAGCCGCAGACGTCGTTCTTGAGCTTCTAGAGGGAAACCCCAATGCCAATCTATGATCTTTCCTATCAGCGTTACGACGGGCCCCGGCGGTTAGGCTTTCTGTGGTGGACGATAGCTCGCACAACTGCACAAGCCACCCTCAAGAAACCAGCTAACTCCAGATACCTCTTTTTCATTTTTGTCACATTTCTTGGGTTTGCATTCCTTGTCTACTTCTGGCGCACGGCGACAGAGTATGCCACTGCACTATTCGAGATAGATCCCGACACCGGCAGCCTAGAGATACGTTTAGGTCACTACAAATTCCCCCTCAGCCTTGTCTTTTTTCGCTATCTCAGTATTCTTTTTTGGCCAGTCATACTCTATGTGATCACAAGTGTATCAGCTGCTCTTTCCGCCGACGTGCTGGGAGGTGGGCTAACGGTGATTCTCGCGCGGCCACTTCGACGGCGGCATTACGTGTTTGGGAAAGTGCTCGGACTCGCCGGTCCACCGACACTGTCTGCTACGCTTGTGATCTTCGGGGCCTTTGTTCTCTTATGGGGATATTATTTTAACTTTTTTCAGATGCTGCACCATCTTCCAGTTCTTCTCTGCAGCAGTTTGTACCTGTTTCTGGCAGGGGGCATGTGTGGCCTGAGTGCCGTAGCTTTTCACCCGCGGACCTCAACATTTCGCAAATCAGCAGGTTGGCTTTTCTTTTATTGGTTTGGGACGTGGATTTTCTCCACGGCCTCCTCGAATCAGGCTCTTCGGACCATTGTCTCCATGGGCTCCCCCATCCATCTTCTCGATGGCATATATCTTTGGCTAACAGGAGTGTCGAATCCACAAGGTGTTGACAGTCGTTTCTTGCGAGACGTCATCACAGGCGACGTGCCTTTTTACCTTCTGCCTTCAGCTTTGCTTGTTCACTTTCTCTTACTAGCGTGGCGCACCCGGAATTTGTTCGTGGGGGTGCGATGACATGACCATGAGAAATAGGTCGCAATTCGAAAACCAGGACGGTGCTATTGTCTGCCACGGGGTCAGTAAGTGGTATGGCCAAGTCATAGCGCTCAATAACATTTCCTTAGAAATAAGCGCGGGCATTGTTGGCCTCCTGGGACCAAACGGGGCCGGGAAGACCACGCTTCTGGAACTTCTTACGGGACGTTTGCGCCCAAGCCGCGGTCGAGTGCGTGTGTTCGGAATGGACCCGTGGACACAACCCCAAGTGTTCCGTAGGGTTGGTTATTGCCCTGATTCAGATGGTGTTTACGAAAAGATGTCCGCTCTCGAATTTGTCTCTCTTTTGGGGCGGCTGAGTGGCCTTTCCGCGGAGGAAAGTCACAAGAGCGCTGTTGCCCGTCTGGATTTGGTGGGCTTGTCCCGGTTTACCCATCAGAAGGTCGGCACTTTCTCCAAGGGAATGAAGCAACGCGTGAAGCTTGCGGCTGCCTTAGTTCACGATCCCGACCTCCTTGTTCTCGATGAACCTTTGAACGGTCTCGACCCTATAGCGCGAATTAAGATGATTCGTGTTCTCCGAGAGCTCGCCGAGAGCGGGATGGTGATCCTTTTATCCAGCCATATTCTTGCAGAAGTCGAGGCGCTGACATCGCACATCATCCTCATCCACCACGGTAACATCCTGGCCGAGGGGAAAATCGAAGAGATTCGTGCTCTCATTGCAAACCAGCCCTACACCTACAGGATTCAAACAGACGATCCTCGATCTTTGGCCCGAGCTCTCGTGATGGTGCCCGCAGTAGAGTCAGTGGAATTCGATTTGGAAAACTCGTCCCTTATCGTCCGAACTGCAGAGGCAGCGGCACTTTGCAAAGCGGTTCAAGAGCTCGTGTGCAAGGAAGGACACATGGTAACCTCTTTAGCTCCCTTAGATGATTCGCTGGAGGCAGTGTTCCAATATCTCGTAAAGTAAAGTCGAGGCTATGATACTGGCGCTTTTGAAAATCGGATGGTATTCAGCGTGGCGAAGCAGGAAAAGTGGCAGCCCTCTGTTGTTGCCTGCGCTGGCTCTCGTCTTCGTGGCGATTGTGTGGGCGGTCAATTTCTCAAGTCGCATCCACCCTCGCGAGCCAGCACTGGAGATTTACCGCAATTGGTCTGCCATGTTTCTGTCGTTTATCGTGCCTCTTTTGTGCGTTTTCTCTGGCGTCGGAATTTTAAGGGAAGAAGTGGAGGGCAAGACTCTTGTCTTTTTGTGGACAAGGCCGTGCGGGCGTGTATGGCCACTTTTCGCAAAATGGCTTGTCGCAAATGTTGTTTTCGGCATCCTCTCAGGTATTGCTGTCATCATACTCTACGTCGGTATTATGCTGGCGCGCGGAGTCCGCGACGACTTACTAACGAACTTTGCCGTGGTAGGGTGGGACAGTGCCGCCCTTGCTGTTGGATCTTCGATTTATTTGGCACTTGGTCTCCTGTTCAGTATGTTTGGCAAGCGTGCTATGACCCTAGCAGCCTCTTATGTGATCTTCGTCGATTTTCTAGCTGCGTTGCTTCCTGGAGAACTCCGCAAGCTCTCCATGAAAATCATCACACTGTCGCTGAGTGCCTCCGGCGCGACGCTGGAAGGGCAGAGGAATCCACTCCATCTCATTCAGCATCAGGAGCTGGTTTCATTAAACGAAGCTCTGGCGACGGCTAGACTTTTGCTAGCAGTTTTGTGGCTTATCATTTTTGTTCTTCTGAAGACCATCGAAGTCGGTAGCGAGCGCGCAGCAGGGGCATCATGATAAACGCAGGTGGCAAAGCTAGAACCCTTTTGGTTTGGTAATACCGAAAGAGTCTCAGATTGCTGAATAAGCTTTCGTGCCCAGAGTACAAGAAGCGCAAAGACGATGGCGTCGAAAATTTTCATAACTCCGTCCTGCATCATCTCGATAGCTATTATTGGGCCCTCACGGGTCCAGTAACGCTTGCACATATATCCATCCCCCCAAACCTTCAAAAGGCCAAACAGTCATAATTGGCCGCAAACATATTCCCAAGGTTATTGGCATCGCATACGGATAGGAGCTAGACCATGAGTCAGGTGCAAAAAGACGTTTACATTTACGATACGACGCTTCGTGACGGCGAGCAGGGTGAATTTGTTAGTTACTCATTAGAGGATAAAATTCACATCGCGCAGCGGCTAGACGATTTTGGAGTGGACTATATTGAGGGAGGATGGCCGGGGTCGAACCCCAAGGCGATCAACTTCTTCCGTAAGATGAAGACCATTCCGCTAAAACACGCGAAGCTAGCCGCGTTTGGCAGTACACGCCGCAAAAACGTGAAAGCTTCTGAGGACTCGCAGATTCTTCTTCTGCTCGATTCCGATGCTCCTGTTGTCACGATTTTCGGAAAAACCTGGGACCTGCACGTTCACGAGGCTCTGCGTGTGAGTCTGGAAGAAAACCTCGAGATGATTCGTGATTCCGTGAGCTTTCTCAAAAGCCATGGTCGCGAAGTTATCTATGACGCCGAACACTTTTTCGATGGCTTCAAGAGCAATGCTGAGTACGCTTTGAAAACCATCCGCACCGCCGCCGAGGCAGGCGCTGATACCATTGTGCTTTGCGACACAAACGGAGGCACGATGCCGACCGAGATTCCAGCGATCATGAAAGCTGTGAAAGAGGTTCTCGGGTCCACACCCATTGGCGTTCATACCCACAATGATGCTGGAATGGCGGTCGCCAACAGTGTGGTTGCTGTACACGAAGGGGCTGTGCATGTGCAGGGCACAATCAATGGCTACGGCGAACGCTGCGGCAATGCTGATCTCATCCAGGTGATCCCGAACCTCGAGATAAAACTTAAGAAGCGTTGTCTGCCTGAAGGGAAACTCCGCGAACTAACGTCGGTCTCACATTTTGTTGCCGAGATTGCAAACATCCCGCCCGATCCGCGACAGCCTTATGTTGGCCAGACAGTCTTTGCGCATAAAGGCGGTGTCCACGTGAGTGCCGTGCGCCGAAATCCTGCGACGTATGAACACATCCCGCCTGAGATGGTTGGGAATGTCCGACGCGTGCTGGTGAGTGAGCTCAGTGGCCAGAGCAATATCCAGTCAAAACTTGAAGAGCTCGGCATCGATCTCGCTACTTCTCCTGAAGACGTAAAGCAGATTGTCCAGCAGATCAAAGAGTTGGAAGCTGACGGCTACCAGTTTGAAGCTGCTGAAGCGAGCTTTGAACTGCTGGTTCAGAAAGCGAAAGGTCTTTACAAGCCTTTCTTTGAGATGCGGGATTTTAAAGTTATCACTTATGGGAAAGGTCCCTACGCTCCCTGCCCAGCTGAAGCAATCGTCCGCGTTGTTGTGAAGGGGAGAGAACACCATGTGGTTGCCGATGGGGACGGTCCTGTGAATGCTCTCGACCGCGCTCTTCGCAAGGCACTCGGCAACGCATATCCACATCTCAAACAGGTCCACCTGACCGACTTCAAAGTCCGTGTGATCAATGCACGTGCCGGTACAGCTGCAAAGGTGCGCGTCCTCATTGAATCGAGTGATGGTGACCGTACCTGGACCACAGTGGGAGTGTCAGAAAACGTCATCGAAGCCAGTTGGCAGGCGCTCGTGGATTCTATTGAGTACTTTCTGATGCACGCCCAGCCAGTGTCACAGGAGAGCTCTGAGAAGCAGAGCTAAGCGTTCTGGTGCTGAAAAAAGGGTTGTGTGGCAATGGGGTGGCTGGCCTTTCGAGGTCCGCCACCCTTCACTGTTTTTCCAGGACAATCTGGGCAAAATTCGAAAGGATTTGTAGGCCCACGGATTGGCTCTTCTCCGGGTGGAACTGAACGCCAAAGAGGTTGCCCCGCTCAATTGCGGCGCAGAAGGGTTCCCCGTAATCGCACGTTGCAGCAATCACCTCTTCATTCGCTGGCGCAACATAATAGGAGTGGACAAAGTACACATGTGAGCCGCTGGGCACACCTGCAAGGAGTCTGGGGGAATTTTTCATCGCGAGAGAATTCCACCCCATGTGAGGGATTTTTAGCCCCCGCCCTGACGGAAATCTCTTCACCACTCCTGCAATAAGGCCAAGACCCGGAATCCCAGGCGCCTCTTCACTTTCACTGAAAAAAATCTGTAATCCCAGGCAAATGCCCAAAATGGGGACGTCTTCCTTTGCTCGTCTGTGCAACGGTTCGACAAGCCCTAGGCGCAATAGCTCCTTCATTGCGTCGCCAAAAGCTCCAACACCTGGCACAACGAGAGCATCTGCCGACGATACGTCCTCTACTGCCGACGATATCACAGGGCGCATCCCGACTTTTTCGAGCGCTTTTTCAACGCTACGCAGATTCCCCATTCCGTAGTCTACGATCACAAGCTTCATGCTTTCGCCTTATTGCAAGGAACACGCCTTTATTTGCTGACAGCGAAACAGAAACACCTCGAAACCTCCAGCTTCGAGGAGGTGAGGCTGCTGTGCGGACGGTCGAAAGCGGTCACACGATGCGCAGGTAGTCCACGAGTGTGCACCGGCGGATACGGCAGAAGGTGCGTGCGGTGGTCAACCCTTCTCCTGTTGGGCTTGCTATCGAAAATGAGGTATGTCCCTCACCCCCTGCGCCGAGCCCTGCATAGCTGGGACCATTCTTGACAAAAATGGAGCAATTCATGGCTTTGCCCATTTTCGTCATGTTCGCGACATTCATCGAGTGAATGACCGCGGTGTGGCCATATCCATGCTCTGCTGCGACCGCCATTTCGAGCGCTTCGTCGAAATTGCGGCAGCGTACAATCGGCAAAAACATCATCATTTGTTCATGCTTGACCCATGGATTATCAAAGTCTGTCTCGCCAATAAGCATCGGACAGTCAGGCGCAACATCCAGCCCAATGGCGCGAGCAAGAACCTGCGGACTGCGCCCCACGAGGTCTCTATTCAAAACTGCGCCGCCACAGGATTTTCCTGTACCGTGTTCCCCACTGCATTGGAAAGCCACTTTTGCCAGAGCGTTGATTTGTTCTTTTGTTAATACGACGCAGCCTAACTTCTTCATCTCGGTAATAAGCGCGTCTGCCACGGAATCCACTACGAAAACTTCCTTCTCTGCGATACACAGAATATTGTTGTCGAAGCCAGCGCCATCCAAAATATCGCGAGCAGCTTTCGGAATGATTGCTGTTTCATCAACCACCACAGGTGGATTTCCTGGTCCGGCAGTAATGCACTTCTTGCCGCTGTTTAATGCCTCGCGGACTACTCCGGGTCCCCCTGTCACAAGCAGAACTCGCACTTTCGGGTGACGGAACATTGTCTTGCCCGTCTCGATTGTTGGCTCGTCGATGCACGTCATGAGGTTTTCGAATCCCGTTGCCCGGTAGATAGCCTCATTGAAGAGGTCGATGGCATAAGCAAACACGCGCTTTGATGCGGGGTGGGGATTGAAAACGACAGCATTGCCGCCGGATAGAATGCTAATGCCATTATTTATCGCGGTCTCTACTGGATGCGTCACAGGCGTCACAGCACCGATCAGTCCGTAGGGCGCGTATTCTTCTACCGTGAGCCCATGATCGCCGGTCCAGCAACGCGTCGTCAGATCCTCTGGTCCAGGCGTCAGACGGATCACGATCTCATGTTTTCGTATTTTGTGGTCGATGCGGCCCAGCTTTGTTTCTTCAAAGATGCGTCGTGCAAAATCTTCCTTATGCTTTTCCCCAACCTCACGAATTGCGTTCACCACTCGTTTGCGAGTCTCCAAGGAAGCCTCTGCATAGCGCTTCTGCGCGTGCCAGGCAGCCTCAATAGCTTCCTCGATTGTGGTGTAGACACCTCGCAATCCTGTTGGTGACTTTGAAGGATGCGTGGTGTCCGTTGAACCCTGCGATTTCGTAGGGCTGACAGCAAATTTGGGCCCGAGTCGTTTCACGACTTCGTCGACGATTGCCTCAATCACCTTCTCGTCCACGGCTTTCCCTTTCTTCCGTGTTCTAAGTCTATCCGGCGTCGTGTGAACTCACATGAGCACTCCTAAGTCGCAAAATGTGTGCTCCGCAATCAACGGCTTTTTGTTGCGGCGAAAAGAGGCTTTATGTGGAAATCTCAGGAATGCGTTTTTTCTCTAGACCATAGCTATGGGCTACTTCTTCCTAGTGAAAGCATGGACAGAGAAAAACTTATCAAAGCGTTATCCGCAAAAGCTAACAAGCTCCGGATTCACTCAATCCGGGCAACCTCTGTAGCCGGCTCCGGCCATCCAACAACCTGTTTATCGTGCGCAGAAATCGTAGCCACGCTCTTTTTCCACGAAATGCGCTACGATCCAAAGAATCCGCGCAATCCGGTGAGCGACAGATTCGTCCTGTCGAAAGGGCATGCCGCTCCCATTCTGTACGCTGCATGGGCTGAAGCTGGGTTCATGCCAGTCGAACAACTACTGACGCTGCGTCGCATCGACTCTGATCTCGAGGGCCACCCCACGCCGCGCCTTCCGTTTGTCGACGTGGCCACAGGCTCGCTTGGACAAGGACTTGGAGCAGGTGTGGGAATTGCGCTTAACTCCAAGTACCTCGACAAGACCAACTATCGCACGTATGTTCTCCTCGGCGATGGCGAAGTCGCAGAGGGTGCCGTGTGGGAAGCAGCTGAAGTCGCGAGTTATTACAAACTCGACAACCTCATTGCGATCGTTGACGTCAACCGCTTAGGGCAGAGCCAGCACACGATGCTCCAACATCAGGTCGAGGTCTACAAGGCTCGCTTTGAAGCGTTTGGCTGGGAAGCAGTGACTGTCGATGGCCACAATGTCGCTGAACTGCTCGATGCCTTCAGCAAAGCGCACACCGTGAAGGATAAGCCTTTCGTGATCGTGGCAAAAACCTTCAAGGGACGAGGTGTCAGCTTTGCAGAAGACAAAGACGGTTGGCACGGCAAACCTTTCAAGAAGGGAGAGGAGGAAGAACGTGCCATAGCTGACATCATGGCGCTAGGAATTGAAGGCGACGAGGGACTGATTCCACCCGCGCCGCCCCAGTGCGATTTGCCAAAGCCTGAGAAGAACCCCATGGCACCACCCAATTACAAGATTGGCGACATGGTCGCCACGCGCGAGGCCTATGGCGATGGACTTGTGAAACTTGGAGCGGCGGACCCCACCGTGGTCGTTCTCGATGGCGACACAAAGAACTCCACGTATTCGGAGAAATTTCTGAAAGTTTATCCCGACCGCTTTTTTGAAGGCTTCATCGCCGAACAAAATGTCATCAGTATGGCGACGGGGCTGGCAGCGCGTGGCAAGACCGTATTCGCAAGCTCCTTTGCAGTGTTCCTGAGCCGCGGGTTCGATCAGGTTCGCATGGCGGGGATCTCCCAATCTAACATCAACCTATGTGGTTCGCACGTGGGGGTCTCAATCGGTGAAGACGGTCCATCCCAGATGGGACTCGAAGATCTGGCTCTTTTCCGCGCGATCCCCAATTCGATCGTACTTTATCCTTCCGACGCTGTGGCCACGGAACGGGCGGTAGCTCTTTCTGCTGCTCACCCAGGAATCGCTTACATTCGAACTTCCCGGCCGAAGACTCCCGTCATCTATTCGAATGACGAGCCTTTCGCTGTGGGCAAAGCAAAAGTCGTTCGCAAAAGCGAGAATGATGCTATCACGATTGTGACTGGTGGCGTCACACTGTTCGAAGCCCTTAAAGCTGCAGATGCACTTTCTAAACGTGGTATCGGTGTTCGCATCGTGGATATTTTCTCAGTGAAACCCGTTGACCGCGAAACGTTGCTCGAATGCGCCAGGGCGACAAAAAAACTCATCCTTACCGTGGAAGATCATTATGCAGAAGGTGGGATTGGCGAGGCCGTCGCGGCAGCGCTGGCAGACAGCGCCGTTCGCGTCGAGCGGCTAGCCGTGCGCGAGCTTCCGCGCTCAGGAAAACCTGAAGAGCTGTTAGCAAAATATCAGATTGACGCTCTGGCAATTGAGAAAAAGGTGGAGGAGCTTGTGCGATGAGTAAAGCGACAAAGAATGCGGTTCAGGCGCTTGCTGCTTGTGGCCAAAGTGTCTGGCTTGACTTCATCAGTCGAGAACTCATCTCAAGTGGGAAGCTAAAACGTCTTGTGACCGAAGTCGGGGTTCGAGGGGTAACTTCGAACCCCGACATCTTTCAAAAAGCTATTGCCACAAGCACGCTTTACGACAAAGCCATAGAACGCCTTGCTCAGACTGGTCATTCGACGCTGGAAATCTACGAAGCCCTGGCTATCGAGGATATTCGCAAAGCCGCCGATATTTTGAAGCCCATCTGGCAGAAAACCAACGGGGCGGATGGCTACATTTCGTTAGAGGTTTCGCCCCACCTGGCCCACGATGCGGTCGCAACAATCGACGAAGCTGAGAGACTCTGGAGCAGTGTGGCGCGCCCAAATTTGATGATTAAGGTGCCCGCGACGTCTGCTGGGCTTGTGGCCATTGAAGAACTCATCGCACGGGGCATCAATGTGAATGTCACTCTTCTCTTTTCCGTCGTAACCTATGAGAAAGTGATGGAAGCCTATTGCGCTGGGCTTGAGCGCCGTGCAAAGAAAAATCTCCCTCTCGACGCCGTTCACTCCGTCGCAAGTTTCTTCGTGAGTCGCCTTGATACTCTCGTCGACAGCCTCATCGCTTCGAGGATCACAAATCTCCCTGACTCAGCAGCCAGTGACCTGTCGCACCTGTTTGGAAAAACAGCGGTGGCATCTGCAAAGCTAGCTTATGCAGCATTTGAAAAGTTTTTCTCAGGGAGCCGCTTTAGAAAACTTGCTTCGCGGGGGGCGAACGTCCAGCGACCGTTATGGGCGAGCACAAGTACCAAGAATCCGCTTTACCATCCGCTTGCTTACGTCATGCCCCTCGTTGGCCCGAACACCGTCAACACTCTTCCGTTGCCGACTCTCGAAGCCTTACTGGGTTGCGAACAGCCCACTCCCGACACGATCCGACAAGGAGTGGACGAAGCCAGAGCGGTTTACGACAAACTGAACTCTGTAGGGATCGACATCGAAGTCGTGGCTGCTCAGCTGCTTGAAGATGGTCTCGTTCGTTTTATCCGTTCTTTCGATATGCTGCTGACGGCCATAGCTGAGAAGCGCCTGCGCGCACTTGGTTTGGGAGCTCTCCAGTCCGAAGCACCAGCGGCTCTTTCATCCACCATCCGTGCAGTCACATCTTCAGTGACGGAAGCTCGCTATATTCCTCGGCTCTGGAAGAAGGATGCTTCATTGTGGACTGAAGACCCGGCGATTGCGGAAAAAATTGTCAATCGACTGGGGTGGCTTGAGTCACCCTTCAAGATGCTCTCGTCCTGTCGGCAGATCGAACGCTTTGCCGCCGAAGTTGCCAAAGCAGGTTTTGCCCATGTGGTGCTTCTTGGGATGGGGGGAAGTAGCCTCTGTCCGGAAGTGTGTGCCAAAACCTTTGGGTCCCGTAAGGGTTATCCTGAGTTGCTCGTGCTCGATAATACTTCCCCTGACGCCGTTCTTGCCGTGGAGAAAAGGATCGATTTGAAGAAGACCCTTTTCATCCCTGCGAGCAAATCTGGGACGACCATCGAAACGAACTCGTTCTACAAATACTTTAGGGAACGCTTGATAAGTTGCGGTATCAAAAACGTCGGCGAGCACTTTATCGCCATCACCGATCCGGGCACTTCCCTTGCTGAGTTAGGCCGAAAAGAAGGATTCCGTGCCGTATTTGAGAATCCTCCCGATATCGGCGGACGTTTTAGTGCGCTTTCCTTTTTCGGTCTTGTTCCGATGGCGCTTCTCGGACTCGACATTGCCCATTTGCTCGCCAGGGCTATCGGCTACGCGCTGGATCGCGGCTCAGTTGTCAATGCAGAGGCCGAGTCAGCTGTTCGCCTCGGTATCTTTATGGCAGAATGTGCGAAGGCGGGCCGTGATAAGCTGACGTTTGTCATTTCGAGATCTCTTTCTGCATTTGGGGATTGGGTGGAGCAGCTCGTCGCGGAGAGCACCGGAAAGTGTGGCTTAGGAATTCTACCAGTCGTGGGGGAGCGGCTCGGCGCTCCTGCTGCTTACGGCGACGATCGTGTATTCGTCTCGATGCGTTTGGCCAAAGAGGCCGAGGAGCCGCGTCTGGCCGCAATTGAAAAACGCGGCATCCCTCTTGTGCGCATTGTTCTCCCCGATGCAGGTGACCTCGGAGTCGAGTTTTTCCGATGGGAAATGGCAACGGCTATTGCAGGCGCATTGCTTGGGATCAACCCCTTCGACGAACCCAATGTCACAGAGAGTAAGCAAAACACGTCCCGTCTTTTGGATGTGTTTACGAAGAAGGGGAAACTCCCGACGCCGCCCGTCCAGATGGAAAGCCGCGGACTAACTCTCAGCTTTTCCAAAGCGGCCTTGAAAATTGTGGGGAGCAAAATCTCGCGCCCAAAAGACTCATTGCGTGCCCTCCTTCTTTCCGCAGAGCCTCCAGACTACATTGCCTTGCTTGTGTATGCCCATGGGCAGAAGCGCCTCGACGCACAGCTTGCATCATTGCGTTCTGCTGTCCAAAAAGCAACCGGCTGCGCGACGACCGTAGGGTATGGTCCCCGCTATCTGCACAGCACAGGTCAGCTGCATAAAGGTGGTCCGGACACTGGCGTTTTCATCATGATTCTTGCAGAGCCAATGAAGGACGCAGAGATTCCAGGTGAGTCCTATTCGTTCGCAACACTAGCGCGAGCGCAGGCGCTTGGAGATTTTGAGGCGCTGGAACAGCACGGCCGCCGCGCCATTCTGGTTCAGGTCGGAACAGATGCCACCGCGGCAGTTAAGGAGCTCATGGCTCTTGCCGGGATTCATGACTGAGCTTCACGAAAGTGCACAGCGTAGGCAAGTAAGGCCTCGTTTTTGTGCCCTGTTGAAGCATCTACAGCGGAGGGAAAACGCGTGAGAATCTTCGTGGACGCACGATGCGTGCGGCCAGGAGCTACCGGAGTTGGGCTCGCGGCAGAGGCGATGCTGCGAGCCCTAACGGAGGCTTATCCTGAAGATCAGATTTTCGCACTGGCTTTGCCACGCTCGCCGCTGGAATCGCTATGCCGTCCCAACTTGCATTTACTCTCCACTCGGATCGACTACGAATGGCATCCACTGGCAGAGCTTTACTCTCATTTAATCTTACCGCGGATTGCCACCCGCCTGCGCGCCGACGTCTATTGGGGACCTGCGTTTGCGATCCCAACGCGGAAAAGTTTGTTCCCGCGCGTCGTGTCCGTGCATGATCTTTCAGTTTTCGATTATCCGTCGGAGTATCCTCGCGCTTTCGGAGCCTACTTACGGTGGCAAATAGTGCGCAGCATCCGTGCTGCCGATGCAGTTGTTTGTGTGAGCCATTTCACGCGAGACCGCATTGCTTCACGGTGGCCAAGTAACGCTTCAAAGTGTGAGGTCATTCCCTGCGGCGTAGACGATTTCTTTTTCACTGAGACGATGTTCACAGAACCGGCGCCCCCTCTGCCAAGAAAGTTCATTCTGACCGTGGGGGCGGGTCAGCCCCGTAAGAATGCCCAATTCGGGGCCGAGGTCGTGCGCATTCTGCGCGAAGAATTTCGCCTGCCCTATGATTACGTCGTCGTAGGTAAAGACCCAACGTTGCCTTCCTGGGTTCACCAGTATGCCTCTCGCCCTAAGCGCGACCTTGTAGCGTTTTATCGCCAGGCTGCGCTGCTTCTCATGCCAAGCACAGATGAAGGTTTTGGTATACCAGCGCTAGAAGCGATGGCCGCAGGTTGTCCTGTTGCCGTTTCGAATAGGGGAGCGTTACCAGAGGTGGTTGGCAACGCTGCAGCTTATGTTTTCGCTCTGGAAGATGGCCCGTCAAAGATCGCAGATTGTCTCGCCGAGATCCTGAGAGATGAAAACTTTCTCACGGCAAAGCGCGAGTTGGGAAAGCAACGGGCACGTGAGTTTTTATGGGAAAACGCCGCGCGTAAACTGAGGGGGCTTTTCCAGAAATTATGTGAGAAAAATGGAGCCACCAGTGGCTGAAGTTGGGGTTATCATAGTCGCAGCCGGAAAAGGGGAACGAATGAGGGGCGAGGTGCCCAAGCAGTTCCGTCCCTTAGCTGGCTATCCTGTTTTTTTCTGGAGTCTTGCTTTCTTTGCTTCTCAGCCAATCGTCAGGGAAATTGCGCTCGTGGTCCCCGCCTTCAAGGTTGACGAACTAAGGCAAACCTTTGCCGCGGTGGAGCAGCCAAAGGTGCGCGTGGTTGCCGGAGGCGCGCGCCGCCAGGATTCCGTTTCGGCCGGACTCGCAAGTCTCTCGACGAAATGTGAGTATGTAGCAGTGCATGATGCTGCGCGCCCGTTTCCGCCCCAGCATTTTGAAAAGCTTTTCGCGTTAGCATGTGAACGGGGGGGAGCGATCTTTGCATTTCCGGTAGTCGAAACCGTCAAGCGGGTCGGCCCTGACTCGCAAATTCGCGAAACACTTGACAGGTCAGAACTCTGGGCTGCTCAGACCCCCCAGCTATTTCGTCGCGACGAGCTCGACGCTGCTTTAGATGACTGTGAGCGCAACAATGTGGAAGTAACTGATGATGCTTCCGCAGTGGCATTGATAGGTTGCCCGGTTCACGTCGTAGAAGGCGACCGATGGAACATCAAACTGACAACAAGCGAAGACTGGCAAGTTGCCGAGTGTCTCGCAATGCAGCGCCGTGAACGTCTTCAACTGCTCCAGGACCTCGCAAAACGTTGGGCGATTTCTTTAGGTTAAGAGAAAAAGCAGGATGACTGTAAATATGCCTCCATTTCGTGTCGGATTAGGATTTGACGTCCATCCTTTTGCCCCGGACCGAGAACTGTATTTAGGAGGTGTCAAAATTCCGTATTCGCTTGGGCTTGCCGGCCATTCTGATGCGGATGTTCTCCTGCACGCTCTCGCCGACGCCATTTTTGGAGCCATTGGCTCTGGAGATATCGGGCAACATTTCCCAAATACGGATCCCAAATGGAAAAACTGCGAAAGCCGGGTCTTCTTGGAGCATGCCGTAGCAGAAGCTGCTGAAAAAGGCTTTTTCGTGGCCAACGCGGACTGCACCCTTCTTGCGGAAAAGCCAAAGATTGCGCCGCACGTAGAAGCCATTCGGGCGAGCATTGCGAAAATCTTAAAGGTAGAGGCTGACGCCGTCGGAATCAAAGCTACCACCATGGAAAAGATGGGATTCGTAGGACGCGGTGAGGGGATCGCCGCGATAGCTGTTGTCCTATTGGCCAAGCAATAGGGGGATCAAGTGTTCGTTTTCTTGGTCCGCGCAAGGGCAAGAGCCACTTCGCACGTCCCCACATGAATGTCCACAGTGTCGCTAAGTTTTCGTGCATATCCGCCGGCCAGGACAACGAGCGTAGGGATGTGATGTTTGGAGGCTTCCCCCAGAACTAGGGTGTCTCGTTCCCGAAGCCCCTCTTTGGTGAGGCGAAGAGCGCCAAGTTGATCGTCGTAGTAAGGATCAGCGCCAGCGACATACACGAGTAGGTCGGGCTGGTGTCGTTCCATCGCCGGAAGCATCGCGTCCTTTAAGGCATCGAGATACTCACGATCATTCGCATAATCCTCGAGGCCAATATCGCAATCGGAACGCTGCTTCAGAGGATAATTATTCTCTTGGTGAATTGAGAGAGTGAACACAGATGGATCGCTCTCAAAAATGTGTGCCGTGCCATTTCCTTGATGAAGGTCGCAGTCGACGACCATCGCACGTTGAATCCGCCCTTCCTTTTGCATCCCGCGAATAGCAACCGCAATGTCGTTGATGTAACAGAATCCCTCCGCTCGATCCGCGAATGCATGATGAAATCCGCCTCCCAGGTGCACACAAAGCCCCGCCGGTTCGGTCAAAGCGATGCGCGCTCCTTCGATGGAGCCTCCTGCCGCAAGAATGTAGGCATGAACGATCGGCCGTGTGAGCGGAAGCTCGCTGTAGCGTGTCCGCTCCGTCCAGCGGAGCTTTTCTAAGTCCTCAAGGTATTCTCCAGTGTGAACAGCAAGGAGTTGTTCATGCGTTGCTGGGCGAGGTTCCACAAAATCCGCTTCCACTGCAAGCCCCCGCCTCAATAATTCTTCACGGATCCGTCGATATTTTGAAGTCGGAAAGACGTGTGGTCCAATATCGACTTCGTACTGTGGCGAATAGACAAATTTCATATTTGCTTCATGCCCAAACTAGCGTTGACCCTGCAACATTGTTTCTTGCATTGAAGAGTGTTGACAGAGGTGGGTGCGCACACGCACTTAAAACACTTCTTCCATGCGGATATCCATTCGATTTGTCGTCGGTAGGTGAAAAATGGCAAAAGCGGTGATTTGCACAGTCGGAACTGTTTACGAGGGGCGGGAAAACATACTCAATGTGCTGGCCGAAGAAATTAAACGTCTCGACCCGGCCTATGTCGCTTTTATTGTTTCGAAGGAAAGCCGTATAGCTGCTGAAAAAATATCGTCTAGCGTTCATTTACCTGAAAACTCTGTCGCGTATATTGAGCTCGAAACGCCTCATGATTTGAACGAAGTTTTCGCCCGCACAAACGAGACGATTCGACACCTACTTGCGGCCGGATATTCCCCCGCAGACATTTCTCTCAATTATACAAGTGGCACAAAAGTGATGGGGAGCGGTGCGGTTCTCGCCGCAGTTTTTAACCAGTGTTCCGAACTTCGCTATATCTATGAAGGCGGCCCCAAGGGCGATCGTGTCATCATTACACGCCCTGAGGCCGTCAGTGCCTATCGCGATCTGCTCCTTGCCAGTCGTCTCGTCGAAGAGCTCCGTTTTCAATCAGCATCAGACCTTCTGGCCCGCATTGACGCGTCCCTGCTCTCGCAGTACGACGTTACCGTCCTCGAGTCCCTCAAGAAAATTGCAGAAGCTTACAACGCGTGGGACACATTCAATCCCGCTCACTTTGTGGCAATCATGAGCGAGATTGCTTCGCCTGTGGACGCATTAAAAAAATTTATGGTGGATTCAGGGACTCTTGGCCTTCTGGCTCAACTCGCGAGCAATCTCGCGCAAGAAAATTACGCCCCTCTAATCTTTGCAGATATGGTCAACAACGCTGTTCGCCGCATCCTTGAGGGCAAGTATGACGATGCGGTGGCGCGTCTCTATAGAGCTCTCGAGATGCTTGCTCAATGGGTCCTGCGACGCTATGGGATCGACACCGATGATGTGGATACGCGCAGAATCCCGCCACGATACCGGGTGAATTTTGAGGCATTGCGCTCAATGGATGACGGCATGGTCCGCATTGGAATGCGCAAGGCCTATGAACTCCTGGCGATCCTCGAGGCGCCTTTAGGAATACGATTCCAGAACAAAAAAGACTTCCTGCCGCTTCTCCACGCTCGGTCGAAATCCATCCTGGCACACGGGACAAGTAGAATCGCCAAAGAGGACTGCGAGCGGTTCCTTCAGCATTCGCTCGAACTGTTCACAGGGGAAATTCCAGATTTTTGCGACATTTGCCACAATCTGCAATTCCCATGGCTTCGGGGACGCTATGAATGCAGCGTGGCCTTACAGCGAGCATCCCAAACGTGATGCAAGCGAGGGGCCGCACTTTGTCACATCGCCTGCCCCTAAAGTCAAAATCATGTCCCCCGGTTGTGCGTTGGCGGCCACGAAATTCTCTGCCTTATCAAGGGGACCAAGATAAAACGCAGCAGGGTGACCATGGCGGGTCAGACTTGCGAGGATAAGTTCCGATGTGACTCCAGCTATAGGTTCTTCGCTTGCCGGGTATATGTCCGCCAACACAACCACGTCAGCGTTGTAAAATGCCGCTCCGAAATCTTCCGCAAGCGACTGAGTCCGCGAATAGCGGTGTGGCTGAAATAGCGCTACAATTCGTCCATTATGCGCCGCCCTCGCGGCCGCGAGTGTGGCGCGGATTTCCGTTGGGTGATGAGCATAGTCATCAACAATAATAAAGTGATCGCTTTTCCCCACAATTTGGAAACGTCGGCGCACGCCACGGAACTGCTCGAGCGCCTCGATGATCGTTGGCGTTGGCAATCCAATCTCAAGTCCGAGGGAAAAAACCGCCAAGGCGTTGAGCACATTGTGCTCGCCAGGCACTCCCAAACGAACGCTCCCGATTTGCATCCCGTCGCGAAGCACGCTAAAACGGCAGAACCCCGCTTCCACCTCTTCGATGACCCCACGAATCCGGGCCTGTGAAGAAAAACCGTAGCAGGTCAGTTTCACCACGCCGTCACGAATGTGCTGTTGAGGGAAGTCTCGTGATCCGAAGCTCTGGAGAACCGTTTGCACACCCTTGTCGTCGCAGCAAGCGATGAGAACTCCGTTCGGTTTGATGTTCCTTATGTGGGCGCGAAAGACTTCGTAAACCTGTTCGACGTTCTCGTAAAAATCCGTGTGATCTAATTCGATGTTCGTTATGATCGCAAACTCCGGGTGAAAATTCACAAGCGACCCATCACTCTCATCAGCTTCCGCCACGAACCAATCGCTAGCTCCGCCCCGCGCATTCGCGGCCTCCGTGTTAATTGTGCCCCCTACGGCAAACGAAGGAGCTAGCCCCGCATGCGCCAGCAGAGTCGCTGCCATGGAGGAAGTAGTCGTTTTCCCGTGTGTCCCCGCTACCGTAACTCCCCGCCGGGCATCCAGGAGTTCAGCTAATTTCTCTGAACGATGACGAATGGGAAGCCCCAAGCGACGCGCTTCTATAATTTCGGGATTGGTTGGCTTAATTGCGGTGCTGACCACCACTTCACAGGCACCATGCACATTTTCCGCCCGGTGTCCAATGAAGACTTTCGCGCCTGCAGCCTCTAGGCTTTTTGTGTAACTCGACTCTTTCACATCAGACCCACTGACTCGAACGCCCTGTTGCAGCAACAGGTGCGCAATACCGCTCATTCCCACGCCACCAATGCCAATGAAATGGACACAACCTTGGTCAGTCATAAGATCCTCGAGCTAATTTATCAGAGTGTGAAAACATAACGGGCGCGCCCCCGTTATTCGGAGGATTGTCCTCTGCGCAGGATCCGCATCAGCAAGAGCCTATCGTCTTGCAATGCAAAGAAAATCGCAACCACGCATCCGCTAAGCACGCCAGCTGCCACACGTAAAGTGTCAGGCAGTAACCTATTCAAGAAAACCAAAGGGAGAGCGGCCGCCAAACCAACGACTCCTATACGAAGAAGACTTTTTGCCGGAAGATGAATACCGCGACGAGCTAGTGCAACGGAATAAAGACCAGCTGAGACAAGCTCGGTTGTCACAAGCGCCATAGCTGCACCATTTAGCCCCCATATTCGTATGCCAATAATGTTTAAGCAGACGTTAAGTGCGAGGGCAATCATCGCACGCATCATGACGATTCTTTCGGCGTTAACACATATAAGAATGTTAGCAGAAATAAATTGATAAAATATCAAGATAAGCCAAATGCCGTAAAACTGAAAAACGGGCGTGGCAACTAAATACTCCTGTTTTGCAACGAAATGGATCACCCACTGAGGGGCAAAAACGAAAACTGCACTAACCGTAACTCCAAAATATCCTAGATATCGCGCAAGGAACTCGTAGTAGCGGCTTACAAGCTCTCGGTCGCTGTGATGTCGTGACAGAAAGGGAATGAGCGCGTTGACGACTGCAACAGGCAGAAATTGTAAGGCCTCTGGCAAGCGCGAGGCAGCATTATAATAGCCAACAGCCTCTTCTCCCAACATCTTGGAAAGTGCAATTGTGCCTGTACTCATGTAGAGCGTGCCGATAATGTTGATCACGGCGAAGGGAATTGAATGTCGAAGGGCATCAAAGATTCCTGCAGTGTCCCAGCGGTAAAGGAGGCGCAATTTCAGTAGCAGAATCACGCAAACAGCGAGCGCAAACGTTTCCAGTGTAGAGGCACTGATGTGAGTGGCTGCTATACTAAGAACTGTCAGCTTTCTCGAGTACCAAAGAATGAGAAGCCCTATGAGAAGAAACCCGCGCCCAAGTACCGAAAAAATGGCATCAAACTCCATGCGCTCATAGGCGCGAAACAAAAACTTGAAAAGAGTAGCAAAGCTATCCATGACCGCGAAAACATAGAAAAGACTCACCACAACAAGCGTGGCCTGAGAGTACCCGGCAGCCCAAAGGATAAAGGACCCTGCAAGCCACACCGGTCCCACAAGAGCAAGACGAAGGTTGAAAACGTTGCCAAAAATTGATTGAGCTTTGCCAAGGTCTTCGCGACATCGCGCAATTTCTCGGACCACGTAACCGCGAATCCCGAACTCTGTGAAGAGCGAAAGCAGAAAGCCCAATCTTAATCCCAGCTGAACTAGTCCGTTTTCTGCGACCGTCGTGTTTTTTTGTATGAGGATAAGGGAAAGGAAAGAGAGCACACGCGTCGCTGCCTGTGAGAGTGACAGGGCGGCAGCGCCTTTGAAATGGTGTCTGGCGCGGCTCATTTTACGACCTCAACGATGAATGGCAGCATGCTTCAAGGACCTCTGCCAGACGCTGGGCATGTGCTTCCCACGAGAACCGTGCGGCAAACATCTTCGCGGCGTGGCCCATGGCAATTCGGCGTTCTCGGTTGTTTACCAACTCAAGAATAGCCCGCGCAAGTTGCTTGTCGTCGCCGGGCTCGACTAGGATAGCGGTCTCTCCGTCGCGCACCGCCTCAGGAATGCCTCCGAATCTCGTCGCGATACATGGTAAACCGCAGAATTCCGCTTCAACAAAGGAAATCCCAAAGCTCTCTAACCAACCTGGGAGGGGTTGACTTGGTTGGACATAAATATCTGCGGCGTGAAGCGTCGCTGCGGTTTCCCCGTAAGGAACTTGCCCCAGAAACAACACTTGTTTCTCGAGTCTCTTTTGCACCACAAAATCACGAAATTCCTTTTCGTCAGGGCCGCTTCCTGCGATAACGTAGAGCCATTCGTTAACACTCTCGCTCGACACTCTGATGTCAGAAAGGGCTTGAAGCACATTGCCGATACCCTTCTGTCGACTCAGGCGGCACAGGCTTAACAAAACGACGGTGTTTTCAGGCAGTTGTTTTTCTCTCAGCCACTGCTCACGTAGCTTGGCCGCGCGCAAGGGAGCACCAGGTTGCGCCAGCCTCGTCTGGTCAATCCCCGGATGAATCACTTCAATCCTTCGGAGCCCAGGAAAGTGTGTTGTGAGTAATCTTTTTGTGTTTTCAGAATTTGTGATGAGAACCCCTGCTCCAAATAACATGCGTCGGAGAATCATTCGCCGAGCAGGAGAGGGGAGCTCGGTGAGAATCTCGCTACCGTGCACGTAGATTGCGTAAGGCTTTGCATGCTGCCATGCACACAGAGCCATTGGCAAACCGAATCCTCGGTGGGTGGACGCATAAAACACGTCTGGAGAGAATTCTCGCGCCCCATGCCAAACAATCTTTGAAAGAGGAATGAGCCGCTTTACCGGTTTCTGTTCAACACGGTTTGCCCGTACATCTAATCGTGGCGTAGTTTTGCAAACCTCAGGAAGAGCTCCGAATTCGAGTGTCTCGACCCGCACCTTATGACCGGCGCGAGCAAGATTCACGCATTGCTCGAGCGACAGTGCAGCGACTCCACCTAACTTCGGAGGAAAATCAGTCGAAAAAAACAAAACTCTCATCGCGCGCTCTTTGATAGACTTTCAGTCCCGTATGTCAAACTGCGAATCGCCCGCCCACACAGTGACCGCTTAAGTCCCACGGCTTTGCAAGTTATCCGCGTCTGCAGGTGTGGTTCCCTGACCGCGTTCGTGTTCAGATCGGCATTCTTCAAGCGACCTGCGGATGCGCTCGAGCTGCCGTTTTTCTGCTTCTAACAGTTCAAGTAGGACCAGTCGAATCTCTGGAAATCCACTTGCCTGGGCGACGCGCGTCTCAAACTCTGCCACAGATTTTTCTTTGTCCTTCACGAGCAGGTTCGCGAGGTAGTCAATTCGAAGGTAGTTAAGGTCTGCGGCGCTTTCATCAAACAGCATGGGGGTGGGGATACCGCCCAATGAAACAATAGCTCGCGAGAGAATCCTGGCGTGTTCCTTCTCTTCCCGTCGGATTTCGAGCAAAAGCTTCCACAAGGGGACAAAACTCTCCGGCACATAAGGGGAAGCATGCGTCACGTATTCGACGAAAGAATATGTCTTTCGACTGAGGTCCGACTGAAGACCCGCAAGAAGTTGATCTTTTGTCTCGAGTGTCACTGCTGGTCTCCAACAGCGAGGTTCCGTGGCGGTGTGCTATTCACCAGTCCATAGCTGGCCACGGCACGAACTGGTGTCTTTGATCCTGTTGCTGCTCGTGAAAGATCGGTCAGCGGTTGCCAATAAAGCTGAATGGCAACAATCAAAGCTGCAGCCGTCGCGAGTCCGAAACGAGCGGTGAACGTTGGTCGGCAAACCGGCAACATAGTACTCGGCTCGTAAAACGCCATTTGGCGAATAATCCCAATGTAGTAGTAAAGCGAGATCACGCTATTGGCGAGAGCGATGAGAACTAACACGTAGTAAAAGCTAGCGATTGAAGAAGCTATCCCTTGTTTTACCAGAGCCACGAAGAGAAAGAACTTTCCCATAAAGCCTGCGCTAGGTGGCAGCCCGATCAGTGACCACAGGAGCACAGCTATACTTGCAGCCAGCACAGGCGAGTCATGAACAAGCCCACGAAAGCCCGCGATATCAAATGTCCCCTTGTCAGCGTGTATGACTTGTGCGGCAAAAAACAGCCCCAGATTCGCAATGGCGTACGCGACGAAATAAAAGACAACAGCTTCGTAGGCTGCCTGATTATGAGCCACGATGGCTGCTAGCATGTAGCCCGCATGCGCAATGGACGAATAGGCGAGAAGCCTTTTGATATCGGTCTGCCGCAGTGCCACCAAATTTCCAAACGTCATTGTAAGCGTGGCAAGAATCCATAAGAGGCTCAAAAAGGCAAAGAGGAGCTCTTTAGGCATTTCCTCTACCGCCTGTGAGAACAAAGGAACACCCAGCATCGGTGCGGCAAAGCGCAAAAAAACGGCAAAACCAGCAGCCTTGGAAACAACCGACAGGTAAGCTGTTACGGGTGTCGGGGCGCCCTGATAAACGTCAGGGGCCCAGAAATGGAATGGCACCGCGCTCATTTTAAACGCGAAACCAGCCATCAGAAGCACCATGACTAGAAGAAAACTGAGTGACGGCTGACTCGCCATTTTTGCCACATCGCGTAGTTCCAGGGAGCCCACCATTCCGTAAAGTAAGCTCAAACCATACAGCATGATCCCCGACGCAACTGCGCCGAATAGCACATATTTCAGCGAAGATTCCACGCCCTCGCGCCGATCCTTCGCGTAACCGGCAAGCACGTAGGAGCTCAGCGACAGGGTTTCAAAGCTCAGATAAAGCAAGACAAGATTTTGGCTGGCGGCAAGAAAGGCGGCCGACAACGTAGCGGTGAGTAACAGCGCGTAGTACTCGCCCATGCGTCTGCCGGCAAGCTCTTTGCTCGTGCGGGAAGTTGTGATGACGATGAAAGTCGCGACTAGAAAAAACAGCGAGAAAAACACAGAAAAAGGATCGAAAACGAGAGCATTCCACCCTAAGAGGACGGGCCTATCCAAGACTGTGGGCCAGAGCTTCGTGAGTGAGACAGCACTTCCCAGGCACGCCAGTAGCGCAATCCAACTCACTCGCTGAGATTTTGCAGAGCTTTGAAACCAATCGACAACCAGGACCAACAGAATGCCGGCCACGAGAATCAGGTAAGGCCAAAGTGCATAAAAGCCGCGAAGCGTTTCGAGCACGCTTGCTTCTAGTGAAAGTGTGACAGGAGCACCGGAAATCACAAGCCCAACGCACCTCCGAGATGCTTTGCTCCTTCAGCCAAAAGCTTGCCTTGCGATTGCCAGAGGGTAAGCATGGAGTTCATGGCTGGGGCGAAGACATTCAGCGCTAGCCCCGGCAGAATCCCCAAAAGGATTGCAAGAAACGCCAACGGCACCAACGAAGCGTATTCATTCCATTTCAGGTCTGGGAACCCTGCGTATTCCTCCTTGGGCGGACCAAGATAAACACGTTGGATAGTATAGAGCAAGTAAGCTGCTCCCAGGACGACTCCAAGCGATCCAATAATGGTTAAGGTCTTCATGCTAAGCACCCATTGCAGTGCCTGCGGGAAGGCCTCTGTTGAGTTCGAACGGAATGCCCCCAGGAACACCATCACCTCACTAACGAAGCCACTCATGCCAGGTAGGCCCAATGAAGCAAAGAACCCGATAATTGCCAACGTAAGATATTTTGGCATCTGAAGGCCGAGTCCCCCAAAACGCTCGATCTCTCGGTGATGTGCACGGTCGTAAATGACTCCGACAATAAGGAACATCATGGCACTCGACAGGCCGTGGTTGAACATCTGAAAAACGGCGCCATTCATGCCTTCTCCATTGAGCGCGGCCATGCCGAGCAGAACGTAGCCCATGTGCGACACAGAACTGTAAGCAACGAGCTTTTTGAAATCCTTCTGAGCCATTGCGCAGAAGGCACCGTAGATGATGTTGATAACACCAAAAAGTGCAATCAGCCCGATGAAATAAGCTGTCGAGTCAACGAACATTGGGAAATTAATGCGAAGAATCCCATAACCGCCGAGCTTGAGCAAAACGCCCGCAAGGATGACCGAAATTGCTGTTGGGGCCTCCACGTGTGCATCCGGCAACCAGGTGTGGAACGGAAACATCGGGATCTTAATGGCAAAAGCGATAAAAAAACCGAACCACAAAAGATGTGCAACGCTCAGGTTGTCGCGGAACGGCTGGATTCGGGTAAGCTCCGGAACAGAGAACGTGTGATACTTCATGAAAATGACAATGATGGCTAGCAGCATCAGCACAGAGCCAGCCAACGTGTAGAGGAAAAACTTGATTGCCGCATATTCTTTTCGTGGCCCGCCCCAGATGCCAATGAGGAAATACATTGGCAGAAGCATGACTTCCCAGAAAACATAGAAAAGAAAGAGATCCAGTGCGACAAACACCCCCATCATCCCCGTGATAAGCAGCATGTACATCATGTGGAAGCCCTTGACCGCTTTCTGAATGTTCCATGCGGCAAACACGGCGAGGAAAGACAGCAAACCAGTCAGAAACACAAGAATGACGCTTAATCCGTCAACCCCGAGATGATACCAAACCGCAAAGCTTGGAATCCAGGGCAGACGTTCCTCGAAGAAGCTACTCGTGCCGGGGGGGAATTTGGCGTCCGAAAGTCCAATAAAGCTTGCGCGCGCCTCAGCCGGCAGTCGGTAAAATTCTGCCAACAAGTATGCGCTCAGTGCAAAAACCAGGAACGATGTGACCAATGAGATAGCCCGAATCGCGTTATTGCCACGGCCGCTGGGAATAAAGGCCATAAGAACCATTCCCAAAAGTGGCAGAAACACAATCCAACTCAAGAGATGAGATGTCATAATTAGCGCATGCTCCCTATGATCCAAAACATGAATCCCGCGAGGAATACCACACCGACTCCGATCCCGGCTAGGTAGGTCCCTATTCGGCCAGTCTGCAGCCGGCTCAGCGTGCGACCCCCGGCGGCGGCTGCATCTGCCACGGCATTCACAAGACCATCCACGACAAACCGATCGTGAAGACCGACTAGCCATGAGACGAAACGGGTGAACCACCCGGTTCCGTTGACCACTCCGTCGATCACTCTTAGATCAAAGCCAGCGATTTTGCGGCAGAAAGCGAGAAACGGTCGCACAACAACCGCCTGATAAAAATCATCCACGTAATACTTGTTCAAGAGAAGGAGATAAAGTGGGCGGAAACGCATGGCGACTTTCTGTGCGTCAATGATGCGTTTCATGTAGGTTGCCCACGCAAGCCCAACTCCCAAGAGAAAGACCGCCAGGGAAGCTGCAACTGCATACTGGTGAGCTAGATGAGCCTTCTCCTCATGGGTTGGGGAATCTCCATGAGCGGAATTCGAAAGCTCCAGGGGATGCGAAGCGAGAGAGCCTCCCTTCGCCATTTCTGGCCCAGCGCCCCCTCCATGCAGCGATGCGGAAGGTGGGCCGTAGCGATCAAATATCTCTTCGATCTTTGGCGCCGGATTGCGGCTCCAAAACCAGTTTCCGACTCCACCTCCGACAGGGTAAACACTCAAACACGCAAGAACCACGAGAGGAAGCGCCATGACCCAGGGGCTTTCGTGGGCATGCTCATAGGCGTGCGTGTTTCGAGGAGCCCCAAAGAACGCGAGAAACACCAAACGGAACATGTAAAAGGAGGTAAACAAAGCGGCCACAATAGCAAAGGATGGCAAAAGCCAATGTGAAGGGTGCTCAAGGGCAAATTCAAGAGCGGCCGCGATGATCGAGTCCTTCGTAAAATACCCCGAGAAAGGCGGCAAGCCAGTCAGGGCTAACGTCGCTACGAGAAATGTTAAAAACGTGATTGGCATTTTTCGACGGAGACCGCCCATCTCGCTGAGATTCTGTGTGTGCAAAGCGTGAATCACACTGCCCGAGCCCAAAAATAGGCAGGCCTTGAAAAATGCATGTGTAGTCAAATGATAGACACCTGCTGTATAACCGCTCGCGACGAAGCCCCCCACTCCGAGCCCTAGCATCATGTAGCCCAGCTGAGAAATTGTCGAGTAGGCGAGGACCTTCTTAATGTCATCCATGACGACACCCATGGTGGCAGCAAAGATTGCTGTGAAGCCCCCTATGTACGCGATCGTGAGAAAGGCTTCAGGTGTGAGAAGCAAATAAGAACGTGCCATAAGGTAAACGCCAGCGGCTACCATCGTCGCTGCATGGATGAGTGCCGATACCGGAGTCGGACCTTCCATCGCGTCGGGCAGCCACACGTGAAGCGGGAACTGGGCGCTCTTTCCCACAGCGCCACCGAAAAGAAGGAGCCCTGCAACCGTACGCCATTCCATGCCCAGCGAACCACTCGCAACTGCCGCAAATATGTCTGCAAAACGGAGCGAGCCCACCTGCCAATAAAGGATAAGAATTCCCATGAACATCAAAACGTCGCCGATTCGCGTGGTCATGAAAGCCTTCAGGCAGGCATTCGCAGCGCTCGGCTTTTCGAAATAATGCCCGATGAGTAAGTACGAGCAAAACCCCATGATCTCCCATGAGATGTAAAGCGTCAGCAAATTGTCCGCGAGAACCAGGCTTAGCATCGCTGCGCTGAACAGCTGAAGCGACGCAAAGAAACGAACGTACTTTGGGTCACCGTGCATGTAACCGATGGAGTAAAGATGCACAAGAAAGCTGACGGTTGCTACGACGACCAGCATCACTGCGCCAAGGTTGTCCACGAGTATACCAACCGGCCACTCGAAGCCATTCCCCCGCGGATCGAACCATGGCGATAACCAACGAATCGAGACCAGTGGGGAATTGAGATGAAATACCGAAGCGAAAATCATGAGAGCAGTGGCCAGCACAAAACCCATGATGCCCGTTGCAAGCCAGTCGCCACCTCTTGGAAGTCGCCTTCCAAGTAAACCGACTACCGCAAAACCCAGCAGCGGCAGCATGATCACAGCAAGAGCTGCTGATTCTATGCTCGGTTTCATAATGGATGTTAGCCTCGCATGGTTTGTGCTTCGTCGATTTCGATGGAACCAAAGGTGTTGAAAAGATTGATGATAATGGCGAGAGCAATGGCAGCTTCGCACGCCGCAAGGATGATCACGAAAATCGCGAATACCTGGCCTTCAAGGGCTGCCGGCTGTGCTAAACCCGCGATAAGCTTCGGGTGCTCAGTGAAGCGCGAAAAGGCCACAAAATTTATGTTAGCCGCATTAAGGATAAGCTCAATTCCAATCAACACACCGACGGCGTTCTTGCGCGATACGACAGCCGCAATCCCCAAAGCGAACACAATCGCGCTCAGCAACAAGAAGTGATAAAGCGTCAACATGGGGCCTAGTCGCGCTCCTTCCTGCGTACCAGATAAGAGGCCCCAATCAAGGCTCCGAGCAGGGTTAGCGAAGAGAATTCAAAAGCAACCACGTATTTTTGTAAAAGCAAGACCCCAAGGGGCGCCGTCGTAGCAGGGAGTTGCTGGGCAGATTGTTCTGGCCAACTCGTTGAAACCAGAATTCCAAAGAGAACAGCCATGATCCCCCCAGCAATCGCTGAGCCGACCCAGTAGGGGCGTCGGCTCGACGTGATGAGCTCTTCCAGCGAACGATTCGTGAGTAGGATTCCGAAGAGCAACAGCACCAAGATGCCACCGACGTAAATGACGACCTGGGTGACAGCAAGAAAATCAGCATGAAGAAGCGCGTAAATGCCAGCGGTCATGAAGAGTGAAAAAAACAGGGCATAAGCAGCGTTGACGATACTTCTGGCAAAGACAGCAACTCCCGCGCTCGCAACGATGAGCGCAGCTAGAATCCAGAACGCAATAAGCCCGCCTTCCATCACCTTTCTTTATCCTTGAGGCTCAATAGCCATGAGTCATGATAGTACTTAGCAGGCAAAAACCGCTAGTATCCGTTGACTGGGAGAAAAAAGCGTCAACGAGAAATTAGACCACGAAGTCCGATTTCTTTTACCTCTGTCTGTCTCCGCTATTTTACGCGTCTTAATATGGTGTCAGCGAAGTTCTTCTGCGTGAGGAATGAGTCGAACACAGTAGCGAGCCGGGGGATACGATCAATTACCGCGAAAAACTTTGAGTGATGTCCATAATAATTCTCCACAGTTCCGACGGCCACGGCGACTGCTTCCGAGAGCTCGAGTCTTTCAGCTCTTGCGAAAGCCTCGCCATAAATGGGAATCAAACCGGCCCTGATGGTCAGAAGCGCAAAGGCGCGTCTTAGTCCATCGTGGCTCGCGGCCAAATCTTTCCGAAAAATACTCATGGCTAGGTAACGTTCGATGAGTTCTTGAGCTTCGCGCGGTAGCTCGTCGAGGCAACGTTGGAGAATCCGATAGGAAAAGGCAGGTTCTAATGGGGGGATTTCCAAACGTCCGATGCCCAGTGCGGCCGCGGTATAGTTCTTCAAAATTGTCCATGACGCAACGAGTGGCTTGCCTGTCTTCCACATCGAAGCTGCACATGCCAGCAGAAACCCCAGAAAAGTTCGCCGAGCAGTAGGGTTAGGGCGAGGTTTGCTAGCAATGCGCACCGGTTCACGGAAATCGGTTTGTCGAAGTGCTTGGACAAACTGCATGACTTCGTGGTGAGGAATCATTTGAGGCTTAAGAGGGTCGTCCCTCGTGGGCAGTTGGCTATCCATCCACAACCGAAAGAGCCCCAGCAAAACGTGCGCTGCCACAAGACGATGCGAAAGCGAAAGCTCTCTTTTCGCCAGGAGGTCTGAAATAGCCAACTCAAGGGTTTCGTAACTTTGCCACTCGAGAGTGTACGAGTTATCTAATCCAACCGTTTCCCCGATGGTATCGCATCGGTACGCTTCTTGAAACCATTGCTGCAACTGCGGAAGTTGTTCCGACAGCGGTTTCCCCTTGTTCTGTCTCACAGTCGGGCAAGTGAAAGAGAGACCAACGAAAAGACCGCGCGGTGTTCTGCGAAAAATGTAAGGGAAATCCCTGCAGACCTGCGGTTTTGCTGCCTCACCCAGAGCAGCATGGATAGCGCACGTGTTATTTTTTGTAAGAAAAATGCATTCACCCGTTGGGCGACGCGAAATCGCCCTCTCGCCTGTTTCCGCATCGGGATCGGAACAAAAAACATCAGCGATGTGTTCTCCCGGCAAAAGCTCCTGAATTCGACTCAAGTTGGCCTCGATCTCTCGAGCACGTTTCTCATCCACCGGGATTCGTGGAAAAGTCCGACAGCACACTCCGCACGAATGACAGGTGAAGCGGGATTCAGGATAAGTGTGAATTATGGCCGTCGTTGCTTGCTTTTCAACCCAGGAGCTAGGATTGTCGTGGGAAGCCGACTCCATTGCTAAACTTCGTGGGGGAGTGGCTTAGTTTCTGTGGCTGGTTGCTCGCTTCTTTCAAAAGCGAGTGGGCTATATATTTCGGTATAGCCGCAAAGCGTACAGGTCAAAAGAACGAACTCTTCAGAGCCGAAGGAAAGTAAGGGCGGGAATTTGCCGGGGAGCCTGATCGTTCGAGTGACGGCGGTTTTCCCCCGGCACTTCGCACAACAAAACGTGCTCACCAATTTTTCCTCGAAAGTCATCGCCGCCTTGCCCTCAGTTCATTTCAAGGTTACTCATAGTGACCGTTCTTTCATAATCAATCAAAGAATATGGTTGCACCCGCAGTGCCCGTGTTGAACGATCCCCAACCATGAAACAGTGGAAGCTTGTTCCGTCACTACGTTTATTGCGCGGGCGTTTCGTTGTTCTTTTGGCAGCGAGCTTGATCCTTGCGGGCTGCAAGGATCAAGATTTTGTGTTCAAGCCAGATTTCTCAGTTAACTTATTCTTCCCTGGCCCGAAGTGGCCCAATACGAAGAAAATGACCAAAGTAGAAAAAGAGATCTACCAGCGTTATGGGCGACCGGCTGCTTTTCGGGTGCTCTGGCCACCTAAAGGCGACATCAAGCTCCGCTCCGACCTTGAGGATGCATTTGCAAAGCAACCTAAGGTCATGCCCGCCTATTCGTGGGTCTATCCAACTGTGGGAAAAGAGATCATTATTCAAGGTCAGGCCTATGAAGAGCGCCCTCTCACTGACGAAGTGAGACTCATCCTCAAATATGGCGATCCTGAGGACGTGAAAGACCTCTCGAGCGGGGTCATTCAGTGGACCTACTTCAGTGCTGGCAAAATGTTGAAATTGCGCAATGGCCGCGTGGTTGAAGAAAAAGAATTCCCCGCGATGGGGCGCTTCTTAAAGAACTGACCAAGGCCGTTCGCAGGGATTCGTGGGGTGAATAGTTTCCCGGCGGAGCGCATGATCGGCTCCCCCGAAGTCTTATGTTACTCGTCAGCTATTGAGTTTTCTAGTATGCCGATCTTCTCAATTTCGATTCGCACAACGTCACCTGGCTGCAAAAACACCGGAGGTTGGCGCCAAACTCCCACACCTGAGGGCGTTCCTGTTGAGATAATGTCGCCAGGCTCAAGGGTTATGCCCTGGGAAATAAACTCGATAAGATAGGGCACCGAGAAAATCATTCGGCTCGTGTGGCTATCCTGCATGACAGCGCCATTGACTGTTGTTCGCAGCGCGAGCTGCTGCGGATCAGGAATTTCGTCGGTCGTTACGACACAAGGCCCCGTGGGAGCGAATCCGTCCATGCTCTTAGCTCGCAGCCACTGTCCGTCCGCTTTTTGGATGTCCCGCGCGCTGACATCGTTGACGATGGTGTAGCCCAGAACGTGCTCGAGCGCTTGCTCCGCAGGGATCTTTCGGCCGCCCCTGCCGATGATCACGCCGAGTTCGCCCTCGAAATCGAGTTTGGTAGTCACACGCGGACGGCGAACGACATCTTTGTGCCCGCATATGGCGTTGGCAAATTTCGCAAAAATGACAGGACTCTTTGGTGGCTCGAGATTTTGTTCCTCGCAGTGATCACGGTAATTGAGTCCGACGCAGATAAACTTTCTCGGTGATGGAACGGGCGGCAAGAGCCGGACCGAGTCGAACTTGTAGTGCGGGCACCCCAACAAAAGGCCGCGCGAAACAGCTTCTTGAATGTCGGAGGCAAGCGTGGAGACGCTATGGGGGCTTCCTGCTGCCAGCGGAATCAAATCCGCTTGTGTCACAAAGCTTGGCTCGTCCAGCGGTAGAGCACGGTAAAGGTCTGCCAGGCTAACCAGTTTGCCCGAATCTTCCACTCCAAGCTGCGGAATCCCATCGTTGGTCATAAATCGGTAAAGCTTCATCTTGAGACATATCCTTTCCTATTCAGTTGCTGGAACGCCTCTCTCCCATCGCTCTTCAAGCCAACGCATAGCAGATCGGTTTGCTTCTGCAAAGACTTCAGAGAGAGGCATGTTCTTCTCCACGGCGATGCGCCGACAATCGTCATATTCAGGAGCCACCTTCAGCACTTCATCTCCCCAATAGCCAACTTTCACGCGCAACGCCCCGACCGACGTCGAGATTTCGTGGATTTCTCTCCTCAGGCAATAGCGGTCGCATGGAATAACTTTCACTCCAAAGGTGGTCGATTCTCGCAAGAGCACTTCGATAACAGGATTGGCTAGTTCTGGCGAAGCGAGGCACTGCACGCTCACGCCTGGACGGTTCTTCTTCATCTGAATTGGGACAAAGGCAACGTCCAGCACTCCAGTCGCAAACAATCTCTCCTGTAAGTAGCCGAAATGCTCTCCGGCCATGTCGTCTATTTCCGTCTGGATGATAACGAGAGCATCTCGTTCGAGAGGCAGGTTCTCACTCGTCTCACCGATAAAAACGCGAAGGCAGTTGCTGAAACCTTGCTCATCGCGGCTTCCAGCGCCATAGCCGATCTGCTGGACCTTTATGTGCCAGGGGGGAGAGAAGTCCGAAACAAGCGTCCGGAGAATCGCTGCGCCCGTCGGAGTCGTCAGCTCTCCTCGCCGTCCTCCGTCCGTGATGGGAATCCCTCGGAGCAGCAACGCTGTCGCGGGAGCCGGCACAGGAAGTTCGCCGTGAGCCGCTCTTACGGTACCACTTCCCACCACAACTTCTGAGACACTGAAGCGTCCGATGCCGAGGTACTCGCAACACCACATGGCTCCAACAATATCAAGGATGGCATCGACCGCTCCTACCTCGTGGAAATGAATGCGTTCCACCGGAACATTGTGGACCGCAGCCTCAGCCTCGGCAAGTACGCGAAAGCAGGTTATCGAACGCTCCTTCACGACTGCTGGCAAATCTGAATTGCTTATCAGGGAGTGGATTTCTGAGAAGCCGCGATGATGATGTTGCTCTTCAATTTCCACCACTGCTTGCGTGGCAGCAATGCCGCCACGCTGAACTCTTTTGGCCGAAATTGTATACCCATCCACTGGCAATTGCGCCAGTGCTTTTCCGACCTCCTCAAGAGGAACACCGAGATCGAGAAAAGCACCCAACACCATGTCGCCGCTAATCCCACTAAAGCAGTCGAAATGAGCAATTTTCACGCGCTTCTCCTTTTTGTGCGGGGATGGGCGGGCTGATTTATAAGATGCGCGAGCAGGGCTGCACCAAAACCGTTGTCAATGTTCACCACAGCAATCCCGCCACTACAGGAATTCAGCATGCCCAGCAACGCAGCCACGCCGCCAAAACTCGCCCCGTACCCTACACTTGTGGGAACAGCGATGACTGGAACAGCCACGAGTCCGGCAACGACACTAGGCAGAGCACCCTCCATTCCTGCCACAACAACAATGGCGCGTGCTTTCAACAGCGTCTCGGTAGCGGCATTAAGTAGACGGTGGAGTCCTGCGACTCCCACATCGTAAATGCGCTCCACACGGTTTCCCAAAATCTCGGCACAAATTGCCGCTTCTTCAGCTACTGGCAGATCCGATGTCCCAGCCGCCAGAACTGCGATGAGTCCTTCTTTGCGTCGCACTCGCTGCCGGCTAGCCAGAACCTGGGCTTCAGGATAATAGGTCAGCCCCTCATGATGCTCCAGCACATACCGGGCTTTTTCTGGAGCGATGCGAGTACAGAGAATCGTTTGCCCTGCTCCGTCCATTCGCTTCACTGCTGCAAGAAGTTGTTCCGGTGTTTTGTTTGCACCGTAGATCGCTTCCGGAACCCCGCGCCGGTGCTGTCGATGCAGGTCCAGCTTGGTATGCATCAGCTCCGCGTAGCCGCTCACGAAGTTTGCGTCGAGCTCCTGCCGAGCTTGCTCTGGTCGCAGCTCACCTTGTGCTACTTTTCTCAGGAGTTTGAGGATTGGATCGTCCCTTTTCATTATGCCAATGCTTCTGTCGCAGCGAACGCCGGGTGTGCAAGTTTTTGTCGGCCTACGGAGAAGAAATCCCAAATGCTCTGCGGAAATCCTCTCGCCCGTTCCTTAGTTCGACCCGTCCGTTCGACATGAGAGCATTTTCTCGATCGTGATCTTCTCCGTGAGGATAGCGAACATCTTTGGCCGAAGGGTTGAAGCTGTACTCCACAGGGACCCATAGGCATCGCGCGTACCAAATATCGTGTGAATCTCGATCTACGTTGTTTGGCGCACCAATCGGCCCTCCCGTGTCGAGGGCAGAGTTGTTGTAAGCATACCGAAACCGCTGGAGGCGATCGCCTTGGAACTGCTCTCTGTAGCTTGGGCAAAACAGGTAGCTCTCGCTCGACAGATACCCGAGACGCACCAACACACGAGGGACACCGTCCCAGCTTCCATTAGCGGCGGGGCCGTCGCCAGGAGTCGTTTGTCCCATGCTCTCTTGTGGTCCGGCCGTGCCGTCCGCCAAGGGATACCGGTTGTGGTCTAATCTGTAGGCATAAAGAGCATAAGCAATGGCCTTTAGATTTGCTGCACACCGGGCCTGATTCGCGCGTTCCTTTGCGTGCTGGAGGTTCACAACCGCCAGCGCACTCAGGATCGAAATGATAGCGACGACGACGAGCAGTTCTATGAGTGTGAAGGCCGTAGGGACTGGACGTTTTCTTCTCACTCGTATAGCGACCAATCTTCTTTACGGACCGTTGCCAGCGGCGTGGAATGAATCGCAGCTACGGCATCAAGATCAAAGCCGGCTGTGGGGGGCGCATTCATGGCATTGCCCGGATCATTCACAACATTTCCCCGGCCATCAACAGTAGGAGCGATTTCTGTCGTTCCTGTGTCCGTAATCTTGACGTACCTTGCGTATGCAAGGCCAACGTCGTGCAGATCAAACGAGTCGCCGCCGCTGACGTTTGGGTCAAAGGGTGAGATTCCGTTATCCGGCGAGCTAAAAACCGGCGTTACTCCAGCTACCCCACGATACCGCCACTTTTCGTAAAGTCCCGCAGTTGTTCCTGGGTCATCGAATTCAAATGGAAACGTGACCCAGGTTACACTGTCAGTGCTCACGGATACTGTGGCTGTCTCGCAGAAAACGAAGTCCGGATACCCGATAGGTTGAAACGGGTTTTCAAACACCGTGAAATCGGGGCCGGGTCCGTCAACGATCGCATGACTTGAAAACTCAAGAACAATGGCGCCACCGACACCTAACGAGAGAAGCTCGTGCTCGTTTGCGTTAGGCAGTTCAGGACTCGCGTTGCCGTGAGGCGGACCCAGCACATTCTGGGGCAAATAGGCTTGGCCAAAGCCGGCGCCAACACCGGGCGTGAACGCCGAGACACCATCTGGGAAGCATTGCGCCATGGAAAACGTGTTCACCCACAGCAGGGCTAAGCACCACAGGATTCGAAGGTTGCCTAACCATGTAAGGGCAGAGCGAACTTCTGGTTGGGGGTGCGATTGGTGAGTCATGCCATGTCCTCCACTTCTCTTTCATCGAAGAAGTATCGACGGAGGTGTCCAACGGCACCGTCTTCTGACTGACAGATCCTCCTACTTTCCGCGCCTTCCCAAACCACATGGGGTCCAGTGGCATAGATGCGGATTTCGTCCCTGATCACAGCGGCGTGCCCGTGAGGGAATCTCACCCTCTTCCGACCGATGCACTGTAAGGCATCGTTATGCCGTTGGCTTCCGACGTCGCCAAATACCACTCTCGATCTCTGAGAATTCAGATTCCCCAAATATCAGTCACAAGGAAAAGCACATGCATAGCGCATTCTAGAATTGACTTGCGTAGGCATGATAGCCAGCGTGACAGTGTATCGTTACATGAGTTCGTCTCGAGGGCATGTGATTATGTTGCGGAGTAGAGTCATGTTTGCAGCGCTTTTTTTCGCAGTTGTTTGCATCTGCGCTGCGTCAACAAATGAGTTCTCCTTAGGAGGGCGACCTCGCTGGCTAAAGGTGAAGAGTGAAGGAAAGCCAGTCGTTGTTCGAGATCTTGCGACACATCGCCATCTGGGCGAATTGAGCAATGGGGATCTCGTATTTGCCTTCGGGACAACGGAAAAGTGGGTAACCTTTGCCTACCGAGGACGAACGGCTTACATCTCTGCAGCTGAGGCCGAAGAGGCGTACCCAGTGGAAAAGGGCGAACCCAACTGGCGCGGTTTTGGGCCATCCCTGGAAGATCGGGTAAAGCAAACACAAAAAGAACTCCTGGAGCTCGCCCAGGATTCTAATCGGTTGCTAGATCCGGATTTGAAGAAGCCTTCCGCCCAGCAACTGCAGCACGGTGGTCAAGGCGGGCAGCCGCTTCCCGGTTTGCAAAACGCTGTCCGGGAGGGGCTGACACCTCAGGGGGGACGGGGCAGAGGCTACTATTAATAAGGTTTTTCTCCTAAAAGCCGAGCGATTCTCTCACCTGGTATCGTGAGGGAATAGGCATGTGTGCTAGCGGTTTCCTTCGTGTTCTACAAGGGTGGCATATTCTGGTGAGGCTTGGGCTGCTCGACGAATATTCGGAAGCTGAATCCAGAAAAGAATTCCCGTTAGCAGGCTCAGCCCTCCTGTAATCATGAGTGCTACATGCGTGCCCCAGTGGCGTGCTTCAGCACCGACAATGAGACTCCCGAACGGCATCATCCCAATCGTCATCATCGTATAATAGCTCATAACACGCCCCCGATACGCCTCAGAGACTAGCGCCTGCACGAGTACCTGGCAGCTAATCATCGCATTGACCATGAAGAATCCGGCAGCCATAAATCCCAGACAGGTGAGAAGAGTGCTCCGTTGAAAACCGACCAGGAAAACGACCACAGAAAAACCCCAGAGGGATCTCACAATGACCTTGCCGAGTCCGCGCACTCTTTTTCGCTGCGCTTGGCCGATGCCGCCGACGATGGCCCCCAATCCCACACTGGTCATAATCCAGCCTAGCGTCGTGGAATCGCCCCCAAGTAAGTCCTTGGCCACCGCGGGGATGATCACTAGGTAGGGCAGCGCTGTGAAGGAAATGACACCTGCCGTGAGGATCAGCATCACAAGGTGGCGCCGCGCAAGGAGGTAATCCACCCCGCCCGCAATTGTGCTTTCAACACTCGCCTTCAGGTCGTTTTTGGGAAAAAGCCGACGGTCCATTCGGCTAAGCTGGACCAGCACGGCAAGAAACGAAAAAGCATTCAGCAGAAAACACATGCCTTCACCAAATGTCTGGTGAGACGGCCAGATCCTCTGGAACACAGCGATTGCAATGCCGGCAAAACTTGGGCCGATCACTCTCGCCGCGTTAAAAGTGAGTGAGTTCAGGGCAATGGCATTGTTAATGTCCTCTTTGGGGACAAGCTGCACAATGAAAGCCTGACGGGCCGGCATATCGAAGGCCTGCACAATCCCTGCAAATGCGGAGAGGAGCAATACGTGCCAAATCTGCACCATCGGCGCTCCGTCATGAGTCCGGAGTAGGGTGAGAAGCGCAAGCGCAAATGCCTGAACCATAAGAAGAATCTGAGTAACCACAACCGTCCGGTGACGATCGAAGAGGTCGGCGACCAGTCCGCCCAGGATCCCAAGCGCCAAAACGGGGACCTGAGACGCAAAGCCATTAAGACCAAGTAGAAAAGGGTCGGCTGTGATCTTGTAAATCAACCATCCCTGAGCGGTGCTCTGCATCCAGGAGCCCACAAGAGAAATGGCTTGGCCCGAAACGAACAAACGAAAATTCCGATGCCTGACTGCTCGGATAGTATGCATCAAAGCATCTGCGATCCGCTCAGCCACTGCACCGGTCCGACCAAAGGCACCAGGCAAATCACTCAAGCCCATATTCGGCCATTTTGCGGTATAGAGTTTTTCTTCCCAAACCTAACTGGCGAGCTGTCTTCGCACGGTTTCCGCGATTAAAGGCGAGTGCTGCTTGAATCAGCAGTCGTTCTGCCTCTTCCATCGAGGCGGTGACAGGCACGCGAATGTAGTTTTCACGGCCCTCTTGCGAATGGATTTCGGGTGGCAGATGCTTCAAGGTTATCTCGCCACTCGACATCACAAAAGCTCCTTCCAGCACATTGCGGAGCTGACGGACGTTACCTGGCCAGTGATAATTTTGAAGCGCAGTAATCACGGCTGGATGAACCTTGGGCTTAGGCTTTCCGTAATAGCGGGAGAATTCCTCAAGAAAGTGTTCGATGAGAAGCGGAATGTCTTCCGGGCGTTCGCGTAAAGGCGGCAAATCTATCTCGACAACCTTCAGCCGATAGTACAGGTCCTCTCGAAATTTCCCTTCTTTGACAAGCTGATCGAGCCGCTTGTTGGTGGCGGCAAGAATCCGCACATCCACTTTGATCGTCTGAGTCCCACCGACGCGCTCGAATTCTCCTTCTTGCAAAACCCGCAACAGTTTGACCTGAAACTCAGGTGCAGTCTCGCTAATTTCATCGAGAAAAAGCGTTCCGCCATTGGCCAGTTCAAATCGCCCGCGTCGTGTGGCCACTGCGCCCGTAAAAGCTCCCTTTTCGTGCCCGAACAATTCGCTTTCCAGCAGAGTGAGCGGCAGGGCCCCGCAATTGACTTTGATAAAGGGTTTGTTTCGGCGTGGCGAATTCTGATGAATGGCATTGGCCACGAGTTCTTTTCCTGTGCCACTTTCTCCATAAATGAGCACACTCGCCCGTGTCGGCGCGACCATTTTGATCTTCTCGAACACTTCTTGCATAGCAGCGGAACGGCCGACGATGTTCTCGAAGGCGTAAAGCGTCTGCACCCGCTCACGAAGCTCAACATTCTCTCGCTCGACCCTTTGCTCACGCCGTACCCGCTCTACGCGCAGCATGAGTTCGTCGATGTTCACGGGCTTCTGAAGATAATCAACAGCGCCATCTTTCATTGCTTCCACGGCGTTCTCGACCGAGCCATGCCCCGTAAGGATGATCACCGGAATCTCTGGCATCTCGAGCCGAATTCGCTTCAGAAGCTCCATTCCATCGAGCTCTGGCATTCGCAGATCGGTGATCACAAGATCCACGGGATACTGACGCAGGAGCTCCAACGCTTCGAGTCCGTTCGCTGCAGTAATCACTTCTACGTCAGGTCCTTCAAGGGCCCAGCGAAGTCCCTCACGTGTGTTTTTCTCGTCATCAACAACGAGCACAGTAAACTGGATCGTTTTACGTTTCTCGCCCAATGCTAGCCTCTTATCTTCACGACGTTGAATCGCTACGAAATTATTTCGTTAGTTTCGTCCAAACTCGATCAGTGTTTTCCGGAGTACTTTTGTGTCCTTTGCAGGCGGGGCACAAGCCTCGTGGGTGCAGACGTAACCAACAGCTTTCCCATCCTTCGAGGGCAGGTAGTCGGTTGTCATTGCTGCGTCCGGCGTCAGAAGTTCCACGCACTTGCCCACTCGGAAAGTGTTGAGCGCTGCATGCCATAGTTCGATCATGTCGCTTTTATCTGCCTTGCCAACAATCACAACCTTAGGTGGACTAAAGGCAACTGTCAGCAATGCATCTCCGAAAGTTGCCAATCGTTCGTCCCACCAATCGCGTTGTTGGAATACCACGCCTACGCATCTCGCGGCTCGCTGGAGGTACATTTCCTGTCCTGTGAGCCTAAACAGTCTGAACCAAAGCAAAGCAACTTGAGCATTCGGCGAATCAACGAGACTGTCTTGGATGGGGACAAGGCGCACATCCCAGTGCCCCGTTTCCATGTTCTCTTCCTTGTCCAAATACACCGCTTGGCCCGCAAAAGCATAGTTTCTTTGGATCTGCTCCATGAGCTCTTTCGCGGCGTTCATAAGCTCATTCTTTCCGCTTATCTCGGCACAATCGAGAAGAGCTCCAGCCATCGCCACTTGGTCTTCGAGTAGCGTGTGAGAGGGTTCATCGCTTTCCCCACGCCCCAGGTAGTGCAGAAAACCGCTGGTAGTTGTCGCGCTTTCTAAGAGCTTACTCGCGGTTTTCAATGCAAAATCGCGAGCTTCGCTGTCGTCCAGATATCGCCATGCGTCGGCATAGGCCGAAACCATACTCGCGTTCCAGGATACAATGAGGGACTTGTTCACGAATGGGAAGTCCTCTCTCTCATAACGCTTCTCACGGAGGAGAAGTGTCGCGCTGGTTAACAATTGCTTCGCAACTGAGGCACTAACCTTCAGCGACGATGCCACGTCGGACAGAGTTCGGGCAGGGCGGAGCATGCGTTTCTCTTCCCGGTCACCCTTGTCGAGCCCATAAAATCGCAAAACGACCTCCCTCTCGAGGGGAACGTCAAGCAATGTGCTCACTTCGGCTCCTGACCAGCTAAAATACGCCCCGGCCTCATGGGGATCGGCGTCTGGTTGTTGGCTACCATAAAATCCTCCGCTTGGATTTTCGAAGGTATCTCGCACAAACGCCAGAATGCTCTCGGCCTCTTCACGATACACCCTCTTCCCCGTGGCTGCGTAGGCCAGACAAAAGGCCCTGAGTAGCACTGCTTGATCGGGCAGCAGCTTTCCATCTAAAGGGAACCCCTCTCCGTCAATACGGTGAAAATATCCTCCCAGCACATGGTCCTTGAGAAAACTTTCTGCTACTGCCTGAAGCACCTTTTCTGCGACAGCTAATGACGAGCTACTCCGCGTGTCCGAGTAATGGTGAAGGGCAAGTAAAGCTAGGCGCCCAGCGAGAGTTGCATTGGAAAACGCTTCACCCTTATCGGCGGATGCGGATATGCGATTCAGAATTTCACTGCAACGTTGAGCCGCTGCTTCTCTCGTAATCTCGAGAGATGGCGAGGTTTGAATCAGTCGCTGTCTTGCGTCATCGAGGATGCGTTCGAACCGCTTGCCTTGTTCAGTTGCGCGATCTTTTTGGGTCCCGAACACGTGAGCGACAGCCTCCAGGAACTCCAGCATTCCCATCGTGCCTGAAGTTTCAGCCCGAGGAGGCAAATACGCTGTTGCCTCGTAAGGCGAGCCGTCCGGCAATGCCGCGATGACGACCGAAGCAGTTTGATCATCGCCCCTGAGAACATTGAAGAACAGCAGGTATCGCTGAGCAACATCCGGGTGCTCGTCTATATCCAATTTCACCGGCACGAAATGCTTGTTGAGAAACTCGGCAACCTCCCGGCTCTCGAACGTTTCTCTATCCATCAGCCGGCTTTCCAAGGACCAGCTAGCGCCTAGCGAAATCAGGAGCGGTCGATCGAGTTTTTGGGCGACTTGGAAAATCTCTTTTCCCCATGGCTGCCAGTGGACCGGAGAACTCGTGAGAGAGCGCAAATAGGGACTTGGTTGATATGTTAACAAGTTCTCATCCCGGTATGCCACCGATACCTTGGGACCGGTTGATGCTGCATCAGGTTCAGGAGCTTCCGTATAGGTCTCCGTCTGGGTGGTGGAGGCGGATGAAAGGCTTGTTGACGTTTCAGCGTGGAGGTTGTCATGAAGTTGTCCCTGAGCAGCCGTCGTCTCTGCAATGGCCTTAAGTCCTGGAGAGGGCGTTGGCTTTGTCTCTACTGTTTTCTGTTCGCACCCGCCGAGCAAAGCGAGTGCCGCCGTTAGGACAAATAGCCAAAGAATCGTAAGCTTTGTCATTTTCATCAAGCGTTCCTTCCTGACGTCATGCTCTGCCGCTCATTGTCCTTTTCTATGCGTCCGCTTCAGGACGGACCCTCGCTAACCATCGGCTTCAATCAACCAGCATGATTCTGATCGATGACCCCACGAAGACGCGCGGCTGCCTTTTCGGGGAGTAAAGGATTGACATAAATGCCTGTTCCGTACTCGAAGCCATTGAGCTCGCGCAGCCGGGGAATGATCTCGATATGCCAATGATAATACTCCGCCAGTGGCATATGCTGCATATCAAACTGCTTCTCCACCCGAATAGGACTTGTATGCAGGATGAGGTTGTAAGGCGGATTTCCCAGTTCGCTGGCCAGGGCGCGCGTCGCAAGTCGGACCGCACGAGCTAGAGTCACGATTTTTTCATCGGCGAGATCCAAGAAGCGACTCTCGTGCTCCAGCGGGAGTATCCACGTCTCGAAGGGTGTGCGGGCAGCAAATGGTTCAAGGACTATAAAGTCGCTGTTTTGGAAGACAACCCGCCCCTTATCCGTCTGTTCCTGGTTAACAATGTCGCAGAATACACAGCGTTCCTTCATCTGCCAATACTCAGCAGCCCGGCTGATTTCTTCCCGTACTGCACGGGGAATGACCGGCAGCGCAAAGACGAGGGAGTGTGGATGCGACAAGCGCGCACCTGCCCGTACCCCGTAGTTCCTGCAAACTTGGATGTAACGGAATCGCGGATCCTTCACAAGGTCGCGCATCCGTTCCCGATACATCCAGACAATGTCGGACAAAAGCGCCTCATCGAAATCCGAAAACAGCCCATGATGGTCAGGTGTTTCCACGACAATTTCATGAGCTCCAATCCCGTTCATCATATCGTATAGTCCTTCCCCGCGCCGACCCACTTGCCCCTCGATTCGCAAGACGGCATTACGATCCGGGATCGTGCGAACACGCCAGCCGGGGGTATTGGGGTCAGAGCCTGGCGGACGAACTGCCATGATTTCGGGAGGGGTTTGATCTTCGTGTCCGGCGCAAAACGGGCAGGTTTCTGGCGGGTTTTCAGGCTGATCCACACATGGAGAGAGCGGAGGCTGAAAATCCTCCTCCGGGTAGATGGTCCATCCGTAACTTGTGGGATCGCGCCGCAGGATACTCATTTTAACTCCCTCTTAACCATTGTCTGGTGAATTCTATAGGCAGGTTTTCAACCAATCATTCCTGGTGACCAGTTTCAACGTTAGAAAACGGACACACGAGAGAGAATTTGCCCCTCGTAAGCATCCGTTTAGGGATTATAGCAACCGGACGGAGCTCCGGCGGGGGCGGTATGCTCAAAAAGAAAAGACCCTCGCTTTGCCGAGGGTCTAATCTTGAGGTTAGGAGGTTATGGTAAACTGTCCGAGGACAGCTGCTGGAACTCTTTTTTCAACCTCTCCTTTCGGAGAGTGCTCTGGCCTGCTGCAACTTTTCAGACAAGCCTCTCTGAAAAAAGGTTCCCAAAGTTTTTCATTTTTTTGGTTCGAGCTGTTTTCGGATTTCCTCGGGCAGTTTTTCCGCTCCATTCTCGCCAAATTCAACAACGGCTTCCCCGATTTTTACTCGGATTTTTTCCCCTAGCTGAACAATAGCGCGCAATTCGGGTCTGGCGCGAAGCAGTTCAAAGTAGCCCGGGGAGAAATTCTTCACTCGCACCACCTTGTCTGCCTTGTCAGTTCCTTCCTCCATCCACACCTCTCCGCGCTTGCTAAATGCCCTACCCTCGATCCATCTGATCGGAATTTCCTCCCTCGAGCTCAGGACAGGCGCGGCCACGGCTTCTTTCATCTGCCGCATGGCTTTGGCCGCTGCCACCGCAGCTTCGCCGCTTTCTGCATGGAACGCCGAACCCGGAGCAGCCATAGCATGACTCCTCAGTTGGTCTCCTCGCCGCGAGATAGTAGGCCGTGATGGCGGGCCCACTGGTGGCCGTCCCCCATAAGTTTCAGGCGGTCTGCCGGAATCAGCCTGTAGCGCTTTATCCTCCACGACCAGGTAAGAAGTCAGGGGTGTCACAATGCCATAACGTTTTGCCAAGCTGACAATTTCATCCCGAATCTCAGTAGAATCGGGGTGATCCCGCAGTTCGGCCAGGAGATAGCCAACCTTACGGGTTGCCCAGAGTTTCTCGACGTGATCATTGCCTTCAGCGCTTTCCGGGAAACTCTTTTCAAAATCATATTCTGCCGGCCCATCGTGGAGTTGCCCTCGCAAGCGGATAAGGGTGGGACCGCTCTTCTTGTAACGCCCGAACACCGTGAGCTGCTCGCCAAAGAATAAGTCCGGCAAGTCTTTAGGATAAACGTCGAACACCTCTCCGCCTTCGAAAGTGAGGGTGACTGAGCTAAGTGCAGCACGTGCTACCTTGTCGAACAAGCGCGAAACAGGAACCTCCAGGTCTTCCTGTGGAGCCACGTATTCTGTGCTCGCTCGCGTGCGTTCTGCGATCTGGTCAAGCAGCCGCGTGTTGACGTCGTACCCCACACCGAAAGCGAAAATCCGCAAATCTTTTCCCTGAACTGCTTTTTGAACTCTCTCGAGGATTTTGTCGGCGGCTGTGATGCCCACTGTGGGCAATCCATCCGTGGCGAAAAGGACGAGCTTTCTGCGCGCTCTACTTGACGATGTGTCAGGTTCCTTTGACGCAAGCTGAATGGCGGTGTCGATTGCCTCCGCGATGTTTGTTCCTCCTGCAGCCCTCAGTTCTTCTACCCATGTCTTTGCCCGGCTAATTTCTTCCGGTGTGGCCGGCGTGAGTTTCTCTCGGTAGGTCTCGGTTTCTGTGGCGAATCGCAGCAGCGCGAAACGGTCTTGTGCCGTTAACTGGCCAAGGCAATACTTCACTGCCCGACGAGCTTGCTCGATTTTTCCGTCCTCACTCATGGAGCCACTCGTGTCGAGGACGATAATGAGATCGAGCGGTGTGGTTGTTAGCTTTTGCCTATCGGACGGCGGGCTAATCATCAGGCAGAAGTAGCCAGGCTCCGAGGGGCGACGTGAGGCGAGGAGCGTCACCGCGACGTCCTTCTCTTTGTAATCGTAGTGCAGGACAAAGTTGCGTCTCCAGTCATCCTCATTCGCGGGAATTACTTCGAGCTCAGCCTTGTTTTCGTCCGCCTCTTTGATTGTGATCCTGTGCGTGGGAGAATAAATGTTCCCGATTCTCCGCGAGCTTTCGATCGAAATCACAAATTTCGCCTCGAGGTCAGGTTTCGACATCCCATGCCGATCCGAAGTTGCTTTTCCCCTTTGCGTCCTTGCAGGGTCTGGCCCGCTCATGGGAAAGTCGTACCGGTAAACACCCTGCTGGGCAGAAAGGGGCTGGCTGAATTCGATTTCGATGGTTTGTGTCCCTTGAGCTGGCACGGGAAAGACCGCCACACGGAAAAGGTTCCAATCAGCCCACTCTAACAACCCTGGGTCTTTTAGCCGCCGCACGATATCTTCGTAAATTTCGCGAGCTTTCTCCTTTTCCAGCGTCTCGCCGCGTTGCGGTTTTCCGTCAATGTAGAGCACGAAATCGGTTACGCTTGCTCCGACCGGAAGGGGAAAAAAGAAGTCTGCTTCCAGAGGGCGTGGATTTGGATTATAGAACTCCTGATGGACACGTGTTCGTGCTACGTTGTCGCGGATTGTTGCGCGGATTTCTGTTTTCCCAGGTTGAATGGCTAGCAGATCTGGAGGGCGCGGCACGAGGATTCCAAGCGCCCAGGTGCTTGGTGTCAGGGCCATCAAAACCAGGGTCGCACTCAAAATTGCGAATCGACGGCAGCGCGACCGGCCATCTTGATTGTTCCTATTTCCCCAGCTTCTCAACATTGTCATGCTCCTTTCGCTTGCGCACCCCGTGCGAGTTTCGACTCTATGTGGCAGAAAAGATTTGGAATCTGCACTAAAGAAATCGGGAAAATGCCCCAATGAAACTCGTTAAGCCATCACCTGGACTTCCTCCGATTGTCTTGCTCCATGCTTTTCCGCTCGACGGACGTATGTGGCGGGAGCAAGTGGCGTGCCTATCACAGCACACGCAAGTGTTTACCCCCAATGTCCGCGGCTTTGGCGGTTCGATCGGTTGCGCCGAGTGTCCGGAATGGTCGGTTCGGTCTTTTGCGTGGGATCTTCTGCTTTTTCTCGATAGAAAGGGACTGGACAAAGTTTTCATCGGGGGATGTTCCATGGGAGGATACGTTGCCTTTGAGTTTTGGCGTCGCTACCCCGCTCGTGTGGCTGGAATGATTCTCTGTGATACCCGCGCCGAGGCCGACACCGAAGAAATCCGGGCTCGTCGCAGGGAACAGATAGAAAGAATCCGTCGAGAGGGCCTTGGGTTCTTGGCAGATTTTGTTGAAGGCAAGTTGGTTTCCCCGTTCACCAGAAAGGAAAAGCCTGAGCTTGTTCGAGAGCTTCGCTCGTGGACCCTCGAAGCGCACCCCGACAGCGTCATCGGTGTCCTGGAAGCCCTAGCCTCCCGCCCTGATTCCACTGAAACCCTCCCGACCATTGATGTTCCAGTACTCCTCATCTACGGCGAGCATGATACAGTGACACCCACGGAATGCGGAGTACGCATGCTTTCCCTTTTGCCGCAGGCAACCATGGAAATCATTCCGAACGCCGGTCATTTAGCACCGCTGGAAAATCCTGAACCCGTAAACAAAGCCATCGAGGACTATTTGGCTTCTTGGGCGGCTAGCAAGTGTTGAAAAGCCAGACTCGCTGCCCGTTAGCTGCTCCTGGGAACTCGGAATAGGTCCATGGCGCTCATGGCCTGACTCTGCGCATCGGAGAATCCATCCTGTCCAAAATCGGTGCACCCCTGTTTCTTCCTTGTTGACTCAACGATAAGAAGAGCAAGAATTGGAACGATTTAAATCTAAAAGACGGGAGTTCTTTCAATGAGCGTGCGTCGGATAAACATCACTCTGTGGCTAATAATATCTCTTTTCCTGTCACTTGGACTCACAGCCACAGCCGCTGGTTTTTTGCCACCCTCAGTGGTAGCCAAGGAAACTTCGGGGGGCAAGTTCCTTGTGACTTTTACACTGAAAAGCCAAGCTAACAGTGTCTACCTCTCTGGATCCTTCGTGGATTGGCGCCCAGATAAAATTGAGATGACGAAAAAGGGAGATGTCTTTACTGCCACAGTCGAACTGCCAGAAGGAAAGCACGAGTACAAGTTTGTTGAGGACGGAAAGACGTGGCGTCCTGACCCTTTAAACCCGAAGGGTGCGCCCGATAATTTCGGTGGCCAGAACAGCATCATCGATCTGACAAAAGAAGCCGTCGCGATGGCGCAACGCGGAGTCGCCGGTGATGCCGACGCTGCAAAGGAGCCCAGCCCTGAGGGCATTCAGATTTGTCCCTCTGTCAGAGCTGTTCCCCATGGCGACGGCACCTTCGCCGTCACTTTCCGGTATAAGGCACCCAATGCGGAGAGAGTGTTCCTCGCTGGCTCGTTCAATGATTGGTCTGCCGATGCGAAACCGATGGCACGCGAGGGCGATGAGTTCGTAGCGACCCTCGATTTGAAAGCCGGTGAGCATGAATACAAGTTTGTCGTGGACGGCAAAGACTGGCGCGAGGACCCACTCAATCCCGAGACGAAGGATAACGGTCTCGGCGGGAAAAACAGTGTTATCCGACTTGGTGAAGACAAGAAAGCTCCAGCTGCTAAGAGCGAAGAGAAGGGAGACGTTTCTCCCGACAGCGCGCCAACAGACTCTGCAACCAGCGGGACGGTGCTCCGCCCTTTTCCGAGCATCGAGATTGTCCCAATTAGCAAAAATAAAAACCGCGTCACGTTTCGTTTCAAAGCGCCAGGTGCAGATACTGTGCACCTGGCTGGCACCTTTAACGGCTGGAACCCCACTACGCTAAAAATGAAAAAGCAGGGAGACACGTTCCTGCTCACACAAGTCTTGCCGGATGGAGAACATCAGTACAAATTCGTGATAGACCACAGCCGTTGGCAAGAAGACCCCGAGAACCCTGTGAAAACGGACGACGGTCAGGGGGGCTTCAATAGCGTGCTAAGGTTGGGCCATGGAGCAGCAATTGTTCGCTCAGAGGCGAAAGTCGGAGATGGCCAAATTGACGGTGATTTTCTGTTTCACGATCCAGAATCGATAGACTTCTTCAACCCGCTAAGCAAAGACGGCCCTGTTGTTGTCCGAGTCCGTGCTCTAGCCCACGATGCTGAAAAGGCATGGCTGCGTTTCCTAGAGGCAACGGGTGAGAAAGATGTTTTGCTCCTTTCTGTGTTCTCAGATGAAAGATTTGAGTATTTTGGTGGGAAGCTCCCCCACGTAGAAAAATACTATTTCAGGCTTGTCGACGGCAAGACTCAAGTCGATTACGGGCAGGAGGAGGTCAAAACACCTCCAGCAAAAGTCACTCCGTTTGAAGTTAAGATAGACGAGAGCAAAATCTTCGTAACGCCGGAATGGGCCCGCCACGTCGTTTGGTACGAGATCTTTCCTGAGCGGTTTCGCAATGGATCAAAGGACAATGATCCAACTGGCACGCGGTCGTGGACTATGGACTGGGAGCGCCTTCTTCCTGAAGATGGGGGGACGTTTTATCCTAGCGTCTTTTTCCGCCGTTATGGCGGCGATCTTCAAGGCGTGATGGAGAAGTTGGAGTACCTCAAATCCCTTGGCATTGGAGCAATCTGGTTTAATCCCATCTTTCAGTCTGAGTCCCTCCACAAATACGACGCCACAGATTATCGGCACGTAGACGACCAGTTTGGATTCAAGGGAGAATACGAGCGAATTGTGGCACAGGAAGACCTGCTCGATCCTTCGACGTGGAAGTTTAACAAAAGTGACCAGTTGTTCCTCGAGCTCATTAAGAAAGCCCACGCAGCGGGTATCAGAGTCATCATCGACGGAGTCTTCAATCACACCGGCACAAAACACCCCGCCTTCCAGGATGTGCTAAAAAACGGGAAAAACTCCCGTTTCAAGGATTGGTACAACATTACGAGCTGGGAGCCTCTCGATTGGGAAGGGTGGTACGGAGTGAAAGATCTACCAGTGTTCAAAGAGAACGAACACGGCTACGTCGATCCAGAAGTGAGAAAACACATCTTTGCTATCACGCGTCGCTGGATGGACCCCAACGGAGACGGGGACCCCTCCGATGGTATTGATGGCTGGCGCCTCGATGTCCCTAACGAAGTTAGCAGTGAGTTTTGGCGCGAGTGGCGCAAGCTTGTGAAGTCGATCAACCCTGATGCAATCATTATGGGCGAGATCTGGGATCCGCCAAAGCAGTGGTTGCGCGGAGATCAGTTCGACTGTGTGATGAACTATCAGTTCGCTAAAGCGCTGCTGCGTTTCTACGCAAACAACGGCACGCCGACCCGCCTTGCAAACGACATCGCCAAAATGCTTTTCGATGTGCCCGAGCAAGCCAACTACGTCATGATGAATCTTCTCAATTCTCACGATACCGACCGGCTTGTCTCGATGCTCTATAATCCCGGGCGCGAATACGATAATGGGAATCGCGTTCAGGATTTAAAACCGGGGGAAACGTATAAAGCCGAGAAGCCGACCACAGACACCTATCGCAAGCTCAAGGCCGTGACGGGGGTCCAATTCTGCTACGTTGGTGGTCCGATGATCTATTACGGTGACGAAGCCGGCATGTGGGGGCCTGACGATCCTGGCGATCGCAAACCGATGATATGGAAAGACCTCCAGCCCTACGAGAAGCCGGAAGAGAACTTCTTCATGGAAGACGTTTTCGCTCACTACCAGCGATGCGCTGCAATACGCAACACCTTACAAGCGCTTCATGTCGGCGAATACGAGACAATTCTCACGGACGATGCGAATGCCCTCTTTGCTTTCCGACGATGGACAAAAGATCAAACCGTCCTCGTGGTCACCAACAATTCGGAAAAGGCGAGAACTGCGAGAATCAAACTGCCCGAAGGGGCACCTTCGCAGTACATCGATGTCCTGAACGATCCAGCAGTGAAAGTGCTGCCTGCGAAGCGCCTTGACGCGTCTAATTACACCCGAATTGACTACTCGAAAGCCCAGCCCAGGTTGAAGGCAAAGGGGCGCATTCTTGAGGTGCCGATCGAGGCTTACACCACGCGCATCCTTCTGGGTAAGTAGGGACTTGAGCAAATCCGGATGGCGACAGGCATGCTGAGGAAATTGTTTCGCGGGACGGTGATTTACCTTTTCATCCTCCCCGCTTTGGTGCCCATGCTTGCCTTGGTTGGCCTCCCATTGCTGCAAACCATCTTTTTCAGTTTTACTAATCTGAAAGAGAAGAACTTTGACCTCTGGACGCTGGGTGTCGAGCTGGTCTCCGGCTCGACCCAGTGCTCTGAGGGAACTCCCGTACGGGTTGTTCCCGGGGGACCTGCCGCCAAGCGAGGCGTTCCCGACGGCGTTTGTATTCTTGCCCTGAACAATGAGACACCACGCAATGCACGAGCTCTCGAGCGATTTATTGAAAAGGCTCGCAGAGATTTTATTAACAAGAAAGTTGAGGCGGTATCCCTCTCTTATTTCGATCCCCGCTCGGGCACAACGACGACTGTCAATCTGCAGTTTGAACGAGCCCCATTTGATTGGACCATCAATCCGAATCGCGACAATTCCACGTGGGGCCTCGTGGGGTTGGCCAACTATAAGCGGGTCTTGATTCCTTCCAGGGATTCGGAGGATGCTCGGACCTTTTACAAGGTCCTGGGTGTGACGATCCTTTGGACAATCCTGAATGTGACCTTTCACTACATCTTTGGCTTCATCCTTGCCTTGCTCCTCAACCGCAACATTCCTGGCACCCGCTTTTATCGAGTTCTCCTCATGCTCCCGTGGGCTGTGCCTGTGTATGTTTCAGCGTTTTCTTGGCGCTGGTTATTCAATTCACAGTATGGGTTCTTCAATGTCATACTCCAGAAGATCGGGCATTCTCCGATTCCTTGGCTCAGCGACAGCGTATGGACATTTATTGCCGTGACCATCACAAACGTGTGGCTGGGAATCCCATTCATGATGATTAGCTTGTTAGCAGGAATGCAGGCTATCCCGAAGGATCTTTACGAAGCTGCGGAAATCGACGGCTGTTCGCGTTTGCAGAAAATCTGGTATGTCACATTCCCCATGCTGCGTCCGGTCAGTCTCACAATCATTCTTTTAGGGGCCATCTGGACGTTCAACATGTTCAATGTGATATGGCTCGTTCAAGGCGGGGGGACGACAGTGGAGATTCTTGCCACTTATGCTTTTCGCCTCTTCCGCGATTACCACGACTACGCAGGAGCCGCAACTTACGGCACTTTGATTTTTGTCCTTCTGCTCGTTTTCAGTCTCTTGTATCTCAAACTGCTGCACCGTGACGAGGAGCTGTACTAATGGGACGCCTCACTGTCATCAGCACCCATTTCTGGCTTGCTCTCGCAAGCTTTGTCGCGGTCTTCCCGATAATCTGGGTGCTCTCCACCTCGCTAAAGCAGAAAGAGGACGTTTACCAAACCGTTCGCATTGAAATGATTCCGGCCCACCCGAACTTTTCCAATTACCGAGAAGTTCTCACAATGAACAACGGCATTTTTCTGCGCTGGTTTCGCAATTCGGCTGTGGTCGCCGGGGCGACGGCTATTCTCGGTGTGTTACTGGCCGCCAGTGCTGCGTACGCTTTTTCACGGTTTAGCTTCTTCGGAAAGAAACCACTGATTTTCTTTTTCCTGCTTACTCAGATGTTTCCAGGCGTTGTTCTCCTCGTGCCCCTCTATTTTATTCTTCAGCGAATGGGTCTTCTCGGCTCATTTCCCGGGCTCATCGTCGCCTACTGCACCGTAAGCCTTCCTTTCGGTGTGTGGATGCTGAAGGGGTATTTCGACACAATTCCGAAGTCTCTCGACGAAGCGGGAATTGTTGACGGTCTTAGCATCTTTGGTGTTTTCTGGCGAATTGTCGTTCCGCTTAGCTTGCCAGGGATTTCCGTGACCGCGTTCTTTGCTTTTTTGACGGCGTGGAACGAGTACATGTTTGCCCTCGCCTTCATGACCGGGGAAGAGAATTACCTACTGCCGGTGGGAATGGCTGCAGCCTTTGGCGATCAATATCAGACCTTCTGGCATCTTATGGCCGCTGGGTCAATTATCACAACGATTCCGGTGCTCCTTGTCTTCGTGTTGGCCCAGCGGTACCTCATCAGCGGCCTGACTCAAGGTGGGGTGAAGCAGTAGAGGCGCTAGACTCGTCTCTGGTAAATGTCCGCAAGACCAACAGAAGACTACCTGCCCAAACGAGATAGCACGCGAGCCCGAGATTGCGTCGCAAAGCGGTGTTCGTTAACCCGTAGACCTGGATCGCAATTTCTAGGCCAAACCACAAGGCTAGGCACAGCATCCATCTCTTGTCAGGCTGGGTGGAAGCATGTCGAACGGCGAGTGCAAGGGCAGAAAGGCGCGAAAACGTAAATAGCGCAAACAGGAAAACCGCCGGTAGGCCACCCGCAAATGCTTGTTCCAGCCAGTGGTTGTGTGGGTGACTCATCCCTTCAATCCGGCTTGCAAGACTTGGAAAGATTTGCCGCGCAGCGGTCTCGAAGGTTGAATATCCGTAGCCCCACCCCGTGAGTGGACGTTGAGCGATGAGTTCCAAAGCTACAGCTTGGATGGTCATGCGACTAGAAAGCGAGGTAGGAGAGTTCTTTTCTTCCCGAAGCCAACGGACAGCGTCCTTCCAATGAGCTCTTTGTGATGGGCTGACAATCACAAGCATGCCGCTTACGATTGTCAGGACTGCAAGAACAGGCAGAAAAGATTTTCGAGTGCTCGCTGAGGCTGAGCAAACTACTGCAATGGCTCCTGCACCTAAACCCAACAGCGCGCCTCGCGTTACAGTCGCAATGGTCACAAGCACACTACTCAGTGCTGCCAGAAGCGCCCAAAATGGGGTTGCTAAACTGGATGTGAGAACAAGCGCTGGAATAAGGAACGTCGCCAGCATTCCAAAAAAACCGGCACGGTTGTGGTGTTCGAACGGGAACTGCAGGCGCCAGCTTCTGCCGAATTCTGTGCTTTCGATGCGAATCCAACCCCATTGAGTCGCACACGCGGATGGCAGCATGCCTGTAGCCTGAAGCATAGCCACCAAAAGCATGCCGACGATCGCGATGACGAGGGCAAAGGTGATCCCCTTGAGAGCATACCGAAGAATGTTCCGAGCATGAGTCCACAGAATGAAACAGAGGCAGAAACCACCGACGTAGGCAAGAAGCTCGCGCGAAAACAACTTCAACGATATCTCAGGAAAAGGGCCTGCCAATGAGGCTAACCCCTGCCAGAGAAGGTAAGCTAACAGAGAGGCAAAGCACAGACCGACTCGGTGCTTTACTTGCTCTTGAATTGGAGACTCATGTTGTCTTGCAAGGAGGGCTGCGGCTCCGGAGGCGCTTGACCTGATGAGAACAGCGACGCAGAGCGCCCCGATGACAGCAAGAATAGCGCGACCGCCGCCTCTATGTATCACGAGCAGGCCGGCCAAGCCTGATGCAACCAGCGTCGTACCCCCAAGCAGAAACGCTGTGCTCGTGGGCGTCTTACGGCGAAAGATTGGAACGAGAGAAAAGGCGGCGAACGAAACAACCACTGCAAGTGTGCTCCCAAGCAGGACGTCCCCCCCGCGCCTATCCAGGACAAATGCAAAAGCGCCGACGCACCCTACGGCAAAAGCTCCCCATGCATAAAATTTCCCGAGGTTCAAGAAAGGCTCCAACCCGACAGGTTTGTTCTTCTTTGCGACATATTGATCCAAGCCGCGTTAGCCTAAACCAAATAATTGTTTGTCATTTTCACTTGCAAAACGTTTTTATCCTAAATTATCCGAAACTCTGATTCGCAACTACTATAATTGAGGGCGAGGTGATCGAGCAGACAGCGCGAATGAAGGATGAGGCGAATTCCGTTTTTCAGAGGACCCGGCGGGCCTAGCGTCTGGTCTCTCCCGTAAGCCTAGGCGAAACGGCTTAAAACACATGGAGGATAACAATGAAGCGTTTCTTACTAAGTGGTCTCGCAAGTTTGGCGGCCACCTATGCTATTGCTCAAACGCCTAACCCCATCGCCTACTGGGTGACGCAATCTGATATCATTCCTGGGAACCCCACCCAAATGGCTGGCGCTGCAGTGGTTGGAGACTATCTTTACATCATGGGTGGAAACAATTACCTGGACGGGGATACGGGCCGTGTCTATCGCTTGAAGATTAATGCGGCAACCGGCGAGCTGAGCGATTGTACGGAAATGACAACGCTGCCGGCAATGAATAATTTCAATTACATCGGCGAGCAGGTCGATGCAACTTCCGATGGGATTTACATTTGCGGCGGCGGCTGGAATGCGACTGGCCCGAACCGGAATAACGTCACGTCGATCGGTGTTGATGCCAATGGCAACTTTACTTCCTCCGCATGGAAGGAAAGTCCTGCCTTTCCTGGCGGTTATGATCCAGAACTGGGTTCAGCAGTGATTGCCCAAAATGGGTATCTGTATGCCATGGGTGGAGATAGTGAAAGTGGGACACCTCCTCTGTACGACGTCTGTGTTTACGCACAGACCCAAGCAGATGGCAATCTAGGGGCGTTTGCGACGGGAGCAGCGCTTCCGACGCCTTGCTATTTTAGCGCTAACGCAGCCATTGGCAACAACCTGGTTTTGCATCGGGGTTTAACAATGAAGAACTCCAATTCATCGGTCACCACCGAGATTTACGTTAATACTGTAAATAACGATGGGACCATGGGTAGCTGGGTGCAGCAAACAGCAGCAGCCCTCCCCGCTGGACGATATAACCTTGGGCTGGTTGCGGTCGGTGATACCGTCTTCGCAGTCGGTGGGCGTGCCTCGGGTGGGACGCCGCAGAACAACGTTTGGCGCTCGAAAATGACGGGCAGCACCCTTGCTGCATGGGAGACAACGACCGACGCGCAGCTTCCCGATGGGGTGCGTTACCACTCTGTCGTCTATTCGCCCCAGAGCAAGAGCATTTACGTTGTGAGCATTCGTCGTGCTAGTGACGGGGCAATTTCCAATGAGGCGTACATTTCGGCACCACTGTTCCCACGCTCGGCGTCTGCTGCAGCGCAAGATTGGAGCCTGTACGAATAAGAGTAGGTTCTCGTTTTCCTCTTCGGAGAACTTGAATTCGCGTGGATGCAGCTCTTAAAGCTGCATTCACGCCCTCTTTTTGACCGGAGGTGTGTCGCGTTCGATTTGGTTTGAATTGGACCCGGGAGTGCCCCCACTCTTAATCCCCAATGAGAGGTGAGCCGCAGCATCGGACAACCGCATCTTCCAACCCTATGGAAGTGCTTCTACGTGTAGAAAACGTTCGAAAATCGTTTGTCGTCGGCCGCAGTTTGCTCGGCGGCAAACAGCAGCTTCTTCAGGCTGTGCGGGGCGTTTCTTTTTGCCTTCATCGGGGAGAAACCCTCGGTCTAGTTGGGGAAAGCGGTTGCGGAAAAACGACACTAGCACGAACTGTCTTACAGCTGGTGCGGCCGGATTCAGGCAGAGTTCACCTTGGAGATTCCCCCGATCTTTGCACTCTTTCTGCGCGACAGCTTCGCCCGTATCGCCGGCGCATGCAGATCATTTTCCAGGATCCCTACAGCTCGCTCAATCCCCGCATGACAATTGCTTCCATCGTGGCTGAGCCCCTGATCATTCATCGGCTTTGCCCACGAAGCGAGGTTCAGGAGCGGGTCAAGCAACTGCTGGCTGAAGTTGGGCTTTCACCCCGCGCAGTGAATCGATTCCCTCACGAATTTAGCGGTGGGCAGCGCCAGCGCATTGGGATCGCCCGGGCCTTAGCCGTAGGCCCTGAAATCATCGTGGCCGACGAGCCTGTAAGTGCACTCGACGTCTCTATTCGGTCACAAATCATTAATCTGCTCCAACACTTGCAGGAGCAACATCGCATCTCGTTTCTTTTCGTGTCTCACGATTTGAGTGTCGTGGCACACATGAGTCATCGTGTTGCAGTCATGTATCTTGGGGAGTTTGTCGAGGTGGCCCCCACGTCAAAGCTCTTTTCTGAGCCCTTGCACCCCTACACCCAAGCTTTATTGGCTGCCGTGCCGCGGCCCGATCCCAAGAGGCGTGGAGCGAAAATTGTCCTCACAGGTGATGTGCCCTCGCCCGTAAATCCCCCAAGGGGGTGTAGTTTTCACCCGCGGTGTCCAAGGTGCTTCGCTCCCTGCCGTGAGGTTGCACCCCGCATGCTTGAGGTAACTCGCGACCATTTTGTTGCATGCCACCTCTGGGATCCTTCAATGGGTGGAGCTACAGAAAACAAATAGCTCCGTCAGCGAAAGAGCATCAGGTCATGCGCCAGTTTATTAAAGCACAAGCAGTCTGGGTAGAGGGGACCCACTTGCGTCATAATGCAGTGGTTTGTGTTGAAAATGGAAAAGTTACTGATGTTCTCTCCGAACACCAAGTCACCCTGGACCCAGCCTCTGTTCCCATCATCGAAGAACAACTGCTTCTTCCAGGGTTTATCAATTCCCATGCCCATCTCGAATATAGCTTTTGTCGGGGAAGGCTTCCGCGAGGCGAAGTATCTTTCACCGACTGGATCGACGCGATAGGGGTGCTAAAACGCACAGTTACGCCGGAGGAAATCGTTAAGTCTGCAAAGGCAGCTATGAACGAACTTCTCGCTGGTGGGACAACCAGTGTCATCGACTGTGCGCACAGACCCGAAATGAGATCTATCTGGGCCGAAAGCCCATTGCGTCACATGATTTTGTGGGAGCTCATCGCCCTTGACGACGATCAGGCTGAAAAAGTTTGGGGAGATGCGTTGCAACTCCTGCAGATGCCTCGGCCTTCTCATTGTCTCGCTACGGGGCTTAATCCGCACGCGCCTTATAGTGTGGGACCACGGTTGCGAACTCGCCTAAGAAAGTTCCTGGCGGAGAATCAAGCTATTCCCGTTGGATGGCATGTCGCTGAGACGCCGGAAGAATCGGAATTTTTCCAATGCGGAAAAGGGCCATTCCGGGAGTTTTGTGTCCGACACCAATTATCGCCCGCCTTTGCGGACGTCCCTGGATGCTCACCGACAGAATTCCTGAGACGTGAAGGGCTTCTTGAATCTGCACACTACCTATTTCATTTCAACCATTTCACAAAAGAAGATCTGCACGCTCTTGCGCCGGGGCAAACAGTGGTTCACTGTCCTACGACTCATCACTACTTCGCTCGCGCTCCGTTCGACCTATACAGCCTGCAGCGTGCCGGGGTACCAGTGGTTCTTGGCACAGATAGCCTCGCAACCAGCGATACCTTATCGATGCTGGAGACCCTTCGCTTAGCAGCTTCGAGCTTTCCATCTTTGACCAGCTCGCAACTGTTAGATATGGTAACGCGTATTCCGGGCCGGTCTCTTAGCTTCCTGGGTGTTCCTATGCGGCTAGGGGTCATAGCGAGAGATTCTGCGGCCGATTTTGTCGCGCTTGCCTCAGATGTACCTCTGACGTCGGACGTGCGAAAAATCCTCTGCGATAGTTCAACGAAGGTCGTTGCCACATACATCGGGGGGACAAAGGTTTACAGCCTGTCATGTCTGCGCACCTGAACCATCTTATCGCACTGGTAATCATAACTGTCAGTGTGTTCATCGTTGGTTTCTCGCTGGCCTTGCCCTTCATAGGCTGCCTGCGTCGTTACAGCGTGCCGCTCTCGATCGGTGACGTGTGCGTTCTCGCGTCAGTGAATGGAATCGCGGCAATAACCTTTGTTGGGTTGGCACTCGGCTACGCGGGTTTCTTTTCTATCTTTCGCGTTTCGCTGGCGTCTCTAACCGTGGCGGCAGCGTTTTTGATAAGGTACCGGAGCGAGGTGCGTCGACTCCTCCCAATGGATTTGTCCCGTGCCGAGGTCGTAGCGTTCGCTTTGGGTCTTCTTGTTGTCGTCTATGCTGTTCTGATGCGTTCGCACGAAATTGCTGGGATGCGAGATCAAGGAGTTTACACCGCTACTGGCATCCAGTTAGCGCGTACAGGAAGCTTTTTTTGGCGAGATCCTCTCATCGCCAAGTGTGGTTTTGAACCTGTAGCGCACCTCTTTGAGGACATCGGTGACATCCTTCAAGGCCGACCTCGCTATCTGCGCTTTGCGGGGTATTATCTCGACCCCCCTGAAAAAGGCCGAGTCATTCCTCAGTTCTTGCATGGTTATGAAGTATGGATCGGTCTCGCCTATGCTGCTGGAGGGCCGCAGGCCACACAATGCGTGAATGGTCTGTTTTCCGCACTCTCGGTTTTTGCCTTCTTTCTCGTCATTCGCCGCCTGTGGGATCCCCACGTTGCCCTCGGTGCTTCCTTCCTTCTTGCCACAAGCCTTCCGCAGCTTTGGTTTGCTCGTTTTCCAAGCAACGAGCCACTGCTCCAGCTTCTCATTTGGGGGGTCATTCTCGCCTACGTGCTTTCGTGGGAGTTGAGGACCACCTCTTCGCCTGCTGGCATTTCTCGTTTCCAAATGGTTCCCTTCCTTCTTCCTCTCGCTGCTGCCGCAACAGTGAAATTTGCTTTTTGGCCTCTTCTAGGGATATTCGCCTTTGAAGTGGGTATTGCCAGCCGACTACCCCGCGTTTTCCTTCAAACCCGCCAGGTGTTATTCGGGTTAGTAGGCATATCGTTTTTTGCCTTTCTCCATGCCCTCGTGTTCGCACGGTTTTATCTTTATGGCTCCTGGAACTTTACGGTGCGCAAACTCGGCATAAGCTACGAGATGTTCCCCATCGTGTTCGTGAGTGCTATCGCTGCAGCTTACTGTTTGGGGGCAGTTCTCGCCGAGTATAGAGAGATTTTGGCTCGCTGGTGGTCGCGCATCCATCGGCATGCGATTTGGTTTTTTGTGGCCGGAATTGTTACGGTTTACTGTTATCAAGATTACATGTTTGCGAAACATCCTCCCCTGGATGTTTGGAGTGAACAGACGAACCTCTATGAATTTGCACAATATTACGGGCCGCTGGGATTTTGCTTTGCCATCGCCGGTTTCGCGCTATGGTTGAGGCAGGGGGCCAAGCACCCTGCCACACGCCTTCTTCTGCTGCTTGCCCTGGCAGCAAGTATGTTTCTTGTGAAGCGCAATCTCGATGCCATTCATCCGTGGGGTAGCCGCCGCTGGCTGCCAGTTCTCGTTCCGGTGATGGCTCTTGCAAGCGCCATAGCTGTTCACAGTTTATCGCGATTATTGTTCTTACGCTGGGGCAGAGTTGTCCAATGTGCTCTCCTGCTCATCATCAGCATTGCACAGATGAAGCAGGCGCCAACCCTACTGACGGTATCCAACTATCGCGGGGCCATTCCCCAAGTGGACCAGTGGACTCGCTTCCTGCGTGCGGATGATTTTGTACTTTTCGCACCCACAGCCGTAGTAGCTCAATACGGCCCCTATCTTGCCGCTCGTTTTGATATCCAGGGATATGTCCAAAAAAACGCCCCAGAATTCTGGCAGAAAACCAGGCTCATTGCTACGGATTCCGCACTCTCCCCCTCTCGTTCCATCTACGTCACGGATGAGGACCTATCTTTATCGGGAGCCGGATTTGCTCGCCTCCTTGGCACAAAAGAGCTCAATTATCTCGTGGTCGTAGAGGAGGTACATCGCCTTCCGGTTAAGCCCATTCACGTGCAACAAACGATTCGTTTCTACGAACTCGATTGGGCAACGATGCCAAATGACTGGTGGACGGGTTGGAAACCTCGGCTCGTGCCAAGCCCTCGCCCTCTGCCAGTTGTTTTGCCAATGGATACGAAAGCGGAACCCTATCTGGCGCAGGGATTCTATGACCCCACCTTCCAAAGCGATGGACGCGCATACCGTTGGACAAATGGGAATGCGCGAATCGCGCTAGGACAACTTCTCCAATTCCCTTTGCCGAAGCGACCTATTCGGCTGACTCTCGTCGCACACTCCGGACGGAACAACGAGAGTGTTGACGTTCATTGGTACCTTGATTTCGAGAAACCGGATCGTCAGAGGAAGGTAGGTCTCACTACTGCCACTCCTGACTGGACCGAAAGTACAGTCGAGATTCCGGCTGAGTTATTGAAACCTGATAGCACGCTAGAGTTGCAGTCGTTGCGGCCGCCGGTGCCACCTGCATTCCCGGCGGGGCGTCTTGGCATCCGCATCCTGGAGTTACGCATTGATTAAATGGCCTAAGGCGTTGACAGGGATGGAGAATTCTTGGAGAAGAACTTTATGAATCCTCGAGAGAGCATACGGTGTGTGGTTTTGTGTGCGGTGGTGTTCGCGAACGCATTGTTATTCACGGGTTGCGCTTCTGGACCGCGTGAAATCCAGCGGGTCGATCCACGCGAGATACGCCCAGCCCGCTCACCACGCAATGTCGAATTGCTGAGCAAATCCCCTGATCAGCCGTATCACGAGATTGCAGTCGTTGACAGCTTTCGTGCTAAGAAGCTCGACGCGGAAGTCACTTCGCGCATGATGGAAGATCTGCAGAAAAAGGCCGCCGCACTGGGCGCCGATGCAGTGATCAATGTGCGGCGTCTGGCCGATCGGCACGAAGGTTTTGTCAGCAATCCTCGAACCCCATTTCCCTCAGTCATGCAAGGCGAGTGGAAGACGTATTTCTTCCGCGGAACGGCCGTTCGTTACACTAAACGTTAGGGGAGAGGAACACCTATGCAGCCACTCCACCGGATCGCTATCCTGGCTGAAGGGGCATTTTCCATTTTTGGAGCCAAGACAGCAGTTGGGGTCTTGCGCTATTCGCGCCACCAGATTGTTGCTGTCATAGATTCCACGAAAAGCGGAAAAGTTGTCCAAGAGGTGCTTGGCTTTGGCGGTAACATCCCCATTGTCGGGTCCGTTCAGGAAGCGCTCCTATTTCATCCCGATGTTCTCCTCATTGGGATTGCGCCTACCGGTGGGCAGCTCCCAGCGGCTTTTCGTCATGCAGTTCTGGAGGCCATTCGCCATAGGCTCAACGTGTGGAGTGGACTTCACTATTTTCTGTCTGAGGACGAAGAGCTTGCTGCTGAAGCCGCTCGATGTGACGTGCGACTTTGGGATGTTCGCAAGCCACGCCGCGATCTTGTCGTTGGGTCTGGTAAGGCGCTTCATACTCGCGCTTATGTCGTTCTCACAGTAGGAACAGATTGCAATGTGGGGAAGATGACCGTCGCGCTTGAATTGCGGAATGCGTTCGAGCGCTTAGGAATCTCCGCAGCATTTGTAGCCACTGGCCAAACAGGCATCCTAATCGATGGCGAGGGGACACCTCTCGATGCCGTCCCCGGCGATTTTATGGCAGGAGAGGTTGAACGACTTGTTCTCGAAAAAGATGCGCAAGGAGTGGATATCATCCTGGTTGAGGGCCAAGGAAGCTTGCTTCATCCTGGCTTTGGACCAGTGACCCTTGCGCTCATGTTAGGGGCCATGCCCGACGATTACATATTATGTACCGTTCCAAGTCGCACAACGTATCGGCCCGATCACCGTCTTCCCATTCCGCCACTCAACCAAGTGATCCGGCTTTACGAAGACGTCATGGCGATTTCGTATAAGTTACCTAAAGTCCGGGGCATCGCCGCAAACACAAGTGACCTTTCTGACGAGGAAGCGCGGGCTATTCTCGCGCAATACAACCAGGAGACTGGACTTCCCGTGTGCGATCCCATGAGAACAGGGGTAGAGAATCTACTCGAAGTCTTGCAAATCGGCCTAGAACGAAAGCGCAAGAATCGTGTCTGCAGCCCGTAAGAACCACGTGAAACTCATAGTTTCAGGCTCTCGTTCAGCCAGGAAATCTTTTCCCAGCGGGATTCCATTAGCGGAAGCTCTTGCCGCCTGTGGAGCAAGTGTCGAACAACCGTGTGGTGGCCGCGGCACGTGTGGCAAGTGCCGTGTGCGCTTTGTTGCAGAAGCTCCTACGCCGACTCCAGAAGAAAAGACTCTCTTGAGCAGCGACGCCCTGGCTGAAGGATGGCGTCTTTCCTGTCGGCATTCTTTAGTTCATAATGCTACTGTTGAATTGCCGGAAGAATCGTGTGCAGCGGCGTGGAAGGACTTCGGCGTCGCCGGCCCACTGAGCATCGATTGCCCTCGATGGAAAACGGTGGAGTTATCCCTGAGTGCCAACACATCTCAAGCCGTGGCCCCCTCAGTAGAAGAGGAAATCCGCGCGCGCTGCTCCGCAGACTTTTCGCCCCAGGCCGTGTTCTCGTTGCGAGCTTACGAACAATTAGCCCACCTACTGGGGTCTGGAGAGGTAGAGATAGAAGCGCTCATCCGCGACTCCTGCGAGGTTGTCAGTTTTTTGCGCTCTTCCTCACTGCCAAGGCTTGGCGTGGCTGTTGATTTAGGCACGACGACTCTTGCAGCCGCCCTTATCAATCTTCTCGATGGCAGTGTCATTGGGTCGCTTTCTGATCTGAACCAGCAGGTTCGCTTCGGAGCTGACGTGATCACACGGATTGCCCACAGTAACAGGCAAGGCATCGGCCGACTGCGGGAAGTCCTGATCCGTCAATTGAACATCCTGATCACGAGACTTTGTCGCGCAAATGGGTTTACCACTGACCAACTCTGCGCTGGCGCCTTTGTGGGCAATTCCTTCATGCTTCACTCTTTTTTCGGCATTGCGCCGCAATCACTTGGACAGGCTCCCTATCGTCCAGTATGGCGTGGACCGGTTGTGGCTGACGGTGCGCAGCTAGGACTGTCGGTACTTGAGCGTGTCCTCATATTTGTGCCACCGATTCTTGCCAGCCATGTTGGCGCGGATGCTGCAGCTGCTATTGTGGCCACTGATCTGGACCAGGGTGACATCCCGCGGCTGCTCATCGATCTTGGCACGAACTGCGAGGTCATCTTGTCCTTCAACGGACGCCTTTTCGTGACCTCTGCGGCCGCGGGTCCCGCGTTCGAAGGCGGGAACCTTAGTTGCGGGATGCGTGCCGCCCGCGGCGCAGTGGACAGAGTAGCTTTGACCGCTGATCAGGAACTGTGGGTCCACACGATTGGCGATGCTTCTCCGCAGGGGATCTGTGGGGCTGGGCTGGTGCACCTTGTGGATCTCTTGCTCTCCTCAGGTATTGTGGATGAAAGTGGACGTCTCTTGCGCCGCGAAGGATTACGACCTGAAGTAGCTCAGCTACCTCTCGCGCAACGCATAGGAGAAGCTGAAGGAGGAGAGACAGCCTTTCTCGTTGCTCAGGGGCCCAGGGGTGAAAACGTCGTACTGACCGCGACAGATGTGCGGCAGCTCCAGTTAGTGAAAGGGTCAATACGAGCTGCAGTGGAGATCTTGCTTCAGGAAGCAGCTCTTACCCCGGAAAGACTTGAAAAGGTGTTTATCACTGGTCTTCTCGGATCGCATCTGAAAAAATCGAGTTTGCTGCGCATTGGTTTGTTGCCGGCGATAAAGCCTGGAAAAATCCAGATGCTGGGGAACGCTGCAGGGTTTGGCTGTCGCTTAGCGCTTGTCGACAGAACAGCATGGAATCGCGTTTGTGCGCTACCCCCACGCGTTCGCCACATTGAACTGGCCGATCATCCCCTCTATACCGAGCTATTTGCTAGGGCGATGATGTTTTCTCAATTCTAAGCCGGGGCCATTTGTGTCCACGTGGCAGGCACACCGTCCTGGCTCATGTCGATGTCAATGCGGTCCTTATTTTTGGGACGCTGTCTCCAATTGGGCGCGAAGACTTCGTTCGAGTCGCTCTAAGGCCGGCATGTTATCGAACTCTTGCTTCACCATCGCAAGGCGCTCAAGGGCAGCCTTGATTCCATCTGTATCATTAGCCGCGAGTTCACGCCGCATGAGTGCAGACATTGTGCATGCTGCTAATGCATCCTCCTCGTTATAGATCGTCCAATTGCGACCAATTAGCCCCCCCGCGGGGCGTTGTTGTTTCGCCAATTCCACAGCGCGATCGAAAGCCTTTGCAGCTTCTTCTTTCTCGCCCAGCTCGCGCAGGATATAGCCCCGCATAAGCTCCAGCTGAAACGCCGTTTTGTTGTGGTGCAGTCCTTCCTCGATAAATTTCACTGCCTCGCGGAGAGCCTGTTGCGTGTGGAGCGTTTTTAGCCACCATGCTCCAATCATGTAGGCGCGCACATTTTTAGGATCAGCCAGTGTTGCCAGGCGATACCATGGCAACAGCTCAACGCCCCCAATGTGCTCATGCGGTAATCGCGGATCGCGCCATGGTTTTACTTCGCGTTCAAGTTTGCCTAAAACCCCACGAAAGTCGTTTTCGGGAGTTCGTATCAGCGTAGAGACCTCCTCGTGATGGTCATCATGCTCGGCCGTAGCGGAACTTTTCCTATCATTGGCAGCGATCGACACAGACGTGGTTGTTTCGTCGCTCTGACCAGCTTTTTCACCGGTTTGCGTCATGTGGGCAATATTGCCGGAGGCGGCGAGTTCATCCGCATCGATGTGAGGCATATAAGCAACCCCACCGTGGAGATAACGTTCGGTTTTTATGAACAGCATGTCGCTGAGATTTGTCCGAAACTCGCCAAGGATTGTCGCGATCGCGCTCGAATTACGGCGCTGCTGGGCCGCAAAATCGGACAGACGCGCTGCAGGCGTATCCTGACGCGCTGCAAAATCAAGAACAGCAGGAACGAACGCGAATAACAGCGTTGCGCCACATAGAGCAATTCTAATGATTCGAGGAACAGTTGTCTGCGCATGCTGCGTCATACCTACAGTGCCCTCCTGTAGAACCGGTAACATGCCCAGAACAGGCAAAAGAGGGAAACTGCTACAGCATAGAAAAGCCTGAGAGAAAAATCTACTATTCCTAATGGAGGAATCCCGTCGGTATAGCGGTCAATGAGGTTCAGAATTCCAAAATCCGGAATATAGCGGATGAGCCAGTCGATGCACTTGCCCACGAGCGTTTCAGGAAGCTGGCCTCTCACCGCTGCCACAATCCGATGACCCGCGAGGAGAAGCACGATGAGTACCACCATGTTTACGGATTTTGGCCAGTGGACGGACAAGAGAACACCTAACGCAGATAATAACGCGAGCGACGCCGTCTGCAGGACCAACGCCTGAATGAAGGTGCCTGCCGCCAAACCGCTGACGTGAGGCGCCGGTAACCACCCCATGAGAAGTAGTACGGAAGTTGCAAAAACACCAGCGACCCAGGCAGCAAACCACTTGCCCACAACGAAGTAATGCCGAGCCAGAGGTTTGGCTAAGACAGGGTAGATTGTCCGACTTTCAATTTCATCGGGGATGGCTCGAACCGCGAAAAGCAGAGCCATCAAGTGCCCGAAAAAGAAGGACAACGAGAGCCCCAGATTCAAAACAAAGGCTGCCGTTGCTGCATCCTCGACGCCAACAATGCGGATAACCAGTGCCCCTACCAGGTAAAGCCCCATAAGCAGCACAAGCGCATAAAACTCACGCCGCCGTAAAACCTCCAGGAAATGCGCCCGAGTAAGAAGCCCTACGGCAGAGTTCAATGTCACCGATTGGGTCGATCCCGTCATAGCGGCTTCCTCCTGAAAGAGAGGTAGGCCAGAGCAAAATAGAGAGTCGCATAAACCGCAGCATAGATTGTGAGCGCTGCAATTGTCGAGATGCCCAGCGGCTTCCAGACGTCCGAATGCACAACTTTCTCACTCAAATCGAGTAAGCGCAACTGCGGCACCACGTAGAGGATTGTTTTTAGCACCACTTTTCCCGCGTTGCTGACATAGTCGTAAAGATACGACACGCTTGTCATGATTATGGAGGCCGCGAAATACAGGACTGCACCAAGGGTGATCGCAGCGTCCAGGTTCAACCACAGAGAGAGCCAGAACGCGAGTGTGGCAAGTATGAGGAGGGCCAATAGCTGAAGATACACGAACTGCAGGAGAAGGCCGAGCGAGAGATGCGAGCCCATGTACACGGCTCCCCCTATGTAAACGGCCATAAACAACGCAAAACAGAAAGCCGCCGCCAGCATGACGCCTAGAAGCTTCCCCGCCATAAATGTCGCACGAGAAACCGGTTTCGCCAAAAGAGGGTAAATCGTGCGAGCCTCGAATTCGCGGGGTAGCTGGCGAGCTGCCAGGACAATTGTCGTCAATGCGGCCGCCGTACTCATCACGGCAAGGGAGACTTCGCAGTAAAACTTGCTCAGCCCACGTAGCCCAAAGAAATCAATAGACATGACGCCCGCGATAACAAGACACGAAACGAGTACGATAGCGTAAATCTCTTTGCGGCGGACAGCCTCCACAAGCACACTACGCGCGATGAGCCAAGCAGCCCTCATTTCCTCTCCTCCTCTCTGCGCGCCTCCTGGATTAAGCTGATGAAGAAGTCTTCCAACGACTGGGATTTTGACGTAGTGCTAAGGATTTGCGCCCCCACCGCGACTAGCTCTGTGACAGCGCGCGCGTAGTCTGCAACGTCGCGGATTGTCACACGATAAGTCTCTCCCGTGTTCTCGACGGTGTGCTTTTTCACAACCTCTGGGAGCTTGGACGGATCAGCGATAGAAAAGATGATTTCGAAAATGTTAAGAGGCTTCAGGAGTTCTTGGACTGGCGCCTGTGTGATGATGTGCCCCTTATGAATGATGATCACCCTGTCGCAAAGGTTTTCCACCTCTGTCAGCTCGTGCGAGCTGAAGAAAATCGTGCGCCCACGCTCCTTGAGTTTTTGCAGCACTCTTCTTAAGTCGTAACGCCCCACGGGATCCAATCCGCTCGAAAGCTCATCGAAAATAAGGAGCTCTGGATCCGCAATGATGGCCTGAGCGATGCCGAGGCGCTGCTGCATGCCTTTGGAGTAATTGCGCAGCAGCACCTCCTCTTTCCCCTTCAGGCCAAGTTCCTCAAATAATTCGGGAATCCGCTGTCGAAGTTCTGCTCCTGAAAGGCCATGAAGCCCGCCGTAGAGTTCGAGCAATTCTCGGCCTTTCATGAACGGATAATACAAGGCAACCTCAGGCAGGTAGCCAATCCTGCGTCGACTCTCGACCGTACCAGCTTCCGCACCAAAGATGCGCACGCTTCCCGAAGTTGGAAAGATAAATCCCATCAACGTCTTGATGGTTGTGGATTTGCCAGCACCATTTGCGCCCACGAAACCCACACATTCCCCGGGAAAAATCTGGAATGAGATCCCATTGACTGCGCGAACACGTGTTGCCCCCTTCCCATATTCCACAACCAAGTTTTTGACGTCGACGATGGGGTCTCTGGTCTCCATTTTCCCTCGGTGTTTCCTCCCGGCGCTGAGAGCAGTGTTTTCCGATCCTACTTAGTCTCTTTCCAAAAAACTCCTTCGTTTGTCTATCGGTTTTCTTTGCAAACTTGATGCCAATTGAGGATCTATAACTTGTTACACATACTGGTATAAGGGAGGAACGCGATGGCGCGCGAGTCGTTGCTCGATAGTCTAGCGGCTGGCCGTATCCTCGTATGTGATGGAGCTGTTGGCACAGAGCTCCAGCGACGAGGTCTTCCTACGGGTCTTTGTGGGGACGTGTGGAACATCGAGAACCCTGTCGCGGTAGCCGAAGTGCACCGAGAGTATGGAGAGGCTGGAGCCGACCTCCTTCTCACGAACACATTTAGCTCGAATCGTTATCGTCTAAGCCATTTCGGGCTTGGTCACAAAGTCCGAGAAGTTGCCAATGCGGCAGTCACAATTTTGCGCAGTGCGGCAAAGCCACACCAATATCTTTTTGGAGAATTGGGGCCGTTGGGTGAATTTCTAGAACCCTTCGGCGACATTTCTCGCGCAGAGGCCATAGCGGCTTTCGAGGAAGCAGCGCGGGTCTTTCGCGAGTTGGGAGTGGACGGAATAATCATAGAGACAATCGCGGCGTTAGATGAGATGGAGTCAGCTGTCACAGCGGTCCGAAATGTGGCTCCCGACATTCCGTTAGCAGCGTGCTTTACCTTTGAAAAGTCGCCGGTCGGATTACGCACCATGACCGGAGCTACTCCGTCAGACTGCGCCCAACTTCTGGCTGAACTGCCGGTGGATATAGTGGGCACAAACTGCGGAACGAACCTCGACAAACAATCCTATACTGAGATCGTACAAACGCTGGCAGAAATCACAAGACGTCCTGTTCTCGTTGAACCAAACGCGGGCACGCCAGTGCTTGAAGGCTCCAGGATTATCTATAAGGCAACACCCGAAGAACTTTCCGGCTGGGTCAACGATCTCATAAAAGCAGGAGCGAGAATTATTGGGGGATGCTGCGGCACAACTCCAGCCCACATCCGTGCCATCCGCCAGGCTGTGGATCTCGCCGTAAAGTCGACCTAGATGTCCCTGCTGTTGAAGCTTGCGTTACTCTGATGCATAAACACTATTTCCCGGACAATGAGCACGATTTGGCGCATCCCTCTGTGCGATCTGGAATACGACGAGGCTGAAGAACAGGCCGTTCTTGAGGTTTTGCGTTCGAAATGGCTGACGATGGGGCCTCGGACGTCTGAATTTGAAGAACGTTTTGCAGCCTATTTGGGAGTGCGCCATGTTGTGGCTGTAGCAAATTGCACCGCTGCCCTGGAACTTGCCTTCAAGATTGCATTTCAAAATGCGCCACCAAAACGGCGTACGATTGTCCTCCCCACAATGACCTTCGTGGCCACAGTCAATGCAGCCGTTGCGGCGGGACTAAAACCAATTCTCATCGACAGCCGAGACCTTGACGATCCCCGTATGGATCCCGCCACGGCTTTGGAAGCGTGTTCCGAGTACGGTTCCGGTGGATTGTGCATTGTGCATTATGCAGGCGTTGACGCCGGCGCCGAGGAGCTGATGAATGCAGCTCAGGCTGCCGGAATCTCGCTCATTGAGGACGCCGCGCACGCTATCGGAGGGGTGACTGCAAGCGGTCGAAAACTTGGCACCCTAGGCCGCATGGGGTGTTTCTCATTTTTCTCGAACAAGAATCTGGCCACGGGAGAGGGCGGTGCCCTCGTTACAGACGACGATGATGTCGCTCGCGCAGCGCGACTTCTGCGGAGCCACGGGCTAACTTCGGGGACAAGTGAGCGCCATTTTGTGCGTGTTGGCGGGTACGACGTCTTGGAGTTCGGACACAACTACAGGTGGACCGAAATTGGTGCAGCTCTTGGGGTGGTTCAGCTCGAGAAACTAGACCAGATGAATGCACGTCGGCGCAACCTCCTGGCCCGCTATGCCAAGAATCTTGAAGGGGTCACCGGGGTCAAAATCCTCTTTGCTTACCAGCCAGTTCTTAGCCAGAGTGCAGCGCACCTTTGTGTGGCACTTTTTTCAACCCGGGCGCTTCGCGACCGAGTGAGAGATGAGCTCCATGAGCATGGAGTCCAGACATCGCACCATTACCGTCCTGTTCACACATTTCGGGCCTATCGTGAAGCGATTGACTCTGGCACAATCGTGGCGTTACCCTGCCCCAACGCGGAGAAGTTTTCTGAAACGGCGCTGACACTTCCGCTTTATCCAGGCTTGCCTGAATCGGCTGTGGATGAAATCTGCGACTTGATTCGCCGCGCTATGCCGGGCGATGGGGAAAGCTCATGATCAAACTTTCAGTTATCATTCCTGTGTACAACGAAGTTGCGACTCTTGCTACGGTCCTGGATGCTGTGCGGCGCGTTCCCATCGAAAAAGAAATCATCGTCGTCGACGGAAATTCCACAGATGGAACTCGTGAGGTCCTCGAGAAAGAGGCACAAAAAGGAGACATCGTTCCCGTATTTCAGTCGCAACGCAATGGTCGTGGCGGTGCTCTTCAGGAGGGAATAAAACTAGCCCGAGGCGAAGTCATTGTCTTTCAGGATGCCGATCTCGAACTCGATCCCGCTTGCTTTCCCGAACTCCTGGCTCCTATCGCCGCTGGGGAATCTGATGTTGTCTTCGGCTCCCGTTTTCTGGCCCACAAACCATCCATGACGTTCTTACAATATTGGGGAAATCGCCTCGTGAATGCTGTTCTCAATCTTCTTTATGGCACCCACATTACCGACGTTGAGACGTGCTATCAAATGTTTCGTCGCGACGTCGTGGAGGGTATAGCGTTCGACCGCAAGGACATGTCCTTTACTGTTGAGCTGGCGGTAAAAATGATACGGCGAGGCCTACGTATTAAGGAGGTCCCCGTGACCTACGTGCCCCGCTCCAAAGCGGAGGGCAAAAAGTTGTACTGGGCGGACGGGCTCATTTCGCTGTGGGTGCTTTTTCGCTATCGTTTTTTTTCGTAGCCGCGGATGCAAATTTTCCAGACAGCTTTCAATACGTTTAGACGGCAACAGTTTGTCTCGAGGAGGATGAGAAATGGCCAAGCGTGTCGCAGTCTTACTCTCCGGTTGTGGTGTTTTTGATGGCAGCGAGATCCACGAAGCAGTGCTTACGCTTTTGGCTTTAGATAGCCATGGAGCAGAGGCCGTATGTTGCGCACCCAATATCGATCAGCGGGATGTGATCAATCATGTTTCCGGCCAGCCAATGCCAGAGAAACGCAATGTGTTGATAGAGGCGGCTCGAATCGCCCGGGGCAAAATTGAAGACCTTTCAAGAATTACCCCTGCCGTCGTCGATGCCCTCATTATGCCAGGCGGATATGGCGCGGCGAAAAACCTCTGCTCTTATGCGGTCGATGGCTCGCGTGCGAAGGTGCATCCTGAGGTATCTCGAGTGATCTACGATTTTGTTCAGGCAAGAAAGCCAATCGGTGCCATCTGCATCGCCCCTGTGGTTATTGCGGCTGTGTTCCGCGACACAAAAGAAATTATCCCAACCCTAACGGTTGGCAACGATCCGAAGACCGTTCTCGATCTGAGCACGATGGGCGCAGACCACATCGAGTGCTCGCCACGCGAAATCATTGTGGATCGTAAGAACAAGATTGTCAGTACGCCTGCCTACATGCTCGCAAAGGGGCCTGCCGAGCTTTACATTGGTATCGAAAAGCTGGTAAAAGAGATCCTGGAATTGTGCGAGAGCAACTAGCGCCCCTCATGAGGAAAGAGATTGTTCAGTTTGCTAGCGGCGAGTTCCAGCTTACTGGTTTCTGGGATTTTCCGATAGGGGAGGGGCCGTTCCCCGGCGTGATATGTTGTCACGGTTTTACCGGACACCATGTGGAAGCTCGCCGCTTATTCTCACGGCTTGCCCGGAGATTGGCGGAATGTGGAATCGCCGTCTTTCGCTTTGACTATCGCGGCTGTGGAGATTCCGCGGGCGATTTGTTGGACTTTACGCCGGCTGGATTACTCGAAGACTTGGACGCAGCAGCTCAATTATTTTTTTCAGAGACTCGGCTGGACAAGAAACGTCTCGCGGTCATGGGCTACAGTCTTGGAGGGTTGTCCGCGGCTTATTTGCTTTCACGCACCCCGGAGTCTTGGCAGACCGCAGCCATCTGGGCTGGTGTAGCCCGGCCTGAGATCATCAGGGATCGGCTGGCACAATATCCGTCATTTGATGGCTACAAGCGGCGAGGCTACATGGATTACGGAGGCCTGCGTGTGAGCGCTGCTTACATCGATGAAATCGGAACTTGCGCGAAACCTGTGGAGTGGATGAAAAGGTTTTCGGGGCCCATCCTCTTTTGTCATGGTGAAAACGACGATATCGTCCGACTCGAGCAGTCGCAACTCTTTCTCTCGACTCGAAACAACCCAGGGGATCAGCTTGTGGTTTTGCCCGGTGCCGACCATGGGTTTTCGTCTTGCGAAATCATAGATGATCTGCTTGAATCAACAGTCTGTTGGTTGGTGGAAAAATTAATTCACGTCGACGTTGGGGAATAGAGCTGGCAGTAAAAAATGACCGACCTGACCTTGCTTCCAATCAGGAATCACGCAAAATGGCTTTTCACGCTCACTCTTATTCTCACGGGGATCGGGGTGGTCTTTGTTCTTAGTGCTAGTGCGCCTTATGCAGCCCGTGATGAAATGCGTATGTTTACGGTTTCGTTGCGTGACGGAAGCTTGCCGGACGGGGCACCCTCGGTCCACGGTGCGAAATTTTTCATTCGTCAACTTGGATGGGCGCTCATCTCAATCTTCGTCATGTGGAGAGTGTCTCTCCTCGAGCCGAGTATCCACATTGATCACTCAAGACTCTATTTAATGCTCTCGGTGTTCATGCTTGTGCTCGTATTTGTTCCCCACATTGGTGTTGAGCGCAATGGCGCGCACCGGTGGATTGGGTTTGGTCCTATCCAGATTCAGCCCTCAGAATTTGCAAAAATCGCGCTTATTTTGCATAGCGCAGCGCAGCTATCCCAGGACGAACGCGAAACTATGTGGAAGAAGTACTCGCTGTTTAGACATTTAGCACCAAAGATTGCAGTCCTGCTCATGCTGGTGGCGCTGATTATTGTTGAGCCCGATCTGGGAACCTGTGTGGTCCTCGGTGTGATCGCGTTCTCGATGTGGGCGATCGGTGGTGTGCCTCTTCGGTATCTGGCGGGTTTAGTGCTTATGGGAGTCGGCTTTGTCGTAGCTGCAGTGGTCGCTGAGCCGTATCGAATGCGAAGGTTGTTCGCATTCATGGACCCAGAGAAAGATCCGCTTGGGGCAGGGTATCACCTTTTGAATTCGCTTATCGCGGTGGGGACTGGCGGGCTCACGGGTCGTGGCATTGGCCAGGGCCCCTCAAAGTATCTTTTCCTCTCCGAATGCCATACCGATTTCATTTTTTCCATCATCTGCGAGGAATCGGGATTCATCGGTGCGATCATCGTCGCCGCGCTTTTCCTTCTATTCGTAATTGTGGGCTTGGACGTCGCAAAGCGGGTCAATGACTCAGTGCACAAATACGTGGCCGTAGGGGTTACCGTGATGATTGGGACCCAGGCTTTTGGCAATATGGCGGTCGCAGTAGGGTTGTTGCCAACGAAAGGACTTGCCCTACCCTTTATCAGCTATGGCGGAAGCTCTCTGTTAGCAAACATGATTGCTGTTGGAATTCTTTTAAGCATTGCTGGAAAGATTGAGTATTCTCCGAATTCGGACGAAAAAGCTTTAGACGCTTACGCACGTGGTGCGGGTCATTCAGTGAAAATTGCCAAGGGAGTTTGAAAAATGGCACGGATTTTGGTCTTTTACTATACCCGGACTGGCAATACTGAAAAAATGGCGCAGCTCATCGCCGAAGGGATGAAGCTCGTTCCTGGCGCGAGTGTGGATCTGGCTCAGGTTCCTGGGCTTCCTGTGGAAAAGTGGTTGGAGTACGATGCTCTCGTCGCCGGGGTGCCGGTCTACTATGGAATGGTTCCAGCAGCAGTGAAGCAGCTGTTTGATGAGAGTGTCGAATTCCACGGTCAGCTCAAAGGGAAGCTAGGTGGCGCATTTGCCTCGTCTGCGAACGTGGGAGGCGGGAACGAAACCGCAATCCTCGACATTATCCACGGTTGGCTTATCCACGGAATGCTTGTCGTTGGAGACTATTCCAACGATCATTATGGCCCTGTTTCAATTGGCGAACCCGATAAACGTGCGAAAGATATTTGCTTGCGTTGGGGGCAAATGTTCGCCGAGACCGCAGTAAAACTATTTGGGGCAAACCCCGACTAGGAAGCTTATTCGTCCATTGGCCCTCAATGCTTGTCATTGTCCCGCGTCTTCGGGTTCTCTTCTTCTTTTTGCTTGGCGGAATCGTTTGACATCAAGCTGGACTGCTTCAGCGGCGCACGGATGCCGTGGAGGTGAACTAATTCGCCACCAAGCGATGCAGTGTTCACTAACACAGCACACCCGCCGACATAAATAGCAAAATAGGCAGCCATGAGCCTCGTGAGCAGTTGTTGAGACGGTGGACGCTTGAAAAGCTTTTGGCCGTAAATTTCTATCGTCAGCAGAGCAACGTAGAGCACCGCCAGCACGACAAAAACTGTCCGTGTTAGTTCTCCAGCTTCTTCATGAACATCCACGAACACACGCAATTCTTTCGGCAAGGCAAGAGCCTCCGCTGAGGCTTCGCCTGTGGCAGTGGCCAAAATTGCGCCGAGTGTCCCTAGAATACACAACACGAGTCCACAAGACCAGGTTTGGCGTCGATGTCGCGCAGACAAAAGCCCCGCAAGAATGAAAAGGGGAACGACGAGAAGCAGCGCAATGGGGAAATGCACCACGGCCGGATGAAGTCCTTCCCACGCTGGCAAGATTCCAAACAATGGCACTCTCCTTGTGCTATTTTTTATCGCGTGATTTGAGTTCAATTGGATCAAGTCTGTCAACTTGCAACATTGGTGAAAAATACGCTTGTTCCGATGCTGGAAAGCGCCCTTTGATGACATTCTCGTGATCGAACAAAACGAGAATTGATTAGTTACTGTGTCATGAGAAAAGGCTCCAATTTCACCCTGAAAGCGCTGATGCCACGATGACAACAGATGTTACTTTTCTGAAAACCGACGAGATGCTTGTGAACATGGGACCACAGCATCCGTCGACACACGGTGTATTACGGGTGGTTGTGCGTACCGATGGAGAAGTTGTGCGCAAGGCGGTTCCCCACATTGGCTATCTCCACCGCTGCAAAGAGAAATGCGCAGAAGCGGTGACTTATCAGCAATTCATCCCGTACACTGATCGACTTGATTACCTTGCTTCGATGTCTAACAACTTCGCCTTCTGCTGGGCCGTCGAAAAGCTCGGCAAGGTCGAAGTGCCGGAACGCGCAGAGTACATCCGGGTCATTGTGGCCGAACTTCAGCGCATCGCCTCACACCTTGTTTCGTTTGGAACGTATGGACTCGACCTTGGTGCAGTCACCCCTTTCCTTTACGCCTTCCGCGAACGTGAAAAGATTCTCGATATTTTCGAGCGCATCTCTGGTGCACGACTGACTTACTCGTACGGGCGTATTGGCGGAGTCATGCGCGACTTTGATCAGACGACCGTCGACATGATTTATCGCTTCCTCGACGATTTCGAAAAGCGCTGGGAAGAGTACAATGCTTTGCTGACAGAAAACGAGATTTTCATTAAGCGCACGGCAAATATTGGGGTAATTCCGAAAGAACTGGCGATCGCCTATGGCTTGAGCGGCCCCTGCCTGCGTGGAAGTGGGGTGGCATTTGATATTCGCCGTGCTGAGCCCTACTCAGTGTACGACCGTTTCGATTTTCACATCCCTGTGGGCGAAGGCAAAATGGGGACCGTGGGTGACTGTTGGGATCGCTACTGGGTCCGCATGGTAGAAATGAAGGAGAGCTGCCGAATCATTCGGCAAGCCCTCAGCAACCTGCCAGACGGACCAGTCAGTAATCCCAAGGTTTTGCGAGTGTTCAAACCTGCAGCTGGAGAAATTTATTTCCGTGCAGAGAATCCTCGCGGTGAACTCGGCTTTTACATTATCAGCGTGGGAGAAAAGAAGCCTTATCGTTGCCGCGTTCGCGGGCCAAGTTTTTGCAATCTCAGTGTGCTGAGCGAAGTGGCTAAAGATTGCCTCATTGCTGACGTTGTGGCCATCATTGGCTCAATTGACATTGTACTGGGCGAATGTGACCGTTAACTTTACCATGGCGGCCGAGTAACTTCAAATTCATCGAGAGCTTCCTGGAAAACGCTCACTACGCCCTGCACATAGGGTTCGATGGAGAAATGGCGCCGGCAATGTTCGTAGGCCGCCTGGCCCATGCGTCGGCGCAAGGTTGGAGCCAAAGCCAACTCGGTAACAGCAGCTGCAAAATCCTCCAGATAGTACCAAAAAACGGTGTCGTCTCGCGCTCGTTCGTCCCCGATGAGAACACCGGTTTCATTGTGCAGGACAAGCTCTTTAATTCCGCCCACGCGACTCCCAATAGTTGGTACCCTCGCCGCTGCCGCCTCGATCACGACTCGCCCGAAGCCTTCATCGTTGCTCAAAAGCACGTGCAAATCAAGTGCGGCAAAAAACTCCGCCACTCGTTCCTGAAAGGGTAAGAATGTGACGTGATTACTGACACCGAGCTTTTCTGCAAAACTTTGAAGTTCCCGTGCGTACTGCTCTTGACCAGGGCTTGGATCGCCTACGAAGAGCACCCGAGCATTTGGCACTTTCTGCAGTATCAGGGGCATTGCCTCAAGTAAGAATCTCGGCCGTTTGCGGGGCATCAGCAGGCCGATACTGCCGATGACAAAGTCCTCTCTGCCGAAGCCTAGCTGTTCACGGACTTGGTCTCTTTTCTCGAGCGCAAGCTCGAATTCATCGAAATCGATGCCGTTGTAAACCACACGAACTTTTCGCTTGTACCATGGTTCGCCAGAAAAATCTTCGGCGGCCGCCCTTGAAACGGCGATGATGCGTGTGGCGTCGCCGAGTAAGTAATTGCGGATCATTCGTGGCGTGACAGACAGCCGATTATGCGTAACGATCGGCAACGCCCTCTTTCCCATCTGGCGCTTCATGGTGACGTTACACAGTAACTCTTTCCAAGGAGGAGCTGTCGAGGCTGCTGCTACGGCGTGGGGATTAGGGTAAATCTCATTGCAGTGAATCAGGTCAATAGAGTGCGCGCGCAGCAGCTGGCGGAACTCATGGATGCGCGCGGGAATTCTCGCCCAGGAGTAGCTTTTTCGCCAGGGAGGAAGCTCAAGTGCAACCCACGGGAGTTTTCGCTTATCCAACTCGTCAGTGAAAGGTCCAGGTCGCGGAACAAGCACGAGCGGTTCAAAGCGGCTTCCAGCGAGTTCCTTGACAAGCGTGAGAAGACTGCGACGCGCGCCTAAAAGCCGCACGCTTGGTGTGATGTGCAGCACACGGATCGATTTCATTTCTCCATCTCTTTGCCCCCCGCAAGCCCTCTAAGCAAGTGGCTGTTTGAATGGTTTCGCATGACTGCGAGGAAAGCGTGCTGGAATTTCACCAACACGCTGGACAACGAAAAGCACTCGATCCTGGCGGTCGCCTTCCAGCCGGTAGCATACGGGATCCAGCAGTCTTCCGCCCAGCTGGGGAAGCACTTGCCTTGTGCGTTCAGCTTCGGGTAATGAAGCTTGCGTCTTATAGAGAACGAGATGGCCTCCCATCCTCAGTAAAGGTAATCCAATTTCACAGAGCGAAGCAAAAGCTCCCACAGCGCGGGCAGTCACCACGTCGAAAGTCACTCGCTGTTCGGAGTGAGCCACATTCTCTGCACGCTGGGCAAGTACTTGAATGTTTTCAATACTTAGACGCTGCGCCGCTTGTTGGATAAAATTTGCTTTCTTGTTAACAGACTCAATGGCCAACCAGTGGCAATCTCGCATGCAAATGGCAAGCGGAACAATCGGAAAACCTGCGCCTGAACCGATGTCCGCGGCTTTCCGGCTAAGAGGAAACCAGGGCAAAAGCTTTAAAGGCGCCAACGAATCGGCAAAATGAAGTCGAGCAATAGCCTCGGGATCGCGAATAGCCGTCAGGTTGTGGCGACGATTCTCATCGATCAGGTAAGCCATAAATGCGGCCAGTAGATCAAGCCGATCTGCGTCACCAGCCAATGCCTGGATCCACGGCTCGTTGAGAAGATGCTGTCGGTATGTGTCTGTAAGCTCCATTTTGGTGCTATGTAGCGCCCGACAAAACGCCAAAATAACGTCCTTACGCAAGACTGAAAAATGAGTGCTCCTATGTATGGACTTGCAATGACATTGAAATTGATCCTGCACCCCAAATGGTAGTTTCATATCGTCAAGACATCTAACCACCCTTAAGCAGTTGGAGCTATTCCGTTGAGCGTACCCGAATTTGTCCATTTACACCTGCATAGCGAGTACAGTTTGCTAGATGGGGCATGTCGCTTTGAGTCACTTCCCAAACGCGTGGCTGAGCTGGGGATGACCGCTGTCGCCTGTACCGATCACGGAAATCTCTTTGGCGTGGTGAACTTTTCCGATGCCTGCAAGGCGCATGGCATCAAGCCGATCATAGGCGCGGAACTGTACATCACGACAGAGAGCCGCCACAAAAAGCGAGTAGACGGGGGAAATCGTTCGTCCGCGAATCACATCCTGGTACTTGCTGAGAACTCTGAGGGATACGCTAATCTCTGCAAACTCTCCTCTATTGGTTACCTCGAAGGCTTTTACCGCAAACCCCGGATCGATTTTGAAGCTCTCGCAGCTCACTCAAAAGGACTGATCATTACCACAGCTTGCCTTAAAGGGCTTGTGCCGGAAGCACTCAGCCAGGATGACTTCAGTCGTGCGCGCGAGTACCTTGGCACCTTCCGCGATATTGTTGGGCGCGAGAATCTTTATGTGGAGCTTATGGATCACGGGATCCCCGAGCAGAGAAAGATCCTCCCGCATCTTATAGACCTTGCGAAGCGCGAGGATCTCCGGGTGATCGCGACAAATGATTGTCACTACCTCACACGTGATGATGCCCGGATTCACGACATCCTCTTATGCGTTCAGACTGGCGCCAAGCTGAGCGACCCAAACCGCATGCGCTACGAGCCGGAGGAGTTCTATCTGAAATCACCCGAGGAGATGTATCAGATTTTTGCAGAAATCCCCGAAGCCTGCCGCGAGACCCTTGCGATTGCTGAGCGCTGCAACGTCGAGCTTCAGTTCGGCCAGAAGCTCTTGCCTGTCTTTAAGACGCCGGACGGAAGTACGCCTGAGGAGTATCTGCGTCGCCTTGCTTACGAAGGGCTCCATGCGCGCTATGGCTCACCGACCGAGGAACATATCAAACGGTTAGAGCACGAGCTCGAAACGATTTGCCGAATGGGATTTGCATCCTACTTCCTGGTTGTGTGGGACTTCGTGCATTATGCAAAGTTAAATGATATTCCTGTGGGACCTGGCCGTGGGAGTGCAGCAGGAGCCCTTGTCGCCTATTGCTTGGGCATCACTGATATCGATCCCCTCAAACACAATCTTCTCTTCGAACGTTTTCTCAATCCCGAACGTGTGTCGATGCCTGACATCGACATGGATTTCTGCTACGAAAACCGTAGCAGGGTGATTGAGTACGTTAAGCAGAAATACGGAGAACGAAATGTCGCTCAGATTATCACCTTCGGAACTCTGAAACCGAAAAACGCTGTACGAGATGTCGGGCGCGTGCTTGAGGTCCCTCTCGATAAAGTGGAGCGCATCTGTAAACTCATCCCCGATATGCTCAAGCCGGAAAAGGGCGAAAAAGCTATAGACTGCGCACTTCGCGATGGCCCCGAACTCAAGGCACTTTATGACTCAGACCCAGAGGCCCGCCAAATCATTGACTACGCGCGTCAAATCGAAGGAATGGCGCGTCATGCTTCCACCCATGCAGCAGGCGTCGTAATCTGCGCCCGTGACCTCACCGAGGTGCTTCCCCTTTATAAGGTCACAGACAGCAACGATATTGTTACCCAATTCCCCATGGGAATTGTGGAACGGCTTGGCCTTCTAAAGATGGATTTTTTGGGCCTGAAAAACCTCACGATTATTGAGAACGCGCTCAAAAGCATTCGCAAGAATCATGGTGTAGAGATCGATTGGCAAAAGATTGGCATGGAGGATTCCGAAACTTACAAGCTGCTCCGGGCAGGTCGCACTCTCGGCGTGTTCCAACTTGAATCCGAGGGCATGAGAAAACTTGTTCGGGAGTTAGCTCCCACCCGCTTTGAAGATCTTGTGGCACTTCTTGCCCTCTACCGCCCAGGCCCTCTTGGCACAAACATGCACATGGAATTCGTAGAATGCAAACATGGGCGGAAAGAGGTCATCTATGATCACCCAGCCCTCGAGCCAATTCTTCGCGATACTTACGGCATGATCCTTTATCAGGAACAGGTCATGCAGATTGCTCAAGTTCTAGCCGGCTTCAGTTTGGGACAGGCCGATCTCATGCGCCGCGCCATGGGAAAGAAGAAAAAGGACGAGATGGCCAAAATCCGGAATGATTTCATCTCTGGGGCTGTCAGTCGTGGGGTCGAACCGGAACTTGCTGAGCGAATTTTCGAGAAAATCGAGTACTTTTCCGGTTACGGCTTCAACAAATCTCATAGCGCTGCGTACGCGCTCATTTCCTACCGCACGGCCTACCTGAAAGCCCATTATCCGGTCGAGTATTTGGCAGCGCTGATGACCAATGCAATCGGCGGCAAAAAGGAGGAGATGGAAAAATACTTCTCCGAAGCAAACGACCTCGGGATCAAAATTCTGCCGCCGGACGTTAACGAATCGGACAAGTACTTCACGGCCAGTCATGGCAGCATTCGTTTCGGGTTAGCCGGTATCAAGAATGTGGGGGAAGCAGCCGTCGAAGCCATTCTTAATGCTCGAAAGAACGGCGGCAAATTCCAGGATTTCGTAAATTTCTGTGAACGCGTTGACCTCACGCTTCTAAATTCGCGCATGCTAGAATCCCTTATCAAAGTGGGAGCGTTCGACTCGCTGGGTGTTCGCCGTAGCCAACTGTTGGAAACATATCCGCATCTTATTGAGCTAATCCAGGAGCGGAAAAGAGAGCGCGAACTCGGGCAAGACTCCCTTTTTGACATGTTCGCTGGAGACAAACATCTGCAGGGGGCCGGTGCTTTTGTTCTCGAGTCATGGGAACTTCCTGACATCCCCGAGATTTCGAGCCAGCAGAAAATGGAGTTCGAAAAAGAACTGCTTGGCTTTTATGTCAGTGAACACCCCATGAAGCCTTACGAACCTGATGTAGATGCGTTCGCTACGGCTAGTCTTGCACGTCTCATCGAAAGCAAACCAAAGGATGGAGACGAGCTTGTGTCGGTGATCGGTCGAGTTGGAGAGGTGACCCGCAAAACCGATCGCCAGGGCCGGAATATGGCCTTCGCAGAGGTGACGGATACTTTTGCTTCAATTGAGGCGATATTCTTCGCTGACCCTTACAGCAAATACGCAGACCTCTTGTTTCGTGATAATGTCCTTTGGCTCACGGGGCGTCTCGATCTGCAGTCGAATCGACCAAAACTCTTGGTGAAAGAGGCGGCTCCGATCGAGAAAATTCGAAAGACCCGAAAATACGAAGTTCAAATTGTCGCCCGTTTTAAAGAGTCCGTGCCTGGGCCGGAGTGGTTTGCGGAACTGCAAAAAACGCTTTCTCTCCACAGAGGAAATAAGATAGTTTCCTGTCTGCTAACACTGCAACAACACGGCGAAATGACGGTGACCCTCCCAAAAAAGTATGCGGTAAACGTAACCAACGACTTCGTCCTTGCCGTTCGCAAACTTCCCCACGTCACGAAGATTCGTTTCCTCGAGTCTGATGCAGAATGAGTAAGCCATGAACGAGCGTCGCACCTTGTTTTTCTCGCATCACGATCTCGAGGAAAGTTGGCTTCTGCGTCGCGGGGCTTTGATTGTCGCTCTCATCGCCCTGGTAGCTCGCCTGGCGTACTACCTCGAATTCTCGGCAAAGCCGTATTTTGGAGTGCCGCTGCTGGATAGCCGATGGTGGTGGGACGAAGCTCAACGACTCATGACGAGTGGCTTGCCTACAAGTCATGCTTTCTTCCGTCCCCCGCTGTATACGTTGCTTTTAGCAGCGGCGTATACAATCATCGGCCGCGACGCGACACTTCTTATGCCGCTTGTTCAGCTCTTAGTTGGAGTTGGATTTTGCGTTCTGCTCGTATTCTTGGGTGCAAGAGTCTGGAACGTCGCCGCAGGTCTCGCCGCAGGGTGCCTAGGAGCGCTTTATGCACCGCTTGTCTTTTACGAAGCAGAACTCCTAAGCGATTCGTTGACCCTCTTTTGGTGTGCGCTGATGCTACTCCTTTTCGTCCGTGGGCTGCAGACACAGCGCAAAAGAGATTTCTTCGCGGCTGGCCTGAGTGCCGGCCTGGCAGCACTCACTCGGGCGAATGCTTTTCCCCTCGGCCTCATATTTCTCGTCGGACTTCTATTTCATTGGGTTCGCGACAAGGGGGAGAAGGCTTATCTGCGTTTCGCCGCGACCTATGGGCTGCCCTTTCTATGCCTTGTTTTGCTTCCCACGATGCATAACATCCGGGCAAAGGATCCGGTCCTAATCTGTGGACAGGGAGGGATAAACTTTTATCTTGGTAACAACCCCTACGCGAATGGCACGAACATCATTTTCCCACGTCTGACCGAGCAGGGGAGCCGTTACCGCGACACCGTTGAAGAATATGCTGTCCTGGGGTACTATGCCCAGCTTTACGGTTTTGACCAGGCGATGCTTCGCTATGCTGCAGGCGATCGTCCGACATGGAGCGAACTTGACCGTTATTGGTACGGGCGGGGCCTCTCATTCCTTGTCGAGCAACCCCAGGCAGCGGTTCAGCTGTTTGCGCGAAAGCTTGTCGCACTCTTCAACAACAGAGAGATTCGCAATAACCGAGATTTTGAGTTCGCTCGTCAGAATGAATCCTTAGTTCTGCGTTTTCTTCCTTTTAATTTCGCCATCGCATTAGCCCTTGGCGCTTACGGCCTCACGGGATGGCGGCGTAGTGGCAAACCAGGTGCTGGCTGGATCCTGCTGTATCTCGTTATGTCTGCACTCGTCGTTGTGACGTACTTCGTGGCAGGACGCCTACGTATTCTCGTTTTACCTGCCCTTTTTATCTTTGCGGGCATCGGACTTGAGCGGCTGTTTTCCCTTTTTGTAGCTCGTAATTGGCGCGAGATTGTTCGAGCTCTTTTCATCGTTTTAGCTAGTGGAGCTGCTTCCTGCTACTCTTGGCCACAGTTTGATTTCCGCTATTCGAAAGAACAGCTTTTGGGTGAAGGCATCGCAGCCACTGCATTTCCTGCAGGCGAGTGGGCTATGCTCGGGAATGCGTGCCTTGAAAAAGGTTTGGCGGACGACGCACTGCGCTATGCAAATCGCGCGGTCGAAGCCGATCCAACATTCGCGTTTGGTTGGTTGATCCTCGGGAACGCAGCGCTTGCCAAGGGCGATAACAATGCAGCGCTGGAAGCTTACCGTAAGGTTCTTTCACTAGAGCCAATGAGTCTTCGAGCACGGAACAATCTGGCCGTCGCTCTGGAAAACCTTGGCTGGTATCAACATGCAGCCGAGGTCTATCTCGACGTCCTGCGTGCTGATCCATCGGACCCGCGCGCCAATGCGAATTTGTCTGTGCTGCTCTACCGAAGTGGTGATAAAAGTGCTGCCCGCATGTTTGCCCAGATTGCTCTGGATTCTGATCCAGCTGTGACGCCGGCGCTCGGCGTGACGATGCTCACGAATGGGAGTGCAACCACATCTTCCGGCATGTCAGCGAAGGAGCTGCCAAAGGCTCTGCTCGAAGAGCTCGCGAAGCCACTACCAGTCAGGATTGACCTGACTTCGTCGCGCTCACTAGAGGCGATTTTCGCGGATGTGGACACGGTGAATTCAGCGTCACTTTCCGCAAGGGATCAAACTCGTCCTCGTGGCAAGCCGAGGCGCTGAATAACTGAGCGTACGATGCGTATATCTGCTGCGATTTCCTTCGCGAAGTTTAGCTGAGGTAACCCCGCCGGGGTAGCTCAGTTGGTAGAGCAGCGGACTGAAAATCCGCGTGTCGGCGGTTCGATTCCGTCCCCCGGCACCACGTTGCCTTTTCCAGGCTTGCCCTCTTGGTTATGTCCTCCTGATCGCTAATCTGCTTTTCTCCAGCACAAGCTCAGTCGGCCACAAAGAATATAAAACAAGGGTACGATGGTGCAGCGTGCGCCGTCTCAGCTGCAAAGTCGGGGGCACGCACTCCGACAGCAGCTTCCTGTGAAGAAGGTCACGCACTCAGTAGCTCGCCCAACTGTCCACCACACTGGCCGGCCCAATCGAAAGATCCGAAGAATTCAAGGGCGTTTTACTAGTCACATTCTGGAGATCGTTTACGTTGTTATCGGTATCCGTATAAGGGCCACTATTCGTGCCAGGCCGTTTGCGTGCAAAGGACACTGTGGCGCTTCCGGCACTACCGTTAAAGGCAGTTCCTTCATGCAAGTTGTTCGGATTTGTGGCACCACCGAGGAAAGAGAACCCATCAATTTTCGAGCCGCTCCCGTTGAAGAGTCCGATAGAACGTCCCGTACTGTCTCCCATTCCACCGAAAAGGCCGTTTGCATTGGTGTCAACGAAGTCGGCCGCCTTGCCCTCACACGTCGCCCCATAGGCTTGGGATGAAATCAGGAAATGCCCGTAGCCGGGTACAGTTCCGCTCAGGTTCAGCACTTTGTCTGTCGTATCACCGCCTGCGCGGCTGCGCAATTGCCAGCCTGTGAGGGAAACAGCGACGCTCGAGTGATTACCCAGAACGATGAATTCCTTTCCCGCAGTACCATCACTCCCACGTGTGGATACCATGACAATCTTTAGGGTGCCGGAGTTAGGATTCTGGATGACGATTGGCAGTGTCCCTTGGGAACTAATGGACGGATCAACATCCGCGCCACCGCTCGGAGCGTGGACAATGCCGTTTGCAGCGAGAGCAACTTGCAAATTCGTTGCATCTGGAGCATTCGGAGCAATGTCGACGGCAACTAAAAAGTAGGAAGTGGTTGGCGTGATTCTCCAGCTTCCAGCGCCAAAGTAGAAAGCTCCGCTGGAAATGGTGGCAGAGTCTATGAGCGTGTCGCCTACGCTCACAGATTGACTCTGGTCCGCGTCGTAATAAAGCTTCGCTTGTGACACCCCGCTATCAGGACACGAACCCGATTTGACGAAGCTCATCGTATCAATGTCCCACTCGTTGGAACTTGCCGTCAGCGCAATGCTAAGCAGTGGCACATTCGTAGCCCCCGCAAGGACTGCGGAGGGGGCAACATTCCCCACAGCGACTGAAAGCGAGTCGCCATCCGTGACACCGCCGGTTACCACGGCACTGCTGCTTGAGAAGGCTGCGAAAGTCGGATTGACGTCGGTCCCACCGGTAGGTGAACTAGCAAGGCCGTTTGCGTTGACCACGAGAGCGACCGTCTTGCCGTTGACAAGTGTGCCAGCAAAAGAAGCCACGAGCAAAAGCTGAACTTGCGAGGTTGTAATCCGCAGGGGAGAAGGTAACGAAAGCGATGTCTGACTTCCAGAAAATGTGCCTCCAGCCAGAAGCACGTCTCCCGCATCAACGACCCCATTGGTGTTAGCATCGCGATACAATTCCGCAGAGACGACACTACTGTCAGGTAGAGTGCCAGTCTTGCTCACAGAAACACTCGCAAGATCCCACTCATTGGCTGTTGCAGAGCAGATAAGCCGAACAAATGGAACATCACTTTGACCCGGCGTGACGTGGGCAGGCGCAAGATCGGTGAAAGCAACGTTCAATTGGTCACCATTCGAAACGCCTCCCGACACACTCGCAAAATTACTAACGAATGCGCTGAAGGTCGGGTCGAGATCATTCCCGCCAGAAGCTGCGTGAAGGATCGAGTTCGGCTCAATTTGCACCTGAAGAGTTTGGCCGTTCACGGCAGAAGGAGAAAGCGTGGCAACAATCAGGAACGAGGCTGGTGTCGTCGTCACACGCGATGGCGAAGTGCACGATAGCACCGCCGTCGCACTGCTAAAGGTTTGTGTCGCAAGAAGTGTGTCGCCATTGGTCACGGTCCCACTCTGGTCTGCATCCCGATACAGCCGAATCTGGCTGATACTGGAAAGGGGGAGTGTTCCCACATGGCGAACGGTCACGCTCGCTAGATCCCATTCATGAGCCGATGCCGTGAGTGTAAACGACAACACGGGATAGTTGACTGCGCCTGCGCTGACCGTGCCGGTTGCCCGGTTCGTAAAGCTAACACTCACTGAGTCTCCATTGCTCGCTGGGGCCCAGATCAAATTGGCAAACTCTGGCCGATCGATGAAAGGATTGCGATTGTGCTGATAAAGCTGGTAAATCTTATCGTTGCGAGTGCGCTCAGCATCGTCCGGAGGATCCTGATTGTGCCACTGGAGCAGAGTCGAGAGGACTCCCATCTGGCCATAGCTTGGAGACACAGTGTTGAGGAGTGCCAAATCAGATTCTCCACCAGTTCCATCGTAGCGCACATCCATATAGAATAAGGCTCGTGCGACGTCGCCTTTCTGCGGGTCTCGCGGTTCGAACTTGGTTGAGGTCCAGTAGTTGCCGTATCCCGATCCTGTGTAATTGGGATAAACGTTATCGAACACACTGTTCCCGCGACTGCTGTTGAGAGAAGCATCCTCCGCGAAAAGGTGATGCAGATCACTCTTCTTGGGAGACACATCAGCCCCTAGGGATTGTGGCCACAGATGTTCTCGGTTCCATGTGGAGCCAAAAGACGATTTCGCAACAGAGGTCCCCTTGTAGTGCAAGAGCACGTTGTTCGAATTATTGGGGTCTTCGTCGATGTCCTTCAGCGCCGCTTCTGTGCCAGTGTAAGAAACCACGGTGTGGTTTTTAATGATGTTGTGAAGGGCATTTTTTAGCGCGGTCCCCGATAGGCCTTCGGCGCTGTCGTAATAACCAGGCGGTGGGGCGGCAATTGTTGCAAAGCTCAGTCCTCCGATAAACAAGAATAGCGCAATTCTTCTCATGTCTTGCCGGCCAATGGTTTGAGTACTCATTCTTACACCTTTTCTCTTCGTGAAGAAAGATGCTTACACCCCATACCCGGAATTCAGTTGTCAAAAAAAAGACGGCCGATGTGATGCACACCAGCCGCCCCTCTCTCGGTTTTCGAGAAATTGCTTAGCTATTCGATAGAGAAAACGGAGAGGACTGTCGGCAACGATATAGGCGAATTCTTTGGCGTCTTACTTGCGACCACCTGGAGATCCGCTGCGTTGTTCTCAGTGTCGAAAAAGTAGTCAGTTCCCGGGATGTTCTTTCTCGCGTAAGAATTCGTGGCATTTCCTGTGTTTCCAGTGAAGGCACTACCTTCCCTGTAGTAGTTCACGTCATTTGTAGCACCTCCAGCAAACGAAAAGCCATCGATCTTGTTTGCTGTTGCCGCGGAGCCATCATAGAGAGCGATTGAGCGTCCCGTGCTGTCCCCCATTCCTCCAAACAAGCCGTTAGGATTTGAATCAGAGTAATCAGGGGGTAGTCCCTCGCAAGAACTCCCGTAGCTCTGTGAGGCGATCAGGAAATGTGATTTAGGTGGAATAGTCCCTGAGAGAGTCATTGGTGTGCCGTCACTGGTGGAGGTGCCTGCTCGGGTACGGAGTTGCCAGCCGCTAAGCGACACCGAGGTTCCATCATGATTCGCTAAGACGATAAATTCCTTCGAGGCTGTTCCATCGCTCCCACGTGTGGAAACCATGGCGATTTTCACCTTCGGGAGGGCGGGATTGATCACGGCAACCAAACTGCTCGACTGATCCGCAAAAGTTGGGTTGATGTCGGTTCCTCCCGTCGGCGAGTAGGTAATTCCGTTCGCATTAACCTTAAGGCCCAGCATTCGTCCACTTGGCGAAGATGCCGCCAGGTCAGCAGCGATAAGGAGTACCGTCGGCTGAGGCGTCAAACGGACAGCTCCGTTGACCTGGAATGTTGCCGATCCACTGCTCAGTGTGCGGCTATCAATTAGCGGATCCTCATTGTCAATTTTGCCATTCCCATTCTCGTCGACAAAGAGCTTCACAGCTGAAATTGCGGAGTCGGCAGCATTTCCCAAACGAGACACTGCAATGGTCCCCACATCCCATTCGTTTGCGTTGGCAGCTAACGTCAATTTCAGTAGCTGGAGATTTGTCGTCCCAAGCGGAGCTGTTGTTGGGGCCACGCTCGTGCTCGTGACAGAGATTGTGTCACCGTCAGAGACTCCTCCTGTCACTGTAGCAAGCGAACTCGCGAAATCAGCAACAGAAGGATTGACGTCAACTCCACCCGTCATGGAACTAACAAGACTCGCACCATTCACTTGTATTCTGATGGTTTGACCGTTTGACAGCTGGCTAGCAGTATCTAGTGTGATAAGAAAATGTGCGCCGGCTGTCGTTACCCGCTGAGGTTGTGAGAGTGAGAACGTTGCCAATCCCCCAGAAAACGTTCGGGTATCGAGCAATGTATCACCTGCATCTGCTATTCCATCATTGTCCGCATCAAGATACAGCTTCACGGCTGTGATGCGATCGTCGGCAAGCGTCCCGAGTTTGCTTATCGAAAAACTCGCGAGATCCCACTCGTTGGAATTCGCAGTCAGATTCACTGTCACAAAAGACACATTCGAAGCGCTGGGTGAAATGGACGCTGGCGCACGGTCATTGAATGTGACCGCTACTGTGTCACCATCGGACACGCCACCACTAACAGTGGCTGCAGTTGAGCTGTAGGCACTGAACGTTGGGTCGAGATCGTTCCCGCCACTCGAGGCGTGCGTGAGTCCGTTTGCATTGACCTGGACCTGAAGTGTTTGCCCGCTTGGTGCAGTTGTCACAACGTCGGCCGTTATGAGGAAATGAACCGTTTGCGTAGTCACTCGCGACGGATTGCTGCACGTTAGCACTGCACTCGATGAACTGAAGGAAGACGTAGCCAACAAGATGTCCCCAGCAGAAACATTACCGTTGTTGTCCATGTCGCGGTAAAGCCGAACTGCTGGAATAAAGCTGTCCGCGAGGGTTCCCACTTGAGAGATGGAAACCGATTGCAAATCCCACTCGCCGCTGTTTGCAGTGAGATCGAGCGTCAGTACTGGATAATTCGTTGTTCCCGCAGCAATCGTAGCATTCGCCCGATTCGTAAAGCTCACGGACAAAGTGTCGTTATCCGTCACCGGCCCCCAGATAAGGTACACAAACTCGGGGTGGTCAATAAAGGGGTTCCGGTTATGTTGGAAGAGGGAATAGACTTGGTCGTTGCGCTGCTCTTCTCGGGCATCTGGAGGATCGAACCAGTGCCATTGCAAGAGAGTTGAGAGGACTCCCATTTGTCCATAAGCCGGTGAAACCGTGTCTTGGAGCACGAGATCCAGCTCGCCGTTTGTCCCTTCATATCGCACATCCATATACAGAAGAGCGCGTGCAACGTCGCCTTTTTGGGGGTCGCGCACTTCAAATCGGGTTCCTGTCCAGTAATTCCCATAGCCTGAGTTGGTCTGATAGGGATAAACGTTATCAAAGACGCTGTTGCCACGACTGCTGTTCAGAACAACATCTTCAGCAAAGATGTGATGCAAGTCGGTGTTGGGTGGGAGGACATCGGCGCCAAGGGATTGCGGCCATAGGTGTTCTCGGTTCCAGTCTGTGCCGAATGTCGCTTTAGGAACAGATGTCCCTTTGTAATGCAAAAGGACGTTATCTGAATTATTCGGATCCTCATCCAGAACCTTTAAGGCTGCTCGCGTATCAGTTGTCGTGCTGCTCGTGTAGGGCAAAACGGTGTGGTTCTTAATGATGTTGTGCAGCGCTTGCCTGAGAGCATTTCCCGATAACCCCAGAGCAGAATCGTAGTAGCCTGGTGGAGGGGCTGCGGTGAGAGCTGCAGCAAGAGAGAAACAAATCGCTCCTAAAATGGCGACCCAAAGTGATTGTCGAGGTGTCATGGCGACAGACTCCCTTTGATGTTTTTGAACAGGTGAATTACTATGAATGTCGCAACACCTTTCACTCTGCAACAAAAATTCACTACGGTGTCAAATCTTGGCAAGCGCCTGTGCCAAATCATCGATGAGGTCTTGGGAATCTTCGATGCCAACCGAAAGTCGCACAAGTTCATCGAGTATGCCGAGCCGCTTTCGCTCTTCAGGAGGGTAATCATAGTAAGAAATCGTCATGGGGTGGGTAACGAGCGCCTCGACTCCCCCAAACGATGGCCCAATCTTGAACAGCTTGAGCGAGGAGAGAAATTTGAGCGTACGCTCGAGATTGGCATGAAGTTCGAACGTAACCACCCCACCGCAACCGCGCATGTATTTCAGGGCTAATCGATGGTCATGGTGCGAGGGCAAACCCGGATAGTACACTTTTCTTACGCGCGGATGACGCTCGAGAAACTGTGCCACCAAAAAACCATTCGTGTTGTGCCGTTCCATCCGAATAGCTAATGTCTTGAGCCCCCTTAGCAGCAAGTAGCTCGTCATCGGATCCATAACGCCGCCGGTCGTGTTCCTGTAATCCCGAATAGCCTCAATAAGGTCTTTCCGGCCTAGTGCGGCTCCTCCGAGGAGATCATTGTGGCCACCCAGGTATTTAGTTGCGCTGTGAACGACGACGTCGGCTCCTTGCGTGAGTGGCTGCTGGTTGACCGGCGTTGCAAAAGTGGCATCCACCACCAAGATAAACCCAAAGCGCTTCTTCAGCTCACACAGGGTGTCCATGTCGGCGATATTCAGATAAGGATTGGTAGGTGATTCACTGAGAACGAGCTTTGTTTCAGGATGGCGACGAAGCACCTCCTCCATTTCATTGTAGTCGCCCATTTTTACCACACTTGTCCGGATGCCAAAGCGCGGTAATACTTTTTCACAAAACATGAGCGTCTTTTTGTAAACGTCATCCGTAAGAATCAGATGATCGCCTTCACGCAAGAGCCCAAGCAAAGTGCAGCTGACTGCAGTCATTCCGGAGTCGAAAACTTCTGCGTCCTCGGCGCTCTCAAGCTCTCGAAGCTTCTTTATGACAACAGCGGTCGTAGGGTTGCCGTAGCGACCGTACTCGAAGCGATCCACTTTTCCAGTCACATAGTCGAGAACCTCGTCCATCGTCGCAAACGTATAGGACGATGTCATGACGATCGGGGTGGTGATCGAGTCCATATACTGGCGGTCTGGTTCCCCCGAATGAACAGCACGAGTTGAAATGCCGAGAGTCATGAAGTAATTCTCCAGTAAAATAGTCGAGATTTATGAAAACATTGCTAACGGTGCACAAAGGGCAAATTCAAGCCCCATTGTTCTGGACGAAAATCCGCTTGCACTCCATGACGACATTCAGTGATGAGTAGAATCGCAAAAGTGAAGAGAAAGCAGCCCTGTTATGCAAGGAATTCGACGAGGGCTGAAATAGCGTGACCGAAATTAGAACGATTTAATTCTACTCAAATCTCGAGGTAAAACTGTGCCTACAAAGCAAAATCCGGTCGGGTATCTGTGCCTGGTGCTTCATGCTCATCTCCCGTTCGTGCGCCATCCTGAGTACGAAGATCCGCTGGAGGAGGATTGGCTTCACGAGGCCATTACCGAGACGTACATTCCTCTTCTCAGCTACATGGAGGATTTTCTGCGGGATGGGGTGGATTTCCGTCTCACCATGAGTATCACCCCACCGCTCGCAGCCATGCTGAGCGATAAGTTGCTGCAAGATCGTTATATCCGGCACCTGGAAAAGCTCATTGAGCTGGCGGAAAAGGAAACTGTTCGCACGCGGTTCCAGCCAGAGTTCAATGCCCTTGCCCACATGTACCTGCGCAAATTCCGTCATTGTTACCATGTCTTTGCTGAGAAATATCGCGGCAATATTCTCGAAGGCTTTCGCCAGCTTCAAGAAACGGGCAAGCTCGAGATCATTACCTGTGGTGCGACACACGGCTTTCTCCCATTGTTGAATATCAACGACGCAGCTGTACGCGCTCAGGTTGTCGTCGGGCGCCAAGCCTACGAACACACTTTTGGGCGTTCGCCCCGGGGGATTTGGAACGGTGAATGCGGTTATTACCCTGGTCTTGATGAGCATCTTGCTGCTAATGGTATCCGCTTCTTTTTCGTTGACGCTCACGGTATTCTTCATGCCAGCAAGCGGCCACGCTACGGGGTCTATGCTCCGCTTTATTGCCCCAGTGGAGTCGCAGCTTTCGGACGCGATCCCGAATCATCAAAATCGGTTTGGAGCGCAGAGGAGGGCTATCCCGGCGACTACAACTATCGCGAGTTTTATCGCGATATCGGGTTCGACCTCGATTACGACTACATCAGACCTTACATCCACGAGAGCGGGCTACGTATCAACACGGGGATTAAGTACTACCGGATTACGGGAAGAACCCCACACAAGGAACCGTACAATCATGAGCGTGCCCTTGAGGTTGCTGCGGTCCATGCAGGAAACTTCATGTTTAACCGGGAAAAGCAGGCGGAGTACTTGCGCAGTCTGATGGATCGGCCGCCGATTATCGTTTCTCCGTACGATGCGGAGCTATTTGGTCACTGGTGGTATGAAGGACCGGACTTCCTTAATTTCCTCATTCGGAAGATGCATTTCGACCAAAATAAACTCGCGATGATCACACCAAGTGAGTATCTCGAGATCCATCCCAAGAATCAGGTCGCGACCCCTTCTCTCTCTAGTTGGGGGCACAAGGGATACTGCGAGGTTTGGCTGGAGGGAAGCAACGACTGGATTTACCGGCATTTGCACAAGGCTGCGGATCGTATGGTGGAGCTAGCTAATGAGCATCGGAATTGTTCTGACCACCTTACGCAGCGTGCGTTGAACCAGGCAGCACGCGAACTTTTGCTGGCCCAATCAAGCGACTGGGCCTTTATCATGAAAACACGGACAATGGTCGACTATGCCGTTCGTCGCACAAAAGAGCACATCCTTGCGTTCTCAGATCTCTATGACATGATCAAACGCGGAGAGATTAACGAGAGTTACCTACACGAGCTGGAGTCCCGCAATAACATCTTCCCCTTCATAGACTTCCGCGTGTATGCCACGCAGGAGTAGCCCTGAAGGGATCGACTTTCGAAATATCATACGCGTGTGCTAGGCGTGAGCGGTATTCACCGCCACGCCTTCAATCTTTTTTAGGGGAAGGAACAGCGCGGATACGGAGAATGTCAAGGGCTTGCAAAAGCGGATTGGAAGCCCGACGGGCAAGCTCAGGATTCTGCGCGATGTTGAGCTTTTCGTCCACTTCAGCAAAGGGATCCGCATAGTTCATTTTTGCCGCTGCTGCAACAAAATCCTCGGGCGACATATTGAGCAGCTCTGCTAAGCGGCTATTCGCGTCATTCAAGGCTTCGATTTGTATCTTTAGATCGTCGGTGAGGTCCTTTTTATCGGCGAACTTGCTCACGGAAGCCCCTAAATCTAAAACCTCAATATAGAGCTTCTTGTGCTCGGGAAGCGATTTGTGAGCTTCTATTTCGTCCGCAATGACCTGTCGAGCACGCTTCGTCACTTTGCGATGTGCGGTAATCAGATCATCGATAGTCTGTGGAGTCATGTTCTTCCACATCCAAAGCCCTGCAACGACGCCGGCTGCGACGATAACAAAGATCACCACCAGGAACAGCACTCGACTGGTCGAACCTGTTGGCTGCTGTTCGACAGGCCGACTCGCCTCAGCAACAAAGAACTCACCTGCATATTCCCGTTCTCTTACTTTGCTAAAAATGGCTCCGCAGTATTCGCAAATCTCATTGTTCTGCGAGATCTGCAAACACTTGGGACATTTGGTGCCACTATAGTCGTCCGCCATAGCTTTCCTGTTTTCTCCTTCGGGCAAGGCTCCTCTTAATGGGGGACCGCGATCGCTTGTCCCCACCTCAAGGCTGCCTCTTCTCGCTCAGAATTCCGAATAGCGTTTCCAAATCTTCTTAGCGACCAATTGCGCATTTTCCAGCTCTGCGGTAAGATGCTGGTCAACCAATTGATGGGCGCGAACAACCCAGCGTCCGCCAACCATAGTCGAATGAACAAATGATGAATTGATGCCAAAGTACCAGTGTCCAGCAAGATTTTCACTAGTCAGTGGTGTTGCCAGCGGATAATCAAGAAGAACCAAGTCAGCTGGTGCTCCTGGCTGCAGCTGACCAAGCGGGAGATCAAGAATTTCGCTAGCGAGCTGAGCTGAGCCGCCGAGCCACTGGAGAGGGGCATCGAATGGCACATTTGCCTTCGCGTCGCGGGCTTTGAAAAAGGCGGTTTTGGACTCGGCAATCATATCAGCATCGATCCCGTCGGTGCCAAGCGCGAGCCGTCCACGCGAGAGTTCTTCTATGCGCGCATAGCCGACGCCGTTGTTCATATTCGATCGGGGATTATGGGCAATCCAACAACCTGCGTCATACGCATGCTGGATCTCTTCCGGGGTCAAATGTGTGCAATGGGCGAGGAGCGTCCCCGGACGCAAGATCCGCGCCTGACTCAAACGTCCGGTCACACGGTGTCCGGACCGCCGCAGAGCATCTTCGTTGTCCGATTCTGCTTCCGCACAATGAATATGAATGCCAACCTCAAAGTGATCTGCAAGTTCGGCAAGCTCGCGAAGCGTCCGGTCGCCTAAAGTGAAGGAGGCATGAGCGCCCACAAGGCCCGCGTACCACTCAGGTTTCCTGCCATTAGCCAGGAAGCGGGCGTTTTCCTCCACGCCTTTTTTTGCCCCTTCTGCACCATGACGGTCTGTGACCTCATAGCAGAGCACACCGCGAAGCCCCACTCGTTCCATGGCTTTGCGTACGAGGTCAAGCGACCCCTCGATTGCACGCGGAGAAGCGTGATGATCCACTAAAGTTCCAGCACCGGAGAGAGCTGCTCGAACTGTCCCCACGAGTGCACTGTAATACACGCCTTCTTCGTCGAGCGCCTGGTCGAGCTTCCACCAGATTTCCTCAAGAATCTCGACAAAGTTTTGCGGAGCTTTCGCTGGAGCTGGCATACCTGTGGCCAGGCTGGAGTAAAGGTGGGTGTGTCCTACAACCAGTGCCGGCATCGCAATGAGATGTGAGCAGTCGATGCGTTCCCATGGGAGTTCGCCCTCAGAGGTTGGAGCACTGGACTCTTCAAAAACTGCAGTGATCCGTCCGTCCTCGACAAGCAGCGATCCAGACGGAATAACCCGTCTGGAAGAGTAGTCGATGAGTGTCAGATTTTCTAGGAATAACGCCATTTTGTCACCTAAAAGAACTGTCTGATAAACCTAATGAGTCCCTTGCGCTAGGCACACGAGCTCAACTCTTTAATGCTACTGCACGACTTGCGCAACTGTTCCCTTTGAGATGTAGAAAAAAGACCAAAAGAAGTTCTGAATCACAAGCGGGAATAGGCTTTATCGTTTCTGGTGAGGGTTGAGTAAAAGTGCGTGTTTCGTCATGCAAGACAATGGAGTTTCCTAAGTGGCTTTTTCAGCGGGCCGAAGCGCTCGACATGCACGATATCGCCGAGAAGGTGATCGAAAGCGAGCGTTTGTCGGCAGAGGACGGCCAGCGACTATTCGAATGTCCTGATCTCCCTCTCGTTGGTTTGCTTGCAGACATTGTTCGCCGCCGAAAAGTGGGGGAGAAGGCTTTCTTCAACCGGAACCTCCGGATCGATTACACAAACATCTGTAATAAGAAATGCCTGTTTTGCGCCTTCGACCGTCTGCCTGGCGAACCCGGCGGATATGTCCTCGATCCTCAGCAGATTCACGACCGCGTCGTTGAACACCTGCCCTTTGGAATCACGGAAGTTCATATGGTCGGAGGTATAAATCCCAGGCTTCCATTCAGTTACTATCTTGACGCCCTACGCGCTATCAAATCGGCTGCTCCCGATATTCACGTGAAAGCATTCACTGCAGTAGAGATTGCGCAAATTATCAAAATCTCAAAGCTTACCCCCGAAGACACCCTGTTTACCTTACGAGAAGCAGGGCTAGACTCGTGTCCTGGTGGCGGGGCAGAGGTCTTGAGTGATCGGGTTCACGATGAACTCTATCCGATCAAGATTGGCCCTCAACAGTGGCTTGAGATCCAGCGACTAATCCATCGCTGCGGGTTACGATCCACCGCCACAATGCTATACGGCCACATTGAGACACGCGCCGAACGGGTGGAGCATATGATCCAGCTGCGTGCTCTTCAGGATGAAACAGGGGGCTTCCTTGCCTTCGTCCCTTTAGCTTTCCATCCAGAAAATACGGAGATGTCGCATTTGCCGCCGCCCAGCGGAGTTGAAGATTTACGCACCATCGCAATCTCCCGGCTCATGCTCGACAATTTTGACCATATCAAGGCGTATTGGGTCATGCTGACTCCTAAGGTTGCTCAAGTCAGTCTTTCATTTGGCGCCGACGATCTGGACGGAACAGTGATCCACGAGACCATCGTGCATGAAGCTGGCGCCAAAACACCTCTTGGGCTGACAGTTGAAGAGCTGGTTCACCTCATCCGCGAAGCGGGTAAAATTCCAGCAGAGCGCGATTCCCTTTATCGCATTCGCCGAGTCTGGAATTAGCTGCCGGGCTTTCATCTTTCGGCGCCTTCTCGGTCTGAGTCAATAGAGAGCGCTGAGCATTGGCGAAACCCTACTTTATCAACACCGAATGCAGATGGGGAACCAGTACTATGTTCTCGATGTCGAACTTAGCGAGAGCCTTTACGTGGAAGGAGAGAATCAGAGGGTGGTTGCTGCCGTTGTTTTGTTGATAGCCGTTGTCGCGGTTGCTTTCGTGACCAGCCGTCAATGGGCCACACTGCGGCGCCAGTGTGAGCAAATCGCGACTCCAAACTATACACTGTGGTGCGACGGTGACAACTGTCTGCGGTTGCTTACGTTCACGCCAACCCTCCCCACCACGAGTGCGGCACGCCTCATCGCATTGAGTTTCTCTTCCATTCACATGTTTTCGCTTGGCGCGGTAGTGGGGGCCGCAGTCACCATGCGATTGATTCAGTTGCTCTGGCCGCACAACGAGATAGACTTCCCGGTTCGAGCATTGTTGTGGGTCGGCATTGTCGCCACCGTATGGCTTGGAGTTTTTGTGGCAGAACACATGGAGCTGAGATCGCTCGTACTGGAGAAAAGACGTTCTTTAAGCGATGAATGGGGGGTGATCGATCCCATCCTTCTAGCGGGGGCCTTACATGCTCATTTAACCCGTCACCGACTCTATTTGCTTGCGCTAGCAGCAGTTGGCTTACCTGCTCCTTGGCATGTGACGCTTCTCATAGTCGTGGGGGTGGGAGCTCTGTGTTGGTTTCTCTGGCGAAAGCCCTCCTCTCAAGTGTTCCTGGCTGCTATGCCAAGCGAACTTGAACGTCCGTTCTTGCCGATGAGGGAACAGATGCGCGACGGAATTTGGGTGGCTCCCATGGGGCTGCTTCTCGTGATAGGGGCTGCCGCACTTCTGTATTTCAACGATGTCAGCTCGCTCGTGTTAGCTGCTCTTTGCGCTGTTGGATGTGCGCTTGTCGTGGCCAGCGAGCGAATCTCACGAATCCATTCCCACCATATGACACTCTCGCAGTTCCGTGAGCGGATGAGTCAGCTCCTTGGGGCGAACATGAGCGGGGCGCCCGCTGGAACACAGTTTCCCGCATGACGGGGATTCTCTTGCGTACTGTATTTCTGACCCCACAATACAATGCTGTTGTCATTTTGTGGCCTACGGCTTTTTTAGAAGCGTAGCCATACCTCGGATTTCTTCAAAACTTTTTAGTGACTGCGGAATGCGACTGCTCAGATGACGCGACCACATCGTGAAAATAGAACCGTGGCTAAGAGCCGGGGTGATCTTGTTCCAACGGATCTGCCTTCAAGTCATGAGGCGGAGCAGGCAATTCTAGGAGCAATGCTTCTCGATGCCGAGGCTATTGACACGGCTGTCCACGATTTGCGCCCCGAGTTTTTCTACCACGAGGCCCACGCAACACTGTTTGCGGTCATTGCTGATCTGCACCAGAAGCAGTTAGCAGTTGACCTTACCAATGTCATTGGAGAGCTCAAGTCGCGGCGGCTGCTTGACAAAGTTGGGGGGCCTGACTACGTCGCGTCGCTCCCTGCGCAAGTCTTTTCCGTGGCAAGCATCGATCACTACATTGCGCAGGTGCGGGAAACTTACGAAAAACGCGAATTGTTGCGTCTCGCCGATCAGGTACGCCTGCAGATTCTTGAAAATGGCCGCGATGTTTCCGAAGTTATAGAATTGGTCGAAGGGCAGCTTTTTGACCTCTCGCTCAAGCGTGAGACTCGAGAGTTTCGTGCTGCGTCGGACCTGCTTCCCGAGGTCCTGGAAGAGCTAGAGAGACGACGCCGCGATGACCACGAGCAGCGGGGCGTTCTCACAGGATTCTCGGATCTGGATGTTATGACTGGGGGGCTTCAGCCCAGTGATCTTATTATCCTTGCGGCGCGGCCATCAATTGGAAAAACGGCGTTGGCCATGAACATTGCCCTCAATGTGGGTGCAGGGCGGCTTAAGGGCTTGGCTGCCAATTTGAGTTTAGCACGACCCGTGGGCATCTTTTCACTCGAAATGAGCTCCGAACAAATTACCCAACGTCTCTTGGCTGCACTCAGCCGAGTTCCACTAAAAGTTCTACGTCACTTAAAGCTCTCCGACGTGCAAAACAAAGCTGTGCAGAGTGCTGCTCAAGTTCTGGTTAAGGCGCCGATATTCATCGATGATACTCCTTCTTTGACAATTGTCGAATTGCGCTCGAAAGCACGCCGTCTCAAGGGACGCGAGGGGAATCTTGCACTGATTGTGGTGGATTATCTTCAACTCATGCACACTGGCGGGCGGGTGGAGAGTCGACAGCAGGAAGTTGCAGAAATCACGCGTTCGCTAAAAGCGCTGGCCCGCGAACTCGATGTACCGGTCCTTGCCTTGAGTCAGTTGAGCCGTCAGGTCGAGCAACGCAAAGGACGCAAATCCCGACCGATGCTGAGTGATCTACGTGAGAGTGGCGCCATCGAGCAAGATGCAGACATCGTCATGTTTATTCACCGCGACAGGAACGAACAAAATGATCGATCAGAGGACGACGACGCAAAAAGGCAAATGACTCAAAGGCCTACAGAATTGATCATCGCGAAGCATCGTAATGGTCCGATTGGTACGATAGAGTTGCTTTTCTTCCCCGAACTGACTTTGTTTGCGTCTCCTTATCGCGGCGATAGCGAAGCCGATGAGAAAGACGTGGGTTACTAGTGATTTCTCGCCACGAGGGTGAGCGAGGAATTCCAAAGATTCGCTCCGCCGGAGGATAACATGAAACGGCAGTACATTGCGCGTATCGTCGTACTGGAAAGGCATGCTGACGGCTCGGCTCGGCAGTTCACGGTTACGCGTACAATCGATGAGGATGTGACTGTTCGAGAGCTATTCGATTGGCGTGAAAAACGGGTCCATGATCCGGTTAATGGAGAATTTGCCAGCAGAGAAATCATTCTCACGCCAGACGACAAAGATGAGTCCTGGTAAGAAAGAAGCGCGCCCGGAGAGATTCGAACTCCCGACCCGCTGATCCGAAGTCAGCAGCTCTATCCACTGAGCTACGGGCGCGCAACTTGCAAATTCGGCTGTCAACCACCTAAGAATACTGAAATAAGCGACTGCGCATTCGCACACGAAATACTGCTGTTCTTTTAGCCCCAATTTTCCGTTGGTGCTTTATCGCCCAAGGCCAAATCAAGGACCTCATGCACTTGCTTCACCGGGTGAAATTTTAGCTTTTCCCTAATTTCTGGCGGCAATTCGGCAAGATCATTCAGGTTACGCTCTGGAAGAATGATCTCGCGAATTCGGGCCCGTGCTGCAGCCAGGACTTTTTCTTTTATCCCCCCAACAGGAAGAACGTTTCCTTTCAGGGTGATTTCACCTGTCATGGCCAGGTAATCCTTAACAAGACGATTTGTTAGCAAAGATGCAAGGGCTGTGCAAATCGTGATTCCTGCTGACGGGCCGTCCTTGGGAACTGCTCCTGCTGGCACGTGAATATGGAGATCGCGCTGAGAGAAGAGCTCGTCTGCAATGTCCCAGCGCGACGCGTTGGCACGCAGGAAGGTCAGCGCGGCCTGTGCGCTCTCCCGCATGACCTCACCCAACTGTCCAGTTAGCGTAAACCGTCCTGACCCCGGCGTCATGCTCGCTTCTACAAAAAGGATTTCTCCACCAACAGGGGTCCAGGCCAAGCCTATTGCTACACCGGGCACGCCCATGCGTTGAGCTGTTTCGCTGTAGTACTTGGGAGGACCCAGCAAGGATTGGACGTTCCGCGGTGTCACACGCATCTTAAACTCAGGATTCTCTGCAACCCGACGAGCCACTTTGCGACATACTGCCGCAATCTCACGTTCGAGACTCCGAAGCCCGGCCTCTCGAGTATAATCCTCGATGATTCTTACGACGGCTGCTTCCGTGAATCGGAGTTGATCGGGTTGCAGCCCGTTATTCTCAAGCTGCTTTGGAATGATGTAGCGCTTGGCGATCTGAACTTTTTCACCTAATGTGTAGCCAGGAAGCTCGATGACTTCCATGCGGTCTCGCAGCGGGCCTGGCACGGGGTCCATGTGGTTCGCCGTCGTTATGAACATGACGTTCGAGAGGTCGAAAGGAATGTCGAGATAGTTATCCACGAACGAATTGTTCTGCTCGGGGTCGAGTACTTCGAGAAGTGCGGCTGCAGGATCGCCACGGTAATCGCTTCCAAGTTTGTCAATCTCATCCAGCATAAGGATGGGATTGTTGGCGCCAGCTTGCTTGATTGCTTTGATGATTCGCCCCGGCATTGCCCCAATGTACGTGCGACGGTGCCCACGAATTTCCGCTTCGTCTCGCATCCCACCGAGGGCAATTCGAGCGAATTTTCGTCCCATCGCGCGCGCGATTGACCGTCCCAACGAAGTTTTGCCAACGCCTGGTGGTCCGACAAAGCAAAGGATGGGGCCTTTCATGTCGTTTTTTAGCTTCCGGACGCTGAGGTATTCGAGAATCCGTTCCTTGATCTTATCGAGATCGTAATGATCTTCGTCGAGAATTCGTTTTGCTCTTTTGATATCGAGCGTGTCGGTCGTACTTTCGAGCCAAGGAAGTTCCAGAATCCAATCGAGGTAGGTTCGAGCGACCGTATATTCTGGGCTTGCTGGCTGCATAAGGCGCAATCGATTCAATTCCTTCTCAGCCACCTCTCGAGCATGTTGCGGCAAGGCTTTCTTCTTTAAGCGTTCCTCGAGTTCTTCGATCTCGTGAGATGTTGACTCGTCCTCACCAAGCTCTTTCCTGATAGCCTTCAGCTGCTCGCGGAGGAAATACTCGCGCTGTGCCTTATCGAGTTCACTTTTGACCTGAGTCCGGATTTTTGAGCCTAGCTCGAGAACCTCCATCTCGCGCGTGAGTAAATAATGCACTTTGCGGATGCGCTCGCGCACACTGGTAAGACTTAGCACTTCGATTAACTCGGGGACCTTCAGCGGCAGATTCGTAGCGACCAAGTCTGCAAGTCGGCCAGGATCGCCAACATTCATAGCGGCTGTTGCAAGGTCCTCCGGCAGGGCCGACAATTGCACAGCTTTTGCGAGCAGCGCTTGAATGCTGCGCACGAGTGCCTGCGTCTCCATGTCGTCGGCTGGTTCCTCAGGCAGTTCCTGAACCCTCGCTTTCAAATAGGGCGATGTGGAGATGGGCTCGACAATCCGAATTCGGGCAATGCCATGCAAAAGCACACGCACGATGCCGTCAGGCGTGCGCAACATTTTAACAATTTTTGCGGCGGTGCCGACATTGTAGATATTCTCAAAACTCCCCCAGTCGGACGCTTCTGGTATTTTTGTGAAAACACCAACAAGCCGTGGCCCGCTAACAACGTCATTGATCAGTGCTTTGCTCTTTTCCTCGCCGACGATGATCGGTGCGACCATCGCCGGAAAAAGGACAAACTGATCCAGAGGCAAAATGGGCAGCTCCTCAGGAATTTCAGGAACTGACTCGCCCTGAACTGTTTGGGTATCCACTTCGACGCCTTCTGTCATTGAGCACTTCCTTTACTGGATTTCGATTTTCACTTCTTGGCGCAGGTGCGGACGCTTCTTTAGCTCAATGGTTAGAAACCCATTCTGGAGAGTGGCTTTGACGTCTTCAGGCTCAAAACGCTCTGGTAGCGCAAACACTCGCTGAAAATCACCGTACTGAATTTCCATCAGATGGTACTGGTCTTTGCGCACATGGGAGTCGTCGTCGCGCTTGCCGTGAACAACTAAGTAGCGCCCAGAAAGCCTCACGTCGAGGTCCTTCTCCTGGACTCCCGCCAACTCCATTTTTATATGAATGGCGTCTTCTGTCTCATAAACATCTGCGGGCGGTGTCCAGGCGCGCTTTGCTGGCAAATAGTGCGGTCTGCGATGTCCAAGGAAGCTTGCTGCCCACCGCACAAAATCTTCCTCGAACGGATCCCCAGTTTCCGCGAGTTTTCTGATCATGAGGTTCAGAGATTTCATTGAAGTTGTTTCCCTTTTGGGTCGAGAATGCTCTCACTGTATTTACGATCCACGCCACCAGTTTTCGATCAAGCAGCATTGTGGCGGCAACAATGAAGTAGAGTCTTACCAGTCTAGCTCAGCAAAGACTGCATTCGTAGACAAAGTCGATAAGAGGGCTCAAAGAGCATCCTCTTTTTCATTAAAACCATCTACGGCGCTCAGGGGGATTCGCGATTGCCAAAACTTTGCCCATAATCGCACTGCGGGGAACAACGCAGGCCCGATCCCAATCTTTGAATATCCATCCACGTTGAAACAGTGCTGGCGGTTGCCCGGCAACCATACCTACGAGTGTGTCGCGCGGGATTACAGTAACCGGCAAGAAAAAGTGTCCCTCGGGTATCACAAAGCGGAATGGCGCGGTAAGATTCTCCGCGCCTAGAGGATAATCGGAACGCGGGAGGAGCTGGCCATTCCGCAGAATTAAGGGAGGTGCAATTTCGATGGTGTCCCCAGGAACGCCACAAACACGCTGAAAGTAATCCTGGATGTTCACAATGTAGGTTTCACTACTGAGTGCGCCAGTGCGTTCCATGAGGAATCGAGGAGGATCGAAATGCACGACTTCCCCCAGCTTTGGCTCGCGAAACCAGTATGCACCATACCAAACCAGTAGAGTGTCCCCGAAACGCATTTCTGCGCGGTCGAGTTCTTTTGTGACACGTACGAAGGCGAAGACACGCCCACTGCCCCGAAGCGCGGCAACCGGAACGAGTAGTAAAAGAGCGATTCCAGCCACCGCAAGCCATGTTTTCCAATTAATAGCTCGGTGACGGAGCAAGCCTAGCGAGGTTAGAACACCTAGCACGAGCACCGCCAATCCGAGAAAAAGCGTCGGTAAGAGGAATTGCAAACACGTGATCAAGACGCCCGCATAAAAGATCATGGCGAACCATGTTGCGAGGGTGTTTCTGAAAGACCATCTCTCACCGTTGATGCGAACGGAGGTAACAAACGCGTCTGTAACGATGGTCGACCATAGAACGACCAGCCCCACAAGAAGGTAGTTGTTCCACCACGCGCGCAGAGTGAAAAGTGCAAGCCACATTCCTCCCCAAAAGACCAACCCCAGGAATGCCGCCTTGCGGGATTGCCGGTTATACAGCTGACCTGCGGGAGGAAGTAAGCTTAGCCATACTGCCAACCAAGGGTAGCGATAGGGGAGAGGGCGTGGTGGGAGCTCCCAGAACCTGCTAATGGGAAATCTTTTCCATAGCTGCTCGGCTAGCCCCAGAATCCTGGCCGTGACAGATTCCCTGAGTGCAGCCCAGGAGGTAGGTTCAGGGAGTGCGCTTCCGGGTTCTGGCTGAAGAACACTCTGACATCGTGTGCATCGAGTATTCTCATCAGGGTTGTGAAAACCGCAAATCTTGCAGGCTTTCATTCAGTTGCTACCTTATCCTTCTCCGCGCCCTTGTTCTAGGGAGTTCTTTGCTTCGTCGGCTATGCTGGCCTCTCTCTCCCACACTGGCGGCTCGATTCTTTTAACAAGTGACACAGGGCCAAGGCTCTCTTCTAAAAAGGCACGAAAATCACGCAACCGCTGGGGCTCGGCCCTCTCGATTCGTATTTGTATCTCTCCGGTTTTGGTAATTTTTACCACAATGTTTTCAAAAGGCATGAAGCTCGCTTACCCACTCCCACTGGCGCGTGTTCGCAGTTTCCCAGGCTCAGTTGTTTCGTCTTGTGACGTGTTCTGCGCCTCTTTTACTCTCTTTTACTCAGGCGTCCTTGGCGAGAACAAACAAAAAACGGAGCGACAGGTTGTCGCCCCGTTATAGCGAGAATGTCATGGGGAAGAATTACTCGGTACTTGGGAGAGGAGTCTGTGCTGGTGGTACAGACGCAGGCTGCTGGCCCGTTTGAGACCCCGCGGGAGCCGCCGGAGAGCCAACTGGTGTTTGCTGATTTCCTGGTTGTGAACCTTCCGGGGCTGTTGCGGCGGGGACCACATCGGCTGCACCGCTCAGGAATTTCTCAGCGCGACTGCGAGCGATATGCTCACCCCAAAACGTGAGAACGACTGTCAGGACGATGAATGTGATCGCCGCATTACGAGTCCATTTTCGGAGGGCAGCTGTGGCTGCTCCAAAACCGAACGTTTCACCAATGGCTGAAGCCCCTCCAAGACCAGACAGACCGCCGCCTTTGCCCTCCTGTGCCAGGATCACCATGATGAGAAAAAGACAGGCGAAGAAATAAATCACCAGCAGCACGTAAAAACCGATAAGCATCAACATGTTTGCTCAGTTATCCTCTCAGCCCACTGATTACATTGGGATTTTAGCAACAAAATCGTTCGAATTTTCCGCGGTGTGCTACAGATTTACGCAAGAAAAATTGCCACCCGTGTTACCCAGCCGTACATTTCGGTGCAAAAGCGAACCACGATGCCCTGAAGAAATCACCACTCCTTCGCATAGGAATTGTGTCTTTAGGTTAGTTTGGCTGTTCAAGAGAACGGTCCTTATGATCCGGTGACAACGCAAAACTGATGAGGAAGCACTATGGACAGAGTCCCAATTACAGTTGCATACGGCGACGGGATCGGTCCCGAGATCATGGAAGCCACTCTGCGTGTTCTGGATGCTGCCGGGGCGCGCATTGCTCCAGAAGTGATCGAGATCGGGGAGAAAGTCTATCTCAGAGGGATTCCTGAAGGCATCGAGCCATCAGCGTTCGAGTCCATCCGGCGAACCCGCGTCTTTCTCAAGGCACCGATCACGACTCCCCAGGGAGGCGGTTACAAGAGTCTGAACGTGACCACACGTATGGCATTCGGTCTGTACGCCAATGTTCGCCCCTGCAAATCTTACCACCCGTACGTCAAGACGAAGCATCCCGATCTTGATGTGGTGATCATTCGTGAAAACCAGGAAGATCTCTACACCGGGATTGAGCACCAACAGACGCCCGAAGTGGTACAATCACTAAAGCTCATCTCGCGGCCAGGTTGCGAAAAAATTGTCCGCTACGCCTTTGAGTATGCTCGCGCGAACAACCGCCGCAAGGTCACTTGCTTTACAAAAGACAACATTATGAAGATGGCCGACGGCCTTTTTCATCGCGTGTTCGATGAGATCGGCGAGCAGTATCCAGATATCGAGAAAGAACACTGGATTGTGGATATCGGTGCGGCAAAGCTTGCGGATACCCCGGAGCACTTTGACGTCGTCGTCATGCCGAACCTCTATGGCGACATTCTTTCGGACGTGGCAGCGCAGATTGCAGGTAGTGTCGGGCTGGCTGGCTCGGCAAATATCGGCGAGCAGTGCGCAATGTTCGAAGCAATCCACGGTTCGGCACCCCGTCGCGCTGGACAGAATCTCGCCAACCCCTCCGGACTGCTCATGGGCGCGGTAATGATGCTCGTTCACATTGGACAGCCCGACGTAGCTGAACGAGTTCAGAACGCCTGGCTTAGGACAATTGAAGACGGCATACACACCTATGACATCTATGATCCCGCTGTGAGCACGCAAAAAGTTGGGACGAGAGAATTCGCCGATGCCGTTATTGCACGTCTTGGGGAGATTCCGACGAAGCTGAAGCCGGTGAAGTATGCCGCACAAATCGCAGAAAAACCGGCAGCGCCCCCAGTGGCTGAGCAAACGCAGGTACCTCCAGTCCCAGTCAATCAAGCACTGGTGGGGGTGGACCTTTTTCTCCGCTGGGACGGCAAATCTCCTTCGGAGCTAGCAGAATTGGTTGCGCCGGTTGGGGGCGACGTCTTTGAACTTACTCGCATCAGTAATCGAGGTCAGCGTGTATGGCCCACGGGTTACGAGGGGACAATGCTCGTAGATCACTGGCGGTGCCGGTTCATGGCAAAGAACAAACCTGTCGTCCCCAAAACGATTGTTGAACTCCTCGCGCGAACGGAAGCGAAAGGACTTCAATTCATCAAGGTCGAGAACCTCTACGAATTTGATGGCAAACCGGGATACGCTTCCATTTGAGTAAGGGCCAGCGGAAGTCATAAAAGTTGGAAAGCCCTGCGGTAAGAACGACTGCAGGGCTTTCTTTTCACACGACACAACGTCAGAATCTCGCGATTGTCTTACGAAGATAGTCGCGGGTCGAACTGCTGTTCCGAAGGCGCTGAGCCGGTCGGCGCCTCTTCTGGACTCTGCGGTGATTGTGTCCCGCCACTCTCGTAAAGAACGGGCACGGGAACCTCTTTCTTGCCATTCATCTTCGGGGCGCTAACAGCGTTCCTTCCTGGCAACGCGTCATGATGCTCTGCAGGATTTGCCTGGAAATCGTAAAAGGATTTGGTCCCAGTTGGAGACAGTCTTGACGCAGTCGCCCTCACCGGGTCAGCCGATTGAACGCTGCTCTGACCACCTGGGGTATCGCTTTTTCCCCACGACTTCTCTGCTGGCGTCTTTTTGCTAGTTCGAGCTGGAACAACCGTGATGGTAGAGCTGCTACTACCCAGCGGCGGAGGAGGCACGAAAACACGCGTGAGGTTGCCCCCTGCTTGCGATGCAACTCCCGAACACGCGGTCAATGCCAACGCACCCAAGCCCATGCATGCGAACCTTATCGATTTGCCGAGTCTGTCCATTTCTCCTCCAGTCTTCACATTTGTTCCCTCGCTAGGGCTTGGAACCTCAGTCTAGCCAGCGATGCCGCTTTTGCGCACCTCTCCATAACCTGCCTACCTGCCACATGTTTCATTTGTTGGTTTATCCACAGCTTCAAGCTCATGCTTTTGCAAGCTTATTTCGTCGAGAATTGTTTGGAAAAGCCTGTCGTCGGACGCTTCGGCTATATCGCGATAATAGTCTTCCGTTCGTTCCAGATAGCGCCAAACCTTTGCGCGGTCTGGACTCGTTCGAAGTGAAATGATATTATCCAGCCGGTCACACAGTTTGATGATCCTCACGTAAAGCGGAGCATTAATAATAAGGTTTTTATATTCGGCGGCTGAAAGTACTCTCTCGCAAGTATATTTGCTTAGAGTTTCCACATCGCGGGCAACGATTGGGCCGAAAATTTCCTCAAGTCGAGCTTTTGTCCACTCTGGCGAGTCTTCAAGCACGTCGTGCAATAAGGCTACCGCGGTCTGCTGAGCTGTGGCCTTCGCATACACCATGAGGAAGTGTAACGCGACTCGAATGGGGTGAATCAAGAACGGCTCGCCTCCGTCCCGAAGCTGGCCGCGATGAGCCGTCTCGGCGACTTCAAGGGCGCGGACAACCAATTCGTCGGTTCCCCATCGATACCGTGCATACGCTCTCAAAGAGTGCTTGAGCGGCTCGATATAGAGCTGTCGGACATTTGCTTCTTCTTGCATAAGAGCGACCTAACCAAGGTGTCGGTGCCAAATAAGGCGTGTCCGATTCCCCACGTTTTGAATTTGTACCATCTCAAGAGGGAATCTATAACAAAAAGAAGGCCGATTAGCCCCAAAACATTGGCTTTCAATGGGATGACAACCGAATCGCTAACTGCTACGGCACTAAACCACTCGAAAAGCCATGCCAAAACCCCGACGAGAACAGCTCCGCCGATACTGCCTTCTAGTAAGCACCCGTTGCGGAAGAGAGCATAGAAGTCCCACTGGCGGGGGCAATAGGCACTTTCCGCCCATCTCCCCAAAGCAAGGACCACCGGCAATCCAAGTAAGGTATCGGATAACAATCCCATGACTGTGCTAGGGGCACTTTTTCGGTTTCTGATGAGCTCGGCCTCCCGACTATAAGCGTAGGTTCGGCGTATCGGTTCGTCCAGAGGCCAAGGTTCGAGACGGTACTCGTAAGCCTCATTCCCAAGGGCCAGAATGGCAGTCACGGCATAAAATTTGTCGCGGTAAACCACAGTGGTTGGCACCCCACGCGGCACGGCAACGTCAGAGACGCAAGCTTTGCGAAGGGGGACCCAATCTGCCTTGATTGACGACGTGCGGATCCGGAGGTACGCGCGCTCTGTATCCCCCTGCGCGACCACAATGTCCCCGGGGATGCTTACATCGGCAAAGAGCCAGGAGGCAGATGGCTCGTGCCAGATTAGCGGGTCGTACCGATCAGCCGGAGACGAACTTGTCTCGGCGCTAGTCTCTGTTTTGTCCGAATACTCAAATCGCGCCGTCATGGTGTTTGGCGTGTGACTGCTATCTGAAAAGCGATTGCCTAAAACTCAAACCCTATTGTTCCAGTGCTCTATCTCGCAACACTCTCGCCGATACCGGCGTCAAAATGCACCTTTTCGTGCCTTCGATTAGAACCTACATCGAGACAAGCAAATGAATCCAATCAATCTTTGTTGGTATCGAACGCACGTAGTGCGCGGTGCCAGGGCTGCTGGCAGCGGCAGCATTTTTTGCTTTACCCTGGCTCTTTTCTCATGCGAAGGGCAGGGTATGACCATTCTTGAAAAGGAGGCGCCACATGAAGCAACCGACGGCGATGGGCCGGCTGGCCGTGATTGCCGCGATGTCTATCGTGGCCCTGCCTCTCCCTGCATGGACTTCTTCCGGATCGAGCGAACGCTCTGGTCAACCAAAGACGACGAGCGTCGCAAAAGAATCGAAGAAGTTGCCATCGCAGGTATCTCTTTCCAGTAAGAAACCCATTTCAAACGAGCCCGAAAAGCTGACGGCGCCCAAACCGAATTTCTATGCCGATGCAGCTTCGAAGTCAAAGAAGACATCTGCCAATTCTGGGGTTTCGAAGCGGAAGCAAGAGTCAAAAGGTCCGGAAAAAAAGACCGCTTCTACCGTGGCTGGCCCGACCTCGGTGAGAAGGTTACAGCCGCCGTCGGGCGAGCTGATTCAGACCGTTTCGTACGCTCCAGTAGCGCAGAAATCACTGTCATCTCGTTCGGATTTACAAGTGCCGGGCGCGCGCGCGCAAATCCCCGATGTCAGTCCCCAGACCACCGTAGCATCAACCGCAGAGAAACGCTCTCTTTGGTCGCGTTTGAATCCCCTCAGCCTTTTTGAAGGGCACAAACCGAAGCTAGTCTCGACGGGGTATATTCAGACGGGAATTGCATCGTGGTACGGAGCGGGGTTTCATGGCGGCCCAACGGCTTCAGGGGAGCGGTATGATATGAACGATCTCACGGCAGCACATCCTTCCCTGCCGTTTGGAACGCTTCTTCGGGTCACAAATCTTCGCAATGGGAGAGAGGTCATTGTCCGCGTCAACAATCGAGGTCCCTACGTGCGAAATCGGATCCTCGACCTCTCAAAGGAAGCTGCTCGCCAGCTAGGCATGGTCGGTTCAGGTCTTGCGAAGGTTCGTGTCGAGGTATTGGAAGCTGTCGAACCAATTGGTCGGTGGGGACAGCAAAAACTGCAACAGCTCAGTGGGCGCCCGTGAATTGGTTTTCGCTGGACCGGACGTCTCTGGTATGGGCGAGATTCGCGGTTGCGCTGATTTCCTAGGCCTTCAACCGTGCCGTCTTTATTGCGGTGCTTAGTTCATTAAGCCACCCGCTAATCTCCCCACATGCGCTGACAACATCCCTGGCAGCTGCAATTTTCTCGATAAGGGCACTTCCAACGACCACCCCATCAGCGAGACGAGCAACCTCTTGCGCCTGCGCCGGGGTGGCGATTCCGAAACCAACCACCACCGGAAGAGTTGTGAGCGAGCGGAGTTCTGCGAGCGGTTCTTCCAGAGCAAAACGCGTGTTTGCTCGCGCTCCGGTCACTCCCTTCACCGAAATGTAATAAAGAAACCCAGAAGCACGCTCTGCGATGAGCTTTTTTCTTTCAAAAGGCGTGGTTGGCGCCACCAGCTCAATAAAATGAAGGCCGTGGCTTCTGAGGACGGGCTGAATGCCGTCGGCTTCCTCGACAGGAACATCGGGAATGAGCACTGCGTCAGCTCCGACAGTGGCGGACCTTGCAGCAAATTTCTCAAAACCATAGTGTAGGAAGGGATTCAATGCCCCGAAAAGGACGATAGGCGTGTCGCTAGCGCGCCGAAACTCGGCTACAATATCAAGAATTCTTTCTAAGGTGGTTCCGTTCTCCAGCGCTGTTTTGCAAGCTGCCTGGATTGTTGGACCATCCGCAATAGGATCGCTAAAAGGGACCCCCAATTCGATGATGTCTGCGCCATTCTCGGCTAAGCTCTTAAGCAGAGGGAGGGTCCACTCGGGGGACGGAAAACCTCCAGTCAGGTAAGGCACAAGTGCAGCTTCATTCTTCGTCCGTAGCTTGGCAAACACTGCGTCAATCCGGTTCGTGGTGCTCATAGTCCGTCCTAATCGTTCACTGCGAACATCCAGTTTCGCGTCAGCGTGTTTGATTGAAAGACTGCGCACGCAGGCAGGTGAAGCAAAAAAGTGAAAAATCCTTGCTTCAGCACTATTCAGACCATTTCGTCATATTTAGTAACCTACCTCGAAGAAGCGGTGACATGAAATGCCCCAGATTTTAGAAAAACGAGAGCTCGCACCTCGAACCCACTATTTTCGAGTTAAAGTTCCCCTGATTGCCAGACATGCGCAACCCGGGCAGTTCATTATTTTGCGGGTGCACGAGCGGGGGGAGCGGATCCCCCTGACAATTGCAGATAGCGATCGGCAGTCGGGAACAATCACTCTCATTGTCCAGGAAATCGGGGCGACCACCCGCCAGCTTGCAATGCTGCGCACGGGAGATGAAATTCGGGACATTCTCGGGCCGCTCGGCACGCCCTCTGAGATTGAGAAGTTCGGTACCGTTGTTCTCCTCGGAGGGGGATTTGGTATCGCTGCAATTCATCCTATTGCGAAAGCATTGCGAAATGCGGACAACACGATTGTCTCTATTATCGGTGCGCGGACGCGTGACCTCATAATCATGGAAGACGAAATGAGGGCGGCATCGCACGACCTCGTCATTATGACGGATGATGGGTCGTACGGCAGAAAAGGACTCGTTATCGAGCCCCTAAAAGAAATGATTGAAAGTGGTCGGCGCGTGGATCGGGTTGTGGCGATCGGCCCTCTTCCGATGATGCGGGCCGTCGCCGAGCTCACTCGACCGTACGGCATTAAGACCGTGGCCAGTCTCAATCCCGTCATGGTAGATGGCACAGGGATGTGTGGCGGCTGCCGCGTTGCTGTGGGGGATTCCACAAAGTTCGCCTGCGTGGATGGGCCAGAGTTCGACGCCCACCTTGTTGACTTTAACGAATTGTCCGCTCGGACGCAAATGTACCGCGACTTTGAGAAAACTCACATGTGTAGAATTGAAGAACGGCTTCAGCAACTTGAATCTGCGCAGGGAGTAGCCGGACAATGACCATCTCGCCCCAGGACCGGATGAAGATTTCTCGCCACCCCATGCCAGCACGCGACCCCGAGGTGCGAATTCGTTGTTTCGAAGAAGTGGCGCTTGGTTACGACGAGCACACGGCACGTGAAGAGGCTATGCGGTGCCTTCAATGCAAGCGACCATACTGCGTTGAGGGGTGTCCTGTATCCATAGATATTCCCGCTTTCCTCCGAGAGGTTGTTGCGGGAAACATCGACAAAGCTGCGGCAATCATTAAAAAGACAAATAGTCTTCCGAGCATTTGTGGCCGCGTCTGCCCCCAGGAGACGCAGTGTGAAGAAAGATGCGTCCTGGCGAAAAAGGGGAAGCCTGTGGCTATCGGCGCCCTGGAGCGGTTTGTGGCGGATTACGACCGCCAATTTGGCTTAACGAAACAGCAAGTTAATGTTCGGCCATCAGGCAAGAAAGTGGCCGTCGTAGGCTCGGGTCCAGCCGGACTCACTGCTGCTGGAACGCTGGCCCAAATGGGGCACAGCGTGACTGTTTTTGAAGCGTTGCATGAACCTGGCGGGGTTTTAGTTTACGGTATCCCCGAATTCCGGTTACCTAAAGAGATCGTGAGAGAGGAGGTTTCTTCGCTCCTCGATCTAGGGGTCGAGTTTAACCTAAATGTGCTCATCGGGCGTACCTTGACGATCGACGAGCTATTGGGTGATGGCTATTCTGCCGTGTTCCTTGCCCCAGGTGCGGGCGTTCCCCAGTTTATGGGCATTCCCGGAGAAAACCTCAATGGAGTAAGCTCCGCCAACGAATTCCTCACACGCGTCAACTTGATGAAAGCTTTTCTTTTCCCCGAGTACGATACACCGGTGTACTGCGGCAAGCGTGTCGCGGTCATTGGTGGGGGCAACACAGCCATGGATGCGGCGCGAACAGCGCTCAGACTAGGTCCAGAAAAAGTCTATATTGTCTACCGTCGCAGTGAAAAGGAAATGCCAGCGCGACGCGAAGAAATAGAGCATGCGAAAGAAGAGGGCATTGAGTTCCTTTGCCTCACGGCGCCAGTGGCATACCTCAGCGATTCGCGGGGTTGGGTCACTGAGATGGAATGCATCCGTATGGAATTGTCCGAACCGGATGAGTCTGGGCGCCGACGGCCAGTCCCCGTCGAAGGATCGAATTTCCGCATACCGGTGGATACAGTCATAGTGGCTATTGGGGCGAAAACCAACGACCTTATTGTGAAGGCAACTGGTGGTCTCTCAGTGGCAAAAAAAGGCTATCTCCTCGTGGATCCCCAAACGCAAATGACGTCACGGCCAGGGATTTTCGCGGGTGGGGACATCGCCGGAGGCGAGGCCACAGTGATTGCAGCCATGGGACAGGGGCGAGTTGCGGCCCAAAGCATCGATCGCTACGTGAGGGAACGTTAAGCACCCGACCTCATGGCCTGGATTGCCGGGGCATCAGAAATATCGAAGACTTTCCTTCTTGTATTCTTTAGTGCTGAGCAGCAGCCGGTATTCGGTTATGCCTGTTTTCTCCGATACCTCGCGGGCAATCTCTTCACAACGCTCAAATGTTTCGCAGTGCATCATACCAAAGAGATTGTAGGGCCAGGTAGGGTAGGATGGCCGCTCGTAGCAGTGGGTAATTTCTTTGTAGCTCATGAGCGCCTGAGCCACCTCGCGGGCTTTCTCTCTGTCGGGGACACGCCAAACGCTCATGGCGTTGAAAACCTTTCCAACTTTTTGATGCTTTAGAACTGCCCCCATTCGCCGAATGATTCCTTTTCTTCGCCATTCGGTGATCTTCTGAAACAACTCTTCCTCTGTGATGCCGCAACGGCGAGCAATCTCCTCGTAGGGATGTAGAGTGTCGAGTGGTATCGTTTCTTGAAGCTCCCGCACGATCGCCTTTTCAAGCTCCGAGAGGGGCATGCTTACTTCTCCTCAATGCCAGATTTATCAGAGGGAGCGGTTGATTTCGGCACCGAAGGACCGATCTCAAAATTGACGAAAATCTTGTGCATCCGGACCGTCGGCAAATACAGCACGTCACTCACGCCAGTCCGCGCCTTGATCTCTTCTAAAGTGTCCATGAGCTGCTGACGTGAAGGCGCGGCCAGAGTAAACCAAAGATTGTACTCGTGTTCGCGTTTGTAATTATGCGACACCCCGGAGTACTGGCTTACAAGCTCACCCACTTTGTCAATGCGTTCGGGTGGTACTTTCATCGCTATAAGAGCACTCATGAATCCTAGCTTCTTCGTGTCGAAGACTGCTCCAAGTCGCCGAATGATGCCACGTTCGATGAGATCGAGCACACAACGATAGACTTCTTCTTCCGTCACGCTCCCAATCTGTTTTGCCATCTCTGCGTAAGGAGCATGAGCAACGGGAAAGCCCACTTGGATAATGTTGAGAACGGCGCGGTCCAAGTCGGACAAATGGTCAATACCGTGACTGCCGCTCGCGTTCATCTTGATTATTCCCGAACGTCAAATTGAGAACTCACTTGGTCCATTTACCAGCTTTGCTCCACGCGCATTCGCTGAACGGCCTTTAGCGCAAAGTCTTTTCCGTGGCGCCCCCACCTTATTTTCGAGGGGGTTTTCTCCCAATCACGATAGCCGATAATCCAAAGGGCAAACGGGCGCGATCTAACAAGGCGGCAACAGGCATAACCAGTTTTTGAAGCCAGAGGTGCCCGGAATGAATTTCTTTCGCCCGGAAAACCTTGCCGGCGACAAACCATCCGATCGCCCCAAGAGGATTAAAGTGGCATTGTTCTTCCACTGCGAATCCTGCATCACGAACTTTCGTTGTGAGTTCATCTAGGGAGTAGCGGCGCCAGTGTCCCAGGTTTTCGTCCATTTTGCAAAACAGCTGTTGGTGCGCTGGCACAAGCAACACCAGTCTGCCCCCTTGCTGGAGGACTTGGAACATATTGTGAAGGGCCTGTTCGTCGTCCTCGATATGTTCGAGCACATTGGTACAGACGATTGTGTCGGCTTCAAATTGCAACAGCTCAGCAGGGGGCGGTTGCGTTGCATCGTATTCTAAAACGGAGAGATTCGGCTTTCCCCCAAATTTCTCTCGTAAGTATTCGACATAATCGGGGCGCGCATCGGTGACCAAAACCTGCCGATCCGGTTTGCCGCATAGGAATTCAATGTTGTTCCCAATTCCGGCCCCTATTTCGACAATTCGCTTGCCGAGGAATGGTTCGAACTTGCGGTAGATCCACTGCGCGTACGCACCGAAGCCTTCCAGGTTTTTGAGAGTGGCCTTACCGTAATCCTTGTAACGACCGCGGGCATACTTGAGGATGCACCAAATCGCCTGGAGGCCGTCCTTCCAGCCAATTTTCTTCCCTTCGGCATAGCTGCGGCCGTCGTAAGAGATACCGACTTCATAAATCCTCAAATCCATCCGCGCCAGCTTTGCCGTGATTTCTGGCTCGAACCCAAAGCGATCCTGTTCGATCTCGATCTGTTTCAACACGTCCGCACGGATCATTTTGTAACATGTTTCCATGTCCGTGAGGGTGAGATTTGTGAACATGTTCGAAAGCAGCGTGAGAAACTTATTCCCAACAGCGTGCCAGAAATAGAGCACACGGTGGGCCTTGCCAGTGAGAAAGCGCGAACCATAGACGACATCAGCTTTTCCCTGTAAGATGGGCTCTAGTAGCAGATGATATTCCTGGGGATCGTACTCCAGATCTGCGTCCTGGATGATAACGTAATCGCCCGTCACGTACTTCACGCCCGTGCGTATCGCTGCTCCTTTGCCCATATTTCTTTCGTGAAAAACCACTCTGTCGACCAGGGGCGAAAGCTCAGATTCGAGCAACTCGCGGGTGCCGTCAGTCGAGTAATCATCAACAACAATGATTTCTTTCGGGATATCCACGGCACGAACGCGTTCGATGATCTTGCGCAGCGTCGCGCGTTCGTTATAGACGGGTATGATAACGCTGAGTTTCATCTGCGTTTTAGTCCTATCTCGTAGTGGCACATGTTTCAGGTTGGGCTCGGAAACCTTTCAAGAACCTTTTTGTCACGTTTCTGTCATGTCTTTTGAGTGTTCCCAAATGAAAAAGTATTGCCGTCTTTGTAGGCTCCATGGTCATATTTCATTTTGCAGAAAAAATGGAGGGAAATCATGCGTGTGAAACATCATTCTAGGACCCACATTCTCCTCGTAAGTATTTGCCTTGTGTTCTTCGCAATTGGTGCCTTCGCTGCGCCACCCAAACCCGAGCCCCGCGTAGAATCGCTTCAGCAAGGATTGGCGCAGCGCAAAGTTCCCCGTCTTGCGGTCGTGATCGTGTTTGATCAATTCGCCTACCAGTACCTTGTGCGTTTTGCAGATCTTTATCTTCCTGCTGTGAATCCGAAAGATGGAACCGTAGGCGGTTTCCGCTTCCTCATGGAAAAGGGAGCGTGGGTAGCTGACACGCACCTGACTCACATTCCGACTTTCACTGGCCCCGGGCATTCCGTTCTCATGACAGGAGCTCCCTTGTCTGAAACCGGGATTGTCGGCAACAGTTGGATTACTCCCGACGGCAAGCATCTCAACTGTGTCGAAGATCCTGACCAAAAAGTGATAGGGGCAGAGAAGCCGCGTGCGCGCGCGGCATCGCCCGTGAACCTACGGGCCTCAACAGTCGGCGATGAGCTGCGTCTTGCCACCAATGGTCGCGCGAAGGTGGTCGGAGTCGCCATCAAAGATCGTGGCTCTGTGCTTATGGCTGGACACAATCCCACTGCCTGCGTCTGGTTTGACGACGGAAGTGGGAACTGGGTCACCAGCACCTGGTATACGACAACGACTCTTCCGCGTTTTGCAGAAAAGGTTAATAAAGAGCGGTTGGCCGACAAGTGGTTTGGCGCGGTGTGGGACAAAGCGCTCGATCCGAAAATCTACGAGACTCGTTGCACCGCACCACGTCCTGACGTCCAAGGAAATGCGGGTGGCCTGGGTGCAGGCTGGCCAAAGAGATTAGCTCCGCCGAATGCCGACGCACCTGGCAAGGAATACTATGCCCGTCTCACAAACAGCCCATTCGGAGTTGTAATGACTTTTGCTGTCGCGCAGGCTGCGCTTGAGAGCGAAGAACTTGGTGCAGACGAAATCCCAGATATCCTTACGGTGAGTTGTTCTTCTCCCGATTATGCGCTCCACTCGTATGGGCCAAACAGCGAGGAAGCCCTTGATATGGCTGTGCGTTGTGACCGCGCTCTTAGTGATTTCTTGAACGTTCTCAAGAAGCAAGTGCCAGGGGGACTTGATTCTGTGGTGATTGCTGTGACGGCAGACCACGGCATCGTGGCGATACCTGAGGTTGCACGCGACAACGAGAAGCTACAAGTCGGCCACGTAGATTCCAAGGCCATCGAGGGGGCGGCGCGAAAGGCCATCGCCAAAAGAATCGGCGAAACAACAGCAGGGGAAAAGCTGCTCTATGGGTTCAGCGATCCCTATATCTACCTGGACCGTAAGTTGGCTGCAGACCTCCATCTCGACCTGAGCAGTTTGCGTTCAGCGATTGCAGAGGAGGTGCTCAAACTCGAAGGGGTCTATGTCACGTTCACTTACGACCAAATTGCGAAAGGTCAGCTTCCACAAGGGCGTGTTGCTGAGTTGGTCTACAACGGCTTTGATCCCAAGCGCAGCGGAGATGTCGTCGTCATTCTCGACCCCGGCTGGCTTCCTGGCAGCGGCTACAAGGGAACTTCCCATGGCTCGCCGTGGACATACGACACCCAGATACCTCTCCTCTTTGCTGGGAAATATGTTGTACCGGGGATTTACACAGAGCGTGCCGACGCAAAGGACATCGCACCGACGCTGTCTTTTCTCCTGGGGATTAACCCTCCCAGCTGTTCACGCGGACGCATTCTCGGCGAGATTTTCCGAAAGTAAGACTGCGGCAGTGCGTCTCGCAGCCGATTTCATTTGCGAGGGACAAGCCAGTTTGGCTCGTCCCTCCTCTTTTTCTACTTCGGCGCGTTGGTTTGAATCTTTTGCGGCCAAGCTTCCGGAGGCAGATGGAAATAACTGAAACTCAGTTCGTAAGGCGGGAGCATGCTGTTAACTTCTAGCGTGTGGAAGTACCATTCGGAACGCCGCTGCAGGGTCCCATTTGGTTGATATTCGTACTTGATCCGCCGGGCGGGAATCCAAACCGTGTTGCCCGCCTTGCCAAGCACGATCGTTGTCTCAAAAATCTTTCGCCCTCCGCTAAAACGTCCAATGTACTCCGTCAGGTACCCCTTTGAGGGATTGACAAGGTAGCGCAGCGATTCTCCAGGGGTGCGCGGATTTGAGAAAATAACCCACAAGCGAGGATTTCCCCCCTTTTGGGCGGGAATAATCTGCGGAGGTGTTTCCATCTCTTTTTGACTCGCGTAAAGATCAGCGAGCGTGACTCGCTCGTCAGCCAGGTATTCGATCCGAAACGCGACAAGCGGATTGCGGTCGTGAACGGCCGGATTGTATGGCGTCGCCGTGATCCAGCCGTCGCGACTCAGTTGTGCGGGCTTTATTCCATAAACGACATCGTCACGCACGAGGTAGGCGGCCAACACTTTACTCCAGTCAGGTTTTTCCCGCAATCTCCCAATGGGTGTTTTACCGTCCCAGGGGATGATGAGATTGACGCTGCCGGTCGTTGAATAAGCAAAGTGAACGAGCCTCAGCGGTGGAACGCTCGAAGCGCTCGTGGTGTAAACATCTTCCCGCCAAACTGCTACGCCAGAAGCCGAGCGAATCTGTGAGATGGTTTCTCTTTGCCGCGCAATGATTTGCGCCAACGTGACGCTTGTCGCGGGAACATCTTTTCCCAAGGGCGGCGATGGCGCCGAAGTTGGCGCTTGCGCAAAAGACTCAAGACCACCTTGGGTAAGAACTGCCAGGCTCATTATGAGCACGCGAAGACTCGCTTTCACTGACCGCGTGAGATTTATGTTCATCCCGAAAAGTCCCTTATTATTCCGACGTCTCATAGCCTTTAAAAAAGCTGTACCGTGGGCGCTTCGCATCTGAGGGGGCAAAAAACGCAATATCGAATGGCTCAAGGCAGGTTACGAACGTCCCACTTTCCATCCGTGTAACTCGCTCGGGGGCCAACAGGTCCATGAGGGGCAGCGAATCAAACATGGAGCTGAGTGGGACGAAGATCTTCCCTTCCACGCGTGTTTCTCGCGCATTGGCCACTACGATCACCGTATCAGCAGGATTTCCTGTCACGCGTGCAAAAGCCAAAACGCTTGAATGAGCCGGTTGGGGGAGACTCTCGTATCTCCCCTCGCGCAGCGCCAGTCGTTTTGAACGCACAGATGATAGCAATTTTATGCAGTCAAGCATGGCCTTGTCCCACTGAGCAGGTTCCCATGGCATTGGAGCGCGGTTTACGGGATCGGGGCCACCATGCGAACCGACCTCTTCACCATAGTAGATTAACGGGACGCCAGGGTAGCTAAACGCGAGTGCAAAAGCAAGCCGCCGACGCTCAAAGTCTGGGAAAAGTGATGCGAGACGCGGCGTGTCGTGACTGGCGAGCATGTTCCAGGATCTCAGCAATGCTGGATAGTGGTAACGTTTTACCATCCGTTTAAGATTCGTTGCAGCCTGGGCTGGACAAATCTCGCCTTTAAGCAAAGCAAGCACTGTTGCACGGAAGTAATAATTCATCACTCCGTGTAGGCCATCATCGCTTACAAACTCTTCTGCGTATGCCATAACTTCGCCGATGGCACCATCGGGTGCTTGTTCTTCTTCTGTGATAGCGGCAATGCAGCTGGAAAGCTTCGGCCCCAAATCGTTAGCACAATCTAATCGCCAGCCTGTTGCGCCGCGTCGTAACCAGTGCCTCACGACCGAGTTCTCTCCTTCGATGAGAGTTTGGCGCACGAAGGGATGGTCGAGATTCAGCTCCGGCAGACCTTGGTGGCTTTGCCAGCATTCATATTCGTGAGGGTGATCTATCCAGCGAAAATAAGCGATTTCTGGAGCCGATGGACCTTGCTTGGCGCGTTGAAACCACGGATGTTCGGCCCCCACGTGGTTGAAAACGCCGTCAAGGATAAGTCCCATGTTGCGGTTTTTGCATGCCTTTGCCAGCGCATCGAAAGCGGCATCGCCCCCAAAGTGCTCATCGACGTGAAAGTAATCTGTCACGTCGTACTTATGATTCGATCGCGCCGCGAAAATGGGAGTCAGGTAGAGTGCGTCGCACCCGATTTCGTTTACGTGATCAAGGCGCTCGCGAATGCCGCTCAGGCTCCCACCAGCATGTGTTCTCCAGGGGGAAGCGTCATCCGAAAGAGTAACGGGTTCGCCTCCTGGACCGGCGAACCGGTCGACGAAAACCTCATAAATCGCTGTTCGTGGCGGCCGAAGGAATTGTCGCATCAGGAAGTCCTTCCGTAAGTTCTCAGTGCCTGCAAAATGTTTTCGAAATCGTCAGGAAGTGGTGCCTCGAATTCCATTTCAGTGCCCGTGGCAGGGTGACGAAAACTCAAATGCCTGGCGTGGAGCATCTGGCGCGTGACCTGGCTCAACGCTTTCAAAAGGGGCTGTTTCTTAGGGGGCACGAGTTGCATGGCCCGCTTAATATCACCTCCGTAGCACGAATCCCCTAGGACCGGATGCCCAATGCTCGACATGTGGACGCGGATTTGGTGCGTGCGTCCCGTTTCGAGCTGACACTCTACAAGACAAAAGCCGTGAAACCGCTCGAGCACGCGGTAATGCGTCACCGCATGACGTCCGCCCTGCCGCACCACCGCCATTTTCGTGCGTTGGGCTGGATGACGAGCAATTGGCCCGTCTACCGTTCCAACATTGTCGCGGGGTTCGCGCAGCAGAATTGACCAATAAATTCGGTGGATCTCCCGCCGTGCCAGGGCATCGGAAAGACGGCGGTGAGCAAGATCGTTCTTTGCCACGAGGATGAGACCCGTTGTATCTTTGTCCAGACGATGAACAATACCTGGTCTTTCCACTCCGCCAATCGTGGAGAGATTTCGAAGTCTTGCAAGTAAAGCGTTCACGAGTGTGCCATCGGGTGTTCCAGCCCCCGGGTGGACAGCTAAACCTGCTGGTTTATCAATCACGAGAAGATCCTTATCTTCATAAACCACCTTGATGGGGATGTCTTGGGGCTGCGGCTTCGCAGGCTTTGGAGGCGGAATAGCCACAAAAATGCGCAAGCCCTTTTCGACTTTGTCCTTTGCCCGCGGTGTTGCCGAAGAGGTCGTCGTAACAGCTCCTTCCTCGATCAGCTGCTGGATACGAGTTCGAGATAGCCAAGGTATTTTCTTTGCCAGGTAAAGGTCTAGCCTTTGGCCAGCATCGGCTGCCACCACGAGCAATTCCAAGGGCTCCTGTTGCACGCCGTTGTCACTACTTTCGTTCATTTCAGGAATCCAGGAAACGCGAGTTGGAACGATTCTAAAGTCTTTTTTTTGAGTTTACCTTTTTCCGATGCAAGGAATGCGTCTGAGAAAAAATTGTATAGTCAAA
>JADFCV010000003.1:0-59166 GCA_017161655.1 Candidatus Sumerlaeota bacterium
CGCTGGTGCCACTGCTCAGGTCACACTCATCAGGAACATTGTTCGAATTGCAGTCTTGCGACGTGCCACTGGTGAGGTCGCACTCGTCTGGGATGTCGTTCGCGTTGCAATCCTGTGAGGTCCCACTAATGATGTCGCACTCGTCCGCAACGCCGTTGTCGTTGCAGTCGGGCTCGCATTCATCCGGCACACCATTGGCGTTGCAGTCCTCACTCACCGGCAACGTAACCAGCTCATATAGCCGCACATCATCCACATACCAGCCAAGGTCATCGTTGGCAGTATCATCCACCGAGTCGAAGACAAAGCGGATGCGGATCGACTGGCCTGCATAGGCAGAGAGATCGGCGTTGAGTTCCTGCCAGAACGGGCGGCTTGCACCAGCACCGTCGTAAACCACTGACCACGTCCCGCCGCCATCCGTCGACACCTCAACACGCCACAGGTCGAAATTGTTGATTGAATCCTCGGTTTCGACCCAGTTGTACCACTTCAGCCAGCCACCACCCGCTGGAACCACAATGTCGGTCGCTAACTCCAGCGCGCCTGTAGTATAACCGACGTCATAGTTGCACTGCGATGCGTCATTGTATACCGCCCGCGTCACCGTCGTCAGCGAGCCGTCATCACTCAGGCACTCGTGACCAATCTCCAAACGCCACAGACCCGACGTCGTCCACTGATCGAGGCCGGACTCAAAGTCCTCGCTCCAGACTAACGACCCGAGCTGCGGATTCACATCACACTCGTCCGGAATACCGTTGGAGTTGCAGTCCTGCGACGTCCCCTCCGCAATGTCACACTCGTCGGGGATGTTGTTCGCATTGCAGTCCTGCGATGCACCGCTCGTTAGGTCGCACTCGTCGGGGATGCCGTTGGAGTTGCAGTCCGACGATGTCTCCAACGCAATGTCGCACTCGTCGGGAACATTATTCGAGTTACAATCCTGAGAGGTTCCACTCGTGATGTCGCACTCGTCAGGCACGTTGTTCCCGTTGCAGTCTTGCGACGTGCCGCTGGAGAGGTCGCACTCATCTGGAATACCGTTGGGCTGGCAATCCTGCGACGTACTGCTAGTTATGTCACATTCATCTGGGATGCCGTTCGTGTTGCAATCCTCAGAAGTGCCATTCGCAACGTCGCACTCATCCGGGATGTGGTTCGTGTTGCAATCCTGCGACGTCCCCAAAGCGATGTCGCACTCGTCAGGCACGTTGTTCCCGTTGCAGTCTTGCGACGTGCCGCTGGAGAGGTCGCACTCATCCGGAATACCGTTGGGCTGGCAATCCTGCGACGTACTGCTAGCTATGTCACATTCATCTGGGACGCCGTTCGTGTTGCAATCCTCAGAAGTGTCATTCGCAACGTCGCACTCATCCGGGATGTGGTTCGTGTTGCAATCCTGCGAGGTACCGCTGGTAAGGTCGCACTCGTCCGGAATTCCGTTGGGCTGGCAATCTTGAGAGGTGCCAGAAGCTATATCGCACTCATCGGGCACACTGTTCGAGTTGCAGTCTTGCGACGTGCCGCTGGCGATGTCACATTCATCTGGGACGCTATTCCCATTGCAGTCCTGAGACGTACCGCTAGCTATGTCACATTCATCCGGGATGCCGTTCGTGTTGCAATCCTCAGAAGAGCCATTCGCAACGTCGCACTCATCCGGGATGTGGTTCGTGTTGCAATCCTGCGAGGTACCGCTGGTGAGGTCGCACTCGTCCGGAATCCCGTTGGGCTGGCAATCTTGAGAGGTGCCAGAAGCTATATCGCATTCGTCGGGCACGCTGTTCCCGTTGCAGTCGTGCGACGTGCCACTGGTGAGGTCGCACTCATCCGGCACGCCATTGACGTTGCAGTCCTCACTCACCGGCAACGCAACCAGCTCATACAGCCGCACATCATCCACATACCAGCCAAGGTCATCGTTGGCAGTATCATCCACCGAATCGAAGACAAAGCGGACGCGGATCGACTGGCCTGCATAGGCAGAGAGATCGGCGTTGAGTTCCTGCCAGAACAGGCGGCTTGCACCACCACCGTCGTAGACCACTGACCACGTCCCGCCGCCATCCGTCGACACCTCAACACGCCACAGGTCGAAATCGTTGATCGAATCCTCGGTTTCGACCCAGTTGTACCACTTCAGCCAGCCACCACCCGCTGGAACCACAATGTCGGTCGCTAGCTCCAGCGCGCCTGTGGTATAACCCACATCATAGTTGCACTGCGATGCGTCATTGTAAACCGCCCGCGTCACCGTCGTCAGCGAGCTGTCATCACTCAGGCACTCGTGACCTACCTCGAGACGCCACAGACCCGACGTCGTCCATTGATCCAGTCCAGACTCAAAGTCTTCGCTCCAGACTACCGACCCAAGCTGCGGATTCAAATCACACTCGTCGGGGATCCCGTTGGCGTTGCAGTCCTGCGACGTCCCGAAAGCGAGATCACACTCATCCAGAACTCCGTTGGTATTGCAGTCCCCTGAAGTCCCACTTGTGATGTCGCACTCATCGGGGATGCCATTCTCATTGCAATCCTGCGAGGTTCCACTGGTGAGCTCACACTCATCGGGAATCCCGTTGGGCTGGCAGTCCTGCGACGCGCCAGAAGCTATATCGCACTCGTCCGGATGCCCATTCAGGTTGCAATCCTGGGACGTGCCGCTGGAGAGGTCGCATTCATCAGGCACGCCATTGGCATTGCAATCCTGCGAAGTCCCACCAGAAATGTCGCACTCGTCAGCAACGCCGTTGGCGTTGCAATCAGGCTCGCACTCATCCGGCACGCCATTGGGGTTGCAGTCTTGCGAGGTTCCAGACGTGAGATCGCATTCATCGGGCACGCCATTGGCATTGCAGTCCTGGGAAGCGCCGTCAGAAATGTCGCACTCATCAGTAACACCGTTGCCATTGCAATCGGGTTCGCACTCATCCGGGACTTCATTGCCGTTGCAGTCCTTTCCCGGGGCTTCCGCAGGTGGGCCAACAATCAGGATCCTCGCCCACGGCTGACACAGCTCCGCTTGCCACCAAAAGCCATAATGTATAAAATACGTGACTCCTGCGGTAACCTCGAAGGTAACTTTACCAACATCGGCCTGCAGATCTAGGTCGTAGCCCACCCAAGAATCCGTAGGCAGGGGTAATCCGCTACAGGAGGTGTAGACATCAAAAAAATTGTAACCAAGCAGAGCATACCCGCCGTCAAAGTTATAGATTGTTGCCATGCCACTCTGACGGGGAGTGTAGCAGAACCAAAAATCTCCCCATGTTTGTTTTACATCAAAGATCTCATAAACGTTAGCTTTCGTGTCTGGGGCTTCACTGCATGTCGCTCCGGGCTTCACGGGATACAACTCACATTCGTCCGGGATGCCATTGGGTTGACAATCGTGCAAACACCCACTAGCAAGGTCGCACTCGTCTGGAATACCATTTGCATTGCAATCCTCAGACGTTTTCTTGGAAAGGTCGCACTCATCGGGAATACCGTTCGAGTCGCAATCGTGCGAAATGCCACTGGCAATATCACACTCATCTGGGATTCCGTTGCTGTTACAATCCCTGCTCACCGGCAACGCCACGAGCTCATACAAGCGAACATCGTCTACGTAACACTTCGATACAGAACGAATAAAGCAAGGACATCCCGTCCCGAAGACCAAGCGAATGCGGACCGACTGGCCTGCGTAAGCTGAGAGATCAGCTCCCACCTCATGCCAGTATGGACAGCTTCTGGCAGGACCTTTATAAACCCCCAACCACGTCCTTCCGCCATCCGTGGAGACCTCAACTCGCATCCCCGCCTCCCCAGCATTATCATGCTCCATCTCAAACCAGTTGTACCACTTTAGCCAACCACCAGCCGGAGGAACCACAACATCTGTCAGAACCTCGAGCTCACCGAAGTATCCCAAATCGGACCAACAGTACTCCGCCTGCGTCATCGTCGTGAGAGTACCGTCCTCCGGCAAGCACTCGCGACCCACAGTCATACACCATCCTTTGCCAAGTTTTGACAAATCCATGCCAGACTCAAAGTCCTCCCAATAGACCAACCCTCCGAGCTGCGGACCCAGGTCACATTCATCAGGAGTCCCATTGGCATTGCAGTCCTCAGAGGTCCCGCTTATCAGGTCGCACTCATCGGGAATGTCATTGGGCTGGCAATCCTGCGACGTCCCAGCAGCAATGTCACATTCATCCGGGACATTATTTGCATTGCAATCCTGCGACCTCCCCAAAGCGACGTCGCATTCGTCGGGCACGCTGTTCCCGTTGCAGTCCTGCGACGTGCCACTGGTGAGGTTGCATTCATCCGCCACGCCATTGCCGTTGCAATCAGGTTCACACTCATCGGCAACACCGTTGATGTTGCAGTCCTGGGAAGTCGCGTCAGCTATGTCGCAATCGTCAGCAACACCGTTGCCATTGCAGTCAGGTTCGCACTCATCCGGAACACCGTTGATGTTGCAGTCCTGCGAGGTTCCCGACGTGAGATCGCACTCGTCAGGGATGTCGTTCGCATTGCAGTCCTCCGATGTGCCCTGGAAGTTATCAAGGAAATCGAAGGCACCATTACTATTGCAATCCTGCTCGCACTCATCCGGAATTCCATTCCCATTGGCATCCAACGAGCTATCACTTGCGATCTCGCACTCGTCGGGCACACCATTGGTGTTGCAGTCCTTAATCAGATTTTTTGCCAGCGGGCCGGTAATCATCAGGTTATACGGCCCCTTGCGCCCCCCGCTGCCGTGAATTCGAATATAGTAAGTGACACCTGCTGTAACCTCGAGAGTGACCTGCGAAGCTAAGCCGCAAGCGTTATCGTTAGCAGCTATAACTGCCCCACTGCATGAGCCATATACCGAGAGGTAAGAGTCGTAGGACGTTCCACCGCACAGGGAAATCGTTGCAACGCCGCTGCGCAGGGGCATGTAGCGGTACCAAGCCTCGCCATAAGGCATCATCCTCGTGTCGCCAGCATAGTGGACTCCCGCTGTCACATCGGGCGCTTCACTACAAATTGCTCCAGGTCGCACTGGATAAGCTTCCAGAGCCAAATCACACTCGTCCGGGATGCCATTGGGCTGGCAATCCTGCGACGTCCCCGAAGCGATATCGCATTCATCTGGAACACGGTTGTTATTGCAGTCCTGAGACGTCCCCTGGGAAACATCTAAGAAATCGAAAACGCCATTGCTATTGCAATCCACCTCGCACTCGTCGGGGATTCCATTGCCATTCGCGTCCATCTTTGCGAGGTCGCACTCATCCGCAACCCCGTTGGCATTGCAATCCTGCGAAGCGCCCAGCGCAAGGTCGCACTCATCGGGGACACCATTGGAGTTGCAATCCTTTTGGGGATCTTTCGCAGGGGGACCGGTGATGATCAAGTGATGCGACAAAGACCAGTTTTCTGGGCCAACATAAATGTAGTAGGTGACGCCGGCTGTGACCTCGAAAGTGACGTGGTTTTGCTCCCCAGACCAAAAATCGTTCTCGGCCAGAACCGGTCCATTACATGATGCATACACATAGACGTGAAATTCGTCCCATTTCCCCGCAGGGCGCAAAGAAATGGTTGCAACACCACTGTGAAGCGGCGTATAACGATACCATAAAGGGGCGCGGCCAGGGTAGTAGACATTGGTTTTCACATCGGGCGCTTCACTGCATGTTGTTCCAGGCTTCACTGGATATGCTTCCACCGCCAAATCACATTCGTCTGGGAGCCCATTGGGCTGGCAATCCTGCGATGTCCCGCTGGTTATGTCGCATTCGTCCGGAACACCATTGGCATTGCAATCTTTTGAAGTCCCGCTGGTGATGTCACACTCGTCGGAGATGCCATTCCCATTGCAATCCTGCGAGGTTCCGCTCGTGACATCGCACTCATCTAAAACGCCATAAGCGGGAGAATGTGATGTATTGCGGGATGCCCCCTCAGACCGATAAACGATTGTGAGATCTCCGTCCTTGCCAGGCGAAGCGGCGCGGGTTTGCATAGGCACGCCAAACGCTGCGGCCATGGCAACGATTGCTGCAAAAGTGCGGGCTGCTAGCCAAAGACTTGTTCCAGTATGTGATTGCTTCAACATGGCACCTCTCCCTGAGGACTGGTTTTTGCGTGGTTTACGTGGAATAGAGGACGGTCCGCTCACGCCGCTGAGCGCGCGAACGGAAGATCGATCCAAATGGACCTTACGATCATTAGCGCAGCGAGGAGAAATCTCCTCGGACGTGTCTGTTGACTCCGACGTATCCCAAACGTCGGGCGTTCCCTGCCGCTGCAGTCGCTCCGAATAACAATATGATTCTCCCACCCTTTTGTCTCCCGATTCTGCTGATTCGTTATTCGCCGTTTTCTCCTTCCGATCCGGCAAACCAACGTCGCCCTCAGCTGAGCGCGGCTTCGATGTCCCGAATCGGAGTTCACAAAGGCTTAAATCATTGGCAGAATCGGATCTCCTCAAAATTTCTTACTCTGCACTCGCACCCCTTTAATGCCTCATCTGACACAGATCGTTCGATCATTTCAATAAAAAGTTAGATCTGCCGTTTGTTGCTCCCAGCCTCCCCAGAGCCTCGCCCGGCTTCGCCGCCCGCAATCACATCATTTTTGCCAGTTGCGCTTCCGCTCGCAACTCATCGTTCACGCTGCTCGTGGACGAACGCCAGGAAGCCCCCTGGCAATTCCTCACACCTGCGTTATTGGTCATCCTCAGGGTTCGAGCGAAACGCAGCCTAGGCCCGCTCCACGACAACCTTGACCTTTGCACGAACTTCTGGATGCAGGCGCAACGCAATTTCGTGGGGGCCAAGTTTTTTGATCGGCTCGTCGAGTTCAATGTTTTTCTTGTCAATAAGATAACCCTGCGCTTTGAGTGCTTCGGCGATATCCGCTGGCCCCACCGACCCAAATAGCTTCTCGCTCTCGCCTGCCTTCGCCTTCACGGTGACCACCAAATCCTGGATGCGCTTCGCAAGATCCCGTGCTTCAGCCACTTTCTGGGCAGCAAGCTCGAGTTGCTTTTGCTTCATCTTTTCAAAGCGTTTGATGTTTGCAGGTGTGGCTTCGTCAGCAAGGCCACGCGGCTTGAGGAAATTCCGAAAATAGCCCTCCGAGACCTTGACGCGGTCGCCCTGGCGTCCCAACCCCTTCACATCTGCAAAGAGAATCACTTCCATGACACGTCTTGCTCCTTTCGATGGGCAAAAACATAACTTTACGTTATTCAGGCCTCGCGCTGTTTTGGATAGCGCCCTTTATCCTAGGTACAATAATGATCTCGTGCAGTGAACGCCGATTTGCACTTGCCCACGATTGCTCATCACGTTCACGTTGAGCCCAACTAGAGTTATGAAGAACCCGATAATCAAACGCATTGTATGGATCCTGGTCTTTGCTGTGATTTTTTACACAGCATTCGCTATTTGGAGCGACGCGCGCAAGAATTTGGAAACGCTTCGGCGCTTCCCCTGGCAACAAATGCCTCTGATCCTGGGCGCGGTGCTTGTGAATCTCCTCGTGCGCGAGTTCAAATGGGAGTACTACAGGCGCGCGGCAGGGATCGAAGTGCCAAGGCTGGGAAGCTTTCTGGTTTTTTTCAGTGGCTACTCGATGTGCATTTCACCGGGGAGAATCGGCGAACTTATCAAGCCGTTCATGCTGAAAGAGTACTTTGATCAAAAGATGAGGCGGACGATCCCGCTCGTCTTTTGCGAACGGATTTCAGATCTGCTTGGCATGATTGTGCTGGCCATCGCTACGATGGGCTCCTTTATGGCGGGGGTGACGAAGGGACGACTCGATGGACAGTGGTTGACGAGCGGATTCATCTACGCCTTTCTTGTTTTCTCGGCCGTCTTCATGCTCTTTCTCGTGTGGCTTATTCCTCGGAAGCAGCTTTTCTATGGCCTCATCGCGTGTGTGGGGCGCTTCAACCGCCTCCGCCACACGGCCCACCGCTTCCGCAAGCTTTACTATTCCACCTATCCGCTCCTCACGCCGAAGAATCTTCTCCTCACCACCGCTCTGGCCTCCTTTTCGTGGGCCTTCGAATGTCTCGCCCTCTACCTCATCCTCAGGGGCGTGGGAGCCGCAACAATCACTTTAGGGCAGGCAACCTTTATCTTTTGCATGGCCACGATCTTCGGGGGCTTTCTCTTTTTCCTGCCCGGCGGTATTGGTGGGTTCGAAACGACCCTCACCGGAATGCTCTTTCTTCTCGGTGTGCCACCGTATCAAGCCGTGCCCGCGACATTCATCATTCGGTTTTCCACTTTGTTTTTCAGCGTGGCCTTAGGCTTCATCTTCATTCTGATCACAACGGCGAAATATCATCGAGGTATCGAGTGGGAAGCCTTCCAATCCGAAGGCATTGAAGAGGCCTAAAAGCCATCGAGATTTTGGGCATCGCCTGCTGCGCTGTGCGCCTTGGCTCCTCCAACCATGCTGCAGAGAGGCGCCACATACCGTAGGAAAAGCCAGACCTGAAGTCAGGCGGACACGTCAAGGCTCTGTTCGGGGCGCACGTCGGCTTCCACTTTAGCCTCAGCGAAGTGGGCGCCAGCGCCAGTGATTCTCGGTCTCAGATTAACGAGTCGTTTCGTCGGATGCCGGCGAGGTGGCCGCTGTGGCAGCTGTTGATGTCTCTTTAGACTCAGACCTCGTGGGCGTTCTCTCCGAAGGTACGTCCTGGGTCCCTTGCGTTGGGCTCGTGGTTTCGTCAGCCGCGAGCAATTTCACGTCCGGCGCAATGAGTGGGTCGGCAGCAAACCGCATCACAAGTGGGGACGTGTCCACTGTATCGAGTTTTCCTTGTGCTTTGAGTGTCTCCATCTGAACAGCCTGCTGGGCGAGTGGCGATTGCGGGAAGCGCTTCGCTGCATCGCGAACAAATTCCACAGCCTCATCCGCCTTGCCCATGCGCAACAATGTGACCACCATGTCATTGATCACACGCGCCAGCTGCTCTTGGGGCGCAAAAGGCGTGTCGTAAATCGCCTTCAGCAAAACCTTGGCTCCTTGCAGGTTGCCCACGTGGCCGTAGAGATTTGCAAGGACCTGCGCAAGCATAAGTTTCTGGCGTCCGTCAAGCTCGCTGGCGATAGCCTTGGCAAATTCTTCCGTCGCTTTCTGCGTCCAGGTACGTGCGTTGTCATAGTCTTCTGCGGCTGCGTAAAACCAAGCTGTGCGCAAAGCGATGTCACGCCGATCTTCATCCGTCGCGGCTTCTTTGTACATGGTCTCAAAATAGTGCGCCGCAGTGGCAGGATCATGGTCGCGCAGGAAGGTCTGAGCGATCAGCTGGCGGAATTGCTTGCGCTCGAGTGGCGATGTGCTCTCCCGCAGGAACCCTTCCAGAATACCCCGCGCGGAGGTGGTCTCGCCAGCTTCGGCCATCACATCTGCCCGCGCAACCGACAGCTGCAACGAGGTAAGGTGATCGTCGGCGTATTGTTTCTGGTACTTGTCTATGAGGCGATACGCTTCCTCATAACGCTTCGTGCGCTTCAGAATATCAATGCTGAAACCGAGTGCTTGGATGCCCTCCTGTTCCTTCTGGCTCTTGCGAGAAAGCACCTGGTTTAACTCGCTCAGCGCTTCGTCCGGTTGACCGTCAGCATTGTAGATCTGGGCCAAGACGAAATGAGCAACGATCGCCTCTTCAGAGTCGGGATACTTGAGAATGAGTTCTTTAGCTTCGAGGCGCGCTCCGAGATAGTCATTCTGCTGAAACAATTTCCCGACTTTTTCCAGCCGTTCTGCAGGCCCGCTTGAAGAACAAGCTGCAAGGAATGCAACGAGAAGTCCTAACCCCAAAACATAAACGATGGCTTTTCGCATAGGAAAATTCTTTCTCTCTATTCATTAATCGAATCGTCCGGCTCTTCGTGGGAAACGAAACGATTGTCAAACTGAATAAGTTTCATCTAGACCTTCTCTAAACCAGTAGAGACGCAAGTCTTTTTATTGAGAAAGGATTTCATGCTGCACGCACTGGGTGGGCTTTTTAGGCGTGGTCGGCGGTTCGTAAACGTTTTTCTCACGCGCGGACCGGCCCTCTTGCGGCGGATGGGTATTCCGTTCAGCAATGTGCCAGTGGAACGCCGCGGCCTGATCGTCGTGCAGCTCGACGGACTCTCCTACTCCCGCCTCAAGCGTGCGCTAGCCCAGCGCCGCATGCCCTTTCTCCGCCAGCTCCTGCGGAAGGGCAAGGTCCGGCTTCAGCGCTTCTCGAGCGAACTTCCGACATCCACACCAGCTTTTCAGGGCGGTTTTTTCTACGGTTCGAACGATAACATTCCGGGTTTTCAGTTTTACGATAAGCGCGAACGATACTACTATCGGATGGGCCGCAGCGACTGCGCCTATCGCATAGAAAGTGAATTCACGAATCCGGGATTACTGCGGGGAGGAAGCGTTTTCAGCTGTGTGTTCACCGGCGAAGCCGACGGAGCGCTTTTTGTCTTTAGCACGCTGCTGGCGCCGCAGCGGTGGCGCTTTGTTTTCAGGGTGTGGGACATCTTCCTCCTGACGGTGCTCAACGTTGTGGCCATCCTCAAAATCGCAGGACTCGTGGTGCTCGAGATCATACTGGCGCTCTACGATTCTGTGCGCTGGTTCTTGCAGACGGGAACGTTACGACGCGAACTCGAATTCGTGGCATTGCGCGTTTTGCTCACGATCGTGACACGCGAGCTTATCACCCTCGGTTCCATCATCGATGTCTATCGTGGGGTCCCGGTGATCTATTTGAATTATCTTGGTTATGACGAGCACGCACACCAGCGCGGTCCCGATAGCCGAGTGGCTCTATGGACTCTGAAGGGAATCGACCGCTGCATCGAACGCCTTTACAAAGCGACGCTCTACTCTGAGCGTGCTTACGATTTTTATATCGTGTCTGACCACGGGCAATGCGCAGTGCGCCCGTTTGAGGCCATTGCCGGCGAGACGCTTGGCGAATTCCTCCAGAGCCAACTTGACAAGTTGCTGGTGGAGAGTCACCTTCGCCAAGACGATCGCAGTGCGCAATTGTCGGCCACACTTGAGGGGCTCCAACAGCTTGAGCGCTGGATGCCCCGGCTTTTTCGTCGCCCATTGCGGGCTTACATCCGCCGCACGCAGAAGCAACTTGTCAAACTCACGGAAGAGGTCGACCTTGACGTCCTTCTTGATGTTTTTGTGGTCTCGAGCGGTCCGGTTGCCTTCGTTTATTGGACGCAGATTCCAGAGCCTTTAACGTACGAGCAACTTGAACAAATCCACCCGCATCTCGTGGACAAGCTTCTAGCGCACGATGGCATTGGAATGATTTCGGTACGCCTTGCAGACGGCGACGTCCTTGTGCGCGGTCGGCATGGACAGGCTATCGTGGGCGAATTCTCTCTACGGACCTCTGGAGTTCTTCCGTGCGACAGTTCACCCCGGCGTCGCGAGATTTTGGCACAGATTCGGCGGCTGACGCTATTCTCCCGCGCGGGCGATCTCTGTATTTGGGGAGGCGGGGCCCCAGCCGGCCACGTTAGCTACTCATTTGAATTCGGGGCACACAGCGGCTGGACCGATGAGGAAACCCAAACGTTCATCATCTCACCTGCCTACGTGACGGAAGACTTTTCGCGCATTTATCAGCACCCTCAGTTTTATGAGTACTTCCGGCGATACGCGGTTTTTGCTGAGCCTGCGGATATTGAAGGGGAAGCAACCGCCAAAGCAGGTTAGGGCAGGACCGCTTCATAGTTTTGCCACGTGGCCACTCTCGAAAGTGTGGGAGTGGTCCCGCGATCGGGGGGCACCCGAATACCATCTGTCATTTGCACGGGCCAATTCCCGGTTAGCGGCGCTCTTCCGGCAATGACACGCGCCAATTGGCGTTGGATTTCATAGTGGCTCGAAAACCCACAATAGTAGTTCTGACAATTTGAAAACAAATTGATCTGATAGGGACTTCCGGCTGATAGGTAAGCAAGCGGTTTCCCAAGGTCAATGAGAGCCTGGACGAGCAACTGTTGGTTCGAGGAAATCGTCGGCTTCCAGTCACGGCTGAGAACAATGATTCGGTCGTAATTAGCGGCTTGGGCGACGATTTGCCCTCGTTGTGTGCTCGACACATTGGTTGCCACGGTGAGCGTTGTCAGGTTGTCGTGGAGCCGCGCAAGCTCGTCTGTGAAATAGGAGCTACCGTAGAGATAAAAAATCGAGGAAGAAGCATCCAGGGCAAGGCATAGAACCCGTTGAGAGGTGGTGACCGGGAAATCCTGAGAGTGCAACCTTGCACCCGCAACGCTTCGTCGTGCGATCCCTTCTGCAATGGCGCGATGATCCGGATGACCGATCACGCTGGCTGCGAGTTGGGGATCAACAAATGCAGCTTGAGGCAAGCCTACCCGACTCTTGAGTCGAAGAATCCGCCGCACCGCCTGATTGATGCGCTGGATGGAAATACTGCCTGAGATCACGGCATCGCGCAAACCGTTTAGAGCATCGGTCACATTGTTCGGCATGAGAATGATGTCGAGCCCGGCCTGAACCCCAATGCGGGCTGCGTCGTAAGTGGATGCTGCCGCAAGGAGGCCGGCCATACCGAAAGAGTCAGAGATCACGGCACCGTCATACTGCAGCTCGGTGCGAAGAATGCCGGTCAGTGCATTCGACGACAGGGTGGCTGGCCAGGCGGTCGAGCCGGGATCGAGGCAGGTATACCAGACGTGTGCGCTCATCACCAAGTCGCCTAGACCACGCCCGAGTAGCTCGCGGTAGGGAGCAACATGAATGGATTCAAGCTCAGAGCATGCTATATCCACGACCGGAAGAGAACTATGTGAATCGCCTGTGGTGGCGCCATGGCCAGGAAAATGTTTGAACGTGCAAAGGAGTCCTTCGCTGTGAGCCCCCTCTACATAAGATTGTGCCATGCGCACAACGAGACCGGGATCGTCGCCATAAGAGCGGACGCCAATAATGGGGTTCACCGGTTCGGTATTCACGTCCAGCACCGGACCGAAACCGATGTGAATTCCCACGGCTCGACACTCCCGTGCGGTCACACGACCCTGTAAGGTCACAAGTTCGCGCGCCTGCGAAGCGCCGCTCGACATATTCAGAGGGAAACGAGTGGCATCAACGACACGTGCTCCGAGCCCGGCCTCGCAGTCGATAGCAAACATGAGCGGCACCGAGGTGATACTCTGGAGATGGTTCGTGGCAGCCAGCAATGCCGATGCCGTGTTGTTGTTTCCGAGAAAGATAAAACCTCCCACCCGTTGGGAGGTTACCAGGGAATCCGCCGTGGATGCTGAATACGCGGGCATGATCATCTGCCCCAGTTTTTCATCGAGGGTCATTGAGGCGAGGGTTTGTTCAATCCACGACTCATCAGGTGACTGAAGAGCTCCGAAGCTTGGCGAGCGAAGAGGATAGAGGGGAAGAAGCGAGGGCTCGTGACGCACGGGCTTGATGACGTCGAGGGAGAGAGATGTGCCGCATTCTTCCGCGACAGTCTGGGTAGCACCACACGTGGCGGTCGGTTCCGCGGAGTAACCAACGCTCCAAAACGCCACAACCACTGCTGCCAGAGGGCACAGAAATTTCCGACACACGGTGTTCACCTCTTCAGCGTGGAAGAACCCGTACCCCTCCTTGTTTCCCAACCGTCTTGCGAGGCAAGGCTAGCTGCCCTCTGCTCGCACCTCTGCGTCATCTGGAAGGGAAATCAGTGTATCGAGCACGCTTCCCTCTCGCTGTTTCTTTTCAATGTGGTAATGCTCCATGTGAAGCTGATCCGACGCGTGCAAGGTAATCCGCACTCCGTATCTCTGTTCGAGGCGGTCTAAGACCTCCTGGTAGTGCTTCTCAACGAATTCTTTGATCGTAGGGTTGAGCTGGACGACTAAATCAGGCCGCGGGTAGCTTTGTTCGAGAATTTCCACGATGACGTTTTTCAAATGCACCCAGATTTGTTGCTCAGAGAGCACCACGCCAGAACCTTTGCAATAGGGGCACTCCGTGAACAGGGTCTTACGCAGGCTTTGGCGAACACGCTTGCGGGTCATTTCCACGAGACCGAACTCACTGATGCCCGAGACCGCTGTCTTTGCATGATCTTTACGCAGAAGGGCACGGAATTCGTTGAGCAGCGTCTCGCGATTGCGCGGGTCGCGCATGTCGATAAAATCAATCACGATGATTCCGCCAATGTCGCGAAGCTTGAGTTCGCGCGCGATGACCTGAGCAGCCTCAAGGTTTGTCTTGAGGATCATTTGCTCCTGGTTGTCCTTGCCGACAAATTTCCCTGTATTGACATCGATGGCGGTGAGCGCTTCGGCCTCGTCGATGATGATGTAGCCCCCACTCTTGAGCCACACCTTTCGGCGACCTGCTTTGCGTATCTTCTCGTCCACACCGTAGTGGACAAAAAGATTGCTTGGCTCCTGATACAGACGCAGGCGCGGCACAAGCTCTGGGATCATGTTCTGAAGAATGGCGCGGATTTTCTCGTGATACTCGGCATTGTCGACGATAATCTCATCAATGCTTTCGTCGAAGACATCGCGGCACAAGCGATAGAGAATGTCGCTGTCGTCATAAACAAGAGCTGGAGCGGTACTTGTGGCTGCCCGCTCCTGGACACGCCGCCACTCACTCAATAGAAATTCGGCATCTTTGCGGAGCTCATGCTCGCTGCGCTCCATGCCAGCAGTTCGAATGATGAGCCCCATGTTGAGAATGCCGAGGTCATGACGCAGCTTGCGCTGAAGGCGCTTGAGTCTGCGACGCTCTTCGTAACTCTCCACACGCCGCGAGACGCCACCTTCATTATTGCCGTAGGGCAACAAAACAAGATAGCGACCTGGCAGAGAAATGTAAGTTGAGATTCGTGCCCCTTTTCCGCCAATTTCCTCTTTTGTGACCTGCACGAGGATTTCGTCGCCCTTGCGCAAAACCTCATGGACTTTGGGTAGATGACGACGATCACGCCACGAACTGTACCCCTGCGTCACCTGCGCCGGAGCTTCTGGGGCGGGTGGAGTTTGCTCCAGGGGAGCTGGCTGAACTGAGGGCGGCACCTCAACTGTCTGGGGGGCTTCAACGGGGACCGTGTCCTTTTGACCCTCAGACGTGAGAAGAGAAGATTCCTCCGTTTCCACGGACTCACGTAAGCTAACGGCTGATCCCGCGGTCTCTTCCTCCTCTCTCTTCTCGACAATGACAGAAGGTTCTCCGCTGGGCGGCACTGCCGCCTCACCCCCTACGGATGCGCCTTGGGCAGAGATGGGCTCCACGGTTTCCCCTGCATCCGAACCCACTCCCTCGTCTGCTGGCTCAGCGAGCGCTGGCTCAGAAACCTCTTCCTGAACACTTGAGACGACCTCGAAAGGAGCAACGAACGGTTCGCCTGCACCGGATTCGGTTTCTGGCTGCGCGGCTAAGTGAGTCTGTGATGCCACGACACCTTGCAGCGCTTCGGGGCTTTCCTTCTTCCGGCGCGCTGTACGTCGTGAAGACCTCTTTTTCGCTACTTTTTCTCCAGCAGCAGGGATAACAGGCTCTTCGCCCACCTCCGGAGAATACGCGGGCTCCTCTACACCACCAGCCGACTCTGTCGCTGTGGCAGCAGTTGGTTCTTCGGTGGTCTTCTCTTTCTTGCGAGTGCGGCGAGAAGTTTTTTTGACGGATTCCTCCGCGACCGCTTCCGCTTGTACCTCCCCCGCAGAGATTTCGCCAGCAACTTGCGCTGCGAGCTCTGATTTTTTCTTCCGCTCGGAAGTTCGACGCGATTTGGGTTTCGCCTGCGTTTCGGGCTCAGACTCTTGAGCAACTTGTTCCGTGGCTTCTTGCGAAGCTGTAGGTTCATCCAGCGTCTCGGAAGAAACTTTCTTTCGCGAACGAGTGCGGGATGACTTCTTTGAAGACTGATTTACCGCCTCTTCAACCGCCTGGGGGCTGTCTGGTTCTTCGACCAAATCTGACTTCCTACGGCGCACGGCATATTGAGCTGGTCCTTTACGCCGTAGCGTTCTGCGCTGACCGCGCCGCTTGCTGCCTTGGTTTGCAACATTTCCCGGCTCAGCGACGTTGCCATTCGCCTCGTCGAGAAATTCTGGCTCGACTGCTGTTCCTCCAGTCGTCACGGGCACCCGCTCCTCTACAGGCTCATCATAAGGGGGCGTTGTCGCAGGCTCAGCCGGACCGAAAAAGTCGAGTTGTGAGTCCTTTTCAATGGGGACGTCCGGCGGAAGAGTTGTTGGCCCAAAGAGATGATCCAGCGTCGCTCGTTGCGCTTTTCGGCGCCGGGGTTTCTCGCTTTTCTGCTTTTGTTTTTTCGGCAAGGCAAAAGGAGAAAAGACATCGTAGGGATTTGTGGCTGCTCGGGTGCCCCGAATGGTGCCGGGCGGCGCGATTGCGGCTCCCTGGCGACGTCCGGTCTTTCCCCGTTGTTCTTTCTGCCGCTTGGATTTTTGTCGTTGGCGATCACGCCACTGGTTCGATTGCTGCTGCGGTTGACCACCCGGCACGGCGTCGCGAGGAGCGGATGGCTCGTTTGCAGCTGCTGCTTGATCTTGAGCGATACCTTCCACGCCCGCTTCCTGCAGGCTCACCTCTGCAACCGCACCAGACTGGGCCGTCGCCTGGGGAACATTGTCTGAGGGAGCTTTTTGACTCGTTGCGCCAAGGTCCATGTTTTGCCGATTCTTTCGGCGATTTCGCCCACCACGCCGACCGCGGCGGCGTCGTCTCTGGCCCTGGGATTGCGGGACCACTTGCGCAACCGGTTCCGGAACCTCAGGTGGAGTCTCGACCTGCAGCTGGGTCACAACCTCCAGCTCTTCAGGTGTAGGCTCATAGGTCTCTTCCTCCGCTTCCCCGGGGGGCGGCGGTATTTCGATTTCTGGGGCCGGCAGTTCGCGGCCTTCTCGCTTAGCTTTCAGCTCGAGAAGGAGGTCCGGCCGCACATCGTCAAAATGCAAAAAGGCATTGCGCTCGAAGCCGATGTTGACGAACGCCGCACTGAGGCCGGGGAGGACTCCTTCGACGCGCCCCTTGTAAACGTTGTTGAGGATCGTCTTATCGTCGAGCGACTCAATATAAAGCTCGGTGAGCTGATCGTTTTCGAGGATCGCGATGCGCAGTTCGCGATCTTCCACGTTAATAAGAACTCTTTTCATTCGGAATAAAACTCAGCCTTTACTTAGCGTCTGCTTTCGCTTACCTGCGCCGCGGAGCTTTGCCTTTTGCACCTCTTTTGGTTCTATCTCCTAAAAGCTCGGTCGCAGGTTGTTGTGAATCTCCGGTGCCACTCACGTTCGTGTTTCTTGCAAACACAAAAAGCAAGCAACGTGGGACAAGATTCGTTCGCTACTTTCTAACCTCGATTTGAGGAGAAATTCCGTCAAGTTGCGTGTCAATGCTCATTTTCGTTTGCACGCCAACTCCCCTGAATCGGCATGAAAGTCATGCCTATTGCTCGAGCATGCGCAGCTCGCGGGCTGCTCGTTGATACGCATCGCTGGTCTTTGGAGCAGTGTTTTCGACGTACCGTAGCAGCACACGTGCGTCGTCAACCAGCCCTTCTAGGCGGTAGAAATTCGCCAGCTCTAACCAGTAGTCGTAGTTGTCCGGTGCCAAACACAATGCTTCGATGAAATCCTTTTCCGCTGCAACTCGCTCCTCAGGATTCGAAGAATTCAGTCGGATTCGGGCCCTCGCGAAAGCACTGGCAGCTGCCTCGGCTTCAGATGCTGTCGCCCGGGTGGCAGAAGTCCCCTGGTCCAAAAGTTTCATCACCCCTTCGCCAGCACTCGTATTCTTCCCTAACCCGGCGTAAAGTTCGCGCGCCGCCCGCAGATAAGCGCGGGCCAAAGGAGCGCGTTTCGCATCACTGAGGTACTTTTTGCCCTTTTGTTCTCGCCGTTGCGCAAGAAGCTCCGCTTCGGACACAGGTAAAGCGGCCATGAGGCGATCTGCTAGCGCCTCAAGAGCTGCTGGTTGATAGTCTGGATACTTCGCTCTGAAGGCTTGAACGCGTTGCACAGCTTCGAGCTGACGCCCCCCACGAACAGCTCGCTCAACATTGTCGAGCAATTCTCTGTACTGCGCCTCCGCCGCGTTGGCTCCGCCATCCGCCCCTCCCGCACCCTGACTAGCGACGAAAACCTGATCCTGCCCTTTCATTTGAACGAGGACCAAAGAGGAAGCCAAAATGATAATCAGCACCATGGCCACAACGCCCCAGTTCGCCTGCATCCACTCGAGAAAAACCCCTAGGTGCTCTTTGCGCTTGGGTACGGTTGGCGGAGGGATAGCTTCTTCCACGAATTCGTCCAAGAATGCTGGAGTGGTGGGTGGCGTCTTTCGTTCCGATAACACCTCTTCAAGCTGGCGGATTCCCGTAGGTGTGGACATTGCCTGAGAGGCCGAAGAGAGTGGTTCAGAAGGCGCAAAGTCTAACTTCCTGGTCTCTCCTTGCGGGACTTCAGAGGCTTGCGCTGAGGGTGCAATGACAATCGGAAGCTTTGCCCCTGCAGCTTCCTCCAGAGCTTGGGCCATCTCCTCGCCATTGGCAAATCGAGCTTCCCTGTTTTTTTCCAACGCCCGCAGGATAATGCGCTCGGCGGCCTGTGTGATGCCTGGATTAATCTGCGACGGTGGGACAGGCAGGTCGTAGATGTGACGGGTTGCTACAGCGATGGCATTTTCGCCGTCAAAGGGCACGCGCCCGGTCAAACAATAGTAAAGACAGACCCCCAGCGAGTAAAGGTCGCTTCGCCCATCGAGCTCGTGTCCGGTGAGTTGCTCGGGGGACATAAACCGGGGAGTACCCATGCTGACCCCTGCCTGCGTGCGGAATTTGCCTTCGCGAAAGCGCGCGATGCCAAAATCCGTGATTTTCGCCACCTTTTCTGACGTGACGAGAATATTGTCAGGCTTGACGTCGCGGTGAATGACGCCGCGTTCATGGGCATAGTGCAGCGCGCGCGCAATTTGGGCTCCGATGAGAAGAATGCTGCGTTCATCGAGCGTCCCTGCTTCGACAAGTTTTTGAAGGCTTTGCCCCTCAACATACTCCATGATGATGCAGTACGTGTTGGCGTGCGTCTCGATGTCATAGACGGCAACGATGTTCGGATGCACAAGGCGGGCCACAATCTTGGCCTCGCGCTGAAAGCGAGCGCGGAAATCAGGATCCGATGCCAGCTCGGGCGAGAGAATCTTAATTGCAACGACGCGATCGAGGTTGCGCTGGTACGCCTTGAAGACGCTCCCCATGCCACCCCGGCCAATTTCCTCTAAAATCTCGTATTTGCCAGCGATGAGTTCCGACATGCGTGAAAGCAGAAAGGATGCAACACTAGCAAAGAGCCACGTGCAACCGCAATTTGGGGGCCTAGCCCAGGTAAGAGCGAGATCGATTGTCGGTTGTACTTACCGTTGTTCGTAAAAGCAAAAGGGCGGCACTCCGGGGAGCCGAGGTGCCGCCGTGGGACCCAACTGGAGCGAGTAGGCTCATTCAAGCTGGAAAGAGCTTGTTGTGACGGGTAAGCTTATTCCTCCGGACACCAGGACATTCCATCCGTGCGTCGAGTCCCAAGTCCCGCTGTTTGCAAAACGGAGGGAATACTCGGGTCGTGTGGCCAAGTTTTGATTCTGGTCCGGTAACCACAAAGCTAAACCCAAATTGCTCGGCGGATTCGATGGCAGGTCCACGGCTGAGGACAGCGAAACCGTATAGCTCTGGCCTGGTTTCCACCGCCGGATATCGACTGCCGGCAGCGACACACTTGTCACGGCATCGCCAGTCGCGGCGTTAGTGACAACTAAGTACACGGGACGTCGTTTATAAGCAGGCGCCCATCCTCGATTTTCGATAGTGAAAGCCAGAGTAAAAGGTTCGTTGTCACGGATTACAGTGGGAACTGTCGCCGAAGTAAGGACCAGCCGATAGCCTAGGTGTGCCTTGATTGTGTCCCAGCACCCTTGGGATTTCAGAGCGTTGACAGCATCGGGGTTGTAATCTTCGTGGAAGAAGGTCCAATGGAGCCGTTGCATCTCATTGATGCACGTGCTGCACGAGAGGTAAGTAGAATTGTAGTTTGCCGTTTCGCCCCCGATGGGGACATACAACGTGTCAGTGGAAAGAAAGTCTTTTTGTGCCTCAATGTTGTTCGAGTCATAGGTCCCCCAATCGTCTGCCGACGCAAGAAAAGCATCATTGTGGTGCCCAACCCTTGCGACCCCTGCCGTGGTAAACGCAGTCTCCTCGGTTACCCGTTCTCCCGGGAACAAGGCATCGCTACCGTATGCAGGATCCTTCCACCAGGGCCGTCTTACCAGAACAAAGTGATCTTCTGGCAGCGTAGCAAGCAACCAGTCTATCACCTGTCGGCGCCAGTAAGGAGACGGAAAATTATACTGCTGGTAAGGCTGGGACTCATCTCGATAGTAGAAAGTGCTATGCCATTCTCCCCACGCTCCAATGATACCAGCAAAAGTGAATGCCACCACATCTTTATTAGCTTCGAAAATCGGCTTTAGCTGGCTCAGATGCTGCTGAAGAAATGTTGGGGATGCCTCTTTTGGCGGAGTCGAAGCCGTTCCTCCATCATCGTTGTACACAATTCGCACGAGAGCTTTCATGCCAGCGTTTCGTATGCGATTGAAACCATCGTTGATGCTCGCCAGATAGCTACTGGGAATAGTGCTTGACGTGTAATTGTCGAGGCGAATTTGCGAATAGACAAGCCGATAGCCATTCGCAGCCATGGTCGCGTAATCAATACCTGTGTCAGTGATGTCACCGCCGAAACGAAAAATCCCTCGCTCTGGGTTAGGAACATCACCGGAGGCTTCGCTAAACACAACCGTTGACTGCCCCTCAGCAGGAGCCCGTAAGTTATTGTAAGCTGCAGTAAAGGTTCCACCAGGGTTTGAACCGGTGTTCTGCACCCCAATGCGCCACTCAATAATGTTATTCAGGTCGAGAACACCATCTGCTCCGTCGCTCTGTTTGACCCAGCTTGTGGTCGGACCGAGATCTACCTGAGTCCAAGAGGCACTGGTAGGAAAGGGAACCGTCACGGCAAAATAAGTGCCGTCGAGGTCAACCAAACCCACCCAGAGACTCTTGTTCGTTGCAGACGGATTACCTTGCACATCGAGGGTAACTTTTGAGTGACCGGCTATGGAACGTGGTTGGGCAAACCGACGCGCCACCAAGCTGACGTTCCACGCTGTGTTGTTGAGACTATGTGAGACAACGCAGGCATAATCGCCGCCACCTAGTGATTGGCTATCGCGTGAGGCGCTACAACCTGGCGAGCTCACATCGCGGCTACGTAGGTTCGCATTTGCTGTGGAGTCAAACGCATCGAAGTTTTCAATGACAGAAGTATATGCGGGAGAAAAACCACTCTCCAACTTGTACAGGCTTGGTGAAACATAGTCCCACGAACCAGAAGCGTCCCCAAAGACAAACTTGATAACTGAGCCTAGTCCGCCTGGGAAAGATTGAGAAATGTCACCGGGGATGGTGGTTGACAGAGGCAACCTGTACTCAATGTTGTTGCCACTCTGGGCCCAAACAAGAGAAGAAGGTGACGCTGCACCGCTATTGAATTGACCTGTTTTTTCGCCGTAAACAGATGCCCCTGCAACTAGCGTATCCGATCCGATTCCCACTCCGAAAAGGTCGAAACCTGTCGCGGTGTTGTTGTCACCGTCAATGCCAGTGAGATCGTTGCCACTGTAAGAGGCTGCATTATAACTTTCGATCCGAACGTAGAGGTACTGTCCATCGTTGGCTAGGTACACGGCCTTCACGTCACGGGTGGCGCCATCCCCGCTTGGATCCGTCACAAGTACTGGAATTTGGCCATCCCAGTCATCGAAGCTCCCATCAATTTGTATTCCAGGTGCCCAGACTCCTCCATGGGCCAGTGCTGACGCGTAGAACACCGTAAACATGATCGTACGCAAGCGTGTCTTCGTCTTCGACATGGCAGTGTTTCTCCTTTTCACGAGGAGTGATATTTAATCCTTGTCTAGGCATCGGTAACGTGGAATGAGGCATTTATTTGTCAAGAAAAATTGATTTTTGGGCATGAGTTGAGTTTTGGCAACCGAGTCTCCATTCGTAAAGGACGCAAGTCACAACTTCTTCCCCTCGTTGGCCAGTGTCACCGGAAAGGCTGGTATTGTGAGGGATGAGCCATCGAATGCTTGATAAAATTCTGCTTGCACGGCTCTAATGCCCGGTTTTGAGAAACCGGCGGACTTTTTCGTCGGACATGTTTCCGTGCGTGTGGCCGATCCTCGGGCCTACGGAGGAGAGACTTATCATAGAAGACTACACCCCCAAATGATTATTTTTCTGGAAAAATTGTTTTGCATCGCGAGCCTCAGTGTTTGAAAAAGTCAGCTAGATCGGAGGTCTTAGGCGTGAAAATCCTCATCACTGGCGGTGCGGGGTTCATTGGTAGCCACATTGCCCGCGCTTGGCTTGAACGCGGAGCGTCTGTTCGGGTTCTCGACAACTTTCGGACGGGGAAGCGGGAAAACTTAGCAGGGATGGAAGTCGAGATCATTGAGGGATCCATTAACAATCGGAACGTTGTGGAGTGTGCTCTCCAGGATGTGGACATCGTTCATCATTTGGCCGCCCTGGTCAGTGTGCCTGAAAGTGTAGAACACCCTGTCGAGACCGAAGAGATTAACACCATTGGCACGATCGTTTTGCTCAACGCGGCTGAACGGGCGGGGGTGAAATCCTTCGTTTTCTCGTCAACCTCTGCCGTTTACGGCAACGTCGATCGTCCGGAGCACTCTGAGAGGGATTTGCCACAGCCTTTCTCCCCCTATGCCATTTCTAAACTCGCTGCAGAATATTACGTCAGCCTAGCTCATCGACCAAACGGAATGCGAACGGTGAGCCTTCGCTACTTCAACGTGTTCGGTCCTCGTCAGGATCCGTCGAGCCCGTATGCGGCGGCTATATCCATTTTTACCGCAAAAGCCATTGTCGGCGAACCACTGGTCATTTACGGCGATGGCGAGCAGACTCGCGATTTTATCTACGTGGACGACGTCGTATCGGCTAATCTTTTAGCAGCCCAAAGAGGAGAAGGTGTTTACAATGTTGCCACCGGAAGGCGGATTACTATCAACGAACTGGCCCTGACAATCCGCGAGATAGCTGGATCGAAGTCTCCTGTTCTCCATGCGACCGAACGCCCAGGTGATGTGCGACATTCGCGTGGTTCTATCGAGCGGCTGACCGCGCTTGGCTGGAAGCCTAAGGTTAGCTTACGCGATGGATTGCTTCAAACGTATAAATGGATGCTTGAGCAAACAAAGGGAGGTTCCTCATGAATACCTGGTTTCATGTCACAGCGCTGGCCCTGGCTGTAGGAGTGGTATTGAGCCTCAGCGGATGCTCCGACCGTTCATCGGAAGAATCACCGCGCGGCATCAGCCGTACGACGATTAGGTACTCGCGTTGGGGGTTACCAGAAGAGATTGAGGCCGAGCGCCAACTCATCCGTTCTTTCGAAGAAAAACACCCGGATATTCACGTGGTTCTTGAGTTTTCGTCCTGGGGCGAGTACTGGAACAAGCTTCAAGCCCAGATGGCAGCAGGCACCGCTCCGGATGTTTTTCTCCTCAATGGGGGATATTCGAATGACTATGCTGCGCGCGGCCAACTTGAAAATCTAAAGCCTTGGGTAGACCGCGATACCTCACTCTCGCTTGAACAGTATTTCCCGCAAACGGTGGCGATTTTCCAAGAAGGCCAGGCCCTATGGGCTTTGCCTAGAGATTGCAATACAGTAGCTATTTATTATAATAAAACGATCTTTCAAAAGCGAGGGGTGCCATTCCCGAAACCGGATTGGGACTGGCAGGATTTTCTGGAGAAGGCCAAAGCCTGTACGTTAGACGAAAATAACGATGGTCGTCCCGACATTTTTGGCTTTAATGCGGGCTACGATTCGATGGAAGTCCATTGGGGGTATTGGGTGTGGCAGAACAACGGCGAAATTCTCAACAAATCAAAAACGAAGTGTATGCTCGGGGAACCTAACGCGGTGGAAGCGCTGCGCTTTTACTCTGATCTCGTCGTCAAACATAAAGTTGCTCCCGATGTTGCGCAGAGTTCGACGTTTGGCAGCAATATGTTCCTCACCGGTCGTGTGGCCATGTCACCCGAAGGATCCTGGATGATTAAAGCCTTTAAGGAGGCAAAGAGTTTCGAGTGGGCCATTGCTCCGCTTCCTAAAGGAAAACGCAAGGCTGCCCCCGTCAACGGTCTTGGCAACGCCATGTATGCCAAAAGCAAAAACAAACAAGCGGCGTGGGAATTTCTCAAGTTCCTCGCATCGCGCGAATACCAGGAACTGTTGGCAAAATCAGGAACGTCGATTCCTGCTTTGCGTGAGGTGGCGGAATCCGCGATCTACTTAGATGGAACAGTGGAAGGGAAGCAGTTTTTTCTCGAGCAACTTACTTACGCTCAGCCTCTGGATTTTACCCGCAACTTTGCCAAGATCGAAGAAGCGATCCGAGGCGAACTAGAGGCGGTGTGGTTGGGGCGAAAAGCTGTCGAAGCTGCTGCCAAAGATGCAGCCCAGGCGGTTGACAAAATCCTCGCCGAAAACGCGGTCTCTGGAGCAAACAGGTAATCATGGCGAGAGTTTCCTTTTCAAGAAATCACGCCTCTTCGCCTCTGGCACGAATCGAACGGATTTGGGGCTGGCTCTTGACCTTGCCATTCGTGTTGGGGCTTCTTTTCTTTTCGTTAGGACCTATTTCGGCCGCTATTGGCTTGGCATTCTTCCACTGGGACAACCTCACTCCTCCCCGTTTTGCTGGGCTGGCCAACTGGCAGCGATTATGGGGCGACGAGCTTTTCTGGAAAGCGTTGCGCAACACGCTCTATTACGTCGCTGGTTCCGTACCCACTGGGATCGTGCTCTCGCTCGCGCTGGCTCTGCTCATCAATTTGCGGTTGCCTGCTATCCAAATCTTTCGCACACTCTACTTCACCCCTGTCGTCACTTCGACGGTGGCCGTGGCACTCGTTTGGACGTGGTTTTACGACAGTAACTATGGGATTCTGAACTACGTGATTGAACGTCTCGGCCGGCTCCTCGGAATTGCCTGGCTCAGGCCGATAGCTTGGCTCAACGACCCACGCACGGCCATGCCCGCAATTATCGCCATGAGTGTATGGAAAGGCCTGGGGTACAACATGGTAATTTTTCTCGCGGCCTTGCAAAATGTACCTCGTGAGCTATATGAGGCGGCCGCCATCGACGGAGCCAACCGCTTTCGGCAGTTCATTCACGTGACCTTACCAGGGATCTCTCCCGTGATGTTTTTCGTGCTGGTCACCTCTATGATTGGCGCATTTCAGGTATTCGACCAGGTTTACATCATGGCCCGCGATGGCCGCCCCGCCAACTCGACCCTGACCTTGGTCTATTACCTCTATAATCATGCTTTTCGCTATCTCGATATGGGTTACGCCTGCACGATTGGCATGGCGCTGTTTATCCTCATTGGTGCCGTGACCGGCATCCAAATCGTGCTCCAGCGCAAATGGGTTCACTCATGAAAACACTTGGTCGTAATGGAAATAAATGGCTCTGGCCTGCTCTTGCCTACACATGTCTCACCCTTATTGCTCTCCTCATGATCTTTCCATTTCTATGGATGATCTCAACATCATTCAAAAGCATGGAAGAAGCTTTCCGTTACCCGCCCAACATGTTTCCCGAGCACTGGCACTTTGAAAACTATCGGCTCCTCACCAAAACACTTCCAGTAGGTCGATTTTTTGTTAACAGTATCAAAATCACATCACTGAACGTTATCGGCGTTCTTTTATCATGTTCCATGGCGGCCTTTGCGCTGGCCCGCCTGAATTTTCCAGGGCGAACTTTGCTTTTCGCTGCTGCGCTTATCACCCTTATGATCCCGTGGCAAACCACCCTCATCCCTGTGTTTATTCTTTTTCAAAAGCTGGGTTGGAAAGACAGTCATTACCCGTTGTGGGTGCCAGCATTTTTTGGGGGTGGTTTTGCGGTATTTTTCTTGCGACAGTTTTTTCTTTCCGTTCCCCGCGATCTCTATGAGGCTGCTCTGGTTGATGGATTGACTCCAGGAGGAGTCCTTTTTCGCATCTACTTGCCACTCGCAAAGCCAGCGCTGACAACGCTCGGAGTATTTACCTTCATCACGAGTTGGAACGACCTGTTGAGTCCTCTCATCTACATTGATACTCTTGAGAAAATGCCACTCACTGCCGGTCTTAGCTTCCTCCAGACGCAGTACAGTAGCAATTGGCCGATCATGATGGCTGGCGCCGTGGTATCAATTATACCGATATTAGTGATTTTTTACATCAGCCAAAAAGTCTTTGTTGAAGGGATTGCTACCAGTGGCCTCAAAGGCTGAACATGGTTGGAGTTTGCCCGTTCGCAACGATTTGGTTATCCGAGTCAATACCGATACTCCTGCGGAACGTTCTGCTGAACAGAGACGGTTGCGCAAACATGCGGTACTCAACGTCATTCGGACCCACGGGCCAATTTCCCGCAGCGAAATCGCAAAGCTTCTCAGGTTCAATGTTCCTCATACGTCAGAGCTTGTCGAAGATTTATTAGCAGAAAAGCTTGTTTACGAAGAGAAGCCGCGCGTCATTCCCCGAGGACGGTGGCCAATTCCTCTGCGGATGAATGCAAGTGCAGCATCCGTTCTTGGTATTGATATCGGGAGAACTGCCACGATCGCAATTCTCACAAACCTTGGTGGAGAAATTCTGGCCAGGTTCGAGGAAGCTACTCCAACGCTTTCAACTCCCTCAAACTACAGGCAATGGTTAGAGCATATCCTTAATCTTGTGGGTGAATACTCCGACTCCGATTTTCCCCCTGTCGCTGGCATCGGGGTCGCGCTTCCCGGACTTGTCGCCTCCTCCCACGGCCGCCCGAGCGGAGACCCTGAACTTGCTGACGATCTACGCGAGTGGGTGGAACACGTCACCCAAGCCCCCACAATCGTCGACAATGACGCGCGCATGATGGCCTACGGCTGGTACTGGTTCGCGGAAGGATACAAGCACACATCCTTTGCGATTCTCAACGTCGGCCAAGGTCTGGGTTTAGGTCTCTTCCTAGAAGGTCGCGTCTATACCGGCACGCACGGATTTGCGGGTGAAATTGGTTACGTGCCGGCTGGCGAGCATGATATCCCTGGCTTTCTTGGACATCCGGAGGCGTTGGAGAATACAGCCTCAGGAGCAGGGATTTTAAGATTAGCACGCGCCCGTGGGCTCCATGTCGCCGGAGTCGAAGAGTTGGCGCGATTGGCACGTAATGAAGACCCTACAGCACGAGAGATTTTCAGCATTTTTGCCCAGTATTTAGGACGTGCCCTGGCCACCGTGATTAACCTTTTCGACCCCGAAGCAGTGATTCTGGCTGGGCGCATTTGCCGCTCTCACGATTTATTTTTCGAGCAAAGTCTTATTGAAGCTGAGCGCCATACCCTTGCTCCCATATTTCATCGCACGCAAATTTCCGTCAGCCATCTCGACGTCAATCTCACCTCGCTGGGTGCAGTCGGCTGCGTCATGCATCATATCTTTCAAGCCAGCCATATCGAAGTTCACGACCTCATTTGATCCACCCTGTCGGCCCGATGGTTCGCCGCGACTGAGCCTCTCAAAAGCTGGGCGTGAGTGCCTGAATGCCATATCGCCATGGCGTAAATTCTGGTGATGACAGGGATGCTCTCTCGTCGTGATACTAGCTCTATATTTTGCTAACATGTTATTCGAGAGATTACGCTGTTTTTTTTATCTTCCCGCCACGCTCTGATCTTTTCGAGAATCAGCTCGGTGGACCAACCGAATCACATGTAAGCCCGCAAGGATTCTCCCTAACCATCTATTTGTCAATCATCTTAGTGTGATTTAGACGCGATGTTTTTTCCGACTTGCAAAGATATCTGTTTTTTGTGATTTTTTTGGCTGGTGAAAAATATAGAAGCACCATCGTGGCTTTCATTCTCATTTTAGGAGGAACAAAATGAAACGTTCTGGCTTTACCCTCATCGAGTTACTCATCGTCGTGGCAATCATCGCAATCCTTGCTGCCATTGCGGTCCCTAATTTCCTCGAGGCTCAAGTGCGCTCGAAGGTCTCGCGCGCAAAGTCGGACCTCAGGTCAATAGCCACCGCGTTAGAGTCTTACTACGTAGACAATAACCATTATCCCCCCTTTACGGTGTACGTAAACGGACTCCTGGGTGAACAGCAAGTGCATTTGCTCACGACGCCCGTAGCCTACATCAGCTCTGTTCCACAGGACGTTTTTCAGGCGTCCAAGCCAAAGAAGTATCCCGGCGCAACCGGAAACTGCGCTGCGAAGAACTATGATGATTGGTATGGTCCTTTCCCACGCTACTTTTTGTATGGGACCAACACTTTTCTCCTTAACGGCGAAACGGGTTGGACAGTTCGGTGCATGGGACCAGATCAGGATTTTGATCTAGTGGCGTGCCCATCGGACAATGATATCGCCGAGCCGCTGAACGGGAAATATGATCCAACCAACGGCACCGTCTCTAATGGAGATATTCTCCGCGCAGGCGGGGGAATCCGGTTCTTCAGTTCTAATGACTAACTTCCACAAGCGAGGAGCAATACAGAATGGGCAAACGTCATCGCATAGCGGTTATCGGCTGCGGCGATATGGGAAGTGCACATGCACGGGGTTTTGCGAGACTGGAAAACTGCGAAGTTGTTGCGACTGTGGACCCAGATCCCGATGCCTTGCGTCGATATGGTGTGGAATGGGGTGGAAATGCTCCACCCCATTTCACCGATACGAAAACAATGCTGCAAAGCGTGGAACCTGACGCATGCGTAGTGGCTGTGCCGGATCGTTTGCATCGGTCCATTGCGGAACTGGTTCTGCAAGCTGGCTGTGACATTTTTTTGGAGAAACCCGTTGCCACCACCATCGAGGACTGTGACGCGATAATCCACGCTGCGAGAAGCGCCGGCCGAATCCTGCAAATCGGACTGGTTTACCGGTATGCAACACTTTACCGACGCATGGCCGAGCTTGCCCGCATCAAAAAAGCCACGCCGCTTTTCATGTGGTGCAAAGAACTGCGTCAGCCATTCCCTCAAAAACCGTGGTTCTATTCTCAAGAAGCCACTGGTGGCACCATAGTCGAAAAAGACTGCCACCATTTTGACATTTTTAATTGGCTCATTGATAGTGCTCCTGTTCGTGTGATCGCACGGGGGGGGCAACATGTTCTAAAGCCTGGTTCTGTGGTCAAATGCGACTATTGTCCAGACCCGCCACGCGTTATAGAGCACATCGACACGGTGGATCATGCGACCGTCATCGTCGAATACGCTAACGGGGCACAGGCGACTCTCCTGTTATGCATGTATCTCCAGCCGCATAATGTCATGCCCGAGGGATTGGAGATTGGTGTTGTTTTTTCAGATGGCAGTCAGATGTGCGCTTATCGTGACAGCCGCCTTGGCTGTGGTGGGGCGGGGGAACCCTGGCGCGAAGAGCACATCGATCCTTATCTGGATAGCGAAGGTTTGGGCCACATCGGTTGCCAGCGGCAACGTCGTGAGTTTCTCCACTGCTTGGAAACCAGACAGGAGCCTTTTGCCAACGGCACAACAGGGCGTAATTCCCTCATCATAGCGCTGGCCGCAGAACGCTCTATCAGAGAGAATCGTCCGGTGGAACTAGCAGAGTTTTCAGGGGAGGTTGCCTATGCAACGAAATGAGCATCGCTCCCTCAGTGGCTACGCTTTCGAGACTTCTGCGCCGGGGCGGATCTGCCTTTTTGGCGAACATCAGGACTACCTGGGGCTTCCTGTCATAGCGGCCGCGCTCGACCTTCGGGTCACTGTCCGAGCGCTGCCTCTTGATACGATGCAATGCGTTGTACATTTGCCAGACATTGGGGAAGAGCGAGTCCTGTCCTTCTCTGCGGAAAATCCTTATCAACATGGTCGCGATTATCTGCCCGCCGCAATCAACATCCTTTTGCGCCAGGGGGTGCACTGGCCATGTGGCTATGATGTCTTAGTTCGAAGCACAATTCCCATTAACAGTGGGGCTTCGAGCTCAAGTGCGCTCCAAGTGGCGTGGTGTGCTTTTCTCCTTACGGCAGCGGGAGATCCAAGGGCGAATGATCCCACAGAGATCGCCCGACTCGCATACGAGTCCGAAGTTGTGGAATTCGGAGCCCCAGGAGGTATGATGGATCACTTCGCTAGCGCCCTGGGTGGAGTGATTTGGCTCGACACAACTCCCCCTTTCTCATTCCAACGGCTTCTTCCAAATATCGGGGAATTCCTTTTGGTGGATAGTGGAATCCCTAAAGATACAAATGGGGTGCTGCGGCAACGTCGAGAAAGTCTTGAGTCCTTAGGGTTCAATTTTGCCGAGTGGAAGAAGGCTGGTTTCCCCCCCGTGGACAATCATACCCGCCGCTACCACGGTGACGCCCTCGAATTGTTTGAGGGGTCCGTAGCCAACGCCCACTTAACAAATGCTGCTCGGCAGTTGCTGGCTCATCCACCAGTGAACCAGTCGCTTCTAGGTCAGTTGCTGACTAAACATCACTATAATCTTTCGAAACTCATAAAAGTTTCACATCCGCGCATCGATGAGTATTTGGATGAGGGGCTGCGACTGGGGGCCTTAGGCGGCAAGATCAACGGCAGTGGTTGCGGGGGTTCTTTCTTTTTCCTGGCTCCGGGAGTGGCCGAAGAACTACGGCAGCATTTCGTTAGAACCCATCACTTACGGGCCTGGATCGTTCGTCCCTCACCAGGGGTGCAAGTGGCTCCACTTACGGAAAATTTCTCTATTCAAAAGGAGATTGCGTTATGAAGTACGGCCTGCCCATGATGTTGAGTCTTGTGACGGTCGGCTTGGGGGGAAACTCCGTGCATGCGACCGGTTCGCTCCTTTATTTTGATTCTCACCACAGCGTACTCTGTGCGGAAGTTCGAGAGGATGTTCTCACGGACCAACGGGTACGCGAGCGTATCGAAAAGCTCAAGTTTGAACAAATTGACGTAGACACACACGAGGGGATGAGTCGAGCGATTCAGGCCGATGTTCCGTGGAGCCCGACTTTTGTTCTCCTTGACGACCAGAAAGAATTACGCCGTGCCGAACGCATTCATACCGCTTCCGACTTGCTTGCGTTGCTGGATGGCAAGCAGATAGCCCAGGTTGGTGGCGCAGCTGGCCCAGGAAGCTCCAGCGCTGAGGCGCCGATGGAATGTGCTGAGGATCAACCTAACGACGCACCGAGTGGGGATCTCGACATTTTAAGGGTCTGCGGTTCTGTTGGCCCTAAACTGCGGGTCAGAATTGATATCTCCGATCCCCCGACAGTTCAAAGCTCAACGCGTTTCAATGTTTTTATTGATTCAGACGACAACGAAGATACCGGATACGCCACCGCAACTTTCAAGGGCGCCGATTACGTCATTCAAGGCGGATTCCTTTATAAGTTTTCCGGAAGCAGCCCAACAGAGTGGAAATTCGATCAGGTATGCGCTGTCACCGTGGAGGTCAAAGGCACTTCCCTGCGATTTTCGGTCCCTATGAGCTCCATCAAGGCGCAAGGGGCAGAGCTACGCCTCTGGGTGGGCAGCCAGACCGCTAATTGGCAACCGGCCGATTGGGCCCCTGAGGGCTCACCTCTCCTCATATCCAATAAAACGGGTGTCGGAGGGAGTTCTTCAGGGTTGCCGTCCACAGAAAGCGAAAAAATAGCGAGCACACCGAGCCCTGCACCCAACGCTCCGAGTCATGGGCAAAAAGAGGAGAAACCCGAAGCATCCGTCTCCCCTAACGATCAAAAACAGAGCGACTCTTCGCTTAGTGGTAGCAACGTGTGTGTGCTGATCGATCCGCAAGGAGACGCCGCCGAGCCGGGACTTGACCTCACGAAAGCGGAGATTGCGCAGACTGCAGATAAGTTGATGATTCGCCTGACGGCAGCGGGGATTCCATCCCTCAATAGTCTCCACATTTTCATCGATGCGGACGCTGACGAGGCAACTGGCTATAGCGACGGGACTCGATCTGGAGCAGATTTCATGCTGGAGGGAGCGACTTTGCATAAGCATCAAAAGAACGTTGGGACTGCATGGGGGTGGGATCAGTTAGGAGCACTTACACCGCCTCCTCAGGTCAGCGGCAAATCAGTGACCTACTCTTTGCCAAAATCTCGGATTGGGTTAGCAGAAAGGAAAAAAATCAGGCTCTGGTTCGCGACAACAGACGCAAAATGGAACACGGCGGACGTTCTCCCCGAGGGAGTGCCCGCCACTTACCCTGAAAAGTGAATTTCGAAATGAGACGCTTCAAGGACATCTTACCTCTTCTCGGCATCGCCGCAGGGCTTACGTGCGCTGGCGAAAATGCGCACGCAGCCTTGTCGATCCGTCTCCAGAATAACCAGCAAGTGTTTTTGATGAAAGATGGCCACCCAGTAGCTGAACGCCCTCTCAGCTTCACCGTCCAACGCTGGAGGCGAAAGGCTGGGATACAAAGTGGTCTCGAAGCCAGTGCAGTTGACCAGATGGCCATTCCTCGCAGCGCTGAGTTACTCGCTCCCGATCAAAGCAGAAAGATTCATCAAGTTCTTTCGTCTGATCCCGACATCAGGATTGATGCCACGTGGAAGGACCTCGACGGAGCAGTATCAGTTGTTGGTGAAATCGTTTCCCAGTCCTCAGAGGACATTCCTGTGACGTTCGCCCTGGCAGTACCGGTTGAGGATCCTAAACCTGCGTGGCTGGTGGACCTCCATCGCACAGAGAGCATCGCCCCTGGTGAAGAGAAATGCGTGACAACTCTCACGCCGGCTGGAGCGAGAAAGGCTATGTCTCGCTATTCCTTTGGCGGTATTTTGACCTCGAATGGAGCCTTAGGAGTCGGTTTTCCCCTCGATCAGCCACGAATCCACCGAATTCGCTGGGACAGCACGAAGCGAGCTTTAGTCGCAGAGTGCGACGTCACTTTGAGTCACCGCGTCCAAAAATCCAGAGGCCGGGTAGGTTTTGCGTTCCAAATCTTTGATGCGCCAAGCGAATTTGGTTTCCGGGGCCTAGCTCAGACCTACTATCAGCTGAATTCGGCCTCTTACACGAAGCGCGTAAAAAAGGAAGGACAGTGGATGCCCTTCACCCAGCTCGACAAAGTCGAGCGTGTGGAGGACTTCGGATTTGCATTTCACGAATACCACCCAGATGTGTCGGTGGCGTGGGACAATGCCCACGGCGTGAAACCACTGGTTTACTGCGAACCTCCCGTTCAGTATATCAGCCTGGACGATAGTTTTCCGCGGGAAATCTCAAAACTCACTGAATATCTTGAAACTCTTGACACCTCCCAGGGCTCAGCTGTGAGAGGAGGTGCCACCTATGATTCCACAGGACAACTGATTGTTGAGTGGGTAAACATGCCATGGGCTAAAGGCGCGCGCATTCCTACGAACTGTGATCCAGACTTGTTGCGGACACAAAAAAATCCCCTGTCAGCATTCGACATTAACTGGAGCCCCTACATCGAACTTCTTCGTAGACGCGCCAGCGACACTCCGTCGGAGTGGACAGGAGGAGGCATTCTCACTGACGGAGTCATCGGCGCTGATGGGAGAGCTGTGTATTTGCCTAGCGCGGAAAGTCTCTCCCAGAAGTTCAAGAGCCCGGTGATGGTCAAAAACGCCAGAATCGTCGTGAATGCGAAGGGGCGCTCTTCAGCACGGCTGAAAGCAGAGGTCGTCACCACAGAGGGGACGAATGTTTTGGGTGAAATCTCACTCACCCCAGAATTCCGTCCGTATGAATTTCCGATTCCGACTTGTCAGGTCAACGCGGTGCGTTTTGTCAGCGTGAGCGGCGAGGTTTGGCTGGACAAAGTCCAGTGCCCGAGCATCCCTCTCGCCAATCCAGATTTTGAAACAGGCTCGCTCGATCCAGAGCAACCAGCGGGTCTTTATATGGACAGTTTTGAGGGATGGGATTCGTACCGGTTGAACTTCCGAGACGACCATCTTGCCGCGTCCGACTATCCCCTGACGTTTGATGGAGAGTCCGGTCGGACAGCCCAAGTTATCATGATGCACAATTTCGAGTTCGCAGCTGAGGTAGGCAAGCGCCTTCATGAGCGGGGTGCCTTACTCATGGCCAACACAGCACTCTACCAGTGGCCTTGGAGTGCTCATTATTTAGATGTGTTAGGCATCGAAACGCCGTGGGGACATTGGGCTCGAACGGAGAACCTTGATTATCTCCGGACGATGCTTTATCATAAGCCCTACTGTTTCTTGTTAAACGTAGCTTTTGCAAATTTCCGAGGCGAAAAAGTCGAAGAGTATTTTGCGCGATGTTTTCATTACGGGTTCTGGCCGGGGTTCTTTAGTCACGATGCTGCTAACAATCCGTATTGGGAACAATCTGCGCTCTATGATGAGGACCGCCCTCTATTCTTGAAATACATGCGAGTACAGCAGCGCACCACTGCTGCTGGATGGGAACCAGTGACACTGGCTACGGCAAATCCACCGTCGGTTCATGTTGAGCGGTGGGGAGGTGGCCCATTCCTTGGTACACCACTGATGCCACGTGAGTTTTATCTGACTTGCTTTAATAATTCTGAATCAACCATCCCGGTAAGAGTTCACCTCGACTCGCGCTTGACGGGAAACAAGCCGTACATTGTGCTTGAAGCACTTAGCGGGCAAATGCTTGCAGTTGGCCTGCTTTCAACTGTGGATTGCCCTTTAGGGGCGCATCGAGCAGTCGCCTTACACTTTCTACGTCGTGAAAAAGAGGCCATAGAACAGGCTATCGCTGAAGCCCTCGATGAGATCGAATTTCTCGCCACAAAGCACGTTCGTTACGGCCACCTTCGGGCAGAGGTGGCTGAACAGATAAAGAAGCTCTGCACTGCGCCCAGCGCAAACGGTCCACAGCTGCGCAAACTCTTGGCGGATGCTTCAGTGGGTCTTCCTGAGATTTACAAACCTGAATGGGAGCGAGCTTTTTCTGTGTGGCTCACTTTCGCAGCAGCCCAGGAAGAGATTCTCAAGGGCGCCAACCGAAAGATTGAGTATCCCAAAGTTGCGGTTCCAGGCTCGCCGTACTCTATCAAGCTCGATGGGAATGGTAATGATAATTCGCTCGTTTTTCAATGGAATCTTAACAATCACCACGGAGCCGATAGAGTTACGGGGCCAGCTTTAAACCTGCAAATACCGCGTGATACCCCAATCGGTTCGTTCCTGACCTGGCGCATCGCCACGAGTAATCCAGACCAGCTAGCACCATATTATGTAGTCACGGTGCCAGTTCTTCCACCAATTCTTCTGAACGGTTTGCCTCAAAGTCTCACTTTTGCCAACGAGACATCGCTCGACATTTCGATACTTAATAACACCGACGAGCCTAAAGCTCTCCATATCAAAGCATCACCAAATTGCACGAATTTGCAGGTCTTGATACCTCAAGACACACTGAAAATCAACGCCGGAAGCAGCACAAGAGCGACGATCAAATTGCAGGGGCATCCTGCACCGGATCGTGACGAACACTGTGAGCTTACCCTTGATTTCCAAAGTGCCGATGGCTCGTCCCTGGCAAAACACCACATTCCGGTCACAATACTTAGCGAAACGGCTTCGGTATTGCGGAAATCGGACGTTGAAGTGACTGTGGATTCTTGTTATCTTGGCTATTCTGAGAAGCCACTCAACGACGGCGTTACCGCGACGAAAGGAATCGACTGGGCTGACGCCGCCTGGGCTAGCGACGAAGGGAATGTTCCCCATTGGGCTGAGTTCCGGTTCTCGAATCCCCTCTCGTTGAGAGAAGTCAAACTTCTCTGGGCATTTGATGACGGACACTACTGGAACTCGAAGAAGGTAGCCGTCCAACTGCGTCCGGTGGGCTCCAGTGAATGGCAAACAATGGCAACCGTTCAGACTGAGGGAGAGACATCAGAGTCCGTGGTGACGTTTGCCCCTACCAAAGCGACAGCTTTGCGTATCTACCAAGCAGGTGGCGACGGGCCACCTCGTCGAAAGGGGATACTCTGGCTTCGGGAGGTCGAAGCGCGATGAGCTCAGGTGCACCCACATCTTCTTACCGAAATGAAGTCAAAGTGTTGCCTGTTGGGCATCTACTAGACCAAACAGAGGTCCAGAAGACCTTAGGTCTGGTGGCTCAACACGAGGGACTGGAAGCGGCACTCGATGAACTTGAGAGCTGGTTGACCTCTGTTGGATATTTTGAACACCTCAATGAATCGAACATCTTTTTGACCTTTCACGCGCGTGAGGGGCTGCCGCCACTCAAACTGCAGGTTAATTATTCGCGCCTCAGTTATCGTTTGCCGGAGGGGCCGCGGTCTCAAAGTTGTCCGCTATGCATCGAAAACATTGGTTCGCCTGGCAAAGAAAAACTCCGTGTCCTAGAACTTGAGTTGGCAGGAACACCATATTTTGCGCATCCCACACCTTTTCCCCTTCATGCAGGGCACTTTGTTCTCAATTTGCGGCGGCATGAACCCATGAGGGTCAATCAAGCCTCTCTTATGGAAGCCGTTGATTTTCTCCGCCAGGCTCCAAGTTGGCTTGTAGCATCCAACAGCGATGTCGCGTGGGCGGGTGCGTCGGTGCTGGGTCATCATCACTTTCAGATTTTTCGCTCCCTACATTTGCCAGTTGAGGAAGCTCATCCCCTTGCCATTGGCCATGAGGGTGGTGTGGAGCTCCAGTTGCTTTACTGGCCAGCGCCTGTCGTTCGCCTGTGCGGACCAATACACGAGGTACTTGTGTATGCAGGGGGGCTCATTGATCGGTGGCGACGAATTGACCGCAACTGCACCTTCAACTATCTCCTCCGCCGGAAGCACGAGCAACTTGTGGCACACATGATTTTCCGCCATCCAGCCTATGTGTCGTCCCCGCGACTAAAAAATTATAAGAGCGAAGGTGTGGGCGTCATCGAGATGGCTGGAGAGGCGATTGTTCCTCCGCGGCCGGGTCTTTCACGCGCGGAGAATGAAAACTTCTTCCGCAACTATGGCTGGCAGATCGCGCTCTGCATCATAGCTCAGAATTCCCCCCCGCTGTGTCATCCAGATGGAGTATGGTCGATTCCGGAACTGCTTGGACTTCCCCTCGAGCTTTGTGATCATCCAGGAAAGGAGGTGAGCTGCGATGAAAGGCTTCCGGTAGCTCAGCTATGACATCGCTGTTATCTTCTTCAACCTATCGAACTTTAGGCCAAACTAAAAAGAAGGAGTGAGAATTATGAAGACTCGCGTTACCCTACTCGCCACGGCGGCGTTAGCGTTGGCAGTGAGTGCCTTCGGTGGCACATTTGCTTCGATTGCCGTGGATGGTTACACGGACGACTGGTACGGCATTGCCCCGCTCGGTGTCGATGCTGCAGATCAGAGTTCAGGCCGTGATCTGAAGGCGATCTATGTAGCTAACGATGCGAACAATCTGTATATCCGCATCGAAAGCTATAATTCCATCGCTTTCAGTGGCAACGATCTCATCGGAATTGACGGCGACAACACAACGGCGACCGGGTTCAACCTTTTCGCAACAGACATCGGTTCAGATCTCCTTGTCGCCGGTGCGTCGATGTACGGTCAGACAACCACCAACTTTAATAGTGGTTCCGCGACCCCATCATCCGTCGCCGCCTTCTATCCATGGCAAGCCGCCACAAATGTTGAAGTTGCCATCCCTCTCAACACGCAAATCCCAGGGGACATCAGTCAGGCCTTCCCAGGCGGGCTTGGTTCGACCATTAAAATTGTCGTGGGGGACAGCTCGAATTGGGACGTCATTGGTGCCGCGGATTACACACTCGCTACCAATCCTGGCCCGTCGCCGTTCACCGCTGTGATAGACAATTGCAACATTTACGACTCGGCTTCAAATGTTGCGGAACGAACACACCCGGGGACAGTGGATGCCGGCTGCACTCTGGTTCGGGACTCTGACACCGGAGCGAGTGGGAGCTCTGGCGATTACGCCATCAAAGGAACCTTCACCATGCCCAATACGGCATGGGTGACAGCACAAATTGGTCGTCGTTTCGGGATCCCGGTCAACATCAGTGGAGCGGGAAACATTCTGGTCGATGTGAAAGGTGATTCGGGAGCGACGCACCAGCAGATCTGGCTAGGACTTATTGACGCAGACGGGACCTATATGGCCACAACGGACCAGGCTGTGCCAACCTCGTCCGTATGGACCACCGTGAGCTTTGGTGATCCTGCGTCATGGTATGTTCAGACAGCTGGCTCAACGCCGGGTCTCGATCTTGCAAATATCGTGGAATGGCGCCTTGGCATCTCGAATAATGGCGACGGCGTCGGTGGCACTTTCAACGTCAGCTTCGATAATATCCGCATCCAAAAGGCTGGCGTGACGGATTGGAGCCTCTATTAGTTTTCTGGCCGTTCCCTTACCCTTACCCCTCCCGAAGAGAGGCGGAGCTGATCGCGGCAGCTCCGCCTCTTATCTCGACTGTGTCTTCGTTGTCGAAAACGCAGGGGAGTAAACAGTTGCGCCGGTCTCTGAGCGAAAGTTGCAACTCTCCCGGTGACAACCATTCGAATAGTCTCAAAGTCAATATTGTATCATCGCAGTGACCATGTAAGTGCCCGGTTCGTCTAGCGGTCCAGGACATCGCCCTCTCACGGCGAAGATCACGGGTTCGAATCCCGTACCGGGTACCATCTTCTTTTTCTGCTCACCGAGCAAACAGCTTTGTTTTGAGCCTACCGCCGCTATTCCGGAGCCATGCGAATCTCCACCTCGCCTTCAAGTTCTCCGGAGGAAAATGTGCGCTGCGTCGGTTGGTACCGGGGCTTTTCGACCCACAACGAGATATTTGAAACCCCTTGGTTGGAAAACTTGACGACACCCTCGTCATTTGTGAGCAAGCGCACAGGAGGAAGAGAACCGTTGGGTCCACTCACAGTCACCGCCGCACGCCCCAGTCCCTCTCCGCGAATCGAATCAACAACGCGCACTTTTAGCTCGCGAAATTCAATGGTTGGGTCTGCCAGGTGGGTAACGACCTCGCTGGATTTTTCCGTGATTGTCACGGGTTGCGACTGCCAAATCGCCACCGGACTCGCTGCTACAAGCATTCGGTAGCGCCCCGGTTCCTCGATGGCTGCAGCGATGTCGACAGGAGAAACGTCGAAAAAATCTATGGGGACCACCTGCCACCGCCCACCTTCCTCGCGCTCGACGACGAAAATGGGATAAGGGGGCTGGGAGAGTGCGGAGATGTCCTGGGCAGCTTTTGAGCGCAACTCGAGCACGAGGTAACGATAGGCAGGCACTTTCCACTTCATCCGAACCACTGATCCTGTCGTGGCAAGGGGAGGAGCGAAGTCGAAGTGCCAGCGCGAGGGCACAAGGGGTCTGGGAGTGGTTCCGCGCGTCGTTTCGACATCGAAAGCACTGATTCGATCCATCGGCAGGTCTTTTACGCGAAAGATGCCTTGCTCATCCGTTGAGTAGCTCTCGCTTCGCCCTCCCAGATCACGCAAAACGGTTGCCCCCGCAAGAGGCTGTCCAGTGTCACCGATTTCAAGCCGGCCTTCAAGTTCGATGGTCGCCCTGGCGCCTTCCGGGAAGACATCGTCGAGCGAAATCGTTGCATCCACAATTTTGCCCTCGACGAGTGGGACCTGAACAGGTTGCGCTTCGATGTCCGCCGGGGAAACAAGTGTGATTTGCAGCGCTTCATCAGGAGGCAAAGGGGCAATGATGTTGGGATGCTCTGTCGCAAGAGCGATTGGCTCGGCGTTGAGCAAAGAATCCATGAGCTCGGGGGCGATAACCTGCGCAAGGAGGAGAAAGCGGGATGCTCTCTCTGCTTCTGCAGCTGGGATGCGATTCAGGATCGCACGGATATGGGAAAACTCGGCATTGCCTTGAAGAACCACGCGGACGCCCGTATACGGCTGAGGGGAAAGCTCGCCCAGCTCCACAGTTCCTGAACTCTCGCGAACCTCACTGGCCATGATCCGCGTGTGGTAATAGACCAGAGCATCGTTGTTCCACGCCAGCAACTCGTAGGCATCAACTCGTGGCACTTCCACCGGCCCCACGACGACGTCGCCCTCCGGCGAAGTGGCCACATTGGCAAGACGCCATTCGCGGATATTCACAAGGTCCTCGAGAGTTGCCGGTCGCGTGCGGGATGCGGAATCGCCAACCTCTCGAAGATCCGCTTCATCAACATGCCCAAGACCTAAACGGGCTTGGGTATTTCCGGAACAATCCGCGACACCCGCCGGACATTTTAGACGAGCAGAGATAAGAAGGGACGAGCGATCGGGGGCGGGAGACACCTTCCATGACTTAGGAGACCGCGGCGGTGTTGTCGGGGAGGGCGGTGCCAATTTAGAGCGCGTAGAATCGTCTCGCTTCAGAACAGCTGGGAGGGGAGTCGGAGTCGAATCCCTGGAGAGCCTCTGTGTGACTTGGCGCTCAGTTTCGCTCCGAAGAACGCCACGAGTAGGACGCATCATCACCCATGCCACGGTCGCAGCACCGAAGCACAGAGCAAAGACAACAACAACCCATTGGACAGAGCGGTTCATCGCAATCGCAGATTCCTATCGCTTCCCCACAAAACACCTGATGGGAAGTTCCTATCCTGATAACCTGGCGAGCTATTGCTTTTTGTTCCGGTCAAAGCGCTCTCAAAAGCAAGGCCGAAGCACAGGGCTTCGGCCGATTTACGATGCAATATCTTCACACAATCCTAGTCGGTATCGCTACTCGAGTAAAGCTTTAGCCAGATCGGGGCGTGATCGGAGAGCCCGTTATAGAAATTCAAAGTGTTCGCAATGTAGTCACGCCCGGAACTCGAGTATTCGGTCACATAGCTCGCCTGGAACCAAAAATGATCGTATGGGCTCACGTACGAGCCTAAAGAATTGATCGTGGTGAGATCGTTGACCTGGTACGAGACCTGCGGTGAAATGACAGCGGTGGAGGTAAGATTAGCCCACCAAGTTGACGTGGCACTGCAATTGTGATCGCCTAAAAAGGATCACGTCCTGGTCGGTAGAGTCACTATTTTGCACTGATTTGAACACGTTGGCAATTTCAGCGATTTCGGCCTGCCGTTCGGCATCCGTGCCCCAGATGGTATGCCAATTAATAAATGTGAAATCAGCAAGGGTGCGTTTGTCGCGAAGCTTAACGATTTGAGGTTCACGTTCAAACTTATCGCCAACGTCATTCCACACCGTATTCGAAATGAGCTGAACGTTATCAGTACGGTAGATGACCGCATACATTTCCTTATAAGACGACCGCCCTAGTGCTGGGGTGACAGCGTAGGCCCAGGTGACTCCGCTGATGCTCTTGAGAGCATCGGCAATCCCCTGCGCCGCGCTCTCATACATGACCTCCTGGCAGAACACGACATCGCATCCATTGGGTGATGTCGAGCTGCTTCCAAATTGATTCCAAATCTGCGCAGCATCACCGGCATAGTCGGTTTCACCACTCCAGCCTTCATGCCGAAGGTTCCAGGAGACAACACGCAAATACGCCGCAGCCCATACGTTAGCAACGAGCGCAAAAACGAAAACTAGCGCACTTACTTCACGCCATTTCTTAGGCATCGTGAGATCCTCCTATCTTCTTTTACGGAATGGGACTCCATCCTGAGAAACATTTGAATCATCTTTTTGAACGTTTCTCAAGTGAAATGTGCGTGACAATTGTGTTTGTTATGAAAGGAACGAGAACTAAAGGCCGGGCGGGGGGCGCGGGCTCAAGACAGCTTCGTCGGCATCGCCTAAGGTAAGTAAGTAGCAAAGATTGAGTTTAGACTTGATCGTTAGTCAAAAGAGCCAGCGCCACGGCTCGTGACAGAGCTAACCTATTTCTTAGATTTCTTCTTTTGTGGTTGGACTTGAACAGACACAGTCTGCAGCGTGCCGCGTTCCTTTTCTTCTCGCGCCATTACGGCATTGGTATAGATCGTCTGGAAGATTTGCCAGATATTCGACACGTTCCAGTAAACCATGAGTCCCGAGGGAAGATTGTAGAGCATGAGCACCATGATCAAAGGCATCATGTACATCATTTGCTTCTGAGTCGGATCCTGCACCTTGATGCGGGCCATGCTGATTTTTGTGGCAAGGAGTTGAGTTAGTGCCATGAGGATGGGAAGGAGATTAAAATGCGTCCATCCGAAGAACGGCATGGTGAAGCCAAGTGGGAAAAGTCGGTCTGGTTGTGAGAGATCCTTAATCCAAAGAAAATGCGCCCCTTGCAAATCAATGGTGTCGTTACACACGCGATAGAGCGCAACGAAGATGGGGAATTGAAGCAGCAGGGGGAAACACCCACGCAGCGGAGCAAAGGGCGAGATTCCATGCTCCTGATAGAGTTTCCAAATCTGGCGATTCTTTTCTTGGGGGTTGTTTTTATACTTCTCGTTGATGGCGTCAATGTAGGGTTTGATCTTCGCCTGTTCCGCCATCGTTTTGGCGTTGATGCGCAAGCTGTGTTGGGCCAGAGGAAAAAGAACGATGCGGACGAGAATCGTCAGGATAATGATAGCAACTCCGTAATTCCCAACGAGCTTAAAGATCCAGTTCAAGACGTCCGTGAGTAACAGATAGAGAGCCCGCATGAAGCTCCACGAGTTGTGGAACATCAGTGACTGGAGCGAATGACCATACTGCTTGAGAATCTCATATTTCTTAGGACCGACGTAGAGGCCATAATCGAAAGTCACTTCGCCTGCAGGCGGAATGTCGAATTTCGGCGTGGCTAGCTCAAGCGTAAGTGGTGGAACGAATCCTTTGATTTCGGGATCGTGGCGGGAAGGTACGAGAGTGCGGACGTAATAGATGCGCTTCTTGGCTGCATCGTCTGGTTGATCTGGAACAATGATCGCCGCAAAGAATTTTGCCTCGACGCCAGCCCATTCCATACGCCCATCGGCGATTATCGGCTCTTTTTTCGGTGCAGGATGAGCTGAGTAAACTGTGCCGTCCTTGCGGTACACCGCCGTGTCGTAGCCGACGTTGGGATCGGGTTCCCCTAGCCGCCGTTCGACAAGCCCCGGCCCCCAACGCAGAAGTAAACCCCAGCCGTTGTCGTCCGTCACTGTAATGGGGGAACTCGTTTCGTTTACGAGACTGATGCGCAGGGTTGAGTAGTACTGGTTCTGTGGTATCAGGAGGCTCTTCTTGACGCGAACCCCGCGGATAGCTGGCGAGAGGCAGTTGACCACGATATTGCGTTTGCCACTGGCATCCGGGGGGAGCTCCACTTTCCATTCTACGTTATTGAGATCTTCGTAGCTGAAAGCAGCCCGTTCTTGAAAGCTAATCTCGAGAGGCCAGTTCTGGAGTACCGGCTCAAACGGGAACTTCTGCGGAATTCTTTGAACAAGCTCCAACCCTTCTCGTTCGTCAAGACGGCGCGTGAACGACTGGCTGCCTGGATCGAGAAGCCGCCAACTGTTAACCACTGCTCCCACATGGTCCACACCTATTGCGTATTTCTCAGTGGTGACAGTCGTGATCTCACCCGGGTGCATAGCGATGGTGAGTGAGGTGTTCTCCACCGTGCGCGGAGTCACGACACTCGGCGACGGGCCCGGCTGGCGCTCTGCAACGGCAGCTTCGAGTCGTTCTTTAGCCGCAGAGGAAAGAGCATCGGCGCCAAGAGTGGCGGTGGTTTCATTGAGACGGATGCGTTGTGCCCGCTGGCGCCGCTCCGGATGGCGAGCTTCTTCCCAGAGCATGAAAGCCTGGATCACTAGAAACGAAAGGATGAAAAAAAGAACCCAACGTCGCTCCATGCTCGCCTTACTTACTCACTCGCTTTCCCGGACTGGTGTGGATGTGGCACCGGATCGTAACCACCACGACAAAGGGGCTGACACCTCGCTAGCCTCCACAAGATGAGAGCAAGCGCAGGCAGTAGCCTCCGACACTGCAACGCCTCCAGTGCATAATTCGAACATGTTGGATAGAATCGGCATGATGGTGGCACATGGGGTGACACCCATCGCTGGTAACCACGAATCAGCCTCGTGAGGAGAAGCTTAAACGGCCGTTCGATGCGCTCACCCACTGTCATCCTTCAAAATCCCGGCCTGTTTCCAGACCGAGTGCAACTGCTTTTGCACGTCCCGAAATTTCATATCTCTGGCCGCTGGGCCAAAATTCACGATGATCGTATAACCCGGCTCCAGGAAAGGCAGTGCGAGACGGAAAACCTCGCGGGCCAGACGCTTCAGTCGGTTGCGGACAACGGCGCGTCCAACCTTTCTTGTCACCGTAATGCCCAGTCGCGTAGGTAACTCACACGATTCGCGGGGACAAATAAAAACGTGAACGCCGCGCCGCCGATAAGAAGCGCCCTGTTCATAAGCTTGGAGATAATCGCGTCGCTTGCGGACCCGATTCTCTTTGCGAAAAAAGAAGCGAATTTTCCCGTCACCCACTCACCACCGGCGTCGCCGCAAAATTACCGAGCCGACCGCGAGTCAGACGCTGTCAGACGATGACGTCCCTTCGCCCGCCGTCGTGCAAGCACTGCGCGCCCGCTCTTTGTCTTCATGCGCTCGCGAAAGCCGTGTTTATTCCAGCGTTTGCGTAAACTTGGTTGAAAGGTACGTTTCATCGTTCTCTATTCCACTCGCTTAGTTCGTTCTGGACGGTTTTGGTTTACCGAATTGCTCTGTCAAAATTCGCATCAAAAAGCAACGAGTAGCCGTGCAGCCGCAACCCTCTTTTTTTCTCCCCCCGAGCATGAGTTTTTGTTCTGAAAGTTCTATAATAGTTTTAGGTCAAAAGTGTTTCGGAGAGGGACCCGGGTTATGATGGCAAATTTTCATCTTTTGAGAAATCCGGCTCTTGCCTCATTGATTGTCATGGTGCTATGTGGGATCACCTTCGGTGGCGCGCCACCGAGCCACACGGCAACGATCGTCGTGAGAGGATTCGATAAGGATGGAGCGAGCAGCCACGGAGTGTTCGGAGCCGACACTGCCTCCCCCACAGTGAGCAAGTTGGCCGCCACCATAGGACTTCCCACCGCCGATCTGGCGCCCTATGCGCCGAATCAGGTCGCTTTTGCAAATTACTACGGCGATACGCCGCCCCCTTACTACACAGCACAGGACATCACAGACGTGGCTGCAGTCACCGCGACCTATGGCGGCGGGATTCCCCGTTATGCCCTCATCACCGCAAAGTATGCCAAAGAGGTGATGCGACGATCAGGTGCGCAGCAGATCAACCTTTTCGGCGTGAGCATGGGAGGGCTCGTCTCGCGCTGGATCGTCGAAAAAGATGTTGAGGGATTGGTGAGCAGCGGGAAGGTTGCTCGCTGGATTATCGTCGAAGGTGTGGTGGGGGGCAACTGGATTGCAAGCGAGGGCGGAAGCTCGCTTCGAGATTTCATGAGCGAGACCTTGGACCTCGATCCCATTGATCTGGAACACATGACCTATGGCTGGATTGACACGCACCTTCACAATCCCCACAACGAGGCAGACAATCCGCTGCTGGGATTCATTCCCATCCACATTTGGATCCCATCAGATGACAATTATAACAGTTACGCGTTGTCCCTGGCGGCACAGAAACCTAACGACGGGGTCCAGCTGTTGCGTGATACCTTTTTCCACAACTTGAGCGCCCAATCGAAATATCTCGGTCTCTGGCCCACCCGTAGCTGCGCCCACGCGACCCATCAAAGCAGTAAGGACCACAAAGGGCTCCACATAGGAGTTGCCGCGGACCTTCTCGGTCGTCGCCGGGTCACGATTCGCCTATCGCAGGTTTACATCAAAAACTCCAAGGAGCGCTCTTCACTCGGCGATGGGGAGTATGTATTCGGGGTTTCCGTGTACTCACCTCAAGCGCAAGCTGTTTACGGCGTCACCGAACCTATCCACGAATATCGCTATGACGATACGAATTTCCCATACTATCGGCTTGCGGCGCAGACGACCCACACACTTGAAGCGGTTTGGTTCGACGATATGATTCTTCCAGGAGAAACGCGTCTTGTGCTGCAAACGAATACGAAAGAAATCGATTACGATTTCCTTTACGGAATCAGCGAGGACATTACCAACGCTTACGACGACCTTGCCGATACGACCTTTTCGGTTTCAACAGAAACGTCTGGGACGTATGATTTCGAAACTGCCGATTGGCGAGGGCGAGTTACCGTGGAATACACTGACTATCCGCCTTACGACGCCCCACCATCGAGTGTAGGCGATGATTGGGCACTTTACCAATAGCGGAATGTACGGGGTTGGTGGGTCCCTTCCACCACCCGCCACTGCCCGCTTAGAGGGCTTCGTCTGTCTCGATTCGCAGGAGGTCTTCCACAGTTTCTCGACGCGACATGAGCCTCAAGCTGCCGTCTTCTTCCAACCAGACCTGGGGTGCACGTCCAACGGAGTTGTAGTTTGAACTCATCACGTAACCGTAGGCGCCGCCATCGTGAATGCACAGAAGATCTCCTGGTTCTGGCCGAGGCAGGAGTCGGGGCGCAAGCAGCTCTGAAGCGTCGCGAGTAAAGACGTCGCCCGATTCGCACAAGGGTCCGGCAACCACAATCTCCTGTTTAGGATTCGCCGCTCCCTTACCCACCACGGAAATCGGATGATATGAACCATACATGGCAGGCCGCACCAGGTCGACAAAACCCGCATCTACCATCGCAAAGGTGCGGCCGGGTCCCTTGGGATTAGTTTCTGTCTTCTTCACATCCGTGACGCGAGCCACAAGCGTAGCACATGGCGCAACAAAATAGCGCCCGGGCTCTATCTCGACGCGAATTGGTCGTCCTGCAGCCTTTTCTAGCTCAGCTTTCGCTTCCAGGAAAAGTTCTCGCAAAGGGGAAATGTCGACTGGAGGCTCGGTTTCTTTGTACGTGTGAGGAATGCCGCCACCGAGACTCACAGCGTTGACGTCCGGGAATTGGGAAAGAAGCGACGCGTACTCACGCACAAGCCGATGAAGATTTTGGAGCAGCTCGGTGATTTTCGGGCCACTCCCAATGTGAGCATGAAGCATCACAACTCGCAGGCCGTAGCGACGTGCCTCCGCGATAGTTTCGCCAAGCCGCTCGTACCAAATCCCGTGCTTTGAGCTAGGGCCCCCCGTGTCGCACGCGTTGACGTGACCATGCCCAAAGCCTGGATTCATACGCACAGCGATATCACCAGAATAGCCGGCCTCGGCCAAAGCCCGAATCATACCGGGTGAGCCAATGTTCGGGAAGACGCCTTTCTCGACAACAACATCGAGCGCATTATTCCGGAAAACATCGGCTGTTAACATGATAACCGGCGGATTTTGACCAGGCGGAAATCCTGCATGCAATGCCCGGAGGACCTCGTTGCCCGATACCGCATCGATCCACATCCCTGCCGCACGCATTTCTTCGAGAACACGCGTGGCAGAAAGCGCTTTCATCGCGTAGCGCACTTGCACACCAGCGGGCTCTGCCACTGATTTCACCTCCGAAATGCGCCCTCGCAAAACATCAGCATCAAGCAGCCAGAACGGCGTACCCACCTTCTGCGCGATTTTTTCGAGAAGCTCGTGCGAATATTGCTTCTTGTGATGACTCATGGAACCCATACCCTCTCCTTAGAACTCTCAATTCCGTGCGTCGGTGTCTCACCGCCCGCCCTGTCAACCTTGCGGCTGAGTGCGTTCGTAGTTCGCCCGGAAATACTCAATTGTGCGGCTAAGCCCTTCTTCCAATGAGACCTTCGGCTCCCAACCGAGCAAAGTGCGTGCCTTTGTCAAGTCCGGGCGACGTGTTTTCGGATCATCTTCGGGAAGCGGATGATAAACAATGGGCACATCACTTTTGGCCAAGCGCTTAATGAGATGCGCAAAATCCTCAATACTCATCTCGAATTCGGAGCCTAAGTTTACCGGCATGACCTCGTTGGAGTTCAGCAGACGCCAGATTCCCTCGACGAGGTCATCGATATAGCAAAAACTGCGTGTCTGTTTGCCTGAGCCATAGACCGTGATAGGTTCATTGCGTAGCACGGAGGCAATAAAACTTGGCACAACACGACCATCGTACATTCTCATCCTGGGCCCATAGGTGTTGAAGATGCGAGCTATGCGCGTATCTACACCATGATAACGATGATAGGCGATCGTCATGGCTTCAGCGAAGCGTTTCGCCTCATCGTACACGCCACGCGGTCCCACGGGATTTACATTGCCCCAATAGCTTTCCGGCTGGGGATGAACTTCAGGGTCACCATAGACTTCGCTAGTGCTTGCCAGCAGAAAACGCGCGTTTTTTTCGCGAGCAAGCCCCAAAGCTTTGTGTGTTCCGAGTGAGCCGACCTTAAGCGTCTGGATAGGCATGCGAAGGTAATCAGCAGGACTCGCCGGCGAAGCAAAATGAAGAACGTTGTGAACGGGGCCTTTGACGTATATGTACTCCGTGACATCGTGGTGAATGAAGTGGAAACGCGGGTCGCGGATATGCTCGATGTTCGCCACAGATCCTGTTAACAAGTTATCCATGGCAATAACATGATGACCTTCCGCAAGGAATCGCTCACAGAGATGTGAGCCGATGAAGCCTGCGCCACCTGTAATCAACGTTACCGGCATCAGCTCTTTGCTTGCTCCTTTGCTTTAGTATAGAGGATCAGTCGCATGTGGCGCACTGGATTCGTTATCCGATTTCAGTGTGAAATACGCCACAGCGGACGTTGGAGTGGTAGGAATCGTTCTTGTCGAGTGCGTGGATAGTTGGGGGCGCACTGCAGACGATGGTGTCGTGGAACGATCCTCACCCATGACTTTTTTCCACAGCCATTCGCGCTCCTCTTCCACTGTCTTCACTTTCACGCGCGTGCCTTTTGTGCCTTCGAGAATTTCTCGAACGCCGTTGACGCTGACTGACTCAATGTAGTAATAGTAGACTTTCCCCCGCGGCAACGGCTTGTCCTCAAAGCAGTAGTCTTTCGGAATATTCGTCGAGCCCTCACCAGGAATGAGGGAGCGGTTGACGCGCTCATAAGGCCCATCGGGATTCTCGCTTCGGTAAATGTTGAAGCCCAGATTCTCTTCCTGAGTCTCTGTTCGCCAGCGAACAATGACTCGCCCGGGTGCGTCATCGGGAATAAGCTTGGACAAATCCTCACGTTTGATCGGCGGCGTAGGCAAGGGCGTGCACGGCGAAATATCACGTGTGGCTCCTTCTGAAGTAACGCGGTCACCGGTTGTCCCTTCTGTTGCCGTTGTGCGAGCATCCTGCCCAGTGATTTTGCCGCTTTCTAAGGCTGCAGAGCGTTGAACCCCGCTCCCCTCAAGTTCCTCAACAAGCTTCTGTAAAAGCTCGCGAAGGGATTTGTCTTTCTGAACATCATCGAGTTGCAAAGCCTCTCGAGCGACCGTGACAGCTTCGCCCGGTCGGGCAGCTTTTTGCAGGGCCATAGCAAGGCGCGCGGCCACCTCTCCGTCTTGCGGATCAAGCTGATGTGCTTGTTGCAGCACCCTTACTGCATCGTCGTATCTTTCCTCCCGCGAGTAAATCAGAGCAAGTTTGCGCAGTGGACGAATATCTTTAGGATTTTTCTGAGCTGCCTTGAGAAAGAATTCTTCAGCCTTTACAAAATCACCCTGGTCAAAAAAATCCTTTGCCCGTCGATAGTCGTCAGGGGCTTTACAAGCAACGACCGCGACCAACAAGACGGCCACGAGCGCACCAAGTCTTAGGCTGTGGAGGAACCTGCTGTTTCCAAGACGTCTCACAACTGTGCTCCATCGTTGTAATCTTGTGCTTCAGGGGAAAGGTCCCGCGTGAGAGTGTCAAATTCAAATGACTTCATGTTGCGTTGAATGCTGCCACACGGAGCAAGAGCAAGGCTTTCGGCTTTGCGTGCAGGTTACGTCTTATGAAAAATCCCACGAAGATGCGGTTCGTTCTGAAAAGAAACGGAACGCTGCTCGAGGCAGACCAAAAACAACAGATAACTTGTTATCGAAAAGAAGAAGGGGCTGCAGCTTGCAAGTTTTTGCAAACAGCAGCCCTCACACTCCGCAAAATCCGCAGGAGAGGATTAGGTCGTTTCTACAGTCGCACCAACTGTCTCTGGTTTACCATCTTCCTTAGGTGCGATTTCAATGTTGCGGTAAACTGGCAGCCCTGTTCCTGCAGGAATGAGGAGTCCCATGATAACATTTTCCTTAAGGCCGCGCAGGTAATCGAAACGCCCGCGAACGGCAGCGTCTGCAAGGACTCGTGGGGTCTCCTGGAAACCAGCAGCAGCGATGAATGACTCGGTTTCCAAAGCCGCCTTGGTGATGCCCAGGAGCTTTGGTTTGGCTTTCGCAGGTGTGCCGCCTTTGCTAACCGTAATTCGGTTTTCCTCTTCGAACTCGGCTTTATCCACCTGCTGGCCGTAGTAGAAGCGGGTGTTACCCACCTCCGTCACGACCACCTTTTTGAGCATCTGGCGAATGATGCATTCGATGTGCTTGTCGTTGATGCTCACGTTTTGCAGGCGGTAAACCTCCTGAACTTCGCCGAGCAGATACTCCATCACGGCTTTTTCGCCAAGTATGTCGAGGATGTCATGGGGCGACGGCGTTCCATCCGTAATGGGATCGCCCGCTTTCACACGCTGACCGTCTGAGTAGATGAGATGCCTGTTTGCAGGAATGGCGTAGAGCCGTTCTTGCCCGTCATCGGCTACGATTGCGACTCGGCGTGTGCCGCGATGCGCACCGCGTAGTTCAAGGCGTCCATCAATTTCAGCCAAAACCGCTGCGTCTTTTGGCTTGCGGGCTTCGAAGAGTTCTTCCACGCGGGGAAGACCGCCCGTGATGTCTTTCGATTTCGCGTGAATACGTGGGATACGTGCGAGAATGTCGCCTGCACGAACCTTTCGACCATCATCGAGATCGCGATTAAGGATTGTGCCCGAGCTCAACGCATACGAGACGAGGCGGTTGCCCTCGGCGTCGCAGATCTCGATTGAGGGGTGTCGGTCCTCGCGATGCTCGCTAATGACGCGCACGCTTGCTCCAGTGGTCGGATCCTCATCTTCTCGCAGAGTCACGCCAGGAATGATGTCGTGCAAACGCACAAAACCATCCTTCTCGCTGAGAATTGGGGTGAAGTGCGGATCCCATTCGGCAAGACGCTGATTCTTCTTTACCTCCTGACCGTCTTTCACTCTCAAGCGCGCGCCGTACGGTACGTTGGGCAGCGTTTGAATGATCACGCCGTCTTTCGACATGACAAGCATCGAGCCGCCGCGGTTAATGACGACGGGGCTGTCCCCTTCACGCTCGACGTATTCGAGATCGACGAACCGGACAAGACCATCAGCCGCTGCCTGGTACCATCCTTCAACCGTCAGTGAGGCCATGCCGCCGATGTGGAAGGTACGGAGAGTGAGCTGAGTGCCTGGCTCGCCAATGGACTGTGCTGCAATAACTCCAACCGCTTCGCCAGGCTCGACGAGGCGGCCTGTGGCGAGGTTTCGCCCGTAACACAGCGCACAGATTCCACGTGTCGATTCGCAAGTGAGAACGCTGCGAATCATGACCTTCTCCACGCCAGCTGTCTCGATCTCGCGTGCAATCTCTTCCGTGATTTCCTGATTCCGTGCTACGATAGTTGCACCGGTTTTCGGGTGAAGAACCGTTTTCGCGGCAACCCGTCCCAGGATTCGCTCGGAGAGCGGAACAAGCTCGTGTTCCCCTGTGTGGGTGATTTCTTTTAGCGCGGTCACTTCGATCCCATCAAGCGTACCACAATCGTGCTCGCGGATAATGAGATCCTGCGCTACGTCGACTAACCGCCGCGTAAGGTAACCGGCATCGGACGTCTTAAGTGCGGTATCAGCGAGTCCCTTGCGCGCACCGTGTGTGGAAATGAAGTACTCCAACACGGTGAGTCCTTCGCGGAAGTTCGATGTAATTGGCGACTCGATGATTTCACCAACGCCACCAGTGACTTTCTTTGTAGGCTTTTGCATCAGGCCGCGCATGCCAGCGAGCTGACGGATCTGGGACTCGTTACCACGCGCTCCAGAGTGCGCCATCATGTAGACAGGGTTGAGACCCTGCTGGTCCTGTGAGAGTTGATTGAGGAGCTCTCGCGCCACTTCTTCCGCGGCGAGGTTCCACTCGTGAACGACCTTCTGGTAACGTTCGTTATTGGAAATGAGTCCTTGCCGGAACTGTTGTTCGATCTTTTTTACTCGCTCTCGAGTGCGCGCGATGATTTCGTGCTTCTTGGCAGGGATCACGAGATCATCCACACACATGGAGATGCCTGCGCGTTTGGCGTAGTAGAAGCCAAGCTCTTTCATGCGGTCGAGCATTTCAGCAGTGCGCTTCTTTCCCACGCGCTTATGGGCCAGGGCCACAATCTGCCCCAGCGTCTTCTTCGTTTGAACCTGGTTGGCGTAAGTTGGATTTTTTGCCGTGTCGAAGAATTCGATCTCTGGCGGCAGGATCTGGGAGAAAATCACACGGCCTGGGGTTGTTGTTTCCACGCGGCGCCCATCCGGAAGCCTGACGCTGATTTCCTCGTGCAGTTTCACCTGGCCATAGTTGAACGCCATAATGACTTCTTGCGGCGAGCTGAATTTCGGCTTGAGGGCCTTTTTCTCCTGCTCGTCCTTTGCACCGGCATAGCGTTCAGGATTGGGAACAAGCTTCGTGAGATAGAATAATCCCAAAACCACGTCCTGCGAGGGCACCGCGACTGGCTTTCCGCTCGCCGGCAAGAGGATGTTGTTCTCCGCCATCATGAGGCGTTTAGCTTCAAGAATGGCCTCGACCGATAGTGGAACGTGGACAGCCATCTGGTCCCCATCAAAGTCGGCATTGAAAGCCGCGCATGCGAGGGGGTGCAGCTGAATGGCTTTCCCTTCAATGAGCTTGGGCATGAAGGCCTGAACACCGAGACGGTGCAGTGTGGGAGCACGGTTGAGCAAGACGGGATGATCGGAAATGATGCTCTCGAGGCAGTCGTAAACCTCTGGAGCCTCGCTTTCGATTAAGCGTTTGGCAGCTTTGATATTGTTGGTGATGCCACGCCGCTGAAGCTCAGCAATGATGAAAGGATCGAAGAGCTCCAGAGCCATTTTCTTGGGCAATCCACACTCATTGAACTTGAGCTCCGGGCCAACAACGATCACCGAGCGGCCCGAGTAATCCACACGTTTCCCGAGCAGATTCTGACGGAATCGACCGGTCTTGCCTTTCAGCAGGTCGCTCAGAGATTTCAGGGGACGATTATTGTGTCCCTTCGTCGGGCGCGAGCGTTTTGAATTATCAAGCAGCGCATCCACCGCCTCCTGCAACATCCGCTTTTCGTTGCGAATGATGACTTCAGGAGATTGCAGCTCGAGCATCTTTTTCAGGCGGTTATTGCGGTTGATAATACGCCGATAGAGATCGTTGAGATCGGTCGTGGCCACCCGTCCACCATCGAGCTGCACCAGCGGACGCAGGTCGGGTGGGATCACTGGCAACACTTCGATCACCATCCACTCGGGTTTGTTCCCCGAGCCACGGAAGGCTTCGACAACTTTGAGGCGTTTGATAATGCGCGCGCGCTTCTGCTGCGAAGGAGTTTTGCGCATTTCAAGGGCCAACTCGCGCGCCAACTGCTCGATATCGATCTTCTTGAGCAGCTCTTTAATCGCCTCGGCGCCTGTGCCGATCTTCACCTTATCGCCGTACATCTCGCGATACTGGCGCGCTTCGGCATCGGTGAGAATTTGGCGCTCCTTGAGTGGCGTGTCGCCAGGATCGACGACGATATAATTCTGCAAGTAGACGATCTTCGCGAGGTCTTTCGAGTTGATATCGAGTAAAGCCCCGATGCGGCAACCAGTGCCGTGATAGAACCAAATGTGACACACGGGCGAAGCCAACTTAATGTGCCCCATGCGCACACGGCGGACTTTGGACTCAATGACTTCGACGCCGCAACGATCACAGACAATGCCCTTGTACTTGATCTTTTTGTACTTTCCACATGCGCACTCCCAATCCTTTACCGGACCGAAGATGCGCTCGCAGAAAAGACCGTCGCGCTCGGGCTTGAAGGTTCGATAGTTGATTGTCTCCGGCTTTTTGACTTCCCCGAAGCTTAGCGACTCAATCATGCGGCCATGGTCGTCGAAAAGACGCATGCTGCGGGTATCGCCAGCACGCGTGTGACGCTGCGACCAGCTGAGAATCATTTCCGGCGACGCCAGGGTGATCCGTGCGACGGGAGTCAGCTCATTGAGATTGATGCGTTCATCCGTTTCGCCGCCGATAGGAACCGGCCGATATTTCGGCATTTCGGCCTGGTCGAGCTCGCGTACACCTTTGAAGGCGAGCGACTCGAGCATCGGTCCACGCTCGCGACGCGAGATCCGCCGCGTGGTGCGCTTTGTTTTCTCCTGGCTGCTGTCGTTGGTCTTCGCCATACTGCTCCGCCCTTACCGGATTATGTTAATGTTTCCATTGGTTTTCCCGGCCCATGTTCTCCAAAAGAAGGAGCCAGGCCGGTATGTGGCCCCTTCCGCTTGCGGCTTGCTTACAGCTCGTCGTCCTCATCAGAGCTCTCGAAGTCGGTATCGCCCTCGAGGTCGTCGTCCGCACCGGCCGATGCAAAGGCCGAAGCGTAGTCAATTTGTTCGTCGAAGTCACCCGCTTCGCGCCGCTGGGCGAGAATCGTTTCGTCGAGTGCACTGCTGACGGTCGGCAGCTCTTCCTCTTCACACAATAGCTCAAGGTTGAGGCACAGACCCTGGAGCTCTTTAACAAGCACATTGAAGCTCTCGGGCACGCCTGCCTCGAGGAAGTTGTGGCCGCGTACGATGTTCTCGTACATCTTCGTGCGACCCAAAATGTCGTCGCTTTTGACTGTGAGCATCTCCTGAAGCGTGTAAGCCGCACCATAAGCTTCGAGCGCCCACACTTCCATTTCTCCAAAGCGCTGGCCACCGGACTGAGCCTTCCCGCCAAGCGGCTGCTGAGTAACCAGCGAGTAGGGCCCAGTGGCACGGGCGTGCATCTTGTCGTCCACGAGGTGAGCGAGCTTCATCATGTAGATGTAACCCACCGTGACTGGTGTGTCGAAGGGTTCACCTGTAGCTCCATCGAAGAGCGTGACCTGCCCAGTGGGATTCAGATCGAGCATTTTCTCGGCGTCTGAAAGCTGGTCGAAAGTGCGCGGATCTCCAGACTCTTTGAGTTTCTTGTTGCGCGCTTCGATCAGCAGCTCGCGGATTTCCTCCTCTTTGGCGCCATCGAAGACAGGTGTGGCAACCTTCATTCCAAGAGCCTGAGCCGCCCAGCCGAGGTGAGTCTCGAGAATCTGCCCGACATTCATGCGTGAGGGCACGCCCAGCGGATTCAGAACGATATCGACCCGGCGACCATCGGCAAGGAACGGCATATCCTCCTCGGGCACAATCTTTGCGACCACACCCTTGTTTCCGTGACGGCCTGCCATCTTATCGCCCACCTGAAGCTTACGCTTCACCGCCACATAAACCTTGCAGGTTTTGAGCACGCCCATGGGCAGCTCTTCGCCGGACTTGATGCGGTCAATACGGTTGCGCGCGTCGTCCTCGATCTGTTGCTTGCGTGCAAAGTAGGTCTGATAGGCAACTTTGATCTTCGTGCCGAGCTCGCCCTCAACAGGGATCACGCCTCCAACGGAGAGACTCCGCTTGACGTAGTCGAGAGCAGCCTCGGTCACACGCTGGCCGGGCTTCAAAACCACATCACCAGTTTCATAGTTCACGATCGGCTTGGTGATTTTGCTGAGGAGCTCGCTCAGCTGCCGGCTGAAATTCGTTTCTTCATCTTCAAGAAGACGAACTTTCTCCTGTTCGACCTTCTCGATTTCGATCTTATCCAGCTTTTCTGTTCGCGACGAGCGCTCCTTGCGGCTGAACATCTTGACGTCCACAACGGTTCCGTAGCAGCCCGCCGGAGCTTTCAGCGATGCATCGCGCACGTCGTGGCTCTTGTCGCCGAAGATTGCGGCAAGCAGGCGATCCTCTGGCCCGCGTTCCTGCTCAGGTCGCGGCGTCACTTTTCCCACCAGATAGTCGCCTGGTTTGACTTCGGAGCCGACGATGATAAGGCCATTTTCGTCGAGGTAGCGCAGTTTCTCTTCGGCCACATTGGGGATGTCGCGCGTGATCTCTTCTTTTCCGGTCTTGGTTTCTCGAGCATCATGCGAGAACACTTCGATGTGAATAGAAGTGTAAGCATCGTCTTTGACCACACGCTCGCTGATCACAATGGCGTCTTCGAAGTTATAGCCTCCGAACGGCATGAACGCGACCAAGAGGTTGCGTCCAAGCGCGAGCTCGCCATGATCAGTGGCCGGACCATCAGCAATGACCTGCCCTGCTTTCACCTTGTCACCTTCGCTGACGATCGGCTTCTGGTTGAGGCAGGTGTCCTGGTTCGAGCGGCGATACTTCAGCAGAGGATAATAATCGAGCTGACCAAGTTCGTTACGCACCACAATCTCGGAAGCAGTGACCCGCTCAACAACTCCGTCATTGCGGGCAACCACGCATGCTCCCGAATCCACCGCCGCACGGTACTCCAACCCCGTACCAACGATTGGCGCCTCCGTGCGGAGCAACGGCACGGCCTGACGTTGCATGTTCGAGCCCATGAGAGCACGGTTTGCGTCGTCGTGCTCGAGGAACGGGATCAGCGCGGCGCTCACGGACACCAGCTGTTTTGGGGAGACGTCCATGAAGTCCACCTCTTCGGGGGGCACTTCAACGAAGTCGCCGCGACGACGCGCGAGCACGACATCGCCCACAAGATGCCCTTTTTCATCCATGGGGGCGTTGGCCTGAGCGACGACGTACTTGTCCTCTTCGTCGGCCGTCATGAAAACGATTTCGTCTGTGACCTTCCCGTTCTTCACGCGGCGATAGGGTGTTTCGATAAAGCCCATTTCATTGATCCGCGCGTAGGTGGAAAGCGATGAAATGAGTCCGATATTCGGACCTTCCGGCGTCTCGATGGGGCAGATGCGGCCATAGTGCGTATGGTGAACGTCACGCACCTCGAAGCCTGCTCGCTCGCGCGTGAGGCCGCCTGGTCCGAGAGCACTCAGACGGCGCTTATGCGTGAGCTCGCTCAGCGGGTTGATCTGGTCCATGAACTGACTCAGCGGAGAGCGCCCAAAGAACTCGCGCAGGGCGCTAATAATGGGCTTAGCATTAATGAGATTCTGGGGATTGAGATTCTCGAGCTCCGCGCCCTGATTCATCTTCTCGCGGGCGGTGCGCTCCAGTTCAGCCAAGGCTGCACGGATCTGGTTTTGGAGAAGCTCCCCAACGCTGCGTACCCGTCGCGTGCCAAGATGGTCAATGTCGTCCTCTTCCATTCCCTCCCTGGCCATCCGGGCAAGATACTCCATGATGGCGGCGATATCATCCACAGTGAGGAGACGGCAATTCTCTTGAACCTGGAGACCAAAACGTTTGTTAAGCTTATGACGCCCCACAACACCGAGATCGTAACGGCGCGGATTCAAGAACAGCTCTTCAAAAAGGCGCTGGGCACCTTGCACCGTGACCGGTGTTCCTTGACGCATCCGCTTGAAAAGCTCGGCGAGCGCTTCCTCACGCGTCGTGGTTTTGTCCTTGCTCACCGTGGCGAGCATGACGTTGGTTTCATTTTCCACCACGTCGATGATGGTGATTTCCCTCACGCCCGCGAGTGCAAACTGTCGCAAATGGGTTGTGGTAATCTTCTCGAAACAGTCCGCAAGAACTTCGCCCGTTTTCTCGTCCACCACATCGGCACCAAGCACCGCGCCAATGAGTTCCTCATAAGCAGGGGCGACATCAAGGTGCACCTTTTCAATACGGTGCGACTGAAGAAGCTGAACAGCTTTCTTCGTGACTTTGGCGCCCTTCTGAACCAACCGCTCCCCTGTCTTCGGATCAATCACATCCTCCACGAAGTGGGCACCGAGGTACTTTTCAGCGGCCTCAGCGACCGGCAAAGCACCTTTTGAGAAGTCGTCTAGCTTGAACTTTCTGAGTTTGAAGAAGCGACGCGCGATTTCATTGTTGTCGCTAAGCCCGAAACACTTCAGGAACGTGGTTGCGAGCATCTTGCGCTTGCGATCGACTTCCACGTACATCACGTCGTTGATGTCGACCTTGAATTCGATCCATGCTCCATAGTTGGGGATCACCCGCGCCTCATAAAGGGTCTTGCCGTTGGAGTGGACAGTCGAGCCAAACGAGACTCCCGGCGACCGATGGAGCTGCGACACGATGACACGTTCGGCCCCGTTAATGATGAAGGTGCCGCGATCAGTCATGAGCGGAATGTCGCCGATGTAGGTGTTTTGTTCGCGGATGTCGCGGATATCCACCTCGCCTGTCTCGGGATTGCGCTCGCGCACGCACAGCTGAAGTTTGGCCTGTAAAGGAGCCGCGTAAGTTAACCCGCGCTCCAAACATTCCTGCTCTGTATACTTGGGACGGCCAATCGTGTACTCGACGAATTCGAGTGTGGTCTCGGAATTTGCGGCCTTAATCGGGAAGATGCTTGTGAACGCCTCCTGGAGGCCGATATTCTGGCGAAGATCAGGCGGAACGTTGGCCTGCAAGAAGTCATCGTAGCTCTTCTTCATCGTCTCGAGCAGGTAAGGCACCTGCAAGACCTCTTTGAGACGGGAAAAGTTAACGCGACCCGTGGGGGTAGTGGAAAGGCGGCGCATAGTCGGCTTGACCATTAGACAAAAATCCTCCTCGGCGCTCCGACTGTTCTGGAGCTACTGTTGGGCATCATGAACGCGCGTCGGTTTCTTTGAAGTGGTGTTCTTCTAGTGATTTGTGCTGTAATAGGAACTTTACCTCTGTGCATTAGGCAAAGTGCAGCGAAAGCGTAATTATCATAACCTTGCCGATTTATTCTTCACTTTTCAGAAGAAATCACCTGACTGCTACCCTGCGCCGCCAAGGCGCGGCGGGTCGAATTC
>JADFCV010000003.1:59265-85855 GCA_017161655.1 Candidatus Sumerlaeota bacterium
TTTGGCGCGATGGCCACCACGTGGGGGTCCTGCTTGGGTTGCCAGTTTTTCAGGACGCTTGCGATGACACTTGCTAGCTCCTGCGGCTCGAGTTCGCTGCCGAAGCTCAGGGGGCTCAGCACTCGCTCCTGAACTGTGGCCATAGGCGCGACTTCTGTAAACACGCTGCAGAGATCCCGACACGTCTCGTCATCGGCCGGTCGAAACTGCCTCATAATGCGCTGGCGGAGCTTTTTCAACCCTGTCGCCACGTGGTGGCGCGTCTTTTCGAAGGCTACGGCCATGTGTGGGTGGCGAAGAGTAAGTTCGTTGCCGAGAGAGGACAACTCTCGCTGAAGCGTGTCTTCGTGCGCTCGCAATCGCCGCAGGACGTTACCGAGCTGAGGGTCGCCCTCCACCACTCGCTCGACAACTGCGGCCAGCCCGCCACTCAGAAAAGCGTCCCACGCGCCGAGCCGCTCCAGAGTCTGGCGCGCACCGCTGCTCAGCAGCGTGAGCATCGGCCGAAGAATGGGCTGCGCCGGAACAACACCAAAAAGTTCATAGACTGGCCGGATCTGAGCCAGATACGTAAACTCCGCTGGCCCAGCAACGTAAGCCACCGTTGGTAGGGCATAGTCCTGAACCAGAGGGCGCATGACGACGTTAGGGGAGAAATTCTCCCAATGGCGTTCGGCATGACCCAATAAGTCATCAAAAGCAAACTGGGTCAGCACTTGCTTTTTCATTGGGTGTTCGACGATGACGCGCTTGCCTCGTTGGACAAGCCGGCACCTCAGGGAATCGAAAAGGTAGAAAAAATTCACGTCGTGCAGGCGCCGGTGGACTTGAGGGCGGTATCCGTGGCGGCTAAGGTTGCGCCCCCCTTCGGCAACAGCCTGATTCGTCTGTTCGCAATTCGCCAATTCTTTCTCAAGAAGTGGACGTTGCCGTCGGCGCAAGAAACGCAAGCGCGGAGAGACCAACACGATTGGATGATGCTCGAGATAGGCAGACAATAGCCGGCAAAAGACGCTTTCGAACGTCGCGGGTGACACAAGCGCCTTTTCCACAGCATCGAGCGTTAGAGCTCGCGCGACCCCGGTGGGCAGCTCGCCACGGAGGGCTGCGATGAGCGCAGGAGCCGCAGAATCGAGATTCCACGCGTAAGCAGGCGAGGCTTCTGCAAAAGCCCCATGGCGGACCACAAGCACAGCAAGATTGCGGAGCGCCCCGGTTCGCCCAAGCACATAACATTGTGCGAGCTCCGCGAAATCGTGGTCATCCGAGGCCACCCAGAAAATCGGGACCACACGTCGGCCTGTTGCGTTTGCAATCTGGCGCGCCAGCTCGACAGTGGCAAGAGCCTTGACAAGAATGAAAAGTGGGGAAGCCAGAAGATTCGGTTGTTGGCCAGCTACCACCGCAAGAGTTCCAGATTCGCCTAACGCTGGCACAAGCGCGACGCCGGAAAGGTTCCCGCAATCAAGGTTGAATTGCGTGAGTTCTTCGATTTCTTCTGAAGAAAGCGGGTCAGGCCGCGCGCCATCGCGCCGCGCAATCGCCTTACGCCAGGCGGGGTCGTAAGCATCGCAAAGTTCCAGAGCGTTGGCTGCTCCAGCTAACCAATCACGGACGAGAGGATAGTCGGCTAGCGGGTGGGGCAAATCGAGAGAATTCTCTGGAAACTGCAATTCGAAGCAGTTTGAGTCTTTATCGTCTCTTGATTTCATATCTTGCGCTTTTCTACCTTACATCGTGCTGGTTGAATTGAATCGATGTAGCGCAGCACGCGCGAGGCGGAAAATATGGCCAACATCAACTACGCGTTTCGTGAAATTGCATGCAAAATTGTTTATTACGGCCCGGGTTTTGGGGGCAAGACCACGAACTTGCAATTCGTGCACAGTAACGTTCCGGAAAAGCACCGCGGGCAACTGGTCTCACTCGCTACCGAGCAGGATCAGACGCTGTTCTTCGACTTTCTTCCGCTTGATGTGGGTGACGTGAAAGGATTCAAAACAAAGTTTCAACTCTACACAGTTCCAGGCCAGGTTTTTTATAACGCTACGCGCAAACTGGTGCTCCGTGGCGTTGACGGGATCGTTTTTGTTGCGGATTCGCAGGCTGATCGTCTGCAGGACAATATCGAAAGCCTCACAAATCTCGAAGACAACCTTCGCGAGTACGGTTTAAGCTTGGACCGCGTGCCTCTTGTCATCCAATACAATAAGCGCGACTTGCCTAACGCCCTGCCCGTGGAGGAACTGCGAGCCCACCTCAACCCTCTCAAACGGTTTGTGGAGTTTGAAGCGATCGCAACAGAAGGTGTGGGCGTGCGAGAAACGTTGCGAGAGGTTGCGTCGCAAGTGCTGGCCAAGCTCAAAGAGAACGCGAACATCATCATGGATGAAGAAATCATTGGCGAGCGGTTGGGTGTGCTGCCTGCGGCCGACGACGAAGAGGAGAGCGAAAAAGCACGCTCGACCACCCAAGAAAATGCCCCGCAGATTGAGTATAGTCAGCTTTCCAGTTGGCGGTGGCATGGGTTAAAAGTGGGTAGCGGCACGGTGACTATCGTGACATTCGTCGAGGAGAACGGCCAGGTTTTCTACGAATTGACTGCAGACTACAGGATTCTTGGCTCCAAACGTACACTTTCGCGAAAACTCAAATACATTGGCGAAGATCGGCGCGAGCAATTCGGCGTCGAACGCGCTTATCATTTCTTGCGCGACACAGCAACGTCGCGGGAAGCAGCTCCTGTCACCGCCTATGTGGAAAAGGCAACCATTCAAAGGATCTATTTGATCTATCCGGGCTTTGCAGGTGAGCTCAAGGTCGGTCCGCCTGACGAAGCGATGCCGTTCTGAGCAGCAGCAATAAGCTGCGCACGGAAAACGCAGCGATCAATAGGGGCTCTGCCGCAGGGATGGTGTGGGAGATTTCGCACGAAATTCTGCCCGTTTTGTAAAACCGTTACAAGATGTCCGACTCGTCAAGCGATCAACCATCCGATGCCTCGCCGACGAGGCGAGGTTTTGCTGCATTTAGATATCGTGATTTCTGCCTTTTTGAGGCAGCTCGCCTGCTGTTCGTTATGAGCTGGCAGATGCAGGGGACCACTGTGGCATGGCAAATCTACCAGCTGACGCATAGCAAGCTCGCGCTTGGCTTCATTGGTCTGGTGCAGTTTCTTCCGGCAGTGCTCTTCATTCTTGTGACAGGCCACGTCGCCGATCGCTATGATCGTAAGCTTGTTGTTGCGCTGTGCATGGGATTACTTGCGCTCCTGTCTGCAACGATGGCCACACTGACACAAACGGGCCACATCACGGTGCCACTCATTTTTTCTCTCATTTTTCTCATCGGCACGGCGCACGCATTTGCGGGGCCTGCCAGCCAGGCCCTTTTGCCACATCTGGTGCCAGCCGAGGTGTTCAGCAATGCTGTGGCATGGAACTCCTCGCTGTGGCAATTTGCTTCCATTGCTGGGCCAGCGCTGGCGGGACTGCTGCTTGGGATTAGCAAAAACCCCGCTGTTGTCTATGCATGCGATGCCACGTTGGCGCTGACCGCAGCTTTGTTCATGATTTCCATTCGCACAAAGCTCGGGCGTCTCGAGCAGGCACCGATTTCCACTGAGACGTTGCTGGCGGGATTCCGCTATGTGTGGAATCAGAAAATCATCCTCGGTGCTATCACTCTTGACCTCTTTGCCGTACTTTTCGGCGGCGCTGTCGCTCTCTTGCCCATTTACGCGACTGAAATCCTCCACGTGGGAGAATTCGGATATGGGCTTTTGCGCGCGGCTCCTTCTCTTGGAGCTGGATTGATGGCGATCGTTTTTGCCCATCTTCCCCCAATGCGCCAGGCAGGAAAAGCCATGTTTCGAGCTGTCACGGTGTTTGGCGTGATGACGATCATCTTCGGAGTTTCTAAAAACTTTGCACTTTCTCTGGCAGCTCTGGCCTGTCTTGGCGCAGCGGACATGGTAAGCGTGGTAATCCGACACACCGTGGTTCAACTTGTCACTCCACCTGAGATGCGAGGGAGAGTGAGTGCCGTAAATCTTATTTTTATAGGGGCTTCAAATCATCTCGGCGAGTTTGAGTCGGGGGTCACAGCTCACTGGTTCGGAACAGTTCCGGCAGTCGTGCTCGGAGGAGTGGGAACCTTACTCGTCGTCGCAGTGTGTGCGAATCTCTTCCCAGATTTGCGGACTTTCGGACGACTCGATCGCATGCCCGACGCACAGCAAGCGTCCGCATCAAATGCCGAGGAATGACAGGGCCAGATTTTTCAAGGAGCATCGTGTTTACGTAGCCCAGTCGGCTTTCCTCACCTGACGACTTACGTTCCGAGTTAGTTTTGCCGCCCTTGCGTTCAGGGCAATGTGACGACTCGTGGGCAGAGGGGCAAAAAACCATCGAATTGTTCACAGCCATCCACAGGTTTTCCACAATTGGGCGCGATTCTGTGGAAAACCCTTGACGCCGAACAATTGTGTTGACTGACCTAACGTATCTTGTACCTAGTAAGCCTGGGTGTTTATAGATGTTGTGCCCATTTTGCGGCCATACTGAAAGTAAAGTTGTGAACTCGCGTCAGAGCCCGCGCGGCGATTCCATCCGCCGGCGCCGCGAATGCCTACAGTGCGGACATCGGTTCACAACGTTCGAAGTCATCGAAAAGGTGCCTATCATTGTTATTAAGCGCGACGGAAAACGCGAGGCTTTCGACAGGCAGAAGATTGCCGCAGGCATCCTGAGAGCATGTGAAAAGCGCCCCGTAACACTGGAACAAGTGGAACGCATTGTCCAGTTTGTGGAGAAACAGCTTTACAACAGTATGGAGAAGGAAGTCAGCTCGCTGAAAATCGGCGAGATGGTGCTAAAGAAGCTTCGCGAAGTGGATGAAGTCGCTTACGTGCGCTTTGCAAGTGTCTATCGGCAGTTCCGAGACGTGAGCGAGTTTAATCACGAGGTCCGCGTTTTACTGCAAGAAAACGGCACGTCCGCTTCCTCTTAGCCAGACCGTCCCGCGACACCATTCCCTGAGAGTCCCGCGTCATCCTGAGGGAGCACTCCGTGTTGGCTCTGGTGGACGCAACAGCATGTCAATCTTCTGCTCACGCCCACTCACCAGGAGTCCTACGCATTTGAGCTTCGTTAGAACTCTTGCTTACTGTGCCCCTGAACGTGGCGATACGAGATATGCATTGTTGCGGTCGTCATCCGCGGTATGCACCATGGCGCGATGCGCAACAATTCGACTAATCTGCGTGGAAAAGTTCTTCACATGATCAGCGTAGCGCGTGAGCACACTCAACGCATAGACCTGCCCGTTGGGGAGCTGGACCAGTGCCACCTCGTTGAAATTCTGATACGTGAAGCCCTTGACGCTCCAGATTTTTGAACCACTTGGAAGCCCAGCCGCAATCCCCTGAAGCGGCCCGATTTTTTCCTGATCCAGACGCCGCTCAATGGCCCTCTTGATCTTATCGCACGCTTCTTTCGAAACAATGGCGTCGGCATAAATGAGGTAAAGCAGCTCGGCCGCTTGTGTCGCAGTGACGCGGTTACTGTTCTCATAATTCTGGGCCAGTTTGTTTCCCAGCAGCTGGAGATCACGCGGACTGGGATTCTCTACCCAGAATTTCTGGTTCACATTAAGTCCTTCGAAGCCCAGGCTTTCAAAGTAGCGATTCACCCAGTTGCGCTTGCGAGCAAAAGCTCGAAAATCTCCGCCTGAAAGTTTCTCTCCTGACTCCGTCCCGCTGATGAAATCGACCACCCGATTGGCGGCTTCGTGATCGTCGTCGCGGAGCATCGCCACGATGTCGCTCTCTATCTTTGAGTCGCGAATGCACCGATCCTGCATCTTCTTGTAAGCGGCCACGGCGTAAAAGAGCTTTGCAAGGCTTGACGCATACATGGGTTCTTCTCCGCGGAAGTGACCAAGGTGCGGCGCCCCGTGATTCTCGCGCGAAATCAGGAGGTAGGCCACAGCCACGTCCTCTTTGTTGAGTCCGTGACAGGCACCACTGCCGAGATCCACCCACTCTTCTACGGATTTGCTGAGTAACGGTGAACCCATAATCTCATGGAGCACACGGCAGGTCTCTTCCGAAGGAATGGCAGCCTTGCTATCGCCCGGAGGACATACGGCCACATGAGGACGGTAGGCCCAGGCTGATTCGCATGAACGAACGGGAGAGGTTCTTTTCGGCACGAGCGTTTGTTGCCCGATAGCGAGACTCCCCAGTGCAAGAATTCCCAACACTATGGCTGCCCTACGCATTCTTCTGTCCTCCAGTCGGATCATTCATGAATCGAAGCAAGCCTATCTTGCGTCGCAAAGGAGGGAAATTGGCAAGAGAAAATTATGAGAGCGGGTGCGAGCCAGGGGGACGATAACGAAAATTCTTCAGTTATTGTCGGGGAGAGGAGGTCATTCTCTCTTGTTTCGTGCTCGGGTGGGGCATAAAGGGGCGAACGAGGCTTTTGGTGCGGCTGTCAGAAATCGTCGCCTGGAGCTGGGCGGCTTCTGTGGTGCGCCCATCAAAATGAAGAATCCTTGCGTAAGCCTGGACTACGGTCGGCAAACGCGGACTTCGCTGATAGATCTGATGGGCAACTTCCACATAACGCTTGGACATCTGAAGATTTGTGGGTGCCGTCATCTCTAAAACCCGCGCCAACTGGCTCAGACTATTGGGATCGTTGGTAGACAAGCGAGCGAGCTCTTCGATTTTGGTGAGAGCTTTCTCTCGTTCCTGCTCGTTACCGGTGAGCAGGATTTGTTGAAGCTTGGCGGGCATGCGCTGAATCCGGTCCGCCAGCCGAGCTTTTTCGAGATCATAGCGACCGCTCAGGATTTCTTCCAACGGCTGGACGAGGAACGTGGGGTGACCATGCCAAAGAATTCTGCCGTCGGCTGACACGATGAATGCGTGTGGGATTCCCTTAACCCCGAATGCCTGCATGTAAGACCGGTAGAGTCTCCCGCGCGAATCAATCCCCACAGCATACTGCATTCTCTCGCCTTGCTCGGCCACAAAGCGCGTGACGACATCTTTATTTTCATGCGAGAGCCCGACGACGGTGACCCCCTGAGCAGCGTATTTCTGCTGGATCTCCGTCAGATGAGGGATACTGATCCGGCATGGGGCGCACCAGGTGGCCCAGAATTCGACAATGGTCAGCTTTCCGATTTTTCCCCACTCTGTGGAAGCAGGCGGCGTTGTGACCCAGTCGATTCCTTGCAGAGGTGCTGCTGGCGAACCAAGCTCAACCTCGGGAACTGGTGGCGATACCGCCTCTCCTTTTGTAGCCCAGATCACAAAAACGCTAAGACATACAAAAGTTCGAAGGCTGCTGAAAAATCGCATAAGTTGTTCTCCCACGGCGCGCTACACAGCTAACGACTGCCACAATTGTGGGAAAGATCTAGGGGGTGCCATGTGCGGATGACAAGGGCAAAACGCCAGGGCTCCAGAAAGAGAACTGCCCCGGTGGGAGGAGCCGGGGCAGCTTGGCAGGGACGAGCACTCGGGATGCTCGAGAGTGAAACTTTAGGCAAAGAGCTCGAGAAGGATGTCCCGTGCGGGCGGACCGGCCGGGGCCGGCTCCACGGGAGGCGCTGGTGCTCGGTGGAAGCTCGGCTCCTCGCCTTCATCCGCCTCGGGAGCAGGAGGCCACATTTCTTCAGAGCCCCTGGGTGGTGGAAGGATCTGCATTGAAGGACCTGGCATGGGAGCGAATGGCGGCCCGGGAAGTTGAGCCATTTGCGGCACGTCTGGAGCTGACGCATGCATCCCTGGCAGGGGTGGTCGCCACCCAAAAGCTTGTGGCTTGCCTGCATCGGGCCGATGCGGACGCGGCCCTTGCATATCGTTTGGACGAAATTCTTTGCCTGGCATTTGCTTGCCAGGACCTGGAGCAGCCTTCCAAGCCTTTAAAGGAGCCTTTTCTAGCTCCTTTTTGAGCTGCTCGCGCTGCTCCGGGGTCAGGATCTCTTCGATCTTTTTCTTGGCCTCTTCGCGCGCGGCCTCGATCTTCGGTTTCACTTCTTCCTGAATGGCTTGAATCTTCGCGCGGGTAGCTTTTTGAACTTCTTCAATCTGCTGGCGCTGTTCCTCGGTGAGGTTCAGCGAACGCAGCGCCAAGCGCATCCGCCCTTCTTCGGCCATACGTTCTACGCCCTGGCGAAGCTGTGGACCTCTTTCCTGGACCATCTCGGCTCCGACTTCACGAGCGTTCTGGCGCAGCTTATCCAATTTGATTCGCTGCTCTTCCGTCAGAATCTCGCGCAGCTTTTCCCTTGTTTTTTCGCCAAGCTCACGCACGGAGCCTACGCTTTCGCCCAGTTCGGACTTTGCTTTTTCGAGGATTTCGTGGACTTTCTTTTCTTGCTCGGGAGTAAGCGCAAGAACCTCTTTCATCCTTTGGACGATGCGCGTCGTAGGAACATCGCGGTGCTGACCGAAAGCGGCTAGCCGTTCTCGCGCCTGCCAGACGCGCGACCGACTCGTCTGGCGGTCAGCCCATGCTCCGGCTCCCGGCCGCGCTCCCTGTCCTCGTCTTTCTCCCACCTGGGGTCCTGGCTGCGCGCAAAGCGCCCCTCCGAGAACCAGGCAAATCGCTGTGACCACCATCTTCTTCATCGGAGTCTCTCCTTACAATAGGTCGCCGCCGCTGAGAGCTCACTGACTTTGCTGCTCAGAGACTGGCTTTTGCGCCGATTGCTGCTGTGACTGCACCTGTGTGCGTTTGTGCTCGCGCTTGTGTTTCTTTTCGCCGGTGGCGGGACAGGTGGTCGAAGCATCGCCAGACGCTCCCTGCTTCCACGCAGCTTCGGGCCGACCTTTCTTTTGTCCTCCCCCACCGAACTTTCCGCCTGGACCCGCCCACGCAGGGAAACTCAGTGCGAGAACAACTGCGGCGATTGTGATTGCTTTCATTTTCACTGCTCCTTTCGAGATTTGAACTTCTATGCCATAGAAAGCAGATGGGATGCCACTTTGACCGAAAAGAAACAAAAGATTGAGAAAACACAACTTAAGTTGGTCTTCTGGCAGAGATGGCCAGCACGTGGAGTACGAATTTGTCAAAAAGCGTTCCAAATTGTACAGCGTGACAGTCCGTGAACACAGCTAGCTTACAAGACAACCGCCAGTTTCAGTTGACCGAGGGCGGGAATTTCAGTGCAGTTGCGAACGCCATTGCGCATCAAGGACGAAAGGAACTGGCAGTGACAGAGTTGTTCATTCGATACATCGAGCTCGCGGCTCAACACGCACCTGCTTGGGGTTTTGTGATGATTTTTGTTCTCATGACCATTGAAAGCTCGTTCATTCCTTTCCCGAGCGAGGTGGTCATGATTCCGGCCGGTTTTCTCGCCGCACGCCAGGCTTTGACCTTCCATAATCCTCCGCTCGATGCCACGCTTTCTGTCCTGATTGGCGTGCTCGGGTCATTGGCGGGGGCCTATATCAATTACTACCTCGCAAGGTGGTTGGGGCGCCCGTTTCTTTATAAATATGGCAAGTATTTCTTTCTCAAACCAGCCAGTCTGCAACGTGCTGAAGAACTCTTTCTTGAATACGGCGCAGGCATTACCTTCGTGTGCAGGATGCTGCCAGAGATTCGCCAGCTCATCTCGATTCCAGCTGGAATAGCAGGCATGCGTCTGCGCACTTTCACGATTTGCACAGCGCTTGGTGCTGGAATCTGGGTCGCCATATTAACAGGCATTGGTTATTACCTCGGCATGAAGACGGCTCACATGACCTACGCTGAGTTGGTTCATCGCGGAAAGGACATCATCCACCATAACCTGCACTGGATTCTCTTAGGGTGCGCAGTCTTCTTCGCGATTTATGTTTACGTCCACAAGCTGATCATGCGAAGCGGTGCCAGTGCAGGGAACGCCGCCATAGGGAAAGACTGAAGAGCGCGCGAGAGCACGTAGTTCTTGCTTTTCCAAATTCCGGATGAGAGCACCACTGCTGAGGGTTTCTAATTCCAGCGGTATGTGGGCTTCTGGCCACGAGAGGATGACAAAGTGAGGCGCTTTCTCGGTGCCCTATTATGGTTCATGGCTGCTGCTTTGGCGTCATCTGCAACGGGCCCTCGTGCACGGCTTTCCTTGCCGCCCCGAGCTCCTAACGCGCTGGGGGGGAGGACACTCGTTCAGAAGCTCAGCCCACTTTCTCCGGAAGAGCGCGAGCTCGCCATCTACCGAGAGGTGGCGTCGGGCAATGTCCCGACATTTCTTCGATGCCTTGCACCTGTCGAGCTAGAGTTTTCGGCTGGAGCAGAAAAACATCGCGTTGTTTTTTCGGTGACGCCAGACTACCTTGCGCTGGGTAGCGACGAAGATTTCGTGCGGATACCCACCACACCTCATCTCGCCCAGTGGATTTGCGATCGGACGGATTGCTCTCTGCCTACGCGTAAAATGGTGGATGCCATCTGGGACGCCGCCGCATGGAAAGCAAAGCCCCAGCCCATCCCTCCCTCTCCCGAAATGGTCACAGTCGAAGTCTTTTTTCATCATCATCTCCAAATTGAGGAGCAAAGACGACTCGCGCGGTGCCCTCTTGGGCTCTTAATGAGTGGTATGAAGAAGGACATCGTGCTCACACCCCAGCTCTGGCAACGCACAAGTCCACCGCGTGTGGCGATTTACGGCTGGCACTATCCGAATGGAGTTGCGATCCAACCCCTTTCGCTCGTGCATAAGGCCACCTACACCGATTACAGTCACGGCGTGAGGTTGGTAGCAAACGATGTTCTTGTTGACGGGACGGTACACCGCCTTCCGGATCTGCTCCGCGACAGTGTCCTCGCTCCTTTGCTCTGCGATGAGGGAGCTTTTACACACTATCCCCGTTACCCAAGCACACCGCCGCCTCCCGCCTACTGGGCAATCGATCCTGAGTTGGACCCCTGACGCGCAAAGTTTCCGACAACTTGTTAACATATTTTCACCGCTTCACAATCGTCTACCTGTTCAGCCTCCTCAAGATCGGCATCCAACGTGCCGTCATGCCTGACAGTAAATAGCTTTCGACGGTCCGCCAAAATAGCGAGGCAGCGAAACGCCTATGTGCTAAGCGCACCGCTGCCGCACAGAATCTGGCGATGGGAGAGACTATTCTAAAACTTGCCAGTCCCTTGCACTTGTCGGCGCTGGCTTGCCTGTAAACGTCCAAAGTCCCCACGGCTTCGTCCGGAATCCCCCCGTTGAAGTGGGGTTCCATTTGCTGGCCGCGGTGTTGTTCCCCGAATCGTGGAGGCGGCAAACTTGCACCGACCACGTATCGCCGTTCGCAGGCGGCAAGTTGAACGGTTCTGTGTTCACGAGGACCACATCGAAGACGCTCCACGGGATCGCAAGCTCAGCCGCGTAACCAGCAGGCGAGGAGACAGGCACCATGGCAACCTGGATGTTCACACCGGAAGGCCAGCTTGTCGGGGGAAAGGGGAACTCGGTATTGCCTGCCGCAACCCATTTAAAAGCGGTTGGAGGATTCGACATTTGCCCAGTAGCATCCGTTTGCGGGAAGATGACAAGCTGATACTTGTGCGTGGGATTGGGCTCGCTATTGCGCGAGGAAATCGGATCGAGGAAAAACTCAAAGTCATCTTTGGAGAAGCTCAGAGTCTGGTTGTTCGTTGTGAGATTCACATCGAAAACTGGCGATGCATCCTGAGTTTCGACGTAAATGTAGAGATTCGTGTCGTCCCAGAGTGCCTTAAATGTCGTTTGCTGGGTCGAGAGGGACCCGGGGACACCGGAATCGTGAGCCACGAAATCCCCACCCCCCACGGATGCTGCACCCCAAGCAGCTTCATTTGCGACGCCATCAAGCGTGATGGTTTGGGTTGTATAGGGAACCGTGTAGTTCTTGGCAAAACATCCCATTGCTCCGGCAAGTAGTAGCAAGACTGGAAGAATTGAGCGCCTCATGGTCATTCCCTCCTTATTCTTGTAAGTTCGGATTGGCCTTCCCCAACCCAACCGACCTTTTACTGGTCATCTCGCGTGGCTGTCAAGTGGTCTTTGGGCCACATCGACCTGTGGCCGCGAGCCACGCTGGGATATGAAAGTGGGCTAAAAGGCAGAGGAGAAATGTCGGCGTTCACCGTCTGTCGGGGGTCATTGCTACCGCTTGCGATTTCGTGCGTCCTACAACCGAGCCAATACCGCGTCGGCCACAGCCAGGGCGCGTTTTGCAGCTTTCACGTTGTGGGTCCGGATAATCGAAGCGCCGTGAATGGCCGCCATGGTTTGGGCTGCAAGAGTGGCTTCTTCACGCTCATGGACGTCCAGCCCCCCACAAAGCGTCCCCAAGAAGCGCTTGCGCGACAACCCTACACAGACCGGCCGCTGGAGCAGCCGAAAATACTCGAGATTGGCCAACAACTCGACATTGTGTTCGACGGTTTTGCCGAAGCCGAATCCTGGGTCCACCACGATCGCCTCTTCAGGCACGCCTCGCTCAATGGCCATATCCATGGCGTGACGCAGTTCATTTTTTATCTCCACCACTACGTTTTGGTAGGTGGGATTATCCTGCATGGTTTCGGGCGTGCCTTGCATGTGCATGAGGATGAGCCCTGCTCCATGGCGAGCGACGAGATTTCCTATATTCGGGGCAAACCTGAGCGCATAGATATCGTTGATGATGTCGGCTCCAGCATCGAGAACCTGTTCCGCCACCTCTGCTTTATAAGTATCTACAGAAATGAGCGCTTGCGGGGCTTTGTCGCGCAGCGCCTTTACCACCGGCAACACACGGCGCAGTTCTTCGTCAGGAGAAACAGGACCCGGGCGACCGGGACGGGTGCTCTCGCCCCCCACATCAATGATATCAGCCCCATCTTCGAGCATACCGAGCGCCGCCTCGAGCGCTGAGTCCACGTCGCGATAACGGCCACCATCCGAGAAGCTGTCGGGAGTGACGTTCAAAATCCCCATCACCAGTGTGCGGCCAGCAGGCAATACGCTACGACCGCGCACCCGCCAAGGCCACTCGTTCACCGGGCACCTCCTTGCGCCTGATCAGGCACCGGCATTTCTTTCGGAAGCACCCAGGGTTTTTCGTAAAGCCACCAGCGACGATTTTGCACTTCCTCGATACGTCCAAAGTAGTAGTAAGCAGCTAATTTGTTTTCTTCCCGGAGAAGGCGATAACCAGGATCTGTATCCATCAGATAATAGAACCACTCGCGGGCTCGCTCAAAATTGCCGGCCATGTGGTAGCCGAAGAATAACGAGTAGACGGCGTTGCTTACCATGGGATGGTTAGGATAGCGCTTCGTGAAGTCGCGAACGATTGCTACCCCTTGTTCCAGCTTTCCCTTGTCAAACACCACTGAGGCCCCCGCTACATAAGCGCACATCGGAGCATAGGCAGAGTTGGGGTAGCGTTTCGCCACGGTGAGGAATTTCTCGATCACATCTTTGTCGTCCGTGGCTTGCTGCTGAAGCGCCAACGCGTACTTCTTGGCATCGATTAAGCGGAAGGCCTGCTGGTTTTCACCTTCGGGGTTTCGCACCGTAATTTTCGTGGGTGGGATTTCCGTAAAAGTTCGCGTCGGGTCGCGCATGATGCTGTGCCAAATTTTCACAGAAACGACGTAATCGCCTGGACGGTCAAAGAGGTAGCCGGTGGGCGATTTTCGCTCGTAGATGATCGGGAGCTCGAAATGCGTCGAGCCGTCCTTCTTATTGCCGATCTCAACCGTCGCGAACACAGCGGGCTCCTCGTGAGCCTGGTAGCGATAGCTGAGCTCGTTGGGGGGCTGCACGTGGAGTTCTATGTCGCCGCCTTCTGGAAAATGGAGGGCAGAAGTAAAATTGCCAATGACTAATGGAGCATTACGGTTCGTCACACGAATCTTGAGGAAGAGAGGTTCGCCGACAAGGAGCTCAGACTTATCAAGCTCGGCAACGACCTCAACACCATTGATAAGGGAGCTGCCTTGCCGTGCGGACGCAGTCGCCACCACTAGCAGACACAGGAAAACGGCTGCACAAATATAGGGTTTGTGCCACGAAGGTTTGACCCAAATCATGTCATTCACCTTTTTTGATGGGCTCAGCAAGAGTGTCGCTTTCGCGATCGACGCTCGGTGTTTGCGCGAAACCAGATTGAGAAGGCATCACCGACGCATACCAACGCCATAGCCAAATCCGGACCAATGCAAGTGCCAGTCCAACACAAACAAAAATCGAGGCGTTGAGAATAAGGGCATAGAGACTGTCGAGGCCGAACGCATCCATGATCGCATTGTAAACTCGCCACAGCAGGTAAACGAGGGGACCAGCAATCAAACCAAGCCACCAGTCGGGGCGGAAGCGCTCGACGAAAGCTCGGCCCTGCCCCCATCGCAAAACCGCAGCCACAATCAGCGGCCCAACGACGGCTAGCACGCCGAGGGCGTAATCCACAGCTCGCGTGCGCTCAAGATATTCGAAAATGCTGTCCTCGATCATACGGTTCGGCCTTGCACGCCTTTGGTAGGTTTCCGCAATTTGACTCAGCGCATCAACCATCAAACAATCATTTGCTGCACAGGACACTATTCAAGAAGTTGATATGCACTCAACGGCGAAATTTGATTATAGCCGGCGCACACGCATTCTCAACGTTGTTGTAACGGCCCTCTATTTCCTTATTTTAGCGCTCGTGCTCTACGAGCTCGACCGTCAGCATTACACGGGGGAAAAGGAAGCACTCATCCGCGAACATTTTCGTGAGATCTTCAACTTGCCTGATACTCTGGCCGACTACGCAGGAGATGTGCTTTTTGCTCCCACCCCCGCGATTCGCAAACTCGCCGCTGAGCGTCTTCGCAAGGCCATGCAAGAAATCGTGGCAGGGCCGACGAGCATTTTTTCTTTCGAGCTTCAGGATGCAAACCGTCAGGTGGTGGACGATCTGCGCGTGATTGATCGCGAGAAACCCAAACGCCTGCAAACTTGGCGCAACAGTCTTTTCCTGCGCAAGTTTGAACGCATCACTGACTTAGGCGTGAGGCGCGAACGCGGTACCGCCGGAAGCGGGCGCCTCGTGGCGCGCTACACAACACCTGCCAACTATCCACCCATCGAGGAGCTCACACGGCGCTATTGGATGATCGCTGCTGCTCTGGTGGCGGTTTGGATTGTCGGCTATTATTTCCTGTATCGCTACATTTTGCGCCCGATGCACAACGTCACCGTGCACCTGCAAGGAGCTCATCAAGCACGCCCGCGACTTATCGCCAAAGCGGCTGCAGGACTCGAAGCGGCCTACAACGAGATGGCTCTGCGCGCTCTCATCCAGGAGCTCGACGAGACAATGAGCGAGCTGCTCCGCAGGACGGAGAAGCCCGTGGCTGACAGCGCTGTTCTGCGCAACGGGTTGGAGCTGCTTGCTACAAGTTTCGATACAAAATCCCTGGCTATGGCGGAGCTATCGCAACACGGCGAAAAACTTCTCATCATGCGCGTCTTGCGTCACCCTCCAACGGCCAGTGAAAACACCGGGGATGAGGCAGAAGCTGCACATTTCGTTGAGCTAGCAGAGACACTCCTGCGCGATAAAACCCAGGTGAGTAGCTTTGTGACTCATGGAGAAGGAAAGTTTCAATTTGCCGCCAATGTCGGCTCTAGCTGCGTTGTGATTGAGGGTGAGCTTGAGCAGCCGGCACGCGATTCGGAGACGCGGTTGGAGGGACTGCGGCTTGGTTGCGAAGCCATGGCCCGTGGCCTTCTTGCGTTTTCTGCTCTAGAACAATCGATTTCGGAGCAACGCAGACAGGCCAATATTTCGCTGGCACGTTGCATTGCGCACGACCTGACAAACGTGCTGGCCTCGGTGCGGCTTAACACGATGACCGCGCGCGATATTCTCCAACGCGAGCCTCATGAACTCGACGCTCAACAGTGGCAGCTGCTGCGGGAAGGAATCACAGCTATTTCCGACACCATGCGCCTGATGCAGGACATTGTGGATCTCTACGGGTCTTTTGGTTCGTTGCGACGACCTGAGTATAAACGCTGGTCGATTGATGCAATCGTAGGAGAACTGCTCACAAAATTCGAGCGAACCACTTCGCTCGGAGTCACCTTTGAGCGGGATTTTGACGCAGCTTCGCCACAGCCGGTCATCGAGAGACGTCTGCTCATGTTGGCGCTTTTCAATATTCTTACGAACGCCATGGACGCCTTTCGCTCCAGGAAAGGGCGCTTTGAGCATCCACCCCGCGTCGTGGTCCGCACCCGCTATGATGCGGCGCACGAGACATTCCGAATCGAGGTCGAGGATAACGGTCCGGGCATTCGCGACGCAAACGGGCGCCTCCTGGGGCAGGGCGAAATCGAACAAATCTTTCATCACGGCTATTCCACGAAATCAGATTTTTCCGAAGGATTTGGTCTCTTCTGGGTGCGCACCATTATCGAGAATTTCCACGGAGGGCACGTGGCAGCGGAGAATCTGCCTACAGGCGGAGCTCGATTCATTCTAGAAGTGCGCTCGATGGAAGAGCGCGAAGCTCGCGTCGCAAAACCAGCCCCCCAGGGCACGTGAGAAGAAACCGTCCACGAGCGTGGAGCGCTTCACCGTGAGGAAGGCTCCTCTTCACAACGACCCGAGTAATAATGCAGTGCGTAGCCAGGGCGAAGCAGGAGCGGTTTTGTCAGATCAATCTCTCGCCGCGCTCCCGCATAATCCGGATCGGGGACGATCAGCTTACGAACCTGTAAAGCAGAACCGTTGGGCGGCGCTGCTGTCCGGAGGATGGTGAGGGTCCACTCGTGCTCCTGGGCATCGAAGTCCAGGCGACCATGAAAGTGCGGTGTAAACACGGGCAAAACAACGTGATCGCCAAGCTCAAAGGGTAAGCGCGGCAGGACTATGAGCCTTTCGAGGCGGCGGTCGTAGTGAACTCCCACGATGGCTTGAGCAATACTCCACACACTTGCGGCAACGGAATGATTCAGTTCGGCGGCTGGCTGGGCGGTCGCTTCCTCATAAAAGAGGGCCATTCCCCAGGGATTCCTATAGGGAGCGGTGCGGAGCTGCGCCAGTCGGGCTGCTAATTCCAATCCTGCGTTTGGCAGGCCAGCGCCTATAGCCTCTGCTGCAAACCACGAATTCAAAAGGCCTGGAGCCGTAAAAGCACCGCCAGTCGTTGGGACTTCAAGCGGCACGATGGTATCGACGGGGAGATGCCGTGCAACCACCATCTGGATGACTGACGTGAGGGAATCGTTCGCAAGCCCTTGCCCGGACGTCGTTCTTGATAGCCAATCAGCGGCAAAATAAGCCGCGAAACTCGGCGGGCCGTGCCCCTCTTCGGAAATCCAGCCTCTCTCGATCGAGGCAAACATCGTTCTCGCAAGTCTGTCCCATTCGTTTACTTCGCGCCGCCAACGGAGTGCTCTGGAGCGCTCTCCTTCTGCTGTCCACAGTTCCTCAAGAAACTTGCTGACAGCAGCGGCATAAAGAGCTTTGTAAGGACGAAGGTCGGCTGTGACCGTGCTCGGCCAATCAGCGAAGAATGTGGCCTCACAACCGGGCTTGGCCAACTGCGATTGAAGCGTGTCGCCCTCAAAAGCCGACTCGATAACGTGAATGAACTTTTTATGAACACCTGAAGTATCATCGTCCAAGTCCGCGCAACGTCTGGCCTTTGCAGTGATCGCTGCGAGTGACTCAATCGTCAACTGAGTGCCTGAGCGAAGACTCCCCTGCATTGGCCCGCGCTGCGAAGCGGAGTTTTCTCTTTTTAGATCGCCAAGAGTTAGCTTCCAGCTGTCGGTGTCAAGTTCCGGGAAAAAACAGTCCGCCCAGGCACGCACAAGTGGATCCAATTCAACATTGGTGAAAGAGAGTGCACCGTTATCGCGTGTAGCTAGCCAACGCACAGCTTCCCCCTTCCACCACACACTGTTTGCGGCGCTAGACGCGGCACCATCGAGCAACGACTGAACCAACCATCCGGGGAAATCGCTGTCGAAAAGACTGTCACCCCACGCGCGGGACTCGGACACTAACCAGTCGAGACGGCTGAGCACATAAAAGGCGGCTCCCACGCTGGAAGCAAAACGGTCGGCATAAGCGTTTGTGTGCATCGTGCCGTCAGCGTCAACAAAGTGGGGGTAGTACCACGCGATGAAGAAAGGAATGCGTCGCGATTCTTTGGGCCCTAAATTGAATGCTGCTGTCACCACCGCCGCACAATTTCCCTCACGCGCTTGGGAGGTGCTCCAGAATTCAGGATTCTGGGGGCGACGCGCCACACGACCAGAACGGATGAATTCTTTCCACCAGGGGATGGTCGCAGTGGAAGGATCCCAATTCAGCAAACGCGACACGACGACGCCAGTGGTGACCGTGCCCACGAACTGATCCCCAATAAACGTGGTGCGCGGCCCCAGAGGCGGTTCAAGTGAGCTGAGGTGGACTCCAAGTAGCTCGCCGGTCCCGGCGTCATTGTGAGCCACGGTCCTTGACTGAGGAAACGTTTGAGGGGGAACGCCAATCGTGCCGCGCCCTATCATATTCTCCCACGAGAGAGCCACAGCAGAAGCGACAGGGTAGAGGTTCGGGTTGCGGACGTTCACATAAATGACCACTACGGGTAAGGATGAGGCAAGGAGATCATAGGAAACGCATGGCGCAAATGCTTCCAAGGAGACTTCCAGTGGAAAGGTGGGATCTTCAAATTCGAGTTCACAAAATGGATAATGGGCACGATAGCGACTGGCCAACATGGGCTTTGCGTTTTCAAAGGAGGGAGCGCCTTTACCAACCGCAAGGATTCGGCCCTCGCCGGAGAAAGAGCGGTGTTTAGCCCGCACGGCAAGGAAACATCCTCGAAGTCCGCGGATCGCCTCTGCCCACGAATTGCCGATCGTGATGTTGCTAAACGTTCCGTCGGCCAGAAGCTCTAAGGATCCTGTGCCTATCCCCCCAAGTGGCATGGCATACGGCGGGGCCGCATAGCCATCTTGAACCCGAATTTCCCCTCGCGTGAGATCATAACCGGCGACGTTTTCCGGTTGGAGCAGTCGTGCAGCTCCTGGGCCAATGACAATCTCCTGGCCCAGGCCTTCGACTCGAACGAAATTCACAAACGCATCGCCTTTTTTTCCAACAAAACGCAGTTCGAGATGCGTCGAGGGCCCCAGTTGGTGGTGAACAACAAGCGCCCGGCGTGCCCCACCAGATTCCGCCACAACATCAAAGTTGTCGCGAAGTATTTGCCCATTGATCTCAATTTGCATGAGGCGTTCTCCTGGCGCCTCGGCAAAAAGCTCCGCAAACCCAAGCTCTATGCGGAGCTGGTTATGGGGAGGAAGATTCTCCAACACATAGCGGAAATCCCGACCATAGCGGCAGCTCTGGAATAGAACCCGACGATTTGCTGGTGCATTTGCAATGGGAGGGGAACCGGTGAAAACCTGGCTTTCGCCAAGAATGCGCAACTGCATTCCAGGGGAATTCGTGGGCTTTGGCGTCGCCGCAGGACGGTGCCGTTGGCCAAATGCAGCATCTGGTTCCTGAGCACAGAAAACCCATCCAAGAAGAAAAACGATCAACACATGGGAGTAAGGCCGGGCTGGGGGCTCACCGCTCCTCATCGGGGAAATCGGGATCCTCCGGCTCTTCATCGTCGTCGAAACCTAGATCCGAGTCTTCGTTAGGCTCAAACGGCAGTTCCTCATCTTCCTCTTCTTCGACAACCACTCCGACCTCTTCGAGCACTTGTTCGGCGACAAAGATGGGAACGTGGCACTTTGTGGCAAGGATGATGGAATCGCTTGGACGAGCATCAATGGTCACCACAGAGCCGTCGGCTCTCTTGACCTCTAGGGCGCCATAAAAAGTGTCGTGTTCAAGTTTCACCACGAGAACGCGAAGCAATTCGGCCTCCAGGCCGTCCAGCACGTTGAGAATAAGATCGTGAGTCAGTGGGCGTGGCGTCTTTTGGCCACGGGCAGCCATTTCGAGCATGGCGGCTTCGTTAATCCCAATGTAAATGGGAAAACTGCGCTCACCCTCTTTCTCCGCGAGAACAATCACCTGGGGACTCGTTGGATCTTGCAGGATGTGAATCTCACGGAGTTCAACCTCTCTGTAGTTTTCGCTCATTATCGAGCCCCTTTCGGGTATTGGTCCGCTTAGATCACAGATACGTGGCGTTTGAACTCGTCCATCTTTCGGGCGTAGAGAAGCGCTGTTTCACGCGAGATCCGGCCACGCTTAAAAAGATCAGCGATAGCGCGATCCATTGTCTGCATTCCCAGAGCTCCGCCTGCTTCAATTTGGGTGTAGATTTGGTGGGTTTTTGCCTCACGGATCAGGTTACGGATACCGTCTGTGCAAACCATGATTTCGCACGCCAACTCACGCCCCCGTCCTGAAGCAGCCGGCAAAAGAGCCTGACATATCACGCCTTCCAACACCCCTGCCAGCTGGATGCGGACCTGCTCTTGCTGATGCGGGGGGAAGACATCAATGATACGGTCAATGGTCTGAGGAACATCCACGGTGTGCAGCGTGGAAAACACGAGGTGGCCGGTCTCGGCAGCCGTCAGTGCCGCACCTATCGTCTCAAGGTCCCGCATCTCGCCGACCATGATGACATCGGGATCCTGACGCAGCACGTATTTCAGAGCATTAGCGAAAGAGAGTGTGTCCTCGCCCACCTCTCGTTGTTCAACCAACGCCTTCTTATGGCTGTGAAGGTACTCGATTGGGTCTTCGATCGTGATGATATGACACTCGCGCTCGTTGTTAATGAGATCGATGAGAGCCGCGAGGGTCGTGGATTTTCCAGAACCCGTTGGCCCTGTGATGAGCACCAAACCAGCAGGCCGACGCGCAAAGCGCTCGCATACTTTGACGGGCAGGTGGAGTTCCTCGAACGAGCGGATCACAGCGGAAATCACGCGAAATGCGGCAGCCACACTTCCGCGCTGAAAATGGACATTCACGCGGAAGCGGCTGATGTTAGAAATGCTTAGCGAAAAATCTAGCTCGCGGTGCTCCTCGAAGCGGAGCTTTTGTGCGTCGGTGAGAATGCCGTACACAAGGCGGCGCGTATCCGCAGCTGTCAGTGGCGGTCCCTCAAGGTTGCGAAGTTTTCCGTTCACACGCACCACGGGCGGGCGCCCCACCGCAAGATGCAGGTCTGACGCGTCCAGATCAACTGTCTGACGTAAAAGATCTGCTATTTCCACGTCTCTGTGCTCCTCAGCTTTGACATTTAATTCAGTGTGCCAGCGTGTTGCAATGATTTACCGCGGCTTTGATGAGATTCTGGCTTAGCTTCCCCTAGTGGTGCTGCAAAGCTTAGATTTCAAGGACCACCGGCAAAATGTAAGGGAACCGGCCCGTCTCGTTCTTAATGAAGCGCTTGAGTTTTGCCCGCACTTTTTCTTTCACGATGCTCCATTCTTGTTTTTCGTCGCGGGCGCATTCTTCGAAAGCCGCTCGTGCGACAGCTTCACACCGCTCGAAGAACTCTTGATTGTCTTCTTCCCTAAGGAATCCGCGCGACACTATATCAGGACCGGCAACAAGATTGCCAGAGCTCTGGGAGACCGCCAGGACTGCTAGCAGCATTCCGTCCTCACTGAGGCGGCGTCTATCGCGCAGCACCACCTCGTCGAAGCTCGACACGTCGTATCCATCCACGAGCACGCGGCTTACCTCGAGTCGGCCGCGATAGTCAACACGCTGGCCGTCGAGTTCAAGAACGTCGCCGTTCTGGAGGATGAACACATGGTCTTCTGGAAAACCCATTTCGACGGCGAGGCGCTTGTGCAGCACCAAATGGCGAAGCTCCCCGTGGATGGGAATAAGGTACTTTGGTTTGCACAGAGCAATCAGGGTGGCCATGTCGTCGCGGTACGCATGCCCAGAGACATGGACGTTCGCCACGCCTTCATAATAAACATCTGCACCACGGCGAAACAGGTGGTTGATGACGTGGTAGATGGCACGCTCATTTCCTGGAATGATGCGCGAGGAGAGGACTGCGACATCACCTTTGTGGATTTTGACGTCCTTGTGCTCACCCACTGCGATTCGACTCAGGGCGCTCAAGGGTTCGCCCTGGCTTCCCGTGGTGAGAACGACCCGCCTGTCGGGCGACACCTTCTTAAAATGCCCTAAATCGACAAGCACATCGGTGGCTCTGTCCACAATGCCTAATTCTCGCGCCACGGAAAGGTTGCGGTTCATATTAAGCCCGGCCACGAATACTTTTCGACGGTGGCGCTCCGCTAGCTCCAGAACAATTTGCATGCGATGGATGGCGCTGGCAAAACAGGAGAAGAAAATTGTGCGAGGAGCTTGATCGAAGATCTCCTCGAGCGGCTGATAGAGAGTTCGCTCCGAAGGAGTTCGCCCGGGGCGTTCAACATTTGTTGAATCGGCAAGAAGCGCCAGGACTCCTCGCTCGCCAAGGCGAGCGAATGCGTAGAAATCGAAAGGGCTCCCATCGATGGGGCTTGTGTCAATTTTGTAATCGCCCGTGTGAACAACAGTGCCGATAGGAAAGTGGATGGCCAGGGCAACACTTTGAGGCACGCTATGTGTGACGTGGATGAATTCGATTCGAGCTGCGCCAAGGGAGTGAGTTTCCCCAGGCTGAACCTCGCGCAACTCTGGATCAAAGTCTAAATCAAACTCCGAAAGGCGCTCCCGGAGAATGCCGCAGACCAGAGGTGTGCCAAAGACAGGAATGTTGAATTTTCGCAGGAAGTACGGCAGAGCACCCAGATGATCATCGTGGGCGTGGGTGATGACGATTCCGCGTAGGCGCGCTGCGCGCTCTTCAAGGTAGGTAACATCAGGGATGACGAGGTCTATTCCGAGAAGGTCGTCCTCAGGAAAAGTGTGACCACAGTCCACAACGAAAATATCGTCACCATATTCATAAACCATCATGTTCATGCCAACTTCGCCAAGTCCACCGAGCGGGATGATCCGGAGTCGGCCGGGCGGCGAGGTCACAGCGGGGTCGGCTGTTTGATCTGGCCACAGCATGCCTTGATAAGAATCGGAAAAAGACAAACTAACCACCTCGAAACGTGAGATAACACTTCAGTGGCACTCCGAGAGTATGGTGAAAGCAAGCTCGAAGAAGCGCAATCGGGGCGTTATCCGTGAAGAGAGTGAGCAGCTTTCGGTAAAGACTCACGGAATGAACGCGCGAGCAAGGCTTGCGGGAAAGTCGAGCGAGGGCTGCGAACGATGAGAAGTTGACGCGACATTCACAACGGACCTGATCCGCTACCGTTAAATCTCGTGGTTTATGGAGATTTAAAAGTCGGCCTTCTCTTCGCAGTGTGCAGTTCCTACCTCGGCTCTCCCCGCGAAGCACTTTCTCCCAGGAAAGATTTCATTCGACACGTGGCGAGTGCGCTTTTGCACTTCGCACAAATAACTGTGGGGTACGAATGCGGGTACACGAGCTAGCAAAATCGGTCGGATTGCAGAGCAAAGACATCTTGGCAATTGCCAAGAAGCACCGTCTTGCCGTGAAGCAGAGCGCAAGCGCAAGTCTTGACGATAAGGAAGTTAAGAAACTCTGGCCGCTCATCGAAAAGTATAAGCAAGAGCTGAAAGCCAAGGAAGAAGAAGAAAAGCGCCGAAAAGAGGAGGAGCGACAGCGCAAGGAAGAAGAACGCCGGCGCAAGCTCGAAGAGAAGCAGCGTGCCCTGGAAGAAGAACGCAAGCGACGCGAAGAAGAAGAGCGACGCAGACAGCAGGAAGAAGAAGAACGGCGAAGAAGAGAAGAGGAAGAGCGGCGCAAGCGAGAGGAAGAGGAGAGGCGACGCAAAGAAGAGGAGGAACGCAAGCGGCGCGAAGAAGAGGAAGAGCGACGTCGAGCAGAAGCGGCCCTGAGTCAGAGGACTGCGCAGACGGCTCCTGCTCCTCAGCCGCAGAAACCCCACGCGCAACCGCAACGCCACGAACAACATCCCAAGCGCCATGGGAAACCTGAGCGGGGCCCGAAGCAGCCGGGAGGCGCGACAAAACCTGTTCCTAAACTCGACGAGGAGCAGCTCAAGAACCTCTTGCGTGTTATGCCAACCACGACGCCACCACGGCGAGCCGATAAGCCAGCGCGTCAGGGCAAAACTCCTGATCGGCGGCGTGGAGATAAACCGCGGCCAACCAAAATTTTTGAGCTCGAAGAGGAAATCACGACAACGCGTCCGCCGGCAAAGAAGGGTGGAAAGGCTCCTATTGTGCCTGTGCTCGGGGCTCCCCCTCCGAAACCAACTCCACCACCACAGCCGAAGGCCCGCAAATTGACGGTGGACCAGGTGCTCACAGTTGGGCAATTCGCCGAAAAGCTCGGCGTGCCCGCCACCGAGGTCATGAAGAAAATCCTGTTGCTGGGCGAAAGGCTCACGGTGACCCAGGATATGACGCCCGAACTTATGGAGCTCATCGCCGTGGATTTCGGTGTGGAGCTCGAGTTCGTTCTCGATACGGACGAATACGACATTGCCAAATATCTGCCTGAGGAAAAGCCGGAGAACATGAAGCGGCGTCCGCCCGTGGTGACAATTATGGGGCACGTGGATCACGGCAAGACGACGCTCCTTGACCGCATTCGAAAGTCGAACATCGTCGAAGGCGAATTTGGCGGAATCACGCAACACATTGGCGCCTATCATGTGAGCACTTCGAAAGGTGACATTGTCTTCCTCGACACCCCCGGCCACGAGGCGTTTACCTCTATGCGGGCACGTGGGGCTTCCGTAACCGACATTGTCGTGCTTGTGGTAGCGGCTGATGATGGATTCCAGCCCCAGACAGTGGAAGCCATTCACCATGCCCAGGCGGCCAAGGTCCCGATTCTCGTTGCTGTGAACAAAATTGATGTGCCTGGCGCAGACCCTGCGCGTATCCGTCAAGAAGCACTTCAATACTCCCTGGTGCCTGAGGAGTTCGGCGGAGACACAATTTTCGTGGATATCAGCGCTAAGCACGGCAAGAACATTGACCAGTTGTTGGAGCTGCTGGCCCTTCAGGCCGAGATTCTGGATCTCAAAGCTGACCCGACGTGCAACGCGGTCGGCACAGTCATCGAGTCACATGTTGATCCCCAGCGCGGCGCTGTCGCCACGATTCTTGTCCAAAAAGGGACTTTGCATGTTGGCGACGTGTTTGTGGTGGGGGAAATCAGCGGTCGCGTGCGCGCGATGATTGACGATCGCGGACGTCAAATCAGGGAAGCAGGTCCTTCCTTCCCGGCAGAGATCATTGGTCTGGACGGAGCACCGTCCGCTGGCGAAACGTTTGTCGTAGTGCCAGACGAGCGCATCGCGAGGAATATCGCGGAAAAACGGCGGGAACGTCGCCGCCGGATGGGGCAATTCAAACCCGCCGAGCATATCAGCCTGGAAAAACTTGGCGAGCTCATGGCCGAGGGCAAAGTCAAAGAGCTCAGCATTGTGCTCAAAGCCGACGTTCAAGGATCCGTCGAGGCGATCTCGGATGCTCTCCAGCGCCTTTCTTCGGAGGAAATCCGCATCCGAATTATTCACGCGGGTGTGGGAGGTATCACGGAAAGCGATGTCAACCTGGCCGACGCGTCGGACGCCATTATCATTGGGTTTAACGTGCGGCCAGACACAAATGCGTCCGATCTTGCTGCTCAGCGCGGGGTAGAGATCAAGTGCTACCGAATCATTTATGACCTCCTTGATGACGTCGAAAAAGCCATGGTCGGCATGCTGGAGCCAAAGTTTGAAGAAAAGGTGCTTGGCCATGCCGAGGTTCGCCAACTGTTCAAAATCGCCAAGGTTGGGACTGTGGCCGGTTGCTTCGTGAAGGATGGTGAAATCCCGCGCGATGCAAAAGTGCGTGTTCTGCGAAACAACGTCATTGTCTATGACGGAAAGCTTGCTAGCCTGAAGCGTTACAAAGACGACGTCAAGGTAGTGCGAGCAGGTGACGAGTGCGGCCTCGGCATCGAGAATTTCAACGACATAAAAGAAGGCGACATCATCGAGGCCTACAAACTTGAGGAAATTGCTCCAACCCTCACTCGCACAGACAGCACCGAAGAACAATAAGAAGACGATGGTGTTGAAACTGGCACTCTTCACTGCGAGGGTGGCTGCCGCCCGCTAAAGGCATCTCAAGGGATAGAGTCGCGGAACTGCGGCCGAGCGCACTTGTCCAAAAGGACTTAGGGTACGAATTTTGGCCATTTTTATGCTTTGCATGACAAATTCGTTGTTTCTAACAAAACCAAACGACAAGGTGGGTTGAGTCTTTCGAGCCCAAAATGGTTTTATGGTAAATGAAAGTCGACGTGCGTGAAATAGCCTCCCTCAATTATCTCTCTCTTCGGGTGCTGAGCCGGATTTTTCTTATGCCCTCGTCATCGCGGCCACTGAATGAGATGACTGGTGCGCAGAAACGCATCCTTTATTACCTGGATCTCGAGGGACCGCAGCGTATGTCGGATATTGCACGCCTGGTCGGGGTGTCCCTGCCTGCTGCCACAATCACTGTCGAAAAGCTAGTTGAAGCAAAGCTGGTGAAAAGATCCGCGGATCCCCGAGACCG
>JADFCV010000003.1:85953-148265 GCA_017161655.1 Candidatus Sumerlaeota bacterium
GTCGCGTTGTACGCGTGGACTTGACCCAGAAAGGACGCCGTGTGGTGCAGCAGTTAAATCGCGTTCATGAACGCCGCTTCCGCGAGATTCTCTCTAAACTTACGCCTGAAGAACGCGAGGAGCTCATCGGGCATTTCCAGCGTATCCACGACCTTCTCGCCTTGATCGACAGTCGCTAGAAATCCTTTTCGCTATTGCCCCACAAGCTGTTCCGTCCGGCGAACGAATCTTCAATCCGCTACGATTGTCTCTCATGACACAGATCTGCCATCATGGGATATCGCGCACTCATTAACGGTTTGATGCCTTATGTTCGCGCGCATCGCTGGCGCATAGCCGGGGGAGTAATCCTGCTTGGAGTCGCGAATTACTTCCAGGTGCGCGTGGCTGAAGTTGTCGGCATGGCCACCGATAAGATGAAAGCGGGGGGTGTCCCTTCTTCAACCTTCGCGTGGTATGCAATCCTCGTCGTCGGCCTTACCCTTGTGGTCGCGCTTGCTCGTTTCTTTATGCGGCTGTGGATTGTGGGCGCCTCGCGCGACATTGAATTTGCATTTCGCAACGAGATCTTCCGGAAACTTCTCTTTTTGCCGCCGGCATTCTACGACCGCCAACGCACAGGAGACCTTATCAGCAAAGCCACCAACGACGTGGAAGCTGTACGCATGGTGCTGGGGCCGGGCGTGCTGCAGTTTTCCAACTCGGCCCTGCTGTTCCCCATCGCAATCACCCAAATGCTTTTCGTAGATCCGTGGCTCACGTTGGCAGCAATTTCGCCCCTCGCCACCCTTCCGTGGCTGGTGAACTTTTTCGGCAATCGCATCCACCGTCGTTTTCGCGCCGTACAGGACCATTACTCAACGCTGAGCGCAATGGTGCAGGAAAACCTGGCCGGCATACGGGTAGTTAAGGCCTTTTGTCAGGAGCCTGAGGAAATCGAGCGCTTTAGCAAGCTCAACGAAGAAAACGTGGCGAAGAACATGCAGCTTGCTCGCATGCAGTCCACCTTTTTTCCGGTATTGCACATGGTGGCAGGATTGTCAGTCGTGACTCTCATCGCCAGTGGGGCAATATTTGTTGTCCATGGGCGCATCACGGTTGGCCAGCTTGTCGAAATGTCGCTCATTCAGATGATGCTCTTCTGGCCTATGATGGCCTTCGGTTGGACGGTGAGCCTTTTGCAGCGTGGTGCCGCCTCGATGGAGCGTATCCAGGAGGTGTTGCGCGAACCAAACGATCCTGCCCTGTGCGAAAATTCGCGCCACGGGATCCTTTTGAAAGACGCCAGCATTTCTATCCGGAATCTTACGTTCTCTTACACCTCAGATCGCGCGCCAGCCTTGACGGATCTCTCGCTTGAGATTCCCCACGCTGGCTCACTCGGCGTGGTAGGCCCCACGGGTTCTGGCAAAACGACCCTCGCCGTAATTCTCGCAAAACTCTATGCTGTTCCACCAGAGCGAGTTTTTATCGGTGGTGTGGACATCGTAGATATTCCTGCGCACGAGCTGCGCGCAAAGCTTAGCTTGGTGCTTCAGGAATCCCTGCTCTTTAGCGATACGATTGCCAATAACATTGCCCTGGGCAAACCAGGTGCATCGCGCGAAGAGATCGAGCGGGCTGCGCGTCTCGCGCACATCGCGGGAGAAATCGAGAATTTTCCACACGGCTATGACACACTGCTGGGCGAACGCGGTATCAATCTCTCGGGTGGCCAGCGACAACGCGTGGCTCTTGCGCGTGCCATTATTCGGGATCCGAAAATTCTCGTCCTCGATGACGCACTTTCTGCGGTGGACACCGAGACAGAGGCCAAGATTATCGACTCGCTGCGAGAGATTATGCGCGAGCGCACAAGCATCATTATCGCCCATCGAATCTCAGCGGTCATGCATTGTGATCGCATCGCTGTGCTCGACGAAGGGCGCTTGATCGAGTACGGAGCCCACGACGAACTTGTGGCCCTTGGCGGACTTTACGCCTCGCTTTACGAACACCAATTGCTGAGCGAAGCCATCGAGCAGGAGGCGGGATGAGTTTCGACGACAGCCAACGAGTAGAGCCGACCCGCACGCTGCTATGCGAAATCGAGGGGATGCATTGTGCATCGTGCGTTGCGCGTATCGAAAAAGTCATAGGCAGCATGGCAGGCGTGCGCCAAGTGAATGTGAACCTTGCTACGCGAGAGGGACGAATCGCTTACGACCCACAGCAAATCAGCACCGACCAGATCATGGCAAGGCTGAGGGAGATTGGGTTCGAACCAAAGCTCTCGACAGCAGTAAGAACAGCATCCGCGAGCGAGTCGCGATTGGCGCGCGCCCGTTTGCGACGGCAGGTCATCGAAGTTCTCGTTGGTGCGTCATTGGCTACACCAATCGCGATATTGGGAATGACGCACATCCCGTGGGCTTATAAAGATCATTTTAACTTTATAGCTACTGCAGTCGTTTTGGCGTTGATTGGACGACAGTTTCTCGTTGGCGCATGGAAAGCAATTCGAAGCGGCACAGCCGACATGAACGTCCTTGTGGCACTGGGAGTGTCCACAGCATTCCTTTACAGCACAGCTGTTGTTTTGGCGCCAGACCTCTGGCAAAGACTTGGTGTCGTCCCGCACACCTATTTTGAAGCCGCCGCCGTCATTTGCGTGTTTGTCGCTCTGGGGCGCCTGCTTGAAGAGCGCGCAAGGTTGCACACTGGAGACGCAATTCGTGCTTTGCTGGAGCGTACCCCTCGCACCGTTACACGCGTTTGCGCGGGCGGGACAGAAACTGTCCTACTCGAAGAAGTGCAAGTCGGAGATGTGCTAATCCTTCGTCCCGGCGAGATGGTGCCTGTTGACGGCATCGTTGTTGACGGAGCTAGCTGGGTGGACGAAGCGCTACTCACAGGGGAATCAGTTCCGGTCGAAAAACATGCAGGTGATCGCGTGGTGAGTGGAACTCTGAACACCACCGGAGCACTCACCATTCGCGCCACCCACGTCGGCGCGGATACCGTCCTGCAAAGAATCGTTCAGCTTGTCCGTGAGGCTCAGAGCACAAAACCGCCGATTGCACGCCTTGCGGATCGTGTGAGCGCGATTTTTGTTCCAACGGTGCTTGCTATTGCATTTCTCTCCGCTAGCTTCTGGCTTCTTCTGGGAGGGAAAGCACACTTGGGCCATGCGCTGCAATCCTTTGTGTCAGTTCTTGTCATTGCGTGCCCCTGCGCGTTGGGACTCGCAACTCCTACGGCGATCATCGTCGCGTGTGGATTAGCGGCTCGCCGTGGGATTCTCTTTCGGAAAGCGGAAGCACTGGAGAGATCCTCTGAGCTCAACACAATCGTCCTCGATAAGACGGGGACATTAACACAAGGGCAACCCGCCCTCGTGAAAGTTGTTTCGTTTGACCCAACTCGTTGGTCTGACGACGATGTCATTCAGCTCGCTGCCTGGGCGGAACAGTACTCTGAACATCCCCTTGCCCGAAGCGTCGTGGCCGCTGCGACAGCCCGGCAAATCACTCCGCCGCCTGACCGCTTTCAAGCTTTTCCAGGCAAAGGCGTGGTGGCCGAACAGGGGCCCCAGCGAGTGGCAGTTGGCTCGACTGCTCTGTTAGCACAATTAGGAATCCCGATCGAAAAGGCGGCACAACTCATGAGCCAGCTGGCTGAAGAAGGAACGACGCCGCTGGCTGTCGCTTTAGGCCATGAGTGCATTGGCATCCTCGCTTTGGCTGACCCACTTAAACCGGAAGCTCCCTCAGTGGTTCAGTCATTGCTGTCGTGCGGATACGAAGTGTGGCTTGTGACGGGTGACCGCCAGGAAGTGGGACGAGCTGTTGCTGCAAAGGTTGGAATCAAGCATTGGGTCGCTGAAGTTGATCCCTTTGGCAAAGCAGAACGTGTGGCAGACCTGCAGCGCAACGGCAGACGCGTGGGATTTGTGGGCGACGGGATAAACGACGCGCCGGCGCTTGCCCGCGCCGACGTAGGATTCGCCATGGGGACAGGCGCAGATGTGGCTGTCGAAACCGGCGATGTCACGTTGCTGGGGAAAAACCTTGATGCCCTTGTGCACGCACTCGATATCGCAGGCGAGACAATGGCAACAATTCGACAGAACCTTTTCTTTGCCTTTGTCTACAATGCTGCGTGTATTCCACTGGCTGCAGGTGTTTTTTATCCCATCTCTGGCATTCTTTTAAACCCCATGGTAGCAAGCGCTGCGATGGCGATGAGCAGTGTCAGTGTGGTGAGCAATAGTTTGCGCCTGGGCCGCCGCCTTAGGCGGTCATGGCATAGGGACGCGTCCGGAGGATTCTCTCTTCCGATTCGGGCAAAAGATAATGCTTGAACGCCCCCGAACGTTGGCCTTGCCATGAGAGATGTTTGTGCCGGATTGCAAATTTTGCGAATGAAACCAGCGCCGGCACTGAACCGAATAAGATTCGTGTTGATGACGGGAAAGGAAACAAAAACGTGAACGTTTGCGTCATTGGAACCGGCTATGTGGGGCTTGTGACTGGTGCCACGTTTGCCGACCTCGGCAATGATGTCATTTGCGTGGACAAGGACGAGTCCAAAATTGAGCGGCTGAAACGCGCGGAAATGCCAATCTACGAACCCGGACTCGAGGAGATTGTCCGGCGCAATCTTGATGAAGGCCGCATCTCTTTTACGACGGACATCGCAGAGGGCGTCAAACGTTCTCTCGTCATCTTCATTGCTGTTGGCACGCCGCCAAAGGACAATGGCGAAACCGACCTGAGCCAGGTAGAAGCCGTCGCAAAAGAGATCGCCCACCACATGGATAGCTACAAGATTGTGGTCAACAAGAGCACGGTGCCTGTCGGTACGGGGGATTTCGTCCGACGGGTCATCGAGCAGAATCGACGGCGGCAGGTGGATTTCGACGTCGTTTCAAATCCTGAATTTCTGAAAGAAGGCTCGGCGGTCTACGATTCGATGCACCCGGATCGCATCGTGATCGGCGCCCCCAGTCAGCACGTTGCGATGGCGCTACTCGAACTCTACGCTCCCCTCGAAGTGCCGATGCTCATTACGGACGTAGAAAGCGCGGAGATGATCAAATATGCATCGAACGCTTTCCTCGCCACGAAGATCTCCTTTATCAACATGATCGCTAATGTCTGCGAGAAAGCAGGAGCAGACGTGATGCTCGTGGCAAAAGGCATGGGCTACGACCGACGCATTGGGCCGGAGTTCTTGCAGGCCGGGTTAGGATTTGGGGGGTCTTGCTTTCCAAAAGATACCCTGAGCTTACGCCACGTCACGCGACAGCTTGGGGAGGACAGCTCCCTTCTTGATGCTGTGCTAAATATCAACGAGGACCGAGTCCCGCGTTTCATTCGACGCATCGAGCAGCGACTCGGTGAGATCGCGGGAAAGACCTTTGCGATCCTGGGCCTCGCCTTCAAACCAAACACAGATGATCTACGCGAAGCGAAAAGCCTCGAAATCATCCGGCTACTCCAGGAAAAAGGCGGCAAAATCCGGGCTTACGATCCGGTGGCGATGGACAATGCGAAGCAAATCCTGAAGGATGTGACCTTTTGCAAAAGCGCTTACGAAGCCGCCGAGCAAGCGGACGCCGTGGTTATCGTGACGGATTGGAACGAGTTCAAACTGCTCAACCTCGAAAAATTGCGTGATAAAGTTCGGCAGCCCCTTCTTTTCGACGGACGCAACATTTATCAGCCAGAGCGTGTGCGAAAATACGGGTTCGAATACTTTAGTATCGGACGGCCTTAGGCCTTGCGCTGCCAGAATTCGCGCGGTGAACGCCCCAACCATGCTAGGATGGCAGGAGAAAAGCCATGCATGAATACAGCTTGATGGAAGACGTGGTAGCAAGTTTGCAGAAGAGCCTTGAGCGAGAAGGCATTTCGCGACCGGGTGCGGTGAAGGAGATCGTGTTGCGCATCGGGGCTCTCGATATCCACTCCGAAGCAAGCTTCAAACAGGCGTTTGACGTCCTCACGAAAGACACGCCGCTGGCTGGCGCGCAGCTCCAGCTCGAAATCGTGCCTGCGCAGTACACCTGCCGCAAGTGTGGTTACAACGGATCTGTCGGTGTGGGAGACGCTGACGGCCATCAAGCCGAACCCGTGGTCGAATGCGCCAAATGTGGAGAGCCTTGTATTGTCTCCGGGGGACGGGGGATCCATCCCATTGACATAATCGTGGAGGACTAACGTCAGGCTTTTCGCTGAGCCTGAACGGCAGCCATGAACGCAGCAAGCCGGTCCGGATCGAGCTCTTCGTCCCACCGACCGTGGCGCTTGAGCCATGAGCCCACGATGAATCCGTCGGCATACGGCCACTGCTCTGCGAGTGTGTCGGGCGTGATTCCCGACCCAACAAGAACTGGTAATTTTGTGGCACGGCGGACCTCTTGCAGGTCCTCTACTGCTGTGGGCTCCCCTGTCGCGCGGCCAGTGACAATGATCCCGTCAGCACCGAAGAACTCCGCAGCGTGAGCCGTCTCACCCAGCGAGACGTCGCTTGTCACAGCGTGGCTCGAATGTTTCTTTTTGATGTCGGCGAAAACCGCGATGTGGGATGCACCAATGGATTTGCGCATACGCAGGAGCTCCCCCGCGTCGGATTCGATCCATCCTTCATCAGCAATGTGACCGAAAACAAATCCCTCGCAGCGCACAAACTGCGCATCAGCAGCGCAGGCAGCTGCGAGGGCTTCTTTGTTGGCTCCAGCTAGAATTTGCACGCCGACAGGACAATCCACCGACTGACGAACCGCACACAGGGCAGCCGTGACAGCAGCTGTAATCTCCGGGCCAACGTGGCGACGCAGGTAAGGCAAATCGTGCATGTTTTCCACAAGGACGGCATCAAATCCAGCAGCCCGAAGCTGCTGCGCTTCGGACGCTGCAATCGCACAGATTTCGCGCATGGTGTGAGACGCCCGTGGCGTTCCAGGCAAAGCTCGGAGGTGAACCATCCCGATCGTGACTTTGCGAGACCAATCGAAAGTGTTCATGATTCTTGTGTCCTCGAAGTCTCTTGAGGTTGGCTACGCCCTTTTTCGCCGCTGCGCCGACGACGAATGGCCTCGCGCACATGTTCTTGCATTTCCGCTACAACTTTCTCCCACGAAAAGGAACGTGCCACTTCTAGTCCCTTGATGATGCGCTGAGCATAATGGCCAGCTAAAGCGGCTTCACACTCCGCAATGAATTCGGCTGCGTTGGTCGCCAGCCCCACACAATCGCCAAAGAAATTCTCCAAATCCGGAAGACGAATGCTGACGACAGGGCGTGCCGTGCTCAAATACTCCAACGTTTTCGTGGGATTGATGTGGCGCGTTAGCTCGTTAATTTTCCACGGCATAATACAAACTTCGCTGTGGGCAAGAAAAGTCGGAAGCCGGCGATAAGGAATAGAGCCAAAAAAGTGGATGTTGGGCAATTCGAGAAGCGTGGGAAAATCTTTGAACTGCCCAATATCCACTGGACCAAGCATGAGAATTTGCCAATTGGGCCGGGCTCGCGCTACCTCAGCCAGGAGCTGCCCGTCTATACGCGCGTCTATCAACCCCATGTAAATAAGCCGGGGATGGCCAATGCCCTCAAGCTCACCCGGCTCCGCAAGGGGTAAGTCGGCGTCTGGTGCAGCGGCATGGAAATGCTCGAACTCCACGCCGCAGGGGTAAAAATACGACGGACAGGCGGCCTGCGAGCATTTGGTCTCGTACAGGGCATGGGTCCCTGCGAAAATCACGTCAGCCCGACGCAATAACTCCTGCTCACGCTGAGAAATATCGCGCGGGGCCCACACGAAAGCACTGTACTCATCTTGAATGTCGTAAACGACCGCGACGGGCGAATATGTCTCCAGCACGTACACCCCTGCGGGATAATAGAACCACAGGACAACATTGCTCATGCGAAATCGCCACTCGTACCAGCGTATGTGCGTATCCAGAAGCCAACGGTTCAAGCGCCGCACCCCATGGCTGCGCGACTCGCCCGGGAAGAGCAACGGGTGACGAATGATGACGGCAGGATGGTGCATGAAAAATGCGTGGAAACTGCCGGGGACCCAGCGAGCAAAAACATGCAGGTAGCTTGTCGCGAAATCCTCCACATAAACGACTTTTCTTTCACGAGCCAGACGAGTCATCGTATGGTGATTACGCTGCCAGATGTGGGACCATGGCACGTGGCTGATAGCAATGACGTCGAAATGGTCGCTTTGCGGGTCACGTTGAGGCTTACTGCGCGCTAGCCACAAAATGAGGCGTCGCATGGCGGCTGCTGTAGGCACGAAAATCAACAGGAAGCAGAAAACGATCAGTTGAAGCGGCAACCACAGCCACCTGCGCCACAAAGGTGCAGGCGCTGTCGTACGGAGCACTGCGTCAGCAACCACTCGCCGGTTCTTTTTCATAAGCACACCACCTTATTGCGCCACGATCCAACGACACGACCGGCTAGGAAACAGATGTAACGCACGAGCTCCAGCCATCCCTCCCGCCGGAGATAAGGATCGCGTTTTATGAAAGGATAGAGCAATGCCTTCACCATCGCTTTTAGCACACAGCGATAAGAGGTCGCGTCTATCCAGAATTTGTGACCAATAAACTCCCGATGGCGGGCAAACGTCGTGGCCGAGCCTATGCCGTAGTAAAACATCTGGCGGGCAAAGCTCTTGAGATTGGAACGATGGCGGTGCGCCACAATAGCGCCACGGACTAAAGCGAGTTTCCCGCCGGCGTCCAGAATGCGCCAGCAAAAATCAGCATCTTCTCCCACACGCAAGCTTTCCTCAAACAAGCCAATACGTTCGAAAACGGCACGCCGTGCAGCGAAATTTGCAGTGAGGAGGAAGGGAGGCTTATAGGGACGAGCTTTGAAAAAGTCTTCCTGATTGAGTATCTCCTGACGAGCCGAAAAAGCTTCGGTGAGAGTTGTGGGTGCAGCTGATTTCAAGAGTCCGCCAGCCGCCCACACAGTGCGATCGGTGAAAGCACTCACAAGTTCGGCCAACCATGTAGGGCCTGGGATGCAATCCGAATCAATGAAGGCAAGAATCTCCCCGCGGCTAGCGCGGATCCCTGTATTGCGTGCTGCACTCGGGCCACGACGCTCTTCGTGCAGAAGACGGGCCCAAGGGTGGTTCGCACAGAACTGGTTGAGGTACTCCACGCTTCCATCTGTCGAGCCATTGTCCACGACGACAAGCTCCCATCTCTCGAGAGGATAGGTTTGCGCTGCAAGCTGGTCGAGCAACTGGCCAAGTGTCGGCATGCCATTGAGAACAGGAACAATAACACTGACGAAGGGAAGCTCGGGGCTGGCCGTCGTCATGACCCGTTCCCTCCCAACAAGGAAATAGGCTCAAGCGGCTTGTCCTGGAAGGCCACCCACAGGCGGCAATCCCATGATAAGCGGGCAAGCGCACGTTTTGCCTCGCGCAAAGCGTGGCGCGGGGTATTGCAATCGCGCGAAAGGTGCAGGAGGATCACATCCGTTGGCCGACGTTTAGGGTGGCTTCGACGAACGACTTTTTCGAGTAACGCCGCCGCGTCGCGATTGGATAGGTGTCCGTATGGACCAAGCACCCGCTCGATGGTAGCCGGTGAGCGCCCACTCAAACGCTCCATCTCTTCGTCATGATTGAATTCAATCGCCAGAACCTGACTATCCGCGATCGCGTCCACGAGCTCGTCGTCAAACGTTCCCAAATCTGCCACATAGCTGAACTTGTGTTCGCGTCCACGCGCCGGCTTATGGATGAACACGAAGCCAAATGTATGGAGGCAGTCATGCGAGAGCCTCAGAGGCTGAACAAATGTGCGCGGGGTGATCTGGAACGGGGCAGAGCGAAACTCTTCCAGGAGAGAATTCTCTCTTAGTTTGCTAATATGTTGATGGCCATTAAGTGTGTTGAGATGAGTCTTATGGGCGAAAAGTGTCATTTTGTTGTGAGGCAGCAGCGATAAGCCGCCGCTATTGACGTGATCGGAGTGCGTGTGGGTGAGCAAGGCTGCAACGGGCTTTACCTGGCCGAAAGACGTGGTGTTTTGCTCAAGGCGGTTCCGCGGGTGATGAAGAGAGACTCCCAGCCGTCGGCACGCCTCAACAATGGTCTTGGCCGACACCCCCACATCTATCAGGAGTGCGTGCTCTCCATCGCAAAGTAGCGTGCAATTGCCAGCCGAACCGCTCGCCAGGACGCAGATGCGAAAATCGTGCGCGACGCTATGCCACGTTGAAAAACCCAAATCCATCGTAGGGCAAAGTGGTTGGAGCTGCGGAATGGGTCAACGTAAAGTTGCGGATGAGAGTTTTTCACTCGACCACTCGATGCTCTCTGGTCACCTTTTGACGCATGAAAATTGTCGTCGTCGACCGATTTGGTGGAGCAGAAGTTCTGCAGATTGTCGAGTCGCCAGATCCGCAGCCGGGGCCTGGAGAAGTGCGCGTGCGCCTCACAAGCGTCGGGATCAATCACGCGGATCTCATGGCGCGACAGGGCCAGTACAAACTTTACTCGGGCGAGCCGCCATTCACACTCGGTCTAGAAGGGGCCGGAATCATTGACGCTATCGGCGAAGAAGTCCCCATGTCGCGGTTGGGCGAATTTGTTGTTCTCGATGCCCGCGCGCCCCGAAGACAAGGCCATCCGCAGCGACCGGTGGAAGGCACGTATCGGACGCACTATATCCTTCCAGCGTCTCTCGCGCTTCCGGCTCCAACGGGTCTGCCGCCGCTTGCCGCGGGCACACTGTGGCTCTCGCATCTCACCGCGTGGGGCTGTTTGATATGGAAACAGAATTTGCAGGCCGGTCAGGTGGTGGGAATTCCCGCGGCGTCGAGTAGCGTGGGATTGGCAGCCTCTCAAGTTGCCCACCTGATGGGCGCGAAAACCTTAGGTCTGACGCGAAGTGAAGCAAAAGCACAGGCACTGCAAGCCATGCCCGAGGCCCAGTTCGACTGGATCATCGTTACACACGACGATCGTGGCCAACTGCGTCCGTGGTACCGCGATGTGGCTCGCGTGCTCGATGGCAGAGGCGTCGATGTTTTCTTTGATCCCGTCGCAGCAGGTCCGTACCTGGATTATGAGATCCGTTGTTTGTCAGCGGGAGGAACGATCTGGATTTATGGACTTCTGGAAGAGCCGGGCGTCGTCGATCTGACGCCTCTCATTCGCAAACGCGCCTCCCTCCGTGGATGGGTGCTAGGCGAATTACTTGAAGTCCCGGATGTGGCGGAGAAGGCCCAGTGCGAGGTGTTGACACTGGCGGCGCAAGGAATCTTCCGGCAGAAAATCGCAGGGACCTTCCCGCTCGAGCAGGTCCGCGAGGCACACATGACGATGGAACGCGCTCAACATATTGGGAAATTTGTTCTGGTTCCGAACGAATTTTGAGCTCTGAGCTGTTTTGTGCTCGGTACAGGTGATGAATTTCGCGGATACAGCATCCCGGACTGGTGAATGGACACAGCCTGGGCGAATGGGCTAAGATATTGATTTTCAGGCCTTTATTGCACTTGATTTCGGGGTGATCCCGTTCCGCTATCAAAAGTCTGGACTAAAGTCTTGCCCTGAGATCGGGGAAAAAGGTCAAAGTTTCTCTTTTTTCTTAAACTAGGTTTTGTTTCTGCTTTACAATGCTTTTTGGAACGTTCTAATTTCTATCTCTAACAATGACTATTTGGGGCACAGCGAAGTCCGTATGAGCAGCGAGAAACCATTGTACGTCGCCTTCTTATGGCACATGCACCAGCCCTACTATAAGGACCTGCTCACCGGGACATATTTCATGCCCTGGGTGCGCTTGCATGCTGTGAAAGACTATGTGGACATGGTCTTGCTGCTCGATGAGTTCCCCGACATCCGGATGACGGTCAACCTCGTTCCGTCCCTCCTTGAACAAGTGCTCGATTACGTTGAGCAGGGAGCAACGGACGTCATTTGGGATCTTTCGGAACCTGACCCGTCGGAGCTTTCGGAAACTGAGAAATGCGTCATCCTCGAGCGCTTTTTTCACGCACAGTACGAAAACATGATTCGCCCCTATCCGCGTTACCGCGAGCTGTATGAACTCCGCGGATGGGCACGCTCGCAGGAAGAACTACGCTCCGTCGTTCAGCTCTACAATGACCAAGCCATCCGCGATTTGCAGGTGTGGTACAACCTTGTGTGGATCGATCCACTTTTCGTGGAATGTGATCCGAAGCTCCAGGAGCTTTTCCGCAAAGGGCGCGGGTTCACGGAAGAAGATAAGCGCTACGTGCTCGAAAAGCACCGACGGATCATGCGCGAGCTGATTCCGATCTATCGGACACGGCAGGAACGAGGACAAATCGAGATTTCTACGACGCCCTTCTACCATCCGATTCTCCCCTTGCTGTGCGACACGAACCTGGCACGTGTCGCGCGCCCAGAGATCCCTTTGCCCAGGCGGCCCTTCCAACATCCGGAAGACGCCGAGGAGCAGGTACGGCGGGCGGTCGAATTCTACACCAAACTTTTTGGTCAGCCACCCCGCGGCATGTGGCCCGCCGAGGGCAGCGTAGCGCCAGAGGTTATCCCTATTTTTGCCAAGCATGGTATCGAGTGGATCGCGAGTGATGAAGAGGTCCTAGCCCACAGTGTTGGACAATCTATTCGCCGCGACCTACGGGGCAATGTGCTCAACGCGGAGCTGCTCTATGCTCCCTACTGGGTAGAGCACCACGACGCTCGGCTCAAAATGGTCTTCCGCGACCACCATCTCAGCGATCTCATCGGCTTTCAATACGCCGGATGGGACCCCGAAGATGCGGCAGAGGATTTGGTGCGTCGCCTTGAAATCATCGCCCTGAACAGCGATCGCAACGATCAGCCTTGGCTTGTGCCACTCATTCTCGACGGGGAAAACTGCTGGGAACATTACGAACGCGACGGTCTCCCGTTTTTGCGCGCACTCTACGAGCGGCTGAGCATGTCAGGCGCCCTTGAAACCGTGACCCTCGCTGATTACCTGGAGCGTTTCCCTCCCCAGCGCACGATCTCGCACTTATTCGCTGGGAGCTGGATCAATCACGACTTCAGCATCTGGATCGGCCATCGTGAAGATAACCGATCGTGGGATTACCTTCACGATGTTCGCGATTTGGTCACACGGCACATTGAAGAACACCGCCACGAGTTATCAGCGGAACAAGTCGAGCAGGCATGGCGCTCTCTCTACATCGCCGAGGGTAGCGACTGGAATTGGTGGTATGGGGAAGACCATTCTAGCGGAATGGACGATCTCTTTGACCAGCTCTACCGTGACCATCTCGCGGCAGCATGCCGTGCGGTGGGACTTGAGCCGCCAGGATTTCTTCGGTTGCCCATCTCACGCCACACAGCGCCCCGCGAAATCACGCAGCCGGTGAGTTTCATCTCGCCGAATCTCGACGGATACGTTACCCATTTCTACGAGTGGTACGGGGCTGGTCACTACGACCCAGCACTCGCGTCTACCGCCATGCATCCGGGGAAAATGCGGCTACAGCATCTTTATTTCGGATTCGACGCGCAGAAGTTGTACTACCGCATTGACCCGGACCCGACGGTTATTCAGACCGATGATGTCACTCAGGTGGTCCTTTCGCTCCATCTCGCAAGTGGCGATTTATCGTGGTCCCTCAAGCTCAAACTCGAGCGCGGCAGCACGCATGCTGCCATCGTCACAGCGTCAACTAGTCCAACCAGAGAGAAGGCTAAAAAAGAATCTTCGTGCGAGCTCCTACTCGCTTCATCAGTGGCAGCGCGAAAGGGCGGCTCAAATGGCAAAAGCAGCGAGGGGATGCTTCTCAACGACGAAAAAAGTCTCCCCGATCTCCCGCCTCTCGCCGCGCAAGTGGCCTTAGGTGAAATTGTCGAGATTGCCATTCCCAGAAGTCTTCTGCCGCTTGCAGCCGGTGATCCTCTGGATTTCTTCGTCACATTGGAAATTGAAGGTCATGAGGTGGAGCGACTACCCGCCCACAGTCCGCTACACATGCGGATTCCTGGCGAAAACTTTGAGCAGCTCCAGTGGAGTGTGTGAAAAAAGATCAAAACACACGACAGCTTGCTCATTCCACCACGCACCAAGAAAGCAGCGAGGGTAAACATGTGAAGAAGCTAACGAAAAAAAAGGGAGGACCGCTGAGACTTGCGGTCCTCCCTGCCTTCATTCTTTGGGACAGGGGGCGAGGGTCAGGAACCAATCGAGAACCTTGGCTCCTGGGGGTGGCGAATCGACCCGCTCTTTTGCCGCACCGCAGGACCCTGGCGGCGGAATGATGACATCTTCACCAGGTTGCCAATTCGCAGGAGTTGCGACCTTATGTTTGTCCGTCATCTGAAGAGCCATAAGCAGGCGTTCGACTTCTTCGATATTCCGCCCGTTGGATAGTGGATAATAGAGAATCGCGCGCACAATTCCCTGGGGATCGATAATGAACACGGCTCTCACAGCCTGAGTGGTGCTCGCGGACGGCTGGAGCATTCCATAGAGGCGCGACACTTCCATCGTCAGGTCGCTGATCACGGGGAAGGTGACTTCGATGTTTTTCATCCCCTTGTATTCGATCCGCTCGCGAATCGTTCGCAGCCAAGCAATGTGGCTGTAGGTGCTGTCAATCGAGAGTCCCAGCAACTTGCAGTTGAGTTCTTCGAAGCGTTTTTGTTTCGCCGCGAAAGTCATGAACTCCGTCGTGCACACCGGAGTAAAGTCGGCCGGGTGTGAGAAGAAGATCACCCAACTGCCCTTGAAATCGTCAGGGAAGCTTATTGGCCCCTGCGTCGTTTCGGCTTTGAAACTTGGTGCTTTTTCGCCTATGAGTGGCAAAGTCCGCACCTGGGTTGTGGAGCTATCCATACGCAACCTCCTGAAATCGTTTTTTAGTCATGATGCGGAACCACATTGGTGTAAGCACAATAAGTTTAGTGACTAAAGTCATGGCTTCAAGACGAATTTGTCGCTTGGCTGCCTGCGGCGGACAGCCCTGAAGTGGTGGTAGCTGCTCAGTTGTTTTTCACTGGCGGCTGATCGGGTTTTACTCCAGCATTCGCTAATGCCTCACGGAAGACTCGCTGCACAATCTCGTAGCCTGCAGCGTTGAGATGAAGCCCATCGCGGGAAAGCTCCTCGCGCAGAAGCCCATCAGAATCTACGCAGTGCGAGTAAGTGTCCACCCAATGTGCCCACGGTCCAAGCGATTCGACGACAGGGCGCAAACGCTCGTTGAATTGTTGAATCAGTGGAGAGATGTGCGCATAAGCCTCGCGCGTGGGAGTGCAAGTGACAGCGAACACCTGGCAGTCCGGTAGCTGGGCATGAATGCGTTCGAGGACCTCTCGGTAGGCGCCGATGACTTCATCGATCGTAGGCTGACCAAGTCGCGCTGTGGCGCTCAAATCGTTAGTTCCGTTCAGGAGTATAACTGCGCGAGGCCGCAAGGCAAACACGGAGCAATTCAACCGGTGAAGAATCCCCCGGCTTGTAACGCCAATGCGATCGCCAGATATGCCGCGATTGATCATCCAGAATTCGGGGAACAGCTTTTTCTCGTCGAGTCCCTGAATGCTTGAGCTTCCCAGCAGAACCACCGGCCGCGACGTTATGCCGCTGCGTGCCAGAGCTTCATTCTCCTGTTCGAACTCAAGACATCGGCGTACATAAAGCCGGTAGCCCGAATCCTCGAGCACAACGCCCGTCGCAGCAGGTTGTTTCTTCGGATCTGCCAGCGTCTGAAAACGATCGTAGTGGAAGGCCAAATGAACGGGCAGTCGCCAATCCCAGTATCGCCAGGTGTGCGCGCCCGGGAACTCAGCATAGGTGTGCGCGATGCCCCGGTTCGTTAGCAGCTCGTGAACAAGGCGGTTATCTGCCACGGCGCCCGTCGTGTCGCTCGTCCCGGTGTCAAAATAGAGTGAAATGCCTTCACTAGAAAATTTGTCGACGAGATGTGTCACACTGTTGGTGTACCAGTTTTCGGGATGTTCCGAAAGTTTGCCAAAGCGCTCGTCGAGGTGCCATTTGCCCGGATGATTTTCCAGCGCAAGAATCCCGCTCATCGAAGAGGCAGAACAGAACAGGTCAGGATGTTTTGCTGCAAGCGAGAGCGCGCCGTGCCCACCCATACTCAGTCCTGCAATAGCGCGCCCCTCGCGCCGAGCGATGGTGGGAAAACGTTTGTCCACGTCGGCGATGAGGTCTCGTGTCAGAAAGCTCTCAATGTTGCCTCCTGTAGCCGTGTCCGCATACCAGCCGAACTCTCCCCCGTTCGGACAGACGACAAAGAAGGGGCGCCCTGCCGCGTACTGGAGTAACCGAGTTCTTTCGGGCCAATCACGATAGCTCCCGTAGGCCCCGTGGAGAAGATAAATCACGGGGTAACGTTTTTCCGGAAGAAGTCTCTCGGGCATGACCACCACGTAGGTCGTGTCTCGTCCGAGAGCCTTGCTAAACATTGTCACGGTCGTCGAAACACTTCGGCGCGATTGCGGCGCTGTTGTCAGTGGTGCAGCAAGAGATGTGCTACCAATCGAGGCGCATGCGACAACGACTGCCATCACGATGCAAAATGTGGTACTCCTCCCGAAACGCATGAGGCTCTCCTTGCGGTGAAGTGTGAAAACCGTGGTGAGGTGCCCGGCTCCATGACTCGTGCTTATTGGTTGCATGCAATGTTCCGGCAAGAAGAAAAGGCGGTGAGAGACGCTAGCCGTGCGAGAAGCCAAACAGCAACTTGCTCGTTCGCCCGAGTCAGACCAGGTAGGGACGCTCTTCTGGAGTGGACAACGTGGAAGTAAAAAAACAGGCTCCACAAGAGAGAGGTCAAAGGGGCATCTTTCCCATAGCCTCAAATCCTCCGTCCCAAGCAAAAGGTATGACACGTTAAGCTTTGATAAAGAAGCCTCAACCACGTGCCGTTGGCCCTTTCACCGATCAGAACTGGCGTTGAAATGGTTGAGCATGAATGACTAATTCTTTGGGTTTGCCTTTCCAGGCCGGGGAGCTGGCGAACATAAGGGCAATGCAACCTGGTATGTTCTGGGAGAAAGACTCAGAAAAGATTGCAGGTGCGTGAGTGCTGGAATTTCGGGATTGTCGGAGAGAAAGGACGCCCAGAGAGAGCGCTTGGCATGGTCTAGGTCTTTGGCCAGAAGGAACGCTGACGTCACGCTTTCACGTGATCTGCCGCCCAGCCTAGAATTTATCTCGTTTTATCTCATGGAGCACAACGATGAACAATACGACGCAACTCTATCGCATCCTCTTTGTATGCGTGGAAAATTCCAATCGGTCGCAGATGGCGGAAGCTTTTGCTCGGTTGCATGGAGAGAACCTGGTGGAAGCGTGGAGCGCGGGGTCAAAGCCATCCGGTAGAGTAAATCCCAAAGCTATCGCGGCGATGGCAGAACGCGGGATTGACCTCACAACCCATCGTTCAAAGAGCCTTACTGAGATTCCAGCTTACAAGTGGGATTGGGTGATCACCATGGGCTGTGGCGACGCTTGTCCGTTCGTTCGGGCCAAAAACCGTGAGGACTGGGCTCTTCCTGACCCGCGCAATCTCCCCCCTGAAGATTTTCGCCGCATCAGGGATGAGATTGAGCATAGAGTTCTAGCCCTCCTTGAACGTTTAAAATCTTCATGGGAGCGCGAAAACTCGTGAGCGAATCGTGGCGGATCTTCTCTGGGGACAAGTTCTTCGTCTCCTGGGCTTGTGGCCTTGTGCTGAAGTTCGGCCGGAGACAACGTTATTGCGCCCCCTTTCCCGGCACCCACGACGGTCCCCTTCCGCTTCTAAGACAGAGAGGGCAACGTTGCCCGTGAACACCTGAGCGCACAGAAGCATGCTGCGCAAAAACAGAACTTTTCTGTTATGTTTCTGAACTGGACTTCCCAGCGGTTTCAAATGTGATCGGCGTTGTCTTTTCGTTTGCCAAAAGTGGTTTGTTTTTGCCATACTCACCGTGGATCAGGGTGCTGAGTGTGGGCAAGACGTGCTTTTTCAGGTTTTCCCTCTGGCGTGCGCTCTGCGTCCAATCACCTATATGTGGAGGAGAATCATGAATTCCAGGACAACACGAACGGTGGCCGCAGCTGTGGTAGTGGGAATGTGCGCTGGCGCGATTGCGGCACCGATCACGAAAACCGTTGGGGTATCACCCAATCCCCAGGTGCGCAAGCTGGCGGCACCACTATTGAGCAAAGAAACCGAAAAGACGTTCGCCGTCAAATCGGGAACTCTTAAAGTGAGCACGCACAAGAACCTCGCCAAAGCCGGGAAACGAAAAATCGTATTTGTCGGCTGCACTGCTGTCAATGATGCTGTACTCAAAAAGTTTGTGCTGAAAGATTCAAAAATCACGGGAGTGTATCCCGACTCCAACGTTGTCACCGTTGCCGTCGGTAGCGACGAAGATCTTCAAACCATTGCAAGCATCCCTGAGGTTGTGAGAATTCGCCCAGCTCACAAGGGCCGCTCAAATGTCGGAATCGCTGAGAGCCAGGGAGTGAAGGCTCATCGAGTTGACAGTGTGCGAGCGGCCCGCTATCTCGATGGGGCTTCTCAAAAAGTGGGAATTCTCTCTGACTCGTTTGCGTATGGCCCCCCAGTGCGGGGTGAGGACACGGAGCCTCCGCCAAACACTCCGGGGATTTTGCGCAATTCCGTTCCGCAGGAAGCGGGCGAGCTTCCTCGCGAAGTCGAACTCCTGGCTGACGATGCAAACGTTTACTGGCCAGGATGGACGCCCGGAGACGAGGGCGAAGCCATGGCCGAGCTAATTCACGACATCGCCCCGGGCGCGAAACTTGCCTTCCACACCGCCGAGCCTGATTTCATGCGTATGGCCCAAGGAATTCTGGCCTTGCGCTCTGCTGGATGCACCATCATTACGGACGACTACACCTACTACGACGAGCCGTGGTTCATGGAAAGCCCTGTTTCCACGGCGATTGCATCTGTTATTCGTTCCGGTGCAGCCTATTTCACTTGTGCAGGGAATTCCGGCGATTCAGGAATCCGTCTCGTCTATAGAGACGCGAACCCTTCGGTCACTGACAATGAATCCTGGCCTGCTACTGACGCGGATCTTGCGCTTTGGGATTCAGGATATGGTCCCTACCTGCCTATCACTTTTACTCCCCCTGAATCTCACGTGACACTGGTACTGCAGTGGAATCAACCGTGGGAGACCTTTGCCCCTTCGACCGGTGGCGCCCAAGTGGATCTTGATCTGTACTTGCTATCTGACCCAGCTCCCCCAAACGAAGCATTATTCTGGTTTGCTTCAGCAGATAGCCAGGGACAACCGGGCGAACCGGGCGGCGATCCCATTGAAATCTTAGATATTTATTACTCGGGAACCGGACCATTTACTGTCTACGTGGCAGTTGACCATTTCTGGGGGCCGCAGAACCGCATCCCGCAGAATCGTCGCGCGCCGGTGGAATTCTGGCTCTGGGCGTATCGAGCAGACGAGGGCGGAGTGATCACACCACTGCTCGGCCCTGTTACAACAGGGCACCAAACTGCGAGCGGTGTGGGTTGCGTCGGCGCAGTGAGATTTGAGGAAGCGCCAGCTTACGATCCCACTTCACACGGACCGACTTCGCTCATCGATCCCGAATGGTTCACCGCGCGCGGCGGAAGCATCCAGATTCCGTTTGACGCCAATGGTCGGTATCGTCCCCGCGTGGCCACGGTGCCAAATATCGCGGCGGTGGATGGCTGCGACACTCTCTTCTTCGGGGTCGACTACGACGACGGGACACCGTTCCCTAATTTCTTCGGCACGAGCGCCGCGGCGCCTAACGCAGCGGCCGTGGCTGCCCTACTCCGGCAGGCAGATTCAAAACTCAAACCTGCCGACGTGATGAAAATCCTATCGCAGACTGCAGTGGACGTGACAGGCGAGCGGGCAGCTGCCGGATTTGACGCCGTGACGGGCGCCGGCCTGATTGACGCATCGGCTGCTATCGGTAAGGTTCGCAAAGGCGAGAACCTTGCGATTGTGCCCGCTGAAGCCACAGACGTGATTCCGACCCTCAAAGGGAACAATGACCAACAGGGTGCTAAGTCTTCAAAACTGATTATCCCGAACTATTATCGACCGCTGCGTCTTAGCAACAGCCCGGAGTTCGTTCCGTTCCCCGAACGCCTTTTCAGTGGGCAGCCGGTTTACGCTTGGTTCTCCGTGGCAAACACCGGCACATCCGAGGCGGGAAAAGCTTCGCGTGCCGACATCCTGGTCGATGGGACGGTCGTGGCATCCTTTGCGGTGCCACCGCTCTACGGCCCAAGCATCTACTCGTTCTCAGCGGTGGAGCTGCCCCCGTTCAGTGAAGGCCAGCACGTTGTAGAAGTTCGAGCTGACGCCACAAACCGGATCCGAGAACTCAACGAGGCAGACAACAGTTACTTCCTGAATGTGACTGTGTTGTCGGAAGCTGAATGACTCCGGCAGAAGTCGAAAGAGGATGCACGTTGAGCACGAAACGTGTCGGCGGTCATGGGCGCGGGCGATCTTGAGCACCGCGAGATTGGCCATGGGCACATGATTGGTTGAAACAGTTCCAATCTGTGCTCGGACACAAGAACTGCCAGTCAGGGCGGTTGCCGTCAAAGAGGGCAACCGCCCTTCTCTTTTTGAGGGGGAACGTTTTTGTGACACGGCGGTAAGCATAGACACAAAGACGTTTAGTGCAGATCATGAAACGAGCGGAGCCGATCATCCCTGCCTCGCTGACCCATAAAGCGGCGCGCCTAGTTGCCCGGCAGCCAAGAGTCCGTGAGCTCTCGCGCGCTTTGCTGAAACTGCTGGTGGAGGAAGGTGCATGGCTTTCACGCCACCCCAAACTCACTGACCATATCTATCGGGCCTACTTTCGGTTTGTTGAAGAAGGTGCCTCGGCGGCCAAAGCTGGCTCTGGCTTAAATCAGGCGGAGAATCTCAAACATTTGAGGGCGTTCCAGCGGCAGCTTCGCGCCGCACTCCAGGAATGCAGTGAAGCGAGAACAGCAAGCGCGCTCAACGCGGCATTGCAACAAGTCGAATTTCGGCGCGGCCTAGGACCAGTAGCTTCCTTGCCTACCCATTGGGTGGTGCATCTTTCTCAACTTTCTGAGCCTTGGGCCTCGAATACTGAACCAATGCTCTCCCTCTTTCGATGCGCTTGTGAGTTTACCGTCGTCGCAGACGTGTGGCCAGCACCAAATGCCGAACGTTTTGATGCTCTCCGCGACATGCTTTTTGCCACAGAACGTCCTGTCCGCGTGCTTGTGCGTCAGCCAGCTCTGCTCGAACCCAAAGAGTTGAGCACGTTCCTCGACGCCTTTCCCTGCACCACCTTGATCCTGGAATTCGCGAGCAGCCAGAACCGTGCTCTGGTGGGTTGGCTTGCTCAAGAAGTCGCTGCGCTTCTTCATGATTGGAACAGCGAAAACGGACGGCGAGTGCAGGTTGAATGGCAATTCGTACTTAACAAAGAGAATCTCGCCTGGCTTGAGGAGTGCACTCGTCTTGCCCAAACTTGGAAGCCCAAAAGCATCGCGCTTTTCCTTGAGCGAGCTTGGAGTCCCGAAGCTGTGGCACGCTCATTATTTTTTTCCCAGGATGAGGCCCGCCGTGCCATTGCCGACTTCGTGACTCATTGCACAGAACACGGGATCAAAATCGTCGCATCAGCCAGCCTGGTAGGAAAGGATGGCCCTGATTCCTCTCTTTATGCAAGGGCTTACGGGTCTGCGCACTTCGTTGAGGGATCTCGTTACTGTCCCTGCGTGCAATATCCAGCGTTTAGCACCGAGACTCCGGCAGACTGGGATGAGGAGCCATGGCTTTCGCTCCGCCAAGAGCTGGCACGGGGCCAACTGAATCAGGACTGCTATGAGTGTGGTGTGCCGACTCACCGCAACGTTTGGGAGGCTTGTTATCTCCTGGCCGCCTACGATGCAGCGAACTCCCGCGAGCCTTCCGCGCAATACCTGGAGGCTGTACGTCGCGCTCTGGATTCGGTGGAGAATAACGCAACGGCACGACGCCTGAATGCAGAAATTCGCAACATGGAACACCGACTGGGCTTGCATCGGGTGGCCAGCTATCCGCACCGCATGTATATTGAGGTGACGGACGAGTGCAACTTGCGTTGTCCGATGTGCACGCAGACCGTGCTCTCTGGCCCCCGCAAGCGCATCTCTCTCGACGTGTTTGCAAAAGTTCGTCCACTGCTGCGCTACATGGACTTGGTTCACTTTACCGGGTGCGGCGAGACATTTTTGCATCCCCAGCTCATGGATATGCTTGCGGAAGTGCCTCACGAGCACTGCGCCGTGCGAATCATCACGAATGGTTTGCTCCTCGATGAAGCTACGTCGCGCCGTCTCATTGAGATAGGACTTCACGAACTGTGGATTTCGATCGACGGCGTGGATGCTGCAACATTCGAGAAAATTCGTGGATCGAAGCTCTTCCATCGAGTGATCGAGAACGTGCGGACCCTGACACGCTTGCGAAAAGAGATGCAGCGGGCGCGTCCGCGAGTGGCGCTCAATTTCGTCGCCCAGCGTTCGAACATCGAACAGCTTCCTGATTTCGTTCGTATGGCGAAGGAGCTCGGCGCAGATGCAGTGAACGTGGGATTCCTGCAGGTTTACAGCCGCGAGCTTTTGGTGGAATCGCTTTATTTCTATCAGGAGCTTTCAGACCATTACATGGCCGAAGCCAAACGAGTGGCGCAAGAGGTTGGCATTGATCTCTATGTGCCTGGCTTTTTCAAGGAAGGTCGAGCAGCTCCCGTCGAGGTGCCCACCACAAAGAAGGACTACCATCAACATGGCGCGCAACCGAAGTGCGTGGAACCTTACGGATTTGTCCTGGTTCATGCCGATGGCACGCTAGGCCCTTGCTGCGTCAATGATTCACGTCTTGGGTCGCTGCAGGAAAAGGATTTCGTCGAAGCGTGGACAGCGCCACTTTATCAAGATTTTCGCCGCCGCGTGAGCACTCCTGAGGAAGATTTCGACTGCCAGCATTGCATGCTGGAAGGTTACAAGGACATTCGGGAGTTCGAACACCATGCAAAGTTGTTCGACAAGAATTATCAGCGGGCTAATGTGGATTACGAGGCTCTCGAGCAAGAGGTCCGGGAAGAAATTGCGCGGAGACAAAGTGGGTGACGTCGTACGGCATGAAAACTCCAGAGTGGACCCAACGCTATTTCGGAAAGCTTTACGGTCAGCTTTATAGCCGGCACCTTCTGCCATCAAAGCAAACTCGTCAGGAGGCCGAGTTCGCTCGTCAGGTCCTCGAGCTCCGGGGCAAGCGCGTCCTGGATCTCGCGTGCGGCTTTGGCCGCCATTCCAAGATTCTCGCCCGGCATACCACGGTGGTTGGCTTGGACCTCAACAACGAGTATCTTCGGCAGGCCGTGAGGGAATTTCCTAAGCGGCTAACGCACAGATTTGCCCCCATCCGCGGCGACATGCGCCAACTGCCCTTGCGGGACAACTCGTTCGATGCGGTGCTTCTTCTCTTCAATAGCTTTGGCTATTTTGTGCAGCCCCCGGCCTCGCCATCGCTCAATGTGAAACGCGAACTGTGGAAGCTGCCGCAGGTTTTTTACGAACGTGGGCTTGTGCCTAACGATTTTGGGTGCTACAGACCCCAAGAGCAGCAAGAAGCCAGTGCCAGGTCATCCTCTGAGGAAAACTCTCGCGACGAGAATGAAGAGGTTCTCAAAGAAATCGCCCGCGTGCTGGTTCCTGGTGGACGGCTCCTTATCGAGGCACCTAACCCTCGCCCACTCATTGAGGCTGTCATGAGTGCGCCGCGCCGGTGGCTCATCACAAAAGATTTCGAGATCGAGGAAGAGTTTAGTTACGACCGTTTACGCAAAATCCTCTCGAACGTCACACGCTTTGCACTGGGCGATCACGTCGAAGTGGCAGACTATTATTTGCGGATCTACAGCCGGAGAGAACTCTCGGCAGCACTTCGGCGAGCCGGCTTCACTATTATAGAGCTCTTTGGATCGTACGATGGCGAGCCTTACTCGCCGACAGTTTCGCCGTGCATGATTTTTCACGCGAAGAAACGCGAGGACGAGAAATCACATGGCAAACGCTCGAGGGGATAAAAGACTCTGTTTGCTTTGACCTGTCTTCGCCCGCTGAGGTGTGCGCTCAACGGGATGACTTTGGAGCATTCTCATTGACATGAAACGATCCAAACCGTGGCCTACGTTTGCTATGCTGATGCTCGGAATAGACCTCGGTGGAACGGACACGAAATTCGGCATTGTGGACGCCGACGGGCATATTGTGGAACAGGCAAAAATTCCCACACATGCCCATGAAGGGTTCGAAAAGGTGATCGAACGTGTGGCGCATACAGCGCGTGAATTGGCCTCACGCCACATGGTGCAAGGGGTTGGAATGGGTGTGCCGGGACCAATGAACTCGCAACTTGGAATCGTTTACGAAGCGCCGAATCTGCCTGGATGGGAAAACGCACCCGTGCGCAAGTGCCTGGAGAAGCTGCTCGGCTTGCCCGTCGTGCTCCACAACGACGCGAACGCTGCTGCTTACGGCGAGTTCTGGGCTGGTGCGGGTCGGGGCTGTTCGAATATGGTGCTTTTCTCACTTGGGACAGGAGTGGGCGGTGGACTGATCATCAACGGCAAACTTTACACTGGTCCCGATGACACAGCGGGCGAATTAGGTCACATGACCATAGATTTTGAAGGTCCGCCATGCAACTGTGGTTCGCGCGGTTGTTTAGAAGCTTACGCCAGTGCCACCGCGATTCGGCGAGTGGTGCGTGAAGCCCTTGCGGCAGGCGTGCAAACTTCCATTCGCATTCCCCAAGGCGAGGAAGAAACATTCGGGGCACGTCTTGTCTATGACGCTGCCGTTCAAGGTGATCCTTTTGCGAAACAGGTCCTTTACGATGTTGGGAAAGCTCTGGGTATTGCCGCTGCAAGCATCATTAATATCCTGAACCCTGAGCGCTTGATTTACAGCGGCGCTCTTACTGGGGCTGGCGAGTTTATTTTCGCGCCGCTGCGCGATTTTGCGCGTGCGCGCGCATTTCGGCGGCCTTCGGAACGCGTTGAGATTCTTGTCGCACAGCTAGGTGCTGATGCTGGTATCGTGGGGGCAGCTGGACTTGCATTTGAGTCGTTTTCATGCTAGACAATGCTTGAAATCGCTTCGACGAATACGCCATAAACGCACCTTGAATAATGAAAAAACAGAAAAAGCGATTCACGAGCGTCCCACGCGCGAGGACGTGGTAGCACGTGGGAGGAATTAGAGGCTTTATGAAATCGCATAAGCCGCTGACATTCAAAGTGGCCACGGAGCCGGAGGAATTTGAGCAAATCCATCGGCTCAACTACCGAACTTTTGTGGAGGAGATCCCCCAGCATCGCCCCAACGAAGAGGGGAAGCTCGTGGACCGCTTTCACGATGAGAACACATACCTCATTTGTCTCTGCGGCGGCCGAGTTGTCGGCATGTTGGCGGTGCGGGATCGTCGGCCCTTCTCCTTGGATCTCAAGCTGCCCAATCTTGACGAGTATCTGCCTCCGGCCAAGTCCATGTGCGAGATCCGCCTCCTGGCCGTGGAGCCGGAGTTTCGGTCCGGACGTGTTTTCCGTGGCCTGGCACTCGAACTGGCCCGCTACGGCTTACGCAAAGGCTATGACCTGGCTCTCATAAGTGGAACAACACGGCAGCTCAAGCTTTACCAGCACCTGGGCTTTGTACCGTTTGGTCCCTTGGTGGGGAGTCCGGGAGCTCAGTTTCAACCCATGTACATGACAAAAAAGGAATTCGAAAAGATTACTATGCAGGTTCTCGGTCCGGAGGAAATTCTCGAAATGGAGAATGAGTCAGAGACTCGCGTGGCGAACTTTCTACCGGGTCCTGTGAACATTCATCCAGATGTCCAGTCAGCTTTTTCGCAGTCTCCAGTTTCGCATCGTGGCAAAGAGTTCATGCGCGAGTTCCAGGGCATCAAAGCGCAGCTGTGCCGTATTACAAAAGCGCGTCATGTGGAGATTTTTGTAGGCTCAGGCACGCTGGCCAATGACGTGGTCGGAGCTCAATTGAAGCTTTTAAATCGGCCAGGGCTGGTGCTGGCCAATGGGGAATTCGGATGGCGTTTGGCCGACGCTGCATCGCGCTTTGGCCTGGCCTTCGATGTGTTCGAAGCGCCCTACGGCCAACCGTTTGACTACGACGCTCTTCGTGCGCGCGTGGAAAAGAGCGTCTCCCTCGGTTGGATCTGGGGCGTCCATTGCGAGACGTCCACAGGCATCCTCAATAACCTGCCCGCTCTGATCGAGATTGCTAAAGAGCGTGGAATCAAATTGGCGATGGACTGCATTTCCTCCGTTGGGATCGTCCCCGTGGACATGAGCGAACTGTATCTTGCCTCGGCCGTAAGTGGCAAGGGAATCGGGGCTTTCCCAGGTCTTTCGATGGTTTTCTACAACCACAAAGTGGCCCCCGGGAAATCTTTACCCCGCTATCTCGATCTGGGTTACTACGCTTCGAAAGATGGCGTTCCCTTTACCCATTCATCGAATCTGATTCGGGCACTCAAGGCTGCACTTGACCGATTTGAAGCTCACCCGCCTTACGCGCAACGGGCAGAGATTTCCGCATGGGCTCGTGAGCGACTGCGTCTGGCTGGACTCACCGTCCTGGCTCCCGAAGAACACGCGGCTCCAGCCGTCATTACCCTCGTGCTGCCACCACATATCAGGTCCTATGACGTGGGGCGAGAACTGGAGGAGGCCGGTTTCCTTCTCAGCTACATGAGTGAGTACTTACTCGAACGCAACTGGATCCAGATTTGCTTTATGGGTGAATGCTCGCGCGAAAGCCTGGACGACCTGCTTTCCATCATCGAGCGCCGGTGTTCTGATAATCCTGACAGCGATCAGCTTGCAACCGTGGCTGAAGAAGCATAGTTGCTTCCGCAAAACCACCGCGAGGAACAGAGATGGAGAAACTTGGTTATTCGGAGTGGGTTGGTCCCTCCGTGCGCATTGGCATCCTTCAACATCAGCGTCAGATTCGTGTCTCGTTGAGAGGGCGCTATCGCATTGTCACCTCTTCAGGCGCTCGAGGGGACGAGCGGCTGCTTAATGCCACTGACTTCCGGTTTACACTCGCGGAAGCACGCCCCGCCGTGCTCGCTTATCGCCTGGTTCTCGCCAAGTCACCCAGGCGCGAAGTTGCTGAAGCTGCGCTCTCCCCTCACCCAGCGCTCGATCCCCTGGAGACGCTTCAGCTAGGTTTCGAGTTCGCACCTGGAATATCGAGCATTGAGTACTGGAGATGTTCGCGGCGCTATGCCACAGAGGAAGAGGCGACTACCTTACAGGCGCGTCTGCCGAAGCGCGAGCGCATCTCGCTCATGACCGAATGTGTGACGCCCCCGACAGGCCAGGTCATTGTTCAGGTGGGTGATCTCACATTGCGTGCAGGGGAATGGGTGCGTTTCGAGCCGTGCGACCCAGAGAACGATCGCGCAGTTATTCACGATGTGATCGTTGGCGTGAGCTTTCACTGGAAGCACTATGAACGCCAGCGGTTCCGCGGCGTCGTGGAGGTGCGGGTTGATAACAAAGGTCTACTCACAGCGATCAATGAGCTACCGGCGGAAGCCTATCTCTTCTCTGTCAACTCCTCGGAAATGATGTCGGTGATGCCTGAGGAGCTTTTGAAAGCTCAAACAGTGGCTGCGCGCAATACGCTTTTTGCGACGATGGGCAAGCATCATTACGCGGATGCTTTCCATCTTTGTGCGGATGATCACTGTCAGTGCTACCGTGGGTCGTCCCGCGAAACAGTGGACTCACGTCGGGTCACTTTGGCAACATTGGGCGAGGTGCTCGTGCACGAGGGGCAAATTTGCGATTGCCGCTATTCAAAAATGTGCGGAGGCATCGTCGAGAGTTTCGACAGCGTGTGGAACGAGGATCCGCGTGGCTATCTCGTGGCTAAGCCCGATGCTCCGTCGGGCTCTGATGTTGAGCAATTCTTTCCCGCTAACACAGAGGAGCGGGCAGCTGCGCTTATTGCAGCCAAACCAGATGTTTGGTGCAATACCACTGGCGATGATGTTCCCCCCTATCTGCGTTACTCCGCACCGTATTTTCGCTGGGAAGTTCGGCTTGAGCGCAAAGAACTCGAGCAGCGGCTGTCGAAATACCTCGGAGAGAACATTGGTCAACTCGAAGCACTTGAGCCGATTTCGCGCGGTGCATCGGGGCGCATTGAGTACCTGCGCGTGGTGGGAACACGTGGGTCGTGGGTTCTGGGCACTGTGGCGAAACAGTATTCCATCCGGGAAGCTTTGAGCCCATCTTTCCTTTATAGCTCGGCTTTCGTCGTAGATTATGAACGGAACGCTGACGGCAGTATTGCAGCGGTGATTCTTCGCGGTGCGGGGTGGGGACACGGCGCCGGCATGTGCCAGGTGGGCGCGACAATGATGGCTTATCGCGGAAAGAACTACCGCGAGATTTTGGAGCACTACTATCCGAACGCTGCACTCACCCCACTCGCTGCGTCACAACCAAGTGCGAATGAACTCCAAAAGGTCATTAATCGAGAGGAGTCGCGCGTTGGCGAACGTTGTTTCGAGTTCTATAACTGCTACGCTGTAGCCACATGTCCGGTGTACCTCCAGCAGATAGACCTCGAAGCCCAACCTGCATCGACGGTCAAACAATGGAAATTCGTCCAAACGCAGGCAGGTGTGCCCCTGGACCTCGAGCAGGCAAAAGTTGCTTGCGAGTTTCTCTCATTCCACGGCGTGGAAGCCGAACCCAAGGAATGAGGGACCTCTCGCTCCGCGAGCTTCTTTGAGTGATCAAGCGCCTACGTATGACCACGGCTCAGTCGTCTCTTGATGGCGGATAAGAGTGCCAGGCTCTCTCGCCCAACGATTATCGCAAAAACGGGAGAAAGACGTGATCGAAATTCCCTCACATGTGCAAGGACTCGTGTTTGACTGCGATGGAACGATCGCCGATACGATGCCGTTGCATTACAAAGCATGGCTTGAAGTGCTTGGTCCGGATGCGGCGAAATTCCCTGAAGCGCTCTTTTACGAACTAGCGGGAATGCCCACACTGGATATCATTCATCTCCTCAACGAACGTCATGGTTGTCACCTGGATCCGGAAAAGACGCGGAAGCAAAAATCCGAAACGTTTCTCCGCATGCTTCCCGAGGTGAGGCCGATTGAGCCTGTGGTTCAGCTCATTCGCGAACATGCAGGCAAGATGCCCATGGCTGTGGCCACCAGCGGGACGCGGAGCTCGTGCTGCAAGACGCTGGACGCACTTGGCCTGCTGGACGTATTCCAGGCTATCGTGACAGCAGATGACGTGGAGCGTGGAAAACCAGCACCAGACTTATTTCTAACAGCCGCCAAGCGGCTTGGCGTGGAACCATCGGCCTGCCTGGCTTTCGAGGATGCCGACCTCGGCATTCAAGCGGCACGGGCCGCTGGCATGGAGGTGATCGACATCAGGCCACTCGTTGCGTCCGGCAAAGCATCCTCAGATTGATCACTCTATCCCTGGCGTCAGGAGTGCTCAGCTTTTCGTTTTGCTTCGAGAGCTTCGAGAACGCGCTCGGGAGTATAGGGCGCCTTTCGCAAACGTACGCCGACAGCATCATAGATAGCATTGGCGATTGCCGGCAGCGGGCCATTTGTGCTAATCTCTGAAACACTTTTTGCGCCGTAGGGCCCCGTCGGCTCATGTGTGGGCACCAGGATCGTCTCGACCAAAGGCGTTTCCCCAGGCGTGAAGAGCTTGTAATAGTTGAAGGTGGGATTCAGCATCCGCCCATCGTCGTTAAACAAGTATTCTTCCATGAGAGCCGCGCCAATGGAATTGAGTACAGCGCCTTCGGTCTGCCCCTCAGCGAGCTTTGGATTGATTGGCACGCCACAGTCCACAGCTGCGACATATTTGACCACCCGAACGACACCCGTTTCGGTATCCACCTCAACCTCGCAAAAATGCGCGGCAAAGGGAGGAGGGGAAACATGCGATATAGCTGATGCGTGCCCCACGAGCTGTTGCTGATTACGAGAGTAAAGTGCGCGTCGCGCGAGAGCTTCGTAACTAATGGTCTTGCGCGGATTTCCGTGAACGTAGAAACATTTCTCGCCAACGTCGAGCTTTTCGGGCGACACGTCGAGAGCTTCTGCAGCAACCTGTCTCATATTCTCCAGCAGATCGACTGCAGCGCGGCGGGCTGCTTCGCCACTCAGGTATGTCGTGCTCGACGCATAAGCGCCCGTATCGAAAGGAGAATTGTCGGTATCGGCAACCGTGAGAATCACATCGCTGACGGGGATGTGAAGTGTTTCAGCAACAATTTGGGCCAGGATCGTGTCGGCGCCCGTGCCAAGGTCGGTGGCTCCACTGTACAGGTTCACAGAGCCATCGTCATTAAGCTTCACAATGGCAGCCGCCATGTCGATTTCCGGGATTGAGGAGCCTTGCATAAGGATGACCATCCCCGCCCCTCGCTTGATGGGACCGGGCATGGAGGCGCCCTTCCCTCGGCGCTGTTTCCACCCGAAGCGTTCTGCGCCGAGACGTATGCACTCGGCCAGGCCGCACGAGGCGATCGTCATGTCGACGCCTTCACGACCTTCCCCAAGAGCTCGGAAGATGGGATGGGTCTCGCCGGCTCGAATGTGGTTGCGCAGGCAGAACTCCACCGGATCCATACCAATAGCGCGGGCTGCTTCGTCGATAAGCTGGCCTAACGCCATCATTCCCTGGGTGGCACCGTAACCGCGGTAGGCACCTCCGACAGGGAGGTTCGTGTAAACCGTTTTTCCATCGAAGCGCACATTGGGGCAGCGCAGGAGTCCGAGGCATTTGCTGCCGACGTTAGTTAGCACCGTCAGGCCATGCGAACCATAGGCCCCTGTATTGAGAATGCCCCGGAAATCAATGGCTGTAACCTCACCATTTTTCTTCACACCCATTTTTGCCCACATGCGCATGGGATGGCGCGTCCGGGAACTCGTGAATTCTTGCGCCCGATTCAGCTCCATGAGAACCGGTCGGCCGGTCCGCAGCGTAAGCATCGCACAGACGTCCTCGAGGAGGATTTCCTGCTTGCCACCGAAGCCACCGCCAAGCCGCGGCTTGATCACACGAATTTGGCGTACAGGAATTCCCAGGGTCTGGGCCACAATACGGCGGCAGTGGAAGGGAACTTGTGTCGAGGTGCGAATGACGAGACGACCGTCGGGGTCAAGATACGTCAGGGTGACGTGCGGTTCGATGGGAGCGTGAGCATAGTAGTGGGTTTCAAACTCGCCCTCCACCACGACATCTGCCTCAGCCAAACCTTTCTCAATATCACCAACGTCGGCTTTGGCCCAAGCAGCCAGGTTACGCTTTGGATCAAAGGGGAGGAAACTCGTGATGTCGGGTTCATCGTGGATGATGGGAGCTCCCGGCTTGAGCGCTTCTTCGAAATCGAAGACAGCAGGCAGGGGCTCGTACTCCACGCGGATGAGTTTGAGAGCCTGAAGAGCAATGTCGCGTGTTTCTGCCGCCACAGCCGCCACGCGGTCGCCGACATAACGCACCTTGTTGTCAAACATGAAGGTGTCCCATGGTGATGGCTCAGGAAACCCTTGACCAGCCGTGGTGTGCGCGATGCGGGGCACATTGCCATGATGCAAGATGGCACGAACACCGGGGAGTTTCTCTGCTTCGCTTGTGTCAATGGATTTTATCTTCGCATGAGCGTGCGGTGAAAGCAGAAGCATCCCCACAAGGCAATGGGGGGGAATTTCGTCGGCCGTGAATTTCGCCCGTCCGGTTGCGAGAGATAACCCATCCACTTTCGGGACGGGCTTGCCGACCACACGCGTTTCACGAGCGGCGTTCGGCTCCGGCCTCGCCGATGTCTTCTTTGTTCCTGCTGTTTTTGTCATAGCACCACGTTCCTTGCTTCAGGTTTCTCGTTGTTTGCTGCGTATGCCACTCGCACATCTGGCACACCATCAGGTCTCAGGGTCTGTGCGGGCGCCGAGTGCTTTTGCCGTTGCCCGATGCTTTTGCTAATTTGTGCTCGGCAATGCGCACGGCGTCGAAGATCTTTGCGTAGCCAGTGCAGCGACACAGATTCCCGGAAAGTGCTTCGCGCACGCGTTCCAGGGAAGGATGAGGCTCGTTGTCGAGCAAGGCTTTGGTTGAGATGATCATGCCAGGAGTGCAGAATCCACACTGCACAGCGCCGGCTTCGACAAACGCTTCCTGAATCGGATGCGGATTGCGAACATCTCCAAGCCCCTCAATGGTCGTGATCTCCGCCCCTTCGACCTTGGCCGCGAGGAGCAAACATGAGTTCATCGGTTTGCCATTGACGAGCACCATGCACGACCCGCAATGACCTTCTCGGCATCCCATCTTTGTTCCTGTGAGGCCAAGCTGACGCAACACATCGCCCAGCACAGCTCCTGGGGCAATTTCCAGTTCCCGAGCCTCGCCATTGATGCGAACATGAAGTTTCATAGGATTTTCCAACCTTTGAAAATGCTAACTTATCGTTTGTTTATCAGCAGCTTTGAGAAGCGCGCGCTGGACCATCACTCGTAGCACACGCCGACGATAATCGGCGGAGGCGCGAAAATCACCGCGCAACTTTACGTGATGTGAAGCGATTTGACCTGCCTCCATGGCTGTGTTAAGGTCCACTGTTTTGCCTTCCAGAAACTCTTCTGCCTCGCGCACACGAGTCGGAAGACTTGTGCAGGCGGCCACCACCACGCGCGGGTCACTCATTTTTCCGCGCTGGTCCACATAGGAAACGACCACGTGGATGAGTGCGTAATCGTTGGAAGTCTTGGCCATTTTCTCGAATGCGGCACGACGGGATGGCTTTAGCGGAATAGTCACATCCGTCACGAGCTCGCCCTTTTCCATCAGACGCATGGGCGGCTGGGCAAAGAATTCCGTGGCCTTGAGCGTGCGTCGATGTTCGGAGGTTCGGAGGTGAATCTTCGCATCAAGTGCAAGCAGCAAAGGGGGCAATGTCGCCCAGTAATAGCACTGAACGATGTTGCCTCCCACCGTGATCAACCGGCGAATAGGTTCCGAAGCTGCAGTACGCAGAGCCGTCGGGAGAAGCCCCGATGCCACTTTCGTGGCCGCTGGAGAGTGAATGATATCGTCCAGCGTGGCCATCGCCCCGAGGCAAAGCTCATCCTTTGTACTTGCGATTTCATTGAGTCCCACATTCTGGAGATCTATGGCGCGTACGCGACGGGGAGCCCCAGAGAGAACTATGCTCACTCCGCCGGCGACAGCGATGTTCTTGCCTGGATCTTCTGCAAGGAGAGCCAGGGCTTCCTTCAGAGAGTCCGGGCGCAGGTATTCGGTAATTGTGACGGGCATTTTGGTTCGTCCCAGTGTTGATCGCTGTTTAGAAATCCTTGAATAGGATATGCAACCAAGGGGTGCCCTTGTGCGCAAGAGAAAACGCACGGGACAGAGAGTCGTTGGTGTGCGAAAGATGAAATCCTGAGGGCAAAAAAGCAATAAGGCGCCGCCCCATCGGGAACGGCGCCTCACCTTGCCGCAGGTGTTTCACAAGCCACACACAGGTACTTTTCCGTCCGCCTGAGCGGCCCACATCATGCCGCTACGCCGCGCTCCTGCATGAGCTTCTTCCGAGCATAGGGAATCAAACCACCGGCTTCAATAATGGCCTGACGAGCTGGAGCATGTGGAATCACAGAAAAGGTCTTTCCTGTAGATTTATTAACAATTTTGTCCGGAAATATCTCCAGTTCGTCCCCAACTTCCGCTTCGATTTCGGGGCATATCACCGTCTGGAGTCCGAGGTTCACGGCGTTTTGCAGGAATATGCGGGCAATACTCTTCGCCACAACCACAAGTCCCCATCCTTTCAGACACGATGCCGCCTGTTCGCGTGAGGACCCGCAGCCAAAGTTGCTTCCGGCCACAATAACCGAACCGGCTTCGATTTCGCCTTTGTTGAGGCGTTCGTTAAACTCTTTGTGGTCCGCAAAGCAGTACTGGGGCGTCTCTGTCGGCAAGACTGTGGCCATATAGCGGCCAGGGTAAATGGCATCCGTTGAAACATCATCGCCAACCTTAAACACGACCTTTGCCATGATTAATAGGCTCCTTTCCGTGGATCGGTGATCACGCCCGTAAGTGCACTCACCGCTGCCGTCGCCGGCGAGCACAAATAGACTTCTGCATTGGGATTCCCCATGCGCCCTTTGAAATTCCGATTTGTGGTAGAGAGCGCCACTTCGCCATCAGCGAGCGCCCCCTGATGCACGCCCAGACAGCACCCACAGCCCGAATTCATAACCACGGCACCAGCATCCATCAGGTCCTTGACGTAACCAGCTTCTAGGGCCTGACGATAAATGCGTCCGGAGGCCGGGAAAACCAGCATGCGCGTGTTGCGGGCAACCTTTTTGCCTTTCAAGATGCTTGCCGCAATCGCAATGTCGTCGAGTCGGCCATTGGTGCACGAGCCGATGACGATCTGATCAATCTTGCGCCCTTCAACCTCACTCACCGGCTTCACGTTGTCCACGGTGTGCGGACACGCCACCTGTGGTTCGAGCTTGGACACATCAATCGTGACCGTTTTCTCGTACTCAGCATCGGGATCTGGGGCAATCATTTCGATCTCGTCCGTCACGCCAGCTTCTTCGCGCAGATAGCGGAGTGTTTCTTCGTCTGGCGGGAAAAGACCAGACGTGGCTCCTGCCTCAACCGACATGTTCGAGAGTACCAGACGACCGCTCGTGGACATGTTCTTCACTGCGGAGCCATGGAATTCGAAAACTCGGAAATTCCCGCCTTGTGCCGTAAGCTTGCCGATAATGTAGAGAATGATGTCTTTCGGCGCGACCATGGCTGGCAGTTCGCCTTCGATCACAATCTTGATCGTAGGAGGCACCTCGACGTTGAGCACACGACCAAGCGCCCACACCGCGGCCATTTCGGTGGCGCCAATGCCCCACGCCACAGCGCCGAGCGCTCCGTGGGTTGTTGTGTGCGAATCCGTGCCGACAACGATCATCCCCGGTCGCACATAGCCATTCTCGGGAAGAATCTGATGACAAATGCCGCCTTCATCGCCTCGGATCTCGTGGAACTTCGTAATGCCCTGCTGAGCAACGAACTCGCGGATTTTCTTCTGGTTGTTCGCGGTTTTTGCGCTTTCGGCCGGAACACGGTGATCGAAAATGATCGCAATACGTGATGGATCCCAAACACGCAGCTCGAGACCGGTGTCTTTGAAGATCTCTTTGAATTGATTAATGACAAGGGCCGCGTTTTCGTGCGACATGGCGAGACCCACATTCGGCTCGAGCACGTCGCCGGGCTTGACGCTGACACGTTGTACGGACTTCGCGAAAATCTTTTCTGCTAATGTTGCTCCCATAGATGTACCCTACCTTTCTGCTTCTGTCCGGCGAGGGGCATTGATGGCGCCCCTCGCCGGACATGAAATAGGTTATTGGCCATACTTTTCGGCCAATTTGGCTTTTGGCAGATACTCGTTTTCCATGGCTCGATACTCAGGCAGCCCAACAAAGCTTGTGTATTCCTCAAAGGAGGTTAGCCACTGCGTCTGCCCCGGAAGAGTTCCGGTTGGCGATTGCTTGAGGGCGGTGAAAAAGTCTTTGAGGGCTTTGTGCATCACCATAATGGAAGCGACAGGAATCGAAACCCGTCCCACCCGCATTTTCGCGAGTTCGGGGATAGGAATGAGTTCCGTCTTCACCCCGCTCACAGCGTCCATGAGGTTCACGGAGAGCGGTACGGGGTCGAGCGCTTTCACGGCCGCCTCGATATCGGCACGCGTCTTAATGGCATCAATAAAGACGAGATCGGCCCCAGCCTCGGCGTACATCTTGCAACGGCGAATAGCTTCTTCGAGCCCCATGGAGGCGAAGCAATCCGTTCGCGCATTGATGATGAAATCTTTGTCGAGGCGATCGCGCACAGCCGCACAGGCACGGATTTTACCGACCATCTCCTCGGCACTGATCACTTCTTTTCCGGCCATGTGGCCGCAGCGTTTTGGGAAGACCTGATCTTCAATGTTCATTCCCGCCACACCCATTTTGATAAGGCGCTCAGTGATGTACGCTGCGTTAATGGCGTTTCCCCCGCCAGTATCAACATCGGCCATCACGGGGATTTTCACAGCGTCAACAATGTTCCACGTAATGTCCAGGATGTCCTTCATCTGGACTAGCCCCACGTCGGGCTTAGCAAGGAGCGACCCCGCCAACCCAAACCCGGAGATCTGAATGGCTTCGAAACCACAAGCTTCGATAACTTTAGCGCTAAAAGCATCGTGGCAGCCAGGCACGACAACCGCGCGCCGCTCCATGATGGCTTTGCGAAGAACTGCACTTCGACTCATGGCGTTTCCCTTTCCCAACACGATAGTGATTTGCTCCAGGCGGAGGGAGCGCGCCTTGCTCCCTCCCCCACGGTATTGCCATTGATTTGTTCAGGATCAAAGCTCGGCTGCAATAGCTTTCGCCATTTCAAGTGTCGTTGCGTTACCCCCCATGTCATAGGTGCGCACTTCACCCTTGGCAATGACCTTTGCCACGGCATTGTCAATTCGCTGAGCCATTTCTTTCTCGCCCAACCAGTCGAGCATGAGCTTGGCAGCGAGAATCGTTGCTATCGGATTAACCTTGTATTGGCCCGCGTACTTGGGCGCACTGCCGTGGGTTGGCTCGAATACAGCCACCTTCTCTCCGATGTTTCCGCTGCTGGCGAAGCCAAGGCCGCCGACCATTTGCGCACACAGATCGGAAATAATATCGCCATAGAGGTTCGGCGCCACGAGCACATCGTAATTGAAGGGATTCTTTAGCAGCCACATCGTGAGAGCATCAATGTTCGCATCGTCGCTGGCGATATCGGGATAGCGAGCTGCCACCTCTTTAAACACACTTAAGAAGAGGCCGTCCGAAGCTCGCACCACGTTGGCCTTGTGCACGCAAGTGACTTTCTTTCGGTTGTTCTTGCGGGCGTATTCGAAAGCAGCCTCGATGATGCGCTCACAGCCACGCCGGGTGTTCACTTTTAGCGACACAGCGGCTTTTTCCGGTATACGCGAAAACTCCGGCAGTTGACGCAGGTTCTCGGGGAATTCCGGAAACTCTAGACCAAAGTAGAGGTCCTCGGTGTTTTCTCTGAAAACAACAAGGTCGATCCCTTCTTTGTAGTTCAATGGATTCCCCGGATATGCCTTGCACGGACGGAAGCAGATGTAGAGATCAAAAAGCTGCCGCATTCGCACGATGGGACTGCGGTAGCTCAACCCTTTGTCGCGCAGCTCCGGGGCAAGCTCTTCGGCTGCAGCTTTTGCTGGCTTAGAGGTAATCGCACCAAACAGCGCCGCATCACATGAGCGTAGCAAATCAATGGTGCGCTGAGGAAGAGCATCGCCTTCCTTCTTCCAGAATTCCCACCCGATGTCGCCGTGGTGATATTCTGCATCAAAGCCAAGCGCATCGAGCACAATGCGCGCAGCTTCCATCACCTCGGCCCCAACGCCGTCGCCCGGCAACCAGGCAATCTTGTACTTCGCCATTAGCCGCTCCTTTTGTAGTGATTTTCGAGACACCATAACGCGGGGCTGTGTTTGCGCGCCCACGCCTAAGCGGTACGCCAAAGGCGAAATTTTGGGTGTGCAAGGAAAATCGAAAAGTTTGCGTACAGATACTTCATTCTTTTTGCTTCATAGGCTGAAACTTCGACCCGCGCGCTGGACTTTTGTTTGTCCCTCAGTATGAAATAGCTCGCGATCGTTGTCCGGATACGTCGAGAAAAGAGCCGGGGGATGAGCAAAGTGTCCTCGCAGCCTTATTTTTTTCTCGATTTGCCGGCTCGAAAGCGCACATCCATTGTCGTCATGCACATCGGAGCGAAAGAAATATTGGTGGTCGGGGACCGCGTGCTCATTAAGCCCGACAATCCGGAGGAGCGCACAAAAGTGGGGCTGGTCTTGCCTCAAAGTGTCATGGAGAAAGATCCCGTGCAGTCGGGCCGCGTGCTGGCCGTGGGGCCGGGCATTGCCGTGCCCAATCTTGCGGCGGACGACTCTGAACCGTGGGCCGAGCACTACAAAGGCAACCGCAGTGTGCGCTACATTCCCGTGCAGGCACGAGAAGGCGATTACGCGCTTTTCCTTCGCAAGGAGGCCGTCGAGATTCGCTACTGTGGTGAAGTTTATCTTGTGGTGCCGCAGTCAGCTATTCTCCTTCTCATCCGCGACGATATGGAATGCGAAGAGATCTGATCGAGCAAGCTCTGAAGAGTGACAAGCTGGCTCATTTACGCATCCCCAAGAGAATAAGAAAGACCATTTGTGCTGGGTTTCACAGATTGGTGTCTCTTCCGTTCCCCAGAAGCGCGAGAGACTCCGGTTAAAGAAAGCACCAGACTCATCGATTCGGACGGGGCGTGGTGACTCCCCGTCGTCAGACCGAAAAAGTTATCGCCATGGCGGGGCGTGGTTGCGCCGCACCAGAGACAGAGCGCGCCAAAGCCAGGGTGTCGGCAGAGAATCGAATGCAAGCGGTCAGCTCAGCGGCGTCCCATGGCGAAACAGGCACGCGATGTCGCGCATTCCTTCCTGATTCCAAATCGAACCGGCATCGCTCATCATAGACAGCTTTTTCGCTTGCCCCTTTAGGCGGGACAGGCGAAGCCGCCTACTCTTCGCGCAGACCACAGAAGAGCTTGTTTTCCCACTTATAGTTAATGTTCTCGATTTCGGCGCTCCAGATGTGGCCTGTGGTGTGTGGGATATCCTCGTCCTCGCGACTAAACTCTTTTTTGTAGCCGAGCTGGCGGAGGTGACGTGCAGCCGTGCGCCGTGCGGCTCGCGCCACAAGGTTCAGCGGGGAATCTTCGATCTCGCTTTTCAAGGCAAGCTCCCACTCGGGTGGCGTAACTCCGTATTCAGCTAAGCCATAGCGATCGTAAGCTGATTCGAAATCGAACAGCTCGGTGCGCATGACATCGAACAACTTCTTCGCCTCGGCCGGTTTCTTCATCCAGTGGTAAATCGTGATCATGTTAACCAGCGCCAAAGTGATCATAAGTATGTTCTGGTAGGCAGCTCGCTGGTCGAGATTTTCCCAATGGGTTGCATGGCTGCGCATGGCATCGAGCGCGAAGAAATAAGCCTGTGCAGCAACGCCGGCAACGAGATACTCCTCATCGCGCAGACGCTTGCGCGCACCTCGCAGCAGCAAGTCATCCACCATATCGCGGATCTGCACATCGGCTTCACTCATATCATGCTGGAGGAAGTGCTCACGCCAATAAACGTAGCCATACGCTGCAAGAAAATCGAAAATGTTCTCCCGTGCCTTCGCGGGGTCTTTCACACCGGAGATGTGGGCGAGTAGCTCGATCACTCCACCCTGGAGCGTGTTAGGATCCCCTTTGACAGCTGCGGCACACGTGCGCACCGCCCGGACATAGGCAATTTTCCAGCACTGGGGCATGGCCACTTGAACACGTCCGCCACGCACGCGCCGAGTAATGAGTCGGCTCTCATCCACAAGCTGGATAGGAGCATTCGAATCGAGCACGCCTTCCCACCGCCCAAGGCTCGGCTTTGGGTGCCAATCGTTGCCAGCCGTCACCGAACGCACCTCGACAAATTGAGGCTCATGACTGATGAGCGAGAATTTCTTAAGCAATTTACGCCGAACATAAACGTCGGGCGAAATCGTCAGATAAGAGAGTTGGGCCAGTTTGACAATCTTCTGTTCGAAATTACTGAGCGATTTGGAATCGAAGGTAAGGTCTTCGAGATTCTCAAAGTGAGCCCAACAATAATTCACACCCGCTGCATTGAGGTCACTATCAACCTTCGCAATGGTACGGTCGAGGAGCTTTTTCACCGATGGGCGCGAATAGCTCATCCATTCGCTGAAAGCCCGATCGCGGAACACAATGGAGACAGGAGGCTTCTCTTTGCCCCACTTCAGGCGGTTCCAGGACTTCATGAGCACGTCGATGTCGCAATCAACCGATTGGGCATTATCGAGCATCAGCACGAGGTGCGGATTGACGCAATTCTCGCGCTCAGCTAGGCGCAAAAACTCTTCGACCAGGATTCGAGCGGACTCTTCCGAGTAAGAATACTCAGGCAGGAAGAAGGGGAAAACAAATGCCTGCTCGTTGTGCACGTCCTCGATGAAACCAAGATACTCGCGCACAAAGCGCCAGTAGAACTCAAGCCCCATGCGCACGCAGAGACGTTGGTCAAATTCGCTGCCAAGCATGGGTAGAATGACATGGAAGGGGACCGTGGCCGCCGGCGACACAACGCCCGTGCGAATGAGCTCGAGCAAGATGCCATAGGCATTTTCGCCTTCTTCGTAATCGAGGTCGATCATGCGCTCGATGAGGCATGGCTCGATATCGAGGCTCATGAAAGGCAAGAGGCCGTGCTCACCAAAACGATCGACCAACACCTGGCGGATATAAAAAGCGATGTGTCCATAAGTTTTGAAAATCTGCCGGTAAGCGCGCAGCATCATGTCCGTCCAGTTCTTGCCGCGCACGGCGTCGTTGCCAAGGATGACGCCCACTGGCGAAATGCGCTCAATGAAACGCGGCGGCTCGCTCAGCTTTTCGAGCCAATATTCGATGTCCTCGCCCTGAAGGGTCGGAGGCAAAGCTTGGTCAAGCTCTATTCGCGAACCCGGCACGAATGCGTGGGCATGAAAAACCGGGTTAAAAAGGTTCATCGGCATAGGAGATGGGCTCTAGCGCTCTTTCTTTAATATAGAGTTTTTACTAATCGAACCTACTCTTGGTGATCGGCGTCTTCTGAGTCGCGAGAGTCAAGTTTTTTCGTTTCCCAGAGCTCCGATTCAGAGACCTGGGGTCATCAGGCAAACAATCGCGAAACCATTTTACAAATGTGAGGGCGGCTTCTTGCCATAAATGTTGAAGTTCCTGCGCGCAGAGAAAAGAAGATTTCGACGACGATGACAGACAATGAGAAAAACGGCCCTGGAGAGGGCTTTGGGGATACGGAGTCAGAAGCAGCGCGCTTGAGCGATGCGCAGGAAAATGCTCCGCGCATTATTCGTGCTCCGGAAGGTCTTGACGTGGAACAGATCATGGCTGAGATCCGCTCCCTCGTTCAGGAAAAACGAGCCTCGAAAATGTACGTAGAACCTGAGCCGGAGTCGAGCGTCGCAAGATCAAGCTTCGGCGCAGAATGGGTCATTCCTGTGGGCGAAGAACTAGATTTGCTGCGAGCTGCTGCTCGTCTGGATCTCGAAGGTGAGCCGATTCGCTCGCATCGGCCGCATATTGGAAAACTCGTTGTCGCCTGGAAGAAATTTGTGCGTTTCTGGGTCCGCAAGTACACGGATGCCATTTTTCTGCGCCAGAGTTTTTTCAACACGAAGCTCGTGGGAACGATCGAAAAGCTCGAGCAACGCATTGACATGCTCGAAGGTGAGGTCGAGGCCTTGCGCCGAGAAGTTGCGCGACTGCGGCGAGGTGAGCAGAAAACAGGGGATGAAAAGAAAAATCAGCCGTAGAGAGATTGCTGACTCTCTACGGCTGCGAAAGATTTTCAAATCAAAGAAGGCGTACCGCGAAAACGGTCATTAGCCATTAAGACGGCGAACGTTCGTCGCCTGTGGGCCTTTCGGTCCCTGGGTGACCTCAAAGGTCACAGGCTCCCCCTCCACAAGGGTCTTGCGACCGCTTGCGACGATCGAGGTGTAATGGACGAAAAGGTCCGGGCCGTTGGGCTGAGTAATGAAACCATAGCCCTTCGCGTCGTTGAACCATTTGACGGTCCCGTTCGGCATACTACTACTCCTGTTGCTTGCGTACCACGTGGGTATCGCGGAAATGTGAGGGGCGGGGGAAGGACTGCCGGAAAAACCGAATTCAACCGAAGACTACCCTTGAGGGCACTACTGTTGAAGCAACTTCTCCGGAGGCTTCCTCGAAGATTTCTCTTCGATCGCCTCTCGCCGCAGTACTAGAGCGGCTCAGAAGGCTTATTCATTTTCTTCTTCGCGAGCGCTATTTTTCTCACATTTTTGCCGAGATTTTTGGCCTCGCTGCGATTTCGCAAAACGAGTGTGGTAGCCGGGGAACGCTTTTGGGGGAATTGTTACGCAAAAGAGGCCGGTGCATCCTCGCGCGAGAGGACTCCGTGTTTGGTGCCCTGGATGAAAGCGAGGCGCCTGGCTGTGGCCAAAAAAGAAAATCGGCCGCGGAACGCTGATGGTTCCGCGGCCGTGTGACTTTCTCAATCACGTCAGCGCTGGCACATTGCCAGCTATTTAGTCATGAGAGCGGCGCACATTGGTCGCCTGTGGGCCTTTCGGTCCCTGGGTGACCTCAAAAGTCACCGGCTCACCCTCCATAAGGGTCTTGCGACCACTTGCGACGATCGAGGTGTAATGGACAAAAAGGTCTGGGCCGTTGGTTTGGGTAATGAACCCATAGCCCTTTGCATCGTTGAACCACTTTACGGTTCCGTTCGACATACTACGACTCCTGTTGCTTGCGACGCGACATAAGCGCCGCGGAAATGTGAGATGCGGGGGAGGGCACCGGAAAAACCGAATTCAACTGAAGGAAACCTGTGAAGGTACTGTCGTTGAAGCAACTTCTCCGGAGGCTTCCTCAAAGGCTTGCCTTTGATCGCCTCTCGCAGAAGGACTAGATGCGGCCAGATAGGTTATTCAGTTTTATTTTTAGAAAGCTATTTTTTTCGAGTTTTTTCGGATATTTTATTCGAGCGCGCATTTCCTCTCGAACTCCTTGCTCACGACTCTTCCCCTGACCACGTGGTCCCTTGACTTGCTCAGCCACCCGTGCGGAAGCGAATTTGCATGAATCATATAGGGTAATCGGTGAAGACCAAAACACCAAGTTTCTAACTCAAGCAAGAAACCGCGAAAATATGATCAACGAAATCATCGAACAACTTGAGCAACTGCGCGAGCGCATTTCGCAAACGAAGGTGTATCTTTGACCATGCGGCGAAACGTGCAGAAATCGAGCGCATGGAACAAGAGGCTGCGGCGGCGGATTTCTGGAATGACAATCGCCGCGCCCAGGAGCACTTGAAGAAGCTCAACGCGCTCAAGCAACAGGTTGACCCGTGGGAGCAGCTTGAAAAAGACGTGGATGCGGCCCTCGAACTCGCCGAACTCATCCGCCAGGAGCCAGACGCGACGATGGAGGCAGAGCTCGAGTCGGAAACAAGCAATCTCAAGGCTCGCCTGGAAGAACTTGAGTTCCGGACCATGCTGAGCGATCCGGACGACGTTGCAAGTTGCTTCCTCCATATCCACCCAGGCGCAGGCGGAACTGAGAGCTGCGATTGGGCAAGCATGTTGCTGCGCATGTACACCCGGTGGGCTGAACGCAAGGGCTACAAGGTTTCTGTTGTGGATCTCATGCCAGGCGATGAGGCTGGCATTTCAAGGGCGACGCTATCAATCGAGGGCGATTACGCATACGGCTACTTAAAAGCCGAAACCGGCGTACATCGTCTCGTGCGGATTTCTCCCTTCGATGCGAACAAACGCCGCCACACGTCATTCGCCGCAGTCACAGCATCGCCCGCGATCGAAGACGATATAGAAGTCGAGATCAACGAGAAGGACTTGAAAATCGAAACTTTCCGAGCGGGCGGTCGTGGCGGGCAACACGTCAACGTGACGGACAGTGCTGTTCGAATAACGCACTTACCCACAGGAATCGTCGTCTCGTGCCAGAACGAGCGTAGCCAGCATCAGAACCGCGCTGTTGCCATGAAAATTCTCCGCTCACGTCTCTACCAGTACTATAAGCAACAGCGCGACGCCGAGCTTGCGGCGAAAGAGGGAGAAAAACTCGATATCGCCTGGGGCTCGCAGATCCGCTCGTACGTATTTCAACCCTACCAGCTTGTGAAAGACCTACGCACCGGCGTGGAGACAAGCAACATCGAAGCAGTGATGGACGGCGAAATCGACATGTTCATCGAAGCCTATCTGCGGCAGGAGATGGGGAAGGCCGCCAACCGCAGCAAGTGAGACAGAAAGCTCGGTAACTTACGACAGAGAAAACACCTCATGCAGGCAAACTCCAGGGAATTACAGGCACAAGAAGATTCCGTCCGGGCCGACGCAGCCGACCTTTTGTTTCGTCATGTGACGATCTGCGATGGAAGCGGGGCTCCCTTGCGCCGAGGCCACGTAGTCGTACGTGGCGATCGCATTGCTGGCGTGCTTGCCGCGGATGCTCCGTGTCCCCCTGCTAAACGTATCGTTGAAGGCCGCAATCTCGTGCTAACGCCCGGCTTTATTGACGTGCACTCACACAGCGACTATACCGCCCTTGTCTCACCGGCGAGTGAGTCGAAGATCACGCAAGGCGTGACAACGGAGATTGTTGGCAATTGCGGTTTCAGTGCGTTTCCTTTACGCGGCATTCTACTTGAGGACGAACAACGTCTGCAGGGACGACTGGAGCTGCCATGGGACTGGACAACAATCGAGGAGTATTTCGCAAAGCTCGAAGCGGTGCGTCCCGCTGTCAACGTTGCCAGTTTTGTGGGGCACCGTAACATTCGCGGCTGTGTTATGGGGTTCGATGACCGTCGGCCCACCCAAGAAGAAATGCGTGCGATGGTTGGCGAGCTTGAACACGCGCTTGAGGCCGGCGCTTTGGGAATAAGCACGGGGCTCATTTATCCCCCTGGCATGTTTGCCGAAACGGACGAGCTCATCGCGCTGGTGAATGTCGCAGCTCGCCACGGCGCTCTCTACGCTTCACATGTTCGCGGGGAAGGTGATCGTCTTCTTCGCGCGGCCAACGAGTTCTTCGAAATCGCGGATCGCACACACATAGCTTCCCAGTACAGTCACCTCAAAGCATCAGGGCGACGCAATTGGGGAAAGGTGAATGACGTCATTGTGGAAATCCAGCGTCGCGCTGCTGCTGGCCAGCCCATTGCCTTCGACCGCTACCCCTATACAGCATCATCGACCGAGCTCTCGTCTCTGCTTCCGCGATGGGTTCTGGAGGGAGGAACCGCAGCTGCTCTCGAGCGCCTCAGTCATGTCAATGTTCGTCGACAGATTCGTTCGGAGATGGAAGATGATTTCGGCGATTCTCCACCGTGGGAAGACATTCTGCTTGCAGACATGGCTGATAATGAGTTCACAAAATATCGTGGGTGGAGACTTTCGCAAATAGCCAGCGAGCTTGGAACTGATTGTTTTGACGTTTTCCTGGAGCTGCTCCAGGCCTCACGGCTGGATGTTTGGATGGTGCACTTCACCATGAGCGAAGAAGACATGGTGCAAGTTCTTACCCATCCACTGTGTATGGTCTGCACCGATGCTGAGAGTCGCTCGTTTCAAGGCTCACTCAGCGAAAGCTCGCCTCATCCACGGGGCGCCGGGGCCTTTGCTCGCTTTCTTCAGTACTTTGTGACGGACAAAAAACTCCTTACCCTGGAAGAAGCCGTGCGCAAGATGACCTCGTTGCCCGCCCAAAAGTTTGGCCTCGATTCTCGCGGGCTTGTGCGGGAGGGATACGCGGCCGACCTTGTGCTGTTCGATCCGCAAACGGTTGCGGACCAGGGAGAATTTGGTCGCCCCCCACGCCAGGCGAAAGGATTCGAGATGGTGGTGGTCAATGGCGTGATCTCTTATGAAAAGGACACCTTCACCGGTGCGCGCGCAGGTCGGGTGCTCCGGCGGGAAAATCATTGAATTCTCATCGCAGCTCTTCGAGCAATGCTGCTCATGGATAAAGCACTGAAATACCTCGACGCACACCGGGATCCTATCCTTAACGAGCTTTTCGAACTTCTTCGAATTCCCTCGATCAGCGCTCAGCGAGAGCACGTGAATGACGTGCGCAAAGCCGCTGAGTGGGTGGCGCGAAAGTTGAATGCACTTGGCATTGAAGCCAAAGTGTTTGAGACGGCGGGGCACCCATTGGTCTATGGGGAGTGGCTGGGTGCGCCGGGAAAACCGACTGTTCTTTTCTATGGTCACATCGACGTGCAACCAGTGGAGCCACTGGAGGAATGGCAAACCCCTCCGTTCGAGCCAACAATCCGTGAAGGCAATCTTTATTGCCGTGGTGCAAGCGACGACAAAGGTCAGCTTTACACCCACCTCGCGGCAGCGGAGGCGTGGTTAGCAGCCGACGGAACTCTGCCTGTCAACGTGAAGTTTCTTATCGAGGGCGAGGAAGAAATCGGAAGCCCCAACCTACCGGCTTGGATCAATGAGCACCGGGAACTTCTAGCTGCCGACGTTGTGGTCATTTCCGACACAGCTCAGTTTGCGGCCGATTACCCATCGCTCTGCACGGGACTACGTGGGATTGCGGCCTTTGAGATCGAAGTGCGCACGGGATCGGCGGATCTGCACTCGGGCTCCTTCGGCGGGGCAGTTCCGAATGCCATCGAGGTGCTCAGCCGCATTCTCACTGGACTCCACGACGAAGTCGGGCGTGTGAGTGTGCCAGGATTCTACGATGATGTTGACGAACCTTCCGCCGAAGAAAAAAGCTCGTGGTCACGCCTTCCCTTCGACGAAGCGACCTTCATTGCCTCCGCCGGCGTGAAGGCAACATGGGGTGAGCCTGACCGTTCAGTTCTTGAACGTATTTGGACTCGTCCGACTTTGGAATTCGTCGGAATCATGGGTGGCCATCAAGGCCAAGGCCACAAGGGAATCGTACCGGCCCGAGCTGTTGCCAAATGCAGTGCGCGCCTTGTACCCAAGCAGGACCCAAAGAAAGTTCTTGAGGCCATCCGGCAGCGAGTGATGCAGCTCGCGCCCCCCTATGCCGAGGTTCTCTTCCATTGTGGCCACGGAACGCCGGCGGTCAGTATTCCCACCGACAGCAAATGGGTAGCCGCCGCCGTTGCAGCACTGGAGAAAGGCTTTGGTTCGCGGCCGGTTTTCATTCGCGAAGGCGGCTCAATTTCCATCGTCACAACTTTCGTGAGAGATTTGCATCTTCCTTGCCTTCTGATGGGATTTGGGCTACCCGATGACCGCATCCACAGCCCTAATGAAAAATTCAGCTTAAAAGATTTTCAGCGAGGTGCACGCTCGAGCATTGCCCTGTTGCAAGAGCTTTCTGTTCGATAATTGGTTAGCTTATTAAGAGCTAATTTTGTGCGTGCTCTTACTTGTAGCTCGGGGCTGCGTCACTGAAGAAAAAAGGCGGACTTTCCCGGCGGGGGCTTATTTGGAAGAGATTCTCACTGCGCTGGTGCGCAGGAGTTCACTTTTTGCGCTGAGGTTTTGCGCGCTTTTCTTTTTTCTTTGCGTTTGGCAAGGGGTCCTCCCCAGCGCGCACCTTGCCGGAAAGCACGGCATTGTGGGCAAAGCTCACGCCGCTCTCCACCTCAACAGGCGCGATAAGCTGGGTGTTGCTGCCCAGGAAAACATTGTCCCCGATAACTGTGCGTCGCTTGTTCTTTCCATCGAAGTTCACGGTGACGGTTCCAGTGCCAAGCGACACACCATTGCCGATCACAGCGTCGCCGATGTAGCTCAGATGGAGGATGTCGCAGCCTTCACCGATTTTGCTGCGCGTGACTTCTACAAAGGTGCCAATGCGGGTGTTGTCAGCGATCTTCGAGCCTGGTCGCACAAGAGCGTACGGACCTATAGTGACATTCGAGCCGAGTTCGGCCTGCTGCACATAGCAGAATTGTAAATGGGAACCTGCGCCGACTTTACTGTCGGCAATGTGGACGTGGGGACCGATGACGCATTCCTCGCCGATGTCCACCTTGCCCGTGATCATAGTGAACGGATGAATAATCGTGTCTTTTCCGATTTGCACCTGCTTGTCTATGTATGTCGTGGCCGGATCTATAACCGTGACTCCGTGCTCCATGACGCTCATCGCGATGCGTCGGCGCAGAAGATTCTCGGCCCTTGCCAAGTCAGCGCGAGAGTTCACACCAAGTGTTTCAGTGGGATCTTCCGCCACCATAGCTTCCACTTCGTAACCAAGTTTGCCGAGGATCTCGACGGTGTCGGTGAGGTAGTACTCACGTTGGGCGTTGTTGTTGCGGACGCGATCGAGAGCATCAAGCAGGCGCTGGCAATCAAAGACATAAATACCCGTGTTGATTTCCTTAATCGCAGCTTCGTAAACGTTCGTGTCCTTCTCTTCAACAATCTTGCGCACCGTGCCGTCGCGATTGCGGACGATACGCCCGTAGCCAGTGGGATTGTCGAGCTCGGTCGTAAGCACGGTTGCTGCCACCTGGTGGGCACGGCGACGTTTCACCAGCTCCTGCAAGGTGGCTGGGCGAATGAGCGGCGCATCGCCGACCGTAATCAGCACATCGCCTTTGAAATCCTTGAGATACGGAACCACTTGCTTCACGGCGTGCGCCGTGCCGAGTCGGCGTTTTTGGTGCACGCAGATCGCGCGCTTGCCGACGTGTTCCTTCACCATCTCGCCAAGAAAACCTGTCACAACATAGATCTTATCGGGTTCGAGCGCTTCCACGGCTTCGAGTACGTGGTCAAGCATGGGCTGCCCGGCAACGTTGTGCAGCACCTTCGGGAGACCCGAATACATTCGCGTGCCCTGGCCTGCTGCAAGAATGATGGCAACAAGGTTTTTCATGAGCAAAGATTTCCCTATGTATCGAGATTGAAGCGATTAGTCACGAGATCGCAGAGTTCATCGAGCGCTGATTCTGCTTCGTCGCCAGTGACCTCAATGGTGAGCTTCGTGCCCTTGCCGGCAGCCAACATCACCAGGCCCATAATACTCTTGCCGTTGACCGGGCGCCCCTCTTCCGAAAACACACGAACATCGCAATTCTTATACTTATTAGCGGTCTGCACAAAAGTTGCAGCCGGCCGCAGGTGTAAACCTGCGTTATTTTGAATGGTCACCTCGCGACGCACTGTTTTACTCATAGGAGAACTAACGAACACTCCACATTCTGCGCTAAATATCTCTCAACGCACCCTTAGCTGACACCGTACATCACACTGATTTTTTCTCAAACAATTTTCTTCGCCTTTTGTTTGACAAAGCCACAGACAATTTGTTTTCATGTCTCTACTAAGTAGGAATTCTTGACATACGAAAGAGAGGTGAATTTGATGGCAACAGCCAAAAAGGCAGCCGCGGAAAAACCCGCTGCGAAAAAGACTGCAGCAAAGCCAGCGGCCAAGAAAGCCGCCGCTAAGCCAGCAGCGAAAAAAGCCGCGACCGCCTCCAAGACAACCAAAGCCACGAAAACCACGGCGGCAAAAGCAGCTGCAAAACCAGCAGCTAAAAAAACCGCCGCAAAATCTAAAGGAAAAGAGGTGAGCAAGATGGCAACCGCCAAAAAGGCCACAGCCAAAAAGGCTACGGCAAAAAAGGCAGCCAAGAAGCCGGCTGCAAAAAAGACCGCAGCAAAGAAGAAATAACTCCGGGTGACACCGTGCCCCGGGTGCCAATTTTGTACTGTGTTCTTTGGAAAATGAGAAAACGTTCTAAGATTGCGAGAGCAACGGGAGTTCTCATTGCGGCTCTCCTGTTGGGCAGTTGTTCACGCGAGACCACCCCTCCCTCACCACCGCCAGCCGAGGAAGCTTCCCCTAGTGCAGAAATATCCATTTCGGCGTCCGCTGAAACGTCTAGCACGAGCGACGTCGTGGCCAAAACGTCCCCCACAACATCCACGCTTATGGCTCACTAAATCCTGATTCGTTCCACAGCTGAGCTAATAAAGCACCCTGGAGTAAAAGCCAGTTCGAGGGCTTTTTGTGAGAAAAGGTTGTTATAGTGAATTTCGACAATATCTATCGTTATTATCTTTTGTCATGCTGAGCCAGACTGCCATTTTGGCCATACGCGCCGCAGTGCTGTTAGCATGTTCTCGCCCCCTGACTCGCTATGTAAGGCCGGAAGATCTTGCGCATGACCTTAAAGCAAGCCCCACGTATACGGCAAAAGTCCTCAGCGCTCTCGTGCGGGCTGGCATTTGTGAATCTCGTCGAGGAGCACGCGGTGGCCTGCGGCTAGCTCGACCTCCGGCCGATATTACCATGCGGGAGCTCGTGGAAGCCGCACAGGGAGTGCTTGTAGGAGACTTCTGCGAGGAAGTGCCCAAGCAGCGTCTCGCTCGCACATGTGCCTTTCATCAAGCGTGCCATGAGCTTCATGAGGCCATGGTCAACGTCCTCGAGCGATGGACGCTTGCGCAACTTGCAGAACGCCCTGCTCCCGTGCGCTCAGCACGGCTCAGCCGTCAGTGTCTCATCGACATCGCGATACCACGCAAAGCTAAAAAAGGAGTAACATCATGAGCCGGATGTCAATGGACGCCACTTTAGCCACTGTCCGCATGTCTGCTCCCGAGATCGCAGCGCCGCTCGAACGATTGGGACTTTCTGCCGAACAATATCCCCAGGAAACACTTGCGTGGGCGCTGGATACGCTTGCCCTTCCGGCTAATGTTGAAGCGCTTCAAGAGCATGCTGCGTTGTGGCGGGAGGCCTGCAATGTTTGCTGGCAGACAAGCACCGTTTCCCAGATCATCCAGCACATTCTTGATCAACACCATGTTTTCCTGCGTCTCGAACTTCCGCGCATTCAGATACTTCTGCACCGTGCTGTGAACCGAGAAGCGTCACCCACAGTGGATGTGGCTCGAGCTGTGCTTGATGCGTTCGTTTCTCTTAAAGCAGAAATCGAGATGCACCTCCTGAAGGAAGAACAAATCCTCTTTCCCCTGGTCCGAGAGATCGAAAAAGCAGCCGAGCCTTTTCAGTCTCATTGCGGCAGCGTGCGAAATCCAATCTCCGTCATGATCATGGAGCATGACAATGCGAAAGACGCCCTTCAACAGATCCGGAAGGTGACTCAGAACTACCGTAAAGATCCGACCAATTCTCCGCTTGTGAGGGCGCTTTCTGCAGCTCTAGCGCAGCTGGAGCGAGATTTGCTCGCTCACATACGTGAGGAGGATGACATCCTCTTCCCTCGTGCAATTGCACTGGAGGATGAATTGTTTACTAGATAACAAGATCGCACCAGGGAGCTCAGGCTATGTCGGCCATTGCAATAAAGGACTTATTGAAAGAGATTTCCATCCCACCGGATGGCACTTTGAGCCGGACAATTCATCGCGACGATGCGGTGAAGGTAGTCCTTTTCGGCTTTGCTCCAGGGCAGGAACTCAGCGAACACACCGCTGCAGTTCCTGCAATGATGCATTTCCTCGAGGGAACGGGAACCGTGACCATAGAAGGTCAACGCTATGAAGTCGGCGCCGGTTCGTGGTTTTACATGACCCCGAACACACCCCACACGGTAACCGCCACCACACAACTCACGATGCTGCTTACTCTCGTGACTGCTACGCAGACGAACTAACCTGGTCTGATGGCATTGATCGCATTCTCCGAGCACGCGTGATAAGTTGTGGGCTACAGAGCTGGAAATGACCAGCGCGCACCCGTGCACCGCATGAATTCGCGGGGTTGTGAGAGATCGGCAAACAAGACGGTTCGCAAGTGTGGGGCATCACGGCGTAGCCGGAAATTGCTGACAGGCTAATCCCGGAGACCGAACAGGGATTCCGTTTTTGACCTTTCCCCACCATCGCGAAGAAGAAGGACAGAGCGGGACACCGCACGAAGGTCAGGCGTGGAGCATTCAGAGCGCTTGCTGGCGGCGCTGGCGCAGCGTAATGATGTAGTTCCGCACAAGACCGCGCACGATGCGCCAGGGGGAAAAGCTAATCGGCATGAGAAGCGGAAGGCGAAAATCTGCCACACGCAGCCTCTCGAGCGGCGGCCCAATGACTTCAATACGATCGAGATCCACGCACCCCACACCCATTTGCTCTGCTGCTACGAGAGTGCTGAGCTGGCGCCAGGGCAGTCCAATAATTTCCACAGCCACTCGATCGAGAGCGACAGCATCGGTCGCGGCCATGACCAACCCCAGAGTACGTGGTTCACCGTTCGATGGCCCATGCCCTTCCATGGCGACGATTGCGTCCATAATCGTCAGGGCCGGTCGAACAAGCGCGTAATTCTCCACAAGCATGCGCGCAAACCACTGACGGTTATCGCGTGAGAGCATGTGGAGCGCGGCCTTGCGACGTCCCGGCACACACCCAAACACGTTTTTTACCGCCAGCGTGAGAAGCATCTGCTGGTGAGCTTTAAACTTTGGAAGATTGATGACGAGGTCTGCTTCACGAATGGTTTTGCTGATTCGAAGTTGCGAAACACTGACGGCAGCCTGCGGAGGCCGTACGGGATCCCGTAATGTCAGGATGGGAATTCCCTCCCTTTGGGCCAGCTCTTCCAAACCATTCATCCTCGCCACGCCTTCTGCGGTGCCCCAACCTGGAGAATCAGCAATCACGGGCACGCCGCCGCATTCACGCACGAGATCGGCCACGGCCAAAATAAAAACGGGATGCGTGTTTGCGGCGCGTTCGGCTGGACGAGCCTGAACATAATTGGGCTTGAGCACCACCCGGGCGCCCGAGCGAACAAACGCTCCCATCCCCCCAAATGGTTCAAGAACGTGTTCAATAGCGCGGCGCGTTTCGGCTCGGACATACGCATCACAGCTCGCAATGGCAACGCGCGCTTTGTTGGCAGATGCTGAGGTGCTGAGCGTCGTGAAGTGCGAGTCGTGAGCTGCCATGTGAAAACGATAAATCCCCAGCCTGCAAAGTTTATTCGCGAGGTCGCTCTTTTCTCCACGAGGGAATGGACTCACTGAGCGCAGCTAAACTGACTCGTGCGCCAAAAGCATTTGCAATGGTGAGTCACCCTTTGATGATGCGTGGTAGAATGCAGTCAACGCTGAGGAGAACAGCAAAATGAGCGACAAGATGCAAGCATCCTCGCCCGAACCAGACCCCTCTCTAAAACGCGAGCAAATCCGGCAGGTTATCATCATTGGTTCGGGTCCGGCAGGCCTCACAGCGGCTCTTTACGCAGCTCGCGCCACGCTGAAGCCGCTGGTCTTTGAGGGCGATGGTTTTTTCGAAACCATGCCGGGCGGCCAGCTTACCATTACGACGGAAGTGGAGAATTTCCCGGGCATGGTTCGATGGGAAGGTGACAAACTCCACGGGATGACCGGTCCCGAGATTGTCGCGGCGATCCGCAAACAGGCTCAATACTTTGGAGCGCAGTGCGAGAACAAACGCGTCACACGGGTGGACTTCAGCCGGCGCCCTCTGCGAGTGGAGTGCGACAATGAAGTCTACCACGCTGAGTCTGTGATCGTGGCTACGGGAGCAAGCGCGCGATGGCTGGGCATCCCCAGTGAAGAAGAATACAAAAACTTTGGAGTCTCTGCATGCGCGACGTGCGACGGGGCGCTCTATCGAGACAAGGACGTTGTCGTCGTGGGTGGTGGCGACACAGCAATGGAAGAGGCGCTTTTCCTCACTCGCCATGCGCGAAGCGTGACCGTCGTGCACCGACGTGATCAGTTGAGAGCCTCAAAGATCATGGCCGAACGCGCGATGAAGCATCCGAGAATTCGCTTCGAATGGAACGCCGTAGTGGTGGAGATTCTGGGCAAGCAGGAAGGCTTCCGTAAGTTTGTGACGGGCGTCCGGTTGCGTGACACGAAGAGCGGAGAGGAGCGCGTGCTGCCATGTGACGGCGTGTTCATCGCCATCGGTCACAAGCCGAATACAGAGATTTTCAAGGGCCAGCTGGAACTAGACGAAGCGGGTTACATCGTGACGAAAGGACGATCAACATACACAAGTGCGCCAGGGGTTTTCGCTGCCGGTGATTGCGCCGATCACGTGTATCGGCAGGCCATCACTGCCGCGGGGACCGGTTGCATGGCAGCGATCGATGCGGAGCGCTTCATCCAGGCGAACCCGTTAGATGAGACATTGTGAAACATGCTGAGCAAATTGGCGATGTTTTCCAAAGCCGGGATGAGGAAGCCCGGATGCTCACCGATATTTCCGAAACTGTGCGGGAATGATCCGCTCTGTGCATTCGGCGGATGAACAGCGCAGCTCGGTGCCAAAACACGCGCGGCGATTGAAACTTGCACCTGCTGGCAGACTTGTGAGAGAGATAGCGTAGGCGCTCAGCAAGGAAGGAGCATCTATGAAAACGCTCTCGGATTTTTTGGCAGCTTACAGTCAAGTGATTGCGCGGCGAGAAGAGGAAGCCGGGCAACGTGCAGCTTGCCATCCTCCCATTGTGGTTTCGCGCGAAGTGGGAAGCGGAGGACGGCGGATCGCTGAAATGCTTGCTCAGCGACTCGGCTTTGTCCTTTGCGACAAGCAAATTCTCGACGAGCTGGCCGAGCGAGCAAAATTGCCCAAAGACTTCCTGGCCATGCTCGACGAACGACCGGCAAAGGCGTTAGAGCTCCTGGGGGCAAGCCTCCTTCGCGGGGTGAGCCTCACGCCGGAAGACTACGAACGACTGCTGAAATCAGGACTTCGAGCGCTCCTGAAGTTAGGCAGTGTGGTGATTGTGGGGCGGGGAGCCGTTTTTCTTGCCGAACCAGGCAAGGTCTTGCGCGTGCGTGTTGTTGCACCACTTGAGATTCGCATAAATAACTTTATGACCTACGAACATATCTCGCGCGACGAAGCAGCGAAACGCATCGAAAAGGTAGAAAGAGAACGTGCGGAATTCTTGCGGCGTTATTTTGGAAAGGAAGAGGCTACCGCGGACTGCTTCGACATCGCTGTCAACACCCAGTGTCTATCGATGGAAGCGTGCGTCGAACTGATTCTGGAGGCTTACAAAAAACTTTTCCCGTGCGCGTAGGGCGTCGCAGTTCCGCGGGTGCCTGAAGACATCTCCTGAATCACCCCGGCAGCGACGAGTGGGAGCGAATAAGAGAAGCAGGTGATAGTAGACAAAGTTTGTGCCATTTTTCACAGTGTGCGGGTTTTCTTGTGAAGACACGGCAGATACGTGAGAAGTTCTTGAGCATGGTGCGCGTTGCATCACAGAAAACCCTTAAGAATGGCTGCACCCCAAAAGATTGAGTCAGATAAACAGCAGCAAAAGGCGCGGGAGGCGCGACATGTGTCGCTGGGAATTACGATCCCGACAACTTTTGCGGCTGCAATTGTGGTAGGAGTCGTGATCGGTTATGGACTGGACCGGTGGCTAGGCACAGGACCGTGGCTGACTCTTCTTTTTTTGGGGTTGGGTTTCGCGGCCGGAATCCGCGAGATGTTAAGTGTGTTGAAGAAAATGGATCGGTAAGGGCATGGTGCCGTCTGCGATCGTAAAACTGATGAAAACCAGTGGAGTGGTCGGCGGTCTCGCAGCCGCCGTCTGGAGCCTTTGGGATTGGCGAGCAGGAGTGACATTCGGCCTGGCCGTGGCCTGGGCTATGGCTAATGTCGGCGTCTGGACTAAGCTTATCCAATCTGTTATAGTGGTCGGCCAACGCCGTCGCATTCAGGTGCTTGGCTGGCTTGGTGCGAAACTTTTTATGCTTGCCGGTGGTTTTGCTGCAGTGTGGGCAGCCGCTCCCCTTTCGGTATCCCAGACTATCGCACTCACCGTTGGAGTGTTTTCTGTCTTGTTAGCTGCGACGGTCCTGGCGTTCCTTGGGGCATTCCTTGATAACCCAACCCCACGTTCCTGCGATGAAAACGAGAACAAAGCCTCACGCAAAGCTGAAGCGGCATCGACACTGGTTGCGCTATTGGCCGTGGTGACACTTTTTGCTGCAGCAGAGGGACGCGCGAATGTCCCTGCCATAGCCAATGCTCCCCATGAAGCCAAGAACGCGCTTGTCATGACAAACCAGGCAGAGGGACGCTCAAGTTCTTCCCTCTCTGCTCAAGAGGAAAAAATCGCTCCTCATGGTTCTGGAGAGCATGAAACGCAAAGTGGCGAAGGGCATGGGCACAACGAAACAGCAAAACCCGAGCTTCCGAATTTGATCACTGTTTTTCTGCAACTCGAAGTGGGCGGCCAACGGGTGGCCGACACGCCGCTGGGCCATTTCCTTCACGTTTACGAGTATCAAATCTTTCTTGTCTTGATTACCTTGTTCCTTTGCGCCGTGATTCTGGCCACTGCTGGCCTACGTGCCCTCATTCCCGGCCCCATGCAAGCCCTGCTCGAGATTGTGGTGGAGGGTTTTTACAACTTTTTTGCCGGCGTTTTAGGCAGTCACGAGCGCGCTCGACGCCACATGCCGTTCTTTGGCTCGATTTTTCTTTTCATCTGGTTCAATAACATGTTCGGCATTGTGCCGCTGTTTACCGGCGCAACGTCGACCTTCCAGCTCACAGCTTCATTAGCCGTGCTTGTTTTCTTTTACGTCCACATCAATGCCATCCGCGAGGCTGGCTTTAAACACTGGTTTATGCATCTTCTGCAGGATCCCAAGGACGTCATGGGGTGGGTCCTGGCGCCCGTGTTTTTTGTCCTTCACGTGATCGGCGAGCTCGCCAAACCCCTCTCGCTGTCGCTGCGTCTTTTCGGTAACATTACGGGCGAACACATCCTTAGTGGTGTTTTTCTCATTCTGGGGTTGTTGCTGATGAGTGCTATTTGGCCCCATCCCTGGGTGGGTGTTCCCCTGCATTTGCCATTCCTTTTCTTGTCGTTACTTGTGGGAACCATTCAGGCCACGGTGTTTACTTTGCTCTCGACGATTTATCTCGCGTTGTTCTTGCCCCATGATGAACACGCGCATGGCGAAGAGCACGGCGAGAATCCTGCAGCGCAAGAAGCGCATTGACGATGCAACAGGATTCGGAGCGCGAGTGGGTGTGAAAAGTTTTGGGTCGGACGCGATAAGGCCCAGAGAACATTAGGAGGCATTGCGAGCATGGACAAAGTCACAGCGATGGCACTGGCCTACGGCATCGGTTTGGGAATTGCAGCCTTTGGGTCGGCACTTGGCCTAGGCAAGGCCGTGGGAAGCGCGATGGAAGCGATTGGTCGCCAGCCGGAAGCATCGGGAAAAATTCAAACCGCGATGATCATTGGCTCGGCGTTCATTGAGGCGCTCACGATCTATGCGTTGATCAGCCCGTTTATCGCATCGCTCACGTTCTTCAAGTAAGCGTGACCACTTGGCGGTGGCGAGGGGCGCCGTGTGCCTCTTGAGAAGCGATCGCCCCTCCCACCCATGAGGCGAAAGGCTGATAATCATGCAAACTCTTGTCGCACAAGTTCTCACGAGCGTTCTCGCCTTCGCGATTTTCTACGTCGTGGCGAAACGCCTTTTCTGGACAAGCATCCTCACAGCGATCGAGGAGCGTCAGCGGCGCATTCGAAACGAGCTTGAGCGCATCGATGAACTCAAAGCGAAAGTGCAGAAGCTCGAGCAGGAATATCAATCGCACCTCGCCCAGATTGAGCGTGAGGCGAATCAGCGCAAACAGCAGGAAATTGCCGAGGGCAAGCGTATCGCGGAGGAAATCAAGGAGCAAGCTCGTCGCGAGGCCAAGGCAGAGATAGCGCGTATGCATCAAATCCTCGAGCTGGAGGTGGACCGCGTGAGAGCGGAACTCAAAGCCGAGGTTGTTCGCCTTACGCTCGAAGCCGCAGAGAGAATCATCGAGGAACGTCTCGACGACAAAAAGCATCGCGAGCTCGTTGCGAGATTTGTTGAGGAACTGAGTCGGCAATGAAGTACGTTGACCCCGTCATCACAGAACGTTATGCGCGCGCTCTTTATCGCTCTGCGGACAAACTGGGGCAGCTCGCCCAGGTCCTGGAGGATATCGAGAAGCTCTCGCCGCTTCTTGGACTTGCGAGCAAGTTGCAGCTGTTTCTCGACAGTCCCCAGATATCCACGGAAGCGAAACGCGACCTCATCATGCGTGCGATTGTCCCGCACGTGAGTTCGGTGACGGGGCGGCTCTTGCTTCTTCTCCTAGCAAAGGGGCGGACGGAATATGCTGTGGCGATTTTCAGTCGCTTTAAGAAAATCGCCCGTGAAGCACAGGGAATCTTTGACGCCAAAGTCGTTTCTGCGGTGCCGCTGGCCGACGGGGAGAGAGCGCGGTTGCAAGCAGTGCTCGAGGAGTACATGCGCGCACGACTCGCCATTTCCTTCCTTGTAGATCCGCGGGTTGTCGGCGGTGTGCGCTTTCAATGCGGCGATCTTCTTCTCGATAACACTGTGCGCAGCAAGCTCGATCGCCTGCGTGAACGACTCGAAAGGCTGGTGACGGCAAAATGAAGACGAAGTCGGAGTTTAGAAAAAAGTTTTCTATCGAGGGCTTACGCACGCAACGGTTGGCCCGCGTATTTGAAGATCGCGATCTGACAGTGAAACCCGCAGAGGGCTCTATGACCGTGGCTGAGCTTCTTGCTCACATTATCGCGAGCAGAAACTTCCTTCGAGGAGTCTTTGGGGAAGAAACGCCTACGACCGAGCTTTTTAAGATTCCCGTGGCCAGCGAGAGTGCTTCGAGTTTGCGACGCGAACTCGCCTCAAGCTGGCGCGCAATTCTGAATGCCCTCGATGCCACCGACGATCACCTGCTGGCGCAAAAGATTTCGCCGTTTGGCCCTGATTGGGAGATGAGTCGAATGGAGATGGCTGAGCTTATGCTCGAACACGAGATTCACCACCGCGGGCAACTCAGCGTTTACGCCCGAGTGGCAGGTAAAATCCCACCCGACATGTACGCACCGGTGACGGAAGAAGTTTTGGAGGATTAACCAAGAGGATAGCGCTATGGCAATTCGGCCAGAAGAAATCACGAATATCATCGAACGTGAACTGGAAAGCTTCGAGGCCGCCCTCGATGTTCAGAAGGTCGGCACCATTCTCAAAGTTGGCGATTCCATCGCAACCATCTATGGCCTCATGGATGCTATGGCAGGTGAGCTTCTGGAGTTCCCCGGCGGCACGATGGGAATGGTGTTGAACTTGGAGGAATCGACGGTGGGAGCTGCAATTTTCGGTAGCGACCGCGACATAAAAGAAGGCGACACGGTGCGCTGCACTGGCCGCATTGCAAGCGTTCCCGTCGGCGAAGCCCTTATCGGGCGCGTGGTGAATGCGCTGGGTCAACCGATCGACGGAAAAGGCCCCATTGTGACAAACGAGTACCGACCCATCGAGTTCCCGGCGCCGAATGTTATTGCACGTCAGTCGGTGAAACAACCCCTGATGACTGGAATCAAGGCGATCGACTCGATGATCCCGATCGGCCGCGGACAACGCGAGCTCATTATCGGTGACCGGCAAACGGGAAAAACATCGATCGCTGTCGACACAATCATCAATCAGAAGGGCCAGGACGTCATCTGCATTTACGTCGCTATTGGCCAAAAGGCTTCAACGGTGGCCGGCCTTGTTCAGACCCTTGAGAGCTACGGCGCGATGGACTACACGATTGTGGTATCAGCAAGCGCGGAGGAGGCCGCCTCGCTGCTGTACATCGCACCGTACGCAGGTTGTGCCATGGGCGAGTACTTCATGTACAACGGCGGACACGCACTGTGCATTTACGACGATCTTTCAAAACACGCAACGGCTTACCGTCAGCTGTCGCTACTGCTGCGTCGTCCCCCTGGACGTGAAGCCTATCCCGGCGATGTGTTCTACCTCCACTCGCGACTGCTTGAGCGCGCAGCAAAACTTAGTGAAGATCCAGAGATCATTCGCGAGTCGTGTCCGGAAGCCAAAAAGCCGGGAGGAAGTCTTACCGCGTTGCCCTTCATTGAAACCCAGGCAGGTGACGTTTCGGCCTACATCCCCACAAATGTCATCTCGATCACAGACGGCCAAATTTACCTGGAGCCGGACCTTTTCTATTCGGGTGTGAAACCCGCGATCAATGTGGGGTTATCCGTCAGCCGCGTCGGCGGAAATGCTCAGTACAAGGCCATGAAGAAAGTGGGCGGTCGGCTTCGTCTGGAGCTTGCGCAATACCGCGAGCTGGCGGCGTTCGCCCAGTTCGGTTCAGACCTTGATGCCGCAACGCGTGCACAGCTCACTCGCGGAGAGCGTCTCGTGGAAGTCCTCAAGCAGGACCTCTTCACGCCTTATGATTTGTGGAAACAAGTGGCCATTATCTTCGCCGCCACGCAGGGGTTTCTCGATGACCTCCCGCTGGCTCAGGTGCGTGCCTTCGAAAATGAGCTGTATCCTTACCTTGAGAAGAATCATGCGGACATTATCCACGAGATCGAGACAACAAAGGATCTCAGCGACGCTTTGGCCGAGCGATTGCGCAAAGCCGTTGCAGATTTCAAGACTCAGTTCGTTCAGAAGGCACGTAGCACAACTGGCGGAGTGGCTTCCTAGAGGCCACAGGGCAGAGACATGCGCATGACAGCGCAAAGGTGAACTGACGATCCTCTTTTGGGCGTCGCCACTTCTGCTTTAGAAGGTGCCTTTTTCTCGACGACTCGATGCCACGGCATGGGAACAGATGCCCATACGGGTTACTAGCGGAAGTCTCGATGTGGTGAACTGTTTGCCCCAGTGATCCTTCGCGCCCGGACGAGTGCTCTCCACGGGCAGTGGGATGAATTCCCCTCTGGCGCTGACCGGGCAGTTTACGAACCTTACAGTATCTGCTTGCATACACGTTAGCTTTTCGTTTCTGAGTTGCTTTGGTGCAGTACGGGAAATGGCCTCATCTCCGGATCACAGAACAAAAGCATCGGCGTGACTGACGCTGAGAAAAGCAAGCAGGTAGGGACAATGGATCCACGGTGTGTTAGATCTTCGCTAACGAGACTACAAGTTATAGGGACTATTTGTTCTTTAATTATTGTCCAGCTTTGCTTGGCACATCAGCAGACCACGTCACCACTTGTCGAGCGGCTTGAGAAAGTCATCACCAAGTATCCGCTCAAAGGAAACGTGACTGTTGCTGTGTATGTCACGGATGTAGCAAGTGGTGAGGTCCTGGTCAACCGACATGGCGAAAAGCCGCTCAAACCAGCATCTTGCAACAAGCTTTTGACGACGGCTGCAGGGCTCACTTTGCTTGGCCCAGCGTTCACCTTTCACACCTATCTTTACGCGGACGGTCCCGTCACTACTCCGACGCTGCGAGCAAACCTTTACGTTGTTGGCGGCGGAGACCCAACCATTTCTGGACGCTTCGAGCCAAACAAACGCGACGTCACAGCACCCCTGCGCCGATGGGCAGATGCGTTAACCTCGATGGGGATCAAACGCATTGAAGGCAACATTCTCGCGGATGACTCTCTTTTCGATACTCAATACTTCCACCCTACGTGGTACCCTGACGAACGGGGTGAGTGGTACGAGGCAGAGGTCTCCGCTTTGGCCTTTAACGATAATTGCGTAGACCTGCTCTGGTCGGGCGTTGGTGGACTTCCTGGCGACCGCGCCGCCCTACGGTTGAATCCCCCAACGCGTTACGTTCGCGTGCGCAACGAAGTACGACTCGTTGCGACAGGCCGCCCCAGCGGGCGCTGGTATCTGCGTAATCCCGGGTCGAATGATATACTCGCCACAGGCACCCTCAATGTCGGTACCGAAAAAGACGATAGTGCGAGTGTCAACGACGGGGCACTTTACTTTGCCACGGTCTTCCGCGACGTGCTGACAAGTCACGGCATCGAAGTCACAGGGAAGGTCAAGCATGTGCGCTATTCTCGTGCGGAAAGCCTGCGCCACCGGCGAACGTTACTTGCCGAACGCGTCTCGCCTCCCCTTTCGGAAATTGTTAAAGTGATTAACCTCGTGAGCCAGAACTTTTACGCAGAATGCCTCGTGAAGATGCTCGGACGCCAGTTCGCCAGAGAAGGGAGCTTTCAAGCCGGTTGCCATGTTGTGCGGGAGTTTGTGCGCAAGAACGGCATCTACTGTGAAGGCCACCGCATGGTCGATGGCTCAGGGCTTTCGGAAGGCAATCGCGTCAGCGCACGTCAGCTCGTAGAAACCATACGGTTCATGGACAAAGGTCCACACCGAGAGGCCTGGCGAGCGAGTTTCCCAGTTGGTGGTGTTCGTGGCAGCCTGCGTTCGCGCTTCCAACAAACAAGTGCCACACAAGCGCTCGCGCCGAACATCATGGGAAAAACTGGTCTTATCGAGAGTGTTCGCTCGCTTTCCGGGATCGCGACAACTGTGGATGGGCGGGAACGCTACTACAGCATTATCGTCAACGGATTCCGCTCTGGTGGGGACCAAGTCATCCGCATGATAGACGAGCTGGCATTAGCAATCGTCGATGAGAACGGCAAGA
>JADFCV010000003.1:148360-288838 GCA_017161655.1 Candidatus Sumerlaeota bacterium
GCAGAGTTCTTGACGCGAAGTGATCACTCCCCTCCCGCGCTCCCTTTTTGCGGTTGCCCAGAAGACAAAGCAAGGCGTGAGCGGCACGGTTGAGGCATTGGTCCCGATTACTTTTTGAAGATCTTTTCGAAGACGCTCTCAGCAGCCCGCAGTGGTTTCGAGACCCCCTCTCGAACAGGTGCTGTGGCACTTTTTAGGGCGCGCTTAACTGTGCTATCGCGAGACGTATCGGCACCCTGCGCATTGCGCAGATTTTTTCCAAAGTAGCGAAAATGCCATGGTTCGATGACACGGTTGCCACTCACAACCGTGAGCTTCCATCCATAGCGCCCCGCGTTGCGCGAAAGCCATTTCCCTTCAGGGGTATTGGCAAAGGAGGGTTTCAGCAAATAGCGTTCGGTGGAAGTGAGATCTACTGTCGTGCCAAGCATGTGCTCGCTTTTTCCCGGTCGCCCCACAGTGCGCGAAGCACGACGTCCTCCGTTCTGACTGTAAAGCCGTTGCTGATGCTCATAATCGCGGTAGCCGCTCACAACTTTTAGCGTTAAGCCTTGGCGCTGCGCGTCGCGAACCATGCGCACCAGCGACTCTGCCGCTTCGCGGCGTAAGTAAATCGGCTGGTTTGCGTAGCAATACTCAGCGGGTAACAGAACAAGGTCTGTCGGCATGAAGTTGGCCGGAAGCTGATCGCGATACGGATCTTCACCTCCGATCGGCAGATCACGGCCACCGAGCCCTTTCCCACGCAATACGAGGGGGACAGGACAATTGGCCGGACGGCGACGATAATCGGTCATGAAACTTGTGGCAGAAGGAACGAGGTTCCGGAAAATCTCACGGGTGCGATCATACACCAGCACGGAGGTTTGGCCGCGCGACGTGGGAACCTGGAGTTCTGTCATGTCGCTCGAAGCTTCTTCCGTGGGCGACGGCATCGCCTCTGGCTGCGAGAGAGTTTCTTCGCTCTTCGCCTGCGACGCAGGGGCAAAATCGCCGTAAAACATCGGTACGACTTTTCGCCCAGAATCAGGGCGCGGCTCAGTTAGCTCCGCCTCACCTTCCGGGGCAACTCGCGAACTCCTGAGGCTCGTGGCACCAGCATCTTCTCCTGGTTGGGGTGCGGCTACAGATTTGCCGGGTGGTCGTAGCGGCAATACCAACACACCAATGTCACTTATCGCGTCCGTTTTCTGAGCAGACGCTGCTGTTCCTTCCTGTGGGAACATTCCCAGCGCGAGTCCCAGCGTTGCGGCACACACAACCACATGAGGCGCCACGCTACTCCAAAGCCGCCATGTCATGATCCAGCTCTATGCTGCATGGTTGTCACTACTGCGATGTTGTCTTTTAGCGACAATGGTTCTCGCCACGCAATTGATTCCCGCATGACGCGGCTGCCCAAATCTGGCAAATAGCTTCAGGCGTCACTGGGTGTTGATCACCCTTTGCCAAACGCGATCCACAAGCAGTTGCGCTGCAGCTTCCGTAGGTGCCTCAGCAAAAACACGCACCACGGGCTCAGTTCCTGAGGGACGCAGGTGGACCCATGAGTCGGCGTAGACAGCTTTGAGCCCATCTTCGCTCACGAGTTCGAGCGCGTCGCGAAACTCCTCGCGCATACGTACGAGGATTTCGGCCACATTGCGATCGCCACGCGCAAACTTGGTTTTGACGATTTTGTAATCGGGAATCTGGCTATTGAGCTGCGACAGCGAGACGCCTTTGCGCGCGAGCGTATCGAGAATGAGAGCGACCCCGGTGGCCGCATCGCGACCACAATGCACAGGCGGATAAATCACTCCCCCATTGCCTTCGCCGCCAATAACGGCATTCGTGGCGCGGATCTTTGCCACGACATTCGCCTCTCCAATGGGTGTGCGATAGAGCGGCACACCAGCCGCTTTTGTCACATCGTCCAGAGCACGCGTCGTGGAAAGGTTGACCACAACAGGGCCTTTTTTGCGCTCGAGAATTGAGGCAGCGGCCAGGGTGATCGTACGCTCTTCGCCTAATGGGTGCCCCATTTCGTCCACAAGTGCGAGACGGTCTGCATCCGGATCAACAGCAAGACCCACGTGTGCACCGAATTTCCGCACTTGATCACAGAGCTCCGTGAGGTTCTCAGGCAGCGGCTCAGGGTTGTGCGCGAATTCGTGATTGATGTCATCGAAAAGAAGCTTATAGGTGCAACCAAGCTTCTCGAGCAGGGGAGGCAACATCACCGCCCCCACACCGTTCACACAATCCGCAACAATGCGGAAGCGCCGCGCTTTGATAGCCTCGACGTCCACTTGCGCCAGAACTTTCTCGATGTGTCTCTCGATGGCCGTGGTAATGCGGCTCACTCTCCCGATTGAGCGATAACTGACGCGGCGAAAAGCGCCCGAACTCACGAGCTCAAGCAGACGCAGGTTTTGTTCCTTCGTGAGGAAGGAGCCTTGCTCATCGAAGAATTTGTACGCGTTCCACTCGGCGGGGTTGTGGCTCGCGGTGATGGCGATGCCGCCCGCGGCTCCTAGCTCGCGAACCATGAGCCCGACGGTGGGCGTGGGCACAAGACCAACATCGTAGATCTTGCAGCCACATGACTCAAGCGCGGCAAACGCGAGATGGCGCATCATGTCGCGCGTGAGACGAGTATCGCTGCCCACCACAACGGGGCCGCCTTCGATGAGTGTTCCAAACGCAAGGACGTAACGAATAAACGATTCGGGAGTTAGGGAATCGCCAACAATTCCGCGAATTCCCGCGACACTGATCATTGGTTGTGAACTCATAGCTTCGAGAGGATGAAGTCCGAAACCTCCAACGCAAGCGTAAGTTGCAAACGAGCGCGAGCGGATTGTTTTCAGCTCACACATGGGCTCTCTGCTAGCTATGAGCCGCGCCTGTGTTGAAAAAGGTTACGCCCAAAAGCAGGTCAAACCCCGCTGCGAGCTTGCCAAGAGCAGGCATCGAGCTAAGGCGTTGGCGCCGTATTCGCTGGCGTGGGCTGCGTCGGCGCCGGCGTCTTCGGCGGCCCTTTGCTCAGCAGAAGGTGAACCGGTTCAGGTTTTTCGAGACCCTTGTTTGGCTCAGGATTTTGGCTGATGACACAATCCCGCGGCACCGTCTCGCTTTCGAGATAAGAAATGTCGCCGACATCGAGCCCGGCCCCACGAATCTTATTCTCAGCATTATCTCGGCGTTCGCCGACGACATCGGGGACGATATAATTCGCACGGCCACTGCTCACAACCACCCGCACCAGTGTCCCCTGTTTTGCTTTCCCTCCAGGTGGCGGCTTTTGTTCAATGATCTCCCCCGGAGCCACCAAAGTGTTTGGCTCGACGCGTTCCTTGAGCAGACCAAGCTTTTTCTGGCCCAGGACGTCGAGTGCATCGGGCACTTTCATCCCCCGCACATTGGGGACCACAACTTCCTCAGTTCGGACGTAGGCACGCACCACCTCATAGCCAATAAATGCCCCAATTGCCCCAACAAGAACAACAACGATGGCCATGCGAATGACAAGGCCAATGAGGCTGAAAAGGAACGAGAACAAGCCCCCCTCATTGCGGCTCTTGCGGCTTTCCTCCACTCGCCCTTGCCACTTTGGTCGGGCAAGACTGCGGCGTTGCTGTTCCTTGGCACTCGCGCGCCGGTAAGCCGCGGCTGCTGGTTGCGTAGCACCCTTTTCCGGCGAAGTGGGCGACGTCAGGTCCCGGGAGCGGGCAACTTCATCGCGCGGTAACCCCGTCTGCAATTCCGAATCGCGGGGAGGCGGACCTGGCGCAACCTCAAGCTCACCACTATCATCGGAGAGAACCGGAAGTCGCAGAGTCGAATTATCCAGCCCAGGTTCGCCCGCAGGCGGTGGTGGAGCTTCTCCCTCTATCGTGAGCGCTTCACTTTCTCGAGGGCGACTACGCCTGAAGAGACCAAAAAGGCCGGGACCAGCCTTTGCTTTTCTCACTATCTTCTTGCGTCGTTTTTTCATCCGCGTGGGTCGTGCTTGCTCGCACTAGAGTATCCTCACCGGAAGCATGCAAGCACCTTTCAGCATTCTGCCCTGGACTAGTACTTCCGAAGCGCGCGCATTCATTGCCCTGGAACTCAGTTAGCCTCATCACGATTGCAGCGTGTTGTGCGCTGGAATCTCTGACAATGATACGCCGCTGAAGAATCACGGCGCATCCGCAAGCCGACCCAACACGCATTGCTCAAAAGAGTGCTACTACGATAGCACAATCCCCCCATACCCGCAAGTTGCCGTTAATGGTCCCCCTCGAGAGGACTCTTTTGGAGTTTCATGTTTCCCCACCAGGGTGTCCACGCTGCAATGTTGCCACCACATTTTGGACCGCACACAGCACCGGCAGACAAAAAAAGAAACTGCCCCGGCCTCTTCTTGCCTATGGCCAGGGCAGTTTTAATCAGATAACAAGCTAATTACACAACAAGTTGACTTTACGCAATGACCGGCTTGATGATTCCGAGGTTTCCGTCTTTCCGGCGAAACATGATGCACAGATCCTCGCTGTCCTCATCGCGGAAACAAAAGAAGTGTTCGTCCGCGAAAAAGAATTCGAGCGCAGCATCCTCAAACGAAAGGGTCGGCACCTCCACCTCATTCGGGGGAAAAACCAGCAAGCCGAGTTTCTCGATTTCCAAGGGCATGGCGCGGCGTTTTGTGGACGCGCGTTTGGACACGGCCGCCGCCATGCCCGTGCTCTCTGTTTCCTCTTCCTCCTCCACAACCTCTTCTTCCGAGCCTTCTGCTGTCACGGCAACGGCACTGCTTTTCTTCGGACTTCCTTTCGTTTTTTGCTTCTTTGTGGCACCCCGCACTTTTTCCCACTTCTTCTTGAGCTGGCGCTCGGCTTTATCCATGAGCGCGTCGATGGCGGGGACCAGTTTCGGATCCTTCGTCTTCGCTGTAATGGAGACGGGACCGTCTTTCACCATCAGCTCAACTTTGTGCTCATAGCGGTCACGCTCGATTAGCACTTCCACCGACTGGGCGTTTTCAACGTAGCGCTTCAGTCGAGAAAGTTTCTTCTCGATGTACTGCTGAACTTCGGGCGTGAGATCGAAGTGACGCGAAGTAATACGCACAGACATAGTTGCTGCCTCCACAGGAAAATGATGGCCTGACGGCCGAGACGCACTTCGTCTTTCCGAGGCGTTGCATCATCGGTGTGCATCTCTTTATTCTCTAGATGAGGCATAAACTTCAAGAGCGAAACGTCGGTGTTTTATAAAAAACTCTCATAAACAAAACTCACAGCTGTTTGCGCCCCACGCACAGATAATCACACGTGTCCCTGCGGATGAGTTCTTTCCTGCTGACCAAAAGACACCGTTAGTCATGAAAGACTCCTTCTATGTTGACTTTCTTTGTCCCTGCTTAAGAATACCGATTCAGGTGCCATGGAACCAAGGGCAGGAGATAGAGAAAGCCTCACCGGCACGCGTTTCACGTTTCAGGACATCTTCCAAAGCCTGACATGCGCTTTGCGCTTTGAGGAGATGCTCGATTGTATTCTGTCGGTGGCACTGCGCGAGCTGGAAGCCGATGAGGGTTCAATTCTCCTTCTCGTCGGAGAAGAGAGTCGAGAATTGAAAATGCTGGCTTCACGTGGGCTTCCGGAGGAGATCGTGAAGCGCGGCTATGTGCCGCGCGCCGGTTCACCCAGCGAACGCGCACTGCTCGAACAGCGCCCACTCATTCTGAACGGCACCCTGGAAACTGCCGGAACAGCGTCACGAGAGTTTCAACCCCGCCAGATTCGGTCGGCGCTCTGTGTGCCTTTGCTTGTCAGCGGACGCGTGCTGGGCACGTTGAACCTGAACCGCACACGTGAGGGAGCGCTGCCGTTTGATGATCGCGACTCGCGCCTGGGCCAGATGCTGGCGTCTCAAGCTGCTATGGTCATCGAGAACCATCGCCTTTATGAAGAACTGCAGCAGCGCGAACGTTTGGCTGCGCTGGGGGAGGTTGTTGCTGGAATTGCGCACTGCGTAAAAAACATGCTCGCCGGCCTCCAGGGCGGGCTGGGCCTCGTGAAAATGGGTGTGGAGCAGCAGAATTGTGACCTGGCAGAAAAAGGCCTGGAGATTCTTACACGCTCTGTTGCGATGTTGTCGAACCTTATGCTCGATCTCCTTGATTTATCCAAGGACCGAACTCCCATCCGTGAGCCGTTTATCGTCCAGGAAGTGCTCGAATACATTGCTGATCTCCTAGGAACCAAAGCATCGACAATGGGAGTGCAACTTGAGGTGGAGACCAAAGAGGCACACTTTGAGCTGTGGGCCGATCGCAACCAAATCACCCGCGCATTGTTAAACCTTGTAGTCAATGCCATCGAAGCATGCGGAGAGGATCACTCGGGGCAAAAGGCTTTATGCGTACAGGTGCGGGCGCAACGCTTGGGCAGCGAGGATGTCCTTCTCGCGCCCGATGAGCTTGCCAAAGCTCCCGAGTGGGCTTTGTTTGAGGTCGCTGACAATGGACCAGGCATACCGCCAGACGTGATTCCCAGATTGTGGGACCCTTTTTTTAGCACGAAAGGATCAAAAGGCACCGGAATTGGCTTAGCAGCTGTGCGCAAGACTGTGAGCGAGCACGGAGGAAAAATCCATCTGGACACGGAAGTCGGCCGGGGAACAAAGTTCATGATGTTGATCCCAAATCTGAAATCCGCCAACTGACAAACCCGATGACCCCGCAGTTTTCGCATTCTCCCTGCCTCTAGAAAGCCTGACTCCTAGGGGAATTCCCTACCGGAAAGGGTTCGAGCCTCTCGGGATAGACCTTGCATGGGTGTTTCGCCATACGACGGCACGACGCGAGAGCGCTCGTGAAACAGATCACGTGCGTCGTCATATTGGCTTCCCGCTGGGAATACCCCAAAGGTGATATGAATAGGGGGACAGGGGGGGATGGTATGGCATCGTGGCCGAAATTTTTTTGGGTATTTTATGCCGAAAAACGTTGAGATTTTCGGTGTCCCAGAATCAATTGACGTGTAAATGTAATTGTGGGGGAGAGAAGAGCGCACTTAGGTTGAGGTTGGTGTGGAATGAAGCTGATCAAGTGGATCCTCGTTGCAGTCATAAGTTGCGTTTTATGTGTGGTTAGCGTATTTCTTATCCGAAAGGCTGTGACTCCTTCGCAGCCCGGCACGCGTCTTGTTCCTGCCAGTGCACAGGCTGGGCATTCGCCTGTCTCGCGCGTGCCGATAGAAACCGTCTCGAACACGCGCAACGACGCGGTACCCACCCGTCCAAGCGGGGGCGCAACCTCTCCGACACCAACTCCTTTCGTCGCCCCCACTCCTATTGGAAAGCTTCCCGCTCCTGGAATCGTTGCAGAGCAGAAACATGCGAGCGAGCGCCCAACGGTGGCAGCGGGAGCGTCACCCACACCCAGCGTCACACCAACGCCGACGCCCCAGTTTGTTTTCGACGTCAACGTTCAGCGCGCACAACAATTTCTTGCGCAATTGGGCTATTCGGTCGGACGTGCAGATGGAAAGCTTGGCCCTCGGACCGAGGCAGCGCTGGAGGCCTTTCAACGAGAACATGCGCTGGCTCGCACCAAAAAACCGGATTCTGCCACGTTGGCAAAGCTCGAGGAGGAGGTGAAACGGCGGACCGTTGCCGCAAACACCAAGGTTTCTTCTGCCACAGTCAGCGCCAGGAGTTCGTCCACGAGCGAAACCGCTTCCGCCTCCACTTCTGTGGCGGCGCGCCCACGGCGGCTCGGGGAACCGCAGCTTCTCCTTGTGAAAGGTGGCCCAAAAGATCCTGAGTTTGGCGCGGTACCAAAACTCGATAATCGCGCTGACGTGGTGCGGGTGCAAAAAGCCTTGTCAGCCGCAGGGTTTTACAAAGACGAGATTGACGGGCGGTGGGGAAAAGCTTCCCTAGCGGCGCTCGAAGAATTTCAGAAGTCATTGGGGACAAAGCCAAACGCAAAACTCGACCAAGAGACATGGCAGAAGCTGGTGACGGCATCCGGCCCAACCCCCACACCATTGCCAGACATGCTGGTCGTCGCCCCAGTCTCCAAAACATTGAAAAAGAGCAAGTTGACGAACCGCCTGACGTGGTTCACCCCCTCGCCCGAAGCAACGCCCGTCGCGGCCGCCGCCCCAGCCCCACAACCAGGGCACGGCTCAGATGCAAGCGCCCTTTCACCGGCCGCACAGCCCAGTTCCAAATCTACGGCCGCCTCCAAGCCAGCGCCAGCGTCGGCCGGCCAGTCCCCCCCCGTGATTCGGCCTGCCGCGGTAGCACCAGCCGCCACGCCACTCAATGATGTTGCGGGGACGGGTCAACCTGAGGAAGGACGCCCCCAGCCCACAAACGCTGCCCCCCCTGCCCCCACAGGCAGTTCTCTCGACGTGGCAAGTGCGAATTCCGTCGAGTTTTCTCCTTCGGCTGCAACGAGGGCAACAAATGGGGTGCCGGTTCTTCTGCCGCGCAGTCCTAATGAGCGGGGCAACGGGACTTATGCCGATGCGGTCGCGCTGAACTCTCCCCAGGCTGCGCAACCGCGCATCGCGACTGTGGCACGCGAGGCGAATCCTTCCCGATTGCTCACCGAGACAGGGGATTCTTCCACCACCGGCGCTAGTGGAGCGACGAGCGATCCTCATACGCTGGCGGATCGCCTGCGTGCCGCGGCCCGGGAACTCGAACAAACCGCCCCGAAAAGCAAACGTGAACAGGCCGAGGAAAAGGTCCGGGCGGTAGAAAGTGTTTTCAACGACCTCAAGCGCCGCTGGTCCGACAAGTTCAAGAGTGGCGCGGTCGCTGATCAAATTGCCTCGGTCGAAAGCGGTTTCAAAGCCATGAAGTCGGATTTTCAGAAGGGCGAATATGACCGGATCATTGCGCGAGGCGATGGCTTTAAACGCGCGATTGAAATTGTCTCCGCACATGCCTACGTCGCCTCCATGCTGAACAAGCCCGAAGTGCGAGCAAAGATCCCCAAGAGCGACCTGCAGGCGATTGAGACCTTGCGCCGCGAAGCTGAACGCAATCCAGAACGCCTCGACCGACAGGAAAAGTTCCTGGACGCTGCCGCACTCATCAAATCGCGGCTCGACGCGGCCGGCTCCTCGCCGCGAGCACAGGCAAAGCGAGAATCAAAAACAGCCCGTTGACCCCCCTGTAAGTTTCCTTGCCCCTCAGCCTCAGCTGGTTGGGCGCATCAGGGCATGGGGAGCAATGGGTTTGAGCCCGATGTAGGCCAGCCGGAATACGAATTTGGGGGAGAGGGAGAATCTCCAGCGCACTGCCGACGAATAATTCCGCAGCCTCTTATGCGCGGAGATGACCGTGCCTGTACTTCGCGAACGCCATCTCCACGAAGTGCGGGCGCACTCCCCCTCAGGAAAGACAAGGTGTCCTCAGCTGCCAGGTAGCAGGAGCCCGTCGTTATGTGACTTTCGAAAGGCCCCCGTGGGGGGGTTGAATTTTCTTTTGTTTTACCGGCTAGTTGCCCACATGAAATTCCGCTGCAACATTGGATGGGGTGGACGGATCCTGCGGATCGTGGTAGGACTAGTTTTGATTGCCGATGCCTACCTCCTTTATCGTTTCAAAATGCCCGACGATCAGTGGTGGTCGCTGGCACTGCAAATTGTTTTAGCCGCGTTTGGTGCCTTCACAGTTTTCGAAGGTGCGGTGGGATGGTGTGCCGTACGGGCTCTCGGCATCCGCACGCGGTTTTGAGCGTTTTGCGGTGAGTGGTGACAGTCAGTAGGCGGGGATAAGACTCTGCGGCCGCAGCATGTCCGTGTCGGCGCCTTCGCCACAAACGCGTCGTCCCAGGTGCAGGTAGCTCTCCCGGTTCTACAAAGGAAGAATTTCGCAAAATCCTTTGTTTCCCGGACACAGAGCCTTGCGAATCCGACGAAAATGGAATCTATCCTAAGGCGCCTCGCGCCCCACTCCTCCGCTCTGACGACACGCCAGGCATCTGCCCCCTCGTCCGGGCGCCAAAAGGACAGTCTTCAAAAGTCTAGATAGAGCTTTCGTAGGGCACTGCGGCTCGGACGGAGAACGGGCGTCAGATTTACCGGATCCATGTGACGGGGGTCACGTCGCTGGGAGCTGTGGCGATTGGCGCCATACCGGCCAGTATGGTCCCGGTGGAGGTCAGCCACTTCACGCTCGAGTAGGCGGTGGAGAGGTTCGTCGCTGGGGCGGCGCGCGAAGATGAACGCCTGGTGCCAGGTCTTTGAGTAAAGCGGGTCCTGGAGCAGGAAGCTATTGACGCGCACGGGGGGCCATACCTCACATATCAACCTGTGAACATGTTGATGCGTTATTGGCCCGCACGCGCGGCGGGGTACACCTTGGGCCATGTCATTCATCGGTTGCCTAAGCTATGGACGCGCCCGCTGGACCGCATCCGGCACGATGTCATTGACCTGCTGCGCAAGTTATGGCCGCTCAAGCAGGGTGGCCCACATCCGGTACCATCTCATTCGTCTGCTGCACAAGCTCTCTAGGCATACGCCGGGCGGGGCACGTCCGGCGCCTTGTCTTTGATTTGCTGGATGCTGGAGAAGCTACTGAGGCGCCCGCGGGGCGGGAAGGAGTGCACAGGGCGCTCTCCGCCGAGCGAGAGGCCGGTGGCGATGACGCGATGCATTCCTGAGCTCGAGGACAAGCGCTCATGGCGGGGAGAGCTCCGCGTGGACAACGCGACGGATTCTTGATCTCGAGAGTAAAGCACAGCGCCGGGCTAGAGCGCCGGGTAACGGGACGGGAGGCATTCATGATCTCGAGGAAAAGTGTTTCGTCCGGCGAGGGCCCCGTGAGGGGGGTGCGGCGGGGGCGAGGGTGTGTTGGTGGGTCTGTCTTTTTTCTTGAAATCGCCCGTCGTTTGGATGTCGTATGACTGCAAGGTGACAGAAGCTTTTCTGTCATCTGAGACACCTTGAAAAAGAAAGGTGCAAGGGTCATGAGAGTAGAAGTCGCAGCAAACCGGGCGCGTGTAGCGTGTTTTGTTTTGACGTGTTTGGCGTCGAGCTTTGGTCCGTGGGTAGGGTTTGGGGCTGAGGTGAAAGCTCAGTCGAGGCCGCGGGATGGTGGGAGCCTGCCTGCGATTGTGCGTGGGCCGGAGGCAGACCCGAGTAATGTCTGGTGGGACGACCAGTTTGGGGCTTCTGGGGCCGGGGTCGATAACTCGGTTTATGCTCTAACCTTTGATGCTGCGGGGAACCTTTACGCAGGAGGTTTCTTCACCACGGCCGGGGCAGTGTCGGCGAATCGTATCGCGAAGTGGGATGGGACAAGCTGGGCGGCGCTGGGAAGCGGAATGAATGATGGAGTTTATGCCTTGACCTTTGACCCCGCGGGAAACCTTTACGCAGGAGGGAACTTCACCACGGCTGGGGGAGTGACTGCGAATCGTATAGCGAAGTGGGATGGAGCAAGCTGGGCGCCTCTGGGAAGCGGAATGGATAGTACTGTCCAAGCCTTGACCTTTGACTCGGCGGGGAACATTTACGCAGGAGGTTTCTTCACCACGGCCGGGGGAGTGCCGGGGAATCATATAGCGAACTGGGATGGGACAAGCTGGTCAGCTCTGGGAAGCGGGATGGATAGTACAGTCTTTGCCTTGACCTGTGACACAGCTGGGAACCTTTACGCAGGAGGTTGGTTCACCACGGCGGGGGGAGGGACGGTCAATCGTATAGCGAAGTGGGATGGGACAAGCTGGTCGGCTCTGGGAAGCGGAATGAATGATACAGTCTGGGCCTTGACCTTTGACTCGGCGGGGAACCTCTACGCAGGAGGTTGGTTCACCACGGCCGGGGGAGCATCTGCGAGTAAAATAGCGAAGTGGGATGGGACAAGCTGGTCGGCGCTGGGAAGCGGAATGAGTAATGTAGTCTTTGCCTTGACCAGTGACACTGCGGGGAACCTTTACGCAGGAGGTGTGTTCACCACGGCCGGGGGAGTGTCGGCGAATGACATAGCGAAGTGGGATGGGACAAGCTGGGCGGCGCTCGGAAGTGGTTTGAGCAGTACGGCAAGAGCTCTGGCCGTGCGTGACAACGCGCTTTTTGTGGGAGGAAGCTTCACGCAAGCGGGGGGCAAGGATTCCCGGTACATTGCCTTGTGGCAGCCTCGGGTGGACGTGAGCCGTGCGGTGGTTTCGGCGACTCCGGGGCCGCTGACGATCGGCAACGCGCGTTATGGTTTCTACAAGCCTTCGCTTGAGCTGACCACGGGGACGACGGTGAGCTACGCCGGTGGTTTGCCCACGACTGTGACTCTGGAGCGAGCGCCAGCGATCAAGGTGGGGGGTCAACGTGTCAACGGGGCGTTCGTTGTGACGCCCACGGATCTGAGCTTTGGCGGGACGGGGGCAGAGCTGTGGGTGGAGTTCAGTGAGGATGATGTGGCCGCCTACAGTGGTGAGAGCTATGGCAACTTCCGTGCCGTGGCGATGACCTACCCGGCGGGGTATCCGGGGAGCCAGGAGGCGGCGAGCGTGACGCTTTTGCCCAACCAGAGCGCACCGGTGGCGCATCGGACGGAGAATGGGCGACAGATTTACCGGATCCATGTGACGGGGGTCACGTCGCTGGGAGCTGTGGCGATTGGGGCCGTGCCGGCCAGTATGGTCCCGGTGGAGGTCAGCCACTTCACGCTCGAGTAACCACCCCAGCCAATCTCGAAACACAGGGGAAGAGGCGGGCTGTGGCCCGCCTCTTGTTCTTTCTCCGACGGCGCGACGCAAGCTTTCGTCCGCCCCAAGGTGCTTTTTTTCTCCCATCGCCGAAAGCCGGAGCGGACGTAAATTTGGATGGGCACGGCAAAATTGCTTTTGACAGACCTCCTTTCTCTGCTTGGTAACAGGGAGCACGAACCAACGTGAAGAGGTGATGGTGAATGAAAATCGGAATTGTCGGCGCAGGACGCATGGGTTCGGCTTTAGCCCGGCTGTGGGCAAAAGCCGGGCACGAAGTGATATTGAGCGACATCATGCCTCCAGAAAAACTCGAGGCAATCGCCCACGCCATTGGTCCTCAGGCACGCGTTGCCAGCGTTGAAGAGGCGGCTCGTGTGGCTGAAGTGCTGCTGCTTGCGGTGCCCTGGGCTAGCGTGCGCGATGTTGTAGCGGCCTGCGGCAGCCTCGCTGGGAAAATTGTCCTGGATGTGATAAACCCGGTGAAAGCAGACTTTTCCGACCTCGAATTCGGCTTCACAACGAGCGCATCCGAGGAAATCGCAAAGCTGGCGGACGGGGCGCGCGTATGCAAGGCCCTCAACACCATTCCGTCTCCCGTTTTCCACTTGCCCGAGTGCAAAATCAGCGGAATGAAGGTGAGCGGTTTTTACTGTGGGGACGACGACGAGGCAAAGCGCACCGTGGCTCAGCTCGTTGCTGATGCAGGTTTCGAGCCAGTGGACTGCGGGCCACTATCGAGTGCTCGTTACCTCGAAGCAGTGGGAATGCTGCTCATCCGCATTGTCGTGGCGTTGAAAGCATCGCCGGAGCTGGCCCTGACACTCATCCGGGACCAGAAGCCATGCTGCTAGGGCGACGCGCCCGGCACGATTGTTCGCCAGGTGCACGAGGCGTGGCCGTTTTTGCCTCTCCCCCGGGCGACTAAGTCAGACGAGCTGGTGTGCGACACGGCCGTTGAGAACACAGACGAAGGCAAAGCGGCTCGTGGTTTCCCCGCGTCATTTGGGGCACACGGCGTCGCGCCACGGCGGGTTGGCGGGGGGCATGACAGCAATCCCTGAGAATCGGCAGCCGGGCTGAGGCAGCATCTGCAGGGCAACCGCCCCAGGTGGCAAAGCACCAGTCGCGATTTTTGTCCAGGGCCGCACTCTTAACGTTGGTGCGCGTTTGGCATTCCATCGAGAAAATGGATGCCGTTCGACGCTGACGGGAGCAGGTAAGTGGTGCGCCTTCAATCAGCTCCCCCCTCGAGGCGTTCAAGGGCGCGATGCGCAATATCGCGGCGGTAATGCGCTCCATCGAAGCGAATGCGCTGAATTTCTTGATAAGCCAGATGCAGAGCGCGCGGCAAGGAAGTGTGAAGCGCCGTGATGCCGAGCACGCGTCCTCCTGCCACCACGAAATCGCTCGCACGCTGAGCGGTACCGGCGTGAAAAACGAGTACTCGTCCATCGAGCATAACGTCCTCGAGTCCCTCGATGACCGCGCCTTTTTCCGGCGCCTCCGGGTAGCCACGTGCCGCCATGACGACGCATACGGCCACATGGGGATCCCATTCGAGATGGTGTTCGCAGAGGCGGCCGTCGCACACCGCCTCGACAATGTCGAGCAAATCGTTGCGCAAGCGCGGCAGAACCACCTGGGTCTCCGGATCGCCGAAGCGGCAGTTGAATTCCAGCACACGCGGACCTTCCTCAGTGATCATCAGTCCTGCATAAATGACCCCTTTGTAAACGATGCCGCGTCGTTGCAGTTCCTCCAGCAGCGGAAGGAAAACCGTTTCGCGCACTTCCTCCATGAGTTCGTCAGTGACTACGGGTGCGGGGCTGTAGGCCCCCATGCCGCCCGTGTTGGGCCCGATGTCGCCATCATGCAAACGCTTGTGGTCCTGAGCACTGGCCATCGGAAGGATGACGTTCCCATCCGTGAAAGCCATGATGCTTGCCTCTTCACCTTCCAGGAACTCCTCGATGACAATGCGCTCGCTGGCGGCTCCAAACTGGCGCTCCACAAGGTTTCGGCGAATCGCTTCGTAGGCTTGCTCAAGTGAATAGGCAACGGTGACGCCTTTTCCGGCTGCAAGACCGTCAGCTTTGACAATGAGAGGTGGGCCAAGCTTTCGCGCAAATTTCTGTGCTTCTTTCGCATCAGTGAAGGTTTGAGCCATGGCCGTGGGGATCCGGGCAGCCTGCATGACTTCCTTGGCGAAACTCTTGCTGGCTTCGAGACGCGCCGCCTCGCGAGAGGGACCGAACACCTTTAGGCCGGCCTTCTCGAAGGCATCCACAATCCCCTCGGCAAGGGGTGCTTCCGGGCCAACAATCGTGTAGTCAATGCCCAACGTAAGGGCGCGGCGAACAAGCTCGCAAAAATTCTCGCCCCATGGAGCGTCGAAACAGATGGCATCGCGGGCGATACCGGCATTGCCCGGCGTGCAATAAATGGGACCGACGCGTTTGCTCTGACGAAGTTTCCAGACAATCGCGTGCTCTCGTCCGCCCCCACCAATAACCAGAACTTTTCTCAAACTGTTGCTCATGAATATTCGACCCTCACCTTTCCTGTGCCTTTGACGATTTCTCCGACGACATGAACGCGCTCACCCGCGCGTTGGGCCACCCGAATGAGTCGCCCCTGCTCGCGCTCTGCCGCCACCGCCATGAACCCAATGCCCATATTGAATGTGGCAAGCATTTCCTCGTATTCGACCGGACCACAGCGCTGGATGAGTTTGAAAATAGGCGGTGTTTCCCAGCGTTTTTTGTAAACCACTGCATCGACGTTTTTCGGCAACACCCGGCAGAGATTGCCAGGAATGCCCCCGCCGGTAATGTGGGCATAAGCTTTGACCGCCACCCTGGCTGTGCGCAGAGCTTCGACGAGGGATACGTAGATGCGCGTTGGAGTGAGGAGGACATCGCCAAGGGGGGCGCCCAGCTCGCGTACCGACGTCGTGAGCTTCATCGCTGCCTGCTCGAGCAGAACTTTCCGCGCGAGCGAAAAACCGTTCGAGTGCAGGCCGCTCGACTCGAAACCAAACACGAGATCGCCGGGCTTGATCTTGCTGCCGTCGATGACACTGGATCCGTCCACAAGCCCAACGCCAAACCCGGCGAGATCGAAATCGCCCCTGGCGTAAAGCCCCGGCAATTCTGCCGTTTCGCCACCCAGCATCTCCATCCGAGCCTCTTCGCAGCCGGCAAGAATCCCGTCGAAAATGGCTTTCGCCTCGTCGAGCTGGAGCTTCCCCGTGGCAAAATAATCGAGAAAGAATAACGGCTTTGCGCCACAGGTGATAAGGTCATTTGCCACCATCGCGACGAGGTCGATGCCGATGGTATCGAAACGGCGAAGAGCCTTGGCGATGAGTAGCTTTGTGCCCACGCCGTCAGTGGAGCCAACAAGCATCGGGCGCTTCATACCGCGCAGGGTTGGCAGGCGGAAGAGACCACTGAACCCACCAATCGCGGGCCTCTTTGAGCGGATATAGTCGACAAACTCATCCGCGGCCGAAATGTCCACGCCTGCGTCGGCATAAGTGATGGCTTTTTTGCGTGCCATGAAAACCCTCGGAGGAAAAATTAAGGCTCAAAAACGCATGTCGAGCGCGTTCGCAGAACCCGACATTTACCACGACCACCATTACCCCGGGGAGGCAAGGAAAACAATAAGACGAAAAGGTGTCGGCGCACTCGGCACCTGCCCGAACCGGAAAATGCTGAACAGGGGCTTCACCTCGACGGGGACAAGCGAGTAGGAGAAGCCCGTCGTTTAAGTGTTCTTTTCTTAGCACTCACTGGCTATCACACAGAACCAGGCTGGGTATCGTCTCCGACATCGGGAAGCTAATGGCGGACCCCGGCGGACATTGCGGAAGCAAGACCCAAAAGAAGCGCCCCTTGTCCATGACAGCACTCCGTAAGTGCCCGCCCTCTTTTCGAGAGAGTGCGGCGCGTGGAGTCCTGGCTACCCGACGAAAAATAATGAAAAACCTGTCGAGCGGAGTAGAGAATCAATAAGACCGTGGAGGATGATTGGCAATGGGCTTATTAGTCTTTATTGTGATTTCTTTTGTTAGTTTGCTTTTATCTTATCTTGTTATCGGGCGTTTTTTACAGCGCCTTTTTGGGTTGAGCACAGAAAAGAATACACCTGCGCATGTCCAGCGCGATGGGCTTGATTATGAACCAGCTCGCGCATCATATTTGCTGCCGCAGCACTTTTCTGCGATTGCAGCGGCTGGTCCCATTGTTGGGCCAATTCTCGCCGGCATCTACTTTGGTTGGGGGCCAGCGTGGCTGTGGATCATTATTGGTTCGGTGTTTATCGGTGGGATTCACGACTTTACAGCCCTTGTGGCCAGTGTCCGACATCAAGGTCGCTCTGTCGCTGAGATTGTTCGCGCCTATATGACTCCGCGAGCGCACACGCTTTTCCTTATCTTTATCTGGTGTGCCCTCGTGTATGTGATCGTGGCCTTCACCGATGTGACAGCTGGCACGTTCGTGCAGGCCGGTAGCGCGGCGGAGGCGGCAGCGCCAGGTCCTGCCGTCGCCACATCCTCCACGCTCTACCTCGCTCTGGCTTTTGCCATGGGACTGATGTTGCGGTTCACGCGCATAGGGCCTGTGCGAGCAAAGATAATCTTTCTCCCACTCGTCGCCCTTGCTATCGTGGCGGGGCCATGGCTCCCTCTCGATTTGGGGAAGCTCATGCCAGGTGCAGATCAACAACATGTTCAACAGGTGTGGGGCTACCTGCTCCTGGGTTACTGCTTTGTGGCCGCTATGGTGCCGGTGTGGTTGCTTTTACAACCACGTGGAGAGTTGGGCGGCTATTTTCTTTACATTGTCATGGGGATAGGGGTGCTGGGGCTGACGATTGGGGCGGTCTCGGGCAATTTCTCAATCCAGGCCCCCGCTTTCAAAGGATGGATTGCTAAAGACGCGTCCTTTGGCGGAGCTCTCCCGCTGCTGCCAATCTTGTTCATTACGGTGGCGTGTGGTGCCTGCTCAGGCTTTCACAGCATTGTAGCCAGCGGCACAACCAGCAAGCAACTCGACCGGGAAGCAGATGCTAAGCCCGTTGCTTACGGCGGGATGCTTCTGGAAGGGTTCTTCGCTTGCTTGAGCCTGACGACGCTCATGATCCTGGCACCTGCTCAGCAAAAGGGCGGCGCCGACGCCATTTATGCGAATGGCATTGCCAGCTACGCGGCCCAGCTTTTCGCCCCGTTTTTGCCGGCTGGGGTGAGCCCCTTTCAGATCCTTTATCAGTTCGCACTGCTGTGCTTTGCGACATTTGTTTTCGATACGCTTGATGCTTGCACGCGCCTGGCCCGTTACGTCCTCATGGAGCTCTTCGGCTGGACCACGCGTCGCCAGGCCGTCATCGCTACCGTTCTCTGCCTTGTGCTGCCGGCTGTTGCCATCGCTCTACCGCGTGTGAACGTGGACGGCAAGGCGTTGCCCCTGTGGAAAGTGTTCTGGAACATATTTGGCAGCTCGAATCAACTCTTAGCGGCACTGACACTCCTGGGGGTTACGGTGTGGCTGGCGCGCAAGCGCATGGCTTACTGGCTGACGTTATGGCCATCAGTCTTCATGATGCTGGTGACGCTCTGGAGTCTCATCCTTATGATCGGTCCGTACCTGGGCCGGTGGAAAACAGGACAACCCATCGAGCTCATCCACCACCTGCAATTCGCCATTGTGCTTTCATTGATCGGCCTCGCCGTGTGGCTGGTCATAGAGGCGTTTATCACCTGGCGCACGCTAAGCGGAGCTCCGCCCTCTGAGGCAACGAGCCCGGTTGCGGAAGTAGCCTAGGGCATTTTGAGTGCTCTCCCCGACGCAAGACTTGAAGAACCGTTTCTGGCGCACCATGAGGAAAGATGCATTTTCGCGCTTCTTGCGAATAACGCATTCGAGACACAGCATCATAAGATGACATTATGTTCGAGAGCCTGACTGAAAAACTAGAGTCTGTTTTTAAGAACCTGCGCGGGCAGGGACAAATCACGGAAGCCAACGTCAAGCAAGCCATGCGTGATGTGAAGATGGCTCTGCTAGAGGCCGACGTGAATTATAAGGTGGTGAAAGACTTCCTGGCGCGGGTGCAGGAGAAAGCGCTGGGGACCGAAGTTTTGACCTCTGTGACTCCTGGCCAGCAGATGGTGAAGATCATCTACGACGAGCTGGTCGAAGTGCTCGGTGGAGACAATCCCCCCTTCCGCCTGGAGCCGGGAAAAACTCATGTCATCCTGATGTTGGGTCTCCAGGGAAGCGGTAAAACCACCTTCTGTGGAAAACTGGCCAAGCGCTTTGCTAGAGAGGGATGGAAGCCCTTGCTGGTGGCGTGCGATATTCACCGCCCTGCTGCCGTGCACCAATTACACGTGGTCGGCGAGGCAGCAGGTGTGGATGTGTTCAGTCAAGGCACGGACAAGCCGGCCCCAGAAATTGCAAAGGCGGCTCTGGAGCATGCGCGTCAGCACGGCCACAATTTGATCATCGTGGACACTGCGGGTCGTCTGCACATTGACGACGTGCGGATGGATGAACTTGCGGCGATTAAAGAAACCGTGAAGCCCTCGTTCACGTTTCTCGTGGCCGATGCCATGACGGGTCAGGATGCGGTCACGAGCGCCGCGACGTTTCACGAAAAAGTGGGCATTGACGGCGTGTGTCTTACAAAAATGGACGGCGACGCAAGAGGCGGTGCCGCACTCTCGATTCACGCCATGACGGGTAAGCCCGTAAAGTTTATCGGCACGGGCGAGAAACTCGAAGACTTGCAAGAATTCTTCCCGGATCGAATGGCGAGCCGCATTCTCGGCATGGGTGATGTTGTCTCGCTTGTCGAGAAGGCTCAGGAGCATTTCGACGAAAAACAAGCAGCCGACCTGGCGCGCAAAATGCGCACCGCCAGCTTCGATCTCGAAGATTTTTTGTCGCAGATGCAACAGCTGAAGAAAATGGGGCCGCTGCGCAGCCTTCTTGAGCTTCTGCCTGGTGTCGGCAGTGCTCTGAAGGATGTCGATATTCCCGAAAGCGAGATGAAACGCACCGAAGCCATCATCCTCTCCATGACTCCCGAGGAGCGGCGAAATCCCTCCATCATTGACGGGCGGCGGCGACTTCGCATCGCGCGCGGCAGCGGAACGACCCCGCAACACGTCAACGCACTCCTCCAACAATTCGAGCATGCCAAAAAGATGATGCAGGGCGTGATGAAATTGCAGGATCGCGTGCGAGCTGCTGGCCCGGATGGCCAAGGCGCCCCAGCCAGCATCACTGGCACGAATCTCTCGGCACGTGAACGAGCAAAACGCTTACAAAGGAAACTGTTCGAGCGGCGACAGCGCCAACAGCAGATCCGACGCCAAAAGCAGCGAAAAAAGAAATAATGCGCACGGACGCGGCTCACAGACGCTGTGAAAAAAGCTGCTTTTCGGTGGGCGGGAATGCGTCCGGACGGCGATAACGCCTTCACGATGCATTTGCACTACGGAGAAAAATCCTGCCTCGCATCAACCCTGGAAGGCGTTTGCCGACTCAATCACATAGTCCACTTCATCGTCACTAAGTTCTGCGAACATCGGGAGAGAAACAACTTCGTCGCAGAGTCGCTCGGCATGCGGAAAATCCCCTCGCGCATAACCCAAATACCTGTATGCCTCCTGAAGATGAACGGGTACAGGATAATGAACGAGACACTCGACGCCCTTTTCGGCCATGAAGCGGAGGAAGCCATCTCGTGCGGCCGTGCGAATCGGATAAAGATGATAACAAGATGAAACATTTGTCGGGATAAAAAGGTGACGTAGCGCAGGGTTGGTGATACCCGTGCGATAACGTTGGGCAATCTCCGCACGGCGAGCGGTCCATGCCTCAAGATGCGGTAACTTGGCGCGGAGAATAGCAGCTTGAATTTCATCGAGTCGGCTGTTTGTCCCGGGAATCTTGTGATAATACCTGCGCTCCTGGCCGTAGTTGCGTAGCATCCGAAGGCGCTCAGCAATCTCAGGCGAGTGAGTCGTTACTGCGCCGGCATCGCCAAAGGCGCCAAGATTCTTTGAGGGGTAAAAACTCCAGCAAGTGGTGAATCCCTGGGCGCCAACAGGCCGACTGCGATATCGGGCGCCATGTGCCTGAGCCGCATCATCCACCAGCACGGCACCGTGCTGGGCAGCCAAGCCAGCAATGCGCGAAAGATCAGCCGGCGTGCCATAAAGATGAACCGGGACTACCGCCTTCACGCGATGCTCCGAGAGCACCTCTTCCAAGGAAGATGGATCCATGAGAGCCGTGTCGGGATTGACGTCGCAAAGGACGACTCTTGCACCGGTCAGAGAAATGCCCGCCACCGTGGGAACACAGGTGTTCGGCACAGTGACAACGACGTCACCTGGCCCAACGCCATGGGCCCACAACGCTAAATGGATTGCTTCCGTCCCGGAGCCGCAGCCCACGGCATCCACAGCACCTACGAACGCCGCCCACTCCTGTTCAAAAAGCCGCCCCTCTTCCCCCAGAACAAACCAGCCACGTTCAAGGACACGGTTGATCGCGGAATCGATCTCATTCCGATGGCGCGCATACTGGCGCGAGAGATCTCCAAATGGAACTCGGTGCATGGCATCAGGCTCCCCAGGGGATTCTGTCAGGTGGGCACGGGGGCACGCCGGCAGGATGCTCGCCCCAGTACCAATCCTTATACGATCGATAGTACTCGAGTGTGCGGCGAATTCCTTCGCGGACGCTGACGCGTGGCCGCCACCCGGTGAGCTTCTGGAACTTCGAATAATCAGCAATGTAGTCACCAGGCTCGATCACCTTGGCTTCAGGCGGGAAGGGAATAAGTTCATATTCCCCGCTCCCATTCACTTCAATGGCGAGCTCAACAAACTCTTTCAGGCTAAGCGGCTCGCCGCCGAGATTGAAGGCTTCGCCATTGGTACGCTCATCGGCCATCGCAATGAGCAACGCTTCAACGACATCGGACACATAGTTGATATCGCGAACCTGTGTACCCGTGCCATAAAGGCGAATCTTTTCCCCATCAATAAGCTGGCGGAGGAACCAGTTCAACACTCCCTGGCGGTGATGACGCATTTGGTGGCGTGGGCCAAATGTGTTCGTCATGCGGAGGGAACACGCGCGAATACCGTACACATCATTGTAAAGGAGATGATATGCTTCGCCGGCGATATTGTTGATACCATTCACGTCCACAGGTCGCATGGGGGTGTCTTCTGTGACGGGCTTACCGCTGGTGCGCCCATACTGGCCTCGCGTGCCAGCAAACACCACTTTGATACGCGGATTGAAGAGCCGACATGACTCCAAAATGGAGAGCTGACTCACGCAATTGATCTCGAGATCCGTGAAAGGATCACGCATGCTATCGACGTGGCTCAGGGTCCCGGCCAAATTGAAAAGCAGATCCTGATCCTGCACCAGATAATTCATACTTGTCCGGTCGCGAACATCAGAAATGTTCACCTGGACGCGGTCCCGAACAGGCTCGATATTGAAGGTGTTTCCTCCATATTCGGGAATCATCGAATCCACGATGAGCACACGTGCTCCCAGTCCCACAAGGACTATGGCCAGGTTGCTCCCGATGAATCCCATCCCCCCGGTAATCATCACGCGCTTGTCGCGATAGAATTCCGCAAGCGCTGCGAGGCGTTCTGGCTCTTCAGTGCGTAAAGTTTCGAGCAAAAACGATCCCATGCGTTTCACCCTTGACGAAGGACAACAAGCTGCCACCACAGCTTCATGACCCCCACACCCACAGCGGCAATGCGCCGGAAATTGAAGAATTGCGATTTGCCATAGACACGAAAGAAATGGCTCACACCCACTTCCTCGAAACGAGCGCCTGACGCTTGAAGCTTGCGCACCAGTTCAAGGCAAATCACGCCGCTGTCTTGCGGGAGGGAAATCTTCTCGAGTGCGGACTTGCGAATGAGCCGAAAATCGCAGTCAACATCGCGAATCTTTAAATTGAAGAGCAGCTTCATGGCCCAATGATACATCTTGCCGATTACGATACGATGAACTGGATCATGGCGTTTTATTTTGTAGCCCTGGACCACGTCAACATTTGGCCCCACTTTTTCGACCAGGAGTAAAAGCTCCCGGGGATCGTATTGGGCATCCCCATCGGTGTAAAAAACCCAATCCTTTTGAGCGTTTGAGAATCCTGAACGAAGGGCACCGCCATAGCCGCGATTCTGCTCATGGAAAACGAGTCGCAGGTGTTGTGGATAGAGTTCGGCAAGCTCCTTGAGGACGGTTCGACTCATATCGCTACTTCCATCATCCACCACGATAACTTCGTAGTCGTCCGTCACCTTTTCGGCGGTTTCCAGCGCCGTCAGCACGAGCGAACCGATTGTTCCCCCATCATTGTAACATGGAAAAAAGATACTAAGACTTGTCAGTGGCTTGGCCATGAAGTCTCCTCTTCGAAGCTCACCAAATGGTCCTGCTTTGCTGTTCTCAAAATCTCTCGGTCCCTTTTGGCTAACTTTGTGGTATGCCATGCTGAAGGACGCAGTGTCTTTGTCAATAAAACATAAAACTTTTCGAAAATAGCCAGGGCCATAAGAAGGGAACGCTGCGGGAAGAGAAGCAAAGTGGCTCTGAAGACCAACCGCTAGCTTGGTCGCGAAGCCAATCAGATTTGTATTCTCCCGGCGGTGATTTTGCTCAGAAGATACCTTCCGAGTGTGAGGGCCGGGATCCACCAGAACAGGATAAACCTCTGACGCAAGGTAAGAGGGAAATCAATGTAGGCAATGCGGCGACATTCACGGCCCTCTGGCGTCAGCCACCATCTCCAGCGTCGAAGAAAACCCTTCGCACCTAATCGCAGCACGTAGAAACGATTCATAACGCGTTCTGTATAGAGGCGATGCGCATAGCCATCAGCGGGTCGCACCCGCCCTTCCGTGCTGAGCCGATGCTGGACAGCTGCATCGGGCAGCACCACAAACTTCCAGCCCCTGTCGCGAGCACGCGCACACAAATCGAGGTCCTCAAAGATGTAAGGATAGGCGGGATCGAAACCGCCGAGCTCCTCGAGCACTTCACGTCGCCACACACTAAAGCAGGTGGAAATGTAATGCGGGTCGCGCCACTCGCTGCGGCTTCTATGGAAATCGTGATATCCCCCTTTATCAGGATAGCCGGCCATAAACCAAATGTGCTTGCGCTCAGCGTCCTCATAAATGGCAGGAGCGGTTGCTGCGGCCTGAGGCTCCTCCTGAAAAGCGTCAAGAAGCCGTCGCACGAGATCGTCGTCGAGCGCGACCGCGTCCGAATCCATGAATGCAATGTAGGGTGCGCGGGCGAGACGTATCCCCACGTTGCGTCCTACACTTGCGCCAAGATTGCGCTGCGCACAGTGGAGAATGGTAGGAAGTTTTCCCCAAGAACGAACGTATTCGGCAGTCCCATCTGTCGAGCCATTGTCAACAATCACGAGCTCGATGGACACACCACGTTGGGCGACCATACTCTCCATAGCGAGAGCAAGGTCTTTGCGCCTCTGGTAAGTGACGATGACTACAGAAACATCAGGTCGATTCATCTCTTAAAGTTTCCGCAGCATTGAGCGAAGACCTGCAAACGAATACTCGATGTTCTTTGATAAGTAGCAGCCATGGGTGCACCAACAACGGCTCGTGGCGCGGCGCATGGCCTCCGCCTCCGGCGAATCCCACGCCCGCATGAAATTGAGATCGTAGTCACGCACGTTTCCAAACGGTTTGGAAAATTCGCAGACTGCAAGCTCGCCAGTGGCATAGAGTACGGCGACATTCTGTCCAGCGGAAACGCAATCCACGAGTTTGCGCTTTGTCTTGAGCATTTCGACGGTGAAGTGTGTCGTGAGATGAAAGGAATGGTTCGCAATTCCACGACGGCGATTGATCCCGTCTAATGTTGCTAAAATGTTATCCCACTCCTCTTGTGGGGGCAGAGAATCCTCGGGTGGATTGAAGTCGGCACGATACTCCGGAGCTAGCCCCCAGAGACTAAAGTTCGTGCCGCGGACAAACTCGAAACCTTGCCGAGCGTGCGGATAGTGCGACTCCACATGCCACGCCAGCTCTTCTAGCTCACGCCAGTTTCGCGAAGTTATGATCGTAATAACACCGAATTCGAGCTGGTACGGATAGCGCTGACGAAGCTCTTCTAAAAGGCCAAGGGTGGCGTTAGCACGTTCCCATGCGCGTGGACTTTGTCGAACCTCGTTGTGCGTGGCCTCAAGGCCGTCAAGCGAAACCAGAACATCCACACAGCCAGGTAATTCTGCACCAACAACCTCTTCGACAAATCTTTGCACACGTTCGGGCAGGAAACCATTTGTGATAATTGCCACGCGCTTCGCTTGGGTCGCCTTGCCAAGAAGAATGGTAATTTCCGAGCACTCAGGATGGAGCAGCGCTTCGCCGCCAGTAAGAAAGATTCGCTCAAGTGGTGGAATTGTGGGAGCAAGCTTTTCGTAATCGGAAAGGCGCAATTCCCCCGGCACATAGCCAAGCTCTTCGATATAGAAGCAGTGTTTGCAGCGAGCGTTGCACTGGTTGGTGAGAAAGACAAAAAGGTCTTCGAGCGTGCCTCTGCGATTGCGCAGGAGCTGCCATCGCCGCCGAACATAACGGGGCAAGTAGCGCCCGAGCCATTGGCGGAAGAAAAAGTCGCGCTTGGCACGTTGCTCGTTTGTCATTGCTAAGAACAATTCTTTCACGCGCCGTGCATTCATAATGCACAAGGCGCTGCTCTTTCATTTAAGGCGTAAAAAGGGCGAGTCGTCCCACGTTTCATTGAGCAAGCGACCGCATCTCCTCGGCAAGGCAAGCAGCAAGCTCTTCTATTGCGTGTTCTGGATGCGTGGCCATCAGCGTGAGGCGAATTCGGGCTGTCCCAGGCGGCACGGTTGGCGGACGGATCGCAACACCTAAAAACCCTTTTCTTTCGAGCTGTGTCGCTAACCGCAGTGTATCGTCAGCGTTTCCCACCACAACAGGGACGATAGCTGATGGGGAATCTGCCACGGCAATGCCCTTCGAGCGGAGCGCCGCACGTAACATGGCGGCATTGTGTGCGAGCGCCTCAAGACGTCCTGGTTCGTCCTCAAGCACCTCCAGCGCAGCCAAAGCCGCCGCTGCACATGGTGGCGCTAACGCCGTATCGTAAATGAAAGCGCGCGCGCGATTCACCAGAAGATCGCGTAGGCATTGCGGACCTACGACGAAACCTCCTTGCGAGCCAAGCGCTTTGCTGAGCGTTCCAATCTGGATGCATTGCGGCGAACCCGAAAGACCTGCAGCGGCCACGGCACCAGCTCCGCTGGGTCCAACCACACCCGTCCCATGAGCGTCGTCCACGACGAGAAGTCCCCCTTCGCGCTCAGCAATTTCGTGGAGTTCCCGCAACGGTGCGACATCCCCATCCATCGAAAACACCCCCTCCGTCACAATAAGCACGCGCACACCCTGCGGCGAGGGGTGCTTCGCGACAAGACGGCGTACTTCGCGCAGGGCGGACTCTGGGTCGTTGTGGCAAAAGGACTTCCAGGGAGCGCCACAAGCAAGAATCGCGTCAACCAGACTGGCATGAACTAACTTGTCAAAGACGATGGGGACGCGCGAACCGTCCCTACGTCTGGAAAGCGTCTGGATAAGTCCGATATTAGCCAGAAAACCCGACGAAAAAATCAGGGCCGTCTCTACTGCTTTGAACGAAGCAAGTCGTGCTTCGAGCTCCTCGTGGAGGGTAAGAGTCCCTGTTATCAACCGGGAGCCACCGGAGCCTGCACCATATTGCTCGGCAGCCTGGCGCACTCGCTCCAAAACACGTGGGTGAGACGCAAGATCCAAATAGTTGTTCGAGCTGAAATTCCACAGCATCCGTCCCCCGCGCTCGATGCGTGGTCCCACGTGACAGTTCGATGCTTTGAGTTCACGCCAGAGATGGCGTGCCTTCAGCTCGGAAAGTTGAGATTCAAAATCACTCCAAAGCGTCACCTTGTCCACGGTCGTTATGTGCTCTGCCGGCATTGGAAAATTCAGTAATCGGCGCGAGCAAGAGGTTTCCCCCGGTAGAAGGTTAAGAAGCATGGCGGGCTGCTTGCCTATCGACGCCCAGGCTTCGGCGTGCGCTGAGGCGAAGGCATAGACGGGGGGCCCAGTGGGTCCGCAACTAGCCCATGGAGGAATCTTGCGAAGTTGCGCTCCGCTGTCTTTGAGTCCTTTTCCATGGCCAGGCCGAAAGCTATCAAGCAAACGACCACAAAGAAATACGCAAAAGCCCCGAAGATCGTAAGCCAGGGAAGGACATCCTCTCTTCCCTCCTTCCGAGTAAGGACGAGAATTCCCAAACAAAATCCCGCTGCAACAGCCATAATCGAGAAAAGAACAATCACCCCAAATAAGAAGGCCGATTCCGACTCCTCCACAGACACAAAATCCCCAGTGGCACCCACAGAAGCTAAGGCAAACAGAAAACTCACCGCTGTCATAAGGATTCCCAAACTTACCAAGCCACAACCGATCATAGACAGAGGCCGGCGACTAAACGACAGACCCTTGCTTGCCGAGTGGGAGACATGAGGATACGCCGGCAGAGGTGCTCTTTCCGCACGCTCCTTTTTCCTGAGCTTACGAATGCGTTCTCGCGCTCGACTTAGCTTATCGGCGAGTTCTTGCTTGTCATCGAAAGGTGGTTGCATCCATCCCTCTGCTTCGCACTGAGTGCAGCTTGACGCCCGAAAAATGAAGTTAAAAGGACTGAAAAAAACAACGACGCATTTGTTCGATGACGTCAAGTCACAAGACGCGTGCCTCACTGGGAGATGATGGTGTCAGCAGATGGATCACAAAAGCGCATCATCCGAATGACGCTCGAATACGACGGAACGCGTTACGTCGGCTGGCAGCGTCAAGCGAACGGGATTTCCGTTCAGGAAAAAGTCGAGGAAGCGCTGAGCCGACACCTGGGCGAGCGCATCCGGGTCACTGCCGCTGGGCGAACCGACGCCGGTGTCCACGCCCTCGGTCAGGTCATAAGTTTCCCCACAACCAGCAGCTTGCCTGTGCGTGCAATGGCCCGTGGGGTTCTCCCCTATCTGCCGCGCGACATCGCTGTCATCGATGCCGCCGAGGCTCCGCCGACTTTCAATGCACGCCGCTCAGCCCGCTTGCGATGGTATCGATACTTCATTCTGAATCGTTCCGTGGCGCCGGCTGTGGGATCCGCTTATGTCACCCACGTGCCTTATCGTCTCGACGTTGCACGGATGCAGGAAGTGGCGAAAATCCTCGAGGGGCACCACGATTTTCGCGCTTTCCGAGCCAAGACTTGCACCGCCGTAAGAACGGTTCTGACCCTCCATCGGCCTGAGATTACTGAGCTCGGCGATGGATTGCTCGTGTTGGATTTCAAATGTCAGTCATTTCTTCAAAATATGGTGCGGATCATGGCTGGCGTGATGGTCAATTGTGCCCGCGGAAAGATGGGGCTCGACGCAGTTCGAGAAATGCTCGAAACCGGCGCGCGTCCGAACGAGGCCGTGACCCTGGCGCCAAACGGCCTTTTTCTCTACCGCGTACTCTATGACTAGCGGTAACGAGAAGCCGTGATGATCACTTTTTCTGATGGTGGCAGTCGTCGCGCCGCTTAATCGGGCACAATCCGGGTACCTGTCTCGCCGGCCAGCGCTTCGGTGAAGTTTTCTGGGGCCGTTATGATGACCACATCACCGCCTCCGCGGAGAAAACGGATCGCAGCTTGTATTTTGGGGCCCATACTGCCAGCGGGGAATTGCCCCTCCGAAAGATACTTCTCGGCTTCGCTCACAGTCATTTGGGGCACAAACCGTTGGGTTGGTTTCCGATAGTCGAGCGCGACCCGCTCCACACCCGTGAGTATCACAAAGGTCCCAATGCCAAGCTGAGATGCAAGCATGGCGCTGGCAAGGTCTTTGTCGATAACCGCCTCGACCCCATGAAGGCATCCATGCTCATCACGCACGACAGGAATACCCCCACCCCCTGCAGCGATGACGATAAAGTCGTCTTCCAGCAATGCCCTCACTGCGGCAAGCTCGATGATTTCTAAGGGCTGCGGCGAAGGCACAACACGGCGCCATCCTCGGCCGGCGTCTTCCCGCATGATCCAGCCGCGCTCAGCCATCATCTTGCGCGCTTCCTCTTCCGAGTAAAAGCGGCCAATGGGCTTTGTGGGATTCTGCCACGCAGGGTCCTCACGACTCACCACGACCTGGGTCAGCACACACACAACACGCTCAGGCAAGTTTTGCCGGTGGAGAATGTTGAAAAGCACTTGCTGAAACATGTAGCCCATGCCGCCTTCGGAATCAGAGACACAGGTATCGAGGGGCAGAGGATAGATGTAGGAGGATGCTAGTTCACTGCGCAGGACGATATTCCCCACCTGAGGGCCATTTCCGTGCGTGAGCACAACCCGCTGGTAACGTCCCCGAATGCCTCGAACGAGCTCCTGCATCGTCCGCTCCGTGTTGCGAAACTGCTGCTCAACGGTTCCCTCCTCGCCTTCGCGGGTGATAGCATTGCCCCCAAGAGCAATGAGAATGGCTGATTCTCGCATAGTTGCGTCTCCGTAAGCAGGGACACCGCTCATTTCGCCACGGCTGGGCGAAAGCGGTGGATTTTCCATGTCACCCGTTGCCAGGTTAATAGCGTAGGATCACCGTGGCGCTCGCCGAAGACAAGGGAAAAATGTTGAGACGCGAGTCTGGCTTCAAAAGTCATCGAGGAAAGGCGAGTAAACCCCCAAAACCAACATGGGCTAAGGGAAAGTCTCGACTTACGACCCTGGGTGAGTGCCCTGGGTTTGTGTCGATTCTCTGGTTCTTCGCATGCGCTGTCCCCCCGATGGAAGCAACCCCTTGGTGACGGGTCTCTTGTCGACAGAAGAAAAAACAACGGGCGAAATCGTTTTTGATAAATAATAATGAATAATTCCTGCGTCCCTTGTAAGTGAGCCACTGAACGGTTCATGACGGTCTAGTTCGACTTATGGGCTCTTCTCTCGTCGGCCCCAGAATTTTCGATGAAGCCATGGTGAGAGGTGATTGGGTGAGCACCTCGCATCCGAGTTTTGTGCGCGGAATCGAGGGGTTCATAGACCATGGGCGTCGATGCTATCGCGATTTTGGTTCCATGAGAGGAAATATCAACTATGTGTGGGATTTTTGCCTACCTCGGTTGGCGCAACCCTATCCCTATTCTTTTGGAAGGACTTTCTCTTCTCCAATACCGGGGCTACGATTCCGCCGGGCTTGCTGTTTTCCACGAAACGGGGCTACATCGATTCAGATGTAAAGGAACAATTCATGACTTAAGGGTGGCAATCGGCGATTTCTGTCCAAAAGGCCAGGTGGGAATAGCTCATACGAGATGGGCAACTCATGGCACTCCTTCGGAACTCAATGCTCATCCCCACATGGTTAGTGGAGTGGCTATCGTGCATAACGGAATCATCGAGAACCACTTTGAGTTAAAGAGCAAGCTTCTGGACACGGGGGCGAGGTTTGAATCTGAAACCGACACCGAAGTCCTTTGTCACCTTGTCGCTGCGGAGTTGTCAATAGGACGACGTTTCTTCGATGCGGTACGTGAAAGTCTACGAAAGGTGCATGGCTCTTATGCTTTAGCTGTGATGTCTGATAGGGAACCAGATGTGCTCGTTGCAGCCCGAAATGATAGTCCATTGGTTATTGGGATAGGAGAAAAGGAGTTTTATATTTCTTCAGATGTTACTGCTCTCTTACCTTTTACAAACACTGTGCTGTTTTTAGAAGATGGGGACGTTGCTTTGCTCAAGCGGGAAAGCATTGAGATCCAAAACCTAGCAGGATCTCGAGTGGAACGCTCGACACGTGTCATTCACGACGAGTTTTCTCCTGCTGAATGTCATGGTTATGCACATTTCATGTTAAAGGAAATCTACGAACAGCCTTTTGCCCTCAAGCGCACGCTGAGTCACTATATGCCGGATCGCAATGATCTCATAGGTTTGCCGGATGACTGTCTGGAGTTTTTTGAGCAGGTGGAACCAAAGCGACTTGTGTGTGTTGCCTGCGGCACTTCTTATTATGCCTGTCTCGAGGGGAAGTTCGTCCTCGAGCATACGCTGAAGATACCAGTTGAGGTGGATTTGGCCTCCGAATTCCGTTATCGCCCCCCGCTGCTAGATCCGCAATCCCTGGTTATTTTAGTGTCACAATCTGGAGAAACCGCGGATACAGTCGGGGCCCTGCGAGAAGCAAAACGGCAAGAGGCACCTACGCTGGGCGTCTGCAATGTTCCAGGTTCTACGCTCGCCCGTGAGTGTGATTTCGTGTTTTATACCCATGCGGGTCCAGAGATTGGCGTCGCCTCCACAAAGGCGTTCACCTCTCAACTAGCTGCCTTTGTAGTATTGGCAGTGGGATGGAGCGCGATCAGAAAAGCTCTCGCGCCAGATCGCAAGCGGGAGATTGCCAGGGGACTTGCTGAAATCCCTCACCTCATGGAACACACTCTCAAACTCGACTCCAGAATGAGAGCCCTCTCTGAGCAGTTTTCCACCGCCCAGAACTTCCTCTACTTAGGGCGGGGACCCCTCTATCCTATCGCGCTAGAAGGCGCCCTTAAGCTCAAAGAAGTTTCATATGTCCATGCAGAGGGCTGTCCCGCTGGGGAGATCAAACACGGTCCCATCGCCCTGGTGGATGAAAACATGCCAGTTTTTATTCTTGCTCAACGCGATCATCTTTTACCAAAAGTACTGAACAATTTACAGGAAATACATACTCGCGGTGGTCAAATCCTGGCTGTTACTGACCATTCTATAGAGAGCTTATCCTGCCCCGTTGTCGACCAACTTAAGTTTCCGGTGACAGATTGGCTACTCGGTGCTTTCCTCGCAGTTATTCCGTTGCAACTCTTTGCTTACTATATGGCTGTGGTACGTGGTTTGGATGTGGATAAGCCCAGAAACCTGGCTAAAAGCGTCACAGTTGAATGAGCTTAAGTCTTCCTTGCCACGCAAGTAGCGTAGACATGCCGGCTTCATATAAACCTGCCGAGTAAAAGTGTTATATCGGTTAAGCTTGGACTAACTTTTGCAAGTTCTAAGTCTAACACCTTGCTGCACGCCTTCACCTAGGCCGTTTTTGCCTTTTGATTGACTAATGACGTCTTTGGAAAATCGTGCCCTAGGATTAGTCGAGCGTTCGCCCCGAGCCAATCCTCGATCACGGTGGCGTAAATAGAGCGAAAATCCGTCGTAAAAACCAGGTCGCCATTATCGAGGTTTGTAAGGGAAGGTCGCCGACCGTGCAAGCCGGCGCGAACTCCGGGGCCGATGATAAACACCGGCTCGGCAGTTCCGTGATCGGTCCCGCCGCTGGCGTTCTCCGCCACCCGTCGGCCAAACTCGCTGAACGTCAGGACAAGCATGCGCTCGCTTTGGCCTTGCTGTTCGAGATCTGTGATAAACGCAGCTATTCCTTCAGCAAATTCTTTCAGAAGGCGGGAGTGGACATTGAGTTGATTGGCGTGAGTATCAAAACCGCTGAGGCTCACAAAGTACATCTTTGTAGGCAGACCTCCCGCGATCATCATAGCAATGTTTCGAAGATCGGAAGCAAACTGGGTATTTGGGTAGGTGACACGACTTTTATAACGCTTCGTTACAGCCTGGATTTTATCTGCGCTGAGAACCGCATCGGCCATGACGTGGCGGACAAAGTCAAGCGACGCGTTTTGCGTCTCTTTTGCGGCTGAATTCATGGCACGAAACCGTTCAACATTCGCCCCGTCTGGTCCGGCAGGCCAGGTGAAACGGCCTGGTGCGGCAACAGCCACGCCAAGACCTCGTCTGCCGTAGAAAGCCTGTGGGCGAGCTCCGGTCATCGCGATCGCAAGAGTCGGATCGTTGCCATATTGCGCGGCGCAGGCGTCAAGGTAACGCCCGATCCATCCCGAGGAAAGCGTCGTCTTTGAATCCGACGCTGTGTGCCAGATTTCCATGGAGCGAAAATGCGACCGGTTAGGGTTCGGGTACCCCACACCTTCGACGATGACCACCTGCCCCCGATCAAAGAGTTTTTTCAGCTCCGTTAGGGACGGATGCAGCCCCACGTGGTCGTCGAGGATCAATAATTCCGCGCGTGGGATTGCTAGACGTGGACGTGCGCGATAGTAAACATCGTCGCTGTAAGGAATGAGCGTGTTCAGTCCATCGTTGCCGCCCGCGAGCTGAACCACAACAAGAACCCGCTCACCAGCAGATCCCCCGCCTGCCGCCGAGGCGGTAGCGGAAGCAAGCTCCACGAGAAAGCGTGGGATCATGCAGCCAGCTGCCACCATCGTACCCGCGCGCAGAAATTCGCGTCGCGTGTAAAGGTTTCTTTGCGACATAGGTGTCTCTCCGTTCCGAGGTTGCTCAACAGAGCTGATATTCTGCTGCCGAAAGCAACAGGTACATCAAAGCCTGCCTTTTTGACAAAGAAAGATCCCTCACTAATCCGGCTTTCTCCCCTGATTTGTTCTCCGACTCGGTTGCGAGGTCGAGCAAGACTCTCCGTTGATTGTCCGAAAGTCCCACTGGGAGAAAGTAGGCCGTCAGAGATGAGACAAGTTTTTCTACTTTCCAATTTTCATACGGTGCAAAGAACTTATTGATATCAAATGGAAGTGAAACAGACTGACGAGGTTCCCTTGGCAGACCAGGATTTGCAAGCGCCAAAAGGAACGCGTCGATTGAGCTGTCGCTCATTGTCATATCATCACTTGCCACACCCGCATCCCGCATGATCGTGCTCGTTTCAGGGTTCCTGCCTGCTTCATCTGGCCGACGTGGTATTCTTTCTGCACGAGCAAGCCGCGCACCCTGAGGTGGCTCACCGGTCAGAAGGTATCGGGCAAAACTGCATCTCACAAAGACCGTATTCGTGGTGATCCAGCTTCGACCGCCTTCCCACCCTTTTACGTTCGGCGGATGAAAAAGCTCCTGTCCCATGGCGCGCATGGCGGCAACCGTGATCGGCGCAGGCGGAAGCTCGGTACCAAGTTGTCCGGTCAGTTGAATCACATATTGCGCGGGCGATTTCAGTTGCGATGCTACGGCTTTCGGACTGTAGAAGGCTTGCGAGAGAAACATTTGGCGAAGAACTGGTGCAAGTTCGTAGTTAGAGTTTCTTAAAGTTTTGGATAATTCCTTGACAATCTCCTCCTCGGGGTTTTCGTAGGCAAAGAAGGTCCACAGTTTCTTGCAAATGAATTCGGCACAGGCTGGCTGCTGGAGAACTAGGTCGATCACAGCATCCCCGTCGAAACGGCCCACGCGCCCAAAGATGCTCTTCGTTCCATCGTCGTGATTTCTTGCTACGAACACAAACTGGTCTCCGCGCGAAGTCCAGCCAGTAAATGCACGCGCGGCTTCTTTGATATCCCGCTCGGTATAATGCCCCTCACCCAGGGTGAAGAGTTCGAAGAGCTCGCGTGCCCAATTCTCATTCGGGCTGTCTTTTCGACTTGTTCGATTATCGAGGTAGGCCAGCATCGCCGGGCTCTTGCCAACGGCTCGGACAAGTTGCCCAAAGTTCCCAACAGCATACCGGCGCATCACCGTATTCAGATCGTAGAGGAGACGAGCAAAACGCACCTTCTCAGCAGACACAGCAAAATGCCCATGCCAGAAGAGGGTCATTTTCTCCTGGAGGGGGCGGGGGGTGGTGCGCATCCGCTCGAGCCACCACATTTGCAGCCGAACCATAGCCTCCCGTTCGGTCTGCCGGCGTTCGCGCAAGAGGCGCTGACGCTCCTCTGCCGAAAGCTGAGAAAGCTTTTTCCGCGCCATCTGCTCATCGTCCACCGGTGGCAGGTCCTGTAGCTGCGGATAGGGATCAGGATAGCGCTCGTAACTGACAAGGCTTTCCACAGCCTCCTGCGGGGACATGGCGGCGAGTCGCTGAATCGCGCTTGGGGGGATGCCAAAACCGGCTCGTTCCAGCAAGTGGCGGGCTTTCGATGTGTCCCACACAAACGAAGGAATCTGCGTCACCGGCGCGACCAAGCTCATACCCGAGCTCCTTCCGTCATCGCGAATATGAGGGCTGAGAAGCAACCGGCGTACCAAACAAAGGTCGCTAGAGAATTGTCAACGGAACTGGGGTTCCGGGAAACTCCTGGGAACGGAGCGAAGACATCCGGGCACGAAATCGTGCAGCTCATGACGAAATCGTACGCAGTAGGGCGACCCGCCACGACACCGGCATCTATGAACCCTCAGTGAGCCAAGGCTTTTCACCTTTGACTGATTCACGAACTCAGTGAAAGGACTGCCGAAGATGACGGCATTCCTGCCCAGAGCGAAAAAACGAGAATGTTGCGCCCCCTTCTCCCCCTCCTGCAAGGAATTCCCCAAAGTAAGGACCCCATGAAAGGAGGAGGGCATCAGCGTGGACCTCACGCCTGCCCTGGGTGCCCCCTCTTTGTCTTACTCCCACTCGATGGTGCTGGGGGGTTTTGAACTAATGTCGTACACAACACGGTTGACCCCTTGCACCTCATTGATGATGCGCGAAGCGATGCGGGCCAGTAATTTCCAGGGCAGTTGGACAAAATCAGCAGTCATTCCGTCCACGCTCTCGACGGCGCGGAGTGCTACAACATTTGCGTAAGTGCGGGCGTCTCCCATGACGCCTACGGCTTTGACTGGTAGCAACACGGCAAAGCTTTGCCAGATGCGGTGGTAGAGTCCAGCAGCCTTGATTTCCTCCAGCACGATAGCGTCGGCCTCACGCAATACCGACAACCGCTCTGGAGTGACCTCCCCCAGAATGCGTACCGCTAACCCTGGTCCGGGGAAGGGCTGACGCCACAGCATTTCGTGCGGGATCCCCAGCTCACGACCAAGCTCGCGCACTTCATCTTTGAAGAGTTCCCGCAATGGCTCGACCACACGGCCCTGTTCCATGAGCTCAAGAATTTCGCGCACGCGGTTGTGATGAGTTTTGATGGTTGCGCTCGGTCCCTTGACGCTCACGCTTTCAATGACGTCGGGATAGAGGGTTCCCTGCGCCAGTAGGTCGTGCGGCCGCAGTTTGCTGAAGAAGACCTCCACGAAGAGCCGACCAATGATACGTCGCTTTTCTTCTGGATCTGTAACTCCGCGCAACGCTTCGAGAAAACGATCGGACGCATCAATGAACACCACCTCGATTCCGAGGTGTTTGCGGAAGTTCTCGCGGACCGTTTCGGCCTCGTTCTTGCGGAGGAGGCCATTGTCCACAAAGACGGGCACAAAACGGTCACCCACGGCGCGGTGCATCAGCGTCGCCAGGACGGTTGAGTCGACGCCTCCGCTCACGGCTCCGACAATCCGTGCATCAGCAGGGGATTGAGCGAGCCGTTGGCGCGTTTCTTCGATGGCATGCGCAATGTAGTCGCGCATGCGCCACGTGCGCTTCGCTTTGCAAATCCCCAGCACAAAGTTGCGCAAAATGCGCTGCCCATGGCGCGAGTGATGCACTTCGGGGTGGAACTGAAGGCCAAAGAGCGGGAGCGAACGGTGACGCACGGCCACCTGCTGGCACCCCTCCGTACTTGCTAACGTTTCCCAATCCGGCGGCAGACTGACTGCTGCGTCGTTGTGGCTCATCCAAACGACGCTCCCCACCGGAACGCCAGCAAAAAGCTGGTGTGGCGAAATACTCACGAGATGAGCCCGACCGTACTCGCTGTGCGCCTGGGGCCGGACTTCCCCGCCAAGGAGGTGCACCATGAGCTGCATTCCGTAGCAGATGCCGAGAACAGGGCACCCGAGCTGAAGAATTTGTGGATCCATGCGGGGCGCGGCCGGGTCCGTCACCGACGCTGGACCACCCGATAGAATGATCCCCTCAGGCCGAAGTGCCTGAATATCCTCAGGCCGAGCCGAACAGGGGAGAATCTGGGCGTAAACGCGCAAGGCCCGCACTTTGCGCGCGATAAGCTGCGCATATTGCGATCCAAAGTCTAGAATGACGATCATGGAGTTCTCGCTTCGCTCTTTGACAGAGAATAGAGGTGTCTGGTCTCGGTTGCTGACGGACGACCCGACACCATTTTTCCTACTTGTTCTTTCTTCTACGCATCGCCCGCACGCTAGCGGGAAGTGAAAGCAAATGCCACAAGGGGGCGTTCCGTTCGCGTGGGCCTCGCTGGCTCACTTCCCCATGCCGATGCGCTGGGCCTTTTGAAAGATCTTGCCTTCTGTTTTGATCGCCGGAGCAATGACGAGTTCCACACGTTGGAGCTCGCGGAGGTTGCGCGCCCCGACACTGCCCATGCAGGTGCGGAGAGCGCCCATGAGGTTCTGCGAACCATCGTCAAGGCGTGCCGGACCAAAAAGGATTTCCTCGAGCGTTCCGCTCGTGCCGACATGGATGCGCGTACCCCGTGGCAAGTTCTGATGCGGCGTGGCCATCCCCCAGTGATAGCCCCTGCCTGGAGCCTCCTCAGCTTTGGCGAAAGCGCTCCCGACAATCACTGCGTCTGCACCGGAAGCAAAAGCCTTGCAGATATCCCCGCCGACACTCATACCGCCATCGGTGATGATTGGAATGTAGCGTCCGGTCTGCACGAAATACTTATCGCGTGCCGCCGCGCCATCAACCGTGGCCGTGACCTGCGGGACGCCAATACCAAGGACACCCCGACTTGTGCATGCAGCACCAGGACCAATGCCAATGATAACTGCCGCAGGATTGCACTCCATGAGTTCGAGCGCAACTTCGTACGTCACGCAGTTTCCCACCATGACCGCCATTTTTGTGTTGGCGATGAATTTGGCGAGATCGAGCATTTTGTACTCGCTGGAAATGTGGCGAACAGTGCACACAGTGGACTGAACCACAAAAATCTCACAACCGGCTTCCTCGGCCAGAGCGCCATAGCGTTCGGCCTTTTGTGGGATGGAACTCACGATGGGAGGCACCCCAGCCGCGCGAATTTGCTCAATGCGGCGTTGAATGAGATCCTCGCGAACCGGAGGCTGATAAAGCTGCTGCACGAGTTCCGTTGCCCGCTCTGGTGTAGCTGCAGCAATCTCGTTGAGAATGTCCGAAGGATCTTCGTAACGGGTCCACACACCTTCGAGATTGAGAATTGCCAGGCCGCCCAGCTTGCCCATGAGAATTGCGAAGTTTGGATCCACGACGCCATCCATGGCGGCGGCGATAATCGGGACTTCGTAGCGGCGCCCTGCAAGCTCCCAGGAAGTGTCTACTTCGTTAGGATTGATTGTCACCGTCCCCGGGACAATCGCGATTTCATCAAAGCCGTAGGCACGACGCGCCTTACGACCACGTCCTATCCATTCACCCATTGTTCAAAGCTTCTCCTTTAGGAGATTTTGTCAAAATGACAAAAACTCCACGCATGAATGTGGAAACTTTGAACACAATAGGCAGCCCGTGGCGCAAAGGCGTGTCAACAGACATTCTTAGGCTTCGGGATTTTTTTTCGAACATGAGCGAGCGGCGCCTCTATATCGCGAAAAATCAGATAACAAGTCGCTCTGCTCAACGGCGTGTGTCTTGCCTAGGCACGGTCTCGGCCGTTGAAAACCGAAGTTTTCAGGGAGACTTTCGCGACGATCAGAGAACGCGTGCTCGCTAAAACCCCAGCTTTGGGCATGCTGGATGCGCACAAAGTTTCGGATCACGCGCTTGACTCGTGAACTGAGCGAAGGACAGTGCGGGCACCTAGCGGCTTTGATGACAACCACCACATTGAGACGAAAAACAAACTCGCGTGAGGCGGCACGAAGCTTTGCCACCGACCAAACGGCGGTTCAAGTCCCGCCCTGAGAAACACCCGTTTCCACATGAGGTCCTTCGAAACCTTTCGAAGATTTCCTCTGTGGAGTGTGCGCTCGTGCATGACCACGCAGGTTTTATGATGGGAAGCTCTCGTAGCTGCTGAACCTTTGTTCGCATCGAACGAAAACTCGCCGCGCACACATCACAAGAACGATAGGAATGCGGCGGTAAAATCTGTTGGTTTCGAGAGGGGCTTGCGGCACAGACGTGTTTACCACTGTCGTCTACCGGAACGCTTTCCCAGAGTAACCGCACTTCCCTGGCCCCCCACGAAAGAAGAAACGGTGCTGCCCAGCTCATGGCAGCACCGCAATTATCAATTGATCTTTTTAAATAGCTAAAACAGCACGGGAGCGCCTATCTCCCGATCGCTCTAACTCTCACTTTGCTCCGTGGCCGTTGGCTGCTGTTTGGGAGGCACCCAACTAATTTGCGCCTTTTTCAGGAGATACTCGCGGATTTTGTCGAATCGCACCTCTTCTACGAAGCTGTCCCATTGACGGGCTTTTTCGAGTGCGGCGCGCACAGCAAGGGGTTTTCGTCCTTCGGCCTCCGCTCTTGCCTTCAGAGCTGCATCCACATCTTCGGGAGTGGCCTCGATGTTCTCCTTCGTCCCGATAGCGTCGAGCAGGAGGTAGCCTTTCACGCGCAAATTGGCATCACGTTCAATTGCAAGCCGATATTCTTCGCGCGTTTGGCCCCGCAGCTGCCATGGCAGACGCCCTGTGGCATACATGAACCGCAGGTCGCGGTGCATAAGGTCACGCTCGACCTGAGCCTGGAGGCTTGGCGGAACTTCAAAATCGTTAGCATCGGTGAGCTTCTTCACGATGGCATCGAAGGCACTGTCCATCTTCTCAGCCTCAATGCGCTTGCGGCACATGTCTTCTGTGGCTTCGCGCAGCTTGGCAAGGCTTTCGTAACCCAGGTCCTTCGCGAATTCGTCATCGAGTTCAGGAACGCGGAGCTGCTTCACAGCCTTGACGTTAACAATGTATTTGACCTTGGTGCCATCGGCGCGAGGAGCTTCAACTTCGAACTCATCCCCAGCTTTTTTGCCCACTAGCGCGGCACGGACTTCATCCGGCACCGGCGCATTGCTTTCGGCATGGACAAAGACATCCGTGCCCTGGTCCACAGTCTGTCCCTTGGCGTTTACCGCCTTGTAATCCACAACCACGCCGTCGTTGGCTTCAGCGGGACGATCGACCTCCTCGAAGAAGGCGCTACGATAACGCAATGCTTCAAGCTCGCGTTCCACCATGTCCGGCGGCATGGGGATGTCTTCGACTTCGACAGCGATGGATTCGTAACCTTTTGGATCTATTTCGGGTTTGACCTCGACTTCTATTTTAAGCCGCGCCGTCTGGCCAGGTTCACCGACGATTTCGTGAACTCGCGGCGTGCCATAAAGCATGGTCTGCTTTGTTTCGGCATACTGGCGTAGGATGGCGGGGACCACCTTCTCCGCAAGGCTCTCCTGCGCTTCGCGCATGAAACGCCTCTGCAAAAGCTTCAACGGCGCTTTGCCTTTGCGGAATCCCTCGAGTGCCACATTTTGCTGAAATTCTTTGAAAAGTTCTTCCAGACGCGAAGTCCACTCCTCGGCCGCAATTTCCACCACAATCATACGGCGCGATTGAGGAAGCGGCTCTTCGCTAACAACCTGATGGGGAACTGCTTTTTCTTGTTGATCTCGGACGCGACGCGCAGCCTCGTCCAGAACGCTTTCCTCCGCACCTTCTGTCGGGGTCTCTTGTGTGCTTTGCTTTTCTTCTGTCACCTTTAGCAGGCCTCCAAAGCTTTCACTGCCAGAATCTTACGAGACCGGAGTTGGTTGCTCAGGTCCACTCGGCGAATCATTCATGCCTACAGTCGCAACGAATCAAGAGAAACAAATAGCACGAGGCTTTCATTCTTTGCGACTCGTGGAAAATCGCCCAGCAAATACAAAACCGAATAGCAAATTCATTCACCCGCTGAGAAAAACTGGGATGGGGGTAAAGCGCGTTCCCACGGTCACCAACCGCAAAGCACAACGCTCGACCCCGTCCGTGAATCCGTTATCACGTGGCCCCTCGCCTTTCGCGGTTTCGAAACATTGAAAGGGAAATGAGACCGCCGGGGGAGAAAAGATATGCACCGAAATCTGACTCGAAACCGCCCCGACCGGAGAATGGAAATGGGTTCAGAGCCCACGTTTTGAGACAGCCCCCCGTATTGGGACAGCGTGGGAAGAGTTCATTGAGGTGAAGAACAACCTGGAAAAAGGTCAGGGGCGGTTTTCGGAAACTTTTTTGCCTGGGACGGCGTCAGAGAATGTGACAACTGTGTGAACGTGAGGAGTGAGTGTTGGGCGATAGATCGCCTTTTCCATTGCTTATGGGGGTTTTGGCGCGTCTCGGATCGCGGAAAGAGGACAACGGCAAAGGGGATAGTCCAAGCCGCCAGGCCGTAGCGGGTCCCGAGACGCCGACGGCTCCTTTGGATGACGACGAGACTCGGCTTCTCGGCGATCTCCGGCCCGGCATACGGGTGGGAAGCTATGTGCTTGAGCGCCGGCTCGCCTGCGGGGGCACGGCGTGGGTGTTTCGCGCACATCGGCTGGCGGATGACAAATCGGTCGCACTGAAGATTCTTCGTCCGAAACTGGCCCAGCGCAGCGAGTTTCTCGATATTTTTCTCCGCGAAGCCGAGGCGCTTGCCGAACTGAATCACCCCAATGTCGTGAGTGTTTACGGCCGTGGGGTAGCCAACGAACTTCACTTTCTTGTGATGGAATACGTGGACGGCGCTTCCCTGGAACACCTGCTGCTCGATGAAGTGGAACTCAACAAAACCCAGCAAATGCACCTTGTGCGCGAAATTTGCTTAGGCGTAGGATATCTCCACGCCAACGGTGTGGTGCATGGCGATTTGAAGCCTGCCAACGTGCTGGTAGGGATTGAGGGAAGTGTGAAGTTGACGGATTTCGGGCTGGCGCGCTGGATCTGGCGCGCCGGTCATGATGTGGAACAAGTGGTGCGATGCTGCACTCCGGCCTACGCTGCGCCTGAACTGCTGGCTGGAACCGCCATGCCTTCCCCCGCCACAGACATCTATGCACTGGGGGTCACTTTTTACAAGGTTCTCACCGGCCAGCTCCCGGCAAGGCCAGAGTTAGCCGGACCACAAGCCTTCGAGCAAACCAGTGCGAATGTGGTGGTGTCGGTGGCTAACGGCGGCGGCCCAGGAGCTCCCCAGGTTGGGGAAGGAGATGGGCTCAATCCAGCGGTCCGAAAGCCAGGGTCTGAAAGCAAAGCCGGTCCTGGTGTGGAGTTTGATAACGCCGCGGGCAGCATTTCGCGTCCGGAAGGCGGCGCTCTGCTGGACAAGGAGCTTCCGGAGCCTCTCCAGCGCGTGCTTGCCCGGGCAATGGCCCCCGATCCCGACGATCGTTATCCGACAGTTGGACACTTTCGCGCAGAACTAGAATTCGCCCTTCAAGAGACGTGACGCCCTCGCCCGCGGGAGCAAGCGCCCTGGCTACCTCAGGATCTCCGCGCAAACATCTCGCACGCGGATTGTATTGCCACTAAAAGGATAAGGCCGAACGGAGCGAAAACCTGGGATGGCTTACGACAACTTGCGCGAATTCGTGGCAGCATTAGAAAAGGCTGGAGAACTTGTCCGCATCAAAGCGGAAGTTGATCCGGAGCTCGAAATCACAGAAATTGCGGACCGCGTGATGAAAAGTCCGGGCGGGGGCAAGGCACTGCTTTTCGAGCGGGTTCGAGGCCATTCAATCCCGGTTCTTATCAACATGTTCGGTTCCCGCCGCCGCATGCAAATGATCTGTGGAGCAGAGAAACTCTCTGAAATCACGGAGAACTTCCTTGCGCTGGTAGAATCCCGGGGGCCGATGAGCTTCCTCGAAAAGCTGAAGATGCTGCCCAAGCTCAAGCAGCTGAACGACATTTTCCCCGTAGAAGTGAAATCGGCCGCCTGGCATGAAGTGCCGATCGAGGAACCATCGTTCGATCTTCTGCCGGTGTGCAAATGCTGGCCCAAAGATGGCGGCCCGTTCGTGACCTTGCCGATGGTATTTTCCCGCGATCCGGTGACAGGCGCAACAAATTGCGGCATGTATCGGCTTCAGATTTTCGATTCAAAAACGTGTGGCATGCACTGGCACATCCACAAGGGTGGGGCAGAGCACCTGCGGCGAATGAAAGAACGCGGCGAAGTGCTGCCCGTGACAATTGTCCTTGGCGCTGGCCCCGCAGAGATTTTCTCGGCTGCTGTCCCCCTGCCTCCCGATATCAACGAGATGATGTTTGCGGGGCTCCTGCGTGGTGCCCCGGTAAAAGTCGCGCGATGCCGCACGAACAATTTGCTCGTGCCAGCCGAGGCAGAAATTGTGCTCGAAGGCTACGTGGATCCGGGCGAATTGCGGCTGGAAGGACCTTTTGGCGACCACACAGGGTACTATTCTCTGCCGGACATGTATCCGGTGTTCCATCTCACGGCCATGAGCATGCGGCGCAACCCGATCTATCCCCACACGATCGTGGGGCCGCCGCCCATGGAAGACGCCTACATCGGCGAGGCCATTGAGGAGCTCTTTTCGCCAATTCTCAAACGACAGTTTCCCGAAATCGTCGATATGCACATGCCCGTGTGGGGATGTTTCCACAACCTTATGCTTGTGGCCATCCGGAAAGCTTATCCGGGGCATGCACGCAAGGTTATGCACGGGATCTGGGGGCTAGGGCAGGCCATGAACACGAAGCTCATTGTCGTTGTCGACCACGACGTCAACCTGCGCAACTACGGCGAGGTCGTGTGGCGTGCCACCAACAGTGTGGATTACGCGCGCGATGTGGAAATTGTGAGAGGCCCGGTGGACGACCTGGACCACGCCGCGATGTTCCCGCGGTTTGGGGGCAAGATGGGGATTGACGCCACCAAAAAGTGGCCTGAGGAAGGCCATTCCCGCCCGTGGCCGGAAATCGCTCGCATGAGCGACGAGGTCCGCAAACGCATCGACGAACTCTGGCCGCAGCTGGGGCTAAGCTAGTCGCGCGAACGCGCCCAGATCGGACCCCGCAATTGCAATCGGCTCACGCTGACTGTTCCTTCGATGTCATTTGTAAAGGTGAGCCGCATGACTTTGGCCAATGCTGGCACACTTATCACATGCCATGCCGTCCCTGTCGTCTCTTGAAAGCGGTTGAGCCAGTGACGGTATGAAAGAACGCTACCGGGACCTACTGGGACATTCACCGGTTGCCCTTTTTCAGTGAAAAACTCATATCTGACATTCGGCCCCCAAAACTCATTATCATTGCGCACCTTGATACAGTAGTCGTACTTTACCACATACTGTGGGACATAGCCAGGATCAGTGATAACATCAAACAGTTCCAACTTCGTGGGACCGGTGGTTTCAAATACACCATCTCGCATGAGCTCTGCAGCGCGAGATTTCGATCTAGCCAAAGGTCCAGTGAGCAGGTTTGGTCCTGAAAAACGCATCCAGTTTACTAACGTCCCCAGAGCACATAAACACAGGTATCCGCCCACAATAACTATTCCCCGACGTTTTAGTGCAGGCGTGTCAAAAATCTTGCCAAGGGCAATTCCAGCCGCCATAATCGCAGGAACATCCGCCCCCAGCCGGTATCGATGAACCGCAGGGATGACTAAAACTGGGGCGAAAAGCACCCACCACGCCAACACCAAAAATCCCCTCCAGCGGCCTGCCGCCACCGCGAGGCCAAAAAGTGCCAGAACATATATGAAAAACCAATCAAGTGTGACAATTGAGGCATAGGGTCCAAACGGAAAGTCCTGCACTCCACCAGGGTACTCGAATGCCCAAGGCCAAAACGCTTCCCGACAAGATGAAAACGCCTTGTTAACCCGCGACGGTAGCAACAAAACTGTCTCGTAGATAGGGTGGGTTTTAATAAAATTTATAGCTTCTCTGGCGTACTACTTATCGTTCTCTAACCAAGAACGTCCTTTTGGAATAAACTCGCGGTAAAGATCCTTATATCGCTCGAATTGAGGCCATCCTCCGTCCGATATGGGATTATTTCCCTGATATAAATTCATGCCCGTATTAGCTGACAAGAACATAGGCTCGCCGACAATTAACGAATTCTTTATACACCACGGCACCACAACAAGTGAAACAGCAAACATCATGGCACCAATGTGACAGAGCATTTTATGTAGATTGGCGTATTTTTCGCCCCTATTAACACTGCTTACAATCATTAAAAAATACTGGAATCACAATAAGAATATAGTTCATCCTTACCAATGACACAAATCCTATCAACAAACCTATTAATCCGGCTCGAATTATCGATCGCTTGGCTAAAAAATGAGAACAACTCCACACCACCAGAATTAATCCGGGAATAGCCACCGACTCACTTAATAACAATGAATACGTATAAATAAAAGGTAAGTAGGAGCTATAGCAAATTCCCGTTGCTATAGCTGCAGTCCGTGATTCCGCGAATTGCTCAACACTTTTCATCAAGGGGAGGCTTGCCAATCCGGAGACCGCCACCTGAATGATAAGAATTGGTTTCAAAAGAGAGAATCCCACAACATGAGTTAGAAAAAAAAGCCAGAGCGCATAGCCCGGGGGGAAAAAGAATTAGGCCTGTTGCTACAGACTGTGGCTGAAACAGTCTAGATGCATTTTCTACATAAGCGCTCATATCGGAAGTTGGCGAATAAAAAATGACTGATGAGTGAATAAGTCTAATGACAGTTGCAAATGCGGCTATCAGGATATAGAGCCAGTCAATGTGCGAAAATAACAACCCTAGTTTTGTTGTCATCCGCCTGAAAAGGTAAGATCCACCTAACATGATTCACTCATTCCTTTTCAGCAAGTTATAGTGGTGTTTTTGCAACCTTCGACAAATATATGATCTCACGCTTACGTTATGATCGGACAGTTAGAGCGGCGCCAGTCCAATTGTATACATAAGGGTTTGAGAACACGCTAAAGTTTTCTTTTCCATAAGAAATTACAGAATCGTCTTTACCCTCTTACGTCTCTGCTGTTTCGCGGAGTTCTTCTTGGGACTTGAGGCGCCAATGGGGTTCGCCGCGACGGAAGACGGCAACGCCGTCGCGTAGCAGTGGCTCAAGGGGTTCAGGCCGCAGGGCGTGTTCGATGATGAGCTGCTGCTGGCGACGATGCATGGCGAGCGATGCCGTGGCCGGCGAGGCTGACCGCGCCCGTCCCACATACCAAATCGGCGCATCCTGGCGGTACGTTGTTAAGTTGGCGTGCACAAACCCCCACGCGCCAAAATTGGTCGGCTCTTCACTGACCCACACCCACTCCGGCGCTGATTGATACCGCTGGGTGATCTCTTCCCACAGCTCGTCCCAAATGGGATAGAACTGCTCCACCCGAACGATGGCCACATCGTTGATCCCGCGCTCCCTGCGTGCAGCAGACAATTCGTAGTACACTTTGCCGCTGCAGAAAAGCACTCGCCGCGGCGAACTTGGCGCCAAGGGATCGTCGAGGATCTCTTCGAAGTGCCCCTGCGTCAGGTCCTCGACCCGACTGGTGACTTCTGGATGACGCAGCAGACTCTTGGGCGTGAGCATCACGAGCGGACGCCGGAAGTTACGCCGCACCTGCCGCCTGAGGCAATGGAAGAGCTGAGCGGGTGTGGACGGTTGCACGACCTCCATGTTGTTCTCGGCGCAGGCTCGCAAGTGCCGCGCAAGCCACGCGTTGGAGTGCTCGGGGCCCTGCCCTTCATAACCGTGCGGCAGAAAGAGCACCAGCCCACTGTATTGGTCCCACTTGGAAATGGCGGCCGCAATGAATTGGTCGAGCATCACCTGCGCACCGTTGACGAAGTCCCCAAATTGGGCTTCCCAGATGATGAGCCGATGGGGATCGCCGATGGAGTAACCGTAGTCGAAGCCCAGCACCGAGGCCTCGGCCAGCGCGCTGTCGTAAACGCAAAATTGCGCCTGCGATGAGTCGAGCTGGGTGAGTGGGATGTGCATCTCCCCGGTCTTTTGGTCAATGACGGCCGCGTGGCGCTGACTGAAGGTTCCACGGCGACTGTCCTCGCCGCTCAAGCGCACGCCCGTTCCTTCGAGCAGAAGCGAGCCGAATGCAAGAATCTCGGCATGTGCCCAGAAAAGGGGGCCACCCGCGAGAACCGCGTCGCGGAAATCTTCGTAGAACTTCCGGATCTTGCGATGCGGTGTGAAGCCTGGTGGAAACTCGCACACGCGGCGAGCGATGCGCTCAAGGATTTCCCGCTCCACGCCAGTCGCAACTGGGGCGTGTGAGTACTCGCGCACAAGTCCGCGCCATCGCCCTCCAAGCTCCTGTGCGGTTTCCACCGGCTCGGGTTCTGCAGCATCACGCCGGGCAGCATCGAGCTCGGCCGCATAGCGCTCACGTTCCGTTTGCTCGGCGGCATCGGTGAGGATTCCCGCCGCTCTCAGCTCGCGCGTGTAGAGCTCAAGCACGGGCGGGTGTTTCTGGATTTTCGCATACAGAAGCGGCTGAGTGAACGAGGGTTCGTCCGTTTCGTTGTGGCCCAGGCGGCGGTAGCACCACATATCCACCACCACATCTTTGGCGAACGTCTGTCGGAATTCTAGCGCCAGGCGCAAGGCATGGGCCACGTGCTCGGGGCGGTCGCCGTTGACGTGGAATATGGGAGCGCCGAAGCCCTTCGCCACATCTGTGGGGTAAAGGGAGGATTTGTAATCCAGGGGGGAAGTTGTGAACCCAACCTGATTGTTAATGATGAAATGAATGGTACCGCCAGTTCGGTAGCCTTTGAGCAGAGCCAGATTCAGTGTTTCGGCCACAATCCCCTGACCCGCAAAGGCCGCATCGCCGTGGATGAGCAAGGGCAGGACGGTTTTGCGCTCCGTGTCGTTGCGAATGGCCTGCTTGGCCCGCGCCTTGCCCTCGACCACAGGGTTCACCGCCTCGAGATGACTTGGGTTGGCCACCAGCGAAAGATGAAGAGGCTGACCGGTTGGCGTGAGAATGTCGTTCGAGAAGCCCTTATGGTATTTCACATCGCCGTCGCCATAGTAGGTGTCGGCAATGAAATTGTCCTCAAACTCGTGAAAGATCTGTTCGAGCGGTTTCTGGAGAATGTTGGCGAGCACATTGAGCCGACCCCGGTGCGCCATGCCAAAAACGATCTCGACGATGCCGGCGGCCGCTGCCTGCGTGAGAAGATCGTCGAGCGCCGCGATGAGCGTCTCGGCGCCTTCGAGCGAAAAGCGCTTCTGCCCTCGATAGGTGCTTTGCAGGAAGTGCTCGAACATTTGCGCGCGCAGCAACATGCGCCACAAGCGCAAGCGCTCTTCGGGAGTGAACTGCGGCCGGTTGCGGGTGGGTTCCATGCGCTGCTGAAGCCAACGGCGTTCGGCGCGCTCCTGAATATGCATGTATTCGATGCCGATCGGGCCGCAATAGGTCTCGCGCATGATCGCAACGATCTCACGCAGCGGCGCCGCGGTGATCCCGGGAATGTGGTTTGCGTCGAAAACCTGCTCCAGATCCTGGGCAGAAAGACCAAAGCTCTCAAGCTCAAGCTCCGGATGGGAAGAGGGGGGCGGCTCGAGAGGGTTGATGTCGGCAATTCGGTGCCCCACCGCACGATAATGATAAATTAATGAGTTAACAGCCGACTGAAGGTGCTTCCCTTCGATTGGGACAGCGTCCGCCGACCGAGCGAATTCAAACCCCTCGAAAAACGCGGCAAGCTCGGGACTCACCGACGAGGGGTCGCGCTGCCAGGCCTCGTAGGCCTGCTCAAAGTACGCGGCGTTCATCCCCACTGCGATACGTTTCACCATAGGGCGTCCATTCCGTGATGTCGCAGTCTCGCGATCGCTTCCGCACGCGGTGCTGATGCTTTTTGCAGGAGCACGCATCCCACCCACTTGCGAAAGTTACACAGAAGCATAGGCCAAGGAAGGATGACGTCAACGACAATGGAAACGCAAAGAGAAGGAAAGATTAGCACCAGGACCGAGAAAAAAACATCGATCATCCCCGCCCCCTTCCTGAGAGCGCAATCATTCAACATTCCGCCATTGGCCAGACAGCCTGGACGCTCGAAGTCCGTCAGGTGCCTGGCAGAGTGGGGCCACGTCTCGCCCAACCTTTGCGACCGTGGTGGCTTGCATGGAATCCTCGAGCACCCGGCAGCGACCGGCTCCCACAACCATTGACAGAGCCGCCCTCCGGCGCACTTCGCTCGCTTGTGGGCTCGTGGAGCCTTCTCATCGCACATGGCGCGGCTCGGGCGACTCGTACGTGTGCGCCCCACCTCGGTTGGCTCCTGGGAAGTCACAGCGCTCCCAGCCCAAACGTCGCAAAAGGCGCCCCTCACTCCGGCGGCCGAGACACGTGAGCACTCACGAAGTCCGTTGAGCGGCCATCGGGAGAAGGGGTTGCGTTTCGCTTTTCCGGCGAAACCACGGCATTCGCCACGACACGGTCAGAACCCAGCCGGCCGTGAACATGGGGCAATCGGAACGGTAGTAGAGGAAAAACGTGTGTGGATTGGCTCCCTCGCTTGTGAGTTTCCCCTTCGCAGGAACGCAAGAGGCTCACCGCGGGACGAGGCACCCCGGCCGGGGCGTAAGGGCGTGAACGGAGTCCCCCCATCTGCACGCGGCATCCAATTTAGAGAATAGTTACTAAAGGAGAATAGAAACATGAAAAGAGTCGCAGTGTTTGTTGATGTACAGAATATTTACCTAACAACGAAGCAGGTTTTTGGCGACGGGCGCCTGAATTTTGAAACACTCCGCACCTACCTCTGCAAAACTGCTGACAACATTGTCACACTCAATGCCTTTACTTGCTACGACCCGAACAACCGCGAACAAATGTCGTTTCTGAACGCACTTGGTCTCATCGGGTTTCGGGTCATTGCCAAACCGATTCGCCGACTTCCCAATGGCGACATCAAAGCCAACATGGACCTCGAGATGGCGCTGGAGGTCATGAGCCAGTGCGACGCCGTGGACGAGGTCGTGCTCGTCACGGGGGACGGGGATTTCAAGGCGCTCGTAGACCACCTGGCCCGTCGGGGAAAAATCGTTCGCGTCATCGGCCCGCAGGAGCTCACCTCGCCCGACCTTATCCAGTCGTGCCACGCTTTCGAAAATCTTCATCAGATCCCCGGCATCCGCGATCTGAGCTGAGGCGAAACAGCACGCACAACCCCTAACGAATTTCGTTGAAAATGACGGTTTGCCGTGCAATGCCCTAGCGCGTGAAACATAGAGCGTGTTGTCTTTAGAATGAGACATAGTGACAGGAGCTGGTTGCTCCGTCTGTGGGGCGATCTATGACGGGGCAGGCCGTGCATTGGCTCGGCAGGGAGGGACTCGCATGATTGATCCGGCTGATTTTCAAGATCTGAAGCAAGAGATTGAGAAATGTGTTGAGGCAGATCGCAGTCTCCTCGCGCAGCTATGCTCTGAAATCGATGGTCTGAGAAATAACGTTCACCGGATCCGGCCCCGTCGGGCGACTTCCGTATCGTTCGTGGCAGCTGATGGCGGAAACAATCAGCTCAGATTTGATCCATTCCTTATCCAGATCATACGAGTGGTAGATAGCAGCAACGAGCATCATTGCCTAGAGTTCGTCACGCCACACATCCCAGTGGCCAGACTCGATGAACGACATCTCACACCTCAGGGCATGCCTCAGAGCGCTCTTGGAGAGATGATGCGCGCCTTGGGCGTTGAGTCCCTAGCGCAGCTTAGCCCCATGATCAGAGACCCAGCACCGGGAAAGCCCCGTTCCGTCAGTTGGGTGCAAGTTTACAGAGAACTAACCGAATGGGCCGTACTTTTTCGGCTTCTGAGTAAGGATTTTGCCACCGACACTCTCGTCCTCATGGACGGTTACCTACGAAGCAAAGTTTTTTCAAAGGATTTTTTCTCAAGACTACTGAAAAAAATTGAAGAACGTGTCAATTCCCATTATCAGCGTATGCGGCGCAAGATCTACCTGGCGGGAATTGCCAAGAAAAGCAAAGTTTTAGATCGCTATAGACTAGCGATGGCTATGCAAGGGATTCTACAAACCCCTTATCCTGCCTATGTAGAAGTCCCCAGAGAGATAGAAGTAAAAGCCTACGAGTATGAGGAATATGCGCGCGGAGATGACATGGCAACGGCGGAGGGCGAGGCTAATAAGTTCGTAGGTGGGAAACTTTTCTTCGCAAAGTTCGGGGACAGAATTCACGATGACATTTGGCCCATTGATATTTTTCTTCCCCAAACCGCGGAGGCGGATGCTATCATGGGTTTTTTACTCACTGAGGCACAAGATGGTTTTCCGGTCCCCTACTATCCCCGCTGTTTACAAAAAGCACATGAAAACGCAGCCTTGCATGACTTCGATTTCGAATTACTTCAGGACGCAATCTTTGAAGCCATTCGCTCCGCGCTAGGTGAGCAGGCACGTATTCTTGATGTGTTCGATTTAAAAGATAAGATTCTTTCCGGCAACTAAAACTATCAAAAAAAGATCATGGAGTAACCCAGCATGGAATTGTTTCCAAAAAACAAAATCATAGGGATCTTTCGCGGCTTTCAGCCCCGCGATTTAGAATTTCATGCAGATTTAGTTTTTCCTTACAAGGCAGAATTCCAAAATATCCCTATGCACGGCCAATTTGTACTTGTCCAATTAGAAACTAACGATGAGGCCTTGTTAGGACGAATTGGAGCTTTTACATCGGAAGGAAAACTTTCCTATGGCGGTGGAGAAGAATTCAACATCCGGGCTGTTCAGGAAGACAGACCAATTCCAGAGGACCTCAGAGAGCAATACCTTCGTTACCGTGTGATGATTCGGATTTTGGGAATCCTCAGGAACACACCTAACGGTCTCGTATTCGTTCCATCGCACCGACGTCTCCCGCATGTTGGTAGCAAGGTAGCATTTCCTAGCGACGAAGTCGTGAAGGAAATCGCGGGCCACAACACGCAAGGTGCTCCACTCGGACACCTTGCGTACGGGGAGTATGTCTTCTGTGGTAGTCAAGAAACTAATCATCAACAACCCTGGCTGATTAAAAAAGATCCGGAAATCATCGTTCGTTTTCCCATTGAATCACTTGTTGCGCGGCGAAGTCTTATTTTTGCTCGAGCAGGATTCGGTAAGTCGAACTTGAATAAACTCTTGTTTTCGGAGCTTTACCGCCAGACCCCGACTATTCGCAAGCGGGGGGGCCGGGCGGCTCCGGTTGGAACCATTATTTTTGACCCCGACGGGGAATATTTTTGGCCTGATGACAAGGGGCGACCAGGGCTTTGCGATGTTCCCCACCTTGAAGATAAACTCGTAGTTTTTACCAAACGTCAAGGACCTAGTTCCTTTTACGATTCCTTCGTTGCGTGCAACGTCCGCTTGGATCTGCGCGATTTTCCGCCGGCCCATGTCATTTCCATTGCGATCGATCCGGAACGACAAGAGCAACAAAATGTGCGCAAACTGAAAGGGCTAAGCCCGCAGCGGTGGAGTAAACTTGTGGAACTAATTGAACGCGAAGGTCATGGTGCCAGCCTTGAAGAAATTGCCCACATTTTAGATCTCGACCCCGGGCGGCAAGAAGCAGAAGCGCTCGCCGCAAGAGCTAACATGGCTACGATCGTCAAATTGTTGCATGATAGCAGCAGCCAGTTTCTCCACATGCTTGTGACTAGCCTCCGGGAAGGCAAGTTGTGCATTGTTGACTTGTCCCAGATGCGGGGTTCCCAGGGATTTATTCTAGCCTCGCTTATTTTGAACTACATCTTTACATTGAATCAGGACGAATTTACAAAAGCTGACCCCGAAACCATCCCGACAGTAGCTGTTATTGAAGAAGCGCAATCTGTTTTGAGGGAAAACACATCCGCAAGTGAGCCGTTCATAGCGTGGATCAAAGAGGGACGAAAGTATGATCTCGGGGCTATTCTGATCACCCAGCAACCAGGAAGTATTCCCACAGAGATACTGAGTCAGGGTGATAACTGGTTTGTTTTCCACCTTTTATCGGCCGTGGACTTATATGCTTTAAAGAAAGCTAATGCGCATTTTAGTGACGACCTCCTCAGCTCATTGCTAAACGAACCAATTCCAGGTCATGGTGTGTTTTGGAGTTCAGCAGGGAAGCCATATCCCTTGAGTGTTCGGGTGCTTTCCTTTGAGTCTCTTTACCAGCCAAGAGATCCGTCTTTCTGCCTTCCAAAAGCACAGACCTTTGCTGAAGAATTAAAACTCCGACCAACTTTTAATATCCAACCACAAGAAACGCCTTCGTCCGGACCCGTTGGCCCGGCCAGTCCTCAGGAGCCGAAGAAAGTTCAGGACAAGCGGGCTATTATTGAAGAGGAGGCGATTGACCACTTCTGCAAATCAGAACTTGCTGAAAAGCTTCTTAAAGGCGAGAAAGTAAGGTGGGGGGAAATCAAGACATTTCATAAGAACTACATTGCAAAGCGCTACTCGGACATTGCCAACCTGGATAAGTTTTGCTACGATCTTGTCAGGCCATCATTAGACAGGTTAAAGGATATCCATCACATTATTTGGGGTACTGTGATAGAAGAAGGAAAAACAAAAGTGTATTTCAAAAGCGCAGTGGATAAATAAAATGATATGATGATTCCTCTCCTAGGCATTTGTCCATATTTTACCATGTTTCCTATTTCTTTCCCTCTATCAGTTCTACAGGGAGCCACCACCCCCGGCGATATTGTCCTAGACCCCTTCTGTGGGCGAGGAACGACGAATCTCGCTGCGCGTGTCCTGGGTTTGGAATCTGTCGGAGTAGATGCAAATCCTGTGGCCGTGGCCATTGCTCAGGCAAAACTGGTTTCTGTTTCCCCACATGACATTGTGGAGGAGGCTCAGGCGATGATTAGCCATACAACCTTCGACGCTGAGCTTCCTCAAGGCGAGTTCTGGGAGTTGGCTTACGCCCCTGAGGTATTGCATACGCTTTGTCGCTTCCGGAAAGCTCTTTTAGAGGATTGCGGGACACCCGCGCGCATCGCCCTACGAGCTATCCTGCTAGGCGCCCTTCATGGGCCAATTTACAAGAATGTCCAGGGCTACTTTTCGAACCAATGCCCCCGAACCTACGCGCCGAAGCCTGACTATGCCATCCGTTTTTGGAAAACTCACAAACTTAGTCCGCCTAAGGTTGACATTTTAGGCATCATCGCTCGGCGGGCCCAACGATACTATTCTGTGAGTTATCCATCCACGGGATCCATTCGCTTGGGAGATAGTCGAGAACAACAGGCTTTAGCTCCGCCGCAAGGAAAGGAGGCATTCACATGGGTCATAACTTCTCCTCCGTACTGGGGTATGCGGACCTATATCACAGATCAATGGTTGCGCTACTGGTTCCTTGGCGGTCCCTCTACCGTGGACTACTCCGCTCAAGGGCAGCTTTCCCATTCCACTTCCACATCGTTTGCTCGCGATTTGCGGAGTGTTTGGAAAAACGCAGCGCAGGTGTGTGCTCCGAAAGCGAAACTTGTCATCAGGTTTGGCGCGATCTCGTCGCGAAAAGTGGATCCGCTTACTCTCCTGGAAGAGTCCCTTGCGGATACCGGATGGGTTATCACAAAGGTCCAAGATGCCGGCACGGCGCCACGGGGTCGCCGGCAAGCTGATACTTTCTTGAGACGAGATTCAAAACCTGTCCGAGAGCTAGATGTCTGGGCAAAGAAGATTGCGTAACGCACTGTGCAGTCATACCCCTGTCGATCCCGCCTGCCTGGGACAGAGGCACCTGTATCTTCCGGCGGTGGATGCCCTGCTGTGCCGTCCCGACGACAAGCCGAACAGGAGATGCGCTCTTGCTGCCCGCCCGGATCGGCGTGTGCGCTGGAGTTACGCGTCCTTGCCCCTCGGACGGGGCCTGAGCGGAGATGAACCTCGCAATAATGGCTTTTTCCCTCTTGACATGGCGGTGGCCACGCAGTCTTAAACTCAGGCTTGTGCAAGGAATCGGCAGGAGTGGGGAGATGAATTGCAGCTTGTCCGGCACAGGTTCGAAAACGATGGCCGCAGGCTCGAGGATGGGGCGAAGGCATTGCCGCACCTTAGCTCGCAGCGTCGCCGACACTCTCAGAAGCCCGGCTGGAAAAAAAGAGATGTGCCACGTCCGCATCCTTTTGCCGGAAAGGGCCCTGATGAAAATTCACTCTCGCCGTGCCGGCAAGCCCCTTCGTGCTCTCACAGCTTGCTGCTTTTTCAATACTCATGATTCGGAAGGAACTAGCTCGGAGCCAACACCCCTTTTCGTCAATCAGGACGGCGAAAAAATGGTCTCTCCGCTCAGCTCGGATGATCAACCGATGCCGGGGAGAAGTAGAATGAATGGTCATCGACTCGAAATCCGCGGCTTGTCCGTTCGTGGCCAGCGCACGTGACGACCAGGTGCTGAAACGTCAATGAACGCTCACATCAAATCGCGCAAACGGGTTGTGGACTTTGGCGAAGTGCTCACGCCGCCCCACATCGTGGAGGCGATGCTCGACCTGGTGGCCAGCGAGGCCGAACGCATTGATTCACGCTTTCTCGAGCCGGCGTGCGGCACGGGGAATTTCCTTGTCCCTGTGCTCGAGCGTAAGCTCGCCACCGTCAAGAAACGCTACGGCCGCCGCCAGATTGAATTCGAGCGCAACGCCATTCTCGCAGTCTCCTCGCTCTATGGAATCGACATTCTCGAGGATAACGCGCGCGAGTGCCGCGAGCGTTTATTCCAGGTGTTCGACGCGGCCTACACCGGCACGTTTCGCGACGCGGCCCGGCAAGCTGTGCGCGATGCCGTCCGCTACATCCTTCAGCGCAACATCATCCATGGCGACGCCCTCACGCTGAAAACCGTCGGCGAAAACCCGGGGCCCATTGTCTTTAGCGAATGGTCGCTGGTCAAGGGATCCCTTCTTAAGCGCCGCGATTTCACTTTTCACGAGCTATTAGACCAGAGCTCGATGCGCGAGCTTCCCCTTTTTTCAGACCTTGGAGAGGAGGCCTTCATCCCCGAGCCAATCCGCGAGTATCCGCCCATTCCCTACTGGGAGGTGCCCCATGCCTATGACGATTAGTCACAATCCCGATGTGCTCTTATGCCTGGCCAACCTTTCGAGCGACGAGGTTTTCACCCCGCCGCGGATTGCCAACGACATGCTGGACCTTTTGCCCAACGAGCTCTGGAGCGACCCTGAAGCCCGGTTTCTGGATCCCGCCTGCAAGTCCGGGGTGTTCCTGCGCGAGATTGCCAAACGGCTCGATAAGGGATTGCAAACAAAAATCCCCGACCGGCAGGAGCGCATCAACCATATTATGAAAAACCAGCTCTTTGGCATCGCGATCACGGAACTTACCGGCCTGCTCGCCCGACGCTCGCTCTATTGTTCCAAGTCCGCGAACGGGAAGTATTCGGTATGCACGGTTTTCGGCACGCCCGAGGGCAACATCCGCTATCGGCGCATAGAACACACCTGGAAACATGGCCGCTGCGCCTTCTGCGGCGCCAACGCTGCCAAATATGCCCGCGGCGAGGAACTTGAAACCCACGCCTATGAGTTTATCCACACCGACAACCCGGAGGAGATTTTTGATATGAAATTTGACGTTATCATCGGCAACCCGCCATATCAATTGAGTGACGGGGGATTTGGTAGAAGCGCGACGCCGATTTACAACAAGTTTGTCCATCAGGCCAAGAAGCTGAATCCGCGCTATCTGGTGATGATTATCCCTTCGCGGTGGTTTGCAGGCGGCAAGGGCCTGGATGCTTTCAGAGCCGAAATGCTAAACGATGATCGGATCCGTAAACTGGTTGATTTCGAGGATGCCTCGGAAGTCTTTCCAGGTGTGGATATAGCCGGCGGTGTCTGTTATTTCCTTTGGGAGCGGGACTCCCGCGGACCTTGTGAAGTGACCAATGTGCATAAGGGTGAAAAGGTCGTTTCGGTCCGAAGTCTCAATGAATTCCCCACCTTCATTCGTCACAGTCAAGCCGTATCCATTGTGCGCAAGGTGCTCGGAAAGAAGGAGAGGAGCATGAGCGAACAGGTATCAGCCAGTAAACCCTTTGGATTGCGTACTTTTGAGCGTCCTCAAAAGTCTGGCGATCTCATCTTGCGCTGGCAAAATGGGGAAGGACCTTACCCAAAAAACCTTATCACTGTTGGTACTGAGCTTATTGATAAATGGAAGGTCATTACATCCTACGTTGGCTATGACCACGCTGGAAATCCTGGGCCGGACGGAAAGAGAAGAGTCTTTTCCAAAATTGACATCCTACCACCAGGGACAATCTGTACTGAAACGTATTTGGTAGTTGGGGCTTACGATTCCCGAAAACACGCTGAGAATTTAGTTGCTTACATGAAAACCAGGCTATTCCGTTTCCTCGTGTCTCAGTTCATGTATTCGCATCACATCACAAAGGACGCTTACGCTTTCGTCCCCACTCTCGACATGGACACCGAATGGACTGACGAAATGCTTTATAAGCGATACGGACTTACGGAGGAGGAGATCGCCTTTATCGAGTCAAAAATCCGGCCTATGGAGGCGAACAATGAGTAACCATTCTATTCCTCAAACCATCTTTAGCACAGGAGGTTTATTATGACATTTCTTGAACTAATAGAGAAGGTGCTTCGAGAAGAACGGCGCCCGTTAACTGCTAAAGAAATATGGGACATAGCGGAAAAAAGAGGCTATGCTGAACAAGTTGGCACACGTGGAAAAACACCGTGGGCAACGATACAGTCAACCATCTATGTTGAGATGCGGGATAATCCCAACTCCAAGCTCACGAAATCAGGGCGAAGGCCTACCCGTTTTGTGTTAAAGGAATTTGCGGATGTACCTATACCATCAAGCAATGAACCAACACTTCCTACTAAAGCTAATTATACAGAAAGAAACCTTCATCCATTTCTGACTTACTTCACCTACATGTACCAGGGGATCTATACCAAAACAATTTATCATCAGAATTCATCTAAAGAGCGCTATGCCCAGTGGCTGCATCCAGACATGGTAGGCGTGTATTTCCCTTTGGATACCTGGAGACCGGAGGTACTGGAGATTGCGCGGGAGGTGGGAACCCAGGTCCTTAGGTTGTATTCCTACGAACTAAAACGAGAACTTACCTTTAACAACTTGCGCGAGGCCTTTTTCCAAGCAGTATCTAACTCCTCCTGGGCACATCAAGGATATTTGGTTGCATCAGTGATTGCTCAGGATGAAGACTTTATAGAGGAACTAAAGCGGCTGTCCACTTCTTTCGGAATTGGCGTAATCAAACTCGACGTTCACAATCCAGATGACTCGGAAATTCTGATTCCGGCAAAAGAAAGAGAGTTTCTGGACATAAACACGATCAATCGACTTGCAGAAATAAATAGCGATTTCCGCAAATTTCTCAAGGGAATTAAAATTGACCTTTCCAGCAAAGAAATACGCAAGGAACGTTATGATCCAGTTCTTAGCAGCGAAGAGCTGGTACGTTCAATAAGTGAAACGGAGCCTGCCGATGAGTAGCGACTTCTTCCCTTCCCGCCCGAAGGTCGAGCCGAAGATCTACGCCTACGAGGACACCCATCCGCAGTATGCGGGCCTGCTCAAAATCGGTTACACCACAAAAAGCGTGCAGGAGCGGGTGGCACAGCAGTATCCGACCCTCCGGCCGGGGGAGCGGCCCTATCGCATCGTGCTGGAAGAGCCGGCCATTCGCAGCGACGGGACGGTCTTTACCGACCATGATGTGCACCGGATGTTGCGCATCAACGGCATTCTACCAGCGGGCGGGGAATGGTTCCGTTGCACCGCGGAGCAAGTGAGAGCGGCTATCAATGCCGTTCGGGAAGGGCAACTTTTCGAGGAGCAGCGCTCGCTCAACTTCACGATGCGCCCGGAGCAGGAAGCGGCGGTGCAAAGGACCATGGCCTACTTCCAGAGCTATCGCCGCGAAAACGGCAAGCCGCCGCATTTCCTGTGGAACTGCAAGATGCGCTTCGGCAAGACCTTTGCCGCCTATCAACTGGCCAAACGCATGGGCTGGAAGAAGATTCTGGTGCTCACCTTCAAGCCAGCGGCGCAGAGCGCCTGGGAAGAGGACCTACGCTGTCACGTGGATTTCCAGGACTGGCAATTCATCAAACCCGGCGGGCTGACCTATGAACAGGCGGACAAGAAGAAGCCCATCGTCTGCTTTGGCTCCTTCCAGGACTATCTGGGCCGCAACCCGAGCACGGGCGGCATCAAGACCAAAAACGAATGGGTGCATGCCACACACTGGGATTGCGTGATCTTCGACGAATACCACTTCGGCGCCTGGCGCGATAAAGCAAAAGAGCTTTTCGAAGCGGAAGATGAGGAGGAACGCAAAACGGCGGAGGGGGAAGACCTGGACTACTTCGATGAGGAGATTCTGCCCATCACGTCCGATCATTATTTGTACCTTTCGGGCACCCCGTTCCGCGCCATTGCCACGGGGGAGTTCATCGAAGAGCAGATTTACAACTGGACTTATTCGGACGAACAGAGGGCGAAGGCGAATTGGCAAGGGCCAGGTAACCCCTACGCGGCGCTCCCGCAGATGGTGCTCATGACCTATCAATTGCCGGATGACATTCGGGAAGTGGCGCTCGAAGGGGAATTCAATGAGTTTGATCTGAACGAGTTCTTCGCGGCTGAAGGTCTAGGCGATCAGGCGAAGTTCAAGCACGAGAGTGAAGTGCAGAAGTGGCTGGACCTCATCCGGGGGGCCTACCTGCCGCAGAATGTGGACGACCTTAAACTGGGGGCAGAAAAGCCACCGCTGCCCTATTCCGACGTCCGCCTGCTGGAGGCACTCACCCACACGCTCTGGTTCCTGCCGAGTGTGGCCGCGTGCTACGCGATGCGGAATTTGCTGCGCAATCGCCACAACCAGTTTTACCACGATTACGAGGTCATCGTGGCGGCGGGAAGACAGGCCGGCATTGGGGTGGAGGCGCTGGAGCCCGTCCTGAGGGCGATGGGCAATCCACTGGAAACGAAAACCATCACCTTGACATGTGGGAAGCTGACCACAGGGGTCACTGTCCGCCCGTGGACCGGCATTTTCATGCTAAGGAATTTGTCAAGTCCAGAGACTTACTTTCAGGCAGCGTTCCGCGTGCAGAGTCCCTGGACAATTAAGAATCCCGATGGCACCTCACCCAATGAGGAGGTGATCCTCAAAGAAAAGTGCTACGTCTTCGACTTCGCGCCGGAGCGCGCCCTGCGCCAGATCGCCGACTATAGCTGCCAACTGAACGTGAACGAGGACGACCCGGAAAAGAAGGTGGCGGAGTTTATCCACTTCCTGCCGGTGCTGGCCTATGACGGCAGTTCCATGAAGCAGATTGACGCGGCGGGCGTGCTGGATATGGCCATGAGCGGCACCACGGCCACACTGCTGGCGCGGCGATGGGAAAGCGCGCTGCTGGTGAACGTGGACGACCATACGCTGGAGCGGCTGCTGAAGGACGAGCAGGCATTGAAGGCGCTGATGAACATCGAAGGATTCCGCAGCCTGAACGAAGAGATTGAAACTATCATCAATAAATCCGAAGAGGTGAAAAGAACAAAGGTCGAATGCAACGACCGGACGCTGACGAAGGAGGAAAAGAAACAGCTGGACGATACGGAAAAGGAACTTAAGTCCAAGCGCAAACAGATTCAGGAGAAGCTCATCAAGCTGGCCACACGGATCCCTGTGTTTATGTATCTTACTGACTATCGCGAGCGAACGCTGAAAGACGTCATCGCGAAGTTGGAGCCGGGTCTGTTCAAGAAGGTGACAGGGCTGAGCGTGGAGGACTTCGAACGGCTGGTGAGTTTGGGCGTGTTTAACAGTGCCCTGATGAACGATGCTGTTTACAAATTCAAGCGTTACGAGGACCCTAGCCTCGTTTACCTGGTCATAGATCGCCACGCCGGCGAACCCGTGGGACTTTACGACACGGTGCTCTCGCGGGAAGAGTACGATCAGCTCGCCGCAAAGCAAAGCTCATGAGCTGGGCCGGCCGGAGCACCGCCCAAACATCGAACCGGTCACGGGCAAATTCTCGGAAAAGACGGGCGTGCCCCCCAGCAGAGGGCACATCGTGATCTCGACGTGGCCGGTCTTGCAGCGTCTGGCTGTGCCCTGAGAACCGCAAGGCTTAGGGCGTGGTGTTGCCCACTTCTTCTGAGTGCGAGGGATTGATCCCCGCCGCCGACCCCGCACGACTCGCTGACGAAACACGACAGCAGCGAACCCCCGCGTGCCATGGGGGCCGAAGGGGGAGCATGCGGTGGCAGCGAGGCGGCTTAGGAGGACTTCTCCTTTTCGATCAACGCCGCACGGATGTCGGTGAGGGTCCCGTTGATGCTAAAAAGAATGATGATGATTTCACAATAGACCCGCCAGACGATGGGGCCGACAAAAACATAGAGAAGCCCCACCAGTGACGCGAATCCGCCCTTTAGGATGAGAGCAAGTCCCACGAGGACGCAGACCACCACGCCAAGAATAAAAAGAAGCTTGATGATAAACGGCGTTATCATCTTCCGAAAAGCGAGAAAATCTTCCATGACCGATCTCCTTCAGGGATATGGTGCCGATCCAGGAAGGTAAGGTAATGAGAAGGCGAAGAGGTGGCAAGAAAAAAAATGGTTGATTCACGGGCGCCCGGACCGCCCGCCGGGGATTCCCCCTCTATCCCCCTCGACGAAAGGCAGTTGACGCTGGCGTGCCCTCGCGCTCGTCGCATGGCGCCCGGGGGTTCCTGGCCAGCGCCCAGCCAGCGCTTTTCGCTTCGCGCCCTGGCGCGGCGGTGATGCACTCCTCGCGCGCACCCCGCGGAACACGGTCCGCGGAGCCGCCCCAGCAACGGATGAGAATGGGCGTCAGGCGCCACGGCCCTGGCGCATGCCCCTCGGGGGCCACGAGCCGCCCCTACTGCTTGCCCGTGGCGCGCGCGATGAGGGCGTCGGCCTCCTCCGGCGCGCTCTGGCATTCAAGCAGCGCCTGAAGCATGAGGGGGGCCACAATGGTGGCGTCGCTCTCGATGACGAACATCGGCGTCTCTGGCGTGAGTTTGTCCCACGTGATTTTTTCATTCGGCGTGGCGCCCGAATAGGAACCGTAGGAGGTCGTGGAATCCGAGATCTGGCAGAAGTAGGCCCACGGCTTCACGGGCTTCTTCAAATCGTACTTGATGGAGGGCACGACGCAAATGGGGAAATCGCCCGCAATGCCGCCGCCAATCTGGAAAAAGCCCACGCCGGCGCCCTGCGACAGTTGCTCGTAAACGTCGTAGAACCACACCATGTATTCGATGCCCGATTTCACAATGTCGGCGCGGCATTCGCCCGTCTTCACGTAGGAGGCAAAGATGTTGCCGAAGGTGGAATCTTCGTGGCCGGGCACGACGATGGGGAGATTGCGCTCGGCGGCCGCCAGGAGCCAGCATTCCTCGGGCGGACCGGACATGAGTGAGCGATCCAGCGAGAGCACGAGGCGGTAGAAGTATTCGTGCCAGAAGGCGCGCTGGCCCTGGCGCGATGCCTCCTCCCACATGGGCACGATGAGCTTTTCCACCACGCGGAAGGCTTCGTCCTCGGGGATGCTCGTGTCGGTCACGCGCCGCTGGCCCAGCTCGAGCAGCCGCGCGTCATCTTCTTTGCGGAAGTAGCGGTACTCGGGGTAATCGTGGTAGTGCTCGTGGGCCACCAGGCGGAAGAGCGACTCTTCGAGGTTGGCGCCCGTCACCGACATGCCGTGGATGAGTCCGGCACGAATGGCAGGCGCAAGGCTAATGCCCAGCTGCGCCGAGGACATCGCCCCCGCCACAGCCCAAAACATTTTGCCGCCCTGGCGGATGTGGCGCCAGTAGGCCAACGTGGCGTCGCGCGTCGCGCGAGAGTTGAAATTCTTATAGTTGCGAAGGATAAACTCCAGGATCGGCATCTTGCTTTCCATGGCCCAACCTCTCGTTTGCAGCTTCCCTTGGTGGCGCGGCTCTGCGCACGAGCACGCCCACGGCCGAAGAGCGAACTCGACGTCGCCCCGAACCTATACCACGCAAGGGGCTTCTCTCGTCAAAGAAAGTCGGCAAATCAACGCACAGGCAAAAAAACCGCCGAAAAGCAGGCCAACAAAGCCGACCGACCGGACGAAGCTCCGGCTGGAATGAGCGAAAACCGCGCATGCCGCAGATCGGTGGGGGGATGGCAATGTCCCCCCGGGGGATTCGTCCAGGGCCCCGAGCGCTCTCTCCCGTGCGGCGGAAAACACACGCCCCGGGCAAACAGGGTAGCCACGCCTCGCTCTCGTTACCCTTTCCAGTGTCGCAGTATTGCGGCTCGCGCTGGATGCCGCCGCCCTCCATCGCCAGCTCACCAACCGGCACCCGCGGAGATCAGGTCCTCGAAGCGCTCCTGGGTGTGCTCGCTCACGTGGGCCGCGTTCCAGCCGCGCCGCTTGTCCGGAGGCTTAACCGAATCCATCGGCACGACCACCTGGGAGAACAGAGTGCACAGGTTGCGAGTTTTCTTGACTTGAGACCCGCGACTCGGCACCCGGGACGGCCTAGATGCGGCTGAGCGTTCTGATATCATCCGGCAGGACAAGCTGAAAAATGCTCGTTGAAGTGCTACCGCATTTCGGACACCCACTGGCTCACCAAACCCCGGAGTTTGAACTCCCGCATGCCGAGCCCGGCCTCAATGGTCTTGCCCAGGCCGACCTCGTCCGCCAGGAGATAACGCACGCGGTCGCCCGATATCGCCTTGGAGAGCGCTCGGATCTGATGCGGCAACGGGATGACAGACGATTCGGATGGGCGCAAGCAGGACGTCCTGGGTCAGGGCGTCGGCTACTCGCGCCGCAGCGGCGAGATAGGTCAAGTGATGAGTGCTGAGGACCGAGGACTGAGCAGAGGAAAGGGCAGAAGCGTCAACGCGGATGATAAAATCGCTTGATGGAAGCCAAACGCGGAAGGATGTGCCTCCCCATAGGCAGACCTTCTCGATAATCTTCCCCAAAACCTTTCGTCGGTGGACGAGCACCCAATCTCCATCGAAGAATCGCTGCTTAAAGATGATGAACTAGTCGCTTGGCTCATCCTGCTTCAGTTCCACCTGGTTTGTACACGGTTTATTGACATTTTCCTGGTTGACTTTCCTATCGCATTCTGCCACGTTTGATCATACTTCGTCGCTCGATAGCCACAACTCTTCATCTTCACCCGGGAGAGACGCCGCCTTCGCTTCAAGACTCGATATCAACTTCGCCGTCCACCCATAAGCCCTCAGAGAGTCGATAACACGGTTGAAATCTGTCCTATCCACCCAATCCTTGGGCACGCCAACATGTACTGAAGCGGCAATCTCACCGACAATCTGGTCACGTTGTTTATCGGTGAGATGGGCAAGAGCAGAGAGGACATGATTCAAATGCCGATCCTTGAAGCGAATTTCGTTTTTCTCATTGGTGAACGTCTCTAGAGCGATACCCCGAACAACGTCAAACGGCCAAGATGTCCCACCTTGGGACAGTTTCTCAAGGAATTCATCGGCCGACCTAGCCTTGCCCTCTCCAGCTTGGAGGATGTTCCGGCCGAGATCCACCTGCTGGTCTTCGTTGAGGTCTGCAGCCTGCGTGGGCCCGTTCGAAATAATAAGTTCGATCGCTGGGTTCTGCTCGTACCAGTTGTACGATCTCAGTGCAACTATCAGCGTTTGGAAGCAAGTCTTGGTGGTCAATGACGCGGACTTTAGTTCGCTTGAAGACAAGCTCGATACACGCTCGGCAAAACGCTGCTTCTGGCGTTCTGACAACGCGCCATCATTGTCGAGGCGTTCAAGATAGCAAAGGACCCAGGAACGTGTGCCAGACTCGTCGAGGATCGAGCCAACCAGCGAATCCTGCGCACGTTCGCCGATTTCCTTGAAAAGGTCAGCAATACTACATAATGCACGCATCAGCGTCTTCGGAAATTTGTTAACCATCTCATGCCATTCATCATGTGAGAATACACCAACCCCAACCTTCATAAGCATCGCACGGCAAAACCATATTCCACGTCGGAAGAAGATCTCCGTCGATGAATCATCCGCCAGGTTCTCCAGTTCCTTCCAGTAATTGTCTAGCAACCAGCCATGTATGCTCTCATCCAGCCTTTGGAGGATATTTTTGGTGAATGCCGTAACTGCCGTTTCCTGGTTGTCTAAATATGTTTGATTCGTAAGCAGGCTCTTAAGCAACTGGCTGCCAAACCCATGTCGTAGCTTGACTGGCTTGGACAATACATGTTCAACCACAAGCGCTGCAGCATGTAATACTTCTTCCTGCGATGGCGCTTCCTCGTATGGATGGCCGTAAACGCAGCGCATCTCGTAGACGTGGTTCAGTCTTTTGTGACCGGAATCAGATAAGAAGCCGTACTCACGAGCTTTTTCTAAAAGGAATTTATCTACGGCCTTGTGCTGACACTCTTTTTCTTCGATTTCACTAACGATTGTTCCTGCAGCATTGTCGCGTGTTTGCGCCTCACGGAAGCGTCTCTTCAAGGATTCCGCACATGCCAGCCATATCATCACGTAGGCGGCACGGAGTGCACCGACCTTCCCTGCTTGGACAGCGTCATCGAATAAAGGACGATCTTCCTCGGCAAGAATCTTTCGCGCATATTCACTTAGATCCACTGTTTGGCGATTCTTGTCACACATGGTTTACTCCTCCCACATCCTCGTAAGCGCCTGGTCGTACCACATGAGGAGCTTGGGGTCCTCCTGGAGGACGTTCTCGGGGATCTTGCGCGCCACGGCGATGATGGTCGCGTAGTCCCGCTCTTGCCACGCCTTTTTGAAGCCAGCCCGCACTGCTTCCAGGCGAAATCCCTTTGGCGCTTCTGGCTGGACCGCCGGTAGACCTCAAATTCCCTGAACAGCGCCTTCTCGCGAAGCTTGAGTTCCTTTACCAGCAGGCCGGCCATAATCGTCTTCCCGGCGCCAGGGTCATCCGCTAAGAGAAAGCGCAACCTGGGCTGCGGAAGCATGACTTGGTACACCGCTTCAATCTGATGAGGCAACGTGCGGATGCCCGAAAGACTCACGGCGAACTGTGGGTCATGAGCGTAAGCCAGACGCAATCGAGCCGACTCGATGAGGAGGCGAAGCTTTTCGGCATCGACAGGAGTCCTTGCTTTCCCTTCGTCAGGCTGCATCCCCAGGATAGCCGCCGCTTCTTCGGCAGAAATGACAACCTCCTGCAATGAGCCGTCGTGAAGACGAACGCGACACTCATAGCCTGCTGAAGCATCAGAACTGAGCGGTCGCATATCCTCTAGGACTACGGGCACATCGAAGTGACCTGTGAGATAGATTTGCTGCCCTTTCCATGGCGAGAGCAGATCGCTACTCATTCCCATTCCTCCTCCGCGAACACGATTGGGTGTCGAGCGATTCGTCCTGACTGTGGAGGAGGAACGGCTTTGATGAAAACCGGGGGGCTTCCTTCGCTTGTTGCCTCGGCGGAGCCTCTTGCGTCATTCGGATAGCTTGGGATGAAAAATCGGCCGCCCCGCTCTGAGCAGGGACTCCCCCTTTCGCAATCGATCGGCAGACCGACTTGCTGGCAATCCCAGCGCGCACGGGCACCTCCTCGGCGCTGCCCCCGTGCCCGTCAGAGGCCATGTCCATCCTCCCGTCAGTTGTCAAACTCGCTGACCGATGTTTACCAACCAAAGCTCGGGTGAATTCACGCAACGTGCACACTTCTGTCAAGTCCGGAGTGCTGGCAGAACCCAATCTAGCGCGGGGATGGCTTCAAATGGCAACCGGCGGCGTGGTTTCGGGGGCCAGATTCCACTCGTTAGCGCTTTGGAAGTGTACCCCGGAAGATGTTGGCACGAACCGCAGAGCGAACAAGGGGGGTGAGCTCCCTGCCCTGCGAGCAATCCTCGTTTTGCGCTAATTAAGCGGCGAGAAATTATGGGGCGCCCGCCACGCCTGAGGGGAATTCGTTCTGGCGAGCTTTGGCAAGGCGCGAGGAGTTTCTCCGAAAAAGCTCACTCGCCTTCGCCCGGAGGCGAAAGCGAGTGATTTGGCTTGTGTTTTCTGTGGGTTACCAGCGCAGTCGCCCGGCGAGGCCGCCGAACTCTTTCATGAGTTTTTCTTCGGCGGGACCGGAGACGATCTCAAGCCGTGTGGCATAGGCCTCGCACAGCTCGGGCAGGACGTCGCGCAGGAGGACTTCCTCGCGTGGCTGCCCAGGGCACAGGATTTCGAGGGGCTCGGGTGTGGCCGCCACCACGCCGCCCGGCGTCCGCAGCACGCGCGCGTCGGTGTTCCAGGGCGCTACGAGCACGTCCAGGCGGCCTAGCTGAAGCGCCTCCAGAGTGGGGTCGAGTCCCCACACGCCGGGCTGCCGCTGGATTTCTTCGAGCAGGGCGAGCTCGCCCTCGCGTTCGAGCTTTTCCAGCACCGGCGCGACCTTCGCCCAAACCTGCGCCGGGGAGGCGTCGCGTGCGGGAACATCGGTGATGCGGGCCACCACAATGTCGCGCATGCCTTTGGTGAGCATCTCGAAGAAGCGCGACATCGAGTCCGCCGCGCCCAACAGCACGAGGCGGCGAATTTCCCTATCGCTGACAGCTTTCTCGACGAGCTGGGCCAGGCGCTTCAGATAGCGGTGGGTTGCCGTCTCCATGCGGCGGGCGAATTTGTCGCGCAAGCCCGTGGTGCCCGTCACCGCCAGCGCCCGAATGCGCTCGGGGTTGAATTCCTGGAGCTCCTTCCAGATCTCCGGCGTGATGTCGGCGAAGACGCTGGTGCACTCGCTGATTTCGCCCAGGAAATACTCGTAGAATTTCCATTGTGAGCCGCGAAGCCACACAATGCCCGTGCGCTCGTACTCATCGAGGGCGTAGAGGATGGGCGTCACGTAGGGCTCGCCCCATCGCGCCTCGATGCGGCCCTGGCGAAGGTCCACGATGGGCAGGTCCACGTGGAGGGGATAGCGCAGGATTTGCACACCCCGGTTGTTCACGTGGCCAAAAAGCGCCAGTGTGCGAGCTTCGGGGCTAAGCTCCTGCTCGAGCACCTCCACAAGCTTGCGGCGAAGCTCGGAAGGCAGATCGAGCTCCTTGAGACTATTCTTGGCACGCGCCAGCCAGGCCTTCGCGTGGTTGAAGGGCTTGCCCGGATTCACGTCGGCATAGAGCGACAGCACCGGTGTCGGCAGGGCCGCCAAGTCCTCACGGATTTTTCTCACGTCGTCATGAGTGATCATGTTCTACCTTTCCCATGGTCAAAATGATTCAATGATTGCATATTACAAACGTGTCACCGGGTAGAGAGCAAGGAGAATACCAACGACCGGGGTGGAAAACCCACGTCCGATCGCACGGGCGCCTGGCCGCGCCGCTCGATTCTTTTTCTCCGATTGCCCTTGCTTTGGCGCGCACGGGGTGTTCCCACGGTGCTTTTGGGTCTAGGAAGTGCTGGAGCGTGACGAAATGAAGCCGAAAGTGGTGCTGTTCCATGCCGTGAGCCTCGATGGGCGGACGACTGGGTTCGAAGTGGATATGGGGCTTTTCTATGGGTTGGCCCAGCGCTGGAAGGAGGAAGCCTCGCTCGTGGGGTGCGACACGATGCTGGCCGCGCCGGGTGGGCTGCCCACCGACGACGACTCGGAGCTGGCGCCGGCCGCGCCCTCGCCCGACGATCCACGCTCCCTTCTCGTGGTCGCCGACAGCCGCGGTCGCCTGCGAAGCTGGCAATACCTGCGCGAGCAGCCCTTCTGGAAGGGGTTCGTAGCCCTGTGCACCGACGCCACCCCGCGCGATAACATGGCCTACCTCCAGCGCAAAGGCGTGGCCACAATCATCGCCGGACGCGAGCGGATTGACTATGCGCGGGCGCTTGAGGCGCTCGCCGAGCGTTTCGGCGTGGGCACGGTGCGGGTGGACAGCGGCGGCACGCTGAGCGGGGTGCTCGTGCGTGCGGGGCTTGCCGACGAGCTCCATCTGCTCGTCCACCCCCTGCTGGTGGGGCGCGGGGCCGAGACGGTATTTTTCCGGGACCCGGCAGATCCCGCCGCGGCGCAGCCCGTCCCCCTGCGCTTCCTCGCCGCTGAACCCCTGGCCGAGGGGCTGGTGCTTCTCAGCTACGCCTTCGCCCGCTGAGGCAAGCCCGCAGGGCAGGGAAGGGCCGGTTGCGGGATGTCGAGGCCCTCAATAGGCTTGACCTGGGACTCGTGGATAGTTTTTGTCGTGAATCTCTGGAACAGCCGTAAAGGGACCATGACCCACAATGCGCAACAACGGAGGAAGCTCCGTAACTGCGCCCCGGATCCTGCGAGAACGGAACCTGGATCCTTGGCCATGTCAAGAGACGACCGGTTTTTCGAGTGAAATTAACATGAAGGATTGTCTGCGCATACTCTCATGGATACCTCCTTAAAGGCGCAATACCCAGAGGTCCGCAGGATAAGCCCAGAGACTTTTGCTGTAAACTCACTCAGGATGCGGTCAGGCCCATTCATCGACATGAGCACCATCTCGATACACAAGTTTGATGCCACCAAGAACAGGTGGAATGCACTTCCACGGCACTTTTTGTGGTCGAGGAATTGCAGAGTGTACACATGCGATACTTTTGACGCTTAAATGATTTGCCAGGACGCAACTTGGTCTTACAATCACTCCGTACCCAGAGGGTCGTCGATTCTTGTTGCGTCCAGCTATTCACAGCCTCATAGGCGTTCGCATTAGCTTCTGATCCGTGGTGAGGCGCTGTTGCGATGATGGGGTTTTTCGGTTTCGGCAGGTGACCGAGCCCGAAAGCAAGGTCGCTGTCAGCGCAGAATAGAACGCCATGGGCCTTATCTTTATCACATTCGCTTGCGTAAAACACAAGGGATTCTTTGTTAGCTTCGGTCAACGCCAAAAAATAAAGGGCAGGGAAAGACGGCTGGGGCCGGGGATACGCTTCGCACGCATTCACAGGACGCAGGAATGCAGCTCCCCCAGCCACCTGTCCCACTTCCTCCGTGAACTCAAACAACCGAATTCTTGCCCCCGCGTGTAGTGCACTCTCTGCGATCTTTATAATACGATTCCCCGCCTCGATACAAACGGGCATTAATTTTATCTGCCACATTTCAAGGAGAAAATGCAGATAATAGTAAAGTTCATCAATCCGATGTGGCTCTAGCCAAAAAAATGGCCAGGGAAAGCGATCGTAAAATCTCCAGAAAAAATCATCCTTTCTCTTCAGAACTTTTAAGAACCAGTCGGTCGCGTCTGTGCGTCGGGCTTCCTCACCCCTCCCAAGGTCGGGATTTCCTTCGCGGCCGCGCTCACTAAGACGCCCGTAATACTCTTCTAATGAGTCAAAGTCATCCTCAAGAGCCATAATTTCCTTCGCCAATTCCCAAAAGAAATCCCTTGGTTGCGTGACAAGCTCCTCAAAACGCCATGTCCAAGACCCTGGTAGCCAAACCTCAGCGACCGGGACTCCCCCTTCTTCCAACAGCCCAATCAAACCATTAGCGTGATCAGCGTCATTGTGCGTGCAGACAACAATGTCGAGGTGATCAATCTCGGCATAAGTTTTTAATAATCCGGGTAGCGCATGCTGATTTCCTCCTCCGTCAACCAAGATGTGAAAGTCATTCCTTTGAAGGTAAAAGGCATCTCCTTGCCCAACCGGCAGAGCAACGAAACGACTGAACATAATATGCACCCTCCATTCGCATTCATGGCGGACTCGCCATCCTGGGCTAGATCTAGACCCTGAGCTTTTGTTGTTTACTTTGTTGTGTTTAGAAACACTCTTCCTTTTGTTACGAAAAACTCAGGCACGGTTTTGATCCCGAGGCCGACCTATTGCTCGGCCGCCTTACGGCACACAGTAAAACCTACTGTCGGCCTTCTAGCTTCGGTCCTCCTCCCGCACATCCGCATCGTAGATTGGTTGCCCTGTCGCGCCGCTAAACCGCCGGGTGAGGGGCTGGTGCTTCTCAGTTATGGCTTTCGCAGTTTGGGCTAAACAAGTAAATTGCCCCCTTCTCGTAACGCTGTCCTGTCAGATCAAGGGGTAAAAACGCGTAGGCTGTGCTGTTTTACTCCAACGGCTCAACTTCTTTTGACGAGACCGCCTACGGTTCGGAGAGCCTAAGTGCGGGACAAGGAAATGCCACCACCTCCTCATCGAAGAATCACTCATCAAACTCTTCTGACACGGTAATTCTTCAAAAGCGGATGATCGTTCCAGGATTCAAGATCAAAGACGCCACACTCGTGAACGATGCGGCGCCGCCATCTTCGAGAGTCCGGTCCTTTTAACGGTAGTTGACATTTAAGTCTATGTGTTAATGCCAAAAGCAAAGGTTTTTCCAGCCGCTCTACCGCAATTAGCACATAATAGTATCTTCGCTTCTCACTAGCGCCTTCTGCCCAATGATAAAGAAAGGAATCGCGGTACTTGGAACAAAGAGACGTCACTAACTCTCCACTCGACAGCTTTTTCGCGAATTTCTTTCGGTCCTTTTGCGATGCCTTCGGGTTATCTGGATCTTTGAACTCAATAAAAAGAACTTTATCCTGCTCTTTCACAATGAAATCTACGGCTTTCATGCAATGCGAAAGTCCATGGCCCTCAAATTTCTTGCCTTCAGCATAATCTGGTAGACTAAGCTCGAGGTTTCCTTCGCTGAGAATTGTCACTTGGCTTTCACTCCCAAACTCCGTTGAATTTCCCTGTCATAGAGATCAGCAAATGTGGCTAAAATCGCATTGGGGTGGATCTCGAGATACTCACTCGACGAATGGTATTGAATCTCTCCCTGATCGTCATTCCGATATAATGAATGAAACTTGATTTTGTCTTCTGGTCTACTTCGAAGATCAATTTCTTTGAGAATAACATAATCATGCGTGGCTAGAAATACCTGAACGCCCATCCTCTGAAGTTCGAGTAAAATTTCGATTAGTGGTCCAAAGAGTTTCGGGTTAAGATTAGTTTCAGGCTCGTCCCAAAACAATACAGACCCTTTCAGCAGCGTTCCATTTTGAATCAAGAGCCACAACAAACCCAACTTGCGAATTCCTTCAGCAAGCAAGGTGAATTCCAAATTCCCTTGTTTGTTACGTAGAAAAAACTCTTGGTTCTTGATCGAGACCTTTCCGTCTATGAGTCTCTGAAGTTCTTTGAGAAGCTTCTTTCTCTTGGAATCTACGGGGCCACGGCGCGCCGGGAGATATGCTCGATCTAAAATGTCAACATAGGTCTCATCAAAGTGAATCTCCCTACGAGAATAGAGGGCACGAAATCCCGGACCATTTGAAAGCATTTCCTTCACCGGGATAAAGACACTCTCCACCGGCCACTCTTGCCAATTTTTTTCTCCCTTTTGGATTACAGTGCGAGAATCGGGCTGAATGGTGTGATTGGAGAAAGAAATGCGTAGTTCAAGATCTCCGCGGCGAATCTCCGCCGACCCACGCATGCTCCCCTTACCGCGTTTGACCAAGCGCCCCAGGGCATGTCCCGACGGGAGAAAGACACGAACCAGCTTGTCTCCAAAATTGGTGCGCGTTTTGCTGATATCGCAGGCGGCGTAGGCAACTTTCATGAGGTGTGTTTTGCCGGTACCGTTGGGCCCGATAAGCACGTTTATTCCTGAGGTTGGCTCAAAGTCCAGGTAGCTGAACGCTGTAAAATTCTCAAGTGTGATTTTCGTAATCGTCATTTTGGACTTTTTTCCTTAAATCAAGTCGGCTCATTAAAAATTAGAATCTGGGCAAGCAGCAAAGAACCCTCTCTATGGGTAACAGAGCTGTCTGAACGCCGCGAGCAAAACCTGAAGAAGCCACGTGACTACGGTTACTTGATGAACACATGTCTCGGTCTCGCAAACCATTGTCGACATGGTCACAGATGACATCGTCGAAAGCATTATGCGACTTCCCTTATGCCACTTTACTCGATCAAGCAACCCCATCACAACTCTCCCGCCGCACGGGTCTTTTGCTACGGCATCCCACCTTGCCAGATATTCCCTCTTGTGTCAGTTCTCTGCGTTAGCTCCCACCGCCTTCACGCAAACTCTAAGCGCGGAACTCTACTTCTCGCCAACCATTGAGTGTAGCTCGTATAAGGAGATCCCTTTTGTCAAGTCCAATAAATCCGTTCCTCGATCTATTGGGGTCAAACAAACTGAGACACGGTCAGAACCTCTCATTTTTGTCTCTCTGTGCTCGTGGGCACAGCGCTCGCCGAGCGTTTCGGCGTGGGCACGGTGCGGGTGGACAGCGGCGGCACGCTGAGCGGGGTGCTCGTGCGTGCGGGGCGCGCCGACGAGCTCCATCTGCTCGTCCATCCCATGCTGGTGGGGCGCGGGGCCGAGACGGTATTTTTCCGGGACCCGGCAGATCCCGCCGCGGCGCAGCCCATCCCCCTGCGCTTCCTCGCCGCTGAACCCCTGGCCGACGGGCTGGTGCTTCTCAGCTACGCCTTCGCCCGCTGAGGCAGGCGCGGGGCGCTGAAGCTGGGGCAAGCGGGTTACTGGGGATCCCCCTCGCAAAGCGCAGATACCTCCTCCACAGCGAGGGGCTTCGCACCCCTTTCTCATGGTCGCCTGTGAAAGACCCCTTACTTCGGTCGTGCGGTCATGTCGCGACAAATTCGGTTGATGCCGGTGAACCATCGGCCCGTGCTTGAGACGAACCCCGAACTCAGGCCGATAGCCCTGTCGCTTGGATACATCCTGGAAACCGTCGACAAGTGTCGGAGGGAGATCAGGAGATACGAGCCGCCTTTTTTGTTTGACTCGGAATGTGACGAGTATCATCAATCATTATCGTTTCGTGGCGCAAATACGAGCATGACCAGGGGATTACGATGCCCCGAACAGAGTGGTTGACCATAGAAGAATTGGCCGAATACCTTAAGATGGGCAGGACCAAGCTCTACCGCATGGCCCAAGATGGGGACATCCCTGCCTCTAAGGTCGGCAACCAATGGCGCTTCGACCGAGAGGAAATTGATCAATGGATGAAAAACCAGAGATCTACTGCGCGTAAAATGTCCTCCGGAGGAATGGAATGAATTCCTCGAACTTTGGGGGCAACAATGAAAGAGCCATTCGCTTGGTCAATTTTCTGCTACGGCTGGCAAGTTTGCGTGCGAAACTGATCCGCGACATTACGGAATACGAAATAGTGTTTTGGGTTTCGAGCGTCCCACATGAGCGTGGTTGTTTCACGCAGGCTTGGGTGCGCGATGAGGAACATGAACCGGACGTATGGCTGGAGGTACAAAACCGACGTGAGCCGGAATTGCCTGCTGTTCCTGCTCAATGTAAAGACTGGGTGAAGCAGGACGCGCTCCGCAACAAGAACGACCTGCCCGGCCTTCTCTCGGAAATCACTCGACAAATTCCGAATCCTTACTGGAGCAAGAATTCGAACCAGCCCAAGACCATCCCACACACTGAACGCCTTGAGGATCATCCTGAAGTTCAACGGGCGTGGGATCGCTATCTTAAAGACGAGTGGTTGCCGTGGAGGGAAGAGCACAATGCATGGGAGAAGGTTCATAAGGTCTATTCCGAGCTCTTCGCTATCCATCAAGAGCAACTACGGCTGGGCGAAGAATACGAGCTGGTGCTTGGGCTGGGTCTGCTGACCTGGGAAACTCCTACCAAACAGCGGGTCCGGCGTCACTTGGTTGTCGCCGATGCCGAACTTGAATTTGAAGCCCGTTTAGGCAAATTTACCGTCCGGCCTCACCCCGATGGTGCCAAGTTGCGCATTGAACTCGATATGCTGGACATCGAGGAGCAACCGGCGCGCGCTGAGGAGACCGCAAAGGAGGCACTGGCTGCAGCCGAAGACGATCCTTGGAAAAAAGATTGTGTCGAAGGTGTCCTTCGGGCCCTGGTGCATTCGATCAGCTCGCAAGGCTATTATAGCGACTCGATAACAGCGCAAAAGGTCGACGCCTCGGCGAAGCCCATAGTGGAATATGCTCCGGCTTTGATCCTGCGAAAACGCTCCGCCAAAGGTCTTACCGAAACCTTAAAACGGATCAAAGAACAGATCGAGCAAGGCGAAGACATCCCCGGCGTATTCGCGGACCTCGCTGAAATCCGTTCGACGGATGCCCACGAATCGGCGAATGGGCCGGAAGAGACAACCGCCGCATTCGATGGTGACATCTTTTTTCCCAAACCATCAAACGATGAGCAACGTCGGATTGTTGAGAAAATGCGAACTGCAAGCGGCGTGCTCGTGCAAGGGCCGCCGGGCACGGGAAAATCTCATACCATCGCCAATCTGATTTGCCATCTGCTTGCCACGGGACAGCGAACGCTTATCACCGCGAAAACGCCGCGCGCACTTCAGGTTCTTGAGGGGCTTGTCCCCGAAGAGTTGCGTCCCCTCTGCATCACTCTCCTTGGCACCGGCCAGGAGGAACGCCGCTCGCTGGAATCCAGCGTGGGCGGGATCCTGCGCAAGTATGAGGAGTGGAAGGAAGGCCGTGCCAGGCAAGAGCGCACGAAACTTGAAAATCGTTTACAGAAACTCCGCGAGGAGAAGACCAAGGTCAATCGGCGGCTCCGCGACATACGGGAATCCGAAACGCAGACGCAGTCCGTCGCGGAAGGGAAGTATCAAGGTACGGCGGCCAGAATCGCCGAAGCTGTAAATCGGGATCGAGCCGACTACGAATGGTTCACGGATTCCGTTCCTTTAAGCAGTTCGTGTCCGATCTCCACAACCGATTTACAAGGGGTGCTTGTGGCGTTGCGCCACTTCACACCGGAGAAGCGCCGTGAATTAAGCCTTTCATGGCCCCAAGATTTGCCGAACTCTGAACACTTTGCCAAGCTGGTGAAGAATGAGGAAAGTGCGATTAGAGAAGAGCAGAACTTGGCAAACGGGGCTGATGAACGTATCGCTGACCTGATGGTTAAGAGCGGTTCCACGACCATCGAGACGATTCGTGATACTCTGTCCTATTTTTGCGAAAAACGAAGGACATTGCCGGCGATGTCACACTCATGGATGGACGATGCCGTGCGCGATATCCTAGGCGGCAATCCCTCCTTGTGGCGCGAACTTCTCCGCGTCACGCAAGACGTGATTTCGTCAATCGAAGGACTCGTTTCGGTCGCGGACAACGCCAGCATCAGCTTTCCCGATACTATCGACATCAGAACGCTGTATGAAGATGCCTGTAAGCTGAAAGGCCACATCGAAAATGGCGGGAAGCTACGGTGGTGTCTTTTTCGCCCTAAGCTGGTTAAAGAGCGGCTTTATGTCATCGAGTGTGTGACGATTGGCGGACGCCCATGCTCTACGGTTGAACATTTCTCAACTCTTGTCAATGCGTTGCATGTTCGAATTGAATGCGAGAAGGTGTGGGGATTCTGGAGGGGGCGCTGCGAAAAGGTTGAAGGACCGTATACTCTCCAATTGGCCACTCTCAAGGCATTACGCGATGCGCTCGAAAACGCCTTGGAGTTAGAGAAACTCATTGCAAAGTACCGGAGAGCGATAAACCAATGCCCGGGTATAGTCGAACCTGACTGGTCCGACGAATCCCAAATAAAAATGATTGTCTCCTCATGTCACCTTGCATTGGCCCGCATCCATAGACGGCATGCCACTGAGGAAATTCAGAGTATTGAGACGACGGTCTCACGCATGGCCGCCAGGGGCGGTACGCATCCGGTGACCAACGATTTGCTGAGCGCCATTCGCAACCGCGACGTGGATAAATTCGTTCTGTGCGCGAACACGATTCAGTATTTGGAAAAGCAGCGTCAGATCCTTCAGAAGGTGGACGAGTATCTCTCGGAACTACGGGGTTTACTTCCGGAGTTTACGAAGTCCTTGGAACAAACCTGCAACGAGCCTTATTGGGAGGAACGAATTCGGCGAATTCGCGATGCCTGGCATTGGGCGCAGGCTCGTTACTGGATCGAGAATTACATCCGGCAGGAAGACATTCCGGCGCTCGAAAAGAGCGCCAAGCAGATCGAGGACGAGATCAACAGCATTATCGCGAAGCTTGCCGCCCTTCACGCCTGGTCGTTCTGTTTCTCGCGGCTCAAGGAAGACCATCGCCGTCACATGGAATCCTGGCGACAGTCCATGCGGAGACTTGGCAAAGGGACAGGAAAGCACGCCCCGCGGCACCGACGTGAAGCACAAGAACATTTGAATAAATGCCGCGAGGCGGTTCCGGCCTGGGTAATGCCGCTGCATCGCGTTTGGGACACCGTGCCTCCCAAGCCGGGTATGTTCGATGTGATCATTGTTGACGAGGCTTCGCAATGCGGCTTTGAGGCGCTGCCCTTGTTCTATCTTGCCAAGAAGGTATTGATCGTTGGCGATGATAAGCAGATCAGCCCGGATGCGGTGGGTTTACCCCGCGATTCGGTTGATCGCCTGAGAGAGGATTTCCTTTACGATTTCTCGTTCAAGTCGTCATTCGATATTGAGAGCAGCCTATTCGATCATGCAAAGCTTCGGTTTGGAACCCAGCGGATCACCCTGCGTGAGCACTTCCGCTGTATGCCCGAGATTATTCGGTTCAGCAACGATCTTTGCTACTCGGATACGCCATTGATTCCCTTGAGGCAGTATGGACCCAACCGGTTGCCGCCACTGGAGCATGTTTTTGTCAGCGGCGGACATTGTACAGGATCGAACAACAGAGTAATCAATCGACCGGAAGCTGAGGCTATTGTCATAAGAATCGTCGATATGTGCCGCGACAGCCGGTACAATGACAAGTCGATAGGCGTGGTAGTGTTACAAGGGGAAGCGCAAGCAGCTTTGATCGAAAATCTATTGCTCGAAAGACTGGGTGCTGAGGAGATGGAACGGCGTCGCCTAGTCTGCGGCAATCCTTATAGCTTCCAGGGCGACGAGCGTGACATCATGCTCTTGTCTCTTGTCGCGGCCGGAGACAAAAGAATCGGTCCCCTTACAAAAGCGGCGGACGAACGTCGATTCAATGTCGCAGCCAGCCGCGCAAGAGATCAAATGATTCTTTTCCATTCCGTTACTTGTGATGATCTTAGTGTGCATGACTTGCGGAGGAAGTTGCTCGAATTTTTCGAGCAGACGAGACAGGTATCTGTCGCTGGAATCGAGCGGGAGGAACTGGAGTTGATGGCGGCCCAAGCCAATCGGCACGTTGAGAGTCCCCCCTCACCCTTTGAAAGCTGGTTCGAGGTGGATGTTGCCCTGGAACTGCTTCGCAGGAACTTCACCGTGCTTGCCCAATATGAAGTTGCGGGTAAGCGAATCGATCTGGTTGTTGAAGGTGGACACGCTCGTTTGGCCGTCGAGTGCGATGGCGACTATTGGCACGGCGCGGATCAGTACGAGGCCGATATGCAACGCCAACGGCAACTTGAACGGTGTGGATGGGAGTTCTTCCGTGTGAGAGAAGCTGCCTTCTACACAGACAAGAACGCAGCGCTTCAGCGACTGTGGGTCATGCTAGAAGAGAGAGGTATTTCTCCTGGATCACTGTTTGACAACCATCGTCCCAAGAGCAATGAAGACTGGCAAGACGCTTCTGAGGGGCAGGTTTTCGAGGAAACCGATGATGACGAAAACGCAGACGATGAGGATGATACTAATAGCTATGATTCTGAAGATATGGGTGACAACCCAGAGTCAGCAGGACGTCGCCCCGAACAAATAACCGATACGGAAATCCAGAAAGCTATCGTCGATGCATTGTCAAAATGCCCGAACACCTCTTGCACCTTGCATTCAATGACAGCGCATGTTCTTAGGGAGGTGGGTGTTCGAACACGGGGGAATCCTCGCAAAGTGTTTGAGCGACGCGTCATGCGCAATATCAATAATCTTGAGGAACAGGGCCTTATAGAGAAGTACAGAGCCAAGAATAAGCGAATCAGGCTTCTGAAACCTTTGCTCTCGCCTTCTAGGTCTTTTCTGCCGGCCACTCACCGGCCGCCTTTTCCAGCGCCTTAACAAGTTGCTCCTTGTTCTTGAGCGGGCCGATGTCGTCCTTCTTCTTGGCGTCGATCAGGGTCGCGTTTTGGAGCACCTTGTGATCGACGCCGGGTTCCAACTCGTCGAGTAGGTCGATCACGCCCTGATTGGCCATGTTAAGGGAGATGCCTTTGGCCATCTCCTGCAGCTCGACCACGGTGAGGTCGTGCAGCGCTTGGGTCAGTCGGATTTTTATGAGCTGCTCAGTGAGTTTCTCCGCCTGTTTGAGAGATGCCTGCTTATGGGCGAGAAGCTGAAGCAGGTCGTCGTTGGTGCGGAGCGGAACGATCTTGAGATGTTTGAGCTCGGCGTCGAGCTTGGCTCCCGCGAGAGTGAAATGATCCGCCGCCGGGCTCCCGCGAGCGGAGCAGGGCCGACGGCCAATCTTCTGGATTTTTATCGGTGGGTGGGGCAGCCCGCCAGGAGCAGAGCTGGGCTTATTTGCCGGACGCCGAGCCCTCCAGCGCCCGGGCAGATGGCGCCTCCCACGCCTCGACTGGAGACGTCTCGGCGGTGGAGAAATATCTGCGCCTGAACCACAAGGCCACATTGACCAGCGAGATGAGCACGGGCACCTCCACCAGCGGACCGATCACCGCGGCGAAAGCTTCCCCGGAGTTGATGCCGAACACCGCCACGGCCACGGCGATGGCCAGCTCGAAGTTGTTGGAGGCGGCCGTAAAGGACAACGTCGTGGCCTGTTCGTAGGTGGCCCCCAGCTTGGACGAGATGAAGAAGCTGACGAGAAACATCACCACGAAATAGATGCACAGCGGAATGGCGATGCGCACGACGTCGAGGGGCAGCTTGACGATGTACTCACCTTTCAGGGAAAACATGGTGACGATGGTGAAGAGCAAGGCGATCAGCGTGAGCGGGCTAATGGTGGGGATGAATTTTTCCGTGTACCACGCCTCGCCCTTGGTCTTTAGCCCGATGATGCGGGTGATGAGCCCAGCGAGGAAGGGAATGCCCAGATAGATGAACACGCTTTCGGCGATTTGCCCGATGGTGACATTCACGACCGCACCCTGGATGCCGAACCACCCCGGCAGGACAGTGATGAAGAACCAGGCGTAAACGGAGAAAAACAGCACCTGAAAGATGGAGTTGAAAGCCACGAGCCCGGCGCAATACTCCGCGTCGCCCTTGGCCAGGTCGTTCCAGACCAGCACCATGGCGATGCACCGCGCCAGACCAATCATGATCAGACCAACCATGTACTCGTGATGGCCTGAGAGAAAAGAGATGGCCAGGAGGAACATCAAAATCGGCCCGATGATCCAGTTCTGCACCAGCGACAATGCCAGGATCTTGACGTCGCGAAACACGAACCAGAGTTTCTCGTAGCGCACCTTGGCCAGCGGCGGGTACATCATCAAAATCAAGCCAATGGCGATGGGAATGTTGGTGGTGCCCACCTGGAAGAGATTGATGAAGTTCGGTATGCCCGGATACAAATAGCCGGCGAGCACCCCCGCCGTCATGGCCAGAAAGATCCACAGCGTAAGAAATCGGTCCAGAAAGCTCAGCTTCTTCAAGGTCGCATCGCTCATCTTTCTCCTCCTTTATGGGGGCATTCTCTGCTCACGAGCTGCTAAAACAAGGACCCACTTCATGGGGGGTCGTTTCTGTGAGCTATGCCGCGCGCCACCGGTGATGCTGAATCTTACCTCCGCCGGCCACGGGCCGCGCAGCCCGGCCGGTGGCGCCTGGACCGTGGGGGGCCAACGGCCATCAGTCGCTCTGTCTTACACGCGGCAGCTGTGTCTATTCCCATGGATCAACCGCGCGGAACGCAGGGGCAAGACATGGTGGGAAACAGGGCAAGGGCGGAGCTGGCAGGGTAGCGAAAAGGCTGCAACACAGCCTTGCGGGGAAGAGCGGCCCCCGGCGGGAAGGCTGGCTCCCCAGGTAGGACTCGAACCTACAACCCTTCGGTTAACAGCCGAATGCTCTGCCGATTGAGCTACTGGGGAGCATTGCTCCGCGGTCGGGCGACGCGTCGGCCGTCTGTCGCAGCCTGCAATTGGACGCCCACTACGCGCGCATGAATTTTACCGATGGAGGGAAAGTCGTATTCACGGGGCAGATGCGCTTTTTGTGCAGAGGGGCAGGCGTCCGTGCTTGCGGGGCAACGCGGGCGGGACCTTCGGGAGGGCGCCGCAGCGCCGCGCGGGGGCGCCTAGGGGATGGCCGTAGCTCAACGGGCAGCGATGGCGGGGCGGCGGCGAGGGCACGGGGGCAAATGCCGCTCGCGCGTGGTGGCAATGACGAATTAACTTGCTATAAGACTATTCTGTTATAAAAACATGCTTTTTGCTTCCCACTCTCGGGTGAACGACCTTTCTGCGAGTTTGCGCCGGGGGAAGCGCGACACAAGGGTCGGCCGGCGCCCACATCCACGAGGAGTGGCGGCGAGAGGAGCCGCGCCAGGCTCGGTGATGCCGCCGGATGTGGCCCGCAGGGGAAAAGCGTTTGCTCGCCGCTGGCCCCCGTTGGCCCCGGCTTCACTGCGCGCCCAAGTTGCGCAAGACGTCGAGGATGAGCTCGGGGGGGACGTCGCTGCGGAGGGTGACTTCGCCGATGCGCACGGGCAGGACGAAGCGCAGGCGCCCGGCGGCGACTTTTTTGTCGCTGTACATGCGGTCGAGGAGGTCCTGGGCCGCAAGCTCGGCGGGCACGCGCGTGGGCAGGGCGGCTCGCTCGATGAGGGCGCGCTGGCGCTCGGCTTCTGCGCGCGAGAACATCCCCATGCGCAGGGCGGTTTCGGCGGCGGCCACCATGCCGATCGCCACGGCCTGGCCGTGGAACTGCCGCTCGCGGTATTGGCCGCAGCTTTCGATGGCGTGGGCGAAGGTGTGGCCGTAGTTGAGAATGGCGCGCAGGCCGGATTCGCGCTCGTCGGCGCCCACGACCTGGGCTTTGATTTCGCATGAGCGCCGCACGACGTGGCGCAGGGACTCGGGCTCGAGCGCCAGGGCACGCTCGAGATTCGCCTCGAGCCAGGCGAAAAACTCGGCGTCGGCGATCATCCCATACTTGATAACCTCGGCGAACCCGCCGCGCAGGTTGTGCTGGTCGAGCGTGCGCAGATAGGCCAGATCCACGGCCACGAGCCGCGGCTGCCAGAAGGCGCCGATGAGATTCTTGCCGCGGGGGTGATCCACGCCCGTCTTGCCGCCGACGGCGCTATCCACCATTGCCACGACGGTGGTGGGCACCTGCACGAAGGCCACTCCGCGCATGAAGGTGGCGGCGACGAAACCGGCGACGTCGCCCACGACGCCACCGCCGAAGGCCACAATGCAGGCGCCGCGGGTGAAGCGCTCGGCGATGAGCCGATCGTAGAGGCGGGCGGCAGTGTCGAGGGTCTTGAAGCGCTCGCCATCGCCGATGAGTTCCACCGCATAGCGGAGGCCGGCCTCGGCCAGGGCGGACTCGAAGGCGGCGCCGTGGAGCGCCCAGATCGTGGGGTTGGAGACCACGAAGGCGCCTTCGCGGCAGAAGAGGGCCAAGTCGCGCACGAGGGCGCGCGGCTCGTCCCAATAGAAGCGGATGTCGTAGGAGCGCTCGCCCAGCTCCACGCGGACGGCCGGGCGGGCAGAGGCGTCGTAACGTTCTTCGTTGGCTGTCATCGTCCACCCACCGTGCGGCAGGGCGGCCGCCACGCTCAAGCCAGAAATTCAGCGGCCGCGGGGATGGCACAGAACCCCACGCGCGCCGCATTCAGCCGGTGAAACGCAAATGGGCGAGTTGCTCGTCGCGAGGACGGCTCACGTTCGACTCGGCACTGCTCGCGGAGCCTGCCCATGTACGCCGCCAGGTCATCGTCCACGAGCTGCTGCATCTCAAGGTCCCCAACCATGGACGCTTATTCAAGGCGCTTTTAAAGGCTTATCTGGCGCGGTGAGGGGATCCATCGGAGGCGCCGTGACCTGCTCTTTCCTTAAGATAGTACTTGAGCTTTGGCGGGGTGGTAAACGAATCTCTCGCCTGTTGCGAAAGCTATACTCCTGAATGATGTGGGAAGGAGAAAACTCTCACAAAAGGCAGAAGAGAGTAGAGGTCCGATCATGTCAGCGAATGAAAGAATCTGCTTATGTATTTTTGATGTTTTCTTGTTAACAGCGCTGTGGGGCTTGCTGCCGGCGGAAGCGCCCGCGCAGACGACGGTGACGGAGAAGATCAAAGGGATTTCGTACGCGGCTTGGTGGCCGGGGGAATATAGCAAACCGGATGCGGACTTGGCCCTGGGAAAGCTTGCAGCCACGGGGGCTAAGGATGTTTCGATCATTGTGACGCAATACCAGCCGACGATTGATTCGACGACAATCGGGCCGACGGCGTCGACGCCGACGGACGAGGACGTGACACACGCGATCCGCATGGCAAAGAGCCTGGGCCTGCGGGTGCTGCTGAAGCCGCACGTGGACCTGAGCGCGGACCCGACGCACTGGCGCGGGCAAATCGGCACGAATTTCAGCGAGGCGCAATGGGGACAGTGGTTTGCATCGTACCAGAATTTCCTGCTGCACTATGCGCAAATGGCCGCGGCGGAGAACGTGGAGCGCTTCTGCGTGGGGACGGAGCTGGTGGCGACGCGTTCGCGCGCGAGCCAGTGGCGCGCGGTGATCGCGGCCGTGCGCGGGGTGTTCTCGGGAGAGCTTGTCTACGCGGCGAACCACGAGCCGCATCCGAGCGATATTTCGTGGTGGGATGCGGTGGATCTCATCGGGATCGATGCTTACTATCCGCTTTCAACAAAGGACGACCCGACAACGGCAGAGCTGGCGGCGGCGTGGGGGGCGGTCGTGCCGCAGCTGGCATCGCTGGCGGCCACGTGGCAGAAACCGATCGTGTTCACGGAGATTGGCTATCGGAGCGTGAACGGCGCCAACAAGCATCCGTGGGACTGGGAAATTGGCGGCCCGTGGGATCTGGAGGAACAGAAGCAATGCTACGAGGCGGCGTTTCAGGCTGTGTGGAACCAGCCGTGGTTTGCCGGGATGTACTGGTGGTCGTGGGACACGGAGCTGCTGCAGGGCGGGCCATGCGATGCGGGCTACACACCGGCCAACAAGCCGGCTGAGAACGTGGTGCGCCAGTGGTATGGTGCTGCTCCGCGCGTGCACACTCCGCCGGCGGCCCCAAATCCGGGTCAGGCATTTGTGCTGGTTGATGAGAATTTGGCCGCGGGATGGGAAAACTGGTCGTGGAATGCCACGGTGAACCTCACTGCGACGGATCAGGTGACCAGCGGGAGCAGCTCGGTGTGGGCTTCGCTGGGGCCGTGGGGCGGACTTTATCTGCACGGCCCGAATTTCTCGTCGAGTGGGTTCGCCTACCTCGAGTTCTATGCGCGCAAAGCGGCAGGGGCGCACGATTTTCGCGTGCTCCTGTACGACGAAAATGCGCAGGCGCTTCGGCGGATCCCGCTGGAAGATTGCCGTTACACGGGAGGCACTCCGATTGCGACCGAGCAGTGGACGCTGGTGCGGATTCCGCTGGACCACCTCAATGCGGCGGGGCGCACGCTTTCGGGCATTGCATTCCAGAATTGGTCCGATTCACCGGCCCAAATTTGGGTGGATTCTGTGCGCTTGATTGGGGCGCACTGAGGAGCGAGAAATGTGCGGCTTTTGCCGTGCCCGCAGCCGTCACCGGGGTGGCGGTTGCGGGCATGGTTTTTCGCGCGAGTCCACGTGTGAGGCAAGCGCTGCAAATGTGCCATAAATCATTGATTTTGCCATAGGTATTTTGATGGAGAAAATAGAGAAGTTTTTATCGATAGATTTTTCTTGATTTGCGGTAGGCTGATTTTGTCAGTATTTCGTTGATCTCATGGATGGTTGTGTGCAAATCGTTCGCCGTTGGGTTGTGCAAACAACGCGACGCGAGCCGAAGCGGAAGGAGCGGGCGTGACTATGATGAGTGTGATTTCGAAATATAAGAAGCCCACGCCGCCTTCTTCGGATACCCGCTGGAAACTGCTGGAGGCCACGATGCGCCGGCATGGCTACAAGGCCAGCTCACTCATCGAGTGTCTCCACACGGTGCAGGAAGCTTTCGGGTATCTCGACGAAGATGCGATGCGCTATGTGGCGTACTCGCTGCGTGTGCCTCTGAGCAAGGTTTACGGCGTAGCGACGTTTTATCATTTCTTCACTCTGAAGCCGCAGGGACGCCACACGTGCGTGGTGTGCACGGGAACGGCTTGCTACATCAAAGGCGCCGGCAACTTGATTGCGGCGATCGAGAAGAAGTACGACGTCAAGCCGGGCGAGACAAGCGCCGATGGCGAGCTGTCGTTGCTGACGGCGCGCTGCTTTGGCTGCTGCGGGCTGGCGCCGGCCGCGGTCATTGATGGCGAGGTGGCCGGAAAACTCACTCCTGATGAAATTCTGGAACGCATCGAGAAGAAGGTGAAGAGCCATGACAATGCATCCTGAAGATCTCGATCAGTTAGCTCAGGCCCGCCGTGAGGAGGAAGCGCAGTATCGCCATCGCATTTGCGTGTGTATGGCGGCGGGATGTCTCTCCTCTGGTGCCGATAAGGTGAAGGCCGCGTTGGAGGCTGGGGTGAAAGAGCGCAGCCTGGAGAAGGACGTGCTGGTGAAGGGCGTGGGCTGCATGGGCCCGTGCGCGGCAGGTCCGCTTGTGGCTGTGGATATTGACGGCGTCATTTACCATGACGTCACGCCCGATGACGTGCCCGCGATTTTAGACTCGCTGGAGGGAAAACCTGTCAAACGGCTCGAAATGCCGAAAGATTCGCCCCTTTTCCAGCGGCAGGTGCGCATCGTGCTGGAAAACTCTGGCAAAATCGACCCCGAGTCGCTGGAAGACTACGTGGCCGCCAATGGCTATGCCGCGCTGTTTAAGGTGGTGACGGAAATGTCGCCCGGTGAGGTCATCGAGGAGGTCACGAAGAGTGGTCTGCGTGGGCGCGGCGGTGCGGGGTACCCCACAGGGTTGAAGTGGAGCACGGTGGCGAAAGCCCGCGGACCCCGCAAGTTCGTGATCTGCAACGCGGACGAGGGCGACCCTGGCGCGTTCATGGACCGCAGCGTGCTGGAGAGCGATCCGCACCGTGTGCTGGAAGGCATGGCGATCGCGGCGTATGCGGTGGGCGCAGATATGGGCTACCTTTACGTGCGCGCGGAGTATCCGCTTGCCGTGAAGCGCTTGAAGCAGGCCATCAAACAAGCCGAACGCCAGGGGTTCCTGGGCAATAACATTTGTGGTTCGACGTTCAGCTTCCACGTGGACATTCGTCTGGGGGCGGGCGCCTTTGTTTGCGGCGAGGAGACTGCTCTCATTGCGTCGATTGAGGGCAACCGTGGTCAGCCACGGCCCCGGCCACCATATCCCGCGGAGGTGGGATTGTGGGGCTGCCCCACGTTGATCAACAACGTGGAAACCTTTGCCAACATTGCGCCGATCATCCGCAACGGCGGAGAATGGTTTGCATCGATCGGAACGGAAAAAAGTAAGGGGACGAAAGTCTTCGCGCTGGCCGGCCGCGTGGTGAACACGGGACTCATTGAGGTTCCCATGGGCATCACGCTGCGCGAGATTATCTTTGGCATCGGCGGAGGGATTCCGGACGGCAAACGCTTCAAAGCGGTTCAGACGGGTGGCCCCTCCGGCGGATGCATCCCTGAGCAATTTCTCGACATGCCTGTGGATTACGAATCGCTGGCAAGCGTGGGCTCGATCATGGGTTCGGGCGGCATGATCGTCATGGACGAGACTTCGTGCATGGTGGACGTGGCGAAGTTCTTCATGGAGTTCTGCATGACGGAATCGTGCGGCAAGTGCGTGCCCTGCCGCGTGGGAACGGTGCACATGTATAATCTGCTCGACCGGATGACGAAAGGGCTGGCCCGGATGGAAGATCTGGATCTGCTGGAAGAGCTTTGCGATATGGTGCGCCACACAAGTCTCTGTGGGTTGGGGCAGACCGCACCGAATCCGGTGATCAGCACCCTACGTTATTTCCGCGACGAATATGAGGCTCACATCAAAGACAAGATTTGCCCAGCTGGCGTTTGCCAGATGGCGACAGCGGAGGTGTACGCATGACCCCGACGACGGCCCAACAGGCGAGAGTCAAAACGCTGAAAATCAATGGCCGCGACGTGAGCGCCAGCGGTGACCAGACGATTCTCGAAGTGGCGCGCGAGAACGGGATCGAAATCCCGACGCTTTGCCATCTTTCGGGACTCACCCCCGTGGGCGCCTGCCGGCTTTGCCTGGTAGAAGTCAAAGGCGTGAACAAGCTTCTGCCGGCCTGCGTGACCCGTGTTCATGAAAACATGGAGGTATTCACCGATAGCGAGCGGCTGCGCAAGTATCGCCGGATGGTGCTCGAGTTCCTTTTCACGGAACGCAATCACATCTGCGCGGTGTGCGTGTCGAACGGCCACTGCGAGCTGCAGTCGCTGGCTCAGCAGCAGGGCATGACCCACGTGCGCGTGCCTTATCTTTATCAGAAGCTCCACGTGGATGCCTCGCACCCCCGGTTCAAGGTGGATCACAACCGCTGTGTGCTCTGCACGAGATGTGTGCGAGTGTGCGACGAGATCGAGGGAGCCCACACCTGGGATGTGTTCCATCGGGGCATCAAAGCACGGGTGATCACGGACCTTAACCAGCCTTGGGGAACAAGCGAGACGTGCACGGGTTGCGGCAAATGCGTGCATGTGTGCCCCACGGGCGCCCTCACGGAAAAAGGCGTGAGCGTGGCGGAAATGGCCAAGCGGCGACAATTCCTGCCTTACTTGACGATGATGCGGGAGGAACGCGGATGAGCAGCAACAAAGTGAAAGTTGCAACTGTGTGGTTGGATGGATGCTCCGGCTGCCACATGTCGTTTCTCGACATGGATGAGCGGCTCGTGGAACTGGCGGACAAGATCGAGCTGGTCTATAGCCCGCTCGTGGATATGAAGGAATTCCCCGAGATGGTGGATGTGACCCTGGTCGAAGGGGCGGTGGCCAGCGTAGAAGATTTGCACAAGATCCGCAAGATCCGCGAGCACACAAAGATTCTGGTTTCGCTGGGTGACTGCGCCGTAACCTCGAACGTCCCCTCGATGCGTAATCCCTTTAAGCTGGAAGATGTGCTCAGCCGCGCCTATCTGGAAAACGCGGACCTCAACCAGCAGATTCCGCAGGAAGTCATTCCCAAGTTACTGCCCCATGCGCGCCCTGTCCATGAGCTTGTCAAGGTGGACGTTTTCATCCCCGGATGCCCCCCATCGGCCGATACGATCTATTTCGCGATCAGCGAGTTGCTCGAAGGGCGAATTCCGGAACTGAGCGACAAAACGCGGTTTGGAGCCTAGAGGAGAATCACCATGGCACGAACAATCACCATTGATCCTGTTACGCGCATCGAAGGTCATGCGAAGATCACCATTCAGCTCAATGATGAAGGAATGGTGGAAGATGCGCGGTTCCACGTGACGCAGTACCGCGGGTTCGAGAAACTGTGCGAAGGGCGCCCGTTTTCCGAGATGCCTTCGCTGATGGCGCGCACCTGTGGCATTTGCCCTGTGAGCCACTTGCTGGCGTCGTCGAAAGCGTGCGACGCCCTGCTGGCGGTGCGAGTGCCGCGCACAGGACAGCTGTTGCGCCGAGTGCTCAACCTGGGGCAAATTGTGCAGTCGCACGCTCTGAGTTTCTTCCATCTTTCGTCGCCGGACTTTTTGCTCGGCATGGATGCTCCGCCAGAAAAGCGCAATCTCTTCGCACTTGTGGAAACGCATCCAACCATTGCGCGGGATGGCATTGCACTTCGGAAGTTTGGCCAGCAGGTCATTGAGCGCCTCGCCGGCAAGCGCATTCATCCGGCGTGGTGTGTTCCAGGCGGCGTGAGTGATCCCCTGGATGCCGAAAGCCGCGACGCGATCCTGGCTGAGATCCCGCATGCCATGGCGATTGCAACGCGCACACTCGAGTGGTATCAGAAAACCTTCCGGCAGTTCGCAGAAGAGATCGCGACCTTTGCAAATTTCCCCTCACTCTTTATGGGGCTAGTGGACGAGGACGGGAATCTGGAGTTCACCGACGGGAAGGTGCGCGTGGTGGACAGCGCAGGCAACATTATCGCTGACCAGCTGGACATCGCGGACTACCAGGATTTCATCGGCGAGGCCGTGGAGCCCTACAGCTATTTGAAATCACCCTATTATAAGCCATTGGGCTACCCCGACGGGATTTACCGCGTGGGCCCGCTAGCACGACTCAACATTGCAGATCGGTGCAACACGCCCCGCGCTGATGAAGCATGGGCAGAATTCCGCGAGCTTGACCGCCGGGTGGTGCTCAGCTCTTTCCACTATCACTATGCGCGGCTCATCGAGATCATCGCCTGTCTCGAACAGATGGAGAAGATTCTTCGCGATCCGGACATCCTCGACACGCACGTGCGCGCCCATGCTGAACCAAACGCCTTTGAAGGCGTAGGGGTCTCCGAGGCGCCCCGCGGCATGCTCATTCACCACTATCGCATTGACCGCAACGGCCTCATCACGTGGGCCAACCTGATCATCGCCACGGGCCATAACAACTTAGCTATGAACCGCGGCGTGCTGCAGGCGGCCAAGCACTTCGTGCGCGGCGAGAAGATCGAGGAAGGCATGCTCAACCGCGTGGAGGCGGTCATACGCTGCTACGATCCATGCCTGAGCTGTTCGACTCATGCCATTGGTCAGATGCCGCTGGAGGTGGAGCTCATGGGGCCACGGGGCGAAATCCTCGATCGCGTCCGTCGCGACTAATGAAACGTATCCTCATCCTTGGCTTCGGAAATCCTTTGCGTGGCGACGATGGCGTAGGCTGGTACGTCGCCACGCAACTTTTTGAGCGGACGGGCGCCTGGCGCTGCGACGTCCGGACGCTGCACCAGCTCGTCCCAGAGCTGGCGGACGATCTGGCACGCTACGAGGTGGCAGTGCTGATCGACGCCAGCGCCGACCAGCCTGCGGGCAGCGTGCGCATCCGCGAGCTGGGGGCCGAAGCCCCCCGAACGGAGGAGGGCGCCTTTAGTCACCATGTCGGACCGCGGGAACTTCTCACACTTGCAGCCACACTTTATGGCCACACGCCACGCACGTTCCTCTGCACCATCGGCGGCGCGGATTTCGGCTTCACGGAACAGCTATCCCCCAGCGCTCAAGCCGGCGCCCAGCAGGCCATTCGTACCCTCCAAGCTCTCTTGGCGCTCGTAGCAAACTGACACTGGGCCGAGCAAAATTTTCACTTGCTTATGCTTGTAAGCGTCCTGTTGGCTTGGATTCCTGCGTGGTAACGATTACTCGTCGCGGTGGAGTAGCGCAGTGAAACTCACTTCCCTTGAGCTCAAACAGTTTACGGCCTTCAGCGAGATTCAGTTGGAATTTTCGCCGGGAATCAACGTTTTCATTGGCGCTAACGGCACGGGCAAAACGCACATCCTGAAGGTCGCTTACGCCGCTTGCGAGATCACTAAGTCGGGCAAATCCTTTCCCGAAAAGCTGATTCGGGTGTTCATGCCGAGCGGGGGACGCATTGGTCGTCTCGTCAAGAGGCAGAAGGGGAGCTCCCGCGCTTACGTCGCCCTCAAGCGTGGTGACATGGCGCTCCAGGCGGAGTTCACAAACCATACATCCGAACCCATCAATGCAAAAGTTTCGGGCCTCGAGAGATGGCTCACAGTGCCGACGCAGGCGGTTTTCATTCCAGTCAAAGAAATGCTGTCGCATGCTCCAGGATTTCGTTCCCTCTATGCTCAGAGAGAAATCCATTTTGACGAGACATACTCTGACATCCTCGATCGTGCATACCTTCCAGTACTTCGTGGCAAAACCGATCAGAGCCGCCGAAAGCTCCTTGCCAAGATTGAAAAGACCATGGCAGGCACTGTCTATTATGAGAACGAGGAGTTTTTTCTCAAAAGCAAGCAGGGTGAAATTGAATTCTCGCTTCTTGCAGAAGGAATGCGCAAACTAGCACTCTTATGGCTCCTCATACAGAACGGGACTTTACTAGAAGGATCGGTTCTCTTCTGGGATGAACCTGAGGCTAACTTAAATCCAAGTCTCTATGGACCTCTCATTGACATGCTTATCCAGTTACAACGCGAGGGTGTTCAAGTGTTCTTGGCAACTCATGATTATGTTATTCTCAAGGAGCTAGATTTGAGAGTGACATCTGAAGATAAAGTGTTGTTTTATGGATTGTATGAAGACAGACAGAAAGGAAATATCTGCTATTATACGTCGGATAAGTTTGCTAAGGTTGAGCCCAATGTCATTCTTGACACTTTCGATTCGCTCTATGAGCGGGAACTTGAGCGTTCCCTAAAAACAACCGGGAAGCACAGGGATGATTAGGAGTCTTGATAAGACAGAGGAGAGCAATATCCAATTTGAGAGGAAAGCGCCTGCACGAGTATGGAGATTCGATCACTCATCTCATGGACTCTCGCACACGATGAAAGCTGCTGATTTCGTTGCTATTGCAAAGACACAGGACAAGAGCGATCACTGGTATATCATAGAAATAAAGAATCCCAATCGCGGGAAGATTCATCAAAAAGAAAAACATGAATTCGAAAACAAGGTGCAGGCTCGAGATAAACTGGCTCAAGAGCTAGCCCAAAAATTTCGTGATACACTGATGTATATCTGGGTTGCTTCAAAAGGCAAAGTTGACAAAGCGCATTATTATGTATTTCTTCCTGTTGAGAAACCGCTTGCTCTAGCTTTGTGGGATCGACTGAAACGTTTGCTTCCGACTTCCGAGTATGCTCCTTCCTTGTGGCAAGGCCGCAGCCCGTGCCTGAAGTGCGCTGTTTTTACCACCCGCGAGGAGTGGAATGAACGTGTGCCTTGGTTTATTATGAAAGATGCTCCCCAGCGCGCTTCTGCCGTTTGAAGTCTGCGAGCCACAAATAATCTCCGCCTCTAGCAGGCAAGCTCGGCGTTTTCGGTTTCGCCGATGAGCCAGAGAAGGGCTCGACGCCAGAGGCGGGTGGTGGCGGTTGGGCCGAGTGTGTGGAACCAGGCGGGTCCGATGTCGAGGAACATCGTGTAGCCAGCGCCGGGTCTGGGCCCCCCCCGAGAACAAACGGCCAAGGGCAGAAGGTCGCCGTTGGCCAGCCGCCCGACGGCCAGTGTGTCGGCGTCCATCCCCGAGCGCGCTGCGGCCCCTACGGCTGGCGCATTCACCAGCCGGGTGCCGTGGAGTTCAGCCAAGAATGCGGAACTCTCGGCGTAGATTTCCAGCTCGCACAACGATTTGCTGGTTGCTGGGGGCCAGAGGGGGGTGAGGAGCTCATAGCCGACCAGCTCGCCATAGCGCGGCCAATCGGGGAAACTGGCCACCCCTTCGGGAGTGGCTAGAATCGGCCAACCGTACGAAACAAATGCGCCGAAGTTCTGTTTTTCCTCGCGCGTGAGCGGCATGTAAGATTCGCCGGCCTTCGGCGAATGATAACCGGCGAGCACAAGCGCATGGCAACGCGCGAGGTGACGGAAGGTCTCGCCACCGGCGTAAGCATCGACAATGTATTTGTCCTCGAGGGCGCGGGCCAGCAGGTTGGCAAACGACGCCGCGGCCTCTTCAAAGGCTCCACCAATCATCACCACGATGCGTTTCTTTGATGTCATTGAGCAGCCCCTTGTTTCCCACTTCATCGGGCGAGCAATGTGTGCTCGTTCGACTTTTTTCGCGCGTTGGTCTGGGGGAGAAAAATTAGCCGCGCAACAGGAAAAATATGGGCAGACGCTGAATATATATTGTCAATTTAATAATAGGAAAGCACCGCGGTTCCTCCTTCTATATTTACAAAGCCGCAGCGTCCCGGCGATGTAATTTCGGCGCTTAGTGAAAAAATTTCAACCTGAGCGGCGCCTTGCGAGTGTCGACGAATCGCTTGGGTTGAGCAACGGCCCGTCCACGGATCGACTGACCAGAACGGCGCGATGATAGGAGAATTTTCGGGCATAGCCACCAAGGAACCTGGGCCAGGCCGGCGCCGGCGGATGCCACGCTTCGGGCGCTCACGTTCGCGTCTGGCTTCGCGCGCAGCCATCGTGACGGAAATGTATGCATTGCCGACATCTATCTACCTCGACGCGCGTGCGACTGACAGGCTGTAGGGTCGCGAGTTCGCTCGGTGGAGAAATCTGGCTACGCGCACGGGGAACGGGCGCAGTACGGTGCGGCGTTGCGTGAGTATGCCGCAATCTGGCTACGCACGCTTGGAACGGGCGCGAGAAATTTGCATAGCGGATTTGGCCCAGCTAATCTTGCTACTCGCGCAGGGAACGGGCAAAAGAGGGGGACAAAGGTCAACACTGCTGCAGAATCTGGCTACGCGCACGACGGGCATGCCACTCGCAATTTCCGCGGGCGGCCGCGAAATTTCTCTATGCGCGCGGGGAAAGGACAGAATCCAAACCAGCTACATCACAAACGTTTGCAATCTGGGGTTGCACGCGTGGATCGGCCGTCTGTGGATGAGCACATTTTTTTCGTTTTTTTTGGTTCCGCTGGTTGCACTTTTTCGCGTGCGTTGTAGTGATAATTCCGCGAACTTGTTGCGCGTTTGCGAATCTCATTGGGCGAGGGTGATTGCGAAGCGCGATGGAGGAACCTCAGGGCGTTCAGAGTGTCCCGGAAACCACGCCGGAATGGACCACGGAAAACGCTATCCGCCTGTATAACGTGGACCGCTGGGGTGCTGGCTATTTCTCAGTGAACGAAACCGGCCACGTACTGGTGCGGCCACTGCGCGAAGCCGGAGCTGCGATTGATGTGATGGAGGTGCTGGAGGAAGCCCTCGCGCAAGGCATGCACCTCCCCTTGGTGATTCGATTTCAGGACATTCTCCACGATCGCGTGCGGGCGCTGAACGAGGCTTTCCGCGAGGCCATCGAAGAGCTGGGCTATCGCGGCCACTACCGGGGGGTTTATCCCATCAAAGTCAACCAGTTGCGCGAGGTGGTGGAGGAGATTCTCGATGCAGGCCGGCCTTACCATTACGGCCTTGAGGCTGGATCGAAGCCTGAGCTTTATGCGGCGCTCGCCATGCACGCGGACCCGGACGCTCTTATCGTGTGTAATGGGTACAAAGACCCTGCCTTCATTCGGTTGGCGCTGCTCGGCGTACGGCTTGGTAAAAAAGTTATCATCGTAGCGGAAAAAGTCGAAGAGATCCGCATGATCATCAGCATCGCACGCGAGCTTGGCGTCGAGCCCATGATCGGTGTGCGCGTGCGACTCGTGTCGAAGAGTTCTGGCATCTGGGCCACATCCAGCGGAGAAGACGCAAAGTTTGGCCTCTCGACCATGGACCTCATGGAGGCGCTACGTATCCTTGAGGACGCGAACATGCTGCACGCGCTTCGCATGGTGCACTTTCACGTCGGCTCACAGATTCCCGACATTCTCTCGATCAAGCGGGCCACACGCGAGGGCGCGCGTTACTACGCGAAGCTGCGCAAGCTTGGCTGCACAGGGCTGCAGTACCTCGATGTGGGAGGCGGCCTGGGGGTGGACTACGACGGCAGCCGAACGAATTACCACTCGAGCACGAACTACACGCTCGAGGAGTACGCCGCGGACATCGTGGACAACGTGATGGACGTTTGTGAGGAGGAACAGGTCGAGCACCCGGACATCGTGAGCGAGAGTGGCCGAGCCGTGGTGGCTCATCACGCTCTGCTCGTGGTGCGCGTCATTGGCGTCATTGAGAAGACCAAAACTGAATACGACCTCAGTGTGGAGCGCAGGGACCACAAGTGGGTGAAGCAGCTTGCAGAAATCAAAGAGCGCATGTTTGAGAACCCGCTCGAGGCGCTCCACGACACGCAGCAGATCAAGGAAGAAAGTCAGAACGCCTTCGAGCTGGGGATTCTGGACCTTCGCACAAAAGCGAAAATCGAGACCTTCTACTGGCACATCGTGGAGGAGATCGTCGAGTACTACCGCGACCGCTATCGCGAGACCGGCGAAGAAATCCCGGAGGAAATTCTCGACCTCACGTCGCACATCGCGGACCAGTACGTTTGCAACTTCAGCGTGTTCCAGTCGCTTCTCGATCACTGGGCGCTGGGGCAGCTCTTCCCCATTATGCCGCTTCACCGGCTGGATGAAAAACCTGCCTGCGAGGGCGTGCTGGTGGACATTACTTGCGACAGCGACGGCAAAGTGAAGAAGTACACGGATTTGCGCGAGGAGCGCGACGCTCTGCCGCTGCACCCTCTGCGCAATGGCGCCCCCTATTATCTCGGCTTCTTCCTCACAGGCGCTTATCAGGATATTATGGGCGACCTGCACAACCTCTTTGGCCGCGTGAACGAAGCTCATGTGTTTCTCGATCCGGATGAAGAACGCGGGTTCTACATCGAGGAAACTATCTCCGGGCACAGCGTTGCCCAGGTGCTGGAGCTCACGCAGTACCACACCGTGGATCTGGCGCGGCGCATGAAAGAATGGGTGGATGCTGCCATCCGCGCAGACGCCATCAAGCCCAACGAAGGCATGCGGCTGCTGGCCGAATACGAGCGCGGGCTTAACGAGACGACATACCTTGTTTTTGGCGACAAATACCGCCACGCCTTTGGGCCGCAGTGAGGGGGGCAGTGGGTGTACCTCGTCTCAGCATGTCTCATAGGATGCGAAGTGACCTGGCAGGGCGGCGCGAATGCCCGCGAGGTGTTCGCTGAGCTTGTGCGGGCGCATCGCGCGATCCCCGTCTGCCCCGAGCAGCTTGGGGGTCTGCCCACTCCGCGGCCGCCAGCGGAGATCGTTGGCGGGACCGGCGAGGACGTGGTCGACGGGCGGGCGCGTGTGATGACAGCCGACGGCCGCGACGTCACCGAGAATTTCCTGCGGGGCGCGGGCGAGGTCCTGCGCCTGGCTGAGCTCGTCCGGCCCGACCTTGTCATTCTCAAGGAGCGCAGCCCATCGTGCGGCGTGCGCGAGATTTACGACGGCACCTTCACGCGAACCTTGCGCGCTGGCTGCGGCGTGACCACTGCTCTTCTCCGCCGATGCGGCTGGCAGGTAATAAGCGACGAAGAATATCTCCGTGGTCGGGCACAAACGACGTCCTCCGATACTTAGATCTCCCCGGATGGGGCGCAGGGCAACACATCGCGTCCGGAGGCACCTGAGCGGCCTGAGCGGAGACGACAACATCGCGGACGTGCTCTGGGTTTCTCGGAGGGAGCACACGATGCCTGATCACCCAGTTCTCCCCAGCGCAACTCGCAAACAATTTCATCTTGACGTCGTATTACTATGTTAGCATGTTCACACGCGACAGAAAAAGGGGGTAGTGACCTTCGTTACAATGATGAGATCAGCCGCACGAGCAAAGAATCCTGGGCACCGTAGGCAAGGACATGCTTTCGTTTCCTATGCATTCTTCGTTCGGGGAAAATGATTTTACGCACACTTGACGGAGGGGGCCCTGATGCGGAACCTTCCTTGTGTTGTGAAATTTCTGGAGCCAGCAATCCCAGCGGACTCCCTGGAGGGATAAACCACATGGGAAACGACCAACTGACCTGGATCACCAATTTCATTTGGGGCATAGCCGACGACGTGCTCCGCGACGTCTACGTCCGCGGAAAGTACCGGGACGTCATTTTGCCCATGACTGTCATCCGCCGCCTCGACGCCGTGCTCGAGCCTAAGAAAAAAGATGTGCTCGAAATGAAAGAGCGGCTCGACAAAGCCGGCATCGCCAACCAGGACGCCGCGCTCAGGCAGACCGCCGGCCAAGCCTTTTACAACGTGTCGCCATACACCCTGCGCGACCTCAAGGCGCGTGCCAGCCGCCAGCAACTGGAGGCGGATTTTCGCGCCTACCTCGATGGCTTTTCGCGCAACGTGCAGGAGATCATCGACAACTTCGAGTTCCGCAACCAAATCCCCCGCCTGGCCAAAGCCGACGCCCTGGGCACGCTCATCGAGAAGTTCCTCGACCCGTCCATCAACCTGAGTCCTTACCCTGTGCTCAACAGCGCCGGCACCGTCCGGCTGCCCGGCCTCGACAATCACGCCATGGGTACCATCTTCGAGGAGCTAGTGCGCCGCTTCAACGAGGAAAACAACGAAGAAGCCGGCGAGCACTGGACCCCGCGCGATGCCGTGAGACTGATGGCCCGCCTGATCTTCGAGCCGATCGCCGACCAGATCGAATCCGGCACCTACCTGCTTTTCGACGGCGCCTGCGGCACCGGCGGAATGCTCACGGTGGCGGAGGAAACACTGCTGCAGCTGGCGAAAGCACGTGGCAAACAGGTCTCAGTGCATCTTTTCGGCCAGGAGATCAACGCCGAGACCTACGCCATCTGCAAAGCCGACCTTTTGCTCAAGGGCGAGGGCGATGCCGCCGACAACATCGTCGGCGGACCGGAGCATTCGACCCTATCCAACGACGCCTTCCCCGGCCGCACCTTCGATTTCATGCTCTCCAATCCGCCCTACGGGAAGAGTTGGAAGAGCGACCTGGAACGCATGGGCGGCAAAGCTGGCATCAAGGACCCGCGCTTTGTCGTGCAACACCGGGGCGAGGAGCTTTCGCTGATTACCCGCACCAGCGACGGGCAGATGCTGTTTCTGGTGAACATGCTCTCGAAGATGAAGCACGACACCCCGCTCGGCAGCCGCATTGCCGAGGTGCACAACGGCTCGTCCCTCTTCACGGGCGACGCCGGCCAGGGCGAGAGCAACATTCGCCGCTGGATCATCGAGAACGACTGGCTGGAGGCCATCATCGCCCTGCCGCTCAACATGTTCTACAACACAGGCATCGCCACCTACGTCTGGGTGCTCACGAACAGGAAGCCCGAGCATCGCAAAGGCCGCGTGCAGCTCATCGAGGCCTCGCAGTGGTACGAGCCCCTGCGCAAGAACCTGGGCAAGAAGAACTGCGAGCTCTCCGAAGACGACATCCGCCGCATTGTTGATACCTTCCTAAAATTCGACGAGACCGAGCAGTCCAAGATCTTCCCCAACGCTGCCTTCGGTTACTGGAAGGTGACAGTGGAGCGCCCCCTGCGCTTGAAAGGTATCGACCCCGAGCGCGCCTACACTCCCAAGGAGATCAAGGCGCTTCGGGAAACGGCCGAGCGTGCCGAAGATGCACCGCCGGTGATCAAGAAGATCCACAAACCCGCCACCGCGCCCGACCCGCTGCGTGGGCTGTTCGAGGCTACCATTCACGGCAAGCCGCGCGTGGTGGAATACGAGCCGGACACGGAACTGCGCGACAGCGAGCAGATCCCCTTCCTCGAGTGCCAGGCCTGTCAGGAACCCGGCTACTTGCCGAGCCAAGAAGACCAGCGCACCGCCATCGAGACTTTCTTGCGCCGCGAAGTCCTGCCCTATGCGTCGGACGCCTGGTACGACCCGGTCAGCGTCAAGATCGGCTACGAGATCAACTTCAACCGCTACTTCTACAAGCCAAAGGCCCTGCGGCCGCTGGAAGAAATCCGCGCGGATCTGTTGGCAGTGGAGAAGGAGATGGAGGGGTTGTTGGCGGAGATCATGGGGGTAGGACACCATGAATGAAGGGTTGAAATTTGCGCGTTTTGTATTGGTTTTGAGCAGTATATCACCTCTGTTTATTCTTTGGGCAATACAGGGGAACTTATTGATTCCTGATAATTTGTTCACTGGCTTATGTACGATGATGGTAATTATACCCAACGCTTTTCTTTGGTTGCGGATACAAACCGCAAAGAAGCTTAGAGAGAAAAGGGAGTTGGTTACCGGACGGGCTGAAGACCACCGTGAGCATCTGCTCGTGTATCTCTTTGCTATGCTACTTCCGTTTTATAAAGCAAATTTTAGTTCGTGGAGAGATTTTGCTGCAGCTATGACAGCACTTGGATTTATTGTCTTTCTTTTTTGGCATTTAAACCTGCATTACATGAATATTCTGTTTGCCAGCCTTGGGTATCGGGTGTTCACGGTGTATCCACCTGCAGGCCGTAACAATCTCAGCGGGAGCCAGACTTGGGTGCTAATTACCCGGCGTGTTCATGTTTCGGAAGGAGAAAAGATAATTGCTTACCGAATCAGTGACATGGTATATTTGGAGGAGCAGAGATGACTCTGGATTTTGACTTAAGAGACCTTCGAACAGTTGAGTTTGGTGTAGGCCGCGATATGAATAATGCAGAAAGAGCATTTCACTGCATTCCTGTGGATGTGAGAGTGCAGGACGCTCTTCGAGAGATGGCAGAAGGAACCTGGCAGGCACTGTCTACAATGGAACCTGCGTGTTATGAACCAGGCGAAAAGTATGAAAGCCAAGAGTATCTTGTTCTCCCGCTAACGGATAACTTGGCAGCCTCTATGCGTGAGTTACACGATGCAAATAACCTTCCACTGGACATTAACGCCCTAAGCGACCCATCGCTAGTATTTTGTTACTTCGGAAGGTTTACCGATACGCAAGGTAAGCGGCTGACGGCTTTGCGCCGGGCAACTCAGTTCAAGGGCGTTCTCAGAAAACCACTGATCCGCCTGGTCACGGATGTCTTGAAGATTATAGAAGACCAGGTATTCAAGCTGGATGTAGATTTCGACCTGCTCATCGACAGCGTACAGATACATATATTGAGGCCAGCTGCTTTTGAGTTCGCAGGCCAGCTGCAGCAGAGGGTGTTGGATGCGGTACCAAGTAACGTCGCCTTACTGAAAAACAATCTCAGTTTCATAGATTTTAGTACTATTCAAACCTACGCCGCCAGCCATGTACGGGCAGCTCGTTACTTAGCGTCAATCTTAGCGACACAGGAAACGCAGAACATCAGCAAAGAAAACTTGAAAGAGGCGTGTTTGCGCACTGGGGTCCAAGTGTTCGATGAAGGTGGAATGCTACGCGTTGACAAGCAACATATTATCGGGTTCTTAGAAGTACTAGATCGCCGACGCTATGAACTAGAACTAATCGACGGGCAACCCGAAAAGTTTCGAGCACAGAGCCGACAACGTATCCAGAGAGGGAACGGAGGGCAAGTATGATTCAACACCTGAAACCATACCCCGCCTACAAAGACTCTGGCGTGGAGTGGCTCGGCCAGGTGCCGGAGCATTGGGTGGTGTTGCCTGGGCGTACGGTGTTTCGTGAAATCAATGACCGTGGTCACCCTGACGAACAGATGCTGTCGGTAACCATCACACGCGGCGTACTGCGTCAGGCAGACTTGCTCGCGGAGAGTTCCAAGAAAGACTCCTCGAACGAGGACAAGTCGAACTACAAACTCGTCCAACCGGGTGACCTGGTGTACAACAAGATGCGAGCCTGGCAGGGGGCGGTGGGCGTTTCGGCTTACCGGGGGATCGTGAGCCCGGCTTACATCGTCCAGCGGCTAAGAAGCGCCGAGAACTTACCACGCTACATGCACTTTCTTCTTCGCACACCCCTTTTTGCTTCGGAGGCCGAGCGATGGTCGTATGGCATTACTTCGGATCAGTGGAGTCTGCGGGCAGAGGAATTCAAGTGTATCTACTTCTCACTTCCACCCCTCGCCGAACAAACCGCCATCGCCCGCTTTCTTGATTACATGGACCGGCGGATCCGGCGATACATCCGCGCCAAGGAGAAACTGATCAAACTACTGGAGGAGTACAAGCAGGCCCTTATCCACCAGGCCGTGACGGGCAAAATCGACGTCCGCACGGGCCAGCCCTACCCAGTCTACAAGTCCTCAGGTGTGGAGTGGCTGGGCGAGGTACCGGCGCATTGGGATGTCGTGCCTCTGAAGCGACTAGCCTGGTTCAAGAGCGGCTCGGGCTTTCCGGTTCATCACCAAGGTGATACGAGCGCGGAGATCCCTTTCTTCAAGGTCTCCGACATGAATCTCCCGGGCAACGAGAAGTATCTTCGTGTTTGCGCTAACACGGTTTCGATGACCGTTGCGCGGGACCTTGGGGCGACCGTGTTACCAGCGGGGACGATTATCTTTCCGAAGGTGGGCGGTGCACTCTTAACGAACAAACGGCGCATCGCTGTAAGTCATTGTTGCATTGATAACAACATGATGGGATGCGTGGCGCGGAACGGCAATCGAGATTTCTTGTTTTTAATAATGAGCTACATCGACCTCGGAAAGATAGCGAAACCGGGACCAGTACCAGCCATCAGTGAAGGTGAAGTGCGGGAGATACGAGTTGCCTTACCCTCGGCGCCCGAGCAAACCGCCATCGTGGAGTACCTCGACGCCCAGACGACCAAGATCGACGCTGCCATTGCTGCTGCTCGCCGCGAAATCGAACTCCTGCGCGAATACCGCACCCGCCTCATCGCCGATGTGGTCACCGGCAAGGTGGACGTGCGCGAGGTCGCGGCACGGCTGCCAGAGGAGCCAAGCGAAGAAGACGCCCCCTGGACGGACGAAGAAGAGAGAGCGCAAGACGAGACCTTGAATGGAGAAGGTGATCACGCTGCAATATCAGAGGAGGATGGATAATGGATATCATGTATATTCAGAGCATTACCTTGTCAAATCTCAGGATAGGGGGAAACGCTGGTTGCAAGATAGATTTCCCCTAAACAAGTTCTCGAACGGAGGACGAACATGAACAAAATCAACTTTACACGCGGTATCAATGGCAAGCCCGCCGCCTCCCAGGCACTCGAAGAAACCTTGGCCACCATTGAGGGGCTGTCGGGAGAGTGCTTTTTCGGCTACCCATTGATCCCAACGCCGGAGGGCAAATATTTCATCGATGCGACACTGGTGAGCCGCGAAAAGGGTGTCGTCCTCTTCGACCTGGTTGAAAGTACGGATGTGGGCGACTACGCGGCGCGGCAGGATGATCTCGCCAACAAGATTGAAGCCAAGCTGAAGCTGCACAAGGAGCTGGTCAAAGGGCGACGTCTGCTCCCGCCGTTAAACGTCATCACCTTTGCACCTGCTCTCCGCGACGTCGAAAAGTTGGCTAGAGATGGCTACCTGCTCGCTAACGAAAGGAACCTCGGAGAGATCCTGTCGGGTCTTTCCTGGCAGGATGGCAGCGACGATCTCTATCGAATGACACTTTCGGCCATCGAGAGTTTGTCGTCGATCCGCAAAAGTCGCTCCAAGCGCGAGGTGAGAAAGCCTGATTCGCGAGGCGGAAAGCTCAAGAAACTAGAGGACTCGATTGCCACGCTTGATCATCGGCAGAACCGGGCCGTCATTGAAACAGTCGAGGGCGTGCAGCGCATTCGTGGTCTGGCCGGTTCCGGCAAGACCATCGTACTGGCTCTCAAGGCCGCATATCTCCACACCCAGTATCCTGATTGGCGGATTGCCGTTACCTTCCACACTCGTTCGCTGAAGGGACAATTCAAGCGGCTCATCAACAATTTCTGTGTCGAGCAAAGTGGCGAGGAGCCGGATTGGACAAAGATACGTATAGTCAACGCCTGGGGCGCGCCCGGTGGTGATGAGCGTGACGGAATTTATTACGAGTTCTGCCGCGTCACAGGGCAGGAGTTCCATGATTTCAGATCCGCCAGCAATCGATTCGGTGGCAGCGATAGGGCGTTCGATGAGGCTTGCCAAGCGGCCTTGACCGCGGTTGCTAAACCCCTAGAACTCTACGACGCGATCCTGGTTGACGAAGCGCAAGACTTTGCCCCAAGTTTTCTGCGCTTGTGCTACACAATGCTCAAGCCACCGAAGCGGCTCGTTTATGCATACGACGAACTCCAGAATCTATCGGGGACCTCACTGCCGCCACCCGAAGAGATCTTCGGTACCGATGATCGAGGTCAGCCATTGGTGTCCCTTGGCGACGACCCACACCGAGACGTGATCTTACAGAAGTGCTACCGCAACTCGCGGCCTTTGTTGGTGACGGCCCACGCCCTCGGCTTCGGCATCTACCGTGAGCCGCCAAAGGGCGCCGAGACGGGGTTGGTACAGATGTTCGACCAACCTGCTTTGTGGGAAGAAATCGGATACATGGTGCGAAAGGGACGTTTGGCTAAGGGAGAGCGCGTCGTCCTCGAACGAACCGACGAGACCAGTCCCAGGTTTCTAGAGGACCATTCCCCGATCGACGATCTCGTCGTTTTTCTGCAGTTCGGCGACGAAGCCGAACAGAACGCGTGGTTGGTCGAGCAGATCAAGAAAAACATTGAAGAAGACGAACTGCGGTATGATGACATTATTGTTATCCATCCTGACCCTCTCTCTGCCCGAGGGCGATTGGGACCGATCCGTATGGCATTGTTCATGATGGGTATCCAGAACCATCTTGCGGGCGTCGACACAGATCCCGACGTGTTCTTTAAGACCGAGACACCTTCCGTTACCTTCACCAGTATTTACCGGGCCAAAGGTAACGAGGCGGGCATGGTCTATGTGGTTAATGCGCAAGACTGCGATGGCACTGGGGTGGGGTTGGCCAGCTTGCGCAATCGCCTGTTCACGGCCATCACCCGCAGCAAAGCCTGGGTACGGGTAATCGGCTACGGGCAGGGGATGGCTAATCTTATTCGCGAGTTCAAGCGTTTAAAAGAACGCAACTTTAGCCTCGACTTCACGTACCCGACAGATGAGGTCCTTAAAAAACTGAGAATCGTGCACCGCGACCTATCGCCGCATGAAAAGCAGCGCTTAGAGCAAAGGCAGACTGGTGCTCGCGAGTTAGTAAATGCCTTGGAGCGAGGCGAAATAACACCGGATGACTTGGATGCCGAAACCAAGCAGAAACTGCTTCGGCTGCTCGGAGGTGGCAAATGAAGAAGCATCCTAAGAAGGCGGAGACCATCAAGCGCGACTTAGAAGGATTGCTCAGGTCATTGATCGAGCGCGGGATCGCAGATGATCAGAACTTTCTGATGCTGCGCCGTGCATCGAACAATGTATGGGAGGTTACTTTCGCTGGCGCCGAGCATGTGTCGATTGCTATGGGTGATATCGATTACGCAGCAATCTATAAAGAACTTTCGGAGAAGCGCTCTTATACTGCAAAACTGATCGACGGGGGACTGTTGCAACTGATGTATCGCTTTGAAGACGAGCGCCTCGTCCGGCATCGCTTGGCATACTACCCTTCACCTGAACTTCGGCCTTTCCAGGAAGACCCCGAATCGTACCTGCATGATGAATTGTTCCTCGACATCGTATCTAGACGCATCGTTCCTTTCCCTCTGCGATTCGACTTCGATGAAACGGCTGCTCGGGATATCGTTCATCCCATGTGTCATCTCACTTTGGGAGATGTCAAAGGCTGTCGCATTCCTGTTTCGGCACCGCTGACCCCACGTTGGTTCGTCGATTTCGTCATGCGGAATTTCTATCTAACTGACAAATACGATTTCGTCAGTAAATTACCCAATCATAGACTGTATTTTGACTCGACCATAACGGCGAACGAGCGTCGTTTGATCCATATGGTCGTTCCGGTGGAGGCTTGTTGATAGCAATGCATATTGGAAAAAAGAAACTTGACCGGACGGAATCTTGGCACATCCGAAGCATGGGTCAAACAGCCTATATGTCGACGGTCAAATACTCAACTATCGTAGGTGAAAGTATCTCATGCAATACAGTTCGTTACTTCGTTAAAAAGGAGGCCAACTTTGACGCTTGTGGGGTACGGAAGCGCTGAATGAGGAGGCTGAACAATGAAACCCACCGACATGAGCGAAGCCGGGCTCGAAACTCTGATCTGCCGGGCGCTGACTGGCAGCGACTGCAGACCCCGTCCGGCCGGCGCCCCGCCGCTTGTTGCCGAGACGCCGGCACCCTACGGCGGTGTGGGTTGGCTCCCCGGCGACCCGGCCGATTACGACCGGGAGTACTGCGTCGATCTGGTTCAGCTCACGGCGTTTCTGTACTCGACGCAGCCTGAGGTCGCCGAAGCGCTCGATCTGGATAACGACAGCCCCACGCGGCGCAAGTTCCTCGCGCGTCTTCAGGGCGAGGTGAGCAAGCGCGGAGTAGTGGATGTGCTGAGAGGCGGCATCCAGCACGGGCCTTACCGCATTGAGCTCTTCTACGGCACGCCTTCCCCCGGAAACGAGCAAGCGCGGGCGCTCTATGGGCAGAACCGCTTCACCGTCACGCGCCAGCTCCGCTACAGCCGCGATGAGACGCAGCGGGCGCTGGACCTGGTGCTCTTCATCAACGGCCTGCCGGTTTTCACTTTCGAGCTCAAGAATCGCCTCACCAAACAGACGGTGCACGACGCCATCGAGCAGTACAAACGTGACCGCAACCCGCGCGAAAAGCTATTTGAATTGGGGCGGTGTGTGGCGCACTTCGCCGTGGACGAAAACGAGGTGTGGTTCTGCACCCACCTTCAGGGCAAGGCGTCGTGGTTTCTGCCCTTCAACAAGGGATGGAACGACGGTGCGGGCAATCCTCCCAATCCGCAGGGGCTCAAGACCGAATACCTGTGGCGGGAGATACTCACCCGAGAGAGCCTGACCGACATTCTCGAAAACTACGCTCAACTCGTTGAGGAAAAAGACCTCAAGACCGGCAAGAAACGGCGACGGCAGATCTTCCCCCGCTATCACCAGCTCGGCGTGGTGCGAAAACTTTTGGCGGACGCGGCGGCACACGGCGTGGGCCGGCGCTACCTTATCCAACATTCCGCCGGCAGCGGCAAGTCCAACTCCATCGCTTGGCTGGCCCACCAGCTGATCGGTCTCGCGAAGGACGGAAGACCCGTTTTCGATTCCATTATCGTGGTGACCGACCGTCGCATCCTGGACCAGCAGATCCGGGACACAGTCAAACAGTTTGCCCAGGTGAGCGCCACGGTGGGGCACGCCGAGCATTCTGGCGACCTGCGGCGCTTTATCGAGAGCGGCAAGAAGATCATCATCACGACGCTTCAGAAGTTCCCGTTCATCCTCGACGAAATCGGCAACGAGCACCGCGGGCGACGTTTTGCGATCATCATCGACGAGGCGCACTCGAGTCAGGGCGGCCGCACCTCGGCCAAAATGAGCATGGCCTTGTCGCAGGCCGGTGCCGAGAACGAAGATGAGACCTTCGAAGATCAGATCAACCGGCTCATGGAGGCACGGAAGCTGCTGCCGAATGCCAGTTACTTCGCCTTCACCGCCACCCCTAAGAGCAAAACGTTGGAGATGTTTGGTGAAGGCGACCCGCAGCCCGATGGTACGGTCAAGCACAGGCCGTTCCACAGCTACACCATGAAACAGGCCATTCAGGAAGGGTTCATCCTGGATGTGCTGGCCCACTATACACCGGTCAAGAGCTACTATAAGCTCATCAAGACCATCGAGGACGACCCCGAGTTCGACGTCAAAAAGGCGCAAAAGAAGCTGCGCCGCTTCGTCGAGGGACACGAGTACGCCATCCGGCTCAAAGCCGAGATCATGGTGGACCACTTTCATGAGCAGGTGATCGCCAAAAGGAAGATCGGCGACCAGGCGCGGGCCATGGTGGTGACCGGCAGCATCGAGCGAGCTATTCAGTACTTCCATGCCTTCAAGGCGTACCTTGCCGAGCGCAAAAGCCCCTATTGGGCAATTGTGGCCTTCTCAGGTGAGTACGAGTATGGCGGTCAACGGGTCACCGAGGCCAGCCTCAACGGTTTTCCCTCGAACCAGATCGCTGACAAGATCCGGGAGGACCCGTATCGTTTTTTGATCTGTGCCGACAAATTCCAAACCGGCTATGACGAGCCGCTATTGCATACGATGTACGTGGACAAGGTGCTCTCCGGCGTCAAGGCCGTGCAGACACTTTCGCGCCTCAATCGCGCGCACCCCCAGAAGCACGACACCTTCGTTCTCGATTTCGTGAACGACCCTGAAGTAATCCAGAAGGCCTTCGAGCCATACTACCGAACGACCATCCTCGCTGACGAAACCGACCCGAACAAGCTGCACGACCTTAAGGCCGACCTTGACGGCTACCAGGTGTACGCGCCCGAACAGGTGGATGAACTGGTACGGCTCTACCTGAGCGGGGCCGACCGTGACCAGCTCGACCCGATCCTCGACGCCTGCGTCGGCAACTACATGGAGCATCTCGACGAGGACGGTCAGGTCGACTTCAAAGGCAAGGCCAAGGCGTTTCTGCGAACGTACAGCTTTCTGTCTTCAATCCTCCCCTACACCAACGCCGAGTGGGAGAAGCTATCGATCTTCCTCAACTTCCTGGTACCCAAGCTGCCGGCGCCGAAAGAGGAAGATTTGTCGAAGGGCATCCTCGAGGCGATCGACATGGACAGCTACCGTGTCGAAAAGCAGGCGAGCATGAGGATTGCGCTTCCCGATGCGGATGCCGAGATCGAGGCGGTGCCTAGTGGGGGTGGTGGATACAAGCCCGAACCGGAGCTGGATTATCTCTCGAACATCATTAAGACTTTCAATGACCTGTTCGGGAACATCTCGTGGAGCGACGCTGATCGGGTGCGCAAACTGATCACGGAGGAGATTCCTGCACGCGTAGCGGCCGACACCGCCTACCAGAATGCACGGAAGAATTCCGACAAACAGAATGCACGCATCGAGCACGACAAGGCCCTGGGGCGGGTGATGACGGCAATGCTCAAGGATGACACGGAACTGTTCAAGCAATTCAGCGACAACGACTCTTTCCGGCGGTGGCTGAGCGACACGATCTTCGGGCTGACTTACCCAACGGCGGAACAACCGCCTCGCTCAGCTACGCCTGGCGAGGAGGCGGGCGCGAGGCCTTCGAGCGACGTTGGAAACGCCTAGGAAGGAGTATATGAAATGTTCTCTAGACGTGCCGAATTGCTCGAAAGAAATCCGCCTCGGGAAGGGGAACGCTTAATCAGTAACCTCGCCAAAAGGGAGGCTGGGGGTAAACATTGAATCAAACTATGCGTTTTATTTCGTGCATACATGCCAAGCTTTTTAAGTATGATCGTACCGCCCGCAAGTTGCGGTTGATTAAGTCGAAAATAATCCGCTGCTAGTGGCCCCTCTCCCCAGACAAGCTCCCATCCGAAATATCTCGACATTCGGACAGCGAAGATCGACGCTGCAATGGCCGTCGGTCGAAGTGAAATTTAGCTTTTGCGTGAATACCGCGAGCGGTTGATTGCTGACGTGGTGACCGGAAAGCTAGACGTGCGCACGATGGTAGCACAATTGCGGATAAGGAACCGGATACGGGTGGAGGAGGGGGCGGAAGAGACTGAAAGCATGGACGAGGAGGGATGGACCGCTGAAGCGGAGGACAATGACAGCGAAGAATGCCAGGATGACGAGACGTAAGCCCGCGTCGAAAAAGGACTCGGTCCGCGAGCAAACCGCCGCCTATGGCGGACCCGGCGGTGAGGTGGTGCTCTACCAGGCACCGGACGGCAATGTCCAACTCGAGGTGAGGCTCGAGCGGGAGACGATCTGGCTGACGCAAAAGCAGATGGCGCTTCTTTTCGACACCGAACGAAGCGTGATCACCAAGCATTTGCGCAACATCTTTCAAAGCGGGGAACTGGAAGAAAAAAGCAATGTGCAAAAAATGCACATTCCTGGCTCAGATAAGCCCGTCGCCTTCTACAACCTCGATGCCGTCATTTCGGTGGGCTACCGCGTGAACTCGAAGCGCGGCACGCAGTTCCGCATCTGGGCCACGCAGGTGCTGCGCGATCACATCCTCAAAGGCTACACCGTCAATGCGCGTCGGCTGGAAGAGCTGAAGCAGACCATAAAACTGGTTGCGAATGTGGCGGATCGGCGTTTGCTGAGCAGCGACGAGGCAACGGCAATCCTGCACGTGGTGCGGGATTACGCTTTCGCCCTGGATGTGCTTGATGCCTACGACCATGCCCGTCTGCCTGAGGCCTCTGGCACGCCCCAAGCGGCCGTGCCGATTGCCCTCGAAGAAGCGCGACAGATTATCGACGCCATGCGAAAGCATCTGCAAGCGGGGATCCTTTTTGGACAAGAACGGGACGACGGGCTCGCCCGTGCGCTGGCAGCAATTTTTCAAAGCGCCGGTGGGGCGGACGCCTATCCCACGACCACCGCCAAAGCAGCGCATCTTCTCTATTTTCTCGTTAAGGATCATCCTTTTGTGGACGGCAATAAGCGCATCGGCGCAGCGCTGTTTCTGCGGTTTCTGGATAAGAATGGACTGCTCTATTTGCCCGATGGCCACCTGCGGCTTTCCGAAGAGGCATTGGTGGCGCTTACACTGCTTGTTGCAGAAAGCGCGCCTCAGCACAAAGAAAATCTCGTGCGCCTAATCGCGCTCCTCCTGGAACACCGGCCTGAGGATAAAAACGTGGAGTAATATCCACGGCACCGACTGATACCAGCGAAGCCGGCCTCGAAACTCCGAACTGCCGAGCACTGACCGGCAGTGATTGCGTACCCCGACCTGCGGGCACTCCGGCGGTGGCTGAGCGACACGATCTTCGGGCTGACTTACCCAATGGCGGAACGACCGCCTCGCTTAGCTACGTCTGGCGAGGAGGCGGGCACGGAGCCAGGAGGCGGCGATAGCGAGGGCAAGGAGCGTGATGATGACCCACAACGACACGCTGGTGGGGATTTTCCACGCGGTGTCCGAAAGCAGCATTTTCACGCCCACGAAGGAGAGAATCGCCGAGAGAGCAACCTTGAGATAGTGGAAGAGGGGAATGATGCCTGCGAGGAGAAAGAAGAGCGCGCGCAAGCCAAGGATGGCGAAAACGTTGGACGTGTAGACGATGAACGGGTCGCGCGTGACGGCAAAGATGGCGGGGATGGAATCGATGGCGAAGACGACGTCGGTGGCCTCGATGACGAGGACGACGAGAAAAAGCGGCGTGGCGAGGAGGCGGCCGCCTTCACGTACGAAGAAGTGGGCGCCGCGCCAACTTTCGGTGAGTGGGACAAAACGCCGAGCCATGCGCACAATCCAGAGTTCCTCGACGGCAAGCTTTTCCTCGCGATGGAACAGCATGCGAATGCCGGTGATGATGAGAATGACGCCAAACACGTAAAGGATCCAATGGAACTTGGCGATGAGATAAACGCCGATGGCAATCATGGCGCCGCGCATGAGCAGAGCGCCAAGAATTCCCCAGAAGAGCACTCGATGGCGGAGGGCGGGAGCTACACCAAAGTAGCTGAAAATCACATAAAAGACAAAAATGTTATCAACGCTCAGACTTTTCTCGATGAGATAACCGGCGAGATATTCTTGGAAGCGCTGGGCGCCGTAGACGTAGCCAATGTAGCCACCAAAGAGAAGAGCGAGGAGAATCCAGAAGATGCTCCAAAGCGCGGCCTCGCGCAGGGAAGGTTCGTGGGGGCGCCGCTGACCGACACCGAGATCAAACGCAAGCAACGCAAGAATGCCCGCATTGAAAGCGACCCACCCACCGAGACCGACGTCCGTCATCTTTTCTCTCCCGATCCTGCGTTCTTCAAACCTGGTGCGTGAGTTTGCTCTTCGCCATGGCAGCTTTCGGCTGCGGACGAATCCGCCGTTGCCCACACGCAGCAAGCTTCAGCCCCGCACGGTGGCAAACTCACGGCGTCGCGCCCTTGCCGGCTCTTTCCGTGCCAGACCGAGTGGCTTCTGGACTTCCGCCTCGCCCACGCGGTTTCGCTTAAGCGCCAACCACGCGATGCTGTCTGCTCGAGCGTCCGGTGATCTGCCCAGGAGCGCAAACACACGTTAATTTGCGAAGAACGTACGTCTTTCCGCCTTGCTCATTCAAAACAACCGGCCAGGGGGGGTCGCTCTGGACCTCCCCGCCAAGTAATCCACAGTGCAATCGAGAGGATTCGATGCGAAGGCAAAAATGCCCTGGCGCTGGTGGGGTGACTCAATGCGCTGACGAGGCGACAGAGTTTTGCGGGCGCGCAGTGCCATGAATCGAACGTGAGTGTTTTTGCGGCTGCGGAAGAGCGTCATCTGTTTGAGTCGGCGCCCAGACCGCAACTTTGCGTCAGCATGGCGCGCGTAGAAATTCGGCCTCAGGCACGGACGTGAGTCCGTGGCGCACCGCGGGCTAATTTGCGGTATGCGCCGCGTGCTGAGGTCCGCGCTGATTAGTTTGCGGCTGGGGGACGTAGTTATTACAGAATGTTTGGGTTCAATGAGTTCGAGGCGAATTCGATCGAGGCGGCTTTCCACGAGGGACTGGACTTGCTGGAGCTGGACCTGTGGGAGGACGCATTGCGCTCGTTCGACTGGGTGCTCGACCATAACCCCGAGCATGCCGACGCTCATTATTATCGGGGACTGACGCTGCTTCATCTCAATCGGGCGAAGGAAGCGGCGGAGGCTTTCCAACACGCCACGGAACTTTCCCCGACGGATCCCTCTTACCGCACGCACCTGGGCTATTCGCTGCTTGCAGTCGGGCGGGCGGAGGAAGCGGCGGAGGAACTTGCGCACGCACTGGAGCTTGATCCGACGTCGTCGCAGGCGAGGCTTTACCACGCCGCGGCAATGGCCGCCATGGGCCACCTGGACGAGGCTCGCGAGGAGCTGGAGGAGATTCTCGAGCGCGAGCCGGACAACCTGGACGTGCGTCGGCACTATGCGGCCTTATTGCACAAGCTGGGCGACGAAGATGCCCTACTGGCGCAATGCGAGGAGCTCCTTGAGCGTCAGCCTCACAATGTGGAAGCTCTGGCAATGGCAGCGTCCGTGGCAATGCGCCGCGGGGATCACGTGGCAGCGATCCGCTACCTGCGCCAGCAGACGGCGCTGGATCCCACAAATGTGCGCGCATGGCTGAATCTGGCTGCGCTTTACGAAAACGTCGACCGCTCGGACGCTGTGATAGCCCTTGTGGACGATGCGGTTGAGAGTGGTGTGAAAGACGCCCGGCTTTACGTGGTGCGGGGACGCCATTACCTGGCGCAGCGGCAACTTGCCCTGGCGGTGGAGGATTTCCAGCGCGCGCTCGAGCTCAACGACCGACATTTTGAAGCTCACCTTTTTTTAGCGCAGTCGCTGGCTGGGATGGGACGCTTGAGGCCAGCGATGCGCCATGCGACCCTTGCGGTGCGGCTGCGTTCAAGCGACCGCTCAGCGCTACTTCTCAAGGCGGAAATTCATCGCCTGCTGGGAGAGGTTGAGGGCGAGAATCAGTGCCTGACAATTCTCATCGCGAATTCACCCCGCGATTTTACGCTCGTTCAGCGCAAAGTGCAGAACCTTATGGGGCAAGCGCAGTACGCCGAGGCACTGACAACGCTGGACCAATACCTCTATCACCAGCCACGACATCGAGCGGCTTGGCTGCTCTATGCCGAAGTGGCAGAGAAACTTGGCAATGAGGGGGCCGCATGGCGAGCGTATCGGCGCCTCATGGGCATGGGGAACGTGCCAGTCGCGGTGTACCTGGCCTACGCAGCTTTTCTTGTTCGACGCGCGAAACTTGGATTAGCGGCGGACGTGCTTCAGGCCGCTGCGGCCCAACATCCCAAGGAAGCAACCATCCAAGCGTGTCGGGCCGCGGTGCTGCAAAATCTGGGGCGCGCGGCGGAGGCGAAACGTCATCTTCTGGACTACATCAAGATGACCACGCCGAGTGGCGAGATTCTCTGGCTTCTCGGCCGCTCGCATTATCTCTTGCAGGAATATCGCGAGGCGCTCGAAGCGTTCCGCGAAGCGCGGGCCATGGGAGCAGACACACACGGCTCAGCGGCGCCCACGTTCCCGTGCGTGGTGGCGGAGGCTTATACGCTTCACCATCTCGGGCGCACCAGCGAAGGCATTCGCTTGCTCGAGCGCACCTTTGGTCACTACGCCAAACACGAAACGGAGTTCTACGAAGCGCTCGGCGAACTGAATGAACTTGCGGGAAACCGGGGCAAAGCTATGGCGCTTTACGCCCGAGGGCTGGAACGCGAACCGGCCCACGCCGGGCTGCATTTTCGGATGGCGCGAGTGCTGACACGCTTGCATTCGTGGAAATCCGCACTTCGGCATTTGCAATGTGCCCTCGAGCTCGAGCCGTTGCTGGTGAATCAAGCTCGCGAGGAAAAAGCGTTTCGCTTCCTGTGGATTTTTCCTTCGTTTCATCGCCTGGTCCATCGCCAAACTCTTCAAAAACTCGGGCGGTGGGCCGCCTACGGTGGCACGGCTCTGGCCGCCTTGATTGCCGGCGGCATCATCTTTGCGATGCACTGGAGCTAAACACTTCCGAGGACTTTTCGGGAGCGGGGTCACCACTTTTCCCGTTGCTCGCGCTCTTTATCGGTTGAAAAGCGAGGTTGGACTCGCGGAGCATGTGAGATCCAAAATTCAGCAAGACGAGGTTCGAGCAGAGCGTGAAAGCAACGGTGGCATCCCTGGTAGCAATCGCGGTCTGGGCGTTTGCCATGTACGCGATCCGATTTATCCGCAAGCCACGCCTTCGCGAGAACGCGGAAGCCTACCTCTACTTGATGCCGGCTGGCGTTATTTTGCTAACATTTTGGTTTTTCCCTGTCATCTTTTCAATTTTGATTTCGTTCACGGATTGGGTGGGGGCGGCACGCCTGAGCGACGTGCACTGGGTCGGCATCGAGAATTACAAGCGCGCCCTCACAGACGCTGATTTTCGGCAGGTACTTTACAATACGATCAACTATGTGATCTATAGCGTGCCGCTGACGATCGCTGCGTCGCTAGTGGTGGCGATGATGATGAACACGAAAGTGCGTGGGGTAGGAGTATTCCGCACGATTTACTTTTTGCCGTACGTGACGACGTGGGTCGCCATCTCGATTGTGTTCAAATATATCTTTAACGAGCAGTTTGGCCTGCTGAATTATTTGCTCTCGGAGATGGGGCTTCCGACGTTCGGCTGGCTGAATGAATCCCGCGGGATTATCGAGATGTTGCTGCGCGACGGGCTTGGTCTGCCGCTGCCAGAGCAAATGCACCCGCTGCTGGCGGGCCCCTCTTTAGCAATGTTCGCCGTGATTCTCACAAGCGTGTGGCGCGACACCGGCTACTTCATGGTGATTTTCCTCGCCGGGTTGCAAAACATCGACAAAACTTACTACGAAGCGGCAGACATTGACGGCGCCACGCCGTGGCAGAAATTCCGGCATATCACTTGGCCCTTACTGAGTCCCACGACATTCTTCATCGCAATCATCTCCATGATTGCCGCCTTCAAGGTGTTTGTGCCGATGTATATCATGACGCCAACGGGCGGACCGGGACGCACAACGCAGACCCTGGTGTTTTACCTGTACCAGACCGGCTTCCAAGGCTACAAGGAACTAGGCTACGCCGCGGCTGTGGCCTACGTGCTGTTCGTGATCATACTCCTGCTCACGCTGGTGCAGAATCGCGTGTTTGGGAAAAAGGTGCACTACGAATGAGGAGACTTTGCCTGCCATGGTTTTGGGTGTTGTTCGCCGTGGGGGCTGCCCTGGCCGTGCAGCCAGTGGGAGCTAAGATGACGGACGAGCTCCCCACAACACATCCGGCCAAAAAGTATCACTTCGTCGTGGCGGACGATAGCTCAGAGTGGGCAGAGACGCCATGGGGTCGGCTAGGTGTGGCGAGGTTGGCCACGGCGCCTTTTCCCGACGACAGTCGCACGAGTGGGTTTGTGTCGAAACGCGGGGTTTTCCCTTACGAGGGCCATTACGATGATAACCGCGTGGCGATAGCCGTGCCCAAGCAGGTGCTGGAGAGCGCTTCCCACGCAGCGACGCGGCGGGGCGAAGCCTCGCCAGAACCTCTGACGCAGATAGACCTCATCGTGCATTTCCACGGCCACCTCAACGAGTGCTTGCGCGTGGTGGAGGAATTCCACCTGGGCGAGCAGCTCCGCAACAGCGAACGCATAGCAATCCTTGTGGTGCCGCAGGGGCCAAAGTACGCCCCCGACAGCGGCGGTGGCAAGTTGGAAAAAGAGTGGGCCTTTGCCGCTTTTGTGGCCGAGGTGATGGACGTTATTCGGCGCAACGAAATTTGCGGCTCGAAAACGACGCGGCTGGGGCACATCATCCTCAGCGGCCACAGTGGGGCCTACCGAGTCATAGCGAAAATTCTCGATCACGGCGGCGAATGGGATCGCATTGCCGAAGTGTGGTTATTCGACGCCGCTTATGGATTCTTCGACGAGTTGGCCTTGCCGGCAACGTTTCCCGAGCCACCAAAGAAACGTCTCCGCAGCATTTTCACCGACCACCTGGCCACAGAGAATGTGCAAATCATGAGCCGGTTGTGCCTGGCGGGGGAGAAGCCCATGCTTGTGCACGACGAGGAGCTGACGACAGCAGGGACGTATCTGACCGAGCTGCAGCGACGCAAAGCGAACGATCGGTGGGCAAGCGTCGGAGTGGAGGCTCTCGACCTGATTCTCAGGCAGGAACCTTATGTCTTTATTTACACCGGGCTTGGCCACAACGAACTGCTTTTCGAGCGCCGTTACTTCGAGCGCTTCGCACGATCCACCCCAAACCTGCGTGCGGCGAAATAGAACCAGGCGCGCAAACTTGGGACTTTCCTGGCATCCGTGTATTTCCGAGTCTTGTGTGGGGGTCGGTACGTAGCGGCCATTTGCGCAGGTCTCTCAAACCACGCACCAGCGCTCTTGGTTGTGCGCACGCATCTTGGCCTTTACGCATTGTTACGCATGCGCGACCGCGGAACCGTATGCTGCCGCGTCGCTGCCTGGACCGCAAATCGCCACCCTTGGCCCCCCAAGGGGACGTCCCTGGCGACGAGGTGCACACCGTCGTCTGGGGAGGCCGTCCAGAGCCTCCCCTCGCCAGGATCCCTCATCGCTCATGCAAATTGTTTCGTGCATGGATGAGTGTGGCACCTATAACTGTCGGCGGTGGGCACGACAAAGCTTCAAAAAGCGGCGTAAAGATCGAGCTTGTGTTCCGTTCTCTTCCCCGGCAGTTTCGTTTGCCACGTTTACATCAAAGCCCCCCGCGTTGCCACACGCAAATTCACTCCCGCGTTTGGCACACATCGCCCTAGTTGAGGGCGGGACACAGTTCCGCCTGGACCCAGCCCCCCTTTCAAGAGGAAGAATTCTCGCCCCCCGTAGCGGCGTCGAGATGGTCCACAAGAACCTCCGCCGTCGCCTTTACCGATCTTCCCTGCGCATCCGGCATGGCACCCAAATGGCCGCGAAAGCAGGTGAGGTCAGTGTAAGTAGATTCGCGCGACTTCATACGAATTGAGGCATGCGCCGAACAGTACAAACTGCAAGCAGGCTCTCGGTTGGGTAAATGGGCTTCATGCCGAGAGCACCTCTTGAGGGACGTATGATGTCAAAGCTTTTTTGGAAAAAACCAGGCAAGATGGGGAAAACGGGTCACTAGAAATGCCTACGCGCGCATCCGCTCCCCCCTGCCGGCGCAGCGTTACACCCTGAGAGAGCGCAATGGGACTCGCAACTCCCCTCCCCGCTTCCCCCCAGGTGTGACTGGTCGCGGGTGCATTGCTCCCCTTGACCATCTCTTGGCTAAAGGAAGAAAGCAACGTCCATGCAGCAATAGCTGCCAAGGAAGCGAGATTTCATTCGTTACCACCGACTTTTCAGCTCGTCGGCCACACTCGTCATCCCATAGTTCCGGAGCCAATAATCCGTAAGGCGTTGCCAATATTGCACGCGCTTATGGAAATAAGAGCGAATTTTGGCATCGTTTGCGCCCGCCCTTACGTAGAGCCATAATAGTTTCTCGTAGTGGGGTAAAAAGAAATATGGGGTACGAATCCAATCACATTCAGTTGTGACTTCTGGGTGATCAAGGTATTCCTGGATCCTCGCTTTTGGAATCTCCCTTTGCATCATGAAATAGTCCAAAACTATTGAGGCAAGTTGCGAGTTACTAACGAGCACTGGGGACGTTTCCTGGAGATAGGATTGAACATAGTTACGAAGCACTTTCCCCACCGTGGTGTCTGGCGGGCAAGCACAAAGCAACCCTATTGGAATAGCTCTCTCATCTGTGGGTGAGCTGGGAAATAGCCTCTTAGTAAGTGGTTCCTCCTGACTAATCATTGCGGTAAAAGCTAGCAGCTCTGGCCACCAACTTTTGCTCTCGTCGGCTAAAGTTACTAGGCCTGTTATGGGATCCACTTTGAGCTCGGAATAATAACTTTTCCAGGAAGCGTCGAGAGCACGATAAAGTGCTTGGAGAGAAGCGGTCGAAACCTCTCCTCCTAAAGCACGCACCGGGTCAATTTGACATGCAGCGATTTGAATCTCCTTTGGCGGGAGACTCGAATTCAGCGCCCTCTTGAGGCGACCTGCCAACCGCCGCGTTTCTACATCCAGCATCTTTACCCGCAGCACTTGAAGATCTTGCGTGGTCCCCTGATCGAGCAATATCGCCCCTGCCACTGAATGAATTGGGTTTTCGAGAAGCTTTTCCCGGCGCAAAACACCGCGAGCCCAGGATAATCGCTCCTGTGGCGAGGAGCTCAGCAGAATTTTCGCCATCTCATTACGCTGCAATTCCTTGGTGATACCAGCTATTTGCAAAAGAGCATCAATTTTAGCCCCTGGGCTGTTGGCTGTGAGGGAGCAATGAGCGAAAGCGATCTCGCGCCGAAATTCCCCTTTACCGGCAACAAGCCAGGAGGGGGCTACCAATACCAGCATTAGGAAAATGCCGGCCGACAGAATGTCGCGCCGTGCTCGCTGTTCACATCGGCGATGCCTGTTGAAACTTACCATCTCTTTTCACCCTTCCTGTGGTCACTGCGGAGGCACGAATGCGCCCAACCACAAAAGCTATCTACCGTCATTTCGCTGCGAAGCAACAAACGCTCGGATGCTTTCTAAAGCCATGCTTTCGCCAAAATACTTTTGCCACTCAGAAAGCGTTTTTTCCGCTCTATTTAGCTGCCCGTCCATAGCCAGGGCGAAAGTTAGAAACTCGTACGACATCTGTATAAGATTGCCCCGGCTCCATGGCTCACGATTTGGAACTTGTTCAATAACCCACGAAAGTTCTGCTATAGCCTTGTCCCACTCATTGAGGCTGACATACGCCATGCCTAAAAAGTGCCGAGCAGTCAAAAGCTCCAGAGTAGTTTCCTGATCCATATAAGCTGTCTGAAACTCTGCCACAGCTTCCGGTACGTCGCGGTAACGACGCTGCCAGTAGAGAGATTCAAGATACATAAGGCGAGCACGAGCCTTGTCTATTTTCCGCGTGCAGAGTTCTTCCGCCTCTTTGAGTCTGTTGCGTAGCGCATCCCATTCATCAGATGTCACCGGACTTAAAGTTGTTGTTGTATTTTGGTTCCGTGCGATACGGTGGGCCAACGTTCTTATTTGCAAAAGTTCAAAGTGAATGCCCGCGCTCTGCAGAATAGCTGTTTCTGCGTAATAGGGGGGAACGTCTGGGTTTACCAGGCTGAGGTAGACAGCTTGTGCTTCATCGCGCCGACCGAGTTTGTGCAAGAGTGCAGCCTTGCGCAGGAGTGATTCTCTAACTACGCGCGACTTAGGTGCTTTGCCTCCGAGTCGGCTGAGAAGTGAATCAAAATAGGCGAGAGCCTCAGTGGTTTTTTCTTCACGAATTGCGATGTGCCCCAGAGAAAAGATTCCCCGAATTGCCGCGGCGGTTTCGGGGAAATCGTTTATCACTTTTTGAAGCTGTGCACGCGCAGCCCCCAGTTCGCCCGCGTGGTAGCTTTTTAGTGCCTGATCGACTTTCTTTCCTGCTGCGAGCTCCCTCTGCAGCGACGCATTGAAAGCCACTGTCGTTACCCCGTCCGCCTCTGCCTGGAGCAAGCGTGTCCTCGCAATATAAGATGAGTCGGGATATAGTTCCTCGACCATCTGAATGTATTTTTGTGCCTTTTCTCTGTCGCCACGCTTCAACGAAACTCTGGCCGCAAGATAGCAGGCGTGAGATGCTTCATAGGAATCCGGTTCTGCCATCCGAGCGCGCTCGAAAGCGTCAAGCGCTTGCTGAAACTGCGATAGTTTTTCGTAGCATTGTCCTAAACGGATAGCGGTTTCTTGCGCTTTGGGGTTTAGCTGCAACATCTTTTCATAGCAGGCGATTGCGACTGGTAGATTCCCTGTTTTTTGAGCCTGAATAGCCTGCGCTCTCAGTTCGGCCCAAGCAGGGACATGGTTAGAAACACTTTGGGCCAATACACTATAGGAAAGAACAAGCGCCGTTGTTGCAAGGAAAAACGCTTTCATAGCTCATACTCCCCGTTGTTTTTGTATACGTTCAGTTCGCATTCCACCACCATGTGGCCGTTTGTGGCGTCTGAATGATATCATTGTCTCGTTGCACCATGTCGCTGGCCTGCTCCAGTATCTCCTTGAGAACCGGAATATGCTCGGACAAAGCAGAGGCGTGTCGGATAAGCGGAGGATAGAAATTGCGCGACCCATCCGGACTCAAGAATCGCACGCCAAAAAGAGTAAGGCGTAGCCCTAAAGGCTGATCCGTTGCTTCTTTGAGTGTCTCAAACACATCCGAGTTCGGGGGCCAAAGTTCCAGAGTTGCAGCCAGACGCGGCACATACCAGGGAGGTTTAAATAGAAAATAACCTTTACAAAAAGACAATTGAGGATCGCGAAGCACTCCTCCTTCTTTTGTTCTCTCCGCTAATTGTTGCCATCCTTCCATCCATTTCTGAGAGTAATTCTTTGGAATCATCGACAACAGATAGAGCATTTCGTCGGTCGTTTGAAAAAGATATGGACTTTTGTTCCAGGCATCAACCAGCTTTTTCCGTAAGTGTCTCGAATCGGCATCTGTCAAACAAGCAAAACCATAAAGGAGAAGGTACTCTGTGGATATAAGACTAACATCGTTTGTATGTTCTCTTGCTAGATAGCACTCTATAGCGTTTTCGACGACTCGTAAAGGTAATTGGACAGGATCTTTGTCCGCAATGAGGTTGAGGCTTTTTGTTGTGGCCTCCAAGCACTGGAATAATTCTCGAGAGAACGTTAATTTAGCGACGTAATCAGAATAATGGAAAAATGTCATTGCCGAGGAATAGGGCTCCTCGGTCAGTACACTTGCGAAAGCGCCCTCGCCATTGAGTTTGGGAATTTTGGGTTCCATGTTGTGTCTTTGTCGGGCGAAAAGTACCGCGGGGGTGGCTCCTCGCCAAAACGGAGTTGTCATTTCTTGCACAATGCGGGTACACGCTTTATCGCCTTGGGCAGGCCCGAAAAGGTAGTATTCGGCACATTGCAGATCGTTTTGGTCCATCGCAGCAGCCTTTATCCAAAATAGAGTAGAGCGGGTCGTCCAGCGATCAATGTGAAAAGCCTTAGACGCAATGGGCGTAGTAAGCAGGAACGGAAGTGCAGAGTCAATGGTTTGTGCTCCTAAGTGAAAACTTAGTAGCAATAAGGACGTTATGAGATAAAAGACAATACCACGTAAATACGTTTGTGTCCCTAGTGCTTTTGACTGCTTGCTCGCTCGCATTTTCCGTCATCCTTTCTTGACGATTATGGCCATAGCTCTGGCCCTCTGCAGTCTGGCCCATCGGGGCAACGGTAGCAGCATCGCCGGCCCACTATGGTCGTATCTTCATAAAATACGTAAGCGTAGGGATTGTTCACTGCCGGGATTTCCTCTAGAACGTTTTCGCTATTCATACAAACGAAGTAAACGTTAGCGTAGAGCGTCGAGATCTTGTTTCGCAACTGGAGAACCTGGAACACAGCCTGTTTATCCGGTTGGCCAGGACAGATTTGCACGGGAATTGTTAGTGTTGTGGCTGGAGTATAAGTCCAGCTCGTCCAAAGAATGTTAATGCCTGGTTGAATACCAGCTGTAGTAGTAACGCTCAAAACACCCGTATCGGCTCCGCAAGCGCCAATTTCCTCTCGGAGTAACTTCCACGCGGGGCGAAGGACAGCGAAATCGGCTTGTATTAACGTCGTCAGGTAGACACCGTCATTAGGGCAGAAATGTTCTTGGAAAGCGCCATACACCTTTATGCTGAATGAGGCGGGGTTCACGTCGGGCAATTCATAGGTTGTACCTCCCACATAGACCCCTGTGCAATCGCAAGGGGTGGTACACGGCCGAACGTGAACAACTGCACTTGCTTCTCCGCTTTCCGCCACGTTTGCAAAGATGAGTTTTCCATGACATTCCTCGGTTATCGTCGTCTGCTTGGCTTTTACAGTGAGAATGTAGTCTTTTGGGTATCTGCTATCGACCTTTCCGCTCCACTCCCAAGTCACGGGAGAGCCATCGTGGAATGATTGAGGCGGATCGTCTTTCAGAACACATTGGGTTGGACACTCTAGCTGAGGATATATTGGCACTTCTTCCCAGTGCTTGGAGTACCTTACATCAGAATCGATAACCTCGGGGCTGAATCCGAAATAGGCAGCTATCTCAGCTGGAGTCCTGTATTCGAACTCGTTGAAGCATGTTACCGGCGTCCACGCTTCTACTTTGTTGAGAATGACCTGAAGAGGCGCCCCCGCCGATACGGTCGGGCATGGCGCATCTCCGCACTCTGAGCAGCTGGCCATGGCCGTCTCCTGAAAGCAGCCTAAGCAGCTAAACCACAGGAGAGAGAGAGAGAGAGAGAACTAGTTTGGTATTCATTTTCAGCTCTTCCGTCACCTAACCTTGCGAACCTCGCTTTGGATAAAAATAATGGTTGTCAAGAGGAAATATCAAGCGTGTGTGTTTTTTCCACGCGACGGAGCTTGGCGGAGGAGCCTTTGCGCGGGGGAGGGAGGGCGGGAAGGAGGATTTCCACACGTGTGCCCTGGCCGATGGTGCTTTGAACGCGAATTTCGCCGCCATGGTCTTCGATGATGCGCTTGGTGATCGCCAGGCCGAGGCCAGTGCCGCCAGCACGACGCGAAAAGAAGGGCTCGAAGATGTGTGGCAAATCTTCGGGCGCGATGCCGCACCCGCTGTCCTCCACAAATAAAGCCACGCGCTCAATGGCGGGCCGGTACTCAGCCGCCACGCGGATGCTGCCGCCCTTTTCCCCGAGGGACTGGCGCGCGTTGAGTACGACATTGAGCACGGCCTGAACAAGCTGAGCGCGATCGGCGAGGAGAGGCGGGAGCTCGTCCTTCGGCACATGCACCTCGATTTGCACTGAGTCGCAGCCTTGGGGGCGCGCCATGAGGGCGAGCGCTTGCCCGATAACCTCGGCCATTTCGACGCGGCCGCGCGCAGTGTCGGCGCGTCGTGCCAGCCCCAGCAGCCCTTCGACAATGGATTGGCAACGTTGGGCCTCGCGATGGATAGCGGAAAAGTCTTCCCGCCGCGGATCGTCTGGTGGTGAATTCTTTTCCAGATATTCCGCGTAGGCCGAGATGACCCCAATTGGATTGTTGATTTCGTGAGCAACTCCGGCCGCCAACTGACCGAGCACCGCCATGTTCTCGGAGCGCAAAAGCTTTTCGCGCGCATCGCTTAGCTCGGCTTTCTGCCGATTTACAACCGCTGCAATGATGCCAGACATGAAGACAACGACCCAGAAGAAAGCGAGCCGGATGAGATTGTTGCGCAGAGAAAAGGAGGGCAGTGAGGCATCCTGCCAGAAAAGATTCATGAGAAATAAGATTCCGATGAGCGCATTGACGAGAAGGGTGGCGCGCGCCGTGCGGAAAAGGGCGAAACTTCGCAGAAGTACGATGAAATAGAGCAGATAGAAATCGGTGGGACCTGCAGCGACAGTGGCGTAGCGGACAGAATCAAACCAAACAAGCAACGTGACGAAGGCGACATCGAGAGTATAGCTGACAAGGCACAGAGGACGAACTTGGCGGAGGGCGGGCCGGGATATCCATAGCAAATAGGTTTCCGCACACAAAAGCAGAAAATACGTGACGAAGAGTGCGAAGACGTCCGGGGGCGGAGGCCAGTGGAGAGGCCGACTCAACGCCCAGAAGATGAGGGCGAACACGAAGAGGAGCCAGCGGAGCGGAAGAAACGCACGGCGCTGGAGCTCATAAAGCCGCCACAGAAACTCCGCTTCCTCTGCCAGGCGCTGACCTTTGGCCGCAATACTCATAGTTTGAGACGCTCGCTCACCTTGCGATGCTACTTCATTTTCCGATAAACCGGCGAAAATCGAAGATGCAAGCGCATCGCGCCGCGCGATCGGCCACACCATGCCGTAGATTCTCTGTAAAGGAACGGACATGCTAAGGCTTATGATAGGCCATAGCTGCGAAAATGGCAATACACGTTCTCAAGAATAGACCAACGACTGAGCTGTGGCTATGACGTGACATGATGTTCTGTTAATGTGTTAATAACGTAGTAATGAGCGAAAGGCGTTCGGCAGAGGGGTAAGATGGTCAGGATTTTTTCCGCTGATTTTGCTGCGACACCGGGGCGAGGCTACGATCGGAAGAGGCCAAAACATAAAACGATGGAGGGGGTAATTTTGTATTCAGGAGGGCTTGCCGATGACTTCGCCAGCAACTTTAAAAGAGGTTTTGCACCAGCTGACACGGCCGGCAGCGCCGCAACTTGTGGAGTCGCATCCAAGTGGAAAGCTCCGGTGTTTGGCCTGCGGCCATCGTTGCCTGATAGCCCCGGGCTCAAGCGGCGTGTGTAAAGTGCGATTCCATGATGGCCAGACACTCCGCGTGCCATGGGGCTACGTGGCCGGGCTACATGTGGATCCGATCGAAAAGAAGCCCTTCTTTCATTTCTTACCCGGCAGCGACGCTCTGAGTTTTGGGATGCTGGGGTGCAATTTCCGGTGCGACTACTGCCAAAATTGGCTGACCAGCCAGGCGCTGCGTGATCCTGCTGCCGACCCCAGCCGATATGGGGGGCGTGCCTACAGCGAAATCGCGCCTGAGCAGGTGGTGGCGCTGGCCTTGCGCCATGGCGCCCGCATCGTGACAAGCACCTACAACGAGCCGTTGATCACGTCGGAATGGGCGGCGGAGATTTTCCGCTTGGCGAAAGCTGAAGGGCTGAAGTGCACCTACGTTTCTAACGGCTTTGCAACCCCAGAGGTCATCGAGTTCCTAGCGCCTTGGCTCGATGCTATGAAAGTGGACCTGAAAAGTATGCGTGAGGCCACGTATCGGCGCCTTGGTGGGCAGCTCAAAGCTGTGCTCGACACAATCAGGACGCTTCATCGGCGCGGCATCTGGACGGAAATCGTCACATTGATCGTGCCTGGACTGAATGACTCGCCTGAAGAGCTGCGAGAGCTGGCTCAATTCATCGCGAGCGTCTCGGTGGACATTCCGTGGCATGTGACGGCGTTCCACAGCGATTACAAGATGTCGGCTACACCGAGTACGCGAGTCGATCAGCTCTTGATGGCGGCGAACATCGGACGCGAAGCGGGACTGCGCTACGTTTACGCCGGCAACATTCCTGGCGCAGTGGGGGATCTTGAAAACACCCGGTGTCCACAATGCCACTCCCTCCTAGTACGGCGGTATGGTTTTGCGGTGCTTGAAAATCATCTGAGGGGCGATGGCCACTGCCCGAATTGCCGTACCGCAATAGCTGGAGTGTGGAAGTAACGTTAGGGGTTGCGGCTTACCCGGCCGCCTTTGACCACTCCGGGGCGATCACTCAGACTATAGCGGATGTCGTCGGCGTGAGTTCTTCCGCGAGCTGCCGCATGACCTTTTGTAAGAGGGTTCCACTCATGGCGCGACGGTAATCGGCACTGGCCCGGAAATCATCAATCGGGCGCACTTCGGCCTGGGCCAATTCTACTGCATGCTTTTGAACCGCGGGGTCACCGAAAGCTGCCGGATCCCCTCTCAATGCTTCCGTAAGATAGTTGGCCGTTTGCTCGGCTCGCAAGGGGTAGGGTCCCACACTTCCGAAGGCGATGTGCACGCGGCGCGAATCGGAGATCCCGACTGCGCAACACACCGTGGAAATGTTCATCGCTCCCCGCTTGCCAAGTTTTCGCCATCCGGTCAGCCACGTGGCAGGAAAAGCAACTCGCACAATCATCTCATCGGGAGCGAGAGCCGTTTTTCGGTAATCGAGGAAAAACTCACGAAGCGCAATAACGCGCGAACCATAGAGATTCTGGACCTCGACACGCCCATCGAGCGCAAGGAGGGCCGTCGAACCATCGCCGGCGGGTGAGGCCGTAGCAAGGTTGCCCGCAATGGTCCCGCGGTTGCGAATTTGCGGCCCTCCGACACTTCGCGCAGCTTCCGCAAGGGCACGTACCGGCAAACGGGCAAGCTGAGCAAACGTTGTCGTCGGACCGCACACAAAGACTTTCGCCGCGTCGAAATCCCGGGTCAGCGGGTCATCCGCGCATTGGTCGGCCGCGAAGCATTGGATTTGAGAAAGACCTTCAATGTGGGAGAGGTCAATAAACACGCGCGCGGGCATGCGCCCATGGTTGATAAGGACAACAAGATCGGTGCCTCCGGCCAGGAAAGCAGCGGCGGAACCAAATTGCCTCTTCGCTTCGAGCGCTTCGATCAGTGTTGTGGGCTGGATGAACATGGCTAACGTTACTTTATGTCGTGTTGTCCAATCCGGGGGCAAGAGGATTTCACACAATTGTCGAAGAAGAAAATTACGTAGAACTTATTTTTTCCCTTGCGAGTGGCGGAAACTTTTCCGTATCAGTCACTATTCACAACACACAGTTGTGACAGATTTTATAGCTTGGAGGTGAATCGGTATGAAGAAAGGCTTCACCCTTATCGAGTTGCTGATCGTGGTGGCTATCATCGCGATCCTTGCAGCCATTGCCGTCCCAAACTTCCTCGAGGCACAGACTCGCTCGAAGGTCTCGCGCGTGAAATCGGACATGCGTAGCATGGCAACAGCCCTTGAATCGTACTATGTGGATAACAACGCTTATCCCAACTGTCATCGCTTTGGTGTGGCGACAGCTTTGGGACTCACGGGCGCCGACATTCCGCCGTGGCCAGGAATTCTGGAGCGACTTTCGACACCGGTGGGATACATTTCGTCGGTGAGCTTCAAGGATCCCTTTATTTACAAGGGACGCTACAGTGCCTCGACCGCAGCCGGCATCAAGGCCTTAACAGCTCCCACTGCGATTGGGACGGGCGATGCCGCGGCGTTACAAAACTCGTTAATCTACCAAGCATGGAACCAAGATCAGCGGCCGACGCAGCCGCCGGACTCTTTCACGAACACCTCGTTGTCGATGACACCTCGAGCGTGGTTGCTGCACTCGACAGGCCCCGATGGTTGTTACTATAACCTCGGTGGCGTGTTGAGCAACGATGGTGTCGATCACGTTGCGGATTGCCTCGACATGATCTATGATCCAACGAACGGCACCGTTTCGCGCGGGAGCATCTTCCGTGCTGGCGGTCAGCGTTACGGGATCGTGAGCTCGTACAGCGGATATAAGGCCGGCTCAGGTCTGGTTGCTGCAATCGATCAGCAGCGCTAAGCGTTTTTGTCTGTAACCCTTCTAGCTGCGTTTGCTCTTGCGAACGCAGCTATTTCTTTTTGTATCAGACTTGTTAGGTGATTGGCGGCCTGGCCTGACGGGACTTCTCACAACAGCGTGCGGATAGGAGTTTCGCCAACATGGCAAAGTTTTACCCAATGGCGTTGCGGCTCGATGGGGAGCTAGCAGTGGTCGTGGGCGGCGGTAAAGTAGGGGAGCGAAAGGTTCTTGGGCTTCTCTCGCATGGGGCTCGGGTGCGCCTCATTAGCCCCAAGGTTACTGACACCCTGCGTAAACTTGCACTCGAGGGAAAGATCGAGTGGCGCCCCAAGCCAGCCTCTTCCGCGGACATCGAAGGGGCCAAGCTTCTTTTCCTTGCCACTCCGGATCCGCAGCTCCACAATGAACTTGCAGAGGCCGCGGTCAAACGAGGCATCCTGGTGAATCGCGCCGATGCTCCCGAAGCCTGCGATTTCATCGTCCCGGCAAGTTTCGTCGCGGGGAATATCGAGGTTGCGGTCTTCAGCAGCGGTGAAGCTCCTTTCTTTGCCAAGTATTTGCGCCGCCGTCTTGAGTTGGAACTCTCGCACAATCTCGCGGCCATGGGAGAACTCATGTCGCACCTACGGGCCGAGATAAAGTCCTTGCCTGTGAGTCAGGAGCAGCGAGCGGAACTCCTAAATAGCGTACTTGAGTCGGATGTACTCGACGTGTTAAGAGACGCGGGCATGGAAGCTGCGCTCGAGCGTGCGCGTGCACTTGTGGCGTCGCTTGTCAAGGATTCGGAAGAAGCGTGATTCCTCTACATGAGCTAAGCATCGCAGGTTCGCTGGCTGCTTTGGCAGTGGGGTGGGAGGTGGCGCGTCGCCACGCGATATCGCCGCAAAAAACGAGCGCTTCTCTGGTAGGATGGGCGAGTGTGATCGCCCTCGTCGTGACGCTGGGGGACCTTGTGGTTGAGGCAATTGCTCGCCGCGCCTTTCCCCTGGAAACACTCGCCGATGCTCTGTTATGGTTTAGTCTAACGCCAATCGCGGCTGTTCTTGCGGTGCGCCTCGTCGCGAAAAATGTTTGGCCTGCTTTGCTTTTGCTTCCTCTGGCCATGGTGGCTCAGCTGGCCTCGCTTTTTTTCCGCGAATGGTTTGTTGGCGATGCGTCGCGCCAGGCCCTAGGGGATGTCCTTCTTGCCCTTCACGTCGGATTGTTTCTTGTGGGCTATGGCGCGTTTATTGTCAGCGGGGCATTGGCGGTGGTATACCTGGGTCTTGATCGGCGTCTGAAGCGGCGGGGCATGGCTGACTTGTGGAGCGAGGAGATGCCTCCGTTAGGCAAAATTGATCGCCTTATTTCCGCAACAGCCGGACTCGGTGTGATTTTGTGGGGTTTGGGACTTGGCCTTGGGATGGCACTGTTTTCTCGCGAGCTCCCTCATCTTGGCAAGCTTGGAAGCGGCACGTTCTACACTGATCTGACTGTGTTGACAAGTTTTGGTGTGTGGATTTATTTTTTCACTTTTACCGCCCTACGTGGCCGCGTTGGCTGGGTGGGAAAACGAGCCTCTTTTATTGTCCTTTTTGGCGTTGCTTTGATTCTTGCGTCTTACGCAGGGGGAAAACTGCAGAGTCGGGGGGGGCTGCACGGTTTTTCTGCAGCCCCAGCGATGGCTGAGGAGGTCCCCCGATGAAGCAGCTTGTCGTCGTCGGTTTGAATCACCGAACAGCCCCCGTGGCATTGCGCGAGCGGTTGTGTGTGGCGAGTTCCAACCTTGGACAAGCCTTGCGCCAGCTGCGCAATCATCCCGGCGTGCACGAATGTGCCATCCTTTCAACGTGCAATCGCGTGGAGCTTTACACTGTGGAAACGGGAGAGCTGGCAGAGGGTCAAGCCTCGCTCAGTTTTCTTGAGGAAAAGTTTGGGGTAGAACCGGGCGAGCTCCTGCCGCACATGTACAGGCACGCGCTCGACAAAGCTGTCGAACACCTCTTTGAAGTGGCCTCAAGCCTGGATTCGATGGTTGTGGGGGAACCGCAAATACTGGGGCAAGTAAAAGAAGCTTACCTCGCGGCGCAGCGCGCTGGCGTAACTGGGCCCGTTCTTCATCGCCTTTTTTCCCAGGCACTGCATGTTGGCAAAAGGGTACGCCATGAAACGGAGATCGGTCGTCTGGCCGTGAGTGTGCCTTACGCAGCGCTCGAGCTCGTGAAGAAGATCTTTGATGACGTGCAGGGACGCCGCATCGTTGTTATTGGGCGGGGCGAAATGAGTGAGCTAGCGCTACGCCATTTGGAGAAAGCTGGCGCAGGATCCGTGATCGTCGTGGGCCGTTGCTTTGGTCATGCCTGCCAGTTTGCGCGGCGATTTCCGAAGGCGCAAGCGCGCCCGTTTGATCACGATCTGCACTTCCTGGACGACGCAGACGTTGTTCTAGCCAGCACACAAGCACCTCACTATTTGGTGCAAAAGGACGCTGTGCGTGAACTTATGCGTCGGCGTCGCCATCGATTGCTTCTATTCATAGATATTTCTGTGCCGCGGGTCATCGAAGAATCTGTCAACGACGTTGAGAACGTGTATCTTTTTAATATCGATCATCTCCAGGATGTTGTGGACGCGAACTACCGCCTTCGTCTGGAAGAGGCCCAGAAAGCGCGAGATCTGATCGACGTTGAAGTCCGCGAATTCATGCAGTGGCTTGAGGCGCGGGATTTGGTGCCAACGATTCAGGCCTTTCGCAAATATCTCGAAGATGTTCTTGAGCAGGAGATCCAGAGGACCCTGAGCAACGGCCAGCAGCTCGATCCGTCCCAGCGGCAACTTATCGAAGACTTTGGCAAGGCGCTCATCAACAAAATCGGCCATCGGCCTATCGCCTGCCTGAAGAGCCAATCAGATCCATTCGATGCTGCGGTTGTGCGTGATGCCTTGCGCGAACTCTTCCATTTAAACGAGCACTGAAACGAGCAGAGCGGTGTGGGGGAAACTGAAACTGACGAAAAAACTCTACCGTGCCGCGTTCCTGCTTTTGCTGCTTGCAGTTGTCCTCTGGGGATGGAGGCAGTTTTTTGCTAGCTATTCCATCACGAATGCCCCACCGCGAAATCCCACAATCGTAGCATTCGGTGATAGCCTCACAGCGGGTTCGGGCTCATCGCCTGGGCGCGACTATCCTTCGGTACTTGCCCAGCGCCTGGGTCTTCCGGTTATTAATCGTGGGGTTCCAGGGGATACCACCGCTCAAGCGTTGGCTCGACTCGAACGCGATGTGCTCGCACTCGAGCCTGGCCTCGTGATTGTCATTTTGGGGGGAAACGATTATTTGCGGGGGATCGACGCGGCGGTTGTTGAACACAACCTTTCCACCATCGTGGAACGCTTGCAGGCAGCCGGAGCAGTCGTGGTGCTGGGCGAGATTCGCGGTGTCATTCCTGGGGCAGATTACGGCTCTCTCTTTCGCCGCGTGGCGCGCAAGTACGGGGCTGCACTTGTGCCGGATCTTCTGAAGGATATCTTGACGAATCCTGCCCGCAAAAGTGATCCTATTCATCCGAACGACGAAGGATACAGGCTGATGGCAGATCGAGTGGCGAGCGTTGTTGCCCCCTTAGTGAAAGAGATTGCTAAATCGCAGAGAACTGTGGTGGGGAGCCACGACTGATGCGTGTTGTACTCGTCGTCAGAGCTTTGCCGGTGCATCGCTTCGGAGGACTCGAGTATCACACCTTCGATCTTGCCAATGCTTTGCAACAGCAAGGGTGTGCGGTCACAATCATCACAAGCCGGCATCCGGACGGCCGCGACCGCGAAGTGTTAGAATCAGGAGTCGAGGTTGTTTATTTGCGGAAAGGTCATCCGGGGGACTACTCTCTTTCTTTTTTCCAGGGAGTGGAAGAGGCTGTCGAGGCGCTCGACGGCAAGGTGCGATTTGACGTGGTACACGCGCAGGAGTTTGCAGGGCTCTTGATGAAGTCGCGGCCGAAGCGCTTTGTCATGACAGTTCACGGGACCATGACGACGGAAACACCGCTTGATCGGCGCTACCTTTCACGGCTTAGAGTCTCCGATAGAGTTAGGGAACTCTGGCGTGGCAAGGGGCGTCTTGCGCTGATACCTCTCTTTCAGCGTTGTCTGCATCGCGCTGACCGGTTGATTGTGGACAGCCACTTTACCCGCCGAGAACTCCTCCGAATGAACGCTCTGCTCGGGGATAAAATCGCCGTCGTTCCTTTGGGACTCGATTTTTCTCGCTACCGACTTCCCGTTTCTCGGCCGCCAGAGCACCATGATGGTCGGCTCAAGATTCTCATGCTAGGTCGTGCCCAGGTGATGCGCGGTCTGCTTGAGGCCCTTGCTTCAGTTTATCGTTTGCGCTGGCATGGCATTCCATTTCAGATGGTTATCGGGGGCGCCGAAACGCCGCCAGGGTGGGTTGACAGTGCCATTGCTCATTTTCTTTTGCAGGACCATGTTTCGTACGTGGGGCGTGTGCCGCAAGAGGAGGTGAGTGAGCTTTTCTCGTGGGCTGATCTCTTTCTTTTCTCGGATCGCACACAACCGGCATTCGGCCTGGCTTGTGTTGAAGCCATGCTTCACGGGGTCCCCGTGCTGGCAACACGCGTTGGAGCGGTGCCTGAGGTGGTGACTGACGATGCTGGATGGCTCTGTGAGCCGTGGGATAGCCAGGACATGACTACCCAGCTCGTGCGGATTGCGACATTCCCCGCGGAACGCCAAAAGAAGTCCGAGTATGCTTGGCATTACGCCCGGCAATTTACTGCCGAGGCTATGGCACGACGAGTCCTTGAGGTTTATCGCTCGCTCACAGCGGAACAGTAACTAGCGAAACATGACTCTTTGGCATAGGGCGGTAGCGTCAGCTTGCCTGTCCTTGTCGGATGAGAGATTCCTCGATTTCCTTCAACTCGTCGTCGGAGAGAAGATCTCCGTATTCGATGGCGTCCTTGAAACGCGAGAGGTCCAGGTGCATGAGGCTCCACTCGCGGTTTGTGTCGTGAGCTACGATAGGACCTAGCTCGTCACTCGTCCAGTAAACTGCTTCCCAAACCTTGCCAGGCCCGACCACGATGCGAACAACACGTCCCCTCTCGAGGATCGGCCTCGGTGGTGGCGGCGGAAGCTCGTCAACTTCCGGTGTTTCGGTGGGCATCGGTGCGGGCTCGACTTCGTACTCCTCAGGCTCAGGTCGCCGTCTCTCCGGCGCAGGCCTGGGCGGAGCCGGACGCGCTGGAGCCGCTTGCCGCTGATGCATTTCGGGATAGGGGTCTCCCCCTTCCACGCGCATTGGCTGGGCACTTGCAATTGCTCGGATGTGGCCAGCAAACTCGAATCTGTCGAGGTGATAGATCACTGCGTCGCGATCCCAGCGACGCATGCGAATCATGGCTTCGAAAAGGTCCGGAGGTAAGAGTCCAAGCCTCTGGTACTCGTACTGGTCCAGGAAAATCCCCTGAGGGACAAGCACACCATTGGGTTCAAGAAAATAGAAGAGAGCGTAGTCTTTACCGGAAACGGCATCTTTATAAATCGCGATGCTGCCATCATCGAACCGCATGATGGTGCCCGGCACCAGTTCTTCCTCGGTTTGCGAATCGACGTCTGGCGGGAAAGGCGTCGGAGACATAGCAGGCTTGGGCGCAGAAGATCCAGACTTCGGCATCGATTTAGATTTTGAACTTGTCTCCCACGGCCGAGGCGTCCCATCCCATCCCGTTTGCTCCAGTTCCTCAAGCGAGGAGAACTCGGGAGGCTCATCGTACTTCGAGCTTTCTTCCTGCTGGCGCTTGCGCAGTCTTTCGTAGAATGCTCGATAGCGCGGATCCTCCTGATAGGAGCGACGACGGCTCTCGCGAGACTTTTGATCTCTTGGTGGCGGCGTTCTTTGCGGTTCGTTGTTTTTTGCCACTTCCCCCTCCCCCTTCACTCGAATTCCATAAAGCGGCACGCGAGGTTGAAATTCACGTTTGATACGTTCGTATTCGAGCTTTCGTAAGGCAGCTTCAACCGCACGAGGATCTTCGAGATTGATTCCAGCATCAGCGACCCTTTGCAAATCCTCCAAATGTTCCAATAATTCGGACGGCATATCATTGCCCAGCTCGTGCAAAAGATCATCGAGCTCGGCACGCCGCTCTCGAAGCGAGCGGGAGAACTTTGCCCGCGAATCTTTTTGCCGACCCGGGTCCGCCATAATTGCGCACCAAGTCTATTATAAAGTCTGTGCCTGTCAGGGCTAGGCAACAACAAAAAGTGAAATCTCCGTGAAATTCCCTAATAGGACGCTAACGGTCCAGAACGGCTTGAGGCCGGCGATGACTCAGGAGCTCGGAAATTGTCACAAAACGGTAGCCCTGCGCCGACAGCGAGTCCAGTATCTGCGCTGTGGTTTGAAGCGACGTTTCGTAACGATCGTGCATGAGAATTATGGCACCATCACGAGCTTCTTTAAGGACAGTTTGAGTCATTTGCTCGGTGGTGCGCTTGCGCCAGTCGTTTGTGTCCACGCTCCAGAGAATCACTTTGTATCCCATTTGCTCCGCCACTCGCATAACGGTGCCATTATAGGCGCCGTAGGGTGGGCGCATCGTGCGAATCGTAGCATTCGGCGCTGCGGAGATGATGCGGTCGTGGTTCGTTTGGAGCTCAGACCGAATCTTCTCCTCACTGAGTTTTGTGAACTGCGGATGTGTGTCGGAATGGTTTCCAATTTCCATGCCCGCATCCACTATGGTTTTCACGATCTCTGGATGCGCTTTCACCGATTCTCCGAGCAGGAAAAACGTGGCACGTGCGCCCTTGGATTGAAGTAATTTGAGAAGTCGTGGTGTGATGGTCGGGTTGGGGCCATCATCATAGGTCAAGGCAATGAGCTTTTCGCCAGTGGGCCACTGACTGATGGGGCGGGGCCCCGAGGTAGGCGCATCAACACGCCGCATCGAATAGTCTCTGGCGCCTGTCTCTCGCACTCGCCGTTGAGGAACGGAGGGCTTCACAACTTTCTTTGGTGCGACGACCTTAGGCGATGTTTGCATTTCCCTGTGTTGCTGGGCTGGAGCTTCGTTTCTTGCAGGCGGTCGTGAGCGGCGCGGAAACAGACGTTGAACAACTGAAGGACGATGCTGAGGCGGCCCCTCACTCTGGGCAAGGAACTGAGCAAAAGCGCACGACGGCAATAGGGCACTAGCGGCGAGCACCCACATGAGCACGGAACACTGGAAGGCAAAGCTACGCTTGGGACGATGGGACTTGCCGTAGAAACTTTTCATTATGATTCTTACTACAGTATTTCCCGAAAAACATAGCGGGGGAAATGCGGACGCAGGAGGCAAAACAGCTAGACTGTGTCGAGATCGGTCTCCCCTGTAAATCGAGCAATCTTGGGAGGAGGTGGGGGTTCCTGACCGATGAGACGGCGGTAGGCTGTTTCCAGGGCATACTTAAGATCGCGGGCGTTCTGGTAGCGGTCTGCCGGATTTTTTTCCAAGCATTTCATGATGATGTTATTGGCTTCCATTGGAATATCAGGACACTGCTCGCTGGGCGGCACCGGAGGAATGTTCACTTGTTGATAGGCAATATCTCCGGTCACGAAGGGGGGAGCTCCTACAAGCCATTCATAGAGAATGATGCCAGCTGAGTAGAGATCTGCCCGCCCATCAATTTTGAGCCCCATGACTTGCTCTGGCGACATATACCGCGGCGTGCCGATGAGCGCACCTGTGGGGGTAAATGTGGCTTCCTCAACGTGCACAATACCAAAGTCTGTGAGTTTGGCAACGCGGGTTGATGAAATGAGAATGTTGTCCGGCTTGATATCGCGATGGATGATCCCCTTCGAATGCGTGCACTCAAGCGCGTCGCAGACTTGCGCTATATAGAAGAGGGCTTCCGCAAGCCGAACCTGGAGCGGAGGGGGGCCTTGCGCGAAATATTCCTCAAAGATCTCGCGTAGCGACATCCCATCCACAAACTCCATAGAAATATAGCTCTTGTGTGTCTCATTGTTAATATTATAATCGTAAATGTTGACGATGTTCGGATGATTGAGTGTGGCGGCAATGCGGGCTTCGCGGAAAAATCGTTCGATGGCTTTTCCGCTGCCAGCAAGCCCCTCTCGCAAAATCTTCATGGCCACGTAACGATTCAGTTTGAGGTCGAAGACCTTGTGGACAACTCCCATACCGCCACTACCGATTTTTTCCACGTACCTGTAGCGCCCGATTGCGACTTCCCCGATGAGGTCCACCATCACTGGGTCCACGAACAGTTTCTGCGCTTCTTCCTCATATTTGCGGCGTAAGAAATCGGCGCGCTCTGCGGCATCGCGATAGGTTTCGTCCACGCGCATGATCATCTGGAGAAGGTTAAGTGCTTCCGAGATCCGGCCGCGCGAATGCATCACAAGGTGGAGTTCGTAAAGGTTTTCGAGATCGATTTCCTGCGGGGGGATAAGCTGGAAAGCTTCGTAGGCACTTGTGTATTCCTGCATCTTAATGTATGCGATGGCCAATCGGCGCGTGGCTTCGAGGTTGGTTTCCGCGAATTGCGCGGCATGTTTGTACTCAGCCACGGCCATTTCGAGTTGACCCATATCCAGATAAAGATCGCCGCTGCGCAGGCGCAGTTCGGGCAAATTGGGATTGCGGCCGAGAATGGCATCGTAAATCTCACGCAATCTGGCCTGTGCAAGGGGATCGCCCTGGCGCTGCTGGAGAACGAGATCGTAAAACTGGGAGGCGCGATAGTAATCCTGCCGATCAAGGTAGTACTGGCCGATGAAGTAGAAATCCTCAATGTGACCCGCCTTGATGAGAGGAAGAAGCTCAACGATTTTCGAGAGGATGATATGGTCGTCCTTATAGCCTAGGCGTAGCACTTTGACGTACGAGGAGAGCGCCTGGTCGTAGCGCCCCTTCTCCTCATTGAGCTCAGCCACCGCGAGTTCTGTGTGGATCTCTATCTCTTTTTCTCGAAGACTCTGAGCCTCGCGAATGACGATGTCGTTGTCGTTGATGAACTGGAGAAGGAAAACAGCAGTATCGAGATCGCCTATGCGCTCGAGTTCAATGGAGATCCGGTTAAGCAGTTCCTTGTTTGCTTCGTCCACCGGGATTTTCGAGAGATAATCAAAGGCCAGGCGGTAGTCTTGGCGATCAATGAGAATGGCAGCGATCCTACGCACAAGAGCGTAGTTTTGGTTCACGGGGAAAATCACGCGCTGAAAGCTGGCAAGGGCATTGTCCGTCTCACCCAGTTGCAAGTAAAGTTCCGTGATTTCCATGAAGAGGTTGTTGAGGACGTTTTGATTGTTCGCAAAGCGAGCGGCCTGTTCCAGCAGTTCGATGAGCGACCGAATAGCATCTGCATCATGGAACCCTTCGGCAATGGCCAAGCGGTAAAGCTCAATGGCCTCTTCCGTGAGACCCATCTGTCGATAAATGCGCGCGAAATAGACCCATTCGGACGGCTGGAAGGAGTGCAGGCGAGCGGCAAATTCGAACGTGCGCAGGATCGTTCCTAATTCGCGATAGCCACTTTTGAGTGCATTTTCATAAGCACCGATTGCCAGCAGGGTGTTTCCCCGCACGAGGTAGAGATCGCCTAAGGCTGCAAAAAGGTCGGGAGAATTCGGGTGCTGGCGCAAGTATTCGCGCAGCACATCAATGGCCTCCTGAACACCCTCAAGATCTATTTGATCGGGATCGCCACTCTCGACTGTGAGCGTACGAAGTTGCTTAAGGAAGTGACAAAGGTTCAAGCCTTCTAGGAAACGTGAATCGTGAGGGATGAGATGGCGCGCTTTCTCGTAAACGGGCAACGACCGGACACTAAAAATTCCTCGGCTATAATACTGAGCTGCAAGCGAGACAAGGACGTCTCCGTTGTGCGGGTCCGAGGCAAACTGCACCTCTAACGCTGTGAGGTTTTGATTTGTGCCGCTGGTCATGACTTCCCGTGAGTCAAGTATGATACACTTTGGATGCGACGACGCAATCAAGGATTAGCTAGAGACCAGGAGCAGGCAAGAAAGCATCTGTGCTCGCTGTTGCAGGAATAATGGGATAACTCACCGTGAAACGAGAGCCAACATTTGGCGTTGATTCTGCGCGGATTTGTCCCCCCGTCGCTTCGAGCAGGAGTTTGACAACGGTCAAGCCGATCCCCATGCCGCCGTAAGCCCGTTCAAGTCGCGAATCAACTTGATAGAAATGTTCGAAGATCCGCCGCAAGTTTTCCGGCGAGATGCCAATTCCTGTGTCCTCAATAACAATATCGAGCCAATCCTCGCGCTGGATAAAATAAATCCTCACATTGCCCTGATCGGGGATAAATTTTACCGCATTGTCGAGGAGGTGAAAATAAATGCGTTCGAGGGCCGTTGGATCGCTGCGCACAAGTGGGACTTCGCTCGTCACAACTGGCTCGATAGCGACTCGTTTGCTGCCGCGTCGGTTTTCGATCTTTGGGATCGTTTTGAGAAGAATCGAAAGTGGATCCACAGCTTGAAGCTGGACGTTGATCATTCCTCCAGCTTCCACATGAGCAATTTCAATGAGATCATTGACCATGCTCTGAAGATTGGCTGCGTGATAAGCGACGCGGCGCAAGAGGTCGCGCTGAAAGTTCGAAAGCGCGCCAGCTTTTTCCTCCTGAAGGATTTGCACGAAGCCAACAATGGAAGTGAGAGGCGTGCGCAGCTCATGCGAAATAATAGAAAGGAAGTTGGACTTGATGCGATCCACTTCCTGCAAGCGTGCTGTCGTTTCGCGCAGCTCCTCCAGGAGGACCACGTTGTCGAGCGTGACGGAGGCGTGATTCAGGAGCCACTGAAAATGATACAGGGCACGTTCATTAAGCGCATTGCGCTGGAACGATCGGTCAGCAATGAGCAGCGCATGAAGTCCCCGCTTCGTCATAATTCGCCCTCCCGCGAATGGAGGACGAATGAACTCTTCAAGGCCGCCCAGCTGCAAGTTATCGTCAGAGGTAAAAACCTTTGCACGTTGAAGATTAGAAATCATGCGCACGACGTGATTCGCGGGAAGATCGCTTTCGGGAAGACGCACCAGACGAAACGCGTCGCTGAGGCTTGTTGAGGAATCGCGCTCCTGGAGGAAATGAATCCACAGTGAGTGAAAGCGCAGGTCGTAAAGAGGCTGAACAGTCCGCGGCTCAGGCGATGCGGTTTTCACATACTCGATTTGTTCCTCAAGTCGCCTTGCTTCTTCTGCAATTTCACGTCGCAGGCGCAAGTGGTCACGTCGTGTGGCTGCCCCAACCGCGATCTTGCCGATGAAAGTTCGTTGGACATCGTCATAACGCAACAGGAACGCTCGGGAGAAGTCGAACGTGTTGGGATCGACCAGCAGACAGCAGAGAATAGCGTAGAAATCTTCGAACGTGGAGGCGGAACCCAGAGCGACGTGGACCTGTTCCTGAACCGTCAGCTCTTGTGATAATCTTTGGCTCGTTGCTCTTCGCCGCGCAGAGGTCATTGCTCAGCGTCGCACCTTGGTCATTTCCACGATAGTTCCTTTGCCGGGTTCCGAACGCACGGATAGACGATCCATGAACTTCTTCATCATGTAGAGGCCAAGTCCTCGGTATCTTTCCCGCCCTTCGGCCAGATACTCCTCCAAGGAATTGATTGCAGCTTCTGGATTCTGCATACCGCATCCGTGGTCGATAACACGGATTGTCAGTTCTCCGTTGTGGAAAAAAATCTCAATGGTAAGTTCCTGGTTCTTCTCCAGGAAGTTGGTGTTTTTCCCGTAGGCGTGTTCAAGGGCATTGGCACATGCTTCATCGACACAGATCTCGATCTGCGAGGTTTCCGCTGGGGAGAAGCCGAGGTGTGTGGCAACCGCGGTGACAAAGTCGCGAAGCAGTCCCAGCATCGTGCTGTCAATACGGCAGCAAATTTCGATCTTTGGATTTGCCGCTTTGGACTGCTCCTGCGTCATCATGGCTACTCTTGCTTTTCGTCCGGGGCCGCCAGCCTAAGTTTTTGCAAAGCTTCTGTTTCGGTGTTAGCAATCTTGAAAATCTTTGTGAACCCTAAACCTTCGAGTATCGTGTAAACTTTTTGAGTGGGGCTAAGGAGGACGAGATCCCCGCCGTCTTGGGAGAGCTTGCGCGCGAGCGCCATCATTGCACCGATACCCGCACTCGAAACGTAGCTCAAGGCACTCATTTCAAGAATGACGCGATTTACGCCAGTCGAGATAACGTCCTGGACTGCTTTTTCGAACTCGATCACTGTGTGAGCATCTATGTACCCACGAAGCACGAAGCACACGCCTTTATACTCATCGTGCGTAATCTCGCGTGTCTCGTAGTTAAAGGCTTTCATCCGTTGTGATTCCCCATTCCGAACTTGAGGTTTTCGTCCATTGTTCCATTGTCGGGCAGCGTAGCTTGATCCGCCTCATCGAGCAGTTCAAATGCGACCAGCGTGATATCGTCATGCTGCGGAATACCACGTGTGAAAGACTCGATATCCTCGAGAACTTTTTCGATAATTTCTCCGGGCTCTTTCTCCCGATTAGACAACAAAAAGTCAACGAAACGCGTTTGCCCATATTCGTTTTTCGCTTCGTCCATGGCCTCGACCACGCCGTCGGTGTAAAGGGTGACGATATCGCCAGGCGAAAGACGAATGACCATTTCCTCTGTCACCGAGAATAGGTCATTATCAACCATACCGAGCGCAATCCCATCGGGTCCATAAAGACGAGCGTTTTGAGTTTTGCGGTTGAGAACGATCACCGGCTCGTGTCCGGCCCGCGCGAAACGGAAGACGTTCTCGCGCGTGTCAAGAATGCCATAGATCATTGTAACAAAGACGTTGTCTTTTGTGTCTTGGTAAGTGCGCTCGTTCACACGCAGCAAAACGTCCCGCGGCGACAAATTGCCCCGCGATTCTGCGCGGACAACGGCACGAACCATGGCCATGATGAGGGCGCCCGGAATCCCTTTTCCCGAGACGTCGGCTATGACCACACCTAGGTACCGACATTCGTCGTCCACAAAGAAGAAATCGTAGTAATCGCCGCCGACCTCTAAGGCTGGCTTTGAAAAAGCAGCGATTCGATACCCTGGGACGCGTGGACATTCCTTCGGCAGGAGCATTCGCTGAAACTCGTGGGCCACTTGAAGCTCCTGCTCGATGCGTTGCTTTTTCACAAATTCATCATGCAGTTTGACGAATTCGACCGTGGACGCGGCTTGATCCGCGAGAGCAATGAGGATGTCATAATCTTCCTGCGAGAAATTCCCTCCCCCGCGCTTGTTGACGACAGCCAGCACGCCGCTGATCTGGCCACGTGCCACGAGCGGTGCGGCCATCATTGATCGGATGCGAGGAAAATCCTTTGGTGGCTGAGGAACTCGCGGGTCCTGGTCGGCATCTGCCACAAGGACAGCAAGTCCTGTTTGCGCAACCTCACCAATCAAGCCTTGTCCGAGGGGAATCTTTTCCCGCTTGAGTCGTTCCTCCAGATATTTCTGCTTCGTAAGAACGTAATTCGTTGTCGGCATGAGGGGGGGGAACATGCCCTGAACAACCCGGGCGCTCACAGTGTTGTCGCTGGGATCGACTAAAAAGGCCGCGCCTGCTTCGGCCTCTGTGGCGTCGATGATGAACTCGGTGATGATCTCCAGTACGGGTTCGATGGCAATGGTCGAAGTGGTCAGGCGCTCACCGAGATTGTTGAGGAATGCGAAGGTGGCTTTGCGCTCACGGTGATATTTATCTATGAGCTGGAGAAGCTGCTGCTCGCGCCGCCTCAATGAAGCGACCCAGAAAGCTAAGACCCCAATTATGATGATATAGATGAGCAGCATTCGATGGGACCCGATTCTTGTAGATGTTATTGAACGCGAGTCTGGAGGAGAGACGCAACGAAAAACGCGTCGGCGGAAACAGGAAAATCATCCTTTGCTCCGATACCCGTGAGAAGAGACGGTGTAGGCCGGAAGCCTCGCTGTTGTCTCTGACCTTTGCATTTAAGGAAAGAAACCCTAACGTTTGTTTTTCTGAGTGAGATTCTGAAGAGACTCCTCTGTTTCGCGTCGGAATTGCTCTCTGGAGACACGTGGGCTGACTGTGGCGACCTCGGCCAGATAGGCTGCTCGACGACGCCACCACACCCCCAGAGCGAGCAGTGCAGCACACGCGACCAGGCCGCCCAGAGCAACGTTTGCTTGCCGGGCTGCTTGCTCAAGCTCTTCTCGCGTTTGCGCTTCAGCTTCTTCCACGAGGCTCTCGCGTTCAAAGGCTTGGTCTGCCAACGACTGAACCACAGCATCTTTGCGAGCCTGGCGCTGTTCGTGGCGTTCCTGGGCCACCTTCAGTTGTAAGGTGTAGGCCTCGTCAAACTCCGCATTGAGCCAATTCAATTGTTCCTGCTCTGGCTTATCTTTG
>JADFCV010000003.1:288848-428725 GCA_017161655.1 Candidatus Sumerlaeota bacterium
GAGTTCTTCAGGTAAAGCTTGCATAAAAGCATGCCCACGCGTGGGGGCGACAATGAGTGACCCCACAACCACAGTCAGGGCCAAAAAAGTGTTTTTCCCCATGTTCTCTCACCTCAGTATTGACGCAAGTTCACGGCAAACGTCCGCGTGGCAATGACCCAATTCGAACGCTTGGATGGATTGCGCCAGCTTCGGCGCGCAAGCCCTTGGTCGTTGACCTCCAGTTGAACGAGTATCAGCGAGTTATCCGGTGCGCCGGTGGGCAGGACGCCCTGGGCAAACCAAACGTACTCCAAACGTGTAAGGTTCGAATTAGCAAATGCTTGATCTAACCGCTGTTCGTTGTTCGCGACGTTGATATTGGGATCGTAAACAATGGAGCGGTTCGTCGGGTTGAAGCGTAGCTCCTGATTGGGCATGTTGTCGCCAGAGCGGAAGATGATGCGGTAGAAAAAAACCTCTTTACCTGACGGTTGCCCAGGGACTGCATCACTCACAGAAAAGGGCACAACCTGATTTCGCGACGCACGGCGGAGGATATCGATAATCTTGTCCTGAATGCGGTCCGCGCGGCGCGCAACCTGGGCTTCAATAAAAGCCACCCGTTGTTGACGGGCGACCGACCAGAGGAGGTAGACAATGGCCACACTGATGAAAACCGCAATCGTTGATGCAATGAGCACCTCTACAATGGTCAACGCGTGTTTTCGGTGGGTGCAATAACGTCGGCTCATCATATCAGTTAAACTCCGGGTAGACAACGGTTGTCGCGTCGAGCGTTTGCCACTGGTTCCCACGTCCTAGAGGTGGGCGCCAGCGAAGCTCTAAACGGATTGTGCGAGCGCGAGGAAAACCTCCCACATTCTGGGTCGTGATAGTCACCCTGTATTGGGGATCCCGGTTCGCCACCCAGACGAGATCTGGATGAAAAACCTTGAAAGCGGTGGTGTTGAGACTTCGCCACTGCCCGTCCGACGGAGGAAAAGTTATAGAGATCTTTGTGGTCCCCCCCGAGGGAAGGAGAATGTCACGCGTGCCATCATACAAAGCATTGATGGGCTGTCCTGGCCCAATGTTTTCGTACGGCGCAGCCCGGGCAATCTCTAGGTAATGGTGGAGAAAATCCAACATGATGTCCCGGTCTGCGGCTTTGCGCTGCTCTAGCCGCGCATAGGACAGAACGAGAAGGGTCATAAAGAAGGTCGAGCCGACGATGAGTGTAGCGAAAATGACCTCGACGAGGGTCATTCCACGATTTGGCGTCTTATGTCGTGTAAAATATCTTGTCATTTCGCTCTCACGCACTTTCGTTTTAGAAACAGCCCTCGGGCCAAAATCTCATCAGAGTGCACTCTTCTAGCAGAGGTTGAGAAGATCACTCCGTACTACCCCTCGGAGGCGGATGGGGAGTCTCTTCTTCCCTTTCAGCAACCATCCGAACCGCGCCCGTCCTCTGCCACCTGCGGACGATTGTGGGACTACTGGGATACAACTTCGCCTCGCTCGAGGATCTTGGTCTTATAGGCAATTGGCAGTTCGAGGTCCACGATCCTGTTTCCATCGCTGTCAAAGAACTTATGCACATAGCGGCCATGAATGCGGTAGTCATACCAGAAGGTAAGCCTGTTGGAGAAGATCACGGCCTCATCACGGCAGATCATTGCTCCATAGATGTTCATTGGCCCCGTGTTGGTCCAGCCACCGTAGCAGTGGTTCGTGTAAAAGATGCCTGTAATCTGCGTAATTCCTATAGACGAGATCGTGTTATAGTCGACAGGCGTGCCTCCCGTACCTGTGGGGTAATTATAAATCTTCGAAGCACGTGCTGACGTCATTTGGAAGTCGTTGGTATAGCTATAGTTCGTCGTGCGAATCACGCCGTCCTCATCGGCATCGTAGGCTGCGGAATCAGGGACTCCGTCGCCATTGGTGTCCTTCCAGGGGATTCCGTCGTCCGCCGTATTGCGAATCCCGTCGCGCCCGAGCTGATCTTCACGGCCTAGTCTCTCAAATCCATAAGAGGACGGCGAGCAGACGTTGCTTCGCCACGTGGAATTGTTGACCTGACCAAAAAGGATGTGACCACGCGCTGCGAAAGAAATGAGGTCCTTGTTCTGGGCGAACGCCTGATCAACCCAGCTATCATAGAACGCTTGACGTTGAGCTGGCGTCAGACTCGTGTGGTTGGGCGGCAATTGGAACGTCGGCCCATTCTTATAACTCGTGTTTCCAGCAATGTAAATGTTCCCGCCTGCATAAAGACTTCCCTGACCCGTGATGACTCCGTCAATGATGACGTCGCCATTCACGACCACGATACCATCAATCCGCACAGGGTTGGTCGAAGTCCCTTTGAGATAAAGCCCGGTTTTTGAACCACTGAAACCAAACGTCTGGTTGGCTATGGTCGTTGATCCAATTTTGATCGTTCCGTTCGCTTTTGAAACGTAATAGGAGAGATCTTTCAAATTGGGCATCTTCACCCTATGTGTGCCGACATGGCAATAGGTGAAGGGATCCTGTCCTGCCCATCCCGCGAAAGGACGGGGATTAGCAAAGGGATTGACCTTGACCAAATTCGACTCGATGTCGCCGGCAGCAAAAATGTGGCCGTTCACAGTGGGTTGGGATTTGAAATCGAAATCCCAGTTCGAGCGGTTGTCGCCGTTGCCGGTAATGGCTGAGCCCCACCACCAACCCCAGTTGTTGAGGAAGTACTCGTGGTCGAACACCTGTGAAGGGGGTCTGTATTGCACACGAGCTGTCAACGTGCGCCTCTTGTTACGGACCGTCGCGCTCGCGACAACCTGGTGAACTGTTGGCACATTTTGGGGGTCTGGACCAATTGTGTAGGAAATATCCTTCACATCGGGATCCACGGAAGCCGGCAGAGACGCTGCCGAATAAGTGCCATACACAGTGCTAACGGGATTGGGAGCCTGGACATCTGCGATTTTCTGAACACCTTCCAGCAAAGCCTGTTCCGCCGCATAGTAGGCTTCGGCCCAGGCGATGCGGTCATACTGCCGCGCATGTTCAAAACGTGTGAGCCCGAGCAACGCCAGGCAGGCGAGAAAAAGAATGCCTGAGACGACGAGCCCCTGGATAAGAGCTGTGCCCGATTGGAGTCTCTTTATGTGGTATCTTGCCGCCATTTTTTCATCTCCCACTGAGATCAAAATGCAGTCTTGAACATGCAAGATAGGGACCAAAAGAAGTGGGAGGGTTACTGAGACTCTCATCTACTGAAAATACGAGTTTTGGCAAAGGAACTGCAGGGCACGCAGAATTGCGCGCGGGTTATTATGCACTTTCTTTGTGCAACAATATTTGTGCAGTCTCGGTCGGTGTGATATTTCTCTCGCAGCTGGTCAGCTCACAACGCGTTTGAATTGCCTGTCGAGCTGGGCGCGTGTCAAAAGAATCATCGTCGGCCGTCCATGGGGACAGGTAAACCCCATACGGGAGTCCACGATGTCGCGAACGAGTTGACGCATTTCGTCAAGTGAAAGTTTTTGACCTGATTTGATTGCTCCACGGCATGCCATGCGTGTGAGGATTCTATCACGTAGCGAATCCAAATCTCCCTCTTTCCCAAGCGCGAGAGAGTCATCCACGACATCCATCAACACTCCCCCCACGTCGATAGAGGGAAGATCGGCAGGCACACTCTGAACCACAAAAGTTGTTCCCCCAAAGTGCTCGACGTGAAGGCCAAGGGCAGTGAACTCACGGGTCAGTGCCTGAATTGTCGGAACTGCTTCCACGGGGACGTCCACCGTCACGGGCAGGAGTAAGGGCTGCGTGTTGACCTTTTCTTGGGCTCGCTCACGCAATTGCATGTAGAGCAACCGCTCGTGAGCTGCATGCTGATCGATGAGAAGCAAATTCTCACCTGCTCGAGCAACGATGTAACAGTCCGCCACTTGACCAAGTGGTTCGGGATACTCTCCTCCGCTGAGAAGAAGAGCTTGAGCCTCGGCCTGAGCGGTGGTCGGGGAAGGCTCCGGAGATGCCTGCTGACCGAGAGGATGGACGCTGCACGGACTCTCGACCGATGTGTTAAGACAGCTTTCTTGATTTCTTTGCGCCTGTTGTGCCAGATCAAACTCACGCTGCGCGGCCACAAGTCGGCTCAACTCATGCTCGCCAGGAGTCCCGCCCGCGGACGGTGTCTGCATTGTCCATTGGGTAAAATCTCCCGGGACAGTGGGGCGAGCGCCTGTTGAATGAGCAAACCAGTGCGATGCGGAGATCAACTCGTCTTGCCGGCCTTCGGGACCTGGGGGCGATGAAAGGGAAATGGTAGGCAGGAGATTTGCCCCAGCTAGAGACTCCTGGACAGCTCGATGCACCACACCGAGCACCATGGCTTCGTTACGGAAACGCACTTCTTCCTTCGTAGGGTGAACGTTTACGTCCACTTCTTGCGGAGGAAGCTCGATGTTGAGGATAACCACCGCAAACCGCTGGGTCATGAGAAGCCCTTTGTAGGCTTGTTGAACAACGTTCGAGAGCATACGGTGCGTGATGGGGCGGCCGTTCACGAAAAAGTACTGAAATCGGCGATCCTTGCGTGAGAAGGCAGGGGCGGCAGCAAACCCGCGGACGTGGATGCCCTGGCGATGTCCTTCGACGGACAGGAGATGCTGGTCCGCTTCCATGCCAAGCAATGCCACAGCTCGATCGCGCCACGGTTGCTGGGGTGGCACTTCCAGGAGTGTGTCACGTTCATTGGCGACAACGAAGCCAATGTCGGGGCGAATCAAAGCCTGGCGAGTGACCATATAGAGGATGAGCTGCAACTCACTTGCTGGGCTCTTGAGAAACTTCAGTCGAACAGGGGTGTTGAAAAACAGATCTCGAACCCAGACGTCGGTTCCTTCGGGGGCCCCTGCTGCTTCGACGATTGGCTCCTGCCCTGGTTCACTTTGGAGGCGCGCGCCTGCCAGCTCACCCCGCTGGCGCGTGAGAATGGTGAGGCGCGCCACGGCTGCGATGGACGCCAGTGCTTCGCCGCGAAAACCCCGCGTGCGTAACTGCCATAGGTCTTCGAAGCGCTCAATTTTGCTGGTGGCGTGGCGAAGAAGCGCTTTGGGCAGGTCCTCCCGAGCGATCCCGCACCCGTCGTCACGCACTCGAATATCGCGGCAGGAATTCGCCAGATCGATCACGATCCGCTGGGCTCCTGCGTCCACAGCATTTTCCACTAGTTCCTTCACCACGGACGCAGGCCGGACGATAACTTCGCCAGCAGCGATCTTGTTGACTAGCGATGCTGGTAAAATTCGGATCATGTGCTCTTGAAGCATTTACACTCTGTGAGAGTTTTCCCAAAGAAAAGTTAAAATGCGTGATGCAAGCGGTGTGAAACGCTGGATCACGCATCCGCCTCTCTCATCAGGAGAGACTGCGAGTTGCGATCCGAGACACTTCGCCGAAAGAAGGGCCCCCAGTCGCCAAGAAAGGCGGACAAGAGCGCCCAAGGGGACGTATTGGCCATTCGTTACTCTGCTTCTAGGAGGCGCCCTGAACTTCGTCCACGAGCACTAAATTATTGCGGTGGATCGCCTCGTCATAAGGCTTCTCGCCGAGCACAGAAGCAATCTCTGAGGATTTTCTCCCTTTGATGAGTTCAAGTTCAGTGCTCGAGTAATTTACAATCCCACGGCCGAGGAGGGCTCCCGCACGATCCACGATATCTACGATGTCGCCTTCGCGGAACGAGCCAACGACCTCCATAATGCCCGCGGGAAGGAGGGACTTATTCTTGCGGACAAGAGCTTCCCGCGCACCGTCGTCCACCACGAGCTGGCGTCCACCAGCCACGCGGCCATGGAGGATCCACTGAGCGCGCGAGCTGCGCCTGGATTTGGGCGTTGCGGGAAAGTAGGTTCCCCGGAACTCGCCGCGCAGGATCTCATCCAGAACGCCAAGTCGTTTGCCATTGGCAATGACGACGTGCACACCGGCAGACGTAGCGATGCGGGCCGCGCGAAGCTTGCTTAGCATACCGCCACTGCCGACGAGCGATCCTGCTCCACCTGAGGGACAATACTTTTCGATTGTTGCCGGAGTGAGGCGCTCCACCACTTCAACGAGTTTCGCCTTTGGGTTTGTTTTTGGGTTTTCTTCGTAGAGACCGTCCACGTCCGAGAGCAAAACGAGCGCGTCGGCCTGCATCTTGACTGCGACGCGAGCAGCAAGGCCGTCGTTGTCGCCGAATTTGAGTTCATCCACCGTGACCGTGTCGTTTTCGTTGATGACGGGCACACATTTCGCGCGCAGAAGCTCATCGAGAGTATTGCGGGCGTTCAGGTAACGACGGCGGTCCTCCATATCGCTGGCCGTCAGAAGCATCTGGCCAACGTAAATGCCGTGAGGTTTGAAAAGGTCTGCATAAATGGCCATCAGGCGCGATTGACCCACGGCAGCAAGGGCTTGCTTGCGCGAAATCGTGAGTTGCCGAACGCGTACGCCCAAAGCCGCGCGTCCCGCAGCAACGGCCCCTGAACTAACGAGGATAACCCGGCGCCCTGCTTTCAGGAGTTCGGCCACGCTATCGCAAATGCTTTTCATAAGAGCGCGATCAAGATCGCCATCAGGCCCGGTGAGGACGGCAGAACCGATCTTAATAACGAGTGTACGCGCTTCTCCAAATGGCGATGGTTGAAGTTTCGGACTCATCGACGCTTCCTCATACCTTGCGAGTGTGTGCTTTTTCCGTTTTCAGTCAACATGCCTGCCAGGATACTCCCGTGCCACGCGCTGTAACAGGTGGACCAATTCCGCCATTCTCGCTTTAGCGAGTGTTCTGCGAGCCACGCTGAGTTTGGGATTGCTACTCAGTATCTGTGCGAGCCGGCTGCAAGAGAAAGCAATTCCATTTTCTTGTGTGATAGGGAGCAACCGCCGGGCACAGAAGGCTGAGTTCAGACCGGCGCTTGGCGGCCGGTAAGTCCCACAGTGCAGCCACGAGAATCGCTGCAACGCGCTGTTATTCGAGCGGCAAGTGGTAGAATGCGTTAGCAAACTCGACGGCTTCCTCCCATGTGGGAAAAAGGCGCCAGCGAATCGTGCCCCACTGGCGGTCGAGCGATTTTTCTACGAATCTCAAGCGAGCTGGTTGGCTGCGGCGCAGCAGAGTGTCCTCCGCGACAACGGCAGCGGCTCTTGGCGGCACCTTGAGAAGCTCGTGCAGCAAATAGTCGAATGAGCGCTGGAACCATGGGCCACCAAGATGGAAGAGGTGTCCTCGCCCTATCCCGGCCTTGTCGAACTCGCCGACGAGGCCAAGCTGCTCACGCAGCGGCATGTAATATGGGCCATTGACCACGCGCACACGGTCGAGCGTTTGCATGGATACGACATAGAATATCACATGAAGCAGGGCGAGTAGCGCAAAAACGAGCGGAAGAAGTCGAGCGACGCGGGGTTGCGTTGTCGCTTGCTCTGTTTGCTTTCTCATCCGTGAACTCAGGCCGATCACGAGCCAGCGTGCACCTAAGCAAACGATGAGCAGCGTGGCACCTAATGCAAAGTAGAAGTAGGTCCCGTTAGGATAGCGCATGAGCGCCCCCGTGACTGCCGGTGGGAAAAATGACCATGCGAGCAAAAGGCGCGCTGGCTGCGTTTCCAGCGGAACCGAACGAGACGAGATGGTCTGAGGCAAGGCGGCGAGCAAACAGAGGGCAAGACCCGACAGTGCCAAGCAAAGAAGAGCAAGGTCGGTGAAACGCGTCGAAAGAATCACGCCGTCGGGCAACTCTTGCTCAATGCCAACCAGGGTTTGCAGACTTGCTAACGGATCAAAGACGCCTGCGTAGGCTTCCGCCATGCGTCCTGCCAGGGCTTTCGGGGGCGGAGCCATCTGCTCAAACTTGCGGACGTGCGGCGGCTTTTCCTGGGGAGGATTTGTCCTGACGGTGTGCCAATCCAGAAAACTTGGCGCCGCGAGACACACGAATCCAGCCAGGAGGATTCCGCAAAGGGCCAGGTTACGTCGAGCGTGGCGCATCGGCACTTTGAGGACATGAACGAGGGTGGCAATGAACAGAGCAGCAAACCAGAGACTTGCCGCAAGGTGAACAAGCGCTGCCACACCGGCCAGCGCCGTAGCTAAAAGAAGCAGGGAGAAATGATTTGGCAGAGAAGACGAAGTGCCGGCGGGTTGGGGAAACTCCGCCGCCGATTCGTCGTCTGCATTCGTGGGAGACCCCGTGGCTCGGTCAGACTTCGCCCCTTGGAGCGCGTGAAGCGTGAGGGCTAGGGACCAAGCACCGAGCGGGATCAGGAGGTGTTGCGCCCAAATGTCGCGAGAGGAAAACACGGTCTGGGGCAGAAATGCATAAAGGAGTGCAGCAGACCATGCCAGGGAACGCCCACCGAGGAGCCATCCGCACCACCAGAGTGCAAAGATGCCACTCGCTACCAGCACCCCGATCCAGCCGGCAGCGGCACGCGGATCAGCCGAGAGTAGCGCTGGCGGAAGAATGAGCCACTCAAGACCCGCTGGATTCCGGAATCCGAGGCTGTTCACAATGCCCGTCCGCGGAGGATGACCTAGGGAAAGTGTTTCCCGCGTGCGAATGAGAGCTTCTGCTGCATCAAAGCGAAAAGGCATGAGGTCAAGCCGCCACCACCGCAAGGCTAGGGCGACACCGAAGAGCGCAAGAAGCGCCACCAACTCAATTTTTTTGGCGTTGGAATGCCCGGGTCTCTCGTCAACCGTGGCCATGACTCTCAAGTGCCTACCGACGCAGAGGATGCGGTGCAACGGAAAGAAGACCAGGGTATGCAGCCGCGTCTTTTCGCCCCGGATTCTCTTCAATGAAGTAGCGGGGGCTTTACGTCAGTTGCTCAAACTGCCGGAAGGCGTTTTCCTGGACGCGCACTCCAAGCCCCGGCTCGGTGGGAAGAATGAGTTCACCGCTAGGCTTTGTTTCGACACCAACGAATGGATCATTGGCAATGAGCAGATGGGCGTCGAGGTCAATGTGGTCCACAGATGGTGCAAGGTGAGCAGCCGCGGTGATACCAAGTGAGCTTTCGATCATGCAGCCGAGCATGATTTGAAGGCCGCACGCACGTGCGGTTGCCACCATCCGACGAGCTTCTGTGAGTCCTCCAGACTTCATGAGTTTGATGTTGATTCCATCGGCAGCGCCAACAACCGGCGGGATGTCGCGGCTGGTGTGGATATCCTCGTCGAGGAAAATAGGGAGGGGACACTCTTTCTTAAGCCGTCGCAGCTCCTCGATGGCGCCCATCGGGAGTGGTTGTTCGATGTATTCGACACCCAAATCTGCAAGAACCGGGATGATCCGTCGTGCCTCGTCGAGGGTCCAGCCCGCGTTTGCATCCACTCGTAGGATCTTTTTCTCACCGACACGTTTGCGGATTTCGCGCATGACCGCGATGTCATGCTCAACATCGCGTCCGAGCTTGATTTTCAGGATGTCGTAGTTTGCCGCGCGATCTGTTTTTTCCAGCATTACATCGAGCGAATCTATGCCGATGGTAAAGCTGGTGACCAGAGGCTTTGTCGGCGCACGCCCGAAGAATTTCCAAAGCGGGAGACCGAGATTTTTAGAGAAGCGGTCGTAGAGAGCCATATTGAGAGCTGCCTTGGCTGCTCGATTCTTGACGATGACGGTTTCCGCGTGATCCATGATCTGCTCGACAAGGTCGAGATCCCCGAGATCCGCTTTCTCAAGCGCCTCCAATGCTTCGTGAACCGTGAATTCGTCCTCTCCGTAATAACTGACGGGAGCAGCTTCACCCCAACCGCCGTCAAGTTGGATGTAAATCCTCACCTCTTCAGTCCTCGTGATACGCGAGATACCGAAAGGATCGACAAGCTTCAGGACATAGCGATATTTTTTTATCATTTTTTGCCAAGCTCAATGCCTGTGCCGGGGCCGTGGCCTTCGACGTCGAACGTGGGGCCAGTAAGAGTGTAGCCACCGGCACAATCAAACGGTTTCAGAAGGAAGACAGAATCGAGATCACAATGGGTGAAGCAACCAAGGCCGCAAGCGAGATGAACGGAGGCTGCCAGGCCAACCTTGGACTCCATCATGCAGCCGATCATAAGATCGAGGTTTGCCGAGCGTGCAATGGAGTAGATGTCAAGAGCGCCCAGCAAGCCCGCCTTGGCAACTTTGATGTTGATGACATCAGCTGCTCCTTCGCGCACAACGCGGATTGCATCCTCAGGAGTGAAGACCGACTCATCAGCTCCCACTGGCACCCCGGCCCGTTCTCGGACAAACCGCATACCTGCAATATCATCACGTCGCACAGGTTGCTCGAGAAGCGTTATTTCGATGCCTTCGGCTGCCAGCCGGTGGGCTAACTCCACGGCTGCCTGCGGCGAGAAAGCCTGATTGGCATCGAGTGAGAGTTCCGCGTCCGGCCCCACTTCACGCACGGCACGGACACGGGCGACATCTGTTGCGACTCCCATCCCGACCTTGATCTTGATCTTGCGAAAACCGGCAGCAATGGCTTTGCGCGCGGCGGCCGCAGTCTCTTCAGGAGATCCCAGCGAAAGCGTGTAATCAGATTCAACGCGCGTCGAGACCCCACCAAAAAACTGGTAGAGAGGCACGCCGACTGCTTTCCCGAATGCGTCGAGAATCGCGATTTCAAGGCCGCTATGCGCACCGAATTGGTGGCGTACCGCGCGGCGCGTTTGGCCCAGAAGACTTCGCCACTGCCGCACATCCTTGCCAATGACCAAGGGCCGCAGTTGCTCAATGACTGCGATGCATGTGGCAGGGGTGTCGCCAGTGGTGTAAGGCGACGGAGCGACTTCACCGTAGCCAATGGTCCCATTGTCGAGCTCGACCTCGACGAGAACATTGTTGGCAGCATCCTTACGCCCTGTCGCAATGATGAAAGGCTCCACCAACGGCAAATCAAATGGGCGCGCTCGCAGGTCTTTTATCATTCCGGCCATTTCTGAGTCCTTTCAGAAATCTTGCAGCTTGTCAGTTTTTCGCGCCGACGCGTTTCGCCACGATTTCATCCGCGACAGCAAAGTCGTTGAATTCGATGGTGCGGTCCTTGAGTGTTTGGGTCGTCTCATGTCCCTTGCCCGCAATGAGCACAAAGTCGCCCGGTTGAGCCAGCTCGACGGCTCGCTCAATGGCCTGGCGACGGTCGTGGATCACCTCGACCTTTGATTTGTCCTCGATGCCGGCGAGGATGTTTTGCACGATCACTTCCGGATCTTCCGTGCGCGGATTATCATCCGTCACGATGACAATATCGCTGTACTCCGCGGCAATTTTCCCCATAATTGGGCGTTTGATTGGATCGCGATCGCCCCCGCAACCAAACACTGTGATGATTCGCTTGGGATTCGTGGCCTTTGCAGCATTCAATACTTTGACGAGACCATCAGGAGTGTGGGCGTAATCCACAACCACAACGAAGTCCTGACCACGCTCGACAGGCTGGAAACGACCCGCCACAACGATTGGTGCCTCTAAGCCTGCCTTGATTGTTTCCAGATCTTCGCCAAGGCCGTAACAACACGCGGCACCAGCGAGGGAATTGTACACATTGAACTGACCGCGCAGGCGGCTCTGCACCCGGACGGACCCAGCCGGCGTCACCAGCGTGTACTGGGTGCCATTGACCGAGTACTCGATATCCTTCGCCGTGACGTCAGCTTGGTTTTCGATGCCGTAAGTGATGACACGACATTTCGCGGCTTCGATAAAATACTGCGCGTTGGGATCGTCCACGTTGACCACAACATGCTTGTCTGGCGCGAGCATGCGGAAAAACCGCAGCTTGCACTCGCGATAGGCTTCCATCGTTTTGTGATAATCCAGGTGGTCCTGGGTGAGGTTTGTCCATACGCCGGCTTCAAAGTCCAGGCCGTCCACACGATGGAAATCCACGCCGTGCGAGGACACTTCCATCACGCAGTATGTGCAACCGCCATCCACCATCTGGATGAAGATTTCCTGGAGGTCGGGCGGCTCAGGAGTGGTGTCCTTGGATTTGCGAACTTCACCAGCAACTTTGAAATAGAGCGTCCCCATGAGCCCGACACGGTAGCGGCGGGAAAGAATGCTTTCGATGATGTGGGTTGTCGTGGTCTTGCCGTTGGTGCCGGTGACACCGATCAGCTTGAGTTTGCGAGACGGATGCCCATAGAATTCTGCTGCCAGCCTTGCAAGAGCCGCGCGCGAATTTGGCACGAGAATCTTGGTGATATGCGAGGGCACTTCGATATCGCGCTCCAACACCACAGCCACCGCACCGGCGTCAATGGCTCTGTCCACGACATCATGCCCGTCAGGAATCTCGATTTTGTCGAGCTGGGTGTAGATGTTGATGGCCACGTAGAGGTAGCCAGGCTTTACGCGCAGGGGGTCATAGATCACTCCGGTAATCTCGTGGTCGAGCGATCCTTGAACAACCTTGGCCTCTGGAACAACGGCAAGCAGCTGACTGAGTTTCATCGAAGCTGGACATCCTTTCTTTTTACTTCTTGCGTCACAAACAGTGTTTTAGCGGTAGGACAAGAAAGGGGCTTTTCAAATAGAATCCGCAGGAAGGCGGAGCAATGAGACGATTTGGATCGGTCTTACCCACCACCTCGGAAAGTGTGACGGAGTCGCCACCGGAGAGTGTCGCGCCAGGCAGCAATAATGGCACGGCGATGAATGGATGAAACCCGCCGTAACATTTGCCATTCTTCGCGAACAAAACCAGTGAGCCACTGGCTTAGCGTGAGATGCTTTGCACAGTAGCGCATGCGCATGCGATGGTAGAGACGCAGAAATCTTTCACTTTCCACGCCGAGCGAAACGCTCTCGTGGTGATACATCACAGCGTAAGGCCAGTAAAGAACTCGCCAGCCCAGGTTGCGCGCTCGAGTGCAAAGGTCTACCTCTTCAAAATATGCGGGAAAAAAGTCCTCATCAAACCCGCCCAAGGTTTCAAGAACTTCCCGTCGCACGCCAAAACCCGCCCCGGTGACATAATCGCACTCGCGTGGTTCGTCATATTGCCCATGGTCTTCTTCGCCTGCGCCAAAATGCTCGGTTCGACCATTGGCAAAAACTCTTGCTCCAGCGTGCTGGAGACGCCGGCTGCCCGGATAGTAGATTTTGCATCCAACAATTCCAACGTCGGTGTACTGGTGAAATGGCACAAGAAGCTCGCCAAGGAACGTTGGGGTGAGTTCTGTGTCGGGATTAAGAAAGACCACAATGTCGCTGGATGAGGCACGCCAGCCGACGTTGTTTCCACCACAGCAACCAAGGTTGCGTTCGAGAGGGAGTAATTTCGCCGACAGCCCTAATCTCGTTGCCGCATTTCTGGTACACTCGAGAGAACCGTCGGTCGAAGCATTGTCGACGATGATCAATTCATCCGGGGCAAGTTCAAGCTGCGCTACACTGGCGAGGCAGGGCTCGATGTAGTTTGCGCTCTGATAAAGCAAGATGACAAGTGCCACGGTGGGCGGCCGAGTGATGGAGTCTCGCAATGCCAAAGGCGAAGCATTCATCGAAGGCGCGACGGCACCGGCAGCGGTGGCCGAGTAATTTTCTCAGGACCGACAGGCAATTCCACCGAGGCAGTCGTCGGGTTCGCAGGATTGCTCAAAGCCAGATCGTGAGCAACCGCTAGCGGCGTCGGCGAGAGCTGTGGAGCAGCTGCTACAACGGAACTTTCTCCTGGCTGAGGGGTAGGGGCAGCAGAAGCGACTGCGGCGGAATGGACCGTTTGAGCGCCGAAGCCAAGCAATTCTCCTACGGTGACAAATTCGTAGCCCTGTGCACGGAGAGCATCAATCACTTCGGCTGTGGTTTCGTAAGATTTTTCGAAGCGATCGTGCATGAGGATAATGGCGCCGTCGCGGACGTTCTTTTTAATCGTCTCGACCATCTTCTCTTTGGTGGTTTGCTTACGCCAATCGTCGGTATCAATGCTCCAGCAGATGATCTTCACTCCCAGTTCGTCGCAGACGTCCTGCACCTTTTTGTTGGCGCTTCCATAAGGAGGCCGGACAAGTCGCACCTGGGCGCCCGAGGCGTCGGTGATCGCCTGACTTGTCTTTTGGAGTTCTTCCCGAATTTTGTCGGGGGAGAGCTTGCTGAGAATGGGATGATTCCAGCTATGATTCCCCACTTCATGGCCTGCGGCAACAATTTCGCGAACGATGTCCGGTTGCTTTTCGACGTTGGGTCCGAGTAAGAAGAAGGTGGCCTTCACGTTCTTTTCTGCCAGCAGGGCTAGAAATCTCCGCGTGAGCTCGGGATGTGGACCGTCATCGAAGGTCAGAGCGATACGCTTCTTTCCGGTGGGCCATTCGCGGATGAGTTTGAGGGAGGGCGGCGGTGTCCGCACCGGCGACGCAACGGATCGGGCGGAGGACGCATTCGCAGAGGATGTGCCTTGGTCGGCCGCTTCGAGAGGTGAGGCTTTCGCCAATTGCTCCTGCTGACGGTAGGATTCCACGATCTTGGATAGATCGCGAGTGGCACCTCGTCCCCCGAGGTCCTGCGCGGCGCGCTCCTCCGAGGTAAACACTTCTTTGGGCGGCACAAGAGAAGCCGCCTGCGGGGCAATGGTCGACGTGAACTGGGGAAGCTTTTGAAGGATGGCGTAGGAGCCAGCAAATATCACGACAAACACAACGGATAAAACAGCTATTCTGAGCTTGGACACGGATGCGTTTTCTCCACGGGTATGACTTTTTCAGTTCTTAAAAGACAACATGCACATGCGACAATTCAATGCCGTTCTTTTCGCGCAAGAGCTTCACGCGCACGTTTCGCGAGCAGTTGCGTTAGGAGTGGCGAGCTTCCGAGATAGCGGCTCATGAAAAATTTCACCGTTGGCCACTTTTGGCGCGCCTCGTCGAGAATGGCAGGTAGGTCCATGCCAACATGCGTGCCGAAATGCAAAAAGTAGGGCACGGCGATGATGCGCTGAGCCCCAGCCTCCACGCATTGGCGAACCGCATCAAGAATCGAAGGTTCGTTGCATTCGAGGAAGCCTACGACAACCATGTCGAAGACCCCACGGCGCCGCAGGTCATCCACCACACGCAGCGCGGGTTCGTTAGAGGCCGCGTACGGGCTGCCATGGAGCATGACAAGGAGAGCGGTTTTCATTGCTTCTCTCTGAATGCGTTCTTTACTTTGCACGGCGAAGAGCCATACAGTGGACAGTCGGGGCGCTCTTCGCAGAACTCGGCGCTTCTGGCAAGCTCATCTCGCCAATGCTCGGGCGGTAGTGCATGAGTTGCCAAATCTACGAGAATATCAGCAAGACTGCCATCGTAGCCGATCGGCTCACTGACGAGAAACTCAACTTCGGGGATTCGTTCGCGGAGCTGAGCAATCTCCGCGGCCAGATCTTCGCGCACGAACTTGCCTGCCACGAGAAAGTAGGGCACGACGACGATCGTGGAAACACCCTGGGAAACCAGCGCCTCAACCACATCGGAAAACCGGGGCGTGGAATAGTTGAGAAACCCGACTTCGACCGTTCCCCACTCCGGGAGCATTCGCAGGCGCGCAGCGTGATCGCGCAGGGCCTGGGCCGCGCCACAAAGGGTCGAGCCATGGGAAAAAAGGACAAGTGCTGGTTGCGTGCTCGGTGGCATTTCCATTTCATACCAATGACATCCTGATTTGTTGCGTGGAGTGCCTTCGGCAGTTCGGGGCACTGGCTTCGATGCTCGCATGACGAAAAAAGAGTGGACGTTTGCCTTCGGAACGTCGCAGGTGTGCGAGCATGATACCGCGTTTTCCAATTCACGAATGGAAACAGAAAGCCTGGATTGCAGCCCAACAATGGACAGCAAATATGCCGGTGGCTGTGTTAGTGGCCGTCCTGTGCTTTGCCATCTATCTTTACAAGCCGCTCATCCAAAGTAGCCGCGACAATCAGCCGCTGCGTTGGGGGGCAACCCTTCTGGCGACTCGAGGGACCTTGAATTTCGCCGAGCTGCCGATCGACCCGAACCGCTTCTACTCGTTGAAGGTGCTCGACAGTGGAACCGTGCGTTCACACACGCCTGTGGGGACCGCGCTTCTTGCTGCGCCACTCTTCTTCGTTGCGCGCATCCTCGGTATGGAATTCACCGATGAAAACGTTGTCTTCCTCGACAGTCTGGCTGCCACCATCCTCACCGCTCTCTCTGCAGGAATGGCCGCACACCTTGCACGCCGATGGGGAAAACGCTCTGCCATATTTGTAGGCCTTTCCCTCGCTTTGGGCACGGCGGCGTGGAGCACAGCGAGTCGTTGTCTATGGCAGCACACTGGCGCTCTGTTCACGCTGATGGCGGCTCTGTGCGTTCTTCACGGTGAGAGCCGTCGGCTGTTGCGCTTGGCCATTGGAGGTGCCCTGCTGGCATTCTGTTTCTGGTGCCGGCCCGCGTTGGCTCCGGTCATACTCGTTGTCGCCCTTTTTATGCTGGTGCGACGTCGGCGCGATCTTCTGATCGGCGGCGCTACAGGTCTCGCAATCATACTGGTGTGGATTGCGTACAACTTTGTGGCCTATGGCCGACCTTTCGGGACCTATCTCTCTCTCGACGCTCTCGGCCCTGACACCTTGAGTGCTTATCCACGAAGGCTGTTTGGACATCTGTTTGCGCCCAATCGAGGAATGTTTATATTCTCGCCGATTCTCTTGCTGGCGGCTCTTCCGATGGTGCGCCATCTTTCGTTGGTGCGCCGCGAACCGTGGCTTGCCATGCTGGCTTGGGGGGCGCTCGTCGGGATACTCGCACGCGGACTATTCTACGGATGGTTTGGCGGACACTGCTATGGCTCTCGGTATAGCCTGGACAGCGCACCATTCATGCTTATTGGAGCTGCACCTTTATTCGCAAAGCTGTTCGAGCGGCCTTTGCGGGCAGTGGTGCCTGTGGCCCTGTTCCTTCTCAGTGCGGGGATACAATTCCTCGGTGTGGCGCGTGATTACGAGTCGTGGAATGTGCTCATGGGCATGTCAAAAGAGACAAATGCGTGGAACTGGCGCATGCCGCAGATTCTTCATTGCCTGACGTGTGGCGAATGGACACGCGGTCCTTTACCTTCGCCGAGCGCCGTGAATTTACCTTATGATGGGGTGCTGAATCTGCGCCGGGACCCGAATGCGCCGTACCTGCGCTACGGGTTCACGTATCAGGAGCCCTGGGGCACGTGCATCATGCCGCCGAAAGCCGGTCTTGTCTTTAACCTGTCGCAACCACGCAATCTCCGTCTCCGGTGCGAGGCCATGTCGCAAGTCTTCCCTTACCAGCCCACGACTATCGAATTGCTCATGAATGGGAAAAAGTTCGGCGAGCTTGTGCTGCTCAAAGCCGATCCATCTTACGAAGATATGCCCTGGTTCGACGTTCCACGGGCACTGGTCCGCGAAGGGATCAACACGCTTGAGCTGAGGGTGAACCGCGTCTGCTATCCCTATGCCTCACCGGCTCCCATGGGCGCCTGGATGAACCGCATTATTATTCTGCAGCAATGAGGGACTGTCATTGCGCAGAAGGATAAGGAAAAGCACTCCGAACGCGAACCAGAGCATTGCCAGAGGAACCAGCGCCCCAGGACCTGTTAACCCGAACATGACTGCCAGGTTCCAGTCCGTTTCTCCGAGGAAGAACTTTGGCCACACATAGCGCGCGAAAAGCGCGGGGTATTCAAAACGACGGAAATCCGGAAAGAGCAGCGACTCGAGCGGTGCTCCGTGCGGGCGCTCGGGAAAATCGTGCGGCATAAAATTCATGACCACGTGGACCAGCATCCCCCAGCAGCCGGCCACGAGGTAGATCAGCCGAGCCGAGAAAACGCGGAGAGCGGGCATACTGAGTAGTGCCACAAATGGCACAGCGACGGCGAGAAATCTGGGCGCCAGTCCCCACCCTCCCCACCATAAATAGTACCCGGAGTTGTAGAGGAACAGGCCAACAAACGTTGCCAGAAAGACAGAGGCACGTGCCCGCCACCGGCCACCAAGCCGCCAAGCCAAAACGAACCCGAGTACTGCCAGCAGCAGATGGGGCGAGTGAAAAAAGAGCCCGCGGTAGGGATGAAATGCCAGCAGATATGCAACTGTGAGTTTCGGTGATGTCGCCCCCATCAGACCGCGACTCATGGACTCGCGGAAAAACGTTTCCAACTCGAATTCGTACGGGATCGAAAAACGACCAAAGAGGGCGTAGCAATAAACGACAAAGGGCATGATGCCGAGCGCCGCGCCAAGGAAAGCGAGAAGCATCTTGCGCCAGTCCCTACAATGCTGGGCGAAATACCCAAGCAACAGCAAGGATGGCCACGCAGCGAGATACTCACAAAGGATGGCAAAGCCGAGCGAGAGCCCCACAGCAAAGGACTTCCAGAGTGGGAACACGCAGTCATGTGCTTCGTGGTCGCAGTGCTCCACGAGAAACAGGGCAGCAAGCAAAAAGAAGACTGCAGGCAGATAAGGCATGAATACGCCTGCATAGAGCAGAAGCATGGTCCCACAGAACGTGAATAGAGTCGCAGCCGCACTGAAAAGCTCAGCTCGTCGCCAATCCATATTCAGCTCGCGCAAATAGTGCGCTGCGAGGCGAAAGAAGATTCCGCCGGCTGCCGCGCCGAGCAAAGCAACCGACAACGCCGCCACCAACCAATGGCAGACCTCGGGCGATAGCGGCGCCCCTAAAGCGCGCTCAAAAAGTCGCACCGCCGCCAACGCTGGAACGCCCAGGAGCGATGTCCCAATAATCTTGTCCGAGTAAAAGTGGCCGCCGACCGTCGCGACGTCGCGCGTGAAGAGCCCCGGACGCTGCCAGAAGTTGTCCACCCGCACAGTTCCTTCGTCAACCAGCGCATAGGTAAGGCAAAGCCGTGATTTCGCATTCCAACCGATTTCGTCGTGACGCACGTAAACGAATGTCGTCCACAGCGCGAGGCACATGAGAAGAGTTCTTAGCACGATGAAGCGGCGGGGCCTAGCTGCAGGCAGAGTCATCGTTCATTCCCCTTCTCAAGAGGAGGCCACGTGGCTTCTGTGCGGAGACGACGTTTGGGCATATTCACGCGCATAAACAAGATAACGATTCAGGTACGGCAGGCCTGCGATTGCCGGCAGAATATAGCGGAGATTCACATAAAGCGCCACGCCGACCATGAGACTCGGAGAAAACTGCGGGAAAAGTGCGACGAGCGCATTGTCGCGTGTGCCAAACCCCGCAATCGTAAGAGGAATAAGACCTATAAAGATTGCAAGGGGTACCATGGTTGCAAATTGGAAAAGAGGGAGCGGGCGAGCACCGAGCGCGAGAAAGAAAAAATAGATCTGCACGAGGTGGGCCACCCAGATTGCGACAGAAAGCGCGCAGATGATATCGCGGCGTGCACCGCGGCTTTGGAGAAGTGCTATGGTCTCGTGGGAAGCACGAAAAAATCGCTCGATGCGCCTGAGCCTTGGTTTCGTGGCGAGCCAGGCAATGAGTCTATTCAAGACAGGCACTTTTTCGGCGGGCATAAAATACAGAGCAGCCACCCCACCCACCGCGAGCACGCCCAGCAGAGCAGCCATGACGGCGGCATGGCGCAGGAGGCCGGAAAGATCGCCACGAATGAAAAGAGCGCTCACCCCCGCGAGCATGAATGCCGCAAGCGTGGCAACGTCGAGCAGTTTTTCGAAAATCACCACATTCATTGCTCGACCAAGATCGAGGCGCCCCATACGGTGGAGAAAAACGCCTTTTGCGAGGTCACCGAGTTTGGAAGGAAGAATCAGATTCATCGTGTTGCTTGCGAGGATTTGCTGAATCGCTTCGCCCCATGAGACCTGCGCGAAAAGTCCCACAAGACGACGCCATCGCCAAGCGATCAAGCCGATCTGCGGCACAAACATGAAAAGCGCCAACGCAAACCACCCCCAGTGGGTGCCTTTGAGGTAGGCCAAGAGCTGAACGCGATCCACACGGTAGAAGAGCAGCGCAAGGAGCCCTATGCTGATGATGAAAGAAATGAGACGCTTCACGCCTTTTCCTCCACGAGTTCCGCTCCATCTGGAGCACCAATGACGACCTCAAACGACTCCTCGCCTTCACCTTTTTCGTTCACGGAATCGCGCAGCGCCTTGAGCTCGCGCCAGGGCAAAAGCACGCTGCGCTGATAGACATTGGAATTGGCCACGTAGATGGAGGTTGCGTCGCTGGCAAGATGGCACGACACGAATCTTGCTGCTTGCGGAGGGCGCCTCACAGCTGTGCGCACACGTATGCGGTCGGGCAGAAATTCAAACTCCCGTTCGAACGAGTAGTCCGTGCGAGGCTTGCCAACAATAAGGATCTTCTGAAGAAGAAACCGCAACAGGTTCGGCGCAAAACGTCCGATCGTGAGGTTGATGATACGAAAGAGAATCTGTGTGTACGGAGTGGGCAGCTTAGCACGACGTCGGCAGAGGCGACCAGCGGCCCGAAAGCGATGACGGGCTGGATCCACCGCGATTGCATAGTCGTCCACAATGTGCGAGACGAGAACCTTGCCGTCGCTGGTGCGACCAATGAACCCCGTGTCGCTATACGCAGGGCCATCCTCTGTGGTGACCTTCAACACGCCCCCTTTGGCAAGGCTCAGCACGGCGTAGTAATGAGGGGTTTTTTCAATGTAGAGGCGCGCTTTTTCGAAGTATTTCTGAAACGGTGGACGCGCATCGAGCGGCTCAGCACTGCGTACCGGCGAGAAATCGAGATAGGCTTGCATCCAATCATAGAGGTAGTGCGCGCACATTCGGTCGTCGTCATTGTAGTAGCGGGTGCGCTTTGGCAGTGCCTTCATGAGAAATTGATCGGCGATCTGGGCAGCTCGCGGATTCATCGGAGCCATAACTTCGAACCCATGCGGATAGAAGTGGTAGGTGTTGCGGCTTCCGTACTCACCCGCGTAGCTGCCATCGGGATGCATGAAGTACCACGCGAAATCTACCGCGGGATGAAGCAATTGCAGCAGGCTTTCGTCTTGGCTTTTCTTCCATAGCTTGGCAAGGAATGCGATCGTGCAGGTGTGGTACCCTGGGTCTGCGCCTTCGTACTCCTGAAACCACCCCTCATCCGACTGCCAATCTCTGACGATGCCGACATATTTGTCCGAGGCTTTGCGGAAGCGCTCTTCTCCTGTTAGCATATAAACATTATATAATGCTAATGCAGCGAGTGCCTGGTGGTTAGTGAGTTGTCCCGTTTCGTTGTGGGTCTCAAGCCATTTTCCGCGGCGCGCAAAAAACTCAAGGAATTCTGGGCGTCTATCATCAAGAAGGATGCAGGTTTCGGTGCACGCGTAGAGCGAGAACACGAGTGCGCCAAGGGCCCGTTCGAAAGGAAAATAGTCATCGCAGGTCCCGTCGCGGTGGGAAGAACGCCGGGCAAAGTCCACGCCAGCCAGCGCAAGCTCCTTCACGCGCTCGAGCCCATAGAACTGGTTGTCCGGAAAAGGATATTTATAAGCAAGAGCCAGCGGCAGGGTGAATTCCTGATACATGCCGCAGGGGAAATCCATGGTGCGGTAGTGCCAGTAGGAGCGGTCAAAGCTGCCATAGGTAGGGCTGTAGCGATTCTTATCCACCATTTGAAAAAGGCGCGGCAGGTAAAGCAGCGCCTCGTCGGTGTAACGCCGACGTAATGCTTCAAGCTCTTGATTCATCAACGTCCTCCACGTCGTTGAGCCACGATGAGATCAGCCAACAGGCCAATCGCCCCGAGCAAGATGCCCGCGGTCACAAGGATAATGTCGGATTCCTCAAGCGAATGCTTTTCGGCTCGGAAGAAAACATCGTACAGACTTTTTGCAACCCCCACCGCCACGAAGCCAAGACCCAGCGGCCCATACACGCGCAGAGGCCGGAAATACGTGCAGATACGCACAACGGTTGCCAGGTACGCGGCCGTGTCGGCTAAAGGATGAAATTTCGATTTCCCGATGCGTGGGTAGTAAGGCGTCGGAACATAATGCACGCGATAGCCATTGGTGAGAAATGCCAGTGTCATGCTCGTCACGCAGGAGAACCCATCAGGAAGAACCCAGAGATAGTCGAGCATAATCGAGCGTTTGAACGCTTTGAGACCTGTGTTGAGGTCAGGAATTTTCGTCCCCGAGAGATAGATGGCCAACCAGCGAATGAGAGCTTTGGCTGCAGAGCGGAGGAGTTTATAGGTGCCTTGCTCGCTCGTACGAGCACCGTTCACTTGATCGTATTCGGGAAAGTACTTTAGCAGCGTAGGAATCGAAGCTGCATCGTAAGTCCCGTCGGCGTCGAGCATGACGATAATTTCCCCGCGCGCTTCGAGAATCCCCGTTCGTCGGGCAGCGCCACTGCCACGGTTCGTCGCGTGGCGGATGACACGCACCCCTTTCTCTGCGGCACGTTCGGCCGTGGCGTCCGTACTGCAATCATCCACGACAACAATTTCGTACCGATAGCCCGTGTTAGCCATCGCCGCCTGAACGGCATCAATGACTTTGCCAATTGCCTCCTGCTCGTTGTAAGCTGGTAAGACGATGGAAACTTCGGGCGCTTCCTCGTGAGTTTGTCTTTCGTTCGTCATCGTCCGATCCTTTGGCAGGAAACAGATGCTACGGTCAATCGTGTCCTTTCGATCTTGCTTTCTCGGTTAGAGGGAGCTCAGCATAACAGCATGAGCGGCGCTTATCCTTTGAGTCGGATTTTAGCTGGTGAGGACGCTAGCAGACCGTCCACTTTGCCTTTAAAATACTTCTTCAATGGGAACATCCGCACGCTGGATGCGGGGCACCCGCTGGCGCCTCACATGCTTGTGGCGGGAGAGAAAATCTGGTTTTGCTCGGATGGGCGAGCCCCTTTAGGCCTGGATTTTCGCGAGAGCGGTTTTGCTCACCAGCGAAAGCTGTTCGAGAAAGAGATCGAATTTATTGATCTCGAAGGGCACACGGTTCTGCCTTCGTTCGCGGATGCGCACGTGCACTTTCTGTGGTGGGCTTTCAACGCTACGCGGCCTGATCTTACACCTGCAAGAAGCGCCGAGGAAGCCGTGGAAATCCTCATGCGTGAGGCTAGCACCGTGCCCCACGGAGAATGGATTCTTGGGCACGGATGGTCCCACAACTCCTGGCCGGGTGCAGAGCTCCCACGCAAAGAACTGCTCGACGCCGCATTCCCCCACAATCCTGTTTACCTGACGTCGAAGTGCGGGCACCTCGCGTGGCTCAATTCCCTTGCTTTGAAGGTTGCTGGCATTGATGCGCACACGCCAGATCCACCGGGCGGCGAGATTTGCAAAGAAGGTCCGCCCGACGCGCCAATATTAACGGGCATTCTCAAAGAGGACGCCGTTTTGCTGGTGGAGGAGGCTGTTCCGCCGCCTTCTGCCACAGCCAAACGCAATGCCTTTATTCGGGGGCAGCTCAAAGCTCACGCCCTCGGCATCACAGCGCTTCACACGCCGGAGGACATGGAGACCTGGGAATTCTACGGAGGGGTTCGGGGGGCTGGACTTCTTCGCATGCGGATTGCGTTTCTCATTCCCGCCGCAGATCTCGAAACCGCTTTAAAAATGCGCCTGCGTTGGGGCTCCGGCGACGATCTTCTATTCCTTGCTGGAGTGAAAATCTTTGCCGACGGTTCGCTTGGTGCCAGAACTGCGTTGCTCTATGAGCATTATGAAAACGAGCCTGAGAACTTTGGGGCTGCGGTGCGGTCGGGGGTTGAGATAGCAGATGTCACAATCCGCGCAAACCGTGCAGGGTTGCCCGTGGCAGCCCACGCTATTGGCGATCGCGCTGTGGCAGAGGTCTTGCGCGCATTTGAACAGGCAGCCCAGGAAACCGGGTGTGCAGGAGCCGCAAACACGCGTCCACTGGTGCGCAATCGCATCGAACATCTTCAGCTCATTGCGCCCCAGGATTTGGAGCTGCTGCGCTCTGTGCGTCCCGTGGCTTCAGTTCAGCCTGTGCATCTATGCGCAGACTGGCGTCCCGCCGAGACGCATTGGGGAAGACGTTCGCGCTACGCTTACGCTTTCCGCACTTTGGGCCAGGCTGGCTGTGCCCTTGCCTTTGGCACAGACGCACCCGTCGAGCCGATTCATCCGTGGTATGGAGTTTATGCCGCGGTCACGCGCCAGGACCTGGAAGGCCAGCCCAAACAGGGTTGGTATCCCGAAGAACGGCTGTCACTCGAACAGGCCCTCGCGGCCTACACAGTAGGCTCTGCTCAAGCGGCAGGCAAACACCACGTGGTGGGAACTCTGCAGCCCGGTAAATATGCAGATTTCATCGTGCTTCGTGAGGACCCGTGGCACGTGGCTCCTCACGAGCTTCGCAATCTTTCTGTAGCTCAGACGTACTTCGCTGGAGAATGTGTTTTCAAACAGCGAAGCGAATGAGGTCTCTATGAAAACCTGGGATCTGCGGTTGTTCACCCTCGCCGCCACGATCGTGATAATCCTTTCGAGTTACTCCCCGTCGCCGCTGCTTGCCCAGAAAGCGCAGGACACGACGGTGGCGGTGTGTCTCCAAAAGTGTGGGAGCATTCGTGAGGGCAGGACGCAGGACGACAGGGAAACGTCTTCTGCGGTGGACCAAATCCTCGAACACTGCGTTCGTGCGTGCCGCAACGTTTCCCAGTTCTACGCCATTGGTCGGCACCTTGGTGAGATTAAGGTGGACAGTTCGCGAAGAATTCTGCGGGAACAGCGCATCGAGGTTGCTTACATGCGACCCGACCGCTTGCGCATCGCGCTTAGCGACCCTTCGGGTCGCGCCACCGCTCGCTTCGAGGCTGACGGGCACCAAGTCCTCATGGTGTGGGACAAGCAAATGGGGCTTTTCGGCGGGGTGCCCGAAAACCTCGTGTACCGCATCCACGCGCAGCCGCCTCTGGCAGCGTTCGTGGACGAAGAGACTGACGGCGATCTTTATGAAGATGCGTCCGGTTGCCTGAGCGCCTCAGTCGTGGGGCCACTGTTCATAAGCCGTGATCCGCGAGCTTGGCTGCACTCACATGTGGCGGAGTATTTTTACGATGGAATCGAGAGAGTGGGCAATGCGTGCTGCCACCGCATTCGTTTTCACCAGTCCTCGCCAGATCTCGCCGTTACCCAGTGGATTGACTGCGAGACCGGCTTGATCCGGAAACTGAGCGTTGTGCGGGCTCAAACGGAGACGGGGACACCCTGCTGGGCGCTTGGCCCTGCCGCTTCTGGCGAAATGTGGGTCACGATTTTTGACGAAATCACGACCGGCACTTTACCTGGTAGCCTTCGGTTCGAAAGCAAGCCTCCCCGCGGCATCACGGAAGCAAAAGGGACTGACGAAACACAGCCGCCAAGATCAACCGCTGCGTCTGCGCCGTTTCTCCAGCGCCTCCTGCGCGCGGCGTCCGGGTCTGCGCTTGAGAAAACCTCGGTTTCGCTGGAGAACCAGTGGCCACGGGAACATTGGCAGGTGAAGAGGACGTGGCGATTCGAGAACCACATAGCGGGGATTTCCACAGGGCGGGCGCGCATGGTCACCATTGTCACCGCCGACGGCAAGGTCTGGCTCCTCGACCAAAAGGGGCTTAAGAACATTCCTGCCTCTCTCGACTTTTATCCAGACATGGCGGTGCCCTGCAAACTTGCGAATCAACCTGCTGTCGTCCTGGCGCGAAGTGGTGGCACCATGATTCAGGCGATAGACCTTGAGGGGCATGGTTTGTGGACACGCTCCATGCCTGCGCGAGTTTGGTGTGTCGCGGCAGATGACCAGACAACACCGCCACGCCTCTGGGTGGGACTTGAGAGCGGTTTGTCGCAGCTCGACCCAACCGGCCGAACTTTGTTTTCGATAAGACGCCAGAGAAATATCACACAGCTCGTGATCTCGCACCATCCAGTTTACGGGCGCGTCCTTGTGGGACTTACGATCCAAAAGCCCGAGCTATGGCTTTATACGTTCGCGGGGCGACCTCTCGCGAAACTTATCCCCACGGATGCTTTGATCGGTGCCGAGCCTTGCGATATCGCGACGGGCTTGCTGATGGTGGGAGCCATCAGTCGCGAAGGCAACGAGCTGGCCCTGCGTGGACTAGGACCAAGCGCGGAAACCATTTGGACGGTTTCCATGGCGCCGCGACTCGATCGCCTTGGCGGTGATTTCACTTCGATTCGAGAAAGGACCCAAGAAGGTGTGACACAGCATTTTGTTGCGGTCACGCCGAAAGGGAAATTACGCGAAGTGGATGACCACGGCAGAATTGTGTGGGACGGGGAGCTGGTGTTCGAACGCCTTCAGACTCTCTTAGCCGGTGGCACTCTCGCTGGGGCCATGACTTCAGGGGATCTCGATTGTGACGGGCGCGACGAGCTTTACCTCTGTTCGGATCAAAACCTTGTCGAGATTGGACTCGCGCACTAATCGGGCTTGTGACCAAGCTCATTCTGGCAGTCTTTCACTTCGCCGCGAAGGAGTCGCACGGCGTGCGCAAGAACTGGCGCAAGGACGGCCATCCCATCCCGCACCCCACCAGGGCTGCCCGGCAAGTTCACGATGAGGCATCGGCCTGCCACGCCGGCGACGCCCCGCGAAAGAATGGCCGTGGGAACTTTTTCGCGTCCGGCCAAATGGAGCGCCGCTTCGACACCCGGTAAGCGGCGTTCGATAACAGCCAAAGTGGCTTCGGGTGTCACATCGCGCGGAGCTATGCCAGTTCCGCCAGTGGTAATGAGAACGTCTACGCGCGCAGCAAGCTCGCGAAGAGCGGCCTCGATTCTCTCCCGATCGTCCGGAAGGATGCAATGTTCGACGAGTTCAGCACCCAGTTGACGGAGCAGGTCGCCGAGGAGCATACCGCTTCGGTCCTCTTGCTCGCCTGCCGCACAGCGTGTGCTTGCTGTAAGGGTTGCCGCCCGGAATAGAGTTCGATCGTTCCCCATCATAACCCTTGCACCGAAATCATGCGCTTGCGCCGAGTAAAGAAAAATTGCGTCCACGCCATCGCCACTTTGTCCTTGCCTGATTTTGCAAACTTCCGCTTCGAATCTCTCGCGCTCACTGGCCCCTATGATGCGAAAGTGGTACTTTTTGCGCAGATCAATTGCAAGATTTGGTGGCGAGAAGTTGATCTTTCCCGCAATTTCCGGGGTTGAGAAATTGGCCCACTTCTTGCCTAAGAGTAAGCAAAAGTGTTGCGGGACCTCTTGAAAAGGTTGCGCTAAGTCTTTAGCGAACACTTTCGCAGAGGACCGCAAACAAAATGGAAGGAAACGAGGATTCCATGATGGCCAAGTTACCAGAGTCGAACTCTGCTCCCAAGACGCCAAAAGACGTTTTGAAAATGGCTGCCGATCACAAGGTGGTGGCGGTGGACTTTAAATTTATGGATCTGCCCGGGCAATGGCAGCACCTCACGGTGCCTATTTCCCAGTTAGATGAATCAAGCTTCGAGGAGGGCTTCGGGTTCGATGGGTCCTCTATTCGGGGATGGTGCGAGATCAACGAGAGCGACCTCTTGCTGTTGCCTGACCCGGAAACAGCCTTCATCGATCCGTTTACGGCGCATCCGACGTTGTCGCTCATTTGCAATATCCTTGATCCAATTACGAAAGAGCGTTACAGCCGCGACCCACGCAGCACCGCGGTGAATGCAGAAAATTATCTCAAATCCACGGGCATCGGTGACATCGCGTACTTTGGTCCCGAGCTTGAGTTCTTCATTTTCGACAGTGCGCGCTTCGCTGCCGCCGCCAACGGTTGCTTCTACGAAATTGATAGTGATGAAGGAATCTGGAATAGCGGACGGGAGAATATGCCTGGCAACCCGAACCTTGGATGGCGTCCCCGCCACAAGGAGGGCTATTTCCCTGTTCCACCCATTGACCAGCTCCAGGATCTACGCTCCGAGATGATGCTCAATCTCATGAAGTGTGGAATCGAGCCGGAAGCTCAACACCACGAGGTGGCCACCGCCGGGCAGTCCGAAATTGACATGCGTTTCGGCCCACTTGTGCGAATGGGTGATCAATCCCTTCTCTTTAAGTACATCATCAAGAACACGGCGAAGAAGTTCGGGAAGACCGTGACGTTCATGCCAAAGCCTCTCTTTGGCGACAACGGCAGCGGGATGCACGTGCACGTTTCCATTTGGAAGAACGGGAAGAACCTCTTTGCGGGAAACCAATACGCGGGGCTGAGTGAGGTGGCGCTGTATTTCATCGGCGGTCTGCTCAAGCATGCGCCGGCGATCCTTGCCTTCACAAGCCCAACAACCAACAGCTATAAACGGCTTGTTCCGGGCTACGAGGCTCCCGTCAATCTGGCTTACTCCCAGCGCAACCGCAGTGCGGCCATCCGCATTCCCATGTACTCAGCCAGTGAAAAAGCCAAACGTATTGAGTTCCGCCCGCCGGATCCTTCGTGCAACTTCTACTACGCATTCGCTGCCATTCTCATGGCGGGTCTCGATGGGATTCAAAACAAGATTCACCCCGGAGAACCTCTCGATAAGAACATTTATGACCTACCACCAGAAGAATTGAAGAAGGTTCCTCAGGTGCCAGGTTCCCTCGATGCCGCGCTCGATGCGCTCGAAAAAGATCATGATTTCTTGCTCAAGGGCGACGTGTTTACAGAAGACGTCATCCAAGCCTACATTACGTATAAGCGTAAGAACGAGGTGGACCCGATTCGCCTGCGTCCACATCCGTACGAATTTATGCTTTATTACGATATCTAAGCCAAGTGTGTGTGGCGTGACTCCCTTCCCCTCGTGCGGCCGGTAGCCTTGTGGCTACTGGCCGCATGACTTTTTTGCTTATCTCGCAACGCTCTGACGAAACACCCACGATGAGAATCTTCCCTGTTCACTCGCAATCAGGAATACTGCTCAGGGGATAAGGTTTGGTTTTCTTACGCCGCGACTGAAGTTCAGCGATGGTGACCGCGGACACCCTTTAGAGAAGTTGCTGGCCAACGATTTTATCTTGAGAACAAGTTTTGGGTTTGTGTGGCTTGGCGTCATACGTGGTCCCAAAGGGAACATGCTGAGTTCATTCGGGAGGTTTGATGCCGTGGCAAACCACGAACATAAGAGTGCACCCGCGGAAGCTAGCTATCCCTCGATGTCGGGCTGGTGGTGGGTGCCGACGTTGTATTTCGCGCAGGGTATCCCCTACGTCATTGTTACGCAAGTCTCTGTCCCACTTTACAAGCGGTTTGGAGTCAGCAACGCAGACATCGCCTGGTACACAAGCCTGCTGGGATTAGCATGGGTCGTGAAGCCCTTATGGGGACCCCTGGTGGACATGTATTGGACCAAGCGCAAGTGGGTTCTTCTCACGCAAGCCCTCATGGCTATCGGTTTGCTCGGAGTCGCAGCAATCCTGCCCACTCCCGCGCCGCTGTGGTGGTATGGTTCGCTTGCGATTTTTGCTCTCATGTCCTTTGCTTCCGCAACTCATGATATTGCGGCAGACGGCTACTACATGCTGGGGCTTGATCCGCACCGCCAGGCCCTCTTCAACGGGCTACGCTCCACGTTCTGGCGTTTGTCTATGATCATCGGCACGGGGGTCCTTGTCATTATTGCGGGGCTTGTGGAAAGCCACAGCGGTCCGACCCCTGTCATTGCCCAAATCGCCGCAGTGCCAAAAGGGAAAGTGGCAGAGGCGCCTAAAGTGGCGGGCATTAGTGGTGGCGATTTCGCCGTGGTTGAGGTTCCTGCCGCACCCGTCGAAGCCGGGACCACTGCCTCGATGACAATCAAGTTGGCGAAAGCGCCAGAGGAAGGCGCAAAGATAGTGGTCAGCGTCGCTGTCGAGCCATCGAAATGGTGGTATTTCTTCTTTCCGATTGGGGATGAGGCCAATGTGAAAGTCCTGGGGGGAGATCGCATTGAGTTTGGACCAGAGAACTGGGACAAGCCACATCCTGTCGAGATCCAAGTTCACAAGAACCTCAATAAGCCCATCCTCGTGAATCTCAAAGTGGCATCGGGCAACATCCCGCTGGCATGGGCTACCTGCATTGGCGCCGTGGGTCTCGTCTATTTCTTGTTATGGCTTTACCACACGGTGATCATGCCGAAGCCAGCACTTGACGTGCTGCGCAAACCAGAAGGGGCTTCGTTCTTACGCTCTGCAGGATGGCTCTTCGTTGCGGTTGGCGTGCCGGCAGTGATTTATTACTTCGTCTTCAACCTCATCCAACCGCAGCTGGTTTCTCTGCTTCCCAAACAATACCAAGCAAACAGTAACTGGACCGGCCTCATGAGCTTTGTCACATTCTCTCTCATCGTCGGGGCAGCGGCCATTCTCCTCCTCGCGACCCCGGTTGGCCGAGTGGCAGCAAAGCTCTTCAACATTTGTTCCGATAAGAGTCGCATAGGGTTTTCGGAAGTCTTCGCGTCATTTTTCCGCAAAAAGGCGATCGTGCGGATGCTCGCGTTCCTTCTTTTGTACCGGCTCGCCGACGCAATGCTGGTGAAAATGATCACGCCGTTCATGTTTGATCCGCCGGAAAAAGGTGGGCTGGGCCTCAGCACGGCGCAGGTCGGTTTCGCCTACGGTACCATTGGAGTGTTCGGCCTGCTGCTTGGCGGAATCGTCGGAAGCATTTACGCGGCGACCTATGGCTTGGCGAAGGTCCGCCTCGTGATGTGCCTGTTCATGAACGTCCCGATTTTGCTCTTCGTGCTGTTGGCGAAATTCCAACCACCTTTCCACATCGTGATGGGGTCGGTGTTCGTGGAGCAGTTTGGGTACGGCTTTGGATTCTCCTTCTACATGCTCTATATGCTCTACATCGCTGGCCAAGGAGAGCACAAAACCAGCCACTACGCTTTGTGCACGGGGTTCATGGCATTGAGTTTCATGATCCCAGGAATGGTCAGCGGTATTATCCAGGAGCTGCTTGGACACTACTACGAATTCTTCCTGCTCGTGCTGGTGCTCTCGAGCCTGAGCTTTGTGGTTACTTACATCATTCCGGTCGATCCGGAGTTCGGAAAGAAAAAGAAGCAACCCGCTACCGCTTAGGGCGGAGAGGGCTTTCATCCATTAGAGCGGGGCTTGCCTTGCCGACGGCAGGGCGAGCCTCTTGCTTTTTGTAGAGTGAGAAGGGAAGCGGGGCAAGCGTGTCGCTTAAGAACCCAAGCTCATTTTCTAGCTTGAGCGAAGGCTTTAGGGTCTCGGAACTCTTCGAGATACGATGAAACGTTGCTCCTCAAAAAACCGTAGAGATTCGCTGGTTATGCTGAAAGCCGCGTGTTCGGATTTTTCCTTTTGCGTAGTGGTGGGGCGACAATGCTTCATCAAAATCACATGAGCCGAAACTGGGATTCAGAAGGAGTGAGCGAATGAGCGACACCCCACGTCGGACACTTACCCTAGGGCATAGTCCGGACCCCGATGATGCTTTCATGTTTTTTGCGCTCGCGAAAGAGAGAATAGACACGCGCGGGTGGCGTTTCGAGCACATTCTTCAGGACATCCAAACGCTCAACGAGCGGGCCATGCGAGGCGAGCTCGACATCACAGCGATTTCCATTCACGCATACGCCTATGTGGCAGACAAGTATGCTCTGCTTTCCAGCGGTGCAAGTATGGGATTACTTTACGGTCCCATGGTCGTAGCACGCGATCCGATGACGTTAGATGAACTCAAACATGTGACCATTGCCGTGCCGGGAACCATGACGTCCGCGTTTCTGGCGCTTCGGTTAGCCATTGGCGACTACTCTTACAGCGTTGTGCCGTTTGACCAGATCATCGAAGAGGTGCGCAAAGGACATTTTGAGGCGGGACTCATCATTCACGAAGGGCAGCTCACCTATTCGGCTTCTGGGCTGGTGAAGGTTCTCGACCTTGGGGAGTGGTGGTGGGAGAAAACGCAACTCCCCTTGCCGCTGGGAGGCAACGTGGTGCGCAAGGATTTGGGGCCGGCGGCAATGACCGAAATTTCCGAGATCCTCCGTCAAAGTATCCAGTATGCGCTCGAGCATCGCAAGGAGGCTGTCGATTATGCGCTCCGGTGGGCCCGCGATATGGGTTTTGAGCTGGCCGATCGCTTTGTGGGGATGTACGTGAACGAGCTCACGCTCGACTATGGCGAGGCTGGCCGCCAGGGTGTGAAAATGTTTCTCACCATGGCGGCCGAGCGTGGCTACATTCCGCTATTGCCAAAGCTGGAATTCGTCTAGCGCTGCACCCCTTTCTTTGTTTTCCCTCCAACTTCAGCTCCGAGGTGCACATACTTCGCAAAGCCTGGATAGATGAAGTCGTGGCCGCGTTGAGATGCGTCAGCTGGCGGATACTCCGTGAAGTACTTCTTGATTGGAATCTCCGTGGCGGCTCGGCCGAAAATCTCAGGGGCCAAAACAAACCGGACGTTCGGCGTGTCGCAGAACACTTGCGCTGAATGTTGCGCGCGATCGACCACGACTTCCCAGGTTCCGTCCTGCAAATAGGCCTCGACGAGTTTTTGTCCACCTATCCATACCGTCGTAGGAACTGTGCTCGGTTTTCCTGCGGTTTGCACGGGAGCTGATCCTTGGTAATTGAGCACGTATCTGCCGGCGCCGGCACCAGATTTCACAGCGTCGAGCTGCTGACCACGATTGCGTGCCACAGTTACCATCTTCACCGCCAGCCTTTGCGCCTTCTCGAGTGGCTGGCCATCAAGCGATGTAGCATAGACCGTGGCAATGGGGGACGTGGAGACAACTTCGAGAGCACCGGCCTGATAGCGCTTCCCCGGGACAAGCTCCCCTGCAAGGGCGCATGTCTCCGTAGTGGCGATGCACAGCAAGCCACTGGTGACGTTGCGCGTCACTGTACCGCCGGCTAGTATGAGTTCGGCTGGCCATTCAGTCGAGATTTTTTCCAGCGAGGCTTCGTTGGCCAAATAGCGTGCGAAGCCGTACGCGACTGCTGCCGCCTGCGATTCTGTGAGCTCAGCACACACGAGGTTCTTCCGCTTTGGATCATAAAACGCAGCGCAAGTTTCTCCCGACCCCGCTGGAAGCACGGGCTCGAACCCCGCATTCTTCACGCTCTGTAGAGGAAAACTTTTGCCTGCATAGACCCAGGGGAAGTTGTATCCGCTGGCGACAAGCAATCCCTCCTGGCGTGGCCCCAGTTTTCCCTCTCTGCGATCGCGGTACCGCGCGTCAAAGAGGAGAAGGTGTTCACCGGCATAAGCACCTTTTCCACTGCGTCCGGAGGTGACGGTGAGCAGGACCGAATCGTCAAGGGGATCTGTGTCGGGATTCCAGTTCTCCGTGCGGAACGCCCAGGCGAGCTGGTGCAAAGGAGTGGTGAACGAAGCCCATGTGGCAAGGTCCTCGTTGTTATACGCAATGCGCACGCGCCGCTTTTCGATGGGGACTTCGTGGCGCAAGAAAAGCTTCGCTGTGTAGCCACTGATGCCCCACCGGAGGGGATCGGCCTGGGGACCAAAGGCGGAGATGATCTCCTGGTCGCCCCAGGTGTAGTAGGCAAAATGAACGAGCATGTCGTAATCCTGAGCCAGCGAGAAACTGGCGATATCGGGATAGTAGGCGGAACGGAATTCATTGGGCCAGCATTGGGTCCATTCGCGGCACACAAGCGGCATGTTCGCCCAGCGATAACGTGACAAGTGACAGGCCATTGAGTATGGGCCGATCTCGCGCACGTAATTCTTATTGGAATAGAACGGCTTGCCCACCCATTCGACACCCGGCAGGAACGACGGATGGTCGAGATAAGCATTCTCTGCTGTGGCGTCGAGCTCACGGGTGGTGGAGTAAATGTCTACGATGTGCTCGCCGTGAACCACCGCAACGAGAGGAACCTTGATACCACGCTCGCGTATGAAGTCGCGCATGGTGGCGAAATAGCGGCGCTGGAGTTCGACGGCAAATCGCACAGCATCGCGGGTACGGGCAGGCGAGCGCAGCTGGTCTGTCCATGGAATGCGGGCCACATCCTGCAGGGAGCTGACAGTCATATCAGGGAGCTCCACTGTGCCCTGTTCGAGCGATTCCGATTGAGCAAGCGGACACTCGCCTTTCTCATTTGTCCACCTTTTGCGCAGCTCAGCCGTAGAGCCGTACTGGCTTTTTAGCCACTCGTTCCACAGTTTTTGGAAATTCGTTCGGTAAGGCTCGACAAAGTCACGCCAGGAGACATGGCCGAAGAAGAGGCTGTCTTCGTTCTCGACTTCCAACATGCACACGGCGGGATCGAGGCCGTTTGGCATGCCGGTGTAGGGATTCACATGGTCGATGAGCCAGGCCTGAATATACTGCTTCTGCAGTTCGATCAGCCGCGGATCGAAGAATGCGTAGGGTTTCGCGGCACGGCCAAGCTTGTCGGCATTTGGCACGCCATCACCTTCGCGGAAGGTGCGGTAGCCGCGCAGGACAAGGTAGACGTACATCCCGCGTTTTTTTGCGCAGGCGATCCACCAATCCACACGATCACGATACTCAGGATCAAACTCGGTGGATTTGTTGTTGTTTGGGTAAGCTTCATCAATGATGCAGCGGCGCACAAGGTTGTATTGTTCGGCACCGCGATTGTCCAGCTCATGGAGGCGGAGCAAGTTGCAGCCGCCGCGCGCTAACACATCGGTAACGAGTTCGATGCGGGATTTTTCGATATCTCCTGCATGGGTAGCAGCGACGGTGTAGCCCCAGAAGCGCACTCTCTCGCCAGTTTTCTCGAATTTGAACGTGCCATCCTTGTCGCGAACGACGAACCCTTTCTTCCCTGCGGGTGGATCAAGAAGAAATGAGAAATCCACAAGCGAGCTGTCGGGGAAGGTGTCGAACACAGGGTTCATGGCACGTACTGCCAGAGGGTCATTGGCATAACGTGGGACCTCGCGCCGGCCAAGAGTGATAGGGGAAGGACCTTCGGCAAGAGCGATCTCGACTAAAACAACAAATACAAAGATAAAGCTAAGCCCAAACAAACGCCGCATGAAACTGCTCCTTTCTCAATTGTCCCATACACTGATGCACTGTGGACTGGACCCAACCTGGAAAGCTTTTCTCTTCTTTCGAAGGAACGCTTTTGGCTTTGCCAGTAGTTTTTTTGAAGCGCCCTTGTATTTGCGTGACGGTAACAGCGAAAGCAAGTGAATGTGAATCCCGCGGGGGATAGGCGAGATGAAGAAAATCGTCGCTGTGCTGGTGATGGTCGCTGTGGTCGCTGGTATCTTGGCCGCAGGAGCCGGCTACCTTGTTCAGCAGAAGAAGCTCAAAGAGCTTGAACAACAGGTGACACAAGCCGAGGAGATGTTCCAGGCCAAGGACTACGACGGCGCGCTTCAATTATTGCGGCGGGTGGAGAGTGCGGGTGGAACTCTTCGTTCCACTTATCTTATGGGCAAGGTCCTCTACGCCCAGGGGAACTTCCTAGAGGCCCTCCGCGCATTCGATCGCGTGGCGGAAAAAGCGCCGCGCAGTATCTTCATGCCAGAAATTTTATTGTACCGCGCTCGCCATGCTTACGACAATGAATCCAACGCCAAGAAGGCAAAAGAGATTTTTCTGCGAATTATATCAGAATTTCCCGACTCGGATGCGGCCGACTGGGCTCTCTACTATCTGGCCAAGATGAGCTATGACCAGGAGGACTTTAAGCAGGCGCGCGCGAATCTTGAGCAGATTCTCAAGCGGCCAGATTCTCCAGCACGCGACGACGCCGAGTTTCTTCTTGGCGAACTCAACATGAACCAGTTGCGGTCGCCGGAACCTGGCCCGGACGACATCGTTTACACGATTAAGAAGGGGGACTCGCTTTGGAAACTCGAACGGGAACTGAAGGTTCCTGCAGACCTCATTATGGGAATCAATAACCTCCGGCCCAACGCCTTGACGGTTGGAATGCAAATTAAGATTCCTAAGGTCAACCCGAGCATTGTGATCGACAAAGCCAAGCGCACACTGACACTCAAGAATTCTGGAACTTTTCTGAAGAAATACCGCGTGGGGATTCACCGCGTGGACTCCAGGGTGCCCGCCGGTGAGTACACGATTCAAAACAAGTTGGAGAAGGGCACAGATTACGCCGACCCACAAACGGGAGCCATCCTCAAGGCGGGCGATCCCGCGAATCCACTTGGCCCCAGATTCCTTCAGCTGCGTCGCGACATGGGCATTCACGGAACAAACCAACCAGAGCTTGTCGGCACCTACACTGACGTCGGGTGGATCATGATGAATGATAAGGACCTTGAAGAAATCTATGCGCTAGTGCGTAAAGGCACACCGGTATCAATAAAGGGCAAAAACGCGTTGGAGGCGACCTCTGGGAACAAGCAGTAACAAATCGGATAAAGCGGGAGTGCCGGAAAAAGAACAGCGTGTGCTGAAGCTCGGCCTCCCGAAGGGAAGTTTGCAGGAAGCGACCCTGGCACTTTTCCGTAAAGCGGGGTTCAACTTCGTTGTCGGTGCCCGCTCATATCACGCCACATGCGACGATCCGGAGATTTCCGCCATTCTCATTCGGGCGCAGGAAATGTCGCGCTATGTGGAAGAGGGCGTTTTCGATGTGGGGCTTACAGGCCTCGACTGGATTCTCGAGAATCGCTCGAAAGTCGTGGAAGTTGCGGACCTCATTTACGCGAAGCAGAGCATGCGTCCGGTGCGGTGGGTGCTTGCAGTGCCCGAGGCAAGTCCTTTTAAGACCGTGAAAGATCTGCGGGGGAAGCGCATTGCAACGGAAGTCGTCAATATCACCCGCGACTATTTGGCGCGTCACAAAGTGAAAGCTGAGGTTGAGTTTTCCTGGGGTGCAACCGAAGCTAAGGCGCCCGATCTGGTGGACGCGATTGTTGAGGTTACGGAAACGGGCAGCTCGCTGCGCGCTAACAAGTATCGAATCATTGATACGGTGTTGGAGTCGTGGACGAAACTGATCGCAAATTCGAAGGCGATGCGCGATCCGTGGAAACGCAAGAAGATTGAGAATATCGCGATGCTGCTCGACGCGGCGATCAAGGCGGAAGGGAAAGTCGGGCTCAAGATGAATGTGCCACGCAAGAAACTCGACGCTGTGCTTGCCGTCTTGCCTGCGATCACATCACCCACGATTTCAAATCTCACGGATTCCACCTACGTGGCGCTTGAGACAGTGATTGATGAATCGCTGGTGAAACAGCTCATTCCTGATCTCAAGCGCGCGGGAGCGGTCGGGATTATTGAGTATCCCTTGAACAAGATCATTTATTGAGTGGGCTCATTCGCGAGCGCATCCAGCTGGGCGTCATTCGCAAAGCCTATGATTTTTGGAAGCCACGTGCAGTAGGTGCGTGGCTTTTTCTTTTAGCGAAGCAGACTGCGACGGACGCCGGGGCGAACCGGTGTTCTGTGCTCTTCCGGGCACACGTGCGTCAGGGGGGTGTGTGTTCTAAACGGTGAATGTGAGACCGTCATAGGCTAGCTGGATATTGGGAGGAAGTTTAGCGTTCGTGTCCTCATGCTCGAGATCGTGGCACATGTGGATGAAATAGGTTTGTTCTGCTCCCACACGCTGGGCTACTTCTAAAGCCTCGCTGAGGCTCATGTGCGTGGGATGTGGGCGGTGACGAAGGGCGCTCGTCACGAGAATTCTGACGCCGCGCAAAAGCTCGAATGACGAGTCTGGAATCGAGCTGACATCGGTGAGCCACGCGAACCTTTCAAAACGGAAACCGACGATTGGCATCTTCCCATGAAAGACGGGAACGGGGCGAATGGGGATTCCGCGGACTTCGAAATCCCCGTGGATTTCGTGCACAGTGAACTCGGGAATGCCACCACCAGGCGGAGGCGGTTGAAAGCAATAGGAGAAGCGGCGGCGGATCTCCGTCAGGCTTTCGGGTGTAGCGTAAAGATCGATGGCGTGTCCATGAATCATGTTGAATGCACGCAAATCATCAAGCCCGCCGATATGGTCGGTATGCGTGTGTGTGATGAGAACGAAGTCGACATCCTCCACGCCGTTCGCTAGCGCTTGCGTTCGAAAGTCCGTCCCGCAGTCAATGAGGAAACGACTCCCCCTATGCTCAATATAGGCGCACGAGCGCATCCGCTTGTTGCGTGGATTGGTGGAACGACATACCGCGCATCGACATCCCAAAGTGGGCACACCAGCGGAAGTTCCCGAACCGAGAACCGTGACTCGCATGAGATCGTTGGAAGATGTCATTGTTGTGTGCAGTCTCCCATTGTCCTGCAGTACGACCGAGCGCGCCTTAGCATTCGCAAAAGCACATGTCCGTCTTGATTTGGTATCTTTTTAATATATCACCATGCTAGCTCAGGGCCCGAGCGACAGACGACCGGAATCTTGGTTAGGCCCTGCGGACGAAGAACATCTGCTCCGCCCACGAAAGGTAACACTTGCGTTGGGCCGGTCATTGCCGCAAGCGTGATAGCGATGATCGAGTATCTGCGCGGGATTCTTCTGGAAAATGATGGCGAGCACGTGGTGATTGACGTGCATGGCGTTGGTTACGGCCTGGATGTTCCTGCTTCGACAGCTAACGCACTGCCCGCTGTAGGCGAAGAAGTGACCCTCCACACATACCTGGATCTCAAAGAGAATGCGGTGGAGTTATATGGCTTTGCCACACGTGAAGAGCGCGAAGTTTTTGCAATTTTTCTTGGCGTGTCGGGCATTGGGCCACGCACTGCGCTTTCGATTTTGTCGGCCGTACGAATTGCCGACTTTGCTTCGGCCGTCATGAACAACGATGTGGCATGGCTGACGCGTATCCCTGGGATCGGAAAAAAAACCGCCGAGCGCCTCATTGTCGAAATTCGCGACAAGATGAAGGCCTGGGTAAGCGAAGCTCGGCAGCCTGTGGCTGCAACGACTAGCAGGCAAAGCAGCAGTGAAGATACAATTCTGACAGATGTGAGCGCGGCATTACAAGCACTGGGCTGCAAACAAGCGATTGCTGATCGCGCAGCAGCACGAGCACTGGAGATTCTTGGACCGAAAGCGCCGCTCGAGGAACTTGTGCGAGAGGCGCTGCGCCACCGCTACTGACCGCATGAAGATCGAAAGGTGAGACCGGCTGTGAAACTCGGCTGCTGGTGCCGCCCATGGCTTCTGGCTAGGGGCGCTTGCGCAAGACAACGGGTGATCCGCCGGGGCGCTGAACAGTGACACTGTCAGGGGTAATGTCGAGAACCCGAAAATTCTCGTACACGCCACCCTTGCGGACACTTAGGCCATTCACAATCGCCATCGGACTTTGAGGATCATAAAGGATCGGACCTAGAACGAACTCCTGAGTATCATCCGACGAGGCGGACACGGGCGACGCGCGAAGACCTGGAGCACTCGTTCTTCCCGCGGGAGGCAGTACTTCGCGCTCCGCCAGATTGACGCTCGTCGGACTTACTGGATTGAGAAGCTCATGCATGGGGACAGGCGTAGGCAAGTCCACTGCTGCCGACCGGTCTAGCCGGGAAGGGGGATTCGGAGCCGCCACTGCAGCTTGCTGAGGCGGAGTGATGCCCCCAGCGGCTACGCTTGGCGCGGGACCGCCCTGAGCTGCGGATACAGCAACGGTCGTTGGGGCAAGCGCCATGCTTGGAGCCGCGGGCGAAGCGCCTTGGAGACTTTGCGTCCACTGCTGCAGCCGTTGCTGGAGAAAAAGGATTGCGCCCACCACAAGAGAGAGCGTTATCAGCGAGGAAATAACAATGCTTGTGATGACAAGCCCCACACGCGAACGACGCTGGACGACGGCCTTCGGCGTAACAACGGCGGGAGTCGGCACATCGAACAGTGTTGCCACTTTGGACTCATCCTGCTGGCTGCGTTCTCGACGCGCTTTTTCCAGAGCTTTGAGGATCGTACTCATAGCTCAATCTCCTGTTGCTGCGAGATGCGGGCCATTGTCCATCATACGGCTGTTGAGCAGCATGGCCGTAAGATCGTCTATTTGACCTGTTTCGCGCAACTTGTAATAGGCTTGGAATTTCTTGATCGCCTCCGAAGTGTCCACATCGTATTTCCCGCTCGCATTGGCGAGATAGCCGCGCTTGACGAGATACTCCTGGAGCTGACGAACCCTCTCGCTCGATTCGCCGCGCTGAATCGAAGTGAGTTGATTTACATCGACGAAGACAGCACTGGCACTATCGAAGCGCTTGAGGAAATCTTTGGTCTTGTAAGTCTTCACTCCCCAGACGGGATCGCCAACTGTCACAGCTTCGCCTTCGACGCGCAAGAGGACAACATACTCGCTTTGATCGGGTGCGGGATCTTTCATGCGGACGATGAGGGGGATGTTATACTTTATGACGTCATAGAAAGAGCCCGGAAGGCGCAGCTCGCGAAGTTTCACACTATCCGATTGCAGCACGCCGTTGATAATTTGATCGTCACCAAGTTTGGCCAATTCTGTAAGATCCACGTGGAATCCCCACATCTTCAGGAGGCTGAACTGGGCCGCACGCAGAGCTGCTTTCGGGTTGTTGACGCGCACGAGTGGAACGTTTTTCTCGTACTTCCAGTGAGGATTCTTCCGCCGAAGAGTGTCCCAATCGGGAGTCGGCGTCGGCGCAGCTTTTGTTGCGGAAGGTGGTTCCGTTGTTACATCGGTTGCAGTTGCAACTTCGGCGAGATCGCTGTCGGGATTGCCACGTTTGAGTTCGAGCGGCTGTTCAGGTTTGAGCTGACCAGGCGCTGGGGTCGGAGTAATACGCGGCTGGTAGTCGAGACCTTCGGAGGCTCGGACATTGGCGAGCTTGATGCCAACTGCTATGGCAATTGCCAGAGCAAGGGTGGCGCCGGCTCCAATGCCGATCCATGTGACAAGTTTTCTACCTGCTTTCTTTGCCGCCTCTGGATCGAGGCGTGGAAGAGAAAAGCTCGACTTGCCCTTTGTGGTCGAGTCACTGGGAAGCTCTCCGCCACGAGTCACCTCATCAATCGCCCGCTGCATGATGCGCTCGTCCACAGTGGTTGTTGCTTCGGCATAACATGCGAGGAGAGCACGATCGCAGATCACATTGATACGGCGCGGAATTCCACGACTCGCATTAAAAAGTAAGCGCAGGGCTTCAGGGGTGAACTCGATGGCAACGCTTGCACGCGCGACAAAAAGCCGGTGCTGGATATAGGCGAGAACTTCCGACTCGGTGAGAGCCGTAAGGTGGTACTTCACTGCGATGCGTTGGTTCAGCTGTTCAAGCTGACTGTGAGACAGAGTGTCACGCAGCTCGGGTTGCCCCACGAGAACTATTTGCAGGAGCTTCTCGTTCTCGGTTTCGAGGTTTGAAAGCATGCGGATCTGCTCGAGAACGTCGGGCTGAAGATTTTGTGCCTCATCAATGATGAGCACCACGTTGTGTCTTTTTTGGTTTTGCTCGAGCAGGAAGCGGTTGAGCTCGTCGATAAGTCCCTTCTTGGTGCTGTAAAAAGAGGGGATCTGGAATTCGTCGTTGATAGCTTTGAGCAGTTCGATTTCCGAAAGCCCAGGGTTGAGGATGAGCGCAAGGTGTACGTCGTTGCGGCGCGACAGTTCGTTGACGAAAGCGCGGCAGACGGTTGTCTTCCCTGAGCCAATTTCACCGGTCAGCAAGATGAACCCTTTACGTTCACTCACGCCATAGGTCAGTGCCGCTAAAGCCTCACGGTGCCGCTCGCTGAGGAAAAGAAAACGCGAGTCGGGCGTGAGGTTGAAAGGCTCTTCAGCTAGGCCGAAAAATTTCTTATACATTTGGCTCCTACACGTTTGCGTTCAGCGGGCGGCGCTGCGCTCTGGCTCATCTTCTGAGACAACGGCACCACGTGAAAGTTCGTATCTGTTGATTCCGAGCGCAATAAATTCGTTCCCTCTAAGGTGACAAGGCAAGCACGATGCCACCCGCACAATGCATCATAAATACTCCAAATGCTGATCAATTACCTCGAAATCCGCGGCTGTTTCGAGATCTCGCATGATTTTCTGGAGCACGGATTCCACCTGGGCTCGGTTCGCCGCCACTGTCACAATGGCCAGGATTGCACTGCGCCAAATGTCATGATCATCCACTTCGGCCACTGCACAGTTGTAATGTGTGCGCAGGCGATGGATTGTCTTGCTCAACACGCTGCGTTTGTCTTTCAGCGAATTACACATGGGGATCAGCAGGCGGACTCGCTGCGAACCAATAACCACCGTCGTCACTCCTTTGTCCTAGTGGTTCAACGATGAATCATGGCGCCCCGCTGTGACGGAGCAAAGACGAATCACGTCGATCCTTCTTGCGTTTTTGAGTTCTCAAGACCACGATAGTGCTTCTGACATCTCTGGAGCTGTTGCAAAGCTCGCCTCAGTACTCCTCTTCGCCTCGCAGGAAACGAAACTGGAGCACAGCAAAAACCATGACAATCACGAAAAGAATCATGGCCTCCGCACTGGCCAGTCCAAATTCGCTGTTATCAAAAGCATTCTGATAGATCTCGAAAACGAGCGAGGTTGATTGATTTGCTGGCCGCCCACGGGTCATGACGTAGACGGGAGTAAAGATTTTGAAGGATTCGATCGTGCTTATGACGACAAGATAAAGTGTCGTCGGTTTGAGCAGAGGCAGGATGACCGTGCGCCATTTCTGCCATCGGTTCGCGCCATCGATTTCAGCGGATTCAAGCAGTTCGGGAGGGATGCGGCCCAGCGCCGCCACGTAGAGTATGATGCCTGCCCCTGGGGCATACGGGATGCTGCTGAGAATGATGGTGCCCACAGCAGCCCATCGTTCGCTGAACCATGCGACCCCTGGATGGCCAAACCAGCGCAGCACAACATTGATGAGACCATTGTGCTCCGTGAACATCCACTGCCAGACGATTGCAATGATCACTGCGCTGATGATTCCAGGCAGATAGAACGCGGCTTTGAAGAAGTTTTGCACGCGTTGGGGGAGCGGAAAGATCATCCCGGCGACGACAAGGGCAATGGCAATGTTCACGGGAACGAGGACCACCGTGATCACGGCGGTATTCGCTAGAGCAACCCAGAAATCCTCACGGAAAACAGGATCGAAAAGGAGTGTGGTAAAATTTTCCAAGCCTACCCACGGACTGCCCAGGATTCCGTGACCGACCTGGTAGTCTTTGAAGGCAAGCAAGACGGCTCCGACGACCGGAATGACGACGAAAAAGAAAAACAATACAAGGTTGGGGGCTGCAAATGCCAATCCCCACCATTTTCGTCGAGTTTCGAGGCGCATCGGAGCCGCTGCTTTCTGCTGCTGTATCGCTGGCAGAGCTCAGAGAGTTCCCCAACGATCGCAAGCTAGACTTTCACCGACAGAAGAACTATTTGCGCTGGTGCCGCATGCGTTTGCGCAACTTTTTATACTTGTGCTTACGTATCTTTTTACGGCGCCATTTGATAACGCTACCCACAAAATCCTCCTTGGTTTATGTTCACGGATTTTCGGTGCAGTGTGCACATACAGCACGCAAGGAAAACTTACTCATGCGCAAGAAATGTCAAAGCCTGCAGAAGTGTCGTCGAGATAGTGGAGTAATAGCGCTGATATGACTCAACTTCTTCCCGAGGAAAAGCCCCAGCCGCTGAAGGGCGAGTATTGGGCGTTGATCTTCGCGACCTTGGCTGCTCTGGCCATTCGCCTCTTCCGCCTGGATTATCGGAGCATGTGGACGGATGAATTCCATACGCTCAACGCGACTTTACTGCCATGGAAGGAGCTCATCCTTGAGCGGATGAGAGCCGGCCACCTGCCGACCTATTTTCTTTTCATGAAGGTCTGGACACAGGCTTTTGGCACAAGCGACTGGGCGCTGCGTCTGCCGTCGGCGCTTGCTGGGGCACTCATTGTTCCAGCAGTCTATTATTTCGCGAGGCCGTGGCTTTCCTCACGAATAACGTGGGTGCTCGTGGCGCTGGCCGCCGTGAACGGTACGGCAGTCTGGGCTTCGCAGGAAGCGCGGATGTACTCGATGTTACTGGCGGCGGCAACCTTCGCACACGGTGCATTCTTGAGGGCCGCTCTTCTCGGGGAAGGGCGCGCCTGGTTGACGTACTGGTTTTCTGCCGTCATTGCCACGGCTCTGCAACCGGTCATGTTTCTCTCCGTATTAGCACACGGCCTGTTTCTCCTTGTCTATCGCCGAGCTCATCCATCGGTTGCCCTGCTGCGCAAATGGCTCCCTGTCGTGGTCGTTGTGATTCCGCTGATGGTTGGCGTAGCCTTTCTTCAGCAGAAGCGAGCCATTGAGTTTGAAAGCCACGATGCGCGAGATTTCGTGCGAGACCTCGGACGGATCAGCGGGATTTTTGTGAAGCGCCTGGGACTCGTGGCGTTTGGGGTATCAGCTGACACCGGTCGGTGGCGTGCGCTGACAAGCGTTGTGTTAATCATTTGCCTTAGCATGGCGTTTTTTGGATGGCGCCGGCGGAGATCTGAAGATCCGTCTTTTGCAACCTCTGTTCAAGCTGGCGCTTTACGATTTGCTGCATGGGCTACTGCTTTCCCACTGGTTGGCCTTTACCTCTCCAGTTTCTGGCTCGAACACGTTGCGGGCAATGAACGTTATCTCATACCAACGTGTGTGCCTCTCTGGACCCTGGCCGTCTGGGGTTGTTTTGAGCAGAAACGAGCGACCTGGCGCGATGTCGTGATTGGTGCGGGCATCATTCTTTTAGCGGTCGGGCTTGTGCGTCACTGGCGCGACAGAGGCCTCGGCGGAAGAGAGATTGTTCAGTTTGTCAATCGCCATGCGCTACCGAACGATGTGCTTGTGTGCAGGGCGACGCCAACGATGCGCCTCATGATTCAGCATTACAGTCACCGCCCACTAGAGGTGTGTACAGTCCCCGAACCAACTGCGAAGACAAAGGTGGAAGACGACACTGCTTATCAAATTCTGCTGAACTGCCTCGGGACGCGCTCTCGGTTCTGGCTTATCGAGTATCGCGGCAAAGGAAGCTTTCTAAGAGAGATTATCGCCAGTCACCCGGAGCAATTTGTTATTGTAAAAGAAAAAACAATCGAGCAGGCACGCACAGCCCTGATCAAGCGACGATGAGGGAACGCAGTGGCGAAGTGATGCGGCCTCGCCGTCGATATGAGCCGTGGACGACGATATTTTCTTGTGAGTCTATCTCATCTAGCCATGTTTTCAAGGCTGAGCCAGGGCTAGGCCAAACGAACTTTCTTTTGCATTTCGAATTCGGCCCATTTTTTGTTAGCGAAAGATTCGTCTCATGTGTGGAATAGTTGGAAAAGTTTATCTTAACCCTGAGCGTCCGGTTGAGCCTGAAATCATTGAGCGAATGAAACAATGTATCGTTCACCGTGGCCCGGACGAGCATGGCACGCACATTCACCGCAACGTTGGCTTTGGTTTTCAGCGGCTGTCCATCATTGACCTTGCGACGGGTCATCAGCCGATGACCAACGAGGACGGTTCGGTGGTCATCGTTTTTAATGGCGAGATCTATAACTTCCCTGAATTGCGCCAACAACTCGAAGCGTGTGGCCATAGGTTTCGGACGCGCTCCGACACGGAAGTCATTCTCCACGGCTATGAAGAATGGGGCCACGATATTACTACGCGTCTGCGAGGCATGTTTGCTTTCGCAATTTTTGACACAAAGACTCAGACGCTTTTTTTGGCGCGAGATCGTGTCGGTAAGAAACCTCTCTACTACGCTATTGTCGAGAGTGGGACAGAACGGGAAGCTTTCATTTTTGCAAGCGAACTCAAATGTTTGTTGGCAGAACCTACATTTCGCCGCGATGTGGATTTCATCGCGCTGGGTCATTATCTCACCTATCAGTATGTGCCCCAGCCCTGGTCCATTTTCGAACAGGCAAGAAAGGTGGAGCCCGCCTGCTGGGTGGAGTGGCGCAATGGACGTCTGAAACAAGAGCGTTATTGGAATCTTTTCTACGAGCCCAAACAGCGGATTTCGCTCAGCGACGCAATAGATCAGGGCGTGGCACTCATTGATGAGGCGGTGAAGATTCGACTCATGAGCGAAGTGCCTCTCGGCTGTTTTCTCAGCGGCGGCGTGGATAGTTCAACGGTCGTTGCATTCATGCGCCGCCACGTGCAGGGAGCGCTCCGTACATTTTCAATAGGTTTCGAGGAAGAGAAATTTAATGAGCTTCCCTATGCCAGACAGGTTGCTCAGCAGTTTGAAACAGATCATCAGGAGATGATTGTGCGTCCTGATGCGCTGGAGTGTGTCGCGCGGCTCGCGTGGCATTTTGATGAGCCTTTTGCCGATTCGAGTGCGATCCCCACGTACTACCTTGCCAAGATGACCCGCCAGTTTGTGACTGTGGCCCTCAATGGTGACGGCGGCGATGAAAGTTTTGCTGGCTATGTACGCTACCTGGGTTTTCCAGCGCTGTGTGCGTATGAGCGCATTCCGCGATGGATTCGTCGGCTGTGGTCTCTGCCTTTGGCGGTGGCGGCACAGGTCTTTTCCTCATCGGCAAAACTTGAGCTCTGGAACTACGTCAACCGCGTTTCCCTGATGCCTTTCGAAAGCCGCTACGTTCAGATGATGGTCATCTTTCGGGACTACCAGAAACGGGAACTCTTCCTGAAGCGCCACTCGGATAAGCTTCGCGGTCCAGTTGTCGATTCTGAGTTTTTGACTGAAGGGGCCATGCTGAATGGCACCGCGGTCCAACCCATCGATCGCATGATGTATGCCGACGTGATGCTCTATTTGCCGGGTGCACTTTTGCCAAAGGTTGACCGCACAACGATGGCTGTATCGCTGGAGGGACGATCTCCACTGCTCGATCATCACCTGATGGAGTGGGCAGCTCGTCTTCCGGCAGATATCAAGTTTCCAAATGGACAGCTGAAGTTCTTGCTCAAACAGATAGCCGGCCGGTTTTTCACGGAGGAGTTTCTCAACAGACCCAAACAGGGCTTTGGGGTGCCTATCGGTCTATGGTTTCAGACGTCGTTGCGGGGTTTGCTCGAGGATTTCCTGCTAAGCGAGCGAGCACGTCATCGGGGGTTTTTTGATCCGGTTTACGTCAAACGGATTGTGGATCAACATGTGAGTGGAGCCCAGAATCACGCACATCGCCTCTGGACTTTGCTCATGTTTGAAGCCTGGGCGCGGACATTTCTAGACAGACCGGATCCGCTTGCGGGTCCGTTGTGGTGAGAACTCCCCGATTGCATGACCTAACCGATTGGGACTGCCCTGACATTTATGGTCCGCGGAAGAAATCGCCTGTCTGCAGCGACTCCTAATCGCAGCGACGCTTCAGGGGCTGATCCTTTCGAAATGCAGTGCCATGAAAGAGGGCAACAATCCGTCCCTGGCCATCGCGCACCTTCACGTCATAATGCGCGAGAGTGCGACCACGCGAGACTTCTACAGCCTCCGCGATGAGTTCGCCCTCTGTGGCCGCGCGGACGAAAGAAATATGCACGTCGCTTGCTACAGCTACGGTGCCGTGAGAGTTTGAGGCAGCTGCAAAAGCAAAATCAGCAAGTGTAAAGATTGCTCCCCCCATGACCGTGCCCACAGCATTGAGGTGTTCGGGACCAACGTGCATGCGCGTCACTGCCCGTCCTGGCTCGAGCTCGACAAGCTCGGCACCCATGCCCGTGGCGAAACGGTCGCACGCGAAATATCGTTTCCATTCGTCAAGTGTCTTCACGGTCAATGATGAGTGTGAGCGGATTGCCCGGGCAAAAAGCAAGTGCAATTCTGCGAGGTCGGGAATCCCGCGGAGCCCAGAGAATAAAGCAGACTAGTTGATAAATTCGTGGGTCTCATGATGCAGCTCTCTTGCGCCATCTGGCACAGCCGACGCTCACATTCCTTTTACCTCTGTACTTTTCTCGCTTGGCAGAACTTTACGAAACATGCCTAAGTGAGTGGTTTGAATTCTCATCGGAGGAGTTACATCCTATGGCTATTCGTGTGCAGGATATTGTGGCAGCGCTGGATCGCGTGGCGCCGTTTCGCCTGGCCTACGAGTGGGACAACGTGGGACTACAAATTGGCAATCCGAAACAGAAGGTGGAAGCCATCGCGGTAGGACTGGAAGTTACGCCGAATTTTGTGAAATTTGCCAGGCAACACAAGTGTCAGTTGCTGCTGGTGCACCACCCTCTGCTCTTTACACCGCTGAAGTCACTCGTCGAAGGGTCACGCACAGTGGATTTGATTGTCGAGCTGGTGCGCGCAAGGATGGCTCTTGCTGTTGCTCACACGAACCTCGACCGTGTGGCGTGGGGAACAAACGGCGTCCTCGCTGATCTGCTGAATTTGGAGTGCCGTGAGATATTCGAGCCGACAACATTGCAAGAGCACGTCAAGTTCACGGTTTTTGTTCCCTTGAGCCATGCTGGCGCAATTATCGAAGCGATTCATCGAGGGGGAGGCGGCTGGATCGGGAATTATTCACACTGTACTTTCCGTGCGAAGGGTATTGGTACGTACATTCCAGAGGCAGGTGCGAATCCTTATCAAGGAACGGTGGGAAAACTGGAGGAAGCTGAGGAGGTGCGTCTTGAGGCCATTGTTCCCAAGCGTGACCTGGGGAAAGTGGTCCGTGAGGTTCTCGCAGTTCACCCTTATGAGGAAGTGGCCTACGATGTCTATCCCCTCATAGACACAGCGCCCCGGGCAGGTCTGGGCGTCGTGGGAAAATTGCCGAAACCAATTCAACTCGGTCATTTGGGAAAGCAAATTGCAAGCTTGTGCCAAGCAAATTGTGTTACCCTTACAGGGGATCGTAAGGCGAAGGTGCAGCGTGTTGTCATCGTGACAGGCAGCGCAGGCTCGAGCGTTGATAAGGTCACGCGCGATGTCGCTGACGTTGTTATCACGGGGGAGTTGAGTTACCACAAAGCCGCCGAACTGGCGGAGCGAGGTGTAGCGCTCATTTGCGCGGGTCATGCTGCCACGGAAAAGATTGTGGCAAAAGCTCTCGTGAGGCTGATCTCCGATGAGCTGGGAACCAAGGGGCAAAATGTTCGCTGGCACGTTTTTGCGAATTACCCTGATCCATGCGAGCCGCTTTGAATGAGACCAGAATCCTGAGGAGTTACTTGATTCCAATGGGGTACAGAAGAATTGCGGATCAGACGTGGACAGCTCATTCCGTGGGAGGTCGTAAGCGAAACCGATGAAAACAGATTTAGAACAATTACTCGAACTGCAGCAAGTGACGGCGGAGCTCCGCCGACAAAGAGAACGTGTGGCTGCCTACTCGAGGAGGTTGCAGGAGATTGAGCTGGCGAGCAAGCGGATGAGAGCTGAAAACGCCGAACGAGAAGCAAAGCTCGGAGCCCTAAAGAAAGAATGGCTCGAGGGGGAACTCGAACTAAAGACCCTCGAGGAGAAACTCAGTGGCCTAAGAAAACGGAGCGCCGTCGTGAGAACACCAAAGGAATGTGAGGCTCTGGAACACGAAATCGCCACGCTAGAAGAGAAACGAAGCAAACTGGAGGAACGGCTTCTCGTTCTCATGGAAGAAGCCGAGAGGCTCGAGAAAGCGGAGGAACAGAAAAAGAAAGAGGAGAGAGACTTCACTGCTGAGCTGGTTGCAGAGCGCGAGAGATTGATCGAAGCACACAAACAGTCCTCAGAACTCATCAAGGTTCTTACCGCAGACGAAGCACGAATGCTGCAGGCTCTTGGCGACCCAATTGCGCAAATATACAGTCGACTTGTGACAAAAGCTGAGCTTCCTGTCGTTGCTCGTGTGGAAAAATCTACATGCAGTGGGTGCGGGACACAGCTTCCAATCCATCTTGTTCAGAGCCTCAAGACCTCAGGCGAAGTGGAACTCTGCCCTCACTGTCACCGGCTGGTGTATGTCGATACTCGAGCTCATTCGGCGTCAGACGATTAGTTTGATCGTGAACTTACAATGTGGGCAACTTGTGGAGAACATCTGTGGAAAAGTGTCCTTTCCCCACGTCATGTTTGGACAAAATGACATTGCCTCTCTATTTGTTCGGAAAAAATACAATTCGCGTTTTCGCTCATGGCTTTTCCACAACCGAACGCAAGCTGGGAACAAATTGTCCGCCTCTTCTTAGCTGCGCTGTGTTTTCCCACACGCGGTAGCATCTTGGGGAGAAATGAGACCTGTTTTTTCACAGCCCATTTACCGTTACAAAACACGATTTATCAGCATTATAGATACTTTTGCTCACATATCCACGGCCTCTACTACTACTAACTGATATATCACTGGGAATGAGGAAAAAGAGTTCAGTGAGTCTGTAGATGATTCGAAGGACACGCGCGGTTGTGGTATAAGCTTTGCTAGTGAGAAAAGGGTAAATAGAACGATTTCTTCGGCGTAAAAGATAGCAAAGTTTAGGGAAAGTTTCACCTGCCACTCAGGTGATTCTCCACCCCCTCCCGGAGAAAGCCCGGATGCCCGCTCCCAGGCGTCCGGGCACTCTCTTTATTGGGGCTCTTTCAAGTTATCAGTGATGTTCTGATGGCGGGAAAAGGCAAGTTTCGTTGCGGAGAGAGACGTCAAGGAGCGCTCATCCTAGCAGAGGGAGTAGGGGCGCAAAAGCGGGGAGGAAAGTTTTCGAAGGGATTAGCCGACATACAAGATGTCTTCGGGGGAAGCGACGACGAGAACTTTTTTGCCTTCGACGGTTTGGAAACGTGCGCGGAGAGAAATATCTTCGCCCCCACGAACTCGTTCGATGGATGGTTGGAGCGAAGAGGCATTTGCCCACACAATGACCTGCCACGTGTTTTTGCCGTCAGTAATGGTTAGGTTCTGGCCGAGGCGGAATCGTTCCACATGCACAACCTTACCAGAGATTTCGATCATGGATCCGTCGGGTGCGGAAGAGAATTCAGCGGCGGGAGCCGTAGGGGCTCCCGCCTGGGTGTTCTTTTCAGTCGCAGTATTTGGTGCTTCGCTTTTCAGCTCGGGATTACTTTTTTCTGTCTCGATATCACTTGGTGTCTCCGGCTTGAGCTGTAAGTTTCCACGATACTCGCCAAGTGTTCCCGTGATGCGCACGGTGTCGCCTTCATTGGGCTTTTGATTATCGCTGAGCTTATCGGCAAGATTTTGCCAGAAAACGACGTCAATGCTCCCCGTGGCGTCCTTAACTTTGAGAATGTAGGGGGCGCGTTCTGAGCTCGGACGTCGAGCACTGGTGACTGTGCCCTGGATGGTAAACTTCTGCCCAACTTTATCGTTAGTGAGTTGCGCGATGGAGGTAACGCCCGAGGCTGTAGTGGCGACCGCTGGCTTCACCTGTTGCGCCGCTGAGCTAGGCGCTGGACTTGCTGTCTGTGTTGGTTGCGAGGTGCCGGCTCCTTCAATCTTCACGTCGCTTGGGGAGTTGACATGGATTTCAAGAGCTCCTCGAAACTCGGCCACCTTGCCTTTGACGCGCACTTTAGCGCCGTCCGTGATTTGTTCCTTGTCGGGAATCTTCGAGAAAACATCGGGCCAGATTGCCACACGAATGGTTCCAGCTGCGTCCTCGAGCTTGAATGAGTTAGGAGCGCGATCGCTGCGGGAGGCCTGGAAGCTTTTGACTGTGCCTTGGAGCTCCACAACTTGACCAACCTTGTCCTGGGTGATGGCTGATGTGGAGAGAACTGGACTCTGAGCAAACGCAAGGGACACAGAGAAAAGAGCCACAAAAAACATGAGGCCTGGGATGGGGTGTTTGAGCATTTTATCATCCTCCTGATAGGATTGGTTTAACGTTGTGAACCTTTTAGCTTAGGAGACGCTGATAAAGCAAAAGCAAAAGAATTGCGACGGGTGAGAAATCGCTGAGTGAACTAACGGCATCGCAATTAACGAAGTCGTACAGACTAGCACGTATGAAGTAAGATAAGTCTTCCGGAGTGCAAAGCGGCTCATTCGAGCTGCCATTGCGACAACGTCACCGGAAGCATAATTGCAAAATCCACAACAATGGGAAGGTGGTCCGAGGCATTGTCAGTGTCTCCGTCCTGGAGGCCTGCTGCACTGCGCTGGCTGGCCGTCATGGTCTTGGTGTTAAGGACAAAAGCATGGACGACACCGAGAACACTGTCTGTAACGTAGATGCGATCGATGCGGGAAGTGGGATTCGTGGTGCCACTTGGATAGGTATCGGTATCGCCAGTAAACGGATCGGCGGGTTGAACGTCGAGAAGATCACTCGCATCCCAATCGCCTTTTATGTCGGGGCCGTAGGTAGCATTATCAATAATATCGCCTGTTCTCAGGGTGACCTCAGGCTGCTGGGGATCGGGATCCACAAAATTGAAGTCGCCCATGACAAGCGCTGGAGTTGAAGTGGGAAGATCAATGGAACCGCCAGAGGTTCGTAAATCCCCAAACCACTTCGCAAGAGCGTCGCAGGCCTTCTGGCGACGAGCCGTATTTGTTCCGCCTGCGTAAGCTTTCAAGTGAACACACATAGGGTAAATGTCCGACGGGTAGATAGCGTCGGGGAGATCAATCAATCCGGCGTTTACGCCACGGACTTCCGAAGGCGGAACCGTATCCGTAATGTTCATAGACTGCGGATAGCGCGAGGCAAGCACGGTGCGGATGTAGCCATCTGAGAGGCCGAAGTGGACGGTCCAGGTGGAACTAGTAGGCAGAACAGAGTTTAGCCGTGCGACGAGCTGAGCAGTTGTGATCGTGTCTTCGATTTCCTCGAAAGAGATAATGTCAGGATTGACTGCCCGCAGGATGCGTTGGAACAGGGCGTCCTTGGTCGAGTCGCTGATGAAGTTCCTTGCGGTATTGTAAGCCATGACGCGCAGATCTGTGGGATGGGCTTTACTGAAGTCACCCATGTTGGGATCGTAAGCCCAGAGGCGATAAACTGAGACGAGGAGGAATAAGCCTGTGATGATTCTCTTAGCGCGCATAAACGACACACTCATTCGGAAAAGAGTTTTGAACATTTTTTCTAAAAGTCAGCTCAGGAAAAATTTCTCATTCATCTCGCTGTTCTCGTGCCCTCTTCAGTAAAGCGGCTCCTTGGTTGTTTTCGCTCGGGGGGCTGCGAAATACTAACGACGAAGCGACGCGCGTTTTTTCGGCCATCGGCAGCGAGTGATTCTGTAGACGATTCAGTGCCTGAATCTTACTGCATGAGATTTACGAATGGGTCTCATAAGCCCTTACAGTTAGCGCTTGCCTGCGAGCGGGGTTCGGCTTTTCCATGATGCTCACCATGCAGCCAGCCCGTGTGAAGCTAGTTAACATTTTTACGCATGCCTTTGACAATTTTCTCGCCACAGCTCGGACTTGTTACTCCAGTAAGGGTATCGTGGAACCTAAAGCAATGGGGCCTTCGCCGAGTGCTTCACCAGGGGAGATCGAGACACTGCTCGAGCGCAAAGTTGCCCTGGCGCGAAGTTTGTATGAGGCTGGTCATCATACGACGCTTCAGCATACGCACGTTCAGTTTGCCCTGGAAGGTGTATCGCGTCAGTTTATCTGGAGCTTTCTCCATTCCCACCCATTTTATAACTCGGAGCAGGTGAGTCAGCGCTACGTGGCTGTTGCTCGTGAAGGCTTCTATGTGCCTCCGACGCTGAAGCAGGCGGCAAAAGAGCGCTATTTGCAGGCGATTCAAGAGCGTGTGGACGATTATGAAGCCCTCTGTGCTATGCTGGAAAAGCCGGTGGCCGAAGAATACTTTGCGCGGTTCAGCGGGCGACGAGGCTCAAAACGCGCAGCGGTGGAAATCCGCCGGAAGGCTCAGGAGATCGCGCGCTATGTCCTGCCTGTGGCGGCATTAGCTTACCTCTATCACACAGTAAGTCTCATTACGCTTTTTCGTTACTGGCGCCTTGTGAACGAGTTCGATACCCCTGACGAGCAGCGCCAGGTGGTGAAAGCGATGCTTGATGCAGTTTTGGAACAGGAGCCCGAATTTCGCCACATTGTTGAGGATCCGCTGCCCTTGGAGGAAACACCCGAATATGCATTTTTTGCAGAGCGTGCGGAGTATGCCTTTTTTACTGCTGAGCAACGATGGGCGGTGGATACTGAGAACGCGAAGCAGTTTGTGGAGGAGTTCGACGCTGAACTCGGTCCACTAACGAGTCGCTTGGTGGACTTTGGAAGCCGCAATGAGCAAGTGATTGCTGACGCTGTTCGAGAGGTTTTGGGGCTTACGAGTGCCAAGCTCGATGACGACACTGCCATTGCTGTCGTTCTGGATCCCGGCAAGAATCGCCTGCTCGGAGAGGCGATGAATCTCGTTATGCACTCGAAACTGGGACGGGTGCTTTTCCATGCGCATTATACCTTTCGGAAGAAGCTGAGCCACGTGGCGGACTCGCAAGATCAGCGACACAGACTTACGCCAGGTTCTCGACCAATTCTCATGCGGCATTACACAGGTGAGCCGGACTATTACTTACCACCTTTGGTGGCGCGGATGCCTGAGGCTCAGGAACGTTATGAGCGCGCAATGAAGGCCCAGTGGGATGTGATGAACGAATTGCTTGCGGGAGGAGAAAATCCAGAAAATGTGGCGTACCTACTCCCGAATGCCGTGAACATTAGATTCACGGAATCGGCAGATCTTCTGGGCTTGCAGCACAAGATGGCGATGCGTCTGTGCTACAACTCTCAGGAGGAGATTTGGCGAGCTTGTCTGGAGGAGGCCGAGGCGATTAGCCGCGTGCACCCGCGAATCGGGCGATGGTTGCTTCCGCCGTGCAGTTTGCGAAAAGAAGCGGGGCGTGCGCCGTATTGCCCCGAGGGTGAGCGCTTCTGTGGCGTGGCCGTCTGGCGACTCAATAGGTCCGAATACCATCGGCTGATTTGAGATGTTTGGGGGACAGGAGCGGCCACGGAGCGAGCTAATGGCGTTCCGTTGTGCGTGGATTTGCGCTCTCGGGCGAGCCCGGTGATTCTTCCGAGCCGACTGGTCGATCACCAGCGAAGACGAAGGTCAGAGAGGTCCAAACGGAGGCTTTGCCCCATTCTGGAGGCAGTGGGCCAAGATTTTCGGTCTTCCGCAGGGCCTCGATAGCACACGAGTCGAGACGTGCCTGCCCCGTGGACTTCACAACCCGGATGTTGCGGATCGTGCCGTCTGAAGTGATTTCCCACTCAAGGACGCACGTGAGATTTGGATCGTTTACGTCCGGGGGCACGGTAAAATTGGACTGAATTCGCATGCGAGCGCGCGTGGCATAAAGCATGGAGAGAGGTGACTGAGTGCGATCAAGGGGCAACGGCGCGCCCTCGATGCCTTCCGGGACACCTGGCACACCGACTTCCTCCCCGGTTGTGGCTTGACGCGGTGTGACGCCAGCTGGAAGACGCCGCGGGAGGTCTGGATTGCGTAACTTGCTGGCATTGGATGCGGGCACCGCAGTTTTGCCAGGTTTGTCAGGACCTGGTCGCGAGGAGGACGGTTTGCTTTTGCTGCGGACCGGAGTGGCTTCATGAGCGTTTTCTGAACGAGATGGTTGTGCTCGTTCGGGCGTCGGACTCGGCCGCGGACTTGGCGAGAGTTTAGGGGGAACAACGACCGTTTTCGCTGGTGTCGGAGTCGAACGCACCGTCGGTGAAGGTGTTGGAGAACTGGCTGTGCTCGATGGGACTGGGGCTGCTGCGGGGGCAGGACGACTGGGAGCTAAGGTTCCCTCTGGAGCTGCTACAGAGCGCGAATCTGTCTCTCCTGGTTGCTGTGCAGATTCAGGTTCCTGTGAGGCTGTGGCCTGAGCAAGGGTCTCTTTTGCCAGCTCGGGTGTAAGGACGGCGTCGAGGCTAGTCCCCTTGGGTAAAATGATAAACTTCATCTTGTCGCGGCGGCTATGCGGTAGGGCATAGGTGACGATCACGAGGAGAATAAGAAGTGATCCGTGAATCACTAATGAATACTTGAAATAGCGGCGCAGGCTCATGGCTGGTCGTCAGCGGGTAGAAGGGGGTGAAGGTGATGGCACCGGGGGAGCAATGGGTTTTGCCTCAATAGGCATGGCGAGCGACTCGATGCCGGCGCGCCGAACTGCGGCAACAACTTGCACAAAGATCTCGTATGGTAGGTCACGATCGGCCTGGATTTCGACAACGGGATTTCGTCCTTGCTGACGCTGGAGTCGAAGCCGGGTTTCAATTTCTTCGAGCGAAGCAGGCTGCTCGTTGAGGTAAAATTCTGTGCGGCCCTGAAGCGGTTTAGGTATGGAGATGGTGAAGAGTCGGGATTGGTCCTGCTCGAGCTGGGGAGCGCCCTCGCGCACTGTGGGGAGATCGAGCTCGATTCCATATTTTAAGGTCGGAGCGACGATGATAAACGCGATGAGAAGGACGAATGTGACGTCAAGAAGTGAGGTGAGATTGATTTGTGCGATGGGCGAAAGATCTCGGCGATGGCGACGCATCATCGGCCCTCGTGAGTCGAACTCGAGATAACTTCCTTCATGATGATATTCGCAAGCTGAAGGGCAAAGCTGTCCATTTGGCTTATCAAGATAGCAATTTTATTAGTGAAAAAGTTATAAAAAACAGAAGCAGGAATTGCTGCGAAAAGCCCAGCAAGAGTCGCCGTCAGAGCTGTTGCCATCCCTGGGGCGAGCGCGGAGAGGGCCGCAGAACCGGAACGGGTGAGAGCCTGGAAAGCGCCAAGTACACCCCATACTGTGCCAAAGAGGCCGATGAATGGCGCTACGTTCGAGGTCGTGGCAAGAAAGATAAGGTAGGATTCAAGCCGACGAATTTCTTCGGTAATGATGCGCTCAAGAACACGTTCCACACTTGTTCGGGCGGCTAGGATGCGTTGCTCCGCCGGCAAGCGTGAATCCACGTACCATTTTTCGAGCTCAACTTCCAGATAGGCATGACGAAAGATTTGCGCCAACGGGCTCTCCGGGTAACGCTTGCACTGTTTGAACACCTGATCGAGAGCGCCCGTACTCATACATTTCTTCAGAAATGCTTCGGACTGACGAGTTGCTGCTGAAATCGTGACGAACTTGTAGAGGATGATGGTCCAGGACACCACTGAAAGGACGAGGCAGGCCACAAGGCATAAAATGCCCATAAAATCGCTGTCGCGAATGGCCTGAAATAAGTTAACATGATTGAACGCAATGCCGGCGACCGTGATTGGCACCATCCGTGGAGACCTTTTCCTAAATCCCTGGCCGGACCTCCGGCCTGGTAGTGATCCTGCAGTACGAGCGAGACGCTATGCAAAACTCATGATGCACTCTTCTGTCCTGTACGAGAGGACTATCACACATCGTGGATTCCAACTGCTTCCTTGATCCTGTCGAGTTCATCAAGGGTCGAGAAATGGATTTCAACTTTTCCCGAGCTTGGTCCGGACATCGTAATCAGAACCTTGCATCCGAGGGCGTCCTCAAACTGATTGCGAAGATCCGAAAGAGCGGCTGCGTCTGCAACACTGGGGCGTTTTGCGCGGGGTCTGTGGCTGGTTTTGCGCGAGAGATGATGTTGGATTTCGTTTTCTAGCTGACGCACTGATAAACCGCGGCTTAACGTCACCTTGCGCCAGTGTCGCTGCTCATCTGCTGTGGGAAGTGCGAGAAGGGCACGGGCGTGTCCGGCTGAGAGTCTGCCGGCTTCGACGTCTGCCTGAATATCGTCAGGCAGATTTAGCAACCGCAGAGCATTGGCGACGGCTGGCCGACTTTTGTCGACGCAAGCGGCAACTTCCTCCTGGGTGAGTCCAAAGTTGACCATTAAGGCGTTGTAGGCTCTGGCTTCTTCAATGGGGTTGAGATCTTCGCGCTGGAGGTTTTCTATGAGAGCGTACTCCAGGGATTCGCGGTCGGAGACTTCGCGGACGATTGCGGGAATGGACTCAAGACCAGCTCGTTGAGCTGCGCGCCACCGACGCTCTCCGGCGATAAGCCAATAACTATTCCCGCGTTTTGTGACGAGCACAGGTTGGAGGATCCCGTGTGTACGAATTGAGGCCGCGAGTTCCTCGATTCCCTCTTCAGAGAAGCGCATTCTTGGCTGTTGAGGATTAGGCTGGATCGCCGCCACAGGGATCTGCTGAATTGTCTCTTGGGGAGGTTCAGAATGATCGTGGGGCGATGTCGCCGCTGCGACAATGTGTTCCGTGGCAGAGCTCGAGGATTTGTTTGGTAAGAGCGCGGCCAGGCCTTTACCTAGAGGACGTTTTTTCGACTGCATGGATGACCTCCTCAGCGAGGGCAATATAATTTTGCGCTCCAGTCGAGCGAAAATCGTAAAAAATGATAGGTTTGCCGTGGCTGGGCGCCTCAGCAAGACGCACAGAGCGGGCAATGGGTGTCCGAAAGACTTTTTTGCCAAAGTGTGAGCGTACTTCTTTCATTACGGCCTGGGCGATGTTCAGGCGTCCGTCAAACATCGTCATAACGATTCCGAGAATCTCAAGGGGAGGATTGATGGATGCGCGAACGCGATCGACAGTGTCGATGAGCAGAGAAAGACCTTCGAGGGCGTAATATTCGCACTGGACTGGGATGATGATTGAGTCCGATGCCGCGAGAACATTGAGTGTGAGGATTCCCAGAGATGGGGGCGCGTCGATGAGGATATAGTCGTAATTTGTTCTAAAAGTGGCGAGAATCTCGCGGAGACGGTGTTCGCGTCGATCAATTTCCAGAAGTTCTATCTCCGCACCATAGAGGTTGGGGTCGGAAGGTAGAACGGAAAGGTTCTCTATGAAGGTTGGCCGAATAACACCTTCAGCAGCGGCAGAATTGACGAGGACGTCATAGACAGATGGAGATTCTTTAGGAAGGCCGACAGCCGATGTGGCGTTTCCTTGGGGATCGGCATCAACAAGGAGAACGCGACGGTGGGCGGCAGCGAGACAAGCGGCCAAATTGACGGCGGTGGTGGTTTTTCCAACGCCGCCCTTCTGGTTGACAAATCCGATAATTGGCACGGTTGCCTTTCCTTTAACAGACGAGATCCGGAAAAGAGTTGGTGATAGATGTGGCTAAAGGCTGCCGTCGATGAGAGCAAGTGCAAAGTGTCGAGAAAAAGGTTTCACGTGAAACACCCCGAAAACGTCCCGGTACAGTTTCACGTGAAACAATCCGTAAAAGTACGGCAAGCTACTCCGATTTCGTGGATTTTGACTCCGCTGCAGTTTTCTCGCCGCTGGATTTCTTATCCGATGAGCCATTTCCACCATTGCGCTTGTAATCGGTGATGTAGAACCCAGATCCCTTGAAAATAAGTCCTGTTCCTGCACTCACGAGCTTCACAAGCGGACCATGACATTTTTCGCACGTCGTCTTAGGGTCTTCAGAAATTCCCTGAAAATACTCAAAATGCTCGCCGCAAGTTTTACACTCATATTCGTATGTTGGCATCGCAAACCTCCTTGGTCGCGAACAATAGACTCAGTGCTTGCATAATATTTTTACACATTCCTATTCATGACCTATTCGAGTTGACAGCTTTTACTGCCTTGACGAGGGAGCCAGGTGAGTCGCATATTGGTAATAGGGACAGGCCCGCTTTTTGGACCGGATGTGACCTTTTTTAGTGGGCAGGCTCATAGGACTTGGCACATTGCCCGCGTGCTCTCTGATCACGGACACGACGTAGATTTGCTTGTCCTGCAAGTTGAAGGGGATGCAAGAAAAGACCCCGCTGCACCACCGCTCATTCCAGCTGAGCGTGATGGTTTCCCTTACCACACGGTTAACGCGGCGAACCCTTCTGAAATTCTCTCGATTCTTTCGGATTATCTCACTAGGGCAAATCCTGAGGCCATTGTTGGTGTGAATGTAAACGCAGCCTACTTGGCGTGTCAATTGCGGACCTGGGCTCCTATTTGGGCAGATCTCTATGGCCACCTCATGGGGGAGGCGCAGGCCAAGTGTCGTCGCGACGAGAATGACCAGCTCCTGCTCCATTTTTGGTCAAGAGAGCGAACCATCCTCCGACGCGCAGATCGTTTTTCCACTGTCTCTTTGAGGCAAAAGCTTGCTACGCTAGGCGAGCTGGGTAGTGTGGGGCGTCTCAATCGTTTTACCGCGAGTTATCCGTTCATCAGCGTGATCCCAAGTGCTGCGAGTGAAGAGTACCTTGATCTCCCCGAAGCGGCGGGCTATGCTTTTGAATTTCGTGGGAGAGAGTTTCCGAGGGATGCCTACGCTGTCCTTTGGAGTGGGGGCTTCAACACGTGGACGGATCCAGTGGGGCTGGCTGCCGCTTTGTCCCTTGCGATGGAGCAGATAACGCGGCTTCATCTTGTTGTAACTGGGGGAGCCATACGTGGGCATGACGAGAAAACTTTCGAAGAATTCCAGGCAAAAATGGCGTCGGCTGGCTTTGCTGACCGGTGCCACTATCTTGGGTGGATTGAGGGCAAAGATTTGCTGGCGCTTTACCGCGATGTCGACCTGGGGCTAAACTTTGATAGGCTGATCTACGAGTCGATCTTTGGTGCTCGCACGCGTCTGACAAATATGATGGCCGCGGGACTACCAGTTCTCACTACGTTATGCACAGAGATCTCGGAGATCATCGAAGCCGAAAAACTGGGCTATACGGTGCCAGTGGGCGATGTGCGAGGTTATGCCGACGCAATTGTGCGTTCCTACCACGATCCAAATGAGCGGGCCATGTATGCTCGGCGTGCCCGTCGCTACATGCGAAGCCACTTCTCATACGAAGCGACCGCAAGGGATCTTCTGGAATGGGTAGCTCGTCCACAACTGGCTCCCGATAACGCCGAGAAAAGGCGCCTTTTTCCGACATGCTCCAGCCCCCGAACGGCCGCTCTCAATCCCCTCGAGGAAGAGGTAATGTGGGTTGAGCTTCATGACATCCACCAGCTCGTTCGTCAGGCCCAGAATTATGAGTATTTGCAGCGCAAGTTTATTTACCGCGCCTGGAAAGCTCTCAAACGCTGGGTGGGCTTAGAGAAAGCAGGGCCTCACAGGCGCAATGTATGATGGTAGCATCCTTTTTCCTCGGGCTTAACTACTGATTTTGCGGAAAGGGAATGGCAAATCTATGAGCTTCCATATCCCCTAGCTCATCATTCGCCCCAATATGCTGCTGAACAAGCACCCCCTCCATGCTAAGGCTGGCAGTGCTGAGCTTACTACTGCGTCTAACCTCGAGAGAGATCGTTGCAGGACCAGTGTAGAAGCTGAACGTCTTTTCTCCGATCTGAATCGTTTTCGTAGGACCTGTGATTTCCGGAATGCTCACCATCACTCCTTTCGGAGGGAGGGGGAAAAACGCGAGCCCACGACCATTCTTTGTGCCGCTAGCCAGGACTCTTTTTTCCTGATTTGGGGCCTCGATTTCGAGACGCACTTTTGCACCCGCCGGCGTCGTTTGGACTTCGACTTTGGCGTTGTTCGGTTTCCCTGGTTCGGGAAGAAGTTTTCGGAACCTGTCGATGAGTTCCTTCTCTCTGGATGGGGCGGGTTCCCCTACCGGGAGGGTCAGCTCGAAATTCTGTCGACCATCGCGGCACTCCTCCGCCTGACACATCAGCCAGCGCCCTCTTGCGCGGAGGGTCACCTGCTTGGCGTCAGGCTTTACAGCCACCTTCGGAACGTGAGCGAGGAGAATGGTTTCTTTCTCGTATCCATAGGAAACAAGGTTTCCGGCTCCCACGAATGCGATCGGCACGGGATAAAGTGTCAATGCTGAGGTCGTGCCAATGTCAGAGAGATCCCATTCGACCTTCGTCGCAAAGCCTGACTCTCCGGGATATTCCCAGTAGATGTGCCAGTCCGGCTGAAGCTGAATGTAAATTCCAACCCAAAGTTCTTGTCCGGATCTCACCGCTGTGCAGTCCGCGATCATTCTTGCCGAGAGGGGCATGTCTTGCGCGGAGGCAGAATGAGTAGAAGCACAGTAGCCGATTGCGAAAAGCCATAATAGTGTTCGCTTTACAAAAGTGTCCCAAAACCCTGTTGCCATGAGCAGAGACCTCTACCATTCCATATGATGTTGCCTAACTCGACTCTTATGCTTTTTTCGAAATTGTACGAGACAAAAAGTTTCCGCATCCTGCGGATTATTCTATCCTTGTGGACGAATTTGAATGACTGTGGGCGAGTTGAGATACTGCTGGGCGACTTCCAACACGTCCTCTGCCGTGACTGATTTGAGGCGACGTGGATACTCCTCGTCGATCTGCCAGCCCAGACCTAGCATCTCATAAGAACCAAGAAAAAACGCCCGGGCAGAGTTTTTTTGATGCCCTATGAGGTATTTTCCGATGAGATAATTCTTTGTGCGCTCCAGCTCGGTGTCAGGAAGTTTTTCTTGACAAATGTCAGAAAGGATTCTCAGCATAAGTTCCTGAGCTTCGTCGAGGGATTCCGGTTTTGTTCCGATGGTCCCTGCCAAATATCCGCCACACCGATAAGCTGCCAACTGGCAGCTCGTGGCATAGGCCAATCCCTTTTCTTCACGTAGCCGAACAAAAAAGCGGCTTGACATGCCTTCGCCCAAAACGCCCGCTAACACTCGCAAAGGGAAGTAATCGCGGTGAGTGATTGGACAAGCCGGGAAACCAATCACGAGGTAAGATTGTTCCCATGCTCTTCGAATTTCCAGGTTTTGTCCCCTAGAATAACAGGGTGACGGATAAGAAGGCGGAGGCTGTTCACACGTCTTCCTGGCCGAATCCTCGAGTTGCGCGACAACTTCGCCAGGATTGAAATTACCAACGCAGACGACAACCGCATGGTTCCAACATGCAATTCTATGGTAAAGCATCTCCACTTGCTTTTGGTCGAAGCTCTTCACGCTCTCTAGCGTTCCATTGACGGGAATTCCGTAGGTTGTGTTGGAGAATAAAGTGGCTGTGAATGTCCGCATGGCGAAACTCGGTTTGTCGTCGAGTTCTTCGCGGATTGCCGCGAGAGTGGTCTGTCGCTCCTTCTCAATTTCCGCTGGATCGAAACGGGGCATTTCCAGGGCTTCGAGAAAAAGTTCCAAGGACGGGATGAGGCAATCGCTTGTGCAAACGAGACTTGCCATTGAGAAATCCCGACCAGCCCGGAAGGAAATAGAAGAGCCTAAAGATTCCACCGCTTCTGCGTACTCTGCCTGGGAACGCTTTTGTGTTCCTCGCAAGAGACAGCGCCACGTAAAATCCGTGATACCAGCCTGTGTCGGCTCTTCGAAAACCGAGCCGTAGGGGAAGAAGGCTGTCACGGCGACGATGTTGTTGCTGTCACACGGCAAGAAGAGACATCGAGTGCCTTGAGCAAGGGTTTGTTCCATGGGATACTGAGGCGCATTCATTGCAAGTCTCCTGGGGCATGGGACTCCGCTGTGTTTGGAACCGCAGCAAGGATGACAGGGTCATGGTCCAGCAGGTATTTCTCCGCGGTTTCCAGCAGGTCGCGACTGGAGGTTGATTCGACGAGTGCGAGATAGCGGTGGTAGAAGTCCTCGGAACCGGTCAATGTCATGTAATATCCCATGACACTGCTTTGACCGCTCGTGGTTTCGGTTGCGTAGTAGAAATCGTTGCGAAGAATTCTCTTCGCCTTAGCGAGTTCTGCATCCGTAGGGGGCTTTTGCGGCAAGCTTTGCAGAGTGTGCATGAACTCCCCAATCGCCGAGTCGAGGTTTTTCCGTTCGAGCACCGCATAGCCATAGGTCATGCCAGGGGCTTTGTGGGTGGAAAAACTCATGCCGACATCCTCTACCAACTGGAGATCTTCGCGCAAGCGCTGGATCAGGCGGGAGCTTCGCCCACCACCAAGGATTGTTGTGAGAAGGTCGAGAGCGATGACTTCGCGTGCGTTTTCGATGCCAGGTCCAGGGAATGATAGGGCAAGATAGGATTCGTGAACGTCACGGGGCACCACGAGCCGGGTGCCCCGATGAAAGGCGACTTCCCTTGCCGGGTCAGGCCATGGGTTTTCGTTCCTGGCCATACCAGAGAAGAAGTGGAAGGCCTCTTGCGTTGCGGCGTCGGGGTCCACATCGCCGACCACGAGGATCGTCGTCGCGTCGGCGGTATAGGTCCGACGATAATAATCAACCATAACCTCGCGCGTCAGACGTGTGATGGAGTCGAAGGTTCCGATGACAGACCGACGGTAGGGACCTTTTTCGTACGTGAGTCGGTATAGTTCATCGAAAAGCCAACCCCACGGATCGTCCTGTTTCCGCCGGTATTCTTCAAGAATGACCAGTCTTTCTTTTTCGAATTCCTCCGGATCGATTGTGGCGTGCTGGATCATATCCGCAATGGCATCAAGCGCATCGTGGAAGTATGGGGCCGCGACTGTGACGTAGTAATGTGTGAAATCCATAGAAGTCCCGGCATTCCACACGCCGCCGAGCTGCATGATATGACGGTCGAGTTCGCCAACACCAAACCGTGAGGTGCCTTTGAAGAGCATGTGCTCAAGGAAATGAGAAATTCCGTTTGTGGCGTCATCCTCACGGGCAGATCCGGTCGCAATCCACACGTCGATTGTGACGACTTTGATGGGCATGTAACGGGCAGCAACGGTAAGACCCGTTGGCGCCTTTTCAATGTTCCAGCCTTGTAGGGTTGAGATCATCATCGATATTCTAAGTACTGAAGGGCCGCCAAAAATTCGCGGACAAATGGTGACCCCAAGGCGCCATGCGCTTCTTAATATATCTTGAAAAAGCCACGAATGCCTCTTTATAGCTTCGGTAGGCAAAGAGTGATTGTTGCCAGAATCATGCAGGGTGATAATGATCTAACAATTTAACAGTGTCGCGATTGCGGAGTGTTAGAACGCCTCGCGTGTGCGTCCTCGGCCACAGCCGCGGATTTGCTCTGCGAGGAACTGGCCTCCGAAGCGACAGGGAGCAAGCTCATATGCCGGCCAAGAAGAAATCAGCGGCTCAAGACACAGAGAAAGAAACAAAGGCCACAACGAAAAAGGCTGCTACGAGCACCAAGAAGAGCTCGAAGACGGAGAAAAGTGCTACAGGGACTGGAGCAACGAAGGCGACGACCAAAACAGCGGAATTGACGGAGGTAAAAGCCGCAAAGGCAACGAAGAGCACAACGAAGAAAGCCACTTCGGCTTCCGCTGCAAAGAAGACCACAAAGTCCGAAACGCAAGCTGGCGAAAAAAAGAGCACCAAGACCACTGCAACAAAGAAAACCGCAGCTGCTGAAACAAAAAAGACCAGCACTCGTGCGACCAAAACTCCTGCAGCACGGAAGAAAGCAGCTGAATCTGCAGTGGGAGAAAGAGATCAGATCCGTCCTGTGGTTGAAGAAGCCATTCACGGTTCTTCACCAACGGAGGTGCGTGAGCATTTTGTAGAGTCGCTTCATGTGCCTGCGGAACCTTCCGTACCCCAGCGCGACTTGCCGAGCGAATATGGGGACACAAAGATCGTGCTCTTGGTCCGCGATCCCGAGTGGGTGTTCGCCTACTGGGAAATCAATGATGAAGCACGGGCGCGATATGGAATTCCACGGGCGGGGCATGGCAAGCGCCTTGTTCTGCGTGTTTACAACGTCACCGGTCGAAACTGGCCCAGTGAGAACGCGCAGTACTTCTTTGATATCGACGTTGGACCTTACGCGAACAACTGGTACATCCGTCTCCCCGAGACAGATGCCACTTGGGTGGGAGAGCTGGGCGTTTTTGATGATAACGGCGAGTACGTGCCGATCGTGGCTTCAAACGTCGTTCATACCCCGCGGGACAGCATGAGCCAAGAGACCGACGAACAGTGGATGGTCATCGAGGAGACGTTCCGGAAACTTTACGAATCCAGTGGTGGCACGCGCATCCGTGATGGTTGGCGCGGCAGTGAAGAATTGTGGCGTCACCTCCAGAAGCAGATTCTTCCTTCCCTTGCTGGGGCTGCGCAGCTTGGTGGAAGTGGTGCTATCATGGGCAGCGGCGGGGTTGCGCCAGTGAAGCAGCAGGGCGGGCCAACGGCGTTCTGGCTGCAGGCCGAGACAGAGCTTATTCTTTACGGCGCCACAGAGCCGACAGCGAAGGTCACGGTCAATGATGAGCCGGTCGCCCTGCGACCCGATGGGAGCTTTACGCTGCGGTTCGCGCTGCCCGATGGAACATTGAAGCTGGTCGTGCGTGCCGTCAGCGCCGACGGTCAGCATGAGCGCATTATCACGAAGGAAGTTCGGAAGTTGACAAAGTAGATGTTGATGTCTTAGGAATACGCTCTTAAAAGATAACAAAACGAGACAGCGTATTGTCACGGGGGGCCAAACCATGACAGTCGAAGAAGGGCAGATTGCCCCGGATTTTACTTTGCAGGCGTCCAATGGAAAGCCATTTACGCTGAGCGATCAGCGAGGGAAATGGGTGGTTTTGTATTTTTATCCCAAGGATGACACTCCAGGCTGCACCCGCGAGGCATGCAGTTTCCGCGACCACATTAAGCAGCTTGAGTCCCTTGGTGCCGTTGTGGTGGGAGTGAGTCCCGATGATTTGCGCTCACACGATCGCTTCGTCACGAAGTATCAGTTGCCATTCCTTTTGCTGAGCGATCCCGACCATGAGGTGGCTCAGCTCTATGACGTGTGGCGCGAAAAGAATATGTACGGCCGAAAAATTTTCGGCATCCAGCGGTCGACCTTTCTCATAGCGCCTGACGGCACCGTTTACAAAGCATGGCGCAAGGTGAAGGTGGACCACCACGTGGACGAGGTTCTGGACGAACTCAAGCTGGTCGGGGCCAATTAAGCAGAAAAGGACGCATTCAGCCGGTCACAATATCGGCGGCTGAGCAGTGAAAGGCGTTTCATTCCCGTTTGCTCGACGTCCTAGGGTCTAAACGAGGGCCGAGGCGAGCCGTTCTTTCTTCAATCTGCCAGCCACAGACCGACGCAGCAGAAGGACAAGCAAAGGTTATTGCGCGCCGGGAAATTCGGCTCTCGGCGCATCGCGTTGGTTCCGGTTGTACTTGCAATCCGTGCTTACGAGCTTCAGCCTGAGGGCTCGAAACTATTTCGGAGGGAAGCCGCCATGGAAAAAGTTGTGATTCTCTTTCCGGTGCAGAAAGCCGGTGAGCTAGCGCGCAAGACGCTTGGGGCGCTCAAGACCCAAACCCTGAAAGAGTGGAAATGTTACTTGCTCGATCAGGGAGAGAAAGGGGAAGCGGTGCGTACGCTGCTTAGCGAGCTTGGGGATGAGCGTTTCGCGGCGGGCCCAGGTGGCCTTGTCACACTGGCGAAAATGGTGAATTGGGCGCTTGGCAACACCGAGGCACAGTATCTTCTTCCCCTTCCTGAAGGGGTGATTCTTGAGCCCAATGCGCTCGAGCGATTCGTGAGTTTTCTCGAGGCGAATCCGCAAGCGGCCGTGGCTTACTCATGCTACGCGGAGCTTAAAGAGGACGGCAAGAAAGAAAAGGTTCAGCTCTATCCGCATGAAGGCTGTATCCACGAGCGATTCGATTTCGGGTATGTGAAATTCTATCGCGCCGCCTATTTGAAAAAGATTGGCGGTTTCCGTGAGGATTTGGTCCACGCTGCGGAATACGACGTGGAGCTCAAATTGGGCGACGATTACACCCTCGAGCTGATCGACGAAGTTCTCTACACAGTGGAAGTTCCTCAGACAAAAGAATCCGCGCCTGGGGCACTCCACTCACCTGGTAAAGGCAAGTATGGCGGCTTTTCGTACGTGTTCTATCCTCCGGACGTGGAGAAGGAAATCACGACGGTCTTCGAGGAGATGCTGAAGCGCCGCGGCGCTTATATTGATCACGAGACTGTGCCTGTCCCCTACCCGAAGGAGCCTTACCCGGTCATGGCGAGTGTGGTGATTCCTGTTCTCAACCGAGCAAAGTACATTGGCAATGCTATCGAGCGAGTGCTCGAGCAAACATTTAAGGATTTCGAAGTCATTGTGGTGGACAACGGCTCGACGGATGGCACCGTGGAAATTGTCCAGGAGTACGCGAAGAAGGATCCACGGGTTCGGCTGATTCGTGGCACCGGGAATTGTATAGCCTCAGCTCTGAACGATGGAATCCGTGCGGCCAGGGGAAAGTACATCTGCCAGCTAGACTCGGATGATGAGTACGTCCCGACCACGCTAGAAAAGATGATCGCGCACCTGGAATCGCACCCCAAGTGTGGGCTTGCGATTTCGTATTACGAACTCATGGACGAAAATCGTAACACAATTGCTGACGTTCCGCCTGTGACGCACAAAGGCTACACAAGGAATCAGATTCTGCGGCGCGACGGAGCGGGCGCTTTGCGGGTGTTCCCAAAAGTTGTCCTGGAGGAAATGGGTCTTTACGACGAGAAGAATTACGGCAATTTCGGCGAAGACTACGACATGGTGCTGAAGGTTGGCGAAAAGTATGACGTGGACCGCGTGCACGAGGTGCTTTATCGCTATCGCCGCCACTCGGACAATACCGACGTGACTCGTGATCCTCTGATGAAGGTCCGCAACAAAAACAATGCGCGGCTAGCAGCTCTGCGTCGGCGCCAGGAAATCAACCGTAAACTGGGAAAACTTCCTCCACACATTGCCGAGAAGCTAGATCGAGAGAAGTCGAAAGAGACATCATCGGTGCAGAAGTCGTAGCCCCGTTTCTGGGGTGGATGTCGTGTCGCCGCCATTGGTCTCTGGGTCCGGAGCTGGTCCACTGGCTTCGGACCTTGTTTTATTAAGGGAGTGACCGGCCGATTTTCATTTACCTTTTCAACCTATCTCAGTCAGAAATGCGCCCATATATTAAGTCTGCAGTGAAACCAGGAGGTTAGGAGATGGCGAAAAAGCCCCTGGCGCTTCGGCCGGGCTCGCGGGTTGCTATCGTGGCGCCGGCGAGTGCTCCTTATGACGAAACGCGTTATGATCGGGCATTGGATGGCTTGCGGCGCTTAGGATTTGACCCAGTGGAAGCGCCCCATGCGCGAGCGAGAAAAGGGTTTTTGGCAGGCACGGACGAACAGCGGGCGGAAGATCTGCACTGGGCCTTCAGCGATCCCAGTATCGATGGGGTCATCTGTTTGCGAGGCGGCTACGGAGTTACCCGAATTCTTCCGCTTCTTGATCCGCAAGTGTTCCGCGAAAACCCAAAAGTTTTCATCGGCTACAGCGACATTACGGCGCTCAATGTGTTCCTTCTGGAACGGGCGGATCTCGTTTCATTCTACGGACCGATGGCGGCCGTAGAATTTGCCCTGGGCCCCACGGCGTTTACTCAGCAGAGCTTCCTCAAAATGTTAATGCACGCAGAGGCTTATGGGCCGGTGGGGCAGCCGGAGAACTGGACGTTGGTGGAGCCTCTCCAGGGCGGCGTCACGGAGGGAGAACTTGTTGGTGGATGTCTCACGCTCTTTGAGGCTTTGCTGGGCACCCCGTGGCAGGTGAGCCTGCGTGACCGCATTTTTTTCTTCGAAGACATTGACGCCGAACCCTATCAGATGGATCGCACGCTCACGCATCTGTTGCAAGCTGGTGTGCTCTCAGGCGTGAGGGGTATCGCGGTAGGGGAGTGTGTGGGTTGCGAGCACGAACAAGGGCGCTCGCATTACGACAATTGTCAGACGCTCAAAGAGGTTTTGTACGATCGGCTGTCGCCCCTGGGTGTGCCTATTGTTTATGGGCTCCCCTTTGGCCACGGGAGTGAAAAGGCGACGCTTCCGCTCGGCATTCAGGCGCGACTCGACGGTGATCGTGGGGAGTTAGTCCTCCTTGAGCCTGCTGTAGAGGCGCGTGGCGACGAGAATTCCTAGAGAGGGAGGGAAACCATAATGAAAAGATACGTAGGTGCTTTCTTTCAGTGGCTTCTCACGATGAATACGGTGTGGGGGCTGATGATTGTAACATCGTTCTTTCTCACGGTTTATCGCCAGTACTCGCCAAAAGAGGTGATGACGGATTCGTCTGCGTGGCGAGAGGGTCCGAATCGAGTCACCATTCGGATTAATACGGGCAAGGAGACTCGGGAGGTCGTTACGCCGATCCATTGCCATGGGCGTAACTTTCAGGTGGAGTCGGCACGGAGCGATGGGGCGACCACTGGCGAGCTGGTCGCAAGGGTGCTTCGTGTAGAACCGCGGCTTGGAGAGAAGCTCGCGCTCGTGTGGCAATCGCACGAGGCGGGCGAATTTACCGTTCTCGTCAACGAGGCGCCCGTGGGAAAAGGCAAACTGGTGAATCTTTATGCGCTCACCGATGCCGCACTCGACTATGCTAAGAAGGCTTTTGAGTTGGGGCTGGGCTTGGTCTCAACGATGGTGCTCTTCTTGGGATTGATGAAGGTGGGAGAGGACGCAGGACTGGTGCAGTTTGTGGCTCGTCTCATGCGTCCAGCCATCAAGCGACTATTTCCAGAGGTCCCGCCCGAACATCCGGCGGTCGGAGCTATCATCATGAATTTCACGACGAGCGTGTTGGGACTAGGAAACGCCGCAACGCCTTTTGGACTGAAAGCAATGAACGAGCTGCAAAGCCTGAATCCGCATAAGACGGTGGCGTCGAACCCGATGGTGGTCCTTCTGGGATGGAACACAGCAGGGTTTGCGATCATCCCGACAAGTATGCTTGCGGTGCGCAAAGCAGCTGGGTGCTCTGATGTGTTCCAGATCATTGGTCCATGTATGGTCGCTGGCCTGGCTTCTACGATCACCGCGATTACGCTGGCCAGGCTGCTGGGCAAGCTCCCAATGTTTAGCGTGGAGGCTGCTCTTGCTGAGGAAAGCGGAGAAGCTGCAGAGGAAGCATCCTCCCAACACTCGGAGGACCCCCAAGCGTCTCAAGGCGGTGAGACCGAAGCTGATACCAACTCACAGGAGAAGGAGTGAGAGCCATGGCAGAGCTGTTCGTTAAAGTCATGCAGACGGTCTCCATGTTTACCGTTCCGGTGCTGTTTCTGGGCATCATACTTCTCGGGATGTTGCGCCGGGTGAGGGTTTATGAGAGCTTTGTGACAGGGGGCAAAGAAGGGTTCGATATTTTTCTCCGCATTTTGCCTTATCTTGTGGCGGTGTTTGTTGCGATCGGGATGTTTCGCGTCTCGGGGGCACTTGAGGTTTTGAGCGAGTGGCTTAAGCCTCTCGTGGCAGCTATCGGTATGCCACCAGAGGTTCTTCCGGTGGCCCTCATGCGGCCGCTTTCGGGGTCAGGCTCGATGGGGCTCGCTTCCGAAATTATCAAGGCAAAGCCGAATTCCTTCGAGGCATTTGTGGCGTCGAATGTGTTTGGAAGCACAGACACAACCTTTTATGTCATCGCAGTTTATTTTGGATCTGTGGGGATTCGCAAGATCCGCCACGCCATGGTTGCCGGTCTGGTTGCGGACGCCGTGGGAATTCTGGTCGCGGTGGCTGTGAGCCATGCCGTCTGGGGTAAGTAAAGAACCACAACGTTGGATTTTGCTTGAACGCCGTGGGGCTGCGCTTGAGAAAATGCCCGTTGGGGGCCACAGATGGACAAGAGCGTACACGATGGCGGCTGGGTGTTACTCCTGGCGGGTCTGGGGATCGGTGTTCTTGCATTTTCGCTCTATGCACTACTAGCGAGCAATCACCAGTTCGGCTATGAGGGTGAACACGCCGCCCTGGCAAAAGCCTACGTTGAGCGCTCTTTGACGCGGGACAATTTGGGACGCATTCAACCGCGCGCTCGCGGCGGCATTTTGGACGTGGGGCAGTACGTACCTTTCTACCTGCTGGCACAGCTTATCAGCAGCGCAGAGACGAAAGCTGAGGTCGAACGGTTCTGGTACGTCTGGGTGCATCCCTTCTGGAACGCCTGGACCGTGGTGATGATCTTTTATCTCGCATGGATGCTGTACCGGAGGCTGCAGGTGGCCATCGCTTGTGCGCTCTTGGCAGCCACGGGGACAGTTCTCCTCCCATATTCGAAGTTCGGAATGGAAACGCAGCAGACCCTTTGGACCACCGCCATGGTCGCCGGTTTGGTCGCATTCCGTGCGCGCCCAACCATGCGCTCGGCTGGGCATTTGGCTTTTCCGCTCGCCATGGTGATTCTGACAAAGATTACGGGTATAACAGTGGCTTTCGCAGGCGTTGGGGTGTTGGTCTGGTGGTTGTGCAAAGACAAGCGTCTTGCCAGGTTCACGCGCCGTCATCCCTGTATCCTGGTGCTTCCCCTGCTGGGTTTTGCTGTTGGTCTCGGCCTCTTGCTGGTGACCAACAAACTTCGTTATGGTGCGTTTTGCGGAGCCCGCTATCCGTGGGGGGATCGTCCGGACGCATGGCCTTTCACTCCTGAACGAATCTGGGCATTCCTGGCAAGTCCGAACAAGAACGTCTTTCTCTTCTCTCCAGTGCTTATCTTGACGCTTCCTTACTGGTGCGAATTCTTCAGAAGGTTTCGCCACCTTGTTCCTCTCTATGTTGCTGCCACAGCACTTTTCGCCTTTCATCTGTCGATGAACACTTGGGTGGACGAGCGTTGGTGGTTTTCGCGGCTACATTTTCTTGTTCCGCTACTGGTGCTGCCCCTTGGGATTTGGTGGGAGAAACAACGTGTGCACCGGGCATGGCAGAAAGCGATCGCTGCGGCCATCGTTGGTTTAGCGATGGCGGTGCAACTGCTCGGCTCCGCGGTAAATTACACGGCGCTCGCTTATGTTGTGCACCCGAGTCCGGAGCTTACCCGCGAAAACCTCGTGTGGAATCCCCAATACAATCATTTGCGCTTCAATGCGTGGGCGCTTTGGTCGTGGTGGAAGCGTGAAATAGGTGGGAGTTCGGTGCCTTTCGTCGCGTACCGGCATTATTTGCCAGCTGCGCCACCGCCTGGTGCGCCGCCGCGGGACGAGTACAATTTTAAGGGATTCGATGAGCACGACTTTTTTCTTCTGAAGGAACTTCAGTCGCCAACCGTGCCACTGGGTTCAACTGTTGCAAGAACGGCAATTGGACTCGCCATGGCTGGGATGCTGGCTGGCAGCTGGTGCATCGTGAGGGCTGTAAGGCTTTCCTCTGTTCCCTTGAGAGAAGGTGCATCATGTCACAAGCATTCAGTGCGAGAACAGGTGCATTTCGTGCTTAGGAAGTGGGCATGGCGTAGGAAGTGGAGAGTGTTGCGAATTGTCCGTGGGAAGGCCTGAATGATGGGGTGGGGATAAGGAAGTACCATGAAGTCAGCAGCTCCATCGAGCCACGTCTCGGCAACCGTGACAGTGCAGTCGTTGTCACCGGGTAAGAATGGATTCATTCCCCAACGCTTGCCTGTGCCCCCGGCAATGATTCCGAATTCGCATCGGGGTTGACCGAGAAGGGTGCAGATGCCGCGCGGACCGCGGCGTAAATCCTGGCCGGCCGGACCAAAGAACTTCTGGAAAAGCCAGAGGTCCCCAAACTTTTCAGCGATCCAGCTTCCGGCATTTGGGCTGCCGATCATTACAAGGCGGCCGGTATTGGGCGGTGGGTCGGTTGCGAGGAGTCGGCGTGCAACCAGACCGCCCATCGAATGCCCCACAAAATGAATGCGTTCGGCACTGCGGTACTGAGCAGCCTGTTTTGCGAGAAGTTCTGCTAGCTTCTCGATGCCATAGCGGCGTGATGGATAACCCCAGTTCACGACTTTGTATCCTTCGTGGCGAGCTGCCATGGCGAGAGGCCACGTATCGAGGGGCGTCCGGCCGATGCCATGAAGAAGCACAACAACCTCGTTGGAGAATTCGCGAGCCATGGGCATTTGCTAGTTCACAACTCGAGAGTATTTGGTCAAGTCTTGCCTGTAGTTATAGTGAGACTGTATTCATTCGTGGCCCAGCAAGGAACAAAGGTGACACCATGACAGAACGTCGGTGGCAGAGCATTCTAATTGGGCTTGCCCTAGCTGTGGTGGTGAGTGTTCTCGGATTTCGGTTCCTGGCTCCACACCAACCGGTTCGACATGTTCCAGAGGAGGGGCTAGGGGATGAAAAGACGTCGCTCCCGCACAATGAGTTGGCGGCGGCGAATAGGCATCCGTTAAAGGAGGAGCCACCGTCGAAAAGAACGAAGAAGCTTGTGCGGGGCGATCTGGCTGCGGCGTTGGCAGGGCAGAAACCAATTGATGCGACGCTGGAAGAAACAAGTGTCCCGATGGGGCGTGCCACACTGATTGTCACGGTGCTTGACCGTCGGACGGATCGGCCGATTGCTGATGTGCGACTGGAGGGTTCGCGGTGGGAGGCGCTGTCGGCATTTGCTGGCGAAGAGCAGCCGCGTTCACTGGCCCGTCTCGGAGTGTTAGCTCAGGTTGAGAATGGAGCTTTGCGCTTAGGCTCGATTCCTGCGCCTTCGCGTGTTTGGCTGAGGCTTGGCGCGAAAGGCTATGAAACTGTGGAAGTTGGGCCCATTGATTTGCCAGGCGACGGGGCAGTTGTCCGGCAGGTGTTTTTTCTTTCGCAACGGGCGAGCGTCGTTGGGCGCGTTGTGGAAAAGCGTTCGGGCGAGCCACTCAGCGGGGCAAGAGTTTGGGTTGCAGCAGCTGAACAGATGCGAGCAGAGCGCATCAATACGGCCACGACGGGACAGGACGGCCGATTTGAGATTCCTGACGTGCCCTCTGGCCGTCGCTATGTCTGCGTGCGGCCACCGTTTGAGGGACCTGAGGTGGTAGTGGATCTTTCCGTGTTGCCGGGTCAGCGCCATGATCTTGGGGACATTGAGGTGTCGAGAGAGGGGGCAGAGATAAGAGGTCGCGTGGTCAAGGGGGCATCGGCAACACCCGTGTCGAGTGCAACCGTGGAGTTGGTGGCTCAGTCCCCTGCGGAGCGCGAGATTTTGCGCACAACGACAGATGCAAGGGGCGAGTTCCACTTTGGCAAGCTCGCCAATGGCGCCTACATTTTAAATTTGCCAGACCACACGTATAGCCGTCCTCTTCTTCTTGCCCCCGAGGAGCAGCGCGAAGTCATCGTTCATCTTGGCGAAATCACGCTTCGCGGTCGGCTTCTTAGCGGCGGCAAACCAGTCGGTGGCAGCATCGCTCTGACGCGAGGCCCCCATGGGATGGGGCCAGCACGGACGGCCTTCGCAGGTGAGGACGGGCGTTTTGAATTGTCCGGGCTACAACCCGGGCGCTGGACCGTTGCGTTGTGGGGACCCAAAGCGGCGATGGCCGTGGAAACCTTCACACTGCCGGATACTCCAGTCGTCGAGCGTGATTTTGTGCTCGCGACAGGCAAAATTGTGGGGCGAGTCGTCGAACAGACGGGTCTGCCGGTGGCTGGGGCAACTGTCGAGTGCGCGTATCAGCCAGAACATCCCTACGCATCGTTCCTTTCGCCGCGAGTAGTGCGTGCGCGCACGGCTGATGATGGGTCGTTTGAGCTGGGCCCCCTCCCTGAAGGCACTTTTTGCGTGCGCGCCGAGCATGTGACGGAGGGATTCGGTATGTCAGCGCCTGTGGCCGTGCCGAGGTCGGGTCAATCGGCTGCCGTGGAAATCAAATTAGAACGTGTGCGTGGTGCAACGCTGAGGTCGGTGGCGCTTAGCTTCGATACCGGTGCGCCTATTCGGGAGGCGTTTCTCGTCCTGTATGATGCCGCAGGGCGAGTTGCCCGCTCCGTGCAGCGCAATGATGCCGGTGTGGCAGAAGTCAGAGGATTGGCGCCCGGCAGCTACAGAATGGAGGTGAGTGCTTCGGGCTACACGTCTGATGTGCGTATGATCGAACTGCACGACGGTGAGGAGCGGACGATCGAGTCTGTCCTAGCAACCGCAGGTGCGGTCCGTGTTTGGGTGGAGGATAGCGCGGGGCGTGCCGTCGAGGGGGCAAAACTTACGCTGGAACCGCTTAGCCGTGATTCCCTGGAAGAGCCACGTCAGGGAGTTAGCGAGCTGGGTGGTCTTTGGGTCGTACGGGGCCTGGCTCCTGGACCTTTCAGACTTACTGCGGTTTTTCCTCAGGGAGAAAATGCCGTTTACAACCTGGTGGTTCGGCCGCGCGAGGTGACAGAGATTTTCGCACGGGCGCAATAAAAGCCAGGGAGTCTCTATGTGTTGTCCATGTTGCATGACACGAGATGTTGTAATCCATGAATAACATGTTAACTTATTTTTCGATGACTTTTCTTTTGGCGTTTCTCCTGAGCGGGGACGATCGCCGGGCCATACGTCGCTGATTGTTGGGGGCCCACATCCTAAGCATTCTGCGAATGTGAATCAGGCAGGCTTTGCAGAAAGGGACGCCCCACTCTTATATGAGGACTCTCGTCGCGAAAGCGCGAAAGTCTTCAGAAAGAGGCTTGCTTTGGGCAGGACGTGTCCCATAGCTTTTTCTTAAGGAGCTCTGATTTGCCATGAGAAAAGCTATGGTTCCCCTCTCTGCGTCGCCCAGGAATTTCCCACGATTAGGACGTCTCGCTTCCCTTCGCGTGGTGAGTGTTCGTCTTCTGCTTCTTTCTCTCGTTGTCTTTCTTGCTACCACTTCGGGGCCCAGTGTCCATGCTCAGGATGGTGCTGGTCTGAAGAAGGCACGACGTGAGCGGCGTATTGAGCGCAGGCGGATGCAGCCGGCCCGGATTATCACGCCATCGAGGCGGGAGTCGCGCACGGCTATGCCTCCACCCCTGGCACCCGAAGAAGGACTGACGTCTGGAGTTCTCTTGCCGAACCAGTGGCGTTTGACGCCGATGGGGGCGACTCTTGAGCTGGGTGACCTCCCTTTGTCGCTTGTTGTGGATCCAAAAGGGCGACAGGCCGCCATTGTGCACGCTGGCTTTGGAGATCATGAGGTGCGGCTCATAGATCTTGAAGAGCGGAGACTTTTGAGTCGGGCTATTGTGCCGAACGCATGGGTGGGGGCGGCCTTTGACCGCTCGGGCCAGAGACTGTACGTGAGTGGTGGAACAGACGACTTCTTCTATGTTTTCCCCCTGCGCGCAAACAAACTCGATACGCCGACAACTGTCCCCGTGCGAGCCGACGTCAATACAACCCGTGCTGTCGAAAAACCCTGGTATGTGAGTGGGCTCACTGTTGATCCACGTAGCGGATCGGTCTATGTTCTGTGCCAGAATCGAGCAGCGCTTTTTGTCTGGGATCCAAAGCATCCTGAGCAATTGCCCCGGCAAATCGTAAAATTCGATGGGCCGCATCCGGCTCCTTATAAAGTTGTGCTCCATCCGCAGCGGCCTCTTGCCTATGTGACGTTATGGGGCGGAAAGGCTGTGGCTGTGGTGGATTTGCGTGCGCGGAGCTACCGGCGTATTCCCACGCATGCCCACCCTAACGAGCTTGTGATCACGCCGGATGGACGGCGGCTCTTCGTGGCCTGCGCCAACACGAACTACACGGACGTCATCGATCTCGACAAAGAGAAGGTTGTTGAACAACTCGACTGTGCGATTTATCCCGGGATGCCTGCCGGCGCCACACCCAATGGCCTGGCTCTGAGCAGCGACGGAAGCAAACTTCTCGTGGCAAATGCGGACACAAACCATATTGCTGTGTTCGACGTCTCGCGCCGCGGAGCGGCGAGATCGCTGGGGATGATTCCCACGGGTTGGTATCCCACTGCCGTGGGGTTTGGTGCACGCGGTGAAATCCTCATTGTGAACGGAAAAGGGATGGGAAGTCTGCCTAACGTAGGTGGACCTGATCCGCACGACCCGAATGCAGAGGCAAAGGGGCGAAAGTACATTGCGGGGCTTTTCAAAGGAACTCTTTCTTTCGTGAGTTGGCCCACGGAATCGCAAATGGCTCGTTACACGGCCCAGGTGCTGGCAAACTCACCGTTACGACCGGATCTCCTGCCTCCGCCACGCGAAGGGAACAATCCCGTTCCGGCGCGGGTGGGCGACCCGAGTCCCATTCGCTACTGCGTGTACATCGTGAAGGAAAACCGGACGTATGACCAGGTTCTTGGTGACATGCCGGAGGGCAATGGCGATCCGGCACTTTGTCTCTTTGGGGAGAAGGTGACGCCCAATCATCATGCATTGGCGCGAGAGTTTGTGCTTTTCGACAATTTTTACACGGAGGCGGAGGTGAGCGCCGATGGTCACGAGTGGTCTCTGGGCGCTTATGCGACCGACTTCGTGGAAAAGACCTGGCCTTCCGTTTACGGGGGACATGGCAAGCTCACGTACCCCGGCGAAGGCCATCATCCGGTTGGTGTTCCCAATGCAGGACACATCTGGAATCGTGCGCGCGAAGCTGGGGTGAGTTACTACAGTTACGGCGAATGGGTGAATGGTGGCGGCCGAAAGTGTGACGGAACGACGAAGGACCCCGCCTTGCGAGGCCACTTCGATCCCTGTTATAGCGGCTTCGACATGAACATCAGCGATCTGGAACGCGCGGATCGTTTTATTCAGGAAGTTGGCCGTTACGAACGCGAAGGGAGATTTCCCCGCTTGGTGATTATTCGCCTGCCAAATGATCACACGGCCGGGACAAAGGTGGGGAAGCCAACGCCCCGCGCCTACGTGGCCGAAAATGATCTCGCGCTGGGGCGCATCGTCGAACGCTTGTCGCACTCGAAATTCTGGAAAGAGATGGCGATATTTGTCGTCGAGGATGATGCGCAGAATGGCCCGGACCACGTGGATGCGCATCGCACAGTTGCTCTCGTGCTGGGGCCATTTGTGAAAAGGCACTATGTGTGTCACACGATGTTTTCGACGGCCAGCATCTTGCGTACGATGGAGCTCATTTTGGGGCTGCGCCCGATGAGCCAATTTGATGCGGCCGCGCGACCGCTTTATGAGGTGTTCTCAGAGAAACCGGATTTCACGCCCTACAAGGCTTTGCCTGCGACGTATCCGCTCGACGAGAAAAATCCGCCAAATGCTCCGATGAGGCGCGAGAGTGCGGCGCTGAATCTCGAACGGGAGGATTCTAACCCGGATGTGCTGTTCAGTGAAATTATCTGGAAAAGTGTCCATGGGCCAGAGAGCGAAATGCCTCCTCCAGTGCGAGCAGCTTTCGTGCGCCCGGTCGCTAAAGGTGGGGATGGAGACGAAGATTAAGAATCAACAGGCCCAGATAGAAAAACAGTGTTTTGAGGGCGCGTGGGCAAGCAGGGGTGATCTTTTTCAGCCCGTGGTTTTCAATTAGCCCTCGTCTCCCCAGTTCAAAGAGACAGGCGCCGGGCGGTGACTGAGGGCAGCCTGGATCATCAGGAATTCGCCGACATTGTCAGGGGTGACAATTCCGACAAGACGGCCTCGGGACACGACTGGCACAGTCCGGCACTGGCAGCTTTGAAGTTTTGCGAAGGCCGTTTCCAGCATCTCAGTTGGCTCGAGTGTGAGAAAATCTTTCCCCATCACGCTGGAGACGGGGGCGTTAGGCCCAAACTTTGTCAGTCCTTCAATCACCTGAGCACGCGTGAGCACGCCAATGACTCTGCCATCGTCAACGACAGGGAAATCCAGTTGCGTTCCTGCGATAATAAGCTCGGCCGCGTGGGCCAAGGGATCAGTGGGAGCGAGCGTGCGGAAATCCGTCATCATCGCACGCCAGACAGGGATGCCGGCAAGGGCGGTTTTGATTTGCACCATGCTCGATTCCTGAGAGGCGCCAATCCACACAAAGAAAGCGATGAAGAGAAGGAAAGGGTTCCCACCGGCAATGCCCGCGAAAGCAAATAGGAGGGCCATGCCCTGTCCGATCGTGGCCGCAATCTGGGTTGCGCGCACGTAATCAAAGAGGGAGGCCAGCAACGCCCGCAGGACCCGGCCACCATCCATGGGGAAGGCGGGTAAAAGATTGAACCCCACAAGCATCATGTTCGCAATCATGAGGCGTTGCAGGAGATCCCCGGAGCCGAGCGTGAGCGCCTCGAGTGGCTGGAAGCCACGTGTGTTGGCGAGGTAAAAGTAAAGGGCTGCCGCGATGATTACGTTGACCATGGGACCTGCCAACGCCACCACAAGCTCCTGGGCTGGCTTTTCGGGCATACGTTCAAGGCGCGCAACTCCACCAATGGGATAGAGGGTAATGTCACGCGTGGGGATTCCGAAACGTTGAGCTGCTAGTGCATGACCAAACTCATGAAGAAGCACACATAAGAAAATGAGGGCAGGAAAAAGCGTCGCATAAAGGGCTAGGAACACACTCCCTGAGCCCAGCCAGTTCAGGAAGGCAAGTGCCGCCAGCAAAACGACAAATGTGACGTGGATGTAAACGTCAATCCCAGCCCACCGGCCAATTTTCCATGCCCACTTCATCGCAAACCTCGGTGTCGGTTTATTCGACCAAATCTGTTTGGGTGTGGTATGTGCAAGAATAATGCCTATGTTTGAGGCGGATAAGGTTCAGTGATGGAGTTGCTTAAGAGACGCATGGGAGTTCTCGATGATCATTTTGGGGATTGAAACATCGTGTGACGAGACATCGGTAGCGCTGGTGCGCGACGGGCGAGATGTTCTGGTGAATCACGTAGCCTCGCAGGTCAAACTGCACGAACGGTTTGGTGGGGTGGTCCCGGAGCTGGCGTCGCGAGCGCACCTGCAACTGTTGGCCCCCATGATCGACGAGGTGCTGGCTACGGGAGGCATCACTTTACGTGAGCTGGATGCCATCGCTGTGACCCAGGGGCCAGGTCTTATTGGCGCGTTACTTGTGGGTGTTGAGACGGCAAAGTCTCTCGCCTTCTGCACCGCGCGCCAATTGATCCCGGTTCACCACATTGCTGCCCACCTTTATGCCCCTTTTCTTCGCGGCGACGGACAAAAGACGAAAAACATTGTGGTGTACGGAAACGCCGACCGCGTGGAAAGCACGGAAGCAAAGCAGTCTCTGTGCGATGAATTTGGCAGCGAGGCCCCCCTCCGCTACCCGTTCGTAGGTCTCGTTGTGTCGGGAGGACACACCAGCCTCATACTGGTGCACAATCCGCATCACTTTGAGCTTTTAGGGGAGACAGTGGATGATGCGGCAGGTGAGGCCTTCGATAAGGTGGCAAAGCTTCTCGATCTCGGCTATCCGGGTGGGCCGGTAGTGGACAAATGGGCTCGGCGAGGCGATCGGCGGCGTTTTGACTTGCCACGCCCCATGCTTCACTCAGGGTCCTTCGAATTCAGTTTCAGCGGACTGAAGACGGCCGTGGCGAAGATTGTGCATGATTTAGGTCGTGACGCGTTTGCGGGCGACGAGCAACTCGTGGCCGATCTGTGCGCGTCGTTTCAGGAAGCGGTCGTTGAGGTTCTCTTGCGGAAATCTGCTGCAGCGCTTGAAGCGTTTGGGGTGAAAGAACTGGCCATCGTTGGCGGGGTGGCGTGCAATAGCCGCCTGCGCACAGCGGTGCATGACTACCTCCCGGGCGTGCGTGTCGTTTTTCCTCCTCCCATTCTATGTACGGATAATGCCGCCATGATTGCGGGGTTGGCATGGCATCTCCGCGACACTGCGCCGGCGCGTTGGCTTGAGCTGGAAGCGCGGGCGGATCTTCCCCTCGTATTGTGAAAAGTGCCATATAAGAATTGCGTAAGAACCGTGCCGGTAGGGTAATTATTAGAAGAAGCAACGGCGGCGCCACTGTCTAAAAGAGGAAGAGGGCTCGAGCAATGGATGAAAAAAAGATTTGCATGGTTTGCAAGAAAGCCCTGGCGACCGTGAAGGTCACTCGACTGGTGAAGGGACAGGTTCGCGAAACGTGGATGTGTGCGCGGTGCGCGTTAAAGCGTAGTCATTATCATACGATGACGCCGCAAGCGATCATTTCCGCGCTCATCAAAAAGGAAGGGCAGCAAGCGGCGCGCCTGAACGAAGACGATGAGCGTCAGTGCCCGACCTGTGGGCTGCCTTTGCGAAGTTATCGCGAGACCCTTTTCCTAGGTTGCAGCGACTGCTACGCGGCCTTTGAAGAGGCGGTCGTGCACGATCTGCGCCGCTATCACGGGTCTGTGCAGCATTGCGGGCGAACTCCAGAAAACGATGCAGCAACGGTTGAGCCGCGACTCGCCATTCGTGACCTCCAGCGGCGGTTGGAAATTGCGGTGCGTCGCGAGGATTTTGAATTGGCCGCGCGCCTGCGCGACGAGATCAAGCGGCTCAAAGCCCAGATTCAGGAAACGGAATCATCATCGGCGAAGAAAGAGCAGTGATGGGCCAGAGTGGCAATGAATGAAAAAGTGCTAAAATGTGATCGGTGGCTCGAACGCGGTGGGCCGGCAGAAGCGGTTGTCGTGTCCACACGTGCCCGTTTTGCTCGAAATTTTCCCTCGCTTCCTTTTCCTCGTCGCGCTCGCGAGAAAGATTTATGCGCGGTTCTCGAACGCGTGGCGGCAGCGATAGATCATCAGCCCGAGTTTGCAGGCGGCGCTCGGTTTTATATGGCGAGTCTGTCGGAGCTAGATCGCCAGTACCTTCGCGAGCTTCACCTGATTTCGCCAGAGATGGAGAAGCTACCGAAGCATCGAGCTCTGTTTTTGTCTGCAGATTTGCGCCAGGGCGTCATGGTCAATGAGGAGGATCATCTGCGAGTTTATGCGCTCGAGCCAGGCCTCCGATCCTATGAAGCGCTCCAACAAGTGATAGATTTGGAGACGTCGCTGGCGCGCGAATTGCCGTTTGCGTTTTCGCCACAATTTGGCTATCTCACGTCGTGCATCACGAATACGGGTACGGGGCTGCGCGTGAGCGCGCTGGTGCATTTGCCGGCACTGAGCATTATGAATCGGATGCGCCAGCTGGTGGAATGGCTCCGCAGCCAGGGCATGACAGCACGGGGGTTCTACGGCGAGCACACGGAAAATCATGGGGGATTTTTTCAGATATCGAACGAGGTGACGTTGGGCAAAAATGAACGCCAGATCATCGAGCTGTTCTCACGAGTCCTGGAGGAGATCATTGATCGTGAGGAGCGCGCCCGACGCGAACTTGCGAGCAACCCACAGCTTGAAGACCGTGTTTGGCGTGCCTATGGGATCCTGACGCATGCCCGGATGATCAGCACCAATGAAGCGATGGAACTCCTGGCGTTGCTACGCTTGGGAGTTGTGGCGGATTTTTTCCCACGTCTCACCCATGCGGAGATCAATCATTTGGCGGTGGCGATTCAGCCAAGCCATATTCGCGCTTATCTCATGACTCAGCACCAGGAGCACGAGGAACAGGAGTTTCACGAAGAAGAGCGCGACCGAGCACGAGCACAGCTCCTGCGCGAGCATTTGCGGAAGGCGCTGTGACGGCCATCCTTGAACAATCCGGATGCTTGTAGAACTTTGCTTGCATGAGACCGCGTTTTTTGTGCCTCGTGAGTGGAGGACAACATTTCGCATGAGAGGTTTTCAGGCATGACCTTTATTCGCAGCGATGGAAGAGCTGCCGATGAAAAGCGGCCGCTGAATCTCATCCCTGGGTACGCAAAATTTGCCGACGGCAGCGTGCTTGTGGAGCTTGGCGACACGCGCGTGCTGTGCACGGCGACAATCGAGGAAAAGGTGCCGCCGCACGCTCGCGACATGGGCCACGGCTGGGTTACAGCGGAGTATTCGATGTTGCCACGTTCTTCGAAGCAGCGGATTCAGCGCGAAGTTACGAAGGGACAGATCGGAGGCCGCACTTATGAAATCCAACGTCTGATCGGGCGATCTCTCCGTGCGGTGACGGATTTGCGACGGCTGGGGGAGCGCACGATCATCATCGACTGCGATGTGATTCAGGCCGACGGAGGCACCAGAACGGCTTCCATTACGGGGGGCTTCATCGCTCTTGTCCAAGCGGTACGTCTTCTCAGACGTGAGGGCAAAGTCGGGGCGGGTGTGCTAATGGATTATGTTGCGGCCACAAGTGTGGGAATTGTTGAGGGGCATCCGGTGCTCGACCTCAACTACGTTGAAGATGTGCAGGCCGATGTGGACATGAACGTCGTCGCCACAGGATCGAACAAGTTTGTGGAAATCCAGGGCACGGCAGAACACCAGTGTTTCGATGATGCGCAACTGGCAGAGATGTTGCGCTTGGCACGTAAAGGCATCGGTGAACTCATCGAGGCACAGAAGCAGATCCTGGGAGTTTCACTGGACGAAGAGTAGCGTCGCGCAGGCCAAACAAAGAATCGGTGAGGATGATCAACGGCGCTCAAGCGAGCGCCAGAATATCAAGCAAGGAGCGAAGGAATGAGTCAGGCTCGGGGAGAGCAGCCAGCACGGCGACGGGTGCTTATCGTGGACGATAACAAAATGTATCGCGAAGCGCTGCGTCGCAGCCTCATGCTGCGCAACTGTGATGTGCTCGAAGCGCACGACATGGAGGATGCGCTCGAGCGCATCGAGCTCGATTCTCCTGAGATTGTGATCACGGACCTTCAAATGCGCAGCGACACGGAGGGGCTCGATCTCATCAAAGCCATCAAGGCTCAGTATCCGCTTCTGCCGGTGATTCTCATCAGTGCCGTGGGCACGTTTGAAGATGGTGCGCTCGCACAGAAGTATGGTGCGTCGAGTGTCATCGCGAAAGGGCGAATTGAAGAGGAGATGCAGCAGATCTGCAGAGCCATTGATCGCGCGCACGAGGAGTACCGCCGAAACGAAGAGCTGCGTCAGCGATTACGCGAGGCAGCAGAAATTGTGGACTACCGTCCTGAGGAGCAGGTGCGCGAGGTTTTGCCAACGCTGGTGAAGTTTCTGAGCGAGGAAGGGATTCCAGCAAGCCTTCGTGCGGAAGCTTACAACCTTTATGTTCGTGCGAGCACGGATCGACTGCGGCAAGAATCACGTGATGCCGCCCAGCAGACAGGTCTGATTCTGACGGAGAGTGTTGTGGCAGACATTGACCGCCTTCTTAGCGAGGCTTTGGCCTGCTATGACAAGCTGGACGAGGAGGCGAAGGAAAGTTTACGCTGTGCGGAGTTTCTCTATCGCGAGCAGAAGCGTCGGCCGCAGTCACTCGACCTTTCGCGTAACATGGGGTTTTCCTATTGTTTTGCCGCGGAGTCCGAAGTGAAACGCAAGCTTCAGCGGCGCATCACCAAGCTGCTGGGTAAGCCGGAAACGTATGCCCTTATTGAAGAGTTTCTCGAGGGTCCTCAGCGCAAGCTTTCGGTGCACACCCGTCAGCACATGCTTGTGGTGATGCGTGGTCGCGAGTGGGACGTGACGGCGGACAACGTGCGCCAAACGTTTCTGCGCATGCTTGAGCATCAGGAGCGTTACAAACCTGACGGTTTGAAGGCTTTGGGCATTATCGTGCTGTTCTTTGGAAGAGAGTACACGATTGTTGGAACACGAACATCGAAAGTCTTTGTAGGAAACCCACTTTCCCTCAAAGGCCTGGAGACGGAGCAGGAAATCATTCGCTTTGCCGAACTACTGGCGCAGCTCCAGCACTACCGCAATCCTTACATTCATCCGGAGATCAGTGAATTAGAAAAGGTCTCCGTTCTGCGGCAACGCACATTTGAATGTCTCATGCTTGCCAGCCGCGTGAACTGATGTTATTTTATTAGCTTGTTTTTATAACGGCTGCAGCGTGATTGCAGTGTGTCAGCGTGCAGTGTTTGCGCCAAGCGTAAGAACTGCGGTCGCCGCTTTGCCCGGGACGACCTGCACCGAAATGGGTTGTGCTTGCGCCCCCGTGCTGGGCTTTCTTGCTGTAAGTAAGTTCTGTCCTGGCGCGGCATCGATGATGGCGCAGAAACCATCGGCTGAGCTCAACCAAACTTCCGATCGCCCTTGGACTTGCACGTGTGCATCGAGCACGGGTGCACCAGCTGGATCCTTCACCCACACAAGGATCGTGCCCTTGGTGGGGTTGCGTTTCCATGGCATGGGAGGCGTAGGGACATCATCCGGGAAAATGGCGGACCGATAAAAGGGGATGAGACCTTTTTTCTCAATCGTCCCAAGTGTGAACGGGCACGTGCCTTGACCACCGACGAGCCGCGTAGCCACTGCCTGTCTGAGCATCTCGACGTCATCAAAGACTTTCTGGCCGCCGTAGATGTGCCGTCCGTTGCCAGCCAGTTTTACGAAATTGGCCACGAGTTCGTCGTAGTCTGGTTTGTTCCCACCCATATCCCAGTAAATCATGGGAATGAGCGCGTCCATACATCCGCGCCGGGTCCACTCAATGGAATCCTGATGATAATCTTGCAGTCCTGAGCTTGTCCACGAGTAGCCACTGCGTTTGTCGTTCCCTTTAGGGAGTTTTGTTTTGTCGTAGATGCCCCAAACGGCTGCCGAGAATTTGATGTTCGGTTTTATGGCTGTGACAGCGCCATAGATATCGGTGAGCATGCGCGTGATGTTATCGCATTGCCAGCGATCGTAGCCCAATCCTTGAGGATTGCCGTCAGCCGCGAAGCGGGCTTTGCTCCAGGGATCATCGGACACCTTTGGACCAGGGAAACGTATGCGGTCGAAGTGGATGCCGTCCACTTCGTAACGCGAGGCGAAATCCACGACCACGGTGCGAAGGTACGTCTGCACTTCGGGGAGATTGGGGTTTAGCCACCAGTATTCCTGGAATTCAGCTGGTTTGCCCCCTTGATACACGAGCCAGCACGGGTTCGATTGGAGTGTGCAGTGTGTGAACCAAATGCTCTTTGAGCCGGGAAGGGGACCTTCGCGGCGCTCGCTGGCGGGGCACGCATTGATGTAGGCGTGGAACTCGAGACCGCGCTTGTGTGCTTCATCAATGGCTAACTTTACGGGGTCAAAGCCTGGGTCACGTCCGCCAAGCATGTGGGACCACGGCTCAAGATTGCTGGGGTAGAGAGTTGTGCAGTCGGCCCGGACCTGGAACACCACAGCGTTTAGCCCGGCGGCTTTTGCGGCATCCATCAAGTGAATGATTTTCTGCCGCACTGTTGCGGGATTTTGGTCCGTCCACTCGAAACGCGTGATCCAGGCTCCTCGAAACTCGGGCTGACCGAGCTGCTTTTTACGCCATTCGAGAAGACTTTGTTTGTCCAGAGGAAGGTTTTCTGTTTCAGGGGTGGCACCACCTTTATTGCCGAGAGCCGTGGGTTTTGCTAGATTCGCTTGAGAGGCTCCCTGGTGCAGGGCATTCATTTGAGCGACATCTTCTGAAACCTGGCCTGCAGGGGTGTTGGTGCCAGCTTGCGCTGGGGACTTTGCTGTGGTGACCGATTGCGCTTCCACATCGGCATCGCCCTGAGGCGGTGGTGATGCAAGCCCCCACGAAGATAGTGTAAAAAATGTCGCAAGTGCGACCACCTTGCACACTGCGCTGATCATAAGCCCCTTATTCCCTTTCTTAATCATTAGGCGAAACAATCCTTGCAAACTTGGCTTTGCTTCTCATGAAAAAAGGCATAGTCAAACAGGAAAACGTGGCCACCACAGCCTTGAATGGCAATTGTGCTGCGAGTTCGAGGGTGTGTCATGCAACATGAGGAAGGGAATGCCATGACCGAGTATCGCATTGAGAAAGATTCGCTGGGCGAAAAACAAGTTCCGGCAAACGCCTACTACGGGATTCAGTCACTGCGGGCAGCGGAGAATTTCCCGATTAGTCGGCACAAAGCGCATCCGCTGTGGGTGTGGGCGATCGTGCAGATCAAGCGGGCTGCGGCCAACGTGCACAAGAAACTTGGATTGCTCGATTCCGAGCGGGCCGATGCCATCATTCAGGCATGCGACGAGGTGCTCGAGGGCAAGTTCGACGACCAGTTCATCGTGGATGTCTATCAGGCTGGGGCAGGTACGTCGCAGAATATGAATGCGAACGAAGTCATTGCAAACCGGGCGAACGAGCTGCTCGGCATCGCGTTGACAGACCGTAAGAATCGCAGGATTCATCCCAATGACGACGTCAACAAATCCCAGAGCACAAATGATGTCGTGCCGTGCGCCATTCGTCTGGCAGCTCTAAAATTGCTCCCCGAGTTCGAAGCGGCGTTGCGTGGTCTTATCGAAGCGCTTGAGGCGAAGGCGCGGGAATTCGATGACATTGTGAAGAGTGGGCGCACACACCTGCAGGACGCCGTGCCGGTCCGGCTGGGTCAGGAATTCGGTGGATATGCTGATGCGCTGAAGGCTTCCCTCCCCCGGCTGGAAATGGCACGGTCGGATATGAGTCGCCTGGGTATTGGCGGCAGCGCTGCAGGGACCGGCCTGAACGTGCATCCTGATTATCGGCGGATGATGGTAGAAGAACTCAGCCGCCAGCTCGGAATGGATTTGCGGCAAGCGCCGGATTACTTCTCTGCCATGCAAAGCCACAATGATTCTGTGTTCCTGGCGCAGGTGGTGGCAGGGGTCGCGGTTGAGCTCATTCGCATTGCCAATGATTTGAGGCTGCTTTCGAGCGGGCCGCGCACCGGGCTGGCAGAGATCTTACTTCCCCCCGTGCAGCCTGGCAGCTCAATCATGCCGGGGAAGGTGAACCCGGTGATGGCTGAAATGCTCAATATGGTGTGTTTCCAGGTGCTCGGCTATCAAACGGCCATTCAGTACGCCGCGCAGGCGGGTCAGCTCGAGCTCAACGTCATGATGCCACTCATTGCCAACGATCTCATCGAAATGCTGGAAATCCTGGCAAACGCGATGAAAGCGTTCACCGAGCGGTGCGTGAAAGGAATCACTGCCTATCCAGAGCGTTGCCGCTGGTATGCTGAGAATTCGATTTCCATGGTCACGGTGCTGAATACTTATATTGGCTATGATAAGGCGGCCGAGGTGGCAAAGGAGGCTGTGGCCACTGGCAAGAGTCTTCGCGAGGTGATTCTCGAAAAGAACCTTCTCACGCCCGAGGAGCTAGAGAAACTCTTTGACCTGCGGCCCCTTACGGAGCCGGGAATTCCGAAGCTGGGAAAGGCGGGAGCCCAGGCGTAGCATCGTCGCCTGGCTAGGATTTGAGAGTGAAGATGTCTGGTCGAGGACGAAAGGAGTAAATTTCGTTTTCTAAGAGATCAAGGGTGTGGAGTCCTTGATAAGGGGCACTCCCCATGCGGAGTGCCCCTCGTGTTATGTCCCCCGAGCAGCTAATTCAGTGAGAGCTAAGGTTGTTCGTGCAGTTTGCTCTCTCGCAAGTCGTGCAAAGTCCGATGGATGGGATTATTTGACTCGCGTCATCTCAAACAGTTGTGTTGCCTGGGGACCAAGGAAGCCCTCAAAAAGAACCTTTTGGCCCGTTGCGGGATCTTCGATGTAGCCCCGCTGAGCGAATTCCATGTAGGCGTAGGTCCATTCGATTTGTCCGATCGAGCCTTCGTTTTTCCGCACTGTGACAGGGACGCGTACGGCATGGGTAGCTGTCTGGCGGAGTTTTGATCCGCGCTCTCCCTCAATCTCCTCTTTCATGGGTACACCCCGGCGGCGCATCTCTGCCACTAGCCCTTCGATATCGTCGATGGGGGAAACACCATGACGATTGACGTAGCCCGTGAAGTGGTTTACGTTGTAACCGTGGAGCAGCACCCAGGCGCCATACTGGGAAACCTCATTGACCTTGTGAACGACGTCTTCGAGGACGGGATCCCAGGGAACAGTTTTAAAAAACGCGAAGGAGCGTTCCAGAAGTTCACGGGAATAGGCCGATTCTCCATCAAGCTGGCTTATGGCTTGGACGTCCTTCTCGCTGAGAATCTCCCGGAAACTGGCAACGCTTTGACGGATGAGCTTGGCGGTTTCGGGAGGGAGTTCAGCGACACGAAGCTCGCTTACGAAAATTTTTGGGAAATCTGGCTCCTCATGTTGAACGTAGCGGGCGAAAAGGTGTGTGTCGGGAAACTCGATGGCACCGCGCTCCTGGAAGCCAAGAGCATCCCAGATGCGCTTGACAATCCCAATGCCGAGGTCGTGTCCGCCAACCGTGAGGGCGAGGGTGCGGAATGCCATGTGATCATTTACGAAGGTTCCGCCAAGCTCTGCGAGCATGTTCTGGTAGGTCTTGGCGTATGGGACGCGGGCAGCGTAATCCTCCCACATGAGGTCAAGGAGGTCTTTTGCGAACTGTTTTTTCGTGTTCATAGGGGGCCCCTTATTAAGTTTTCTCCAACCGTTCAGTAATAGTACTAATTGTATACTGATTTTGTTCGAAAAGCGGTTGTCAATGCCGCGACGCAGGCGTGGAGCCCGGGGGCAAACCGGCATCAAAGACTTTCGATTCGAATTGGAGCCCAGTGCACGTCTTGCGCCCAGGTTTGGGCGTGCCAAACGCGACTGCGGGTGAGGGAAGAAGCGGGCAAAGGGAAGCGAGGCCAGTGAGCCTCACGGCTCTTTTTTTGAGTTTTCTGTTCCGGTTGTTTGGAGAAGGTCCTCGCTCACGGTGCCGCCGCACTCTTCTATCCATTTGGCCACAGTTGCTTTGTCCTTCCCCCCAAGCTCGAGATATTTCTTATAGTTGTCGACGGCTTTGCGGGTGTCCTTGAGGTTTTTGTGGTAAAGAATTCCGAGCGCCAGGTAAAAGTCTGCGTTTTTGGGGTCGGCGTCGATTGCCTGGAGATAAAAGCTTTCCGCCTCGCGATACAATTTTTTCTTCGCGCTGCCTTCGAGTTCAGTGGCAAGGCGTCTTTTCACGTCACCAAGGCGTGCAAGGGCTGGCGCGTAACCAGGGACGTGTTCGAGCGCAATCTGAAGGCGTGTTTCAGCTTGCCGAGGACTTTCTTGCTGGAGGTCAATTTCAGCAAGCTGTGTCTGAGCTTCGGCGAGGTAGTTTTTGTATTTAAAGGTTAGGTCGGGAATCCGCTCGAGGTACTCCACGACGTTCGACAGCCACTTTTTTGCCGTGTCGTAGTCCTTTTGGGCGCGTAAGACTTTGCCCATGATAATGTGTGCTTCGATGGCATCAGGTTTGACGGCGAGAACCTGGTTTAAGTTTTCTTTGGCTTTGTCGTACTCCTCTTGCACGTAAGCAAGTCGCGCACGAGTTAGGAAAGCCTCCCACCGGCTCGGATCTTTGGTTGTCACGTACTCCAGATCCTTGTCGGCTTTGTCGTAGTTGCCGAGCTGGATCTGGACTTCCGCACGATCAACGTAGGCCTGATAGTTGTCCGGCCGTTTCTTGATCTCCTCGTTGAGTTGTTCGAGGGCCATATCATAATTTTTCGCATCGATGTAGCTGAGGGCGAGGAATTGGTTGCCGTAGGGGAATGCAGGGTCGGTTTCGAGCAGTTTCTTAAAGGCGTCGATCGCTTTTTCTGTTTGGCCGAGATCGCGATAAAGTTTTCCGAGCAAGAACCACGCCTGGGCTTTTTTTGGGTCGAGCTCAAGCGCCCGCTGGAGGTTCGAGATTGTTTCTTCGGCATTCTTGAGCACGGTTTGCTCGCCCATTTTGACGAAGCAGTCGGCGGCGCGGTCGAGTGCGTCGGCGTAGGCGGGGTACTTATCCTTGGCGCGCACGCATTCCACGAAGTGCGAGGCTGCTTGTTTATACTCGCCGCGTTGGTAGAGCGCGCGTCCCGCCAGGTAGTGATATTTCACGCGCTCCTCCTCGGTCATCTCCTTTTCGCCGTATTGCAGTCCTTTGAGCACTTCCTCGATGCCCTGGTTTTGTGTGAAGGCACTCGCGAGCAGCCGTTCACCAAGGAAAAGGTGCGCGCGGTAAAAAGGCTCATAAGTGGCCACGGATTTTTCGAGCTCTTTGTTGGCTTCGACGAAATTCATGCTGTCGAGGAGTTTGAGCGCGCGCCCAAAATGAGCCTCGGCTTTGAGACGCGCAACCGCGCTTGTTTCCTCCTCGGATAGTCCGAGAGCCATAAGACTTTCAGCACGGCTGATGGCTTCGTCGAAGCGCTTTGCCTTCACAAGCTCTTGCAGGTTTGCGATGTCCTGCGCGCGGGAGGCGCGAGAAGCTGCGCTTATGGACCTCTCAACGTCGGTGAGTTTCCCTTCGATACGATTTCGCGCAGGGCTGTCCGCTGGCACCTTTTGGAGAGCGGCCTTGTAGAGTTCCTGCGCGCGAGAATAATTGCGTGCCTCGCGAGCCGCATCGCCATCGACCTCTTCGGGCACCATCCCATCTCGCTGGATGTTTGCCACTTCGCTCTGCGGCAACTTGAGGGTCCCGAGGCGCGTACGGATGACGATCTGCTGGGGTGTTTCTTCCTGAATGGCGCCGATGAGCTGGCGCCCTGAGCGCAATGTGATTGTGTCGCCAGAAACCGTGGAAAGAATCCCAGTTACCAGTAGCACTATTGCCGAAATGATGAACCGACGGTCCACTCTTCGTTCCTCTTCCGCAGCAATTCGCAACTCTAGGATCTATGGAGACAAAATGGAACGGCTCAGGCGCTTTGTCAACGTGGGAACGTCATGACCCCGGCGACAGAGAATCGTGGCTCCTCCAGTGACGTGCCGTTACGAGCTGTGGTGGGCACGAGATAGATTCAGCGCAAGAGCCCTTTGAGGAAGATCCGCATGACGAAATCTGCGTGGTCGCGAATGTCGTCATCCTTGCCAGTGACGGTGCGATAACGGACGGCCGCACCAAGCATACCTCGCAGGAGATAGGCAGCCTCCACGGGATCAGCATCTGTGAACAATCCCTCGCTTTGTCCCTGAGCGATGAGGCGCCCCAGAATGGCCGTGTTTTGTCGGTAGCGATCGATGTGACTCGGGGTGAGGCAAGATTTCACGAAGCGAATGTCGGAATCGCTATTCTCGACGCCCTCACTCACGACGGCGGACACAATATAGCTTTGCTGGTAGCGCAACATCAACTCACGCACAAGGCGGGTTAACTTGACGTCGGCTTTGCCGCGATCATTGATGACACGAGTAAAGAGGTCGGTGGATTCGGCGATGTCTTTGTCGAGGATTCCGTGTATAATAGCCTCGACCGAGGGGAAAGCGGCCTTAAGTTTTTTTACATCAACCTTGGCTTCTTTCGCGATGTCTTCTAGCGTAGTGTTGGCGCAACCCTTGACTTTGAAAATTTTTTGAGCGGCTTCGAAGACGGTATCAGCAATCGCAGCTTCTTTGGCCATGTCCTATTCCTCTGTTCCGTTCGCTCCAAAATGGAGATGGGCTACCCTTCTAAAGCTTTGTTTTTCTCGCTTCCGATGGGCAAAAAATCAAGTTGAAGTTAAGTCGCGCTTGCACAGATACAAGAAAAGCGCGTCAATTCATTATGATGAATCATTGTCGGCCGATTTTATTTCTAGGATAATGAGGTTCGCGACAGGCGAAGGAGCTGGTTGAACCATGAGAGACAAGAAAATGGTGAGGGCAGCGTGGTTTTCGATCATCGCGGCGGCGGTGTTGCTTTTGCCACTCGCTGTGACTGCCGAAGAGTTCAAGCTGCCATCGGCGGAAGAGCTGGCAACCCTGCCCCCGGAAGGCGTTGAGTTCTACGCGGCAGGAATCAAGGCGCTGGATCATATTGATTACGAGAGAGCGTATGAAAATCTGGCCAAAGCGGCGGCTTTGCAACCTCGTGCTGTCAGGTTGAACCTGATTGTCGCGGCATTAGCGCTCAAGCATGGGCGGTCGAAAAGAGCGGACGAAGCACGCGACTATTACCAGACTGCCATCCGTTCGTATGAGAATATTCTCAACGTGCCAGGGCTTGACCCCACCTTCCGGCGTGATGTTGAGAATCGACTGAAGATCGCAAAGGATGAGATGGAGATGCTCGCCCAGCGCGATGCTCAGCGCGAGGGGCGGGGGAATATGTTTATTAAAGAACTGAACCGCGAACTGGCGAAAGCGACAAAAACGCCCAAGCCGGCCACGCAAACTGCCCCACAGGTTCCAAGTGCTGCAGCTGTTGCAGGTGTGGTGGGAGCACCGGCGGTTCCGGCCGCAGTGCCGGCGCCTTACCCAGGGGCGCAGACGGCTCCAGCTGCTATGCCTGCTCTGCCAGGTGCTCCGGGAGCGCCTGCAGCGCCGGGCGCGCCTTCAGCCATGCCAAGTTTGCCGGGTGGGCCAGGAGCGCAACCCGGTTTGCCTGCGCTTCCGGGAGCAGGACAACCTGGCGGGCCGCCAATGCCCGGTGGGCCGGGAGCTCCGCCTGCAGGCGGCCCACCGACCGGTCCCGGCGGCGAGGTTATGATTTAGGACATCAGTGGCTCCTGTGATTGGGGCGGTTTGTGAATAGCTTTAGGCCGAGCGCGGTAAGGCTTGCGGGAAGAAAGCTGATGGAGAAGATTCGGCTTGAAGTTTAGGGCTTAGTGACCGCATAGGAATGAAAGGGTAGAGAAGTGGGCCCCAAAAGCCCACTTTTTGTTTTGGCGCCGGTTCGTCCCCTTAGGGGACAAACAGCGAGTGACAAGGAGAGTTAGAGCATGAATGCAGAAGCCTTGAAGGCACTCGTGAAACAGTTAGCGAAGGAAAAAGAGCTCGATGTGCAGCTTATCAAGAAGGCCATCGAGGAGGCTATTATTGCTGCCTCGCGACGGGCTCTTTCACAATACAAAGAACCTCGAGCGGAACTGGATGTTGAGACCGGCGTTTTGCATCTGTGGGTGAAAAAAACGGTGGTGCAAGAGGTGACCAATCCACGCACCATGATTTCCCTGCGCGATGCGCGTAAGATTCGCAAGGATGCCCAGGTGGGCGACGAGATTGAGGTGGACGAGGACCCCTCGGCGCTTGGCCACGTGGCAGCCCAAAATATGCGCCAAATCCTGGCTCAAAAAATTCAGGATGCAGAGCGGGAGAAAGTTGTTGCTGAATGGACAGATCGGGTTGGCGAGGTTGTCAATGCCGTCGTGCAGCGCGTCGAACGCGACGGCTCGGTGATTCTGAGTCTGGGTCGAGTGGAAGGCATCCTGCCGCGGCGCGAGATTCCACCCATGGTGAAATACCAGCCCAATGACAGAATCCGAGTGCTTGTAACGAAAGTTGATCCCACGGCGCGGGGTCCTATGATTCTTACTTCTCGCACAAGTCCGGACCTTGTGGCAAAATTGTTTGAGCAGGAAGTGCCAGAGATTGCCGATGGCACGGTGAGAATCGTCAGGATCGCGCGTGATCCCGGTGTTCGCACAAAAATCGCTGTCGAAAGCACGAGCAAAGAAGTGGACCCTGTTGGGGCGTGTGTCGGACTCAAGGGATCGCGCGTGCAGATGATCGTGCGGGAACTCGACAATGAAAAAATCGATGTTGTGGCTTACTCACCCAAGCTTGAGGAATTTGTGGCTCGAGCACTGGTCCCTGCAGAGATTGCATCTGTTCGCATCATTCCTGAGGAACGCAAAGCCATTGTCATTGTGAAAGAGCAGAATCTTTCCCTTGCTATTGGGAAACGCGGACAGAATGCGCGCCTGGCAGCGAAGCTCACCGGGCTAACGCTCGATATTCATCCCGAGCGCGAGGAGCAAAAACTCGCGAGTGTGGACCGCGAACAGGTGGAGCAGCGCTACTTGGCGGACCTTCTCTCTCAGAAGGAAGTCCTTGAGGAGGGCATCCTGGACAAGCTTGCTGCGGCTGGCATCAAGAGTGTCGCGGATTTGACTCAGGCCGATCCCTTCAAGGTTTCGGAGATATTTGAAAGCGATGTGGACTGGGCACAGGAGTTGATCGAGGACGCGAAGAGCTACCTCGAACAGCTCGAAGACATGCGTAAAACAACCTTCACGACCGACGAAAACTAGACGCGATCCAACTAGCGCGGGACCTTTATGGTTCTGCGCACTCGACGAGAATGACGGTGATGTTGTCGGGGCCTCCAGCGGCGTTGGCTAATCCGACAAGGTGATTGACGCATTCGCGAAGGGAACTGCGTGAGCGGATGGCATCGGCAATAGTGTCATCATCCACTACACCGGTGAGCCCATCGCTGGCCAGAACAAAGAGATCGCCTGGCAAAGCGGGAACTGTGACAGTGTCGATCTCAACGTCGAATCTGTTGCCAAGTGCCCGCGTGATGACATTCCGGTACCGGTGATTGCGCGCTTCCTCGGCGGTAATGAGTTTTTTTTGCACCTGCTCGTTGACCCAACTGTGGTCACTGGTCAGCGGTGTGAGAGTGTTGCCAGTGAAACGATAAACGCGTGAGTCACCAACGTGGGCGACGAATGCTTCGTTGTTAGTTATGCGAAGAGCGGCGATAGTTGTCCCCATGCCACCCAATTCCGGATTTGCTTGCTGCATGGCGCAAAGCTGCTGATTGGCTAAATGAATCCCGCAGAGGAGTGCGTTGGCATAGACATTCAGTGAGCGGTCGTAGGGATAAGGCCAGGTGAGTGTGTCGTCGGCCAGGTGGCGGTGAACGAAATCCACGATCGCTTCGATAGCACGGGCGCTCGCCACTTCCCCGGCGGCATGTCCCCCCATGCCATCAGCTACGAGATAAAGCCCGATTTCGTCGGATCGATAGAAGGCGTCCTCATTGAGAGAACGCTTCATTCCGACGTCCGTAATGCCAAAAGATTGAAGATGCATCCAAATGGCTACCTATCTAGGCCGCAATTCATAACTGCCCATCTCGAACACATGTCAGAGTGCAACTTCAGTGCGACGTAACGCAACGATTTTTCCAAGTTGCATGTTCAAAGCGCGAAATGCGTGGTTTTGTCTATGCGGTGACGTCAATGCCTTACTCATCTGCGTGTTCACGCAGGAATTTCTCCAGCTCTGTCTCCTGCTTGCGCGTGACTTTATCCACGTGCTCTTCAAGAGCCTTTTTTCGCCGATTCTCTTCGAATTCGAATTGCTGGCTTGAAAGCGCTTTTGGGTGAATGACAAAACCGGGCTGTTCGACAATTGCGTGCAAAGTTGCGCGCAACCGGTCGGGATCGAACGGCTTAGGCACGAATGCGTTTGCACCAAGCCGTAACGCGTACTCCTGATCGCGGGGTGAGGATTTTGCTGAAATAACGACAATGGGGGTTTGCGTGAAGCGCTTATTGCGGCGCAGAGACTGGCACAGCTGGTAGCCGCTCATTTTGGGAAGCATGACGTCCAGGACGATAATGTCAGGTTCGTAGAGGATGATTTTCTCGATCCCCTCCATGCCGTCGAGTGCGCCTGCGATTTCGAACTCATCTCTGAGTGACATGAGAGCAATCGTCACCACATCTTCATCATCGTCCACGACGACAACGCGTGGTTTGGCAGACTGTGGGTGCGCTGATTTTGGTGGTGGCGCAGCTTCCAATTTGGGCTGAGCCTCTGGTTGCGACGGTTTCGGTTCGACTTCGACAGCTTGGAACGTGCCGCTTGCATGGGCAAGCGAGATTGCGTCCGGCGGCATTTGGTCAAGTTTTTGCAATTCTTCGATTGAGAATCGCTTCTGCTGGAATGGGGGATTCTTTTCTTCAAAGAAGAGATCGACCACTTTGAGCAATCGCGCCGGCTCAAAAGGTTTCGTGAGGTAAAGGTTTGCCCCTGCACCGTAACCTTTTACGATGTCTTCCTTGGAGCCGAGCGCAGAGAGGAAAAGCACCGAGATGTCGCGAAAACGTGGATGGTTTCGGATGACGCGGCAGGTATCGTAACCATCCATGAGGGGCATCATGACGTCGAGGATCACGAAGTCTGGCTCGACGAGGTCGAGCTTTTGTGCAGCATCAAGACCATCGTGCGCCTCCACCACCTCGTACCTTGGTGCGAGTGTAGCGCGAATGATTGCCCTGATGTCTGCCTCATCGTCCACAATGAGAATTCTGCGTTTCGGCATTGTCGGCCCCTTTCTCTCAAGAAAACTCTATAACGACACAGGTCGTGCGTCAAGGACGAGGGGACAATCATTCGTTGTCGTAGGGATTCACCGGGCGGATGTCTTCGCCGGATTCTTCCACTTTCTTCAGAGTTTCCTGGAAGAGTTGATCGAGCTTCGACTTTTTTGTCTTTTGGGACTCGAGGGCTTTACGGAATTTCTCGTCGGCAAGGGTCTCGCGCTCGCGAACTTTTTTCACGGCATCTTCAAAGCGGTCCCCAGTTGAGCTGTCCAAGATGGGGCGGCGCACTTCCACAATTTTTCCTGTTCGACGTTCAACGATGAGGATTGTTTTGCACTCTGGGCATGTGATCTGATAAAAATCATCCATCGGAATTTCCTCCTTCTGTTCTCCTGCCGGTAGCTGCGGCGTTCAATCAAGCCCGATTTCCAAGGGGCGGTCTACGCCTGCCGCTTTCCATGGGAACGATAATAATCGCACTCGCCACTGAGAATGCAGATTTCGCACTTAGGCTTGCGTGCCTGGCAAACGTGACGGCCGTGAAGGATGGTGCGATGGCTGAAATGTGTCCAGTCTTTGTGCGGGATGCAACGCATGAGGTCTTCTTCAATTTTTTCTGGTTGGTCATGCTTTGTCAGACCGAGGCGCTGAGCCACGCGGCTCACATGAGTGTCCACGGTGATGCCTGGCGTGTTGAAGCAGTTTCCCAACACGACGTTTGCCGTCTTCCGTCCGACGCCGGGCAAGCGCACAAGTTCTTCCATCGTCCCGGGCACTTTGCCACCGTGATGCGCCACGAGTGCTTCAGCCATGCCCTTGAGAGCTTTCGCTTTATTCCGGTAGAAACCGGTCGAACGGATATATTCCTCGATCTCAGGCAATTCCGCTGCGGCGAGCGCTTGAGCATCAGGGAAGCGCTGGAAAAACGCAGGTGTCACCTGATTCACTCGCTCGTCGGTGCATTGTGCACTCAGAATCGTGGCAACGAGGAGTTCATAGGGCGATGAGAAATTGAGCGAGCAGCGGGCATCGGGATAAGCGCGAGCGAGAAGTTCGTTGATGCGATGGCCTCGCTCAATGATGTCGTCATGCTGCGTTGCAGACTTTGGTCGTTTGTCTGGTTGAGACTTTTTACGCCGTGTTGTCATGATCCGTTAGGATAAGTCAGAGCAAGTGCCAATCAAGCTCACAAATTCGGTTGCGGTTTTGGCCTGCGACGCAAAATAGCTTGGCCAGGGATGACAAACTCGGCTGACACGAAACGATGGTGGTTGGCGCTGCGACTTGTGCCGCAAATGAGCCGCGTGCGCTTTTACACACTTATTGACCACTTTCAGACACCAGAGGCTGTCTTCGGTGCCACAGCGAAGGAAATCGCGAGCTTGCCGGGGTTTGACGATGAGCTTGCGCGAGCGGTCCTGGATGCGCCCCGCTCGCAGGCATGGGAAGCGGAGCTAGCCGAGATGGAAAAGCAGGGGGTGCGACTACTTACGCTCGAAGACGAGGAATATCCTGAGAATTTGCGTCTGTCCTCTTTTCCGCCGCCCCTTCTCTACTTCCGCGGGTCGTTTGATGCGATGGATCGTTTTGCCGTAGCCATCATCGGATCGCGGCGAGCGACGCAATATGGACGAGCTGTCGCACAAGAATTTGCGGGGCGGCTCGCCCGCGCTGGGGTAGCGATCGTGAGCGGGTTTGCCCGTGGAATAGATTCGGTGGCTCACCGGGCCGCTTTGGATAGCGGGGGAAGAACGATTGCAGTGCTCGGCAACGGTTTGAGTGTCTGCTACCCGCAAGAGAACACGCACCTCGGGGAGGCAATTGCAGAACATGGAGCTCTCGTGACTGAGTATCCTATGCGGACTCCGCCCGATCGTTTCAATTTTCCTGAGCGCAATCATCTCATTGCAGCACTAGCTTTAGGTACACTCGTGGTCGAAGCGGCGGAGAAATCCGGAGCTCTGATCACGGCGCGGGAGGCCTTGGAGGAAAATCGGTTTGTGTTTGCGGTGCCGGGAGACATTACGAGGGAAAACTCGCGAGGCACAAACGCGCTGATTCAGAGTGGCGCAAAGTTAGTTCTATCGGCCGATGACATCCTGGCCGAAATGCGCGATCAACTGCGCGGACTCATTCGCGAGACGGTTCCCAAAGAGGCTGTAGAAAAAGAGAATGTTTCTCTCCCGCCTGAGCTTTCAGAAGAAGAACTCCTCGTGTATGACTTGTTGCGTCACGAGCCCCAATGTTTTGATGTCCTTCTAGCGCAGCTTGATTCCGAGCGCTTTGGGGTGCAGGAGTTAGCGACGGTGCTTCTCTCGCTGGAGATGAAGCGTTGCATCAAACAACTGCCTGGCCGGCTATACGCGGTTTTGCGCTGAGCTTTTGCATTTTTAGCGCATGCGATTGGGGAGTGCCGAACGCAGGGCATCTCGACGTTTAGCTGGGTCGGAAGGAAGTGCCGCAGCGATGTTCTCCAATTCGTTGAGCCAACTATCGGCCGTATCTTTCGGGATTTCGAGCGTTATGGCAAGTCCGTCTTTTGTTGGGGACGCGCCGATGTTTCTCAGGGGTGGTGGCAGAGAATCGCGTTGTAAATTTGTGAAGAAGTTAAAGAAGGCGGACAGGTCGCGTGCAGCGTTTTCGTCCGGCGTGTAAGCCACAAGTTCAACCTTCGGTTGGGCATCCCAGTGCGCCGTGAGAGAAACGGTCTGAACTTTCTGCAGAGCTTCCGCGGCCTTCGGATTCGCTTTTTGCAAAGGACCCAGAGACATTGAACCCATGAATGGGGATACATTTGCGACAGCCACAAAAGGGGCTCCAGTGAGCAACGACTGACACCTTGCAAATTCTGGTGTGCCGACAGCACCAGGTGTCTTTTTGCGACTTGCAGCAATCATGTTTTCGACGTCCTTTTCTGATAGTGCGCCGAGCAAAGCTGAGTCGGAAAGCTCCATAAGGAGCATTGATCCTTCGCCAGGCCTTGTTCCGGACGCTGTGACACGGTAGCCCGAGAGGCCGGCAGCCTTCACACTCGTCACCTGAGTGGTTTTTGCGATCTCGTCCAGAATTTGCTTTGCTGCGCCTGGTTTTGTGAGCATCACCAGGTATACGGCAGGTTTTGGTCCGATCCCCTTCAAACTGATAAGCACGGTATCGGCCTGGGGTGGGGCAAACTCCTCCTGGTTAAACTTTTTAAGCACCTCCGCAAGACGTTTGCCACCAGACTCGGAGTAAAACTTTGGTGGATTGATTCCGACGTAGATATCGCCCTGAGGCAGATAGTCCACGGGGTTCTTGCTCGCGCAGCCGACAAAAGAGAGGATGACGGCGAGCATTGATATGACGCGCAGAAGGGTTTTCATGGAAGGTCTTCCCTGATAGGGCTTGCTCATAGCGTGACCTTCGCCTGGAGCGGCGATAGGCTGCAAGGTCAAAGTATTAGCTTTTTTGTGGCATCACGGGGCTATGCGTCATAGAATCAAAATGGTTATGAGATTGCCGATTCTGAGGAGTGACGGCCGATGGGTGAAATAGAAGAACTCCAGCGCCAGATAGCAGAAATAGATAAGCAAATTAATAAGATCCTTGTCGAGAAGCGGCTGCCGCCACTTAAACCCCCAAAGCCATTCCCATTGGGGACGTGGATTCTCGCGCTGCTAGTGTTTGGCTATTATTTGTTTGGGGATATGATTCCCTATGTGGGGCAGTACTATGCCGATTACGGCAAATATGCGATGTACGTAGCCGGAGTGGTTGCCATTCTCGCCGTGCTAAGAACGGTATTGTGGTTGTTTAGTCGCAATCCAAAGACCCCACCTGAGTACCTCGAGGCTTCGCAGCAGGTGAAAGAATTGCAAGATCAGCGGCGCCTGCTTGAGAAGGAACTTCGCGATGCTCGCAAGAGGGCGGTGGAAGGCTGATTGCTTCTCGCGCAAATGAGGACACTCCGCTTTCTCCGGGACGCGAGAAACCCTGCGCGGTGGTGTATGTTAGCTGTGCGTGAAGAGAGCAATCGAAATTCGTGGTGCGCGGACGCACAACCTTAAAGGGATTGATGTCGACATTCCGCACGGCGCGCTGACGGTTGTGACGGGTGTGTCAGGCAGCGGCAAAAGCAGCTTGGCCTTTGACACGCTTTTCGCGGAGGGACAGCGCCGCTATGTGGAGAGCCTTTCGACTTACGCGCGCCAGTTTATCGAAACGATGGCGCGGCCTGACGTCGAAGAGGTTCGCAACATCCAGCCCGCCATCGCGATTGAGCAGAAGAATAGCGTAAAAAATGCACGCTCGACAATCGGCACCGCGACGGAAATCTACGATTATCTGCGGGTACTTTACGCGAAAGCAGGAGTGACTGTTTGTCCGACGTGCCAACTGGAAGTGCGAGAGGACAATCCCCAGACGGTGAGTCGAACTCTGCTCGAGCAGTTCGGCGGGCGCCGAGTTTACATTGTGGCTCCTCTCGAACGGCGGGGTGGGGTGGAGCCCTCCAGGCTTGCCGGGGAATTTGTGCGAGCTGGGTTTGGGCGTTTGCTGGAAACCAATGGCAGCGAATTACGCCTTGTTGACCTGGACGGCGCTCCGCATGAGGATATTGATCGGGCGATGTCGCAGTCGCCGATCCGCGTAGTGGTGGATCGGCTTGCAGTAGGTGAGGAGGAACAGGAGCGACTGAATTCCTCGGTTGCGATGGCAATGCGTGCTGCCGGGGAGCATATCGAGGTTTGGTTGGCCGACGAGCCACCGGCCGATGGGCACAATCCTCGACTCTTTTACAGAGGCTTTCGATGCAATGGATGTGGAAAGACGTTTCCCAAACCTGAGCCAATCCTGTTTTCATTCAATTCTCCGATCGGTGCCTGTCCTGAGTGTCATGGATTTGGACGGATCACCGGGATTGACTGGGACAAGGTGATCCCCGATCGAAGTCTCACTTTGGCTCAGCACCCGATTGCCCCCTTCAACACGCCGTCGTATCGCAAGAGCTATCAGTGGATCAAGAAGACGGCGGATCCGCGCGAGATTCCTTGGGATAAACCGCTGGAGCAGTTCACGCCGCGTGAGTGGAACAATTTGCTTTATGGTTGCGGCAATTTTGAAGGCTTGCAGGCATTTTTTGATTGGCTCGAGTCGGAGCGCTACAAAGTCCAGTCGCGCATTCTCATTGCACGCTACCGTGGTTTTACGACGTGCCCGAAATGCCAAGGCACACGCTTGATCCCAGAAGCGCTTGCGGTGCGCTGGGCGCCATCGCGGGCAGGATTTGGGCCGCGCAACATCGCCGACCTGGCACGGATGAGCATTGCGGACTTGCTGGAGGAGCTGGTGGGCGTGGAACTCACCCCCAATGAGGAGGCGCTTTACGGACGCATTTATCGCGAAATTCTCTCACGGCTCACGTACCTTGTGCGCGTGGGGCTGGGGTATCTTACGCTCGATCGGCAAACACGCACCCTATCGGGGGGTGAGGCCCAGCGCATCAATTTGGCGAGCGCTTTAGGCACGGGCCTCACCGAGACGCTTTATGTTTTAGATGAACCGACAGTTGGACTTCACGCGCGTGACACGGCCAGGTTGCTTGAAATCTTGAAGGATTTGCGTGATAAAGGCAACACGGTGGTTGTGGTGGAGCACGACCCACTGGTGATTCGCGGGGCAGACTATGTGGTGGATCTCGGGCCGCGTGCGGGCTCGCACGGCGGTGAGATCGTCTTTCAAGGGCCGCCCGAGCAATTGCTGGTGGAGGAGGCTCCTGGACTCACGGCCAAATACTTGCGCCAAACTTTTGGAGAAGAGTCGCTGTGCGGGGTGGCAGCCAAGCGGACGCAGGGCAAAGTCACGTGCCAGCGAAAACTCAGCATTCGTGGGGCGCGGGAACACAACTTGAAGAACATTGAAGTGGAAATCCCGTTGGGACAGCTCGTTTGCGTTACCGGGGTGTCGGGCAGCGGAAAATCCACTCTTGTTCACGATGTGCTTTACAAGAACTGGTTGCGCCATCGAAAGGAGCCTGTGGAGGACGTGGGGCGATGTCGGGCGATTGAGGGCTTCGACCAACTCGACGAACTTGTGCTGATAGATCAGTCCCCTATTGGCCGATCGATTCGATCAAATCCTGTCACGTATGTGAAAGCGTATGATGGTATTCGGAAACTTTTCGCTTCCACCCGTGAAGCGAAAACGGCTGGGTTGACGGGATCAGACTTTTCTTTCAACGTGCCAGGTGGGCGCTGCGAGCGTTGTGAGGGAACTGGTGTTGTCACGTATGACATGCACTTTTTGTCGGATGTGACGCTCCCCTGCGAAATTTGCGATGGCCGTCGCTTTCAGAAGCACGTGCTTGGCGTGCGATGGAGGGGGCGTAACATCGCTGAAATTCTTGATATGACAGTGGACGACGCCGTTGAGTTCTTCGCCGAGTATCCGGCCATCACGCGCCGGCTTCAGCCTTTGCGCGACGTGGGGCTTGGTTATCTGCGGCTTGGTCAAAGCACGGCAACTTTATCTGGAGGCGAAGCTCAGCGTCTGAAGCTGGCAGCCTACCTGGGTGTCGAAAGCAGCGGACTTCGCACGATGATGATTTTTGACGAGCCCACGACGGGTCTCCACCTGGCAGACCTCGACGTGCTCTTGCAGGTTTTCCGCAGGCTCGTGAGTCGTGGGTACTCGCTTGTGGTGATCGAGCACAATCTGGAACTGATTTGCTGGGCTGATTGGATCATAGATCTCGGCCCGGAGGGGGGTGCGAATGGGGGCTTTGTGGTTGCCACGGGAACACCAGGACAGGTGGCCCAGGTAGAGGCAAGCCACACCGGAAAATTCCTTCGCGAGATCCTGCCAAAAAGCTGGGCTTAGTTGCCTCCTTCTCTCGGTCGCTGAGGGAAGTGTGATTTTGGTCTTTACAAAGCTTGTTTCTGGTCTGCGAGCATAAAGTCCCGGTGTTTAGAAACATCGGAGGATAGCGTTTTGCAGATCTCAGAAGCCGTGCGCGGCACCAAGTTCATCTTTGTGACGGGGGGCGTGGTCTCATCTCTGGGCAAGGGCATTGCATCGGCTACGATCGGCGCGCTTCTTGAAGCCCACGGCCTGCGGGTCGCCAATCAGAAGTTTGACCCCTACATCAACGTCGACCCCGGGACCATGAGCCCTTATCAACACGGTGAGGTTTTTGTGACGGATGATGGAGCAGAGACCGACCTGGACCTGGGGCACTACGAACGTTTCACCTCGGCGCGAATGAGCCGCCTCAACAATGTGACCACAGGCCAGATCTATCACAGTGTGATAGAGAAGGAACGCCGCGGAGAATATCTGGGCAAGACAGTTCAAGTTGTTCCGCACATCACTGACGAAATCAAGGCGCGCGTCTACCAGCTGGCAGCACAAGGCTGCGACGTGGTTATCACTGAAATCGGCGGGACGGTGGGAGACATAGAGTCTCTTCCATTTCTCGAAGCTATTCGCCAAGTGCCTTACGACATTGGTCGCGAGCATGTTCTGTACATTCATCTCACCTTGGTGCCCTTTATCCGTGCGGCTGCTGAGCTGAAAACCAAACCTACTCAACACAGCGTGAAAGAATTGCGCGAAATCGGAATTCAGCCCGATGTGCTGCTGTGCCGCACTGAACGGCGATTCGATGAGGACATTGCTCGGAAGATTGCGCTATTCTGCAACGTGGCGCCCGATGCGGTGTTTCAAGCGGTGGACGTAGATGAAATCTATCGGCTGCCGCGGATCTTTCATGAGCAGGGACTGGATGTGCTATTGCTGCGGTGGCTCGGGCTAAAGGGGAGTGAAGAGCCTGATTTGGCGGGGTGGTTAAAGCTGGAGCAACGGGTGGACAGCCTCAGAGACAGCGTGGACATTGGCTTTGTGGGAAAATATACGAATCTCCAAGACGCTTACAAAAGTGTTTTCGAAGCGCTGCGACATGCTGGCTTTGAAAACGGCGTGAAAGTGAATGTTCATAAAATTGAGGCAGAGGATTTTGCCACTGAGGACCTCGAGCGCATGCTGCTCGCGATGGATGGGGTGCTCATTCCTGGTGGTTTTGGCCCGCGTGGTGTGGAGGGAAAAATCGCGGCGGCCGCTATTGCTCGGCAAAGAAAGATCCCGTACTTTGGCATTTGTCTCGGGATGCAAGTGGCTGTTGTCGAGTTCGCGCGAAATGTGTGTGGCCTCACAGGGGCACATTCGACCGAAATGGACCCACTGGCTGCGCACCCGGTCATTGACATCATGGCTGAGCAAAAGTCCGTGCAGACGCTGGGTGGGACGATGCGGCTCGGAGCATACGACTGCAAACTCACCCCTGGGACACTCGCGCACGCAGCCTATGGTAGGGAGCTGATTTCCGAACGCCATCGGCATCGTTACGAAGTTAATAATAAATACGTGCCGCTACTGGAGGAAAAAGGGATGGTTGTGAGTGGCATTAACGAAAAAACGGGACTCGTCGAGATTGTGGAGCTACCGGACCATCCGTGGTATCTTGGGTGCCAATTCCATCCAGAGTTCAAATCGCGTCCTCTCGCCCCACATCCCCTTTTCGTGTCGTTTATCGCGGCGGCGGTGCAACACCGAAAAGAAAAAGCAGTGCCGTTAAGCGCAGCTTTGTAACGGTTGTTACCAATGTTATATTGCTAATAAAAGAACGTGCTCTAACGAGCAAAGGGAGTGAGAGCGATGGTCTTAGACCGGATCTTTGGACTTCGGGAGCACGGAACTTCTGTGCGGCGAGAAATCGGTGCTGGTGTGGTCACATTTTTGACCATGGCCTACATCATCTTTGTTCAGCCGGCTGTGCTTTCGGGCGCGCTGTTCGGCGAGCAGATGCGCACCGGCATGGATTTTGGGGCGGTGATGGTGGCCACGTGCCTCAGCGCGGCGTTCTTTTCGTGCATGATGGGACTTTATGCGCGTTACCCGATCGCCCTGGCGCCGGGCATGGGAGAGAATTTTTTCTTTGTCTTTTCGGCCATTCCTGCTGCGGCTGCTGCCGGGTATAGCGAGCCGTGGCGGGTGGCACTGGGCATGGTATTTCTCTCAGGGCTCATATTTCTGGTGCTGTCCCTTGGCGGGGTGCGAGAGGGGCTCTTCGAGGCAGTGAGCAATAGCATGAAGCACGCCATCAGTGTGGGAATCGGCTTGTTTATCGCGTTTATCGGCCTCCAGAACGCCGGAGTCATTCTCAAAGATCCAGGCACAGCGGTGAAACTCAATCATGCGTTTGAGTCGCCCGACCTTATTGTTTTCTTTGTGGGACTGCTCGTGGCAAGTGCATGCGTGGCGCGTGGAGTGCGCGGCGGATTGCTCGTGGGAATGGGTGTTGCAACATTGTTGGCGATTGCCATGCGCTGGGGATTACCGCGACTGGTCCCCGATGTGTGGAACTCTGCACTCGTGCAAGGCTCTATGCTCGTAAAGCAATTCAAGCTCGCGGATGGAATTGTTTCTGCTCCGCCGTCGCTGGCACCAACATTTCTTAAGCTCGACGTGGCAGCGGCTCTTCAGCCGAAATTGCTGCCGTTCGTGCTCATCTTTCTATACATGGCTGTGTTCGACACCATGGGCACGCTCATTGGTGTGGGAGAAATGGCGGGACTTTTACGCGAAGGGAAACTTGTGCGAGCGCAGCGCGCTTTTGCAACGGACGCCGCCAGCTCGCTGGTTGGCTCACTGCTGGGTACAAGCACGGTTACGGCTTACATAGAAAGCGGCACCGGGATTGCCTATGGCGGGCGGACAGGACTCACTGCGGTCACCGCTGGGCTTTTGTTTCTTATTGCACCGTTTTTCTCGCCGATTGTGCAAATGGTTGCGAGCTATCCGCCTATAACGGCCTGCGCTCTTGTGCTTGTCGGCGTCATGATGATGCGCAATGTCCTTCGCATTGCGTGGGACGATGCAACGGAAGCAGTTCCTGCATTCCTTGTGATTCTTGGGATTCCGTTGAGTTACTCGATTTCGGATGGCCTTGCGATGGGATTTATTAGTTACCCTATGATCAAGGCTTTGAGCGGCCGGGTGAAAGAGGTGCGGTGGCTGATGTGGGTGCTGAGCGGTCTGTTGCTTGCCTATTTTGTGTTCGTGCGCTCGCATCTGGGATAGTGGTGACGCACCGTGCTATCTGTGTGCACCCACTCTTGTGGCGACAGCGCGAGCGACAATGTAGCGCAGCTCAAACTATCCATTCAAATTGCGGAGAATTGCTGCGACAGCGTCCGACTCGTTGAGGCAGTAGAAATGTATGCCAGGTGCTCCATGGTCAAGAAGCTCGCGGCACTGCTCGGTGGCATAGTCGATCCCAAGGCGCGCTACAGCCTGGGGGTCGTGTTCGATTTGTTCGAGGCGACGCCGCAGATTTTCGGGCACGCGGGCAGGGCCATAAAAGGTGCGCGCGTAGACGGTGGTGAACTTTTCCAGCTGAGCTAAGCTGCGGAAGGGCATGATGCCTGGGACGATGGGAATAGTGATGCCGAGGCGGCGTGCATTCTCAACGAATCGCCAGTAGTCTCCGTTATCAAAAAACAGTTGGGTAATCACTGCATCGGCGCCAGCGTCCACCTTCTCTTTGAGGTACTGAAGGTCTTGCTCAGGACTCTCGGCTTCCGGATGAACCTCTGGAAATCCTGCGACACCGATTCCAAAATCTGCCACGGTGCGAGCGAGGCGCACAAGCTCGATGGCGTGAGAAAAACCGTCAGAATGAGGCTGCCAGTCTTTTTGGCCTTTTGGTGGATCGCCGCGCAGCGCCATGATATTCTCGATGCCGTCGTCGCGCAGTTGCTCGAGAATGCGGCGTAGTTCATCGCGCGAGTGGCCTACACATGTGAGGTGACACATCGTTTCAAGGCCGTAGTCGTGTTTCAGTCGGTGCGCCCACAGCAGTGTTCGCTCGCGCGTGGAGCCGCCTGCGCCGTAGGTGATGGAGCAGAAGGCAGGATGAAATGCGCGGAACTCTTCAATGCGCGAAGCAAGAGCTTGTTCTCCTGCTTCTGTCTTTGGTGGAAAGAATTCGATCGAGATTGCTGGTTTTATGCGTTGGTAAATCTCTCTCAGGCGCAATGCACGTTCCTCATTCGTTCAATGTTTCTGTGCTCGCTTGATACGCCGCCCAATTGTGACATGGCGGCAAAACTTTTTATCCGTTTACAAGCGCTTGGGCAATTGCTGCAGCAAGTCGGGCATTGTTCTCGATCAGGGCGCGGTTCGCTGCAAGCGTGCGGCCCTGACTAAGCATTTCCAGGCGTTCGAGCAAATAGGGAGTCACAGCCTTTCCGGACACATTGTTCGCTGCCGCATCTGCAAGTGCCTTCTCGATCCAGTTTTCTAATTCGACCATCGGAATAGAGGCGTCGGCTGGAACAGGCGTGACCACAAGCAGCCCTTTGCCACCGCATGCGAAATGGATTCGCGCAAGCGCAGCCACCTCATCCGGAGAATCGCAGACGATGTCCAACCGATAGGGACTTTCAGCCGTAAAAAAGAGAGGAAAGCGATCCGTACGATAGCCAATGACCGGGACGCCTAGCGTTTCGAGCACCTCCAGCGTGGCCCCCACGTCCAAAATGGATTTGGCGCCAGCGCTGACGACGACCACAGGAAACTCGGCGAGGGCACGGAGGTCTGAAGAGATATCAAGCGTCTGGGCGTAGCCACGATGCACGCCACCGATTCCCCCTGTGGCAAACACGCGTAGTCCTGCCAGAGCGCATGCCTTCATGCTCGCCGCGACCGTGAGAGCGCCAGGTTGTCGGCGTGCAAGCGCTGCGGCGAAATTCTGCAAGTTCACTTTTACGATGTGCGGAGCACGCGTGCAAAAGAAGAGAATTTCCTCTTTCGTCAGCCCAATCTTTACTTGGCCATCGAGAATGGCCAGTGTTGCAGGAACGCAACCGGCCTCGCGCGCAACCTTCTCGCAAAGTTCCGCGACTTCTCGATTCATTGGTTCGGGCAAACCGAACGAAAGGATTGTTGTTTCGTAGGCGACAATAGGGATCCCACGTGAGAGTGCCTGCTCGACTTCTTGCCCCATCACCAGCGCGTTCTTCATTCTTCTTCTCCAAATGTGAAGAAATGGGGAAGGAGTTCGGCTGCGGTTGTGCGTTGGGGGTGTTCGGTATTCGTGGGTGTGGCGAGCAACACGGTCATTTGCGGGGCGAATTCCACCATGACCTGGCGGCAGGCTCCGCAAGGCGTGGCTGGTTCCTCCACACCGCCTACGACTGCGATCGCACGGAATTTGCGTTCGCCTGCTGCAATCGCAGCGGCGATGGCATTGCGCTCCGCGCAAATGCAGAGTCCGTAGCTGGCGTTTTCAACATTACATCCCACGTAGACGTTGCCCGACTCCGCTAAAACTGCTGCACCCACGTGAAAGTGGGAGTAGGGTGCATAGGCGCGGGCGCGAACTGCCAGGGCATGACGGAGTAGCTTCTGTTCCTGGGCTGGCTCAAGCGGCGATGGCACGGATGCGGAATCTTCCACGTTTTTCCTCATCATCCACTGATTTTCTTTTGAGCGGTGCGCTCAAGAAGATAGATGATTAGGAAAAAAGCCACGCACTGGACAAGAGTGAAAATTGCACCTGTCCAGGGCAACCACCGGAGGTTCACCGCAGCGAGGCCGACGCTGAGGGCGAGGAGATAAATGAGCAGCACCGCCTGAGTAGGAGTGAAACCCAGCGCGACAAGGCGGTGGCTGAAGTGATTGCGGTCGCCGTGCATGAGAGGGGCGCCATTGCGCCAACGGATATAGAGGACACTGAGTGTGTCGAAGAGGGGAACGCCAAGCACGAGAATGGGCGAAATCACGGGGAGTTGGGTGGGTACGCCAGCGTGATAGTATGTGACCATGGTGCTCACACCGGCTATAAGGTATCCGAGGAAAAGCGAGCCGCTATCGCCCATGAAAAGATGAGCACGGGGGAAATTATAGCGCAGGAAACCGAGGAGAGCACCAAATAGGGCGGCGCAAATCGCCATGATGAAGTACTGTTCGCTAACTCTCGAGATAAGATAAAAATTGAGGAGCGCGATCGCCGCGACGCCGGCACTCAGGCCGTTCATGTTGTCGAGAAAATTGAAAGCGTTCGTGAGCAACACGACCCAGAAGATGGTGAGCAGCGCGCCCAGCCAGGGATAGGGGAGAAAAGCTTTCACCACGACACCTGTGGCGACGAGAGGAATCGCCGCGAGAATTTGCAGCGTAAGTTTCAGTCCCGGACGAAGATTGAAGCGATCATCGGCAAGCCCCGTGAGCATCATGAGCGTGGCACCGGCAAAAAGGGCCCAGAGCTTGTCAGAAATATAGCTGATGTTCGGTAGATACGGGGTGAGTTGTGAGGGAATGAGGGACCTGATCGGCGACACGCGAAGGGCGACGAGATCAAGGGCAAGGCAGAGGGCAAAAGCGAGAAAAATCCCAAGTCCACCGCAGCGCGCCATAGGATGAAGGTGGATCTTGCGCTCGCCGGGCTGGTCAACAAATCCCCAACGTAGTCCAAAGCGGCGGGCCAATGGAACCATGACAAGCGCCAGGATGCAGGCCTCACCTGCTATCGTAATGTAGAAAAGGTCGAGCATATCCGTCATCGTGTGGACACCAACGGGTAGGCGCGCTCAAGGCGGAAACGCAATTGCGTTTTTTCAATATGAGGAGGCGGTTGTAAGGGCAGGCTTCGGCACGAGTGGGAGTGGGGTACTACGGGGCCGGGAGGGAGCAACTCGAATCAGCTTGTTACGAAAAGGCAGAACGAGACAAACGCCATTGATCAACTGGGTCAGCAAGACACAGCGTTTCTTTATTCAAGGAAAGTAAAAAAGGGCGGTAAGTACAAGCCCTTGTATGGGTCAAAAGAAACCACTCCGTGGTGTCCCCTCTGCTAGGGGACCCAGAAATGGGTTTACCGCCCCGGGTGCCAAAACTTTTTCAACGAACACAAACTCGCGTCTTTGATGGCATTAGACGCAAGATCTGAAACCTTATTCAACAAAAAACCACCATATTTTGTGGTCAGTCAAAGAAAAAAATACTAAAAAATGTCTTTTCGCCGTCCCCGCAGGGATCGTGCTGATGGCAGCGGGGGGATTTGGAATAGATTTTGCACTCAGGAAGCCGAGTTTTCGCGCCCCGTCATATCTTGTATGTGGCGCAGAAGGCACCATTGAGGTTTTTTGAAACAAAGTCTCTCAGAATAGCGGGGGTTCGCGACTTCTTCCCAGGTTGGTCTGGGAACGTAAAAAGTCAGCGTGGGGGCGGGGCGCGCTCCCTTTTTTCCTTCTTGAAGGACTGGATCAAAAGTAGGGACGGTTGGTAAGACAATGGATCGGGAGGTTTTTCTAAAATTAACGAAGCCCCAACAGCACTGCGTGCTGTGCGGTGCTCCTCTGGCTGAGGCTGGCAAACACCCTTCGGTCTTGGTGCCGGCTCAAGCCAACGATGAGGAAGGCGACGAAGCCGACATTCCGCGGCGGCAGGATTACTGCCACGCCTGCTGGGAAAAGCACACAGCGAAAGATTATTTAGGATTCTGGATTACAAGGCGCGAACCACCCAAACCGCGCCGGGTGCAAAATCGACGAGAACGCAACGCGCGGCTCGCGGCCTACTTCGACTATTTTTATCGCGAAGGAGGGGAGGCACATGCAGCGCGCTTGTATTTTCTCGCTCATTTGTTAATGCGCTACGGGGTGCTGCGCTGGGTGCGTACGGAGACGGACCCCGAAACGCACAAGGAACGAATCTCCTATCGCCACATGATAAACGACGAAGAAGTTGTGGTGGAGGGCGCCGAGTTAAGCGACGACGATCTTGTTGTTCTCAAACGCGAAGTGGACGAGCTTTTGGCCGGCACGCTTGGTGTGCAAACAGAGTCAGCCTCAGAGCCGGCTGAAACGAGTTCGCCTTCTCATGACGAACCTTCTCCTGCCGAGCCAGAGACATAGGTTGGAATTGGGAACAGAGCTGGTGCTATTTCTCTTGCTTCTCGTCAGCTCCTCGCTAGAATGCGCATCAAGCTGAGGCAAGCGCAGTGGTCGAATGTTATGCCTGCTGTGTGCGATGTCTCAGACGCACACGCGCAACGAGAGGTGCATCACATGAAAGTGCGAGAATTACTCGAACTGAAAGGACACGACGTCGCAACGACATCGCCATCAACAAGTGTGCGTGCGGCGACCCAATTGATGAACGAGCGACGCATTGGCGCCCTCGTCGTGATGGCTAACGACGGGATTGTGGGAATTTTTACGGAGCGGGACGTGCTGACGCGAGTTGTGGCGGCTGGCTGTGATCCTGCGCGAACATGTGTCGGCGACGTCATGACCAAGGACGTGTTGACGTGCACGGGCGAGACGACTCTGGAAGATTGCCGACGGATCTTCACTGAGCGACGCATTCGTCATCTACCCGTGGTTGAAAACAAGAAGCTCATAGGCATGGTGACAACAGGAGATATTCTCGCTCAAGAGGTGCGCGAGCACGAGCAGACGATCCAACATCTGGAGAATTACATCCGCAATCCCTGACAGTCGAGAGTTTATGCCGTTGTTGCTTAAGTGAATCAGGAAGGCTCCTGCATAGACAGAAGAACGGAAAGTCACTGCGCACAGGGTCAGGATGGGTCGGTTGCATAGCGCGAGGATAAATTGATTTGTCAATAAACAATCATGTTATCAAGTTATTACTGTGCTCGCCCGGCATGATCGGGCAGTGTTTAAGAAGTGCTTTTTCCACGTTTTTCAATGCCATCGAGTCTAATCTGAATCAGCTCGCTCCCAGCGGTGGCGTAGAGATTGCCGTCGGGGCCGGGTGCGAGCACCTCTGCGTCGGGAATCCTTGCGATGATGGTGAGAGTCTCAGCGTGCGCGTCCAGGCGGAAGATTGTTCCCCAGGCGGCGCCATAGAAAATATCTGATTCAACAAGTGAGGGGCGCATGACCACACCACGCCAGTAGTGATCGGCCGGAAACGTTTTCTCGAAAACCAGTTCCTGCCACAATAGTTTGTGGTTCGTGGGGTTGAATGCGAAGAGTGTGCCCTCTGCCCAACCATAGAGAATTCCGTGGGAACTGCACACAAGCCCGGTGATGCCACGCGCGTTTTCGACAGGCACGGTGCGAGAAAGCAATGTCTCGGTATCCGGATGAAAGACGAAGAGTTCCGCACTTCTTGTCCGTGGTTCGATTCCCAGGCCGCCACTGGTTGACGTTGCGCCAAAAAGCAATGTGCCGTCGGTGGCTAGGGCCACGATGCTCTGCTGGGGGATGATGTCGCGGTAGACGCGTGCATGTTCGGTGTCGAGGTCGTACACGGCCAGTGCACCGCCAAGACAGCCGTAGGCAGGAACGCAGCCGATAAAGAGTTTTCTTCGCTGGCGATCCGCGAGCATGGCATAAGGGCGATCCTGATCCCATGGTGCCAGGCAGAGGAGCTCGCGAGGGTTGGTCGCTGAGCGCGGCGCGAAGGGGTCGTAGCGCATAATAACTGCGCGAGGATAGGTGCCAAAATAAATGAAATGGCCGTCGTGCGTGATGCTTTCTGCCTGGTTAACGCCAGCAAAAAAATCTTGTTCCCCCGTCGCAGGATCAAACACTCCCACTCCACCCGCCACGTAGCCATTGGTATATATGCGGTTGTCCGGTCCAGCCGCGACATTCTGTAGGACGAGTGGCTGAGGTGACAGTTCGAGGTCCATGGTGGCGACGTCGTGCTCTGCCACGGCGACGCGATGCAATTGTCCCGCGGAACTCACAACGAGAGCAGAGGTAGGCTCATGCGGCTGATCGCTCAAGGCTAACGCACGAGTTATTTTGCACAGCCCACATGTGATGTTGCTCGTTTTGTGCTCCGTGGAATCATAAAGGAGCAAGTCTCCTTTCGCGCCGATGAGCAACCTGTCTGGTTCGGCCGGGAGGGGAACAATGTCAGAGCAATCGAGTGGTGCCAATCTGGCAACGATGCGTTCGGAGTGCTTGAGATCGAATACGCAAGTTTCTTCGCGCGGCGTGGTGCGGACGAAGAGCCAGCGCTCGAAGGTTGCGAGGCGGACGACAAAGTGTTCGCCCTGCAACTCAGGTGGAAGCACATTTCGACTGGTGCGCGCGTGAGGGGAGAATTCGAGCAGTGCGGCGTGAGCGCCAATGCCGAGATAGAGTCGGTCGGTCGTTTTCGAATAGCAAATGGCGCGGATATAGTCTTCAGGCGGCGCGATTGAACCGAGATCTTCAAGTTCACCGCTACGCCGATAAGCTAGCAGGCGCGATTTTGGCCAGCATCCCACATAGATTGTGCCGTCATCAGCTTCGGCCGCATCCCACAGAAACGCAGGAGAGGTAAGGCGTGTGGGAACCTCTTCGAGTCGGTCCTCAGTGAAGCAAAATCGGTAAAGCTTGCCGTGAGGGTGAGTGGGAATGAAGAGTTCGCCATGGGAAGTGAGAACAAGGTTTTCTGCTCCCTCGGCATCTGGCAAAGGGTGGCGAACCAAGGTGCGGCCAGTAAGGACATCGATGACACTGAGCTGCGCCGGTAAGCCCCGTTGCACAACGTAGAGATGTTCCGGGTTTGTTTGCTGCGAGAAGACTGCAGAGTGCACAGATACAACTTTCACCGGCGAACCAAGGGAATGCCACGCGAAGCTTACTTCATTGCGCTGCATCTCAGGAGGACCTTCCTGCTTATAGGCTGTCTTTTTCGGTAAGAAACTGGAACACGTTTTTCGGCAAAGCAATGACCAAAATGTACTGATTATGGCATTTGACAAATAAACTAGTTAACCGTTTTACTGAAGATGCCAGTATGGTTAGGGCCTGGCTGTGAGCTTCCTGCTGGCGGGCAATGAAAATTTCCCGGGGCTTTTTGCAAGATGCCACCTTTTGACTCCTCCGTTCGCCTCTGATAGGTCGGTGCTAAGAGAGAGTTATAATCGCGGAAAGACTCTGGTTTTGAATCGTGGGGGGATGAGGCAATAGGGAAGGGTGGCATGAGCTCTCTTCCATCAGATATTCTCGCAGCAATCGAAGACATTGTCCAGCAAGTTGGACTGGGGCGTGTGCGTGCGGCTGCGGCCCAGCTGGGAAGACTCTATGCGCAGGGCAAAGCGCCACGGGAATTCACCCATGAGATGGTGGCAGCTTATGCCGCCATGCGACTGCCCGGGACGTTTGCCGCAATGACTTCCGTCATGCAGGCGTGGAAAGACCATGTGGCGCCTCAACGAGCGCTGAGAGTACTCGACGTGTTCGCAGGTCCAGCCACATTTGTGCTGGCGGCCAGAGCGGTGGGTCTCGAAATCGCGGAGGCGGTGTGTGTGGAACGCTCGTGCGCGATGAGACAGCTGGGGGAAGAGCTGCTGCGGTCTGCAAGAATTCCCACGCGGGTTGCATGGAGAAATGAAGAGCTCACGGAGTTTCTGGAACGCGGTGGTCCTTCCTTCGATCTCGTCGTCGCGTCGTATGGACTAGGCGAGATTCCTGCGCCATGGCGACAAAGAGAATTGGCCTCGGAGCTTTGGCGTTGCGCTCAAGGGCATTTTTTGTGTGTGGAGCCGGGAACGCCCGCAGGATCGGAGCTTGTGCAGTCGATCCGGACGATGCTTGTGGAGCAAGGGGGAACCGTTGTTGTTCCGTGCCCGCACAATGGCCGTTGCGCCTATGCGACGGCTCACCGTGGCTGGTGTCATTTCAACGTCCGCGTCGGTCGCACGCATCTTACGCGCGTGATTGATGGGGCGGAAGCAAGCTTTGAGGACGAGAAATACTGTTTTGTCGCTGCGTCACGAGAGAAGGTCGCCTGGCGGCAGGATGGACGGATCGTCGGGCATCCGCGCCTTTCCCAAGCAGGTATGCAGCTTGTGGTGTGTCTGCCAAATGGAGAGGTCAAATACGTGACTGTCCCAAAACGTGAGAAACATCTCTACCGTATCGCACGGAAGTTACGATGGGGTGATTCTCTTCCACCGGAACTGCACCTCTGGCTTCGTGGAGAGTGTGGGGGCGAATAAATCCCTCGAGAACGCCTTACTCTTGCAACAAATGGGACTAAAGGCATCCACTTTACACAATGTCGCATTGTGCCATGCTTTCGTGATTGTTTTCACCTTCGCAAATCTTGTTGCAGTGGCACAAACTTCGGATCGCCAGAATGGCCGCAAAGAATCGCCTCTGCACTTTTCGCCGGCTCATGTTTCGGCAGGAAACGGAGCCGGGCAAGAGTCAGGAGCTGCACCGCCTTCGCTTGACGTCTTGTGCCCCGAACGTTTGGCGCAAGAGCTTGCTCAAAGTGGGATCGAGACGTTGGCTGTTCAGAGCGAGGGAATGAACTATTCGCTTCGTACCTGGAGCGAGGTTGTGGTTGCTGGCGTGACGGGAAAGCCTCGTTATGACCGGCGCGATCCGGTGGTCACGGCTCTCTCGATGGCCTACCGCCACAGCGAATGGATGTCTGTCCCCGTCATTCCTATCGAGAATCCCCAGGTTGCTGCGCTTTTCGGGCTCGACACAACTCATCGCCACCGCGTGAGTGCCGCAAGCATTATGCGTCACCCAGCTGGTCAGCGCTACGTCCTGGGCTATCTCACCAACGGTGATGCTGCTCTCCAGGGATTGAAGCCGCAGCTGCAAAAAGGCGTGAAAAGGCTGGCGTTTCGGGTGGCAACGTTGCTCAATGTGCCTCACGAATTTCGTATTGTGCCTCTGGGTGATGCGCAGGGGCTGCTGGCGTCGCCGTTCATTATTGAGGACCCCATGCTGGACCCGCAGGCGACAGCGCAACTGGAACGTGCTCGCTTACCAGACGAACTTGTGGCGGCGGCAGTGCGTCTCCATGCAGGGCTGCGCGAGGGGTTGGCAAAGGGCGAGGTGCCACCGGGTGAGCTTTCCCAAACTGTCCAGGAATTTGAAAAACTGGCGCAACAGATTCCCGGCTATCCTTCGAAATGGAAGCGTGAGCTAGACCGGTGGTACACGGTATTTCATCCCTTTCAGCGTGCGGCCCAGGTGTACTGGCTGGCGATTGCAGGCTTTGTTGTGGCCATTGTGGCACTTGCACGCCAGCGACGTGCTTCCGAAGTCGAGGCTGGAGAGGGAGCTTGCGGGAGGGTGGAGTCCTCCGTGAGTGAAACAAAGGGAGCCCAAGTGGAACTCATCGCCGGTGCAAGGCCGCCGAGAGCGATGCATGAGGAACTCCGAGCTCTTGCTCCGTGGGGTCGGTGGAGTTACTGGTTAGCTGTGGTGTCGTTGGTCGTGGCTGCAGGTTTTATGCTCTCGGGACTTGTGGCGCGCTATTTCCTCGGCGGCCGCATTCCGGTGAGCAACATGTATGAATCCATCACGTTCACGATGGCCGCTTTCGGTGTTATGGGGGTTATGTTCGAAACAGCCTACCGGAGGGCTTGGATCGGCCTTGTTGTGGCTCTTGCGGGAACGTTCTGCATGACGATGGCCAACTCGATGCCGCTTCACATGCGCAAGGTCGAGCCGCTTGTTGCCGTTCTCAATTCCGTGTGGCTCAATTACCATGTCACGTCTTTGCTCATAAGCTATGCGGCATTTCTTTTGTCATTCCTTTTTGCAATCGGCTATTTTGTTAGCGAGTTTTCGGGGGGCAAGGTTGCCTTTCTTCCACGGCCGGATGCATTGGAAAAACTCTGTTACCGGAGTGTCCTGGTCGGTTGGCCGCTTCTGACGCTAGGCATTATCCTTGGGGCTGTGTGGGCGAACACGGCCTGGGGCCGCTACTGGAGCTGGGATCCTAAGGAAACATGGGCGTTCATCACGTGGCTCTCGTACACGATCTACCTCCATCTTCGAATGGTTCGTGGCTGGCGCGGTCGCTGGTCGGTGGCTGCGTCTATGGTTGGGTTTTTGATGGTGCTCATCACCTACTTTGGTGTGTCGTACCTGCCAGGCCTCGCTGGAGGATTGCATAGCTACGCGGAACCAATTGCGCGCTGAATGTTGGGATCCTCTTAAGTTGCCAAGGCTTTGCGCACTGTCTGTTCCATGTTTTCCAGGCTTGGTGCAGTGCCTGTCCAGAGTTCGAATGCTTTTGCGCCTTGTCGGACAAGCATTCCGAGACCGTTGCGCACGTGGCAGCCGCGCTCGCGTGCTTCGCGCAGAAACTGCGTTTCTGCTGGCGTGTAGATGGTGTCGTAAACGAACTGTCCGGGTATGAGCCACTGTGTCGGGATAGGCGTTCCGCCTTTACCTACCATGCCAACAGGCGTGGCGTTGACCACAACCTGGGCTGAGCGCACGAGTTCGCGGCAATGATTTCCGCAAAGGCTACTCCACTGCACCTCCACGTGAGGAAAGTAGTGGCGCAGCAGTTCGCCGAGTGCCTCGGCCGTCTCGAATCGTCGGTTGCAAATGAGAAGGGGTGAGGCGCCAGCTTGAGCGGCTCCCACGGCGACAGCGCGGGCTGCGCCTCCTGCGCCAATCACACACACGGTTTTTCCTCGGAGAGGCACTTCTGTTTCGACGTCCTCTCTCCATCCTTCGGCATCGGTGTTGTACCCAACAGCGCGACCGTCTTCGAAACGGACGGTATTCACAGCCCCGATAGCTTTCGCTTCCTCGCTCAGTACATCGAGCTCAGCCACAACGGCTTGCTTATGGGGAACCGTCACATTGAATCCGCGCGCGCCGAGAGCTTTGAGTCCCTGCACGGCGTTGCCTATGTGCTCGGGGCGAACTTCCCACGCGAGATAAACGAAATCGAGGCCGAGGCGTTGAAACTCAGAGTTGTGCATGATGGGGCTTAGCGAATGCCGCACGGGGTAGCCGATGATGCCGACCATTTGCGTGTGTGCTGTGATATGCATGATGATTGCTGCTCCTCAGCCGACCGAAGAAGGGTCGTTGTTGTGGATGCGGCGATTGTGAGCGATGACCCAATCAACGAATTCTAATGCGCCCTCGGCGTCGCTTTTCTCGCTCACAAAATGAGCGATGGCTTTCACATCGTCGTGGGCGTTTGAAGGGGCGGCCGCGATCCCAACCAGCTGAAGAAAACTCACATCTGGTCGCGCGTCGCCCATGCCTGCCATCTCGTTAGGAGCGATTCCAGTGCGTTCGCTCAGCCACGCCACACCAGTGCCTTTATGGAGATGTCGAAACAGAAAATGCACGCAAATTCGCGTCGTCTCGACAACAAACTCAGGGCCAAAGCGCTGGGCAATTTGGAGTGCAGAGGGGAGAAGTTCTTCCGGCGTGTAGGGGGGCGTGACTAAAAGCGTGAGGTGAGTGACTTTGCCCGGCTCGAACATCACCGCGTCGTTGACGAGCTCGCGTTCCACCTCGTGACGCAAAGCTTCGAGAAGGCGCTCCTCGCGTAAACCAAAATTCTGGTGCGTGTAGACCCCGTGGGTGTGAGGATCAAAGAGGACCGTGCCACCTTCGCAAAGTGCTGGCATAGTCCCGCCAATCATCTGGAGGAAACATTCGACGTAAGGCTGCGGGCGGCCAGTGCACACTGTGATTGCGGGATAGATAGGGTCGCGAGTGGCGAGAGAATTCACTTCGCGCAGGCGCGAAATCATCTCGGCGGAGAAGTGGGAAAAACTTCCGCGCGAAAGGCAGCCGTCAATATCGAAGACGAGAAGCCGGATGAGGGTGTCTGGCAGTGGGCGTGGGTCGTTCATGAGTCTCCGGACCTCTTGCGAAATTTGACAACGCACTCGACGTGGTGAGTGTGGGGGAAAAGATCGACAGGTTGCGCAACTTCCGGATGATAGCCGGCAGCACTAAGCGTAACGGCATCGCGGGCCAAGGTGGCGGGATTGCACGAGACGTAAACGAGTACTGGGGCTCCCAATGCGAGTAGCAGCCTGAGAGAGCGTTTGTCCATACCGCCACGTGGGGGATCAACGATGACGCGATCAAATTTCTGGCCAAGAGATGTCGTCACAGTGGGGAGCACCGAGCGCATTTCCCCTGCGAAAAAGGAGCAGTTCTCAATGTTATTGTGCCGAGCATTGTGCCGAGCGTCCCAGACGGCTTCGCGGACAAGCTCGATCCCCACCACTTCCTTTGCGCGGTCGGCCAGATAGATCCCGATAGAACCCGTGCCGCAGTAGGCGTCGAGCACGCGTTCACAACCTGAGAGTTCTGCAAACTCTTTCACGACTTCGTAGAGGAGTCGGGCTGCCTCGGAGTTCGTTTGGAAGAATGAGAATGTTGAAATACGATAGGTACGTTCGCCAAGTGTTTCTTCAATCCATCCGCGTCCGACGTGTTTGCGTTTTTCCTCCATCCGCGCCACATCACTTACGCCGCGATTGATGCCCCACGTAAGTCCCTGGCATTGGGGAAATGCCTTGAGGAATCGCTCTGCCAGATTGTCGAATTCGGGCCAATCGCCGTCATTGGTGAGAATTGCGACAAGGATCTCGTTGCTAGCGCGGCTGTGGCGCATGACAAGGTGGCGGAAGAATCCGTAATGGGTGACAGGGTCGTAAGGCGCGAGTCGCTGTGGGGCGGCGCGTCGCTGCGCCTCGATTTCGTCTCGGAGAAAAGAAACAACCTCATCGAAGACCGTGGGTTGCAATAAACACTCGGGGACATCGAGGATCGTACGGAAATCACCCGGCGTGTGAAAGCCGATGGCAATGGTGCCGTCGCGTTGGGTGCCAAAAGCCATTTCCATTTTGTTGCGATAGCGCCACTCTTTGGGCGAAGCGATGATCGGCCGAATCTCGGGTAGCTGAATGCCGGCGAGGTGCGCAAAGACTTCGCGGACCTGCTTTTCTTTCTGGCGGATTTGTTCGCGGTAGGAGAGGTTTTGAAGCTTGCATCCGCCGCAGCGACCGAAAAGGGGACAAGGTGGGACGACGCGCTCCGGCGACGGCTGAAGCACCGTCTGCAGGGTAGCTTCAGCATACGCAGATTTTACACGGTCGATTCTTGCCAGAACACGTTCCTGGGGGAGTGCCCCGTCCACAAAAACCACAAAGTCTTCTACTCTGGCTACGCCGCGACCGCCGAAAGCGAGATCTTGGATCTCAAGCTCAACCGTCTGCCCTTTGGCGAGGGGCGATTGCTCACGTTTCTTCACGTTGCTATTCATTCGTGCGGTAAGTGTGTTGACTGGGGGCAATTGCGGGCAATGCAAAAGTGATTCGCCACATCGCCATTGCTGGGCCAGGGTCGCATCGCACCCGCTCTGCAAGGCTTTTGCGAAGATGCCCGACGCCAGGAAAAAACGTCAGTATAACACCTGCCGAAAAAAAGACGCGATCGGTGCTTTTTTCTTGTTGACGCCCGGCATGGCAACGTTACAATATTACGCGTTAAGCATCAAAAACATCAAAAAGGAGGACGCGTCTATGAGTCGCAGTCTCACCCCACAAAGGGCTTTAGCGAGGAGCCTAGCACTTGCTTTGATTTTCGTTCTGGCGGGTTTAGCCTCGGCTGATCGCGCTGGATCGAAAATCAAAGGAACGCTTTCCGCCGTGGACCTGGTGAATTCCACGGTCACGGTGACGCCGCAATTTGGCTCGCCGGCGACGCTCAACGTCACACCTGCCACTCAGATCAAACGCAATGGCCTGGCTGCCACGCTCAGCGATCTCGTGCTGGGCGATCGCATCGAGGCAAAGTACGATGCCGCCACGCTCAACGCTATCAAGATTGAAGCAAAAAGTGGCACCTTACCGCCCCCGCCGCCCGTGGGTGAAGTCAAAGGGATCGTGGCTGCGGTGGATGTCGTCACCAGCAGCCTTACCGTTACGCCGAATTCTGGCGGACCGGACGTGACGGTGCTTGTGACTTCCCTCACGGTCATCGAGTGCGACGATTTGAGGATGGGCCTGGGAGATGTCGCAGTGGGTTCGAACGTTGAGGTTAAGTATAATCTAACAACGTTCGAAGCTACGAAAATTGAGGTTCATGGCTGTGGTGCCGAGCTAGCCGAGGTGAAAGGTACCGTGGCAGCCGTGGATCCCTCGGCTGGCTCGCTGACGGTGACACCAAATAATGGCGCTCCGCAAATCACCGTCTCAGTCGATGCTAACACCTCAATTTGCAAAAATGACCTTCCGATTACCCTGGCTGACATCCAGGTGGGGGATTGCGTCGAGGTCAAGTTCGACGCAAACACCTTGGTGGCAGCGAAGATTGAGGTTAAGGCATGTGTTCCTCCCCCTCAGGCGTTAGCTCAGGTGGAAGGCAAGGTGACGGCGGTTGATCTCACGGCCAGCACGGTGACCATTGCTCCTCGTCGAGGCGCCCCTGTCACTTTGACCGTGGACAGTGCGACGGTCATCAAACGCGGCCGTCAAATCCTCACGCTCGCTGACATCGTGGTGGGTGACCGAGTCGAGGCCAAGTATGATCGGACCACCCTTGTGGCAGTGAAAATTGAGGTACAACGTCGCGGGTGGCACTGACGGTGTGATGACCCGTCGATAGAAGTTTCTGAGTGGTCGAAGCTCCGCTGCGGTCCTCGCTCCGCAGCGGAGCTTTTTCACATTCATCTTCCTTTCTTTCAAATGTAGGAGTTCTTCGGACGTCCCGCGGCAAGGGGCAGGCGCCGGACAAAACCTGAGCGAGGACTCTTTTTCCCTCAGGGCAGGCAACAAAGTTATTGAAAGAACCCGATGTGAGGCTAAATTTATTCCTATAGCTTCGGAGGTCCTATGCGAGTTGGAATTATTGATCATCATCTGGCCAATTTCCACGCCGATACTTTTCTGCGTTTACTAAGATCGGGAAAGTACGCGGATGTGGAAGTTGTTGCTGCCTGGGAAATGGAGGCAGTAGGTGAGGAAGACTGGTGCAAGAAACAAAGTGTCCAGCGTGGGGCCACGCCCGAGGAGGTTGTTGCCCAAAGCGATGCTCTCATGGTCCTGGCTCCGGACAATTTCGAGGTGCACCGCGATCTTGCGTGCATGGCGGTGGCTGCGGGAAAACCCGTTTTCGTGGACAAGTTTCTCGCACCAACACTGGGGGAGGCACGTGATATTGTAGAAGCTGCGGCACGCGCTGGTGCCCCTTTGATGTCCAGTTCGGCACTGCGTTTTGCTGTGGAGGTTGAGGAGTTACTTGGCGGAATCGGCGCGCCAGGGCGGACGTTCTTTGCGCGCGGGATGGGCAATTGGGAAGGATACGGCGTGCACACGGTGGCCATGGCGTTTCGTGCTGTGGAAGGAAACCGTCTTGTGCGGGTGCGCGATGTGGGGAAGGAAGAGGATCATCTCGTCGTGCTGGATTTTGGCGAGCGGCTGGGCAGCGTGGAAGTGCGACAGGCCAGCAACCAATACGAGGTGCTGCCCTGGCAACTTGGTGTGCGGATAGGTGATCGCTATGCCGTGGCCACGGTGAAAGATTACGAAGCTTTTTACGCTCGTCTCATCGACGCCGTGGTCGAGTTTTTTCGCACGGGTCAATCTCCGACGAGCGTGGGAGAAATGCTCGATGTGGTGGCAGTGCTACACGGAGCCAGGATCTCGTGTGCTCATGACGGGGCATGGGTGACACCTAGTGATTTGCTATAGGTTGAATCCAGAGTGGTGACGGATAGCACAGAAAGCCCAAAGAAGGGGGGTGTGAGGAGAACTCCGGCAGGAAGTTTCTGAGACCGAAGTTACAGAGTTAAGATAAAGAGGCTGGAACGAAATCCCTGAGATGCGGGGTGGAGTTCGAGAGGATTCTCTTTTTAGCTTTCACAAGTATGAAAGGAGATTCGCGGTGTTCTGGAAGAGAAGAGCACGGGTTTTCCGTGCTTTCGGGATCGGAAATGGCCCGAAGTGTGCTGGCCTGTTGTTGGTGTGCGGTCTGTCATTGTTACTGCCTTGTGGGAGCCAGGCGGCTTCACGGGCAGATGCATTTTCGCATCTTGGTGTTTGGCTGCGACCGGAGGCCTCGGAGACGTCGATGGTCGCGCAGTTGGACGACATCGCGAAAGCGGGCTTTACCGATGTTTACCTCGAAACCTTCTATCACGGTTTCGTGATCTATCCGAGCCGCCTTGTTCCCCAACGACCCGAAATGAAAGGCACGGATTACCTCGGGCTTTATGTCCGCGAAGCAAAGAAACGTGGCCTACGTGTTCACGCCTGGCTGGAGACGTTTTACTGGGAAGTGGATACACAGGCCTATCCACAATTCCCCCGCACGCCTTTGCTCGACAAGCATCCAGAGTGGCGTTTGCTTTTGCGTGATGGGAGCCCAACGTGCAAGGCGGAATCGGCCCATAACTTTGCGAATCCCGCTCACCCGGAGGTGCGCAAGCTTGTGGCAGACATGATCGAGGAAATCATTCGGCGCTATGAGGTGGTCGGAGTGAACCTCGATTACATTCGCTATCCCGCTGGGGAAATGGATGCTGGTTACGACGATTATACGCGTAACCTGTACAGAAAGAAATATGGAGTCGATCCGCTGACGATCGAACGGGCCACGACAAGCTCAGCTTGGCGGCATTGGGTTTGGTTCCGCGAAGAACAGGTGCTGGAGATGGCCCGTATGGCCCGCGAACGCGTGAAAAAAGCGAAACCTAACGTGACAGTCAGTGCGGCCATCTTTCCCTCGCCGGAAAGCGACCGTTACAAGTCAACCAAGTTCCAGAATTGGCGTGAGATGGTGCGCCGTGGCTATGTGGACGAAATCATCCCCATGGCGTATGCGTCGTCGCTCGAAGGTGTGCAGGAGGAGGTCATGACGGTTCTGAATGCGCTGCCTCCTATGAGCGGTGTGAAAGTTATTCCCGCGCTGGCCGTTCAAAAGCGGACGTACGATGTTTACGGAGCCGTCGCGCATCCACCGATAGCACAGCAAGCACAAATTGTTGGGGAACTCGGCTTGCCGGGATTCAGCGTGTTCTGCTATTCATGGATTTTAGACAGCGACGAAGGGCTTGGTTTGCTGCAACCTGTGCTCGAGGGAAAGGTTTCCAGTGAACCGTAGGGGGAGTCAGTAGGTTCCTCAGTCGACATTGAACTTGTGGAAGATTATCCGTCCCCAGCATGAGGGGGCAAAGCCCTTCAGGTAAGGCGCGCCGACACAGGGAGTGCTCGCAGCCACTCCGGGCGCGCCAATTTTTCTAAGGGACAGCACCTAAGCAGCAAAGGAAAATCTATCCTGGTAGTAGCGAGAGAGGTTGGCCAACTTCGAGTGCGGTAGGAATTTTGCACGCCAACGAATAAAGGCAAAACCGAAATAGTACCGAGAATAGGTCTATTTTCGGCGAGGTCGAGTATAACGTCAATGCCAACCGAGTCTCCCGAATATGGGGGTCAATCGCGACTCCGGTCAGATGCGGAACTCCGCAAGATCCTGATTGTGGGTCCCCCAAATGTCGGTAAAAGTCTAATCTTCAATAAGCTCACAGGCAAGAGTGTGAGTGTTTCTAATTATCCCGGCACGACTGTCGAGATTAGCGTTGGTCGCTGCCCACTGCTCCCAGGTTACGAGATCCGTGACACGCCGGGGGCATACTCGCTTTTGCCGATCACGGATGAAGAGCGTGTGGCGCGAGAGATCATCCTGGAGCAGCCAGATGCGCTGATTCTGCAAGTGGTGGATGCGAAGAATCTGCGTCGGATGCTCCCCTTTACGCTCGAGCTACTGGAACTCGGCCGCCGCCTTATTCTCGTCCTGAATCTCATGGATGAGGCACGACAGTTGGGGGTCGTCATCGACCACGAGGAGCTGGGGGAGCGGCTCGGTGTGCCAGTGGTCCCCACTGTGGCCACGACGGGTGAAGGGCTGGACCTGCTGTGTGCGATTATTCGCGACGGGCTCGGGGCACCGCCACCGGCTCCGCCCATCGAGTATCCTCGCGAGGTGCTGGATGTCGTTCGGCGTGTTGCCTCGGATCGAGGCACCCCCCTCATCCCGGCGCGGGTGGTCACGCCAGAATTCCTCAATGGTTTGCCATTACTGGAGCGAACGGACTTTGAGCTTGGGTTGCGGTTGGCTCGTCAGCGATACGCCGATGAGATTCTCGCGGAGGTGGCCAGTTTCCCAGCGGTCACAGGCTCTACATTTGGGAACTTTCTGAATCGCCTGACAATGAACGTTTGGACGGCGACCCCTCTTGCCCTTGCTGTGCTTTACTTTGGCGTTTATCAGTTTGTGGGCAAGTTTGGCGCCGGGACACTGGTTGATTTCTTAGAAAATGACGTGTACGAAACTTATGTGACTCCCTGGCTCACGCAGTGGGTGGAGCGCCTTATTCCATGGCCTGTGGTGCAGGACCTTTTCGTGCATGAGTATGGGATGTTCACGCTTGGTTTGCGCTATGCGGTGGCGCTCATCCTGCCGATTGTCGGGACGTTTTTTCTCATGTTTTCGCTGCTCGAGGATAGCGGCTATTTACCGCGTCTTGCGCTGCTACTTGATCGGGTGTTCAAGAAGCTGGGGCTCAATGGGCGCGCAGTGATTCCGATCGTGCTGGGCTTTGGATGCGGCACGATGGCCACAGTGGTCACGCGGATCTTAGAGACGAAGCGCGAACGGATCATTGCGACGATTTTGCTGGGCTTTGCGATTCCGTGCTCGGCGCAGCTCGGCGTGGTGCTGGCGATGGTTGCCCAGCGTCCCAAAATCTTCGTCGCGTGGATTGTCCTCATGACCGTGATTTTTCTCGCCCTGGGGATGATCGCAGCGCGCAAAGTTCCCGGCCGTGCGCCAGCATTTTATCTAGAGATTCCTCCTCTGCGTGTGCCGCGCCTATCTAATGTTCTCACCAAGACTTACTCGCGCATGTACTGGTACTTTGTTGAGATTTTCCCTCTCTTTCTTGCCGCCAGTGTTGTGATTTGGCTTGGCACAGTCACAGGCGTTTTCGAATGGATTATCCGAATGATAGAGCCGGTGGTCCGTGCGATGGGCCTACCGCGCGAGGCGGCGCATTCGCTGCTGTTTGGTTTCTTCCGGAGGGACTATGGCGCGGCGGGTCTCTTTGATTTGCTGAATCATGGCCGACTTAATGAGCGTCAGATTTTCATCTCCGCGCTGGTGATCTCGCTGTTCTTGCCCTGTATTGCGATGTTCTCCGTTATGCAAAAAGAGCGCGGTTGGCGCTTTGCATTAGGTACGAGTGCAGCGATTCTCGTCACGGCGACAACGGTCGGTGTTGTTGCTAATCTCATTCTTCAGACGACGGGGTGGCTGTGAAATGATCTGTCGGGAATGCGGCACAGAATTCCAGGAGCATGAGAGCGAAGTTGCGTGTTCGTTGTGTTGCGCGCGTTCGAAATGCTCGATGGTGAAATGCCCAAACTGTGGGATGGAGATGCCCCGCCAGCCACATCCTCTGGCTCGACTGAAGCAATGGCTTTTCGGGAAAAGGGAGTCTCAACAGCTGGCCACTCCGCCCGCCGAGGGTCTGTGTCAGCGGCCGAGTTTCACCCTGGCGGAGATTCCCCCAGGGCGCCATGCCCTTGTGGAGCGATTCCTCGATCCTTCCCATGTGCGCAAGTTTCTCTCGCTGGGAGTGCTGCCTGGAACAACGCTCACGGTGCTGAAGCAATCGCCGGCTGTTGTGGTGCGTGTGGGATATAGCGAGTTTGCTTTCGATAAGGCGCTCGCGCAAACGGTGCTGGTCCGCAAGATCTAGCTTTTGTGGTCGCTGGATTACTCTGCGCGCTCCGAATCGAACGTCCGGCGCCGAGTGAATCACCATCAAGCACGAGTTGAAGGTGGGGTCGGTTTCACCAGCACGACACGTCGAAGGTTATTTTTGGGGAACCGAGCGGTTGAGCCGCGAGCCACGGCCCTGAAAGAGAAAGCTGGTGGAGCGGACGGGATTCGAACCCGTGACCTCCGGCTTGCAAAACCGGCGTTCTCCCAACTGAACTACCGCCCCACGCTTGGGTTAGACCGTACATTTATTCAAGACCACGGCAGAAAAATTCATGCGGTTGGTGGATCACCTGAGCGTGCTCCTGATTCCGTCAAACGAGCCCGTGCCCATGTCACGAGGGCGTTGATTCGCCGTATCGTTTCCTCGCGACCAAGGAACCAGAGCACGTGGAAAAGTGGCGGGGAAGCGGTTTTCCCCGTGACCGCAAGGCGGATGGGCTGAGCCACGTTCCCGAACTTTATCCCTTCGCTTTCAGCCCACACGCGCAGTGGATCCTCCATCGCCTGGCACCATTGCTCAAGCGTTTCCGGATTCTGGTTCTTTGCTGGATCGGCACTCTCGGTTGCCCGCGCCCAGGCATCATCCAAAAGTTTTCCCACGTGCTCGAGCGCGGCAATTTGCGCTTCATTGGCCAGGAACTTCTTTGCGGCTTTTTCTTCGTAGCTTTTTGGCGCCTCGAAGAAATAGGCGAGAAGGTCCGGGAATTCTGTCAGGGTGCGGCATCGCTCTATCGCCAGACCAATAATTCCGCTCAGCCACTCATCGCGTGAAAGGGCCGGATTAGGTGGCATGAAATCAGGTTTCTCCACCGCAGGCCATCGTTGCGCGAGGCGTTCGCGGACGAGCGCTTCGATGCGCGGACGCGGAGTCTTGCGGATATACACGCCGTTCATCCAAAGGAGCTTTTCGTGATCGAAGACAGCGGGGCTTTTGCTCACTCGGTCGAGGCTAAAGCGAGCGATAAGCTCCTCCAGCGGCATAACCTCCTCGAATTCGGCCTCGGGCGGCGCCCAGCCGAGCAAGGCGAGGTAGTTCACGAGGGCCTCGGGGAGGATCCCCATGGCCCGAAATTCGGTGACGCCTGTGGCGCCGTGGCGCTTGGAGAGTTTCTGCTTGTCGGGCCCAAGAATGAGCGGAAGGTGGGCGAACTGGGGCGGCTCAACCCCCAGGGCGCGGTAGATCATGATCTGCTTTGGTGTGTTGGGGACGTGGTCCTCGCCGCGGCACACGAGGGTAATGCCCATGTCGATATCATCGACAACGTTGGTAAAATTGTAGAGCGGAGTGCCGTCTGGCCGAGCGATCACGAAATCGCCGATGGTGTCGTTTTCCACCTCGATGTGCCCATAGACAATGTCGTCGAACGCGGTGGTTCCGCCGACGGGTGCGCGAAAGCGAATAACGCAGGGCGCTCCTGCAGCTTCAAGCTTCCGAGCCTCCTCTTCCGGGAACATCTCCCGGCGATAGGCGAAGATGCGCCCCTCTGCACGCGCTTTTTCGCGCAGCTCGTCGAGTTTTTCTTTGGGGCAATAGCAACGGTAGGCGTGGCCCGATTCAAGCAGCCGCTCCAGATAGGCGCGGTGAATGTGTGCCCGTCTGGCCTGGTACTCCACCGGCTCGTCAGGTGTGAGACCGAGCCACTCGAGGGACTCAAGAATTTGCTGGGTAGCCTCTTCCGTGGAGCGTTCAAGGTCGGTATCTTCGATGCGAACAAGGAAGGTGCCACCGGTGTGGCGCGCATAGAGCCAATTAAAGAGAGCGGCTCGGGCACTGCCTACGTGCAGCAGTCCCGTCGGCGAGGGGGCAAAACGAACTCGGGTCTTTTTCGTCATCGTCTCAGTCATTAGGGGCATTCGTAGGATTCAATTTCCTGTAAAGCGCAAGAAATTCATCGAGCCCCAGTTGTTCGGCACGAGCGCCGGGGGGCAAGCCCAAATCGTGGAGGGCCGACTCAATTTGCTCTTTTGAAAAACCAAGGCCCCGCGCCGCGACAGCGTTCGATAGCATCTTACGGCGCTGGGCGAAGGCAGCTTCCACCAGCGCGAAAAAGCGTTGGCGTTCGGAGGCGGACAGAGGGGGAGTGCGTGGCGAAAACTGGATGACCTGCGATTCGACTTTTGGTGGGGGCAGAAACAGCCGGCGTCCGACGGGAAAAAGAAGGCGAACCTCACAATGGAAGTGGACTTTGACCGAAATGGCACCGGCATGGCGGCCGCCTTGTCCAGCGGCAAGCCGTTCTGCTACCTCGCGCTGAATAAGAAGAGTCATCGAGTCAAACGGCACCTGCTCCAGAATGATCTTCGCGATGAGGGGTGAGGTGATTTGGTAAGGAATGTTCCCCACGACGGCAAATTTCCGCCCTTCGGCGGCGGCGCGAGCGGCAGCCGCGTGGTAGTCGAACTGGAGCGCATCGCCGTACCAGCAGGTAAGGTGCTTGGCTGCGTCGCGATCGCGGTGGAAAACTTCTTCGTGAAGAGGACGGAAACGCTCGTCGAGCTCGATGGCTGTGATTCGAGCCCCAGTCCGGACCAGAAAGGCCGTGAGGTTCCCCACACCGGCGCCAACTTCGACAACGTCCCATTCCGGTCCTACGCCAGAGGCGGCGGCGATGCGTTCCAGGCTGGGCAGGTCCACTAGCAAATGCTGGCCAAAACGCTTGGCAAGCTCAATGCCGTGACGGCGAAGCAATCTGCGAATTGTGCGCTCCATTGACCTTTCACATACAGCGTAGAGGGCACAACGAAGTCAAGGGGTGCGGCCTGGGAAGGTTACGCCATCCGGGGGGTTCCTCACGGCTACGAGCCGAGAAACCGGAAAATATTCGGGTTGCTTGGCTTTCAGAGACTGTTTGTTTTCTGCGAGCTCGTCATGGCGGAGAAAACGAACCCCCGTCTCGGAGGTTCTCAAGAACTTGTACGGTGAGAGAGATGGAGTAGATAAGGACCTCGCTGTTATCCTCTCGTTGTTGGTTGCGTTGGGAACTGCGGCGAACAATCGAGAGGCATGGAGATATACGAGCCACAATGTGCGGGCCGCTCCACTCAGCAACGATTCACACTATCAAGTGACCCTGGCACCGGGCGTTGAAAAGGTTCAAACGGATGTGCACCCAAAACAAGGAATCCTCATTTGTGACTGGCTAGCAGAACTTTTTGCTTCGCACGTGTTCTTTGCAAAAGTCGGGAACAAGTGGGTGCCCAAAAGGTTTCCGTGGTTTCCATTTTATGAACGAACGTGCTCTCCGAGAATAGAAGCAAGCGGGGTTAGATTGGATGATTTTTGGAATTGGCGCAGACCTAATCGAAATTGAGAGAATCCAGGAGAACCTCGCCAAGCACGGCGAGCGTTTTGAGAACAAGGTGTTCACCCCTGTCGAGCGTGAGTATTGCCGCCGGATGCCTGTTCCGGCGCAGCATTATGCGGCGCGTTTTGCAGCGAAGGAGGCTTTTCTCAAGGCACTAGGGACGGGGTGGGCCAAAGGCGTGACCTGGCAGGATGTGGGTATCGAAAACTTACCCAGCGGGATGCCTCGACTTGTGATCACTGGCCGGGCGCTGGATTTCGTGAGAGAGTTCGGCGTGGGGGAAATGCATGTGACCTTGTCGCATTCCCGAGGTCACGCCATGGCTGTGGTGGTGTTAGAAAAAGCCTAGAGGCCCAGTTTTGCCGAGGGGACGGGTTGTGAGGTAAAGCGGCTCAGGCAAATGCCTGGAACCACGATCCATCACTCAATCTCTTTCTTTCTGGCGCGGAGGCAAGGGGACGCGCCAGAGGGCGCAACTGTCGTTCTTGCGGTGGGAAACAAGCTGCGGTAGACCACAAGTGGCGAAGCGGCACTGGTGGTCAAGCAGAGAAAGGGGGGTTCGTCCCTGCCAGCAAAATGGAAAAGAGGGGTGCAGAGAAAATGGGTTTTAGCCACGGTTGAGACCAGGGGCATGAAGGAGAGAATGCCGAAAACTGGTATGCTCGAGCGTGAGAGAAAGCAGTTTCTTCGTTGCTTTCAATTTCGCGTAGAAAAAGATGAACAAAGATTTGTAGGAGAAAACAGAGTGTACTTTTTGAGTCCGCTTTTTTCAGGCGGGTAGGTGGTCGTGTCTTCTTGCTGGCAGCTTAGTCTGTCGCGGTCCCTGCTGCGCGCAAAAAGAAGGTGGACACCACAGCAAGTGAGGAGCTCGGAATCGAGATGGCCACGGGTATCGTCAAGCAAATCATCGGACCAACGGTTGACATAGAGTTTCCGTCGGAGGCTCTGCCAAACATCCTGAACGCGATTCACATTGAGGATCCGCGTCGGGGAGTGACAGTCACTGTTGAGGTCGCCCAGCACATCGGGAACAACATTGTGCGGTGCGTTTCGATGCAATCCACGGACGGTCTTGTGCGCGGGTTGAAGGCGGTGGATACCGGCGGTCCAATCAGCGTTCCCGTGGGCGAGCAGACTCTCGGTCACATTTTCAATCTCCTGGGCGAGACCCTCGACACAGATAAGCCGCTAGCGGAGCCAGACCGGCGATGGCCCATCCACCGGCCGGCACCACCATTTACGGAAAAGCTACCTGCTACCCAGATTTTCGAAACGGGGATCAAAGTCATCGACCTCTTGGCTCCGTATGCGAAGGGAGGTAAAATTGGTCTCTTTGGTGGAGCGGGCGTGGGGAAGACCGTTGTTATCATGGAATTGATCAATAACATTGCAAAGGAGCACGGGGGGTTCTCGGTGTTTGCAGGCGTTGGCGAGCGAACGCGCGAAGGCAACGACCTGTGGCACGAAATGGTCGAATCGAAGGTCATTGATCGGGAGGATCCCTCGCGGAGCCGTGCGGCGCTGGTGTTTGGTCAGATGAACGAGCCGCCGGGAGCCCGCTTGCGCGTTGCTCTTAGCGCCCTCACGATGGCGGAGTACTTCCGTGATGAAATGGGCAAGGACGTTCTCTTGTTCATTGATAATATCTTCCGCTTCACTCAGGCGGGTTCGGAGGTGAGCGCGCTGCTCGGCCGCATGCCGAGCGCTGTGGGCTACCAGCCAACGCTGGCGACAGAACTTGGCGCCCTGCAGGAGCGCATTACTTCGACGCGGCGTGGCTCGATTACCTCGGTGCAAGCGATTTACGTCCCGGCGGACGACCTCACAGACCCTGCGCCGGCGACGACCTTCTCACACCTCGACGCGACGACGGTGCTCTCGCGCCAGATTGCGGAATTGGGAATTTATCCGGCAGTGGATCCGCTCGATTCCACCTCGCGCATCATGGATCCTCGCATCCTCGGCGAACGACACTACAATGTGGCCAAGCGAGTTCAGCTCGTGCTCCAGCGTTATAAGGATCTGCAGGACATTATCGCGATTCTTGGCATGGACGAGCTGAGTGAGGAAGACAAAATCATCGTGGCGCGGGCGCGCAAGATCCAGCGTTTCTTGAGCCAGCCGTTCCATGTGGCGGAGGCCTTCACAGGCCGCCCCGGCCGCTACGTGCGCCTGGCCGACACCATCGAAGGTTTTGAAAAGATCGTTAATGGCGAGCTCGACGAGATCCCCGAACAAGCCTTCTACATGTGCGGTCCGATCGAGGAGGTCTACGAAAACGCCGAGAAGCTCAAGGCCACCGCGGGAGCTTGAAAACCAACAAATTCCTGGACGGCAAAAGTCTCTATATTTCTCTGCGGCAAACAATCGCTCTTTGTCGAAGGGATGGTCGGGGAAGAGTAAATTGTCTATGGTTTTGACTTGATAAAAGGTTTTCAAGGACTTAGGCTTTTCTTTAGGCTGAGGAAGGAATTGCCGTGGAAAGGGAAGCCTATGTGCGATGGGCAGGAGTTTGGTGGCGAGTGGACAAAAAAGAAACTCGAAATTTTACGAAAGTATTTGGAGGCCTACCGCACGATATTCACAAGGAATGAAAAAGCGAGAAAACTTAGGTCGTGGTACGTGGATGCTTTTGCAGGTGCAGGGTCATGGAGGCCCCGCGACTGTTCTGAGAGTGGGAGCGCAGAAGGAGATCTTCTTGACGGCGAGACAATGGAATTCTTTATGGGCTCTCCGTTCGTGGCTTTAGAACTGAGTTCTCCGTTTGACCGCTATCGCTTTATTGAACAGGATGAAAGAACAAACAAAGAGCTCGAGAAGAGGTTAGAGGAACGATATGGGGGGAAATATAAGGATAAGGATAGAGTCAAGATCTTGCCTGGAGACGCTAATACCAACCTGAAAGCTTTTGCTGAAGAATTGGAAGATCTTGACCGAGCGGTCGTGTTCTTAGATCCGTTCGGACTATCCGTCAAGTGGGAGACCGTCGAGATTCTCGCTCAAACCCAAAAGATAGATTTGTGGTACTGGTTTAACATCAGCGCTGTTCATCGGTTGCTCCCGCGGGAGGGCGAGCCAGGCGAATCTTGGGCAAGCAAACTTACCGAGATATTTGGCACTGAGAAGTGGAAAAATCTTTTTTATAGCTCGGAAGAGGATTTATTCCGAGACGATCATGTCTCCAAAACGGTCAATACGAAAGGTATTGCCTGTTTCCTCATCCAGCGGCTGCAAGAAACCGATTTTGGCCGCGATGGGGTGTGCCCGAAAGCTGGACTCTTTAAGAACTCGAAAAATGCACCTCTGTTTGTTCTCTGCTTTGCGGCTAGCAATCCTAAAGGGAAAAAGACGGCGGTCAAAATTGCCGGGGATCTCCTTAAAATATCCAACGAAGTTATATATACGCAGAATGAAGCAGGTTAGTCATGGCTGATCGGTCTCATATCGAGTGGACTCAGGCTACGTGGAATCCAGTCACAGGTTGCTCCAAGGTCAGCGAAGGCTGCCGGTTTTGCTATGCTGAGCGTTTGGCAAAACGTCTAAAGGCTATGGGTTCCACACGTTACACGAGTGGTTTTCGAGTGCGCCTACACTGGGACTTGGTTGATTTACCCAAGCAGTGGAAAAGTCCAAGACTTATTTTCGTGAATTCGATGAGTGATTTATTTCACGAACGGGTGCCCCTCGAATTCATCGAGCGGGTCTTTAAAACTATGCGCGATTGCTCGCACCATACTTTTCAAATTCTCACGAAACGCTCCGCACGATTGACACAAGTAGCTCCCCTTCTCGAGTGGCCTCCGAATGTATGGATGGGTGTTAGCGTCGAGAATCAGAAAATGGTCCCGCGTATTCTAGATTTACAGCAAGTCCCAGCCGCGGTTCGCTTTGTTTCGTGTGAACCTCTCCTTGGCCGCATCAAAGATTTACCTCTCTGCGGCATTCACTGGGTCATCGTTGGTGGTGAGTCGGGACCCCATGCGCGTCCCATGGCCTACGAATGGGTTGTGGAGATCAGAGAACAGTGTGAGCGGGCGAACATTCCGTTTTTCTTTAAACAGTGGGGCGGCACGCGAAAAGCGTGGGCCGGACGTCAGCTTGATGGTCGTACCTACGATGGTATGCCGTTTTTGAACGCAGCCGGATAGGATTCTCATAGGAGTTAGACTTCATTCTCCATCGCTCCACGACGATGAAGGGTGGCCACTTTTTCGTCAGAGTTTTCGATGGAAAGTCTCTTTTGCAAGAAACACTTGCACGTGGGGGGCGGAGGGGCATCAATCGCCATCTTGGACAGATAATCCTGGCGGGAACATTTTTTGGCTATGGCGAATTCCGATATGAACGATAAGGCTCAAGAGCCGTGTGCTCCGTGTGGATCTGGAGGCAGTCGGCCCGTGGATTTCATACGCAAGATCATTCTTGATGATATGGCGTCGGGCAAGTGGGGGGGCAAGGTTATCACGCGCTTTCCTCCTGAGCCTAATGGTTACCTTCACATTGGGCACGCGAAAAGCATCTGTTTGAACTTTGGAATCGCGGCGGAATTTGGGGGGCGCTGCCATTTGCGCTTCGACGACACGAATCCCGCCAAAGAAGATGAGGAATACGTCGAGGCTATCAAAGAGGATGTCCGCTGGCTGGGGTGGGATTGGGGCGAGCACCTTTACTACGCCTCTGATTATTTTGATAAAATGTATGAGTTTGCAGTGGCACTGATCCGGAAAGGCAAAGCTTACGTCTGCGACCTGACTCCGGAAGAAGTGCGCCGTACGCGCGGGACGCTTACGGAGCCTGGCGTCGAAAGCCCTTACCGCAACCGCAGCATCGAGGAGAACTTGGAGCTTTTTGAGCGGATGCGCGCAGGAGAGTTCGAGGAAGGGGCACGCACCCTTCGTGCGAAAATTGACATGGCCTCTCCGAATCTTAATCTTCGCGATCCCGTGCTTTATCGCATCATCAAAGCGCCGCCCCACCATCGCACGGGAACTAAGTGGTGCATTTATCCGATGTACGATTACGCGCACCCGATCAGCGATTCGCTTGAGGGAATCACTCATTCAATCTGCACGTTGGAGTTCGAGGATCATCGTCCTCTTTACGATTGGGTGCTTGAGGAACTGGGAATTCATCATTCGCAGCAGATCGAATTTGCGCGGCTTAATCTCACTTACACAGTGATGAGCAAGCGCAAGCTCCACGAATTGGTGCGCGGCGGGTACGTGAGCGGTTGGGATGATCCGCGCATGCCCACGCTGCGGGGACTTCGGCGGCGTGGCTATACGCCCGAGGCGATTCGCGATTTCTGTGCACGCATCGGCGTGGCAAAGACTGACAGCGTGGTGGATTATCAACTGCTTGAACACTGCCTGCGAGAGGATCTCAACAAGCGCGCGCCGCGGGCCATGGCCGTGTTGAAGCCGTTGCGCGTGGTGATAACAAATTATCCCGACGACCAGGTGGAGTGGCTTGAAGCGATCAACAATCCTGAGGATCCTTCCGCCGGTACGCGGCTTGTGCCGTTCTCGAAAGTGATTTATATTGATCAGGACGACTTCCGAGAAGTACCCCCGCCGAAGTATTATCGGTTGGCGCCCGGACGTGAGGTTCGGTTGCGATATGCTTACTTCATCCGCTGCACTGAGGTGGTGAAGGATGCAGCTGGCAATGTCGTGGAACTGCGTTGCACTTACGATCCGGCGACGCGCGGGGGGAATGCTCCTGACGGTCGAAAGGTGAAAGCCACCATTCACTGGGTGAGCGCTTCGCATGCAGCCAATGCAGAGGTGCGCCTCTATGAGCACCTTTTCACTAAACCAGATCCGGACGACGTGCCAGAGGGCGAGACGTTTCTGGCGAATCTCAATCCGAACTCGCTCATCGTGCTTCGCGACTGTAAGCTTGAGCCCATGCTGGCAGAAGCACACCCAGGCACAACGTTCCAGTTTGAGCGCGTGGGTTATTTCTGTGTGGATTCGGTGGACAGTCGGCCTGGCGCACTGGTTTTCAACAGGGCGGTGACGCTAAAAGATCAGTGGGCAAAGATTGAAAAGAAGCTGACAGAGGAAAGCTCATAGGCCTCGAAAGGCCCCATTTCATTATGACGCGAAGCTATTAGACACGCGAAGAGGGACGATGCGAATGAAAGAGATCAAGATTGGGCTCATCGGTTTTGGCAACATTGGCACAGGCGTGGTGAATGCGCTTAACCGCAATGGGGAACTTATTGAAAAGCGCATTGGCGCAAAGCTTTTGCTTAAGCGCATTGCTGACGTGGACACGAAGCGCAAGCGCAATGCGGATTACGATCCCTCCATTCTCACTGCTGATGCCGACGCTATCCTTGCCGATCCGGAGATTCAGATTATTATCGAACTGGTGGGAGGACTTGAGCCAGCGCGCACGTTTGTGGAAAAGGCGCTGAGAGCGGGCAAGCATGTGGTGACGGCAAACAAGGCCATGTTGGCGAACTTCGGAGCGGACCTGTGGCAAGTGGCAGCTCAGCACAACGTGGCCCTGCTTTTCGAAGCCAGTGTGGGCGGCGGTATTCCAATCATTCGCGCGCTTGAGCTAGGACTGACTGCCAATCGCTTGCTGAGCGTTTACGGCATCGTCAACGGGACGTGTAACTACATTCTTACGAACATGGCGGAGGAGCACAAAGCGTTTGATACGGTGCTGGCCGAAGCACAAGCGCACGGCTATGCAGAGCCTGATCCAACGTTCGACATCGAGGGCTATGATACAGCGCACAAGACAGCGATTCTGGCGTCGCTGGCGTTCCAACAAGATGTGCGCTACGCAGATGTGTACGTCGAAGGGATCACGCGAATCAAGCCAGTTGATATTGAGTACGCGCGGGAACTGGGCTATACAATTAAACTCCTGGGTATAGCGAAATGCGATCCGCGGGACGGCCGAGTGGAGGTGCGCGTGCACCCGACCCTTGTGGGCAATAGTTCGCTGCTGGCTCACGTGAGCGGTGTGTACAATGGCATCATGACAGTGGGGGATCTCGTGGGCCGCTCGATGTTCTACGGGCGGGGGGCCGGTCCGGAGCCAACCGCGAGTGCGGTGCTCAGCGACGTGATGGCAGCAGCGGAGGCCATTGCGGCGGGACGAAGCGTGAGCGAGCATCGCCTGCGCATCGAGCCCGGCCAGCGCCACCTCAAACCGATCGAAGAACTAGAGACAGCCTACTATATTCGTCTCGTGGCGGAGGACCGGCCGGGCGTGATGGCAAAGATCGGCACCGTCCTTGGTGAGCATGATATCTCCATCGGGTCCATGATTCAGCGTGGGCGTCACGATAGCGGGCGCGCCGAGATTATCATTGTCACGCATACGGCGCGTGAGAAGAACCTGCAAGCTGCAATCACGGAGATCGCCAAGCTCCCGACCACGTTTGAAAAGCCCTTCGTGCTTCGCGTGGAAGAGGAATTGTAGACAAGAGATCAAGAGAACATCCGCAAATGGGGGGAGGACGAGAGGGGAAGCCGAGACAGGAGGGAGTCATGCACTCCTCGGTAGATCGCATGGCAAAAGGGAATCAGAATTTTCTCTTCTCATGCGAGCTAGATTCGCCGCAGAAAGGAATCTATTTGTGAAGAGGAGACATCGCCTTTCGTGGCGCGTTGCGGCGCTTGCGCTGTTGGTCGCTGGGTTACTTGCCTGCCGAGGGGGGCTTTCGGACTGGAAGGTTTCGGAAGGGCAGTTACTCCCGGATTTTGAGTTGAGGGACCCCGATGGCGGAGTTTTCGATTTCCGCAGCCTGAAAGCCAACGCCTATATCATCACGCGATTTGCGACGTGGTGTCCGCCGTGTCGAGTGGAATTGCGCGAGCTGGAGGCGCGGGTTTGGAAGCCTCTGCGTGAGAAAGGGGTGATGGTGATAGCGGTTTCATCGGGGGAGGATGCGGAGAAGGTGAAGGAATTCGTGGACCGCGAGGGGCTCTCGTTCCCAGTGTTGCTGGACCCGGACGGTGAATTTGCGCGTACGGTGGGGGGCAACTCGATTCCGCGGCTCATGATACTTGACCGCGAACGGCGCATCATGCACCTCAAGGTGGGCTATTACGAACCTGAGTTCGCCAAAACCGTGGAACAGGTGAAAGCTCTCGCCTCCGGCCCCGAAGCGCGCTAGAAGCTGGCAGATCTGCCGCCCTCTATAAAATTAAGTCCCGATGAAGAAGATGAAAAAGGAGAAGGCGAAGCAAGTCGTTGTGATGCTGCTCCGATAAGATCGCTTCACGGCTTTTCACCCCGGAATGCGCTTCATGCGGGCTCGCCGGTTCCTCTTTGTAGCTAGCATGCCTCACCTTTGGACGGCATGCAGGGGGCGCGGATGAATTGCTTCGGGAGAAGTGCCAGAGGGAAAGAGCTCTTGGTGCAATCTTTCTGATGCTATTATCATCTAATTTTGCTAGCATTACAACGATATGTTTGTATTGCTTTATATTTTTGATAATAGCCATAGACGGGGGATCCACGAAAACTTATGTTAGCAAGAAAAATCTGCAACAATGCGGTTCTTTTTCGCTCTTTGTGAGCACATACATGGGAAAATGTTCATTCTAACCTGGCTATTTTCCGTTACCTACAGTAGGATGCGCTTTTTTGCGAATAGCATGATTTTTTTT
>JADFCV010000004.1:0-55199 GCA_017161655.1 Candidatus Sumerlaeota bacterium
AGCAGTTCCGATGAAGCGGAGTTCCCGACGCGTAGGCTCCGTTTGCGCATGCTTTGTACGCCGCCGAGCCGTGCATACATGGATTCCCGTCCTTCCCTCAACCAAGGCAGCCTCATTTCGCACAGCGCGCGAGCGCCGTGACTACCCAGGAAGATGCGATGAAGCGGCGGTAAATATAGAAAAAGTGGTGGAGGCAAGGGGATTCGAACCCCTGACCCTCAGACTGCCAGCCTGATGCTCTCCCAACTGAGCTATGCCCCCACCATGAGGTGGTGTCGCAGCGAAAGGGAAGTCCCCTTCGCACATGCAACATTCCGTACACGTTTTCAAAACGATTATTCCATCCTTTGAGTTGCGCAAAAAAACGCCACTTTCTCATGAATCTGGACAGGACAGAGCATGAAGAGTCCGCCGCGGAATACCTTCGCGAATTTCCACGATGGCGGCCGCGCACCGCAGGTGCCCTTCTGTCAGCTGATCTCAGCAAAAACTTCTTCGTTGCCACAGCCCCAGTGTGTTCAGCATGATGACGGTCCAGACGGCCGTATGGCCACTAGCAAGAATTGGGGCGAGGCAGCCGTGGATCAACAACAGACCAGTTGGTACATCGAAGGCGCTATCAGTGAGGGCGGGCCAACTCTGCGGTTCAACATCGGCAAAAAGCCAGTCATGGTCGGGCGCCAGCTTGGCGTTGATCTGGTTATCAGAAACGACAGCGTTTCGCGCCGTCATGCCGAAGTCTACATCGAGAATGGCTCCCTCTGGGTCCGCGATTGCGGAAGCAGCAATGGAACATTCGTCAATCGTCAACGCATCACCGGTCCTGTGCCCCTCAACGTCGGCGATGTGATCCACTTCGCCACAGTGGAATTTCTTGTTGGCTGTGACGAGACGATTCCATCCTCATCTGGTCTCGACACCATTACGATCTCTGGTGTGCTGCCTGCGAACTACCCCATTGCTAGGGAAAAGCTCTTGGAGCTCGTGCGTGAAGAACGAGTGCGTACGATCTTTGAGCCCATTGTTACGTCAGACACACGCGAAGTGTGGGCTTTTGAGGCTCTGGGGCGCGGGGCAATGGAGAGCCTTCCGGAGTCACCTTTGGAGCTATTTGCGCTCGCAGGTCCTCTTGGACTTCAGGCCGAGCTTAGCCGTGTTTTCCGCCGCATGAGCATGCGCCAGGCTCCTTCACCACTTCCCGCAGGGGGGCTGTTTCTTAACGTTCACCCTACTGAGATGGAGGACACAGCGCTGCTTTTGGCTTCCCTGCGCGCAATCCGGCGTGAGCATCCCACGATCCCGCTGGTGTTGGAAATTCCAGAAATGCTGGTCACAAACGATGCTTCTCTTGCTGCGCTTCGTGAGCGGCTCCACGAGCTAGACGTTGCACTCGCCTATGACGACTTCGGAGCTGGCCAGGCACGTTTGGTCGAGCTAACGCGCGTTCCACCTCAGTACTTAAAGTTCGACAAACTCCTCGTGGCCGATCTTGCCAATCCGGGCATGCGTGTCCGCGAAATGCTCGAAATGTTGGTGTCGTTTGCGCATGACCTCGGTGTCAGATGCGTGGCGGAAGGTGTTGCCACATTCGAACTTGCGGAGGCCGCGCGCGACGTTGGGTTCGATTACCTTCAGGGGCATTGTTTTGGCAGCCCGTCCGTTCACTCAACGGTTACCCCCATCAAGCCATTCGATTAAGCGAGGAGCCAGCCCGGCGATTCTATGGGCGTAGCCTGCTTAACGACCGCTCTGCAAAACCTTCTGGAATTTCAACTGTCCCAAGTTCAGGGGTTCGCGGTTCGTCAAGGCGCACGTTGCTCAGCCGAATGAGCACCGCTCCGCCTTTGGCATTTTCGATGGCGAATTCGACGGGGATCACACTGCCCGCGTCGGTGATCTTCTCGTAGGCCCAGAACCTCACCTCGCCTTCTTTGCGCCGTCCGTTCCACGTTGTCATCCGTTCCACAAGAAGGTCCTGCCTGCGCAGAACGACTTCCCGCAAACGATTCTGTTCCGTCTCCTGGAACGATAGGTAAATACGATTGCTCCTGAGCTTGAATTGTGGCCTTGTTTGTTCCAGCCAGCTCACAAGCAGCGCCTCTATGTTCACAGTGTCGAACAGTTGCCGCGGGTGCATTCCGCCAAGAAGTTCAGGGGCGCGAGCAATGTCAGCGAGGTTCCCTCGCACAACAGTCTTTTCCGGAATGATGACTGCAGTCGCCTGGTTTCCTTTGACGAGAAGGTCGAACATGACGGCGCCACTCTGGCTAGCACGCACACGCAGGAAGTCCGGAGGGTCAATGTAAGCCAGGGCCTCGAAGCGCTGCCGTGGCGATCGGCGTCCCCCCTCGCCGATGAGTATCTCTGCGCGAGCCTTAAGTCCGCGAACTGCGTGAGCGCGTTTTGCAAGTTCGTCGCGGACGTCTGCCGGCGAGCGAATCTCCCTCTGCACAGGCGCCAGCGGCGAATGGAACTGCATGTTGCGATCAGGGCGCCCCTGGCGCGCGCTCAAGCCACCCTGGCAACCGGTGAAAGTAGCAACCAGAGCGAACGCCACCATGAACGCCGCAAAACAATGTGCAGCTCTACCCACCGTAGACTTCCGGCTTTAGCACGCCGATGCACGAGAGGTTTCGATAGCGCTCTCCGTAATCGAGCCCATAGCCCACGACGAATTCGTCAGGAATTTCGAATCCTACGTAGCGCAACGGCTGACGCAGTTCCCGCTCGCGAACGCGCTTTTTATTGAGCAAGCAGCAAATTTCGAGGCTAGCCGGGCCCTGAATCCGCAGCAGCTCGCATACCACGTTGAGCGTGTGTCCGGTATCAAGGATGTCCTCAACAATCAGCACGTGCTTGCCGCGCAAATCCAGCTCAGCATCCTTCGTGATAATGACTTTGCCCGACGAGCTAGCTCCGCCTCGATAGCTCGAAGCGCCGACAAGATCAAATGCATGTGGAATCGTAATCGAGCGCATGAGATCGCTCAGAAAAATAATTCCTCCCTTAAGAATGCTGATGAGCACGAGGGGCTTGCCGCGGTAGTCCTCTGAGATTTGGCGCCCTAATTCCGCAACGCGCCGGGCGATCTCTTCACGCGTGAATAGCACGCGTTCAAGGTCCTGAAACAGTTCGTTTTCTTGATCTGATGGGAAATGCAAAGCAATCCTCCGCCTTGAAAGCTAGTTTTCCTCGACAACAGGCATCAGACTTGCGCACCGACACCGATGCGCAACAAAAAACCAGCAGATGGGTAGTTGTTCACGGAAACTGAGAGGTGCTGTCGCCATAAGCGGCTGACCCAATTGCGAAAGGATGTCGGAGATGAACCCAAAGCGGTTTTCTCATTTGCTCATCGCGATCCTTGTGGCTGCCTGGCCGGCCTTTGTTGTCGCGCAGGTGACCGAGATTGGGGGGATTGGCAACATCTTCGAAAAGAGAAGCTCTTCGAAATCGGAATCGAAAAAGACAAAGGCCACTCCGACGCCAAAAGCGAGTCCAACACCACCTGCTCCGCAGGGACAGCGGCCGCAGGGCACACCGCCGCCTGGTCAGGCCGGCGGCCAGAAACCAGGCCAGCCAGCTCAGCAGCCCCCGCGGGGACAAGCGCAAGGTCGGCCTGCTCCGAAACAGGGAGGGGGAGCATCACAGGGCCCTGCAAACACTGGTCAGCTTCGTGTTGTCACAAAAGGGCTGGCAGACTCGATCAAGACGCGTTTGGTCGAGTACGATGAGGAAGCTTTGCGCACCTCGGGTACAGCGATCATTCTCAGTCCACGACGCTACAAAGCCCAGTCAGAGGCCGATCAGAGCGGTCTCTCTTCGCCATTGACACCAGCCACCTCTGGACTGTAAAAAGGACATCGAATCTTCGATTGAAATGCGGGTGGAGAGCACATGCGTGGGGTGGTGCTATTCAGAATTTCTGCCCTCGCATCGTGCCGAGCGCGCACCAGCCGTAACCCAGAGCGATCATCCCAACTCCTACCCACAGCGAGGGGACGGCGACAGGTAGGAATCCCAAGATCGCCTGGGCCATATTCGGCAACACGACAATGGCCACTCCTGCAACGATGAACGTCGGGCCGACGATTCTGCGCGATGCCGCACTCACCGCCAGAGCGATGGCGCAGGCAATGCCCGCATAGCTCATGAGCATGGTTCGAGTGTCTTGCGGAAGGGGAATGCGCGAAAAAGCTGCCGCAACGTAGTTCGCGCCGGGCAATCGCTCACCGAGCCACGCTGAAAGAAAAGGCAGAAGCATCATGAGGCCAATGATAGCTCGAGCGAGGCGAAAAGGTGTTGCCACGAGCCCTGCGGGAACCAAATGCCATTTGCGCTTCTTTGCAAACGGATCCTCGTATTTTGAGCGATCTTTCGCCCCAATACTCGCTTTGATCTCTGTAAGAATAACGGTTGCAGCTTCCTGGGCTTTGCGCCGTGCCTCTTCCTCCGACATGCCTTGAGCAGCAAGCCGCTTGGCTTCCACTTTGGCCAGTTGCCTGACCTCCCGCGCTTCCCGACGGCGGCGCTCGATTTCATCGAGCCACCGAATGAGCGGGTCACGCCATTGAGCGTGACGTTTGCGCTGGTGAACGTGCTCCGCAGCAGTGACTTTTCCGCGTGCGAGCACGAGTGCCTCATAGCCAAAAAGATCTTCGAAAAGCTCTTCCCATTCCTGACCAGCGAAACGCGCAACAAAATCCTGAATGGCCTCTTCGGGCATGCCACGCACGCGCAGCTCTCTCAGCATCTTCTCGAGATCCTTCAAGACCGGCGCACGCTCCGCTCTCAGACGCCGCAGCACACCAAATCCGTAAGCTCCAGCCAGAAGCAATGACATGATCACACTCGAAGCGACTGTGAGGAGCAGGCCGAGTTGGAACGCCGCAGCAACCAAAAGTCCTGCGGCCACAACCGTTTTCAGCCAGTCCGTAAGGGCCATGCCGAATACAGCGGAACGCACCCGACGGAGAAGATAATTCCGTGCAAGGATTCCGTCCAAAAGGATCGTGAATAAGGGGGTCAAGCCAACCGTGAGGAGAAAAAACAATCCCACGCGGGGTGCGCCGAGAGCAAAGGTCAGTAACGCGAGCAACGCTGCGACACCCGCAAACACTTTGGGCACCAGCTTCTGGAGTTTGCGTAGCGGCGCCTCATAATAGCGCTTCTGAGCATCTTCCAAAAGGGCCAGGTGAATCTCTCGCGGTCGGTAGACTCCCTTGTCGCTTTCCACGCCTAAGTACGCTTCGAGGTCTCTGATGACCTCATCCATATTTGGGTAGCGTTCTTCGGGTTTCTTGGCGAGCATCCGCTGAAGGATCGCTTTCAGCGTCTGTGGTACACCGCGCACGTGAGCTTCCAACGGCGGAACAGGTTCGTTCAGCTGTTTTGTGATGACTTCGTACGCAGTCGTTCCCGAGAATGGGGGACTTCCTGTCACGAGGTAATAGAGGGTGCATCCCAGCGCGTATTGGTCAGCCCGCGCGTCCACATTGGCAGCATCGCGAGCCTGTTCGGGCGCCATGTAAGCTGGCGTCCCCATGGCCACGGCCTTGAGGGTGATATTGGCCGTTCCTACCTGGCCCAGAACCCTGGCATCGTCTTTCGATCCCTCGTCGGTGCTCTCGCGCCCCACTCGGGGATGCTCGAATTTTGCCAGTCCGAGATCAGCGACCTTAACGACACCTAATTCATTGAGGAGCAAATTATCAGGCTTGATGTCGCGGTGAATGATCCCGTGGTCATGGGCAAATTTCAGCGCACGTGCGGCCTGGACAATGTAACCAACCGCATCGTCAATACTCAGCCGACCGTCGCGCCGAACCATTTCACCGAGGTTCGTTCCGCGCACGTATTCCATCGCAATGAAGTGAGTGTCGCTTTCGCTTCCGACGTCGTAGACTTGCACAACATTATGATGCGCGAGCTGTGCTGCGGCCAGCGCCTCCCTGGTGAACCGAGCTAGAAATTCAGGATTGCTGGCCATCTCCGCGGGCAAGACTTTGAGGGCCACATCGCGATCGAGAGACTTTTGCCGCGCCAGGTACACTGTTCCCATACCGCCGCGTCCCAACGTGGCCTTGATCTCATAGCCCCCCAATTCCATTCCTCGCAAATCGGCGCCATGCGATGCCCGAGGCTGCGTCCGTGTCGGGCGGCCGCCGCTGGATTCGGGCACTTTTTTCTTCTGGCTCAGCGGAGCTCCAGCCGAAGGCTTCTCTGGCTCAATAGACGTTTCTGATTCTGGCGTCAGATTCGAACTAATCGGGCGAGGCTCATCAATGACGGTGGAATCTTGAGCTAGCGAAAAGCGACTCTTTTCCCCTTCTTTCCTGACCGGGATGCTCTCTTTTCTATCCGAGCTTGCACCAAGTTTTCGGCTGGGCGGCGGTTCGATGACAGTGGGAGAGTCGCTGGCAACGGATTGACTGCTCGTTGAACGTTGAGCTGGCACGTCCAGGACCGTGGGAAGCTCGTGAATCGTGGGCTGGCCTGCGCTCGGCTTCTGTTGGGCGGATGGGGTTGATTCCTTGGGTTTTGGTGTCTCGGTGTCGACTTTGGCCACAATCAAGGGCAAAACCGCAAAACATTCCGGACACTGCACCAAGCCCTGGCTTACGCTGTCGTCTGATTCCCAGGTTGCACCACACTTTTTGCAGGTGAATCTCACTTGCGCCGCTCCCGATAAGTTCTCCAGATGTCACCTATTATTGATCATTTTATAACAAAGGGCTCTCGTGTCAAGAAATGAGAGTGAAACTGGTCCTGGTTCTCCCAGCTATGGACGTATCGTTTACAAAAAGGAAAGGTGGCCTGCCCGTCCTGGCAGGCCACCTCTTGCACCGCGGCAGAAGTCTCTTTACCGTATGTCTGCTCAAAAGCTGCCTTCGCGCTTCGCTGTCAGGCGTTTCACCTTAGCAGCTCACTGCGAGAGGATGATCACTGTGTAGGGGCCGATCCCTACGTTTGCGTTGTAAGGCAATCCATCCTTGCCGCCAGAGTTCGCCGTCGTGGTGTAGGAATTCCAGTTGCTGAAGTCACTCGAGTAACCGTTCCAGTCGCTGTTGAAGCGCACGTACCACGTTCCACCTCGGGGCATGCCGATGTTGTAGCTTGTGTAACCACGGTTGGCAAAATTCGCAACGACCACCACATCGTCGCCAGCACCGCCCTGATCCCAGCGATGGTAGGCAATCACCTTGTCCGTGTTGTTGATGTGGAACACGTTCACGTTGTTTCCGCGCAGTCCGCGGGTGTTGTTATACCAGTTGCGGCGCAGCCGGATGAGGTCCTTGTAAAGCTGCAGGATGCCCGAATACGTGGTGGTCTTGCTCCAATCGAGCGGATCGCCATCTGAGAAATAGCCATCTTCGAGGAACTCTTGCCCCTGGAAGAGCATCGGGATTCCTGGCGCGGTGAAGAGGATCCCGGCCGCCAGGGTCGAGCGCTTCTTGGAGGCCCAGCTCCCCGCATTGCCTGGCCAGATTTCTTCGGGCAGGCGGCTGTGGCCGTTGGCTACCTCATCATGGCTCTCCGTGTAAATCACCCGCTGGAGATGCCATCCATTGTAGTAGTGCGTGATGGCGTCGCGCACTGCATACATGTTGCGGTCAGAATCGTTAGTCTTGATGACTTCCGAGCGAATGGGGTGCACGAAGCTAGGATCCCACTGCGAGTCAAAGCCGGCTCCACCGCTGCCCGTCGTTTTTGTGAGCCACTCGTTATTCTGCATGTCTTCGGCAATCGAGATTTTCCAGCTAGCGGTGGAATCGATTGTGTTATTGATCCACTGCATGAGGCTCCAGCCCTCGGGGATGTCGCCACCGGTGCCATTGTTAAGCGCTCGGATGTTGCACGTGGAATCCCATCGCAACCCGTCCATTCGGTAATCGTTGAGCCACATCATTGCGGCATCCTTTAGGAAAGACCGCACCTCACCACGGCCGTAGTCAGGACGCGACCAGCCCCACGGTGTGACCTTTCGCCAGTCGCTGAAGAAGTAGATCCCGCCGTTGCCATAGCTTTCGCCGTCAAAATTCCAAAGCGGGATGCTCGACTCATAAGGGCTCGACCCCATGTGGTTGAACACGATGTCCATGATCACGCCAATGCCGCGGGCATGAGCGGCATCCACCAGCGCTTTCAGCGCCTGCGGCGAGCCATAGGCGCTTTCGGGGGCGAACTGGCTGTGAGGATTATAGCCCCACGAGAAATCGCCCGGGAATTCCATGCAAGGCATGAGCTCGATGAGGTTCACGCCAAGGCTCTGGAGGTAGTCCATCTTCGCGGTGACGCTCGCGAAGTTCCCGGGACCACCACCTGGAGCATCGTTGAAGGTGCCGACATGAAGCTCATAAATGACCGTATCGTTCCATGCCGGCGTAGAGTAACTATACGATCCCCATGAGTACGCTGGATCCACGATGATCGAGTTCCCGGCGTCGTTCGTCATTTGACGCGCCTGGGGGTCCTGCCGCCAGAACGTCCCATAGGTTGGGTGAGTGATCACGTATTTATACTGATCACCGATAATGGCGCCGTTGAAGTCTACCGACCACCAGCCGTTGCCCTCGCTGGCCAGCTTGTTCCATGAGGAGTTCCAGCCGTTGAAAGTTCCAGCCACAGCCACGGCGCTGGCATTGGGCGCCCACACCCGGAACGTGCAGCCATTGGTGTAAGGAATAGCGCCTACGCCGCCGCGCGTCGAGGCAACCGTGTCGCCGGTGATGGTCACATCGTCGAGCGCGACACCGTCCGAGCTGAGAGGATAGTTGTCGTATTCCTGCCACCGAATGATGCAGTTTGGCCCCAGAACTTTGCCAAGGGAAGCTGCTGCTGAAGAAAGATTAACGGTATAAAGGGAAAACGAAGAAGAAATGGCGGGGAAGGACCAAATCTTCGAGAAAGTGGCTCCGTTATCCGTCGAGAGGAAGAGTCCGTCATTGCTGTGCGACTCATCACCCACGTTTCGGAAGCGGAACGTCAGAACCACGTTTGAATACGTGGCGAGATTCATGCGCAAGTCTAGACGCGAGGTGGAATACACGCTATCGCCCGTGGAGTCGTCGAGTGTCACCCCATAACCCGACGATCCATAGCGGTAAGTTGTGCTAGTTCGGACACGCCACTGATTTGTGCCCGAAACAGACCACGCTGAACCTAGCGTGCTTGAGTTGAAAGAATCGGTGAAAAGTGTTGCAGCAGACGCGACGAGACTCAGGGTGCTCAGCAAAGCCGTTGTCGCGGTGGTGCGCGTTCGCATAGGTCTAGCCCTCCATGAAGTTTGTTCTCCGATGTGAAAGCAGCCGGAGAGGGGGTCGGGGGGAACCCCTTGCGCCGTCGGCTTTCAAATCAAATGGTCTACTCAGAGACCATTGACGAGCGGTTTAGAGCGGTCCAATAAATCTGTCAATTGAAAAGTTTGAAAAAAGTTACGCTAAAACTATCCAACTAAGTTATTATTTATCAATATCTTTTTTGGTGTCCGCGTGCCTCCTAGGGCCGAAAAATGTCGAAAAAATACGAAAAAATCGCTTTCCTGGGCATTTGTGACTCCAAATCCGTGAGGTGGGGGGCTTTCCGGAAGGAGGGGGCAGGTGTGACCAGCAGGGCGCCTTACGCATTTCTGATTCGTTGTCCGGAGCATAATTCCCTTCTGGAAGCATGCTGGGTTCCGCTAATTCAAAGAGCCATGTTATCAACGAAACTTAGGAATTTGATAACAAGAAAATTGCGCAAGCGTGACCTGAACAAAGCCCCTTCTCTCGATTGCCTAGCCAATTTGCAGGGAAAGAGACCGCGCAAATGGACAAGCTTCACTGGAACAGTGTATAGAATCCCTATTAGGACGCCACAAACTCAGTTCGAGGTGATTCGCTGCAATGAGCGAACCGCAGAACGTGAAAAACTTTGAAGACCTCTCGCAGCAGCTTGCCCAGGCTATTGAGGCAGACGACTTCGCTACGTTAGAGAGCCTCTGGCTCGAAGTTGTCGTTGAGCCACCAACCGATGTTTTCTTCTATGAGAATTTCATCCGGGCAATGCGCCGCGCCAAAGCTCTGGACCGTGCCCATGAGCTTTTGCTCTTAGCGCTCGATGAATTGGAAGCCCGTGAGCAATGGGAAGCCAAATTGGCGCTGCTTAAGCTAGCGGCGCGCTTCTGGCCTGATTCGAAGGCGCTTCGGCCTCATACCGCTCGCGCCTTGAAGCGCATCTATGCCGAAATCCCGCAGCTTTCGGATATGATTGCCGCCTGCAAGGGGCTACCCCTCGATCGCGTTTTTGCCCGCTTCGATGAGCTTCTTCGGATGCTTCCCGGAGCGGTGTATTCCCATCCGTACTGGGGCGATGGGTATGTCATTGAGCTCGATATTCCCAATGATCGTGTGGTGCTCGAGTTTCCAGAGGTAGCAGACCAGCAGCGTCGTGAGGTCAAGCTCGACTTCCTCCTCAAACATCTCAAGTATCGGCCACCCACGAGTTTCACCGCACGTATGCTCAAAGATCGCGACGGCTTACGCCAGTTCGCATGGGATAGTCCGGCCGAATTTGTGAAGTTGGTTTTGGCAGATTTCGATGGGCGCATCAAAGCTCCCGAGCTAAAAGAACTTTTGCTGGACCGCCTTTTTTCAGACGTCGAATGGTCTCGATGGTGGGCTCAGGCACGCACAGCTCTTTCACTCGATCCCTGGATCGATTTTGACGCGAGCCGGAGTGGGCGTGCTGAAATAAGTTTGCGTGCCCAGCCCCGCACGTTTGAGGACGAGTTGCTTGAGTCGTATTTTGGCGGGTCGGCGAGTCTGGAGGTGCGCACGGAGGCCGTCAAGCGACTGGTGAAAACGTTAGCCAGTAGCGCTTCGGTTTCAGGCGAGGCTATCGAGAAGATCCTCCTCGATCTGGCGGGGCGGGCAAAAAACCCGACGCTTTCCCCCGCTGAACGTCTGACGGCGCGCTATCTCCTGGAACTGCTGGCCGCGGAGCACAGCGGCGCCAAACACACTCTTGCGGCTCTTCCTGGCGAGGAAGACATCTTGGCGAACGTTACAGACTATCTCGCGCTCAACGATTTCCCCGACGTGGGTTTCGCGCAGCGGGCTGTGCGTGGCCTCATCGCTCGAGACGGTGCGACTGGAATTGAGCGTGCCGCTGAGAGCTTGCCTGGAGCATCGCCCGTCCTTGCCCAGGCTCTTTGGAACGCCATGGAACCGGAGAAGCATGCGGGGGCAGCCGTGCGCGCCATTCGCGAGCTTTTTGAAAAAGCCCTCGACAATCCCGAAACGTTTGTTTGGGCGGCGAGACACCTCACAGAACGCCGGTGGAACTATCTCGACGACTTTATTCCTCTGCCCTCCCTTGTTTTCGACCTTCTGGACTGGATGAACGAGTGGGATGCCGTGGCCCAGAAACTTGGCACACCGGCGGATGTCATCGAGCGAGCCAAGTGGCTTATCGGTCGGGTGCGTTCGTTGATCAGTGCCGGGGACTATGCCGTTCTTGCGGCAGCGGTGAAAGAGATGACTCTCGAACAAGTGCATGAGTTGCGTCGTGCTTTGCAGTTGCACAACGTGCTTACGGAATCAGCCCGTGAGGCCGCTGACCGTGCCATTCGTCTTGTGCGGCGTGATCTGGATGAACCTGCGGTCAGCCAGGCTGGCCCTGCAGCCGGGAGTTCTGTGAGCCTTGCCCATCTTTGCACGGCGAAAGGCCTGGAAAGGGCGGCCGCTGAGCTCCACGAACTCAACACGGTAACAATTCCCGAAAACGCAAAAGAGATTGAGAAGGCTCGGTCCGAAGGTGACCTTCGCGAGAATGCGGGCTATCATGGCGCACGTGAGCGCCATGCTCACCTTTTGCGGCGGGCGCATTTCTTGCAGGATGGCATTGCCAGGGCTCAGGTTGTGCGCAAGGACGATGTCAATACCAGCGAAGTGTCGTTCGGCACTCGTGTGGTGCTCACGAATTTGGATTCTGGCAAAGAGGAAACTTACATTTTGCTTGGACAGTGGGAAAGCGATCCCGAACGCGGAATCTACGATTACAAAGCTCCCTTCCCTGCCCAGCTCATTGGCCGAAAAGAAAGCGAAGAATTTGAGGCCAAGAGCCTTGATGGTCACACGCATCGGTATCGCGTCAAAAAGATAGAAAATGCGCTTGCCTCGGGCGAGTGGGACGACGCTCCAGCACATTGACAGCGCCCTACGTTGGGTTAGATGCAAGCTTAAGCTCATGACCAGCATTGGGCGCCGTCTTGGCCTGGGCGAAGCTCTGGCGGAGATATTTTGCGAATGGATGCCACTGAAGACAAATCGTGGGAGAATGAGTTTTCGCCTGCTCAGGCGCAAGAAGGCCGTAGCATCTCGCGCCCTTCAGAATCCTCTCAGAGTGGCCCCAACTCAGAGGACGCTCTAAGCAAGTTAGAGAAGAGAATAGCTGCTGACAGGGCCGAAAGGCGAGCGTTAGTAGCGACCTCTGGCCGGCGCCACCAGCTGTGGCGCGCCGTTTTGGTGGGCCTGGGGGCTGGCCTTATGGCCATCCTTTTTCAGAAGGGACTCGAAATTGCGGAATGGCTGCGCGAAACGATTGTGGCGCAAGCGGCTGGTGGCTTCCTCGGGTATCTTCTTGCCATTGTTTATTGTGCAGGTCTGGTGTGGATTGCTGCCTGGCTCACACATCGAGTAGCTCCCCAGTCGGCCGGCAGTGGAATCCCGCACGTCAAAGCAGTTGTTGCCGGATTTCAGCGTTTGCAGTGGTGGAAGGTTTTGCCCACAAAGCTTTTGGGGGGCATCTGCGCAATTGGGGGCGGCCTCGCCCTGGGGCGAGAAGGTCCAACTGTCCACATGGGAGCATGTGTCGCGGCAGCCCTTGGTTCGGCTCTTCGACTACCCCAGCGAGCGCAACGCACCCTCCTAGCCGCCGGAGGAGGAGCTGGCCTCGCGGCTGCCTTCAACGCACCGCTTGCTGGTTTCCTGTTTGTTCTGGAGGAGCTAGAAAAGAACTTCACTCCCGTCACCTACGCCACAGCACTGGTTGCCAGTGGTTGCGCTGATGCGGTCACTCGTCTCATTGTGGGCGAGCGCCCCGCGTTCCGCATTGTCGGTTATCCTGCCCCACCCCTCCGGGCTTTCCCCCTCGTTCTTGGGATTGGTGTGCTTGCCGGGTTAGTTGGCATAGTTTTCAACAAGACGCTGTTGGCGAGTGTGCGCGCTGGTCGCCAACTTCCCCGTTCACGGGTCTTGCTCATTGGGTTGCTCGCGGGCGTGGTGTCTGTTTATGTTCCGGCGGTGGCGGGCGGGGGACACCGCACCGCTGAAATTGTGCTTCACGGCACGTACCTCTACCAGGGGGGTCTGGCCATCATGTTGGCTCTCATGGCAGCGAAGTTCGGCATGACAATGATAAGTTACGCTGCTGGGGTGCCGGGCGGAATCTTTGCGCCGATGCTTGTCATCGGGGCTTTCCTTGGCTTGGCGTTTGGAGCGGTGGCCTCATGGCTCCCGCCAGCATGGACGGCGGCGCCTCAGGCTTTTGCCGTCCTGGGGATGGCTGCTCTCTTTGCCTCGGTCACGCGGGCTCCCATTACGGGGATCGTTCTCATCGTCGAAATGACAAACAACTACGAGCAACTCTTTGCCCTCATGCTCGCCTGCGGAGCAGCCTATTTGGTAGCCGAGGCGTTTCGCGTGCCCCCGATCTATGATGCCTTGCTAGAGCTTGATCTCGAACTTCACCCACGTTCTCCACAAACGGATGGCAGTCCCACCGTTTACGAACTCATTGTGGAACGCGGCAGCTACCTTGAAGGGCGCGAGATTCGAGAGCTTTCGCTTCCCCCTGGCTGTGCAGTCGTGAGCCTGTTGCGAGGGGACTTAGAAATCGTTCCTCCGCAAGCTCTGCACCTTCAGGCAGGCGACGTTCTCGTCGTTGTTGCCGAATCACGCGATCCCCACGTTGGCTACCTGCTCCAACGCATGGCACGCGTCGCCTAGAGGACACGAAAATCGACCTTTTCCCACTTGCGTGCCATCCCGCGAGAAATGCAGGAAAGAACTCAAGCGCTGGTGATGCCGCCACGGCGGCTTCGAAACGCATATTCCTCGGCGGTGAGAGCGGCCCTATGAAAGTCGTGATATTCGGATGTGGCCCAATGCCGTGCGAGCCGCAGTACGCGGTCACGGCACCAGGTGCTCGCACATGGCAGATCGTTCAAACGGTGCTTGATGGTCTAGCTCTCGCAGAACGAGCCGAGGCGCAAGTGATGGTCGTCGGCCTGGATTCTGCACGTCGTGAGGCATCTGGGGCCGCAATGAATATTGAGCTGCCGTTGGATCCCGTTTTGCTCCAAGATGCCCAGGCGAACCCCACGGCGTCTTTTACCTATTTGCCGTGTTCCATTGAAGATTTCAAGCAGATGGGGCAGGGCAAGTGGCCAGAGCTACTCAGTGAGGCGCCCGCGGCCATTGTAGCCACTGGCTCGGCTCAGCCCTACGCAACGGCTGCACTTTATGCGCGGCACGTTCAACGGCCGCTTTGGGTGGACGTTTTCGGTGATCCTCTGGCCGAACTCCAGAGTCGGGCAGAACTGTTCCCCGAGCGCAAGGACGAGAATGATTCGTTATACTATCACACGTGGAAACTCCTTATGGAAGCCCTTGTGCAGGGCGACGTTTTCTCGTCACTTAGCAGCCGGCAGCGTTACGCACTCATTGGTCACCTGGGCGTCGCAGGTCGGCTCAACCGCTCTACCCGCTGCTACGAGTTTGTTCATCCCATTCCCTACGGTGTTTTCCCCGTGACAGCTCCGCCCATGCCCGAGCCCCGCGATCATGCCTACTTCGTGGTCATGTGGTGCGGAAGCTTCAACACCTGGATGGATGTGGACACGCTGGCGTATGGGGTGATAAAGGCGTGGCAAAAGAATCGGCGCCTCCGTTTGCTCATTGCTGGGGGCGCTTGTGTCGGCTACAACGAGCTCTCCTTCCAGCGTTTCTCCGAAATTGTGCGTCGCGAGAATGCCAGCGAGGCGGTCCGCGTGGTTGAGTGGCAGCCTTTCGGCGAACTCAATCGCCTTTACGCCGAGGCTGACGTCGGGCTGAGCATTGATCGTCTTACCTACGAAGCCATGCTTGGCAGCCGCACGCGGCTTATCCATTTTCTTCTCGCGGGCAAACCAGTCATTTCCACCACGCCAACCGAACTTGCGGAGGACCTGGAGCGCGAAGGGCTTCTGTTTCCTTTCCGCATGGGTGATCCCGATCATCTCGCAGAAGTCCTCCTTTATGCGGGGGAGCGAAGAGCAGAATTGTCCGAGCTGGGGCGTCGCGGCCGTGAATACGTTCTCACGCGCTATCATGGCCGGGTGCTTGGGGCATCGCTCATAGAGTGGCTAGGGAACCCCTCCTTTGCTCCCGATAAACGTGGCCCCCGCTACGCCCTCGATCCAGAGAATCCTCTGACCAATTATTGGCAGCTAGCCCTGGATCACGTCAGGACTTTTTGAAAAAGACGCAGAAATAAAAAAGTGCTTCACAAGTCGCTTCGTAACCTAGCCAATGGGCTACTGTACGATACCAAGCCAGTGAGGAGTCCATGACGTCGGCTGAACTTTTGGCAAAAATTGAAGCCCTTTTGCGCGATGAGCAGGACAAGCCCATCGAAGCTTTGCGCGAACTGTTAAGATTCCGCACCATTAGTGGCGAGAGTGAGCCAGAGGCCAAGGCGCACGCAGAACAGGAAACTCGGCGGTGCCTGGAATATCTTGGGAAACTCGCAGGCGATATGGGCCTTGTCTGGCGCAATCACGACAACGTGGTCGCTGTGGCAGAATTGCCGTGCGAGGGAGAGTTTGTCGGGCTGCCCGTTCACATCGATGTCGTTCCTGCCGGCGACGGTTGGTCGTACGATCCTTTCGGCGGCGAGCTTGTGGATGGTGTGATCTACGGCCGCGGGACCCAGGACGACAAGGGCCCTGTGATCCAGATGCTCTGGGCGCTGAACCTCCTCAAGAAGCTTGGCATGCCGCTGCGCCGAGGGGCTCGCCTCATTGTGGGCACAACAGAAGAATTTGGTGAGTGGACCGACATGGCCCACTACTTCAGCCGCGAGCCCATGCCCGCCATGGCCATCGTGCCCGACGCGGATTTCCCCATCGTGAACGGAGAGAAGGGAGTGCTGAATGCTCAGTTGCGGCTGTCGCTGCCTCTCGGCGGGCAAGCCGAGAGCGGCGACTTGAAGCTCGTGCGCGTGGAAGGTGGCCGTCGTGCGAACATGGTGCCCGATTTCGCCGAAGCGATATTCGCGAAAGGGTCAGAGGCGCCAGTGAAAGAGTTGGAGAACGAGCTCAAGCGATTCTTGTCGGCGGAGCCTGATGCCCGCGCCGAGATCGTGAATGAGGAAGGGCAACCGCATCTCCGCCTGGTTTTCCGTGGTCGAAGTGCCCACGGCAGCCGTCCCGAACTTGGGCACAATGCCGTGCTGGACCTCCTGCATTTCCTCGGCCAGAGTGCGTTTGCCTCCGACGACGAAGCCGACGTTGCCCAATTTATTTTTGGCGTGAGTAGCGACATCTACGGCAAAACCCTTGGCATCCATTCGGAACACCCCTTCGTAGGGCGGACGACTGTTTCCCTGGGAATCTTTCGCTGGGACGATACAGGAGTCTATGCGGTCCTGAACATTCGACCGACGTTCGGCATGCCCGTCGCCAGGGTCATGGAAAAAGTCAGCGCCACAGTGAATGAATTTGCTGAGGAGCTGGGCGTGACAGGTGAGGCGTCCTCGCTGGCACGCGAGCCTTTCGATGCGATCTACGTCGACGAATCTGCAGCACCCGAACTCATTGCGGCGTTGCGGGAATCCTATACGACGGTGACGGGGCGTCCTTTCGAGTTCCGCTCGATGGGCGGGACAACCTATGCGAAAGTCTTCCAGAAAGCCGTCAACTTCGGGCCGACCGAGCCGGTGGAAGAGCCCGAAATGGCACATCAGCCCAATGAGCATGTGCGCGTGGATTGCCATCTGCGCAATATCAAACTCTATGCTTATGCCCTTGCGCGGCTGTGTCTGGCACAGGCAGAATAACATGCACTCGTCAAATCTCGCGTGACGTGAAGGATGGCACCCACGATGAAGGCGCCCCAGTGGTGGAAAACTCTCAAGCGCCACCGCAACGCGTATCTTTTCATTGCGCCTTTCTACGTGTTGTTTTGTGTCTTTTTGCTTTTCCCCATAGGCTTTTCGTTCTGGCTCAGCTTTCAGAAATGGAACGGAATCATGCCGCCGGTTTACGTGGGAGGGGCAAACTACCTTGGTCTGCTGCGCGACCACATGTTCTGGCGGGCTCTCTCGAACACAATGATTTTCACGGTCTTCACAGTGACCGTTTCGTCCGTCATTGCAATTCTCCTGGCGGTGTTTCTCAACGCGGTGCGGGTGTTACGGCACTTTTTCCGTGGGGTCTTTTTCCTCCCCGCCATTGTCTCGCTGGTGGTGATCTCGCTCGTTTGGAAACTCATTCTAAACAGCGAAGTCGGTCTTATCAATGAGATGATTCATCGCTTCGGGATGTGGTGGGGAACATTGACTGGTTCGGTTCCGGCGTGGGCGCAGAAAACTTATCGGTTTCTCGATCATCCCAATCCGTGGGTTCCGCTGCTCACGATCGCGTTCGTGAACGTGTGGGGAGTGGTTGGTTACAACACGGTGATGTACCTTGCGGCGCTTCAAAGTATCCCCGTCAATCTCTATGAAGCATCCCGCATTGACGGCGCGACCCCCATCCAGCGGTTCTTCTATGTCACCCTGCCGCTCTTGCGTCCGACGATTTATTTCGTCGTCCTAATTACCACCATTGATTCGTTGCAGGTCTTCGTGTTGCCGAGCTTGATGACGCCGAACAATGAAGCCACCATTTCCCTGGTCTATTATCTTTTCCGCAATGCGTTCGAGTTTTATCGCATGGGCTTCGCCTCGGCGGCAGCCTACGTCCTCTTCGCGCTCACCGCAATTCTCGGCATCGCCATACGGTTGACACTCGGACGCGAAACCCGCTGGGTCCCTGAGGAGTCTTAATCTCTCGGATGGGTCTTTGAGAGTTTCTCAAGTTTGGTGGGGTGCCGGCGTGTGAAGAGCGAAGGATCGGGCGGGCTGCTTACTGCTAGCGGGGCGCTGCATCCTTGGTGTCTTCTTTGTCGGCGGCGGAGCGGCCTTCCAGATAGAAGACCAGATTGTGGCAACCAAGTCCGAAAAAAACGGTGAGTTTCCCACTGATGCCGCCGATTTCGAACGTTGTTTCCACATTCCCGTGTTCGTTCATGAATTGAAGCTCGGTGGGACTGAGAAGTTGCTCCACCATGGCGGCTGTTTCGTGGAAGGTGAGCGGTCGCGACTCGAGCGGCGGCTGCAGTTCGCGCCCGATGCGCATGACCGGCGGGCGACCGACCAAATACAGGACAGTGGAGGCGCCCCGCTCAGCTGCCAAACGCAAAAACTCACCCAGCCCCATGCGTTCGCTCACTGCTTCGCTCATGGCATTGCTCACCCGGTATCTTGTCCTGAGTGGCCCAACAAAGGAAAGGCGCGAGACGTGTGCGACTCAGGCCTGAAAGACCTAAGTTAAGCCCACTCGGACCGAGGACAATCGTCCTTTGCCGGTCGCGGTGAAGCCGGATATCAAGTGCTGCCCGATCCACCAACGTCCCGCGCAGATTATTTTTACATCTCCAGCAGATCTTCAATCGTACGAAAAAGCAACGGAAACGACCCGCGCGAACGACCGTTTTTTTTCGTTGCGCAGCTTTTCTCACGGCGCTGTACAGTAAACGTTCGGCTTTCGACTGGGCGAGTGGACATCATGACCTTTTGTGAAAAAGCAGGGCACTTTTCCGGCAACGCCGAGCATCATCTCACCTTGTGAGGTTGGGCAACGTGGCTGTTCTGACAGGTCGCGAACACCGATTATCGGCGCGTGCGCGTCGCACAAAAGAACCGCAGATTTCCTGGCTTTTGAAAAAGCCACTTGAGAACCCTAATATCATCTCGCTGGCGGCAGGATTGGTGGACCAACAAACACTGCCGGCGCGCCTCATTCAGCAGCTCGTTGCCGAGCTTTTTGAAAACGAGGACGCCGCCAAGCGCGCGCTGCAGTACGGCACTACGGAAGGCGAAGCCAATCTGCGCCGATTGCTCGCTTCGCGCCTGGAGCAGGCCGGGCTTCAGGGCCCCATCGATCCAGAAAACGTCGTTCTCACCAACGGCAGTCAGCAGCTCCTGTTCCTTGCTACCGACGTGCTGGTGGACCCGGGCGACATTGTTCTGGTTGAAGACCCGACGTACTTTGTTTACATGGGCGTGCTCGATGCTGTGGGGGCACGCACGATAGGCGTGCCGACGGATGACGAAGGCATAATCCCGGAAGCACTTGAGGAAACGTTGCGTCAGCTTGCCGCCGACGGGGACTTGCCGCGCGTGAAGCTCCTCTACGTCATGACCTATTTCCAGAACCCTAAGGGATCAAGCCACTCGTGGCGGCGCCGCGAACAGATTTACGAAATCATCGAGCGCTATAGCTCGGACGAAAACTACATCTATATCATCGAAGATGCTGCTTACTACGAACTGAAATTCGAGGGCGAGGATGTTCCGTTTTTGAAAACGCTGGATCCGCAAAACGAGCGGGTGCTTTTGGCCATGACGTTCTCAAAGGCCTTTGCCCCGGGCCTGCGTCTCGGTTATGGGTATCTGCCTTCGGAGCTCACGCCTCACGTCCTCAATCAAAAAGGCAATCACGACTTCGGCAGCGGAAATCTGGCGCAAAATCTGGTTTACCACGCACTGAAAACCGGAGCGTTCGATAGCCACAGTGCGATGCTCCGCACCCGCTACCAGCGCAAACGCGACATCATGCTTGATGTGCTGCGCTCGAAATTTCCTCCCGAGGTCAAGTATCTGGAGCCTAAAGGCGGGCTCTACGTGTGGGTCACGATGCCGGAGAATGTGAGCACTTCCCCAGGCGGCCGCTTTTTTGAGGAAGCTCTTGCACGCGAAGTTCTCTACGTGCCGGGGTGCTATTGCTACGCGCAGGAAGAGGGGCGGCAAAAGCCCGACAACCAGCTCCGCCTGTGTTACGCGTACATCGAGGAGCAACCGATGATTGAAGGGCTGCACCGACTGGCGGACGCCTGTGTGGCGGCACTGCGCTGACCCCTGGGAAAGGGCAAACTCTCATGCCGGCGGTGTGTCAGCGCTGAATCTTTGCTGCAAAGCTTGCTACTTACCTGCTGAAATGGCCACAACGTCAGGTCCCCAACATCTCAGGATCATTCCGCGAGGCTTACAAGCTCTCGCACTCGTGCTCGGTTTTCTTCTGTTCGTGGGAGCGCAAGTGGCCAGCGGCGCGCCCACGACCTCCTCGCTGTGGGGCACGGTGCGCTGCACTGGCCCCCGCCCCGAGCTTCAACCTCTGGAGATGCGCGGCGACTCATTTTGCGCCGAGCGTCAGCGGCGGGCCAACTACCCACGGCAAGAGCTTATCGTGAACGAACAGGGCGCGTTAGCCAATGCTCTCGTCTTTGTGAAGGAGGGGCCGATTGCGCGGCGTCCAGATCCTGCTCGCGGACCCGTTGATGTCGCCATGCGCGACTGCCTCTTCGTTCCCCGTGTGGTGGCTGTTCAGTGCGGCCAGGCCGTTCGACTTCGCAACGACGATCGAACACTTCACACCGTCTATCTTCGCTCAAAAAAGAATAACAAGTTCATACATCCGTTCTATGGACCGCAGGACCCTCCTTTCGAATTCTCGTTGAAAAATCCCGAACTGCCGGTTGCTTTGCGTTGCGACGTCCAGCCCTGGATGATTGCCTACGTGGGGGTTTTCGATCATCCCTATTTTGCCGTGACGGGCACCGAGGGCACGTTCGAGCTCGTGGACCTTCCCCCCGGCCATTATACGATTAGCGTGTGGCACGAGAAACTCGGCGAGCTTACAGAGCAGATAGAACTCAAAGCCGGCGAACGACGCGCTCTTGAACTACGCTATCCAGCTCCACGCTAAGCAATCGCTAGGATTCTATCGAACTTTCGCCCCGATGCGGCACTCGAATATCGAGTCGCTCAAACTTCTCGTAGAGATGGCGACGCGAGAGGCCGCTCAATCGCGCTGCTTCGGACACATTGCCTCCCGTGGCCTCGAGCAGGTGTTGCAGATAGGCGCGCTCGAAGTCTTCGCGCGCCTTGCGATAGTCGAGGGTCGTAATCGGCGCTGACGTTGCTGATAGCCCTGGCCTGCGAGATCTGTTCAGCGTGCGAATGTCCTCCGGCAGATCCTCGCATTGAATTTCGTCGCGCTCGCAGAGAATCAGCAGCCGTTCAATGAGGTTTTCCAACTCCCGCACATTTCCAGGAAATGGGTACCTTTTGAGCGCTTCCAGTGCATCCGGAGCAAACCGTGGCACTGTCCGCCGCAACTTGCGCGCAGCCTTGGCGCAAAAGTGTTCGACAAGCAACGGAATGTCCTCCGCGCGCTCTCGCAACGGCGGCAGTTCGATAGAAATCACGTTGAGCCGATAGTAAAGATCCTGGCGAAATGTGCGTTGCTGTATGGCTGTTTCGAGGTCGCGATTTGTGGCAGCAATGAGGCGCACGTTGACCTTGATCGGGCGCAATCCCCCCACACGCTGGACTTCTTGCTCTTGCAGCATCCGCAGAACCTTTGCCTGCAACGGCACCGGCAGATCCCCAATCTCATCAAGAAATAAGGTCCCCCCGTTGGCCACTTCCACAAGACCCATTTTGGGGCGATCAGCTCCGGTGAACGCGCCTTTCTCGTAGCCAAAAAGCTCGCTTTCCAGCAAGGTCTCGGGAATGGAGGCGCAATTAATGGCCACGAAAGGAGCCTCGGCCCGTCGCGAATTGCGATGAATGGCGCGTGCAACAAGCTCCTTTCCCGTCCCACTTTCACCGCGGAGCAGGATCGCCGCATCCGTGGGAGCGACCTTGGCGATAATGGCGCGCAGCTCGCGCATCGGAGGGCTGTCGCCGACAAGTTCCGTAGGTTCGAAAGGGCGAGCCAGAGTTCGCGTGAGAGCCTCATTTTCCTCACGCAGTTTTGTGCGCTCGGCCGCGCGCTCGACAATCAGCATGAGTTCGTCAAGTTTGAATGGCTTCGTGATGTAGTCGTAAGCCCCTTCGCGCATTGCTTCGATCGCACTCTCGATCGTCCCGTAAGCCGTCATGAGGATGACACTGGTCTCAGGGCTCACGCGACGAACCGCTCGCAGCACATCCATCCCGCTGAGCTGGGGCATCTTGAGATCAGAGATGACGATCTCGGCGGGGGAATGCTCGAGCCAGGCGATGGCTTGATCGGGCCGCGTGAAGGTTTCCACGTTGTAGCCCTCCTGCGAAAGAACCTTGCGCAGAATCGTGCACATGCCCTCCTCGTCGTCCACAACGACGACATGTACGCCTTGAAATCTCCTGGGATGTTCTTGCGGTGCGTTCATCGGGAGTTCACTTTCGAAGGCTTCCTTTGTCGGGTCAAGGTCAGCTTGACTCCTGAAGCCCGAGGTCCCTGTGAACCATCGGCACGAATCTCACTGGCCCGAGTCGCCGGTGAACGTAACGTCCAGGCTCGGCGTGAGTGATTTGCAAAAGCTCCTGCACATCAACTCCCACCGGCACCACCATGATGCCCCCGACCTCCAACTGTTCGAGTAAGGTGTCGGGCACGCGCTCTGGGGCAGCAGTGACAATGATCTTGTCAAAAGGTGCTTTTTCCGGCAGGCCAAGCCAGCCGTCGCGCAGGAGAACGTGCACGTTGGCGATGCCCAGTTCATCGAGCCGCCGCCGCGCGGCTTCCGCCAATTCCGGCACAACCTCCAGGGAATAGACCTCTTTCACGAGATGCGCAAGGATGGCTGTCTGATAGCCTGTTCCACACCCAATCTCGAGCACCCGGTCTGTTGGCGCGGGATGCAGAGCCTGGGTCATGAGCGCCACAATATACGGCTGAGAAATGGTCTGGCCAAAGCCTACAGGCAGGGGACCATCCGCGTAAGCATACTGGCGCATTTCCGGCGGAACGAAAAGCGCACGGTCAACCTGCCGCATGGCGCTGATGACAAACATGTCCGTGATGCCACGCGACAAAATTTGCGTATCGATCATCTCGTCATTCGATCGCGCAATGCCCAATGCGTCATCCATTTTGCTCATGCTACTCCAAGAACAGAGCGCATGCCAAAGGGAAATGTTTTCTACACCTATCAATTCGCCACGTCAGATCAGAAAGGGGCATGCGACCTGCTGCAGAAGAACTTCTCACGGCTTTTTGGCTGCCCGAACCTCGTTCTCTCACCAGCAAGCCGTTGCGCTGCTGTTATCCTCACCCAACTCTAGAACTCAATTCCGCGGCGCGCTGGAACACCCTGATAAAAGTAATGCTTGACGAGCTGGACCTCTGAGACCAAATCCGCCGCTTCTATCAGCTCCGGAAAAGCTCCGCGACCAGTAAGAACGAGGTCACAGGTGGGCTGTGCGCGGAATTCCTCTACGAGACCCATAAGATCCTCTGGAGCCAGAAGTTTCGTTCCCACGCATGTAATGGCTTCGTCGCAAACAACGAGAAAATAGCGCTGTGATCTGACCAATTCTTTTGCCTTCTGAAGAGCCGCTTGCGCCTGCTCGAAATCTCCGGGCTCGTTTGTGAACCTGAACTTCCCGTCCGGCATGATCCGCTCTTGTCCAAAAAAGTAGAGTTCGATGTTCGGAATCTGCCGCAGAATGGCTCGCTCATGGTAGTGCTCATTCCTCCCCTCGAAGCCCTTGTCGAATTGCAAGATTGCCACTCGTTCACCAGCTCCCGCAGCGCGGATCGAGAGGCCAATGGCGGCGGTTGTTTTGCCTTTTCCGTTGCCGGTATAAACGTGGAGGTAGCCCACCAGCAATTCTCACTTTCGATGGTTTGTCCTGGCGCCCCATCATGTGGCACCTTGGGCGAGTTTACAACTCAACGGATGCCCACTTCTCACGTCGGAAACCGATGTAAAGAAAGATACACCTCACAAGCCAGTCTACAATGGTCCCTAGCACCACCCCGTAAATGCCGAGTCCGAGCGGGAACGCAAGAAGGTAGGTTGCGGCAATCCGCACTACAAGGTTGCCCAGGAACGAAGCCAGCATTGGCGAAACCGTCTCTCCCGCACCCCGCAGTCCACCGCTGAGTGTCATCGCGATAGCCAGCAGCGGCTGTTCAATTGCAGCAACGAGCAGAAGAGCGTAGGCAAGCTCGACCACATCCTCTTCCCGACAAAAAAGCCCAAGCAAGGGACGTCCGAACACAACGAGAGCAACGGCCACAATCGACATCGTAAGCACGGCCAGGGCCGTGCTTTTGCGGAAAACGCGACGAGCGAGCGCAATATCGCGAAGCCCGAGTGCCTGCCCGACGAGAGTCGCTGTTGCAATTGAAAATCCCACACCAGCCATGAAGGACAGCGATTCCAGCCGCGTTGCGAGGGCATGACTCGCTAGGGCGACAGTTCCGAGACGGGCAACGAAGCTAAAGAAAACGAGAAACCCAACGCTGATCATGAGTTCTTCTACGAAGGAAGGAATAGATATGCGCCAAATGGACGCAATTGTTGAACGCGTCGGAACGAAATGGCGCAGACGAATTTGAGGACCGTTTTTTGCGACTGCTAGATAAACGAGCACCGCAATAGCGGCGAGGCACAAAGCAGTGCAGGTCGAGAGCCCGGATCCGAAAAGCTTCAACTCGGGAAAGCCCCATTTCCCGTAAATAAGTAAATAATTAAGAAAGATATTCACTCCATTCATGCCAAGTGCGATCCACATGGGAGTGCGTGTATCTCCCGCGGCACGCATGCTCGCTGCCCCCACAAAGAAAATCATTCGCGCAATGCTCGCCGCGAGAACAACGCGCATATAGGGAATACCTGGGGCGAGAGCGTCATCGGGTGTGCGAATCCCTCTCAAAAGCTCTGGTGTGTATGCAATTCCAGCTATGGTTAGCGAGGCCCCGATCATGACTGCCAGGAGCAAAGACTGGCCGACCGCGTGAGCTGCGCTCTCACGCGAACCTTCGCCCCAACGCCGAGCCACGAGCGCCGTTGTTCCCCGTTCAATGCATCCCAGGGTCATCTGAAGACGCCACAGGATCATGCCCGCAGCTGCTGCAGCGGCAATTGGCACGCTCCCGTAATAGGCCACCATGAAAGTGTCCACCATGAGCAGGAGGGTTTGCAGGAGGTTTTCTGCAACGGCTGGCCCTGTAAGATGAAGGATTGTCGAGGTGAGCGAACGCGACGGGTTGGCGAACACGCTAAGATCATTGCCGGCAGAGCGGAACGCCTTCGCTTCCACCGCCATTGCGTCCCCGGCATCAGCGCATGTTGCTCTAAGCGTGTTCTTTGGCATTTTACCTTGTCGCTTGAATCAGAACAGCTTTAGTCGAATAGCTTTTTGAAAACATTCAAGAAGTGAGTGATCCAGCGTCCATGGCCAATGTCATCGATGAAATAGCATCTTATCTTGCCCCTGATCTTGCTCGAGTAGATGAGCATCTGGGCGAGATCCTTGACAGCGACACGGCCCTGGTGCGTGAAGTGGGCAAATATGTCCTTTCCACGCGAGGCAAGAGACTTCGCCCTATTTTGGCGATGCTTGCTGCAAAAGTCTTCAAATATGCCGGCGAAGATCACACCAAGGTTGCCACGGCACTGGAACTCGTGCACAGTGCAACACTGCTACACGACGATGTGATAGACAAGGCTCCTCTCCGCAGGGGAAAACCCACCGTCAATGCACGCTGGGGCGACGATGTGGCCATCCTGATCGCTGACTATCTCTTTTCGCATGCTTTCAGTCTTGCGCTAAGCACGTCAGTAAGTCCGAAGGTGCTAAGCATCATCTGCCAGGTCACTGCGCGCATGTGCGAAGGGGAAATGTTCCAAATCGAGAAGCGCAAGGCGCTGCTCACGCGCGACGATTACCTTCGCATCGTGAGGGGCAAGACCGCTTATCTTTTCAGTGCATGTACGGCACTCGGTGCCATTCTTGCTCGCGCCCCCGAGCAGCAGGTCATGCTGCTCTCCGCGTATGGCCTCAATTTCGGCATCGCTTTCCAAATCGTTGATGATACGTTGGACCTCATTGCCAGCGACGACGAAATGGGCAAGCCCCACTGGGCCGACATCCGCAACGGCAAGCTCACGTTGCCCATTATTTACGTCTTCGAGACCGCGTCGGGCAAAGATCTCAAGCAACTTACGGAATGCTGGGAGAACGGCCGTGATCCCGACGTGATCGTGCCTTTGATCGAAAAGTATGGCGGGGTGCAATATGCTCTTTCCGAGGCACGAAGGTATGCTTCCACCGCCTGCGAACAGCTTGCAGATTTTCCGCTCTCCGAACCAGTGAACATGCTCTGCAGATTGGCGGACTTTGTGGTCGAGAGACGCAATTAGCTGCCCATACCGCCGAGCGACCTTCGCATCACGCGGGTGATGCCACCGGGGCCGTCAGCGCGAATCCCCAGGAATGCCGACTTTCGCACCTCCGCCGCCACAAGTCTGTCATGTTGTTCCCGTCCTCAGCGCCATCAGGTGCATGATGGCTCTGGCCGTGAAAGTGAGAACCATTATTGCGGGTTCTGTGGGAACTGAATTCTCCGCGGTGGATAAGGATTCGTTATGACCGCGTAGCGCGCGTAGGCATCGGCAATTTTGTTGTGGAGATCATAGCTGGTGGGCGCTCCCAGTGATGGATCAAGCTGCAAGGCGTTTTTCCAGGCATAGATGGCTCGCTGGAGGTATTTTGCTGCTTCAACTTTTGGGGAAAAAGCTCGTTTGCGCTCGTCAAAATTCGTGCTGGTGTAGGCGGCAAGGTACGAGAGCGCTTGATTGTAGTAATCGTCGCCACGCATGGCCAAAGCGACCGCTTGCTGCTTCACATTCTTCTGTATGCGCTCCTGCTCCACCTTGGCTTTTGTTGCAACCTCTTGCGCACGCTGAACAATGTCTGGGAACATCGAGTATTGCGACTGGACGTCGAGCGACTTCTGCGTCGCCAGAAGGAATTGTTGTTCGGCAAGGAAGTCACTGGCATCTTTCAGCTCGCTCTCTGCAAACCGTCGCAGTCCCTCCGTTGCTGTCTTGTTAGCTGGATCCATCGCCAGCACGTTGCGATACTCTTCCTTTGCGACGTCGAGTAGACCGCGTTCCTCAGCGAACTTTGCCAGCTGTGCCCGCTGCTCCGGATCATTTTGGTTCACTTGGGCCCGCTTCAGCATGTACTCATAGCGTGCTAGCGGCGTTGTCGGCTCGTTAGGCGAAAACTGCAGGAAAAGTTTGTAGGCTTCTATGGCCTTTTTGTAATCCCCTTTCTCGGCATATTGCCGGTGGAGCATGTCGAACATCATGTAGACCCGTTGCCGCATCGTTTCGTTGGCAAATTTTGGCTCCTGAAGGTATTTGAGATAAATTGGCAACGCCTCGTCGTAGCGTTTGAGTTTAAAAAGAGCATCCGCCACCTTTAGCTCATCTTCCGGGCGAGTGCTGTTTTTGTATTGCTCGATAACTGCTTCGAGTTTGTTCGGATCCCCTTCCCACACCTTGAGCAGGGCTTTGCGGATTTCGTCGTTTTGAGGATCAAGTCGCAGAGCAATTTGCAGTTTTTCTTGAGCGCCAGGCGGATCCTGGTGGTCGAGTCGTGACTTTCCCCACAGAAAGTAAACTCGCGCGAAAGCTCGCTTGTAGGCGTCGCTCCGGGGCGAATTCTCACCCGGATCGGCCGCCTTGAGCAGGCGGTTTGCCTCATCAAATTTGCCCTGCTCGGCCAGTGCCACCGCTTGCGCCAGCATGTCGTCGATTTTTCGAAGCTGTTCCCGCTGCTTTGATGCCTCCATTTGTTGGTAGGCAGCTTCCACCTTTTGCATGCCCGCTGTCACAGTTGTGTTGTTCGGGTCAGCCTCCACGGCTTTCCTGTAAGCCTCGTAAGCCTTCACAATCTCATTTTGAGCAAAGAATTGGTCGCCAATGTGCGCATAGCTTTCGGCTGTGGATTCTCGCTGGATGGCGCTGATTTTTTCCCGAGGAATGGCAATCTCGCCCGCTGCCGTCCGGATTGTGATCGTTTTGTCTCCCGGGACGTCCTTAATGATCAGACCTTCCTGGCGTTTCCCGTCCTGCAAGACAATGATGTCGGCTGTTGCCACCGCCGTGAAACAGAGAGCCATCGCCAAAACCGCGTAAACTTTCATCGTTGCACCATCACTATTTAATTCGGCACACAATCGAGCAGTTCGCGTTGAGTGCGCGAGGACTATTTAGAAAGACTGGGCAAAGCTCTGCAAGTATAGATGTATCTCGAGGCTAGAAAATCGGGTCCGCTGCCCTTGCGTCATTTCGTCACTGGTGCGATCGGCGCGGCCCTATTCGCTTTAATCTCGTTCGCAGCAGTGCGTTATGGTGGTCCGCTTGCCCTCGGCGGAATTCTCGCGCTGGCGCTACTCACGGTTGTCCTCGCCATCCACCCCTTTGTCTTCTTTGCGATGTATTATGTGGCTCTTTTTTTTGCGGATACCAAGGTGCCAGGCCTGCCTTTGAGCATAAACCAGATCATTGCGCTCCTTTTTATCATCTCATGGGTGGGGCTTTGGTTTCGAGGTCAGACAATCCGCGTGCGGTCCAGGCTCATGCCTTGGCTAACGCTTCTCGCGGTCTATTTCACCGTCAATGCTCTCTTAGGTGAAAGCGCACCGCACGGGCAGGTGATGGCGCGGTACGTGGTCATTTATTACGGCCTCGCGATTCTCATCGCCGCATGTTTGCGTTCGGAACGAGCGATCTATGCCTACGCTTGGATTATTGTGACTCTGACCTTTCTTGCTGCTGTTGCTGGGCTTATTGAGGCGTTCGAGAGAGGGACGTTTTTCGCCTTCGCCGGCAAGATCACCGATGCCGTGCGGGTAAAAGGTGCCGCCTCCACCGCAAACGTCTATGGATGGAATCTCATCTTTGCGTTTCCTTTTGCGTTCTTTCTCTTCTCCCAGATGCGCCGGAAGGTTTTGCGCGCGGCTGTGCTTGCCATGGGGCTCTTCATTTTGTTCGTATCGCTCCTAACGCTAAGCCGCCAAACCACGGTGCTTGTCGTTTTGCTTCTTGTTGTGTGTTCGCGTGTTTTCCGCTATCCGAGTCGCCGCCAGGTTCTCCTCGGTGTGACGGTCTTTATTGCGCTTGCCGCCACACTTGCTGCACCTGCGCTCGTTGCTCGCTTTCTCTCGGTCACACGACTCTCTCGTGATTATTCCTATCTTGAGCGGCGCGACAGTATCCTCATTTGCCTCGAGGTGATCAAAGCTCGGCCGATCTTTGGCGTGGGGCTAGGCTCTTACACGGCGGTGTGGCGACAGTATTTGCCTCCCGACTACAGCACCTTTTTCGCTCAATATATCGAACCCACGCGTCCGCGCGCGCCTGACCAGGGATACCTGCAGATCACAGCTGAAGGCGGTGTGGTCGGTCTTGCTGTGTTTCTTGTCTTTGTTCTGGCAGTGGGAAGGCGCATTTGGTGCATCCGCAAGGAGGCCGCGAAACGCGATGACCCCCTTGCTTATAATCTCGCGGCACTGGTGCTTGCTCTCATGGTACAGTTTCTTGCAACGACTTTCACGGACGACACGTTTCTCTATGTTCGTGTGTGGCTGATCTATCCCCTGGCCCTGCTTCTTGACGAACGAATGCTCTGGGCTTCGGACGAACCGCCTTCGACCGCTCAAGTTTCCCCTGCCGGCGAGAAGTTAGCCGGAGAGGCGTCGTGATGATTCGTGTCGCTTTGGTCTCGCACCTTTCCGAAGTTTCTGGCGCAGGGATTGCTCTTCTGCGAATTGCGCAATCACTCCAGCCTTCACGCTTTCGCACGTGCGTGATCCTTCCCGGCGAAGGTCCTCTGCTCGACCTTGCGCGCGAGCAAGGAATTCGCGCCATCGTGATTCCTAACGCGGAAGAGAGTTGGGTCGCTGCGTCGCTCACGAAAAAGGTCCAGCTTCTAGCAGGACGGGCAGCCTATATCCGGCGCCTCATGAAGTTCTTCCGAAGAGAGCAGAGCGACGTCGTCTACGTGAACACCACTATTACTGTGTTCGCAGGGATTGCGGCGCGGATGGTGGGTCTTCCGGTCGTCTGGCACGTCCGGGAACTGCTCGAGAATCCCTCGCGTGGAATGCGAGCAAAGATGTGGCTTATAGAGCATCTGGCTGATGCGATTTTTTATGCCTCAGCAGCAAGCATGGCGCTCTTTCCCGCGCCGCGCGTGAAGCGACGGCTTGTGGTCCGCAATATCGTGGACGTCGAGCGCTTCCGGAACGTTGTCCCCCCTCCATCGCTCGACAAGGAGCTCGGCATCCAGTCAGGCGAGGTCGTGATCACCTCAAATGGTGTCTTTCCGCGCAAAGCGCCCGACCTTTTCCTTCGAGCAGCGGCGCAATTATGTCGTCAGCGCAAAGAACCCCTTCGTTTCCTTCTCGTCGGGCCGCCGCTGCCAGAGCATCGCGATTATTTTGAACAAATGCAGATTCTCGCAAAAGAGTTCGGTATCGCAGATCGTGTGACATTCGCCGGCCTCCGAAAGGATATGCCTGCCGTGCTCGCGCGGAGTCACATTTTCGTTTCCCCATCGCGAAATGAGGCGCAGCCAAATATCATCAACGAAGCAATGGTCGCTGGGATTCCTGTGGTGGCCACGGACGTAGGGGACTGTAGGGTCATGCTGCGCAACGGCGAATTCGGAGAGGTGGTTCCACCGGAGAACCCTCAAGCCCTGGCTGAGGCAATTGCCCGAATTCTCGACGCTCGGGAAGCCGCTCTTGAACGCGCGAAACGTGCTCAAGCTGCACTTATCAGAGAATTCACATCTCCAGATTTCTGGCGACCAGTTGAAGAAGTACTCGAAGATTTGGTTCGCAAAAAATAAGGATGCAACGCGCACTGCAGAATGAGAAAGGAAAGGCGAAGCTGTTAGACGGTTTCGCTACGACCGTATTCAAAGCTAACGCACAATGAGCTTCCAGCGCTTACAGGCAAAGCGACATCTGTTTCTGGCCATAAGGCATGTTCTTTGGCTTCTTGTCATGCTATCCGGGGCGGTTGGTTCTGCTCAGACGACCGAGCCGGCAACCCTTGGAACAACGGCCACTCTTCGCACAAAGCCGGACTTTTTCCAGGTGGTATGGAACGACCGAAAAACCTCCTTGCCCACTGTTTCTGTCATCGCAGGCGACTCTTCTGCAACACTGGGGACAGTCACAGTGGATCTCAGTTCGACAGAAACGGTTGCCCTGGGCAGTGGTGCAGTCGCGGTCACGACTTCGCCCCAGCTTCTTGCCTCGGAGCGCCTCTCGCCCTCGTTACCCCTTGAGGTCGATCGCTCAACAACCGCGGCCATGCTGCAGCAGCTCGATGACCTTGTGAAGCGCAACCTCTATGCGGAAGCGTTTTTGCTAGCTTGCCAACTCGTACGCGAAAATCCTGATGCTGAATTTGCCTACGATGCTGCCATCCGCACGGGCATTGTCTTGAGCCATGCAAATCCAGATCAAATAGCGGAGGACCTCGAGTTTTTCTTTCATCAGGCCAAACGTGTAGCCGCTTTACCGGGCCGCTACGTGCTCCAGCAAGCGCACTACTACGAGCGCATAGGCCGCATGGAGAAATATAGAAAACTTGTTAGCGAATATGAGAAACGTAACACCAAAGATCCCGACTACTGGGTCACGCTAGCCCGCCTTTACGCAGTGAGTGGCGAAACAACCCGTTCACGAGAACTCATTCAGCGAGCCTTGCCTGAGGTGCAGGATGTTTTCCCGCTCGTGCTCCTTGCAGCGCGCCTTTATCGCGAAATTGGGTCAGTGGACCAAGCGCGCCAGACACTTCTTGCGGCGTTGGATCAGAACTATGGCCCCTGGCAGATGCGCTCGCTTTTACTCGAGTTCCTAAAGCTGCCAACTTTCGATCCCGCGGACTTGGGCCAAATGATCCGTGGCGCCCTGGCCAATGAAGTTCGGTACAGCGTGGCGCGCGGACTGGCGGACGCGATCATTGAAAGTGCCATTGCCCATCGTGCCTTCTTCCGCTTCCAGCGCTTTCTCGATGAACGTATCTCTGCCAAAAAAGCGTCTGACGTCGAAATGTGGTTGGCGGCGCTCTTCGCACAACGCGCAGGGGATGACGAACGGGCATTTGAGATTCTCATGTTGGATCCCGCGAAGGCAACCCCGGTCATTGCTTACGAGCGAGCCTCTGCGCTCGCCCAGAAGCAACGCCATCGCGAGGCCTTGGGGATCCTGGAGATTCTTGTCGCCGAGCAGCCGCTGGAGACTCCGTTCCGTTTGGCTCTGGCACGTGAGCAGGTGGCGACCACCCGGCCGTTGGATGCCCTTGATACCCTTGTTCCTATCCGCTTCGAGGAACTTGCCGGATCAGAACGAGGTGATTTTATCGAAACAGCGATGACCGCCGCCGTTATGAGTGGCGAGCCGCAGCGGATCATGGATCTATGGCTCGATCTGGCAGGTGCAGCGACCTTTGCGGAAATTCAAACCATGGGCGACATTGTCGTGCGCGCTCTCGAACATGACCCGCAGGCCCAGCGCACTGAAGATGCCGTTGCAGACGCAGCACGACAGGGCGGGCGGTGGCCACTCCTTGCGCTTTACGCGCGTCTTTGCGGCCGGAAAGGTGATCACCGGGCAGAAATCGAGAACTATGCAGCTTATCTTCAGCACGCGGCCGACGACACTCAAATGCTTCGATTTGCCGCCCAGCTCGCATTGCAGTATGCCACGCAACCACTCCTTGTAGAAGGGAGTGACGACCGACGCTCAACGGCAACGGTCCGTTTCCTCGACAATACGTTGCTTGAACATGCGGCGTCTTTTTACCGACGACTCATTGCGCTCCAGCCGATGGTGAGCGACAACTATTCTGCTCTTATGCGCCTTTATCAGACGCGAGGAGAGGTGGAGGCCGCCAAGAAAGTTGCAGCAGAATTAGCTGAGCAGAATCCCTCGTCACACGAATTGCTCGCGACAGCGGCCACAATTCTTGAAGAAAATGGTTTTCTCACGGAAGCGCTTCACTATTACGAACGTGCTCTGCAAGCTGACCCGTCGGACTACGCAGTGTGGTTGAAGTATGCCGACGCCCTTCTTGCCGCTGGCAACCCCAAGCAAGCAGAACTCATCTGCAAAAAAATGCTGGAAGAAGGCTATAGCGGCAAACCATACAACCAACCCGCCCTCCTGGCAAACTTGCTGAAAGTGGCAACGGTGACGCATGAGACTACTGGACTTGTTGAATACCTCTCGGCGCTTCGAGAGAGAGACGTGCCTGGCAAGCCGGAGTTTCTCCTCAGCTCAGCGAAACTGCTCCTCCAACTTGGCGCGCCTGACCAGGCCCTTGCCGCAATCGAGCGTTTCCAAAAGGAATTTCCCAGCCACTCCCTGCTCCACGAGAGCTACTTGCTGACAGGTCAAATCTGGTATTCACACAATGATGTGCCAAAGGCGATCGCCACATTCCGCGAGGTGGAACAGAAATTCCCGCAGTCGCGCGCAGCAATCACAGCCGCATTTAATACAGCGGTCGCCCAGGCGAGTGCCGGGAAAATTGATGAAGCGCTCGAAACCTATCGGCGAATTGCCAAGCAGTATGCTAGTGATGACCATGCGCTAGGCGCACTCTTCGAGGCCGCCGTGCTTGCGCATCGCGCTGGAAAAGATAAAATGCTTACCATGAAACTTTTGGAAGAATTTCTCGCGACAGAATGTCAGGACTTCGCTTTGCGCAAGAGAGCACGCGAAGCGCTCGAAGCGCTCAAAGCCGGGAAGGAACCATTTACACCCGCCGCAAGGCCTAAGTCGTGACAGGGATGTGATCTTCTTACCGTTCTCCGGAAAATTGAAATGGCATGCAGGTCCGGCCAGAACTTGACGCTCACGATTCCTTTTGAGGTCCAGGGTGGGATAATAGAAGTTGCCTTTGTGAAGCGCGGAATATCCGTTAACGAGAAAACGAGCTAGCAGATGTCGTCGGCAAATCCAGAGAGATCAGAAAAGCCTGTCCTGCTTGAGAGGGAATTGGTTCTGCAGCGTCGCCTGTTGAGTCTGTTCGTGCGGCGCGAACTGCGCGCTCGCTACGCAGGCTCACTACTTGGCATTTTCTGGTCTGTGATTCATCCATTGATCTTGCTTGCTCTTTACATCGTTGTCTTTTCGACGCTCGTGCCGCGCACCGGCCGCTTGCCTTTTCGGTCCGCCACCGCGGAATATGCAGTTTTTCTTTGCCCCGCCTTGATCGCCTGGAACTGGCTGCAGGAAGGGCTCCTTGGTGCGTGCGGCTCCATTGTTGCAAATGCGCCACTCATCCGGAAAACAGTTTTCCCCGTGGGGATTCTACCTGCCGTCTCACTTCTGGCTAGTGCTATGGGATTCCTCGTTGCCATGTTCGCGTTCGTAATCTTTCTCGTCTTTGCCGGGCATGCTTCCTGGAGCCTTTTACTGTGGCTTCCTGTTTTGGCGCTTCTCCAACTCTTCTTTCTTCTCGGCCCGGCTTTCTTCTTTGCCACGTTGAATGTCTTTCTCCGTGATACCAACCAGGTGCTCTTCGCGCTTTTACAGGTGCTGTTTTGGGCGACGCCCATTGTCTACCCGGCAGAAGTCATCGCGAAACACTCCGCAGTTTTCGAGTGGTGGTTTCGCGTGAATCCAGTAGCCCGGCTCATGGATTGCTATCGCCAGGTTGTCATTCTTGGCAAAGCTCCTGATGCCGAGTCGTTGATTTATGTAAGCATGGTCGCCATTCTCATGTATTATGCCGGGCGTAGCGCGTTTGCGCGAGCACGTGGAAGATTTGCGGACGAGGTGTAGCGATGGACTCCTACGCCATTGAAGCCGTAGCTCTCCGCAAGGTTTATCGTCATTATGGATCGCCATGGCAGCGGTTTCGGAGTCTTCTCGCCGGCAGTGCCCGCGCGCGTGAGTTTGTCGCACTGGATAACGTGACGCTCCGCATCGCCAGGGGAAGTGCGGTGGGCATTCTAGGACCAAACGGTGCGGGTAAGAGCACACTTCTCAAGATTCTCGCCGGAATTGTCGAACCGACATCTGGCGAGGTTTTTGTGCGTGGCACCGTTGGCTCGATCCTGGAGCTTGGCGCGGGCTTTCATCCTGAGTTCACAGGGCGGGAAAATCTGCTGCTCAATTCTGCCCTGCTGGGTTACCCTCCTGAGCGCACTAGCGAGATTCTCGCGCGTGTCGAGGAGTTTTGCGAGCTGGGACCGTATTTGGATCTACCAGTAAAGACTTACTCGTCGGGAATGTTTGTGCGTCTGGCTTTCAGTGCCGCCATTGCCGTTGAGCCCGACATTCTGCTTGTGGATGAAGCGCTGGCAGTCGGCGATGCAGTCTTTGCACATCGCTGTCTCGCAAGAGTGCGCGAGCTGCGCGAGCGAGGATGCACCATTGTCTTCGTGACGCACGATACGGCCACGCTCACTCAGGTGTGCGATCGTGCCATCCTCATGGCTCAAGGCGCAATCGTCGCCGACGGCTTGCCCCGCGACGTCGTCGATCTCTATCTGGTGCGTGTTGCAGAGCAGCTGGCAAAAGGCGCTGCGGGTCAAAAGAATTTCTCCATTCACGTCGTCGGCGCGCGTGAGGAAACATGCCCTACCGAGAAACGCTTTGGTTCCTTTCAGACAGAAATTGTGGAATGTGCTGTCGAAGGAGCCGATGGCCGTCCTCTGGAACGCATTGTGAGCGGGATGCCGATTCGGCTGCGTCTGGCTGTGCGATTTCATCGCCGGGTTGAGAATCCGGTGTTTGGCGTGATGATCAAGAACCGCCACGGAGTCGAGATTTTTGGCACGAACACCCACCTTCGTGCGATGCATACAGGCGTGTTCGAAGCAGGCGATGTGGCCCAGGCCTGCTTTGATCTTCCGCTTATGTTGGGTGGGGGCACGTATGCGTTCTCATTCGCAGTGCATACTGCCGACGGTCACTTTTTCGATTATCGGGTAGACGCAAGGCTGTGCGAGGTCATCGGTGTCGACGAAGCGATTGGCATCGTCAATTTGCCCGTAGCCGTGAGTGTTGCAAAGATGGAAGATTCCGTCGGTGCGCCCGTGGCTGATCTTGCTGCTCACCTTTACTCCGACGCGCCTGAAACTCTCGACATGAGTGAACACTGTGAACGTTTCCTGGCAGGGGAGTGGCACGTCGCGCAACGTGACGACCACGGATTCTACCGATGGCTCGGACGCGAGGGACTCGCTTTCGTGGCAAGCGGGAAAAGCAAAACGCTGGAGCTTGAGGCCGAGACCTTTGCGCCTGACGCCGCGCAAAACCCGGTCAGTTTGCGTGTGCTAGTAAATGGCCGTGAAATCGGTGAGGCGGTATTTACTGTTGCACAGCGCCGCCTGCTTCGGTTTGAATTGTCCGACACAGTTCTCAGTCCTATCAACACCGTCACTCTCGTTGCCTCGCGGGTCTGGTCTCCCACGCAATTCGACAACTCGTCTCAGGACGCACGGCAACTGAGCGTGCTTGTGCGCAGGATTGCCATTCCATGAGTCCGCGACGGCCACATATCGACGTTGTGGCCGCCTCTCTCCGGGCCGGCGATGGAGTCTCCTTTGATGCCCGTCAATGCCATGCGGCCTTGTGTCGCTTGGGCGTCGAATCCCACCTCTTTTGCGATTATGGTCAAAGCGCACCAGAGGCTCGAAAGTGGGCGCAGCACTATCGCCTGCTAGCCGAGCACCCTGCGCCTGATGCGGTTCTCTACGCTTATTCCACCTTCTCTCCTCTGACGTCATTTCTTCGCAGAGAACAATTTCCTCTGATTTTGCGTTATCAAAATATCACGCCGCCAGACTATTTTGAACCCTACGCCCCGGATCTCGCTGACAAGCTGAGCAAGGCGCGAGAGGAGCTTGTTGATTTGTGTGCGTGGGTGGATGCGGCAATTTGTCCATCCGAATTCAACGCCTCAGAGTTGCGAAGCTATGGTGTGCGCCAGTTGCACGTTGTACCGAATTTTTGCCGCTTGAGAGAAAACCAAGACGCAGCTCCGCCAACAAGCCATCTGCGAATTCTATACGTAGGGCGCATTGTTCCAAATAAGTGTCAACATGAGCTGGTGCAGGTCGCGACGAGCCTGTGTGATAGCCCTGGCCGCCGCGTGGAACTTGTGCTTGCTGGCAGCACCACGGATTGCCCAACCTATGCCGCGCTCGTACGCAGCCTGGCCCGCGGATCATCGGCTCATGTGAACCTGACCGGTGATTTTGCCGAAGAGGTGGACGTATTCACGGGCGCACATTTCTATGTGTCTATGAGTGAGCACGAAGGTTTCGGAATGCCCCTCGTGGAGGCCATGTCGGCGGGAATTCCAGTTGTTGCTTATGCGACTGCAGCGGTTCCGGAGGTGGTGAGCGACGGAGGAATCCTTTTTGACAAAAAAGACGTCGTGTTTGTCGCGGCCCTCATCGAAACCATTGCCGGCGACGCAGAACGTTGGCACCAGCTCAGCAAGGCAGCCATCCAACGAGCGGGCCAGTTTCACCACGACCGTATTCGCGGCCAGCTCGCAGCAGCTTTACGGAGCCTGGGGTTTGAGGTGACAAACGATGACTGAGCTTCTGCAAGCTGACAAGCGGCGCTGGGCGCTCTTAGCAGTCCTTGCTCTCGCATCCTTTTTGCGGGTGTGGCGGATTTGGGAAATTCCGCCTGGTTTGTGGTACGACGAAGCGCTCTACTGTCTTAACGCCCTGTCCGTTGGACGTGGCCACTGGCCCATCTTTTTCATGCTCCACGATCATCCGGTGGAGCCGCTTTACGTGTACACGCTTGCTGCAGCTTTTGCCCTGTTTGGTCCGGAAGTTCTTGTCGGACGGCTTGTGAGCGCGGTTTGGGGCACCGTGGCCGTTGCATTATTTTACCCCGTGGCACGGCGCCTCATGGATGAACGCTGGGCTTTGGTCGGTTGTGCCGTCTACGCCGTTTTTCGATGGCCGCTCCACTTCAGTCGAACCATTTTTCGTGCGGTCACACCGCCGATTTTTATTTTGCTAGTGCTCCTGTTTTTCTTTCGGTGGCGCGAACGGCGACGAACAAGCGATGCCATACTTTGCGGCCTCTTCTTAGGGCTGGGGTTTTACACCTACATCTCTTTTCGGCTCGTTCCGCTTTTGATCATCGCGTGGTGGTTTTGGCTCGCCTGGCGCGGAGAGCTCGTCTGGCGTCGTGATGCCAGGGCCATGGCGACGATTATGATCACAGCCTTCATCGTTTTTGTCCCACTGGGTGTCGATTTCGTGCGTCATCCTGAACACTTTTCGGGACGTCTCGACGAAGTCTCCATGTTCCATAACCGCATCCAGGTAGAATTGGCAGACGGCCGGACGGTGGTACGGGAAGTGGCAAAACCAGTTGGTGAAGTGATGCGAGGGCTCGCCGGAAACGCCTTAGCCGTCGCAAAAATGTGGACGGTTCGTGGGGATCATGTGGGCCGCCACAACTTGCCCTATGAACCTGTCTTTGATTGGATCAGCGGAATCCTGTTCTACCTTGGCCTGCTTTGGGCGATTCGTTATGCGCTCCACCGCGAGGCCGCTTTTCTTCCGCTCGCGTGGCTGCTTGTTCTCTGCGCCGCGAGCGTATTCTCCTATGGGGCGCCAAACATTTTGCGCATGCAGGGGGCAATTCCTGCAGTCGTGCTTCTTTATCTTCGCGGGCTGGTTTTGGTTGCGCGCGGGGCGCGGCGATGGGTGTCGCGACGTCTGGCAGTTGTCGTGGTCGTGCTCCTCCTGATCTGGTTTGCTGCCACCCAGCTCGACACGTATTTCCGCCGATTTGCTGCGTCGCCGGTTGTCCGAAATGAATTCCTGTCCGATACGTTCTATGAACCAGCTCGCATCACTCGGCTTATGGCCCCCACTGTCCGTGAGGTTTGGGTCTCGCGCGATCTTGCCGAGCATCTGACGTTTCGTTTCGTAACCCAACGTGTGAAAAACCTTCGCGAGTTCGTCTCTCTCTCTGATGCATTGACCTCCAGCTCGCGTCCCGCGGCTGTCCTTGTGAGCGCTATGACTCTCCAGGAGGAAGCGCGACGCGGCGACCCTTCGGCTTTGCTTGCGAAGCACAAGGCGCGTCTTCAGCGCGAATTCTCGGTCTTATCGCCCACCTCTAACCAGGGGGCGTGGACACGTTTGCCATTTGCTTATCTTTGGCTTCTTCCGCCAGAATTTGGAAGTGCAAACCATTGATGAAAGTAGTTCATCGCAGAAAAGAACAACGGTGTATTCGCAAAAATGATCTACCTCGATAATTGCGCCACCACACCGCTTGATCCATTCGCCGCGCGTGAGCTTTCTCGCGTTGCCACAGAGTGTTTTGGCAATCCCTCCAGCATCCATTCTGTCGGCCGGTGTGCTGCGCGAGAGCTCGAAGCTGCACGTGCCGCAGTTGCTGAAACGCTCGGGGCAAAACCCTCCGAAATCGTTTTCACCTCAAGTGGAACCGAGGCGAACAACTTTGTCATTGCATCGGTGGCTCATGCGGCCGTGGGGCGCGGTCAACGCGTCCACATCGTGACCTCGGCCGTGGAACACGCCAGTGTGCTCAAGCGGCTCGAATATGAAACTCGCGAGCATGGCCAGTGGGTAGAGGTGACTTATGTTGGAGTGGACAGCGTCGGTCGGCTGCGACTCGATGAGCTTCGCCGCGCGATCCGCGAGGACACGCGGCTCGTTTCCATTATCCATTGTAATAATGAGACGGGCGTGCTGCAGGATCTCGAGGCTCTCGCTGCTTTGCGCCTCGCTCATTCTGGTCTTTTGCTCCATCTCGACATTGTCCAAAGTTTCACGAAGGTCCCGCTCGATGTGCGTCTCTATCCGGCCGATTTTCTGACCGTCTCAGCGCACAAGGTCTATGGCCCCAAGGGAATTGGCTTTGTGTACGTTCGTGAGGGAACACCCGTCGAGCCTTTGCTCGTGGGTGGTGCCCAGGAACGCTTCCGGCGTGGAGGCACGGAGAATGTGCCCGCGGCCGCAGCTTTTGCCGCCGCCGTTCGTTCTATTCCACCGTGCGCTGAGCTGGCTAAGCGATACGCTGATTTCGAACGAATCTTTTTCCGAGTTCTCGATGAGGAAGGATGTGCCTACCATTTGAACGGCCCGGCTGACCATGAGCGCCGGCTCGCCGGTGTGTTCAATATCTCGTTTCCCGGCATTGCCAACAAAGAAGATTTGCTGGTGGCTTGCGATCTGTCAGGGGTCATGGTTTCGAGCACCTCGGCCTGCCATTCCGGCGTAGTCAGTGATTCGCACGTCCTGGCTGCGATGGGCGTACCACAGGAACTGCGGCGTGGAGCCATTCGCGTGGCGTTCAATAAATTCCACAGGGAAGAAGACATCGAGCAGGCAGCCCGCTTAATTGCTCGGTGTGCCAAGCAAGTGGCACGGCAATAGCCTTGCAGAGCCGGAGAGTCATTGTGATGGCCCAGCAAACGAAAGAGTCTTCTTGAAATTGGAAAAAATCCCCGCTCCTAACAAGGCGCGAGCGAAGCACAAATCTCCATGCCGGAGGAAGCGAGCATAGAATGCGGATTATCGTAACACTGCCGACTTACAATGAGGCAGAAAACATTCTGCCACTCATTGACGAGCTTTTGGGGCTGGGTGACGAGTTCGAAGTGCTTGTCATTGACGACGATTCCCCTGATCGCACGTGGGAAATCGTCATGCGCATGAGCAAGACCAATCCGCGCGTGCACCTTATCCGGCGCATCGGGGAGCGTGGGCGCGGAACGGCAGGGCTTGTCGGGTTCAAATGGGCGCGCGATAACGGAGCCGACGCCGTTGTGGAAATGGATGCCGATTTTTCTCATCACCCACGCTTCATTCCATCTTTGCTCGAGCCAGTCCGCACCGGCGAAGCGAATATCGTCATTGGTTCCCGCCTTGTTCCGGGAGGTAAAGAAACGGGGCGCTCGCCCATTCGCACGGTCATCACCCTCCTGGCCAATGCCTATATTCGCACGATTCTTGGTCTCTCTATTCGCGACTGCACGAGTGGGTTCCGTGTTTTCGACCGTCGAGCGCTCCACGTCCTCCCGTGGGAACGCATGCGGTGCCGGGGTCCTGAGATTGTGCAGGAAGTGCTTCATGAGGCACGCAAAGCAGGGCTAAAAATGGTTGAGCGTCCCATAGTGTTCGAGGAGCGGCGCGCTGGGCAATCCACCTTCAATGTAAAAATCATGTTACGAAGTTTACTTTATATGATACGATTACGCTTTCAATGAACGAGCTGGAACACACATGGCGACGCTATGCATGTTACCTGGCCCCCCTGGGTGCCATGTACAGCGCCGCCATGCGTGTCCGCGCGGTTGCGTATTCACGTGGACTATTTCGGCAGCGACGGTCAACTCTGCCCGTCGTGAGTGTGGGCAACCTGGGTCTCGGCGGCAGTGGGAAGACCCCCACGGTCGAGTGGTTGGCGCGATCTCTGAGTGAGAAAGGCCTACGCCCCGCGGTTGTGTCGCGTGGATATGGGCGTCGCACACCCGCCGATCAACTTGTTGTCGTCAGCAAGGGAACAAGTGTCCTGGCTTCTCCGGAAGAAGGCGGTGATGAACCTGTCATGTTGGCGCGGAATCTGCCCGACATTCCCATTGTCGTGTGCAGCGACCGTTTCCGCGCGTCCGAATACGTGGCGCAGCAGGGGGCGGCGGATTGCATTGTTCTCGACGATGGCTTCCAGCATCTCGCCCTGGCCCGTGATTTTGACCTCGTCCTTCTCGATTCACGAGTCACAGGAGAGCGTGTGTTTCCTGCCGGCTACTTGCGCGAGCCGTTAAGCGCTCTTGCCCGAGCCGACGCATTTCTAGTTTCGGAGCAGGCACAGAACAACGGGGATTTTTTGCGTTGGCTCGAAAGGGAGTTCCCTGGTCGTCCCGTTTTTTCGATGCGATCAGTCCCTGGCCCAATCCGCCGTCATCAGACAGGCGATCAAGTTGAGCCAGGCGAAATCGCTGGCCAGCGCCTCCTCGCTTTTGCTGGCATCGCAGCTCCAGAACGTTTTTTCGAAGCACTGAGGCGATTAGGGCTCAGCATTGTTGAGGAGCCGTTAGAAGATCACGCCGCTTATACGCAGGAACGACTATCGCATCTTGCGGCACGCGCGCGCGATGCTACCTGCGGTGGACTCATCACCACGGCAAAGGATGCTGTGAAGATCCCCAATCAAGCAATACCCGATGGTTTGCCCTTGTACGTTCTGCATCAGCAGTTGGAAATCGATCGTGGTGACGAGCTGATACGACTGATTTTAGATCGTTTCTCTCGCCGTCGTTGAGTTTTCGCGTCGCAGCGTCACGTCCCCCAGCTTTATGGCGGTTGCATCCCCTGCAGAATCAAAGACGTTTGTCGTACGTAGTTTCTTACGAAAGCGGCCGGGACTCAAGAAGCCTCGACCACCTTCCAGCGCATTGAGGCGGAAGGAGGTGAAAAGGATGGGCTTCGTAGATAAACACACGATCCCCGGGGCGTGCATGTTGCTCGAGTGCAAGAAGACCTCAAGCGATGAGGAAAGCGTCGATCTGTCTGCCTACGATGATGGGCTCCTCAAGGAGGGCGGAGACTACATTTGCGGGCTGACAGGTCGTGTCAATGGGCCGGACTATAGGCCTGCCGACCCCGAGCACTGCCGCAAAGGCCGACCGTGCTTTAAGCAGCACATGATGTTCTAGCTTGGAGCGTCATGTGTTGCAAGGTGGGGGGAGAAGATCGGATGTGAGGTAGCGGGGTCTTTTTATCTTATCTTCTATCTTTTCCCCGCGAACCCACGAATGAGTCCCCGTCCATTTCCAACCGAGCCACGCCAGTTTTCCGCGCCGCATCAATTTACCAGCTTCTCCGCTGACGCAGGCCGGACCCAGTCCCTGAAGCTGTTTCACTCCAGTGCGCACAAAAAAGAGACGTTTTGTGTCCAGAATTTTGGTCTTGGCTATGTAATCATTAGCGATGATCAGCGTCTCCAAACTCCTTTGCGATTCGGCATCCTTCGGCGACTCGCTTCGCTACGCCAACCACGCTTCTCAAGCGACGGCCGGCACAACCTCCGAACGCGGCCCGGTTGTCGTGTGGAACTGCACTCGCTCATGCAATTTGCGTTGCTTGCATTGTTACTACTCGGCAGAGGCCGCTCCATCCCCTCACGAGCTCACCACAGAGGAAGCGCGGCGATTCATCGATGACCTTGCCTCCTTCCGTGTGCCAGTCCTGCTTATTTCTGGTGGCGAGCCGCTTGTCCGACGCGATCTTCTGGACCTCGCCGCTTATGCTTCGGACAAAGGCATTCGTGTCACACTTTCGACAAACGGGACCCTTCTGACACGAGACATCGTCAAGCGTCTAAAGCAAATCGGTGTGGGATACGTTGGAATCAGTTTCGATGGCGTTGGCTCTGTCCACGATTATTTTCGAGCACGCGACGGCGCCTTCGCTGCGTCACTCACAGGTGTGCGTCTCTGTCTCGAGGAAGGTCAGAAGGTTGGCGTTCGCTTTACCATGAATCGCTTCAATCGCGACGAGCTTCCGCGCATTTTCGATTTTATCGAAGCGGAAGGGATACCTCGTGCGTGTTTCTATCATCTTGTCTACAGTGGCAGGGGAGCGGAGCTACGAGAGCAGGACCTTACGCACGAAGAGACCCGTCGTGCTATGGACTTGATCATCGAGCGCACGGAGGCCATGGCTGCCGCGGGCACCCCGCGCGAGATTCTGACCGTGGATAATCATGCCGACGGGGTTTATATTTACCTCACTCTTGTACGGCGCGGTTCTCCTCGAGCCGAAGCCGTTCGCAAACTTCTCGAAATGAACGGCGGAAATCGCAGTGGCGTTGCCATTGCAGCCGTGGATCACGAGGGCAATGTTCACCCGGATCAGTTCTCTATGAACCAAACTCTCGGCAACGTGCGGGAGGTTCCCTTTAGTGAGATCTGGGGTAAAGGTGAGCATCCGCTGCTCGCTGCTTTGCGTCGCCGAAAAGAATTTCTCAAAGGGCGCTGCGCAGCTTGCAAATGGCTTGCCCTGTGCAACGGAAATTTCCGCGCTCGCGCCGAGGCCGTTTTCGGCGATTATTGGGCGCCTGACCCCGCGTGTTATCTGACCGATGAGGAGATTGGCGTAACAGCAAACGCGCATCCTGAGTAAGCCATTGCTGGGTCAAATCCCGCTTGTGCCCATCACAGAGAAACTTGGGACGGGCGACGAGTGGAGTCTGCGCGGTTGCGAAAAACTTGCGCACTCACCATTCACGTTGCTGACTGCCTGTTATCGTCGTTCGGGAATCATGACCCGCCCGTACCGAGGTCCTTTTTCATGATCGCAAAACGTCGTGTCAGCGTGAACCCTAGTCTCCCGTAGACGCCCTTCAGTGCTCTTTCACCCGTCCATAGAACCCATGCACTATGATAACCGTTGAGCCGCATTTGGTAGAGTGTGCGGGCCAGCAGCACGGAGCCGATGCCCCGTCCTTGATAGGCGTCTGACACACCAAAAGGTCCGAAGTGTTCTCGCTCATTCTGGCAAAATCCGATGATCTTCCCCTGATCGATTGCTAACCAGATAGCGTCGGCCGGGAAACGGCCATACGTCATCTCAATAAGATTTCGGCGGGCATCTTCGACCCAGGGACCTGGCATATACTGGCGCTGAAACTCGATGTAGTCCACAAGATCATCGGGCTGGTAATGGCGAATGATGATTCCTTGCTCTGCAAGCTCGCGTTCTTTCGCGATCACCTCGGGCGGAATTTCAAATTTCGAAATGAGCGCATCGGCCGCGATGCCCTCCGAGTACTCCGCGACCCCACGTTTTTGTAAGAACGCCACTCCGTCCGCATAGCGGTCCTTATCCACTCCTGGAACAAAGTAATTCGGAGTGTACGGGGCTATGCAGATGATCCTTCGGTTGCGTTTACGAAAGAATCCCTCTGCTGCCTCCAGGAGGGCGCTGCCAATACCTCGGCGGCGATAGTCAGGGTGGACACCAAAGACCGTGATGAACCCAGTGTCTTCACGATGCCCCACTTTTTCGATTGGCTTAACAAGCACGAAACAGGTGATGAAGCCCACAATCTCGCCGTCAGCTTCCGCGACGATAAGGCTATCGCGCTCATAATTCTGATCCAGCAAAACCTTGCGCTCAAAAATCTCGCGCGTCACTCCGTCGAGTGGTAGCGCCGCTTCCCAGCATTGGAGTAGTGAAATCGTATCTCGTCCTTCGAACTGTCTTATGGTAACTCCGTCAGGCCGGCCAGCCATCCCTGATCCCCTTTCCATAATCTTGCTAAGTGCGACGCAGCGGCGTTGCCCAAAGAGGCAGAGCACTGCGTTCTCTCTTTCCCCCCGCTTGCATGCATGCCGGCGATGCGCAACGAAAAAAGCATCTTAAAAACGCGATAAAGGCGAAACAGCTTCCCTGCCAATTCCTTGAATAAATCCCCTTGCACATGGTTTTTCGGCCGCGGAAGTTTTGTGGCTCGGTTGCATGTGTCGTTCTTTCTTAAGGCAGAAGCGCCGAGACAGACGATCTCTATTTTTTTGAGGACAGAGAATGCCGACGATCAACCAACTAGTTCGCAAAGGCCGCAAGCGTGTGAAAAAGAAAACGAGCTCTCCTGCTCTGCAAGAGTGCCCGTTTAAGCGCGGTGTATGCACCCGAGTCTACACCACGACGCCCAAAAAGCCCAATTCGGCTCTGCGTAAGGTGGCGCGCGTGCGCCTGACGAACGGCATGGAAGTCACGGCCTATATTCCTGGCGAAGGGCATAATCTTCAGGAACACTCGATCGTGCTCATCCGCGGAGGCCGCGTGAAAGACCTCCCAGGCATTCGCTACCACATCGTGCGCGGCGTTCTTGATTGTCAGGGCGTGGCGAACCGAAAGAAAAGCCGCTCGAAGTACGGCACAAAGCGCCCGAAGAGCTAGGCTATTTCGCGATTTTTTCAACCATATCTGAGCACGACGCAGCGAGTGAGAAAACACGTGTTGCGTCGTGCTCATTGCTTTTGGGTTCAATGAACACGGCAAGGCAACGATATCGCTCTTGTGCGAGAAAGGACGCATGCCATGAGTGAGAGTAACCCCGTTTTTCATGCGACCACGATCCTTGCGGTCCGACGCAATGGCCAGACGGCCGTGGCAGGCGACGGACAGGTCACACTGGGTGCCACAGTGATGAAAGCCGGTGCGCGAAAAGTACGCCGCATTTACGACGGCAAAGTGATTTGTGGTTTTGCGGGTGCAGCGGCGGATGCCTTTGCTCTTTTCGATCGTTTGGAAGCACGCGTCCAGGAGTACCACGGCAATCTTGTGCGTGCAGCGGTGGAACTGACAAAAGATTGGCGGACGGACAAGTACCTACGCCGGTTGGAAGCCATGCTTGTGGCGGCGGATGCCGAGCACCTTTTACTGCTGAGCGGCACCGGGGAAATCATCGAGCCCGACGACGATCTTGTGGCGATTGGTTCCGGCGGTCCTTACGCCTTAGCCGCAGCGCGCGCCCTCGTCGCGCACACGCAAATGAGTGCTGAAGAAATCGCCCGCGAAGGGTTGCGCATTGCTGCCGGACTTTGCATCTACACAAACGATCAGATCGTGGTCGAAACACTGCCCTAGGCGCGATCCGGAGCGTCTCATCGCGGTTCTGTCACAAGTGTTCCGACGCGGTGACATCGATGAGGACCTTTGCTTCTCGTGTGGCTGCTTCAATGGCATCCGCGGTCTTCGACAATGGAAAGCGAGCTGTGATCCAATCCGAAGAGGGCAGCCCGTGCTCCTCCATGAACTGAATGGCTTTGTCGAAAGGGCCACACCGCGAGCCCTGGAGTCGGATCTCATCCACTGTAAGCATCGTCGTATCCAAGGATTGCAGCGGGACACCAGGTGTCGACTTGAGGGCAATTGTCCCTTGCGGACGCACGAGCTTGGCAGCAAGCGCCAACTTTTGCGAATTTCCTGTCGCCTCAACTACGATGTCAGCACCAAGTCCTTTTGTCCATTGGCTCACCAACATGACCAGCTCGTCGTCCGAGCGTGCATTGACGATTTTCCCACGCGACAAATTCCGCGTTCCTTCGCCATCGAAACACACGCCTCGTTTGAGAAACCCTTTGATTGGCCCTAACGACGCCGCACGCCGAGCCACAGCAATGACCTGAAGTCCATACTTGGCCGCCACCAGTGTAACAAGTTTCCCTAGGCGCCCAGCACCGAGAACAACAATCCATTCGCCCTTCGTCACTGGCGTCAGCTCAAAAGTACGGATGGCTGCAGCCAGTGGTTCCACGAAGATAGCTGCGTCCAGCGGTATGCAAGCCGGGAGAAGATGAACAGTGCCGACCGGCACGCGAACATAGCGTGCAAATGCGCCGTCCTGACTGACGATCCCTATAACCGACCGACGTTGACAATGATTGACGAGCCCGCGGCGACAGGCCTCACACAAGGTCCGAACACGCTTTGCTACACACGTGTGATTGATTTCAGCCACCACGGCTTTTCCGAGGTAGGAACGCGCTTCGCGACTTCTGCCCGCATCAATCACGCGACCGCTGAATTCATGGCCAAGCACCAACGGAAGCGGGACATGATAATCTCCCCGAAAAATCGCAACGTCTGTCCCGCAAACACCAGCACACGCCACTTCGATGAGAACCTCGTGGGGAGATAGCTTTTTTTCAAGATAACGCTCCTCAAGCTCGATCCGCTTTGGCTCCACAAGGACAGCTGCTGGGTAGCTTGTTGCCATCGCGCCTCCTTTGCCGTGTTGGCTAACCGGAGATGAGATTTATTTCCACGAGACATCCGTTTTCTCACGGCTGATCAGAGGCAGAGTCAAAAGAGTTCCGAAATGTCCAGCTCAGGACCTGCACAAAGTTACCTGCACAAAAAGAAAGAGTACTATTGTTGTCTTTTTATCTTGCATCGGCCGCAGCCGCTTGTTAGTAAGGCGCAAGAAATATGACCCACTGTGTTTTTCATATCGGGCAACTTGCAGATCAAAACCCTTGTCAAGCGGGTGCGATTTCTGCGAATAATACTCAGAGAGTTGAACACTACCTGTGGAACGAAATTTGAACACCGCAAATTCGAATACCGCACAAACACCTTTTAATGGATCTGGAGTATCCCTTATGAAGTCCCACCGGCGCTTTCAGCGCATCGTTTTCATCGAACCAAAATCCACGCACATCCACGTTTATAGCACCGTACATATTCCGCGAATGGGAAGCATTCTGCTAGGCACGATTCTGCAAGAGCAGGGTTACGACGTGACCGTGATTGTGGAGGACATGCTGCGAAAACACGTCACGGAGGAGATGGTTTGGCAGAAAATCCGCGAAGCCGATCTGCTTTGCATCTCCTCTATCACTTCAACAGCAAACAGGTGCTACATGTGGGGTGACCGTGCTCGGGCAGCCGGTATCCCTGTGATTATTGGAGGTACACACGTCACTTATTTCCCTGATGAAGCCATGGAGCACGCCGATTGGGTCATGCGCGGCGAAGCGGATGAGACCTTTCCACTCTTTATGGAAGTTCTGGAAAGCCGCGGAGATTTTTCGAAAGTTCCTGGACTTACCTGGCGTGGTGGCGGTGAGGTTCGCCACAATCCCGACGCACCCCTTCCCTCGTCAAAAGTGCTCGAAGCGAATCCTTTCCCCAATTTCGATCTCATTTGGGAAGCCAATCTTCACGGAAATGTCGCAAGTTTTGCTGTGGCTCGCGGTTGTCCCTTCAATTGCTCGTTCTGCTCTGTAACGAAATTCAACGGAGCAGCGGTGCGCACGGTGAGCGCGCAGCGAACGCTGGACATGATTGAAGATCACTGGAAGCGCTATCACCCGCGTTACATCTTCTTTGCCGAGGACATCTTCAACCAGATGAAGAGCCGCGCGAAGGAAATCATGCGGGGGCTTATTGAGCGCAAGATTCGGCCAATGATCGGCTTTGGCGCGCAAATGCGCCATGAAGTCGTTCATGATAAAGAGTTCCTTCAGCTCATGCGGGAAGCTGGCTTTGATCGCGCCATGGTGGGCTTTGAGTCCATCAATCAGGCGAGTCTCGATCTGTGCGGTAAGCGCGAGACCGTGGAACAGGTGGAATTTGCCATCAAAGAGTTCCACCGCTATGGGATTAAAGTTCATGGCATGTTCGTGATCGGCTTCGATACCGATACCCCGCAAACCTATAAAGACACGCTAGAATTCGTGAAGAAGGTTGATCTCGATTCCTTCCAACTCATGCTCCTGACTCCGCTTCCGGGCACACGCGACTGGCACAATGACGGATTCGGGGACGGACGCCGACCGTTGCTCACTCGTGATTGGAGCAAGTTCGATGGCCATCACATGGTTCAAGTGCCAAAGCTCATGACAGCATACGAGGCCAACTGGCTTGCTCTCGATACTATGCGCAAATTCTACTCACTTCCACGAGCATTTGCCCGACTTCTGCGCGGCGACTGGGTTGAGTTCCTCATGAGGGTCGAAGGACACTTCCTCATCAGAAAGTGGTATCATACTCCTGAGAACCGGCAGTGGCTTGAGCATCTCCGCCGTCAGCTTGAAGAGCCAAAAGAAGAGCTTGCCACGAAATTGAAAAAACTCCAGCGACGAATCGTCGTTGCCCACACGGAAGCGAGCCTTGCCTTCCAGGAGACGTTAGAGCGGTTTTTTGCCGAGCTTGGGGTGAAGGTTGAGCATTCTCGAGCAGGATTAGGGGAACTTGTCGCGTCGAGTCAGGGCAAACTTGCTGGGCTCCGTGAGCGTATCACAGAGTACCTCATGGATAAGGGGCTCCTCAAGCGCGACAAAGTTGACTTTGTGGTGGTCCCCATGGACCTGGGTAGCGCGACTAAGATTGAGCCACTCGAGATTGATGCGGAAGCCCCCCCTGTCATTCGCCTCAACATCAACGAACAGGCAAAAGTTTTAGCCGAGCAGTGCGTTCAGCTAGCACTTGCCTACACGGACGACATTGTTGCGGCGGCAGAAGCGTTTCGGCGCATTATGCTCGAACAAATGCCTCAGCTTCAGCCGGCTATGGCTGTGGCAAAACGCTAGATGATTTCTGGCGTGGGCGAATGTCGGAAAAGAAAAACTGAGTCAGTGGCGAGTTATGGCGCTCTGAGCCATAACTCGCCAAAAGCTTAGCTGTAGTTAACTCGATACCACAGAGACCCCGAACGAACACCCCTTTACGACCAGCGCACGAGCCCTCGCCAGCAAGCCTGCATGTCGAAAAAACGAAGAACGTATCTTACATGCCGTAATTCAGGCGCTCAGCCAACTCGGGCGGAAGTCCCGCCTCAAAGATCGCTTGCTGGGCCCGAGCAAGGTCGTATTCCACACGTCGGATCTCTATCTGGTGCTTCTCGCGATCATACACGGCAAAACACGCCTCCGGATTTCGATCCCGAGGTTGCCCCACACTGCCCACGTTGACAAGATAGCGACAATCCGGCTTTAGCTCGACAACCGGAGAGGTGGGGCATGCCAGATTGCCATCATGATTCTCCACGACAAAGGGCGTGTGCGAGTGGCCAATGAAGCAAACCCTTTGTCCAAAAGAGCGAAAACTTTGCCGCGCATCACCCAGTGTGATAACGTAATTCCAAGCCTCCGGGGCCCGTGGCGAGGCATGCACGAAGAGCATGTCAGCCACCTCCAACGAGAGGGGCAGATTGCGCAAGAACTCTTCATTTTCGGGTTTGAGGACTTTGCGGGTCCACTGGATGGAGCGTTTCGCGATCTCGTTGAAATAGGTGATATCGATTAGCGAGAGCGCTGCGTAATCGTGATTTCCAGCAATCGTGGGGATGTTGCGGCTGCGGATGAGTTCCACACATTCGTTTGGGTTTGCCCCGTAACCAACAATGTCACCGCAACACACCACAAAGTCCACATTTGATGCATCAATCTCCTCCAGCACTTTTTCAAGAGCCGGAAGATTCCCGTGGATATCAGAAAATATGGCTACTCGCCGAGGGTCGAGTCCCTCAATATGCATAATCTTTCCCAGTCAATTTTTTGAGCATTTTCGCTGCTTGCCGCCGGATGACAGGGCTCTTGTTTTGCAATGCTGCTTCCCACAGAGCAATCTGCTCTTCAACCGACAGCTTAAGTCTTGTGCCGCCTGCGGAATCGAAACATGCCGGGGTTGGGACTTTCTTCTCTCCGCCCGTAACTTGCTCAACGGGACTCTCTAACGCGTTCGCCTCCTCCGCTGCTGCTTGGTCGCCGATATCCTGTTCTTCTGCGGTTTCTGCCGGCGAAGCCTCTTTTTCTTCACCCACTTTGGCCGGTGATTCCTCGCGTTCTTGACGGGCGCGCTGCATCTCGCGCTGCTTACGGCGATTGGCACGTGATGGCTTAGTGGGCATTGTGGACTCCACTTTGCCAGCCTCTTCTCCTCCTTGCGCGACCGCCATTTCTACTTCCTCGCGCCCGAAGGTCCGACTCTCATCGTATGGGGCAAGGTCCTGCAGGCTGATGGCCGGTGGCGACTCCGCCGCTTCCTGTGCGAGACGTTCTTCCACCTCCGACCACTCTTCGCTTTCATCCATGGCAGCAGGCGGCGAGGAAGGGACAACCGCCGCTGGCTCAGGCACGGAAGGCTTGAGCTCCGGCGGCAAATCCGAAACACTGGCAAAAATACTGTCCTCCAGGCCGAGTTCCTTGGGTATTCGTCCGGCAGGCTGCTCAAGATCCTGTGGCGACGCATATTTGAACAGACATCTCTCCGAACCAATCTCGATCGTGTCGCCTTCTTGAAGTTTCTGTGTCCCGCTCAACACTTTGCCATTGATCCGCGTACGCCGCAGGGTTCCTAGGTCACGAATCTCGTACTCAGAGCCATGGCGCCCAATAACTGCCTGTTTTTTCGCAAGGAACCAATCATCCGCGATCACAATATCGCAGTGCGGACTCTTGCCGATCGTGGTCTCAGCTTTGGTGAGCTGGATCACCTTTCCTTTCATTTTCCCCTCGGTGAAGCAGAGCACACCGATTTTGTCAGGCCGGTCCAGCACCATCGTGCGATCAGCGGCAAGAGCATCTACGATCACATCGGACTCGCTAAGTTCTTTGTTAATAAAGAGAATTTGGTGTTTGCCGATGGTAATGACATCGCCGTCAAGAATCTCAGTTTTGGTAATTCGCACGTTGTTAACAAATGTGCCGTTTGCGCTATTGAGATCCGTAAGAACATAGGAATTGCCCTGGCGCCGGATACGAGCGTGATTGCGGGAAACACTGAGATTCTCAATGACAATATCATTATCCTTGGCACGACCTAATGTGATCAGGTCTTTGTCCACAACGTAGCGCTGGATGATATTGTCACCTAGTTTGATAACGAGTTCAGGCATAGGTCACCACACTGGGCGCGGCTCAACTCTGTTGTTCTCACATGTCCGCAGTGAGTTTCGAATGCAGGAACCAGCCTTGTCAAAAGCTTTTCTTGCCTGCGTCCTTTTTCGCTCAGTGCACCTGCACGAAAGCAAGTTGGTTGTGAATGGTTGGGTATTCTTCTTTGAGTCGGTCAAAGCGCCAACCGTGACACGTCAGCACAAGAACCTGGCGTTGCTCGGCGAGTTCGGTCAAAAAACGCACTCCTTGGGCGAAGCGCTCGTCGTCCCAGTGGGCGAAAGGCTCGTCCAAAATGAGCGGCAAGGGGCCACAATGCTTTGTAAGAATCTCACCAATGGCGATGCGCAGAAGGAAATCCAACTGGTCACGGGTGCCCCGGCTCAAGTACCCAAGCTCTTTTGCACCTTGTAGCACTTTTCCCGTAGCTCGGTCGCGTAACGTCAGCTCGAGGTTTTCTAGCACGCCAGGCTCTTCATAATGGGGGAGAAGTCGTGGCACCAGCTCTTCTAGTTTTTTCTTAAGCTCTGCCTGCCAGTTGCGCGACACTTCCTGATGAAGCCTGGAAATCTCTTCCCGTGCCAGAGCCAAAGCATCGCGCATCTGCAGGAGCTGCTGAAGTGCTTGGTGCTTCCGTTCTCGCTCTTCTAAGATGACAGGAACTTCCGTGCGATATTTTTCGATAACACGATCGCACGCGAGGATGAGTTTTTCATGCTCTGCGCGCTTCTCTTCTAATTGCTTCCGTGCAGCCCTCAAGTCGTTTTCAAGCATTGTCCGTGGTCTCTGGAGAAGCTCTCCAAGCTGACCCAGGAAGGGATGCTTCTCGGTCAGATGGTGAAGGCGTTCCTCGAGCTGATTCTTCTCGTCAGCACGTTGTCGTTCCTCTTCCTCGCTCCAGATGTGAAACGTCCTCAGCTCGGCTTCCAGTTCGCGATACCGTTTAGCGTGACGAAGGTTCTGTCGATAGGCCTCGATTCTGGATTCCGTGGCACCTTGCGGTGTGCCCGCTTCCTCGAGGATCGCTTGCACCCGTTTTTCGAGCGACTGGAGAGCTGCTTCCTCTTCCGCAATCTCAGATGAACGACGCTCTCTCTCTTCGCGCAATCGATCGCGCTCATGGCACTGTCTTAGGTAAAGATCAAGTTTGCGATCACACTCAGAGAGTTCCGCTACGGTTGGCGACGACCCAATGTTGGGATCAACAAGGCGCACGACCTCAAGCGCTTGGGCGAGGTTTTCTTCCCACAGCTTCTCGTGGCGAGCAAGGTTTTTGCGGTCTTCCACAATGGCTGCCACAGGGCGGCTCACTTGAGAATAGATTTCGAGCCCTAGGAGATCGCCGCTAGATAGATCGGCCTTTTTACGAATCTGATCGAAGCGTCGATTAAGTTCATCCAGGCGGTTGCGAAGCTCGCTGGCTCGACTTTCAGCTGACGCGGCCGCCTCCTGTGCTGGCCGCAATTGGGTGTCCGTAAGTTTCCGAGCACGCCAGCTGAAGCCCATGCCTGCCAGCGCGCTTACTGCGGCTGCAATCAGGCCAGCGTAGCCCTGCGAAGCATAACCGGAAAGCAACCCGGAAACCCCGCCTGCACCGCACAATAGCATCACGAGGAAGCATACAGCAGAAAAGCTGCGGAGTGTAGCGACCCTTTTGCTCACTTCCATGCACTTCTGCTGCGCTTGCGCGCGTTGCATAAGGGCTTCCTGCTGCTCGCGTTCGAGGTCGATTTGCTGACGCTGGTAGCCTCCTAGCAAAAGCGAAAGCTCTTCGCGCTCGAGGTGAGAAATCCGTTCTTCCAGCGACAGCACCTGCTCCACATCAACGCCGAGCTCGCGCAACTTTCCCTCGGCGTCCTTAATGCGATCCCTGAGTTCTTCGATTTCGTGCGCCTGCCCTTCAAGTGCCAGTACGAGTTTTCCCAGTCGGCTTGCATCGGCATCGGTAAGTTTTTCGATTCCGGGGGGATAGTCGCATAAATTGCGCTCTATCGCCTCGAGTGGCTCCAGGACCAGGCGCTGCAGCTCGGCCTGTTTTTTCCCGAGTTGTTCGCGACGTGTTTTGATTTCCCCCCAGAGTTTTTGAAGCTCAGCGAACTTTTCCTCCGTGTACTTGGCATAGAGCTCAAGTTGCAGCTTCTTCACCAGCTTATCACTGTGTTCTTGTTTGCGCTTTGCCTGCTGTCGCAGTTCGTTTTCCAGTTCCGTCAGACGTGCTTTGTCGCGTGCATAGTCCAGCTCCACCACTCGCTTTTCTAGCCGCTCGATATCCGCGCGAGCTTGTTCAAGATGGCTAAGGAGATCCTGTTGTTGTTCTCGTTCCTTCTCGCATTCTTGGCGTCGGCGGTCGAGCTCCCGAATTTCTTTTTCCAGTCGCTCAATCGCCGTTTGTAATTTTATTTGCTTATCTTGATAACTCACCGTGACCGAGTCGAGACGCTTAAGTGCCTCCTGTACGGAAACACCGTCCTGTGACGCCGCGGCACTCACGGCGCGCTCAATCACAGTTTGCAGGTCGTGCGTATCGCCATCGGTTCCCGTTGCCTGATCTTGTCGGAGAAGGAACGATTGAAGACACGCCTTGTACGAGAGCTGCAGCTTATCTTCTCCAAAGGAGTTATTGGGGATGGCAGCCTTCCGGTTCGTAGCAAGGTCCACGAGGAGATAATCCGGTTTTTT
>JADFCV010000004.1:55297-308096 GCA_017161655.1 Candidatus Sumerlaeota bacterium
TTTTAGTCAAGCGCATGGCGCAGTCGCACCTCCTTGCCATGCAAAGCATCCAGTCCCATCATACGTGCCAAGCGGATGATTTCGAGCCGATTGCTATCCTTGGCCGCGGCCTTTTCCAGTTCCTCCATTCTCAACACAAATTGACCCACGACAGTTTGAGCCATAGACACATCATGACGTATGGATTCGATGTCATAGCCGCGTTCGACTTCGTTCCAGTCCACTACAACATGCCAGCAGTATGGCTCGAGAAGCCGTTCGTCGAGTTCGAATAATTCAAACTCCGGCGCCACCTGCCCGCGAAGACGCACGTAAGCAATGTCGTTGCTCCCAACCTCATGTTGTTCAAAAGCTTTACGAATGCGTTCGATGATTTCTCCTTGTGTGCGCACGTGAGGGTCGAGCTCGACTTCCACGTCAACGATTCGATGAGGATCTAAGCGTTTGAGTTCCCAGCTCGACAGGGGCACACCGCCTGGCTCAATTTGTCCGATGATCACAAAGTGATCGCGCATCTCATCCAGGCCTCGCGACAGGAAAACCCCACTGTAAGCAGCTCTGATGCGATTGTGCGAGTCCTCCACCTTGGAATAGGCATGATAATGCCCCAGAGCCACGTAGTCATAGCCACTCGCAAGAATGTCTCGTGAGGAAAATGACGGAGCCTCGTCGCGGCGCGTGCGATCAGCAGCAAGGTACGTGCTATCCACCTGAGAGCCATGCACAAGCGCAACGTTAAGTTTTCCTTTCACGATGCGTGGGGCAACAAAAGCTTCGTGAGTGCCGATGACGGCACTGTGGATGAAGCACGCCCCGTGGAAGACCACATCCTCACGCCAATTTTCGAGTGTGAGTTGCTCCATCGAAGAGCTTGTGAAAATGTGGACGTTAGGTGGGTGAGGACGTCCAACCTTCCGCTCAAAATGCGCGCGCGCGTAGTAGCTTAATGGATGAAAGTAATCGTGGTTGCCAGGAGTGATAACAACAGGCACCTCCATGCTGCCAAGGATCTCGAAGAGCTCCGCGGCAGTTTCCATGCGTATGGCCTCTTCTTCCCACAGATCACCGGGACACAGCACCACCTCGACTTCCGCATCTCGCACCAAGTCTGGGAGTTTCCGCAGAGTCTGCATGATATCCGACTGCAGCCGTTTGCGTTTTTCAGGCGGCAAACGCAGTTTCGTGCTGCCCAAAGGCGAATCGAGGTGGACATCAGAAAACTGGAGAAATCGGAGCGGTTTCAATGCGGCAAATCCTCCCATGCTTCTGGCAACCAGCCCGTTACCCCGGACCAATCAGTCATTACAAACTCTTCTTGATTGTGATTCGCCCCAGGCGTGAACAGATTCCTGCCGTCAATGTAATCGAATCGCGATTTTTGAAAAATCGCTCGGTTTTCGTCCGACACGCTGATTTGGAGGAGCTCGTTCGTGGAGAACAACGAAAAGCTTGACTGGTTCTTTGAGACAGACATTGCGCAGTTGCTGCGCTCTGACACGATGCCGTATCTCATGATCAACGTCATCGCGAAACGGGCCAAGCAACTTGCGAGTATGGCGAAGCCGCTGGCCTTTCCTGCGAACGGTTCGAGACGCGTTGCCGACATCGCGGCCGCTGAAATCTATGAAGGAAAACTGAAAATACGTCCGCGGGCACGGAAGTCAACCGAGCAGCACGAGAAGCCTCTCACAATCTGACTCACCCTCATCGGGAGGCGCAGCTTCTTCAGGCAGAATTTACACTGGAAAGAAGAAAGGCGGAGCAACGAGTGCTCCGCCTTTTCTTATCTAAACTCTTTTGACGCAAGTTGGCTTAGAACCCAAAGTTCGTCACATCGTCAGGTTCTTTGCCAATTTCCTCCCACGCGGCAGGAAGGCCGTTCGGTCCTCTCGAGCTGATTTGGAAGGTCGAAGGATTATAGTATCCGGGATAGTAGGGATGCCCGCTTGGCAACTCGATGCCGCGCATAGTGGCGTAAGAATCTGGCGCCGGACCAGAGCGCACGTAGCGGTACGGTGATCGCCACGGGTCGAGAATCTGTACCTGACCAGGAACCAGGGTGCCGCCGGTTTCTTCCACTGGCACTCCATTAATGTCGCCGAGAAACTCGCGTTTGATAGTGATGTAGGGTCCATGCCAATTATACGGGGTCGCTGTGCCCGACCCAATGCCCACACTCAAGGCCTGTTGCAGGTAGCCACAGCCTTGCGCCGGCGAGGTTGCCGGAAAAGTCCCCGAGCCACTGCCACTCGGCGGATACTGGCCTGTGTCAATCTGATAGCGGCTAATGGCCACCTCAAGTTCTGAAATCATCGTGCGGGCAGCCGCGATCCTTGCTCGCTCGACCTGTGTCGTGTAGACTCCCACCGAGATCGATGCAAGGATCCCCAGAATGAGAACCACTGCCAGAAGCTCGATGAGAGTGAAAGCTTTAGAGTCCCTAGTCATGGCTAACCTTTTTCCTTATGGACGAAGTCCGAACTCAGATTCGACTCCGGCAATTCCGAAGAAGTAAATGATGTCATCCCGGTTGTTCACTCCGGCCAGGGTTTCCGGCACACCATCCCGACCGAAACTCACCACTGCGTACCGCTGGAAATTGCGATCATCACTCGATGTGAGGGCCCCGTCGCTAAACGAATACGAGAGGTTTGTAATATTGAGATTCAGCGCGTTGGTTCCAATGATTCCCAGCGGTGAATAGAAGCGATAGGGTTGTCCCCACGGATCCAACGGGAAATCGAGCCGCACTTCTGTCGTGTTGATGAAGTTGATGTCCTTCGGGTCCTGGTTGCCTGTGTAAACGCGATGATAGCTGATGAAAGGTCCGCCCCAGTGATCGATCATGTCCCTCACCCGAGGATTCGGGCTCGTGGTACTCAGGCGCAACTGATTCCCTTGCTGATCTTGAGGGCGGATCAACGGATTGATGACAAACAGTTGCCCGTCAGGTTCGTTTCGAATCGTGTCGCCCTGAATCGTGAGATTCTTCGGATGTGGCAGGTCAGAAAGCACCTGGAACGGCACGTAAAAGCCGTGAATCATGGCGCATTGTTCTTCCGCCATCGCAATTTCCCGGCATTCCGCCATGGCGAGCCTCACGCGGGCATCTTCCATTCGGTTGATGTACACCGGGACGGCTATGCTCGACAGCAAGCCGATGATCAGCATCACGACCAGAAGCTCTGTGAGGGTGAGTCCTCGTTTATCCTTCGAATATCTGCGCCACATGTGTATCACACTCTCCTTTTCAGCTGACTAAAACTGGCGATACAGGTCATCGCCTTGCCCGAAGAATGGTTCACTGCTTCCGGCGCCGTTACCGGGCACCCCATTGGGACCAAGGCTCAGAATCGTTGGACGATCGAACCGCTGCGTCGGATACGAATTGCCATCTTGCGCCACAAAGGTTGTCGAGATCACGCCGTCGCGGTCGTTGACCAACCCCTCTTTGGTGAAGAAAAGGTACGGCTGTCCCCACGGATCAAGGGGTAACCCGGCTGGCTGGCCAGCGATAGGGTGCTTTGCCCCGCTTTTGTGTGCCACATTGACATAGGGACCATTCCAGTTAAATGAAGTCTCGTTCTGCGCCATGCGATCAAAGATCCCTGCTCCCCCTGGGACGAAAGTCCCATTCTTTGTGTCGATGAACAGGAACTTTTGATTCGAGACGTCTGTTCGCAATGCCTCGTCGCGGATGCCGTCCACGCGGTCTCCCGTCAGGTTCGACGCCGGGATACCATCACCCCCGCTCACATCGTCAAGCACGTAAAGCCGATAGAAGTAGCCGGTGTCAATCGCGGCATGTTGCTGAGCCGTTTGAAGCGCCTCCAGGTCTTGCAGGCATGCACTCAGCCGTGCTTCATCCGCCCGGGTCACGTACACGGGGATGATGATGGCTACGAGGATCCCAATAATGATCACTGAGATGATGAGTTCGATGATGGTAAACCCACCGTCACTGGCTCTATGAGTATTCCATTTTCGCATTAGAATCTCACCTCGAGATCGTCGCCCGTACCCAACACGTCATCGTTGGGGTTGTTGATGTCAGCACCTTCCCGAACCAAGTTCTGACGGATAAAAGGCTGACCGTTTCCTGGGAGCCCATCAGGCCCAAGAGAAAAGATAGAACAATAGTTGTAATTCGACTCGTTCAAAGGTGGAAAGAAAAGATAGGGATTTCCCCACGGATCGATTGGAATTCTGTTCTTGTCGCTGTCATACAAGTTTGCATTGCCGCCACCGAAACCTCCCACAGGAATGTCCCGGATGGGTGAATACTGTCCACCGTTGACAGTCCGAAGCAGAGGTGAGCCAGAGGCGCGCAATTCCCCGTAAGTAATCGTGCGATTCATGGTGACGTAAGGCCCTTTCCACTTCGGGCTTGCGGATGTCCCCGCCAGCGCGTACCACTCTTGCAGAGTAAGGTTGCGTGGTGAGCGATTGTCGGCCCCAGGAACATAAACGAGAGGGGGCGTTTCGATTGTCACCCCGCTCCAGCCGCCAGGTAAGGGATTTGGCGCGTTGTTGATCACATTGTCGAGATCTTCCAGGCGGAAATAAAAACCAGTGTCGGCGTGGGCCATGATCTCCGCCTTCATGAGGCTCGTGAGGTCCGCCTGCGCCGCCGCAATCTTGGCCTCCTCCACGCGGTTGCGGAACAGCGGGATTACCATGAGAGCAAAGATCGCGATGACCGTCGCCACCATAGCGATTTCCATCGCCGTAAATCCCCGCTCCTCGCCCCGGCGGCGCCACTTTCTCCAATTCGGCATCCAGTATCGTTTCATAGCACCTGTCTCGTTCCTTCCGAACTCAAAACTCCACATAGCGATCGTCCGAACCAGTCTCGCGAATACGCGGACCAAGCGTATCCACTGCTCCCGCCAACGGGTCGATAAGGATCATATTCAACCGCCCGTTAGGCGTGTTGTAAGGATTCGCACCCGACGTCGGATCAGCCCCAGCCTGCAGAAGCTGAAAAACTTTCGGATTCGCTGTTTCGGCGTAAAGCCGATAAGCTTTGCGCTGATTGACGGCATTTGGATCCGGCATGTCGCCCAGTCCCGGAACACGATTGCGGCCGTAGCTCACAATTCCCGCAAATTCGTTTGGTTTCTCTCCCGCGCTCCAAATGAAACGGTGCCGGACCGGATTGCCACCCGACGGGGGATCCGTCGTCACGAAGTAGGCGACATAGGGATTGCCGAAGGGATCAGCCGGCCAATCAAACTCGCGTGTGATGCTATTGCTCACAAACTGCATTTTTACTGTGCGGTCCTGCGAAAACGCAGCGTAAGGGCCTTTCCATTGTTTGAACAAACGTGCCTGCAAATCACCCACCGGCAATGAGTGGTATTCGAGAGCGTCGTACCCCATTCCCGTCAAAACAGACACGAGGTTAGTGGAATTGAAGCGCAAGAAGCAAATTTTCGGAAAGAAACCGACATCCTGCTGCGCAAAGGACATCGCGGTCGCGATTTGCCGGCATTCGGCCACGGAAGCTTTCTGTTTGTTCAGTGTGTACTGCGTTTCGATACTGAAAATGAAAAGACCCGAAAACAATGCGATGAGGGCCGCCACAATAAGCATTTCTGCGAGGGTGAAGCCCCTTTGGGAGTGGCGTCCTGTATAACGAGTTCGCATTGTCTTCTGTTCGGTCCTTTCTTGCCTCGTGACCAGTGATATGACGGTTCGCGACTCTGTGTCAACACAGTGCTCGTGTCCGTTCAATCCGATCACATGGTTCGTTCGTTGCGCAAACACAAGCTTCTGGGATGGAGCGTCGCCGCCATCCGTCGGCTCGGCATATTCTCCTTTGGCCCTTTTCACCACGAATTCTCCGCGAAGTGAATGATGCTGCAAGGTTGAAAATCAAGTCCAAGAATCCACCGGCATTTCACCGGCGGCAGCCGATTCGCAGTTTTTTCACTATCCGTCTTCGATGGTGTTTGGCTGATGACCTCAAACGAGAGACTTCCAACGCAAACCTGTTCGAGGAGTTGCGAGAGGGCATCGGCTGCGTTGTCGTCGAATTCCACTTGCGATGTCACCAGGTTTGCAAAATCGCTAAGCTGGAGGAATGGTATCCGACCGGCCTGATACTGGCTCCGGCGATAGTTTGCAAACGCTGTGACGAACTGGGGGGTAATCAGGTCAATTCCGTTCGCCCTCCCATGGAGTCCCCAGATGGCTTCTTCCGGGCAAGTGTTGACGTTGAGTTTCCCGTATGAGCGAGGCAGAGCTGACTCGGGGTAGCTGCCAGTGCCGCGCACAACAGACCGAGTTGCAAACACGTTCACCAGCCGCACATCTAGGTTTGTGGCCGCGAGTCGCTCGGCATTCGCGCCAACATCGCGCGCCTTTCCAATTTCTGGGAACTGGGCCAAGTGTGGCTCAAACCGCGCGCTTCTCCCATTGCCCGTCAGGCCAACGTAGGAAGTCGGAACTAAGAAGAGATGCCCAAGACCGAACTCTTTGCCCCGTCGCAGCTCACGGTGGAGATTTTCCACACGTCGAAGTTGATTGCGCGCAGGTGCCGTGCGCTCCGGCGCGTACTGCTCGAACGGCGTGGCCTCTGCCACAAGGAAAGCCCGCATACTTGGATCCGGCCGCTGATAACTCTCACGACTGTCGCTCTTGGCGCGATCCGTGTAGCTGAAAATGTCAATCAACTGGCCTCGTTCGTTCACAAGAGAAACAAAAGAATTCTTGTTCGGCAAATCGAGCGCTGCCGATTGAATCACCCGGCGCTGAGTCTCATCCGCCTTGCGGCCAAAAATAGCGAGAAAGCACCCAGTTCCCGGCTCACTTTCTGGGGCGGGGACGTCGTACTGATCCGTGATAATAAGATAACCGCCAGGCGCGATTTGCCCTGTGAGTGGAATCATCGCGGATCCCATCATGCCTCGCACGCCGCCGCCAACGAAGAGTCGCCAGCCTTGCACCGAAAGCGGCTCCGACCAAGGATTATAGATTTCCACAAACTGGCCTTCATCGCTGCCACGAGTGACCGAATCGGGATAAACTTCAGTGATGAAGGGGGTCAGTTCGAGACCAAGCAGATCGTTCCATGGTTCGGGATGGTTAGGATCTGCGAGGTGCGAAGGCACATTGTCATCGTCAAGGACATCGCCAAGATTCGCCGCGTACTGCCGCAACAGACGATCGTCTTTTTCCGGAAAAGCCTCGGCAAGCGCCGCATAGGCTCTTTCTGCGGTGAGATGATCGAGACTCACCTTGTCTCTGAACGAGTTTTTCCCTTCAGCTCCTCCCTGCGTGACCCCTTGGCACTCACTTCCTATGGAAAAAACGGTGACGAATGATGCAAGTTTCGTCAGCTCTTCTCGTGTGAAAAGATACGGGTGGTCGGGAGTAGCGAGCAGTTGCTCAAGGTGCTCAATTCGGTGGAACCCTGGTGGTGGGGGAAATCGTGGGTCCAAACAGGCAGTCGTTGCGTCGTCCTGAAATTCCCCACGCCACTGAAGCATGGCCTGGGCGCGCAGAAGTGCCGTGCCATTCGCCATTTCTTGGGGCATCACGGTCAGCAAGAACCGCGCGAACGCATCCGCATCGCGTATGGCGTTGAGATTCAACCGACCCGACAAATCCCCAATGTGCAAATCGTAAGGGCGCGGGACGGGATCGTCAGCGCGCACGGTTGTTTTCGAGTCTCGGACTCTGGCGCGTTTAGGCGCGCGCCCTTCCTTTGTAACCATCCGAGCCTGCGCCCACGGCTGCAGGAGATGGGTGATCGAAGTGGCGCCTTCAAGGTAACCCAGCGCTTCGCTAAGTCCTCCGCGGACGGCGTTGGCTGTTGCGACGGAGTCAGCATAATTCTGCGTCGCCGAAAGTTCCATGCGCACCGATACCGAAAGGGTGGCCGAGATGAGAACCAGGAGCGCCAATAAAGCAAGCACGACGAGAAGAGTCGAGCCTCTTTGCTTCCCTCGTCTCGTGCACACGAATGGCCTGAATATGAGTGTCCGGCTTCTTTGCAAACTCGGTTCCCAACCTCACGAATCCACTGCGGAGTCTATAGCATCCCGAGCGCAGTGTAAACGCAGCAGTGAAAAAAGATGTTCCTCCAGCGAAGCCTACTGGTTTCATTCTCGGCAATCTCGGGAAGGCAAATGCAACGAAATAAGCAAATTCCCCCGGGCTTCTACCCCTGTGTTCCCTGCAACATTTTTCCGTTCCGTGCTGTAGCGTTTGTGAGGAAGGTCCTTTTCTATGATCGATCTTGGGCGCCATATTCCACCGGGGTCTCGCATCCTTGTTGCCATGAGCGGCGGTGTTGATAGCTCGCTCACTGCAGCTCTTTTGCAGCGAGCAGGGTTCGAGTGCGTCGGCGTGAACATGCGCACCCATACCCCTGAGGCGCTTGAGCGAGCGACCCGCAAGTTTCAGACGTGCTGCTCGCCCGAGGACGCTCGCGACGCACGTGCCGCCGCCGATGTTGCTCGGATTCCGTTCTACGTGCTCGATCTCGAATCCGAATTCGAGCAAGCCGTCATTCAGCCCTTTATTCGCGACTACGCAAGTGGTCGAACGCCGAATCCCTGCGTGTTGTGCAACAACTACCTCAAGCTTGGTGTCCTGCTGCAGAAAGCCACAGCTTGGGGATGTGACTACGTGGCAACTGGCCACTATGTGCGTGTCGTGGAAAACTCAGAGACAGGTCGGATGGAGCTGCAACGAGCGGCCGATCGCGCAAAAGATCAATCCTATTATCTCTTCGGGCTCAGGCAAGAACAGCTGCGCAAGCTCCTCTGCCCGCTAGGGAATCTCACGAAGTCCCAGGTCCGCGAGCTCGCGCGAGAACTCGGCTTGCCAGTCTATGCTAAGCCCGACAGTCAGGAAATCTGTTTTGTGCCGGGTGGCGATTACCGCGAATTCCTGCGACGTCGCAACGTCGAAGCAGCATTTCGTCCGGGGCTCATCGTTCGGCGCGATGGTAGCGTGGTCGGCCAGCATCGTGGAATCGCGAATTATACCATCGGTCAGCGTCGTGGTCTCGGGATCGCTTTCTCCGAGCCGCTCTATGTTCTTGAACTCGACCCGGTGCGCAACGTGGTGATCGTGGGCACGGCCGAGGAAGCTTTCCAGAACGAGCTCGTATGTCGGGAGTTAAACTGGGTTGCTATTCCGGAGCCGCAGGAGCCTATCAGCGTGCAGGCGCAGATTCGCTACCGTAGTCGTCCAGCTGCGGCACTTGTTGAGCCACCCGTCGAAGGTCGCTGTCGAGTTCGTTTTTCCCAACGCCAGCGCGCCATCACTCCAGGCCAGGCGGTTGTGTTTTATCGCGAGGATGTCGTTCTAGGTGGCGGTTGGATCGAGGCTGCAGGGCAAGCGCCGCAAGAGACCGCTTCATGCAGCCAGAGCGAGGAGGTTCGTTCGTGATCAAATGCGACTGTGAACAGCGCACGCATTGCACCTGCGACAGAGGCGTGGTTTGCGCAAAGAATTTGGGTTTCCGGAGGAACGGCAACGTTGTTCTGCACGATATTACATTTTGCCTGGACGAGGGCGTGTTCCTCGGGGTCATCGGTCCGAACGGTGGCGGAAAGACAACGCTCCTCGAACTCATTGTAGGTCTTCTGCGTCCCACAGAGGGAACGCTTGAAGTTTTCAAGAGCCCTCCGACAAATCTCGGCTCAAAGCGTCAATGGATCGGCTATGTCCCGCAACGCCACCACATTGACCCGCGCTTTCCCGTCACAGCGCTGGACGTCGTCCTTATGGGAGCTGCCCTCAGTGTAGGCCTAGGCCGTCGTTATCCCGGCGAGTTGAAAAAGCGTGCTCTTGCCCTGCTTGATCGTGTTGGGGCCGCAGAGCTTGCTGACCGTCCCATCGGCCAGATGTCCGGCGGGCAGCAACAAAGGGTTTTTCTCGCGCGGGCACTCATCACTCAGCCCAAACTTCTCATTCTTGATGAGCCAACGAGCGGTGTGGACAGCATGGGGCAGCAACAATTCCTGCATCTTGTGCGGGGACTGCGTGATGAACTTGGCCTCACCGTCATCATGGTGTCACACGATGTCGCTCAGCTCGGATACTATGCCGATCAAATCGCATGTCTCAATAGAACCTTGCATTGGCACGATAAAGCGAGCCTCTTGACAGAGCACATTGTGCGCGACGTGTACAAATGTGAGCTTGATGCCTATGTTGAACGCGTTCGGGAGTTTGACCCCTCCGACGAAAAGACATCGGCACCCTAGACAAGCGACAAGAGCACACCTATCCTTAGCTTAGAATTCGAAAAGGAAAGACGCCATGACGCGAAAGCCTGCAATGCTGGGCCTCCTCGCCATTACGCTGATTCTCGTGCTTGGCCCTGCATGGTCTCGATTGCCAGAGGAGGGCCTTGCCAAAGCCCAGGAAGCAGAACAAGCCCTTAAGGCTGGAGATCCTCAAACGGCCCTCACTATCCTGGTCGAGCTCGATGCCCTGTATCCGAATGAGCCTGCCGTGAACTTGCGTTTGGCCGAGATTTATGATCAGCAAGGACAATCTGGAGCCGCCCTTTACTATTACCGGCGCTATGTCCAGCTGGCCGGCAAAGCGGCCCGCGCCACCGCGAAAGAACGAGTGCAGACCCTCGAGATGACCGCAGGGGCACGCGAGGCCGCCGATGCCATTGCCCAGCGGCTAGGCCAGAAGGTTCGGCCCGTTGGCACACCCACGCCGGTCATCCAGCAAGCAATCGAGAAGGTGTTGCCTGATGGGGCTCGTGTCCGCGTGGATTCGCCAGAGGAGCTCATGAGTGATCGGGTAAACCCCAAAAAGCTTGTCGCCCCGACGCCAGAAACATCTCAGCATCCGCTCTCGAAGGCAGAGGTTATCATTCGCGAATCCGACCAGGCAAGCAGCGCGGCGGTGGCTCCACGCCGCACTCCACCTCCCGTGTTCACGCCGCCGCCAATCTTGCATCCTCTTCCCAACTTGGGGAGCGAAGAAAATGTTCCGGCGGGGTCGCTTGAAAAAGAAGCTCCAAGCCCTGCGCCCCAGGCTGAAACAGAGGCGCAAAAGGGCCATGAGAAACCTGCGCAGAAAGACACAATTACTCAGGACGCTCAGAACAGAGTGAGCATCGAGTTTGCACCAGCAGAAAGAACGGCGACCTCCAAACTCCGCCCTACTGCCGCAGCTGGGTCGAATCCTAGCTCCGCGCAAACTGAGGTGGCTGTCTCGCCAACCCTTCGATTACCCGTCAACGATCCGGAAAAATTCTTCATTGTTCATCCCAGCGGTGGGGAACAGGCACGCCTGAGCCTTTCAAATAACCTTCCGAATGCCGTCGTGGTCCTTTCTGCAGTGCCCGTGGCCAGTGCAAATCCCATCAATGCCATCGTAGGTCCTGGCGAGACCCGAAGCTATGACGTTTTGCCCGGGCGTTACGTCGTCCACGTAAAAGTCACCGACGACGGTTATCCTCCGGTCACGGTTCTCGACACACGTTTCGATTTCGATTTCGAAGCTGGTAAGAGCTACGCCCGACGTTTCACCAACCAGGACCGAGCTCGAGAGCTTCGCTAGCCTGAAGACATGGTCAATCCTTCGGGGATCCGTAGGAATCCCCGCCTGCGAAGTGGTGGGCCCAGTATTTGGGCACTCTGTGCTTGACATGGCAGGCAATGGCCGGGCAAGAGGATGCGTGACAGATCCAACTTCTGAGTGGGGAGGTTCCCATGGCTCTGCGGATCAGCGGCGGCGCGTTTCTCTTGTGGCTTAGCTTTGTTTTTTTAGCTCCCCCACTCCGAGTAAGCGCGGAAACGCGTGCATTTAAGATCGTGGACGATCCAGCACTGGATGCCGCTGTTGCGGAAGCCCGCAACGAATTCATGCGCGGCCAGCCCTTCAATCGTCTCGATGTTGCTTTGCTTGTTCCCGACAGCGACGGAAGCTGGCGACGAGGCAGCTACAATGGCGATGCCCTCGCCTATCCAGCAAGCTGCGTGAAACTCGCCTATCTGGCTGCCGCCATGGCATGGTGCCGAGAAAACAACCTCCCTTATCGTCATCTCGACCAGGCGGTGCGGCCGATGATCGTGAAATCCGACAATTTCCAGACCGGCGTCGTCGTTGACACGATCACGAGTGCCCCCAACGTGGACGACCTTACAACAGTGACGGATCCTCGGTGGCCCGAATGGATAGAGCGTCGCCATTACACGGCCAGGTACCTCGATGCTCGCGGATTGCTCGGCAATCAAATTATTCTGCACAAGACCTATCCAACGAATTCCGGGGAATGGCCACGTGGGGCCGAGAAAGTCGCGCGAGATCTCTTCGGCATGAACAAAATGCAACCACGCCTCAGCGCTTCCCTCATGTTGGAAATAGCCAAAGGCGCACTCGAGCCTCAGGCGCGCGACTACATGCTCGAGTTGCTCGAGCATGACCGATGGAAATCCAACAGTGTACTCGGATTTGGTCTTCCGCCGGGGTCGAAGTATTACAACAAACCCGGCCTCGCGTACGACACGCTGGAAGACATCGCCTACGTCATTTTGCCGAACGGGAAAGAATTTATCATTGCCGTCTTTTCCAACGCATTTTGTCCCCCCTATTCCAGCGATCCGTCACCCTACGAGAGCTCGCAGCTCGGTCCCTTCATGGAATTGCTCTTGGAAAAGAGTCGCTTGTTAGAGGGAGTAGAGCGACCTTTACTTGTCGAAAATATAAACGTAGCTCAATCTTCTGACTCAGGAACGTCCTGGGTCGACGAAACTACAGCAACTTATGGTCAAACAATAAGGATCAAAGAGACTCATACCGATCCCAATCTTCTGCAGGCTGAATGGGTTTTGCCACCTGTAAAGGAAGGGCGTTATGAGGTATGTGTGCGACATGTAAGTTCACCAAATTCAGGAAAACTCATTTATACATTGGAGCATCGTGATGGTGTGACGACAGTAGTTGTGGATCAGCGTCGAGTTAACCTCAGATGGTACAAGCTTGGCGATTATCACCTTGGCTCTGGTGCTAGAATCTACTGCGCAGCAGATAGTAAAGAACAAACCACCAGAACCATATCTTTAAGCGCGTTGCGTCTTTGGCGCTATCCAAGCGGCTCGCAGCCCTGAGATGGCTACCAGATTGCAATTCCATAATCATTAATATGGAGGAAACCAATGGATTATCCCGTTCAAAACCAGCAAACACAATCCTATCCACCTGCGGGCAATGACCGCACGACCTCATCCATGCCATCGCATGAACAACAACTGTCAATTGGTATCGGCGAGAGTTGGTTAGAGTCAAGCCATGTCATCTACAGTATCGCTCTGGGCATCGTAATTTGCGGTGTCTTGCTAGCCATTGTAAAAATTGTCGGAGAGTTTTATCAGAGGCATGGGAAGCTTTTTTATTTGGAGGAAATTATATTTAAAAGAGGTCCAATTCAATTCTTCGAGCTGGCCACTTTTTCGTTCGGATGTGCTATGGTTCTCATAAGAACAGTGTTCTGCTACCTTGAAAAAAGTCTGGTGACCAAGGCTGGCAGAGCCCTTGCCTATAACCAGACTGAGGAAGGGGTTTTTCAAAATTCCATACTGGGTAAGCCTTCGCTTGTTTCAGTGCTTTACAGAGCAATAAAAAACTCTGTTTTTCGGGCAGACAAAGTGGACTTTATTATTGATCTGCAAGAGTCAGAAATGATAAGCACACATAACCCTATTCGATATGCTATATGGCTATTACCTTCGCTTGGTTTTATGGGCACCGTGTTGGGAATATCTTTAGCCGTTAGTGAGTTCGCCCGCGCAATTGTTTCCGAAGGAGATATCAATATCCAGAAGTACTTAGGACCGGTATGCAGTAACCTCAGCATTGCCTTTGATACAACATTCCTTGCTCTTATTTTAAGTTCTATACTCATGCTGATGTTCTATCATATGGAAAGGCAGGAACAGAATCTGATAACTCAGGTGCGTCGCATCGGCAGTTTGTTGGCGGGAAAATATGTACGGGCAGGCGAAGTGCAACTTGGTCATAGAGAAGTGGTGCTTGGCAGCGATTTTCGCGTGCTTGCGGAGAATACGGTTTCAGATTTTGAAAAAATTCTGGCAGAAGCGATTCAGAAATCCCTTACGCAAATTCTCACTGAGGCAAAACAGACCACGGAAGACCTGGGTTCGATAAGCGCAATAGTCGAACTTCATCAAGGGATCAGGGGGTTGGCAGAAGCAATCAAAAACTCGACGATGGAGCTGGTAAGTTCTATTGAAACCCTGTCGTCTATAAAGGAGATTGCAGTGGAAGAACTATCATTGCTGAGTCAACTCAATAATGGGGTTACGCAAGCTCAGAAAGAGATAAAGCGGGGTGTGGAAATAGCAGAGGCTCGCTTCGATCAAGCGCTGGATCAGCTAAAGGCAGTGGCATCGGTTATGAATGCGTTGTCTTCTGGCATGATCGAGCCCGTGCTTCAATTGAAGTTAAAACAACGAGATCAATAACCAAGGTGAGCTAAGTGGTGAGGGAAATGGGAAGGTGAGAAAAAGGAAAACAAACTTAGCAGAACCAGGCGCAGTGTCGTTGTCGTTTCTAGACGTGTTCGCAAATACAGTTGGGATGTTACTATTATTAATAGTTACCGTTATGCTTGTCACGAAAGCATTGCTTAGTCCTGATCAGGTGAAGGAGAAATGTCAGGATTTTGAAGAAAGAAAGAAGAAGGTGGCCGAGGTAGCTCTGAGTTTAAATAAGGACCATCTCATGAAAGAGTATGAAGAACTAGAGCAGTTCATGAAGAAGTTTGATGCAAGCGATACAGAGACGCTGGTTGCGAATATTGAGACCGCACTTAGTGAGGAAAAAAAGTCCCTGTCCATGGTGGGGGCGAATGAGTCGAAGGCGAGAAGGTCAATGGATGACCAGCTCCTCGAGTCCCTCCCCGCCGTATTGGGGGTAAATGTGACTCAAAAGAAAGCCATGCTTGGGATTGTTCGTTCAGGACGTTTGGAGTGTTATGTGGTTGGCAAAAATGGCGTGTCACGCGCTGGTCAAAACAGAAATTTGAGCTATGACGAGCTGCTTGATGAGATCAATTTTACTGCAAGAAAAGATGACCTATATGTTCTACTGCTTGTCGCAAGTGGCCAAATGGGCGCCGCGTGGAAAGTGGTGAAGGATTTGCGGGGCTTGGGGGTTGATTGCGCGCTCGAAATCCTGGACGGCGAGTGGGAAGTGGTTGTCCGCAAGTTGGAGGCAATGTGAAAGATGAAGTCACCTTTAGGCAGAGAAAATAGGGGGGAGGCTGACACATCGCTCTCGTTTCTGGATGTGTTTGCGTGCACAGCAGGAATTTTAATCATATTATTGATCATTGTTACGCTTTTAGCGCGGAGTGAAGTACCACCCGATTTGTCAGACTGCTGGAATACTATGAGGTCTGAAAGTCGTGTTGTCGAAAGAATGGAAAAAGAGATAAAAGAATTTGAGGAAAAGGCAACGATGGTCGAGTGGTACGAGAAGAACAAAAATGTGCTATTAACCCAGACTGCGCAAATAGAAGCATTGAAGCGCCAGAAACAAATGAAGGACTTGGAGCAGCAAGAATGGCAGAAGGAAAGAGAGAGGGCAAACGCTACAGCCTCGCAACTGAAAGCTTCGGTCCAACTTGTGAGGGGTTCTGTTCTAAGAGAGGAAAATGAAGACCGTGCAGGGATTATTTCACTTTTGTCAGGTCGCAGAGCACGTGTCGTACGCTGGACATCCTGGGACATTGAAAGTGATGACTACTACGTGAATAAATCCTTTTGGGACTCATCAATCGATCTTGTGCCACGAGGCCGGGGGACAGAGATAAACACGCTGATTCAAAGACTGGAAAACGGGGAAGTATTTGATAAAAGCATTGGCAAGAAAATCGATTTAGTCATTGGCAAGACTGCAGACATGGCAACACTTCGGAATTTTAAGCGTCTAAGGCAAACGCTATTATCAAAGGGGTGGAAAGTAGGATTAGTAGTATTAGAAGATGGAGATAGTGTCCTTACAATTGGAAGGGGTGGAGAACGCCCTCTCGTACAATAGAAAACAGAATTCAAGGCTATAATAAGTTTGTGGAACAGAAAACCGCCCCTTCGGCCCTGTGGGGAGTCGAAGGGGCGGTGTGGTTTTTTCCGCTGATTGAGATGTGCTTCAACGGAGCGGTGGATGATGCTCTGGTGGCCGGGATTGTGTGCTTCCCACTGGCATTGCCCCCAGGAAGGTCATTGCCCTAGCCACCAGCCGACGGCGCCTGCGCCAGCACCAGCGACATGAATGGCGTTTCACACTGGCACCGGTGGGCAAGCGGCACATCGGTCTACTTTGCATACTCCACGAATCGCGTTTCGCGGAGTACGGTGACTTTGATTTGTCCAGGATATTGGACTTCGCTTTCGATGCGTTTGGTGACCTCGCGTGCGAGAAGAGCAGCTTCGTTGTCGCTGATAGTCTCGGGATTCACGATAATTCGCAGTTCGCGACCCGCCAGCATGGCATAGGATTTCTCCACGCCTGGGAAACTCGACGCAATGCTTTCGAGGTCTTGCAGTCGTTTGACGTACGCCTCGAGCGCTTCACGCCGTGCTCCCGGACGGCTCGCGGAAACCGCATCGGCCACTTGGACAAGCACAGCGGCCAGGGTGCGAGGTTCTTCCTCGTTGTGATGGGCGGCGACCGCATGCACCACGGGCATGCTTTCACCGTATTTTTTGCACAGATCAGCCCCGATCAAGGCATGTGTGCCTTCCATTTCGTGGCTCACTGCCTTGCCGATATCGTGCAGGAATCCAGCCCGCTTGGCGAGCTGAATATCTGCACCCAATTCTGCAGCCATATGAGCGCAAATATGCGCCACCTCGATGCTATGCAGGAGAATATTTTGCCCATAAGAAACGCGATATTTCAGCCGACCAAGCAGCTTATGGAGCTCGGGATGAAGGTCCACAATGCCGAGTTCGAACGCAGCCTGCTCACCTTCCTGACGCAAGTGCTCCATGAATTCGCGTTCGACCTTGCGAACCACTTCTTCGATGCGAGCAGGATTTATGCGGCCGTCTGCAATGAGTTTCTCCAAAGACTGCCGCGCTATTTCACGGCGCAGCGGATCAAAGCAGCTCAAAACGATCGCATCTGGAGTGTCGTCAATGATGATATTGACGCCCGTGGCAGCTTCGAAGGCTCGGATGTTACGCCCCTCGCGGCCAATGATGCGCCCTTTCATCTCTTCCGACGGCAGCGTCAGTGTTGAACAGATCGTCTCTGTCGTGAGATCTGTCGAGCACCGCTGGATCGCTAGCGTGATGATCTGACGAGCCTTGCGTTCGGCTTGCTCCTTGGTTTCGTTCTCGATGCGTCGGACAATGGCAGCCGCCTCTTGCCGAACTTCGTTCTCGAGTTTCTCAAGGAGATAGCATTTCGCTTCTTCCGCCGTCATCCCGGCAATCTGCTCGGCACGCTGTCGCGCTTCTAGTTCCAGTTGCGCAATTTCGGCCTCGCGCTGATTTATCCTCTGAAGACGCTCCTCGAGCTCCTGCTCTTTACGCGCTAGCGTCTTTTCGCGCTGGTCGTAATTTTCAATTTTGCTATCGAGCGTCCGCTCCTTATTCCGGAGCCGATTCTCGAGGCGGTCCAGATCGGAACGCTTGCGGGATAAATCTCGCTCGGCTTGCTTTGTCTTCTGAAACACGAGCTCTTTGGCCTCGACCTCCGCCGCCTTGCGGATAGTCTCGGCTTGCTTCTGGGCTTCCTGCAGAATGATCTCGGCTTCTTTTTGGGCTGAGCTGATCTGCACTCCCATCCGCTTGGCGAGGAACCAATAGGTCCCGGCTATGGCTGCCAAAATCGCGACGGCAACCACGCCAGCCACAGCTACGATAAGTCCCAAGCTCATGGGAGAGAGTCACCTCCAAGATCATGTTGTCAAAGAACCAACCCGGTCCCCCTTGACGGGGACCTCAGATGCAGCTTCAACGACCCCTCCACATCAAGGACGCAAATGCCGCATCTAAAAAGTAGTAAAACAACTTTAGCCCTGACTCATTCCAATTTTATTTGAAAGAAGGTCTTTTAGCAGCCGCACCCTGCAAGAATCTATCCATGACCGCCAGCACTGCAAACAACACGGGGACCTTCACCGGTAGTGCCGGAGAAGATCGAAACGACAAACCGCGTGTTTACCGAGCAGAGCAGAGCGCGCAAGAGTTGATCTCCGTGCTTCTTCCTGTGCGCAATGCAGCAGCCACCCTTGATGAGGCCATGGAAAGCATTTTGTCCCAAACCTGGTCAAATCTTGAGGTCCTCGTGATCGACGATGGGTCCACGGACGCTAGCGCGCAAATCGCCTGGCAATGGCAAACTCGCGATCCACGCGTGCAACTTCTTGCAAACAAGGGCGTTGGCTTGGTGGCCGCCCTCCAAAGCGGAGCAGAAATTGCCCGCGGGAAATTCATTGCGCGCATGGATGCCGACGATCGTGCACTTCCGCAACGACTTGAGAAGCAAATGGCGCTTCTTCAAGAGAATGAGCGGTGCGCTGTGGCTGGCACGCATGTCCGCGACATTGGGGAGGTCGGCAACGGGCGTAAGCACTATTCGCAGTGGCTTTGCAGCATCCACAATCACGACGACGTAGTTCGCAATATCTTCGTAGAATGCCCGGTGGCTCATCCCACCCTACTTTTGCGGCGTGAGGCTTTCGAGGCTGTCGGTGGCTACCGTAAGGTTCCCTGGGCTGAGGATTACGATTTGGTGCTGCGTCTCTGGCTGCAAGGCTGGCGTTTTGCGATCGCCGCGGAGCCGCTGTTGGAGTGGCGAGACCACCCGCAGCGGCTGTCGAGGTCCGATCTGCGCTACTCCCCAGATGCCTTTCGCCGCTGCAAGCTCCATTATTTGCTCTCCTCGCCTTATCTTCGGGCGCCCCGCGAGCTTTTGCTGTGGGGCGCGGGCAAAGAGGGAAAATGGTGGTTGAAGAATTTGCCCAATGAGCTTCGCCCCACGGCGGTTGTTGAGGTAGACCCTCGGAAAATCCGGCAGCGCATCCACGGAGTCCCGGTCATTGCTCCTCATGAACTCGGTCCGCCGCAAGGCCGTTTTCTCATCGTTGCCGTTGGCGTGAGAGGGGCACGCGATGATATTCGCCCCTACCTCAAGGAACTCGGGTGGCGCGAACTCGATGACTACGTCTTTGTGTGCTAGAGCGAATCCGCCAGCTTTTTTGATCAGGGGGAATATTGGTACATCCCGTTGAACATGGAGTCGCCATGAGTTGCACACGCATTTTTCAGTCTCTTTGAAACATCACTGGCGAATAACAAATCCCTGGAGAGCATGGGATGTGTCGCCTTCAATTCACGGCTTGATTGGTCTCCTCCGGGTTTTCGTCCAAAGGTCTGGCTTGGTCCCAAATCTTCCCTTGCAGAACATTAGTCCTTTTCTTTACAAGCAATGAATAATTCACTACTAGATAAGTAGTGATTCGCAGGCTACAGCTTGTTTGCAGGCTCAACGCCCCCGTTGCTCCCAAAAGCACCGGGGATGAGCGTCGAGCAACAGCACAACCAAAGCTCACGCAAAAAGAACCCGGCATAACATGACGAAAGGAAGTACGACGTTGAGTGAACAGCCAAAGGGTCCGACTTTGATTGCACCACACGGTGGCCGCCTTGTCAACCGCTTGCTGAGCGGTGATGCGCGCAACGAAGCGCTTTCGCGCGCCGCCAGCCTGCCAAGACTTGTCGTAGGCGAGTGGGAAGCATCGGATATCGAGCTTATCGCGGTGGGAGCAGTGTCGCCGCTCGAAGGCTTTATGACTTTCGATGATTATAACTGTGTCGTAAACGGCATGCACCTTGCCAACGGCCTGCCCTGGACGATTCCCCTAACACTTGCCGTGGACGAGACGTTCGCAGCGTCTGTGAAAGAAGGGGATGAGGTGGCAATTTACGACGCCGCTGACACGCTTCTCGCCATTCTGCACATTGAGTCAAAATTTCGATACCACAAGCAAAACGAGGCAGTCCAGGTTTACGGTACGGATGACGAGAAGCACCCAGGAGTGGCCGCACTCATGAAGCGTGGAGAGGTGGCCTTGGGTGGTCCTCTTGATGTCGTGAATCTTCCGCCGCATTCCGATTTTCAACAGTATCGCCTGACGCCTGCGGAAACACGCGAAGCTTTCCGAAAACGAGGGTGGCGACGCATTGTCGGCTTCCAGACCCGTAATCCGATTCACCGCGCTCACGAGTACATGCAGAAGGTCGCCATGGAAATCACCGACGGGCTTTTTCTTCACCCCCTGGTCGGCAAAACAAAAGATGACGACGTTTCCGCCGAGCTGCGCATGCGCACCTACGAGGTCATCGTTGAGAAATACTACCCACGCGAGCGCGTCCTCATAGCTGTCAACCCCGCAGCCATGCGCTATGCGGGGCCACGCGAGGCGGTTTTCCACGCTCTTGTTCGTAAGAATTACGGGTGTTCCCATTTTATCGTTGGGCGCGATCATGCGGGTGTGGGAAACTATTATGGCACCTTCGACGCGCACTACATCTTCGATAACTTTGATCCCCAGGCCATCGGCATTGTGCCGTTGTTCTTCGATTACACCTTTTATTGCCGAGCCTGCGGCAACATGGCGAGTGTGAAAACCTGTCCACATTCGAAAGAACATCACGTGACGCTCAGCGGCACGAAGGTTCGCGAAATGTTGAGCGCCGGCACCATGCCACCACCTGAGTTCACAAGGCCAGAAGTCGCCCAGATTCTCATTGAGGGCTATGCGGCGCAGCAACAAGGGGCCGGAATCTAATCTCACAAGCTTCTCCAAACCTTTCTTTCCCTGTCTCCCCACACCGTGGCGGGATCCTTCGCACAGGATCCCGCCTTGGCTTTATGTCCAGTACTTCTGGCCGCTTGCAAATCCTTCCCTGGTCTCTCTATTAGTTCAGAAATTACAGAGATCGACCTTGTCGATCGTCCCGGTTTGCGGAGAGCCGACACATTTAGGAGGCGTGGCCTATGCTCAATCACGTGTTTGCGTTTCTTGTGGTTGTAGGAATTCTCGTGGGGCTGAGTTCCTCGCTTTATCAGGCGCAGCGAGGTGAGATTCTTTCAAAGGTCGTGGATGGCCGCGAGGTTGTGGAAATCCGGCCCTACACCACTCTCGCCGAAAAGATCAAAGCGGTTGCTTCTGCCGGTGACAAAATCACACAAGCCGCAATCAATACTGCCGGTTTCCGATATGAGGACCCCGTCACGAAACAGCCGAAGACGGGGGCAGTTGGCCTGGCCATCGACTATATAGGCATCATGGCGCTGTGGCTTGGCTTCATGAAAATTGCTGAAGCGGCAGGTCTCATTCAGCTCCTCGCCCGCGGCATTGCTCCAATCTTTCGTTTTCTTTTTCCGCGTGTGCCAGTCGATCATCCCGCAGCGGGAGCGATGCTCATGAACATCGCCGCCAACGTGTTGGGGCTCGACAATGCAGCCACGCCGCTGGGCATCAAAGCCATGAAAGAGCTTCAAGAACTCAACGGCCAGAAGGATACGGCTTCGAACGCCATGTGCATGTTTTTGGCTCTCAACACCTCAAGCCTGACTTTGTTGCCTGTTTCTGTGATTGGCTGGCGCGTGGCCTCGCATTCCGCCGCCCCAACGACAGTCATTGTCCCCATTCTCATCGCAACCTTGTGCGGGAAAATCGCTGCCATTGTGGCTTGCAAGTTGCTCGAACGACTCAGCCCTGACACGCCGAGTACCCTCGAAGCCGTCAGTTCAGAATCTGTTCGCACTCAGGAGGAGGAACGCAGATGAGAGAGTTTGTCGAACTCATCAATAGCTGGGTGATTCCGTTCATTTTTCTTTTCATCGTCGCCTATGGATATGCGCGGCGCGTGAAGGTCTACGAAGTCTTCGTCGATGGAGCCAAGGAAGGTTTCAATGTTGCCGTGATGATCATCCCCTATCTCGTTGTGATCCTTTGCGCGATCGCCATCTTTCGCGCCAGCGGTGCCATGGACATGTTTGCCCGCGCGATTTCATATTTTCTCCCCCCATCCCTTGTCCCCACCGATGTCATTTTGCTAGCGCTGGTGAAACCACTCAGTGGTAGCGCAGCCCGCGGTGTCATGCTCGACATTTTCGCGCGCTATGGCGTGGACAGCCTGCCTGGTTTCATGGCGAGCGTGATTCAGGGGAGCACCGAAACGACGTTCTATGTTGTCGCCGTATATTTTGGAGCCATAGGCGTAAAAAATCCTCGTCACACCGTTGCTGCGGGCTTGACGGGCGAGTTTACGGGTATAGTAGTCTCCATTATTCTAGCTCACATTTATTTTGCGACCAAGTGACTGGCATAGGACCATGATTCAGGAGTGGATTAGGCGAGCATGAAACTGATCGGCCTGGCTTACGCTGCCTACGTTGCGCTCGTTCTCATTTATGGTTTTGCGACGGGGCGGCGCAAAGTGCTGCTCACGCATCTCAAGTACAACGTCCTCGTACTTGGTGCCATCATCATGGTGCTTCCGTTTTACTGGATGGTCATCACCTCGTTTAAAGATTACGCAGAGGCGATGGCGTCTCCTCCCACATGGTGGCCAAGAAAGTTCTTGTGGCAGAATTACATTGAAGCGTGGCGCAAACCTGAAGTGGGGTTTGGCCGATATTTCTTCGTCAGCACGTACACCGCTGTCGTATGCACGGTCGGCACCCTGGTCACAAGTGTCCTCGCTGGCTATGCCTTTGCGCGAATGGACTTTCTTGGTAAGGGGCTTTTTTTCTACATCGTGCTTGCCACGTTGATGGTCCCTGGCGAAGTCCTGCTGATCCCCAAGTACATCATCCTCGCCAATCTCGGCTGGCTCGATACCTACAAAGCTCTGATTGTGCCCTGGCTTGCCAGTGTGTTTACGATCTTCCTGGTGCGACAGTTCTTCATGACGATCCCGAACGATTTGTGGGATGCTGCACAGATTGACGGGGCGGGGCGTTGGCGTTTCCTGTGGCTGGTTATGGTGCCATTGTCGAAACCGGTGCTAATCACAAGTGGCATTTTCTCCTTCATCGGCACGTGGAACTCTCTCTTGTGGCCGATCGTTGTGACCTCGAAACCTGAAATGCGCACTCTCATGGTGGGCTTGCAGGTTATGAACACCGAAGCTGGCAGCGAGTTTCACTTGCTCATGGCGGCGTCAACTTTCTGCATTCTGCCCATCGTGATCGTCTTCTTTATTCTGCAGCGATTCTTCATCGAAGGCATCGCTCGCAGTGGGCTGAAATCGTAAACGTTCCTCCGGCAGCAAAGAATAGAACATCGTTGGTTCTCTAGCTTACGATTGATGATCATTCGTAATACAACTCAGCTTCTTATGGGCGTGCCTCCTTGCGACGAAAACGGCCGTCCTCTCATGGTTGGCGGACAAGCCTTGATCGAAGGCGTCATGATGCGGGCTCCGCAGGGTGTGGCTATGGCCGTCCGCCGCCCCGACGGCTCAATTGTGGTACGGGCAGAACCTTACAAGCCACTCACCAAGCGCCACAAATGGCTTGGCCTTCCGATTATTCGCGGTGCCGTATCGCTTTTCGAGATGCTCCTCATAGGTTATCGAGCTCTCGAATTTTCTGCTCTTGAGGCCAGTCGCGAAAACTCAGAGGACGCTGTGGATAAGTCTTCCAGCTCCTCAAAACGCGAACTCGTGTTTTCCATTTTTATCGGTGTTGCGCTTGCGATCGGGCTCTTCGTCGTGCTTCCGAATCTCGCCACTCATTTCAGTGCTCTCCCATTCGCCGGCCGGGGACAACGTCTTCTCGAAGAGCACTCGCCCGTGCTCTACAACCTCATTTCTGGTGCGATCCGCATCGCGATTTTTGTCGCCTACGTTTGGCTCATTTCGAGGATGCCAGAGGTGCGACGGATGTTTCAGTATCATGGCGCTGAGCATAAGACCGTGAGCGCTTATGAAGCAGGGCTTCCGCTCACTGTGGAGCACGCGAGGCGCTTTTCGACATTTCATCCCCGCTGTGGAACAACCTTTGTCGCAATCGTTTTGCTTGTTGCGGTTTTCGTTTTTGCCGTTTTTGCGCGCGTGCTGCTTGCCGTGTGGCCAAGCTTTGCCGACCTGCCGTTTGCTGCGCGGAAAGTACTTCTCATCGCAGGCCACATTGTTCTCATGCCGATTGTCGCAGGCGTATGTTTTGAGCTTCTCCGCCTTGGCGGCCGGTATCCTAACAATCCCTTGGCGAAAGTGTTCCTCGTGCCTGGCTATTGGTTTCAACGCCTGACCACGAAAGAGCCGGATGATTCCATGCTAGCCGTCGCCATTGTTGCCCTCGAACATGCATTCGCTGTGGCGGAGGAGCCCCTCACGGTGGTCTTGGACTCAAAAGCACTAACAGAGGCCGAAGCACTTGCGGTGAGCTGAAGGGCGCCCAACCGTCAAGGTGCGACAGCAGACAGGAAGCGTTATGCGGTTCTTCACTCCCACACGCTTCTAACAATGCCGCGAATTTTCGAGCTATAGGCCTCGGAAAAGCTCCTTGCTGCGGAAAATCGTCTCATCGCGGTCCGGGCCAACCGACACGAAGTCCATCCGTGCCCCAATGAGCTGTTCCAGCGCGATCACGTAGTCACGTGCAGCTTGCGGCAAATCGTCAAATTTGCGCACGTCATCCAACGGCTGTTTCCAGCCTTTGAACGTTTCGTAAACAGGTTCGATATGTTCGGTGGTTTCAAAACCAAACGGCAGAACATTCACTGTCTGGCCGCCAATACGGTAATGGGTGCAGACGCGGATTTCATCGAGACCGCTGAGGACGTCGAGCTTCATGAGAGCGAGATTTGTGATGCCGCCAATCTGCAACGAACGTCGCACGGCTACGCAATCGAACCAGCCACATCGTCGAGGCCGACCCGTAGTCGCGCCAAACTCGCCGCCCCATTCACGCAGTTTTGTGCCTAATTCGTCGTGAAGCTCGGTGACGAAGGGACCTGCTCCCACGCGCGTCGAGTACGCCTTAAGCACACCGACGACTTTCGAGATTTTGCGCGGCGGAACGCCAAGTCCGGTGCAGACGCCACCAGGGGAAGGATTTGAGCTGGTCACGAAAGGATAGGTGCCAAAATCCACATCAAGAAGAATGCCTTGCGCCCCCTCTGCGAGCACGTTTTTGCCGCGGTCCAGCTCCTCGTTGATCAATGTCACGCCGTCCACGATGAGGGGCAGAATCTCATCCCGGTAGCGCCACACTTCCTCCACCACGTCGTCCACTTCCCACGGCTCTTCCCCGTAGGACTCAAACAGGTGCTGATAGAACGGAGAAAACGTGGCAACTTTGCGAGCAAAAGCGTCCTTATCGCGGAGGTCATGCATGCGAATTCCATGCCGTGCGACCTTGTCGCTATAAGCGCACCCGATGCCGCGCCCGGTCGTTCCAATCTTGTTTGCCCCACGCCGCGCTTCCATCATGTGATCGAGCTTGCGGTGGTAGGGCATGATCAGGTGGGCATTCTCGCTTACGAACAAACGCTCACGCACACTGACTCCGCTTTGCTCCAGCATGCGCATTTCTTCCACGAGCGCTTGGGGATCGACGACCACGCCATTGCCAATGAGACATTTTGCATTTGGATGCAGAATGCCCGAAGGAATCAAATGCAGGACGCGTTTCTCTCCACGCACAATCACAGTGTGACCAGCGTTGTTTCCCCCTTGATAGCGCGCGACCCAATCTGCGTCGTGTGCTAGAAAATCAATGACCTTCCCCTTACCCTCATCTCCCCACTGGCATCCGACAATGACGACGAGTGGCACGACTCCGTCTTCCTTTGCAAAAATAATGCGGTGGATGAGGGCGTCCGCACGGTTTCATTCCTCATGCGGCTGCTACCCTAGCACCACCGTTGATGATGACAATCCGCAGGAAAACCCCTTACGCAAGAACAATTGTACACAACCGCGTCTGCGTTTTGTCGCAGAGCGCCAAATCTCGGAGAGTCAGAAAAGTTGCGTGGGCGGCAATATGCTCCCGTCCTCAGCTAGCGCACAGGCCAGGCTCGGGAGTCGCTTGCCCTTTGTGGCACACGAGTGAAAAAACGAAGCAAGTTACTCGCGCTCCTTCAACCGCTCCTCGAGTTCTTTGACTTTTTCTGAAAGCTTTGCCACCTCGCTCACCAGGTCAGGGAGCTTTGCTTCGGCAGCCATGATGCGCGCAGCGAGCCGGAATGGCCGAGCAGGCGTTCCGAGAACCGTTTGACCATCCTCCAGGTGATCCTTCACGCCGCTACGTGCCATCACACGCACCCCTCTCCCAAGTTTCAAATTGTCCGCAATCCCAACCTGCGCTGCAAGGATACTGCCATCGCCGACAGATGAGCTTCCCGCAATTCCGACCTGTGCGACGATCACGCAATCGCGCCCAATGGTCACGTTGTGAGCAATCTGGACAAGATTATCGATCTTCGTTCCCGCACCGATGCGTGTCTCTGTGAAACTTGCACGGTCAATCGTGGTGTTCGCACCGATTTCCACGTCATCCTCAATCACCACGCGTCCCACCTGGGGGATCTTTGTCCATTTTCCGCCGATGACCTCGAATTTAAAGCCATCTCCTCCGATCACAGCACCGGCCTGGATGATCACCCGATTCCCAATTCGCGTTCCATGTTCTATGACGACATTCGGATGCAGGTGACAGTTCTGGCCAATTTCAACATCCGGACCAATGACACAACCTGGCTCTACAATGGTTCCGTCCCCAATCTTAGCTCGCGGACCAACCACGGCGCGTGGCCCAATCCGGACCCCTTTTCCAACTTCAGCCGTCGCATCGACCACTGCAGCAGGGTCAACTCCTTCGAAGTAAACGGCTGCGTCCGCTGGGTAGAATCGTTCGAGAAGATAAAGCACGCCTCGCCACGGTTCCTCCAACACCACGCAGGTTTTGCCTGGGATTGCCAAACCTTCAGCCACGATGAGGGCGGAAGCTTGTGAGTTCCTGGCTGCTGGCAGATAGCGTTCATTTGCTACAAAAGAGACTTGTCCAGGCTTTGCTTGCTCTAACGTTGTCAGCCCCTGGATCTCGAAATCTTCCTCCAGTCCGACAATTTGCCCGCCAACTGCCTCAGCGAATTCGCGTAGTCGCATCAAAAGGTCCTATTCTTTTGTGAAAGTACTCGAGTCGTTTTGACTACGTCACGGCCACGTTCGGAACATGCATCTGAGGAATGCACCCTCTGGCGTCAACCGCGTTTTTCTGCAGCGAAGTTCTCAATGAGCTCGATCATCTTGGACGTGACCTCGCCAAACGGGACCTGCTCGAGAATGAGCCGTCCTTCCCGATAGATTCTCGCCGTCTTACCACTTGCCACCACGCCAAGATCTGCTTCGGCGGCCTCACCCGGCCCATTTACATAGCAGCCCATCACGGACACTTTGACCGGCGCCGTGATGTGAGCTGTGCGCTGTTCGATTTCGCGAGCAATTCGTGTCGTATCGAATCCCTGGTCCTCGCGACCACACGTCGGGCAAGCCACGACCTCCACACCATAGCTTCGCAGCCCCAGAGCCTGCAAAATCCTAAATCCTGTCCGGACCTCTTCGATTTTATCCGGCGTCGATCGTGCGGCAATCGAAACGCGCAGCGTGTCGCCGATGCCTTCCAGCAGCAAGGCGCCGATGCCAATGCTCGACTTGATATTCGAACTATCCTTGGTTCCGGCCTCAGTCACCCCTAAATGGAGAGGATAATCGCACGCCGCACTAAGCTGCCGGTAGGCCTGCACCATGAGCGGAACGTTTGAGCTTTTCACGCTGATAATGATCCGGTAAAAATGGAGCGACTCGAGCATCTCCACGTTGCGCAGAGCGCTTTCTACGAGCGCCTCAGGCGGGTAGCCTTCTTCCGGTGGGGTGAGAATGTGATCGCGCACGTGGGCTCCGTACTTGAGTGCGATATCACGTTCCAACGAGCCGTTGTTCACACCGATGCGAATGGGGAGACCAAATTCATTAGCGCGTTCGACCACAGCTCGCACGTTCTCCATCCCGCCAATGTTCCCAGGATTGATGCGGATTTTATCCACATAAGGGGCCGATTCGAGAGCTAGCCTGTGGTTATAATGAATATCAGCAACCAGGGGAATCCCAGCGCAGCGCTTGCGAATCTCCGGTAACGCCCGTGCTGCCTTGGGTGTATCCACCGTCAATCTCACGATTTCGCAGCCGGCGTTCCAAAGAGCCTGGATCTGATCCACCGTGGCTTCGATATCGGCGGTGTCCGTGCTTGTCATACTCTGGACCCGAATCGGATGCTCGCCCCCAATGATCCAGGGGCCAACAGCAACCTCGCGGGTCTTGCGACGTTGTGGTAACAGATTGCGCATTTTGCTCATCGCCTGGCAAATACGGTTGGGAAAAGACTTACTTCAGTCGCGGCTGACTTCTCATTGTTGCGAATCAGAGCTTTTGCGATGTCGCCGGGCTTTCATCCACGCCTCCGGAATATAGACACAGTCCGGTTCCGGCGCCATGGCATCGCCATAAACGGCATAAGCGCGTGCGCGACTTCCCCCGCACACCCCGCGGTATTCGCACATACCACATTTGCCCTGGAGTTTGTCCGCGTCTCGCAGACTCACAAACACATCGTGCTCCCGATAAACCGTCACGGGCGAGTCCGCAGGAAATTTCCCGCACATGAGAGGAAGAAAACCGCTGGGGTAAATCTCGCCCGTATGACTCACGAACATGACCCCGCGCCCATCGTTTGTCCCAACAGGCGCTTGCTTACTCAGACCGTAAATTTGCTGGGGTGCTTCCTCAGGAGAGAGACCGAGCTTCTGCATGACAAAGCGGCGATAGTGTGGCGCCTCAGTGGATTTCACCGCGTAAGGGCGCCGGCGCGATTCCGTGAAAAGCAACTCAAAAACACGTTCATACTGGCGTGCGCTTAGCCGACGCGCGTGCCGGGCGCGTCCCACCGGCACAAGGAAAAAGACCGACCACATCTGAACCGGCAACGTTTCCAACATATCGGCTAGCGGAACAAGCTCTTCCAGATTAGCGGCGAAAACCGTTGTGTTCACCTGCACGGGCAGGCCCACATCGCCAGCCCATCGGATCATCTCGAGACTCAAAGCGTGACTACCCTCGATGCCGCGGAAAGTATCATGCGTTTTGTGGCATGCACCGTCCAGGCTTACGCCAAATCCGCACGCACCGGCTTCTTTCATGGCTGCGACGGCCTTCTCGGTCATCAGCGGCGTGGGCGAGGGGGTCACGGCCATGCGGATTCCCACATGCCGACCGTGGGCAATAAGGTCCAATAGGTCGGGGCGCTTCATCGGATCTCCGCCCGTCAACACGACCATTGGTGGTTTGGGAAAACGCGACAGCTCTTCCAACAGCGCCGCGCTCTGCGCCGGCGTCAGTTGATCGCGCGCCGGATGGGGCATGGCGCTCGCGCGACAATGCGTGCACACGAGATCACAAGCGCGAGTGACCTCATAAAAAACGAGAAGAGGCGAGTGGTCAAAATCCTCACGCGAATAACCGTGGGAGGGATGTGACGGCCTTTCTTTTTTCTCGTTTTGCCTGGGGTCCGGAGTCACAGGCTGGACGTTTCGCGTGTCGCTCCGAGACGTGGTAGGTGTCCCGTCTTTGTGCTCAGGAGGCTCAACGTAGCTGTCCATGGGGCGATCCATCCTAGAATCTCTACCCGTGGCGCAATCATGCTGTTCGCTTTGTGTTGACCTCTGTCAAAATTTGGTCAAATTGTCCTATACTCGCAAAGAAAGGGAGGGCGTCTTGCCATGCTCAGTCAGCAGTTAGGACGTTTAGCTTTCGTTCCTATTCTCTGTCTCAGTGCGATGACGTGCCTGTCGCAAACGGCTTATTTCTCCGTGGAGGGCAGGCTTGTCAGCTTTGACGGTCAGGCAATTCGCACCGTAGCGCCTCGCAAATCCACAGGCCAGGCCGCGCGCGTTGCTCGCGTGTGGGGAACCTATCAAGGGAAAATTGTCGCAACACTCGACTCTGAGCTAACAAGAACGGAAGAAGCCAAGGATGCGTCGGTGCCAGACGACTCGCACGATCTCGCGCTTCTCACCTCGGACGGCTCGATAGAAAGAATTGTCGCTTCAAAAGTGGTGCGCGCGTTTCCCTCACGAGCTGGCGATGCTCTGGCCTACGTGACGAATGAGCGGCGTGCGGTGATTTGTCGCGGCGATTCACTCACCACATTGACCCTCGAAGGCCGAGTAAGCCATCTGGCTTGGTCGCCGGACTCCACGCGCCTGGCCATTGTCCTTTACCCAGAAGATTGGTCCGTCAATGCCGTGAACAACGCTTCCACCACCGATGAGTTCTTTCGTCTACAGACTTCTCGGATAGTGCTTCTTGATGCAATCTCGCTCGCGCCACTTGCAACCGTTGTGGAGAACGATGGCACCAACTACAATCCCTTCTTTTCCCCAGATGGCACGAAGCTTTACTACATCCATCTTGATTTGATGAATGATCAGGGGGGCGTTCGCGAACTGTCCCTTGCGGATGTCGGGACCACCACCGGGAAACTCATCATTCCCACCGGGCAACAGACTGGCGGCGTGCCACTCGGCCGTGTTGGCACGTACTTGTGGATAGGGGAGAAGTTGATCCTGGAGGCAGGGACACCTGAAGGCGGTGGCATTCTTTGGACGGTCAGCCAGGACGGGACCAATCCAAAGGCTCTTGTTGAGGGCCGATTCCCGCAGCTTCTTGGGCCCAGTCGCCTCGCCTATCTCAAGCACGACGGCACGCCAGCTGTTCTCGAGACCGTTCCAGAGGAGGGTTCTGGAAAATGAACAAGCATTTATTCATTAATATGATAACGCCTGTCTTCTCCTTGATGGCGTTTCTCAGTGCAGCGGCTCCACCGGAGACTCCTCCGCCTTTTGGCTGGCCGATGTCCAGCCCGGAGAATTTCAACATGACAGCAGCGTTCGACTTGGACAGGACAACAGGCGGGAGAGCCGACTGGACCGGGTGGATACTGGGAGAGCCCACGGCTGGATCCGGCCACGCTTACGATGATCATAGTGGCACCGACTGGGGGATGGTCACCAACACGCCTCTCTACGCGGTCGCGAATGGCACTGTGTATGCGCTGCGAGAGTCGGTTCCCAATGATGACCATTCCGACACAGGAAACTATCTCATTCTGAATCACAATGGCATCGCAGGACGCAATTATCGTTCGCGTTACTGGCACCTCGCGCAGAACGGGGTCGTGCCAAGCTCTGGCGCCTCGGTCACGAAGGGCGACCTCGTTGCTTACAGTGATAACACAGGCAATTCCACGGGGCCGCATCTTCACTACGGCATTTCTCTTCTTCCCGACGATGTTCAAACATGCCCCTTCTATCACGGCTGGTGGGAAAACGATGAGTTTTACCGCGCGGATGGGTATCCGTGCCTTATCTACCTCACTGTGACGGGCAGCACGGTGAATGTGCGGGAGGGGAACTCCACGGCGTATAGCATTCTGACCACCGTCAGTGCTGGCACAAAACTCGTGGCCACTCAGCACAATTCGTGGTATCGAGTGATGTTGCCCATGCCACCGACTTTTGCGCGCGAAAGCCTCACAGCCTCGGGGACTCTGTCATCGGGCTATTCCGAAACCGGCTCGTGGAGCACCATCGCGGATAAATCCACCGTGACAGACGATGTCGCAGACGCAAACCGCGTCATCCTTGCCGGCGCGGGCTCTCGAGCCTCAACTTTCCTGACAAGCGGTGACCCCGCGGACGTGGCAACCTACAGCTGGACGATGCCAAATAACCGCGGACTTTACGACGTTTACCTTACGTGGCCAGCCTCAGCCAATGCTGCGAATGTCGAATATCGCATCACACATAGCGCCGGCACAACCACTGGCGTGATTCAGCAGCGAGGCTTGTCTGGCTCAACAGGTAACGGCACAAAAAGCACCCCCTACCGCATCGCCCGCAACCCCTATGTCGTCGACCATACGACCGTGGGAGCACCCAGTGAATGGGCGAGCTATTCGCCTTCTGGTTCAGGCATTTCCGAAGGTGGACCTGAAAACCTGTATCGCTTCGATCTGCTGACCACGTCCACAGTCTATGTAGAGGTTCAGCACTCCGGTTATCCCACCCTCGATGTAGATATCCATCTTCTCACTGCTCCTTCGAACAACGCATGTATCCAACGGGCGGATTGGTCGTTCACTTCTCCCGCGCTAGGACCTGGCACGTATTACATCAGCGTGGATACCTATCAAAATGCGTCGCGCGCCACGAGCTATAGGCTCATTGTTCGATTCGATGAGGATCAGCCCTTTCCCAATTCTTGGGTCAAGATCGGGCAGTTCTTCTTCGATCGCAATGCGCCCGCCGTCTTCGAGCTCCGCGAAGGAACGGTAACGGGCAAACTTGATGCCGCTGCGCCCGGCCTGGTGGTGGCCGATGTTATCAAAATCGTGCCTCGCGTCTATCGCCGCACAGGGTGGATCAGCAATACTTTGGTCAGCCGCATCGACACCGGGACCACATCCGTCGGCGTCGTTGGGATCAAAGTGGATAAGACGACCAACAATGACTCCAATGACATTTCAGATTATGTTGAAGTGCCCATCTATGCTTCGCCTGCACCAGGCCCCACGAATAACTCTGCCATTGTAGGCAAGGCTGTGACGGGTCAGCGTTTTGTGTGTACTGGCAAAGCAGGCGACTGGTGCAAGGTCTCCCTCTCTAACGCCGCTGCTGCGACGGAAGGTTGGATTCTCGGCGACTACCTGTTCGGCTACCATCTCGACGCTGTGAGCGACGTCAAAGAGTGGGAAAACTACTGACGCGTTTCGGTTTTTTGCCAGACACGACAACCCTGACGCCAAAGAAAGAACGAACGCGGAAACGGGCAGTAGTGCTGCTGCTCATTGCCACGGAGAGCATCAGCACCACTGTTGTTGATTTTGACTTTCGTAGGGACGCCGTTTTCGACCCGAAAGTGCCGCAGCTAACGCCGACGGTTTGCACTTCGGCTTTTCTTTTTGGCGGACGATGACTGCTCTTGCCGTGCTGCACGCACTTCCTGTTGCGGCGGAGACAGCTCTTCGACGCGCACCTCTCGGCCCAATTCGCTCGAGCGATAGATGCCCTCGATGATCCGCTGCACGTTCAGGCATTCCTCAGGCTTGACCAGAACTTCAGCCTCGCCGCGCAGACATGCAACCCAGTGCTGAATTTCTTCGATGTGCGGGTGCTTCTCCGGAAACCCGGATGGAATGACATCAAGGAGTGCTTCATCGCGTGCGCTTTGAATCCGAACGCCTGCCCCTTCGCCAAAAGGCCGGACCACAACTCCGCCACGATCGCCCAGGATCAGTTGTGTGAAATCTTCGTTCTCCGCGATGTGTGCTGCCCAACTAGCAGCAAGGCTTAGAGTCGCACCATTCGAGAATCGTACGAACCCTGTGGCAAAGTCTTCGACATCGAAATCCTCGCGTTTGTAGTCACCCCACGCTGAGAAAAAGCTTTTCCGATTGCCAAACATCGTAAAAGTTTTTCCTGTCACGGTCACTGGCTGCGGGCTGCCCATAAGCCACACAATGCAGTCAAGAGCGTGCACTCCGATATCAATGAGAGCACCGCCCCCAGATTTTTCACGAATATGGAATTCTCCCCAGCCGGGAACGCCGCGCCGCCGCAAGGCGTGGGAGCGACCAAAGTAAATGTCGCCCAGGAGTCCTTCGTCAATTCGCTGCTTAATGAAGCGTATGAATGGCACAAAGCGGAAATGATGACCAATGGTTAGCATTTTCTTCGAACGTTGTGCCGCCCCCACCATGCGTTCGGCCTCGGCTACGCTCATCGCCATGGGCTTCTCGCAGAGCACGTGCAGTCCGGCCTCCAGCGCGGCAACTGTCGGCTCACAGTGGGCATAGTTCGGGGTACACACCGAAACGGCATCGAGCTTCTCGTGTGCGAGCATCGTGCGGTAATCGCTGTAAACTCGTGGCACGTTGAACTCAGCTGCGAATTGCTGAGCCCGTTGCAACGAAATGTCGGCGCATGCGACAATCTCCACATCAGGGCATGTGGCATAGCCGCGGGCATGCTGGCCAGCGATCCCCCCACACCCGATAATGCCGATTCGAATACTCATAAAGATGCCGTCCTTTCCTCAAAACAACACCATGCTGAGTCGGGTTGGTGCCTCTCTTCGTGAAACGATTTTAGCGAAGACTGGTCTTCAATCAGAAAATTCCGTCTCACAGGGGTTCTTTCACCCACTTCTCCAGATGTGGGCGCAATTTGGCAAAAGCCCTTGCCCGGTGGCTGATCGTGTTCTTCACTTCGGCAGGGACCTCTGCCAGGTGACAGCCTAGCTCCGCGACAAAGAACACAGGGTCGAAACCAAAGCCGTTTGTCCCCCGCGGGTCTCGTGCGATCCATCCCTCAAGCTCACCACGTTCCAAAGCCACAACCTGCGGAGTTGGATGAGGCACCGCGAAAGCTGCTGCACACACAAAACGCGCGCTACGGTGGCTGTCCGGAACGTCACGCATTTCCTCTAACAATTTGGCGATGCGCTCGGCATCAGTTGGCGCATATCGTGCGGACAGCACACCGGGTCGGCCACCGAGTGCGTCAACGACTAATCCCGAATCGTCCGCGACGCATGCGAGTCCCGTGTGCTCAGCGTAGTAAAGCGCCTTAAGTTGAGCATTCTCTTCAAATGTTGTCCCCGTTTCTTCTGGTTCCTGGATATTTGGAAAGTCCAAGGCCGTTAACAAACGCACTTCGCTTGCTCCACCAAGAAGTTTCTGCAGTTCTAAGAGTTTCCCGCGGTTTTTTGTCGCTAGCAAAAGCTCTCGCATCGTTTTGTCCTGCGCCTATAACATTAGTTGATCATATAGCTTTGCGTCCTACATGATAATGCAGCACCATTGCAAAGGATACGAAAGAGCGATGAGTGATTTTTCCCGGTGTTCGCAATCAGTGCGTTTTCGCGGAGTTGCGGCGATTTGTTTCGTTATCGCTTTAGTTCTGCTATCTGCCTGTAGCCAGCGTGAAAAAGTGCCGACGGATAATCTTCCCATCCCCCAGGAGAAGCGCGGCTTTATCACGGGACGTGCCCTTCTGGCCGACGCTGCGCCCAATGGCCATCTCGGCATTCTCGTCTATCTCGCAGGCACATCCTACAATGCTCATACGGACGAAAATGGCGCCTACACAATTGCGGAACTCCCTGCAGGCACCTATACAATTGTGGCCGAGCGGCAGGGGTACCAGACAGTGACCGTGGACCGAGTGGAGCTCGATCCTTCGATTCACACGCGAGAACAGCCATACATCGCACGCACAGCCATTCTCGAACGAGCCGATAGCCCTCTAACTACGGCAGCCAAAAGCCAACGCCCTCAGCGCCGGCTAGGATCCCTCATCGGTTATGTGACTCTCGTGGATGCTCCACGAAACGACGGCGTGCTGGTTCGCATCCAGGGAACGCCGCTTGTGACCGTGACCGATGAAGCAGGGATTTATCGCTTTCTCAATGTCGAGCAAGGTGCCTACCGGCTGACGTTTGAAAAGCCAGGCTATCAAAGCGTTGCCATTGATGCCGTTGTCATTGGAGGCGAGGAAACAAAGGCCGACAGCGTGCTGATGGAGCGCGAAGAAGCAGCCCAGGAGCGCGCCGTCACAGCTCCCCTCACGCGAGCCGAGCTCGTGGGGGATCGCATGATTCTCGGACGTGTCCGTGTGGTCGATGCGTCCGGCGTGGAGATCAAGGACTACTCGCGGGTCACGATTGCGTTGGATAACTCTGACTATATTGTCACTCCCGATGAAGACGGCCGCTTTGAATTCTCTCGCCTTCCCGCGGGTCTTTACACGGTTCTCGCGTCGCTCGACGGCGCCTCCCCTCGGTCTTATCTTGCCGACCTACGTGATAAAAAGGTCACCGACCTGAACATCGATCTTGCTCCAGCGCCAACAGAAAAACCGCTCCCAGGCACAGTGAAAGGAAAGGTCGAGCTCGAGGCTGAAACAGCGGACCGGCCTGCCGATCCCACCGGCGTTCAGGTGGCTCTCGCGGGCACACGTCTTCTGGCTACCGTAGGCGCTGACGGTGGTTTCGTCATTGAACAGGTGCCCCCTGGAACCTACGTGCTCACTGCCACACGCGATGGTTATGAGCCGGCGCGACTCGACGCAGTGGAAGTGGATGCTGGGCAAACCGTGGACGTTGGCACGATCCGGCTCGAGCTGAAGCGCGATTATCCCCGCGTGATTTGGACCGACCCGCCGGACGGCGCGCGGAATATCATGGTGAGCTATGAATTAGTCGTAAAGATCAAGTTCTCTAAGCCCATGGATGCCAGCGCGGTCGAAAAGGCCATCTCGATCGAGCCAGAGCCCGTTTACACATTTCACATGGGCACGGGCAGTCACCCAGCGGCTGACGATCGCACCGCCGTAATAGTCTTCTCAAACGACGACGATAATCGCCCGATCAAGTTCAACACTCGCTATCAGATCACTGTGAACCGCAGTGCGAGCGATCAAACCGGACTCACGATGAAACAAGATTACACGTTCGGCTTCGTCACGGGCGCTCCCGGCATTATGCGGACAAGCCCGCGCGATGGTGCTGTCGACGCACGCGTCAATGGTCAGAATATGCCGATTTCTATCTTCTTCAACACGCGCATCCGCACGGAAACATTGAATCTGAATTCGGTCAAGATACGTCCGCGTCTGGACGTTGACCCCAATATCGTGTTCGACACTGACCCAAAAACCGGATGGACCATTGCGCGTATTTTTGCGGAATTGGAAGGTGGCAAAGAGTACACGGTGACTATTGATCGGAGCGTCCGCACGGGCACCAATCAGCCTCTGTCAAACACCCCCTACACTTTCCGTTTCCGCACACTAAAAATCGAAAGAGAATTTGTTGTGCCAGGGCGTATGCGTTAGAAACCCAGGCTAAGCAAGGACATTCCAAAGCAATCTTTCCTACATAAGAACAAGTTAGCAAAAATACTTGCTAAGGCTTTGTGGCGTGGACGGAAGGGTGTTCCTGCTCGTGCCCCAAGAGTTCTTGCAGTACCTCGCGGGCACGAGCGATGAAATGGGGGAGGGCTTTTTCGACAACGGATGACAATCCCTCCTTTACCGTGAAGGGATCTTCCACCTCGAGTGCCAGGATGCGGATCTCCTTCGGGAAGGCAATTTCAAGTCGCCGAGCAAGATCCAAGACTTCCGGAAGTCCCGCGTAGTGGGGTGATGGGGCGACCACCCGCGAAAAATCGTCGGGACCAAACTCAAGAATGGTTCCCACTTCGTGACGCATCGTCACGCAGGCATCGAGCAAAAGAGCTTTTTCATAGCCCTCCAGCAGCTCCACGAGTGCAAGTCCGGCTTCCCCTGTTTCAACAAAATCGACGTGCTCTGGAAAAGCATAGCGAAGCGCACGGGCTGCCAGTAAGCCCACAGCATCATCCCCAAGGATATCGTTCCCCATCGCTAGAACGACAACCCGCGCGCTTCGCCTTTCCTCTTCTCTACGCATCCCTACGCACTTTTCTCCGCTTCTATCATCGGCGAATCTCGCGCACGACTTCACCTGCGGCATTGCGTATGCGTGCGATCAAAGGCATCTCGCCTGGCAATGAATGTGTCGCGCAAGCGTGGCAGGGATCGTAGGCGCGGAAAGCCATCTCCACTTTGTTGAGAAGCCCCTCGCTTACCTGGCCGCCGCGGATAAGTGCCTTTGCAGCTTTTTCCACGCTCATGGCCATCCGCGCAGAGTTGTTCTGCGTGGCAACGATGAGATTCACTTTTGTCAGGATGCCGCGTTCGTCGGTTTCATAGTGGTGAATCAGGGTTCCTCGCGGAGCCTCGACAACGCCAATGCCCACACTCGGTCGCTCTGTTGGCAGTCGCCGGATCTCGGTGCTTGTAATTTCTGGATCATTGATCAGCTCGACCATGCGTTCTGCCGCGTACACCATCTCAACCACACGAGCCCAATGGTTGGCGAGCGTATGATGAACCGGGTAGCCCAGCGTTGCGAAGTATTCCTCGCGGGCTTTCTGCGCCTCAGGGGTCGCCATGCGTTCGGATGCGTTCAGGCGTGCCAGCGGTGCAACCGAATAAATTCCGCTCTCTGGGCCATCCACAAAGCCCTTCCAGCCAACCGGTTTCAAGTAGCAGAATTTTACGTAGCTCCACGGCTCAACGTGCTCGGCGATGACGTCGAGATACTTTTGCGCGGGAAACTTCACCACTTCTTTGCCCGTCGGATCAACAACGCGAATCATGCCGTCGTAGAAATTCGGACAATTGTTCTCGTCCACGAGGCCCATGTAATGCGTGCGATGTGTGTAAGCGTCGGACGTGATGAGTTTCACGTACTCATCGTTTTTGAGCACAATGTCGCGGAAGATCTGGAGAGTGAAGAGAGCGAAGTCCAGAGCGTCCCGGCAGAGTTCTTGGAATTGCGGCAAATCCTCCTTGGCGATTCCTTTCGCCACCCCTCCCGGCAGTCCCAGCACGGGGTGGATCACCTTGCCCCCGAGATACGCGATGAACTCGCGTAGCTTGCGCCGCGTAGAAATCACCCGCTTGCCGACTTCCAGACCCGCTTTTTCCACGACGCCGAGAACGTTGCGCATCGAGGCAGGCGCCTCTGGCCCCACGATAAAATCTGGACCGCCAAGCACGAAAACATGCAGAGCATGATCTTCCAGCATGAAGGTGTTGTAAACCAGCTCGCGCAATTTCTTAGCAGCCGACGGAGGATCGACCTTGTACAAATCATCGAGCGCCTTTGTCGCAGCCATGTGATGGGCTGTCGGGCACACCCCACAGATGCGACTCGTAATCTGCGGCATGTCTTCGGCTGGGCGGCCCAGGCTAAAGACTTCGAATCCGCGAAGCTCCGGCACTTGGAAGTATGCGCGCTCGACGTCACCCTTATCATCGAGGAAAATGTCAATTTTCCCATGACCCTCAAGTCGTGTGATAGGGTCCACCGTGATGCGCCGTCGCGCTGCCGAATATGCCGCGTTCGCCTGCTTGTGTCCCTCGTTGAAAACATCTTGTACTTGTTTATCCATGGCCTGGAACTCCTCGAATGATTATTTCAGGTCCACACGTCGCCGCAGCAGCGATCGCGCAAGACTGTAACGGTAAAACGTCCCAACGGGATCGGGAATCGTAGAGAGAATCTTTTCGATTTCTGCCTCATCCTCTGCGGCCACGTTGGCACACAGTGATGACAGAATCTTGGCTCCCTGGTCGCGTACCCTCGAGGGTGGGCCATAACACCCGGTGCAGGGCATATTCCCTGTAATACACGCTGCCCCGCAACCTGAGCGCGTTGCTGGTCCCATGCAAATAAGCCCCTGGGCAAGGAAACACAAATTCGGATCCGCAATGACCTCGTGCGGCCGCTTGAATTCTTTGAAGCTCACTTCTGTCGGCTTCGATTCCTTGCGCGGACACTCATCGCACAATGCAACGTCTGGCGCGAGAACACTTCCTTTGGGGGGCAGCTCGCCCTTCAGGAGTGCTCCTACAGCCTGGGCCAAAAGCTTGGGAGATGGGGCGCATCCCGGAAGGTAATAATCCACCTCGATCACTTGATCCAAGGCGCGTACGACATTGCGGAACTCTGGCAATGTCACTTCATGCCCATTGTCGCTAAATCTGGGCTGTGGTGTCACCCCTTCCGGATTTGTCACGGAAGGCGCCTGTTTGTACACGTACTCAAGGATCTGCTCTCGGGAGAACTGGTTTGCCAGTGCAGGAATTCCGCCGAGATGGGCGCAGGAGCCATAAGCGATAATGTACTGACTCTTACGCCGCAAGAGCCTCGCCATCTCTTCCTGCTCGGAGGTGCGGATGGCACCATTAATCATCGTGGCAAGGATAGATTGGTCTGGCATTGCCTCGACGTCGCTCACCTTGAAATCCATGGCCACAGGCCAGAAAACAATGTCCACCGCTCCAGCCACATCGAGGATGCTTTCCGCCAGGTCGACGACTGACTCCTCGCAACCACCGCACGAGGCGCACCAGTAAAAGGCGATTTTCGGTTTCTCAGGCATGGCTGGTCACCTCCTCGCTTTTCTGTTGTTCTTCTGCAGCAGCGACCATATTGTGAAGTTCCGCGACTTCTTTGTCCCACTCCACAAATCGCTGCGGCAAATTCAGGGGAGGAAGCTCACGAAGCTTCGCGACAAATTCATTCACCACCTGACGCAATTTGTCGCCCTCAGATGCGGAAATCCACTCCAGGCGCAAGCGGTCAGGTTCGATACCCATTTGCTCCACCACACGCTTCAGCAGCTTGAAACGCCGCAGACATTTATAGTTGCCGCTGATGTAGTGGCAGTCGCCTGGGTGGCAGCCGCCAATCAGCACCCCATCGGCGCCGCGCGCAAATGCCTCGAGCACAAACTGTGGGTCCACTCGCCCACTGCACATGACGCGAATCGTGCGCAGATTTGGCGCATATTTCATGCGCGAGACCCCAGCGAGGTCGGCTGCCGCATACGTGCACCAGTTGCAGAAAAACGCCACGATTTTTGGCTCGTATGTCTCAGACATGGCTCAACACCTCGTCAATTTCGCTGAAGATCTGATCGTCCTCGAAAAGGTTCTGGATAATCGAACCCGACGGACATGCTGCCACACACGTTCCGCATCCCGCGCACAGCGCTTCATCAATGCGCGCTTTTTTGAGTTGTTCGTCGAAACTGATGGCGTGATACGGGCACAGCGGAATGCAGGATTTACACCCGCTGCAGTGATCCGGGTTGATGTATGCCGTATTTGGTTCGATCTCCACGAACCCTTTGTCGAGTAGCGCTATTGCGTGTGCCGCAGCCGCACCTGCCTGGGCCACGGTGTCAGGGATGTCTTTTGGTCCCTGGCAGCAGCCCGCGATAAACACGCCAGCCGTGGCGGTTTCCACGGGTGCAAGTTTGGGGTGCTTCTCGAGGAAGAAACCCTCTTTCGAGCAGGAGATATTAAACATGCGCCGCACCTCGTCCGCCCCAGCAGCGGGCTCCAGTCCGACCGATAGCACCACCATGTCCACAGGGATGCGTCGCACGTAGGCCGACAGCGTGTCCTCCACGCGGATCACCAGTTTGCCTTCTTCTTCGGGCGTCATCGTCCAATCGGTCACCTCGGCCGCACGCCCGCGGATCATCTGAATTCCTTCGTCTAGCAAGCGCTCGTAAAACTCATCGTAGCCCTTCCCTGGGCAGCGCATATCAATGTAGAATTGGTACACGTCAGCCCCTGTGTGCTCGCGCAGCAAGTGAGCAAGCTTGAGCGAGTACATGCAGCACACACGCGAGCACCAGCGGTTCGTCTTTTTGTCGCGAGAACCAACACAGTGGATGATGCCAATCGACTTTGGCTTGCGGCCATTGCGGCAAACGATCTCGCCGCCCGTCGGCCCGGAGGAATTCACCAGCCGCTCGACCTCGAGAGACGTGTAAACATTCGCATAGATTCCATAGCCGTATAAGGGCAGCCGCGTCGCATCGAACGTCTTGAAACCGGTCGCAATAATCACGGCGCCGACTTCGATTTCCTCGATGCGTTCCGTCTGAGAAAAATCCACCGCTTTACGGTCACACACTGTCGCGCAAGGCGACTTGCACTTCCCTGTCTTGAATTTCAGGCAGGTCTCGGGATCAATCGTCACCACCGGCGGCACCGCCTGCGGGAACGGCATGAAGATCGGCTTACGCTTGCCCAGCCCCTCATTAAACTCGTCCTCGAATTTGGGCTCTTTGTAGACGCAAGCGCTTACGCACTCCATGCAGCCCACGCAAAGCTCTTCATCAATGTAACGCGGTTTCCGGCGCACTTTGACCTGGAACTTGCCAACGTGCCCGGCCACCTCCTGCACTTCAGAATAGGTCCACAGAGTGATGTTCGGGTGCTCGCGCACCTCGCTCATCTTTGGCGTGAGGATACAGGCCGCGCAATCGAGCGTCGGGAAAGTCTTATCATATTTGGCCATGTGGCCACCGATCGACGGCTCGCGTTCGACAAGATAAACGTGTTTGCCGCTGTTTGCGATCTCGAGTGCCGCCGTAATGCCAGCGATGCCGCCCCCAACCACAAGCACGCTTTGATCAACAGCGAAACGCTTGCGTTCGAGCGGTTTGTGATACTGGACGCGCGCCACGGCCGCTCGTACTTGGTCCTTCGCCTTTTCCGTTGCCGCCTTGCGATCTTCATGCACCCACGAGCCATGCTCGCGGATGTTCACCATCTGGAAATAATACGGGTTGAGCCCAGCGCGTTGCAAAGCGCCCCGGAATGTGGCTTCGTGAAGGTTTGGCGAACACGCGGCCACCACGATGCGATTCAGGCCGTGCTCGGCAATGTCCGCGATGATCATCTCTTGTCCTGGATCCGAGCACATATACTTGTAAGTCCGTGCCAAAGCGACGTGTGGCAGCGTCTGTGCGTAATCGCACACGGCTTTCACGTCAATGGTGCCCGCAATATTCAGCCCGCAGTGGCAGATGTAGACCCCAATGCGAACCTCTTTTCCGTTGTTTTCCATCGTCGTCACCTCCTTATGCTCCCACCGCCGCCGGGGCAAACTGCTTGCGAAGCGCACACCGATCCCAGGTGAGATTGCGCTGCAGGCCAAGCGTCTTTGGATCTATTCCGAACGCCAACCCCATGAGCTGCGTGTAGTACATGCAGGGAATCGAGACGTCTTCGCCAAATCGCCGGACGATTTCCGGTTGATAAGAATCGAGATTGAAGTGGCACAGCGGGCACACACTCACGATGAGGTTAGCCCCCTGGCGCTTGGCTTCGCGAAGGATGGCAAAGACCAAACGTTGAGCCACTGAAGGCAGCGTGCCCATCTGGCTGCCTCCACAGCAGCGTGTCTTCAGGGGGAAGTGCACCGAACGCGCGCCAAGAGCTTCGCATAACTCGTCAATCTTAGTGGGGAAGTGCTGCTGGTCGAAATCCTTGTAAGGTCTCACGGTTTGGCAGCCATAGTATGCCGCCACTTTCACGTCTTTCAGAGGGAACTTGACGTGCTTCTTGATTTCGTCGAGCCCGACATCATGGACAAAGATGTCGAGCATGTGGCGCACGCGCACAGTGCCTTGGTAGTTTAGTCCTGCCTTCCGCAACGAGCCCTTCACACGATTCCCCACCGCCGGGTATTCTTCAATATAATGTTTCGTCTTATTAAGGACGAGGTAGCAGCCGCTGCACGGTGTGGTCATCTGTGTGGCCCCCTCTTTTTCCGCCAGCGCGAGATTCCGGGCGGCCAGCGCGAGAGCATTGTGCTCATCCACAGACATGTACGCCGTGGCCCCGCAGCAGTTCCAGTCATCAATCTCTTTTAGCTCCACACCAAGCTCACGGATGACAGCCTGCGTACTCTCCTCGCAGGCACGTCCAGTGCCCAGCACGGAGCAGCCGGGGAAGTAATGGTACCTCATTGTGTTCGCGCCTCCTTTCCATTGCCATTCTCAGGGTATTCCATGATTTCGCGAATACGCTGCGGATCTCGCACGCTCTCCGGACGCAAGGAGAAACGCCCACGCCGAATGAGCTCGATGCCAAGCCGCGCCATGCCCAGCATCTTGAGGGGATTGGTTAACAAGTTGAGGCGCGTTACGAGGTGGATCTCATTCACGCGGCCGCGTGATCGAACCATCTTGTAGAACTCGTTCGCCAGCACGACCATCGCAAAACGCCGCGGATAGGCTTTCTCGCGGATCGCCATCTGCTTGAGGGCGTACATGATGTCGGTCACCTTGATCTCGCGCGGACACTCCACCGTGCACGCATAGCACGATGAGCACAGCCAAATCGTGTTCGACGCCATGACCTCCTTCTTGAAGCCATAACGGACAAGGTTCATCACGCGCCGCGGTGTCATATCCATGTAGATACTCAGCGGGCAAACGCCTGAGCACGTGCCGCACTGAATGCAGCTGTCCAGCTTTTCACAGCCAGGGATCTTCTTGATCGCGGCAGGAAAGCTTGGGTCGCAATCCGCCTGATATTTGATATGCCTCGTGGTGACATCCATGGTGGCTATTTGACCCTCCCTTCTTTGGGAATCGTTGGTCTGCCCAAATGCTCGTCAGCCGATGCATGTTCACCTAACTGGTGAGCCACGGCCCCCACGTCCATTCGGGCTACTCTCTGGTCACGGAGATGTCGCGCTGAAGCCACGCAGCGCAGCTCTCCCGCGTCAGCAATCGTGGCGCGTTCCAGACCATTGCGAACCATCTCGACGGTTTTGCTCCAAAAGCGCTGGAGCGGGCACGTCGCACTGTCTCCACAGATACGCAGTCCAAGCAGGCACGGAGCGCTGAAAGGCCGCCCAGTCACCGCTTCTGCGACTTCGAGCAATGGGATCGCACTTGCGGGGCGCGCCAGCGTAACTCCGCCGCGAAAACCTCGTCGCGTCGTCACAAAACCTTTGCGTCGAAGACGATAAACAAGCTTCGCCAGATAGGCTCGGGGTATCCCAGTCGCACGGGCGATCTCTTCCACATGCAAAGGTTGCCCGTCGGGATCCTCTAAAAGGCCCAGGGTCAGGATCGCATAAGCTGTCGTTTGGTTGAGAGCGAGCATGGTCTTGAGCGATTTGTGAAAACTTTCACGATCTTTTGTGATGATTTTCACAATATCTTAGACCAAAAGGTCAACATAAAAAGTGACCCCAAGGTCGTGTTTTTAGATGACTAAAAAGACGTGACTTGTGGCCTTTGTCGGCAAAAGAACGGCCTCTCCGCTGGGTCGCTAAACGATTTTGTCCCGGTATTTTTTGCGATATTTTCCGTTGGATTCCTTATGGCGCCGAGAAAATTGTCCTAAAATGGTCCCCCTTCCCCCCCGTCAGGATTCTTTCCGTGAGTCAGGTGTAGTTGCCTTCGAACGTTGTCTGTTTAGCGAAGGTTCGGCGATGCACCATCACAAAGGAGGTCGTTATGAGTTTTCGTGCTTATGCTGCACCGGCAGCGGGAAAAGAGCTTGAACCCATTCAGCTCGAGCGTCCTTCCGAGTTAGGGCCGTTTGATGTCGAAATCCTCGTGGAATGTTGCGGGATCTGTCATAGTGACATTCACCTCATCGATAACGATTGGAGAATTAGTTCCTACCCGCTCATACCTGGCCATGAGGTTGTAGGTAAGATAGTGCGGAAAGGTGCGCTTGTCCAGAACGTCAAGGAGGGCGACCGTGTCGGCGTGGGATGGCAATGCGCATCGTGCCTGGCGTGTGAATGGTGCGAGCGAGGGGAGGAGCCCGCTTGCGACCACCATGTTGCTACGTGTGTAGGGCGCCCAGGAGGCTATGCCGAATATCTCATTGCCGACAGTCGGTTTGCTTTTCCTATACCTGAGGCATTGCCCTCCGAGAGCGCAGCGCCGCTTCTATGCGGCGGCATCACGGTCTTCACCCCGCTGAGCCGCTTTGCCTCGCCAAGCGACCGCGTCGGTGTCATTGGGATCGGGGGGCTAGGCCATCTTGCGCTGCAGTTTGCCCGTGCGATGGGCTGCGAGGTTACCGCTTTCTCAACTTCCCCTTCAAAAGAAGCTGAGGCGAAGCGTTTGGGAGCGCATCACTTCGTCGTTTCGACGGATGAGAAGGCGATGAAGGCACTTGCCAATTCGTTCGATCTCATTCTTTCCACGGTTACCGCGGACTTGAACTGGCCGATGTGGCTGAGTCTTGTGCGGAAACACGGTCGGCTGCAGCTTGTGGGAGCCTCGCCAGGAAATATCAGCGTGCCAGTGATGCAGCTCGTGGGAGGTCAAAAGACGATCAGCGGAACGATCATCGGCGGCCGCGCTGGCATCCGCAAAATGCTCGCTTTCGCTGCGCGGCATGGGGTGCGAGCTCAGGCGGAAGTGCTGCCACTCGATCGCGTGAATGAGGCCGTTGCGCGTGTTCGCGCTAATCAGGCTCGCTACCGCATGGTGCTCAAAGTGCAGTAACGAAAGACATTTATTAAAAAGAGCAAGCCTCGCATGGCAAAGGGCATGCTTCCCTTGCCGTGCGAGGCTCACGTTGTGCGTGCCCCGTGTTTTTCGGCGACGATTGGAAGACCTTCGCGCCTGGTCAGGAGGATTTCTCTGCTGCCCCCGTCAAATCGTTCTCGTGGGGAGCAGGTGGCTGGGTGGTGCTATTTTCCACCTTTTCCGGCTGGGGTTTTTGCGAGGCGAAGACGAAAGCCATGCGCGCTTCATGCAGGGCATCAGCCAGCAGTCGCTGTTCGTCATCGCTCAAATTGCCTCTGGTCTTTTCCTGAATGACTTCGAGCAGAGAAATCTCCAACTGCGCCAGCTCAAGGTTGCGGTCTTCTTTTGAGCTGACCTCTCCGCAAAACCACAGTGCCTGCGTGAGATGTTGCTGCACCAATAAGGCGAAGGTCTTGTGAATTCCGCCCGAGCTCATCGTTCGTTCCTCCACCTAATGGAATGACGAATCGGTTCGCTGACGTCATATCTGTATTATTTTACAGCGGGCTCTTCGATCCTGAGTTCCCCTTTGCGTGTATCCATGCTGCCTTTCACTCCGAACGGAATCGTGGTGTAATCGTCGATGTGGCCGAAGGGTGCTCCGATCATCACCGGAATCCCGAGCGGTTTCAATCGGTCCGTGATGACGTCATCAATGATCTGCTCATATTCATGCGACGGTTGGCGTGGGAATCCCTCAGCCTTTCGGGGAACGCCTCCGGCAAAGCGCTCCGCTTCGATTTTCGCCGTCTCATCGTCGGGCACATTCCTTCCGAAAACAATGCCGGCCGCACGTTGCAATTTCCCAGCGAGCAAGAGCTGGGTGAGCATCCGATCGATACGATAGGGTTTTTCGTCCACGTCCTCGAGATAAACGATGGCACCAGTCGTTTCGATTTCATAGGGCGTGCCAAGAAGAGCTGTCACCAGACAGAGGTTCCCTCCCACGAGGCGTCCCTCAGCTCGCCCTTCGCGCACCACGCGGTAATTTCTGTCCGGAGCCCCCTGCCACACAGATCCAGCGGGAAGCGCGCACATGAGCGTTCGGAGCATGCTTGCCACTGTAAATGCTCGAGGTTCCTCCTTGGCAAACGCACTCAGCAACATCGGCCCATGGAAGGTGACCAGATGGCAGCGCCGCCAAAACGCAAGATGTAGGGCGGTGATATCGCTGTAACCAATAAGCGGCTTCGGGTTCTTGAGGGCGGCTTCGTAATCAATACCATCGAGCAAACGCATCGTGCCATAGCCGCCGCGGATACACATAATCGCATCCACTTTCGGGTCGCGTAACATCGCGTTGAGATCCGCCAGGCGCTCTTTATCCGCAGCGGCGAGATACCCCAGGCGTTTCCGCGTAAAGCGACCTTCACGTACCTCAAACCCCAGTCTCTTCAAGTTCTCGATGCCTTTGTCTATGGCTTTGAGATCACGCGCAGCGCTAGCTGGGGCAACTAGGCCAATCGTCATTCCTTGTTCGAGTCGTCGCGGTTTCAGAACCATAATCCTATCCCTGTGAGCCGCAACCACATCGACAAAAGTCCGTGATTACAAGTCGGAAAAATGCGCGCCGATAAGAAAAAACCGGAGGAAGAGACAAAAAGAAAAAGGCAGCGGGAAGCCCGCTGCCTGTCGCCCCATTGGAAGCTTCGTTTACGCTTTTGTGGGTTCTTCGCTCGGCTTCTTAGCTACCTTCACGAGTGCCGGACGGATGACACGTCCCTTGAAACGATAGGCAGGGCGCAGAACTTCAACGATCTGCCCATCGGGCACGTCCGAGCGTTCCTCAATGCTGAGAGCTTCAGCCAGCGTCGGATCAAACGGTTGTCCCGTCACATCAACCCGTTCCAGTCCTTCGCTGCCGAGAGTGCTCATCAGCTGGGCAGCAATCATTTCAATTCCCTGGCGGACGCTCTCCACGTCCTGAGCGGTTTTTGCACTTTCCAGCGCACGCTCAAAGTTGTCTAGTACTGGCAACAACGTAGAAAGCAACGCCTCCTTGGCGGAGTCGCGCAGTTCTTCTTTTTCTTTGAGCGTCCGTCGCCGAAAATTGTCAAAGTCCGCCTTTTGGCGCTTGAGCGCCTCGCGGAGCTGTTCGTTTTCTGCTGCCATTTGTTGAGCCGCCATATCGATTTGACGCACAAGCTCCGGATCGAGTTTCCCTACGCCTTCTTCGGCCAGCAGGCGACCAACATGTTCTCGGTAGAAAGCCCGCCGTAACCGATACCGTTCTCGTGCACTGTGAGAATTGTTCATCATAGTTCTCATGGGTGTTGTTTGCTGAGTGAATTCCAGCTCTGAACTGTTGTGCCTTTGCTCAACCTATCTACCATAACCTTATGCGCAAATTTGTCTTTTGTCTGTCCTTCCTTTTGCCTTGCCTGCCCGCCGTTGCCAGCCTATCGGCATGAATTCAAGCGAGCATCACGAGTCTCCTGTGCAAAGTGGATGCCGCTGCTTGGCAAAAGAAGTAGCAAGCTAGGAACTCCGAGTTCTGAGTGAGAGAGTCGCGTGAAAGAGATGAAATCTTTTTTCCAGATCATGGCGTGGGTAGCAGCGTTTGGTGTGATGCGTGTGTTTGGGCAGCCCACGGACGTGCCGCCCGCTGATCCCGGAATGCCGCCTCCCGCCCGACCCGCGCCAGGTCAACAACCCGTTGACCCTGGACAACCCACTCCAGCCCAACAACCAGGCCAGCCGACTCCCACAGCCACGCCTACGCCCATCGTTTATGAAAATATCCCCGTAAAGACACTATGGGATCAGTATCGTGAGGCCGTGAAGAAGATCGAAACCAAAGCTCCCGACGCGTTCGATTCGCTTGTGCGCCTGTTCAGCTCAGAAGACGAAAGATGGCTGCGGGCCAACACGCCGTTCCTTATAGATCTGCTTAGCTCAGGAACCATTGCATCGAGTTCGACCGAAGAGAAGAAAGCTTTTGTGGCGGAAGCAATTCTGCGCAACATGCCGCGCGACATCTCTGGCCAGCCTAAGTTTTATCGTCCCGTCGGCAGCCCCTACGGCGTGGCGCTCGTTACCGATACTTCCAGTGGCCGCCCCCTGGACTACGTTACTCTTGTCTATCAGGAATCTGGCCGATGGGTGCTCTACCATCCTTTCTTTGCACGCGATTTCGTCTGGGTTCCGCAGCTCGCGTACTATAAGAAACTCAAAGCCATTCCAAATTCTCCGGACGAATTAGAATACTTAAAGAGCGGTTTCGCGCCCTTTAGCCAATGGGCACGAAGCTTTTTCACATATTGCGGCTATTCGACAGGAGAGGACGCACGTGGCAGGTCATCAGCTCCCACAGGCGCAGCGCGCCGCTGAACTTTTGAAGCGCATTCAAGCCAACGCTCTCGACGAGCGCGCGCACTACGAGCTAGCATGTGAGTTCCTACGCGAGGGGTCATTCCTGCAGGCTGCAGCAGAATTTCGTCGCTCTGTGGAGCTTAATCCCGAATTTGTCGCAGCATGGCAGGGGCTCGCTCAAGCCTACCGCTCAGCCGGCATCGAAAAAGAAGCACGTGTCGCCGAGGAAAAGGTACGTCTCCTGGGTGACCCAGTGTCTTGGTTATAATAGACGCCGCACAGGACATGCCTTGCCCACAGCCAGGGTAGCTTCCCCGAAAGTCTGAGCTATTAGCAATTTAACTTTTTTACAAAAATGTCTTGTGAATTATGCCCCCTGAACGATCGACTCCGAAGCGAGCGCCCGCCCTTTTTCTGTGAGGAAGAGGCGACCTGATTGCAGTGTGACAAGTTCGTCTGACAATGCCCGACGCACAACTCGACGTGCAAAATCGCCCGTCCAACGAATGTGTTCCACAAGGTGTTCTGGACGGTTCTCAACAGCCTCTTCCGGATGCCGTTCGTGTTGAGCCAAATGTACAGCCAGCATTTTTAGGGCAAATTCCATGCGTTGCTGCTGACGCCGGCGTACCTGCGCTAACAGCCCCACAGTCGGAGCAAACAAATAGGTGGCCAGGAAGAAAGCTCCGCAGGTTGTGGACATCGATCCCGCAATCGAAGCGTCAAGCGCATGGGCAACCCAGTAGCCTATGAGCGCCGATATGGCAGCAGTCGCGACGGCAAGCACGAGCACCACTGATAGCCGGTGACTCAGCAAAAGCGCAGTAGCCGCAGGTGCAATCATCAGTGCCACCACAAGCACGCTCCCCACAGCGTCAAACGCTCCCACGGCCGTCATGCTCACAAGAGTCATGAGCGCGTAATGCAGGAGCCCCGGCGCGAATCCCTGTGCAGCCGCAAACTCCGGGTCAAATGTCGCAAGCTTCAACTCCTTATAAAAGAGCCCTATAAAAAGTACGTTGAGCAGCAGGATGCTGCCCATGACCCACGCAGATACCGGTCCAAGGTCTCGCCCCAAAACCTCAAACCGATGAAAAGGAGCAAAGGCCAGCTCCCCAAGGAGCACGCTGTCGGTATCGAGGTGAAGCGTGCGTGCATAGCGAGCAATGAGAATGACGGCGATCGCGAAGAGTGTGGGAAACACTAGTCCCGTGGCCGCGTCGTTTCGCACTAAACGCGTGCGAGTAAGCGCTTCGACGAGCCACACGGTGAGCACGCCTGTCGCGGTGGCTGCAAGCACCAGGATGGGAGAGCTTAAGTCCCGCACCGCAAAGTAGGCCACGACAATGCCCAGGAGAATCGAATGGCTGATTGCGTCGCTGAGCATGGCCGCTCGCCGTAAGACCAGGAAGACCCCAGGCAGGGCGCATGCTACCGCGACAAGGACAGCGATCACTTGAATTTCCAGCTGTGCCTGGCTCATCGCTTCTCCTGTGCCTTCTCGACGATTTGTTGCGCCTGGCTTTGACCTTTTGCCGTGAGGGCCCAGGCCCCTCGCGATGTCTCTTCCACCAGTTCTCGCTGCTCGAGTTCACGCAAACGCCTGCGCACCCGTAAAAGGTTGGGCGACAGTGCGCGAAGAGCCCCTTCCGTGTGACCATGACGCTCGCCGCCATGAACCTGCGCCAGCTCATAGAGCCCCACGAGGATGGCTTCTTCGGCCAGTCGCTTTTGCAGCATACGCAGACGCAACCACTGCCAGAGGATCCCGCGTTTCGCTCCAACAAAAAGTGACACTATGGCCCACGATGTGGCTACAAGAACGATTGTTGGTCCCGTGGGCAGATGCGGAACTACGGAGCTAGCAACGGCACCCGCTACACCTGCAGCGCACCCGAAAATCGCACCCAGCAAGACCATCATGCCTGTGTGATGTGTCCACTGGCGCGCAGCTGCCGCAGGCGCCACAATCATGGCGCTCATGAGCACCACGCCCACAGTGCGCAGGCCAAGCACGATAGCTGCAACCAGGAGGAGAGTCAGCAGCAGTTCGATGCGTTGCACGGGATACCCCACTGTGGCAGCGAATTCGCGGTCAAAGCTCACGAGCTTGAATTCTTTCCAGAACATGACCACCAGGCCAAGCAGCAGCGCACCCCCAGCCCCCAGCAAGAGCACGTCCTCATGCAGCATCGTGGCTGCCTGTCCGAAGAGATACGTGTCGAGCCCCGCCTGGTTTGCGTTTGGCAGACGTTGAATGAACGTGAGCAGTACAAGCCCGAAGCCAAAAAATGTTGCGAGCACAATGCCCAACGCAGTGTTCTCGTCGAGCCGTGTTGTGCGCACAATGGCAAGCACAAAGACCATTGCCACCCATCCAGCCAGCGCCGCGCCAAGGACGAGACCAAACGATGACTTTGTGCCGGTGAGCAAGAATGCCAGCGCGATGCCCGGAAGCGCCGCGTGGGAGACCGCGTCGCCAACGAGACTCTGACGCCGTAGAAGTGCAAAGCACCCGAGCGCACCGCTGACGGCGCCGAGCAGCCCCGATCCCAGTGCCACAGTGCGCAGGATCGGACTCGTCAGCAGATCCCAAATCGAGCCCACGTTTTCCAGAGCTCCACTCATCAGCATCCTTCCTCACGCTGTTCGATGAAAAATGCCATCCGACCGCCGTAAGCCGCCCGCAGATTCTGTTCCGTGAAAACCTCGCGCACAGGCCCACAGGCAATGCGCCGCACATTGATGAGCGTCACCCAGTCGAAGTACTCAGGCACGGTCTGCAAATCGTGGTGAACGACCACCACCGTCTTTTTCTCTGACCGTAACCGCTGAAGTATTTGAATAATGGCACGTTCCGTTGTCGCGTCCACTCCCTGGAACGGCTCATCCATAAAAAAGAGTTTTGCGTCCTGCACCAGCGCTCGAGCTAAAAACACCCGTTGCTGCTGGCCGCCCGACAGTTGGCTAATTTGCCGTTTTGCGAAATCGGCCATCCCCACCAAATGCAGAGCTTCCATCGCTTTCTCGCGTTCTGCGTGGCCTGGTCGCCGGATCCAGCCCACTCGTCGATAAAGTCCCATGAGCACCACGTCGAGCACCGTAGTTGGATAATCCCAGTCCACACTGCCCCGCTGCGGCACGTAAGACACCAAGTGGCGCATCTCAGGAAGCGGGCGGCCGAAAATGAGAACCTGTCCTGCTGCGATCGGCACAAGGCCGAGAATCGCTTTGAGCAGGGTCGTTTTGCCCGCCCCGTTCGGTCCTACAATGGCCATGAGCACACCCTGAGGAACTGTCACATCAACGTCCCACAGCACTGGTTTCGTGTGATATGCCACGGTGAGGTCGCTCACTTCTACGGCCAGAACGTCCTCGGCAAGCGGCGAATCTCCAGCTCGGTCATGTCTCATGGTTTTAATGCCTTCACGATAGTTTCGATGTTGTAGCGAACCATTCCCACATACGTTCCTTCAGGGGTCCCGGGATTACCGAGGGCATCAGAGAAAAGCTGGCCTCCGACAGAGACTTCGAATCCACGGGCTCGCACCGCCTGCTGGACGGCTTGCACTGTTCGTTGCGGGACCGATGACTCCACAAAGACAGCACGAACTTTGCGCTCAACAATGAGTCTTGCCAGGCGTTCAATATCGTTTGTTCCAGCCTCACTTGCTGTCGATATGCCTTGGAGACCGATCACTTCAAACTTATACGCCCGGCCAAAATACCGGAATGCATCATGGGCTGTAATCAGTACGCGCTGTGGCTCTGGAATAGTCGCCGCCTGCGCCCTGACGTAGGCATCGAGCTCTTCTAGTTCCCGCTGAAATGCCACAGCATTGCGACGAAATGTTTCGGAGCTTGCAGGATCCAGCTCGCTCAACGCATCACGTATGGGAGGGATAGTGAGGCTCCAGAGCCCCACGTCGAACCAAATGTGCGGATCCGGTGTCGAGCTCCCCGCTTCAGTTTCCAGCAGGCGTTCACGGGGGATTTGCCCGGCCACGGCAACAGTTCGCACCCGCTGGCTTATTTTCTCGAAGATATCCGCCATTTTTGCTTCGAGGTGCAAACCATTGTAAAACACCACATCCGCCTGCGCAATTCGCAGCACGTCGCCCTCACTTGCCTTGTACAGGTGGGGATCCACGCCAGGGCCCATGAGCGCATGCAGCTCAATGCGCTCTCCTCCAATGCGTCGCACTGTATCTGCAACGATACTTGTCGTGGCGACAACGCGCAGTCGCCCGCCTTGTCTCTTCTCACCGACGCGTTTCTGTTCGCATCCGGAGAGCAGGACGAGGGCAAAGAAAAGCATAAATGCGAGCTGCCAGCCGCGCACCAGGGGCGAACTCATTGTTCCGCGGCCTCTCCCCAGTCAAATGCCACGCCAACGAATTTGCTCGGCTGGTTTGCCAGCGCAGCATAGACTTGTTCACATTGATCCGGCGGAACCACATGGCTTACGAGGGGCTCCACCGCCACACGCCGCTCTCTCATCAGTCGTACGAATTCCCTCAGATTCCGACCCTCTGACCAGCGTACGTATGGGTAAGGATAATCAACTTTTCCCTCTTCATACTCTGGATCGTAACGGCCAGGTCCGCCTGCTCGCGAAACGACCAACGACACTTCTTTTTCAAAGAGGGCATCGCGCGGCAGGACGGCTTCCGTCGCTCCCACGATCACTAATCGCCCACATAGCCGGAGAAGCCGAACGCACTTTTCCAGAAGGTCGTTACCGCACGTGTTCGCGGCCATGAACACCACGTCAGCTCCGTGGCCTTCAGTGCGGGACTCAATTGCGCTCTTCAATGCTTCCCACGTGTCAGGCGCCTCAAGCCCACATTGGCGAGCAAGCTCGCGCCGCTCTCCGTTCGCTTCCATCACGAGCACGCGCCCCCCAGCGCAAACAGACAATTGCGCAACGAGATGCCCAAGGAAACCAGCGCCCACCACAGCGACCACGTCCCCCAGCTGGATGGCGCCCAGGCGCACTGCGTGAAGCGCGATCGTGCCAAGTCCGCAAAAGCCATAAGCCGGGGCGATAGCCGCTGTTTCAAGCGGAGCACAGAGGCGCTCGGGAACGTCGAGGACGCTTGCATGGCTTACGTAAGGCGCACCATAACAAGCCACAGGACTTCCCGCCGTGATTGCCGTCACGTCCGTTCCAACCTCAACGACCTCGCCCACAGCCTGGTAGCCAAGGGGCAGCGTGCTTTCTGGGTCGAGAGCATTTCGCCGAATAATGGACAACTCCGTTCCGGCACTGATCCCGCTATAACGGGTTCGTATCCGGACAAAGCGCGCTGGTAGCTCCGGCAACTCCATGTCGCGCAACCTCGCCTTGCCTTTTGTTACCACAATCTGCCGAGCCCGCATAACGTCACTGTCATCCTTTTCGTGAATTTGTCACTAGCCACACTGCCAGCTCCAGCTGTACAACGTAAACACGAAACTTCAGCTATGGCAAACCCCGTTTCCAATCGAGAGGGGTTCAATTGCTTCTTGAAGGGAGGCTAGCGAGTATGGCACATAGGGTCGTTCGACTTTCAAAGAGGTGCTCCTTATGCTAAGGACAATACGAGCCAAAAGCTGCAAGGAAGTGGCTGTGTTGGCCATTCTCGCCTTGCTGCCAATAGGGGCTTTTTCGCAAGCAGCTTCGGGCGGATCAGCACCGGCGCAGGCCAAATTTGTCGTCCCCATTGCCCAGATTGACCGCACCTATTTGAAGAACGAGGTCACCGTGCAGGGAACCATCACGGCGTACAAAGCCTCCTGGCGCGAGACTGCTCCGCATTCTTTCGTGCTGATGGATGGAACCGGCAATCTTCGGATAGCCATTTGGCCAAACGTGTGGAACAAAATCCCTTTTAACGACAAGTTGCGAGAGGGACAAGAAGTCACGGCGCGAGTGACGGTCGCAGAATTTCGCGGCGCCCTGGAAGGTCACCTTGATAAGGCGGATCAAATCTGGCTGGGGCTTGCCAAACCTCTCTCCACGATGACGTCGCAGGGCGGCACTGCGGCTCAAACAACCACAATGAGCGTAACTGTGACCGACGCACCACCCATCGAATGGAAGGATAGCATTGCCGAAGCGCTTGATGCTGCAAAGAAATCCAACAAGGAGATCATCGTGTTTTTTGCTAATCCGGATTCCGACAACGGCCGCTTTGTCGAGGAAAAGCTATTCGGTGATCCACGAATCCGCCAGGCGGTCGCACAGAAATATGTCGCAGTGAAAATCGATATGCGGACCAATGCCGACCTCGCTCGGCAGCTTCAAGCATTTCGCGCCGGAACAGTTGGGTTCTACCGTTCCAATGGCCAGCCCAAGCGTCCCCACCTCGTTCCGCGTACTGTGGAAGAACTCCTTGAATCCTTGAAATGAGCGTCCCCTCGCACCGCTTGTTCTCTTAAGGCAAAAGGGAGCCCTCCCCTCACTTCCTTTTGCGGTTCCGACGTTAAAAACGTGCACCAGTGTTCTTCCGAGGCACCTTCCGTGGTCGACACTTCCGCTCAACGTGCGCCGTGCCGTACGACTTCCTCCTCTTCGCCGCGATAGAAGACTACGTTATTCTCTGTCTCCCACAGCCGCACCTCGTAGAGTTCGCAAATTCCTTTGAGCCGCTTCTCGAGAATCCGCCAAAAACTCACAACAAGATTCTCCGATGTCGGAATCACTCCGCGAAGGAAATCAACGTCTGTGTTCAGGTTCTTGTGGTCCACACGCTCGATAATTTCTTCGACAATGATTTCCTTAAGTTTCTTGAGATCAATGACCATGGCGGTACGGGGATCCATTTTGCCGCGCACGGTTACCTCGAGCGTGTAATTGTGTCCGTGGCCGCTGGGATTCGCGCAGCGCCCGTAAATCGCAGCGTTTTCCTCATCGCTCAATGCAGCATTGAAAAGGCGGTGACTCGCGCAGAATTCGACTTTTCTTCGCAAATAAACCATGGTTTCACACCTCATGCGTGATTTCAACGTTCACTTCTGGTGATGGGCGCGCAATCCGACGCGTCCTAGACCATCAGAAAAACTTTCATTGCACTTCTCGCTTTGCTTAGCCATATACTCCAAAAAATAGAGATCATGTCATGAGGGCTTTCACGCGGATGACCATTCAAAGGACAATGTCGCGAGTGGTTCGTTGTTTTTTTCTTCAGGCTCTGTTCTGCAGTTTGCTCCTCCCCGGGCTGTCCCATGCTGCACCTTCACGCTCCGATACTGCGGTAGGACCTTCACGGAAGGCCTCGGAGGTTTACGAGCGCTATGCTGCGCAGCGTGTCACCGGCTATGAATTGAGCCCCCTCATTGTCACGCAAATCGTGCCGCAACCCACGCCAATCCCTGGCACGCCGCCCCAGCGTTATAGCGATCTCGAGTATTCGCGTTTGATCCTTTCCACGCTGGCTCTTCCTCCTCTAGAACCCCTGTCCACGCGAGATCCCAACCGCACGATCATTCGAACGGAGACGACGCCAGAAGGAGTGGTTCGTTATGCACCCGCGGAAGCCGAAATCATCGATGTTCTCAACCGATGCGTTCTTCTCCTCGACACGGGGGAACAACTGCGTCTGCGCGGAGTCCGCTGCTATGGTTCCCGTGATCCAGATCCCGTTATCCGTTACTACGTGCGCGAAGCCGCAAAAAAGCTCCGCGAACTTACGCGCGGTGAGAAAGTGCGCATTCTGCTCGACGATCCTTTGCGCGATCTCGACGGCCACATCCTTGGTGTTGTTATCTTGCCCGATGGTTCGGAATTGAACAAGTTCATGCTTGAGCAAGGCTATGGCTACGTCGAGCCGTCTGATTTTTTCCCCTTCCAGGATATGACGCCCTACTATAGGGCGGAAAGTGTCGCCCGCGAAGCACGCCGCGGAATCTGGTCCAAAGGCCGCTAGGCCCCTTCACTTCTCATGACCTGGAAGAAGAGGTCCACCGCGCGAGGATCAAAATGGCTTCCTGATTGCGTGCTGAGGTAAGAGAGCGTTTCGTCACGGGACCAGGCTTTGCGATAGGGGCGATCACTCATGAGCGCGTCCCATACATCCACCACCGCAAAGAGCCGAGCTGCCCACGGAATCGCTTCGCCTGCCAATCCACGCGGATAGCCCGTCCCATCCCACTTCTCATGGTGGCAATACGGGATATCGATAGCTGGCCTCAAAAACTCGATTTCCTCAAGCATTCGCTTAGCGAGCGTAGGATGTTGGCGCATGATTGCCCACTCCTCTTCTGTGAGCGGCCCCGGCTTACAAAGAATGGAATCTGGTATGCCGATTTTCCCGAGGTCATGCAGTAGCGCCCCACGCTCGATGTGCGGCAATTGCTCTTCGGGCACACCGCTAAGCCTTGCCATCTTGAGGGTGATCGACGTCACGCGCTGGGAATGACCTTCAGTTTCCCGATCACGCATTTCGAGTGCCTTGACCCAGCCATGGAGCGTCGCCTCATACGCAAGCCGCAATTCTTCCCCCTGCCGAACAACTTTTTCAACGTGCCAGGCTAGTTCGAGGCCGATAGCGCCTTGTCCGGCCAGGGTCTCTAACAGTGCAAACCACTCGGATGAAGGATGAAGTACACGGCGCGAATAAAGCTCGAGCAACCCCAGAACACGGTCGTGCGTCATGATCGGTTGCCCACAATACCACACAAATCCTTGCGAGAGCCAAAACTCCCCTAATGCGAATTCCTTCCCAGCATGTGGGATGCTCTCAAGAATCACGCGAGATTTCGTTTCGACAGCTCTATGCCGGATCCCTCCATGCAGCAATGGGAACTCCTCGGGCGGGAATTTTCGAAATCCCATACAGCAAAGCACTCTTGCGCGCCCCTCTTTGCTTATTGTCACGAACGCTGCGGCATCCACCCCGAGTCCGGCGATTGCTTCGCGCAAAACTTGATCCATCACCAGCTCAGGCCGAGGTTCCGAAATAATCTGCAAGTCAATGCGGCGAAGCCCTTCCAACTGAGCGAGGCGTTGTTCGGCAACTGCATAAGCAAGCTGCGCGGACAACTCGGCTGCAATGAATGGAGAGACTTCTTCCAGCACCCTCTCACGCCAACCGACAAAGTGCCCGCTCTTGTTCGAGTAAAGCGTTACATTGCCCAGCACCCGGTCTTTGTAAATCAGGGGGATGGCGAGGCCACTGCGTATGTTAGACTGCTGGAGCCGTGGTCGCCAGGGCTCCACGGAGGGATCAACGGCAAAATCAGGGAAATTGTGCGGTTGGCCGCTCACCACCGCTCGACCCGTTGGCCCTTTTGAGAGTGGAGTGTTATCCCACCGTACCTGAAGACCCTCAAAAAACGGGTGTTGTTCAGGCCAACACGTAAGCGGGCGAATGGTCCCGTCAATTTCCTTCACCCCAATCCAGGCAAGAGTCGCCTCCACGATCTCCGCGCATTTCCGCACGGCTGCCCGTGCCACACCCTCGGGCGTAAGCTCCCCTGCAAACGACAGGCCGAGCTCGCGCATCGTCCTATGTTGGCGGATTTGCTCCTTGAGTAGCTCTTCGTTGATGACCCGCCGTGTGATGTCGGTCCAAGTTACGAGCACCTCTACGGGGCGCTCGTCGTGCACCAGCGTGACACGAGCAAAATCCTGAATCCAAACCTCACGTCCCCATTTCGTGCGCACTCGATACTCAAGCTGAAGCTGCCCCTTCGCGAATACCTCTCTGGAGCGCTTGGTCACAATCTCTCGGTCTTCCGGATTCATGATCTCAGTCCACCACTGGGGCTGAAGCGCCTCTTCGACCGTGTAACCCAGCACCTGTTCAACGTTGGGACTGATCCAGACAGGAACGAAATCACCGTAACTCTCGTCGTAGCGCAGCACATGAAGGATGATAGGCGAGCTTTCGAGCACGTGCTCCAGTCTGGCCACCGCCGCACCGAGTTGCTCCTCGCGCTCGATTAATTCGGTCTGCTCACAGATAGAACACGCCACATCCGCCTTCTGCGTGAGGAGAAGGGATATATCAAAATAGCGGCCGGCGAAGATTTCTGATTGTCCCACGAACCTTTCTGGCTCGCCCGTGCGCCAAACCTTTTCAATGCGGCTGAGCCATTCCTTCTCGAAATCAGGCAATGCCTCGCTCAGCGTGCGGCCAAGTAATCCCTGCTTCTCATGGCCGAACAGTGCACAAGCGCCCAAGTTCGCAGTTCGGACGATGAAGTCGACGGGGCGGCGGTTTGCGTCCAGAACCGGACGCAGGATAAGAAGTGCAGCTGGAAGAGCGTCGAGATCACTTTCCCGCAGCGAAGGCTCATGGCGCAGCACAAGAAACCAATGATTCGTAGGAAGATCCCCTCCCGCAACGATAGCTCCCTCCAGCGCGGGGCTTTCAGGACTCCCTGGCGACTCCTCTTCAAGCCTCATCCATGTGACGCGTGGTAACTCTCCTCCGCTCCGCACCTTGCGAAGAAATTTCACGCACTCGACAGGAAACAGGTCACTTAGCTCGTACCCGACAAGTTCCTTCTCACAGCGGCCCAGCACCTCCTTCACTTCGCCGTTGGCGCCGACGACTAGCTCGTCTTGCAATGTGAGAATAGCCACATAGGCAACGCTCATTGCGCTCTCCGCCGCCGTTTCTTATTTCGAGGTTTTGGCGTTGTCTCGCTGGAAAACGAGAGCATAACCGTGCTCCCCATTCTCTCGTCTCGACCCCTTGCTCCCTGTGTCGTCTTCTCCAAACTGTCTTTATCGTATCAATGTTATTTGATGCTGTTCACCATCTCCTCTTCTCTCAAGCTGAAAAAATCAAGCTCCGCTCTTCTTAAATGGGGACACAGCACGAGCTCGCGTCATTTCAAAAGGCGCTAAGCTTACCATTCTAGCGCTTGTACCGAATCCAGGGTGCCCAACCGCCCACGAGACCCAGAAACAAAGCAATTAGCCATCCTGCGGCGCTTAAGGGGGCTCCCACCCACAGCCACGGCGTTGCATACCTCAGTTCCACTAAGTGCTCGCCCTCGGGCACCGCCAGCGCAGTGAAAGAGCCGTTTGCACGCACTGGCGGCACCTCTCGGCCATCGACGATTCCTCGCCATCCTCGATACCAGGTCTTGGAGATGACAAGCCAACCTCGGTCATTGCTCTTGGTGCGGATTCTCCAGAGTTCCGGATATGGATGTTCGATTTCGACCTTTCCATGGAAATTGTCCACCTGTCGCGCATTTTGTGCTGTAACCGTTTCTGTCGTCTCGAACCCTTTCTTATCCACCAAAACAGTGCGTTGGGGGTCCCACGTAGGGGAGTCCAAAAGCTCGCGGACAAACCGAAGGTCTGATTTATAGCTCACAGGAAGTGCTTCCGGGACAAGCCAAGCCCATCCCAGGGGGCGAGGGCGTCGAAAATAGAGCCACTTAGCAGGATCGCGCGAAGGCGCCGGCTCGTAGCCAAGAGCCTCGACCGCGGGATGGGCAAGGACTCCGTGATCTTTGGACACTTCAATCACGTGGGACACTGAAAACCAACGTGGGGCATCAAGTTGCGACTGAATTCGGATAGCGCAAATGGGGGCGGTTGTGGGCGCAAGCTCAAATCGTGCTAAAAAGTACGTGGTTGGGGTACTGCTGAAATCGCAAGTCTCCGTATAAGCGACCGGCGGTGCGCTGTGAGCCGGCTTGGGGTTCAGCTCAGGAGCAAAGTACACCCATTCCGCAGTCTCCTGCCCGAGGCGAAGGGGGAAGCTTGTGATTTCCCCTCCACTGGGGCTGAGCAGGCTCAAGAGTCCCACCGTAGTTCCGTCGACTTCGGCGACCACTCCCATGGCGCTTGTCACAAGCACCACTGCTGCCAGCTCCTTGCTTCGCACTCGGAAATGCGCAGCAGAACTCAACTGATCGCTTCCCCTGGCAAGATACACGCCGCCCATCCCGGCAACAAGTTCGAGGTCGTGTTCAAATCCGGGGGCGCGCACGAGAGCTCTGGAAGTGGGCACGGCTACATGGCTGACATTCCACACATCGAGCACATTCTCGCGAGAACGCCATCCGTGTGTGGGTTCCTCAGGCGGAAATGAGCGATGGGTCCAGCGAAGAATCATGGGATTGTATCCCCAAGTCATTGGGATTCCTGAAACTTCTCCCGTGTTCTTCTCCCACGGTCCAGGGCTCCACGCGTGAAGCCGTCCGGATATTGATTCCCCGAGCAGCGCATGCATGGGAGTCACAGCTGAGTCAAATCCTGCGCTATCCGTCCGAATGTTCTTGTAAAGGCCGTAAATCGTCAGTTCGCCCGTTAGAAGCACAAGAGCGATCGGCCCCAAAACCCAGGAGCGCGAACGAAGACGACCGGCAAGCCAGAGCCAAATCATCGCGCAGGCCAGGAACCCGCCTCCCACAAAGGCCTGGGCGCGGATATCACCAAGAAACTCTTCCAGACTCCGATGAACCCCAATGCGGTAATTCGGGTTGATCACGAGGAGCATTTCGAGAGCTGAAGCCCAGTCCCCCGTGAGAAAGAGCGACCATGCCACGATGTACGCGAGTATTCCGACGAGTGCAACGAGCACACTCAGGGTTCCAATGCTTCCCCATTTGCGCCAGGGCCAGCGTGGCAAGGAAGCAACACTCGCAATCCCTCGTCCGAGAAGGAGCGCTGCCGCAAGATAGCCAACCCAAAGCATACGCGGCGGGATGCGGATCTGTCGGAAACCCGGCACATGGAAAAAGAGCCAGCGGTAAAGACCAAAATCCTCGCCCATCGAGGCGATGAGCGTAAAGACAAGAGCACCTGCCAGACACCATGACGAGGGACGCTTGGCTGTTGTAAAAAGGCCGAATAACATGAAGGCAACAGCCACAATCCCAACCCAGAAATGGAACTCCCATCCGCCGTCAATTCCCCAGGTTCGCCAGCAGAGTTCCCACCGATTTTCGGGCGGAATGCGCCAGAAAAGCGGTTGATAAAGACCTGGCATAAGGAGTCCCGTGATCTGCTTGAGCGGTAGAGAGTAAACTAAGGCATCACTTAGACCAAGCTTTTCACGAGTGGAATGCTGAAGAAATTCAAGCGTGGGGAGGACCTGGACGAGCGAAACCAGTGCAGCAACGGAAAAGACAACCCCACACCCGATGAGAGCTTCCAACCCTGATTTCAGGGAGCGAGCACGCCATGCTTTGGTTATGGCGAGGTAAAGGCCAAGCACAGCCGTGGCGTACCACCCAAACATCGCCGTCTGCCAATGGCCAGCCAGGACAGACGCCCCCAAACACAGGGCTGCGGCCCACCACGCGCGGCGCATTTCGTGGCGAATTGCCAGAACCAAAAAAAACATTCCCCACACCAAGGCGGCGATGGCACTTGTGATCACAGTGTGCGACAAATGATTCACCATGTACCCATTGAGCGCAAAGAAAACACCTGCCGCTATCGCACCCACTCGCGCCACACCCACCGCGCGAGCCAGAGCTGTTGCCCCTAAACCGGCAAAGAGCACGAAACCTAAAGCAACTGCATCAAATCGTTTTGAGGTGTCGGGAATCCAGCCAGCGAGTTCCATCAACGCGTAGGGCGGGAAGAACACAGCAGTTTGAGGATCGCTGAGGAAGGGATAGCCGCCGAAGGTCATATCCGACCATTCCGGCAGATGCCCCTGCTGGATTCGCAAAGTTGCATAAACCCGATGCGGGACATTCTGCTCGAGCCCGTCGCCCAAAACGAAGCTCGCATGAGGCGAGAAGCGCGGCGCATAGAATCCAAGTATAATAACCGACGTCATCAGCAGACTGAGTGAGTCGAGCAGTAAGCTTCGAAGAATTCGTATTCGCGCATTGGAATCCCTAGCTTGGTCTGGCATGAGGCCAGGAGTGTCAGCTGAAAAACGCCATGTCAACCCGCCAGCTATGAAATCGGGAGTGCATCATTTTCCGAACCTCACCCAGAGGCAGAAAAACAGACGCGTTTAGGGCGTGTAACGCTTGTTCTCTGACAAAGCGCGCAAAACCACAAGAAACTTTTCTTCTCACCTCATGATGGTCCTACAGAGAAATTCTGAGCCAACGACGCATCGCCTTACGGGGCGAAACGGCTCTCTCTCGGGCGTTTAAAATTTTGGGGCGCTGCCTCTCTCCTGAGGTAGTTCCAGGTACAGGGAGAAGACTGGACGCGCTCTCAGCCCCGCCGGGAGTGCCTTAAGAAAACCTCTGACCTCGTGTTTCTCTCGTTTCCTGTCTGCCTTGACTTTGTTCCTGCCATTAGAGAAATTTGTCTCTAGGTTTGGTTGCGGGCGCGTCCCTTATCGCCCAACGCCCCGCTGCTCCTGCCACACTGTTGAATGAAACACGGTGGCGTGGGACCAGGCCACGAGCGAGACTAGCCCAGGGCATCGGAGCCAGTCTCGGTGGAGCGCAACCTCAACTCGAAAGGAGATTATCCATGAACCTCCTCAAAGAAATAGCCGACCTTGTGGCGATGGGGCATCCCGATTCTCAGTCGAAGTATCCGCCTTCGCTGGCAGGTCAGCCCGGCGTTGCCGAGAAAGTGTCGCAGGCACTTTCCGAAGGCATCGAGCCTCAATGCATTCTCACCCAGGGGCTCATGGCCGGGATGGAAGTTGTTGGACGTCGTTTCGGTGCAGGAGAAATCTTTGTGCCGGAAGTATTGATGGCGTCGAAAGCCATGAAAGCTGGGGTAGAACTTCTCAAGCCGCACTTAGCAAGTGCCAGCGTTAGTCGGCGAGGGGTTTTCGTCCTCGGCACTGTGCAGGGCGACGTCCATGACATCGGGAAGAATCTTGTGAAAATTCTCACCGAGGGTGCCGGCTGGGATGTGGTGGACCTGGGAACCTGTGTTCCGGCAGAGAAGTTCGTCGAAGCCGTGCGGCAGTATCGACCAGTTGCGGTAGGTCTCTCTGCACTTCTTACCACCACAATGCAAGAAATGCCTAAGGTGATCGAATCCTTGCGGCAATCTGATCTAGACGTGCCGGTCATAGTTGGCGGTGCCCCCGTCAACGAATCCTTTGCGCGAAGCATAGGAGCAGAATATGGCCGGGATCCACAAGCAGCTGTAGAATTCCTCAGCGCGCTAAATTAGAGAAATCATTCTCTAATTTCTCCGCAAAATTTGCGTGTTTCTGTGAGGCCATTGCCGGGTTGAGGCAAGAAAATTGTCAGAAATTGAGATAAATCGCGAATAATTTCTCTATTGGAGGATTATAATGAGTGCGAAACGAGAAAAAATTCTCGAATCAAAGGCGAGAAAGAGCCAGGAAGAACTGATGGGAGCCGTCACACTCGAAAACATCACGAGCGACCCAAGAAGCCAGACGGTGCCCACGCCTTCTCTCCGGCGCCTCCCGCTCTATCTCCGGCTCCTCAGGGACTACCAAGCCCAGGGCCGCACGGTTGTCTCATGCACGCAACTCGCATCGGACCTGCGCTTCGACCCCACTCAGGTGCGAAAAGACCTCGCCCTCACGAAGGTCGGTGGTCGGCCCAAAGTTGGCTACCCCATTGCGGAGCTTATCGCTGCCATCGAAGACTTCCTCGGGTGGCGCCGGACTATCGAGGCGGTTCTTGTCGGAGTGGGCAGTCTGGGGACGGCACTCCTGGGTTACAACTTCTCGCTCTATGGTTTGAGCATTGTCGGAGCCTTCGACTCTGCACCGGACAAGGTCGGGCAGGTTGTCCATGGCCGCGAAATCATGCCCATTGGCTACCTCACCAACTTTATCCGACAGCGCGGGATCCCGATGGGCATTCTCACTGTGCCCGCAAGCGCCGCGCAAAGCGTGGCGGAAATGATGGTGGCCGGCGGCGTAAAAGCGATTTGGAACTTCACAAGCGCCGCTTTGCAGTTACCTGACCACGTTCTGGTCGAACGTGCAGATTTCTCCGCCAGCCTGGCTGTGCTCACCCGTGCCCTTGCTCACGGTGCGCGATCCTTGGCCCCGACTATCCCTAAAAAGGAGGTCACCTAGGACCAGCTATGGCTCCATGCCTTTGCGAAGCAACCCGCACATCGGATAAAGTCCGTTTTCAGCAAGTCTGCGAAATCCTCGAACGTTTCGAGCGCAACCCGAATCTCCTGGTACCCATCCTTCAGCAAGTTCAACAGGTTTATCGGTACCTTCCTCCCGAAATCCTTGAGTTTGTTGCGACCTCTCTAAATCTTCCCGCCGCCCATGTCTATGGGGTGGCCACGTTCTATGCTCATTTTACCCTCGAACCCAAAGGCAAGCACCTCATCAAAGTCTGCGACGGAACAGCGTGCCATGTGAAAGGATCCACCCAGATCCTTGAAGCCTTGCGCCAGCATCTTCAGCTAAAAGATTCGGCCAACACCACCGAGGATATGCAGTTCACCGTTGAAACGGTTTCGTGCCTTGGTGCGTGTGGTCTCGCCCCTGTCGTTGTCATCGACGACGACGTTCACGGGAATCTCTCTCCGGCCCAGGCAGTGCAACTCGTGGACCAAACCGCTTGCGAAAAGGAGGAAGAGCAATGACGAGCACTGTCCAGGTCGATTTAGAAACTTTCGTCGAACAATATCAAAAGGCGGCCGCACAGATTCGACAGCGAATCATTGTCTGCGCTGGAACGGGGTGCGTCGCGAGTGGGTCGCTCAAAGTCTACGAAAGATTTGTTCGAGAGCTCCAGCTGTGGGGGCTCGACGTCGATGTTGAGCTACGCGTGGAAGCGAATGAAGAAGCGCCAGACCATGCGCAGCCGAGTCCGTCGAAGTACCTGGTCACTCGCAGCGGGTGCCAAGGGTTTTGCCAGATGGGACCGCTGGTCTCGATCCTTCCTCAAAAGGTCTTCTATGTCCGCGTCAAACCTGAAGACGTTCCTGAAATTGTCCAGAAAACGCTCCTCGGCGGCGAAACGGTGGACCGCCTACTCTATCAGGACCCAAAGACGAAGAAACGCGCGGTCAACACAGATCACATCGACTTTTACAAAAAGCAACATCGCTTAGTGTTAGCCCAGTGCGGGGTTATTGATCCCGAAAACATCGATGAGTATCTTGGGATTGGCGGATACCAGGCTGCACGGCGCGCATTTACCCAAATGTCGCCCGAGCAGATCTGCAAAATCATCACCGACTCTGGTTTGCGCGGCCGTGGTGGCGGAGGCTTCCCCACCGGCGTGAAGTGGGATGCTGCACGCAAACAACCGGGCGACACAAAGTATGTGATTTGCAACGGTGACGAGGGCGACCCGGGAGCTTTCATGGACCGCAGCGTGATGGAGGGCAACCCCCATGCCGTGCTCGAAGGGATGATGATTGCCGCCCGAGCAATTGGGGCTCACGCCGGCTACATCTACGTACGAGCCGAATATCCCCTCGCTGTGCAGCGCCTACGCCGAGCCATCCAGGATGCTTATGAGCTGGGTTTGCTCGGTGAGGATCTCTTCGAAACGGGTTACGCTTTCGACATTGAGCTTATGGAAGGTGCTGGGGCTTTCGTGTGCGGCGAGGAAACGGCGCTCATCGCCTCCATCGAGGGCCAGCGCGGTATGCCTAGACCCAAACCTCCTTTTCCAGCCCAAGCTGGACTCTGGGGGAAGCCGACCGTGATCAACAACGTGGAGACTCTTGCCACCGTTCCCCTTATCCTGCGCCATGGCCCCGAGAAATTCCGTGCCCTCGGCACGCCTTCCAGCCCAGGGACCAAGACCTTTGCCCTCACCGGGCACGTGCCTAATACGGGGCTCATCGAGGTGCCTTTTGGTGCCACACTGCGCCAGATTATTTTCGATATTGGAGGAGGCGTCACTGACGCCAGAGGACGCATCCGCGAGGACGCTTTCAAGGCCGTGCAAATTGGCGGACCTTCGGGCGGATGTCTGACTCGCGAGCACCTCGACCTGCCGCTCGATTTCGATAGCCTCAAAAGCGTTGGGGCGATGGTGGGCTCCGGTGGACTCGTTGTCATGAATTCGCAAACCTGCATGGTGCAGGTGGCGCGCTTCTTCATGCAATTCACTCAGAACGAAAGCTGTGGCAAATGCGTTCTCTGCCGTGAAGGCACAAAGCAGATGCTCGCCTTGCTGGACGAGATCATCGAAGGTCGCGGCACGCAGCAGACCCTCGAGTTGCTCGAAATAGTCGCTCGTACGGTCCAAAAGGGCTCGCTTTGCGGTCTCGGCAAGACTGCGCCAAATCCGGTCCTCTCGACACTGCGTTACTTCCGGAAGGAATACGAGGCCCACATCGAGTTCAAACGCTGTCCCGCGGGGCAGTGCAAAGCGCTGGCTGTTCCCACGATCCTAGCAGAGCGTTGCCGTGGCTGCGGCCTCTGCATTCGTGCGTGCCCCGTCGGCGCCATCACAGGTGAGCGCAAAAAACCGCATGTGATTGACCAAGATCGCTGCATACGCTGCGGGGCCTGCTTCACCGCCTGCAAACTCGACGCCATAACCTATGCCTAAGCCAAACAGTCAGGAGTGTGAGTCATGACTCCCCAAGTGCACCAAAACAAACTTCTCATAGACGGACGAGAAGTCACCTTTAGTCGCGAACGCAATCTGCTCGAAGTTTGCCGTAAGGCAGACATCGACATCCCCACATTTTGCTATCACTCCCACCTCAGCATTTACGGAGCTTGCCGCTTGTGCCTCGTGGAAGTGGAGGGACTCGGCATTGTCACTTCTTGCACCACTGTGCCCAAGCCCGACATGCGCGTGCGAACCACCTCGCCGGAAATCCGCGAAATGCGTCGTGTCGCTGTCGAACTCTTGCTAGCCAGCCACGACCGCGACTGTCCGACCTGCCCCAAAAACGCCACTTGTAAATTGCAATCCATAGCACGCCGCCTTGGCGTCCGCGAAGTGCGTTTCAAAACAACTGTGCAAGGCATGCCTCTGGATAAATCCTCTCCGGCTATCGAACGGAATCCAAACCGCTGTATCCTGTGCGGCGACTGTGTCCGCGTTTGTCGAGAGATTCAGTCCGTCGGAGCAATCGATTTTGCTTTCCGCGGCAGCAAGACTGTGGTCGCGCCTGCCCTTGGCCGTCCGCTTGGCGCCAGTGAGTGTGTGCATTGCGGCCAATGTGCTGCTGTTTGCCCCACTGGCGCGATTGTACCCAAGAGTGAAATCGAAGAAGTGTGGCAGGCTTTGGCCGACCCTGAGAAAAAGGTCATTGCCCAAATTGCACCCGCAGTGCGCGTCGCGATCGGTGAGGCGTTTGGGCTGCCTAGCGGCACCGTGGCCACAGGGCAAATCGCAGCCGCGCTGCGAAGGCTTGGCTTCGTCCAGGTTTACGACACCTCTTTTGCAGCTGATCTTACGGTAATCGAAGAGGGCACAGAGTTTCTCAACCGCAAGCAACGCGGCGGAAATCTGCCGATGTTCACATCCTGTTGTCCGGCGTGGGTGAAATTCGCTGAGCAATACTATCCCTCCCTGCTTGGGAATCTCAGTTCTTGCCGTTCCCCGCAGCAAATGTTTGGTTCTCTCGCGAAGGCAACCTTGCCGGCTGCGCTCGGCATCAAGCCCGAGCAGCTTGTTTGCGTCTCGATTATGCCTTGCACCGCGAAGAAGTTTGAGGCGCGCCGACCAGAATTCGAGCGAGACGGAATCCGGGACGTCGACTATGTTTTGACCACTCAAGAGCTCATTGCCATGATTGAGGCACAGGGGTTTGATCTCGCCAGCCTGCGTCCTGAGCCGATGGACCTTCCCTTTGGTCAAAAATCTGGAGCCGGAATCATCTTCGGAACGTCAGGCGGCGTCGCTGAGGCCGTCCTTCGCTACGTTCTCTCCAAGACTTATGCCACTGATCTTGCCCGCATCGAATTCCAGGAAGTGCGAGGTTCCGAAGGGACTCGTGAGGCGACGGTCGAAATTGGGGGCGCTCCCATCCGTATTGCTGTGGTGCATGGACTTGCTCAGGCGCGCCGCCTTGCGGAAAAAGTCATCGCTGGCGAAACTTCTTACGACCTTGTCGAAGTCATGGCATGTCCGATGGGCTGTGTGGGCGGGGCTGGTCAACCAGTTGCCACGCGCCGCAACACTCTGGCAAAGCGGGCGGCTGCACTCTATGACATTGACCGGTGCGTCGAAATCCACACTCCCCAGCAGAATCCAGCGATCGTGGAGTGCTACCGCGACGTCCTCAAGGCTCCGGCTAGTCCGAAAGCGCACGAACTGCTGCACACTCACTACGTCAGCCGTCGACGTGTCATCGCCGAGCCACTAGAAATTGCATGCCCCAAAGAAGCGCGAATCGAGGTTACGGTTTGTGTGGGAACAAACTGTTTTCTGCGCGGGAGCCGACAGCTTCTCGACGAAATTGTGCGAGCTGTACAGGCCCGTGGCTGGGCAGAAAAAGTAGCAGTCAAAGGAACGTTCTGCTTTGAGAATTGCCGCAAAGGGCCAAACGTGGCCGTGGGCAAAAAGCTGATCAGCGAGGCAACAGCAGATGTGGTTCTCCAGGAAATCGAGAACCAGCTGCCCCAAAAAGAAAACCGCGAACTGGCCGTGAGGTAGCTCACCATGGTCCCGCAAGCGCTCCAGAAACCGCCGCTCATATCCACAAATCGCGCCAAGTGTCGCGACTGTTACCGTTGCGTCCGGATGTGCCCCGTTAAGGCTATTCGGATGAAGGACGGCCAGGCACAGGTGGTGGAGGAGCGGTGCCTCTTCTGTGGCACCTGTGTGCGGGAGTGCCCTCAAAAGGCTAAAACCATTCGCGACGACACGACGTGGGCCATGGAGCTCCTGGCGCAACGCAAGAAGGTCGCCGCCAGCGTCGCTCCGACCTATCCAGCAGCCTTTGCAGAGCACGAGGTTCGTCGCCTTGCCAGCGCGCTGCGAAAGCTTGGCTTCGCCTACGTGGGCGAGACGTCTGTGGGTGCCGATGCTGTGGCTGTGGCCACATCCCGGTGGCTTGCAGAAAACCGCGAGCGCCAGCCGTTGGCTGTGACCAGTGCATGTCCTACCGCCATCCGCTACATCGAGCTTTACGCACCCGAATCTGTTAGCAGCGTCGTGCCTCTCGTCTCGCCCATGATTGCCCATGCGAAGCATTTGCGGCAGGAAATCGGCGCCGATGCTGTTGTGTTCATTGGCCCTTGTATCGCCAAGAAATTTGAAGCACAGCGGCCAGAGCATGCTGGACTTGTGGACTGCGTGCTCACCTTTGCGGAGTTGCGCTCCTGGCTCGAACGCGAAGGTATAGTCTTCGAGCAACTGGAAGAAAGTCGGTTTGATGAAGAAGGTTCCCCGCGCGGGCGTCGCTTTCCTTTGGCAGGTGGACACCTCCACGCGTCCGAACTTCCCAGCGACCTGCTTCAGCCCGAGGTCTGTGCCGTGACCGGTGTCGAGGCTTTACGGGAATGCTTATCGTTAGGCGTGCCAGAGCACCCAACAGTTGTTGAGCCTCTTTTCTGTGATGGCGGTTGCATAGGTGGTCCGGGAATCGGATGGGAGGAAAACCATTTTCGACGCAGACTGCGCGTGTTAGCCCATGCGGCTCGCGCTGCACGGACAAACGGAAAAACCCAAGTACCAGCGCCCACTCCGAAGCTGCTTCAGGGACTGAAAACCACTTACCAGCCCCAACCTGTTGACCGCACTTCCCCCAGCGAGGACGCAATTCGCCGCGCCCTTGCCCAGATCGGAAAAATTGATCCACGTGATCAGCTCGATTGCGGGGCGTGCGGTTATCGTTCCTGCCGCGAGAAAGCCATCGCCGTGGTACGCGGGCTTGCTGAGCCTGAAATGTGCATGCCTCGTATGCGACTGCTTGCTGAGCGGCGCATGGATCGCATTATGGAAACGAGCCCCAACGGGATCGTGATTCTCGATCACGAGTTGCGTATCATTGCCATGAATCCGGCGTTCCAAAAAATGTTCCTGTGTTCTCACCTCGTCCTCGGTCGGCACATCTCATATCTTACAGACGCAACCCCCTTCGAGCAATTGCTTGCCAGTCGTTGCGGCAAGCTGGAGCGAACAGCGTCGGAACCACGCTACGGCAGAATCTTCCACCAAATCGTTTACGCCCTGGAAGAAGACCAGCAAATCGTCGGGATCTTCGTTGATATCACAGAAAGTAGCTTGAACCGCGAAAAGCTGGCGATTGTGCACCGAGAGGCTCTCGATCGTAGCAGGCAACTTCTTGAGCACCAAGTTCGTATGGCCCAGGACATCACTCGACTCCTTGCCGAACACACGGCGCACGGCGAGGAGCTCGTGAAAAGCTTGCTTGAAGCAGCACTCGTCGAACCCCACGCCAGCGTTGCCTCACACATGGCACTGGCACACAAAGATGCTTAGTCTTTACGCAGAAATAGAGGCAGCCGATATCCCGAAAGTCGCCAACGGGATTAGCGGCGACGTCCTCGTAACGTTGCGCTATCCCGAGTCCACCTACGTCATGTTAGCTGACGGGCTTAAGAGCGGTATCCACGCCAATCTCGCTGCTCAGTTTGCGTTGGCACGTCTGCAGGCAAAACTCGAGTGCGGCGCCCCACTCAGCCATGCACTTGCGGACATTCTAACCACTCTCGAGGAAAACCGGCGGAAACTTTCTCTATGGAGTGCGCTCAGCATTGCCCACATCTTGCCCTCAGGAGCGACGACGGTCTACGCATACGAGATGCCGGATCCTCTTGCTCTCATGCGACGCCGGCTTCACCCCGTTCCTGCAGAGCACCTCAATCTCGGTGGCGCACTCATTGCCAAATACAACCTGGAACTCAACGAAAACGACGGGCTTCTGCTTTTCTCCGATGGCGTCACACAAGCGGGTGTTGGAAATGGCCTGACCTGGGGGTGGGGCATCGATGGAATTCGCCGCGAAGGAGAGTTTTTCATCGCCAGCGATTCACTGCGCCGTCTGCCGCATTTCCTCGTGCAGCGAGCCAGACAACTTTCAAGTGAGGAGCAATCCGATGATGCCACAGCGGTTTTGGTGCTCCTGCGGCGCGCCAAGCGCGTTGTCGTGTTCACGGGTCCACCTTCTGATCCCGCTAAGGACTCAGAAATTGTCCAGCAGTTCCTTTCATCTGAAGGCACAAAGATTGTTTGCGGAGGAACAACTGCCGGCATCGTGGCGCGTGTTCTGGGCACAGAGGCAATTGTCGATCCGAAATCGCTTCACCCATATTGCCCTCCTCGTCTCATTCTCGATGGTGTGGACTATGCCACCGAGGGAGCCGTGTGCTTAAATCAGCTCTACAATCTCCTCGATGCCGCCCCCACCGCCGTAGAAGAGCGCAACATCGTTGTTCAGCTTTACGAGGAATTCATCCGTGCGGACCACATCACGTTCTTGGTGGGGAAATCAGAAAACCCGGCAACAGCTTCTCAGCCCTTTTTTCAAATGGGCATTCTCCGACGCCAGCAGATTGTCCCTCTCCTCGCGGACAAACTGCGCACGTTGGGGAAGCTCGTCACTATAGAATGGGTCTAAAAGATAAGAAAATGGAGCTGGCGGTCGGATTCGAACCGACGACCTGCTGATTACAAGTCAGCTGCTCTGCCAGCTGAGCTACGCCAGCATCCTTAAGAGTTCCGCCAAAGCGTACCGAGAAAAGCCGAAGTTTATTTTTGCCCGGAGGATTTCCCTTCTGCGTTCAGAGCTTCGGGCAATCGGCACAAGACCACGCGATCTTCGCCATCCACTTCCGTCAGGCGCACCTGCACAACTTGCGAGTAGTCCGTTTCAATGCGGCGCGCGACGTAATCTGGTTGGATCGGATATTCGCGCAGCCCACGGTCCACAATCACAAGAAGTCGAATCAGGCGCGGACGCCCAAAATCCACAATTTCATCCAGCCCTGCGCGGATTGTGCGACCGGTGAAAATCACGTCGTCAATCAGGACGATTTTTTTGTCCGTCACATCAAAATCGATAGCTGTCTTGCCGACGACCGGTTGCGGCCCAAGCGTTGACAGGTCATCGCGATACAATGTGATGTCAATCTCGCCCGTTTGCACCTTCTGTCCGTGGTTCTCCTCCAGGAGGCGTGCGATTCGCTGACAAAGATAAATGCCACGGGTCTTGATTCCCAGAAGTACCAGCTGCGGATCATGAGGAAAATCGCGGTGGAGCGTAGCGGCCAGCAGCGCGAGCTCGCGCGCCAGGTCGTCCGCTTCCATAATGACACGTTCTATTGGAAAATTCTCAGCCAAGGCAGCTCACCTTTCCCTAAGTTTTTTGTGCCGTGTTCGCCATGCCGCAACACAGCCGCATGAGCCGTACGCTTTGCTCGGAATCATCCGATCCAAACGCAAGAACAAAGTGCATCATGACGTCTTTCTGGCTTGTCCTTCGTCTCCGCTGACCCCAAGCGTCACTTCAGAAGATCGCTGAGAGCCACATCCAGTGTGGGATGTACGAACGCATAGTTTGTTGTCTGGAGTCGCACAGGAATGACGCGTGAGCTGGCCAAAAGCATCTCTTCCGCCATTTCACCCATGAGCAGCCGCAGGATAAAGCCAGGTGCATGGAAAAATGCTGGTCGATGGAGCGCCCGCGCCAGCAAGCGTGTGAACTCAGCATTACGCACAGGCTCCGGTGCAGTGAAATTCACTGGCCCCTGCAGCTCATCGTGAGACAGAGTGTGGAGAATGCCGCCGACCACATCGCGAATCGAGATCCAGCTCCACCATTGCTGACCGGACCCTAAACGTCCGCCAAGCCCCGCGCGAAAAATCGGCAGCATTTGGGCAAGCGCACCGCCTTCGCGCCCCAGCACGATGCCAAAGCGCAGATTCACCACCCGTGTTCCAAGCTCTGTGGCTTTCTGCGCAGCCGCTTCCCATTCGCGAGCCACCTCGACAAGAAAACCACGGGACCCTGGAGTGCTTTCCTCGGTTAGCAGCTCTTCGCCGCGGTTGCCGTAATAACCAATGGCCGATGCGCAAAGAAATACTCGCGGCGGCCGTTCGAGCCGACGCAAGGATTCAACAAGGTTGCGTGTCCCCTGAATGCGACTGGTCCGGATACGTTCCTTTTTTGCCGAAGTCCAGCGCAAGCTTCCAGCAATGCTTTCTCCCGCCAGGTGGACCACCGCATCGCATCCTTCAAGCCGGGAGACGTCGGAAACACCTTCTTCGACTGACCAGGCCAGTTCGTTTGCTGCGCCAGTAGTCCGGCGGACAAGCCGCAGCACTTCTGCGTGTTGTTCTTCAAGCGCTGCTGCCACCGCTCGCCCTATGAACCCTGTTGCTCCTGTCATGGCAATACGCATCAGTGCCACTCCGTTATCATGTTAGCAAAATCATCCCGATGATGTTATTGTGCTCCGATCACCGCGATGGCTGTGAGGTTAATAATATCTTTCACCTCGTCCCCGCGCTGCAAGATATGCACAGGTTTTCGCATTCCCACCAGAATGGGTCCAACAAGCTCTGCGTCAGCCAGGCGTGCCACCAGCTTGTATCCAATGTTGCCAGCCTCTAGGTTCGGGAAGATCAGGACATTCGCCTCGCCACCGAGCACGTTAAAGGGATAGGTTTCGTTCAAGTGATCCGCGTTGAGCGCGGTGTTCGCCTGCATTTCGCCGTCGACGTGCAAGTCGGGATCCAGTTGACGCGCAATTTGCACCGCTTCCTGAACCATCTGAGTCCGAGCATGTCGGACACTTCCGAAATTTGAAAAGCTAAGCATGGCCACGCGCGGCTCCACGCCAAAACTGCGAGCCAGGTTCGCCGTCAAAACAGCAACACGCGCCATTTGCTCTGCGTCCAGCTCTATATTGACCGTCGTGTCTGCGAAGAACAAAACACGCTGCTTCGTGATGATCAGGTAAACACCCGCTGCAGTCTTGTACTTGGGATCTACCCCAATGATCCGCATAGGCGGGCGTAGGCCATCAGGGTAGTGATATTCGATGCCAGAGATCATCACATCAGCATCGCCCAGCTCCACCATAGCCGATGCATAATAGTTCGGGTGCCGCACGAGCTCAAACGCCTCGCTTAACGTCACACCTTTCCGGCAGCGCAGTTCATAAATACGCCGCGCATAACGCTCACAGTTTGGAGAGCTGGAGATATCCTCGATTTTCATCCCCTCAACGCTGAGTTTAAGCTTGGCGGCCTGTTCCTGGATCAAAGTCGGATTGCCTAGAAGGATGGGGATAGCAATCTGTTGCTCAACAAGCTGGCGAGCAGCCTGGAGAATCTTCGGATGGCTCCCTTCGGCGAAAACGACTCGCTTGGGTGCGGTGCGCGCTTTGTGGAACACAATGCGCATGATCTCGCGCGAACGTCCCAGCCGACTCTCTAGCGATTCTCGATACTTCTCCACATCCAGAACGTGCCGTGCCACGCCGGACTCAATAGCAGCCTGAGCGACTGCGGGTGCTACCCACATGAGCACCCTAGGATCGAGTGGCTTGGGAATGAGATAGTCCGGCCCGAACGAGAGCGATTCCATCCCATAGGCCTTCGCTACAGTTTCGGGAACGCTCTCGCGTGCCAGCGCCGCTAGTGCTTTTGCTGCGGCCACTTTCATCTGCTCGCTGATCTGGCGCGCGCGCACGTCAAGTGCTCCCCGGAAGATAAAGGGGAAGCCCAGGACGTTGTTGACTTGATTCGGATAGTCTGATCGCCCGGTGGCTACGATGGCATCCGGCCGCACCGCTTTCGCGACGTCGTATGGAATCTCTGGGTCAGGATTTGCCAGTGCAAAAACAATTGGTTTCGGCGCCATACTGAGCAGCATAGCTTCTGTCACGAGTCCTGCCACGGATAGCCCAACGAAAACGTCCGCATCTCGCATAGCATCCGCAAGCGTGCGTGCCTGCGTCTCAGCAGCAAACTCCTGTTTCCACTTGTTCATCCCCACCTCGCGTCCGGCATAGATCACCCCTTTCGAGTCTACGATGACGATATTCTCTTTGCGAGCGCCGAGCAGGCAGTAGAAGCGAGCCGTTGCGATGGCAGCTGCTCCTGCTCCGCTGAAGACAATTCTCACGTCCTCGATCCGCTTGCCGACCAATTCGAGGGCGTTGAGCAGCGCTGCACCGGAAATAATGGCTGTCCCATGCTGATCGTCGTGAAACACGGGAATCTGCATCGTTGCGCGCAGTGCCTCTTCGATCTCGAAACACTCCGGCGCTTTGATGTCTTCCAGGTTGATCCCCCCAAAGGTTGGTTCAAGAAGTTGCACCGTACGGATGACTTCGGCTGGATCCTTCGTCGCCAGCTCGACGTCAACGGCATCAATATCAGCAAAGCGTTTGAATAAGAGGGCTTTCCCCTCCATCACCGGTTTTCCCGCGAGGGGGCCGATGTCGCCCAAACCTAGCACCGCTGTACCATTGCTCACGACTGCCACCAGGTTGCCGCGCGCCGTGTATTTGAACACATTCTCAGGGTTCGCCTCGATTTCCCGGCACGGCTCAGCCACTCCTGGCGTATATGCCAATGCGAGGTCACGCTGCGTCAAACATGGCTTCGTCGGGCGGATTTCAATTTTTCCCGCTGGCGGTCTGCTGTGATAGGATAACGAATCATCGCGTAGTGTCATGGCTCCGAACCTCCTCGCCGGGCGTAAGGCTTCATTCTCTTCTCATGAACAGAGTGTCCCCCTCTGCACCCTTCACATGCAAGAGCAGCTTCGACGTGACGCAGGTATCTGTCTATTTTCTTGCCATGCCGGCTTCACCAATCCGCAAATTTGGCAGCGTGAGCCACCACGAAGTGCTAAAAATCAATCGGACCGATCTGACCGTTATTCTTCTCGATGTTTTTGCTTTATTGTGCTTCGGTGCGGCATTGGTTCTCTTGGGGCTTAGTGATGCTCCCCTCGGTTTTCAGCCCATGCTTGCGCACACGCTGCTTGCTGCCGCAGTCGTCGGCAGTATTGCAGCTCACAACCTTGTCGGGCGTCTTTCGCTTTATTGGTCCCATTTTGATTTTCTCGTGGCTGTGTTTTTCGCCTACCTCTTTGCTACTCTTTACTATAGCGAGGCGCGGGGGGCCACCGCTACCTCTCTGACTTGGATGGTCGACGGTGTGTGGGCTTTCCTGTTAGGCCGCTACCTTCTGTTTCGTCGCCTCGGAAGCTTCACCATCGTGGCGTTTTGTGTGTGCCTGGGGCTGTGGGCAGTTGCGGAGAGTCTACTTTCCCGCGCTGGACCTTCGAATGAAATGGCACAGTCAGCACTGGCGTCGCTCGAGTCCACGCAAAGCCTGGCCTTCACCTTCGGATTAGTGATTTTGTTGGCTCAGCCTTTTTTTGTCCTGCGAAAACCTGCGAATCTCGTTTTTGTCTTGTGGGCTGGAGCTCTCCTTATCGGAGTGACCGTTTGGTGTGTTCACTCCCTGCTCGCTTTAATCGAATCCTATCGTCTCGGCTTACTTGGAAATTGGACTTTCGCGCAAACCGTCCTCTTTGCGACGGCGCGACGGCTTTTTCTCGCCTACCCCGTGACTGGCGGCGGCGCAGGAACCTGGCCATGGATGGCCCCCGCATTTCGTCCCGTAGGGTACGTAGAGCTTCCTGCCATTGTTCCAGCGGCGATTCGCATTCTCTGCGAGTGGGGAGCGGTGGGAACCTTCTTTTTCCTCGCGGCGTGGCTGCGCGTGCCATGGTTTGTGGTTCGTCGGTGGGAGTTATTTCCCAATCGCCGTTTGCGTCTCAGCGTCTTCGTTTTTCTCTCACTCATGCTGTTGGCATTCGTGCGGCTTTTCGTCGCTGATGATTTTGGCCAGCCATGGGGATGGGTCTTCCTCTGGGCACTTTTCGGAACATTTGTGAGTCTTGTCGCAGTGCGGGATCCCATGCGCATATTTTACGAGAAGTGGGCTCTGGCAGAGCAGCAGGCCTTAACTATGCCGCGTGCTGCCGGCGCCAAAAGCTCCGCCCTTATGCGGCGACCACCATCGCGCTTAGCCATTGTGTTGCGCACAGCGATGGCTGCTGTGACAGCACTTGTCCTCCTCACGCTTCAGGCCATGCCCCACCGCGCAGCTGCCCTTGCGCAGCGCCAGCAAGGAGAATCGCTTTCTGCAATGTCGTATGGTGAGCGCCTCGAACGGGCGGTTTTCATCTTTCCCTATTATGCCGACGGATGGGCACGACTGGCTCAGCATTACCAGGAACGAGCCGCAGGAGATTCGCTGGCGCTTCTCGCCCTCGCACCACGCGTGGAAACGGCGTATCGCCGCGCAATTGATGCAAACCCCTACGTGCCAACTTTCTATGAACAGCTTGCGCTGTTTTACAACGACACCAATGCCCCCGCCCGTTCTTTGGAAGTCTTGCGTCTGGGAGTGGCCAACAACCCCAATCATCTTGTGGTGCGGCTGTTGCTTGTCCGCGAACTGGAACGTGCTCAGTCCTATGCGCTTGCCACGTGGCATTTGCGCCAGGCCCTCTTCAGAATTGCTCCGCTACAAGCAGAACTGTTTGTACGACTTGCCGAGCTTTACGAGTACCGTGGAATGCGAACAGCGGCCATCCGCTCGTGCCAATATGCGCGCCAGGGTTTGCCAAGCACGTCCAGCGCCCTCATGAGGTTACGCCGAATCGCGGAGAGACTCGGTATCAGCAAAATCCTGATATGACGCTGCTCCTTAGCAGCGATCATTGCCGATGCGCACGTGGGGGCAGAAACAATTTCAGGATTCTTCGAGCAGATACATAGCAGCTTCAGCGCGCAAATTAGGAAGCCACTTCACCATTTTCCCACAACTCACGAAAGCGCGGTCCAGTGTGCGCCAGCCTTCCGTCTTCACAAATTCCTCCCAGTCGAGCACCGTGAGGTAATGTCGGTTTGGTGTCTCGTACCAAGTGTAAGGAAGACAGGGAGTGCTCGGGGCGCGTCCCAGCACACCGAGTTGCCAACGCGCCTGCCAATGACCAAAATTCGGAAAAGTCACAATGAGCTGGCGACCCACTCGAAATGCCTCGCGCAGGAGGCGCTGCGGATGGCCGAGCTCCTGAATTGTGAGGCTGAAAATGACAATGTCGAAACCGTCGTCCGCGTAATGTCCCAGTCCCTCTTCAGCGTCCCCATGGTGGACGCTCAGACCGCGCTGTATGGCCTGGCGAACGTTTGCTTCGTTGAGCTCGATGCCTGTTCCACGAGCGTTTTTTTCTTTAACCAGTCGCTCCAGCAAACGTCCATCACCACACCCCACGTCCAACACTCTCGATCTTGCGGGGGTCTTGGCTACTATCCAATCTTCGATGAACTTTATGTTAGATTCCCTCACCGCCGTCTCCTTCGAAGACCTGGGCCTTGGCTCGTTCGAGGAACGATGCGATCAGCGGGGCCTGCGCTGCATGCTCCAGCAGAAAAGCGTCGTGTCCATAATCGCTATTGATCTCGCAGTAGGTGGCATCGCCTCCCACACGTCGCACGGCTTGTGCAACTTCTTTCAATTGCTGGGGCGGATACAGCCAGTCGGAGGAAAACGTGATGAACAAAAACAGCGTTTTCGTTCCCAAAAAGACTTCACGCAGCTCGCCCGTGCCCTGAGTCAGATCAAAATAATCGAGAGCTTTTGTTAGATAGAGCAGAGAATTCGCATCGAAGCGTTCGACAAAGCTCTGGCCTTGATAGCGCAGGTAGCTCTCCACTTCAAAATCAATGGAGGTAAAGTCGAAGCCGTAGCGCTCGCGATTGCGTAACCGGCGACCAAATTTCCGCTCCATGCTCGCATCCGAGAGATACGTAATGTGGCCAATCATGCGAGCTACAGCCAGCCCCATGCGTGGCCCTTCGCCATCGTAGTAATCGCCCTTGTTCCAGGCCGGATCTGCCATGATTGCTTGACGAGCCACTTCGTTGAAAGCGATCTGCTGGGCGGAGTGTCGCCAGGTCGTTGCGATAGCGATGACTGATTGCACACGTTCCGGACGCGACGCTGCCCATTGAAGCGCCTGCATCCCTCCCATGGAGCCACCCGTCACGCACAGCACACGGTGAATTCCCAAATAATCGAGCAACCGCGCCTGCACGTTCACCATATCCCGAATAGTGACGACGGGGAAACGCAACCCATACGGTTTGCCGGTCTGCGGATCAATCGAGCTTGGCCCCGTCGTGCCATAGCAGCTGCCGAGCACATTCGAACAGATTACGAAATACTTGTTTGTGTCGAATGCCTTTCCAGGGCCAATCATGATATCCCACCAGCCGGGCTTCTTTTGGCCCGGGAGCCAGCCTGCCGCATGTGCCCCGCCGGAAAGCGCGTGGCAAACAAGAATGACATTGTCGCGCGCTGGCGAGAGTTCGCCGTACGTCTCGTAGGCCACGGTGATCGGACCAAAGCGAACACCGCTCTCTAATTCGAGTCCTTCTTGAAAGAGTTCAACGTACTTCGTTTCTACCAGCCCCAACCCTTCGTGGGCTTGCGGTGCTGCGCTCTCGCTCTCTCGATCAACGTTCATTGTCATCGTCTTTGCCTCATTTGGGCTAACGCTGGCTTGCTGCAATCGCCTGGTCGAGGTCTGCAATGATGTCATCCACGTGCTCGAGACCAATAGAAAGCCGGATGAAATCTGGCGTCACACCTGTAGCCAACTGCTCTTCAGGCGACAACTGCTGGTGCGTCGTTGAGGCGGGGTGAATGATCAGACTCTTTGCATCGCCGATATTGGCTAAATGACTGAACAATTTCACGTTGTCGATCAACTTCTTGCCGGCTTCCAGCCCCCCTTTGATGCCAAAGCCAATGATGGCGCCGCAACCATGGGGCAGATACTTCTTTGCTCTTGCGTAGTCAGGATGGCTTGGGAGCCCAGGATAGTTCACCCAACTCACCGCTGGATGCTTTTCCAGCCATTGAGCGACTTTGAGTGCGTTTTCGCAATGTCGTGGCATGCGCAGATGAAGCGTCTCGATGCCCTGCAGGATCTGGAAGGCATTGAACGGGGAAATGCACGGGCCGAGGTCGCGAAGTAAGGCCACTCGTGCTCGAATAATATACGCCGCACCCGGCAGCACCGCTTTATCGTGGAGGCCAAATGGTTCCCAAAAGACAAGTCCGTGGTACGAAGGATCTGGTTCCGTAAATTCTGGGAACTTTCCGTTGGCCCAATGGAATCGCCCCGAATCCACAATTGCACCACCGATTGAGGTTCCGTGCCCGCCAAGGAATTTCGTAAGCGAGTAAACGACGATGTCTGCACCATGTTCAAACGGGCGGAAGATGTAGGGGCTTACCGTATTGTCCACCACAAAGGGGATGTCTGCATCGTGCGCGATTTTGGCAATGGCCTCGAAATCATCCACATTGTTTTTCGGGTTGCCGATGGATTCCATATAAACAAGGCGCGTGTTGCTATCAATTGCCGCGGCAACGTTGTCAGGGTTCGAAGAATCCACAAAGCGCACTTCGATACCCATTTTCGAAAGAGTGTGTTGGAAGAGATTATAGGTTCCCCCATAGAGAAAACTTGTCGAAACAATGTTCTGCCCCGCGCGGGTAATGTTGAGCACTGCGAGCGTGATAGCAGCCTGCCCCGACGATACGGCGAGGGCCCCGACTCCACCTTCTAAAGCGGCCAGGCGCTTTTCCAGCACATCTGTGGTCGGATTCATGATCCGCGTGTAAATGTTTCCAAACTCTTGAAGAGCAAAGAGCCGGGCAGCATGCTCGGAATTATCGAACACGTAGGAAGTGGTCTGATAAATGGGAACGGCACGCGCCTTCGAAGCTGCGTCTGGGGTGTGGCCGGCGTGCAGTGCCAGTGTTTCCGGGTGCAGCTTGTGCTGTTCAGTCATGTTTGTGAGTCTCCTTCTTCAAATCACGTTGTCACATCTACTCATTACTAAACCCGCGCTGTTCAGAGAAGCCCGTGCTTCCTTGCATTCTACAACCCGTAGCGAACTGAATTGCTATTCTGCGAAGCTGTATCAAAAAACTGCGAATGCTGGGGAGTCGCCAAGTGGCTAAGGCACGGGTCTTTGGAACCCGCATTCGAAGGTTCGAATCCTTCCTCCCCAGCCACTATTGTTTTATGCCTGGCTGCGTTGTCACCTCCAGCGGCGAGCTCGTGCTTGCATCGCGTATGTAGACGTCAAAAGCCGCTCCTGTCTCAACTTTCTTCCAAGTTTTCGTCACGTAGAACGCGACCGTTGAGTTGATGCCACCGAACTCGAAATAGGGGAGTAGCTCGGATTCCATAAGCTCCTTGCGCAGGAAGACGACCGCGCCGCTGTGATCCAGCTGCCGGGCCACATCCCGCCACTCGCCGGGAAGCTCGTAGTCCTCAACCCAATCCACGGGAATCGGAGGCAGCGTATTTGTCAGATAATTGGCCAGGGGAACATTCGGTAACGTCTTAAAATTCGTGCCGTAGCGTTCGACGAGTTTCTTTAGCTCCGAGTAACACTGCCACGAACGCTCATCGGCCCAGATGTAGGAAGCCTTCTTGAAGAGTTCACCCATGGGGTGCACGCATCGCCACATCGGTTTTGATTGGTAGGGGAAACAATTCGCAAAAGAGTAAACGGCCAGCCCACCCCAGAGAAGGGTTTGCGCGATGATTTTCGCCATGCGCTGTGAAAGGTGAGGATAAGTGGCATGGAAAAGAGCGAAGACGAGTGGCCCCGAGCACAGAGCTGGTGTCGGATACCCGTTCGTCGCGGAGCAGGACCAGGCGAGGGCAAGTCCATAGAGCGGAAAAATCGAAGCTGGGACACGCCGAATCTGCAGCGTTGCAAAGGTCGCCGCTAAGCCAAGCCAGAACAGGCTCCGGACGCCGTGATAGGGAATATTGAAGCCCATTCCGCCTTCGGCCCACCCCGGATGATTTACGAATTCGTGCCAGATCTCGGCGAAACTCTTACCAGCATAGTTGCGAAGAATGAGGCCCAGCGAGAGTTTTGCAGCCAGCCGCCGAAAGAGGACCTGCGGAGCCAAATAATTATCAAGTGTTTCGAAGAGAAGCGCCACGGAGCACGCGAGCGCTACTGCGAAAAGCCCCCTCTTCGCCCACGTGGGCCATTTCGGAGCCGCCACACGCAGGATCCCAATAGCAACGATAGGAAGAAAGTAGCCCAGTCGCTCGAAGTACACGAACAACCCACTGTACACGAAAACGTTTCCGCGTGCAGTCGTGTCCGTTGTTTGTTGGATCATCGGAGTCAAAACCCCGGTTGCGGCACCCCATGCCAATAATGTGAGAGAAATCCCTGCAAGAGCGATCACAGAACGGAGCAACGCTTTTCGCCCGTAAAGTGTCGCCACGACGACAAGGGCGAGCGGGGGCATCGCGATAAAAGATTGTTTTGTTAGCTGCCCTGCTACGACGGCGGCCATCCCGGGAATGATCCACCGCCAGTCAGAACCTCTCGCCAGACAGTAGAGAGCCAGGGAGAAATAGAAGACTCCATCTGTTGTTGTCCACGCCATTGGCGGAAAATTGTGCATCGAGTAGATGAACCCGATTGCTGCCATCACGTAGGTGTTCAGCCCAAAGTTTCTCAGTGGTAGCCACCGGTTTATCGCAGCAAACAGGAAAAAGCTTGCCGCCGCCATCTCGGCATAACTGAGCAAGCGATCGAAGATCATCTCGAACGCTTCCGGCATGAGCAGCAGCGAGAGTGCGTGATCGTAGGCCGACATCACAGGGCGGACACTGATAAAATCCCGGTGCGGAAGCTGACCGTTGATGATGCGCCACGACTGCGCGAGCACAAAACCATCGTCGCGTTCCCCAAGTCCAAAGCGCCCAAAAGCAAGCCAGTAATACACCGGCAGAACAATAAGAAGTGCCTTCCAGAACCAATGTGTTCGGTCAGTGTCCTGCGATGCCGTTTGGGCAGTTTCCAGCGTCAGCCCGAGCCTCTCTCGCCAGGGAACGAGCGAGGGCATGGCCTCCAGATGATTTCTATTTTGAGGAGCGCGCCGACCTCGGCGCCGCCGTGACTGAGTCACGGCATTTTTCGCTCTGGCTGCTGATTTCGTTTCCACTGCTTTCGAATGATTCACTGGTTGTTACGCTTCTTCAGAAATGGAAATAAACGTTTTCTGTTTTCAGGGGTCTCTCGAGGGGTAGGCGTCTCTGCCGTGTTCGCCGAGGCCAAGGGGCGAGCAGGCGCTGGGGTGACCTTTGCCTGTGACCTCGGCTCGATATTCTTCGAGGAAGAGCGAGCCCCTGTTGGTTTCTTTTCGGCACTCCCGACGGCTTGAGTTCCGGTCGGGACATCCGGATGCGGGAAGCGCGGGGTGAGCCGCTTGTTGCGAAGTTTCACTTCATATCGCGCCATCGCTTCGTCGTAGGCCATGCCGATGATGCGATTGCGTACAGCCGCTTTCACCGCTTCCCGCGCTCCTTCGAAACCAGGCTTTGGCTCTTCGATTTCCACAATTTTGAGCAGCTGGAACCCATCGCTAAGCTCGATAACGTCGCTCACGTCACCGGCTTTGAGATTTGCCAGGGCTTCGGCTTGTCGGGGGGAAATAGGCTTCGACGCATCAATCCATCCAAGGTCTCCGTCGCGTTCGCGCGTGGACGAGTCGCTTTCGCGCCGAGCCAGCTCCTCAAAGCTCGCCCCCTTCGCAATTTCCATCCGGATTTTCTCTAAGGCTTGACGGGCTTCCTGCTCACGTCCGGGTTGCTTTTCCTTGAATATTTCACGCAAGTGCAGGCGCCTTGAAGGGGCAAAACGCTCCGGGTTGGCCTCGTAAAGTTCCCGAAGCTTACTCTCGGGATAAGATTCTGCCATGGTCTTTTCGACGAGTTTATCCACGAGCAGCGAATTGCGGATCTCTTCCATGATTTCTTCTTCGGTAAAACCTGCTTCACGCCAGGCCTTGGGCAAGTTTTGCGAGAAACGAGCCTTTCTCCGCTCCATTTCAGAAGCGACCTCATCGTCCGTCACGGAGAGTCCCCGTTCACGCGCTATAGCTGCCACGGCTGTTCGTTCCAGCCAATCCTGGGCAAGCATGTCCTCAACGGTCACGCGCTGATCCTCGTTCAATTTCACTCCACGCAGAATTTCGAATGCGCGCACGTGACGGTCTAGTGCCTCACGTGTCAGCACCCGGTCGCCAACGCTCGCCGGAATAGCCTTGCTCACAAGCCTTTGCACAAGTTTCGCGTCAGTGCCGGACCGGGCGAGTTCCTGTAGCCGCTGCTCGACCACAGATTCGGTCTCTTTTTCTGGTTCGAATTTTGGAAGGCTCTCTGGCGGACGGGGAGTCGCTTCCGATGGCTGCTCTCCCGGCATGGCCGTGATTTTGGAGGCAGGGACAGTGGCAGGAAGCTCGGGGCTGTCTGTGACACTTCCGGTTGTGATCACCGACTGCGTGGCAACAGTCTCGACCGGAACATTGGAAAATGTGACAACCGCGCGTCCCTTGCGTACAGTAAACTCCCCTGTGGTGCGAATCTCCTTCTCGAAAAGCCTGGGCGTGGGCGGAGCCGTCCGCGCCTCTGCTGGAGCTCTTGCTTCCTCAGAAGCATTTTGCCGCTCTTCTTGCTTTTCCATGGCGGGAGCGCTTGGCGTGGAGGACGCTCTAGTGTTCTCGCTCGATGCGGAAGGCGTCTCGCGAACAGCAGTCGCAACCCCGGCGGAAGACCCCTCTGCTGGTGTAGGTTTGTTGGTTTCTCTGATTACTCCGGGGGGGCCCGACGCGAGGGCGGGGGAATCCATGGGACGCATGAGTTCATTCTGCTGCGGCCTGATGGTTTCTGTCGGGGCGGGACCAGATGGATTGCGAGGCGTCGCACTGGGCCGCCGCGTTGCGAGGGCGGATTCTTCATATTGCGCTTGGGGCGTCCCTGAGGCCAGGGTGGGAATTGGCACAGTGCTACCCAGCATCTCTTTAACAACCGGATGGTTAGGGTCGCTCCACTTCGGAGCTTTTCCAGCATCGGTAGCGAGGTTAGGGTCTGCTGCAGGTGAGGGCTCGTCCAGACCAGGAGAATTCGTAAGAATAGGATACGGTGTCTGAATGAGGTGCGTGGGAATATTTCGCACTCGCTGCATCACCGACGGCGTGCGTGTCGGCGCGGCTTGGGCCTGAGCTAGCTCACGTGGCACGGCAATCGGCGGTGGTGTGGGGACCGGCAATCCATTGTCGGAGCGCGTGCCTGCATTCTGCGGAACGATGTAGCGTTTGATCTCTTCAAGCGGATCCTTCTGGGCATCCCCCGACTCGTGGGTTGTAGCCCAGGCACTCTGGGCTCCGCTAGCGGGCGAAGCGCTCCGCTGAGATGGGGGAACCACAGGAAGGTCCTGTGGTTCATTGCCGGTGGCGGAAGTTGCCAGCGTTGGCTTTTGGGACGTGTCACCGCTTGACTGCTGCTGCGGCGCACTTCCAGCACCGATTTGCGCAGCGTGCGGCTGCGACAAGCTGCCCGCAAATGGCAGCTCACGCCGGGGAGCGGCATACGTAGCTTCGTCGGACGCAAGATCTGCATCGCCCACAGGAGTTCGTAAGCTAGTCGCTTCCGCAGAGTGGCTGGACGCCTGCTTGTTTTTTTCAAGCTCACGTTGCACATCTGCAGGCAACGGAGGAGGTGTGCGCAACGACGTCTGGCCTTCCGAGCTGATCAAAAGCAGCGCTAGCATAAGCGCGCTGACAATAACCGCTATCGGCAACGGATTGCGCCACAAGTCTCGTGGCAAACGAAAACCTGTCGTTTTATCACTTTTCATCGGTCATTTGGCTTCGAAGCGATGCTCGTACGTCATGCTGCGGAATCAAGCTGGATTCGCCTCGGCTTTTCGTGCAGTCTGGAAAATACGTTTTTTATTTTCCTTCGTTTTTGGCGCCTTGCTGAAAATCAGTTTCCTTTCAGTCCACGGCGCACACGTTGGTATCCGCCCCAAATGATGGGGGGTAGTGACCAACTTCATGCGGCATAGCCTGACGGGCATACCTTTTCAGCTTCGCCATATCTTCTGGGCGCATGGCTCCGCTTGCCCACCAGGAAATGGAATTGTTATGCAGCAACGGTTCCTCCGCCAGCGGCAGATGCGTGGTTTCCACGGCATGCTTCCACTCTGCAGTTCCTGGAATAGGCGAATACTCGGCAAGTCGCGGAGTGCCCCCTTCAGCCACAGCCAGATCCACCGACCGTTTCACTTCGTCCAGGGATTGTCCAGGTAACCCGCAAAGGATATAAACTCCAATTTGTTCAGGCCGATAACCAACAGCCCGCAGGTTGCTCATGGCCTCGACAAAATGCTTCGGCCGGATCCGCCGGCCAAGTTTCTCCAGTCGCTCCTCACTTGCTGTTTCGAGACTCACTCGCACAGTCTCGAAACCAAGGCTACGCATTGCTTCAGCCACTTCACGCGAAATCATGTTCGCAAAAAGACTGTTCGGCGTATGGAACCGACATCGAATTCCTCGGCGATCCACTTCCTTCGCCCAAGCGAGGAAGTGTGACGCTGCATTGAGCAGTAACGCGTCATCAGCAAAAGCGATATCCTCTGCCCCCAACTCGCGCACGACAAATTCAATTTCATCGGCCACGCGAGTGGGAGATTTTGCGCGCCATCGCGGAAGAAGCTGCCCCGTCGCGCAATAAGCACAGCTGTAAGGACATCCGCGACTCGTCTCGATCATCACCGCTTTGTTCCAGCGCCGTAATTCCCAGGCCGGAAAGGGAAGCGAGTCGAGATTTGCCAGAGACGGTCTTTTCGCAGAACAAACCCGCGCCGCTTGCCCCGTGACACGTTCGACAAGCGGCAAGAGCGCTTCCTCAGCTTCTCCCCGAAAGACCACTGTCGCTCCTGTCGTAGCGCTCGCGTGTTCGTAACACAGCGTCGCGTACGTCCCTCCCAGGAGAACAGGAACATTTCCCCACAAACGCCGGACAAGGCCGACGGCTTCCTGAACACCCGGATACCAATAAGTCATGCGCGAGGTGATCAAGACGACGTCAGGGCGCTCGCGGGCGCTCAGGTCAGCTTCAGCTATTTTGGGGGGAATCCCGTAACGCTTGAAGCGCCGCGGAACCCACGAAATGGCGGGTGGCTTCTGGACCTCCTCAGCGTGATATTTGCCAGTATGGAAACATTTCTCTTTCGTGCACGGGGCAAGCGCAGGGTGATGCCGGTCAGTGAGGTCAAAGAACTCAACATGCCATCCAGCTGCTCTAAGCACCGCTCCCAGACTCAGCAATCCCACCGGACACGCCCAGAAGTCATAGGCGGCAAAGTCATAAATCCATGGGACCAGAAGCAGCGCGTGCGGCATAGGAGCTCCTATACAACACCTCTAACCGCTCCCCAGGTGCACAATTCGTGAGTGCGTGGCGCACGTAGGGTCAAAGCGGCCGTCGTGTTGTGATTCGCCCCGTCTCGGCGACAAGAACATCTTCCAGTAGATTCCCCACACCAAACCCAGTCAGCGGCTCCGTGCTCACAGCCGTGAGCTCACCTGTCTGGTGAACGTAAAGTGTGTAGTAATGTTGGTAATTCTGATCCACAGGTCCTTTCGCGGCGACAAGCTTCTTGTCGGAGAGCAGTAAAGCATTCAGCGAGCTAGCCTCGCATTCGTGCTTAACGGCCACTTTTATTGTTTCGGCGAGCGCAGCTTCCTCCGTGTCTCCATTGAAAATCCGATCCTGCACTAGCGCGAAGTAGTGCTCCGTGTCGATTGCGTTGGGTGGAAGCATCACATGCCTCGGCTGAGGCAATCGATCACATCGCGTGATGCTGCCATTGTGACAGAATGCAAACGTGCGCCCGTCGAGAACAGCGCAGAATGGATGAACTTTCACGAGATTAACGGGAGTATTTGGCGACGCCAGCCTTGCGTGAACGAGTCCGCTCGTGGCTTCGAGTTCTGCTATCGTCTCCAGCGGAAATTCCCAGATTGGGCGATTGCTGTGCGCCACAAACCAACCCGACGGAGTCAGGACAGCCAGTCCCCAGCCGTCGCCGTGCGGACGGCCCCACGGCCTGCATCCGTGCTGCGCCTGATGAGCAACAGCCCGCAGGAATGGTCCGATTTTCACCGGTTTCGCAGCACTAAATCCAACCATACGGCACATGATGTGTTCTCTTCTCCGCGAAAGATGCCCTAAACACATACCTAGGTTTCGATGGTCGTGTCATTCAAAGAGAACGTCAAGTAAGTGCGGATGCCTCGAACTCGAATAGTCCGCAAATGCCAGGCATAAGCTGAAACATGAGCGAACTAAAGCTGAATGCCGACGCCAAGGCACTAGAGGAAGCACTGCGACGAGAGGTGGTGGGGGAGGTGCGCTTTGATCGCGCGACGCGCGCGATGTACGCCACCGATGCCTCGAATTACAGGCAAATCCCGATTGGAGTGGTGATTCCCCGTACCACGGAAGACGTGCTCGCCACGCTCGAGCTCTGCCGAAGCTTTGGGGCACCCGTTCTCAGTCGCGGTGGGGGCACAAGTCTTGCCGGCCAATGCTGCAATGTAGCTGTCGTTCTCGATTTCTCGAAGTATCTCAACCGCGTTGTAGAAGTAGATCCAGCCCGCCGCGTTGCAAGAGTTCAAGCAGGGACGATCCTCGATGACTTGCATCGTGCCACGGCTCCTTACGGCCTCACCTTCGGGCCTGATCCTGCCACACATGATCGCTGCACTGTTGGCGGGATGATTGGCAATAACTCCTGCGGCATTCATTCCGTAATGTCTGGCCGCACATCCGACAACGTGCAAGAGCTCGAAATCATCACCTACCGCGGCGACCGTATGCGGGTGGGGGCGGCCAGTGAGGAAGAGCTTGAGAAAATTATCCAGGCCGTAGGGCCGCGTGGGGAAATCTATCGCCAGTTGCGTGACCTGCGCGATCGTTATGCTCATCTCATCCGCACAAGATTTCCACGGCTTCCACGCCGCGTGTCCGGTTTTAATCTCGACGAGCTTCTGCCAGAAAACGGTTTCAACGTAGCGCGCGCCCTTGTGGGCACCGAAGGCACATGTGTCACCATCCTTGAGGCCACGGTGCGCCTCATCGAAAGTCCGCCTTCGCGTTGTCTTGTCGTGCTCGGCTATCCCGATGTTTTTACGGCTGCCGAAGAGGTGCCGGAAATTCTCAGGTTCGGTCCTGTCGGTTTAGAAGGCATGGACGATTACCTTCGCCGTTTCCTGCGTCGCAAGAAGCGTCTTGGGCCAAACGATCATGACCCTCTGCCAGAAGGCACCGGTTGGCTTCTCGTGGAAATGCCTGGGGCGACTCCAGAGGAGGCGCGCGAACGAGCCGAAGCACTTATGGCCGCTCTTGAGCGTCGGCCACATCGTCCTGCTGCGAAGATCCCAAACGAGCGCGAAGCAGCGCTTATCTGGGAAGTGCGCAAAAGTGGTCTTGGCGCGACGGCATTTTTACCTGACGGCCGTCACACGTGGCCAGGCTGGGAAGACGCTGCTGTCCCGCCAGAAAATCTCGCTGCCTACTTGCGGGATTTTGCGGCACTTCGTGATAGCTTCGGCTATGAAAGCGCACTCTATGGCCACTTCGGCGATGGGTGCGTCCATTTGCGCCTCGATTTCGATTTGCAGTCGCGGGAAGGCATCGAGAAATTCGTTCGCTTCCTCGATGCTGCGGGCGATCTCGTCGTGCGACATGGCGGATCAATGAGCGGTGAGCACGGCGACGGACAAGCTCGTGCACATCTTCTCCCGAAAATGTTTGGGCCGGAGCTTGTCGAAGCGTTCCGCGAGTTCAAAGCAATCTGGGATCCCGACAACAAAATGAATCCTGGCAAGGTCGTGGACGCCTTTGGACCTGCTGAAAATTTAAGGCTGGGCGAGAACTATCGGCCATGGCAACCGCGCACGCATTTTCACTTCGCAGAGAGCTTCGGAAGTTTTGCACGTGCGACACTGCGCTGCGTCGGCGTAGGCCGCTGCCGGCGAATGGAAGGCGGCGCGATGTGCCCGAGTTTCATGGTTACTCGCGAAGAACTGCACTCCACCCGTGGCCGCGCACGAATGCTGCAAGAAATGATTCGGGGGGATTTCCTCACCAGCTCGTGGCGCAGCGAAGAGGTGAAAAAGGCGCTCGATCTTTGCCTCTCGTGCAAAGCGTGTAAAAGCGACTGCCCCGTCAACGTGGACATGGCTACGTATAAGTCCGAGTTTCTCTCACACTATTACGAAGGGCGATTACGCCCCGTAGAACATTATGCTCTAGGCCTCATTCATCTGTGGGCGCGGTGGGCAGAGCTTGCGCCTCACATTGCAAATTGGCTGGTACACGCACCTTTGCTGGGAACTCAGTTCAAGCGTCTAGCTGGCATTGCTCCGCAACGCGAATTGCCGCGGTTTGCGTCGCAAACCTTCACAAGGTGGTTTTTTGAACGTCGCCCCCTCGACGTGGCCGAAGGCGCGGCAAGACGCGGGGCAGTGGCTGAACGGACAGTGATCCTCTGGCCTGATACGTTCAACAATCACTTCACTCCGGCGCCTTTGAAGGCTGCGGTAGAAGTGCTTGAAGCAGCTGGGTGGCGTGTGCTCGTGCCTCGAACCCCGCTGGCGTGTGGTCGTGCGCTCTATGACGCAGGCATGCTTTCTTTGGCCAAACAACTCCTGTGCCAGATTCTCTCAACACTTGGGCCGGAAATCGACGCAGGGGCACCATTTGTTGTCCTTGAACCCAGCAGTGCTGCTGTTTTTCGCGATGAGCTTTTGGGATTGTTTTCCGAAGACAAGCGCGCACAAGCGCTCGCTGCCCAAACCTATCTCCTCGCCGAATTTCTCGTGAAGAAAAGTCCTGAGTGGAAGCCCCCAGCCTACGCACGTCGCGCTGTCTTCCACGCGCATTGCCACCACAAGGCTGTCATGCAGGTCAGTTATGACGAGCAGCTGATGTCTGCGATGGGGATCGAATTCAATGCGCCCGAGCCCGGGTGCTGTGGCATGGCTGGCAGTTTCGGTTTCAAGGTCGACAATTACGAGATTTCCATGAAGATTGGCGAGCGTGCTTTGCTGCCAGCTGTGCGACAGGCTGCTGCGGACGAGCTTGTTATTGCCGACGGCTTCAGTTGTCGCGAGCAAATTCGGCAGGCAACCGGCCGCATGCCGCAGCATCTTGCCGAGGTCATCCGCGATGCACTTCATGCCGCCTTCAACAGTCAACAAACGTGAATACATTCCGACCATGGAACATAGCAGCCCCTGATATTGAACTGCGGTGATGCGAGAAACCTGCAGATTCCGGATGGCCGTATTACACAAGATAGGTCACGACTGCATCAGCGCGGAGGAGTCCTCGTCGCGTAAGGCGCAAACGCCCCTCTTTGACCTCGAGAAGGTCTGCTTCAATCAAGTGAGCAAGGCGCTCCCCATACTGAACGAGAAGGTCAACGCCGAATCGTTCGCGGAATTCCTCTAAATGGATTCCCTGCACAAGTCGAAGACCCATAAAAACGTTTTCGAGCAGGAAAATTTCTTGGTCCAGAGTGTCTGACAGATGCCTGGGCAAACGCCCACTTTCGATCGCTTCCTCGTAAATCTTTACATTTGTGGGATTGAAGTAGCGGTGCGGATAGACGAAAGAGTGCGCACCTGCGCCGAGGCCGATATAATTCCCTAGCAGCCAGTAATTTTCATTGTGACGCGAACGGCAGCCCGGCCTGGCGAAATTGGAAATTTCATAGTGCTCGTACCCCGCTGAAGCTAGGCGCTCGATGGTGTGTTCGAAAATTATCAAGCGGAGGTCTTCATCTGCCTGCCGAACCCTACCCTCTTCGAGCCACTTCCCGAGCCGCGTTTGATCATAATAAGTGAGCTCATAAACACTGATATGGTGGGGCTCGAATTCCAGGGTTTTTTCGAGATCGGCTTGCCATAGGGCAAGTGTTTGACCTGGCAGCGCCGCAATAAGATCGATGGAGAGTGCGCCAAAAAGGCGGGCATTTCGAATCAGCTGAATCGTTTCCTCCACCGAATGGCGACGCTCGAGGAGAGCGAGTAGTTCTGGCGTGAAGGTTTGAGCCCCGATCGAAAACCGGTTTACACCAGCTTGCGCGTAAGCATCCAGCTTGCGCAGGTCCGCTGTGCCGGGCTGCATCTCCACCGTGATCTCCACGTCGGGTGCGAGCTCTAGCCTCGAGCGAGCATAGTCCAGAAAACGCTGCATTGCTTGACCAGAAACAAGGCTCGGAGTGCCGCCACCAAAATAGATGGTGCCCACCGATTCAGAGGAAGAGAGATCACCGACCGCCAGCCAAAGATCAAGCTCGCGTGCGACGAGATCCAGCCACGAATCTGCTAGCGCCCCAGCTGCTGCGCCCTTTCCCAGGGTGAAAAAATCGCAATACGGGCAGCGCGCTTCGCAGAAAGGAATGTGGATATAGAGGAACTGTGCCATGCCGACTAGGTCTCTCTACAACTCCTTATGGGTGCGGAACATCGGCTAGCTCTGCAAATTTGGCGAGACAACAATCACTTTCGCTATTTCTTCTGCGACTGTTCGACGACTGCCTTGAAGCGTTGGGAATGAGCGTGGCACAGAGCCACGGCAAGAGCATCTGCGGCGTGGCTTGTGCGGGGTTCGTGATCCAGCCCCAGGATGGCTCGCACCATCTTCTGCATTTGTTCTTTCCTAGCTTTTCCGGACCCAGCGACGGCCAGCTTGATCTCAAGCGGTGAGTACTCGAATAACGGAACGTTTGCTGTCGCTGTGGCGAGCAAGGCAACTCCGCGTGCTTGAGCCACGGCAATTGCCGTGCGAACATTCGTGCAGAAAAAAAGGCTTTCCACCGCGACTGCCTCTGGTTTCCACAAGTCAATCGTCTCGCGCAGCTGGTGATGAATGGCTTGTAAACGCTGGGCCAGTGACTCGTCCGCGCGAGTGACAATCTCACCCATCGCGAGCATCCGACTTTGGTTGCCATGATACTCAATTACGCCATAACCCGTGTGCGCGAGCCCGGGATCTATCCCCATAATACGCATAGCACTGTTCTATACCGCAGCGCGCGCAGCCTTCGAGTAAAAAACTCACGCACCCAAGCGTCAGCAATTCCACGCGTGACAACTCCGGAGCGATCTCGGTTCTACTGTCCCACGATGAGCGATAGTGGTTTCGCAAAAGCCCGCAGCTTCGTGATGCGCTACTGGCCCGAAGGGCTGGCCATATTGGCAGCGTTGATGTTTGCGTTAGGGATTATCGCCCATGTATGGTTTCTCCCCACAACGCGAGTTTATCTAGGCTTTGTCCAGATTGACCAGCCAGTTTATTATGCCTGCGCGCGCGAGTTTTTTGAATCAGGCAACGGACTCTTTGCGGCCAACCCCTATTCGAATTTGCCGGATAGCCCGCGGCACTACTCCCACCTGTACTTCCTGCTTGTTGGATGGCTGTGGCACCTTACAGGTCTCACATTTTCTGTCATCGATGGCGGCGTGCGCCTTCTCCTGGGCCCAGTCATGCTATGGCTTGCCGCACGAATTTTCCGCCGCGTGCATGGCTGGCGTCCTGCTTCCAATCCGATGTTAGCTCTTATGCTTCTCGGAGGCGGACTTGCCTGGGCGACCGCCATCTTCGCGGCCGCCGTGAATTATTTCGTGGGGCAACTCAGCAAGAAGCCAACTGACACATGGTTCAGTTTTCTCTGGTTTCTTTTCACGAGTGAATGGTTCACCGCCGAAGGAGGTTACGGGGATTGGCAAGTTCAGTTGTTCCGCAACCTTTTCTATTCCCCGGAAGTCTTTTATCACGTGCTGTTTTTCTCAGCGGTCTTGTTCTTCATGCACCGCCGATTCCTTTTGGGATGCGTGATGACCTTTCTTGCATGGTGGGCGCATCCTTACACCGGTTTGGAGCTATCCCTTATTCTGGGCGCGTGGTTGCTCGTCGAGTGGGGCAGAGGTGATCGTTCCGTCGTTTGGCCGCTCGGGGGACTGGTCACGACGACGGCGCTTTTTGCTACGTACTATGGTCTTGTTCTCGCTCGCGATCCCGAGCACCGCTCGGTATATCAGCAGATGCAGAATTTTCCTGCCGTTATGCTCCTTTCCCAGATTATTGCGGCGTACGGGCTGCTTGCGCCTCTGGCATTAGCTGCTTTTGTACGTCCCCACCTCTCTGCGCGATGGCAGCGCCCGGAATTTCGACTGGCGAGCGTGTGGGCCGCTGTGGCAGTGGCTCTCAATTTTCAGGACAAGATTTTGCCTGCAGGATATGGCATGCAGCCACTTCACTTTTCTCACGGCTATCTCTACGTTCCTCTCGCACTCCTGGCTGTGGACGGGCTTGAATCGGCTTTGCACCTTTGGAATCCCCAGCGAGTACGGCGCTCCCTCACGCCGATCGCAGTCCTGCTCCTCTTCATTCACCTCCCGGACAATCTCATTTGGTGTATCCGCAACGTCACGCGTCTGCCGCGGGGTTGCATTGTCTTTGCCCCGCCGAAAGCAGATGTCGAATTGCTGGCGGCGCTAGAGTCGGTTCCTACAACGGAAACGATCGCCGTGGATCTCCTGCCGCCCGATTTCAGTTTCGTTTCTCATCTTATTCCCGTGCTCACTCACCACCGAAGTGTTTACTCGCATTTGTTCAACACGCCCTTCGCTGAAGAAAAACGTCACATGCTGGAGGAACTGCATACGAGCCCGACGCTCGAGATCATCCGCAAAATGCGCGCCACCGCTCTGCTGACTTCCCGCCAGCGGGCCACTGAGCTAAAGCGTAATCTTGGGGCATTCGTGGGTGATGAATTCCTCGAATTCCGCGAAGCTGTCTTGCTCAGGATCAGAACCGACGAAACGTCCTCGCCCAGGTAAGTTATCCGAAAAAGGAGCAGCGGCAAAAAAACAGAAGGATCAGCCTTGATGATTTCAAAAGATATGCCGTGAGTTTGGAGCACGTGTGGAAACCGCTTGTTGTTCTTTCCGAAGCAGATTCGAGTTTCTTGGCAACAAAGGGAATGCCGCGTTAGTCTCGGTTTTGTGGGCAAGTCTTCCAGCCGAGAGAGATTCCGCAAAGGCATGGGCGACGCGATGATGACCGTCACCGCCGGCAGACGAAACAAAGGATTAAGCGAGCGTTGCGCCTGGGTCTTTATTGCTCTTCTGGCGGCCGGATCATTGGCCTACATGGAATGGATTGCGCTGACCCAGTGGCTTACGGGCCGCTGGTATCTTGCAGACGTTGGCAATATCCATTATTGCCTTTTCAACACGCTCCACGGCCGCTTCATGGTCTCGCCCCTCATGGGTCATTTGAATCATTTCGCCTTTCATTTCACCCCTTTTTTGCTGCTTCTTGTGCCCCTCGCTGCTCTCAGCGCATATCCCCTGCCTTTGGTCACCACCTATGTCATCGCTCTCGCCCTTTGCGTGCCGGCGGCACACCTTTTGGCACGGAGCTGCCGCGTCTCGCCCTTTGGGAGTCTGGCCATCGCATGGCTGTTCATCGCCAACCATTTTGTAGGATCGCTGCAGCTCTCCAACCATTTCGAAGTGTTCTACGTCCTTTTTGCGCTGGTGGCCATGGCGATGCGGAGGTCCCCTTCCCTCATTCCCTGGGCTCTCTTCGCCATGAGTGTAAAAGAAGATGCGGCCGTGTGGCTGGGGGGATGGGCGTTTGTCGAGGCACTGCTCACTCGGGACCGACTATGTCGGCGGCGCTTCGTGATTCTCGCCCTGATCGCGGCGGCCTACGCGGTTCTCGCAGCGAGCACGATTTGGTTTCTCCAGCAAAGGTTCGGACGCGGTGCGCTTACCGATTATGGGTCGCGATTCCACGGTTTTGGTCCTGGTGTTGACACGGCTCTGATCCTGGGTCTTCTTCTTGCATCATTTGCCGGACTCGCGCTGTTTGCCGGTTGGCGTCTGGCAATTCTGCTGATCCCTTTGCCGATGCTCCTAGCGAGTTTCCCCTTCATGCGCTCATTGCTGTATTATTATAGCTACCCCTTTCTTCCGTTTCTTGCCTACCTCAGCTGTCTTGGCTATCGGCGCCTGGAACTTGTTTCTTTGCGCCGCGGCTGGCAGCATTTCCGCCGCATCTTACCTATTTTCCTGTGGCTTGTTGGCGCGGTCCAGTGGGCGCTTCCGACGCGCACCGATGGCTACCGGCGGTTTCCCTTTCCAGTGACATCGCGTGATCGATATCGATTCGAACTCGCGCGAACTGTTCTTCCACCGCAAGCACCGCTCGCTTTGCAATTTGGTTTGTGGGGCATCACTCCTCATCGGCTTGGCACGCATCTTCTGTCCCCCAAAGAGCTTCGCCCCACCGATTGGGTCTTCATGGATCTGAACTCACCCCACGGCTTGCAACGCGAGGAATTCATCGCTGTGGCTCGTCAGGTGCTGGACGAGGTCCGCACTGGCCACCGTCGAGCCCTTCACTCTTCCTATGATATTTTCATTCTTGGACCGGTAGAGAAAACCGAGGTCTCAACACCGTGAGTGCAGGCACAGCCATTCTTCAGACTCGCCTCATGATGGCGAGAAATCTCGCGCGTCAGATCAAGCGCTATGTCTGGATTCATATTGCCGCCGGCATCATCACCGTATTACTCATAGTTGGCATTGGTGGCGGCTTTTTTCATTTCCTGTTCCGATTTCTTGTCTCCCAGGAACCGTTTGGTCCTCCCCTCATGGAGCGCCTCATGGGCATCGTCCTTCTCACCTTCTTCTCGATGCTCATATTTTCCAATCTCATCATCACGCTGACCACCACCTACATCTCGCGTGAAACGGAGTTTCTCTGGGGGCTTCCCGTTCCTGCTACCACGATATTTGCTGTCAAACTTGCGGAAAGCATCTTCTTCAGCTCGTGGGCCTTCGTCGTCTTAAGCCTACCCCTTTTTGCCTCGTACGGTTTCGTGAAGCACGCTCCCTTATGGTTCTACCCCGCTGCCTTTGTTTTGGGTTTTCCTTACCTTGTGATCCCCGCGTCGCTTGGTGCTGTGCTCACCATGCTCATTAGCGCCTACCTGCCAGCGCGCAAAGCACGCATATTTACCGTGGGGGTCCTTGTGGCGTCGCTGGGTGTCACGGCCATCATCGTGCGATTCATGGGGCTTCGCACGATGATTCAGCAGACGCAGGATTTCTCTCAGATCATGCAGCTGCTCTCGGCGGGGTCATCGCCTTGGTTGCCTAGCACCTGGCTAGCAAACGGGTTACGAGCCGCATCACAAGGCAACATTGCAGAGACGAGTTTTTGGTTTCTGTGTCTTCTTTCCACTGCGGTTGTGGCCGTCCAGGTTTGCCTATGGCTCGTCCCCGCACTTTACTATCGGGGGTGGACTCTCTCGCGAGAAAAGGCCAGTCCGCTGGAAGTCGCGAGGCGCCGTTCAGTTTTCACTCTCGTCGACCGCCTACTCGATGTGTTTCCCAGGCCATTCAAAGCATTGCTGGCGAAAGATATCCGAACGTTCTGGCGTGATCCTGCGCAGTGGTCCCAGCTCGTGATTCTCTTCGGACTTCTCGTTCTTTATCTTGCTAACATTCGTGGCGTTTCAAATCAGATGCGTGGCATTGAGGTCTTCTTCCGCCACTGGAAAGTCGTGCTCTCACTCTTTAACCTTGGCGCCACTGCATTTGTGCTTTCCATTCTCACCACTCGTTTCATCTTTCCCATGCTGAGTCTCGAAGGGAAGCAATACTGGGTGATTGGGCTGGCTCCGTTCCCGAAGCAAACACTTCTCTGGGAGAAATTTTTCCTTTGTCTCGTTGGCTGCTTAGTCACCTCGGTGCCCCTTATGATCCTGTCGAACGAAATGCTGGATGTCGTGCCGTTCATGAAGTGGTTAGGCATATTAACCGTCGTCGCGTTGTCTGTGGGACTCACAAGCCTTGCCGTGGGATTTGGGGCAACGTTTCCATCGTTCAAAGAGGATAATCCGGCCCGCATCGCGAACGGTTTCGGCGGCACGATGACCATTGTCACGAGCCTTTTTTATGTTAGCGGCACCCTGGCGTTACTAATTCCTGTGAGTCTAGCATTTGCGGAAGCTCAGCACGTCGGTGGGCTTCCGGCTCTCCGCGCGGCGCTCCTGGCCTCAGCTCCTTTTGCTACGGCCTGCCTGATTTTGCAGGGGGTCGTCTGGTATCTCCCGATGGCTGTCGGTATCCGCCGGTGGCTTTCTCACGAATTCCATTTTTGAGTGCTCGTTCGCGCTTGCAAAACAATGCGCGCGAGCCATAACCTACAAACACTTCAATGCGAGGAGAAAACCCATGATTTCTGGTTTAGGTCGTGTTTCCCGGCGACTGGTGTTTGCCATGGTGCTCTTGGTGGCCGCGGGCGTTGCCAGTGCGAAAGTTGTCGCTCCCAAGATCGTCCCTGGCAAAGCCAGTTCGGTCGTCTCCATTCCTGATACGAAAGCGCTGTGCGAAGCTTGGAAAGCGAGTCCGCTTGCCCCTACATTTCAGAAAGTTCTCGAAGCGGCGGGCTCTCGCGATCAACTTTCAGTTCTCAAGGCACTTCTTCCGGAAATAGAAAAAGAGCTAGGATTTCCCGTCAGTGCTGATTCCATGACGGCGATGATCACGGGGGTGGACCTGTTTATGATTCAGTCCCCCGATGACGATAAGCCTGCAGGCGGCATTGTGGCAAAAATCGGGGAAAGAGACAAGTTCCAACGCTTCGTCTCTTACTGGGAGAAAGCTGCTATCAAGGCCGCCAAAGAAGCGGAACAGCAGGACTCCTCAACAACACCTACGGAGGAGCGTGCCTTCATCACCACCGATACCATCGCGGGTGTCATCGCCAAGCATTTCACGGCAGCAAATGGGATGGACGTGTATTATGGCGAGGTTGACACCTATTTGCTCATGGCCACCAGCAAAGCCCTCTTTGCGGGAATGGTTGAGCGGGCGAACGGCAAGGATACCACTGGGGGCATCGACTCGGTCACCGATTTCGATAAAGTCGAAAAAGCCCTCACTGCGTATTCAGGTGTCATCTATATGTATCAGAACCCCCGTGCTGCACTTGTGGCCGGCACCAAGAAGAACGACGAGCTGAGCAAGCTCATCAAGATCATGGAAGAACTCACTCCGGTTGCGATATCCGGCTCAGTGATCCAGCTCACCCCCAAAATGGTACGCACGTACAAATACGCGCCTTTCGCCGAAGGGACCGAGAACAACCTTTTGCGAAAGCTTCTCGAGCGGGCTTCCAGCGGGGGGAAGATGGAAGCGCTGGAGTTCGCTCCCGAACAGTGCATGCTGGCTGGGGCCACGAACGCTTTCGACGCGTTCTTCGTTTACGACATTCTGCGTGAAGCTGTCGAGGCAGTGGGGGGAAAGTCGAAGGATGCAAGTCTCGACAAGCAGCTCAAGGAGCTGGAGCCTGTAATCGGATTCTCAGTGAAAGAGGACCTGCTCCCCGCGATGGGCAAAAACATGGGGTTTCTCGTCAACTCATTGAACTTCGGGGACATGTTCGCTGTCGATGCCGCAATCGTCATCGAAGTACGTGACAAGGATAAAATGTTGAAGGTGCTCAACGCCATTGAACGCCAGGTCAACGACAAAATCAAGACGGCCATGACACCTCCAGGTGAGCAGGGGAAAAGCGCTGCCCCGGAGATCGGTTTTAAGGCGATCAAAGATGGAGACCTCACCATTCGATTCCTGGAAATCCCCCCTGTCCCGACGCTCACACCGGGTTACGCGATGGTTGGTGATTATCTCATTCTCGGGACAACAAAGGAAAGTCTCCAACGACTTGCCGCTGTGAAGGCTGGGAAGGAAAAGGGTCTGATGGCGAGCTCGGTCCTGGAACAGTTCGATACCGTTAAGCCCAAGGGCGTGAGCTACGCCTACATGAATTTCTCTGCGATGTGGGACATGGTTGAAACATTGGTCGGCAAGATGGGCGGAGGCAATGAGGACGCCCGGAAGGTGATCGATGCGCTGAGGTGCATCAAAGCTGGCGCTGGTTATGGCGCCGTAGAAAAACAAGCCATGGTGGGAGAAGCTGTGCTTTTGCTCGAGCCGGCGCATTGACCTCGTTTCTCCCTTCTCACATAGAACAAGATAAATCCCGGGCGCCATGGGCGCCCGGAACTTTTTTCTGGCAATCGAGTTTCCGCTATCATTCGTAAAAGCATTGTGAGTTGTCCCCAGATCATTCGATTAGCTACTCGCGGCAGCGCCCTTGCGCTTGCTCAGGCTCGACGTGTGGCAGAAAAAATCGCTGCGCTCGCTCCCTCGGTTCGAGTGGAGCTTTTTCCTGTTCGCACTACCGCCGATCGAGACCCTGGCAAACCGCTTCGTGCGTTCGGCGACAAAGGAGTGTTCGTGCGCGAAGTCGAGGAAGCAGTCGCCTCCGGCCGCGCCGACGCCGCTGTTCACAGCCTGAAAGACCTTCCTGCCGTGCTACCGGAGAACTTTGTGTTGGCCGCCATTCCAGAGCGTGTCGCACCATGCGATATTCTGATTGCCCGCAACGGCAGAGCCACCTTGGAGACGCTTCCACCAGGTACTCGCGTTGCCACATCAAGTCTGCGCCGCCGCGGCCAGCTTCTTCATCATCGCCCGGATCTGCAGATCGTGGACATTCGCGGTAATGTCGATACGCGTTTGCGTAAACTCGCCGCTGGGCAAGCGGACGCAATCATTCTGGCAAAGGCCGGCTTGCTGCGCCTCAACGCGCTTCCTGAACATGCGACAGAGTTGCCGATTGACGCAGTTCTCCCAGCGCCCTGCCAGGGGGCTATTGCCGTCGAGACCATGGCCGATTCTCCGCTGTTGTCACTTTTAGCCCAACTCGATCTCCCTGAAGCCCGACTCGCCTGTGAAACGGAACGAGCTTTCGTGCGTGCCATCGGTGCCGACTGCCGCACGCCTGTCGGATGTTTGTGCGCTGTGGGTGAGACGAGTGTTCAATTTTCTGCAGTCATTTGCAGTGCGGACGGCAGCCGTGTGGTACGATTCGAAAAAGAAGTTCCGCTTGAAGCGGCTGCGGATCTGGCTCACGAAGCGGCTCAGGCGATGCTTGCCTGCGGAGCCAGGGCCATCATAGAAAAAGCCCGCTCTGCACCACCTTCAGGAGGAACATCGTGAACTGGAGTGCATACTGGCTGCATCTCCGACCGCGCTCCTGGGCCATCGTCTTTGCCCACTACCTTTGCGGTGCTTTGCTGCTTTTGTCGCACATCTCCCGAGAGATGTTCGCCCCTGCACTGTTGCGTGCTGTGTTTGGTGGCATTCTCTGGGCGATCTGCCTGAATGGTGGAACGCTCGCACTCAATAGCGCTTTTGACCGCGACGAAGGTGACGTCGGGTACCTCGACAATCCGCCGCCAGTTCCTCCTCATTTGGCAAGTTTCTCTCTCGCACTCATGGCGTTGGGGTGTGTGGGTGCATTCTTTCTTTTCTCGCGCCCTTTTTTCTGGATCATGGCCGTCTGCGTTTTTCTCTCGGTTCTTTATAGTGTCCCGCCGGTTCGTCTGAAGGCGGTCGGGGGAGCTGATCTCATCATTAATATGCTTGGGTATGGTGCTGCCACCATAGCTGCGGGAGCCCTGGCCACAGACCTCCTACGGGCGATGGAGCCCGCTTGGGTGGCACGAATCGCCCTTATTGCTGGCGGCTTTGCGTTTCTGTTTGGCGCGTTTTATCCCATGACGCAAATCTATCAAATTCCTGAGGATTCTAGGCGCGGCGATCGGACTCTTGCGATTATGCTCGGGCCACGACGTTCGCTCTGGTTCGCTTTAGTGTTAGAGGTCTTGGCTCTGCTCTGTCATCTCATGGGGCTTCTTTGGAGAACGCCACTCGCTTCGCTCCCGCTTCTTTCAGTTTTTCTTGTATTGGCGAGCGCGTCGGCGTGGATTGTCTTCACGCTCGATTGGCTGCGCCGAATTGAAACTTATCCCTCAAAGCAGGGGATGTATCGTGCGCTCTGGCTGTGGGCGCTTTCCGATGTGACTATTGTGCTTGCTTACGGTCCAGCGCTCGCCTAGCTCGGGCGCGGGATTGAAAAAATCGTTTACTTTTATAGCACACCGTTTGGAGAGTAAGGACCTGCAATGACAGCCCGAATTATTGACGGAACAGCAATCGCTGCACGCATTCGCGAGCAGCTCTTGGTCGAAGCCCAGTCTTTTACCAAGCGCACCCGCGTGCGTCCCGGTCTTGTCGTCATTCTCGTCGGCGATAATCCCGCCTCTCAGGTCTACGTGCGGAGCAAGCGCAAGGCCTGCCTCGATTTAGGCTGGTATTCGGATGTGATCCATCTCCCCGCGGAGACCGAGCAGCGACGTGTTGAAGAGACAATCGACAAACTGAATGCCGACCCCCTCGTCCATGGCATCCTTCTTCAGCTTCCCCTCCCGGATCATCTCGATGAGCAGACTCTTCTTCAGCGGATCCGCCCAGAAAAAGACGTGGACGGCTTTCACCCGCTCAATGTGGGCAAGCTCGTGCTCGGCTTGCCGGCCCCCATTCCCTGCACGCCCCTGGGCATCCAGCGCCTCCTCATCGAAGAAGGGATTGAAACCTCCGGAAAGTTTGCTGTGGTGGTTGGACGCAGCAACATCGTTGGGAAACCGGTCGCTACGCTACTCATGCGCAAGGGACCTGGTGGCGATGCCACGGTCTGTGTGTGTCATTCAAGATCAGAGAATCTGCCACAAATCATCCGTCAGGCGGATATCCTCATAGCAGCAGTCGGCCGGCCACATTTTATTAAGGGTGGGTGGATAAAGCCCGGTGCTACAGTCATTGATGTGGGTATCAACCGGGTTGATGACCCGGATGCACCTCGCGGCTATCGACTCGTCGGCGATGTCGATTTTGAAAATGCACGAGCCATCGCGGGAGCAATCACCCCTGTGCCGGGCGGCGTGGGGCCCATGACAATCGCCATGCTTCTTCACAACACCCTTTGGTGTGCGAAGAATCTCACCGCATGACCTCCGTGGCATCCCAGGACGTCTCGGTTTCTTCACGACCTACGGATAGGGAAGAGCCTCATCGTGGCAAAAGCCAGGGCCACATCCCCCCCTCCTACTTCTGGGGTTTCTGTGTTCTGAGCGGACTTCTTGGGGGGCCAACATTTGCTCACGTGGTCCGAGGTGTCCAGTGGGAGACGGGTCTTGTCGGGCAGCTTCCGTCCTTCTGCTTTGGCACTTGGCCACTTGCTTGGATTGCGCTCATACCCTACTTCAGCACGCTCTACCTGGAGGAGCAGCGAAGGTGGATCTGGGGCACATTGCTCTTTGGTTTCCTGTGGCACTTGCTTTCGCTTGTCTGGCTCGCCACGCTGATTCCCTTCAATCCCTTCATCCCCTTTGGGGTTCTCCTTTTGCCACTTGCATTGGCAGGCTTCACGTTGATTTTTGCCGGAGCAGTACGCTCGCTTTCGCGGCGATGTTCGCCCTCGTGGTGGCCTGCGATCACAGCCAGCGCATGGGTAGGAGTCGAGTATGCCCGCACACTGGGGCCCTTTGCCTTTCCGTGGAACTTTCTCGGACACTCGCAGGCGATTGGCAACAGCTGGGGATCGCAGGTCGCAGATCTCTCCGGTGTGAGTGCTGTGAGCTGGCCCATCGCCTACGTCAACGCCGCGGGTGCCCTCTGCCTCGCGCAATTTGTGGCCAAGAAGCGCAACTGGAGAGTGCCGGCTCGTCAACCTCAGTACGCTGTTATCCTCACAATCGCAATCGCCCTCCTCGTCGGCCAATTTGGGGTTTATCCGGTCATGGTTCAGAGAGTTTGTAACTGTAAAAGAGCGCACGAACTCAAAATTGCGGCGCTTCAGCCAAACATCCCCCAAGTGGAAAAATTGCGCTTTTACACTGCCACTGATCCTGACGAGGCCAATCTTCTTGATGAGCGAATGACACGTCACACTCTTGCCCTTATCGAGCAGACCTGTGGCACGACCTCATTGCCTTTGGATCTTCTTGTCCTCCCTGAGTCGGCGTTTAATTCGAATTATTTTGTTTACGACCGCGCCCTGCATAGAGAACTGGAACGATTGTCCCGAACTTCCTCGGTCGACATCCTTTTCGGCGCGGACCGTCGGGAACCCGTAACCGCTTACACTGCCCGCCTGATGACCCCCTTTAGCGGGCACTCGGAGCGGAAGCTGCCTCAGCTCGCGGTCTGCGCCAACGCCGACGGGACCACGTATCCCTGCGAGGACCAGCCGATGGTTTCAACCGTTGCCGCTTACTTTGTGAATTCTCAGACGGGGCTTACCTCAACCGTGTACGACAAAATTCGCCTCGTTCCTTTCGGCGAGACAGCACCGGTTTTTGACAAGATCCCTTATTTCCAGGAGTGGGTGCTCATGGTTGGGAGCTATGCGCGAGGGACGGAATACACCCTTTTCCACACTCGTGACGCGTCAATTGGGGTCATGATCTGTTTCGAATCAACGTTCGCGGATCTTGCCCGCTCGTATGCTCAGCGTGGAGCACAAATGCTTTGCATCATCACAAACGACGGCTGGTACGATAAAAACCACCTTCAAACCAAAGAGGATTTTTGGCGCTCATCCACAGCCCCTTCATCGATTGGTTCGCGATGTGCTGCTCTTTGGAGTGGGGCATCTCGCCGAGTATTCAGCCTCCCGCCGCTCGTGCCGCTTCTCGACAAAGGTCCCATTCAGCATCTTGCGCACGCAGTCTTCCGAGCGATCGAGACCCGGCGTCCGGTGGTCCGCGCAGCCAACACGGGGATTAGTGCGGTCATTACCCCCGATGGGACAATTCAAAAATGGCTCCCATGGCGTCAAACCGGGAAAATCGTGGCCACGGTCGAAATCTGCCACGACGCACCGCGGACACTTGCTGTGAGATTTGGAGATTGGCTCGGGCAGCTCTGTTTTACCATATTGATCGCTGCCGTCTTGCTAACCGTGGGCGACGCCATTGCGCGCTGGCGCCCCCGGCAACCCTCCGCTGCTGCCTAAGCCTGGCGTGCGTGCTTTACATATTCTGGGTTGATGCAGGTTCTCGGAACTCGGCCGTCAAAGAAATCTAGGATGTTCAAAGCTGCAAGCTCGGCCATGGCCGCACGTGCTTCGTATGTTGCGCTTCCGATGTGAGGAAGAAGCACGACATTTGGAAGCTTGAGCAGTCGGGGCTCCACGGTCGGCTCGTTTTCGTAAACGTCCAACCCCGCTGCCGCCAGCCGCCCCTCGGCCAACGCCTCCGCCAATGCGGCTTCATCCACCACGGGACCGCGTCCGGTGTTAATCAAAATCGCGGTGGGTTTCATGAGTTGAAGTTTTTCTCTGTCAATCAGATGCCGAGTTTCGGGTGTAAGGGGCGTGTGAATCGAAACGAAATCACTCTCCCGCAAAAGTTCCTCTAGCCCTACGAATGTTGCGCCGATAGCGTCCATTTGGGGCGATGGCCCCGACCGTTTTGTGTAAAGGATTCGCATTTCGAAACCCACTGCGCGTTTCGCCATCGCAGTGCCAATGCGCCCTGCGCCAATAATGCCGAGCGTCTTTCCCGCCACCTCATGACCCAGCAGGAGCAGGGGATCCCACCCGTGGAAACGTCCTTCGCGCACAAAACGATCTCCAGCGGCCACATGGCGGGCAGCAGCAAAAAGTAGTGCCCATGCAAGCTCAGCCGTCGCATTCGTGAGCACGTCGGGCGTGTTCGTAAGCGCAATCCCGCGCCGCGTAGCAGCCTCGACGTCAAGATTATCGAACCCCACAGCGTAGTTCGCAACAATTCGCAGACGCGTGGCCTCCTGGAGAAGGCTTGCGTCAATGCGATCACTCAGCAGGCAAATCATAGCATCATAGTTGCGGACGACGCGCCCTAGCTCCTCACGGCTAAGTGCGCGCGGTTCAGGATTCGTCCACACCTCGCAACCAGCTTGCTCCAGAACCTCTCGTGCTCGCTCATGAATGCGCCGTGTAATCGCCACACGCTTTGCATCGCTGCTCATCACGAATTCTCCTCTGTCGCTTTGTGGACGCGCCACGATGGATGCTTTAGACCGAATTTCTTCACTCGCGAGTGCATGCGGTCAACACTGATACGGAGTAAAGCAGCTGCCTCCTTTTGGTTCCACCCGGTACGCTCCAGCGCTTCGATCACAAGTTGGCGTTCGACCTCTTCGAGGTCCACCCCCTCTTCTGGCAGGGCGACGATGTTTTTTTTCGGCGCTGCATTTGGTGACATGACACCCAGGCCGATCTCTTCGACATCGCGACGCGTAATCACATCGCCACGCGCGCGGATCGCTAACCGCTCGATGATATTGCGAAGCTCCCGAATATTCCCTGGATAGGGGTACTCGCGAAGGAGCGCCATGGCTCGTTCCTCAAAGAAAAACGCCGGCTTGTTATATTTCCGGGCAAACTGATCTGCGAAAAACTTGGCCAGCAGGGGAATGTCCGATGGCCGTTCCCGCAGCGGTGGGACATGGATCAGGAAAACAGCGACGCGATAATAAAGATCTTCGCGGAAATTTCCGGCGCGCACCTCGCCAAGGAGGTCTTTGTTGGTAGCAAAGATGAACCGACAGTTTACGGTAATGGGGCGCATGCCACCCAGCCGCGTGAAAGTTTGCTGTTCCAGAGCCTTCAAAATCTTTGCCTGAGATTCGCGTGATAGTTCAGCAATCTCGTCCATGAAAAGCGTGCCGCCGTGAGCAAGCTCAAATTTCCCTTTTCGCAAATAGGTTGCATCGGTGAACGCTCCCTTCTCGTGCCCGAACACCTCGCTTTGGAAGAGATTGTCGTCGGGTAATGCGGCGCAGTTCACGTCGACGAATGGCCCTTTGCCCCGCGGACTCGTGCGGTGAATCGCGCGGGCCACAAGTTCTTTCCCCACCCCTGTCTCGCCAGTGATCAAAACCGTCACATCGCTTTGGGCGATCTGAACAATTTCCTCTTTGATGCGCTGGATCTGAGGGCTTTCGCCAATAATTTCGCGAAACTCATCGCGTTCGGCTAACTGGTCGCGCAGCAATCGGTTCTCTTTAGCAAGACGTGCTTGCTCCAGCACTTTCCCGATGCGAATCAGAATCTCCTGCCGCTCTGCTTCTTTCGTGATATAGTCAGACGCTCCTAGTTTCATAGCCTCCACGGCCGTGTCCACACTGCTCACACTGGTGAGCACAATGATCGGAACGTCTGGGTCAACGCCGAGGGTGGTGTCCACTTTCACTCGCCGGATGAGTTCAAGGCCACTTGCGCCCGGCAGACGGATGTCTGTCACGATAAGGTCGAAATCATGTTCGCGAAGCAGTGCCAGGGCTTTCTCCGTGCTCTCCGCAATGACAGTCGCATAGGAGCTTAGCTCGAGATTCTTCTTCAGCCGCTCAGCGAAAGCCCGGTCATCTTCGACCAGCAGTATCTTCGGTTCAGTTGTCACGTAAGTCATTTACCGCTTTCGGAGTGCCAATGTTGTGCAGGAAAAAAGATTCCCCTCTGGCAACGACGCATTTCATGGCCGGCACTCGAACGTGGGCGCAAGGCCCATTAGTCAGCGCCTAATCGTCTTCTTTTGGGGCCAGTTCGTCGAGGACATCGGGGGTGGGCTCTTCTGGAGGAGTCTCCACCGCTTCCCCCTCAGTCGAGGAACTCACGGCTGGAGCCTCCACGTCTTCTGCGGGCTTTTCTGTCTCGGAATTGTTCCGTGGGGGAGCGACACGGCCATACTGAGGGCGATTAGCCAGAGCGGCCTGTTTCGCCCGACACTCGTCGCACAAGCCCCCGGGCAAACTCACAAAGAACACGCCATGACACATGCGACAGACGTGTCGGCGCTTTTCCTCTTTGGGCTTATGAAGATGATTGAGTTCGCGGTAGAGAATCTGCACGTTTTCTTTCAGATTCTCTTCCACCATCTTCGCCACATTGGGAGGGATCAGATAAGGATACTTCTCCCGAAACGACTTCATCCGCTCGATGCACTGGTTTTGCCAGCGGATAATCTCGCTCAGTTCGTTAAAGATGAGCAGCTGTTCGTAGTCTAGTCCCATGTCTTTCTTCTTCTCCCACGCATGGCCCTACCATTGTTTGTGAACTACGGCAGGCGAATTTTCTTGAGCTGCGCCTTCCAATCGGAAGCCTCATCAGCAACTTGTGAAGCCTCACTCTGAACCCGACACTGGCATGGCCCTTCATTGAGATCGGCGCCGCACTGCGCGCACAGCCCTTTGCAATCCGGTGCACACAAAGGCAGCATCGGTAGCTCGATCATAAGCGCTTCCCGCAATTGCTCCTCCGGACAGATGACCTCCCCATCGAACCAGTAGAGGTTCTCATCGTCTCCTGCCCCTAATTGCGCCTCAGGAGTGAGAAGAGCAGGATTGTTTTCATAGAAAATATCGAGCAGCCCACGGATCGGCACTTCCACAACCTTGAGGCATCGCACGCATTCCGCTTCAGCCACAGTCTCAACGTAACCCTTGGCGCGCACCCGATGTTCCACGAGAGAAAAATGCACAAGGCCTCCCACGCGCTTTCGGAACCGATACTCCCGGTCAACAAGGTCGAGCGCTTCGGGTAAGCAATCTATCTCGAGGTCAATTGGACCCTCGCGTAATTTGAGAACGTCAATTTTCATCCAGTTCATCATTGTTCATGGTCCCCATCGTGTAGTATATGGCGCCTGAACTACTGTACCAGCAGAAAGTGGCGCCAACGCCCCACGGCGCGAATGCAAAAGCACGCCTATGGTTCAAAGGTTGTTATGATCCTGCCCCCGCGCTTCCGAACACGTAAACTGGTTTCTTCCACTTGCGAATTTCTGTGCCCCTGGCTGCGAATCAATTTGGATCATTCGTGGTTGCTCAAATTCACCATTTCAAAAAGAGTTCATTCACGAAAGATGCCCGAAGCTGGGAGCAAAAGGTGACGATCTATGCGAATCATTTTCATGGGAACGCCGTTTTTCGCAGTACCAACTTTGCAGCGGCTCTTGGATTCCAAACGCCATCAAGTGGCGGCAGTTGTTACTCAACCTGACAAGCCTGCCGGTCGCGGAAAGAAGCTCCAGCCGCCGCCGGTGAAAGAGTTGGCTCTCGAGCACAGCATCCCCGTTTTCCAGCCAGAGAAGTTGCGTGGGCAAAGATTTGACACGGTGCTTGCACCTTTCCAGCCCGACGCCATCGTTGTCGTCGCCTATGGCAAAATCCTCCCGCCGGAAATCCTTCAGCTCCCCAAATATGGTTGCATCAACCTTCACGCCTCTCTGCTACCCAAGTACCGTGGTGCGGCACCCGTGCAGTGGGCAATCATCAACGGCGAACGTGTGACTGGTGTTACCATCATGCTGCTCGATGAGGGCATGGACACAGGCGATATTATTGCCACGGAAGAGGTCGAGATTCTTGAAGATGACGACACAACGAGTCTGTCAAACATGCTAAGCGTCGTGGGGGCAAACCTCATGCTCCAGGTCCTCGATCGCATCGAAGAGACGGGCAAGGTGGAAAGCACGCCGCAGGATCACTCGCAAGCCACCTACGCGCCAATGCTAAAGAAAAGCGATGGTCTTCTGCCGTGGGAACTCCGTACCGACCAGATCCTTTGTCGCATTCGCGGACTTCAGCCCTGGCCCTCCGCTTTCAGCTTTCTCCATGGGCGCATGTGGAAGATCCTGAAAGCAGAACCATTCCCCGAAGCCGACAGCTTATTCCTGCGTGCACAGCGCGCAAAAGAGCCGGATTACAAGCCACTGCCGGGAACGGTGACATCGGTCGTGCGCGGTCGGGGATTCACAGTCGCCACGGGCGACGGCCATATTCTCGTTCGCCTCGTTCAGCCCCAGGACAAGCAGCCGATGGAAGCAGCGGCCGCTGTCAACGGGCGTCAGGTCCAGGTCGGCGACGTGTTCGTCAGTGATCCGGCCTTCCTTGTAGGAGTGCCAGACGACAGCCCCCGCAGTTAATAGGAGGTTCTTAGTTCACTGTCGCCGTCATCGCGAGGCGAGAGGGATTCGCAAGGTCTTGCTTGTCTCGTTCCCTGCTTAGCACGGCATGCCGTACCACTGCCGGCTCGACATGCGTGTGCGTCTAGGAGCCCTCAATGAGCCTCGGCAGGCTTCAATACCTGTTTCCGATGGGACCCTCTTCGCGCAGGAACACGAAGAGTTTTGCGATCCCATCGATGAGCTGTTTGAGATCCACTCCGATGAGGTATTCTGAGTCCATGGCAGTTTTGACACCCCAAATGAGTGCCCCACCTGGATGCATGCGCAAGTCGGCAAACTCGGCCATGACTTCGCCCGTGGCATTGTCAATGAGTTTGCCTTCCACCTGAACCTTTGTTGCCCCTGCGCCAAACCCGATCAGCGCGCGCACAGGGGGACATCCTGGACTAAACTGCGTCACACGCATTTGCAATGTGAGCGTGCCATGTTTCGTCGTCGAGAAGTAGGGATCCGTCGAGACCACACGGAAGATCTCTGCCTCCTGCAGCGTGCGGTTCAAGGACTTCCGGAATGCCTCGACTAAACGTTGCGCCATTTCGCGAGTACTATCGCCCCGGTTGCGCAGCGCACGTTGATCGACTTGTACTGGCGCGATATACAGCGTTTGGTAAGCGCGAATATCGAATTCTGGATTCACCCACACCTGCTCAAGTGGAACACCGCCAATGTGCTCGAGCCGGTGGTAATCTTCCAGCCAGCCAGATGGCTGAACCTGTGAGAATCCCACAAGCAGCGTCATTGCAATCGCTGCCACGAAAATTGCTTTGAGTTTGCGTTTGCTCAGCATGGCATTCATCTGCTCCCATGAGCAGCATCCGAATACAAGAAAAAATCGCGACTTGTCTCTCATCCCATAGCAATTTCGGTTGCCACACAAGGTCTTTCTCCAAAACTGGGCGCCATGGCATCGGGCGAACTTAGGGTGCGTTTCAACGACATCTTGGCAACGTATTACGAAGCGGCGCCAGAGACTCTTGCGGCGATTGCCCGTGTTATCGAAAAGGGGGATTTCATTGGTGGGCGCGCCGTTACCGAATTCGAGCAGGACTTCGCGAAATTCTGTGGTGCGCGCTTTGCTGTGGGGTGTGCAAGCGGGACGGCAGCTCTCCACGTGGCTCTCCTGGCAGCGGGAATCGGCGATGGCGACGAAGTGATTACAACCCCGATGACCTTCATCGCCACGGCGGAGGCGATCGGCCATGCGCGGGCGAAAGTCGTGTTTGCTGACATTGATGCCCGCACGCTTAATCTTGATCCCACAGCTGTTGAGGCCGCGATCACTCCGCGTACCCGTGCGGTGATCTTTGTTCATCTTCACGGCAATCCGAGCGGGCTAAAAGAGATAGCTGAGATTTGTCGGCGTCATGATCTTGTCCTTATTGAAGACTGTGCGCAAGCGCATGGTGGTTTTTTAAAGGTCGACATGAATGCGCCGCTTCAACATGCCGGCACAGTGGGAGCAGTCGGTTGCTTCAGTTTCTTTCCGGCGAAAAACCTTGGGTCCTTTGGTGATGCAGGCGCTGTGATCACGGACCACGAGGGGATGGCGGAACACATCCGGCGGCTTGTCAATCATGGCCGGCGCGACAAGTATCTTCATCTGTGCGAAGGATTCAACTATCGCCTCGACACACTTCAAGCGGCTGTTCTGCAGGTACGCTTGCGCAAACTTTCCACCGCTGTCGAAAAACGCAACAGCATCTGCACTCGCTACGAAAATGGGCTAGCGAACCTTCCTCTAGCTTTTCAGGAAATGACCGTGGAGGGCATCCATGCACGGCATTTGTTTGCCATTGGGACCGATTCTCGTGATGATCTCCAGAAATTCCTGGCAAGTCGTGGCATTGAGACAGGCATCCACTATCCGATTCCCCTCCATCTTCAGCCAGCCTATGCGAACCGTGGCTTCAAGGAAGGGCAGTTTCCCGTCGCCGAAAAAGTGGCACGCACAACACTCTCTTTGCCCTTATATTCGCAATTGCCCATGGACCATGTGGACTATGTGATAGAGAGCATCCACAAGTTTTTCGGCCAGTGAGCTTTTCGCAGCGATGGAAAACTAATCGGTCTCAACTTGCTCCGCACGTGCCAAGAGCGTGTGCACCATGTCCTGACGCAGAATGACGTATCCAATCGCCCCGACCACTGAAACAGCGGCAGCCACGTAGCACGCGTAAACGTACGATCCCGAAAGCTCGTAAATCTTCCCGCCGATGTACGGTCCCGTAAGACCAGCGACTCCATACGCTAAGAACACCCAGGGATAAACGATAGGGAAGGCGCGATTGCCAAACTGCGTGGCCAGGTCTGCCGCATACAGCACAAAGGCGGCCCCGAAAAGGAAGCCGCACGCAACAGCGATCGGCGTGAATAAAACCGCTTCCTGGGCATGCCCCATGGCCATGAGAAAAATGCCTTGAATCACCAGAGCAAGCACAAGAGTCCAGCGCCCCCATTTGTCATAAACTCCGCCCCAAAGAAGCCGCCCCGCTGAATTCCCGATCGCAAAAAAACCAACAGCAGTGGCAGCAATGCCAGCTGGAATTCCATACGAAAGCCCAATGGACTTGAGGTTGCCGATAACAAGCAAACCACCAAAAGTTGCGGAAAACATCCCGACTACGCTTGCCCAAAACTCGCGTCGCCGGAAGAAGTGTTTTGTGGAAATCCTCTCAGGTCGCATCCCCTCTGCAACTTCATCTTTCGCTTGCTTCGGCGTCACCAAAAATAGTCCCCCCAGAAGCACACCTGTGCCATTGATTGCAGCGATCATCCGCAGGACGTGGTGAACATCCCAGCCGCGATTCAGGAGCCACTCAGCCCATTGCGACAAGAGAAGTGCTCCGCCGCCAAAACCAGCGACTGCCAGTCCTGTGATCAACCCCTTACGCTGCGGGAACCACGCCAAGCACGCTGTGATAGGCGCTGTGTAGCCACAGCCAATGCCTGCTCCCACAAGCACACCTGCACCAAGGAGGAGAACAACATAATGGCCGTTTGCCAGCGAACTGAGCAAGTATCCCGACGCAAAAAGTGCTGCGCTGATCACTGTCATCACGCGTGGACCGAAACGTGCGACACCTTGTCCGCCGAATATCATCACGACTGTGAAAGTGAGAATTGCAACACCAACAACCGAGGAAGCCTTGGAAGGCTCGACATGATATTGCTGCTGTAAAGCAGCGGCCAGCGTACTCCAAGCGTAAAGCGCTCCGAGCGCAAGCTGAACAACGAGCCCAGCCACAAGTACAACAACACCCCGTCGTAACATTGATCTCGTCACCATTTCTCCCCTCTCATCAGCTTATCTTTATCACGACCAATTAAGTCATTAAGTTAACATTGCTATGCTAGCATTCGCGAAAAGGTGAAATAAATAGGGATTCCAAGCGTCAGATTGAACGGAAAGGTTATTCCCAAGGAACAACCCAGATACAGACTAGGATTCGCCTCCGGAAGAGCGATGCGGACAGCAGCAGGAGCGGCAATGTAAGACGCACTTGCCGCCATGGCTCCAAGAACTCCACAGCCACCCTCCGAAAGACCGATGATTCTCCCGGCAACAACACCGAGCAGACCGTGCAACAGTGGGACCATAGTCGCAAAGATACCGAGTCTAACTCCTTGGCCGAGAAGCACCGGTAGTTCTTCCGCAGCCACCATTCCTAATTCAAAAAGAAACAACACGAGTGCGCCTGGAAAACCGCTGACATAGAAAGGCTCGATTGGCTTAAGCCGCTCCGGTCCAGCCGCAAAGCCTATAACCACGCCGCTGATCATAAGGAGAACACTTGGTCCTGTCACAACCTCATGCACAACGGTTCTCAGCGAACAGGGGCCGCCAGTTCTCAATCTGACAACAGTCAGTGCAATGATAATTGCTGGAACCTCTAGCAGAGGGATGAGCGAAGGCATGAAACCTTCGCACGGTACGCTGAGACTTTTACAAAACTGCTGCGCAGCGAGGAACGTGACAGCCGAAACCGATCCATAATGTGCAGCAAGCGCCGCTGCATTGATCCGATCAAGCTTTGCCAGGCGTCGGGCTATCACGTAAGACGTGAGTGGCGTCACAATGCCCAACAAAAGTGTTGCCAATGAGGGCAGGAGAATAGCTAGCAGTCCTGCGTGGCGGAGTTCTCCACCGCCTTTGATGCCAATAGCCAAAAGCAAATAAATAGAAATAGCAGTATAAACTGGCTGAGGGACACGGAAATTCGTGCGCAGTAAAGTCGCGATTGCCCCCATCCAGAACGCAAGAACCATCGGCGATAACATGTTGTTCAGCAAAGCTGATGAAATCACACCTTGGCTCCTTTGCACTCTAACGTTTCGTACCTAAAAAGAGAAAGGTTCGAAAAAAAGGATGCTTTTGCTCCTATGGGAAAAAGGGAACGTTGTCACAGCAAAGTATGGCTTGAATGCCCGTCGCCCATTAGCTCTTCACAGCAAGTTAGCAGCAAAAGAGCCTTTGGCTCGATTCCCTTTTCCCGTTAGGCATCCTTTGGCTCATAGCAGCACACGGCGCACAGCAACCAGAGACAATGTCTCATTTCTGTTAACTCGAAAACTTTTTATAATCTTCCACACTCCCGCCATCCAGGCAGCACTCGATGATTTCGTGGCCTAATTGGTCGAGCTGAGGAACGCGGTACTTGCGCAATTCACGACGGAAAAAGTCCTCGAGAATTTTTGCGCCTTCATCATAGCCCATCGTGCCAACCTCTGGTTGGGACTCCACACACAGGAACCACGAACTAATTGAGGTTCCCTCGATGTGGATGTTGCGGAGGCTATAGCCGAGCAGTGAGCACCGAGATGGAACAATTTGGTCGGAGCGGAACGGGGCATAGCCACGACGTGCCAGGTACTCGCGGCAAAGCCATTGCGGCATAAACCCGACCTTCCAGGCACCGATGTGCTGGTTCGGAATCAGCACGAACAGAGTGTCGGTGGTAGCCATGATTTGCCGCAGCAACAAGTTTGCAAGCTCCACGCGTTGTCCTGGTGCAAAAGGCCAGAAGCTGCCGACGCCTTCGCTCTCCAGCTGACCGCTTCCGACAATGCTTGGATTATCATGCCCGCGTGGAGAGACGAGCCGCCACAGCCAGGCCAAAGCCGGCGGAAGAACGTGAAATAATCCAAGAATCCCATACGATGGTTTCTCTGCTGTGCAAGGTGGTGTGCGTACACCAAAGCTGCGAACGTCCACCGTGACGTTGTCATCTACAATTCCAGGGACGATCGAACGCGGCAAAATGACACGGGGGTTAGGACACGGTTTTCCAGGTGCGTCCTCGATGTGCTCCCACAGGAGTGCTGTTGCCCCAGGCCTCGCATCAATACTAAGGAAGACAAGTGGCGCCTTGGGATGAATGGTCAGCTCTTCCAGAGTGGGATCAGTTCCATATCGGCGGATGTGGTTGACCCGCACAAACCACGCTTGCTCAGCATCGCGCAAACGTAATTTCTTCGCATGCGGATCGAGCGTGCGGTGGCATAACGCCATGTCGTCTGTCACTGGTTGCAAGGCGCAGCCTCGTGGCAAGGTGAGATAGCGCGCCTCGCCTGTCACCAAATTGCGTCCGATGAGCAGCCGACCATCACTTTCGCGGTGGGGGTACTGCAGCATTTCTGATTTGCCACCACCGCTTGCCCCTTCGTGCATGAAGACGACGTGATTGTCGTAAGGCGTCACGACTCGCACCGTCGAGCAATGCGCCGTCACCCATCCCTCGCTTTCGCCGCGACTCAGCAGCATGCCGTAAACGCCTTTCTTGGCGCTTGGTCCGGGGTAAAGATTGAAACTGAACAATTCATGGCGCTGGGGCAACCGGTTGTGTACCACCACCTGTCGGCCGTTGAAATGCGTGTGTCGAAAAGGGGGCGCGACGAGGATGAAAGCCGTTGGAGAAAAATCCTCTGGCAGGTTGTCCACAGGCAAGATCCCCTGAATCATTGCGAGCGATAGAGCGAAGAACCCCGCGTTCGCTGGACAGATGGCCACGGCATCGAAACTCTTTGGCTCTTTGCCAGAGCGAAAAACAAAGACCGCAAGATCCTGCTTTGCTAGCCAGGCAAAAGTCTCGTCGCGCACCGGCCCGAATGGTTTGCCGAAGCGTTCTTCGAATCGCGGTTGGTCCGTTGGCCCCTCATCCCCAACAAACATGCAATCGGGATCTCGACGCCGCATGTACGGCTCTGGGTAATTTACAGAAATGCCATTTCGAACTCGACAGACTCTTGCTTCAACGATGCGTCCCTTGCCTTCCACATCATAGGCAACTTCATACCACCCGCTGCATGACGTCTCCGGCACGGCAAGCTCGAGGAGCTCCTCTATACTACTGGCAAAGCGAACACTCGGGGCAGATTTCAGTAACCCACTGATTTCAACTGGCAAATCTGAAATGGGAATTCTGCGATCCTCTACAGATAGCGACGAAGTCACGCTCTCATTGTTTTGCTTTTCTTTGTCCATTCTCGTTCACCCGTGGAATGTTTTAGAGAATATGTTCAATGAACTCATAGAATTTCATAAATAATCTGTATTCTGTCCATTGATAAAATCTATGGACCTACATTCCCTAAACTTTCACCACCTTTTCTGCTTCTGGATGATTGCCCGAGAGGGCACCGTCGGTGGAGCTGCAAAGCGTCTTCGCCTGAGCCAACCCACCCTATCGGCACATCTACGCGAGTTAGAGGAACGTCTCGGAACCCCGCTTTTTGTTCGCTCTGCGCGACGTCTGGTGCTGACCGATGCAGGTCGCCTGGCTTTTGCCTATGCACAGAAGATTTTCTCGGCCGCTCAGGAATTCATTGACGCGTTAGGCGCTGTATCCACCTTTGCGCCCGTACTCCGCGTTGGTGTTGTCGAGAACTTCCCCCATCTTGTTGCTCTGCGCTTTTTTGATCGGGTTTTGAAACAGGCTCCCCGGATTCGACTCCTCACCGTCAGCGCTTCAGCGGAGCAGCTCTTTTCTAATCTTCTAGCTGGTGAGCTCGCACTTGTGCTTATTGATTCATCCGCCCAGCGCGAGTTTTCTCGTCAGCTCCAGTGGTTGATACTGGAGGACTCCCCTTTGGCCGTCTACGCACCGGCGCCACTCGCAGCGAGAATTCCATTCGGGAATCTGGAGGCACTTGCCAATCAGCCGTTTTTACTCCCAGGGCCATCAAGTCCCCTGCGGCCGAAGGTCCAGGAGTGGCTCAACAGGCTGCCGAGTCCCCCTCAAATCGTTGGCGAGATAGACAATTCTGCTCTTCTTAAGGCTCTTGCTATTTCCAAAGGCGCATTCTTTGTGATGCCTTACGTCGAAGCCAATGAGCTGCAAAAACTCTACCACGTTCGATCTGTGTATGTCATTGCGGAGCTTCACCAGCATTACTACGCCGTAGCGCTACGAAGAGTTTCGCAGCATTCGACGACCGCTGTAATCCTATCGCTGTTACGCAATGAACCTCCTGCGCCCCGTTCCGGAAAACGGATTGCTTCCTCTTCAAAGAGTGCGAAATCTTAGCCCTTGCTCCTGCTCGCCGGTCGGACGAACAGCGAATCCTGACCTCAAAACCTTACGAAATGGCCGAGCGCCAGAAAGAAAACTCGTTCTCTGCCTGCAATCGAAACGCTCGCTGACGCACCTCTGCTTCAACTGATGACTATGACTCGCTCGGCGTCGACTTTTCCACTTCTTTCCGGAATTTCTTGCCCGGCCTGAAAATGACCACAGCTTTGGGCGGCACCATAAATTGCTCGCCTGTCGAAGGTTTCCGTGCTCTGCGGGCGCGACGCGCTTTCAGAAGGAATGTCCCAAAATTCACGATCGAAACCTTTTCCCCAGCCTTTAGCGCGTCCTTGATTGCCGCCAGGAAAATCTCAACAGCTTCGACCGCTTGTTTCTGACTCAACCCAGTTTTTTCACGAAGCAGATTGGCCACTTCCTGTTTTGTCATCGCAGGCGACCGCCTCTCTCTTATAATCGTTCCCTCGTCAATGCACCGTGCTTGTATCTTGTGGACTTTGTCAAAAGTAAATGTGGGGCAGAGTCGGGTATGGCGACGCGGTCAGTCCTCGGATTATGTCGTCGCACAACTTGTTATTCCAATCGCTTCAAAGGTTTCCCGACAAGTCGCTCCACGCTTTCAACTTTGCCTCGGAGCCGGCCTGATCGCCCTCGGGCGTCGTCAATCTTGATCGTCACACTCACCCGTGGATACCGTTCGATCATGTAACGGTAACACCGTTCGATGACCTGCATGACCTCGCTCCACTCTCCTTCAACAATTGTGCCCATCGCGTGGAGTTCGTACGGTAAGCCGCTTGCATCCACAATCTTGAGCATTTCGGCAACAGGTCCTGACAAATGTTCTTCTGCACCAAGCAGCGGAGCGATCGAGAATTCTGCCAACATCGCCTGTTACCTCCGTTCAATTGGCACTTTCCTTGGTGTCTGTGTTCTCATCCAAATTTACCCCGCCCTATGCTCGATTTTCTTTGGTGAGACAATCAGACATCGCTATTCCGGGGAGAGGGCGCCTTGCTACGAAGCAATCTCTCATAAATTTCCTGGGTCTTGCCCACCATGGATTCGATGGAAAACTCACTCTCCGCGCGCGCTTTCGCGTTGGTAGCAAGCCGCATGGCCAAGTCGCGGTCCTGTGCTAACCGGCAAATCGCTTGTGCCAGTTCGGCCGGCTTCGCAGGTGGGATGAGAATCGCTTCTTGCTCATGGCGAACAAGTTCAGGGATACCGCCCACGTGGGTTGTCACGATGGGTAGCCCCGCATGCATCGCCTCGAGCACGGACGCAGGGAGTCCTTCCCAATGGCTGGGCAAGCAGAAAATGTCCATGGCTGCAAGCAGGCTCGGAGTGTCTTCCACATAGCCAAGGAAACGGATCGCGTGAGCCACGCCCCCTTCCTGAGCCTCTCGCGCTATGGCGCCCTCGCTGTCGTCGCGTCCCGCAAAGAGAAAAGCGGTTGTCGGAAATTGGGCCAAAATCTCAGGCAGCGCCTGAATCACGTCGCGATGCCCTTTCATTTCCCGTAAATTTGCTAAAATACCAACAACCGGATAGCTTTCCGGTGAAATACCCAGGCTTTTGCGAATGTCCTCCCGTCGGTCGTACGGGATGTGGCGCGCCGGAATGCCACTGTAAACAACCTCGATGCGGTCAGGAGCAAACTTTTCCCGGCGAATGGTGGCTAAGCGGCCTGCCTCGCTATTAGAAATGAACTTGTCAACGAACGGGGATGTAAGGCGGTCGAGCCACACATGCCACCACCGTCGCCACGGATCAATCGACCGAATGCTCGATACGACAACAGGAGCGCCCCCGAGTTTTGCCGCAAGCCGGCCCACGGTGTCTGCTCGCAAACCATAGGTTTGAACGAGATCTATTTTTTCGCGCCGGATGACCCTTATGAGTTCCAGAACACCGTGTGCTGATAGTCCGCCTTCGTGCCCAAAATGAAATGTAGGCACCCCTAGAGCGTTTGCTCGGCGAAGCAATTCCCCTTTGCCCTGGAGGCATCCCACAAACGGCTCGAAACGTTGGCGATCCAGGTGTTCAACGAGGAACAGAATCATCCGTTCTGTCCCCCCCATATCCGAAGTGGAAGCAAGCTCAAGCACTCGCCACGGCCGCGAGCTCCCTCCTGATTTCACTGACGGCATGGTGCTCACTCAGTAAGCACGGGCAAAGTAGACATTGTACTTAGCCGGTGCCCCACATCGCACGCATACGCCCTCGCGGGCTTCGATGACGCGATTCTCGTTGTCGAGCGGCAAACAGCGAATCGTTGCTTTTGTGTCTTCTTTTACCTTCAGTTCGCATTCGCCGTTGCCGCACCACGGCGCAAAAATAAACCCGCGTTTCTCCTCCATGACTTGCCGAAATTCGTCGTAATTGGCGACAGTCCGCGTGTTCTCTTCACGGTAGGCACGAGCACGAGCCAACATGTCTTTCTGAATCTGCTCCAAAAGCGCGGGAATGCGGTTTTCCAGTTCCGTCAAGGGGCAAAAGATCTTTTCTCGCGTATCTCGGCGAACCAGAACACACTGCTCTTTTGCTAGATCCTTCGGCCCAAGCTCCAGACGAACCGGGACGCCTCGCAGCTCGTATTCGTTGAATTTCCATCCCGGCGTATACTGATCGCGTGCATCGATCTCGCAGCGGCAAATTTTTGCCAGATGCTCTTTCAGCTCACCAGCCTTAGCCACCACAGCCTCACGCGTCGCGGCTTGAAATATGGGAACGACGATCACCTGTGTCGGCGCAATGCGAGGAGGTAAGATCAGCCCATGATCATCGCCGTGTGTCATGATCACACCGCCGACAAGCCGCGTGCTCACTCCCCAGGACGTCTGCCACACGTACTTTCTCACGTGATCTTCGTCCTCGAACATAATCTCAAACATTTTCGAGAAATGCTGTCCGAGGTTGTGCGACGTTCCGGCCTGCAAAGCTTTGCCGTCGCCCATCATCGCCTCAATGGTGTAAGTGTAGAGTGCGCCAGGGAACTTTTCGTTGTCTGTTTTCTGGCCCGGAATCACCGGCATTGCCAGTTCGGTCTCTGCGAACTCCTGATAAACGCGCAGCATTTTCAATGTCTCTTCCTGCGCTTCGTCCATGGTCCGGTGGCACGTGTGCCCCTCCTGCCAGAGAAACTCCGTCGTGCGCAAAAAGAGCCGAGTGACCTTCTCCCAGCGTACCACGTTGGCCCACTGATTGATGAGAATTGGCAGATCGCGGTAGCTCTGCACCCATTTCGCGTAGATCGAACAAATAATAGCTTCTGAGGTGGGCCGGATGGCGAGCCGCTCTTCAAGTGGCTCGTTCCCGCCATGTGTCACCCAGGCCACTTCCGGCGCAAACCCTTCAACGTGCGCGGCTTCTTTCTTCAGTAAAGATTCGGGGACGAAAAGAGGAAAATAAGCATTCTGGTGGCCCGTGGCTTTGATCCGCTTATCTAGAGCGTCGCGAATGTTTTCCCACAGCGCAAATCCATAAGGCTTGATCACCATGCAGCCTTTGATTGTCGTATAGTCTGCCAATTCGGCCTTGCGGACGACATCCACGTACCACTCGGAGAAATCCTGAGATTTCGGCGTGATTTCCTGTACAAACTGTTTTTCGTTTCCCACCGTTGGCGTCTTCTCCTGAAAAACACATGTTTCGCTTTCCGCGAAAAGTTTCCTTGGCTTTTGCTAAATCCAACGAGCCACGCGAATTCTGTGCTGGACTCAAGGAATTTTCACTCTTTAGTTTATGCCACACGGAACAAACGCGCTTCCTAGCAAACTTTCTGTTTGCTTCGCAAGCAACGGTTCCGGCAATCATGGCAAACAAACGCGGTTTCATCATCGTGGGAAAGGTATTTCCTCTGTGAAGATGTCAGCAAGAAGGTTGGCAACAATCGGTGCTACTGTGGCGATCATGTCACTTCTGGCAGGATGCGTCATGCTGGGGGACCGGCTTGATCAGTTCCGGTGGCACTTTGGCACGATCCCCTTCTTTGTATTCGATAATGCGCCAGGCTATAAGCGGCCCCCACAGCCGTCGATCATGCACAAGCCAGTAAATGTATGCATTGCCATCAGTGGCGGCGGCACTCGCTCTGCGGTTTTTGCGGCAGGAGCGATGGAGCAATTGGCCTATCTGCCGCGCCCTGAGGCTCACTCCGTTCTCGAGCGCGCTCAGGTCATATCCGGCGTTTCTGCCGGAAGCATGGCTGCTGCCTATTATGCGCTCTATAAACCGCCCAAATTTCGCAATGCTCAGGAAAAGGAAGCTTTCTTCAGGCAATTCAAATCCCACATGACCGTCGATTTTTGGATGCGAGGCTGGGCTCACTACTTGAGTCATCCGTGGGAAGGCGTGCTCAAGTATTACACGCGTTACCGCTTTGCTCAAACGCTCGCTAACACATTCGACGAGCATCTGTTCCTTGGCCAGACATTTGCCGATTTATCACGGCGGGAAACGGCGGGAGAAGCACCGGTTACACTCATTAATGGGACAGTGCTCGACACCGGAGAACGGTTCGTTTTCACCAATCTGGAGGTCGCAAAAAACTTTAGCGTGAAGCCTGAGCTTTTCCAGGGGGATCCCATCCTTGGAATCCTTGCGACAGCTATGACCTCACCCAGTTACCGCGCGCTTGGTTTCGACGGCATCAATTCCGACATCTCAAGTTTCCGCATCGCCAGCGCGGTAGCAGCTTCTTGTGCTTTCCCGGTTCTTCCTGGCCCCCTCACGATTCGCAACTATGCCACTGGCGGATATGTCCACATTGCCGATGGCGGTGTGTCGGATAACAGTGGAGTAGACAGCCTCGTACAGCTTTTCATGGCGCGAGCTGAGCGTGAGAATTCCCGCCTTGTTGTCATAGCTCTTGATGCGTCAGCACCTCTGGTCCCTAAGCGCCTGAAAGACCCCAATGGCTACGTTGGGTCGGCGAAATACGCGGAAAATGCAAATTTCATCCAAGGTAGTCGGTCGCAGACTCTGGCCTTTTTAATGTACAACGCCACGCCTCGCATCCGCGTTGTTCGCTTGCCACTTTGGGAGTCGCCTCATGCCCAGACTCTCGACCCCATGCCGCAGCTTTACATCTCGGAAATGGACTGGTATCGAGTGCTCTGCGCGGCTGAAGAAGTCGTCAAAGCCCATCGGTCCGAAATCATTGAGGCTGTGTTTGGCGAGTGAAGTCCATCGAGCGGCCGGTACAACAGCCCCTGAACAGGGAGCCCAATCCGCAGGTCATTTTAGCTCTGCCTGCATTCAATGAAGGCGAGAATCTTCGCCCCCTCGTGGAGTCGGCTGCCGCCACGTTTGAGTCCCACGGCCTGAGTTACCGCATTGTGGTAGTAGATGACGGCTCGACTGACCATACCGCTCAGGTGCTGCAGGAGTTGCAGGAAACATATCCTCTTGAGCGCATCGCGCATGAACGCAACCGGGGCCTGGGGGCTGCCATACGCACACTCATCGGCGCCACACTTGAGCGAACGCTTACCCCCAACGATGCCATCGTGTTTATGGACGCTGACAACACCCATGACCCAGCTTACATTCCGCAGATGGTGGAGAAGCTGTGGCAAGGGCCGTACGACGTTGTCATCGCCTCGCGATTCCGCGATGGGAGCAAGGAGGTGGGAGTGCCCTGGCAGCGACGCCTACTTAGCCGGGGCGCTCGCTGGCTGTTCCGCCTTTTTCTTCGATTGCCTGATGTGACCGACTACACCTGCGGTTATCGTGCCTATCGCGCAGAGTTACTGCGTGCAGCCCGGGAGAAATATGGCGAGCGCATCATTACTCGAGAAGGCTTTGCCTGTACCGACGAACTTCTCGTCCACCTCAGCACACTTACTAAGCGCATGACCGAAGTGCCCTTTGTTTTGCGTTATGACCGCAAACGTGGAAGAAGTAAACTCCCACTTCTTCGCACCGTGTACGAGACTCTGAGAATGCTTCTCTTCCGCGACTAGTTCCCCGAACGTTCGGAAACGGTCCCCGTTGTGATCTCGCCACGCAAAATCCTCAGCGCGAGTTGTTGCTGAGGGTCCAGTTCAAGCGCGCGTTGAGCAGCTTCTTGAGCTTGTCTGGTCAGCCCTTTGGCGGCGAGCGAAGCTGCACGCACGGCCCAGCACATCGCATGTTTCGGTGTGGTGGAGAGCACTGCAGAGGTTTCCACCAAAGCCGAGTCGAGATCGCCAAGTTGCCAGCTGACCACGGCGAGGTTCGCGCGAGCTGCCGTTTCTTCCGGAGAGAGTTCCGTCGCCTTTCGAAAATGTTCGGCCGCCTCCAAAAGTTGGCCGCGTTGAGCCAGCATGGCCCCCAACATGACACGGAAGTTTGCCGACTGGGGATTGTGGCGTAAAGTGTGACGGAGAAGATTGATCGGCTGGGAGTACAGGGCTGCGTGCATCAGACTCATTGACCCAAAGATAGTCAAAATGACCGCTGCTCCACCGGCAAGCAAAAGCCGCTTCAGGCGCTGAAGTGCCATTTGTTCCCAGAGGTAAGAAAGACCCACACTCAGCAAGGCACATGGTCCCAGGGAGGCAAGGTAGAGATAACGATCCGCGACAAAGGAATGAATCATAAAGCTGTGGGGCACGCCCCCCAATGTTGGAAGGAGCAGTAAGAGGAACCATAACAACCACACGACCACTGTACGGCCAGCGTTTGAGCGGAGCCCCCAAAGAACCGCCACAAGGACGGCGCAAATCATCGCGAAAGTGGGAAGAAAGCGTGAGATTCCCCCGGCTCCAAGCTCCCACCGCGGGTAAAGAGCGAGTAACGGCGCCGGCCAGATCAATTTCGCTACGTACCACCAGAAGGCGCGCCCCACGAGTTCGAGCCGCTCGCCAATTGATAGGAAAACTTGAGCGTGGGCTGTACGAGCAACGACCTGCAGATCAAGCCACAGGAGTAACGCCCCTAACCCGGCATACAACAAGAACACCGGAAAGTCCTTTTTGAGACGAGTTGCGTCATAGCCCCACAAAAGAATCGCCAGCACAAGAGGCCAGCTAATCGCGACGGTCTTGCTCCACACAGCGAGGGCGTAAAGAATGCCGGCCGCCGCCATGGTAAGGGCGCGCCGGGGATGCGACTCAGTAGCCGACTTTCGCAGGTAAAGGAGCGTCGCCGAAAGAAACAAGAACCCAGAAAGCACATCTTTTAGTTCGATGATCCATGCCACGCTTTCGACGTGCGTGGGATGTACTGCAAAAAGCGCGGCCCCAAACCACGCACACCGCACACCAAGCCGGCGGAGAAGCGCAAGAGCTAAGAGAGTGTTTGCCGCATGAAGAAGGACGTTGGCGAGCCGAAACGTAAAGGGATCAAATCCGCTGAGCTTGTGAAGGCTCCAGAACACAGTGTAGGTGACAGGCCAGTAGTGTTCTTCAAGAGCCAGTCGCGGCGGATACCGCCAGAACTCGTGGAGTGGTCGCTCGAGCAACTGTCCCTGAGCCAAGCTGTAGTCGTCCCAAAAAAAGCCCCCACCAAGCGACGGAAAATACACACCTACGGCTAGCACGATGAGAGACAATGCCGGCAGGATTTCTTGCACCACACTGCGCGGAACTTTCCGCTCACTCGTTGATAGGGGAGTGGTTTCGCTCATTTCGCCACCCCGTCGTAAAGCTCGCGAATGCGTTGAAGGGCTTGGGAGGTCTCACCTTCGCGGAGTTCAATTGCCGCGATAGCAAGTGTCGCTTGGCCGCGCAAGCGCGGTATAGCGGTCGCTTTCTCGAAACAGGCTTTTGCCACTTTCGGTTCTCCGCGCAAAGCTGCTAACAGCCCACGGTTGAAGTCCATTCCCGCGTCTGAGGATCCCGAGGCGGTTGCCCTTGCAAGCTGCTGTTCGAGCATCACCACGTCGTTGGGTGTGAAGTTATCGAGCGTTCCCCAAAAGACCCATGCAAATTCGTCGGCAGCGCGGTGCCATTCTCCCCTTCGCGCAAGCGAGTCGGCCAAATAATATCGCGCAGTCCACGCCCGTGGATTTTTCTCCACGGTGTCCTGTGCCAACGTCTCCACGCTGCTGTAGAGACGCGATCGCTGAAACGTCAAAATTGTTAGAGTGCCGACGATGACAAACCAGATAATCCGCTGCGCACGAGCAGATATTCGCAATCTTTCAAGTAACTCTGAGAGAAGAGCAACGACACCGGGCAGAAATATCGCGCTCGCATGATAAGCAAAGCGATCCGCGACGAAAGACTGACGCAAATAGCTAAAGGGGATGAATCCCAGCGTAGGGGCCAGGAGGGTGATTGTCGCAATCAACCATGTAAGACCCAGTCTTCCAGCGGGGGATGTCTTTGCTCGGTGGTAGAGACTTACAACGCCCGCCACTGCCACGAGCCACACGGCTGCTGCCACCATAACCGTGCCCGCGGAAAGCGACCATTTGGCGTAGGTGGAAGTCAACCCTGCCGGCCAGAGCAGGCAACGTAAGTAATGCAGGAGGGATGTCCCAGAGATTGCGAGCCTCTCCCAGAGTTCGAAACGGGGAACCGCGCTTTTCGTCTTTGCCGCGTACCACACATCCAAGCTGCCAAGTAGAAAAGCAATCGCGACCAATCCGCCAACAAAAGCCATCCTGGTTTTCGTGAGTCCTTTCGGCAAACACCAAAGAAGAAGCGCCACGCAAATAGGCCAGGGGAGCACAGCACTTTTCGAAAGCATTGCAGCAGCAAAAAGCAACCAACCCACCGCTAAGCCAAGCCGGCTCGCCTCTTTCTTTTCGCACCGCAAAAACACGGCGAATGAGGCTGCCGCAAAAAAGAATGATAGCACATTCTTGAGCTCAATGATCCATGCGACAGATTCTACTTGGATCGGATGAACTGCGAAAATCATGGCACCCAAGAGTGCGTAACGGGATATTAGGCGCCGACTTATCGCAAACACGAGCGAGGCGTTTGCCGCGTGCAAAAGTGCGTTTGCCACATGAAATGCTGGCGGATGGGCCCCTGCGATCCGACGGATAAGGAATGCTACAGTGTAGGTGAATGGCCAATAGTGCTCTTCGAACGTGTTAGCACGGGGATTCAGCCATAGCTCAATGACCCCTCTGAAGCTTTGCAGAAGAGGGGTCGCAAGAAAGGCCTCATCGTCCCAGATCGCCTGAGCACGAAATACGGGCACGTAGGCTCCGAGAACCAACAACCACAAAAGGGAATGCCCCCGCAGAGAATCGTTGATAAAATGGGGAGGCACAATAGGTGTGGATGACGAAACTGGCGAGACGGACGCGTTCGCCGACCTGCCAGTCCCTTCTCTTTCTATGCTCCTCTGCGGCACTGTTCTGCACCATCGTATCAGTGTGCTAAACCTGTCAAGAAACAGGCGAGCCTTGCTTGCCCCAAAAGCAGGTCATTCACTGCAGTTTTGGCCCCGCACACACTCACCTTCACAATCTTGTCTTTGGTGGGGCGATTTTCAGTGAGCCTCAATCCCTTGCACGCCGAGTTATCGATGATAGCATCTCTTAACGGCCGACTGCCCTTTTACCTCGTCACTCCCATGAAGGTGCCCCCCTTGGATTTTCTTGTCGCATGAAAGCCAACTGGTAACGCGGTTGCTGAGGAACTTTCGGCTGCTGGAGAACACGTGAAAAGCAAATGAAAGCGGACAATATACGCTCTATTAGTGCGGCATTATGTGCGGCTCATAAGGAGCCACGGAGCTACCAATCGAACAGGTAGGATGAACGCCAATGGGATTGGCGGTGTAGGAGCCGTCGGCAGGGCAGCGCGGAACAACTTTGAGAAAACCTTGATTCGGTCCGGTGGTCCCGGGCGGGTTCACCAAATCATCGGGATAGACCAGATTTCCCCCGTTCGAAAGCCGAAACTCCATCGCATATTGCTCCTTTGCATGAGCAATCTTTGCGAGGTTTTCCTGACAGGCTACACCCCGTGCATTCTCACGCTGCCGTATCCAGGTGGGAGCCGCAATCGCCACGATGATGGCAATGATTGCCAGCACAATCACCACCTCGATGAGAGTCATGCCTTGAACCACCCGAGATTTTAGCCTGTTGTCCACCACCGTTGTCTCCCTCGATTCGAAAGAGAAGGCGGCAGAGGGACATTTGCCCCTCCACCGCCATGTTTTCCACCCCCACGAGCAACTACGAGGACCTTCGAAAGTTGCCCACTGTCACGTTCACATTACGGCAGAACGTGTGGTGTAAACGGTGCATTGCTCGAGCCGATCGAGCAGGTCGGATTGGTTCCGATCGGGTTCACGGTGTAGGTGCCACTCGAGGGGCATTTGGGTTCGGCTTTCAGATAGCCTTCTTTGTTTCCAGGTGTTGCGCCAGGAGGATCGATCAACTGTGCCATTGTTACTGTGCCGCCGTTCGACAGACGGAACTCGAGAGCATATTGCTCTTTTGCACCGTCGATCTTCGACAGGTTTTCCTGGCAAGCCTGACCACGCGAATTTTCACGGGCGCGGAGGAAGGCCGGGACCGCAATCGCGATAATGATACCGATGATCGCGACCACGATCATGATTTCCACGAGGGTGAATCCCTTACGGGCCGAGTACTTCATCATTGTGACTCCTTTCATAAATGTTTTTTGAAATACTCTGCCTGACCTTTAGCCAGTGCTGTGCCATTCGAATATCATTGGTTGCTATCTATCTAAGTGACATATTAGCAAGGATTAAGACGTTCTTGTATCGCCTTTTTTGCTGCTAGGAAGCCTGAACAACTTGTGTGAAATGTGTAACCGGTTACACGCGGAATGTGAAGGACTTTACACTCGTTGAGGACTTCGGCTCAGGCACGTCCACGCATTTTAGAAAACCCCGTATGCCAGATTTGGGTAATACTTGACGGTGTTGTTTCGCGGTTACGAGCTTTGGAACTATGAATCTAGAAAGAGAAGTTGCAAAACCGCACCTTCGCGGGAAAGCGGTCTTGGGCGAAGAGGCCCAAGCTCTGCTTGCCGTCGCCGATCGTCTCGACCACCGCTTCGATGAGGCTGTTGAGCGCATTCTTGCATGTCGCGGTCGTGTTGTGCTCACCGGAATGGGCAAGCACGGCATTGTCGCACGAAAAATCGCAGCGACTTTAGCAAGCACTGGAACACCTGCCTTTTTTATGCATCCGGCTGAGGGTCGGCATGGTGACCTCGGCATGATTAGTCCCGATGATCTTGTGATCGCCGTGAGCAACAGTGGCAATACGGACGAAGTGCTCGGCTGCCTGCCCTATTTCAAACGCAACCACAATTACCTTATCGCAATGACAGGGAACCTCCAAAGCGAACTCGCACGCCACGCTGATCTGGTGCTCGACATCGGTGTCGAACGCGAGGTGTGCCCCCTCAACCTCGCTCCTACGACGAGCACAACCGTCGCGATGGCTGTGGGCGATGCCCTTGCCGTGGTTTTGCTTGAGCGTCGCGGATTCCACGCGGAGGATTTTGCCCTACGTCATCCTAGTGGCACGCTTGGAAAACGCCTCCTACTGAAAGTCACCGACGTCATAAAGCAAGATCGCAATCCCGTGATTCATTACGGGGCGAGGTTCGAGGAAGCCATTGCGGAAATCACCTCAAAGCAATGCGGGGCCGTAAGCGTGGTGGACGATGAAGGACGTCTTGTCGGCATTATCACTGACGGCGATTTGCGTCGTATTTTTCAGCGCGAAGCTCAGCAAGGCACCCCCACAGTTGCCGAGGTTCTGAACCGCAAAGTTGAGACCCTGATGACGCGCAATCCCATGTACGTTTTTGCGGATACCCTTGCAGCACAAGCCCTCAGCATGATGGAAGACGGTCCTCGCAAAATCTTTGTGCTTCCTGTGCTCGATGACGAGCGACGCCCCATAGGGATGGTTCACCTGCACGATTTGGTAAGCGCCGGGCTTTAATCGAAGGCTTGTGGGAAAGCCTTGATCCGGCTTTTGCGTTTAGCGGATGACATACGTCGCCCGCTGTTGCGGCAGCGCAGCTTGCACGAGACAATTCTGCACCTGGGACGAACGGGGACAAGGCGATAGCCTACCTGCAGCGTGGAGGTCAACTTCACTTGATTCGTCCGATTCTGCTCCAGGGCCAGTAGCGAAAAAAAACGACTCCTACAATCCGATCGGCAGGAACCGGGCCGTAGTCGAGACTGTCCACGCTATTGCCGCGATTGTCGCCGAGCACAAACACGTGTCCTTGTGGCACGACAAGGGCCTTAAAAAGTGCGCTGCGTACCCGTTTCCACGGCACAGGGTAGGCAGTTTTATTAATGATGACCTGAGGACCGGCCACAATAACGCTATCCCCAGGCAAGCCCACGACGCGCTTTGTGACAATTTCCCCTTGGTGTGTCGGATCGTCAAAAGCAATCACGCGGCCACGAAGTTTCTCCGTCGGTGCAACAGATCGCGTCAGCACGTAGTCGCCAACGCGTAGGGTCGGCTCCATGCTGGCCGAGATCACCTTGAAACTTTTCAGGTCTCCCCGAAGAAAAAGCGCCCATATCCAAACAAGGAACACAACCAGGATCGTGGTGAGGACCCAGCGTACTGCCGAGATGCGCTTACGATATGGAGTGAATATGCTGGCCATCAAGTGCGTTCGTTTTTCCGTGGACAGCACCAGTGAATCAACATTTCAATGTGCAGTGTTGGCCAAAAATCAGTTCAACTCTTTCCGTGTTGTTCGGAGGAAGGAAATCGGAAATTGCCTCATCTTCGGACGAAGGACCTGGTAAAAGAATTCAGCGGTCGCCGGGTGGTTGACGGCGTATCAATTGAGTTGCGCAAAGGCGAAATTGTCGGCCTCCTGGGGGCTAACGGGGCTGGCAAATCCACGACGTTCAACATGATTGTTGGATTTCTCCGGCCGACGTCTGGCCGCATCTACCTCGGCGATCAGGACATCACCGAGTTGCCCATGCATCGGCGCGCCCGTCTTGGCATCGGCTACCTGGCGCAGGATATGTCCATCTTTCGCAAGCTCACGGTTGAGGAAAACATTGCCGCCATACTTGAGACGACCAATCTCACACGGGCACAGCAAAAGGAGCGATTGCAATTGCTTCTCGAGGAGTTGGGCATCGCCCACCTGGCGAAAAGCCGCGCCTACACGCTCTCCGGCGGCGAACGTCGCCGTGTTGAAATCGCCCGTGCTCTCGTCCATGAACCTGATTTCATCTTGCTCGATGAGCCGTTCTCCGGAGTGGACCCCAAAGCCGTGGAAGAGCTCCAGGATATCATCTTTCACATGCAGGCACGCGGTCTGGGTGTGCTCATCACAGATCACAACGTACGTGAGACACTGAGCGTGACGGACCGCTCATACATTATTTTCGAGGGACGAGTCATGCTCTCAGGAAGCGCAGAGGAGCTCGTCAATAGTCCTGAGGCGAGGAAATACTACCTCGGCGAGCGCTTCTACATCGACACCTCGCACGTGGAAGCGCGCAAACGCGAGCTAACCAAGAAGGCGCAGTTGCCGCCGCTCGAAAACGAATCTGCAGGTGCGGCAAACACTCATGCAGAGCAACGCTGAGGCCGTCTGTGCCCCCAAAAAGGTGGACTTCTTGGGTGTTCCCCTTTGTGCTATTTCCACCCAAGAGTTCATCGAACTCACTCTTCGCGAGACCTTAAAACGCCGCCAAGACGCCAGCCTGGATCCGTTTTTCATCACTTACCTGAACGCCTATTGCTCAAACCTTTCAGCGAAACTTGCTGATTACCGCGGAATCCTTCAGCAGTCCGATGTGGTCTACGCCGACGGGCAGGCCATTGTTTGGGCTTCGCGCTGGTTAAGGCGCCCCGTACCCGAACGCGTAAATGCCGCCGACTTTTTCATTCCGTTTTGCCGTCGCATTGCAGACGCTCATCTTCGCGTTTTCCTGCTGGGATCGCCGCCTGGCGTGGCGGCTGGCGCTTCAGCACGTGTGAAAACAGAAGTCCCCGAGCTCGACGTCTGCGGCGTCCACCATGGCTACTTTTCTCCTGCAGAAGAGGAGCGGGTTATTGCGGCTATCCGCAACGCCGCACCTGACATCTTGATTGTTGGCATGGGTGTGCCGCGTCAGGAGCGGTGGGCATGGCACCACAAGCACGAGCTCAACGCCCGAACCATCTGGTGCGTCGGCGCCCTTTTCGAATACTACTCCGGCTATCGGTGGCGTGCCCCTGTGTGGATGCGTCGCGCCGGGCTGGAGTGGTTCTTTCGCCTCATACTTGAGCCACGTCGTCTTTGGCGCCGCTATATCATTGGGAATGCTGTGTTTCTATGGCGCGTAGCCCGGGCGCTGGTCCACCAGTGATGTCTTCCTAACTTTATTAGAGGTGCGCTAGCGAGTTTCGCACTCATCGCTGAGGTGCGAAGTAGAGTTTGGCCTCGTAGCCTTTCCCCTGATCTTCCCACACATAAATGATGTTTCCGTTCTGGTTCGTCGTTATCACGTAACGAGGTAAAAGTGACACTCCAATAATCGGTGACTGTGCTGCAGCTTGGGAAATCAGTTCGATGCTTCGGGGCGATTCAACCGATAAGCCTGCGCCAACGAGCCGAATCGCCACATCCAGGATCCCGACACAAACCGCCACGAGAAGCAACTTTTCTAGACGAGACATAGCTCTTTCCCTTCTTTGCGCATGATTGCCTTTCGACCTCAGGCGAATGCTTTCGCAGCAGCGGTAGAAATTCAAGTTGAAGTCCCCTGTTCGCTCCGGAGTAATCCTTCAGACAATATGATGCTGCGTTTTTATACCGCAGCTCAGTGGTGTATGAGACATTCACGACAAGTGAGTTCAAAATGATGACAACAAAGCCCCGAGCCAAAAAGCATCCTCTTGCCGGCAAGACTATGACGGGCGCGGAAATGATCGCCCAAATACTTGCCGATGAAGGTGTCGATACCGTTTTCGGCTATAGCGGCGGTGCGATCCTGCCAACCTATGATGCCATTTTCCGCTACAACGCCGAGCATTCGAAAAGGGGGAAAGACGCCATACAATTCATCGTTCCAGCTAACGAGCAGGGCGCGGGATTTATGGCGGCTGGTTATGCACGGTCGAGCGGAAAGGTAGGAGTCTTTATCGTCACATCGGGGCCAGGCGCCACAAATACAGTTACGCCCATTCGTGACTGCATGGCAGACTCCGTGCCTGTGGTCATGATCAGTGGCCAGGTGCCACGAAGTGCGATCGGAACCGACGCTTTCCAAGAGGCGCCTGTCTTCAACATCATGAGCGCATGCGCCAAACACGTCTTTTTGATTAAAGATCCAGAAGAGCTCGAAGCCACAGTACGCACAGCGTTTGAAATTGCGCGCTCAGGGCGCCCAGGTCCCGTTGTGATTGATGTGCCGAAGGATGTTCAGAATTGGACCGGAATCTTCAAAGGCGAGGGATTGCTTGAGCTTCGTGGCTACCGCGAACGTATCGCTGAACTCCAGCAAGCGCGTATCACCAAAGAGCAAGCAAAAGAATTTTTTAAAATGTTAGCCCGCTCTGAGCGGCCACTCATTTATGCAGGCGGTGGAGTTATCAATGGTAATGCGGCAGCTGAGCTACGCCGCTTTAGCGAACGTTTCGGCATTCCCGTCACTACCACACTCATGGGGATTGGGGCCGTCGATACTCGCTCTGAACTTTCTCTCAAAATGCTCGGAATGCACGGCACGGCCTATGCAAACTACGCGGTGGAGGATTGTGATTTTCTTATCGCCGTAGGGGCACGATTCGATGACCGCGTTGCCGGCAAGGTTTCCGAGTTTGCTCCAAATGCGCGTGACATAGCGCACTTGGATATTGACCCTGCCGAGATCGGGAAAGTCAAGGCCGTCACCTGGAGTCATGTGGGTCCACTGAAGCGGGCGTTAGCCGATCTGGTCGAGTATGGTCGGCATTTCCGCAAAGACCTGCACCGGTGGCATGAGCACATCGCCATGCTCAAGCGCGACTATGCGATGAACTACGATCGCACCTCGCCACTGATCCAACCTCACTATGTCATGGAGGTTCTCAACGACATAGTCCAAGGCAACGCCATTATCACAACGGGTGTCGGACAGCATCAGATGTGGGCTGCGCAATATCTCGACTTCCACACGCCACGCACATGGCTGACGTCTGGTAGCATGGGAACTATGGGCTTTGGTTTGCCTGCCGCCATCGGTGCCCAGTTCGCAAATCCCGACAAACTTGTGATTGATGTGGACGGCGATGGGAGCCTCCGAATGAACCTTGGTGAGCTCGAGACCGTCACGAGCTATGGGTTGCCCGTCAAAGTCCTTTTGCTGAACAACTACGGCGACGGCATGGTGCGTCAATGGCAGCGCCTCTATTTTGGTAAGCGCTTCATGGCGAGTGACAAGTCGCTGCGAAAGAAGGATTTCGTGGCAGCAGCTCTGGCCGATGGTTTCGAGTTTGCGAAGCGCGTCACCCAGAAAGACGAAGTTCCCAAGATGCTTCGGGAGTTCCTTGAGTACGAGGGACCGGCGTTCCTCGAAGTCATCATTGATCCCGAAGCGAACGTGTTCCCGATGGTCGGCCCTGGTGCCAGCTACAAGGAGATGGTTACGGGACCGTTTATCAAATCACGGCCGGTTCCACCACGGCCAGATGAAATCGAAGTGGATATGACTAAAATCCCTGATCTTTTCTGAGGACTAATTTCTTAAGAAGTTAGCTTCAGTTAAAGGTCGCCGAGCGGGGAAGACCGTGATGGAGACTTTCATTCTTCTGCTCGCCTACCTTGCAAAAGCGGTTCTTCTCATCGCGGCGGCTTTCGGCATTGGGCGCCTGTTCAGTGCGCGGAATTCAGGAGGGATTCCTCTTTCTATTGGCGCAGTTCAGGCTGTCGTGCACGGGTTCGGTGCCCTGGGACTAATCGGACTCATTCTTAGCCTTGTTGGGTTCCTCACCCCGACAGCTTTGCGTGTGGTGCTTGCCGTTGCCGTAGTGATGTCCGTTTGGCACCTGTGGCGCGATCGCTTCCCTACTTCGCAGTTTGCACCAAAGTTTTCCACACCACGCCACCATATTGCCTCACACCACTTCGTCCTGATTTTTGTCAGCGTTCTTATCGCGGTCAATGTGACCATTGGAGCCCTGGCCCCTGATGCCTCACAGGATAGTCTCTGGTACCATCTTTCCTGCGCTCGGGCGTGGCTCCACTGGCATGTCCCTCAGGCCTGGCCCACCGTCTATCCCTCCGGCTATAATCTCCACGGCTCCGTGATTTATGCTTTTGCTCTGGCGATCGGTGATGAAGTAGATTGTTCTGTCCTCTATGCGGTGTTTGGATTTCTCACCTTGCTGGGCAGCGCACTCTATGCTCGCGAATTCTTTGGTGCGCGAGCGGCGCTTTGGACCTGGTTTCTTTGCGCCACGGCCTACGGCACCTACGTTTGGTTTGTTCCAATCAACACCGGCTCCGATCTCACAGCTGCCATGTTTGCCACTATGGGAATGCTGTCTGCGCTGGATTCGCTGCGCTTTGAGCACGGCTCGCCTCGACAACGCGCCCAACTGCACTCAGCTGGCTGGTTCTTGGGGTGGGGAGTTGTCACAAAATTGACAGTACTAGGCTATGCGGTTTTCCCGATAGCTACACTTCTCGCGGCAGGGAGTTTTGCACAGTTCTTGCGGTTGCTCAAAAACGGACGCTCCACATGGCCACAGGCACGGCGTTCAATGACACAACTGCTCGTCTTTCTCTGTCTGATTGCCATTCCCATGCTTTTTTGGGGTGTACGCAGCCTCGTTTATGGAGCGGGCAATCCGCTGTTTCCACTCTTTCGCGATCTTCTTCCTCTGAAGCCAGAATTTGATATCGCGCGCCGCAATCTGGGCATCAACACAATGTATCCATTGACGCTTCGAGGATTGTCCCTAGCACTTCAAAGCATTCCAAACAAGCTCACCTTCGCGATCATGGCACGCTCGCCAGGGTTTTTGCTCCATGCGGCACTCATGGCTACTGTGTTTTTCTCCCGGCAGAAGCTTTGGCGGGAGATCGGGGTTATTGCAGCTCTTCAATGGTTAGTCTTTTTCTGGAGTGCCGGGTATTATGAAACCGTGAAGTACTTTTCTGTCTCATTCCCTTCCGCCTTTGTGTTCGTCGCTGCCGCTCTTGTGCGTTTTGAGGACACTCCAAAAGTCGCCCCACGACTCAAGCATTTTGCCCTGCTCGGCTTCGTTGCGGTTCTGTCCTGGGTCTATGCCGCCCGCCAGTTCGAGTGGGGAAATTACGAAACGGTCAATTGGCCTTATCGCCCCATTCTTCGTCAGGCAGACAGATTGGCTTATCTCGCGACAAAGCCTTATCAGCTCGAGAATATCTATCTCTACGATGCCGCCAATCGCTATCTTCCCTCTGACGCCGTCGTTTTGTTTCCAGACAATGCTTATCCTTTCTACCTGGATAGAACATATCTCTGGGTGGATGACGATCTCGATTTGTTCCAGTATCTTTCCTCGCTTAGCGTCTCGTCAGCGGAAGACGTACGACTCTATCTATCCGACCGGCGAGTGACACACGTCATCATGTCTCCGCAAAGACTGGCTCAATTGCCTATTTGGCAGGGAGTGTTGGAGCCTGTTCCGCTTGCAGCACCGCGCGCGTCCATGCGCCTCTATAAGGTAAAGCAGTAGGACCGCTTGTCGAAGGATTGACCGCAATAAATCTTGGCAGGCGATCGTTGCCATAAGAAAGAGGTTCCAAGGCGACTGCACAGCTTTGTCCGCTCAGAACATGAGGCGAAAGTCGTTATAAAGCTTTTCCCACATTTTGGCCGGATCAAGGGTTCCGAGCCACCAATAGAGCACCCCGGCGATGAATGCCATGAGGAGTGACGCAACCAGCAGGTGTTTGATAAGCGCGACAATCGAAAAACGACGCCGCCGACCTTTCTGGTCGATGATGCGCTCGCGTATTTCCAGGTACTCGCGGTGGCAGCTATCGCTACAAAAAATTCCGTTAGCCAAAAGCAGCCGGCAATCCACACACAAAGGAACGCCGCACTGTTTGCAGTGCTCGACCGCCTTTTTTGTCGGGTGGTTGACACAAAATTCCTGAAGTTTCATCGCCTGCGTGGGGCCTCCCTACCAACGCGGCCTCAGGGGGTCGTTGGGGTCTTCGTTAATAGTTTTGCCACCCACCGACCTCGGCTGGGGCAAAAAAGAAATTGGTGACTCTCCGGGCGAAATCGAGACGAACCGCTTCGCTCGTAATCGTCTCAAACGGAAAACCAACGACACAAATCTTGGCTGGAACAGAGCCACTTCCTACTGTCCCGATGTATTGGATTCCCGCTGTACCCCCCGTGGCATACTGTAAAGTGCTGACGGCGCCACCGAGCGGTGTCAGCACGTCAGGATAGTAGACATTGAACGTTCCGCTACTGCCGTTGTCGAAACTGCCACTCAGCCCCTGAAACACAGTCCCAGGCAACCCTGTAAAGCTGTAGCCATTGCCGGCACTGCCATCGCTTACGTATCCGCATCTCAGATAGTTTTGAGTGAACGGAAGGTCATTGATGGTGTTAGCCTTTGCGACGAGATCATAAAGAACTTCTGAGCCGGAAATGAAAAGCTTGCCTCCCGCCGCGAGATAGTCCTGCAAGACGAGTTGTTCTTGGTAACTCAGCGCGTCGTCAACACTGGATTCATCTCCAAGCAGCCACCACACCGCATCGTAAGAACCGAGTGAAACGCTGCGATCCAGTACGCGCAGGTTGTCCACGCTGTCGAAAGCAAAGCCAAGTTGCGCGAGCGGATTCGCATCACGTGCGAGGAAAGCATGAGCGTTGCCGCCCGATTCCGTTTTCCGAGTCCAACGATCGTAACCATTGACGAGCAGCACTTTTTTGGCGGATGGCGCTATGCGCACCGCCAGAACGGGTGACAGTGACGTCTCAGCGGCACCATTGACTGCTGCCACCCGCACATAATACGTGGTGTTCGACTGGAGCCCCGTGAGTGAACATTGCTGGCTTTGTGGTCCCAGCGAGCTTTCACTCACAGCCAGCATCCACGTCACCAGATCCGTAGATGTGTACACCCGGAAACCTGTCGTTGCCGCGCCAAGAAATTCCACCGTGGCTGTGCCATTGCTGCCCGCAATAACCTTCGTCAGCGACGGCCAGGGCACCACGTAGTTGTAACGCAACGGAACATAATTAGAATCCGTCGAAAGCACGCGCCGAGTCACCCGTCCCGGTGAAACACCAGTCGTGCATTCTAGCAGCATCGTGAGGTTGGTGCCCGTATATTTCTCAAAGATTCTCACGTGGGAGCTAGCCTTATTCATGAGGTCGCCGGGCGCAATGGTCGCGTAGGTCACTTGCGTGCAAATCGTAGGGAAAGAACTCGTTGTATAGCGTCCAGAGCGAAGGCAATTTGATGCGTAACCCGAGCAATCATCCCCGTAGGTTCCGCTCACGATAGCTGCGCTATTAATGTCTCCAGCCCAGCCATGATTCGTCACAACGTTTTTCCAAAAACTATCGCGGGTGTCAGTTCCGCCCCACTTATAGGAGATGCCCTGTTGCCAGCCCGGGGCCGAATAGGGGCACGTCGCATTTGGGACGCCCGAGTAGATGTTATAGGTGTCGCAATACCACTCTAATAGGTGAGCTTCGTAAGCAATTTCGAGAATCTGATCCCGCGCCATCGTATCAGGCACAGCAGCCACCTGCGCCACGAACGCTGTCATTCCTATTGTAACGGCGAAGCGCAGAAGCTTTGTCATGGAGCCAACTCCCAGCGCAGAAACTTTACCCCATCCTTCGTAGGCATCATTTGCCAGACGGTGCCGTCAGGCGCAACTTCGACCTTCTTGTATATTGTGGTATAAGACTCGTTCGGCAGCTCGAGAGAGGTCACAACTTTCCCGTCCCGAACACCTTTCAACAGCAGGTGCACATCGCGCCCCACAATTTCTTCAGTCTCGAATATGAGAAGGTTTTGGTTTGCCAGGAAACCCCGGAACAGCACTGCGCCCACCTGCGCATTGCTGAAGCGCCGAGCTGAGGTTGCGTTCATCACAATCTCCCCGACGCGCTTTGCAGCCACTACCGGCGCGGGCGCATTGCTCTCGGAGGGCGTGAGTTGCTTAGCCTGGATTCCCTTCTCCCCACGATAAACAAGAATGCGTCGTCCCTTTCCTGCCGGCCTTCCAGCCAGCACTCGTGTCGCAGTCGTGGGGCGTGCATTTCCCATTTCGAAGCAATAGACGGTTTCATCGGGATCGTTCATGCAGAGAAGCCCATCTTCGTCCCACACGTCTTGTCCGACCCCTTCCACTAGCGGTACCTCTCTTGGCACGCTGACATCGAACATCCGCTGGCCACCAGGACCGTAGACCTCCGCACCATTCTCCGTCCGCAAAAGCAATAGTCCGTCAGAATCGAAACGCATAGCCGTTGGGCGCACTCCATCCACCACCACGCCCTGGAAGGTCCCATCTGGTTGCCACCGCTTGATTTGGCGATGCACTGTGTCTGCCACGTAAAGTTCGCCCTGGGGCGAGACCGCAAAAGTTAGTGGCCCAACGTTTTCTTGCTCCAAGCCAGTGCTTAGCCCAAGCTGATCAGGTTGGTCTCCCCACATGACAATAAACGACGATAGGGGAGCTGTGGTCGCCGCGGCGAGATTGCTCCACAGCAAAGCTAGGAAAGTGATGGGCATGACCACAAAGGGGAATTTGCACCGACGTCTCATGGCTGCTTACTGGTAGCCTCCTTTAGATCACGACTCTCAGTCAATGCGCGGAGGTGTTTTTGTGGGGTCAATCCGAACGTAAATGCGAAGCTCCGTTTTTTCAGCCTCACTGAGCGTCCATTTTTTATCTGTATCCCACTTATCCTTCCGGACACCAAACCATTCTCTCACCAACGAGCGATCCGATTTCCCAATCCGGCGGAAATCGTCGTGGTAGAGCACAAAGGCGCGCTGCTTGCCGTTTGTCTTCTCCTGGAGCTGCTTGTCGCAAGCATCTGGATTCGAGGGCGGCCGCATCTCGGTGAAAGCTAGTCCTTCCATGTAGCGTGCCAACCCACGTTCCAGTCCGCCCGGACTCACCACGAGAAACGCATCACTCTGCGCGGTGTAATCAGCATTCCGAATGCGCTTTACCGCTTCCTTAAGGCCGTAGCCGGGATCGCTAAGGCCCAAGAAATTATAGGTTGTCATGAAAAGCACAAAGAGTAGTCCCATCACAATGGTGCCTGGCCGACCGGGGGCAGCATCGATTCCGCACGCCAACAGCACCAGCAGTGGTGGCAGGCTCACGATGAAAAATTCCGGGCGCAGAGGATGCCCTGACGAAAAGCCACCAACCAGCATGATTGCTATGGCCGGGACGAGAAAAGTCACCCATTGGTAAAGCAGGAACGAAGCTAAGCTGAGTCGCCGCCAATGACCCAACACATCCTGCGTTTCATCCACCCACATCACATGCTCGGGCAAAGCTTCGGCCTCTGCCTGGCGGATACGATAATAGACCCAGCTCAAAACCAACGCTGCCAGAACGAAAAGGTAGAGGATAGCGCGCACAAAAACTCGCTCACCATACCGATAGCGCGGGAACTCCCCAACCGTTGCGGACACCAGCCCGCGGGCAAGATCAGCTACCGAAGGAGCATCAACATCAAATCCACTAAAATGCTTCTTCGCATAAACCACACCAAAAAGCATCAGCGCGATAATCACAAGTGTGCCGGTGGCCGCCACGATCACAAAGCTGCGGGGCGTTTTCTTCGGACGGATGAGTGCAAAGAAGAACTGACCAAGCAGGACGAACCAAAAAAACGGATGGGTGAGAGCACCGAGCGCGCTCACAAGTGACCAGCTGACCCAGTGCCGTTGCTCATTTTCATCCAAGGCCCGTATGGCGTAATAATGCGATCCGACAACGAAGAGACTCAGAAGCGCGTAAGATGAAACCTCATTAGCTGAATGGACCAGAGCGGGGTTCAAAGCAAACCCAACGAGACACAGGACAAACGCAAGTCCTCGCAGGAACCGAGAGGCAAATACAGTAAAAGCCACGCAGGCAGCGAGAGCAAACACCGCAGAAGGCGCGCGCAGCAAAGCGTCGTTTGCCGTGCCAACAATTTTTCCCCAGCCCCGCAAAATCTCGTAATACAAAGGCAGGTGCCCATGAAAGATTTCGTGGAAAAGGTTCGGCCGCGGGTTTGTGATGTAATCGAGTCCGAAGTACTCGTCGCCGTACAAATCACGCCGGCCAAGTGCGACAAAACGTAAGAGAGCAGATACTCCCAGACACACCAGAATGATTAGGAGCGTTTCGCGCCCAATTTTCCGCGGAGTAGGCGCAAAAAGATCAACGGACGAACCGTCCGCGCACGTATTCACTGTGGCCGTGTTTTTCTGGTTTCCCACTTTGCTGCTAACCAGTGTGCTTGCTTGAAACTCACACGCAAGAATAACTCGATGCCTTTTCCAGCCTCACGGAGAATTCACAACACTGCCAATTCTAATCCGCTGTCTACCGTGGAAATCAGCGACTCGTCTCTGCGAGAAGTTGTCGATCTACCACCGACTTTCCGCGTCGCGCAGCCTCAAAGAGCGCCGTGTGGCACAAGCGGTTAATGTCACGAGGGATTCCCGCCGAAAGCTCGTGCAGAAGCGAATAAGCATCTGGGGCAAACACCGTTGGGCGCCCCCCACTCACCAAACAGCGGAATTTCACGTATTGCTCGGTTTCTTCGGCAGTCAGAGGTCTCAAACGTGCCCGGATGAACATGCGGTTGGCAATGGAAGCGTACTCAGGTCTCGCCAGTTTCTGGACAAAGAACTCCTCGCCAAACAGCAAAAGCGTCACCAGTTTGCGTTCGGGAACTTCGATGTTTGAGAGCGTGCGAATCACCTGTAGGGCGTCAAGGCCAAGAAAATGGCACTCATCCACTACAATAACGAGCTGTTTGCCATCGGCGTAGAGCGCCATAATCCGTTCTTGAACAGTGCTCATGAGTTGGTGAAATGGAGCCCGCGCCGGGAGCGAATCAGCTCCCAACTCGACTGCTACCTCCCGCAGCAAACCCGTGCGTGTCATGCCCGGATAGGCCAGAACAAGAATTGTTTCATAGCGCCCCGGATCAAGCTCGGAGATGAGAATCTGCGTCAGGAGCGTCTTCCCGGTCCCACTCAGCGCGGTCGTCAATCCCACGGCCACATGTTCCTCGATGCAACGTTTCATCTTAATGTAGGCATCTTCGTGGGCTTCCGTCCTGAAGAAGAACTTCGGGTTCACGTTGTCGCCGAACGGATGTTCCTGAAAACGAAAATGCCGAAGAACATAAGCCGTTCGTTCCTCGAACTGCACTGCCCCGCGGCTCGCGTCATGATCTACAAGATCAACGATGTTGTAGGTTTCTCCCATCCCTTCTCACTCCTGCTTCAGTCCCGGGATCATTTCCTATCCTTGCTTCCCCTCTTTGGGCGGATGCCTGCTTATGGTTGTGGGCGTCAGCAGGCATCCGCGAAGGGCGGCCTTATCCTGTTGCCGCGGGCAAGACTCATACGTGCACGATGTCTTTCAGCGAAACGTAAACGGCCACAAGCAGCGAGCAGATCCCCGCTGTCCCTACAAGGAGCCGTGCGATCCACCGCTCCGACGTTGTCATCGATCTGTAAATCATGCGGGTTCTCCTTTACGAACCTTCGGTTAGCAATTTTAGATAGCGACAGCTCGAGGCGAGCTTGTCATACTGCGTTTCAAGGCACCCATAAGATCAGCAAAACTCGATTCCTTACGTTCGTTCACAAACACGCGCGTGTTGAAGATCGTATCCACAATATCTCGAAAATTGCGCGTAATTTCCGAATGCGGATAGGCAAACACGACAGGCCTTCTCTGCTCCGTTGCCACGCGCATTTGTTCGCTATTCACGAGATAGCCCAGGTCATTCAGCTCATAATTGAGAACCTTGCGCACGGCGGCCTGCAACTTATTGAAAACATTCTTCGCTTCGTAGCAGTCGCTGGCCATATTGGTCAGCAGGCCGATTTTTGAGTTTGGTTCCATCTCCAGCAATATCTTGATGATCGAAAAACAGTCGGCATTAGCTGCAATGTTCGGGGTGGTCACCGCGATGACCTCGTCGGCGAATGCTGCAAAGCGCAGAACGTTCTCGCTGATACCCGCCCCCGTATCCACCAGAAGCACATCCACGTCTTGCTCAAGCTTGTCGAGCTGACGTAGCAAGATACGCCGCTGCTCATCGGTTAAGTTTGCCAACTCGCGTATACCTTGCCCTCCGCTGATGATTTGAATTCCCAGAGGACCTCGTGTGATGATATCCTCGAGCGGAAAATCGTTTTGAATGAGGTGTGCCAGATTGAATCGCGGCTTAATCCCCATAAGGATGTGAACGTTAGCCAGGCCGAGATCCGCGTCGAAGATAGCCACCTTGCGTCCTGTTTGAGCAATTGTCACGGCAAGGTTCACCACGATGCTTGTTTTCCCCACTCCGCCCTTCCCACTTGTGATAGCAATGACCCGTGCGTAGTTGCTTCCACGCACTGGTACCGGGATTTTCGCGCGAATATCGCTGATGGTAGCCTTGAGCTCGCGTTTGACCTCTTCGATCGTGAACCCGCGCTTGTAGATGAGCTCCTTGATCCGTGTCAGAATGGCGATGTGATCCTCGGTAAAGTCATTCTTATCGAGTCCCATCTCAGTGAAGGTGAGGAACTCTCGGAAGGCATTTTCATAGTACCGAATTTCGGCCTCTTCTAAACCTGTCCGTTCGGCCACCTGCTTGATCGAAAATCTCCGGATCATTCGCAGCCTCTACCTCCGCAGTCCACATGTGTTACCGATGGATTTGCCATCGGCCCGATCAGCATCGGTTATCGCTTCTACCTGTCCAGCCGCCGCCTCTGCGCTTCTGGATCCGTCACTCAGCTAACAATTTTCACAAAATGTAGTCCCGATAATTCGCCAATTCTTGTATGCCTCCTAGTCCACAGAACTTTTCTTGTCAATAAAAAGTCACAAAAAACTCCGCTGGCGCTGCTGTTAGGGCTTTGAATGCAATTCTTTGCAGCTCGATACTAATTCCACCGAAAAGGTTGCGGAGCACAACATGATCTCACTCACAGTAAATGGAAAGCCCCAGACGTTTGAAAACGTATCAAATGTCATCGAATTGCTCGACGCGCTAAGCATTCAGCGCGACCAGGTGGCTGTCATGGTCAACGGCGACGTCATCCGCCGTGCCGACCATCCCACGACAATCCTGCACGATGGCGACTCCGTCGAGGTCATCACCATTGTCGGTGGCGGCTGTTGAGTAGCGTCTTAGGGGCGCTTGAGAATTGCATCGAATTTGTCCGCGGTCAGCCTGAAGAAATACCATTCCGCCAGGTGCTGAGCTCCGTAGCGTTTGAAGAAATTCTGAGCCGTCACGTTCCAATCCAGCGTTACCCATTCGATCCGCCCGCAGCCCCGTTCTTTCGCAAGTTCCACACACTTGCGGAAAAGCGCATGGCCGACTCCTGACCCACGGTAGTCTGGTAGAACAAAAATGTCCTCGATGTAGAGTGTTGGCCGGGCCAGAAAGGTGGAGTACGTCTCAAGTAGGAAAGCATAGCCGACCGCTTGTCCGTCAACTTCTGCAAGCCAGACCTCAAATCGTGGCTTCTCGCAGAAGGCATCTTTTACCAGTCGTTCTTCTGCGTCGCGATCTGGCGGCTCCAGTTTTTCATATTCAGCCAGCGCGCGGATCAATCGCAGCATCGTGGCTGCGTCGTCCGGCGTTGCACGTCGAACAACAACATTAGCTGATTTGGGGCGAGAAACTTGGTCAGTCATGATGAGTCCCACGCCTGCCGGGAGTTGAATGGCGTGTCAACCCTGTCGCGGCATATTCTGCTTTTCTAAGCCGAAGGTGCGCAGCATCTCCATCGGAAACGGGAATACGATCGTGGAGCTCTTTTCCGCGCTGATTTCTACAAGTGTCTGCAAATAGCGCATTTGCATGGCCATCGGATGAGCTGCCATCATGTCCGCAGCTGCGACAAGTTTCTCGGCCGCTTGGAATTCTCCCTCCGCGCTGATTACTTTCGCGCGCCGCTCGCGCTCCGCTTCGGCTTGGCGCGCCATAGCACGTTGCATCTCCTGCGGCAGGTCCACTTTCTTGATTTCCACCGCCGTGACCTTAACGCCCCAGGCATCGGTTTGCCGATCCAGAATTCCCTGCAGCTCAAGGTTCAGCTTTTCTCGCTCAGCAAGAAGTTCATCCAGCTCGACCTGGCCAAGCACGCTTCGCAGGGTAGTTTGGGCCATCTGCGAGGTGGCAAACAGGTAGTCCTCCACTGACACGATAGCCTTTGACGGATCAACAACCTGGAAGTAGACCACTGCGTTGACATGAACCGACACGTTGTCGCGTGTGATCACATCTTGCGGGGGAACATCCAGTGTTACGATTCGCAAACTTACCCGGACCATCCGATCAATGGGCCAAAAGATGAGCACAAGGCCGGGGCCCTTCGGTTGCGGTAACAAACGTCCCAGGCGGAACACGACGCCGCGCTCATACTCGTTCAGTACGTTGATGCATTTCGCCAGGTAGATGACGACGATGAGAATAACCGGGACGATTGGCCCACTCAACAAAGACGTTAAAAAATTGACATCTGGCTGCGCCATGTTTTCTGACCTCCCTGACTTTGCTAACTAGCTCATAACCTTTGCGTGTTGCGGAATCTATAGAAAAGCGCCATTGCTTAGACAGAATCTCTTTTTCATGGAATTGGTGACCACAAGTCTGGCACGAAATCCCCCAATGAATGAGTTGCAACAGTCTGAATGGGCGGTCGAGATGCTCGACATCACGCGCTCCTTTGCGCGTGTGGTAGCCAATGATCGTGTGACGTTTCGCGTTCGACGGGGCGAGGTGCACGCCCTCGTGGGGGAGAATGGGGCTGGGAAATCTACCCTTATGAAGATCCTTTATGGTCTTTATCGCCCCGATTCTGGCGAAATCCGTGTGCACGGAAGGACAGTCAATTTTCGCTCGCCTGCTGATGCCATTGCTGCTGGCATTGGCATGGTTCACCAGCACTTCATGCTCGTGCCGCCTTTTACTGTGACGGAAAACGTGATTCTCGGCGACGAACGCCTCCGTTTAGGAATCTATCGGCCGAGAGAGGCCGCCGTGCGGGTTGCTGAGCTCATTCAGCGATATGGTATGGCAATCGATCCCTTCGCTGTCGTCGACAACCTTAGCGTGGGGGAGCAGCAGCGCGTTGAGATTCTCAAGATTCTTTACCGCGACGCCTCCATTGTGATCCTCGATGAGCCAACCGCGGTGCTTACGCCGCAGGAAGTCGAGACCCTCTTCGGCACGATAAGGACCCTCGCTGATGGCGGAAAAACTGTCATTATCATCACGCACAAACTTCACGAGGTCATGTCCGTTTCACATCGTCTCACGGTCCTCCGCAGCGGCCGTGTTGTAGCCACTCTCGACACAGCTTCAACCACTCCCGAAGAAATTGCGCGTCTGATGGTGGGACGCGACGTCATTCTCCCAACGCTCGCCCGTGACATCGAAAAAGCTCGCGGCAAGTGTGTGGAGAGCGCAGATGGTGAAACGCCGTCAGCAAATAGAAACGCGCCGCGCATCGAGACTTCGGTAGCCGGTGAGCAGGGAGGCGAAGTGAAAGGACTCGAGCCACTTCGGCTCGAACGAGTGTCGCTCCGTCGTGGGCGCGGACGCGCCCTTCTCAGCGAGATCTCTTTCAACGTTAAGTCTGGCGAGATTGTTGGAATTGCGGGCGTCGAGGGTAATGGCCAGAAGGAACTCCTTGAAGTGATCACTGGCCTGCGCTTCCCCTCAGAGGGCAGGATTTATATCAATCAGCGCGATGTAACCCTTTTGCCGCCACGGGAGAGGTTCTCTGCGGGGATGGCCTGCATTCCTGAAGATCGTCACCGCCAAGGGCTCATTCTCGACTTCGACTTGCGGGAGAATCTCGTGCTTGGTCGTCACCACAATTGGCGTTGGGTAAGAAAATTCGACCGCGCCGCCGCTGCCTGTTTGTTAGAGGATTTCGACGTACGTCCCGCTGATCCGCGATTGCGGGCCAGCCAGCTAAGTGGGGGGAATCAGCAAAAGCTCATTGTTGCCCGCGAATTTACCCGTGGCGCGAACCTTCTCGTCGCCGCACATCCCACACGTGGCATTGACCTTGGCGCGATCGAGTTCATCCATCGCAAGCTTTTAGAACTGCGTGCCGCTGGGGTAGGAATTCTTCTCATTTCCGCCGAGCTGAGTGAAATTCTTGCGCTCAGCGACCGTGTGCTCGTCATCTATGGCGGCAGCATTGTCTTTGAGGCCCCCAATCGAAATCTCGAAGAGAAAGATCTCGGAGTCTACATGGCAGGTGGACATTCCATCTCCGTCCAATCTGAACTTGCACGAGAGGAGCCGCGGAAATGAAACAGTGGTTTGTTCGTGCCATCCTTGCCCCTACTATCGCGCTGTTTCTTTCCACTCTCGTTGGCATGGCCTTTTTGGCGGTCACAGGTTATCCTGTGCTTTCCACATTCCGCGCTATTGTGCAAGAGAGCCTCCGCGATTGGTACGGTCTGGGCCAGGTTCTTCACACGGCCACATTGCTCACCTTCACGGGTCTAGCCGTTGCTGTTGCGTTTCGTGCGGGGCTCTTTAACATTGGGGCAGAGGGACAACTCTACGTGGGGGCGATGGCCCTTGGCATCGTGGGCTACTACCTGAAGGGTGTTTCAAAAGACACCATTCAGCATATTCCGTGGCTCGCTTGGATGATCGCCCTGGTGCTCATTGCGATGCTGGGCGGTGGGCTCTATGCCACTATTCCCGGTGTTCTCAAAGCCTTTACCGGTGCGCACGAAGTCATTACGACAATCATGCTGAATTTTGTCGCTCTTGCGTGGATCAACTATCTTCTCCGCTACGATCCAGATAGCTTCGCGGTGCCTGCAACCGTTCGAACACCAGCGTTTCCCGACTACCTGCGGCTGCCACGTTTATCAAAGTGGCTTCCAGTTTTTCAGGGGTCGGTTGTCAATGTGTCGCTGCTTCTGGCGCTTGCTGCAGCAGTCGCTGTCTGGTGGATGCTCCGCTCCACAAAACTAGGCTACGAAATCCGAGCTGTGGGCAAGAACCCCTTGGCCGCCCGACTTGCTGGGATTGTTCCAGCGCGCATCACCATCCTTGCCATGTTCCTCAGTGGTGCACTCGCCGGACTTGTTGGCGTCGGGTTCGTACTTGGCCATAAAGGGTACTTCGAAGAGAATTTTTCCGCAGGACTCGGCTTCCTTGGGATCGCAGTGGCGTTGCTTGCCAATAATCACCCGATTGGCATACTGTTCACTGCTCTTCTTTTCGGAATTTTGAACTACGGCAAAGTCGCTGCGGCGAGTGAGATTCCCAAAGATATCATCGAGGTAATGGAAGCCGCCATCATTTTCAGTGTCGTGATCGTTAACCGCATGGCAACGCACGTGCTCCTGAGGATTTCGAAGCGAAGACTTCAGACCGCCGGAACCGACGACACAAAATAAATTAGCCTCTTACGGCGTCTTACTCAGTGCGGAATATGCGCGGCCTTAGCACATCGGGAGAAACGGGAGACCACAACATGTTTAACCACAATGCCACATCGTCCCCAATCGCTGCTCCAGGTGTGGAATGGCAAATCGGCTCCTTGCCCTTGCGCAGCCGCGTGTTGCCCGCGCCGATGTGCAACATCACGGATCGGCCATTCCGCGAAATCTTGCGCTCCATGGGGGCCGATCTCGTTTATACACAAATGATCTCCGCGGAGGGGCTCATTCGGGGCGACAAAGGAACGTGGAGCCTTTTGGATATTGGCGGAGAGGCGCCGCCTGTTGCTGTTCAACTCTTAGGCGGCGAACCGGACCGCCTGGCCGAAGCTGCACGAATCGTGGAGCAGCAAGGGGCTGCACTGGTCGATGTCAACATGGGCTGCCCTGCGCGCAAAGTCACAGGCAACCATTGTGGAAGCGCGCTCATGAAAGAGCCTGCGCGCGTGGCGGCCATTGTCCGTGCGCTGCGTCGAGCCGTGAAAATCCCCGTTACCGTAAAGATGCGCGCCGGTTGGGAGGATGGGCAGATCATTGCGGTAGAGCTGGCTCGAATTTGTGAAGCCGAGGGCGCCGATGCGGTGGCACTCCATGCTCGTACCCGTCAGCAGGGCTATCGAGGCCAGGCAGATTGGCGCCTCATCGCTGAACTCAAAGAAGCGGTGCGTATCCCTGTCATCGGCAATGGCGACGTCACATCTCCGGCTGATGCTGTGCGCATGATCCGCGAGACCCATTGCGATGCAATCATGATCGGGCGCGGACTTATTGGTAACCCGTGGTTGCTCAGAGCGTGTGAGCGCGCGATGCGCGACTTTTGCGAGGGCCGAATTTCCTCAGAAGACGAAGTCCCCACCGACGAAATGATCGAATGCGAGGAAGGTGATGCTCACACGCTCATTCGAGTTCCAGCTTACTTGCTCGACGTAAATCTCGATGAGCGATTCTCGCTGGTTCTCAATCACACTCGAATGATGGTGAGCGCAAAAGGTGAGCGCCGCGGCATTCTCGAGATGCGCAAGCATACCGTACAGTATCTGCGCGGTTTGCATGGTGCGCGCGCTTTCCGCGAGAAACTCATGCACATTGAGACCTTGAGCGACCTTGAGCATGCCCTTGCACAGTATCGTGATTGGCTGCGCTCACGACCCCACCACGGAGTCGCTTGCCCGCGCCGTGAACAACCTTCGCATGCTCCAGTAAATGAATCTCAGAATGAGGCCTGAATTAGTCCAGAAAGTCGAGCGCTTGAAGGACGCTTTTCGGCAGAAGCGTCGCGTGCTGGTTGCACTGTCAGGGGGAGTCGATTCTACGCTCCTGCAAGAGATTGCTCACCTGGCCCTGGGATTCGAAGACGCGATCGCCGTGACCGCAAAGAGTGAAACACTCACGCCAGAAGAGTTCCAAAACGTCTGCGACCTGGCTCATGCGCGTGGATGGAATCATCACGTCATCGAGTACTCCGAACTGGAAATCCCAAACTACGCCGAAAATCCCGTGAATCGCTGTTATTTCTGCAAGCGAGAGCTTTTCGGACGGCTTCGCGAGCTCGCTGAGAGGTGGGGATGTTCGGCAGTTGTCGAAGGGACAAACGCCGACGATCGCGGCGACTATCGGCCAGGGATGAAGGCCGCGAACGAAACCGGTACGTGGGCGCCACTGCTCGAATACGGTTGGACGAAGAGCGACATCCGCGACGCAGCGCGCGCCCTTGGCCTTCCCACGTGGGATAAGCCCTCCGGCGCATGTTTGTCGTCGCGTGTTCCGTATGGCATGCCGATCACGCGCGAAAAACTCGAGCAAATAGCTCTGGCTGAAAAGGTCCTCAAAAAACTCGGCTTCTCTCAAGTGCGCGTGAGACATCACGGCACCATCGCTCGCATTGAAATTCTGCCTGAGGAAATGCCACGTCTTTTCTCAGAGAACCTAGCAGGTCAAATTGCCGACGAATTCCGACGAATTGGTTTTGTCTATACAACGGTTGATCTTTTAGGCTACCGCACAGGAAGTCTCAATGCCGTGCTGAGTGTCGACGGGGAAGCCCGCCCCAGTTCGTCAGCGTAATCAGCCAGCGCAAAGGCGCCTTGAAATCCCTTGCCCCCCACGCCGCTTCCCGTTAGGATGCGATTATGGAAATTAACCGGGAACAAGCAAAGTACCTGAGCTACGAGTTCGAGTGTTTTGTTCGTATCGGCCTCGATGCACAAGCCCGGCTCGACGCACTGAAACGGATAGAAGCGTATTTTCTTGGCCCGGAAGGAACACCGCTCCCCACATTTCATTTCGAAATCCCTGATGAGCGTGGACGAATCAGTCGCGTGATCGATTTCGAACCTGACGACCGCCAGCTCGTACGCCTTCACGAATTTCTCACTCGCTGGACCATTGAGCAGGTGCAGGAGATGACGTCGCTGCTACCTCGACACGAGGATTAAGCATCCTCTTTTCGCACGGCCCCTCTCAGTCCACGATGCGGAAGTGTGCAAATTGGTCCAGGCTCGCGTACCAGGCTTGCGCTGGTGATGGGTAGTTTCCCACCACACATTCCGCTGCGCGAATTCCCATGAGCATGGAGTGATCCATATTGTTGTGGTTGAACAATCCCTGGCGTCCCGTGGTGATCACGTTGGGGATTTGACCAAGCGCCTGACAAACAGCGGACAAGAGCTGGCGATAGTTGCGAGTGTAGATTGGATACGCATGCGAGAGGCGCTTGGTAAAGGTCTCCACAACTTCGTCCCGCGTAAACAATCCAGCCTCGACAGCGTCGTGTACCACCAGCTCGCGAAGCTCGCTATCAGTTTTCCTCCATAGCCCAGAGTTCAGCCGAGCAGTCACCTCGAAAACAACAAGCGTGCGATCTGCTGGAGCCATGCCAGGATCAAAATTCTTCGGCTCGTAGGCTCGGTTGAACACGATGTGCTCTTCAGGGAAATAAATCCATGTGTTGGGTGACATCTGGCGCTTCGCTAGGGCAACACCCACCAGCACCATCCCCACATACTCTAATTGCTTCGCTGCTAACACCCCTTCATCTAGCTTGCTGCCAAGCATTGCGGAGAGATCAGTGACCGGAATGGTTGAAACCACGACATCGGTTTCGAAAAATGAGTCTGAAGATTCTTCAGTTGAGGCCTCGGCGCAAACGGCTGTCACGCCGCTGCCGCCTGACTCAAAAGCCAGAGCGCGAAGTCCTGTCTCAATCGAACCGCCGCGTTCGAGCACCCTATTTTCGAGGGCATGAACAAGCCCCTCCACGCCGCCTCGAATGTACGTAAATCGGTCGAGTGCAGTCGGCCGCGACTGCTTATCTTTACGCCGCAGTAAACGCTGCACGACCTTGTTTGTGTTTCCCGCACTCACGCGAACGCGGGCAATGTCTTCGCTGAGTTGCTCTGGTGGGGTTTTCCACACTTTGCGCGTGTATGGTTCAATCAGCTTTCGGTAGAGTGCGTCTCCAAACGCCTGCCGCATAGCATCTGCGTAGCTGAGTGGACGCCCAACGAGGGAACGTATCTGCCCCCAAATAGCAGAAGTGCCATAGTAACCGAGTTTGAACGGCCCCATGACCCGCAAGATTTCTCCCGCGCGCACCGGATACGTGTAATAATGCCCATCGAGATACAGTTGGCTCCGCCGTTCGACCTGAAGTGCATCTTCAGCAGCAATGAGCTCCGGCAGCAGCGTAGCAATCTCCGGTAATTCCGTATAGACCCGATGGGGCCCCAAATCCGCAGCAAACTCTCCACAGCGCCAGAGCGATGCAAGTCCTCCCAGCTGCGTATCAGCCTCGATCACAGTCACTTCGCAAGTGGGTTCAAGTTCCAGCAAGCGCGCAGCACATGCTAAGCCAGCAACACCGCCACCGAGAACGAGTATCGTCTTTTTCATAAGTCTCCTCGACGGTGCGGCAAGCTTTGCCGGTAGAGAAAGCGCGGTGAATCACCTGATGAGGATTTTCCAAACATCTTCGGACTTTACGCGGTCTTATTCTTTTCCATTCACAGCCGTTACGGAGTGGGGGACTGGAAGAGAGGAAGTGGGATAGGAGTGACTGAAGGCTGTGCGGCAGGGCCACTGACACGAAATGCCATGATGACCTTGCCCAACGTTCGATCTGCCATCCGAGCCAGCTCGTCCACGAGGGGAATCGCTCCCAGCAATGAGGACTCAAACAAATTCAACCGGACCTGGGCGTCAATTCGGTGATCTTCCAGGTAGTAACGACCATAAAGTTCCAGCAGTAACCCCTCTGTTTCGAGCTCGACTTTGTCCCACATCACGACACCGTCAGCGATTTGAAAGCGAGCATCACGTTTCGAATTATAGGCAGCTTTCTCAAAGAGTCCGCGCGTCTGAGTGAGGTTCACCACCTGGAAGAGTTTCAAAATGAATGGCAACCGGCCCGCTTCCACCTGCACAAGTCCCACTCTGCCCTCACCGCGTAATCGCTGGACGTCAGTCTTGACGCCACTGAGCTTGATCTTTCCTGTCAAGACACCCTCAACCAATCTGGGATTCTGGAACACCCAGCGACTAAGCGGTGGGATTCTGACGTGATCGAGCTGCACATTGGCTTCCCACCGCGGGTAGTCGTCGGGCTTTTCGCGCCATGACTCGATTGCTCCATAGCCCCGCATGCTCCCCCCAAATCCTTGGATGAAAATGTTTCGAAATTCCGTCCGCCGCGGTGGCTCGCCCGAAACGAACGTGTAAACTAATTCACCGGAGCACTGTCCGACGCTTTCCCCTTTGTAGGTCCCTCGCGCAGCCACAATGGTTCCTTCTAGTTCAAAGCGCTTCCCTTTCGCAGGCGGTGATCGTCTCGCCGGTGGGTGAAAGTCAGCACTCCAGCCAGTAATCCACGTGTCGAAATGAGCCTCTTCGGGGGTTTCGATCTGGAACTTTATCTTCGGATAGTGATTCGGAACCATTGCGATGCTGCCCCACAGCCGGCAATTCGGCGTGTCGGCCATAGCACACCGCAACGGTGCGTTCTCAGGAACTTCAATCGTGGTTCCCCTGAGCACAAAGCTTCCGTGGATATCTTTGATTTCGCCCCTTGGAACACTTATGCCGTAAGAAAGAGTCCGAGCTGGTGGCATCGCATGATGTCGGAAGCTTGCCCCTTTTGCTTGGTCGCCAGCGACAACGCGTCCATTCATTTGGAGGCGGCCGCCCTGATAGGCCCTGAGCACGCGGGGTCCTAGGGAAGCGAGCAATCGGAACAGCTCATTTTGGAGTTTGGAATCAGCGGCGAGTGTTGGTTCTGCGATTTCGACGGTTACGTCAGCTGCTGCAGGGCCATGGATTTCAACAAAAGGCTCCATGCGTGGAAGTAGTTGCTGCACCTGCTCAAGGTTCCCCGTCGCGTTGAGCCGCACAGCTATTCGCGTCTGGTCCAGCGATCCCGTTCCGTTCGCCTGGATTCCATTCATTGCACCGCTGAAACTTTTCAGAGTCAGGCGTTTCCCGTCCCAGCCAATATCCGCGCTGAGATTCTCCAGCTTGGCAGAAACGTAGTCCGTAACAAATTCAAAAGCTAACTGCGAAAGACTCGCGTTGCCTCTGAGATTCGCATGTTGCCAATCGCTCAAACGCAGATCGCACTGCACGCTCGCTGCCAGTTTTCCGGAGGGCCGGTAAGCACTGACCTGGTTGCGCCAGGTCGGCTCGAGGCTCGCCACGAAGGCTGCCGCATCTGCTGAAAGTTGTAACGTAACCGAGACTTCCGGATCCTTCCAAAAATACCGATCGCCTGCGATGCTGCCCACCAGCCTCACATCACTTGCTCCAAACTTTGCTCGCAATCCGTCAATAATGACCGTGGAGTTCTGAACACGCAGCTCTCCATTGGCGTCGGTTACTGGAGCGGGCATGGACTTCTGACGAAAGGCTAAATCTTGCACACGAACAACTCCAACCATTTTCGGAGCAGGCCAGGCCCCGGGGTCGCCTTCAACGGGTTGTTCAAGGCTTCCCTCACTATAAATGCTGCCCCCTAGCGGAGTGATCGATTCGGCCGACTCGGCAACTTGCCCTCCTGCCGATTGCACCAATTCCGTCAACTCGCGAGCGTCAGCCTGGCTTTCCCACCGTAGGCGCAAAGTCCCTGTCCGCGAGGTCAAATAATCCCCCACAAGTTCTCCGTTCACTGTAAGCGCTGCTTTTCCAAGTTGGCCTGCTAGCTCATGGAACACGAGCCGGCGTGGTTCGAAGTCCAGCTCACCTTTCAACTCACGCACGGGACGCCGCAAATGGGGGGTGTGCAGTGTCACCGATGAAAAAGTCAATTTCCCCACCACAGTGCGCAGCTCAGGTCCAGCGCCGGCCACATGGAGATTTGCCTGGACCGCACCGTTGCCTGCTGTGACCTCAAATCCCTTCGGTAGGGGAGCATTCAACAGCTCGATATACGGTGCGCCAATATGATCCGCTGATAAATTGGCTTCGTATTCCTGCTGTTCCCAATTCCCCCGGCCCTCAGCTTCAAGTCGGATTTGCGGGCTTTCGATACGCGCTTTCGTCAGCGTGAGCTGGCGTGAGTCAAACTCGATTGCACCCCGCAGGGCCAACTGAACATTTTCGTCCTGGTAAGCAATGCTGTGCGTTGGCATCGAGAGAGCAAGGGCACTCACCGAGACGTTGGTCACGAAGTCCCACTGGTTTTCGCGCCGTAGCATTCGAACATCCAAACGCGTGTCGCGCGCCTCCGTGGCTACGGACCCGCGGAAACCCATGGGCCAGTAGGCGCGAAATGTGGGACTCTCAAGCTCCCCGGCAAATTCGCTTGTTCCCAAAAAAGTTCCTCGCACAGTAAAAGGTGAGGGCGCCTCGCGGACTGTAGCAAGTCCTGTACACTGCACCGCATAGCGTTCACCGCTCAATTCTCGCACTTGAAGATTGGAAATCTGCACCGCCGCAACAGTGGTCTCGTAGCTTTGACTCTTCGAACGCATGGGGAGGGCAGTCATGCGGTCTAGTCCTTGATAGACGACGATCTCTCCCCGCCGAATCTCGAGCAAAGATATCGGAACCTTGAAAGCTCCCTCTTTCTTTTTCTGGGTCGAGAACTGTTCTGCGAGCGCTTGTATTCCCGGTGGCCAGTGCAAGGCTCCGTGTTCCATCCGCACGCGCACCACGCCTGGCGAAATGATGTGAACGGCGCGCAAGGGTTTCCCCATTCCAAAGAGCCACCAAAGCGGATTCAGTGAGGCTTGCACTCGCTCTGCCGAGAGCTCATCACCCGCGGACGCTGTCGCTTCGGGGCGAACCCGGGCCTTTTCGAGCACGAGACGCGGAGGCAAACACCAGAGCTCCGCCGCAGAAATCTCAACTTCCAGCCCAAATTGCTCTCGAAGGACCTTGGCTACATACGGTGGAACGTTCCGGAAGCGCAGCGGAACTTCTGCCAAGAATGTGCCAGCCAGGCACAGCAGTGCCACGGCACCGATGGCAATGCGCCATTTCAGGCGTCGCCGGCGGTTCTGGCGATCATCTCGCTGAGTTTTTCTTTGTGTCCTGCTCGCCATGCCGTGTCACGTCTGCTTCTTCACTCAATCATGATTCCGTGCACCGCACTTTCTCTATTGGAAGAACCTATTGAAACAAGAGTTCCACTGCCACAAACTTCTTGCGTGAAAATCCGAGAGTTCAAAGTCGGCAAACGCAAAACCGACCGTGTCACCGTCGTTTTCGACGACGACTCTGCACTCGCTCTCGATCCGGAAATTGTTGTTCGTTTTCAGCTTAAAACTCAGATGTCTGTGGATGCTCAGCTTGTTAAGCAGCTGCGTCAAGCGGACGAAATCCTTTCCGCACGCCGGCGACTTGTGCGGTACCTGACGACTCGAAAAAAAACATCTGCGGAAGCTCGACAGTATCTCACGAGAGTAGGATTCTCCGACTACGCCATAGAACAGGCTCTCGCAGCTGCGCGTGAATTGGGACTGCTCGACGATGCTGCGTTTGCTCAAGCCTATGTCCGTACGCAGAAGAAGGTCACCAGGAAAGGTCCTCGTGCCATTGGGCATGAACTTCGTGCTCGCGGCGTCTCAGAAGACCTCGCCGAAGCTGCGCTCGATGCAAACTATACTCCCGAGCAACAGGCAGAGCTGGCGCGCATCGTGGCCAGGAAACGCCTTGCATCCCTATCACCGCAAAAGCGTGATGCGAAACTCCATCAGCGTCTCTATCAGTTCTTACTCCGGCGGGGTTTCGATCCGGAAATCTGCTCCGAGACGCTACGTGAGCTTCTCGGAGAATCGCCCGAAGAAAACTGTTGAATGAGCTGAAGACATCAGTCGAACAATTGGCGTTCAGATTTTTACAATGCGTTGAACCGGCGAACGAACGCAGTGTGTCGCTGGACGCGCGGCGTTCCACGTGTCGGCCTTCAGAATTCCATAAGCGCTTGGAGAGGACGGTAACAAGCTATGCGCGTCGATGATTTGCGTGGAAAAACGATCGCTTTTGCAGCATCGGGAGGGCTTGATAGTTGCACTATCACACGCTGGCTCACGGATAATGGTGTGCGCGTGGTGTGCGTGACCCTCGATCTCGGTCAACCTGATGATCCAGATCTGGAACTCGTGCGTCAGCGCATGCTGGCCTCAGGTGCTGCCGAAGCCCACATTCTCGACGGCCGCGAGGCTCTCGCCCGCGAAGGACTTGCCGTCATTCATGCCCAAGCGAAGTACGAAGGCGATTATTGGAACACCACAGGCATTGCCCGCCACGTGACAACAACGCTTCTCCTGCGCTTCATGCGTGAGCGCGGAATTACCATCTTGAGTCACGGAGCGACTGGACGCGGCAACGATCAGGTGCGCTTCCAAATCGTCACCAATATGCTCGAACCAGATTTCGAGGTCTACGCGCCATGGCGCGACGACGCCTTCCTTCAAGCCTTCGGTGGCCGCAAAGAAATGATCGATTTCTGTCTCAAGTGCGGCATTCCAATCAAAGCGAGCCACGCGAAACCCTACAGCACCGACGCAAATCTCCTGGGCCTGACTCATGAGGCTGGCAAACTCGAGTCGCTCGAAGTGGGCGCTTATGCCATTGAACCAGAGTTTGGGGTTTTGCCAACGGCCGCCCCTGACAAGCCCGAGCGTTTCGCCGTGCGCTTTGAGGAGGGAATTCCCGTTGCGATTAATGGTGAGCGCACTAGTGTGCTCGAAGCCTTCCAGCGTGCAAACGCCGCAGGAGGACGAAACGGTGTCGGGATCGCTCTCCATCTGGTAGAAAACCGGTTCGTCGGCATCAAATCACGCGGTGTTTACGAGACCCCTGGCATGGAGGTGCTTGGAAAAGCGTACGAGTATTTGCTCCAACTTCTTCTCGACCGCCGCGCCCGCAGACTATTCGACTTCCTTTCCGGCTACCTCGCGGAGCAGATTTACCAGGGCTACTGGTTCGATCCCGGCTCCGCCGCTGCTAAGACTGCGGTTGCGGCCTTCGCGCAGTTTGCCACAGGAACCATCGAGCTGGATCTCTATAAGGGGCATGCGATCTTCGCGGCTGCGAAAGACGTGCCGCATTGCGTGTACTCCGAGACAGCTGCCTCCATGGAAAAGGTCGGCGAATTCAATCACGCGGATTCAGAGGGATTCCTCAACGTGCTCGGCGTTTCCGCCCGCATTCTTGCTCGCGCAAAGCAGATCCGAGAGAGCTAAGGATTTCCTTTTTGCTTTGTGAAGCAAGACGCGTACGGAGCTGGCAGATCTCAGCCAGTTCGCAGGCTTCGCATACACCCACGTCTGGCGTCGTTGGGCAATCGCCAAGAATGCCAAGGTGGCACAGGGCAAAGTCGAATCGGACGGGATCTTTGGCGTCGAGAACTCGAAAGAAGCCGGTGATTGCACGAGCCACCTTCAATGTGGCCGAGCGGGCGCTGACGATTCCAATGTTATTCGCAATGCGCAGGATGTGGCGGTCTACCGGGAAGAGCAGCTTGCTTGAATCTGCCTGATGCCACAGCCCGAGATCTATGCCATCCCGTGGCCTTACAACCCATCTCAAAAACAGGAACCATCGCTTGCACGCGCTGCCCCGTTGCGGCGAAGCCATGAAGTGGATAAACGAGGGCTTACCGAGCATGGAACGCAACCGCGATGCTCTGCCGAGCCAGGAATGCCACAGGTTAAGCAAACCACCCAGAGCTCCGGAATAATCCTCTCCCGAATCGAAGTGAAGAAATGCTCGTTCGAGGGAGCCAAACTCCACCTGGGTTTGGCGAAAAAGCCATAAAAGTGTAGCGATGTCTTGGCCGTCATGAAAACGGTGCCGAAACGTTTTTAGGGCTTTGTGCACCGAACGCAAATCAAGACATTCAACAAACGCCGCTGGATGCATCTCCATTAGGGCAAAGAGGTGGTTCAACGATCGGATGATTTGCTTAACATTCCCGTAGGCAAGAAGCGCAGCCAGTAGGGCCGCAATCTCTTGGTCGGCTGCATTCGTAAAGCGATGAACCACGCAGAGTGGATCAGCACCAAGAAACTCAGCTTTGTGATAGCGGCGAAGTAAAGCTTCGAAATAGCGAGCCTGCGTTTGAAGACTCTTACTTTGCAGTTCCACGCGTGAAGCTACTGTTTGCTGAGTGCCATATTTGCGGCCCGTGACCTTCGTGGAGTTGCTTACTGTGCCTCAAGCGGACGCGTTGACGGTCTCTTTATCGGCGGGGAAAATAAGTTTGGAATGGCATTTGGGGCACGAGATCCAGCGGGCTGAGAAAGCTGGGCTCAACTGAATTTTCTGTCCGCACACCGTGCATTCCAAACTCTGCCAGCGCCCCCCTTGCCTTGGCGTTGTCAGTTCAACGGTTTGAGCAGGTGGAATGTCGCTCTTCCGTGCTGCTGAACGCGACTCTGAGTCAAAAGGTGGTTTAGCCGCGCCGGAGTCGGTTTCCGATGGTTCCCCTTCCGCCTCCGACGGTTTCTCCTCCATCAAGCTCGCCGTGGCAATCGCGCCAGGCGGCGGCAAGTGGATCGTCTCTCCACAGCGCGGGCATTCCATTGTGTCCGTCTGAAGGGTGGGAGGAACCTTGAGCGTCAACTTGCAGGTCGGGCAGCTCACCATGCGGTATCCGCCACGGGCTCTATGCATATCGGAAGCCGCAAGAATTGCTGCCGCGCCAATGGTCTCGGCTCCTTGCAAGGGCGACATAACAGGCTGGGGCTCGGTGGCTTGGAGATTCTTGCTCCGGATGATGCGACGCCCAACCACGGACTCTGCCGCCCGTTCATAGTCGTAAAGCGATGCGCCGGCCATACTTCGCAGAATCTTAATCCGTTTCTCGACTGGCGGATGTGTTGAAAAAATACTGTCAGCATCAAGCGCCTCGAGTGGATTCACGATAAAGAGCGGAGCCACGGCCCTACTCACCTTTGTCAAACGCACTGGGGAGTACGCGATTTTTTCCAGCGCCGATGCAAGTCCTTCGGGATAACGCGTAAACAGCGCAGCGCTAGCGTCGGCCAGATATTCGCGCCGGCGTGAGCTTGCAAAGTAAAGAATCTGCGCTAGGGTCGGCGCAATCAGCATGAAGATCAGCGCTGCAAGAAAGATGATCAGCTCAGCCCCACCAGCGCTGCTGCGTCTTGAAGAGCGGGAACTCGAACGCTCGCCTACCCGTGCTCCAATGTAAATCAATCGGTAGGCAACCTCACCAAGCACGATAATTGTCCCCAGCATCACTGCAGCAAGCGTCATGAAGTTGATGTCACGATTACGAATGTGCCCAATCTCATGGGCAATGACTCCCTGGAGCTCATCGCGGTTCAGCATCTCCAGCAGACCAGTCGTAACGGCGACTGATGCATGCTCTCCCCGTCCGAATGCAAAAGCATTGGGCGCTGGATCAAAGATCAGATAGACGCGAGGTGTCTTGCCGATGCCGGACGCAATCGTCATCTCCTCCACGATGTTGATCAGTTGTGGGATGTCCTCCTTTGTCACTTCCTGCACCTGCAAACCGCTAAAAACAACGGACTGTGGCGTGAGGGCGTAAATAGCGTATTGAATGAGGAACACAATACCCCCAATCATCACGCCGGTAGCAACCCATGTTTGGTCGTCGTCGTTCTTCGGCGGCGATAGCAAATAACCCACCGCGCACCCCATGGCAATCATCATGAGGAAAAGCACAAAAAGCAAAATGGTGGAGCGTCGCTTGTTAGCTGCGATCTGTTCCCACACGGCCTAATCTGCTTCCCTTCGACAAGGCAATGATTACGCCGTAAACTTCACGCGCGGAGCTTCGCGTTGCTCCTGGTCTTGCAGTTCAAAGAAATCACGGCGCGAGAAGCCAAACATGTTTGCGACCACGTTCGCGGGAAATTGCTGAATTCTCGCGTTATAGCGCATCACACTGTCGTTGTAGTACTGACGCGCAAAGGCTATCCGATTCTCTGTGGAACTGAGCTCCTCCTGTAAGGCGAGGAAGTTCTCGTTCGCTTTCAAATTCGGATAGGCTTCTGCCAGCGCAAAAATCGAGCGCAGCGTGCTCGTCAGCATATTTTCTGCCTCAGCTTTTTGCGCCACGCCCTGCGCTTGCATCGCAGCGTTTCGGGCCTGGATCACCTTTTCGAGCGTTTCGCGCTCGTGAGCGGCGTAGCCCTTTACCGTTTCAACCAGGTTTGGAATCAAGTCATAACGCCGCTTCAACTGCACGTCAATCTGTGCCCACGCATTGTCGATTTCCGCCCGCATTGCGACCAGTGAGTTGTACGTTCCAATCACCCACAAGATCGCAAGGATGAGTATAATCAGAATTACGATTGCTGCTGTTCCCATCTCATTCTCCACCTGCTCGAATTTAGTCGACGTCTGTTCGCCGTCGTTGTTCTTCTACTTGCCCCCAAACAACTCTTTCAAGAAGGAACCCACCCGAGCGACACTGGATTCGTCAGTCGCCACTTGACGCAAGTAGGTCTCTAATTCTCCGCCATCAAACCACAGACCATGCCCGTGTGGGCAGCGGTCCAGCTTTAGTTCTCCTTTGTCACCAGCTTCCACCTGAAATTCCACGAGACGTGCATCACAGCGTGGGCAGAGGCGCTTGGTTTTCTTTGGCGGGAGCTGGCTCTTTTCTTTGGGAAGCCAGCCACTCTCCACTTTTCTCCCTTCGCCCAGGATGCTCTGCAGCTCACCGTGATCCAGCCATACGCCATGGCATCCAATGCAGTAATCCACCTCGATACCACGCCACTCGAGGGTCACCATCGGCTTGTCGCAGGCCGGACACACTGGTATGTAGGTGTTTGTCACAAGGTCTTTTCCTTGCATAGGCGTCTGTTTTTCGTCAAATTGAATCCACCTCGGAAAATCATGAGTGGAGGTCGTTCATGCCAAGCATGCGTTCGCTCGTCTCAGTGATTGGATGGATTCTTTTAGGTGCCCATGTCCTTACCGTTCATCCATCTCATGCGGCTGAAACCACAGGAGGTCGTACCATGAAAATTGTCGTCACAAGTCCAGCCTTTAGCGAAGCAGCAAGCATTCCGAGCAAGTACACTTGCGATGGCGCTGATATCTCTCCGCCGCTCGCAATAAGCGGAATCCCGGAAGGAACGAAGAGTCTCGCACTCATCAGCGATGACCCGGATGCTCCGCGCGGCACATGGGTTCACTGGGTTCTCTATGATTGGCCCGCTGACAGTCTCACGATTCCCGAGAATTTACCGAAAGTCGGAGACCTCCCTACTGGCGCCAAACAGGGAATGACCGATTTCCGACGGGTCGGCTATGGCGGACCATGTCCGCCAAGCGGCACACATCGCTACTATTTTAAAGTTTATGCGCTCGACGTCAAACTCGGCAAGCCGGCCGGCCTCACCAAACCGCAACTCCTAGAGGCAATGAAAGGCCACGTTCTGGCTGAAGGCAGTTTGATGGGACGCTACGCGCGCAAATAGTTAGCGTCGAGGCTCAATCCAACGCACTCGGAAAAGCTCTTCCTCAGGCATTTTCTCGCACTCTCGAGATTGCCGCTCGAGATCGTGTACCGTTCCTTGGCTGATGCGTTTTAAATACTCGGCGCATGGCTCAAAAACAAGGACAAGCTTGCGATCGGAAGCTCGCCGAACGCTCACGTGAATGAACTCCGGGAGTGCTACTTCCGACCAGAGCAAATCGAGGCGTCCCTCGCTGTTCCCTGTGGCCACGGCAAGTCCGTCGAGAATGCAGGAGTAAGGAGTGCATGCAGGGATATGAGCCGTGACAATGTATTCATGGCTGCCCCATGAGGTTCCGAGCTCACGCAGGACAAACCGCCCCATGCGGTATCCAAGCACGTTCCACGGACCCACGTGACCATGGCGATTCACGAGCTCCTGCCACCAATCAGCCGGATCCTGTCCTCGATTCCATTCGTTCGATCCGCTCGATGCCTTGCGGATCACCCGCACCGAGAGATCCATCGGCCCATGTTGGTGTTCATGTGGCGAATCGTGCATAACTTAGGCTCTCCTTCTTATCCCATCAAGCAGTGCCACTGGCAAACGTTTCATTCAACGCCATCCTGAAAATAACCCAAGCGGTTAAATGGTCACTGCCGGGGCACGCTTTCACTATATTTCTGAGTCCGCACGATGTCGCCATCGCTCACGGTTCCGTTCGTCGGGTCATAGATAATGTTCAACTTCGCGTCCGCTCCACGATCACCGTCCGGACCACACGCGATCATCCGCCATTGTCCAGATTTCGAAAGGATGTCCTGCTTATTGGCTTCTGACATCGGGTTGGGCAGCGTGTAGAGGTGATAAGGCAGATTGATATAATTAATGTATCGGATATATGGCTCTGGGCCAGGAATCTTTGTCGCGAACGGATCCTCAAACCGCGACGTGATATACGCGATCGGTGTCGTCAGGTGATACATCGGGAATTCATTCTTATCGTACAGACCAACTGTCGTTGCGGGTTCATAGACAGTGTTATCAGGTTTGATCTGGCCGTATAGTGGATACGTATTGTTGTCCACACAGTACGACTCTATGCCTGTGGCCATTGAGCGCATATCCGCTTTGCAACGAGCCACTTTTGAACGCACCTGTGCTTCCAGGAAATTTGGCACCGCGATCGCAGCAAGAATAGCGATGATAGCCACTACGATGAGCAGTTCGATGAGAGTGAATCCCAGAGAAAACGAGAATGACGGACGCCGGCAAAACCGAACCATTGAAGTTGGCTCTCCTTTCACACGTTTTTCAAAATCGTATGACAAAATTCTAAAACACGGTGACTTTCGGATTTATTCATTTGCTACGAAGACATCTCTTTCCGTCAGGGGCAACGTGGTCGGCAAACGCAGGCAGGCTGGGGGCGTGGCAAGATTCTGTCTGAGCTAGCCGTCAACTGTTGCAATCTCACGCCGAATGAAACTAAAAAAGACCGTAATCAGTGATGCTTAGGTGAGAACTTCGAGAAGAGGTGACCGTTGTGGCCAGGAAAGCTTCAGGCGCCACGGGTGCGGCGCGTTATACGGTGTCGATGGACGCTCGTCTGCTGGAGAAATTCGATGAGCTGATCGCAAAAAAAGGATACGAGAATCGTAGCGAGGCAATCCGCGACCTTATCCGCGCCATGCTCGTGGAAGAGCAGTGGCGCCAGGCAAAGGGCAAAGTTGCTGCCACGGTGACGCTTGTGTATGATCATCACAATCGGCAAGTTGCCGATCGTCTCGGCGATTTACAACACCACCACACCGACCTCGTCGTCTCCGCGACGCATGTGCACCTCGACAACGACAACTGTCTCGAAGTCGTCATTCTGCGCGGTGAAGCCGGGAGAGTGCGTGCTCTCGCTGACGAGCTCATCGCTTGCAAGGGCGTTAAGCACGGCCGTGCAGTCCTTACGACAGAGGGACGAGACATTCCCTAGGATATGGCTCGCCTTTCAGAAACGTTGAGAATACCTTGCCCCCGCCGCTGGTACGCAAAGCGGGCCGGTTGTGTTGCGGCCTGATTTCGTTTAGGAGCTTTGCTGTCCATGCCACTGGATCGGCGCCTTGCTGGAATTCTTCTGCATCCCACAAGTCTTCCTGGACCTTTTGGAATAGGGGACCTCGGACCACAAGCCTATCGGTTTCTCGATTGGATGCAAGCGGCTGGTCTCGCTTACTGGCAGGTGCTGCCGCTTGGCCCCACAAGCTTCGGCGATAGCCCCTACCAATGTTTTTCCGCCTTTGCCGGCAATCCGTTGCTTGTGAGTCCAGAGCTTCTCGTGGCAGATGGGCTTCTTAGCTCAGAGGCAATCTCACCTCCACCATTCCCGGCAAATCGCGTGGATTACGGCTGGGTCATCCAGTGGAAACGGGACCTTTTCCAGCGAGCGTTTCAGCGTTTTCGTGAGCTGGAGCGTTCAGCCCTACGCGATGAGTTCGAGCAGTTTGTCACGCGCCCGGACGTCCTCAAATGGCTAGATGATTTTGCCCTGTTTATGGCATTGAAGGATGAGCATGGCGGACAGCCATGGTACACATGGGAGCAAGAGTTGCGTTCATTCCGCAAATCCGCTTTGCAGAAAGCGCGCAAGCAGCTTGCGGACGCCGTGGAGTTTCATCGCTTCTGTCAGTTTCTCTTTTTCCGCCAATGGGATGCTTTGCGCAGAGAGTGCCACCGCCGCGGGATCGAGATCATTGGCGACGCTCCTATTTACGTGGCTTACGACAGTGCTGACGTATGGGCTCACCAGAAACTGTTCCTGCTCGATGACAACGGAACTCCTACCCATGTCGCCGGAGTTCCTCCTGACTATTTCAGTGTGACAGGCCAGCTGTGGGGAAACCCGATCTACAACTGGAAGCTCATGGAACGGCAGGGCTTTGAGTGGTGGATTGACCGCATGCGCTCAATTTTCGCGCTCGTGGACATTGTGCGTCTCGATCATTTCCGTGGCTTCATGGGCTACTGGAGCGTTCCCTACGGAAGTCCAACAGCTGCGACGGGAGAATGGGTTCGCGGCCCTGGCCGCAAGCTTTTCGAGGTCTTGACGCGCGAGCTGGGTTCCTTGCCGATCATTGCGGAAGACCTTGGTGAAATCACCACAGACGTTGTCGAAGTCCGCAAAGAATTTGGTTTTCCAGGCATGCGAGTCATGCAATTCGCTTGGTCCGTCGCTTCCACCGATCCCTTTGTGCCTGATCCGAACAATCCGTTTCTTCCGCACCATCACGATGCCAACACCGTGGTCTACACGGGCACACATGACAATGACACCACAATTGGTTGGTGGCGCAACAGTTCGAAGCCAGAGGAGCGCACGTGTATGCAGCTTTATCTGGCAATAGATGGGAACGCAGCGAACTGGGATCTCATCCGCGCGAGTTTCATGTCTGTTGCCAACACAGCTGTCGTTCCTGCGCAGGATTTCCTAGGTCTGGATTCTGACGCACGCATGAACTTCCCTGGTCGGCCTGAAGGCAACTGGACCTGGCGCCTCGTTGACGGACAGCTCTCGGACGAACTGGCACGCCGTATCTGGTGCATGTTGTTGCTCTATGAGCGCTGCGCTAATCCACCGGATTTCGTGAAGCAGGCACAGCCGAAAAAGCCTCTCTACTAAACGCGCGCATGTGGGGCGCGTGTGGCTAGCAGGTCAACGCAATGAGACCTGATAACCTCACGACGTCTTGTCGGCCGAAACGGGCGAAACAGTGGCAATAGTCAGGCGCCGAGGAAAGCCTTTGGCTGCGATTGCTGCTCCAGCGACCGCGAGGATGCTCAAAACAACAGTGAGAAAACCGAGTCGCTGTTCCACACGGCCAAGCCAGCTCGACAAGTGTCCTTGTTCGCTGAGAATGCTCGCCCCAGCGAGGAGTGAGCCCAGCAGCAGCGTATTCAGGAGAAGATTATTAAACGCAAACACACGCCCGCGCATGTCGTCGGGAACAGCCTTCTGCATGACGGTTTCCATGGACACGACCACTCCGCCAGCAGCCAGGCCAATTGCGAGGTTCACGAGGTAATGCGTTGCTGGCGGCAGCGGCAAGAGATTCACAAGCATAAGCGCAGCTGCTGACACAAAGCATGCCGGAACAAAAACGCGGAGGGTTTGGTGTGCTGCAATGCGGCCCGCCACTATGCCTCCGATAGCCAGGCCGAGACCCAGAACACCGTAGGCATAGCCCAAGTACAGTGTTGCGTCAGCCTCTGCTTTCACCAGTCGAAGATAAGTAAGCTTCGTCGTGAGCGTAAAGTAGCCGCCACCGATAAAGAAGAACCACGACACCATGAAAGCGGCGACCGCCGGAACGCGATGGTGCGCCAGGAAGACAACGCCGTCCATGGCGCGTCGCAAAATGCCACCCTCCGTCACGACGCGGCGCTGGCGCTTCTCAGTGAACTCCCGGTTTCTTGCCTCGACAACGATCAGCCACAACAGGACGGCCGAAACGATATAGCTCGCAGAGTCCACCAGAAACGCCACCGCGAGCCCAAGTGGCAACTTGATCAGATTAAGGGCGGGAATTGTATGGTGCGCGATCTCATTTAGCCGTGAAAGTCCGGAAACGAGGGCGCCACCGATGACCGTCCCAAACAGCGTTGTCAGTGTTCCCATGGTGGCGGTCACGGAATTTGCACGCAGGAGATGAGTCTCGGGAACGATTTCCGGAAGAAATGCACTCTTGGCAGGCGCGAAGATCGCTGTCGCGCAGCCGATAAGGAGGACAAGAGCGTAAATGACACGTACATCGTGTTCTGGCGAAATTGTGAAGGGCAGAAGTACCACAACCAGAGCCCGAAAGAAATCCAGCGCAATCATAAGCCGCCGTCGGTCGAAGCGGTCAACGATCGGTCCTGCCACAAAACTCATAAAGACATACGGCAGCGTCGCCCAAAATGTGATCATATTGGCACGATCCGCTGCGATGGCCTTGGTCACGCCCGCACTCACAACTGCGATCATCGCCATCTGATCAATGCGGTCGCCGAGATAGGAAATGACTTGGCCAACCCAAAACTTCACGAAATTGGCATTGCGAAAAAGTTCCGCAAGTGTTGGTTGGCTAGAAGAACCTTTTTGCATAGTGACGCAGAGCATTATTCGGCGGACGACGAGTGTCAACGCCCTAAGCCGACGAAGAGGTGCTGTGAATGGCCGGAGATTTGATGCGGAGGCGAACAACTATGTTACGAAAACTGATGGGTCTGGTGGCGATTACGCTCACCTTGCAGGCAGCCGGAACAACTGACCATGCTAACCCACCTCGCTACGACGTCATAGTTCGTCATGCGAGGATCATTGACGGCACAGGCGCGCCGTGGTTTCGCGGCGATGTCGCCGTCTCCGGGGACAAGATTGCCGCACTTGGCAAATTGGATCCCTGCTCAACCGCTGCCGTTGTCGTCGAGGCGCACGAGCGCTACGTCGCACCTGGCTTCATAGATGTGCACACGCATTGCGAAGATGACCTGCTCAGCATGCCTCAAGCGGAAAACTTTGTCCGCATGGGGGTGACCTCAATCGTCATGGGCAACTGCGGAGGCTCGTATTTACGCCTCGACGAAGCCTTTACCTCTATGTCGCAGCGAGGACTGGGTGTGAACGTGGCGTCGCTCATTGGGCACAACACGGTGCGGTCCGCGGTCATGAAAAACGTAGCCCGTGATCCAAGCACGACGGAACTCGCTGAAATGAAACGCCTTGTACGTGAAGCCATGAAGGCGGGTGCTCTCGGGCTTTCGACGGGTCTCATTTATACGCCCGGAACGTATTCGAAGACCCCAGAAATCATCGAGCTGGCGAAAGAAGCGGCACGCTTTGGAGGCATTTATGCCACACACATGCGCAGCGAAGGCATTGATGTCATCAACGCACTCGATGAAGCTCTAACTGTGGGGTTGGCCGCGAAGATCCCCGTCCAGGTTTCGCACCACAAGATTGTCGCACCTTTTCGTTTTGGTCAGACTACGGTGACTCTCGCGATGATGGACAAGGCCAGGGAAGCCGGTATTGATGTGGCATGTGACCAGTACGTTTATACCGCATCCTCCACAAGCATCTCCACCATGCTACCTGACTGGGCGGTCGAAGGCACCCGCCAGCAAGTGCTCCAGCGCCTTCGTGACCCGGTGCTTCGCGAAAAGATCATCGCCGGCATCATCGAAGAGCGACGCGATAAATCGGGGCGCAGAGATCTCGGCTACGCTGTAGTCGCAAACTGCCGTGCCGAGCCATCAATCAATGGGAAGAATCTCCTAGAATTGGCACGAGAACGCTATGGTTCCGATTCCTGGCACGCTCAAGCCCAGGTCGTGGTGGACATCATGACCAGCGGCGGGGCCAGCATGGTGTTTCATAGCATGGATGAAGAGGACGTTCAGCGTGTGGCTTGCTACCGCAACACAGCCTTTGCGTCGGATTCAGGTGTGCGCGCGTTTGGTGTCGGTGTGCCACATCCTCGTGGCTATGGCAACAATGCGCGCGTGCTTCAGCGCTATGTGCGTGAGCTAAAGCTCTTACCGCTAGAGGAGGCGGTTCGTCGGATGACTTCATTGCCTGCCCAGCGAATGCGCCTTTTCGACCGAGGGATTTTGCGGCCAGGCATGCCCGCCGACCTTGTGATCTTTGATCTCGATCGCGTGAAAGAAAAAACCACATTCGAGCATCCTCATGCCTACGCCGAAGGCTTTGACTACGTTATGGTGAATGGTCAGTGGGTGATCGAGAACGGAAAGCTCACGGGCGCTCTCCCAGGGAAAATCCTGTATGGTCCAGGGAAGGGACTTGATTCCGATGCCCCGTGTGAAAGTCCATCGCACTGACAAAGACAGGAACGCCGGTGAACTCGCAGAATCGAGCGGTCGAATCAAGCCGTTCATTCGGAAAAGGAACGAGTGTACGATTCCTCATTGTAGTGCTACTCGTATTGGCCGCTGCCGCCGTATCGGTATGGGTCCCTCTCTGGTGTCATTGGCCTTTCTCCGCGGGTCAAAGTTTGGATCAGGTTGATGCGGCGGTGCTTCCTGAAAGACTTGTTCAGGGACTCACAGCGACGCTGAGTGCTTTTCCCAGCTTCGCACTTCGAGTCGAATTTTGGAAAAACATCGGATTGTACCTTGCGTGGCTCGGCGCAGTGATGGGATGGGGAGGACTCGGTCGCAGGTGGATTCTCACCCACCTTACCTGCGAAGAGTGCACTGTCATACGTTTTGCGCTTGGCACCTTATGGCTGGGACTCGCTCTAGAGTGCGCCGGGCTTGCAGGATGGTTCCGCGGCGAAACGCTGGCATTTCTTCTTGTGCTTGGTTGGGCGTTTCTTCTTCTCGACGCTCGTTTCGTTTTCCCTCCGCGATTACGGATATCCGCCCGGCGCCCAAACTCTTTCGCTTATACTTTGTGCTGGTTCTTCATCGTGAGCTATCTTGTGCTCGGCTTCTTGTATGCACTCACGCCGCCCATTCAGTCGGACGGCATGCGTTACCATCTCGCGGCAGTTCAGGAGTATCTCCGGCATCGACGCGTTATTTACCTGCCGCACAACGCATTTTCGAACTTCCCCTTTCTCGTCGAAATGCACTTTGCCTTCGGGGTTGCAGCCAACGTGCCTGAGCACTCACAGCTCGTTCATTACACGTATTTTCTCGCAGTGGGGGGATTGCTCCACGTTTTCGCAAGGCGCCTCATCCGCACGCATGCGCCGCGATGGAGTCGTTCTCTCTCCGGTCACCTTACTGCATGGCTTCCGGCCTGGCTCTATTGGACTGTTCCTGCGAACACCATTGTCGCCGCGTGGCCATTTGTTGACCAAGCCGTGAACTTTTACTGGTTGGCCGCTTTCTTCGTTGCCTATCTTGCGCTGGAAAGAAAAGCCCTGCGTTCCTTCGCGCTGTTAGGCTGCCTGCTTGGTGCGGCGCTGGGAGCCAAGTACACGTCCCTCGCGTTGGTTGTTTTTCTCCTAATCGTCATGATGGGATTGGCAGCCTGGCCTTCCTCTTCGCTTTCGTTCCGCCACGTATTCAGAGGGCTGCTGGTCGCCCTCATTCTGACGGGTGTCACGTCTGTTCTGTGGTTTGCGAAAAATTACGCGTTCACGGGCAACCCCCTGTATCCACTAGCTGGGTCACTGTTTGGGTACGGCGAGTTCTCTCCACGCGATGCGGCCCTTTACGCACAAAAAATGGCAGAAAAGGGCGTGCCAAAGACCGCCATGAGCTTCTTTCTCTCGCCTCTCTTTGCAACGTTCCGCTGGACTGCGTTCGAGCATCATTTTCTGGGAGCTCATCTTCTTGTCGGTTTTTTGCTAGCTCTTGTCTCATCACTGCTCTGCCGTTCCCCAAAGGTGCGTTTGTGGACCATGGCCGCGTTTCTTCTGGGTGGGCTGCTGTATGCGTTGTGGTTTTTCACTTACCAGAGCAATCGCATGCTCGGTGCCGTTCTTGGTCTCTGGTTCCTTACGGCTTGCTTTGGGCAAGCGCATCTGTCGCACCGCAAGCTGGTCGGCAAGGCGGCCATGGCAGCGTGTTGGCTAACGGGGCTTTTTGGCGCCCTCTACAATGTTCAATACGTGACCTCTATCCATCGCCCGCCGCTGTACGCCTACTTCTCTGGTCGGATCACGCGCGACGAGTATCTGGCTGATGCGCTGAACTATTACCGCGCTTTCAAATGGCTAGAAAGCCGAGTGCACCCGGATGAGAAAGTTCTGCTTATCGGCGAGCATCGGATTTTTTACGCGCCATTTAATGCCGTCTGGAGTGATTGGTTCGACACGCCTGCCATTCTTGCCATAATTCGCAACGAAAAGCCCCACGACGTTCCGGACCTGATCGCGGCGTTGCGCCAATGTGGAGTGGAGTGGATTCTTGTGAACGAAGCTGAATTGCTCCCCCAGCGCGAGAGATATTGGAAACCCCGTTTTACTCCTGAGGAATGGCAGCTCTATGAGAAATTCGTCTCTCTGCCTCACTGGGATCGCGTGCGCATTCCGCCAGGCGTCACGATTTTTCGAATCTCCCCACGTGTCGAGAGTGCTGGATGATCGTTTGCCTCCAAAAACTGCTGCGAACACTTGTCAACAGCTGGTACTTATTTTCGCTTGCGGCCGCCCTCTATGCCTATGGCCAGGTGTGGCAGCCACTGACCCATTTGCACAGCAATGATTTCAAACACATCTATCTAGGGACTCAGGCCATTTGGAGCGGACGCGATCCCTACTCTGCCCCGTCTCTCCTTGATGTCGCAAAAGATTTTGGATTAGGAAATGCAGCGCTTAATCCTTACGTGTACCTGCCCTTTACGGGGATCGCTCTGGGCTTTTTGAAGTTCTTTCCGTTTCCGACAGCAGCGCTCCTCTGGTTTTTCATCAATCACTCTTTTCTCTTATTCTCGTTCATCATTTGGGCGCGACTGCTCGCAGAGAATACCACCAGCACTTTCTCGCGACTTGGATGGTTCAATATCCTCCTGCTTCTGGCTTCCATCTCGCATCCCCTCAGTCGCACACTTACAGCCGGACAGCTAAATATCGTATTATTATTTTGTTATGTCATGAGCTTCTGGGCTTTGCGAAAACATTGGGAGTTTCTTGCAGGGGCCATCATCGGTTTCGCATCTGTATTCAAGCTCGCACCTGCCGTCTTTGCACTGTATTTTCTTTTGCTTCGACGTGTCAGAGCCTTGCTCGCGATGGCGCTTACCAGTGCAGTGTTGTTGCTACTTTCCATCGCCATTGCCGGATGGCGTATGCATCGAGACTTTTTGCCGGTTCTGGCTCAAATGGGTTATGGGAAATCCACGTGGCAGGAATATGGGGCCACTTTCTGGAAAGATCCCTGGAACCAAAGTCTCAACTCGTTCTTTACGCATCTTATGGTCGAAGCCAATCGGGTGACCGTCAGTTGGTTTTCAGGAACCCAGGTGTCTGCAAACATCTTCACCATAGTGGCAAGCGCTGTTCTCGTTGCGTTGTTCTCGGCTGCCGCATGGCAGTATGGTGGGAAATACCCAAGGGCTAATCATGCCTCTGAAGAACGCGTCCGCGAGGCGCTGTTTCTCGCCACGTTGCTTCTGTCTCTCCTTCTGCCCTCGCTGCTCTGGGATCACTACCTTGTTGTTCTACTACTGCCAGTGAGTTGGCTGATCGCGGTGGGCATTGAACGAAACCTTGTCGGCATCCCGTGGATTGCGCTTCTCTGCTATATGCTTACAGCGATGCCTGTGCGCCTCGACGCGGAAAGCTTTCGTCATGGCTTGGGGGTTCTCCTCATGAGTTCCAAGCTCTATCCCACACTGATCATTTTCGGTCTGCTTCTGCGCGTGACTTACCAGCTTCAAAAGTCTTGCAGCCAGCCGTCCGACCAAGGTGAAATCGCCAGGAAAGACAGATGAGTTGCCCAGGGTGCGCTAAAAGATTGGGCCGCTTTTCTGCCCAGGAGGGAGAATCATGAAAAAGGTTATTGCCTTGGTCCTCGCCGGCGGCAAGACAGGCATGTACGGCGTGCTTACCCGCAATCGTGCGAAAGGGGCTCTGACGTTTGCTTCCCACTATCGAATCATTGATTTCACCCTGTCGAATTTGAAGAATTCAGGCATTGAGCAGGTGGGCCTCGTCATCCAGTATTTGCCTGCTTCCCTCATTGAGCACGTCGGGGTGGGGTTGCCATGGGACCTTTATGGTTCTGGTCGGTGCCTGAAGATCATGCCTCCATTTGTCGGTGTGGAAACAACCGCGTGGTACAAAGGAACCGCCGACGCCTTGTGGCAAAACTGGAATTTCGTCGAAGATTGCAAGCCGGAGCATATCGTTGTCCTTAGCGGTGAGCATGTATATCATCTCGATTTCCGTCCAGTGCTTGATTTTCATCGCGACACGCAGGCCGACGTCACCATGATCACTTGCGATTTGCCCCCCGAGCGGCGTCGTTCGCGCTTCGGTTACGTCTTCACCGGGGAGAACTCGCGGGTGGAGAAATTCATCGAGAAGCCAGAAGTCCCCCCTGACACCTGCGCATCCACGGGCATGTACGTCTTTCGGCGCGAAGTGCTAGAGGAGCTTTTGCGCGAGAATGCTGGCGTCGCGGAGTGCAATCTCGCCAAGCACATTTTGGAGCCCCGCGTGCACACACTCAATTCTTATGCCTATTGCATGCCCGGAACATGGGACTACATGGAGAATGTTATTGATTACTTTGAAACTCAAATGAACATGCTCCGCTCTGACCGTTTCGCCGAACTCCAGCGGTGGGGAATTCTCACCAATTTAGAGTTTCGTGATGTGGGGGTGGCCCCAGCCACGCGTTTCACGTCAACTGCCAATGTGGTGGACTCCTTTCTAGGGCCGAAGTGTGTCATCGAAGGAACCGTCGAGCATTCCATCCTTTCACCCGGCGTACGCGTAGGTCGTGGCGCTGTGGTGCGTAATTGCATACTCATGCACGACTGCGTCGTAGAAGAAGGAGCTCAACTCGACTACGTGATAAGCGACCGTGACACAACTTTTGGGGCAAATTGCCGTGTGGGAGCCGCGACCTCCCCCGATCCTTATGATCCTGCTCGCGGACCACTCACGCTAGTGGGAAAAGCCGCAAGGATCGCTTGCAGAGCCACTGTGCCGCAAGGATTCGAAGTCAACCATCGCGAACAATACGGATAGTCTTCCCCCTCCTCTTTGAGCCCATACTGGACTGTTAGGACGTATGGGTCTGCGCGATCCACGCGCGCAGACCCATACCTGACCTAAATGCGCGGGCCGCCGCCCATAATCTCTGCACCGATATCCGAAAACCGCTCAAAATTTGTCTTGAAGGTTTGCGCCAGTTTCCTCGCGGCTTCGTCATACGCTGTTTTGTCTGGCCAGCTATTGCGCGGGATGAGGATATCCGCTGGCACATCGGGTACGACCGCAGGTATGGCAAAGCCAAACATCGGGTCTTCAGTATAGGGGACATCGTCGAGTTTATTATCAAGGATCGCATGGATAATCGTGCGTGTGTACGGCAAGTCAATGCGCCGCCCCACACCGTATGCTCCACCAATCCACCCTGTGTTCACCAGCCAGCACTGTGCATTGTGCTTGCGCAGACGTTCCCCGAGCATTTCCGCATAAACTTTGGGCGGCAGTGGCAGGAACGGAGCTCCAAAGCAGCTCGAGAACACTGGTTGAGGCTCTTTCACACCGGTCTCTGTCCCGGCAAGTTTTGAAGTGTAACCACTGAGGAAGTGGTACATAGCCTGAGCTTCGTTGAGTTTTGCCACTGGAGGCAACACGCCAGTGGCGTCCGCGGTTAAAAAGATAACGTGATTCGGATGCCCACCTACTCCCGGAATCTTTGCGTTCTCTATGTAGTCTATAGGATAGGCGCAGCGAGTGTTTTCTGTTATGAAGTTGTCGCTATAATCTGGATTCCGCTCATCATCCAGCACGACATTCTCAAGCACTGCACCGAAACGAATCGCGTCGTAGATTTGAGGCTCCTTTTCACGGGTCAATCCGATAACCTTCGCGTAGCAGCCACCCTCGAAATTAAAAATCCCATCATCGCTCCATCCGTGTTCGTCGTCACCAATAAGCCGCCGCTCGGGATCTGCGCTCAGTGTTGTTTTCCCCGTTCCACTCAAGCCGAAAAACAAAGCCACGTCACCGCGCTTGCCCTCGTTCGCAGAGCAGTGCATCGGTAGCACCCCCTGACGCGGCAGGAGATAATTCATCACAGTGAAAACACTTTTCTTAATTTCTCCAGCATAGCGCGTTCCCCCAATCAGGACAATACGGCGCTCATAGTTAATAATAATGAACGCTTCCGAATTAGTATGGTCTCGTTCGGGGCGCGCCCGAAATGCTGGAACTGCAATAACAGTGAAGCTCGGACGATGCGTGCGCAGTTCTTCGCGGCTTGGGCGAATGAAAAGCTGATGGGCGAAAAGATTATGCCACGCCAGCTCCGTCTTAACGCGAATCGGGAGGCGATAGCGTGGGTCTGCTCCGCAATAACCGTCGAACACGTACATGGTTCGCTGGCGCACGTATTCTGCCACACGGCTAAAGAGAGCATCAAAATGCTGCGGTTCAAATGGGGCATTCGGTCCCCAATGCACAAGCTGTGCGGCTTCGCCACTGCGCACGATGAATTTGTCTTTCGGCGAGCGGCCCGTTCGCGGAGCTGTAATGGCATTAAAGGCTCCATTCGCCGCTAACTGCCCTTCCCGGTGTGCGATCGCCAGCTCAATGAGCTGCGGGACAGAGACGTTTCGAATAGCATGCCCTGGCACAGCGACGCGGAATTCTTGCAGTGCTTCGTCATGAAGGTCGTACGACATTGCTGCGGTTTCTCCTGTTTTTTTTTTCGTAATGTCTTGATTAGCAGTAATCGTTGGGCGCTTGCTCTCAGGAGCCGTTATGCGCTTTCTTTCTTCTGCCGCGCCACATAATGCGGCTCAGCTCTTCCTTCGATGACGTCGGCGTCGATAACGACCTCTGCAACGTCAGCTGCGCGCGAAGGAAGGTCGAACATGATATCTAGCATCACATTTTCTAAGATCGCCCTCAGGCCGCGCGCTCCGGTTTCCATCTTGAGCGCCTGCCGCGCGATTGTCTTGAGTGCTTCTGGAGTGATCGTGAGCTCCACACCTTCCATCTCGAAAAATTTCTTGTATTGTTTCACGATAGCGTTGCGCGGCTCGACCAGAATTTGGATGAGCTCCTTCTCGCCCAGTTTGTCGAGAGTCGCAACCACTGGCAACCGGCCAATGAACTCCGGGATAAACCCAAATTTCATGAGGTCCTGGGGCGTGACCTGGGCGAGTAACCTGCCAATATCGCGGTCTCGCCGCGAAACAATCTCGGCCCCAAATCCCATGCTCTTCGCTGACACACGATGCTCGATGATTTTTTCCAGGCCGGTAAACGCTCCACCGCAGATAAAAAGAATATTTGTTGTGTCAATCGTGATGTACTCCTGGTGTGGATGCTTACGTCCGCCCCCGGGCGGCACGTTCGCGACAGTGCCTTCCAGGATCTTAAGAAGCGCTTGCTGCACACCCTCGCCGCTCACGTCTCGGGTGATGGACACGTTTTGCGTCGTGCGGGCAATCTTGTCTATTTCGTCAATGTAGACGATTCCGCGCTGTGTGCGCTCTTTATCTTGCCCCGCGTTCTGCCACAGCTTCAGCAAAATGTTCTCAACGTCCTCGCCCACGTAACCAGCTTGTGTCAGCGTCGTGGCATCCGCGATTGCGAAGGGAACATCCAATATCTTCGCGAGTGTTTGGGCCAGCAGGGTTTTTCCGCTACCAGTCGGACCTATCAGCAGGATATTGGCTTTTTCGATCTCCACATCCTCGGCCGTGTAATTGAACATGATCCGCTTGTAATGGTTGTGCACGGCCACACTGAGAATCTTCTTGGTCCGTTCCTGCGAAATCACGTACTGGTCGAGAATCTGTTTGATTTCCCGTGGTGAGGGCAGCCGCTTCACGCTCTGCAGTGCAGCTTCCTCGGCGCGAAGGAGTTCCTCTTGACGCAGCCTTTCGCTGCATTGCATCACACAGTCGTCGCAAATGTAGACATTTGCCAGCGTATCTTTCGTGGGTAAACCACGAAAAAGCGTCTTTACCGCGTGTTGGTCCTTACCACAAAATGAGCAACGAAGTCGCATACTGTCCTCAATAGTTTCTACTCGTCACCTTTGGAGCGAAGGGAAATAAAAACCCTTCCTTCGAAAGGCACGAGCGCTACGCTTTTTGGCTTTCTTTGGTCATATAAACCGCGCAAGCATCTATTCTCAACCAGTTAGTTCGGTGAAGAGCCGCCAAAGTTCAGTTTTGAGGAAAAACCTTCCGAAACACGGCATGAACAACCGTCACACAAACCTCTTTTACCGCGTAAAAACCTGTCTTCGCTTCGTTGTCAGCCGAGGAATGGCGTGGTATTTCTTGATCTTTCTTGCACTTCTCGCCTTCAACTACGCGCATTTCACCTACCGTCGGCCAGTGCCCCGCGTCCCTTACCTCACAGGGTTTGATGATCTTGGATATTTTGTTTATGCGAGGTCTCTCTTCTTTGACGGCGATCTGGATTTCCGAAACGACTACCTGTTCATCGTGCGTCTTCTGGGAGAGGATCTAGCCGGCCCTGCATTTGCTGAGTTGTTAAGGCTCAGCGAGAATGGGCTTCCGCGCAATCACTTCAACGCAGGAACCGGCATTGCGGCGCTACCAGGTCTGCTTGTGTTTCACCTTCTGGCCTACTTTCTGCATACGATCACGGTATTGCCAGAGATGCCATCACCGTTCGGTCCATGGTACGTATTTGCCTTCCTCACCACCAACCTGGCGTACGGGATTTTCGGTTTGTGGCTCACAACGCGCGTGGTCGGCAGGTTCTTCCCCACAGCAGTGGCACATCTGGGTTCGATCTCTACGCTCGTCGCAGGACCGGCTCTTTTCTATTTCCTTTATCAACCAGGCATGTCGCACCTTACCAGCTTGGCATGCGTCGCAGGAGCACTGCGTTTAACCCTCCTTTGGGAGGAAGAGAATCGTCCCCACCGCCAGACCACATGGGCGCTTCTGTGGGGACTGGTTGTCGGATTTGCACTTTCGGTGCGTTCAACCAATCTTCCGCTGGTTTTTCTTGCCTGCGTTCCCCTCTGCAGGGGCCGAGAAGCTCAGCACTCAACAACTCCTCGCCATCCCATCTTAAACTTACGCGAGCTCGCCTTTCCTCTGCTGGGACTCTTCTTGGGTTTCCTCCCACAGTTGATCTCTTGGCGGGTTCTCTATGGCTCCTGGTTTGCTAATACCTATTCTTACGAAGCCCATCTTGTGCCTTCGCACTTTTTTCAGGTTCTTTTCGGCCGACGCCACGGACTTTTCTTCTGGCATCCCTGGATGTTTGTCAGCGTGCTGGGGCTTGTCCTCTTCATTCGGAACCATCGCCGGATGGGGCTGGTGAACTTCGCAATTCTCCTCGCCATAGCCTGGGTTTACGGGAACTGGCAGGTTTACTGGTTGGGCGTCTCCTTCGGCATGAGGGGATATGTCGAATATCTGCCGCTTTTCGCACTTGGGGCAGCCAGCTTTCTCGATTGGCTTCGCAAGCGTGTTCGCTCGACCTTTGCCCCTTTCGGCCTGACTTTGATTTTCTTCATCCTGAATCTTCACCTTTTGGTAGCATTCCGCGGAGGCGTGATCACTGTCGATGGCCCACTTTACTGGCTAGACACATTAGCGGACGGTCAAAAATACAAGGCCCAGCTCCGCCGCGAATGGCTGGCCCTGACCTCCTGGCATTATGGTTTTGCCGCCGGGGAACGCGCAAGCCTTTGGGAAAACGCATTTTGACTCACACACGGCTCTCTGTTCCACTTTCCGGTTTTGCGAATGAAGTTTTGCCCTGCTCTCGCTGTTGAAAAATAAAAGCGTCCGCGGCCAATTCGCTTGCAAACAACGCCGGGGACTTCCATGCAATCTTAGCAAACTGTGGGGAAGACTGTCGCCGAATCCCTCAGAGGTCCGCAGTTCTTCTCACCAAGAGAGGATTTGAATCATGTCTACGCCGTTTGAGTTCGAAAGCGACTACGTTCAAGGCGCGAGAATCAAAGTCATTGGAATCGGGGGAGCGGGCTCGAATGCTGTCGACGAGCTCATCAAGTCGAACCTTCAAGGTGTCGAGTTTTATGTCATGAACACCGATGTCCAGGCGCTCGGGCTCTCGAAGGCGCCAAATAGAATTCAGATTGGCCGCGAGCTCACGCGGGGCCGCGGGGCTGGCTCCAACCCCGAAATTGGTCGCCAGGCTGCCGAAGAGGCCAAGGAAGAGATCGAGCGGATTCTTTCAGGTGCGGACATCGTGTTCATTACGGCGGGGCTTGGCGGCGGCACGGGCACTGGCGCCGCACCAGTTGTGGCTCGCATTGCGCGTGATCTCGGCATTCTCACCGTCGCTGTGGTCACTCTTCCCTTCGAATTCGAGGGACGCAAGCGAGCGAACAATGCGCAGGTGGGGTTGGCGCAGTTGCGCGAAGTCGTCGATGCCTGCACCGTCGTCAACAATACCCGCCTCCTCTCGCTTGCTGACAACAAAACCAGCTTCGTCGAGGGCCTGCGCATTGCCAACGAGATCCTCACCATGGCGGTGAAGAGCGTGAGTGAGGTCATCAACGTGCCAGGTCTCATTAATGTAGAGTTCTCTGATGTCCGCAACATCATGCAGGGCAAAGGAGGCGCGGTGATCGGTATCGGGGTCGGTAAAGGCGACCGCCGTGCTATCGAAGCCGTGGAAAAAGCTCGGGAAAACAAGCTGCTGGACGGTCTCGACATTCGAGGAGCTACGGGGGTCCTCATTTGCTTTGCTGGTGGACCAGACGTGACAATTCACGAAGTTGCTGAAGCCTGCAGCGTCATCCACAAGGAAGCTGATCCCGAAGCAAACATCATTTTCGGGCTGGTCCTCGACGAAAGCATGAAGGATGAGGTGCGTGTGACCATTATCGCCACAGGACTTGACCGTGGCGCATCGCATGGTCCTGCGCTCGGCGTCCCAGAGACCCGCACTGAGCCTTCGCGCTTTGAGATTTCGAGGGGACCCGCTGAGTCTTCCTTTAAGCCTCAGGTCTCCACGCCTCGTTTCTCTTTCGTTGACGAGGGAAGCTCTGCCACGCCGTCCGCGCCTGCAAGCCAGTCTGGGTTTGCGAAAAGCGAGCCTTTTGCTGATACGGGAGGGCCAATCAAACTTGGCGGTTCGCCGGAGCCACTAGGCGCGGATACTCGGCCCTCGGAGCCTCGCCTTCAGCCGTCGCCGGCTCCATCCCCGGCTGCAGAGCAGGCGAAGGACAGCACTCCGCGGCCTCCTGATCCCAACGACAAAAGCACGCCTAGCTACTTTCGGCGCAGCTCGAGTTTGGGATTGTAAGCAGCATTCGGCGGTACAGTTTTGGCCTCTACGCATCTCGTTGCGAGATTGTCGCAGAGGCCGTTTCTTTTTTCTCAGAACCTCGCAGTTGAGCAATTGCTTTTGCTCTGCAGAGAAGGCTTCTATCGAAAGGTTGCATAAGGGATTGTTTGTGAAACGCATCGAGCCTGATTATGCGTGAGAAAATCTCGGTTATCATTCCGACGTACAACGAAGAGAAGAACATTCGGGCAGCCATCGAGTCGGTGCGCTGGGCTGACGAAATCATTGTCGTAGATTCCTTCAGCACCGATAGCACTCCTGAGCTCGCGCGCCAGATGGGAGCGCGTGTGCTCCAACATGAGTATGTCAATTCAGCTTCGCAGAAGAACTGGGCCATCCCGCAAGCCTCCTATCAGTGGGTCATGATTCTCGATGCTGATGAACGCGTCACGCCTGCCTTGCGTGATGAAATTCTCGAGTTTTTAGAAAACCCTGGCGATGTCGTGGGGCTGCGCATTTATCGCGCGAATCATTTTATGGGGCGCCCCATTCGTTATAGCGGCTGGCAAGACGACAACGTTCTCCGCGTATTCCTCCGCGACAAGGGGCGCTATCTCGATCGAGAAGTTCACGCAGATGTGGTGATCGACGGGCCGGTGCGAGTCCTGCGCGCAAAGCTTTATCATAACACCTTCAGCAGCTTTGACCAATACATGCGCAAGTTCGACCGCTATACGACGTGGGCTGCAGGCGACCGAGCAAAAACAACGCGAAACGTCACCTTTGTGCATCTGTTCCTTCGTCCATGCTGGCGATTCTTCCGTCAATATGTGCTGAGATTCGGGTTCCTTGATGGCAAACCAGGACTCATTGTCTGCATGCTTGCAGCATTTAGCGTATTTCTGAAATACGCGAAGCTCTGGGAGCGTCTCGAACGCCAGAAAAGGGGTTCTCAGCAGTGAAGCTGCTTCTCAAAGCGCCGAATTGGATTGGTGATTGCGTGATGGCCACGCCAGCAGTGGCCCACCTGCGTGCTGCTTTTCCAACTGCCAACCTCACTGTGCTCTCCCGCCGAAGTTGCGCCGGCATTTGGCTAAACCATCCTCTCATCGATGACGTCATTGTTGCGGACGATCGAGAGTTCAAGCATCGCCAAATCTCCGAGCTGCGTCATCTCAATTTCGATGCGGCGATTCTTTTTCCTAATTCCTTTCGGTCTGCGTGGGTGATTTGGCGGGCGGGTATTCCCCGGCGTTTTGGCTACAATCGCGCGGGCCGCATGTGGCTGCTGACGGATCTTCTTCCTTTTCGGCGGCGCGAATGGCAAACCGCAACGCCGGAACCTGTCACCAAAAAGAGCATTCGTCCTAAAGGCGATGATCCTCCACCCCGCCACATGGTCGAGTATTATCTCGATCTCGCATCCTTCGCTGCGAGGCGCTTAGGTGCGACAGTTGCGCCCCCCTGCGTTGATCCAGCACGCTCGTATCCGCCCCTGGTCTTGCCCGTTCAACCCACGGCGGATGCCACGGTGGAGCAAGTTCTTGCGCGTGAAGGAGTGTCACCTTCTGCTCCCCTCATAGGAATTCACCCCGGAGCCGCCTACGGTGGCGCAAAGCGCTGGCCTCTCGATCGCCTTGCACGAGCCGCCGAGTTACTTGCTCGCGAACTGAGAGCGACTGTAGTTATCACGGCTGGGCCAGCCGAAAGCGAGCTCTCCGCTGAATTGGCTCGTTCTATTGCCGTGCCGGTGTTGGAACTAGGACCACGTTTCGATTTGCCCTGTCTTACCGCCCTCCTTCGACGCCTCAAGCTCTTCATTGGGAATGATACGGGTGTTACCCACATGGCGGCGGCGGTCGGTACTCCCACCGTGGTTGTCTTTGGCCCCATGGATTGGAACGTGACTCGCCCGTGGTCGTCACGGGCGCGAGTTGTGCGCAAAAGCCCCCCATGTGCGCCTTGTTTTTTGCGTGAGTGTCCGCTCGATCACCGCTGCATGACTCAGGTTGTCCCAGAGGATGTTGTTGAGGCGGCCCGTTCACTTCTCACGGAAGTTAAAGAGGCGGCGCATGCAGTTCAGTAAACCGTTGGTGCTCCATCTATCCACAGAAAAAGGCTGGCGTGGAGGCGAGCGTCAGGTCCAGTTGCTCACGAACGGACTTCTTTCACGCGGATGGCCCTGCCTGGTTGCATCTCCACCCGACAGCGAGCTGTATCACGAGCGGAGAAAACAAGATAGCAAGTTAGCTGTTGCGCTTCCTATGCGCAACGAGTGGGATCTCCCCGCAGTAGCTCGGTTGGTACAAATCATTCGCCAACACAATCCTGCCATTCTTCACGCCCACACCTCCCATGCTCATGCGCTTGCTTGGTTAGCAGGAAGAATCACAAACCGTCCGGTCGTCGTCACTCGCCGCGTAGATTTTCCCATTTCCACCAACTGGTTATCAAAGCGAAAGTACCTCTCACCTTCTGTGACGTTTATCGCAATTTCCGAAGGCGTGCGTGAAGTGCTCATGCGTGGCGGCGTGCCGCGCGAGCGGATTCACCTTGTGCACAGCGGCATAGAGCTAGGTCGCTATGAGTTTCGCAAAGGTCCCCGCGACGAGGCTGCGGCAAATACTTTTGGTGTCCGTGCTGGGGAAGCTTTTATCCTCAATGTCGCCGCCCTCGTTGATCATAAAGATCACCTTACACTCATCCGAGCCGCAGCACAACTGCGCGAGATCGCGCCCCGACCGTGGAGGCTTTTCATTGCGGGTTCGGGAGAAGAAGAGCCTCGGATTCGCAAAGCCATTGCTGAGTATGCGCTCGAGGAGCAGGTGACACTGTTGGGATATGTTCGCGACTTGGTTCCTCTCTATCGCGCCGCGGACGTTTTTGTCCTCTCTTCGCATCTTGAAGGACTTTGTACTTCCATTCTTGATGCCATGACGGCGGGCGTTCCCGTGGTCGCAACCGACACAGGCGGCGTCCGAGACGCTGTTGCCCACGAGCAGACCGGGCTTCTCGTCCCGCCACGGAATCCTGGTGCATTGGCCGGCGCCATCGCTCGGCTCCTTGAGGAACCAGAATTAGCTCGCGCCTTAACCGCCCATGCCCGCGCGAAAGTTGAAAAAGAGTTCACGGCCGACGCCATGGTCGAAGGCACCATTCGCGTTTATGAGAGTGTGCTGCGAGCGATTGGTAGCTCCTCGTGCAGAACATGCTGAAAGCGTGTCGAATTTCCGATCCCCCCACAGGACCGAAATTTTTTCTTGCATAGATTCCGCCTTGTGAGGGTAAAGAAGAATTACAAATGCATCCCGCAAACAACATACAGCGTCTTTTTGCTGAGCGAGTACTTCTCGTAGCAGTAGTCGCTGTATGCGGCCTTGCGCCGTAGCGGGGATGCGCGCGTAGTTAGCATAAGTTTTGAGCCCCCGCCGGCGCAAGGGTCGGCGGGGGCTCTTCTATTTTCCCCTCTTCCTCTTGCCCAAGCGGTGGCTAATCCCAAAGCCAAAAGGAGCAGCAACAATCATGAAAGCGTCGGGTGCACAAATCATCGCTCATTTACTTGAGCGCCATGGCATCACGTATGTGCCAGGAATTCCTGGCGGAGCAAATCTGCCTTTGTACGATGCTGTGAAGGCGAGTAAAATCCGACATATCCTGGCACGCCACGAACAGGGGGGCGGTTTCATTGCCCAGGGGATGGCACGCACCACGGGGCGCACGGCAGTCTGTTTCGCCACGTCGGGGCCAGGCGCAACAAACCTGCTCACGGCTATTGCTGACGCCAAGCTAGACTCAATTCCGCTTGTCGCGATCACGGGGCAAGTGCCGCGGGCAATGATAGGGACGGACGCCTTTCAAGAGATCGACACTTATGGTCTGACCATTCCGATCACCAAGCACAACTACCTTGTTCGTGACGCGGCCGAACTTCTTGAGGTGATTCCAGAAGCATTCAGAATTGCTGGGTCGGGTCGCCCCGGTCCAGTCGTGGTGGACGTGCCCAAGGATGTCCAGAATCAAGTGGTGGAATTTGATAAGTGGCCAGATCCGTTGCCGCTAGCCACCCCACCGAGACCTTCAGCTGAAGAGATCCGTCGTGCCGAAGAGCTCATCAGCAAAGCTCAGCGCCCTGTCATTCTCATTGGAGCTGGCGTTGTGTCTGCCGACGCGGGGGACTTCGTGATTCAGCTAGCCGAGAGGATCGACGCTCCCATTGCGTCCACACTCCTCGGCCTGGGTGCAGTGCCGAGCTCCCACCCGCGTATGCTAGGCATGATGGGAATGCACGGTGCACCCAGCACAAATTATATCATCCACGAAGCCGATCTCGTGATTGCGCTCGGGATGCGTTTCGACGACCGCGCCACCGGTAAGGCGAGCGAGTTCTGTCCGAACGCCGCCATCATTCACGTGGATCTTGACCGCTGTGAGCTGGGGAAAATCAAACGTCCTACCCTGGCGGTGGAAGCAGATGTGAAAGAGTTTTTGGGCGAGCTCTTGCAGCATCTTTCGCCTGGTCCGCGGCCCGAGTGGCGTGAGCGCACCGACGAACTTCGTGCCGAGTTCCCTCTCCTCATGCCTGGGAGCGACGATGCGTGCCAACCCTATGGCTGTGTGTTGCAAACGGCTAACCTCCTCGATGAAGCACCAGTCGTCGTCACGGATGTGGGACAACATCAGATGTGGGTGGCACAGGCATTCCCATTCAGCTTTCCGCGACAACTACTCACCTCTGGAGGACTGGGCACGATGGGCTTCGGTCTACCCGCGGCTATCGGTGCAGCCCTGGCTCGTCCAGATAAAACCGTGGTGCTCTTCAGCGGTGACGGAAGCCTCTTAATGAACATCCAGGAGATGGCGACAGCCGCCGAACTCGGCGTGAACGTGAAGGTCATCCTTATGAACAACGCCCACCTCGGCCTTGTGCGTCAGCAGCAGGAGCTGTTCTACGGGGCGCGCTTTCATGCCTCACGTTTCGAATTCGAACCCGATTTCGTTGCCATTGCTCGAGGCTTTGGCTGGAATGCCTGCAATCTCGGCCAAGCCACCGATCCGGTGGAAATGCTCGCAACCGCGCTTTCGCAACCGGGTCCTACATTCGTCAATGTTCCCATTCCGCGCACAGTGAATGTGCTCCCGATGGTGCCACCGGGCGCTCCCAATATCGAAATGATCGGAGGACACTCGCATGTCTGCCAAAACGCATGAACCCATTACCCCGAATGATCAAATTATCCGTGACGAGCGTCGCCCAGTCTTGCGGCTTGTGGTCCGCAATCATCCCGGTGTGATGTCGCACATCTGTGGGCTGTTCGCACGCCGCGCGTTCAATGTGGAGGCAATTCTCTGTCTGCCGATCGAGGATGGCCAGCGCAGCGTCATTCTCCTTCTCGTCGACGAAGATGAACGGCTCGAGCAGATGGTGCGTCAGATCGAAAAACTGGAAGACGTTCTCGAAGTGACGCGAGAAGAAGACGGGCACGAACCATTTGAGGCCATGGCTCGCTATTTGGCCTCTTAGCGTGTCCCCAGTGTTACAGGGTCGGGGGCGGTTGACAGTTGTCGTCGTCCCTGAGAAAGAGGCGGCGGCTGCTTTTGGGGCATGCCGCCGCTTCCTTACTGACCAACATTGAGACGCTCTATCGGAGCAGTTCGTCGAGAAGCGCTCGTCGCGCCTCCGCTCCCACAACGCATTCGAACGGAAAAGCCACAACAATCATGCGTGCTTGGCCGACTCGATCCGTAACGGCAGCCCCCACGCCAGTATCAGCATACCGGAGCACAATCTTTCCCCCTTTCTGCGCGGGTGCGACGCCACCGGCAGCTTCGACGCCATAGACACCATCTTCCCCAAGGTCCTTGCTCACATGCAGTTGCAGCGAAGAGAGGACGGATCGCACGTCGTTAGTGCGCGAGGCTCTTTCAGCTGTCCATTTGCACCGCAATACGTCGCGGACAAACGACTTCGTATCGGATGAGGCCAGGGCGCCAATGACCGCATCAGTGGCAACGTACGATCCTGAAACAAGGATGTTGACCTGCTGTGTGGTCAAATCGCGGACCCACTGCCTGAGTGCCGATGGCCACACTTCAAAGCGTGGCCCCATTCGATCCGCCACTGCTCCTTTCGGATCATGAGCTGGCGGAGGTAATGTCGTGCGCTGTTCGCCGAATAGCAGATCAATCACTGCATAACGTTTTGCAGTATCAGCGACCGGCAGTTTCACGCAGTCCTTGGCGTTGATCGTATCCACTCCGTAGCCAAGAGCAGCGAACGCCTCAGCGTGTCGCAACGCAAGATCGGGCGTTCGTCCGACCTCACATGTTGTCTCCAAATCCCCGTATGAAGCGCCATGTCCTGGATGATCGTTCGTGTAAGGGGAATCCTCACCAACCCACGCGTGGGTGCGGTCAAAATCAAACTGATCACCTACGAGTGGCGAATTCCAGATCTCCGCAACGCCTTGGTCCAGTGAGCGGCTAACGCCTTCGAAGGTTGTCCCCCCCAAAGTGTTAGGTGCAGGTCCTTGCGACGCCACAAATGCTGGCGGGGCAATCCGATCGAAACCATGCACGATCAGAGCGCGTTTGCCAGTTCCGGCGGTCACGCTGTAAGCATCCGAAGGTGCCGACTCTCCGCCAGCATTGACCGCACTTACACAAAAACTTTCTACCGCAGCCGGATTGCTCGCGGTCAGAGGTAAATTCGCCACTGTCGTGTTTCCCACATAAGTCCCACTGTCAAAGCCCCCCGCTCCGACTTTGCGATACACGATATAACCGGTCGGAGAAGCAGTCGGTTCGAGAGGATCAGGTGTCGGTTCCCATTCCAGACGTACTTGCCCGCCGTCAAGTCGTGCTGCCACCATCCGTGGAGCCAGGGGGGCAACAACCGGCTGGTAGCCGTATTCCGTGGCCAGAAAGCGCAGGATCCCCTTGTAAATAGCTCGAGCCCAGGTCTGCCGAAAACTCGGATCGAGAGCAAATTTGATGTCATCATAGTTTTGGTGCGACAGCGCTTCTATCAGCACGCACGGCACATTTGGGCGCCGCGCCTCGGCGTAGTCGCGGTCCCCAAGATCTCGTCTATTCCATGTGCTGCAAAATTTTGCCCGAATGTCCTGGACGATTTGTGTTTGCACCAGGTCGGCAAGATCGCGATTCAACATCCGGTCGCGTCCGTCGGGGAAAAACTCCGATTTTGACTCATCAGCGAGACGGTAGATTGCGAGCGTACCAATCGTGCCAGTTGAGATTGTCGCGTCCGTATGCAAGGCAAACGCCACATCCACGGGTACACCTTTGCCTGGTGCCTTGCGATTCGTATTTGGTCCACGCGGAGCGCCGACCAAATAATTCACGAATTCCGGCCGTCCCACATAATCCTCAGTATAATCTTCCCCTGCATGCTTACCGAAAGCGTAGACCAGAGCGGGATCGACTCCTGCGTACTGGAACCAATAGCGCGCCGCTTCCAGAAAGCGCGGATAGCCACTGGGGCGTCCGTCGCGCGTGACATTTCCCATCCCTCCCCCGAACTTTACAGCGTCAGCGCTAAGTGAGCCAGGAGCTGACCCTTCTGCCAGGAGTTCCACACTTCCTCGCTCTGCAGCTTGGCCGGCCTGAAAACGAAAGGTTCCCAGATAGACCCACATGTTGCCGGCTATCTGCTGGTTGACGTAGACATCTTTGACGCCGCCCCAATAGTGCACGCGATAGTGAGCTCGCGGAGAACGTTGCGCATCCGCGCTATACGAAACGTACACCGCGTAGTCACCGTCTTCAGGAAACCGCGGAATCCATCGTGCAAAAGTAGCCGGCACTGTGCCGCGAGTTTCGTGCGTGCGTCCAAGTGTGTGGGGATTGATTCCCTCTGCGTAGGGGGCTTTCCCATTCGCAAATCCCGCCGCGTTGCTCGGCACAAAGCCACTGCACTCGAAAACCCCATTTGGTCCCGATGTCCCATCACCGTCATCAACAATGACTTCACGAAGCTGATAATCGCGCTCACGACACGAAATCACCGTCGCTCCCGCGCGTTCGAGCATTGGAATAAGATAATCGTTCACGACCGACATCGTGAGGCGATCCTCAACGGTGGTAAACATACGCGGCCGTTGCCACGTCCAGCGCCCACTTGCGCGATCGTAGTAAAGGCCATGACTGGCCCAAACGACAATATGCTTCCCCGCTAAACCCTGAACCGGCGAGGGAGCGCCCGAAGGCATGGGGACGTCACGCAATGGGGCCATGGCACGAGGCGGTGCTTGCGATGCGCCGCTTCGAGGCTTGCGCTCGGGGCGGAAGTATGGAGGGACATACTCGTCAATAAGACGGCTTCCGACATGAACAATGACTTGGGATGTCTGCGGGACGTTCGCCGCCTTGCGCAAGCCTTCGAGTAACAGCGAAATGTCGTCCGGCCGCCATGGGCGATCCGCTGCCTCCTTCGAAAGTTCGATGAGCGCCGCCGTAGATAGCGCGTCCGTTTTTACCACCTTTGTGCGTTTTGGAAGAAGGGGTGAGCCGTCCGCTGCTGTGATATTGGCCAGCGGAATCGGAGTCTGTTGGGCATCTGCGAGCGCAACCGAGCAAATAAGAGCCAATGCACTCGCCACGCAGCGAAGTGATCGCAACTCTTGCCAGGTGGACATGGATGAGAGTTCCTTTCCACTATTCTGTGATACGGGCACCGTCGTGACAAATCGGGCTCTCCGCAAGAGATTGTTTAGAATTACAAAACCAAAAACTAACGAAATGGTTTGCTATCCATGCTCACCGAGACGCGAATCTTCTCCCCGCTCGTTGTTTTCGCTGAAAGAAAACGCTGCGGGAGTGCATCATTCCAAAAGGTGTTTTGTTCCCAGCGAGGTAAGGTCAGGATTGATTTCCCCCATCGGCAACCCGCAAAGTGACGCGAGACTAGGTGATAACATGATTCTGCACGCTAAGATGAGGGACAAACTGATGAACACAAAAAACGCAAGGCTGTCTCGGCATGCTGGGAATATCTCACGGCCACTGTTGGGGATCTTTGCTTTGGCCGGCTGGGCCCTCATCACTGCCCCCGCTTTTGGCGTGGAAACAAAGGTTCTGCGGGACGACACGTTTTCGGATTTCTACCGCGGTGAAACCACAGGCACAGAGATTCTTGCTGAAGGGAAAATCACGGTTGGACCACTTCCCAAGCGTCTCGTTCGCACCGACGACGCGATCGCCTGGAAAGTGGCACTTGATCGCTACGACAAGAATCTTTTTGTCGCCACGGGCCACGAAGGAAAAGTCTGGCGTGTCGAGCCAGATGGGAAAACCGAACTCTGGGCCGATCTCGAAGAGGTGGAGGCCACAGCAATTGCTGTGGACTTCACAGGGGGAGTGCTGGTAGGCGCTTCACCCAGCGGAAAAATCTATCGTATCGTACAGGCTGGAAAACCTGAGCTCTTTTTCGATACCAAAGAGCAGCAGATTTGGGATCTTATTTTCGACCGCAATGGCGTCCTCTATGCAGCCACAGGTCCTCATGGAAAAATCTTTCGCATCCGCGGGCCCAACAATGGAGAGGTTTATTGCGACACTCCGGCCACAAATGTGATGGCCCTGGCTTTCAATAGTGAAGGCTCGCTGCTGGCTGCCACGCAGGGCAAAGCTTATGTTCTCGAAATCCCTAAGGCCAACACAGCAAAAGTTCTCTATGCTGCAAGTGAAGATGAATGCCGTGCGATCGCTGTTGATGGCACCGGGAGTATCTTTGTTGCTGTCAATAGTGCACGCCTTGCCACGGTGGTAGAACGCCTGCGGGGGGATCGCTCGGCTCAACAGGCGAGCGGTGCTTCACCAGCGGGAAATCAGGCGCAGCAGGCTCAAACTCGGACTGATGCTCTCCGCGAAGCTCTCGCATCAATGACTTCTAGTCTGGCGGGTTTGGGGGGGCAGAGCCAGATTGTGAAAATCGAGCCCTCCGGGTTTGCTTCAACTTTCTGGAATGCTCCGGAGGCTCCGATTCATGCGATGGTGGCTGATCCCATGGAGAAAGGCATTTATGTAGCCGCTGGCAATCAGGGAAAAATCTATCGCCTGTTCAGCGACACAAACTACTCCCTGGTCGCCGATGTGGAAGAACAGTGTGCACTCTCCTTTACCTCGCATCACAACATGATCTATTTCACCACAGCTGACCGCGCTTCAGTGTACGCTCTGGGAGAGCACGTAACCACCTCAGGGCTTTATGCCTCCCGTCCCCTAAATGCTGGTTCCATTGTTGCGTGGGGAAACTTTCTGGTGGAATCCGAAGTGCATGAAGGGGCGCATCTTGCAGTCGAGGTCCGTGTGGGGAATACGCCAGATCCGACAGACAAAACATGGGGGGAGTGGAAAAAGGCTGTTCCCGTGACTGATTCCTTGTGGAGCGCAGGGTCATTGATTGCTCAGTATCTTCAGTATCGCTTGAAGCTCGATCCTTCTCCCTCTGGTATGCTGCCGAGCGTGAATGCTCTCCAGTTTTTCTATGTGCAGCGAAATGCGCCCCCAGTTTTAACTTCTATCAAGGTAGAAAAAATCGGCGGCGAAGTGGTGCCTCCCACTTCTCAACCGCAACCCAGCTCCACGCCGCCCTCAGGGAGTGCCCCCCCCGCTTCGCGCACTGACCCTTCTGCCGGAGCCCGTCCTGCAAGTCCATCTGGTGTTCAGGCACTTGTGGCTGCAATGGCGAGTGGGCGGGCTGAGATTCCTGCATCTTCTCCCAACCAACCGCCTGCAGCCACGCTTGGTGCCCCTTCCAATTCGAGCAAATTCAATGTGAGCTGGGAAGCAAATGATCCGAATGGAGATAAACTCGTCTATCGAATCGAGATCAAGGGTGAGGACGAGACCCAGTGGCAAACGCTTGAGAAAGAGTATTCCAGCACCCGTTATTCTCTTGATGCGGCCCTGTTCCCTGATGGACTGTATCGCTTCAGGATCATTGCCTCAGATCGTCAGCAGAATCCCGAGGATGTGGCCACGTCGGCCACAATTCTGAGTCGTGTTGTTGTCATCGACAACACCCCCCCCAACGTCAGCAATTTGGCGAGCAAAAAGCTCGGGGCTGGCCGATGGCAGGTGCGGGCAGATGCAGAGGATGCTCTTTCCATTCTTGCATCAGCCAGCTATCGTCTGGATGGCGAGACGACGTGGTACGCACTTCTCCCCGAAGACGGCATCTTTGACAGCAAGAAAGAGTCGTTCCGCTTCGAGGTTGAACCAAAGGAAGCGAAAGACGAACACGTGTTGCACCTTCGAGTCATGGACCGTGAAGGCAACGCGCATGTTGCAAAGCTCCTGCTAAAATAATAACAAGTCACTGACTTGTCATCGTGGGATCAATCGTGCCATTGCCCGGCGGCAGTGGGGCGCGCTTCTGTCCTTTGAGCGGTGCCCAGGCCCGTTGTCTTGGCTGAAGGGACCCCTTGGCCGCAAAGACAAGCTTCCCTCGATGCCTGTGGAAGCTGAAACAGGAAGCCATTCCCACAGCTTGTGTTTCATCGAACAGAGTCCTGTTATTGCACCGGCTCGACGTGTCCGTCCGCCTCAATGCGAATAGTTCCTAGCGGCGCATCACCAACCGACACCGAGTAGACTCCGGGCTGAAGATTTGCTTCGAAGAGGCCATTGCGCCATTGGCAACGAACGGTCTCGCCCGTATCGCGTGAAAGAAGTATGATTTCCGCGCCAGGGCTGACTGCCATCGATGGGGGCAGAGAAAAACTTATTCGCGGAGGGGGAGCGAAATCCAGGTCCACCTGCACAACTCCTCCCTCTTGGGGGATCGTTGTCCCCTTGCGCACCCGTCGCGATGTTTCTTCGCCTGTGGCTAGTTCGGCTTCCACAACGTAGGAGTCCGCTGGAAGGCTCTCAACGCGGAATGAGCCTGTTTCATCCGTCTCTGCCACTTTCGGCGGGAACGTGGGATCAGTTTGCGACTTCACGGTGATGCGAACCTGCGGCAGGGGTATTTGGCGCTCCAGCACGCGGCCTTCGATTGTCCCGAGTTGCATAGATCGGAGCTTTACTGTCGCCATTCTCTCGGCCTCGACCCGCACATTGATGGCACTCGCATTGAACGACGGACTTGTACAGATCACAAGATAATCACCAGGCAACAAATCCGACAGCACAACGCTATCGCCCTGGACATTCGACATCTTGTACTCGGCAGCTGAGAGCGATTCAGGTAGAATCATGTTTGTTGCCACGACTTCGCCTTGATCAATCGTGGCATTTTCGAATTCCAGCCGCAACTGTCCGGTTTTCCCAGGGATCACTACGACCGGGCGGGGTGCTTCTTTGGACGGATCCCAGTCCACCTCATCAGAGACGCCGACCATTCTGCCACCATCGCTGCTCACTGCCACCAACCGATAGCGTCCTTGCGGAGGTGACGGGAAGGCATCCTGAGTTCCGCCAACAACGCGTGCGGATGAGATTTCTCGGCCTAAAAGCTGCTTCGCGTACGTTCCAGAGCCCCAGAGATCGATCTTCATAAGGTGCACGTCCCAGGTTTTTGCGGGTGAAGCTTGCACGACGAAAGGCAAAGCCGCCTCCGGTTTCAGAACAACCTCTAGGTTGTCACACGGCAAGGGGATCTCTCGCTGCTCCCACGTGACATAACCTTTTCGCTCCACTTGCACAAGTGACAGTGCGTCACCATCCAATTCGCGGACCTCAAACTGCCCCTGAGCATCGGTTTCAACTAGCCCTGCCTCGGTTGAACCATCCGCCTTGCGCACGTAATACCGCACAGCTACCCCCGCGAGCTTTTGCTTCTTTTCGTCAATGACGGAACCGGCGAAGCGTTTGCCAGCTGGTAGCTCAATCTCAACGAACACATGTTGCCCCACACCAAGCGAAAGCTTTCGACTACGCTCAACTTTCCCACTGCTTGAGGTGGCGATGAGGCTGTAATTGCCGTCAGGAAGACACGGAAAACGGAACCTTCCATCAACCGTGGTCGTGGCTTCAAAAAGTGATGGCATGTTATCAAGTTTTGATGAGGAAACGTTATCAGGAACGATTCTAACAGTTGGTCGCGAGGGGGACGTGTTGGGATCCTGTGACCGCACCACACGCCCATCCACACTTGCCGCCGGATGCAAAGTAAGCGACAGGGCGAGAGTGGGGCGAGCAGGCTTCTTTGTGATGAATGCCAGTGACGATGCCCACGCTTTGTGATCAGTGCACCACAGCACCCCTCCTACCTCAGTTTTCAGACGTATGACCTGACTTTGCGACGTCATGCGTTCAGCCACACGGCTTCCATCCTCGCCGACAAAAACCACCTGAACCGGTTGGGTCGTCAGCTCGTATCCAGAAAGGTTCACTCGCACCTGTCGTATGGGCCGAACCCAGACCGTTTCCCCCTCGATATTGCGGAAGCCATCTGTCTCGCCATGCTGAACAAAAGCGCCAGGTGGGGCAGTGGACGCGATCATGTAGCCTGATTCTTCCGAGACTTCGATGCTAGGTTTTCCAACTAACCAGAGGGGCCCAACTCGGAAAGAGCCATCTGCCCCACTTGTCGTCACTTTATCCTCAACTCTTAAGACCACTCCCGCGGCGGGAGCACTTGTGGTTGCATCGTAAACGGTTCCAATCAGCCAGTAGCCCTCGCTGACCAGAATCCGGACCTCTTTTCCGTTATCGCGAGGGAATTCAAGCAGCTCCACACGCGATACGCGAGGGTGCTCGACAAGCGCCTCGAGACTAAAATTCCCGGGGGGCAAGCCCTCGTAAACAAACCGTCCCTTTTCATCGGCCTTGGTAATAAAATTAAATCCATTACCATTTAACAGAAGGCGTGAATGAGCAAAATTTTCTGGGGGGCTTGAAGGCGAAGCGACAACTCCGCTTATCCGTGACCCGCCCTTTTTCAAACGCACGATGAGATTCTGGTTGCTTGCTTTGGTCTGTGCGTTTTCGAGCTGATAGCCCTCTTTGCGCACAAGAAACTGGAAGCTTCGTTTGGGCATTAACCCCTCGATCCTGAAACGGCCATCCGGCCCGCTGGCCGTCCACACTGGCACATGTTTGTTTGCGAGGGCGACCTCTTCATCTGGAGAGAGGACCACAGGCCCAATGGCTGCATCGGCGATTGGCTGGCCTGTCACTGCATCCAGGACCTGACCCTCGATATTTTCGCCCCGATCCAGTGTGAGGCCGACTTTCGTATAGCCTCTGGGCAAGTCGGCAAATGCGAACCGCGCGCGTCGGAATCCCGGCGCATAGGCAATGATCACAAGCTCGTTGCTGGGGTGCAGAGGAATTGGGAAGACTCCAGATTCATCGCTCGTGACCGAGGCACGGGGGACAAGGTCGTCTGGCAACTGGAATTCGAAGCGTAATGGAACAAAATCTATTTTCGCCCCTTTAATCGGGCGCTTGTCCGGACCCACAATAACTCCTGCAAGTGGCTTAGCATCAAGGATTTGTGCAAATGCAATTGGGGCGAAGGGCAACCATGAAAAAAACACTTGAAATTGTCGAAATAGTCGGTTCTTGTGGAAAGTCAGAATCATAGCGCCGGCCTCTAAGTGGCATGTGAAGACAAGATGAAAAACGCCGCAAGCGGACAAATTTTCAAGATAAGTTTAGTAATAATTGCGGTGCTGCTGCTTGTTGGCGTCGCGTGGAAAGTTTTGCGCCCCACGTCCGTTTCTACCGCGAGGAGCGAGAAACGTGAAGAGAAGTTAGCGCGTTCGGCTGCCATTTCTGAGAAAACTTCGGCGACACTTGCGAAATTCGAAAATGTCTTTTTCTTACCAGAGGCGGATCCGGGCTACACGAGCCGTCCTCGCCCTTCTTCACGAAAGTTGCCTGTAGCTAATGGCACGCGGCGCATTGGACCCCCACGGGCCATTACGACGAAGTCCGAAGGTGAATTCATTTCTCCCCGTTGGTCACCCGATGGCCTTGAGTTAATGTTTTCGAAGCCTGGTTACAACGGCCTTTATGCTAAGGGAGTAGAAGGCGGAGCGCTCCGTGAAATCACGGATAGCAATCATGTGGGCTTCAAATCGAAATGGAATCCAGACGGGACGATTAGTGCCATCGGAAATGATGGTCGGGAACAGAAACTCAATCCGGATGGCACGCCCGTTGATGCCCCCTCTCCGCTTGATGACTCGAATTATGTGGGTGCATTCACGCAGGATGACAAAGTCTACTATCGTTCCGCCCCGGGTGAGCCTGCACGTGTGATCAGCGAGGGGGATGATCGCTTCTACGGTGGAGTGGTAAGTCCCGACGGCCGTTACATTGCATATAACGGTCTTTACACGGGGCTCTACATTGCACCTCTTGATGGGTCGCATCCGCCAGTTTACCTGGGAGAAGGCCACTCACCAAGCTGGCTGCCCGATGGATCAGGAATTGTCTACAACGTGTCGATCGACGATGGACACCAGTTGCTAGCCAGCGACCTCTATCTTGCCACAGTGGACGGAAGTGCGGTTTCGAACCTTACCCAATCGCCCGATCAGATTGAAATTAACCCTAGCGTCAGTCCTGATGGGCAGTGGGTCGCATACGAGGTTGATGGTGTGATTTACGTAGCACCTTTATATTGAGGCATAGGATCTATGCCGAGTCACAACAAACCGTAAGGAAATGGAGGTGAGAAGATACGCTTTCTCGGGAGCAGATCGGGCTCTGTGGGTGGGAGAAAGCGCCGGCGGGCACAGCCGGAAAGAAAAGTGCCGCCATTCATTTACCGCGAACTGCCTCTTGAAGGAGGGGTATAAAAATGACGCTTTACCGCAACCTTACAACCGCAGCTCTCGCTGCAGTAGCTGCCCTTTCGTGGGGCGTTACCGCCAAAGTCTGCATTGACCCAGGCCATGGCGGAAGTGATCCTGGCGCGGTCGGCAACGGCCAGCAGGAAAAGACGAACGTCCTGAACACCTCCCTAAAATTCAAGGCGTGGCTTGATAAGGACACACAAGATGGAAACGGCGGTGGGTCATGGAGCATTGTCATGACGCGTTCCACCGACGTTGATGTCTCTCTGCAGGGACGTTGCGACATTGCCAACAATAACGCCTGCAATCGTTTTATGAGCATCCACAATAACGCCGCCTCAGATACCTCCGCCAATGGCACGGAGACCTATTCCTACACCGCGCCGAGCACATCCTCCGACCTGCGCGATAAGATCCAGACGCGCATGATCGAAGCCTGGAATCGTACCAACCGCGGCGTGAAAACGGCGGGTTTCTATGTGCTGAAGTACACAAACATGCCTGCCACACTTTCCGAGCTCGCTTTCATCACAAATGCTGCTGACTCGGTTTATACCGGTGGATCGTCGTGGCAGGATCTCGCCGGAAAGGCCCACATGTTTGCGTTGCAGAACCACTACGGCCTCACCGCTTACACCCCGCAGACGGCCCAAACCTACATCGTGGATAACGGCGGAGCTGGCTTCAGTGCATCCTCCAACTGGTTCGCCAGCACGAGCGTTGCAGGCTATTATGGGACGAACTATCATGCGCGTGCCACCGCTTCGGTGAGCGATCCTGCCCAGTGGACCGCCAACATCGCCACGAGCGGAAGCTATCAGATCTACGCATGGTGGACCGCTGCCTCGAATCGTGCTCCGAGCGCCCCGTACATTCTCCCCAACGGAACAACCGTCAATGTCAATCAGCAGGCTAACGGCGGGAAGTGGAACCTGCTCGGCACGGTCTCTCTCTCCGCCGGCAATCAGACCACCAAGCTTTCCTGCTGGACGACCAGCGGCTACTATGTCATTGCCGACGCCATCAAGTACTACGGTCCAAATTGATGCCGCGTTTGTGGGGCAACACGAGGGGAGAGGGATCGTCAGATCCCTCTCCCTTCTTCGTATGGAGCAACAACACCTCGTCTGAGTAGGTTTGTGCTTTTGCGGTTAGGCGAAAGGATCGTCTGCAGCCTGCAAAAGACCAATCTTTGATTCAAATCGCGCGGAGCTTTCAAGTGAGAGATCATTCGTGGGTTTCCAGCGTTTGCCTGTTTGCTATGATTCATGTGTTGTCCGTGCCTACGTTTGGGTCCGCCCCCCCGGAGCATGTGACGACAACTAGCCTCATTCAGGAAGCGATGCGGGCGACCGCGCAGCGCAATTTTGCTGTCGCACGGGAGAAATACGAGCAATTGCTCAGTCTGGATCCAGCAACAGGTTTTCCACTTTATGCTCGCTTCCTGGCCCGCACAAAACAAACTACAGCGATACGCGAGCTGTTCTCTCGCGAATCGTTCGGGAAATTATCGCCACTCGCTCAGTCCCGTACAGCTCTCGCCGCGGGTGATACTGCAAAAGCACAAGAGCTGCTCGAGGAAACCACTTCCCCGGCGGAGCTATACGCTGCGACGATCGCCCTTTATAACCTCTTGCGGGACGCTGGAGAGACAACTCGCGCACAAGAACGTCTTCTTTCGTCATTGCGTGCACCGACTCTCTCCCCAGCGCAACGGCTCGATTTATTTGAACGACTTCTTCGCGTGGCGCCAACTCAACGCTTGTCTGATGTTTTCTGCGATGTCCTTGCATCGGTTGTATCCGAGTCGGCACTGGATTTTCCTGAACTTCGGCAGCTAGTCGCCGAAGCCCTCGCAAACCTGGATAGCAAGCCAGGTTATGCGAAGTTACGGTCTGATCTTTCAGCCCGAAGCTCAGTTGATCCGCTCGCAGCTTGGCTAGAGTCGCTTACCTGGCAGCGCCGAGGGGATACGGCACGCGCGCGCTCGATCCTCGAGACTGGCCTAAAGAATGCGCGTGTGACAACCACCACAAAAGCCATTCTTTTGGAAGAACTTGCGCAGCTACCGAATCTTGAGCTTGATCGTTCTGAACAGCTCTACATGGAGCTGCTCCCACTGGCTTCCCATCCGGATCGCGTACGTCTTCGTCTGGCTGGCATTCTTTTCAAGGCCAAGCGTTACGAAGAGGTCTGCCGCCTACTTGAGGAAATTGATCGCACGAAGCTCAGTGAAGAGGACCGTAAGTTGCTCCCCAATATGCTTCTTACGGCGATGGCGAAGGTGCGTCCGGCAACGCAAGTTGTAGCTGCCTTCGAAAACGAGGCCAAAGGGCAACCTTATCCGTTTCTACGCGAGCTAGCTGAAGCCCCTTTTGCTCTGCTGCCTGAGACAGAGGATCATCTCAAGTACAGGCAGGCGCTCCAGGCGCGACTCCAGGAAAGCACTGCCCCAACGGAATTGCTCGTGCTGATGATGAGCACCGAAAACCAGCTTCGAAGTTCAGAAGCTGTTGTGGCAGCACTCGAAGCTTACACCCAGGCGCGGCCAAAAGACTATGAGGCCTTGAATGAGTATGCCATCGCAGCCAGTCAACGCGCATACTCGCTTGTCGTAGGCCCGCATGAAACCACTCCTTCGCAGGAATTAGTGCGAGAACAGGTTGATAAGGCCGCTCGTGCGCTTTGGCAGGTCGTCAAATCGCGTCCCTATGCCACCGAGCCATATCTCCGTCTCATGGAGCTTTATCGCGTTGTCGGCGAGAGAGACAAGGCTCTTGGCGTAGCGAACGCCCTTGCCAAGCATACCAGCGCCACGGCTGAGGAAATCCATCTTGCTGCCTATTTGCTCGATGAGGTAGGGTTTACTACTGACTCGTTAACATTTTATAAAGAAGCAATCCAGCTTGATCCACAAAACGGTCGTTTCAAAATGAACCTCGCCAATGCTTATCGAAAGCTAGGTCGCGACCAGGACGCCATGGCGCTGTATCGAGAGCTATTCGAGCGCGGCTCTCATGGCCGTCAGCATCATGTCCACCAACTCACCGAAGATGCCTATGCCTTGGCGGAAAAGTTAGACCAGACCGCAGAATTGATCCGCTTTTGGCGTTCGCTGGCCGCCCGCAATGACGTTCCGCAGCGTGACGAATTGCTTGTGCACGTTGGAGCCTTGCTCGTTGAGAAAAAGCGGTTCTCTGAGGCCACGGAATTCCTTGAGTTGGCAATGAAGCTCTATCCAACCAGCCAGGATGAAATCGAGCCTCTCATAGCGCGAGCTGCAGCCATGCAGGGAGATCTTGCTCGTGCCCGTGACATTTATATGGCTCGTGCGAAAAGAGCTACAACGCAGGAGGAGAGAATCGAGACCCTCATGGACTTCGGACGACTTCTGGCTGCCGTGGGGGATTTTGCCGGCGCAATCGACCATTGGGAAAAGCTTGCGGGCGATTTTCCCGATCATCCCCAAGCTGCGCGAGCACTTATCCTGGCTGCGCAGGCGGCTATCGCAAACAATCAACGAGAACGAGCCCAAGCATTGCTCATGAAATACCTCAGCATTGACCGCGGAGATTCTGAAGGTGAGCGCCAGGCTCGAGAACTGCTGGATACCCTTTCAACCCAGGCCCTGCAAAAGGGTTCTCAGACGAAAAAACAGTAGCATGCTAGAATTGCCCAGTGGTGCCCCATTTCATGGTTGAAGCTCATCCGGCACTTGAGGCATAGGTCAAAGAGAACCTGATGTGAGCTTTGGTTTTTTCACCAATTGCAGTTGAGAGAAAAGGAGATCCTACGATGAAGGGCATTGTTGCAATGGTAGCGGGTGCGCTGTTGCTTTCCGCTTGCTGCTATCGTCCGACGCCTCGTCCGTGCCCACCTGCACCAAGCTACGTGGCGCCCGCGTGTGCACCGTGTCAAGCAGTGGCTCCAGCAAAAACGTCCGCGGGGGCTGTCGAAAAATAGCGGCGATTTTCCGCAGAAAAAACATCATTCGCGATGAATTTTTTCGTTGCGATGTCATTTTAGAAGCGTAGGTTAGACTTAGTTTTGATCGGGATAATCCCGCAAAACGATCCACTTAGGTTAGGAGGAGTTGTCATGAAGAAGGCCGTTACCGTTGCCCTTCTTATCGCCTGTGCCGTTGCTTTTAGCGGCTGTGCAAACCTGAAGGCTCGCACGGCTCCGAAAGCGCCTGCTGCGAAACCGGCGAAGGTTGCTTGCAAGACCGTCGAGAAGTAACTCATCTTCTCGGGCATGGACGTGCCCCTTTCTGCCTTAGATGGGCGGGGAGGGGCTGTTCTTTTTTATAGCGATGAGAAGCCACGAGCTCTAAACTGATTTTATTAACTCCTTAACGTCTAGCTGTGTACACCATCGATTCTCTTCACAAACGCCTGGAAGAACTCACTCAGCTATCCATTCGTTTGCGCCTTAATCAGAACGGCTCTCACATCATATCAGTGCAACATGCGCACGAGAGCAACTTCATCGCAGTGTCTATCCATCGGGCATTTCTTGCGGCCGATGAAAAGGTCATTCGTGCCCTCGCGCAATTTGTAAAGACACCCACTCCCACGTGTCGCCGAATTTTGCGCGAATTCATCGATGCGATCCCGCATTCTGAAATGAGTAAGCATGCGCGCCGTCCGCGCCTGTGTGCGCGTGGTCGCGTCTACGACCTCGACAAGATCAAGCGTGAACTGGTGGAGGAGTTTTTTGACGGACAACTCGAGGTGGCGATCACTTGGGGACGCAATGGTCGACCCGCCCACAATCGACGGCGTCATCTTCAACTGGGCTGCTATCAGCACGCACAACGCGTCATTCGCATTCATCCCGTTCTCGACTCGCCAGACATTCCCGAATACTTCGTTCGTTTTGTCGTCTATCACGAACTGCTGCACGCAGTCTTCGATGTCAGGCGCGACGAAAATGGCAGGCGTCGTCTCCACACTCCAGAATTTCGTGCTCTCGAAAAACGGTTTCCTCACTATCGCGAGGCTCTGGCGTTTGAGCGGGAGTTAATGAAAAAGCTATAGGCATCCTGCCCTCTGCTCAAACAATTCCTCCGCTACGCACAAATGGCGGTCCGAGAGGAGAGACTCCAGGTATTCGCGAAGATGCGAAAGACGCTCACTCACGGGCATGGAGAAATATTTTGATCTACTGAGAGCGGGAATCTCGGTTTGACGGAAATCTGTGAGATCTGCCCCGTGCAACAAAAAGACAAAAGGAGTCATAGGACAGAGTTTCAGGAGCTTTCGCAGAAAGGCAAAATACCGGGGGCCGAGCTGCAAGCAAACACTGGCTTGCATCGGTATGCGCAGCACTGGTGCAGCTGCCACAGGGAGCTCCCAAATCCGTAAGGTATCACGCCACACAATCTCATAAGGACGGAGCGCGTGCCACGCATCGGTGAATCGGGGAAATTGCGTTTTTTGCAATGAAGTGCTTGCCCCCATGGCTCTGCTCAATTGCCGATCCAGGAGACGAAACACCCATCCAAACGGACTCGGCATGAGTGACGAATCGTAGAGATATCCTAACTCGGCGAGAATCCGAACCAATCTCCGCGACCACGCATATCCTGGCGCGCGAAAACCTAACATTTTGATCCCCAGCTGATCTTCTGCCAGCCTGTGCGTGCGAAGAATCTCATCGCGCAGTCGTGGCTCGTCCAGATTGCGAAAGGCGAGATGATGCGAGAAACTATGATTCGCGAGTTTATGCCCCCGCCGAATGACGTCGCGTAGCAAGGCGACGCATTTCTCACTCTCTAGGTCAGCGCCGCAGACGAAAAACGTCGCTCGAATACTGAGTTGCTCCAGCAGCCCAAGAAGCCGTGGCAAGCCATCGTCGTAAACGTGGTGCCGAAACGGTTCCGGGATGCGAATGCCATAACACTCGCCGATGGCCCAGAGATCGTCAACGTCAACGTGGATAAAAATCTCATTCATCGAAGCGTCTAAAAGCTCCGGATCTCAGGCGTCAGTTGACGGGGACAATGCTAGCGTATCACTTGCCCCCCTCGATGACGAGTGTCGCACCCGGTGCTCCCAAAACACGTGCTATTGCAGCGGTGGTCTCCTCTCTGTCTTCCCCTTCGAGATTGTTTAGTGCAGTTGCCGGAGAACCAATGATACGCTCAATCTTGCCACTGCGTGCGCTTATGGTTGTTTCCTTTTCCTCACCTCTTCCTGCAGATGGCTCAGGCGAATGCGGCGACTCGGTCGACACCGGCGCTTTCGGCGAGCCTGACGGGGCAGTGCGATTGAACATCGGCGGCGTGAATACCGGCGTGGCCGGCGTGCGCTGAGGAGCTGTGTCGGCGATTCCGCTGGGAAGCTCGGACTCTGTTGTACGCGTTGTCTGGGGAGCAAGCTTGGTCTCCTTTCGCACGTAGGCTGTATGCGTCGAGCTTGTCTCGACAGCTTTCAATGTCGTCAGAGTCGGGCTTGTGTCTGATTTTTTCACGAGGGAGAAGCGCCGAACTTTGAGTCCGTTTGTTGTGACTGCTTCCGAGCGTGAGCTAGCTTTTGTCGTTTCGCTGTCTGCCTTTTTTGCCACAACAGTTGCGGAAGTTTCGCTACGTTCCCCGACCTTCGAAGTCTCAGCAGAAGCACCATGCTCCTCCTGACTCGGAGAGACCATTTCTTCGAACTCTGGCGACTTCCCTTCACGCAGAGTCTTTCCACTGTCTGCGACTGCGAGATGTTTCCCTATCTTCTTTGCTGTTACGGAAATTCTAGACTCGTCAGCCGCTGCGGCGTTTTCTCCGGGATCAAGTTTCGCCGGGCGAGCTACCCAGGGGCGGCCACCGGTCATAGGGCCATGGATCGATTGCAGCACAGGCTGTTCTCCGGGGCGTGGTTTCTCGAGTTCTTTCTCCGGCGACAACAGAATGGTTCGCTCAACAGAATTGAATGGACCAGGGACAATGCGTCCACGCTCATCCACCAACTCCATGCGAATGCGGTGGTAGCCCGCCTCGAGATCACGCAAATGGGCACTCTCTGGTCGATACAAGATATAACGCCGACCATCAACGTAATACTGAACACGGTATCCATGCCGACTCAGTGGTGCACCACTTACAGCAAAATTGAGAATGATGTCACCGCAATCGATCCCCCGGTATTCTCCCTGCGGCAGGACGTAGGTGAGCATAGGTTCACCGCGTTCGGGGCGGTTTTCTCCGTCATGATATTCGACAGCAAACGGAATGATGCTGAGTGTGTCAGGAATCATTTCGTGGTAGGGATTCGCAGCATAAACACGAAGGGTGTGAGTGCCAGGCGGAACATCGTGAAACACGTGAGGTCTCGAAAGGTCGTACTTCACAGCAAATGGCTCATTGTCCAGCATGAGGTGGAGCGAATTGCATCCAGGCCGGATGTCCAGTCCTGTCACCTCCACGTGAACTTTCACATCAGGTCCTGGAAGCACTTCTTCCATTTGCGGGGTCAACACCTTGACATGGTACGGCGCACGCGCTAGCGTCAGCAACGGGAGGGTAAGAAAACATAATAGTAAAATAGCAGCATTCCGATGCTTCTGTAAACCGTTCATAAAAATACTATAGCTCCTTCGCTCGGACCCTTTCGCTAGACGAACCTCACTCCAGCTACGACTGGACAACCTACGGGTCAAAACAAATCCACCTTGTGCAGATCCCTTCGGATGTGGAATTCTCGTCCAATCAAATCAGTCATTCGCGGTAGCTGGCTATGTGCCCTTGGCACCTACGGCCGAGAGTGATAACAGGAAAATTGAAAGGATGGCGGTGTTGGTCAATCTGTCGCGTGTTACAAACCAGGATTTCTCGCCGGAAGAAGTTAGCGAAGTGGTTGCGCGCATCGAACATCGCAACGAGGAACTGTTGGCTGTTGGTTTCGATTTTCAGGCCACTGTGGAAAGCATCCTCAAAACAGCCCTTCCGCTACCCGAGCCGGTGCTCGAAATCGCGACGGGAAAGGGGCGGTTTTTATGTGCCATGGCGCAGCACGTCTCGCAAATCGTGACTGTGGATAAGGACGCTGCGGAGCAAAGGGTTGCCAAAATCCTGGCTCTGGCAAGGGGTGTGGCCGACCGTATCCAGTTTCTTGAAGCTGATGCGACTTGCCTTCCGTTTCCCGACGCATCCTTCGGCTCAATTGTATCCATGAACACTTTTCACCATGTTGTGGAGCCATTTGCTGTGCTTACAGAAATGGCTCGCCTCGTGCGCCCCAGCGGAAAAGTGATCATCTCCGATTTTGATGAGGATGGCTATGTTGCGATGAAAAAGCTTCACGCGAAAGAGGGGCGCGTTCATCCACGTTCAGCTATTTCCATGGACATCCTGGCCGAATTCTGGCGCGATCGAGGATGGCGTGTCGAACTAACAAAGGCTCCTTGCCAGGATATCGTGCTGGCATACGGCCCACAGCACCTTCGCACTGAGGAATGCCGCAGCGCTGAAAATAAATAAGGCGTACGACCTTTCGCCTTGCCTGCAGGAGCAGCTCGGCAGCGCTGCTCACATGGATTAAGGCGCGGTCACCGGAATATCCTTGATTGCGCGAAGGCAACCGGCTCCGCCGTCAGCAATGCTTTCTGGCTGCTTGAGGCAATCTGCCAAACTCATTTTTCCCTGAACCATGGCGCGAGCGTGCGGCGCGACCTGGTCTATGGGCTTAAATCCAGGATCCCCCTTGCGCACATACGGGCGATGAGTCGTTAACGAGCTCATCGAACTGCATCCCGATAGCAGCATGATGGCTAGTGTCCCTGCAAACATTCTCTTCACAGCTGCAGCTTTCATCGGTCACCAATTTCCTCGTGTGGCTGTCACAGATCCATTGTCTAGAACTAGAATAAGAGCGCCTCGCGCTGGCGGGTGCAACTTTTTACTGATGCCATTTTGAATGCAGCGCAAAAAAAGCAATTCGTTTGAACCTCATGGGCACAGCGAACGCCCATGATGAGCCTGACAATGCAGGCCAGAACAATCACTGGGTGCTTCAGCGGGCGCCGTATGCGCTGCCGTGTGCTCAAAACCTCGCAGCGCTCTCGGAAATGCTTCACACAGACTGCGGTGTAAGCGCGCAAAAGCGAACAGAACCCACGTGCTTTCACCGTCGCGAAGGAAGCTAGGAGCTGTCCTTAAGATTCTAGCGATACCGCGGTCTGAGGTTCCCAGCTCTCCCACGGCCGCCTCTTTCAAACCTCGAGCAGTGAGCTTCGGCTGCCTTATCAGTTTTATCTGACAAGCAAAAGCGAAGCGTTCGTTTTGGTGCCGCCTGGTCATGTGCCGAAGTATTCCTGACTTGTCCGAGTGATTCCTCGAATGTTCTTTACCAAAACCAGTGTGCAGTCAGCTTGTCGCGAGGCTGTTGACGAGCAGTCGAATCCTTGCGCAGGGAAAAGAGCATCAACCACGACGGCATATCCCAAAACCCCGCGTGCTGACGACCTTGGGTTCCTCGGAAAAAACGAGGTCGTTTTTGCTAGTGTCACCGGTTATGCCTTTTTGCGTGCAGCACCTCAGGTAGCGTGCTGGTTTTGCATTGCCTCTTGCGGAAGAGCCTGCCCGAATTAACCTTCGTATGGAAAGCGGATCCGACCCACTCAAAAGCCTGTTCCGTTTCGGCAGAAAAAAAGGCGACTCAACACAGAGCGCGGCCGCGTGCGCGAACAATGCACTCGCGCCACCAATGACTTTGAGCTGGTCGCTCCTCGTCATCGCCGTAGCTATCACGTTTGCCGTCGTGGCGCGCTTCTATGAGCTTGCCGCCAAGCCGTTGCATCATGACGAGAGCCTTTTTGCTTACTACTCCTATTTTTTGGCCCGTGGCTACGGCTATCAGTATCAGCCAATTCTTCATGGTCCCATTCTCGAACATGTCACCGCACTTGTGTTTTTGCTCTTTGGTGACTCCGATTTTACGATGCGTCTTCCTGCTGCGGTGGGGAGTCTCGGCCTTTTCTGGGCGCTTATCGGGTGGCGGCGGTATTTGGGCAATGCCGGCACACTCGTAGCCATTGTGCTCCTTGCCGTCTCACCCTCGATCACATATTATTCTCGTTTTCTTCGCAACGACGCACCTTACCTCGCAGCGACGTTCTGGTGCGCCTATGCCGTGCTTCGCGCTTTCCAGACGGGTGAGCGGCGCTACTTTTGGCATGCCGGGATAGCAGCAACCATCATGTTCTGCATGATGGAAAGCTCGATCTTTTTCTTTGCGGCCTGTTTCGGTTTTTTTGCTGTCGCCGTGGCAACAGACCTCCTGCGTGGCGCGTTTGGGCAGGGGAGTGGAAATCGCAAATTTCCGGGGAAAGCGGTGTTTTTTGCCCCACGCACCACGGATTCTCAACGCGAATCACTGGGGCGCGAAGTGCTCACAGTTCTCGCAAGTGCGGGAGTCGGCCTAGTCGTGGCCTTAGCCGTCGATTACCTCTACGTTCGTGTGTTGAGCGATTCGCTTCCCATGCCTGGCTGGAGGCGCGAAAACGACGTTTGGATCCCCTCGCTATGGAGTCGCATCCTCGAAGTTTTTCCGCTTACTGTTGTTGTTACCGTGCCAATTTGCGTGCTTGCTGGACTGAACTGGCATGCTCCACGCGGCGAATCTGGCACGCTCTATTACGTTCTCCGCGTATGCTGGCACCGCCGGTGGACGCTTATCGGAATCACGGCGTTCGCCATCGCGACCTACACAACGCTGTTTACAACCTATTTTACGCACACAGAAGGGCCAGACTTTTTCGGACAGCAAGTCCGCTGGACTCCCCTGCAAATTTACAAAAACACCTGGGATTATTGGTGGGATCAGCATCAGCAGCATCGCATCAAAGGTCCCTTCCATTACCACTTACCCATACTTCTTCTTTATGAGTGGCCAGCGCTCGCGCTCGGAATCTGGGGAGCGAGCCGTTCGCTTGCCCAGGGCAGAAAATGGCTTCACCGCACTGTGATTGTCCTCCCGCAGCTCGCCCTACTCATCTACGCTTTATTCGGTGGATTCACAGGTTGGGATTGGGAAGCCGTGGACCGACGTTGGCACGTTACGCACCCATTTCATATCGCATTGGCGCTGCTGTATGTTCAAATTCTGATCTATTTTTGCTCAGTTCTCATCGCCCGTCGAGCATTCGTTGAAGCCTTCCTCACCTTCTGGGCCGTCACGAGTCTTTTTGCTTATTCGTATGCTGGGGAAAAAGTCCCATGGCTTTCGATCCACATTGCAGGGCCCGCTATCTTGTTAGCTTCCTATTATTTCGGCCATTGGCTTGAGGCAAGGCAATCCCGTGCCCCTTCGTTTGTTGTCGCGGTGCTTGTTATCCTGGTGATTGTGTGGCAAATTCGTTCCCTCGCCTTTGCTGCATGGATTCACCCAGCAAGTCCTTCTGAGCGGATCGTTTACAATCACACGTCGCCCGACGTCCCAGAAGCTGTACAAACGATTGAAAAGTTAGCTCACGATTCGCAGCTCGGTGCAGGCTTGCCCATGTACGTGAAAGGTGAGATGGAATGGCCCCTGTACTGGTATTTGCGACGCTTCACCAACTGGGGGCCACAGGTTCAGGAGGACCTCTCAGAAACAAGCAGACCAGTCGTCCTTGTGAATTGGGAAAACGTAGAGGATACTCCCGTTCTTCAACGTGAATACGAGGTAATCCGCCTGAAGGTTCGTGAATGGTGGGAGCCACCGCTTCTTGATTTGGGGGCGCTTTGTGATGTATGGCGCTTACTCACCCCACGCGAAAGCCGTCGCGATACGGAAAATGGGCGTCGGCTCGAGGCCAGTCTCACTGAATGGCGAAAACTCTGGCGCTACCTTGCCTATCGCGAGATTTGGCTCGACCCAACAATGCCAAGCTATTCAAACGGGGCCAACGAGTTTGCTTTCTGTGTAAGCAAGAGATTTCTCGAACGAATTCGCACCTATTCGTGGCATGCTGTGCAACCAATGAGGCGTGATTGGCCAGTCTTCAACCCATGATGGTGGTGGGATCAAAAAAGAATGTGAGAAGGTTGCTCCTGTCACATAATAAGTGCGTTTGGTCTTGACCGCTAGCTACTCGGAGCTCAACATGCCGGCGATAAAAATGGAAAAATTCCGCCCTCGGGCCTTTACGCTAATTGAGCTGCTCATCGTGGTGGCCATCATTTCGGTGTTGGCTGCTATTGCGGTGCCGAATTTTCTCGAAGCTCAAGTGCGCTCGAAAGTGGCGCGCGTGGCAGCGGACCAACGCTCCCTTGCCACAGCACTTGAGAGCTATGCTGTGGAAAACAACACCTATCCCGTCCGCCACGACAACTGGGCCACGGGCACAGGATTCAAAGCGTATCCTCCCCTGGCGTCCAAGATGTACGACCCCGCTTTTCCTGATGCCGCCGTGGGGCTTCACGTCCTCACGACACCTATTGGTTACATCAGCGCCATCCCGCGGGATGTGTTCAATCTCCCCGCCCGATCCCTTGCCACGCCCACAAATCGTGAGCTGGACGCCCTTGATTACTGGGATCCTACCCAGGTGGACATTTGGCTTTCTATCCGCAAGGGGTCGCTCACACTGCAGAACGGCTTAGGCCGGGGGTGGGCTCTTGTGTCTGTCGGGCCGGACCAATACATCGGCGTGAATGCCTCCGGAAATCCTGGCGGCTATCCGCCTGAGCCATACAGCACCCAGTATACGGGGTATTACATGTATGATCCAACGAACGGCACCATCTCGAGCGGCAATCTTTACCGATTCGCAGGACAACTCTCGGCAGCGTACATCTTTAGCCCGCCGTAATCGGTGAGGTCTTAGCTATCGTTCGTTGGTGTCAGGCGAGACGCTTGAACGGTGGCAGGAATCAAAAGGTGCCATATATTCTTTGAGGTTGCGAGATGAAAAAAAAGCGGGTGAAAAAAAGTGCCATGATGATAAAAAAGTTGGCACGGGCAACTGTGCAATGCGCGTTCGTCAGTTTAGCAGTCCTGTGGGTGGTCACTGCTTCCGCTACCGTGGAGACCTTTGAATCACTTGCCCAAAAAGCGGATTCAATCATTGTCGGCAAATGCGTGGGGAAGAAGTGTGTTGTCCGCAAGGGCGTATTTGTCACCACGCATGAAGTTCAGGTCGAGGAAGCTCTTAAGGGCAAAGCCTTGCGCGCCGGACAGAAGATCACCGTGGCTACCCTTGGCGGTCGCTTCACCAGCCCGCCGCTCACCCAATATGTGAACGATCAGCCGGAAATCCTCGAAGGCGAGAACGTCCTTCTGTTTTTAGAGGATTCTGCGAACAACGGATCGAAGCGCAAAAGCACCATTCCCGAGCTTGCCTCAAGCGCCCGGGTCATCGGTGGAGCAAAAGGGAAATTCTCCATTATCACAGACCCCAAAGACAACAAGCGCAAAGTAGTGAAAGTGCGCTGCGAGGATTACGGGGTCCTGCCGGATGACCGGCTCCTTCGTACCATTCTGTCAGCTTTGGAAAAAGGAGAGCTTGAAACGACCGATACTACTCAACTCCAGGATCTTGGGGGAGGTGTGCGCGGTCCTGAGAGTGCAAAGCCAATCCTCGATAACGCTGTGAAAATCACCGAGTCTTTGCGCGTCGCCAAGCCCGAACAATTCCAGCAAACGATTCAATCGAACGCCAAGCCAATCCCGGCACCCACGCTGGAAGAAGTAAAGAACAAGATCTCTCGCATCGTGGCAAAGTGAGCTTTCGGAGGGGCTAAGTTTTCATGGCCAGAACTATGGTTTTAGTCAGGTTAGATCGGTGGACCCAGACCATGCGACGTTATCTCAGCACATTCATTATTCTTTTGAGTTTGCCCAGCCTGCTCCATGCAGGAAACGGGAAGGTTTTTTTGAAGACAGTCTACGAAGATATAGCAACGAGCCGAGCGAGCGGTTTAGCTCTTGCGAGGGTCCGTTGGCCCGATGTGCTCCAACCTGTCCAAATGGTCCACTATGAGGACGCGTTTGGAAACATCATCCCGCCACCGAATAACCTCAACAACATTGCCCCAAACGACATCCGCGAGGCTTTCCACCGCGCCCTTGTCGCGTGGAACGCTGCTGATTCCTCATTCCGTTTCCAGGAATATACTATTCCCTCAAACTTCTACATTGGTTTTTGGCCGGATTTTCCCAGCGGACCGACGGATATTCAACTCGATGGTTTTAATTTCGTTACGTTTCAACCACAAGCAGTGACGTTTGCTCTAGGGGATCCATACTATTATACTTTTCTCACTTATTTCAACGAAGACGTAGATCTTACTGACGTAACTCGCATTCCCGCAGGTGTCGTAACTCAGTATGATCCTTCAACAGATACTTATGCAACGGTTACCTTCAATTTCCAGACTGATACCTTTCGACTTCGTTTACCATTTACGTCGTATGCTGCTGGATCAATCATTGATGCGGACGTAGCTTTCAACGACGCCTACGCAAGCTGGGTTTGCCCTCCCGAAGACCCCGATCAGCTCAGCGCCAACGATCGCGCGTTCTTGATTGGACGTGCGGACGTTCAGGCTGTCTTTACTCAAGCACTGGGGCAGGCGATGGGCTTGGATTATGCCAATCTCGTCGAACCAACGATGGCCCCCGAGGCATTAACCTCAGACCGGGATCCATACGAAGTACGGGAACTCGACTTCGACGACAAACTAACGGCGCGTTTACACTATAGCGGTCCTTTTAATCTTGCGGGCGGTGGAGCCATTGCGGGGAGGATCATTCCGGGAGATACCTTTAGTGGCGTTGTTCACCTACCGTTCGTTACGCCCGTATACGTGGGGCGTGTGAACGACGATGGTATCCTTTCTCCTGACGATCGATTCGGCGTGGATCAAAATACGAGTTTTACTCGTAAAATTAGACTTTTTGCACAGGTCTTCTCTGGACCAGAGTTTTTCCAACAAATTGCAAATACCTACGTTTATACACCGGAAAACTCAGACTTGAGATACTTCATCTCGGGTCTCCCGGGTAATGATTCTCCAATTAACATCGGAAACGGCGTAACCTTACCTCCAGGGCGCTATGTTGTTTACGCAGAACCTAATACGCGCACGGAAATAAGTCCCTTCTACGTTGGGTTTGGGGCCTCCGGAGCGACCATTGCACCCGCAGAGTTCTATGGCGGCCTACTTCGCCGTTTTTTGCTTCCGGGTAGCCTCGCGGTTCCGGATCCAAACACGCCAGGCGACAATCGAGTCCAGGATGGGTACTTGCGCTTTGCTTTCGACCTTCTTGGGCGTTACACCTTGTCGATCTTCCTTGGCCTGAACCAGCAAGGAGTGCCAATAACCAAGCGGCTAATCGACGACACTGAGGAACCAGCCGAATCCTATATTACGTATCGAATTGTCAAACCCGACGGACAAAAGCTGGACGTTGCTAATTGGCGTGCGGATCAAATAGTTCCACTTGATTTACACAATATCATCAGCGAAGATGATCCTAATAACCGTGCCATCGGTCGCTATATCATCGGGGGGACAGTACGTGTTGAAGAAAAGCTTGAACTCTTACCGGTTGCGAGGCTCGATGGCACGACTGCTCCCACCACTTTCCGAGCGACCATTACAGCAAAAAATGTTACGACAGGAACTATTCAGGTTGGTATTCGTCATTTACTCCGCGCTGTTCCACCAGACGGAAACAGCCAAACCGTATTCTGGGTTGGAGATACAAAGTACAAAAAGGAAACCACCCTCGAAGGCAGTTCCGTTCCAAACTGGTTCTATTGGGGAGCCGATGAGGCGACGTCTGCTGGTCTCAAACAGGTGGGAGTCGTTGTGCTCAATCACCCTGGGGCTCAAGTTGTAAAACCTGAAAAAGTTCAGTTTGCAAATTACTATAACATTTCGCAAATTGGGACGACTAACCCTCGTTGGTTTGATTATTTCACCAGACCAAATGAATCTATCAAGGATCCTGCGATTGCTCTCCAGTTTGCACCTCGGAACTTGGCCCCTGACCAAGAGACTTCTTTCTCAATACTTATCACCTTTGCTAATCTCGGTTCCTATAACGACGGTCCAGTACCCTTCGTCGATGACCTCACCAATCTTCCGGGCGAAGACAACCCGAACATGTTTTCGTACGTGGATGTCACACCTGGAAAAGTAACAGATGGCATAGACATTCTGACAAACATTGGTTCAGCTTTAGACCTGACTACGGACCCCCAAGGCCAGATATGCGACACCAATTATGACGCAGACTGCGACGGCATTCCAGATCTTATCGATAACTGCCCGTATATCCCGAACCCAGACCAGTCCGACCTCGATGGGGATGGTATCGGTGACCTTTGTGATGATGACACATTCGGTTGCAACACTCGTCTCGATTCGGACTGCGATGGCATTCCCAACACCGTAGACAACTGTCCGTACACGTCGAATACTGACCAGTTAGACTCCGATGGAGATGGTGCTGGAGACGCTTGCGACAATTGCCTCCTCGTTCCAAACAGTGACCAGCTTGACTCCGACGGCGACGGCATTGGTGATCTTTGCGACAACTGCCCACTAGTTTCAAATCCAGACCAGGTGGATGTTGACCTCGATGGGATCGGGGACGCGTGTGATCCTGAAATTCGCATTTACCAGGGCACCGAACATCCTGCGACGGAACAGGATCCCATCATTCCCCCATTGAATTTGAATGTCTATTGTGCCACTGCGGGCGATGTCAATGGTGACGGATATCCTGATCTCATGGTGGCAACGGGAGCAATCAGCGCAAACAATCCACAGTCCCTAGTCAATCGCTTGTACATGAATGTGTTTGATACCGCGGCCAACAAGCGGCGGCTTCTTGATAAAACTTATGGGGAAGATGGATACCCCTCTACCAGTGATGATAGGCTTCCATTTTTGCTTGATGGAACTTACGACTTCCGGCTCGCTGACTTTGATCTAGATGGAGACCTTGATGCGTTCCTATCTAACGTCACGACTCTAGAGCCGCCTTTCCAAAACGTTGATGGCGCGCAAAACAGATTCTATCGGAATGAAGATGTGGATGGGGATGGAGTCGGAGACGGGTTCTTTACCGATGTGACTATAAACTGGGATCCTGGGATACTCAATGTCGGCGCTTTCGTGTTGCCAGGATCCGGTAGTTTTGACGACTCCACCCACAGCGATGTGTGTGATATTGATGGGGACGGTGACATCGATATTATCGTCTCAAACCGAAATACTTTCAGACTGACCAGGCCGTCAGGTCTAAACCTAGGAGAAACCCAAGCCCAGTATCAGCGCATACCGGACTTCAGATTTAGTGAAAGAGTTTTAGTCAATCATACCCTTGAACCCGTTAACTCTCCGTATCTTTCACTGAGTGCTCTAAAGGCGCATTATGCGTCTGATCCGGACACCCAAACTGCCACAGCGGAGTTCCTTAACAATGCGACGATGTTTGTTGACGAGACTTTGGGTCAGGACAGGCGATTTGGTGGTGGTGGTACGCGGGAAGATTTTGTGGTTTTCGCTCAAAGCGATGTGGTGACCACTGCATCTGACAGACTCCCCCCTCTGATGCCGGACTTTGCTGGGTACACCAATCCGAGTACTCCTCCAGATGATCCGCGGGATTATAGTCGGACGGAAGCTGTGAAAACCGGTCATTGGTGGGGGAGCAATGCACCAGGCTTCGTTGCCTTCAACAAAAGATCGTGGGCCATGAGTACCACCCAGCAGGCCGCCCGAGGTCCCTGGGATGGCGATGATATGGTTTATGCGAACCAGGACCTTTACGGCGTCGACGGAAGTGGAGCTCCCGACGGAATTGCAGATGGCGTGTTCTTCCTCATCAATTATGGGACCGAACCGGTCATCTTCATTGACGACAACGTGCCTCGGGGTGATGCTGGAACGAGCGGCACTATCGCGGCCATGGGAGTTCCAGATAGCCTACCGGGAGATTATCCCCCTGCCGGTGCCACCTTCACCGAGTTGAACGTTAAAGCTGTAGGCACTGACCAGTCATTGTACGGCATGTTAGCGGATTTCGACTATAGTGGCTGGAACAAAATCTTCTCGCTTGACCTGACGCCAGGGAATTCCCATACGATTTATGGACGCCTGAATTATGGTGACGGCGGATGGGATTCCAGCCGGGCGGGCACTGGCTTAATCCCTGGATTTGGAGTTGATTATTATCGCCTCGAGGTGCCCAACGGCATTGGCTCAGCGGGATGGTATCGCCGCGATGACCGTCTATCCCTACCAAAGCGAGGTCGAGCCAGGTCGGCGTGTGTGACAGATGTCAACCTTGACGGCCTGCCCGACATCGTCGTTGCACATGATTCACCAGTTGATACTGGTGAAATGGATTATTCTGTCCCTCCAGGATTCCTTACGATCTACTACAATAATGATTTTCTGCAGTTTACAGTGGCCGATTTGAATACCACTGCTCCCATTTTTAGGGAGACACTAGGCTCTAACAGTTGGGTTGAGCCTATTGATTACGATGTGGACGGAGATATGGACTTTTACGTCGGCAGTTATGGAGCTTTCGCGAAAATCATTGAGAATAATCAGATTCGTTCTGGAAGGCCGGTCACTGTACCATGGAGCAACCCCAACCCGAATGACACTCCCCTCTTCACTGATCATACATTTGAAATGTTGCCACCGTACTGGGGACTTGGTGTGACCCAAGGCGGGTTTGGTATTTTGGAGTATGCCAACATCACCCTTGCAGCAGATCTTGCTGACATCGATGGCGATGGCGACCTCGACCTTGTTTTCGCTAATGGCGGTATTAACACGGCCAACGGTGAGTATCAAGTTCTCTACAAGAATAACAACTACACCGCATTCTACGATCAGCGCACGGGAGACCGGTTAATTACCAAACCGAGGCTAGAGAGTGGGCAGCACTTATTTACCCCGTTGGGAACTCATGAAAAAGCCCCTATTACCGGTGGAATTGACTATCCAGTGATGACTCCGCAGTCGCAGGTTGGATTCTTTGTGGGCGACAACGATCCGATACCTGCTTACGACGTGAAGTTTGTAGATATCAATGCGGATGGAGCGCAAGATCTTGTCATCACCAACAATGGCGCGTGGCCAAGGTTCTTTGTGAATGTGGATGCCGCTACGGCTGGATCTCGCGTCCTGAACGCCTACCCAGACCCCGACAGTAAGCCTGATGGCATATTTATTGATGACACAGCTAACCGCCTACTGGCTTCCTTGCCTTACGACAAGTCGGTCAGCCGCAGGATGGCCGTGGGTGACGTCGACAATGACGGGCATCCTGACCTTTTGATCACTAATGGCATTGAGAACGCGGGAGCCCGAAATGTTCTTTTAATGAATCGGCGCGTTGGAGCGGACTGGGGGTATTTTGTTGAGGAATCTTGGCGCCTGCCCGAAAATGGAGAGGTCTATGACGACTCAACCGATGCGAAATTCGTCGACATTGACGGAGACGGGGACCTTGATCTCGTGATCACAAATCGGCTGGACAGTGCGCCGACTCCGCGTCTGGTGCGAAATTGCAGGCTGCTCGAAAATGTTAGTGGGACATTTGTTGAGGTTACAGACCCGTCCCGCTGGCCCCTGGTTAATCGCTTGCTGCAAGCTGAGGCGGTTCTCACCGGCCATATCTTTGGTACGGCCAACGACATTGTCATTGGCTGCTCCGACGCTGAAGGCACGGTGGTCTTCTTGCGCAATGATGGCACGGGCCGCTTTACTGATGTAACGGACACGGTTGTAGATCCCAACCGAAAGAAATTCCCCATCTACGGGGGCGACATCGGCGACGTTGATGGGGACGGACGCCAGGACATCGTGTGGGCCTGTGACACGCAGAATCCGCGAGGCACAGGGGTTCCAAAATATAAGATTCCGGTCCTCCTGTGGATGCAAACACCCACAGGACAATTCTTAGATGTTTCGGATAGCGAGCTTCCCGACCTGAAAATTCAAAGAGGTCAGACCGCCGACAAAACAGATCTTGCCGGTCATGCGCGCGGAGTCAAGCTTGGGGATATCGATGGAGACGGCGACTTAGATATGGTTATTTGCCAGACTGGTCGTGGCGACGGAATGCCTAAGGCTGGATGGTATAACAATGTGTTGCTGAACAATGCGATTGGCATCAATCTCAGCCACAACCGTTTCTCACGGCCGATCCCACCAACGAACCCCTTCGTGTTCTCTGTCTGGCCGCCTAAAGGCATGCAGGGGCAAGTGCTGGATGTAGCGATTAAAGGCAAGAATTTTGCTGGGTCGCCACAGATTGACTTCGGCGCAGGTATCACCGTAGTAAAACCGCCGCAGGCGTCAGTGGACGGCGAGTATCTCTTCACGCAGATACGAGTAGAGAACAACGCCCCTGTCGGCGGACGCACAGTCAAGGTGGTGAGCCCGACCGGCCTTCGTGGTGAAAGTCCACCCAGCGTGTTCAAGGTTCTTCCTCCGGGGACGCTATTGCCCACGGGAAGCGACGATTGGCAACATTACGAATAGGTCAGACCTTCGCCATACCGAGTTGACTTGGGAAGCAAGAGGCGAAGAGCCGGTGACGCTCTTCGCCTGCCTTTTTTCTTACTAGGAAAACTGCGGTGGGGTGGGAGACCAAACGTTGATACGCGGAGTGACTGCTGCTTGCGCATCCAGGGTGGAGCTGATGCCCTCCCTGCTCATCGTTCCCTCACGCTATGAAAATCCACAGCCGAAAAGTACTCCGACGTTTTACGCAAGACGATGTTCCAAAGCGTACCGGATGAGCTCCGCCGTCGTTTCTTTGCCGAGTTTTTCGAGTATGCGGGTGCGGTAGGTACTCACCGTCTTCACACTCACACCCATCTCCTCGGCAATCTGGCTTACGGCTTTGCCCTGTCCCAAAAGACGTAGTACCTCAAACTCCCGATCCGAGAGTAATTCATGAGGAGCAACCCCCTCGGCAAACTCGCCAGTTGCCTGCTTAGAAAGAACCTCGGCAAGGCTCTCTGTCACGTATCGACCGCCGCGAAGAATTCTCTCAATAGCAAGCAGCAGCTCTTCCGGCGCACTCTCCTTCGTCAGATAGCCTGCCGCCCCAGCGCGCAACGCCCGCCCCGCATACTGTTCTTCGGGGTGAATGCTAAGGACAAGGACACGCACCTGCGGATAGACCTGCCGAAGGTCTTTCAGAATTTCGATTCCCGACCGATCCGGCAAGGTGACATCGAGAAGCACCAGCTCCACCTCGTTTTCGCTCAGAAATCGAAGTGCCTCAGCGCCTGAACCGGCCTCGCCAACCACACGGATCCATGGCCCACCGCTGCTGAGAATATCACGCACTCCCCGCCGAATCACCGGATGGTCGTCCACGATGAGCACTCGGATGGTTTTCTCGCTGTTGTCCATGGTTCACTCGTGCTTGTTGGGATAATTCATTGGGTAGGTTTTGACATCTTTTCTGGACTGTCAACTCTCACTAAAGCTCGCACCACAGTCCCGCGGCCGACCGCTTCATTCTTGCCGATAGAAAACTCTCCGCCAAGCATTGCGACGCGCTCACGCATTCCTATGATGCCAAGCCCTTTGCAGTTTGCTGCTTCCTCAGTCGTTAGCCCTATGCCATCGTCGCAAATCTCCAATATGATCGCATCGCCACGAAATCCCAGGTGAACAACCGCGTTGTTTGCCCGAGCGTGTTTGGCGATGTTCGTAAGCGATTCCTGAAGAACGCGAAACAATGCTGTTGCCACATTGGTGGGCACTTGCGCTTGAACTTTCGGCGGTTCAAAAAACACGGGGATACCAAACCGCTTAGTAAATTCAGCACATTGCCACCGAATTGCCTCTACCAATCCCAGATCATCGAGGATTCCCGGCCGCAGACTTGTCGCCAGGTGGCGCATGGAGGTAACCGCTTGATTTGTCAATTCGGTGAGTTCGTCCAGCCGGCGTTGAAATTCTGCATCATTCTCGTTTCCGCGTTTGGCAAGTTGTCGCACCCCAATGCGAATTCCAGCTAAGAGCTGCGCCAGTTCATCGTGAAGCTCACGGGCCAGATGCGCGCGTTCTTCTTCTCGCGCAGCATCGAGCTGAGCAGCGAGTCTGCGCAACTCTTCCTGCGACCGCGCTAAAGCCTCCATGGCATGCCGCCGTTCCGTGCTTGCTGCTCCCACCAAGAGCCCCGTCATAGCTACAACCAAGAGATAAATCTGTAAAAGAGCAATATTGACTGCTAAGGGTTCCTCTTGTCGGGCAAACGGCCCTGCACGTTGAGAAATGCCGAAAACAGCCAGAACTGAAATGATCAGTGAGGCCGAAGCTGCGCCACGCGCCCCAAAACGCAAGGCAGCCCACAAAATCAAAGGAAAAGGAGCGTAGCTAACAGGATAATTCAATAACCCAACAAATGATGATCTAGTAAAAACAAATAGCCCCACTGCGACGAGACTTGCCAACAAGAGCACCAGTTCGGCAATCTGTGCTACACTCCAGCGCCTGCGGGGAGGCGAGCTCCACACAAGAAAGATAGGCGTCACGACAAGGTTACTCAACGCATGACCAAGCCAGCGCTTCCAGAAAAGGTCCAACCATGTGGCGCGCGCTGACGGCAGCAATTCCACAAATCGATACGTGACGAGCGACGCAGAGAGCATCGGTGCTAACAGCACCGCGTAGGCCAAGAAACGGTAACCGTCCTCAATCCGGGAAAACGATCGTTCGAAAGCAACGAAGCGCCTGAGAATCTGTGCACCGAATGCAGCGCTCAGAGTGTTCCCTGCAGCCACATACGGTGCTAGTGCGTAGGCAACGGGATCGGACGTGAAAAGACATTTTAGAAAGCTCTCCCCGTGCAAGCACCGCATGACAGCATCGCTAGTCAAAGGCGCTTGGGTAAGGACGAGATTCAGCCAACTCCCGAGGGCCACGGCAGGCCAATAGCGCACTCCAAGGAGCATGAGAGCTGACAGTGCGACGCCTGACTGCGGGAAGAACACTCGCATCTCTTCCGACAGCGAATCAATCTGTCGCCCGGCTCTTCCCACTGCCACGTAGACGACGATGATTGCCCCTCCCTTGGCCAGCAACAATACGAGTCCACCAACTTTGCGGGTAAGACTATTTGTCGAAGGCCGATTGGCTCTCATCACTGAATTGAGCTCTCAATGAAACCCTGCTTTTTTCTTTTACAGCCAACCAGGTAAGTATAGCATAAGCAAAAAGGCCGAAAACAGAAACAATGATCCCAACTTTTACTCCTGGTGCAGCATAGTGGCAGGAGATCACATGCTTTCCACCTGGAACTTGCAATGCCATTCCGCACGCATTGGCCCGATAGATTGGGACAGGTTTTCCATCGAGCTTAGCTTTCCAGCCAGGCAAAAACTGCTCCATCAGCACAAACCACCCATGTCCATCGCATTCTACTTCGGCCACAAATTTCCCTGGAATGTCCTCAAGGATTTTCACCGCCTTCTTCGTCAGAGTCACCGCCGAAGGAAGCTCGCGAATTTGTTCTCTCTCCAAAACAACGGTTGAAGTAGGCGTAAAATCCTCGGAATTCACGAACTTAACAGCTTCATCGGCTGAGAGTATCTTTGCCTGCTCAACAAGATACCCTCGCGGGAGCGCGTGTTCGTTTTCCTGCACGCTACATTCAATTGTGTCGAGAACTTGTTTCCAACCAATCTGACTCAGGTTCGCGCGTGGGGGGGCGATCAAGTATTTCACTCCTAAAGCATTGATGAGGGGGGTAATCTTAGAGACATTAAGCCATGCTTCAGGGAAACCGGGAGGACGCCCCTGCGACACAGCCAGGCACGCGGCATACCGATAGGACACCGTCGGTTCGTAACCCCATACATGACGGATTTTCCACCGCATGCCCTGGTCAAGGTCTGCCGGCGTGCGAACACTGCTGACGCGATAGCGTGCCCCATTGTCAGCGAGAAAATTACGTACACGTGCCGGCCATTCGTGCATTTCAGGATAGAAGCTGACCATATAAGGACGAGCGAACTGCGTGAGCTCAAAAGAGAGGAGGGCAACGAGACCCCATGAAGCCACGCCAGAGTATTTCTGCCAGAGCAGACGACTTATCAAACCAAGAGCCAGCGCCGCCATCAAACCTGCGCCCAGGAGGTTAACCTGAAAATTTTGAAATAGCTGTGTGACGGACTCGCGGCTCAAATCGGCTACATAATCTCGCGAAGTCCGTTCAATGAGTAGGTTCATGAAAATGGGGCTTCGAATTCCGTCGCTGAATACGATGAGATACGATGCAACACAGATGGCCAGAGCGACCCAGCATCGGCTTAGCATGGAAAGAAAAACTGCGCGCTGTGAAGAAGCAAGCAATCGTAAGCGCTCAAGCCCTTCCCCGGTGAGCAAAGCCACCGCAATTGTCGCCAAGTAGAGATTTCGCCCAGGGTTACGGAAAAGACTAAGCCCAGGGATTATCCTTCGTAGCAGGCTATATGCGCCGGAATACTCTCCAAGGGAAAGAATCAGTCCAAGGATAAAAAGACTGCTCAGCGCCCACTGAAACCGCGACAGCATCCTCGGTTTCGAAAAAAACATGAAAGCTATCGCAAAGGAAGTAGCACCGACAAACCCCACAACTTCCCACATTGACTCATTTCCCACATACGGCGAGCGGTCCGGCCAGCCCCCCCACACCCAGGGCGCTATCAAAGTAAAGAGATTGCTCCACGGCATGCTCTGGACGGTGTAGTACGTTTCCGGGATGACTCCGATGCCGCGCACGGTCTCCCGCATGTAGAGTAGAGTAGGAATAGCTTGAACCGCGACTATTGCACTGCCGAGGGCCACTCCAGCCGCAAGGAGCAGAATTGCTCGTACACCCTGACCAGCCTTCTTAAAGTCGCATGAGAGAAACCACCAAAGCTCGACCCATGCAAGCACAAGGAGACTGAAATAAACAATTTGCGGATGGCCAACAGAGAATTGTACAGCAACAATGGGACTCGTCCAGAGGAGGAAGCTCACATGAGAAAGAATCTTTCTCTTCCAGCCGATCCAGACCCACAGCAACCATGGTGTTGCTGCCATTTCCAAAATAAAGGGGAGATGACCCTGCCAAAAGTGTAAAACGACCCACCCCGAAAAACTCGCAACCACGCTCGTCGCCACGCATGACGAAGTCCGCCATCCCAGACGTCGCCCTAGTAGGTGCCATCCCACCAAGGACAACCACCAATGAAGAACAAGCTGGATATTCAGTGCGGTGGGTACAGATACAAAAAACAGTAAAGCATTTAGTGGATAAAGTACAGCTGACTGAAGCGATCCCAGAAATGGCGTTCCCGCCATTATATAGGGATTCCATGCTGGGACTGCGCCGTCTCTTAAGGTATTCAGCAAAAAATACCGTTGCCACAACCAATAATACGCAATATCGCCATCCGCAGCAGACAGAATCTTGCCGCTGGTCAAGGGACCTAGTAGAAGTAGTGCAAGAAGTAATGGGTAGAACACGAGAACCCAAAGAACGTCATATACAGGGGACGGCGGCCTGTAGGCCAACGATCTTTTGAAAAAAGAAACCACGTTGGCATGATTCTCTTTGGGAACTTCGATACTCACGGTCATAATCAATAAGCCTCACACATTCTTCTTTACGAATCGGCCAATGCGAGACACAGAAAGCAAAAACACACTTACGATCATGCCTAAGGCTGATAATATCCACAGAGTCTTAGAATATGGTACCTGATATCGAAGGTTAAGCTCTTGCGTATTTGGCGGAATGGCTACAGCTCGAAACGCATAATTGCCTTTTCCAATTGGGACCTGAGTGTTGTCAACATAAGCTTTCCACCATGGATCATAAAGATCGGACAGCATAAGAATGCAGCTAGACGTCGTAGGTTTCGAAAAGTGAATTCGAAGATTTCTTCCTGTCTCACTTGTGATCGTCACTGTGGTCCCGCGTGGCTGAGAGAAGTCAGTAGGAACAACCAATGTATTCAAATCAACGTAGCCTACTTCTTCAGGATTCCAGTCAAGAGAAGAAACATTAAACAAAGAGGAAATGCTTTGCGTTGTACTGACTATACTTTTAGGGAAAAACACTCTCGGGAGCGAATTGGTCGTTTCGTAGACCCATACCCTGTTGGTTTGCAACGTAACCGTGCTCAGCTCACTGCGATAAACGTTATGCGGACGACTAACTAGCGTTTTGACCCCCATGGCTTTAGTCAGGGGAGTGAGACGAGTCATCATCAGACCCGGTGCATAAAAGATTGCAAGTCGCTCCTGAACACGGACGAGATCATGAAAGTCTCTGTAAACAAACGGGGTGCGAACCCAGGCGTTGCGCACTCCAGACTGAGCTGGTGCCAGGCAGAGGTCTGGATCCAATGGTGCCAGGCAGCGGTAATCGTTGCCACAGGTCTTTTGCAAGTACGCTCCAACCTGCTTCGGAAAGTCTAGCAACGCCACGGGATAAATACTTTCCTGAGAGTGATAAAAAGCCACGAGGTCAGCGGAAAACAACAATCCCAAGAGCGATAACGTACCAGCTCTTGGACGCGCATCGTGCGCAAATCCGAATACGAGGAGCAGTGCAAAAGAGGCGAGAAAGAGCAACGACCATAGAACCGAACTGGACGCCACCTGAAAAGCTGCTTCGAGAAGGCGATCTTCGCGTCGAAGTTTCTGTGCAATTTCCAAGGGAAGACCGCTCATCGGATCGGAGGTAATTCTTTGCACCAGGGATTTCCAAAGTAGGCCTGTTCCCCCCGATCTCCCGAAATACAGCCAGCCGATGAGAGCTGCTAGGAATGTCACAACCAATAAAACCTGTCCTGCACGGCGGCGCCATGCTACCGGTCGTGTCTGGATAGCTTCCCATCCTAGTGCGACAGCGAGCCCAATGAAAACAGGAAACAGAGAGAGAAAAAATGATGGGCTACTGGTCCATTGGAGCCATCCGGGGACCTCACAGAGTTTTCCAAAAATTGGAAAGACTTCGGCTGCAAGAATTATGCACGCGCCCAAAGCCCCCAGTGTATAGATGGCTAAGCGTCGGCGCTGAGCGTGGAATGCAGCAAATACGCAGAGCACGACCGCGCAAATCCCGGAATACAGGGCGCACGCGGAATACGATAAGCGCCCCCAGTAGACACTATTCACTTCATCTCCGAAGAATCGGGGAAAAAAAAGACTCAATAAATGCTCAGGTAAGATCCGTGCGAGTGGATAATCGCGTGCGTTCTCTATTGGCACGCTATTCGCCGTCTGCTGCCAAAAATGTACCCCGGGCACAAGCGATGGCGCAGAAATAAGGACGGCAAGAGCGACCGCAGCAACCCATTTAACGAAACCAAAGAGCTTACTCCGATTTGGTGTGCGAGTGAGCAAGCACAAGAAGAGAGTCAGTAGTAACGACAAAAGAACCAAGGGAAGATGAAGAGAAGTGATAAGAAAGCTAAAAATCATAGCGGCAAAGCCCACAGTTTGCCAACTTCCTGTCTTAGCAATTTTATAAGTAATCCAAAGGCTGTAGGGGATCGCCCAATAAGCGAGTAAGAAACTCCAGTTGCCGGAGACGAATATTTGACCGGCATAATATGGATGGAATCCAAAAACGATCCCCCCTAGCCAAGATGAAAAACGTGAGAGCCCAAGTTCCCTGCAGAAAAGCCACATCCCGCAAGCACCGATAGCTGCAGTTGCGTACATCCATGCATTGGCCATGGAGGCCGGATCGCCGAGAATAGTAGTGAGGGTAAAAGGATGAAAAAGAGCAACCTTCGGATTCCCGATAATGGGATAACCGGCGTGAACGTGAGGAGCCCAAAGTGGTATTGCGTCGGTCCACAAACCCTTGACAAGCCTAAGCCAGAAAAACCCATTTTCAATAAACTCGTTTCCAACTTCTCGACCAATGAGATAGCCGCCACGAGTCTTTAGCAATGTCGGCAACGCGAGAAGCCAATAACTTGCCACCAAGGCAAAAGAGATTTTTCTGCTATTATCGTTGGTTTTCTTCATGGGTTCCTGTCCGAACGAGACTTGGAGTCGTTATGTTCAAGGAGATACCACTCGTCGTCATAGCCTCGGTAATTAGTGCAGCAAACGAAGGATCTGTGCGGATGGCAAGTAGATCTGCATCTTGCTGCGCGATTTCTGCGATAGTTTTACCGCCTTGCTTGATCGCGGAATGCAAGTAATCCAGTGCTCTTTCTCTTTGTCCTATTGCTATGTATGCACATGACAAATTGTAATAGGGGGCTGGATTACTCGGCTCTATCTCGATTGCTTTTTTGAAAAAGGCTACAGCCCTCGCGTAGTGCTTCTTCCGGAGGCAAAGAGTTCCCGCATCATTAAGTGCTACGACGTCGGTAGGATGGTACTCAAGGTATTTGTCCCAATAACGCATTGCCAGTTCATCGTCTCCTAGCCGACTCGCAACGCGTGCAACGCACATATAGGCTTTCACGTCGGGAATGCGAGCAAATTTAGCTGCTTTTAAATAGGCATGAAGAGCTTTGTCGTTCTGGCCCGTTGCTTCGTAGACGTCACCTAATGATAACCATGCCTCCCCGTATTGTGGTGCTCGTGATAGCGCTTTCTGGTAGTAATCGATAGCGTTTTGGTATTCCTTTTGTAATGCAAAAACCTGGCCACGTAAGAAAAAGGCTTCACTTTTGTTTTTCGCAATCTTGACAAGCTCTTCAACGGTCGACGAGGCTTCATCGTAATGACCCAGATTCGTAAGACAGTACAGTTTGAGCATTCGTGGAAGTCGCGCTTCAGGAGCCGCTGCAATAGCGCGATCAAGTTCTTTCAGTGCGGAGGTTTGTGCATCTGAATTATTGAGATATGATTGGGGAGGATAGCCTGGTTTGATATAACGATATGCGTGTTCTTTTGCTATATGACGATTTGGTCCTGAGTTTCTGACATAAATCAGCGAGACGTCATCAAAATAAACCAGGTCCCATTCCCCATCATCATCAAGCTGTGATGCCAAATTATTCGGATAGTTTATGCCGCCATGTGTTAAGAAGAACATATTAAGATTATGCTCTTGCACTGCCGCGCGCCATTTCGGATTTCCCGATTCGATCACTTTATACTTGTAGAAGAGTGTCGGGCCGTAAACATCAACGCGACCATCCTGAAACACTTTGTACTCAGGAAAAAGGCGATAAATCAGATAGCCTCCGACATTATACTCATTAAACATTTCGCCGGCCGGTTTTGTCTTACTGACGAAATCCGCTGCTCGTACTGGAACCGTGGAGTTTATCCCGATCCCAAATTCGTGCACCGTTTCATGGATGATTGTCTGTCCCACAGCATAGACGAGGTAAATCGCGTAGAGGTAGAGGAAAACAGCGGGAATCGCGCCCAAAAGGTGGGCGCGGCGAGGAAATGCTTCGCGCAAATAAGTTGCGAATTGCCAAAGTGTTTGACCAAAAAGAGGTGCAGCAACATATCCGAAGAGAACAATGTTGCGACGTGCAGAAAGTGATAAATAGGTCCACGCAAGCACGAGAAAAACATTGCGAAAATCCTGGTGCCGCCAGGTAGGGATTAGCAGTGCGAGGAAAATCCCAACGGTAATCCAAAATGGGGCAAAGAAGGGAAACTCTGGCGGCATCCACTCGAAAATCATCTGGAAGAAGATGGGGTGCTGAATGACCTTGAATGGAAAAAACCACATCTCCGTTCCGTAGGGATTGATGACTGTCGCCAAGAAGGCCAGCGCCAGGTATAGCCCAAGGCGCATCAACCTCGGGATTGGGATCAGATCTCCTGGCAACGGATACTGAAATCGGGCCGCCAGATGCTTAACGATTTCTGCACTCAGCAAGAGCGCCCCAAGCACGAAGACAGCGACGAAGGCACCATGCATGTTCGCCCAAGGAATGATTAGCACTGGCAGCAACCAAAGTGGCCCTTTCTCAGTGAGAAGATACCGCAGCATGACATCGAAATAAAGGGGAAATAAAAAATAGGTAATCACCTGCGGCCGAAACTCCACGCTACCCATGGCCATGCTAGCCGCGATAAGCGTCAACGAGAGGGACCAACCCCACGGTAAACCAACCAACCGGCATGTGCGCAGGGTGAAAAAATAGGATGCAGTTAGGAATCCGCCCCGGACAATAGCCAGCAGTGTCCATCCCCCAATTTTATAAAGACCATAGATGAATACTTGAAATAACCACTCATGATCTGTCCAAGGGCGGCCGTAAGCAACGTGAGAGAATATATCGGCGCGTGGAACGGTCCGATTTTGTACAATCCACTCGCCGATGCGCAAGTGCATGAAAAAATCAGGCTCGACGAACTTCGCACTTCGGGAGATAAAAATCGCGATGAAAACTAAAAAAGAGGCAGCATACCAAATGCGGCGCGATACTGGAGAGACCTGTTCCATTGGCATTGCGCAATAGTCTAGCGCGACAGTGGGCTGTCAAGCAATCTTCGCTGTGAGTTTTTTGAGAGATGTAGAGAAAGTTTGATCATGTGTTCTTTTCACGGCGAAAGCCGAACCACGTTCCAGCCATTGTCTGTTCTTGTGTATAGAAAGCGGTCGTGGAGCCGGAATAGACCATTGTGCCAGAATTCGATTCGATCAGGGATGATACGGTAGCCGCCCCAGAAGGGTGGCCGTGGCACGGGACGCCCCAGATAACGAACTTTGTACTGCATGTAACGTGAGATGAGTTCCATGCGCGAAGGCAATGGCTGACTTTGGTGACTTGCCCATGCTCCAAGTTGACTGCCTCGCGGACGTGTCGCGAAGTACGCATCGGATTCTTCATCACTCGTGTATTCGACTCGCCCGTCTACCCGCACCTGATCGCCGAGCGATGGCCAGTAAAAACAGAGTGCCGCATAAGGTTTCGCTGCCAGATGCTGCCCCTTAGGACTCAGTCGGTTTGTGTAAAACACAAAGCCTCGCTCATCAAAGCCTTTCAGCAGCACCATCCGGTTCGTCGGCCTTCCCTGCTCATCCACTGTCGCTAGGCAGCAAGCAGTGTGGTCGTAAGGTTCACTCTTCGCCGCCTTTTCAAAGAGTTCTCGAAATCTCTTGATCGGATCGAGATCGCTTCGACGAACCTCTTCTTGTGACACATTCATTCCTACGATTTTCCCTTCTTTACTTTTGAGGTAACGCAAAGAGGCGTAAGTAATAGTCGAGTGATTGTTTTTCCGGCTCAGCTACTCCCCGCAGAATTCGTTTTTCAAAATCCATGGCCAAATTTGGAGCTATCGCTGAGGGAACACTGTCTTGCAGCTCCACGACAGGTCTCACCTCTTTCGCAAGTTCACTATACAGCTCTTCTCGAAAGCGTGCTGGCTCTGGCATGAGTGCTGTCGTCACGGTGTCCTCATAATCCACGAACACCGGAAGGAGACGATACGGTTTCATTAAGGCATAAAACTGCTCTTGTTTCTCACGTTTGTAGAGGGGAACATGCGGGATGCCCGTCAGGTCCTGTTCGCGGAAGAGGTATTGTTCTCGCAGCCGCGCCACCTCTGGATCCAACAAGAATCGGATCCACTTTGATGCCGCTAAACGTTTAGCCTGATCGACCTGTGAGCTCACAATGACACAGCGGCCAAACGTCAGGTGATAGCGCGTCATGGGACCCTGCGGAAGCGGCGCAATCCCAATGTTATCAGGTGCCATGCCCGCTCGCATGAGTCGCCGGATCGAGTCTTTCGTGGCAGGGAGCATGATCATGGCGATTTTCCCCTGCGCGAACATCTGCAAGACGTGGTCCCCGTAGCACTTTTCGGCTGGCGGCATCACATCGTAGCGCCACCGAAGATCTTTCAGAAATTGGAGCGAATCCAACCCGGGTTGACCTCGAAGTTCCAACAAGGCGTCTGCCCCAGGCAGTTTGCTCGCATTAAGACCAGCTAGCACAGCCCACTGCGTAAACTCACGGCCACCCTGACTCGCAAACAGTACGGGAGCATACCCGTAAACGTTTTTCTCGTGATCAGTCAGCCGCACTGCCAATTTGATGAATCCTTCCCAATTGCGAGGCCAACCAGGAAAGCTGACTGCTGTCGTGAGGTCTTCCTTGACGACTGTTGCGGTGACTTCCTCTTTGCCAGATTCCACAGTTGTTGTCACTGCTTCCTTGCGCGTTGGCGTCGCTGCCTGCGGTCGAGCTGATTCGATCTCTTCGCTCACCTGCAGAAAGGAACCTGGCATCGTTTGCTGCGTCGGACGAGCGCTTTCGAGATCGTTTGCACTCTGCTCCTCTTGTCCAGCCTGGTCGTCGGCAGACGGCTCCACGACTTGTGGCTGTGTCCGACGCCAAAATCCTGTTCGGGGCGTTGGCTGTGAGGGGGCACGCAGCGGGTTCACAGGGCGAAACGGCCACCGGAATCGTGGTTTCGGTGTCACCTGATACTCGTTTTCTACCTGCTGCTCCCCACGTCGTGCATAAGTGTCGTCTTCCTCCCTATTCTGACGGGTCGGTCCAAAGTAATCATAATAGGAGCTGCCGTAGCGGCGTGCCTGAGCCAACACAAGCGGTGTGGGCACGGGCGCGTTGCTCTCGTTCCAATCCTCAAGTGCCCCCCCACCCTTCGCCGGTCGTTTCTCCGATGATTTTTTCCCTGCCGGTTTTGGCGGTGCCTGGGGCTTCGGATTGAGGCATTCTTCCAGCATTTGGCGGTTGTAGAAGATCGCCAACGTTTGGAGTTCGATAGGCACTCCAAAAAGCCGCCCGTCTCGGCTGGTCAGTGCCAAAACGGCCGGGTTCATGTTCTGGATCTCCGGGGCATTCGCTAGAAAGCTTGTCATATCTGCAGCGAGACTCAGCTCCATGATCGGCTGCATCTGCTCGAGCGAAACTTCCACCACATCTGTCAGCGTGTGAGTTTTTGCACGTTCATAAAAGCTTTCCGCGGTAAAACGCCACGTACTGAATTCGATTTGAATGTCAGGATTGCGTTGCTCAAAGAGCTCCACAAGCTTCTGCGTGATCTCGAGTTCAAACAACTCGTTGGGGGCGGGTGCGTTATTGAGCGTGAGAATGATCTTTCCGCCCGAGGGTGCGCCAGTGGTCCTGCTGACTGCTTGCATCGGCTGGGCGGAGGCCGCACTGAGGCTTGCAACGAGGACTTCCGGATCGGCCTCTGCCGCCACGTGAGGACTGACATGCTCCTTGCAGCCACCAAGCCACCCGGCGAAAATAGTCGCAATGGCCAGTATCATCAGGCGCTTGAGACTGTCGCCTTTGGCCCTCGGTTTTCTTTGCGCCACTGCGGGGGTGGCACTCCAGCGCATCAGTTTGACTACCTCCACGCCCTCTAATTAGAGTCCCATGGGGCGCTTTGTTTTCGTTTTTTTGCAGGCGACCATCCTATGCCTTTGTGGCGCCAAATCGAAAGAACGAAAAAGATTGACGTTCATGCCGCGATGCTCACTGACGACGCCGTTTTTGATCTTGTTCGGCTGCGCCAACAATGCGAAAGCATTCCGACGCCAACGGAGGGCTTTCCACGATCCCGCATGGCCCTTCGGCAGGCCGCCGCTCCCGCCCAATTCCGATCAACGCTCGAAGAAAATCGAGAATTTTCACCTGAAAGCGGAAATCCGGCAGGCGCTGGGTAAGCTTTCCTCCCCGAATGAGATATGTGCCGTGCCGCGTCATCCCCGTAATTGTCGTGCTCATCGGCTCCACCACGTTCACGTAGTGCAAATCCCGAATGTAGATTCCCTCGTCGACGAGATTGAGAAGTTCTTCGAGGCTAAGCTGACCTTCTCGCACCACCATGTTTGTTGGTAAAGGCCCCTCAGGCGAATCTGGTTGCGCAGCGTGTCCGGTGTTCTCGCGTCCCATGAGTGTGGCAGTAAAAGAATCCGTAACCAATCCACACGCGACACCCTCCTGAATCAGCACAGTTCGCTTTCGCGGCATACCCTCGTAGTCGTGTGCCACGGGCACCACGGATAAAGGGTCTTCCAGCACAGTAAGCTGAGGGGAAGCAATCATCTCTCCCAATTGAGAGACCAAGAACGATCTCTTTTCGATAAACGATTTGGCTCCGAATCCCAGGTACCCCAGAAAACCTATCATCTGACCAACGGCAAGGTAATCCAGAACAACCCGCTGATTTCCCCGTAGTTCCGTCCTTGTCTCCTGGCGCGAAGTGGCCCCCGCTAAGGCTTCGTCCAGAAGACGTCGCCATGGCGCATCACTGATTCGCCAACCGGTCCAGAAGCCGCGTCCTGTCCCGCCAGAACCTGTGGCCACCAGATTGACGTCCACGCGAGTGCGCTCCTCAAACACGCGCACACCTGCTGTGCTTACCACGCACATTGTCTCACGCCGGGTGACCAGTGCTCCGGAAAGCTCCGCTTTGCTTTTGCCTTTCCCATCGAGAAGATTCCGAACAATTTGGGCACGTTCAAAAGGCTGGATGTGAGCAGTTGCTTCATCATTTGCCCCTTGGAAAGAACCAGCGTAAGCTGAAGGCAAAGACCGCGGATACTCTGGTGTGGGAAGACTTTGTGCCAGCTCCTTCGCTTGTTTCGCTGCTCGCGCCAGCGCCTCCCGATCAAAGCACCGCGTTTTACTGAGCCCGACGCGCCCCTCCTCAACGCACCGCACGGTTAGCCAACGTCCTTCTGTTTCCGACGACTGGTGGATTCGGTCCTGCGCGAAGCGCGTGAGTCCACGCCGCTCTTCTTCGTAAAGAAGCTCGCAATTCTCCACGCGAAGAGCACGGAGAGCCTCGGTCAAGAAGTTCACATTCTTCTCAAGCGGCATGTCTACTGCACCCCTCCTACCTGAACATTTCGAAACCGAGCAGGCGCGCACCCATGGCCGACACGTGCCACTTGCATAGGTTCCCCCTTACCACAGTTTGGCACACCCCAGATTCGCCATTCCTCTTTGCCACAAATTGCATCGCAGCTTCGCCAGAACTGTGGAGTAGTCCCGAAATAAACAGGGTTCCTGTAGAGCTTTCCCAATTTGCCTTTGTTGATCTCTCGCGCCAGCTCAGTGGCAAATTGGAAGTGAAGTCGTTTATCATCTATGGACCAACTTCGGTTTGTTTCCAGCCACAGCCCTTTGTCAGTCTCCTCAATGAGTTCCTGGAGGGATTTATTGCCGGCCTCGAGATTGATATTGGTCATTCGGACAAGAGGGAAGTGCTGCCATCCATCCGCGCGCATGGCCCCTGAGGACTCGCGCCCAATGAGCGGCGCCGTGGAGCAAGAGCTCAGCACACCCACAAGTCTTCCCTCTTTCACAATCGGCTCTGCCTTCGCAGCTACCCCTTCATCGTCGAAGCAGAAAGTTCCCAGACCACCTACACTGGTAGCGTCCGCTGTCACATTCACGATGGGCGATGCGTATTCAAAGTTTCCTATCATCTCGGGGGCTATGAACGACGTTCCAGCAAAAGAAGCTTCGTGGCCCAGAATCCGATCCAATTCCACGGCATGCCCTATACTCTCGTGGATCTGCAAAGCGAGCTGACTGCTCTCCAGGATGACTGTGGTCGGTCCGCAAGGGCAGACTGGTGCACGCAAAAGTTCTGCAGCTTCCGAGGCCACCCTTGGGGCATGCCCAACAAGATCGAGAGCTTCAATGAACTCGTATCCTGCTGCGTGATAGTCGCCCCCAAAATTTGCGGGATAGGAGCGCACTTGGACGGACGGGCCATCTACGGCGTAAGCCGCGATGCCTGCACCACAGTGGACGGTCGTCTGAGTGATAACACTCCCAATGGTCGAGGCAAAGGCTTTCGATTCCTTGAAAATATCCAGCGACGCCTCAGCGAGGAGCACACTTTTTTCCGATTTCATGGCGCGGCAGGCCGCTTCCAGCAGTCCCAGCTTATCCTCCAGGGATTTCGATAGTGGATCGATCTCGACAGGAGTCTGGTAGTCTGCAACGACTTGCGGCGGTATCTGAAAGGGAACCCCCTGGATGGAGATGTAAGCAGAAGATCCTGCGGAAGCCAGAGCTTTGCTAATCGCTCGGTCGATGGAATCGCTCCGGAGGCTACTCGTTGCCGCAAACCCCCAGTGACCTGCAAGGTACACCCTTATGCCGACTCCCAAGTCCTCTTCCGTCAGACACACGTCGGGTTGGAAGTTGGTCAGCTTGAGGCGCTCCTGTCGTCTCCAGACAATTCGCACATCAGCATAGAGTTCTTTGCGGCGCGGAATTTTGTCGAGAATCCGCACAGCCAAATCCTTGAGCATTTCGGAGCTCATGATCCGTGTCTCCTATCGCCGAAAAGCGCTCTTCTCAAGCCCGAAAAGCGAATTATCTTGCCCTTCCGCAATGGCTTATCGTGAAATCCCTGCAAGGTCATATAGAGAACATTTCGGCAACACGGAGCGGATGACCACGAGCGATGAAAAAATCGCGACGAAATCCTGAAACGGTTCCTCTCGGATCTACGTCTCGCCGCAAGCCGTTGCGTCAGGATGCACGACGGGCACGGATCGAACAGATTCCCAAGAAGGTCATCAAACGTCTCTCGCTGTATCTCCGCGTTCTTCGAAACCTTGAAATGAACAGTGTGCCACGCGTCTCTTCCCAGTCCTTAGCTGAGAGTCTGGGCTTCACAAGTGCCCAGGTGCGGAAGGACCTTGCCTACTTTGGTCAGTTCGGCGTTCCCGGTGTCGGATACTCCGTCAGTGATCTCTTGCATAATTTGGAACACATTCTTGGCACCGATCGAGAGGTCCGCGTCGCTATCATTGGCGCTGGCAACCTTGGTTCTGCGCTCATGTCCTACGGCGGTTTTGCGCGCCATGGCGTCCGCATTGTCATGGCCTTCGACACGGATATTCATAAAATCGGCACAGAACGCGGCGGAGTTTGGATTTTCTCTATGGATTCGCTTGAGGAGCGTCTTCAGGCCGCCGAAATTGATATCGCGATTCTGACCGTCCCGGCTGACGTTGCTCAGGACGTTGCAGACCGCGTTGTCGCTGCCGGCATCTCAGGGATTCTTAATTTTGTTCCTGTGCATCTTCGCGTCCCGCCGCACGTCCGGGTTCAGTACGTGGACTTAGCTATTGAAATCGAAACCCTTTCTTACTACCTGCGCTAATAGAGATTGGAACGGAAGGAAAAAACATGAAGACCTATCTGTCGAAAGCCTGGTACACAAACTTCATTCTCACTGTGATTGCGTTCCTCTTAGGTGCTCTCGTCGCAACATTGAATTGGCGCGGCTCAAGTCCGGCTTCTGTGGCCTATGCGCAGGAGATGCCAACAAGGATAAGTGGCTTTGCGACGCCCGGTAAAAGCGCACCCGTGGACACTTCGAATGTTGCCACTGTGCAGGACCTTGCGGTTGCTGGCGCAACCTCTGAAGTCGCGGCTGCCAATCGTGAAATTGCGTCAGCGATTCGTGATTTGGCGAAAGCTGTCCAGGACTTGGGGAGCAGTCTCGTACGAAGTTTGAATGCACCGAAACCTGCAGCTGGAGCAGCCATGCCGCAATCTGGCGACCTTCAGGTTGAAGTCTCGCGATGAGTGATTCCAACGAACATCTTGACCTAGGAGCTATTCGCCAAGCTGTTGAGAGCTTCATGGCCCTACCTCTTGGTCCCATGGAGAGTTTAATCGCCGCCAGCGAAATTGCTTTTCACGCTGCTCAACGATTCCGCGAAGAGGCCAAAGAGTGCCGTCGTGTGCTTGGCCAGGAGACTGCGCGCGAGCTTGCCATTTCCGAGATTGCTGAGGCCATTGCTCGCATCCAAGACGCATCTGCGCCGGCTGTTCATGGTTATAACGATCTCCTCCGAGATCAGGACGATGAACGAACAATTCCGTTTAGCTAGTCGCGCACGACAGCTTGCAGCGTGTAGGCTGACTAAGTTTAGAATCAACAACTAGAAAGACGAGTCGAAGACCATGATCATTGTTCTGCGCCCTGATGCCACAGAAGAGCAAATACAGCACCTGGTAGACATCATCGGCGAAAAAGGACTTCGTGCCCATATCTCCCGCGGCACAGAACGCACCATCATCGGCTGCATCGGCGACGAGTCGAAACTCCAGGATATCCCTTTCCTTGCCATTCCTGGCGTCGAATCGGCGATGCCCATACTTGAGCCCTATAAACTCGCAAGCAAAAGCTTCCGCCCTGAAAAAACGCGCATCAACATGCGAGGCGTCGAAATTGGGGGCGATGAAGTGATCGTCGTTGCTGGCCCATGCAGTGTGGAACCCAACGATACGCTTTTTCAGACAGCGCATGCCGTGCGCGAAGCCGGCGCAAAGATTCTTCGCGGAGGCGCTTTCAAACCCCGCACCTCACCTTATGACTTTTGCGGCCTTGGCGAGGAAGGACTCCGCATGCTCGACGAGGCTCGTCAAGCAACAGGATTGCCCATCGTCACTGAGGTGATGGACACCCGCGAAGTCGAGTTGGTCTACCGCTATGCCGACGCTTTCCAGATCGGCGCACGAAATGCCCAGAACTTTAACCTTCTCCGCGAAGTGGGGAAGTACGACAAACCCGTCTTCCTCAAGCGTGGCATGAGCATGACCATTAAAGAGTTGCTGATGTCCGCCGAATACGTGATCTCCCAGGGGAACCCCAACGTGATTCTTGTCGAACGCGGAATTCGCACTTTCGAGACTGCGACTCGCAATACTCTGGACATTGCGGCCGTCGCAGTGCTCCACGAAAAGACCCACCTCCCGGTCTTCGTCGATCCAAGCCATGCAGCTGGGGATTGGCGCTATGTAACAAAACTCGCATGTGCTGCTGTAGCGTGTGGTGCGGATGGACTCATGGTTGAAGTCCACCCCAACCCCGAGCGCGCTTTCAGCGACGGCGCACAGTCCTTGAAATTCACAAAATTCGCCAAGCTCATGGAAGCCATTCGTCCCATAGCTCAAGCTGTTGGGCGGTGGGTGGCGGAAGGAGCAAAAAGCTGAACGGCGATGAAGGAACCACACTTTCAGAAGCTGGCAATCTACGGAGTTGGTTTGCTGGGTGGCTCGATTGCCTTGGCAGCCAGACAGCGCAAACTTGTCGACCATATTGTGGGGATCGGCCGCTCCGCTGAGACACTCCAGCAAGCGCAAGATGTAGGTGCGATTGACGCATATTCCACGGACCCTGCCGAAGGCGTAGCGGACGCAGATCTGGTCGTATTATGCACGCCTGTGCGCCATATCATCGCGACGTTACCGGCTGTGATGAAACATGTGAAAAAAGGCGCACTTGTTACCGATGTGGGGTCGACAAAAACCTCTATAGTTCGGACCGCTGAACAGTGTCGCGATTCGCGCGGTTTTTTCGTTGGCTCGCATCCCATGGCAGGTTCCGAGCAGAGCGGAATGAAGAACGCTAAGGCGGATCTCTTTGAGAACGCGAACTGTTTTATCACGCCTACGCCCAACACCTCGCACGAAGCCATGTCGAAAATTGCCGGGTGGTGGCAAGCGCTTGGATGTCGGCTTGCGATTGCCAGACCTGAGCGACATGATATGTTGGTGGCACTTGTGTCCCATGTTCCGCATCTCGTTGCCGTCGCGCTTGTGCGTGCCGTCGAATCTTTCAATGAGGATCAGAATCTCATCAAAGGCATCGTGGGGAACGGTTTCCGCGACACCACGCGAATCGCGTGTGGCAGTGCTCAAATGTGGCAGGACATCTGCGCGGAGAATTCGCGAGAAATTGAGCGCGCCTGCGACGCCTTTGAAAAAGCATTTCGAGAACTCCTCGCAGCCCATGCTGGCGATCCAGCTGAGCTCGAATCGGTATTTCTCTCAGCCAGCGAATACCGAAAACTCCTGGAAGAGCGCTCGCCCCGATGAATGAATTTACCGATGGGCCTCATTCCTCAGAAAGTTCGGCGGCATGCTCGGTAACGACCTGTTCCGTCAGCATGCGCCTGGCCGACTGGTTTTACCTCGCGGCCTTTCTTGTAGTAAATCTTCTCCTGCGGCTTTTTCTCATCAATATCAATCAGGCAGAGTACACTGACGGGATTTTACAGCTCACCGTTTTCGAAAACAGGGCTGGCCTTTATCCCCCTCTTTATGGGGCTCTAGCATTCTGGCTTGAACCCTTTGTTGGTTCGCGCGAGCTGGCCGGTCGTCTTATCAGTGCCATCGGTGGCACGCTGTCGCTAGTCCCTGTCTATCTGTTCACCATCACGTTAGCCCGACCCTGTGCAGCGCGTTTTTCTGCGCTGTTTTTCACTCTTTGCCCCCTCATCTTGCGGTGGTCGCTACGCGTGATGACAGACTCCCTTTTTCTTTGTTTGAGCAGTTGGGCAGTGCTCGCGATGCTAATGAATTATCAAGAGCGACGCTCCGCGCTAAAAGCCGACCGATGGCTCGCCGCGGCTTCCATTTTTGCTGCCCTCAGCGCACTAACTCGTTATCAGGGAGCGTTTCTAGCGATCCTTCTTCTCATCGAGCTATTCGTTTTCCTCTACCGTTGGCGAAAACTGCCGTGGACCACGATCCTCGCCAGCGTCTTGTGGGTCGCTCTGCCAATTTGGATTTACGAGCACGGGTTCGTTCATCAAACGCAGTTCGCGCAGCGCAATGCAGGGCAGTGGATTGCCACATTACTTGCGTGGGTGAATCTTGCCGAGAGTTTTGTGCTCATTTTTCCCTATTATCTCGGCTGGCCCATCTTTCTCTTCGCCCTTGTGGGATTCATGCGCGTGGACTGGCGGGTTGGCTCGCGTCGGCATTTCTTGATGCTCTGGGGTGTTTGGGGGGCTATCCTCCTCGGTCTTCAGAGCGTCTTCGGCTCATTCCAGTATCGCTACCTCATGCCGATTTTCCCTGCAGCGATTGCCCTCGCAGGAGCGGGCGCTAGCTATCTGGAGGATCGGTGGATGCGGAAAGGGCGTCCATGGGTCTTCAGCGTCGCACTCGTGCTTGGCCTATCCTACCTTGTTATCTTCACTGCGGCAGTTCTCATCTTCCAACGTCAGGCATTTGGTGACCAGCGTGCTGCCGCCGATTTTGTGCGACAACGCATTCCAAAGCAGACACCCGTTCTTGCAAACGAGCGATACGGAGATTTCCTTTCTTTGGGGTGCGTAAAATTATCTTACTGGAGTAAGCGTCCCGTCGTCCCTGTCTATGAGTACCTCCCCCAGCGTCCTGACCAGCCCTTACCAAAGGTTATTCCGCCTGGTAGCTATGTGATTCTCGGCAACGCTTATGGCGGCGATGAGATGGTGGATTATCTCGCGGCGATCCTCACGTATTACTATCACATGCGCTACGCAGCCTCCTTTGATACCACGGTCTTTCCGCTCATGGACGACATCATGGTCAATCCGCTGTTTAACCAGAATCCCCTTGGCTGGGTGATGCGTTACTCGCCTCAACTCTTTTCGACTCACATTTACGTTGTTGATGGTGTGCGAACGGAAGAGGAACTGCAGGAGCTGCAGCGACGACAGCTTCGTGTCCCCAAGGATCCCACGCATAATGGGGGGATGCGTGCCAAAGCTTCGGAACACAATCTTGTTGAGACCACAACTACGCAGACCCGGCCATGAAAAAGTCAGCACTATTACAGAACAAGAATTCTGGGGCTGCCCATTCGCCTGAGACTCCAGTGATGGAACATCCGCCCGCATCGCTGGCGCTTTTTCCAACTTCGCGAGGACTTTTTGTCACGGTAACACTCGCAACATTTCTTGCCTACCTGCGAACGCTTGCGCCAGGCCTGACCTTCGGAGACGGCCCCGAGCTTGTTACCGCCTCCTACGTTTTAGGTATCCCGCATCCTACAGGCTATCCGCTCTACATGATCCTCCTCCATCTATGGATGCTCATCCCTCTTGGCGAACCGATGCTCATGGGGAATCTATTTAGTGCCGTAGCCGGAGCCATCGCGGCGGGGTTCACAGCTGTTTTCTTTCATCGCCTACTCGTAAGTATGTTTCCTGAATGGCCGCGAAAGTCCCTTCTGGTGAGCGCAGCAGCGGGTGCAATGAGCATGGCTTTCCTGAAAATGATTTGGGACAACGCAACCGTAGCAGAAGTTTATGCACTCCACATGGTTTTTGCGTTGGGCTTCCTCCTCGCCGCCCAGAGTTTCGAACGTGCGCATCATCCTAGGACTTTCTTGTTGGCAGCGTTGTGGCTAGGACTGGGGCTAGCGCACCATCGCCTAAGTATTGGGTTTGCTCTTCCCCTCGCATTGATGAGTTTTTGTGCATGGCGGAGGTGGGAGCGACGGACTGCCATTCGCACCTTTGCGCTAGCGGCAGCCATTGTTGCGGCGGCACAACTCTTTTATTTGTACATTCCCATCCGCGCTGCCGCGCAGCCTCCCATCAACTGGAGCAACTGCGTGACCTGGGAAAACTTTCTAAAACACATCAACGGTTCGGAATACCTTGGTCAGCGGTTTATGCGACTGGCTCCGGGATTGCCGATCATGCTTGGGCCGTGGCTACGTCATGAATTGCTCGTACTCTGGGAGCTCGTTGGCGACCTTGCGGCTCAGGCCTTTCCCGTGCATCTGCACGAATATATATTATTAGAAAACCGGCAGTACTTCCGGCCGTCAGAGCCTGCTTTTGCGACGGGACTCACTGTCCTTTTCATCGGGGCCTACGGTTTTTTCTACTGGTTCCGTCACCAGCGTTTCTCAGCAATGGCAGCTGCGCTGATTGCAGCCATGAACTTTGCCGTTGTACTGCTCTACAATATTGCAGATGTCGGTGACTACACACTGTTTCCGTTCTGGTTTCTCTACCTCTCAGCGTTCATAGGGATTATGCCGGGATGCGTTCGTTTGGCTCGTTTGTTTCTCCCCAAGGGGATAGCGCCACGCGCAGAGTATGCTTATGCTTTGTGTAGCGTCCCCGCAGCACTTTTCCTCATGAATCTCAAACAATGCGATCAGAGTCGCAACGATGAGCCAGAGCTCTATAGCTACTTTGTTCTTCCGATGAGGACTTCGGACATGCCAGAAAACTCCATTCTGCTCACCAGCGCGGATTATGACATCTTCTGTTCCTGGTATCGCCAACTAGTGCGTCGAGAACGGACAGACGTCTTTGTTTTTGGGGCTAATTTTATAGGGAGTCCGTGGTACGAATCGTTCTTCACGCCCGAACAGCGTCGTAAGTATTCCATCAAAATGCATCACCGCATACCTCGTTCTGCGGAAGAATACGCGGAAGCGTTGCACGAAGGAATCTTGAAGCATAACGTGGGACGTTTCCCAGTTTTCACCACCTTGAACGACCCTTATGTTATCGACATTCTCTCGAAGTACTACGAATTCAAAAAGATCGGAGCTAAGTTTTTCCGGCCCCGCGACATTCTCGGCTTGAAATCCACGCACATTTGGGAGATTCGACCGAAGGCTACAGGAGCTGCAAAACCATGAGTGAGTTCTGGAAGGGCAGAAGGGTTCTGGTTACTGGGGCCGCCGGTTTCATAGGTAGCCACCTCGTAGAAAGGCTTGTTGAGCTTGGCGCCGAAGTTACAGCGTTTGTGCATTACAACGCGTTGGGGTCTCGCGGCCTGCTGGATAAGCTGGGGCTTCACGAACAGCAACGGGTGCGTGTTGTGCTCGGAGATCTGCGCGAAACGGACGGTCTTGACGAAGCCTTCGAGGGCCAGAACATCGTCTTTCACTTGGCAGCAATCATTGCAATTCCCTACTCTTATCTTCGTCCCGAGCATGTTGTCGAAAACAATGTTCGTCTGACGCTAAACGTACTGCAGGCTGCCCGGCGCCATAAGGTTGCGCGTGTCATTCACACAAGCTCCAGCGAAGTCTACGGAACTGCCCGCACCGTTCCCATTGATGAGGATCATCCGCTCCAGGCTCAATCTCCCTATGCAGCTAGCAAGATTGCCTGTGATATGCTGGCTCAGAGTTTTCATCTTTCCTACGATTTGCCGGTCGTGACTTTACGCCCATTCAACACGTTTGGGCCCCGCCAATCTGCTCGAGCCATTGTTCCCACCATTATCACACAGGCTCTCACGCGTCGCCAGATTTACCTAGGTGCCATGCACCCCACGCGTGATCTTACATACGTTGCGGATACGGTTGAAGGTTTCATTCGCATTGCCGAGACCCCTTCCATCGAGGGGCGGACCTACAACATAGGGACTGGCCAGGAAATCTCGGTAGGGGAGCTTGCGGACAAAATCGTGCAAATCATCGGAGAGGACATCCCGATTGTTTTCGATCCCACACGCATACGTCCCCCTGCGAGCGAAGTTGCGCGCCTCATTTGCAACAGCGCACGCGCGCAAAAAGATCTCGGTTGGCGACAAACCGTCACCCTCGAAGAAGGACTCCGAAGAACAATCGATTGGATTGGCGACAACCTCGCGGCTTATCGTGCAGATATTTACAACATTTGAGTGCGCTTGCCGATGATGGACTTGTTCCACAAACATTGTGTTTTGAGGAGCTGCCGATGCCAATCGCGGTGATCATGGCAGGTGGCGAAGGATTGCGTCTGCGTCCTTTTACGCGCACGATTCCCAAGCCATTGCTTCCCATTGGGCGCAAACCAGTGGCGCAGCTCATTATCGAAAGACTCGCTCAGTGTGGAATTCACGACATCATCATGGCGCTTGGTTATCAGAGCGAGTTGATCCGCGCCTTCTTTCAAGATGGTGCACAATTCGGTGTACGAATTCGATATTTTGTAGACCCAACCAAGCTTGGAACAGCTGGCGCCCTAGCGTTCCTCGATGAACTTACGGACGAGCCTTTTCTGGTCACAAACGGGGATATTATTGCTGATCTCGACTACTTACAGTTCCTCAATGATCACAAGAGCTCCGGTGCGATGATGAGTGTTGCTGTGCGCGAAGCCACAGTCCCCATTCCTTATGGCGTTGTCGAGATAACAAATCAGCAAATTACGAAAATCACCGAAAAACCTGTACACACTTATCGGTTTAACGCCGGCGTTTATGCTCTCTCTCCCGAAAGTCGTGAACTCATTCCGCGAGGAAGCACCTTCCACATGACGGACCTCATCAACGCAGCGATTCAGGCCGGATATGCCGTCCGAGCCGTGCCGCTCGAAGGCTTTTGGTATGATCTTGCGCGGGTCGATGATTTTGAAAAAGCCCTCCACGAGATAGAAAAGCGCTTTCCCCACCTCCTGTGAGGAGTGGCCTCACTTCAGCGACGGTTCGCGCGGTTCAGCAACGCCTCTGCGCAGGAATCGGGCACAAACAGTCCGCCTGTACCGCTCCCCAGCGCGATCTCAGGCTTCACTGAGCCGTGAAAGTCGCTGCCGCCTGTCACAATCAGACCGTAGCGCTTTGCGAGCTCCAGGTACTCTGCCGTTTCTTCCGGGGTATGATCCGTATAAAAACACTCAATGCCATCAAGCCCAGCGTCCACAAGTGTGCGCAGGATATCTTCCAGCGTTTCGCCCTCGTGAAGCGCCACGTACTTTGGATGAGCTAAAACCGCCACTCCACCAGCATCGCGAATCAGTGCCACAGCATCCACAGGCGCGAAACGCAGCCGCTCAAAGTAGGCCGCTGCTCCTCGCGCAAGGTATTTCTCAAATGCTTCTTCCCACGTGGAAACATAGCCGTGCTTGAGGAGCACCCGCGCAATATGGGGACGCCCAACGACCTTGCCCCCAGCTTCTGCTTCGATCTCTTCAAGTGTCACACGAAGCCCCAGCTCGTTTAAGCGAGCCACGATTTTCGTGTTTCGCTCATTACGGCCGGCAACAAGTTTATCCAATCCCGCTCGTAACCGTTCGGCGCCTGAATCAAAACAATACCCAAGCATGTGGACTGTTTTGCTGGCATATTCCACGCTGATTTCTACACCCGATAGGACTCGAACCCCATACTCTTCGCCGGCCGCCTTCGCCTCTTCGATGCCAGCAATTGTGTCGTGATCGGTGAGCGCGAGGGATCTAAGGCCAACCTCACGCGCATGCTTTACCAGCTCTCTTGGAGTGAGTGTGCCGTCAGATTCAGTGCTATGGCAGTGCAGGTCACAGCGAGGTCCGTCCATGGGGTCCATTCTCATGCCAATTGCTGAATTATCAGTCGCTCGACACTCGCGCTGGCGCTTTATTCGCTGAACCGCGATGTGGAAACCAGTCTACTGTGCAGATTTTACCGGTTTCGGGAAGCGCGGAACTGTGATGATAGGTTCGTGTCGCTTCGTGCCCTGGCGCTCACGGTATTGCTCCACAGCTTTTTGCTCAAGCGGCTTGGGCGCTTCCGGCGTACCAAAGATCACAGTGCTCACGATGTTCTTTGCCATCTGCCGCATCAGCCGTTCCCGTGCTTCCGTCTGTGTTTCTTCAATGCTGCGTCGCGTGTCGCTAAAATACTGAATGACCGCCGGCACATGATACCGGGCGATAGGCATCACGCGGTCACGATCGTAAGGATCCCACAGCTCAATCACGCACTCCATTTCCATAGTGTTAACCAGGGGGAAGCGGTCACCGGAACTCGCGCTCGAATAATCGCGAAATGATTTTATCCGTCCCTCGAGCCGCGCATCGGCCCGTTCGTTTTGTACCACGTCAAGCCGCCCGTCAGCTAGGAATTCATCAACCACCAGCGGTGTGAGTTCGGCCTGAGCGCCTGGTAGCCGCGATGTGTTGCGGAATTCAGGAATGTAAAGGCGCTTAATGTAGCTTGGCAACGTTCGCGACGGTGGCGTGACTGTCGCACAACCCGCCACTGCGAGAATGCACAACACACTAAACAGCAGTCGAACTGCTTTTCGCATAATCCTAACCTTCTTCACTTGGCGCTCTAGTTCATTCTGCGGACACCACGTGGTACAGGTCAACGCCTAACTCTCAACGCATGTCTACAATTTGGGCATCTGACGGAAAGGACGGCCGAAAAAGCTTTTCATCCAAGGGAGCATCTAGTGTCAAATCATCCAGCTCGAGTTTCACCAAAGCCTGAGTTCCGTCTAATTGAGTGACTCGGAACTCCATCGGCACAGAACGCTCAGTATTCACAAGCATCTCGATGCTCTTAAAGGCCACGTCTCTGGGGTGACGGGGAGTTAGCACGATCCATTTGGTCGGGCTGTCAGAAGCATTTTCGCCATCGCGAACGGAGGCATTGTAGACACGAAGCACATCCTCAGTGGCCGCCCCGAAACCTAACAACATGTAGTTGGTTTGAATGACCGGATTCGTTTCATCAATTCGGAATCGTTCCACTTGCTTAAGTTTGGGAATGTATCTGTAGGTATAACCTTCAGCAATCAGCACCGTGGTCGCTTGAGGTGGGGCGTACTCGATGCGGAGACGATTTGGTTTTTTCAGATAAAAAACTCCCCGCGACTCAATTTTTTCGCCGAAGGTTTGGTCCACTGTCGTCTGCTTGAAGGGGCACTTGACTGTGTTCACCTCTGCATAGCGGCTCTCGAGTGACTTCAAGATTTTCTCTGCCACCTTCTCGACAGTTGCCGGTGTCTCCTGTACGATTCGGCGAGGGGAAGGAGCTGCTTCTCTTGTCTCAGTCTCTGCGGCCACAGCCTTTGCAACGATTGCGAGGGATAGCATTCCAAAGATCGCGAGTGTCTTCATTTTTTCCCCAGGAAAAACGGTTTTTGTTTTATACCCCTGTACCGAAGTTTTGAGTCTTCTATTATGAGAATAAGCTGCTGCATTAGAAAAACGAGTCTTATCCTCTCCCTCCTCCTTCGCCATTCGCGAAAGTTTTCTCTTGCGTAGGAGAGATTTTCTTTTCACAATGCAATTTGATCTCGGCGCAGAGTCTGTTTCTGGCAGAGATTCATTTGGTGGCGAGGTGGGCCGGCCATGAGAATCTTGCTCGTTGATGATAATCCCGATGCTGTTCGCGTCATCGAGAATTTTTTGAAAGCCCTCGATCACATCGTTTTCTCCTATACCGACGCTCGAGAAGCCCTTCTCTGGTTGAAAGATGTGAGGCCCGAAATCGTTGTTGCTGACCTCGACATGCCAGGGATGACCGGTTACGAGTTCATTCAGCGTCTCCGTGCCTATTCTAGCTGTGCGAAGGTTCCTGTGATTTGTGTGACTGGGACAGAGGCCACCGATCAGGAGATCTATGCGGCAGGTTTTGCCGCTATTTTGCGCAAGCCCGTCACTCTTGCTGACATGTTGGAAGCGATAGACAGTGTAAAAGGCTTACTCGTGCAAACCTCACTGACCGAACCAGTCGCAAACAACCAAGACAGTAAGGAAAACCAGGTGCCACCTCAGCAGGAGGGAACATCTCCCCAGATAGCGGAGCAATAGAGGGCAAAGTGCTTTCTCGTTGACGTGAGACCAGGCTTCGCGAAAAAGAATCTCATATGAACCTGATTTCTGCATGAACATTTGCAGAAACGGCTCCTGTGGACGGGCAACCACAACATAACTGTGGCTGCTCAAAGTGACTTGTGGAGGTTCAACCAATGAAGGCAGACGGCACGCGGCGCGAAGCCACCGTCTTTGGGCTACGGCCCGAGGTCGTTGATGATGTCCTCGCCATCACAATCCTTCTTTTTGGAATTTTCCTTCTTCTTTCTCTCTTCACTCATTCCTCTGCCGGAAACCTCATGGGGGACCTTGGCGAACATGTGTATGGCGTATTGAGTTTTGTGTTTGGCAAGTATGTCGCCTACGTTCCCGTGCTTCTAACCCTCGCCTGGGGGATTTCGTTTTGGCGACGTCGGCGGTGGCATCACGTACCGGTTCGCGTAGCCGGTGGCTTCTTTGCCATTGTTTTCATTTGCGCAATTCTCGCCGTCCCATACGCCGAAGTCGATTTTACCAAGGAAGAAGGGTTCCGTATCGGTGGAGCACTGGGCAACTTCCTTGTTCATCGCGAATGCCTTGACCTGCGACACCTTCTGGGCGTTGGCGGATGCTACCTTGTCTTTTCGACGCTCTTCGTTGTCAGTCTTATTGTTGCAGCGAACATCCACGTCCGCCAGCTTGCCGGGGTCGTGCTTGAGCGTATGCTCATGCGGGCTCGGTCTGCCGGACTACCCTGGGACTCAGAAGGTCCTGATGCGGAATCCGGCGGAGATTCCAGCTCCCCCATCGCACCAGGCCCAAGATCGGGGGGGCTTTTTGCGAGTCGCGCCACCTCTAAGGCTTCGCTTTTGGAAGTGGAGAATGAAGAAGAAGTTCTGGATCGGGCAGACAGTCCCCCCGAGGCGCACAGGTCTATCCTGTCGCATCTCAGACGGGTCCTGCGACGGACAGACCTTGAAGAGCAGCAGGTAGATGACGATGTCCCACTTGCCTCCGCGGCGGCGGACTCAGCCCCTGCGTCAAACTCTGAAACCGTGCCGGCTTTGTCCCTGACAGATGCCGAGTCGGAAAGCACCCCTCCTAAGCCTCGGTCAGAGAGCCAAACAATCCACCCCGTATTGGCACCAGACACGGACAATCAGGACCTTCTCAGCGGCGTTTTGCCGAAGCCAAATGGTTCCGTGCCCATCTTTCTCCCCAAAAGTTATGAACCTCCACCGCTGGATATTTTTGAGTCACCGGCGCGGACTGGCGATGTTACCAGCGATATCGAGATCAACGAGCTTGCAAAAGTCCTTGTCCAGGCGCTCGCAAATTTTGGGATCGAAGTCACTGTAGACCGAATCGAACGCGGGCCTACCATTATCCGGATCGAAGTCGTTCCCGCAGCGGGCGTAAAAATCTCTCGAATCACCTCGCTCGAAGTTGATATCGCCCGCGCAATGAGAGTGGAAAGTCTCCGGATCGTCGCTCCCGTGCCTAACCGCAGCACCGTTGGGTTCGAAATTCCCAACAAAAGTCGGCGCGTGGTGCGATTGCGCGAGGTGATTGAAAGTCCACAATTCCGAAAGCATGAATCACCACTTGCTCTCGCGCTTGGCGTCACAACTACGGGTGAGCCCTACGTTGGAGATCTCGCCACTATGCCCCACCTCCTCATCGCTGGCGCCACGGGGTCGGGGAAATCCGTCTGCCTAAATTCTCTTATATGTTCGATCCTTTTCCGCATGCCACCGGACGAAGTAAAATTCATCATGATCGACCCAAAACGTGTTGAGCTCAACATGTATCACGACATCCCACATCTGCTCGCCCCAGTAGTGTGCGATGCCAAAGTCGCTGCGGCTGCGCTCAAATGGGCAGTGCATGAGATGGAGTCCCGCTATCGAAAGCTTGAGGCACTGCGAGTGCGAAACATTGCTGCCTATAATGCCTTTGTGCGTTCGGGGGGGCGAGGCGGGACCACCAACGGCCAGAATTTTGAGTTTATGCCCTACATCGTAATTGTGATCGACGAACTTGCCGACCTCATTCTTACAGCACGTAACGAAATCGAAGACCCAATCGTTCTTCTCGCCCAGAAATCGCGTGGTGTCGGCATGCACTTAGTGGTAGCAACTCAGCGACCATCGGTCAACGTGATCACAGGTATCATCAAAGCAAATTTCCCGTGTCGCATTGCTTTCAAAGTCGCGCAAAAAGTGGATTCACGCACAATACTTGATTCAAACGGAGCAGAGAACCTTCTTGGCAGTGGCGACATGCTTTACGCGCCCGGTGGCGGACAGAAGCCAATCCGGCTCCAGGGCTGCTATACGAGTGATCGCGAAGTCGAAGAGCTGACGAATTATCTTCGCGAACAGCAAGAACCACAGTATTGGAAAACGACCTTCATTGAGGACGAGGAGAGTCAGTCGAGCGACGACGAAGAGAGCGAAAACACTAACAGCCCAAGTTTCGAAACAGATGTTGAGCAAACTACTCGAGGTGCCCGGATGCCTCAGAGAAAACAGGAAACACAGACACTTGGCGACGACAGCGATCCAATCGATTCCGAGCTTATCCGCGAAGCTGCGATCGTCATCTTGCGGCATCGATTGGCGAGTGTCAGCCTCCTTCAACGGAAATTAAGGGTCGGCTTCGCTCGGGCCGGGCGGCTTATGGATAAACTCGAAGAAGAAAGGATCGTGGGCCCCAGTCTGGGCCCCAAACCACGTGAGATTCTGGTGGATATCGATGAGTATTTGCGAAAGCTCGAGAATGGGTGGTCCCCCGGCGATGAATGAAGCCGCGTTCATCCTCTAATGTTAGGGAGAGCTGTCGCTTTAGCGTTACCAGGACAAATGGAAATTTCTAAATTATAAGCTAGTGGGCAGTTCCAGACGAGGAACCACCTATCACTTCGAGGAAGCGATCGCCAAATAAATGCAGGGTTTACGCAAACGGGCGCTGGCTGGTTTTTTAGCTCTGTTACTGAGCTTTCCGCCCCCGCTGGCGATCGTAGCCAAGCCTGAACCAGTTGATCTACGCGTGCGCGTGATTGGAACCGCCAGCTTTCAGGAGCGGGCCGTCGCGCTCATCGAAGACCTCAATGCGCGGACCCAGGCTTTCTATCGCCCGGGCGACTTTGTGTACGGTTATCAGATTCTCGCTATTGAGCCAACTCGTATCCTTCTCGATAAAGACGGCCGCCAGTTCGTTCTCACGTGTACGCCTCCGGAGTTTCGTATTCCAGAAGAGACTCCAGCGGCCGGCACCCCCACAACACGTCCCAACATCTACATAGAATTGGGACCGCGTCGCCCGACGCCCTCTTTCTACGGTCGACCGCCCAGTGGCCAGCGCTGGGATGTGTGGGCCACGCCACCTTCCGCGCCATCCACCTTTTCCCGCATTGAACTTGGCGGACGTTTTGCTTTTCCCGTGGCCCAATTCAAGCGTCTCAGCAGCCCTTTCGGATATCGCCGTCATCCCATTCGTGGGGGGATTCGTAAACACACGGGGATCGATCTGGCTTCCTGGACGGGAACCAAAATCTTTGCCGCTGACAGCGGCACCGTTATCCATAGCGGCTGGTTAGGCGGCTACGGCTACTGCGTCATGATAGATCACCATAACGGCTACGTAACCGTTTATGGCCATTGCTCAAAATTGGTCGTGGACGTCGGCGACAATGTGCGCCGCGGTGACTACATTGCCCAGGTAGGTTCCACTGGTGCCTCGACGGGCCCACATTTGCATTTCGAAGTTCGCCGGAACGGAACACCCATCGACCCCGCACCATTTTTCCGCGGCAGACTCTGACCTGCTTTCCTTTGTTTGTCCAAGCGCGGATTGGACTTATCATGCTTGCTGATTATTAAAAAGAAAAACGGCTTCCCGACACACGCGGTTTCCTTGCCAGTTAGCAAGTTCGGCTAGAAATCTGATTCTTCGGGCGGGAATCCGGTTTCTCGGTTTTCAACCATGCCTCGCCTTGCAGCGACAAGAGTCCAGATGACCACCGCGAGCCATGCCAGCCAGGATAACAGATGAAGCCAGCGAGCGCGCCAAAAAATCACACCCGCGACTCCCACCACCGCAAAAACAAGAGCGATGGCCAGCCACGTGTTCGTGTGCTGCTTCAGCCATTCTTGTGTCTCTTGGCGTGATTTCCCTACGACAAAATAAAGAAAACCAACAACCCCCACATAGAGCCATGGCATGAGCCACGTATACATTGACCATTCCTCCATCACGAGTCCCGACGGACGGCGTCACATTGTTCTTTTCGCATTGACTTGCTAGTCGGCTCTCTGTTGGCTGTGCAACCGCAAAACGACGCCGTTGAGGCATTGGCCGCAACTCGCTGATGACAATAAAATGCGGTGTCGTTTGTATGCCGGTGCGTCCGTTTCACCAAACGGGCGTAAGCGTGCATGAGATGTAAAACATTTGCTGGAGGAAGCGATGTCAGAGAACGTCGAACAGAAGGTATGCGAGATCGTAGCGCAGGCCCTTGGTAAAAACGTAGACCAGGTTAAACCCGAGTCCTCTTTCCGGGACGACCTTGGCGCCGACTCGCTGGATGTTGTCGAGCTCGTGATGGCCCTCGAGGAAGAGTTCAATATCCAGATTCCAGACGAAGACGCCGAGAAGATCACTACCGTTGGCCAGGCAATTGACTACATCAAAAACAAGGTTGCCGCGCAGTAGCAATCTTCTCTTCTGGCGCAATCTTGCGCACTTTGAACTTTGCAAATCTCGAATTATGCCAGTCGGCGTTGGGCGCTAGTGCGGTCCAGCGCCGCATTTTTTCAAGAAGGATCAGCACACGATGAAAAAACGCGTTGTCGTCACAGGACTAGGAGCGATCACCCCTATTGGTAACAGCGTGGATGAGTTCTGGAACAACCTCCTGGCGGGCAAAAGCGGAATAGGTTATATCACGAAGTTCGACACCACAGATCATTCAGTTAAGATCGCTGCTGAGGTGAAGAACTTCAACGCCGAGGATCATTTCGAGAAAAAAGAGCTGAAGAAAATTGACGATTTCTGTCGCTTCGGCGTTGTGGCCGCCCGTCAAGCTTTCGAAGACAGTGGTCTGACCTGGGAAAAAGTCTCTCCCTTCGAGGTGGGGGTCATCATTGGATGCGGAATGGGTGGCGTCATGACCATTGAAGAGCAGCACACGATCCTCATGAACCGTGGGGCTTCGCGTGTTTCGCCGTTCCTCATTCCCAAGATGATCCCCAACATGTCGAGCGGCCTCATTTCGATCTACCTCGGGGCAAAGGGCCCCAACATGACCATCGTGACGGCGTGTGCCTCTGCAACCCATGCGATAGGTGAAGCATTCCGCACAATCCAGCGAGGGGACGCCGTCGCCATCATCACCGGTGGAACTGAATCTACAATTTCACCTCTCTCAATCGCTGGTTTTGCGAACATGGGAGCTCTTAGCCAGCAGAATGATAATCCTCAAGCTGCCAGTCGACCATTTGACGCCAAACGTGATGGCTTCGTTATGGGCGAAGGGGCAGGAATTATCATTCTTGAGGACCTCGACCATGCGTTGGCGCGTGGGGCCAAGATTTATGCAGAAATTGTGGGCTACGGCCTGACCGACGATGCCTACCACATGACGGCCCCTGCACCAGAAGGTGAAGGCGGGGCGCGGGCCATGAAAATGGCGCTGGATACCGCCGGAATTTCGCCCACCGATGTTCAGCACATCAATGCCCATGGCACGAGCACCCCACTCAACGACAAGCTCGAAACGCAAGCTATCAAAACGGTCTTTGGGGATCATGCTTACAAACTCGCCATCACGGCCAACAAATCCATGCTTGGCCACCTCATTGGCGCAGCAGGAGCCGTCGAGACCGTAGCCACCATCAAGACGCTCCAAGAAAACAAAGTGCCCCCAACCATAAACTTGGATAATCCCGATCCGGAGTGTGATCTCGATTACACCCCTCACAAACCCCGTGAAATGGAAGTGGTCTATGCTCTCAAGAATTCTCTTGGGTTCGGCGGCCACAACTGCACAATCTGTTTGAAGAAGTTCGAGCAGTAATTCGGGAGCGTGTTAGCGAGTCGAGCGCTCCGGAAGCTTGAGACTTCCGGAGCGTTTCTTTTACTATTGCGTGGGAAAAATGAAAATGGTTTTGTCACGCACCGACATCACTACGAGCAGAGAATGGGAAACAATGAAAGGCTCCCCGAGCAGATTGCTTCTCTCTTTATTATTCCTGATGATGACTTCTCTCGCAGTGGCAGCATGGCAATTTGACGTTGATCCTGCGGTTCACAATGGCCGCCCCGCCGTGATCGCCAAAGCGGCACAAGGAACGTCTGCACCCTTGCTGCTCATTGTGCGCGCCATCACGGAGGACACAAGCACGGTTCTCTTGGAGAAGACAATCGAGCCCCAGCCGTCGGTGCGTCTCGAAGCACCTAGCGTTCGAGCACCGCAAGTTGTGGAGTTTTCGCTGACGACTTCCATAGTGGATCAAAAGCCGGATTTCGTATGGCGTACTCTTGCCCTCCCAGTCGGCAAACGTCTCATCGATTATCGTGGAAAAAACACATTTCCTCCTCCTTCGGACTTTGAAACCTATTGGCGGCAGGCGAAAGCGGACCTTGACAGAGTCCCCCTCGATCCTGTCGTGGAGCGGGTTCCGGATAAAGACACTTCGACCGGACTTCTCCATAAGGTGACCCTGCCTGCTCTGGGTGGCACGAAGATCGTTTGCTGGTATTTCGTCCCTCGTGAGGCATTTGATGATCAAGGACGAGTTCGCAAACAATTCCCTGCAATCATCATCATGCCTGGGTATGGCGCAGAGGAGCCCCCTATCGATCGAACGTCCAGTGGCGTCATCACTCTCAGCGTAAATCCTCGCAATCACGGCCCCTCACGCGAATACTGGAAGGCGCCAACAGAACATCTTCTCTGGAATATTGACGATCCAGATCATTTTTACTATCGCTATGCGTTCATGGATTGCCTACGTGCAGCCCAATTCCTATTCAGCCGTGCTGAAGTTGACGCCAAACGAGTAGCCTCCGAAGGCGGTAGCCAGGGCGGCCTCTTTGCGTTAGCCCTGGCAGCACTTGAGCCGCGGATAGCATGCGCGGTTTCCAACGTCACTGCTTTCAGCGCGTACGGCGACGCGATGTCTCTAGCGCTTCAAGGACACCAGGTGCAGTACGCCCGGTTTCTGAAAGAGCACCCAACTTCGGCGACTCTCATCAAGCGCTCGCTAGCCTACACCGATGGTGCGAATTTGGCCACCATGATACGCTGCCCAGTCCAGATCAACATGGGTGGAATAGACCCTGTCTGTAACTATGTTGCGGGAATCGTAATTTACAATCGCCTCATGCGTGGCGTTCCGCGCGAATATCACGTATTACCCGATTGCGGTCACGCCGTGCCACCACCGATGCGCGAGTGGAACCAGGCATGGTATCGACGTTGGCTGAAGATTCCATGAGAGTTCTGGTCACAGGGGCGTCTGGTTTCATTGGTTCAAGATTGTGTCGGCATCTTGTCAAAGCCGGGCACGACGTTGTTGCTCTCATGCGACCGCGTCTAGGTCCTGCACGCTATCCACTTGGGCAAGTCCACTACGCACAACTACCCTACGATATCCCCCCAGCGGCTTTGGAGGGCGTTCAAGCGATCATTCATTGTGCAGGAACTACGACAGGCCAAGCGTGGGATGAGTCGTTTGCCGTGAACGTGGAAACGCTTCGCGTTCTTGCCACTCGTGCCGCTCGTTTGCCAAATATCCAGCGCCTCA
>JADFCV010000004.1:308194-325363 GCA_017161655.1 Candidatus Sumerlaeota bacterium
TACGACAGGCCAAGCGTGGGATGAGTCGTTTGCCGTGAACGTGGAAACGCTTCGCGTTCTTGCCACTCGTGCCGCTCGTTTGCCAAATATCCAGCGCCTCATTTATGTTTCTTCCCAATCCGCCCACGAGCAGGCCGTTTCTACCTACGGACGAACGAAACGCCTGGGCGAAAAAGTTTTGCACGCAAGTGGAATCCCCTACGCGATTGTTCGACCTGGCCTTGTGTTTGGTCCGGGAGACCACGGACTCTTTGCCCGAATGCGACGAACTGTTGAGCGCTTACCTGTCATACCGCTCCTCGGTGGAGGCCGGGCTCTCGTGCAGCCAATCGACGTCGAAGATCTTTGCGTTGCTCTCGAAAGGTGCCTCCACCTCCCGCAGGGCGAGTCGTTCGAATTCAATCTGGGCGAGCCAGAACCTATGACCCTTGCTCAGTTTCTCGACGAAATTTCCCGTGCGCGCACTGGCAAGTCAAAGCTAGCTGTTCACATTCCTCTTGCCCCACTGGAATGGGCCGTTCGTGTGGGCACACTGCTTCGTCTTCCGCTGCCTATTTCAAAAGATAATCTCGAGGGCATGAAAACCGTTCAGCAGATGGAGACGGCTCCTTCGCTTGCAAGGCTCGGCCTTACACTTACCCCTTTTCGCGATGCTATGCGTCGCGCCGTCACGGACGTCTCGGACACTGCTCTTGTGGTGGAGCCAATCCGTGTCTTGCTCATTGGGGCAGGCAAAATAGGAATTGTGCATGCCCTGGATCTCACTCATCGGCCTGGCTGTTCCCTTGTGGGAATCGTGGACAAGAACGCAAAGGCGAGCAGACTCTATAGACAGATGGGCTTTCGCGTTCCTACATTTACTGAACTCGATCTCGCGATCCAAAAAACTCGCCCCCATGCGGCAATCATCGCGACGCCGGCGTTTACTCATCTATCTCTCACGAAAAAGTGTCTTGAGGCTGGGTTGCATCTTCTCATCGAAAAGCCCCTTACCGTGCAGCCGCAGCAGCAGGCTGAGTACGAGACACTGCGACGGCAGTTTGCCAATAGGGTCATTCACGTCGGCTACATGGCCGCCCAGTTCCCGCAGGTGGATTTCGCCAACAAGTGGATGGCCGAAGGGAGAATTGGCCGTGTCCAGTCAGTGTGGGCTAGTTCACTTCAAGCTCACATCATGGCGCCCGAACCAGTGCGCTGGGAAATGCGGAAATCCCTTGCGGGCGGGGGAGTACTCACAAATTTCGGCTGTCATCTCCTCTCAATTCTCTTTCGTCTCTTTGGAATGCCGACGGTCTCGGAAGCCTCGTTTTGGAGTATCCACTCCCGCGAAGTCGAAGACGTCGCTGACCTCAGGCTTAATTTTGGAGAAGTTCAGGCGCGTGTCGTTTCCTCATGGTCGGCGCCCGGTTATGCGCGTCCCCAAATGCGCCTCGTGATCGAAGGCGAAGCAGGAACAATCACGCTCACGAACACCGGAGCAGAGCTTCATTTGCATGACGGCACCAGGCTTCTCGTCACTCAGCGCGATTTTGATTTGGGCTTCAATCCAGCCCCGGACTATACTGGGGCGGCCTTCGCCTGCGAGCATCTGAATTTTCTCGAAGCAGTCGAACAGGCCAGCCGTGAAGGTGTCCAACCGTGTTCCTCTCGTCCTGCGCCCTGTGAAACTCCCGTCGAAGTCAGTGAAGCCATCCGTCTTGAGAGGTTCATTCAGGAGTTGTACGAAAAGTATCCACCAGCAAAGAGCGCCGCAGAGCTTTCGAAGTGCACATCAGCGCAGTCTCAGAGTCCGTATGCCCAAGAACTCGACCGCCTGATCGAGGTGCTACGATGACGGTCGTTTTTCATGACGTTCGGCTTCTGCCTCCTGCTTCGCTTGAGGATGTTCTTCTCGCACACCGCGAAGGAATAGTTGTTTCCGCGAATCAGATGTCGGCTTTTCCGCGGAGGATCAGAGACCGTGAGACGATTGCAGTAGTTCCAGACTTCCTCGAGTATGCACGCTTGCTTAGCGTCGGACAAGGCCGCCAGCTCATCGCAAGAGCTGGGGGGCTGAAGAGCATTTGGGGCGCTGCACTCAGAGCGGCTTGGAGTGTTGCACGGTGCCCAATCCGCGCTGCTACCACTGACTTCTGGCTTGTGGCCGAAGCCTTACTACGTTTCGATCTTGCCTTGTTACGTGATTTCCACGGAGCCGTGGTTCTCCACCCCTACCTTACGGACTTTGCTGTCGGACTCCAATGCGAGAAATTCATGAAACTCTTTTTTCACCTCGCGCGGCCCTGGCAGTATGTGGGGGTTTGGACCTACCAGTTTCCTTCCACCATGAGCACCCTTGCGCGCCTCGGGCTGAAACCTGCAGCCGTCGTTTTCTCTACCGCGCAACGCGACTCCGCGACAAGACAAGCTCTCAGCGAAACAAGAGAGAACCCTCTTTTTTCCAACACCACGTACCTTGTAGACCTGGAACCATCTACGGTGGCAAGTTCCGATGACATCCCAACCTGGATCGGTGAATTGCCCATTTATGGGGTGGTGCGAGCACACCATGGAAATCGCAGCCCTGCAACCACTTGACAAATTCGGCGATGATTCTTTCCTGAACAAACACAATGACTGAAGCAACAATTCGCGCGTTAGATGTGCTAATATGTTATCAAACTACCGAGCATGGGGTGGCGTCGTGCCAATTGGCGTTGTAAAATGGTTCAACGACAAAAAGGGTTACGGATTCATCTGTCCGACGGACGGCAGCCCTGACGTATTTGTTCACTATTCTGCAATTATCGACGAGGGACACAAAACCCTTATGGAAGGGGACCGCGTTGAATTTGAAATCGTGCAGAATGGTGAGTCGCGTCGCGCTCGAAATGTGATTCTACTTACGCGTGAACTCTAGCAGTAAGTCAAAAATAGCCCCGTTTCACCAGCTCCCGATTTACTTTTTCTCACGCACGATGTCCGCTAAGATGCTCCCATCGTTTTTCCCGTCAGCCGCAACAAGTGGTTTCCGACGCTGGCGGAATTGGCGTTTTCTTTGTCGAGAAAGAGGTTCCGCAACTGCACGTGCGTTGCGCGTTTGGATTTGAGAACTTGAAGCCCCCATTCAGCAAGGCATTCGAGAAATCTATGACTAATCCATTCAAGAAAAGATAACTTTTAGGATCGCAAAAGACCTTGAGCCCGTCAAAATCAAACACTCGATCATCTGGGCGTGGAGTCTCTTCGATATCCATCGAATAGGACATGCCCGAGCAGCCACCATCTTTCACTCCCACACGCAGCCCCCACTCAGCCTTGCCCTGGGATTGAAGAATTCTACGAACTTCTTTTTGCGCGGCCTCTGTAAGCACGATCGCCATGATGTCAACACTCCTCAGATGGATAGAGTACTGATCTAGTACTATAATCAAGCCCCGAAGCTATTCATTAAGCGGTGTCTGTAGGAGCGTCGTTTCCCTCATCGCCGAAACCCATGGCGCGAAGCCGTTGCACCTCTTCTGCGACGCGCCTGGCAGCATAGCGAATTTCTTCATCGGTTGTCCATCGCCCCAGACCGAACCGCAAGGAGGCGTGAGCTAGTGCTTTGGAGAGACCGATGGCGCGCAGGACGTGTGATGGTTCACGTTTGGCCGAACTACACGCACTTCCTGAGCTAACCGCGACATCACGCAAAGCCATAATAAGCGACTCTCCCTCCACGTTGGCGAATGAGACGTTGAGATTGTTGGGAAGCCGGCAGCGACGTGGGCCATTCAAGCGGATGTTCGGGATTTGCGTTTCAAGGAGCTCCCACAGAAGATCGCGCAGCGCACTCAGCCGTGCTGCTTCTTGTTCAATGAGCTCGGCGGCTAAACTACAAGCTTTACCAAACCCAACAATTCCCGGAACATTGAGCGTTCCCGGCCGCAGCCCACGCTCCTGCCCACCCCCGTGAAGCAAAGGTTGCAATCTCACCCCGGGCGAGCCACTTCGCACATAAAGCGCGCCAACCCCTTTCGGACCGTAAAGCTTGTGCGCACTCATGGAGAGTAAATCTATACCTAGCTCGCGAACATCTAGAGGCGTCTTGCCCAACGACTGCGCTGCGTCCACGTGCAAGAGTGCGCCCGCTTTTCGGCACAGTTCGCCCACAGCCCGAAGGTCCTGCAATGTCCCGATCTCGTTATTGCCGTGGATAATACTGACTAGAAGCGTTGGGGTTTTTAGCGCTTCTTCTAGCTCATCGAGCCGTACAAAACCCTCATGATCCACACCGACAAGAACGACCTCGCAGCCTTGACTCCCCAGGTGGTCACAGCAATCGAGTGTCGCGCGATGTTCGATCGTTGTTGTGACAATACGCGCCGGCCGATCCTTATAGGCTTTCACAATCCCTTGCAGCGCAAGGTTGATGCTCTCCGTCGCTCCCGACGTAAAAACGATTTCTTTGCCTCGTGCACCGATGAGCCGTGCGACCTGTTGGCGTGCCTGTTCGACGGCCTCTTTGGCTCGCCAGCCATAAACGTGCGTCGCACTCGAAGCATTCCCAAATTCTTCAGTGAGATAAGGCAGCATCGCTTCAAGCACACGCGGGTCCAGGGGCGTCGTGGCGTGATGATCAAGGTAAATGACCTTCTGTTTGCGCGATACTCTCTCGGTTGTCATGACCGCTGCTCCAATCTTCTTTTGACTAGCCATCTGTCCGCAAGCGATACCTGAAACCATGAACAGAGTCCTGGTGGTGAGCTTTCTTTTGGTTTTCGGGATATGGAGAGGGGCTCTTCCCGCCCGCCCGCACGATGGAGGACCTTCCCATCGGCATTATGCCGGAAAGGTTTTCTACCTGGCTGAGTGCTGCAGTCTGCCATCGTCTGCGCGTCCCACAAAACAACACATTTGGCACTGCGACAATCCACTCCGTAAATCTTCCCAAGTGGCACATGGGCTTGTCTCGCAAAGAAAAGTGTACTTGCCTGAGTAATTAAAAACAAGGATAAAATCAGTACACATTTCAGAAGCCGAAAGGAGGCGGAGGAAGCCATGGCACAGCAGCGCTACCATCTCTACGTTGACCGCATGACGTGCGCTAATTGCGCGGGGGTGATTTCCAAGGCGCTTACTGGCGTGAGCGGTGTTGTTTCGGTCAAAGCTTTGCCAGAAAAGCGGCTAGTAGATCTTGTGCTCGATCTCGATCGTGGTGAACTGGACGAGATCAAATCCTGCATCGAGAATCAGGGATTCGAGGTGCGCAGGATCGAAACGGCTTGAACCGCACATGTTCCCTGTCCTTTCTCTGAGGTGCAAAATCGAAATGACAGCCGACGGAGAAAGGTAAAAAATTGATGTCCATCGCATGGGCGAGACTCCACGCATTAGCACGGGGAGTAGGAGCAAAGCCATTCGCCCTGCTGTGCCTGTTTGGCCTGACGGTAGGGCAGGTGGCTGTCGCGCAGAGGCTAACTCTGGACCACTTTATGCCATTTGCAGATGTTGCCATCCCACTGTCGGCTTTCACTTCCGCTCCGGTGAGTGTTGGACCCCAGAAAGCAGTTCGATACACCTGCCAGGCGGATTTGCAAAGCACTGGCGCTTCTTTCCTTGGGTTTGAAGCCGTTGTCCCGCTTCGCGACCTCGAGCAAGCATCGGAATTGCGCTTTTTCTCAAGGGCCTTGGGACAGAGCAAATTTCTTGAGGTCCATGTTCTCGCGCCTGACTGCAGCCCTGCCGAGTATGGGGTAAAACTGTCTCCGGATGGCTGGGTAGAATCGAAAATTCGCCTCTCCACTTTACTCGCAGTCCCCACTTCTCCGCCCTCCCTGAAGGCAAAGGAAGCCGAGGGGCGCATTCGGTTTTTGGTGCGTAATGTTTTTCCTGGACCTAACGGCTTTGCACTCGAGCGTGTGGAATTGATAAAAGCGCCTCCGCCCCTCAAGCTCGTTTGCCCGCCCGAAACAACAGTTCCCCTTCAAACAGACGCCTCCCTGCTTCTGCGTATTGAGACTGGGGACGCCCCTCGCTTTTCTGGGAAAATCGCTTGCTACACTTCCGCTCGAAATGAAGTTCTCCTGCCTGCAGAGGTCCGCGCCGACAAAGGCGTTGCCCATGTTCCTCTTTTCGTGCGCACTCCCGGCCCTCACACTGTTTCCTTTTATGAGCCCGAGAGTGGTGCTTTTACTTCAGCGACCCTTTACGGTGATGCGCGGGGACTTGTTGTTCGCTTAAGTGTGGATGAGTTTGAGAAACAGCAATCTCTTATTGCGCCAGTCTATGTGGCGCCCCGCATAAAACTCGAAGGCGGCCAGAGCATTCCCCAGTCAGTGCTTGTTTCAGCTTATGACCACCGAGGTCAGCTGCTCTTGTCTCAAATCGTCAGTGCTGCTGCTCTCTCTGCTGGTCAGGCGAAAATCCTCATCCCGCTTCCCGGTTTGGTGGAAATGCGCGCACATGTCTACGCGGAACCCTTACACCTCTCACGTCGCGTGCCCAACATCTTTCCGTTGCATGTCGGCTCACGCCCCCAGGATGGTGCCACCACTGCTGCCGTGGCGCTTCCGGACGAGGTGACTACTCGCCTTGTGGGCGGATATATTGTCGCGCTCGAAAAGCCTCCCACAACAGCCACGCTCCTGGGTGAGGATAGGTTTGCCCTTTGGGCATTCGCCAAAGTGCCACGCGAAGTACGCCTGCCTCTCACACTTTTTGGAATAGACCAGCCAGACGTGGCGCGTATGGACATCGTTGACCTGAGCAAACAAGGTCGGAAGCTTTTTGCTTGGCAGACGCGGATTGGCCCGATCTGGGCTCGATTCCCTTACGATTTACTCGACATTGTGGAAAATCCCAATGCTTACAGCTGGCCGCGAGTTCAAACGCTTGCCAAGGAAGCAAAAGACCGCGGACTGCGTTGCATCGTGGATGTCCCGGTCCCAGATTCTGCAGATGTTGCAGCTTCTCTGAGTCAGAACGAGCGCGCCACAACATTCTCAAACTGGTTGAAATGGTTGAGCCAGTACCGTCGCGCGGTAGGAGACAAATTCCGGATTTTCGCTTTGCGTCTTCCCGATCAACCTACCCACTCTCGTACGCGGATTTCCTATCCGTCCGATATGCTTTACCTGGCGTTCAAAAGTGCCTATCGCACGCTTGATAGCGCCGGTGAGAGCTCACCAAGCCTTCTTGCGGTCTTTCCCCCGCCATTCGATCCAGCAGAATTCAAAGCTCATCTCCCAAATGCTGTTCGCGATTGGACGGAGGCACAATTGGTCGGACTCTACACCCCTTTGCCGCAAGCCAGCCCCGACGACAACCACATTGGCGAACAGATCGACAATATCCGTTCCCTGTTGAGAAAGCATGACCTTCTAAAACGTCCTTTGTGGATTGGGCCAGTTGCTTGGAGCTCTCACCCGCTGTATGGAACCGAACTCACCCAGGCGAACTATCTCGTGCGTCTCTACACAATAGCGGCTTCAGCGAAAGCCATTCGAGTCTTCTGGGCGGATCTCCATGACCGCGCGCAAAATCCGTGGGAGAATTCACCAGCAAACTTCTGTGGGCTTCTCGATGCAGATTTTCGCCCCAAGCCTGCTGCCATTGCCTGCAATCTTGCCCTATTCATGCTCACAAGTACGAAGCCGGTGGCCGCACAAACAACAGACACGCTCTCAGTTCACACTTTTGACATCGAGCTCCACAGCATGCGGTGGCCTGGGAAGCTATACGTAGCCTGGACCCAAGACGAGGGCACATCCGCCACACTTCGCCTTCCGATAAGTCCGGCAGGCTGTTATGCTTTCGATTATCTCGGGGCACAGGTGGACCCAATCCGTGTTGAGGAGGCTTTGCCCCCAACTTCGGCTAAAGATGAACCAACGACGAAGATCATGACATTCCCGGTGACTCACGAGCCGGTGTATATATGGGATGTCACAACCATCCCTCGCCGACTGCCGAAACATGTGCATGATCATGACCGAGAAGCGATGGGAGCGAGTACGAACAGCGAGCCAGGGGGAACCCAATGACCAGGCGGAATCCTCAACAGCCATGGTGGCAACAGTTTGCAAAGAAAGGTGCCTTTAAGAAAAAACACCCGCAAAAAGCTGTGAGGGCGGAGCAATCTGAGTCTGCTCCACCTTCTCACCCTTTGGAGGGAACCGACGGAGCACAGAAGGATGACTCCTCGCAATCGGAAGCCCCAGTGGCGGGTTATGTTGTCCCCTCGGCAGTGAAGCGTGTGCACATGCCGGCCCTTGTGATTACAGGGAAAAAATCCCCGCAGGGGACACAAATTCCGGTCTGGGTCTACGACACAAGCATTGTGCACGTCGAAGGGGTTCCTCACGACGGCGAAGCTGTGGCGATATTTTCCAAATCAGGAAAGCTCTTCGGATCAGCGATCTATAACAGCGCCTCGAAGATTCGCGCCCGCCTTTTCTCTTATGATTTAAGAAATTTCGATGACGATTATGTTGAACAGGCCATTGTAGCAGCCTGGAATCGTCGCAGAGTCTATTTTTCCATCGAGGACTCACTCCGGGTCGTTTTTAGCGAGGCTGACGGCCTCCCCGGTCTCATTGTCGACAAATTATCCGACGTCATTGTCGTGCAAATCCTCACCCTTGCGATTGAGCAGCGCCGGGAAGTTGTCCTGCGCACTCTGAAAGCGTTGTTCGCGCCCCGAGCCATTGTGATCCGACGGGATATCTCGCTCCGCGCCAGAGAGGGGCTGGAGGTTGGCGACCCAGAAATTTCTGGCGAGCTGTCACTCCCTTTCCCAGTCGAGCTTGATGGCATTGTTTACCTGTGTGACCCTGTCCACGGGCAGAAAACCGGCCTTTATCTCGATCAGCGCTTTAACAGACGCCTCCTGATTCCTTGGGCGCGACGCAAAAAGGTTCTCGATCTGTTTTGCCACGTCGGCGGCTGGGCTCTCATGGCAGCCAAGGCAGGCGCGGAGCACGTCATAGGTGTGGATTCTGCCGGACCAGCCATCGAGCTCGCGCGACAGTCAGCCCAAATGGGCGGCTTCGAGCAAGTTCAGTTCGTCGAAGCTGATGTATTTGATTACCTCGAGGAACAGCGCCACCGCCCAGGGGCGCAATTCGATGTCATTATCGTGGATCCGCCAGCTTTTGCCAAGTCCCAGAAACATCTCACAGAGGCAGAGCGTGCGTACCTTAGTCTTAATTATCGGGCGATGAGATTGCTGCCACCTGGAGGGCTGCTCGTGACCTGCTCTTGCTCCCAGCACATCTCCGAAGAGCACTTTCAGCTCATCCTGGAAACAGCAGCTCGCAACGCTCGCATGCGGTTTCAAATTGTCGCGCGCGGGGGGCAGCCGCCCGACCATCCTGAGCTTCTTGGCTTCGCAGAATCACGATATCTAAAATGTTTCTTCTTACTGCGCGTCGAGTGATTTCTCTTTTCCGGGGAAGGGAAAATCATGAACAAACGTGCCGCGTCAGCTGGCCGCTTTATGTGCAGACCAAGGCTCCACGACAGACGAGAGATACATTCGGCCCATCTGCATCGTTCTTTTTCGCCAGACCTCGGAAAAGAGAAGTCTGCGGTTGTCCCGTACGCGTCCGGCAAAAGCCGTCTGTTCGCTGTTTAAACTCTGCGCGGCCATGGGTCTTTCCGGCCACGCCTGCTCTCGTTGAAGTGAGCTGTACCTCGGTGGTCAAAGTGAACAGCGTCTGAAGCTGGAACCGATAAAGGGGGCGCCGAAAGTCAGAATTTTCTCTTTACACAGCCTCCTACATTTGCGCAGCATACAAAACGAGAAAACGAGGAGAATCAGATGATGAAAACGCGCACCGTCATTGCTGCACTCATTGCGGTTGCCGGACTTGCATGCTTTGCGCCGACCAGGGCAGCGGCGGAGACTTATGATTGCGATTCCTCCGATCATCCTGGCCGCTATCTGGTCTATCCCATCCACGCCTTTGGAAAAGGGATCGAGGTCTTTGTAACGCGTCCGATCCACTGGCTGGTTTCGCAGCCAAAACTCCGTTACGTGTTCGGGCACACGTCGAAACCTCGTCGCGAGGACTACACGGGGAATTTCGATCTCTACGAACGATATCAGTACTAGGCGTCAGGTTCAATTGAGGACGCCGCCCGCGCATATCAGCATGTGCGCGGGGCAAAGCCATGGGACCAGTGGAAGGTGGGAGTAAAACGACCGTGACGGCAGTCTCTTCTCGAGGCGGCAAAGCACATAAGCCACTCCAGTACGTGCAAGTAGGGATCGTGGCCCTCTTGCTGGTATTTACTGCTATTTTCTTTGTGGAAGAAATATGGCCAGCAGGGGCGGCGGCCCTTTTGGTGGCCATGATCCTCGCGTTTCTCAGGTTTTAATCAGCGTAACTCAGAGCTGCGTCCGAGACTGGCCGAGCATTCGGTAGCTTACCTTGCAGAAAAGACAGGAAGGCATGAGCATCCAGATCTATAACACAGCCACACGCCAAAAGGAAGAGTTCCACCCGCTCAACCCCCCGCAGGTCCTCATGTACAACTGCGGCCCCACCGTGTACGACTATTTCCACATCGGTAACGCTCGCAATTTTGTCGTCGTGGACGCCATCCGGCGTTATCTGGAGTTTTCTGGCTTTCGGGTTCGCTTCGTTCAGAACTTCACCGACATAGACGATAAGATCATCAATCGAGCAAACGAAACTGGCGAACCGTGGGATAAACTTGCCGAACGTTTTATACAGGAGTACTTCGTCGCGGCGGATGCTTTAGGCATTCAGCGCGCCACCATTCATCCGCGAGCCACGGAACACATTCCCCAGATTATTAATCTCGTGCAAAAGCTCATCGATGCCGGCCTCGCGTATGTGGTGGACGGCAACGTCTATTTCCGAGTGAGGCGTTTCCACTCGTACGGCGAGCTTTCTGGTAAAAACGTGGATGAACTCGAGGAAGGGGCAAGAGTGGAGCTTGAGGAGCACAAGGAGGATCCTCTCGACTTTGCCCTGTGGAAAGCAGCCAAACCAGGCGAACCCTGGTGGGAAAGTCCTTGGGGCCGTGGGCGACCTGGTTGGCACATCGAGTGTTCAGCCATGGCGCTAACCCATCTTGGAGAAACGATCGATATTCACAGTGGCGGTTGTGACCTCGTCTTCCCCCATCACGAAAACGAGCGTGCGCAGTCCATGGGGGCCACGGGAAAGCCATTTGTTCGCTACTGGCTCCACAATGGCTTTTTGACGATCAACAAAGAAAAAATGTCCAAATCGCTGGGCAACTTCTTCACTATCAAGGAGGTCCTCGCGAAATATCCTCCGTCGGTAGTGCGCTTCTACCTTCTCTCGGCCCATTACCGCCATCCGCTTGATTACAGCGATGCCGCACTCGAGGAAGCCAAGAGCGCCGTTGGCAGGATTCGGGAAGCTGTCCTGAGTGCTGAAAAGCTTTTCGAACTTATTGACCCCGCCATAGCTCCGCCTTCTGAAGCCGAACCTTCTGCAGAAGTTGCAAAATTCGAAAGTGCCTTCTGTGAAGCCATGGACGATGACTTCAACACGCCCCGGGCGATAGCCGCGATTTTCGAAGCCGTGGCCGATCTTAACGCCTGGCGTCTGAAGCTCGCACAAGACCCGCGTAATCCAGCCCTGGCTGCGGACGTTGCTGGGCTCATTAATCTCGTTCATCGTCTTCTGGGGGTGCTGGGCCTCGATACGCTTATCTTTGGCGAAGGCAAGCAGGACGTCGGAACTGAATCGCGATTAGCAGAAGAGCTTCTCCAATTGCTTGTGAAGGTGCGCAAGCTGGCGCGCGAGCAAAAGCAGTTTGCAATTGCTGACTATATCCGCGACGAGCTAGCCACCCTTGGCATTCGCCTCCAGGATCTGCCAACAGGCACCATCTGGATCAAAGAAAAAGAGTAGGCCATCCTGCGCACATACGTGATTTTCCCCCACTCTTAGTTGTGCTTTTGTGCGGGGCGAACTCCGGGAGCCGCTCCCGCTCGACCATCGGAGCAAGTATCCGCCCGTTGCGCTGGGGAAAACTTGGGAAGCAATGAGCTTCTTATGTCCGTTGCTATGTTGCGCGTGGCTCACTCGTCATCAACAGTTGTCACCTCGTTTTGCAAACCAAACAAGTTGTACTTCACCATCTTATTGTGAAGTGACTTGCGCGAAATCCCGAGTAAATCGGCCGTCTCTTGCCGTCGAAAATTCGCCTTTTTTAGCGCGGCAATAATGATCTCTTTCTCCAGTTCCTCCGTCATGCGTTCGACTTTCGCTTGCAGAGGGATAGAAAAATCCTCCAGGAGCGCCTGCATTTCCCTGCTTTCTGCCCCAAGGCCCATCTGCAACTTTGCCGATCGGCTGCCCGCTTGCTGAATGTTTTCCGGCAGATCTTCTTCCGTAATGAATGCTCCATTCGCCAGAATCATGGCCCGTTGAATCACATTCTCGAGTTCTCGCACGTTGCCTGGCCACCAATAACACTCCAGCAGTTCCATGGCCTTGGGCGTCACTCCCGTGATGTTTTTGTTGAGCCGCGGATTGTAAACACCGAGGAAATGGTGAACCAAGAGCGGGAGGTCACCTTTGCGTTCCCGCAGTGGGGGCAGAGCGATGGGCATGACGTTCAAACGGTAGAACAGGTCCTCACGGAAGGCACGCTGCGCCACGAGTTCAGAAAGATCACGGTTTGTTGCGGCAATCACCCGGATGTCCACTCGAATCGGTTTCGTTCCCCCGACTCTCACAATCTCACGCTCCTGCAGCACTCTCAGAAGCTTCGACTGCAACGCCAGCGACATGTCGCCGATTTCGTCCAGAAAGATTGTGCCCCCGTTGGCGATCTCGAACTGTCCCAGCTTTGTTCCCACGGCGCCCGTGAACGCCCCTCGTTCGTGGCCAAACAGCTCGCTTTCAAGCAAAGTCTCCGGAATGGCAGCGCAATTCACGCTCACAAAGGGCTTATTGCGTCGCTCACTGTGGTAATGAATCGCCTGCGCAACCAATTCCTTCCCTGTCCCGGACTCGCCCGTGATGAGAACAGTGACATCGCTTGTCACCACTTTGCGTATCAACTCGAAAACGCGCTGCATCTGCGCGCTTTGCCCCACGAGCCTGTCGAACGAGAGTTTCTCCCGCAATTGGTGCTCGAGAAACTTCAGCTGCCGTCGCATCTCGCTTTTCTCGGCAGCGCGGCGCACCACCAATCTTAGCTCGTCCAAATTGACCGGCTTCGTGAAATAGTCATAAGCGCCTTCCTTCATAGCCTTCAAGGCGATGTCAGAAGAACCATAGGCGGTGATCATAATCACAATGAGCTCAGGCCGCATGCCGTGGATTTGATGTAAGGCTTGGAGACCATCCATCCGAGGCATTTTCACATCGAGGAGAACGATATCGAAATCCTCCGTGCGCACGCGTTCGACAGCTTCCACGCCATCGCGCACCGAGAGCGTCTCGTAGCCTTCGCGCCCCAACGCTTCCTTGAGCATGAAACGCTGGCCCTCATCATCTTCTGCGATCAGGACACGAACCGTCACTTCTCGTCCCTCGATTGCGAATCCTGCAACGAAGCTTGCTTTTCACCCATGTCACGGCAGGCTGGCAGTTCGATTGTGACCCGAACGCCATCCGCCACATTCTCCATCCTGATGTTCCCGCCGTGATTTGCAACAATCTGTTGAGCGATTGCCAGCCCCAGCCCCGTCCCGGAGTCCTTGGTCGTATAGAATGGTTCAAAAACTTTCCTCAGTGTGTCTTCGTCGAGTGGGGCACAGGTGTTCTCTATTTCGATCGTCACAGGGAGAGACTTCGAAAAGTCGCAACGCGTGCGGATACGGATCTCTCCCCCCGCATTCGACGCTTCTATTGCGTTTGTTACGATGTTCATCAATGCCTGCAGAAGTCGCTGGGCTTTCCCCTGAATTTTTGGTAAAGGGCTGAAGTCTTCGTGAAACATCACCCCTTCAGGCAGGGGAGTACGTTGGTTGCATTTTGCCAGCAGCAATGCCTGGCGAATAATCTCCTCCAGATCTATCTCAACGTCAGGATCGTTGCTGGGCTGAGCAAATTCCTGCACCTCGCGCACCAGATCGTCTAGGCGCTCACATTCTTTTATGATAACGCGCACGTATTCCTTGCATCGCTCCGCCAGTGCTGGCTCTTCACCAAGCAATTGGGCCAGGCCGCGGATCGCCCCCAGAGGGTTACGCAATTCGTGCGCCAGTCCTGCCGCAAAAGTTCCTAGCGTGGCAAGCCTGTCTGTGCGGGCAAGCTCCCGGTGAAACCGTTCCCATTCTTCAAGGTCTCGAAGATTTACGATGAGACCGAAAAGATCGCCCTGGTGGTCGCGCATGGGCGAGACCGTCACTGAAAGCATCTTCTTTGTGCCGTCTGCTTTTGGAATCTCTATCCGACGCGACCGAATAGGTTGTTTCTCCCAGAGGACCTCCCGAATAGAATGACGGAGAATTTCGAATCTGGGGGAATCTAGCGCCTTTTCGTAATGGCGGCCTGTTGCTTCGCTGGCTTTGATGTCCAGCAGCCGCTCCGCTGCCGTATTCACAGCAATGATCGTCCCGTGCAGGTCCAGCGTAAGAAGCCCACCCGTAAAGCTGTCGAGAATAAATCGATTCCGGAGCTCAATGAAGCGGTTGAGCGAATCCACCATCGAGTCGAAGCTTCGCCCCAGAACGGAGAAATCATCCAATCGCTCGATGTTCGAACGCTCGGAAAAGTCCCCCGTAGCCACTCGGTGAGTCACCTTAACAATGCGACGGATCGGTGCGGTGATTGAATAGGCAACAGCAAATCCAATTATAGCGCCGGCCACGTCCAATCCAATCATGACGTAAATCCATGTTTGCGCAAACGTGCCTAGTTGCGTCTCGCTTGCGGACTTCACCGTTTGTCCGACCTGGGGCAAACCGAACTCTGCTTCCACGAGCTGGTAGAAAATCCCTGATACAATAGAAAGTAGCAAGACGATGAACAGGGGAAAAGCCACCAGCAGACGCACGCGAACCCGTTGCGAAATTCGGCGCTCAAGTTCCTCATCAATTCTGGTCTCTCGTTCACTCACATCACATCATGGTAGGCACTGTCCGCACTTGTTCAATGTTGTTTTATCACGCCGCTGTTTCTCTTCCCTTGAGCCGGTTTCTGGTTGTCAGCCTTGCCTCACTAGGGGTAAAGAATACTGTCGTGATTAGCAAAGATGAGGGCATGGAAATAGGTTCGGTTTTTTGCAACACGGGTCTTCCCTTGCGTTACAAAGTCATAGCTTGGGGTGGGCTTATTATTTTGTTATCAGTCATAGTATCGGCCTGCGACTCTGCAGAGTCGCACTTTGAGAAGGCGAAAGCTATGGTGGGAGCGAACCTCCCCACCCATCCTACTCCGGAAGTCGAGTCAAAGGAAGTGTTAGATCTCCGGAGTGCGGACATTGAGAGCGAGCGCTACCTCCCTGTCCTTGAACGGCTGGAAAGGCGTCAAGAAACGATTCGTCGAGTTCTGTCCAAGCAATCTCAAAAAGCTAAATGACGCAAGATGCTTAGCACGGGGGGCCGTGATTCGGTGTGCTCTGGACCTCCCTATTCACAAGCAGCTCGAGGTCAGCTCGCCGAAGAGAAAAAAATCCCCCGCTCTGGCCGATCAATCGCGCCAGGGCGGGGGAGTGACAAGTTTAGCTAGCAGGAATTAGTACCTCTTTGGCGGAGGAGCCTGTTGAGCATCCGTGTAGCCCTGCTCGTAGGCACGCTCTTGCTCAAGACGTTGGAGCTTTTGCCGGTCGCGGTTGGCTTCCATTTGTTGACCAACCAAGGCACCGCCCAGGGTTCCGACAGCACCACCAATGAGGGCGCCTTTGCCCTTGTTCTTGCTTGCGAGGGCGCCAACAGCCGCACCCCCAAGCCCGCCGACAGCGGCGGAACCCAGGGTTGTATTCCCGGGTGCGCTTGCCGTCGTTGTGTCGCATCCACTCAGCGTCAACCCGAAAGCTGCCAAAACTACTGCCGCTAGAACTCGTTTCATTTTTCGAAACTCCTGAAGAATAATCGTCGTTAGGTCACGACACACACCGCAAACTACTTTTGCCGCAAGAAAAAAATCACCCATTATCCTTCGCCCCCGACGGGACGGAGATCCCCCGCCTTTTTATCGCTTCAACAATCCGACGCATCACCTCTTGATGCAGACTGTCCAACGGCAGGGTTGCATCTAATTTCACCATCTGTGGGAAGTTCATCTTCTCGAAAATCTCTGCCACTTTCTCCAAATAAGCCTGATGCTCAAAGAGGTTTTGCCCCTCACTCCGCGAGCTGCGTATGCGTGTCGCTCCGATTTCAACCGGGAGATGGAAATAGAGAATGAGATCCGGTCGTGGGGCGAACTGTTCATTCGCTTCGCGAATCGCCTCCGGATCTAGCCCAATTGCCCCCTGATAGGCCATGGAAGAGAGATAATATCTGTCAATGCACACAATCTGCCCCCGGTCTAAAGCCGGGCGGATATTTCTTGCCACGTCTTCAGCTCGATCCTTCAGGAATAGTTCAAACTCTTCTTGTGGCGAGACGTTTTCGCGGCCTTTGGCCATGAGCTGCCGGAGTCGTGTCCCGTGGGGGCCATCCGTAGGCTCTCTCAAATAGATTGCATCGAACCCACGCCGCCGCAGTGCATCGACGGCGGCTTTCGCTTGAGTCGTCTTTCCAGCGCCATCGATGCCTTCAAAGGCTATGAGTAGTCCGCCGGGTACTTGCTGCAACGTACTATGGTCCTTCGTTTCGAAATGAGTCGATTCCTTCATTGTGTTCGCGAACTAACGAAAACGGAAAAGTCTCAAGCGCAAGAACGAAGACGTAGGCATTGCTTTTGTCCTTCGCTGCGCAAGTTCAGACTACGGATGCTCTCCACCCTTCTGGGATGGAGGGTCCATCGGAAAAGATCTCTCGTGGGTTTCTCCGCCGCGACGGAGTCACTGACAATGAGTTCTTGAATAATTGACGTCTCCTGGGATATTCACAGGCCGGTGGCACAGCTCCTATCTGGCTCCCCACCAAATACGCACGCAGCACGCAAGGGATGCGGGTGCGCTCGCGGTTGTTGACCCCCGAGCGTCGAATCCCCATGCCGCTGCGGAGGAAAAACCCGAAAGGAGTTTCACATGGTCAACATTAGCATGAAGCAACTGCTCGAAGCAGGCGTGCATTTC
>JADFCV010000004.1:325462-328092 GCA_017161655.1 Candidatus Sumerlaeota bacterium
GGCCATCAAAGCCGGCGCTGGAACCCGAAGATGAAGCCCTACATCTTCACCGAGCGCAACGGCATCTACATCATTGACCTCAAGAAAACCCTCAAAATGTTGCGCGAAGCTTGCCGCTTCGTGCGCGACGCCGTGGCCGACGGCAAAACCGTCCTCTTCGTTGGAACAAAGAAACAGGCGAAAGACTCCATCTTGGAAGCCGCCACAAGCTGCAATATGTACTATGTGAACAATCGCTGGCTTGGCGGCATGCTCACGAACTTCCGCACCATTCGCCGCAGCGTTACCCGCCTGCTCGAAATCGAGCGCATGGTCGAGGATGGGACCATAAACAACTACTCGAAAAAAGAGCAGGCGATGATTCTGCGCGAAAAGACCGGGCTCGAAAAGAACCTCGCTGGTGTGAAGAAAATGGACAAACTGCCCGGAGTGCTTTTTGTCGTCGATCCGCACAAAGAAGAGATCGCAGTCAAAGAGGCCAGAAAACTCGGTATCCCAACGGTGGCAATCGTGGATACAAACTGCGATCCGGACATGGTGGATTGGGTGATCCCCGGAAACGATGACGCTATTCGGGCTGTCAAGCTCATTTCCCAGAAAATTGCTGAGGCAGTAAGTGAAGGGCTCCTTGCTCGTGCGGATAGCGGCCTTGAACTTCAGACCGAGCTGCCGACTCCGCCGCCTACCGTGGATATCGAAAGCCTCGAGCGCCGTATGCGATACGACGAAGAAATTGCCGAGGAAGAGGAAGAAATCGAATACTTCGGTCCTGATGCTCCCGAGCCTGTCGAGGAAGAAGAAGTTCCAGACGAAGAAGAAAACGTTTAAAACGATTCCAGCGTTTCATGAAAACGCAGGCGCAATCGCTTCGGCAATTGCGCCTGTTTTTTTTCCTGTCGAGGTCTCCCCGTGATGTTTACTCAACTCGCACAGCCTCGGGCAAGATGAGCTCCCTGCCATTCCCATCTCGGAGCACGAGATCATAGGCGCCTCGTTCGAGGAAAAGCCATTCAGCATTTGCAAATTCAGCCACAGAGTCACTCTTCGAAGAAGGCACAAGCTCCGTTTCCACTCCATAGCGGCGCAGGTAAATGCGGCATCCGCCCAGCCCGCTACCTTCCACACGGTAGGTTGCTGCAGCCCTCGGATCAACCTGGCCAAGCGTATGCGTGGTCACAAATACAGCTACTGGGCGCGGGGATGGAGAGGGCCTTGCCATTGGCGCAGGCGATGGTGAATTCTTTGCCACCGCAGGGGCCTTGGCCATAGCCGTTGGTATGCTGGCTGGCGTCTGTGGCGGCGGCGTTTTTCCACCCTGAGTCTTGGTCGGGGAAACCTTGGGCTTCACTCCCTTTTTATCGGGACGCGGGGTGGATGTTGTCGCTACACGAACCAGCTTGCGCTGCACTTCCACCTCATCCTGTTTTCCGCCGCATGCTGCCATAAGCAATGATACGGCGGCTAAGAATGTTACACCTGCCCAGCACCTTAGGCACCCATTTTCCGTCACCATGGCCAATTTCCGTTGCATCAGTTGCAATGCGAATAATGAGTCCCAACAAGTTTCAAGAATAAGGTGCGAACAGAATGCAGCCTTTTCTCCGGCGAACACGGCTGGCGTGTTCCTTGCTCTTGAGAGTACAGCATTCTACTAGAATTCGTACTAAGGTTGAGTGTCTAAGACAAAGCGTAAAGAATCCGATGAAAAGACGCCCTGAACAGAAATCCCAGCGAATCACTCAAACACTCGTGCTCATTTGTTTCGCCCTATTTTCCCCCGTGTCCGGTTTTAGTCAAACAACTGACCCCGTAACTCTCCTGCGTCAGGTGCCCCGGGTCCAGTTTCCTCCGGACGGTGCACCCTCTTCGCCATTGCGTGCGCAGTCCCCGACGATGCCAGGCGAATCAGGTGTCGGAGAGGCCGGCCCGATTGAGCCGAGTCCGCTTCCAGAAAACAAGGGAGACGTTTCCCCATCCTCGGTGTCAGAGTCGCCCCGAGAAGGCCATTCACCTACAGCCCGACGTTCATTTTTCTCAAAACTGCCATTGCTTGGCCGCCTTGTTCCCGAATCACGTCCCAGGCAAGCGACTTCGCGCGAAACACCCGAGCCCACCCCAACTCCGCCCGTTCTTCTGCCCCCGCCAGACTCTGTCGAAGGTGGGACTCCATCTCAAAGCAGAGGGACATCTGTGAATGCCCAGGCGCCTTCCCCCGCGATTTATAAGTCTTCCGGCGAGCTATCTTCTCCAGGAGAAAGCCCGGGCGTGTCATCGCCGTCACCCAAGAATAAAGGGGGAATTCTTGTGACTCCAGGATCGGCCAGCTCTCTTGTCCCTTCCGCGACATTCGCCGCGCCGCCGTCCCCTTCGTCCCCGGCAAGGCAGGAGATCGCACCACCGCAGGGAAGTCCTGTCACCGCTGGGCTGCTTCCTCAGGGACAAAGCCTTTCATTTGTACCAACCACAAGCCCGCAGCTAACAGAACCAGCCAGTGCATCTCCCACACCTACGCGCATCACATATCCACGTGTTACGAACGCTGATTTTGTGGCACCAAGCCCTGAGGTGGAACCAAATGAGAATGCCCGCAATGAATACCTCACGGCTCTCACCCTTGCTCGCGAAGGCAA
>JADFCV010000004.1:328192-345842 GCA_017161655.1 Candidatus Sumerlaeota bacterium
TACGAACGCTGATTTTGTGGCACCAAGCCCTGAGGTGGAACCAAATGAGAATGCCCGCAATGAATACCTCACGGCTCTCACCCTTGCTCGCGAAGGCAAGTCCGCCGAGGCCGGCCGTGCGTTCCGCGCTTTTGCCCAACGCAATCCCACCTCACGCCTGGCTGCTCGCGCTCTGTTTATGGCTGCTCTCGTGGACACGGAGCCGTCAGCTCTCGCAGAGGACATCTCGCTCCTGCGCAAGTTTTTCCCTCGCTCCGATTACCTTGTAGAGCTTGAGCTGCGTGGTGTGATTTCGCCGGTGAGCGCTGGTGGGCGCGCAAGCGGTTCGCCGTCAACCTCTTCCACCGCGGATGCCTCGAGTATTCGCCAACTCATCGCAGCACTTCGCGACGAAGCAGAACGCGACTACCGCGATCGCAGTTATGCTGCAGCTATTGCCAAACTCGAAAACTCTCCTCTTACGCCGCAGGTTCCTGAGCTGCTCGAACTCCTCGCTCATTGCCAGATAGCCATGGGCGACAATGTGCGAGCTGCTGCAACAATCGAAAAGGTACTCGCTCAGTTTCCTAGCTATGACGGATGCAAGAATCTCCGCCTCACGTATGGGCTACTCCTTGAAGACGCCGGCAAGTATGAGCGTGCCATCGCCGAGTACCGGAAGCTCATCGAAGACGCACCAGATTCCGTCGAAGCACAAACGGCACGCGTGCGAATTCGGCAGCTCGATCAACTGACAAGGTGAAATTCACCTCGAGGCTGGCGCATGTTTTTCGTTGCGTGCCGACACTGCAATCCTCCAGCTTATCTCTAGGTTTCTTACAGTCCAAACATTGGCGAGGCGTAGCAGGACGATGAAGAAAGCGGCGTTGTTAGGTGGAATCATCTGGGTTGTTTTGATGGGGACGGGGGCAAATGCTCAGTTATGTTGGGACGAAAATCCTTCCCTCGTACCACCTCAGCGCGAAAAACACCAGGTTTGTACTCCTCGTGCTCGGGGAGGATTTGGATTCTGGACACGCGCCACGAGTCTTGTCGCCGCAGACTCTTACACGATGCCGAAGTATGCCTCGCGCGGCTACACCTATACAGCGAGATGGGGGCTGACAAACGATTTCAATTCTGGGCCGCGGTTGCGTCATTACGCAAGTTATTTCCCGATGGTTCCCTATACGCATCCGCCAATTTATCCGGCGGTCCCCGGCGGAGAAACCGCGGCGGCGTCCCTTCAGAATCTCGGTGCACCTGCAGTCTCCTCAGTGTCGATCGAGTATTGAGCCCCAAGGCACTGTCGCACCAAGGGAAGGTTTAGATCCGCGCTCCCACGCTTTTCGTGTCCGAAAAGCCGTGCTCGACCGCAGCATTCCGAGGCTGCCCGATAACTTTCCAATCTGCTTAAGACCTCTTAAGTCATGGTGCGCTTGTGGACGTCGGAGAAAATGCGGAAGCGGTTTAGTTCGTATCTCTCGGCGAGCGCTCGTGCCGCACAAGAATCAAACAGTCGTAGACCACGGGTTTTTTCAGGCCACACCCACCCTGTTACGCCCATCGTGTTTGGCCTGATAGAGAGCTTTGTCAGAGAGAGCCAGCAGAGTGTCCAGATCGAGTGTTTCAGGTTCTCCCTGTGTCACACCGATGCTGCACGTGATACGTAGGGTGAGCTTGGGGGTAATGACAAACTCGTGTTTTTCCACGGATTGCCGCAGACGCTCAGCGAAGACTAGCGCGCCATCCAGCCCCGTCTCTGGCATTCCAACCACGAATTCCTCGCCACCGTAGCGACCTACGATGTCCACGGCCCTGCTGTTCCTCTCCAGGATGCGCGCAAATTGGCGCAGCACTTCATCTCCGACCAGATGGCCGTAAGTATCATTCACATTTTTAAAGTGGTCTATGTCAATCATCAGCACGCACAGTGGCAGCCGATACCGGCGCGCTCGCTCAATTTCATGTTCAAGGAGTTGCAGAGCCAGCCTGCGGTTCTTCAGCCCGGTGAGGGAATCGTGCGAAGCTAGAAGTTCCAGCTCCTTTTGCTTCTCCTCGAGTTCGCGCTGTAAGCGCACTTCCTCCGTTCTATCGGCAATCAGTGAAAGAAGCATTGGCCCGTGACGGGTGCGAATCGACCGGTTTGTAAGGTAAAATATCTTTTTCTCTCCATTCCAGAGTTCAAGCTCACGTATCAGTTCGTCTGAGAAAGACTTTTCCCGAAAACGTTTCTTGTAGGATTGCAGCAGGTGGTCTCGTTCGTGTTCGGCGTAAACAATGGCGAATGGTTTTCCAATGAGTTCTTCTTCCGTCTTGCCAAAGAGCTGGCAGTAAGCCGGATTGACAAGCCACACAATCCCATCGCCATCCGTGAGGCGAATACCTACTGGTGCATTCGCCCAGACAGCTCGCAATTGTTCTTCACTTTCAGTTAACCGCTCAAAGAGCTGAATGTGCTCAAGCACCACGGCACAAGTATCAGCGAGAGCACATAACCCTGCAAGGTCCTCAGCGTCGAACGCGTTCGGGCTGTAGCTCTGCAGCGACACCATTCCGATAATTCGGTCGCCACGCCTTAGCGGAGCGGACATAATGGACATCGAGCGTCGCGATGTGTTGCCAAAAGGTTCGTGGTTCGCCAAGGCTTCGTCTTCCTGCCGACGCAAAAAAAGATATGGTTTGCCTTCAAGAACGCGACGAGCATTCGGCGAAGGGGTCGATGGAACCGGGACTGGCTGGCGCATCCCGTCGATCACATCTTCTGCGTAAGCTGCCGTAAACTGGTCCAGAACCGAATCGTATAAGAGAACGGCTGCAGAATCGAATGCAAATAGCTGTCGTGCTTCCTCGACGAAAATCTTTGCTGCTTCTTCGACGGTTGTCACCTCCGCCATTTTGCGCATCATTTGAGCCGAAACGTCTGTGCGCAACTGCAGCCGTTTCGTTACCGAAATATCCTGCAAGATGCCAAGGCTGGCGACTGCCTGGCCCCTGTCATCTTGCTCGATGACAGCGGAATTTAAAAGCCAGATTTTCTTGCCGTCCTTACGGTGGAACAGAATTTCTGCCCGATAGAGGTTTGCTTCTCCCTCCGTAAGCGCGCGTAAACGCTTCAGCTTCTCTCTCTCGTCCTCAGGCACAACTTCTTCGAGCTGCTTGAGTATTTCGACTTGGTCATGCTGTTCGACCGGATAAAGGACATTCGTATCGAGAATTCGCTCTGTGAAGAGTCCCCAACTCAGTTCCTCCCCCGAAAAACCAGTCAGCTCTTCGATGGCTTTCGTCGGAAAATCAAACTGCCCCGTTCTGAAGTCCAGCCGGTAGGGCACAGCCCCAGCTGCTTCGATAGCACGCTGGTATAACCGCTGGACCGCCTCAAGTTCCTCCCGGGCGCGTTCGCGTTCCGTCACGTCTCGGACGGTTCCCAAGATTACCCTTCGGCCCTCGTACTCGGTAGGTGTTCCAAGTGACTCGACGATAATCTCAGTCCCGTCTTTCCGGAGCCCGTGCCAGCGGAATGCTTGTTCTGGGTGCTTTCCCTCTAAGCGTTCGGAGGATAGTTGGCGGACCATGTCTCGGTCTCGCGGGGCAATCAATTCGATCGGTTTCAATTTGCCCACAAGTTCCTCGGGAGAGTCATATCCAAATATCTGGGCATAGGCTCTGTTCACGAAATAAATGTTCTCTGAATCTATGACGAAGACGCCGTCGAGCGTCGTCTCAATCAGCTGTCGGTAACGCTGTTCACTTTTCTCGAGTTTCTCGATGAGTTCAGCACGCTCGATGGCACCAGCGAAGCGCCCCGCCAACCACTGCAGCAACGCAAGGTCACCTTCGGAATACTGGTAGGGCCGGTAGCTTTGGAGAGTGAGAAAGCCCACAATTGTTTCGTCGCGACGAATGGGGACGAACATGAGGGATTGTGAAGGCCGAGTCACATTCCCGATCCGATCTCTTTGCAAATCGTGAGGAAGACCGCAGGAAAAGAGAAGTGCCTCCCCATTCAACACTCGACGGCGAAGTGGTGAAATTGGATGAAGCTTTTGTCCCGGGAAAGAGAATTCCTTTTTAACACCGTCGAACGTATCAAACCAGAGGATAGCATAGGTTTTATCTTCCTCGCGGTCGTAGACGGAGAGACCGAAAGCATCCCAGCCAATGAGTTTGTCCGTAGCCTTGGCAAGAACTTCTGCGGCGTCACGAACCGATCTTGCGCTCGAAAGCCGTTCCCCTAATTCCACAATCACGCGGTTAAAGCGTATTGCGCGGCGCTCAAGCGCCCGCACGTACCATGGCAGGATCGCGCCCCCAAGCAGTGAAACGAAGAGGAAAGCAAAGCTCACAAGGAGGAGTCGATGGCGATGTTCTCTACGCAGCTGAAACTCTTGGGAAAGAATGTCGCTAACTGTATCAACAAGGGAACGATAACGGATGATGGCGAGCTGGAGGTCTTGATCTCTTAGGACCGACCGTGCCATTTGTAACTTCGACACGGCACTTGTTTCGGCTATATCACGAGGAAGCTGGAATTCGTGCAGTACCTCCGGGATTGCTGCATCACTTAATTCTAACCCGCGAAGGTGCAACGCCAGAGCGTAGGTCACGCTTGTCTCGATGTCCCTCGCCAATTGATACAGGTCGTTGTATGCATTCGTCAGCGTATCGGTACTTCGCGCCTCAGAATAGGCACGCACCTCCTCTAACGCGTTCGTGATTGGACGTTCCAGAACCGGTGAGAGGACGAGCCAGTTTCCGGTACGATCAAATTGCTGCATAGCCACAAGCAAATTGGCCGCTCGTTTTCTGCTCTCGTAGAGGTTCCAGAGGTACTTATTAAGCTTCTGGTTCTCAGCCAGCTCAGTCCTAACGGTAAAAAAGAGTGTCAGAGTCGACACTGCTATTAGAGTTAGGAGAACCGCATAGTAAATGTAAATTCCCCGCCATCGCGTGGCGGTGGGAGTAAAATCGTTCTCCGCAGCAGCGCGTGTATGAGTATGTGGATCCGTAGGCCCCAGCTTTGTCTGACTCACGTTCCTTTGCTTGACCACAAAGTCTCTGAGCGAGGTGAGCGGGCGTCGCAACAAAAAAGTTACTTCCGGGGGCAGGTCGCTTCCTAGTAGTTAGTCTTTGTAAGGATCCACGATGTCGGGACCTGCCATGACCACGATGACTGGTTTCAGCACGTGCAAAACATCAATGGTTTCTAAGTGCGCAGCCAGCACATCGGAGAGTTTCCGATAAACGAAAGGCGCTTCATCGGGCGCGCCGCCGCGGAGTTCCACACCAAACTCTTGCACGGCACGTCGCATGCGTTCCTCGCTAATGGCCCCTCCAACACGCCGTTTTTTACGCCACACCATTTTGCCAGCGGCCTGACGTCGGCTCATGATTCGCCCCGCGCCGTGCACTGTAGAATAGAGCGCTTCGCGCGCCTCAGGTGAATCCTTGCCTCTCACAATCACGCTGATGTCACCCATGGACCCCCCAATGAACGACTCTTGCCCCGGGAAGCAAGGAGTCGCACCTTTGCGAATCACGTAGACCTCTTCGCCGCCGTGGCGTTCCTTCCAGGCGTAATTGTGGTGATTGTGAACTTCGTAAGTGCTCTGCGCCTCGAGGAGCTCAAGAACCTTCCTCACCACGTAGTCGCGCCCCGCGTAGGCATATTCTCCCGCGAGCGTCATTGCTGCCAGGTAGGCTTGGCCAAGTGGCGAGTTAACCTTCAGCAAGGTTGGCGGAGCGTCCATATTCTCGCCCCGTGGCGGAGCATCGAATGGGCGCCCATGGGCAAGGTTGAGAAAGCCCGTTGCCACCTTGTGACCGAAACCTCGGCTTCCGAAGTGAACTCCCACCCAGATGTCGCCCGTGGCTTCTTCCACGAATACGTCCACATAGTGATTCCCTGCCCCAACAGTACCCAGTTGCTCGTAAGCAAGGTCCTTCAGCTTCTTCAGCTCGGGGATTTCGCGCCACTTGGGACTATCAAAAACAGGGTGGTCAATGGGCTCAGGGTTCTTGCGTCCTAGTCCAAATTCTATGTGCTTTGCGATAAGGTCGGCGATGTGGGGAATCTTGTGCCGAATCTCATCAATCTTGAGATTTGTTCGCACCGCTTTGTTCCCGCAGGCGATATCATAGCCCACCCCCGATGGCGAAATGAAATTGCGATAGGCGACAACTCCGCCAATGGGTTGGGAGTATCCTTTATGATGATCCGCCATGAGGCAGGCACGTTTCGCATCGCCCGAGGAGGCACACCGAAGAATCTGTCTCAGAGAGTCCTCGTCAGGCGTTCCCCAAACTCGCACATTGTGGATAATCTGAAAAGGCACAGTCGCGTCACCTCATCGGCCCCAAGCGATTCGCAAGAATCCTTACCTGCAGCTGGCCACGAGTCTTCTACCTTCGTTCACTGCCTTGCGCGCAGCCGCGGCAAGACCTCAAATGTCGCATAGGTGATTCCCAGAAGGCTCGCCAGCCCAAGGCGTGCCCAGGGGGCCGCCGCCAGAAGCCGCGCTCCGGCCAGAGGAAGCATCCAGAGGCCCGCCACAAAAAAATCCCTCGCAAGCGGAGTCCACGGAAGGAGATCTCGCCACGGTGTTTTCATGCTTGTGCGGATGGCGCAGAGATAAAAAAGAGACTGCAAAATGGTTGCTACAACCGTGCCCCACGCTGCACCGCTTACGCCAAGGCCGGCAACTTTGATGAACAGAAGCGACAGCACAAGATTCAGTGCAAGGTCACCCGCTGCCCCCACAAGAACCGTACGTGCCCGTCCGAGGGCATAGAGTATCGGCATGAACGCAATCGCGCGGAGCGGCAGGAGCAGCAAATAGATGCGAAAATAGGTCGCACTTTCAGCGTATCGGTGAGAAAACAGCAACGTCATAAACTCTTCAGCGATCCATAAAAACAACCAGAAAAGACCAAAGAGGATTGCTGCCCCCTTGCGAACTGCACGTTTCCACGTCTCGTGCACCTCAGCAATTTCCCCGCCAGCAAGTTTTTCCGCCAGATTAGGCAACAGCACTGCAGTGACTGCGCCCATCAAGACGCCGATAAATGGGAGCTCGACGGCACCGAGCACGTAGGCGGCCATGGTGCGCGGATCAAACAAGCGCGCTACAAGCACACGGTCGAGGTTGCTCGACACAGTATCAATCGTGGCCGTAAGCGCCACGGGCCACAAGAAGGCCAACTCTTGCACGAAGATATGGCGCGAAGGAGCTTCGATCCCAGAGGGCAAACGCCGATGTGCAAATGCAATGGCCCACATCAGGCGCAAGGTCTGGCCAGCCGCAATGGCCCAGAAGAAGTAGATCAGCCGATCTTCGCCACGGACTAGCAACGCGACGCATCCCACTTGCACGGCAGCTCCCAGGACGGTCGCTGCTGCACTCAGATCCCCCCGCTCATGGACAATGAAAAGAGGATCGGCAACCGTAGCCAGGATACTTACAAATAGCGCGAATGCGCCGGCCTTCACCAGCGGCACAGCAGCAACATCACCCACCCACCAAGCTATGGGATAGGAACAAAAGTAGACTGCCGCAGTCAGGACCGCGGTGACCGCAAGGACAGCCAATGTGTTCTCTCGCAAAAAACATCGTCGCTGTGGCACGGGCACGCGGGGTAGAAAATTGTAAAGGGTTGTTTGAATGGACACCGCCGCCACGTTGAGGACAATCTGGAAATGGACAAACACTTCCTGGAGTCGCCCCAGGTTTTCGCGCGTCAGAACACGCGCAAGGATCATATTCGTGACGAGCGCCGCAGCCGGCACAGCCAGTCGCCCTACCGCCACAAGAGCCACTCTGGATGTAAGTTTGCCTAAAATCACGCGCTCCTCGGTTCATTCACCTACGGGGGGCGTTGCGCCATCCATTCTCAATCGGGCCGCGCTGCTTCTCGGCGACGAAATCGAATCTTGAGCAGGTCAATAAACATCTTCGTCGCATCGCGCATGGGAGACACTTTTGTCGCAGGAGAATTAATCCAGCGGATGGGCACCTCTTTGATGCGGAAACCGTGCTGAAGCGCAAGGTAGAGAATCTCGACATCAAAAGAAAAACCGTCGAGAGTCTGTCGCGGGAACACAGACTCGGCTGCCTTCGCTGAAAACATCTTGAAGCCGCATTGCGTGTCGTAAATGCCGGGAATAAGCAGCGTCTGGACGAGGAAATTGAAAATTCGTCCCATTGTCTCGCGAAGGATATTTTGCCGCACCAGCAATTGTGATTCGGCGAGGCCGCGAGAACCAATCACGACATCATAACCTTCTTCCACGGCTGCCCAGAATTTCTCCACCTCATCAATAGGCGTGGAAAAATCTGCGTCGCTAAAAAGCCGATAATCTCCGCACGCTTCGAGCATGCCGCGACGAATGGAATACCCTTTTCCACGGTTCGGCTCGTTTCGCAGCACTCTGACGTTTGTCAGACCACCAGCTAATTCGCGCACGAGCTGCGAGGTCCCGTCTTTGCTGCCGTCGTCCACCACCAACAGCTCCCACGAATATGGCTGAGCCTGTAAATACTCCAGCACGGGCGGGAGCGATTCCTTCAGGCGTTGCTCCTCATTATACGCAGGAATGATCAAGCTCAGCCGGGGCGGCGATGTCGTTGTTTCGCTGTTCTTAGATGGTGAAACCATTGCGCACCATAAGGCTTTGCTGCGCCGGGTATTTCAATCGAGAAAAAGAAAAAATGACAAACACACGAGCCTCTCACCAATAAGCGGGGCAACATGGTAGCGCTAAATCACCGGCTGTGCAGGATTACACCTCTAAAGGATACTCCACACCTTTGAGCGCGGCGATTTCTTCGAGTGTGGCTTCCTTGATCTTCGATAACTGTCCGGCTACTTTTGAGCGATGAAGCAGCGCCAACCTGTCCACGAAGAGAATGCCATTAAGATGATCGTTTTCGTGCTGGATCACTCGAGCCAGCAATTCGTCCGCCTCTAACTCGAACGGCTCGAAATTCTCATCGCGCGCCACAACCTTGATGCGTTGAGGGCGGAAGACTTCACCATTCACACCAGGAATGCTCAAGCACCCCTCTTCAAAGGGAGCATCCTCTTCGCTTTCCCAGACAATTTCAGGGTTAATGAAGACCTGAAGCCGACGCGTAGCAGGGTCATCGTCCTCCTGGTCAACATCCACAAGAAATAAGCGCTCAAGCACACCCACCTGTGTCGCAGCCAATCCAATCCCACGCGCAGCGTACATGGTTTCGGCCATCGCCTGGATGAGTTCGCGCTCTCTTCGCCCAACTCCCTTTAGCTCAAACGCCTTTTCGCGCAGCAGAGGGTGACCGTAATGGAGGATTTTCAGCTTTGCCATGTTTCTGTGATGTGCTTACTCTTGCCAACCGCGCAGCATTCACCCGGGGACCGCGGTGGTCGTCCTTGCCTTCAGGCGATCAAATCAATCTCCATTCGATCCCGAATGGCCTCAGGAATTCTCACGCTTCCTTCAGCAGTTTGATAATTCTCCAGAATAGCAATCATCGTGCGTGGCAGCGCGAGACCACTGCCATTCAGAGTGTGGACAAATTCGGGTTTCGCCTTAGGCTCGCGCCGGAATCGAATGTTTGCCCGCCGCGCCTGAAAATCCGTGAAATTCGAGCACGACGAAACCTCCAGGTAGCGCCCCATTCCTGGCGCCCAAACCTCGAGATCGTACTGCTTACAGTTGGAGAAGCCCAGATCGCCCGTGCAGATTTCCACCACACGGTAATGGAGTCCCAACGCCTGCAAGATCTCCTCCGCGTCGCGCACAAGCTTTTCCAGTTCCTCAAAGCTGTCCTCGGGCCGGACCAACTTGACCATTTCGACCTTGTCAAACTGATGCACGCGTGTGATGCCGCGTGTCTCCTTGCCGTAAGATCCTGCCTCACGTCGGAAACAAGGCGTGTAGGCCACGTAATACAGGGGAAGTTGTGGGTCGCTCAGGATTTCATCGCGGTGCAGATTCGTCACCGGGACTTCCGCTGTCGGGATCAGAAAGAGATCGTCCGAGTCAATCCGGTAGAGATCTTCTTCAAATTTTGGCAACTGCCCTGTTCCCGTCATCGTTTCGCGCGTCACCACAAACGGAGGATAAACTTCCCTGTAACCATGGTGCGCCACGTGATAATCCAACATAAACTGAATAAGCACTCGCTGCAGCTTTGCCCCCAGTCCCGCATAGACGGGAAATCCCGACCCGCTGAGTTTCGCCCCTCGCGCAAAATCAATAATGCCGAGTTTTTCCCCGAGTTCCCAGTGGGGGAGCGGATTGAAATCAAAGACCGGTTTTTGGCCCCACTCACGAACCACACGGTTCTCGGTTTCGTCCTTGCCAACAGGCACACTTTCGTGCGGCAAATTGGGCACACGCAGCAACAAATTCTGCAATTCCTTCTCTAAGTCTTCCGCCTCTTCGTCCAGAGCTTTGATTTCATCGCCGAGCTGACGCACACGTTGCTTCAGAGCTTCTGCGTCTTCTCCAGCTTTTAGTCTCTTTCCAATTTCAGCCGAAAGACAGTTGCGCTCCTTTTTCAATTCGTCGCACTGTGTGAGCACTTCGCGTCGCCGCGAATCCACTCGCAGGATCAGATCAACGTCCACTTCCACATTCTTTAGTGTCACCCGCTCTCTCACATACTGTGGGTTCTCGCGAATCAGCCGTATGTCCAGCATAGAATACTCGCTCTTTCGTTTGTTTCCGGAATGCTCCGGTGCGATGAAAAGCGCTCTTGTTTTTGAATCGTTTCACGGCGAGAATTTTCTTGGTCACGCACGTTGTCAAGTGACCTTCGTCGTACACATGTTTTCGCCGGCCCCTCTCGCTCTGTGTGCTTACGCTTGTGAGACAACTCCTGCCACCCGACGCAACACTCAAACTTTTCCCAGAACTAAGTACCTTCCCCGTCGTGCTTTGCCTTGGCAAAAAGAATAACAAGTTAACATACAGGCCTTGGCTGCGGTAGTCGTCGAACACAGCTCCATGATGTGATACGAGAAAGGGCGCCCCGCATCGCCTTGCGCACGGGATGCCTTAGCCTTCTCAATCTTCGGCCTGCCTCACGGGAAAAGAAAAACCGCCGCTGACGAACTTGCGTCAGCGGCGGCACGCTTTCCGTATGGGCTATGCGGCTAGCATCGCATCCGCATAGCGCCCATGGTTTTTAGAAGAGCTGCCAATCAGCCACAGCCGCATTATTATTCAGCACGGCTGGACGGGTTGGGTTAGCAACGGTTGGCTGGCCATACCCTGCGCGACCAGTGATCGCATCAATCTTAAACTGGAGATCTGTGCCAGCGGTGGTGTTGAGCGGCATAGTCGGGTTGTTTCCAGAGCGAGTAAACCCGTTGTCGGGCGAGCCATACTGCCACGTCCAGCTCCCGCCTGTGCCTTTCCAGTTCTTGCCGCTCATGGCAGGCACAATGGCGCCGGGGAACGTGATGGTGTAAATGCGATCGCCCGCGGTGGAATCGCCATTCGTGCCGTCGTCCACAAGCTGAGTCAGCGGATCGCCTGGGTTCCAGTTGCTACCACCGAGGTCGGCAACAAAGTCACCCGTCACGTGAACGCCGGTTGGGCCGTTCGGATCACCTGGCAGGAGGCGCCGCGAAGCATTCACCCACACAATCTTCGTCGCTGGCTGGAAGCCATCAGCGTAGGTGTTCGTGTCATACGAAACAAGTACGCTGACACCGTTGGCACTGGTGAAGGGATATCCGCCCGTCGCGGGGTATGTGTTGCTGTTGTGCAACACGTTGACGGTATCGATCCCACTCCCAGACGCGTTGGTGACGGTGAACACGCGGCTGTAGATGCCGTCTCCGGAGACCGCATCGCCGTTTGTCCCGTCGTCAAACAACTGGGTCGCCGTGCCCGGCACAGTGCTCCATGCGGAAGAAAGAGCGCATGGATAAGTGATCGGAGGTGCTGTGGACTCAATTTTGATGCGGCCTTTGTTGGTGTCCACGGTGAACTTGTACGGATCGCTCCCCGTGACTACGAGCTGCAGATTCCCACCGTCCGCGATGCCACGCTGCGAAAGCTTCAGATCCCAGGAGCCAGGATCGCTTCCAAAAACCGGCAGAACCAGGAAACCGTACGTGCCAGGGGTAAAGGTGAACTGACCCGTGTAAAATCCGTCACCAGCCGTTGCATCAGGTGCCACGCCGTCATCCTTCAGTTCGTATGTGGACGTGGTAGCGTTGTTCCAACCATTGAAGTCACCCGCGAGGATGACCTTAGCCGCGCCATCCCATACTTTCGGAATGGTGTAGAGGATCCCATTCTGTCCATTGACGCCTTTGTCCGGGATAAAGCCGTCTCCCTGGGCATTAAAGTCACAGCGCAGGCTGACGGTCGCACCGCTCGTGGCGCGCCCGTAAGCATTCTCTGGTCCGTTGGATGGCGCTGTGTTGCTCCAGGTTCCGTCTGACACCTTCCACTGGAACCTATTGTAGGCGCCTGGCCCGTTACCGCCAGCAACAATGTCAATTCCGTAAACGTTCCCGCCAAGATTGGTCATGAGATAAGCGGGAGCGGCCGGATCCCACCCCGGATTGAAGACCGGACCATCGCCAACGGCGTAGTTGTTTGCCCACGGTTGGGCCGTTGCCACTGCTGCCACGGCCGCTAGAGCGGCCACAGTCAGTGTGAGTTTTGTCGTTTGCATTGCGAAATCTCCTCGTACTCAAAATTTTGGTGTTGGTCTTGCTGCTAACGTCTCATTGAGGGGCTTTGGCAGGGAGACCTTTTCACCAACGTCTTCGTCGTTCCCTTGCCTCGCTTCCACGCCTGGGCATCGACCTCAGACGTCCCCGCGGAAGCTGTGCGACACATCCACCTCCTTTCTTAATCGCCCGTGCGAGCGAGTGCCCGCTACTACTTCGTGTCGGTAATGTCGCTGAACACGACCACGTCACCGGCAGAAATCGTGCCATTGGTGGGGTCATAACGCCGGGCATTGGCCCCGATCACGTTGAAATCATCGACGTTGTTTGGCCCGACGCTCTTGAGTTCCCATGCGCCTTTAATGCGCTCCTGCGCATTGATGATCAGGCTTGCGTTCTGGGCGATATAGCGAATCCTATCCTGCTGATAATTGTCGTCGAACCCGTCCGCTGGAGAGGAGTCGGGCGTCAAACCCGAAACCGAACCACTCGAGAGATAGCTTGGTTTCGCCCGGACATAGAGATAGGTCTTCAGCAGGTTGGAGTATTTTGGCGAACCAGGGTTCCCCATTGCCTCTTCTTTGAACGGGGATTTCGGAATGGATGTGATGTAAGCCGTGGGTGTCGTCAGTCGCAGGATGGACTTGCTGTAGTCGCTGTCGATGAGTTGCGGCCCAACGTCCGTTTCCGGATACTGGTTATTGTCCACCGCATAGGCTTCAAGGGCTGTTCTCATGCTGCGCATGTCGGCCGCGCAACGCGAGACCTTGGAGCGCGTCTGCGCCTCGAGGAAGTTTGGTACAGCGATTGCGGCAAGAATCGCAATGATCGCCACAACGATCAGCAGTTCGATGAGCGTGAATGCTCGATTCTGTTTCATCACACTGATAACTCCTTTCGTGTTGTTCTTCGGAGAGTTAGTGTTTCAACAGCGCCGCGGTCGCTGCTGTTACGCCAAGCTCTCCGATTTTCAGAGTGCGTTTGACACGGTTAATTAGACTTCGTCAAGAAGAAATTGAACCGTTCCAACAAAATTTCGCAAAAAGCCTCAAACCACAAGGCTTAGCCGCCAGTAACAACGTTTGTCCGCCACACTGCTCCCGGACTTACTGTCCCATTTGTAGGATCGTAAGATTCCAGAACGCGCTTGCGCGGCGGCATCACAGGCGAGCCGTACGGCGCTGGCCCGCCAAATGGATCGCGATTGTAATCCGGCCCCGGAGAATACATGCTCCACGCCGTTGCTGTCCCTGATTCAAAATAGCTGTCGTAGTGGGCCGATTGCTGGAAATTCCCAAAGCTGCGTGGTGCGCCTTCAAAAAACACCGCCGTCTTGCGATCCACGTACTGATACGTGCTGTTCGGCGTGTAGGGAAACACGGTGCGCCGGCTCGCAAACGGATCAACAGGCAGCGAGGTGATATAGGCCACAGGCGTAGTCACTTGCATCAACCGGTTATTAAAATAACTGGTATCGTGGGCACGGTACGCGTCGGGATAACGATTGTTATCTACGTAATAGGATTCGATTGCTGTAGCCAACGAGCGCATGTCCGTCTTGCAGCGTGATACCTTTGAGCGCGTCTGAGCCTCCAGGAAATTTGGGACGGCAATCGCTGCGAGAATCGCAATGATCGCCACAACGATGAGCAATTCGATGAGTGTGAAGGCTCTTTTCAATCGATTCACCTCCTTTCGTATCACAAGTAAGGTTAGGACATCCGAGTGATTTCCTCCACGACCTCTTGTCGGTTGCTGAACTCCGCACAAGAATCATTGGAAGGTTCTTAACCTGAGTATTTGTTCCCAACGGACTTTAAAACTCAAGGGAAATTTGAACGGTCTAATTACCACTTAAGCTGTTGCCGATTCTTTTTTGCGCTGCAGCTCCGCGCTCATTGCGAGAGGAGGCAAGCTCGGTAACGGGGGGCGGACACAAGTGACTGTCTGCAAAAGTACTCTGCGTGCCAGGTATGATGAGCTCTCCGGAATCAAGGCTCACTTGTTGCTTACCTTCGATCTGACTCCTAACAATCGCGTCTGAGTGTGCGAGAGAAGCGTGCCGCGGGGCATGTCACCCCACAGCCACGCCCCTCATGGGCGTACAGTTCTCATCCACAGAGTTGCAGAAGACAGCGCGAAGTCGTGAGAGCAGACGCCCTCTGTCCCTTTGGTCCTACTATTTGTCTTGCAGCTGAGCCTCAGCACTGCCGTGCTCTCTGACGTGACCGCCGGCCGGCCGTGATTGCGACCCGAGCCGAAATTTGCAGAACATTTTGCTTTTGCACGGCGTAATAAAAAACGAAAAATCGTGTGCAGAGTGCGCATGCGCACGATGCTCAATTCGATGAGAACCTGGCTCTCAAAATATCCGACTTGCTGCTTCTCACCCAGAAGCTTTTTCTGCGGCTCGGCATTGTTTGCCGGATTTCTGCTTTTTTACGTGGCGACGGCGTTTGCGGCTGGTGGTGCCGCTCATACCCGCGACGCCGAGGATGTGACTACCTCACTAACGCCAGCCTTGTGTCCCGTGGCTGCAGGAAACACCTGGCTTGCATCATGTCTCATGGATCTTGGCATGCCAGCTTCCTGCATCGAAGGAGTCGTGCCGCCGGGCACCTGTCCCGGGCACTTTGATATACGGCCTGCGCAGGCCATGCGGCTTCGCGAAGCGCGATTTGCCGTATTTCTCGACTTTCAGTCGAAACTTGCCGAGTGTCTTCAGAACACTGTTCTCACGACAACTCCTCTTGTGATTTCGCCGCAGAATGGGCTCTGTGTTCCGGATACGTATGTGGCCGCTGCTACCGTGATCGCGCGCGCTCTGTCAGAGTCTGAGCCTGCCTCGTCAATGACGCTTACCATGCGCCTTGAGCGACTTCAGCGCTCGCTCCAGGCGCTTTCACGAGAACTGCATGCGAAAATTCGGAAATCTGCTTGGCGGAATGCCCGGGTTGTGTCGTCGGCGCATCAGCGCGCCTTTTGCGAATGGCTTGGCCTCAATGTCATCGCCACACTACCCACGGCCGATGCCGCTAGCCCTACGATGGTTGAAAGAACTCTTACGGAGATACGCAGAAACCGGGCTGTTGCTGTAATCGCAAATCTCCAGGAAGGGACTCAGGCCGCCAGTGCTATCGCATCCGCAGCCGGTGTGCCGATGGTGATTTTCAGCAATTTCCCAGAGCTTTCCCCTGAAGAGCCCGATTTCGCAGCGATGGTTCGCCGCAACGTGGCCCGCCTTCTACAAACCAGGCCAGGAGGAAAAGAATGAGTGTGACCGCGGGCACACATGTTTCCTCTGGAGTATCACAAAGGAACACAGCTTTGTCAGCTTTCCATGCGCCTCCGCCGGTCCATCAACTTCGCCTGGAAAACGTATGCTGTGCAATTCACGGCAGACAACTTCTTAACAAAATATCTCTCAGTTTCGATTCCGGCGAATTTCTCGCGGTTCTCGGTCCAAACGGTGCTGGAAAAACAACGCTTCTTCGGTTGCTAGCTCTCGCCTTAAAACCCACAGGTGGGCGCCTTGAAGTGTTTGGTCACGACGTGGCACAGCTAGGATGGCGGGCGAAAATTGCTCTGAAACGCCGCATCAGCTATGTAGCCCAACGTTCCCTGTACAATCCCATGATCCCGCTGACCACTTACGATGTCCTTGCGACCGGGCTTCTGGGAGGAGCTACCGTGTGGGGCCGGCTGTCATGCGCCCAACGCAACCATCTCGAGGAAATTGCAGAGCAATTCGGCATTGCCCACCTTCTTCATCGTCCCTATCGAGTTCTTTCCGGCGGTGAACAACAGAAGGTGCAAATTGCGCGAGCCTGGGCCCAGCAGCCAGAACTCCTTCTCCTGGATGAGCCGACAAGCGGTCTCGATCTTACGTGGCAACGCCGACTGGTGGAGCTTCTGGAGTCGCTGCAGGCATCGACGAAGCTGTCGATCATCATGACCACGCATCATCCTCATCATCTGCCGCCTTCCTGTCGCCGTGTTGCCCTTCTCAGCGAGGGGCATCTCGTCTATGATGGCCAGCGCGAAGAGTCTGAGTTTGTGGATTGGTGCGTTCGTCTTTTCGGCGAGGACTCTCCGAACTCTTTTGATGCAACAGAGATTCGCTGGGGGGCCGCGTGTTTTTAACGTGGTTGATAGCCGCCCTGAGTTCTGGGGTTTCGTGTGGACTCCTGGGCGTCTATCTCGTCGGGCTAGAAATGCCTTTTCTCGGCATTGCCGTGGCCCATGCAGCTCTAGCCGGGGCTGTGACGGCCCACTTTCTCGGGATTCCCACCTGGCTAGGGGCGGGGGCAGCTGCCTTGCTCATAGGTCTCCTCCTCGCGCGTCTTGCTTACTCATCTGTGCGGAGCGACCTGGGAGCCTTGAGCAGCATCATGCTTTCCACGAGCATGGGGGTAGTCTTCCTGATGATCGGTCTCACAAGGGGCGAGATGTCCTCTCTACTGGGATTGCTTTGGGGCAACATCCTGTTCATCCAGCCCCAGGGGGCCGCCGCTCTAGCTCTACTCACGATAGTGCTCGGCGTTTTCATCGCCATGTCCGGGCGGCTCCTCGACGCCCTGGTCTTCGCTCGCCAGAGCGAAACGTACGCTTTTGATCCTCGGCCGGTTTTTCTCATCTTCATGTCACTCGCTTCTTTTGTGATCACGCTAAACCTTGAGTTTGTCGGCGGACTTTTGATTTACGCTTTGCTGGCAAATCCCGCCGCGGCCGCTTATGAACTAGCCGAAAGCATGGGTGCCATTCGCCGCTTCGCCATTGTCTTTGGCGTTACTGCAACATGTGGAGGGCTCTTTCTGTCGTGGCTCTTTGATTTGCCTACGGGGGCTTGCATTGTGCTTTTATCCACGGCCATCTACGCTGGCGCTCTGATCGCTCGGCGAAAAACCCTCCCAATCCAAGGACGCACCAAGGGGTAGCCACCTGGATGAATTCAGGATACGGGTTCAGTCGCTCTCGCAGCCATAATCCCAAG
>JADFCV010000004.1:345941-348186 GCA_017161655.1 Candidatus Sumerlaeota bacterium
TCACATCCCTGTCAGCTATTCCATGCGCCGAAACTTCTGTTTCGGTTTCGCTCCTACCGATGCGGGATCACGCGAGCTAACTCACGTCGCATTAGCAAACGAGTTGTCGAACAAAATTTGTCCAATTTTTCCAAAATAAAGTACCAATTCGTTATTATAAATATCTCAAACCGCGACTGTCTTGATGGAAAGCGTCGCAGCTTAGCCTCCTCTTCAACTTTGTCGAACATCATGTCTCGGGAGGCTCCGATGACGAAAAGAAGGTTTGGGCTGTTTCGGTGGGGAAAGTCGGCCGGGTGGCAAAGTACCCTGCGATTATATCCCCCCTTTGTGTGCGAATCTCATAGCTTGGTGACGGACTGCAGCGGTGGCACAGCTTTTCAACAGGCGTTGGAATTACTACGCGAAGGCGAGCATCGTCGTCGGCGGGCTCAGCGTGGTCGCCGTTTTGGGCGCCCTTGGAGCGTATTTTCGTTCTCCCCTTTACACACGTCAAAATGAGTTTGTCGACCAACCGGTGCAGTTCACTCACGAGCACCACGTGGCTGGTCTGGGAATCGACTGTCGTTACTGCCACTTCTCAGTTGAGAAATCAGCTTTTGCCGGAATCCCGCCAACAAAAGTGTGCATGAACTGCCATTCCCAGGTCTGGACCCAGGCTCCGATTCTCGAGCCCATTCGAGAAAGTTACCGAACTGATAAGCCGATCAAATGGGTTCGTGTTCATCGCCTTGCCGACTATGTCTACTTCAACCACAGCGCCCACATCAACAAAGGCATCGGATGTGCTGAGTGCCACGGGCCAGTGGACCGCATGCCCCTCATCTTTCAGACGGCGAGTTTACAAATGCAGTGGTGTCTTGAATGCCATCGCAATCCCGAAAAGTTTGTGCGGCCAAAAGACAAAGTCTTCGACATGACCTACACCAAGCCCGCTGACCAGGCGAAACTTGGTAAGCAGCTTGTGCAGGAACTGCATATTCAAAGCAAAGTGAGTTGTACGGTATGTCATCGGTAACCGAACATCAATCGTCTGGGTTTGCCGAGGAATCCGAGTTGCCAGTCCGGCGTCCCCTCAGCGTTGAAGAGGTCCGCGAGCGCCTGGCGGCAAAGGGGGGGCCGCGCTACTGGCGTAGTCTAGACGAGCTAGCTCAGAGTCCTGCCTTTCATGAGCTCCTCAAGCAGGAGTTTCCAACGGAAGCAGAACGATGGCTAGACCCAGTCAGCCGCCGGCAATTTCTCCAGGTTATGGCAGCATCGCTGGCACTAGCAGGTCTATCAGCATGTATCCAGCGCCCGCGGGAAGCTATTGTTCCCTATAGCACCATGCCCGAGCTCGTCGCCGACAGCAAACCTCTGTTTTTTGCGACAGCGTTTGAGCTTCGAGGATGCGCACAACCGATTCTTGTGGAGAGTCATTTCGGGCGCCCGACGAAAGTGGAAGGCAATCCCGATCATCCGATGAGCCGTGGCGCAGCCAGCGTGTGGGCACAGGCCTCTGTACTTGAACTCTACGACCCTGATCGAGCGAAAACCATTACTCACGGCGCACTTATCGAGCCCTGGACCGAATTCGTCGCCCAGGTTCGCCAATTGCTCGAAAAGCAGAAAGGCATTGGTGGACGTGGAGTAAGAATTGTTACCCCCGCCGTGAGTTCGCCAACGTTTCTAAGCCTCGTCGAAAAATTTCTCGCGGAGTATCCCGAAGCGAAATGGATTTCCTACGAACCCGTCACGCGCGATGCGGCCTATAACGGGACCGCGCTTGCCTTCGGGAAGCCCGTCGAGGCTCTCTACGATTTCAAGTCGGCAGACCGGGTCGTTGCGTTTGAATCAGACTTCCTGTTCGATCATCCTGCAGCAATTGGCCATGCAAAGGATTTTGCTCAGCGAAGAAAAGTTGATGCTCACGAGAGAGGACTGAACCGCTTCTACGCAGTCGAATCTTCGCCGAGCTGCACGGGGACTGCCGCCGACCACCGTTTGCCATTACCACCCGACGACATTGCTCAGCTGGTTTTCGCTCTCGCCAAGAGTCTTGGTCTTCCGGTCGCTGCGCCCGAACTTCCCGACGATCGCAAACGTTGGGTGGAGGTTGTCGCTGAGGACCTACTCTCGCACCAGGGCGCCAGCCTTGTGATCGTAGGCGATGCCCTGCCGCCGGAAGTCCACGCGCTTGGTCACATGATAAACCTGCATCTTGGCAATGTCGGGCGCACCGTTTCTTACATCGAGCCGATTCAGT
>JADFCV010000004.1:348285-363037 GCA_017161655.1 Candidatus Sumerlaeota bacterium
GGCGATGCCCTGCCGCCGGAAGTCCACGCGCTTGGTCACATGATAAACCTGCATCTTGGCAATGTCGGGCGCACCGTTTCTTACATCGAGCCGATTCAGTCCCACCCAGGACAGCAATGTCAGTCCTTGACTGACCTGGCAAACGACATCGAGGCCGGGCGGGTTCAGCTACTTTTCACCCTCGGCATCAACTTGCTTGCAGTCGCTCCTCCGAGCCTCCGGATCGCCGAAAATATCGAACGTGTGGCCGTGCGCATCCATGCAAGCCTTCACCGTGATGAAACTGCTGCCGTGTCCACCTGGCACGTTCCGATTTCCCACTACCTCGAAGCCTGGGGTGACAGTCGGAGCGCTGACGGCTCGGTCGTGATAACACAGCCGCTCATCGCGCCGCTCTATGGTACAAAGTCTTCGCTCGAACTTATGGCAGTTTTGGCCGGCGTGATCGAGAAATCAGGCTATGAACTTGTGCGCGATTACTGGCGCGGACATCTGTCAGCCGGAAAGAATTTTGAAGATTATTGGCGCGCTGCCTTGCATGAGGGGATGGTTGATGGCACAAAATCCGTGCCATCCACGTTCATGAGCAAGCTTGATCTCGGCTCGTTGAAGCCGCCGGCAAAACGCCAGGATGAGCTTGTTATTGCACTGCGCCCAGACCCCTCTGTCTTTGACGGAAGATTCGCTAACAACGGCTGGCTTCAGGAGTTGCCGAAACCCATTACGAAACTCACATGGGACAACGCAATTCTTGTAAGTCCTTCTCTTGCTTCGCGCCTTAAGGTGCGCGACGATGACGAGTTGGAAGTCGCAACTGCCGCAGGGAGTGTGCGAGGCAGTGTCATTGTGGTCCCTGGCCACGCTGAGCATTGCCTTACCGTTCACCTGGGATACGGTCGAACAGCGGCAGGCCGCGTAGGTAACAACCTCGGTTTCAATGCCTTGCGTCTTTGCGCTTCCCCTGGCCAGACTACGGTACAGGGAGCACGGGTTTCTCGCACCGGACGCCGCGCTCCCCTCGCACGCACCCAAATGCATTTCAACATGGAAAACCGGCACTTGGTGCGCAGCGCTACCTTGGAAGAGTATCAAAAAGATCCACAATTTGTGCAGCACGTCACCCACGAACCTCCTCCGGCCAGCCTTTATCCACCTCATAAATACGAAGGCAATGCCTGGGGGATGGTGATCAATCTCGCTGCATGCATCGGTTGCAACGCCTGCGTCGTGGCATGCCATGCCGAGAACAACATTCCAGTGGTAGGCAAAGAACAGGTCTTGCGCGGACGTGAAATGCACTGGATTCGCATCGACCAGTATTTCGAAGGCGATCCTGATAACCCCGCTGTTCACAATCAACCAGTCAACTGCATGCATTGTGAGAATGCGCCGTGCGAACCGGTTTGTCCCGTTCAAGCAACTGTTCACGACTCCGAGGGACTGAATGCGATGGTGTACAACCGCTGTCTCGGAACCCGATATTGCGCCAACAACTGCCCCTATAAGGTGCGTCGTTTCAACTTCTTAGAGTACCAGGACTGGAAAACTCCGACCTTAAAGCTGGTACGCAATCCAGATGTCACCGTGCGCCAACGAGGCGTAATGGAGAAGTGCACCTATTGTGTTCAGCGCATCAGTCAGGCAAGAATTGCTGCCACTAACGAAGGCAGAGAGATTCGCGATGGCGAGGTTCTCACGGCATGTCAGGCCACTTGTCCCACGGACGCCATCGTCTTTGGGAATCTCAATGATCCAAACAGCGCCGTTGCCAAGCAAAAAGCCTCGCCGCTGAACTACGGGCTTCTCACAGAGCTAAACACCCGCCCGCGCACGACTTACCTCGGCAGCGTGCGAAACCCGAATCCGAAACTTCTCCTCACTCCCAGCGAAAAGGAGGCTACGAAAAAGCATGGCGTCGCCTAGTGCTTCAGCGCATATCGCGCAAGAAAGCGATCCCATCATTGCTCCCGGCCACTCGCTCGGTTCGGTGACGGAGAAAATTAGCTCTGTTGTTCTGACAAAAGAGTTTCGTCCCGGCTGGCTCGCTGGCTTTGCGCTTTGCGCAGGGCTAGTCATGGTCCTCGCGATCTCCATCGGTTGGCTGCTCATCCGTGGAGTGGGGATTTGGGGGGTCAACATCCCCGTTGGTTGGGGATTTGCCATCATTAACTTTGTCTGGTGGATCGGTATTGGCCACGCCGGAACACTGATCTCCGCAATCCTGCTTCTTCTAAACCAGGAGTGGCGGACGTCAATCAACCGCTTCGCAGAGGCCATGACCATCTTCGCGGTCATGTGCGCGGGCATGTTTCCTCTTCTCCATGTCGGCCGCCCTTGGTTTGCTTATTGGATGCTCCCACACCCTAATACTTACGCCCTTTGGCAGCAATTCCGGAGTCCGCTTCAGTGGGATGTCTTTGCCGTGTCGACGTACGCCACAGTCTCGATGCTCTTCTGGTACGTGGGACTTATCCCGGATCTTGCTACACTTCGTGACCGAGCCAAGAATGTCTTCGCAAAATACATATTCGCATTCCTGTCCCTCGGCTGGCGCGGCTCTTCAAGGCATTGGTTTAGGTATGAGACAGCTTACCTGCTTCTTGCTGGTTTGTCAACCCCCCTGGTGGTAAGCGTTCATACCGTCGTCAGCTTCGACTTTGCTGTTGGAATCATCCCAGGTTGGCACGCAACGATTTTCCCTCCCTACTTTGTTGCCGGCGCTATCTATAGCGGTTTTGCGATGGTGCTAACATTAGCTATCCCAATCCGTAAGTTTTTCAAAATGGAAGACCTTATCACCTCCCGCCATCTTGATAACATGGCAAAAGTCATGCTCGCGACCGGACTTATCGTGGGTTACGGTTACTTCATGGAAGCCTTCATGGCTTGGTACTCAGGAAATGATTACGAACGCTACTTGTTGTTCAAAAATCGAATGCAGGGCCCTTATTCTCCATTCTATTGGGCTCTCATTTTCTGCAACGTTATTGCGATTCAGGCATTATGGTCAAAGAAAGTGCGACGCTCACCAGTGGCCTTGTTTATACTATCCATTATAGTTAACATTGGAATGTGGCTAGAGCGTTTCGTCATCGTGGTCACCAGTCTTCATGCCGATTTCTTACCCTCCTCTTGGGGGATGTATTACCCAACAATTTGGGACGTCGCCTTATATCTTGGAACTATTGGATTCTTTCTGATGATGATGTTCCTCTTTGTGAGATTCGTGCCAATGATCTCAATCTTTGAAGTCAGGATGCTTCTTGAACAGAAAAAGGAGAAAGAGGCAGCATCATGACTAACACAGAGATAAAATCTCTATTTGGAATCATGGCCGAATTCAAGGATGCCGCCAGCCTGGCGGAAGCGACTAAGCGTGCATACGCTATGGGTTATCGGCAAATGGATGCCTACACTCCTTATCCTGTTGAGGATGTAATTCACGCTTTGGGGCTCCGGCGCAACGAAATTCCATTCATTGTCTTCCTAGGCGGATGTCTGGGAGCTATTGTGGGATTTAGCATGTGCTATTACTTTCAGGTTATCGACTATCCACTGGTGGCCGGTGGCAAGCCGCTCAATAGTTGGCCAATGTACATTCCTATCACATTCGAACTTACAGTGCTATTCGCGGCACTTTCGGCAGTGTTTGGCATGCTAGCCTTGAATGGTTTTCCATCGCCATACCACCCGGTGTTCAATTGTCCACATTTTGAGCGCGCCTCCCAGGACCGATTTTTCCTGTGTATCGAAGCGACCGATCCTCTCTTCGATCTCGAAAAAACAAAACAGTTTCTACTGTCGCTTAAACCTGTTGAGGTATGTGAAGTTGCACGATAAGTTGGAGACATTGGTGAGACAGCGCAACTGTTTGTTTGTGAAATTAGGGATTTGCCTATGCCTAATTGTGTTTGTTGCGGGATGTGACCAGCGTATGAGGTATCAACCAAAGCTCAAGCCTCTTCAGGAATCAGAGGTCTTTGCTGACGGGCGAGGGGCAAGACCTCTGCCCGAGGGGACAGTGGCCCGAGGCCACCTACTGGACGATCCGATGCTCTTTACAGGGATGGATGGGACCACCCTGACCCAGGTGTTACCTATACCCCTTGACAGAGCTCTACTCGAACGTGGTCAGGATCGCTTCAATATCTTCTGTGCCCCCTGTCATGGCCGATTGGGTAACGGTGATGGGATGATTGTCCGACGAGGTATGGTGCGCCCACCTTCTTTTCATGAGGACCGTCTCCTGTCGGCTCCGATTGGGCATTTCTACGACGTCATGACGAATGGTTTTGGTCGAATGTTTAGCTACAACCACATCCCAGTTGCCGACCGTTGGGCTATTGCTGCTTACATCCGAGTGCTTCAGAAGAGTCAACATGCGTCTCTCGCCGACGTCCCAGAGAAGGAAAGAGAGAAGCTGCTTTCCTCAAACCCCAACCAAGAAAATCAGACGCAGCCTGAGACAGTGGCAAAGCTCAAAGCGGAGTCTCAACGATGAAACTGGCGATGAAACTTCATGATCAGGCGAAAACGTTGGGGCTATTGCTGTTTCTTGTCATTTTGAACTCACTGTCTTTTGGCGCGACTATGCATGGAGGAGAACCTTCCGCGAAGTCCGATCTGTGGGTCTCCTTTCTCATTGCGTACGTGTTTTGGTTTCATATCGCTGCAGGTGGTCTGGCGTTTCTCATGATCCAGTACCTGACCGGGGGAGCGTGGGGAGTCATGGGTCGCCGTGTCTTTGAAGCTACCAGCTCGACATTGCCCGTTTTCGCCATACTCCTCGTAGCCATGGTCACGTTTGGTGTACCAAACCTTTACGAATGGGCTCGTCCCGAAGCTGCCCACGACGTAATTTTGCAAAAAAAGAGCGCCTATTTGAACGTCCCCGCTTTTACGATACGGGGAGTCATCTATTTTGTGGTCTGGATAGCATTGTCTTTTCTCTTGGTTAAGCTTGGTGCGAGTACGTCGGGGGCGGAGAGCGAAGGTCCGCATTCGAGAAAGAAGTGTGCAGTTCTTAGTGGCCCAGGCATGGTTCTCTACGGCCTCACCATGACCTTTGCCTCAATTGACTGGGTGATGTCACTTGAACCTCATTGGTATTCGTCCCTTTACGGAGCTCTTTTTGTCGCCGGACAGCTTCTCAGTGCCCTAGCTTTTACGATTGTGGTCCTAGCCGTTCTGTCACGTAAGCAGGATATTGCAAAGTTTTTAGGGAAAAGGCACTTTCATGATTATGGCAAATTATTGCTAGCATTCGTCATGCTATGGGCTTACCTGTCTTTTTCCCAATATCTGATTATTTGGTCAGGCAATTTAGCCGAGGAGGTTCCGTACTACTTGAAACGACTACAAGGAGGATGGGAAAAACTGGCAATAACTCTGATTATTGCGCATTTTGCTTTGCCCTTCTTGATATTACTCTCGAGAGACCTCAAACGGCAGCCTTTTCTTCTGCTTCTAGTTGCTGTTTTTATCCTCTTCATGCGATTCTGTGAGGTTTTATTCCTTGTCCGACCAGCTGTGACGACTTCTCTATCTTTATCTGCTTTGCTATCAGATCTTTTCGCCGTCGCAATCATGGGTGTGTGTTGGATTTTCATTTTCCTATTCATCTTCCAGAAAAGATCACCTTTGCCTTTTGAGGATCCCACATTTGCGGAGGCCGTAGCGCATGGCAGACACTGACAAAAAGCACGGACCTCAGGCCGCACCGGGGTATGAGGTGCGGGATACCAACTGGCGATTAGTTACGAAATTGCTGCTTGGGCTGGCACTCGTAACAGTCGCCATTGTCTACCTTTTGTGGGTATTATTCGTAGGATTGGAGCGGAGTCGACAAGGTGAACCGTCGAGGGGGCTCATCACGCAGAGTTTGCCCCTTCCACCAGAGCCACGTTTGCAATTGTCGCCCAGGCAGGACATGGAGATCATGAGAGCTCACGAGAACGCCATACTTAGCTCCTATGGATGGATAAATCGGGAACAAGGCATAGTGCATATTCCCATCGAAGTAGCCATGGAAATGGTCTTGAAAGAGGGACTGCCGACTCGCCAAGCGGGCGCGATCAACGCGCGCGACAGGCTAACCAGCCAGGCGGCCGATTCCGCATCGGGACGTTTTGTTGAAAGGAGCCTCTGGTAGGAACATGATCTCGCGTCTCGTCATCGGCTTTGCCTTGTGCGGGCTCATCATGACTCGCCCGCAAGTGCCACGGTGTCAGCAGGCCCCTGTGTGGCGTGAAGTTGGAGTGGACCAGAACATAGGGAAAAGTATTCCGCTTGATCTCACATTCTTCGATGAAGAGGGGCGCAAAGTTCAGCTAAAGGAATACTTCACATCGCAGCCAGTGATTGTCACCCCTGTGTATTTTGAGTGTCCAATGCTGTGCACGCAGGTTCTCAACGGCCTCGTAAAAACATTGAAAGTCACTCCACTTGAAGTTGGAAAGGACTTTCAAATTGTCACGTTTAGCTTCGACCCGAAGGATAACCCTCAGCTTGCGGCTGAGAAGAAAAAGAACTATCTTGCGGAGCTTAAATCTCCTCACGCCGCTCAGGGATGGCATTTTCTAACTGGGAATCAGGAGGCTATTACTAGCCTGACCAAGGCTATAGGTTTTCGTTACGTATGGGATGAAAAGCTCCAGCAATATGCTCATGCTGCCGCCATTGTTGTAGCGACACCAAATGGCATGATTTCGCGCTACTTTTATGGGATTGACTATCCACCACGAGACTTAAGATTTGGACTCATCGAAGCTTCCAGCGGAAAGTTGGGAAACGTTGTCGATCAGGCAATACTCCTGTGTTATAAATATGATCCCATGACAGGTCGCTACGGCTGGGCGATACTGACATCTGTGCGCATTGCCGGATTGGTTACAGTGCTCGCTATCGTTACGTTCATTGCAGTGATGTTACGAAGAGAATTTCGTGCAAGAAAGACCATGAAAACGGAGCCTTCGAATTAAAGATGGAACCGAAATTCGAGATATTTCCAGAACAAGCCTCCGTTTTAGCTCCGAGGGTTGACGCTTTATTCTTCTATTTGACGGGTGTTACTGTCTTTTTTACTCTTCTCATCTTTATCCTGGTAGTTGTTTTTGCGGTCAAATATCGCCGTCGCAGTGATAACGACCCTCTTCCGCCTCCGATTCACGGTTCAAAAACGTTGGAGCTTATATGGACGGGCATTCCTCTCATTCTCGTGGGAATTATGTTCTTTTGGGGTGCAAAGGTCTACCATGACCAGTTACGGCCACCGGAGAATGCCTACGAAATTCTCGTCACTGGAAAACAGTGGATGTGGAAGTTCCAGCACCCCAACGGAAAACGGGAAATTAACGACCTTCATGTCCCAGCAGGCGTTCCCGTCAAACTCACTATGGGGTCAGAGGATGTCATTCACAACGTCTACGTGCCAGCTTTTCGTATGAAGCAGGACGTTGTCCCGGGACGATGGACAAGGACCTGGTTCCAGGCGACAAAAACTGGTGTGTACCGTCTCTTCTGCAACCAGTATTGCGGAACCAATCATTCCAAAATGATTGGACGGGTCATCGTCATGGAGCCACGCGAGTTTGAAGCCTGGCTGGGCGACGAAGTGGGAGGAACCCCGGCTCAGTCTGGCGAGGTCCTGTTCAATAAGTTTGCTTGCAATACGTGCCACAGCGACACTTCTGGCGCACGTGGTCCCTCGCTTAAGGGCCTGTACGGGAAAAGTGTGAAGCTACTCGACGGTCGGACTGTGACAGCAAATGAAGACTATCTTCGTGAGTCAATTATGAGTCCGAGTGCCAAGATCGTTGAGGGCTACCAACCCATCATGCCCAGCTTTCAGGGGCTTATGACTGAAGAACAGGTCATGCAACTCGTGGCCTACATCAAATCCCAGAGCCAGAACGACAAACCTTCTGCTACACAAATTGACGACTCTGTTACGACGGAGGGAAGAAAATGAGCACGGATCATGTTGAAACCTCAGCATCGATCGTATCGGTCTCCCGCCATGAACACGATATTGATACTTCGAATTATCTAAAAGCTGGCTACACTCTCAAATCGTGGTTATTAACAGTAGACCATAAGCGCATTGCCTTACTTTACCTATTCGGTGTTACCTTTTTCTTTATTATAGGTGGTATTTTAGCATTTCTAATTCGTCTAGAACTGGTGACTCCCAAGGGTGATCTCGTTAGTTCGGATACTTATAATCGACTGTTTACGCAACATGGGATCATTATGATCTTTTTATTTCTCGTGCCAGCTATCCCAGGTGTTTTCGGGAATTTCTTGATACCTCTCATGATTGGGGCCCGGGATTTAGCCTTCCCGCGAATCAATCTTGCAAGCTGGTACATGTATATGGCAGGTGCCCTCCTCACTGTGGTTTCCATGGCGATGGGCGGTGTGGACACCGGATGGACCTTCTATACCCCCTATAGCACCACATTTTCGAATGGCGCGGTTGTTACGGCGGGGCTAGGCATCTTTATTATAGGATTTTCGTCCGTGTTCACTGGTCTGAACTTTGCAGTGACAATTCATAAGATGCGCGCTCCTGGTATGACTTGGTTTCGCTTACCACTTTTCGTGTGGGCGCATTATGCCACGAGCCTCATCATGCTGCTTGGAACGCCTGTTCTTGCGATCACAATCCTGCTTGTTGCAGTAGAGCGCATCTGGAAAGTTGGTCTCTTTGACCCTTCCTTGGGCGGAGACCCGATTCTATTCCAACATCTGTTCTGGTTCTACTCTCATCCAGCCGTATACATCATGATCCTACCGGCCATGGGGGTCATGAGCGAATTGTTTTCCACATTCTCTAAGAAACCGGTCTTCGGTTATGAATTCATTGCGATGTCAAGTCTGGCCATTGCAATTGTTGGCTTCTTTGTCTGGGGGCACCACATGCTTGTTAGCGGACAGTCCGAGTTCGCCGGACTCATCTTCTCCGCCCTCAGTTTTCTGGTTGCTATTCCTTCAGCAGTGAAGGTCTTCAACTGGACGGCCACGCTTTACAAGGGGTCCATATCCTTCTCCACCCCTATGATCTACGCGTTCGGGTTTATTGGGTTATTTGCCATTGGTGGATTGACCGGGTTGTTTTTAGCGTGCCTTGGAATGGACTATCATGTGCACGACACGTACTTTGTCGTAGCGCACTTTCATTATGTTATGGTCGGTGCTACCATTATGGGATTCCTCGGTGCCTTGCACTACTGGTGGCCCAAGATGACCGGAAAAATGTATCCGGAGGGATGGGGCCAACTAGCAGCAATTGTGATTTTTCTTGGGTTCAATTTCACATTCTTCCCACAGTTCTTACTTGGTTACCTCGGAATGCCACGCCATTATCATGAGTATGTGCCGGAGTTTCAAATCCTCCATATTCTAAGTTCAGCAGGAGCTATGATCTTAGGCATTGGCTATCTTATGCCATTTACGTATTTGGCTTATTCCGTGTTCTATGGCAAAAAAGCCCCAGCAAACCCGTGGGGCGCTACGGGCCTGGAATGGCGGACTCCGTCACCACCCCCCGTACACAACTTTGATTCGATCCCCACAGTCGATAGCAAACCTTACGATTACCGAACGATTCGGGAGGAACTCAGTCATGTCGCTCGGGCATAGCGCCGCGAGTAGTCCCTACCTGGCGCACCATTTCGAAGATCTTGAGCAGCAAAAAACATCCGCAGTTCTCGGGATGTGGCTCTTTCTCGTCACGGAAATTATGTTCTTCGGCGGGCTTTTTGCTGCTTACGCCGTCTATCGCACGCTCTATCCCGGCCCATTTCATGCCGGCAGTCATTTGTTAGATGTGAGACTCGGAGGCTTAAACACTGGCATACTGATCTTCAGCAGCTTTACGATGGCTTTGGCCGTTCACTCTGCGCAATTAGGCAAGCGTCGACTGCTTATTCTGTTCCTGACCCTCACAATGACCCTAGGCTGCGCCTTTTTCGTAGTGAAAGGAATCGAGTGGCACCACAAATATGTGGAGCATCACATTCCAGGCCCGAACTTCCACTTTGACGGGATGCAAGATCCGAAGCTGGTTCAGCTCTTTTTTGTCTTGTATTTCTCGATGACCGGACTTCATGCTTTGCACGTTCTGTTGGGCATTGGCGCCATGCTCTGGCTGGTGGTCCTGGCCATGAGGAAGAAGTTCTCTAAAGAGTGGTATACGCCAGTCGAACTGGTAGGACTGTACTGGCATTTCGTAGACATTGTCTGGATTTATCTATTTCCGTTACTGTACCTCCTAGGAAGGCACTAAAGGAAGGACAAAAGATGAATCACGTTATGCCTGACCACGTTGTACCATTGCGAGTCTATTTACTGGTTTTCATTGCCCTTATAATTCTTACGGCGATCACCGTTCAGGTGGCTTATATTGATTTGGGGTTGTTGAACACCCCAATTGCCATTATCATAGCATCGATTAAGGCCAGCCTAGTTGTATTATATTTTATGCACGTCCGATACTCCGAGAAATTAATTCTTCTCGTGGTGTTTGTCAGTATCTTTACGTTAATACTCCTCTTTGGTTTCGCACTGAGTGATTACCTGACGCGGTACTGGATTATGCTGCCCATAAGATAAGAAGCCCGGGAATCTCGGTGAAGAACCGTCTATCAAGACTGTAGCATTCTAGCTTTGCCATGTTTCGATGCCAAAAGGGCTGACCAATGCGTGTGTTGCTCACAAACGACGATGGAATAGAAGCTCCGGGGATCTGGGCACTCTACGACGTCTTTTCTAAGTTTAGCGAGGTCACCGTCGTGGCTCCGAGCTCCGAGCGCAGTGCAATCGGCCATGCAATTACCGTCTTTAATGAGATATCCCTTCGTGAGCACGCTCGCGAACACCAGCACAGTGCGTATTCCTTGGATGGAACGCCTGCGGACTGTGTGAAAATGGCGTTGAGCGTGATCCTCAAGGACACGCCGCCGGACATTGTGATTTCCGGCATCAACCGGGGGCAAAACACGGGAACTAGTATTCTCTATTCGGGGACTGTCGCTGCCGCACTTGAGGCAACAATGAACGGCTGTAAGGCGATTGCGGTCTCGCTTGCGGTTCGTGCTGCCCAGAAAACGGCTAATGACGCAGGTCAAGTAGGGACGCTAAAGGAGGTTGCCCGTACCCCCGCCGACTATACCTTCGCCGCGAAGTTCACAGCTAAACTGGCTCAGGTCGTTGTCGCCCGAGGGCTGCCCCCTGGCGTTCTTCTGAATGTGAACATTCCTGCGGTTCCTGAAGAGGAAATCAAAGGGGTTGTGGTGGCTCGCATGGGACACTCTGTCTTCGTCGACGAATTCAAAGCGGTCGGCGAAAAGGCCGGTGTCATTGCCTACCGAAACGTCGGTGACCGTCTCATACACTCCCAGGAGGGAGACGACTGGGATGATCTTGTCCTGAAAGAGAACAAGATCGCAATCACCCCTCTCCATTATGACCTCACACATCATCATTTTCTCGAAGAGCTTCGGCGCTGGATCGAGAGTGAGGACCTTGTTGCACGCCAGATCGGAGAAGAGGTTGCAAAAGAGCTTGCTCAGGAGCTCGACGCAGAGGTAAGATCCTAGCGGCGTGCGAGCTTTACGATCCAATTCGCAATCTCACGGCTTCCCTCGCACCGCACAGCACGCGGTTTGAGAGTCGTAGCCAGTTCAATTGCCTTCTCCCAGCGGCAGGCCAAGAAATCACGTTTGCTCAGCCGGATTGCTCCGCCCCACCGGTCCAGTTCTCGGCGCAAAGCGAAGTATTCAGAAAACTCGCAGCGCGGGTAGTAAATGACGGGAGTCGCATTTGCCATGCATTCGCCGAGTGTCCCGTAGCCCGGTTTAGCGATCACTACGTCCACTGAGGCCACGACGTCCTCGAATTTCCACCGGTTCGAATCGAGCTTGTGTAACGGAGCAGCATCAGCATCGAAACTTAAAAATGCGACTCCCTTAATTCGTTGGGCACGCTCGATCTGGAGGCCACCAAGTCCCCATTTCCCCAGATATGTCAGCACCAAGCGAGTATGAGGAGAAAGCCCGAGCTCGCGCAAAAGATCCCTCCGGACGTTCTTGCCCCGCCGAGCGATAAACGAGGTGTCACGGCTCTCCCGAAATTGTGGCATCCGCAACGCAAAGCCAGGTCGCAGCAGGATTGAGGCCGTGGCGTATTCTTGGGCCAATTCGCGAAGGAATGCCTCGCGGCGTTTGTGCCCCGCCGCAGCGCGTCGAAAAACCTCAACCCAGGTGAAATTCGCCACGCACACTGAGGGCAGCCCGGCCTCCTTTGCAGCGAGAAGGGGAGTGGGGGGAATGTCGCACACCACGACGTCAATGTTTTCCCTCTCGAGGAACGCTACCTCTTCCTTTAATCGAGCATGACTTTCCGAGTGAATGCGCATGGCCGCCTCAAAAGTGCGCGCCCAATCAATGGCCATATTCGAGCTTTGCCAGGCGCCAAAGTCGAAAGCCTCTCTCTTGATGACTAAATCTCGGCCAGTTTCCCTCCGCAGAAAAGATTCGTCCGCCATTGTTTTCACAATCACATGCGTTTGTTGAGGCAACGCGGAGATAACCTGGGCCGCCCGTGTGGCATGGCCGAACCCATGGCTGGAAATGTAGTATGCCACGCGCAAGGATCGCTCTTGCCGAAATGCTTCAGAAGAAGAGTTGTTGCTTTGTCTTCGTCTCATTGAATGAGCTTTGCCCTAGATACAGACTGGCGGTGAAAAACGTGGTCAAGAGCAAGTCTCAGCTTATTCTTTCCCTCATGTCCGGCACGAGCGTAGATACCATTGATGCTGCGCTATGCGAACTCTGCTTCGCCGAACACGGACGCATTGCTGCCAAGCTCGTTGCTTTTCGTGAGCATCCCATCCCTGCCGCTCTTCGGGAAAAGATTTTCACACTTTTCAAGGATTCCGCGGGCTCTCTTCGAGAGGCGTGTGCGTTGAATTTCGAAATCGGCTACGCCTTCGCGGATGCTGCCGAAGCTCTGCTCGAGGAAATCCAGCTGGCGCCGAAATTCATCGCCGCGATTGCATCACATGGGCAAACAGTCTACCACATTCCCCCTCAAGATGCAGATCGCTTGGGATGTGCCGCCTCAACCCTTCAGCTCGGCGAACCGTCGGCCATCGCGTTACGCCTTGGCATCCCGACGATTGCAAATTTTCGCGCAGCCGATATGGTTGCAGGCGGACAAGGTGCGCCGCTGGTGCCCTTTGCAGATTTTCACCTCTTTTCGCGCCCTTCGGAAACGATTGTCATTCACAACATCGGTGGAATCGCGAACAGCACCGTTTTGCCTCCGGGCGGCAAGCTCGACGACGTCATCGCCTTCGACACTGGGCCTGGCAATGTGCTTATCGACCTATTCGTGAGCCGCCTGTTTTCGCCTCTACCTTTCGACGCGGATGGCAAAATCGCTGCGCGCGGCAAGGTGATCGGGAAACTGCTGGACGAATGGATGAATCTTCCTTTTATAGCATCACCCCCACCGAAATCCACCGGGAGAGAACTTTTCGGCCCAGCACTTGTCGACACAGCGCTGAAAAAGTACGCCGACGCTTCGCCAGAAGACTTTGTCGCCACTGCAACTCGTTTTAGCGCACGAGCCTTTGCTCAGAATCTTTGCAGGTTTGTTGCTCCCGCCCATCGGATCGCTGCAATCTATCTTTCCGGGGGCGGCGCAAAGAATCCCACTTTGCGCAAAGATATTGCTGAGGAGCTCCGGCTAGTTTTCGGATCGCAATCTCCCTATCTCGGTGTCGTTGATGAACTGGGCGTTCCCGCAAAAGCACGCGAGTGTATTGCGTTCGCGATTTTGGGTTTTGCCCGGTTGCATCGGATTCCGGCGAACGTGCCTAGCGCCACAGGGGCCAAGCGACGTGTGCTGCTGGGCGTCGTTTATGAGCCGCACTTGCAGTAGATGCTGTCCTGCCGCCAGAATTTAGAAACTGCTGAAGGTCCGGATGGACCGGAGCAGGTGCGGTGTCTAAGCGAGGAATCATCGTGCTTTGGTATTGAACTGCTGAAGTCATCCTGGCAACAATTGCCCATCGCATTAGGAGAGCACAACTGTGGCGCGGAAAACATCAGCAACAAAGACCAAGCAAAAGGGCTATCGTATCCTCGTTCTCAACGGTCCCAATCTTAATCTTCTTGGCCAGCGCGAGATCGGTATTTACGGCCGGGAGACCCTTGCGGACATTCAGGGCTCCATAGAAGAAGAGGCCAAAACACTCGGGGTCGAGGTCGATTTTCTCCAGAGCAATAGCGAAGGCGCTCTTGTTGATGCCATTCAGCACGCGAAGGGACAATATGATGCGATCATCTTCAATCCAGCTGCTTACACACACACGAGCGTCGCGTTGCGCGACGCGATAGCCGCCGTCGCGCCGCTGCCGGTGATTGAAGTCCACCTATCGAACGTCTATGCACGTCCCGAGGAGTTTCGCCACAAAAGCCTCACCGCACCGGTTTGTGCTGGGCAGATTTCTGGCTTTGGCGCCGCAAGTTACCTGCTTGGACTACGCGCGGCCCTCCACGTTCTGGCTGCTCTCGGACGCTAAAGCTGATAGAATCTCCGAAAAGCGCGAGGGCTGCTCTCCCTTTGAAAAAGCAGCGGCAATGATCTTGGTGGCCTATCTGCCTACTCGAGCGTCTCATAAATGAGCGGTGGAAGAGACGGTGGCTCGTCAGCAATTTCGATAGCGGCTTCTAGCCGTCTCACA
>JADFCV010000005.1:0-7469 GCA_017161655.1 Candidatus Sumerlaeota bacterium
CATACCACAGTCCGCCACGGCCCTCATCACACCAAGCCAATCCTCGGTAAGGGCTTTGTTGCGTGTAATTTGCTTTCGTACCCGATCTACGAGAATCTCTCCCCCTCCACCTGGCAGGGAATCAAGTCCTGCCGCGTGCAATCGCTGGAGGACCTCGTGATAACTCATTCTAAAAAGACGCGCAAACCAATGAATCTCTGGCGGCGAAAAAGCATGGATATGAATCCCGAAGCGTTGCTTGATGTGTCGCAGCAAATCCTCATACCATTCGAACGGCAACGAAGGATGTAAGCCACCCTGCATGAGGATTTGGCGTCCGCCGACGCGCACCAATTCTTCAATCTTCGCATCGAGCTCTTCTCGCGACAAAACGTAGCCACGATTCTTCTCGTGAGGCTTGGCGTAGAAACCGCAAAAGTCGCAATCAGCGGCGCAGATGTTCGAGTAGTTCAGATTGCGCTCGATGATGTACGTGACTTGCGTTGGAGAGTTCATGCGCAGCCGAACAGCGTGAGCTGCCGCCCCTAAACGTGTGAGGTCGGCTTCACGCAAAAGCAGCAAGGCGTCGCTGGGAGTTAGCCGTTCTCCATCCACAGCTCTTTCGAGGACGTCATCCACCTTGCTCATCAAAGCTAGTACTCCCTTTGTGCTTTTTTTAGCGCCACTGAATCCACGAAATTCACTCTTAGCCAGTTCCTGGACATTTCCGTTTCAGGCGAGGTCCCTACGGCATCGCGCGAACGGAGATTCAGGTTTTGTTGCGATTTCTTTTGCAATCATACGAAAGCATCCTCAATTTCCGATTATTGAATCAATGAGGGAGTGAAACAACCAACGATGAACCGTTTGTTTCCATTGTTTTGCCACCAATTTTGCCTCCTCCTTCTTTCCATCAGTGTTGGAGCTGCGTGGGGACAAGCCGCGATCCGCGACACCGCAACGAGTCCCACCGTTGAGTCAAGCAAGTCCGTGGCCACGACTGACTTGGCTTTTCCGATGACGGGTCCTCTCACTGCCGAGATGATTGGCAATGGAGTGTGGTGGCGGCCGACGTTTGATGAACAGACTGCGGAACAAGTCATGAGTGACCTCGAAAAATGGGGTTTTCGAAATTGTTTCGTCGAATCCTTCTGGGGCGGACAGGTGATCTTTCCCTCTGAGAATTTCCCCTCAAAAACAACGGACGGGAAAGACTGGCTAAAAATCTTCTGCGAAATTGGTGCTCGCCACAATGTGCGAGTTCACGCATGGATTCATACCTTCTTTTGGCATTATGATCGTTCGACAATCACCAGCTCCACCCTCGTAGGTCAGCACCCAGATTGGGTTGAAGTCTCGCGCACGGGCGAGCTTCCGGCGGAAGGCGAAAAGGACTATGTGTTTGTCTCCCCCGCACATCCTGGCGTACGTCGCAAGTTAGCTCAACTCATAGACGAGCTGTGCCAGCGGCCCATTGCCGGCGTGAATCTCGATTATATCCGGTATCCCTTCGCCAAGCCAGATTTTGGATATCATCCAATAGCTATAGAGCGCTTTCAAAAAGAAACGGGGATGGACCCGCGGTCTTTGACCCCTCACTCATCGCCAAACAGCCCGTACATGAAATGGGTTGCGTTCCGCGAACGCATGGTTACGGAAACGGTTGACGAGCTCGCTAGCCGTATCCGTTTTCTTGGTCCTCATTTCGGACGTCGTATCACCGTCTCTGCGGCCTTCTTCCCTGGATATGAGAAAGAGCGAGGGCAGAACCCCAAATTCCAAAATTGGATGGAATGGGTGAAGCGTGGCCTGCTCGATTTTTCCACCCCAATGTGCTACAGTCCTACGGAGGCAGGACTTGCCCAGGAGTTCGCAGAGGTTGCCGCTGTTCACCAAGGCACGAACGTCGTGCCGCTCCCAGGCCTGGCGGTCGGCAAGTTCTACAGCCCTCATCCGCCTTATGCCGAGCAACTCGAAATTCTGCACAAAGCAGGCTTTGTCCATTATGCCGTTTTCAAGTACGACACGCTGGCAGAGGAACTGAAAAATAAAAACTAATTGGCCGCGAAACAGAGCGGCACTCCTGCGTTGGTAAAAAAACTTACGTTGGGGAAAGGTCGTGTGACCTGTTTCGTCAAATGCGTGAAAGGCGTAGCGGCCCTGGCCTGCGAACGTTTGGGCCTGTCGATGATTGCGCTGACCACCGGCACCGAAAACGGTAGGGCTTTCTTTTTGTTTTTCCCTCTTTGCAACATGAGGCCGAACTGAAGTCGTGACGGGGATTGACTTCGCACTGCCCCGACGGCATTCCTGCTACCACAGCCCCCGAGTTGTGCATGAGTGTTCGCTTGTGAGAAAGGAGTGAGTCACGGATGAGCGCGCCATTAAAAGTGCGCATGGGGATGGTCGGTGGCGGCGAAGGTGCGTTTATCGGCGCCGTTCACCGGATGGCTGCAGCGCTAGCCGGTCACATCGAGCTTGTGTGTGGGGCATTCAGTCGCGATCCTGAACGAAGCCTCCGCAGTGCTCGAACTCTTGGAATTTCCCCCCAGCGCGCCTACGCCACATTTCGCCAGATGCTCGAAGTTGAGGCCATGTTGCCCGACGACCAGCGTATGGATTTTGTCGCTGTTGTGACACCCAATCATCTCCACTACGAAATTGCCCGAGCCGCGCTAGAATGCAATTTCCATGTCTTTTGCGAAAAACCGCTGACAACAACTCTCCATGATGCCCTCGCGTTAAAAAACACAGTGCAGCGTACTGGGCGTCTCTTCGGAGTTGCTTTCAATTACACAGGCTATCCGCTCGTCAAACATGCTCGGCATCTTGTTGCTTCAGGCGCCCTGGGAGACGTGCGTAAAGTTGTTGTTGAATATGTGCAAGGGTGGTTAGCCTTCCCCATTGAAAAAGACGGACAAAAGCAGGCGCTGTGGCGTACGGACCCCACGTTGGCTGGTCCAGCCGGGTGCCTCGGCGACATTGGCACGCATGCAGCCAATCTTGCCGAATACATCGCATGCCAACCGATCGCAGAAGTTTGTGCCGATCTTTCCACTTTTGTTCCAGGACGCCCCGTGGATGACGATGTCGCCGTACTTCTGCGTTTTGCTCATGGAGCTCGTGGAATTCTTCATGCGTCCCAGGTGGCCATCGATGAAGAAAACGGACTCACAATCAGAGTTTACGGCACAAAGGGAAGTCTCGAATGGCGTCAGGAAGATCCTAACACGCTCATCGTGAAGTGGCCCGATCGCCCGCGAGAGATTGTTCGAGCCGGCACAAGTTACGCGTCACGCCTCAGCCCTGCAGCCGTTGCTGCTTGTCGCCTCCCAGCGGGTCACCCGGAGGGATTCATCGAAGCCTTTGCAAATCTTTATCGTGCTTTTGCTGATGACATCCGCCGCAGCCGCGGCGAAATTCTCGAATCGGTTCTTGATTATCCCACCGTCGAAGAGGGCGTCCGTGCTATGGCATTTGTCGATGCCGTGTTGCGAAGCGCCACACCAGGAGCAAAATGGGTAGCGGTCCCACAATGATCATATCATGATAGCGAATGAACATCTGCGAATGAAGGAGTGAAATCTGACAATGCGACCTGTTACGCTCTTTAGTGGTCAATGGGCCGATCTCCCTCTTGTAGAGCTTGCACCACTTGCTCGCGAAATGGGCTACGATGGGCTCGAGCTAGCCTGCTGGGGTGACCACTTTGACGTACGCAGAGCGGTGACAGACTCCAGCTATGTTTCGCAGCAGCGCGGAATTTTGGAAAAATCCGGGCTCAAGGTGTGGGCTATTTCTAATCATCTGGTTGGCCAGGCAGTTTGCGATAACATCGACGACCGGCACCGCGCCATTCTTCCCCCTCACGTTTGGGGCGATGGTGACCCCGAAGGAGTGCGCCAGCGTGCTGCTGAGGAGATGAAACTCACCGCTCGCGCGGCTGCAGCCCTCGGAGTGAAAGTGGTTAACGGTTTCACAGGCAGTAGCATTTGGAGTTTTCTCTATAGTTTTCCTCCGGTTGCACCGCAAAGGATCGAACACGGTTTTGCCGATTTCGCTGCTCGTTGGCGGCCAATCCTGGATGAGTTCCAGTCATGTGGTGTGCGTTTTGCCCTCGAGGTACATCCTACGGAAATCGCTTTCGACACGGTCACGGCCGAACGTGCTCTTGCTGCAGTTGGGCATCACCCAGCATTCGGCTTCAATTTTGATCCCAGCCACCTGGCTTACCAAGGTGTGGACTACATCGGTTTCCTCCGTCACTTTTCCGAGAGAATTTTCCACGTGCACATGAAGGACGTCTGGTGGAGTTCCGCTCCGGCGCAAAGCGGAGTTTTTGGCGGTCATCTTGAATTTGGGGACTCGCGCCGTTACTGGGATTTCCGCTCATTGGGCCGAGGACGCATCGATTTCGAAGGTATCATTCGTGCCCTGAATGACATCGGTTACAACGGGCCGTTATCGGTGGAATGGGAGGATGCTGGAATGGATCGCATCCACGGCGCCCGGGAGGCTTGTGCCTTTGTCCGACACCTGGATTTCCCTCCCTCCTCGCAGGCATTTGATTCAGCGTTTTCCCGCGAGTGAGGAGAAAGAGGTCCGCCCATGCTGACCTTCAGCGAGGGTTCGGAACATAGCTTCCGCCGCGGCACCACTTCAGGTATTCGAGGGCATGCACTTGCCCTGTCATTTCTAATTCGTCGCGGTAAACGGGATCGTGCCAGCCTTCGATGTCAATGGAACCCCGAAAACCTCCCAAACGCAACTCGCTGATGATGTCGGCCCAGTTCGTGTCGCCAAAACCAGGTGTGCGATGAAAGCACCAGGGCACGTTTCCTTGAATCCCATGCTCACGAATCACGTCCCAACGAATGGTGGCATCCTTTCCGTGCAGATGAAAAACTTTTTTGACCCACTTGCGGAGCTGGGGGAGCGGGTCAATGAGCTGAATGAGCTGATGGCAAGGCTCCCATTCTAGCCCGAGGTTCTCATCCGGAAGCGCATCGAACATTAGTTCCCACGCATCGGGGTTGTGGGCAATGTTCCAATCACCAGACCACCAGGTTCCGCCCATAGCGCAATTCTCAAAGGCAATGCGTACGCCACGGTCAGCGGCTCGCTTCGCAAGGGGACCAAACACGGTTTTGAACCTGGGAATGGAATCGGGAATAGAAGCTCCAGGCACGCGTCCGGCAAAGCCAGCAACGATATTTGCACCGAAAAGAGAGACACTATCAATGGCACGCGCAAAAAGCTCGCGCAGTTTCTCGTCCTGAGAAGTCTCTCCAAGCGGGTTTCCGAAAACGCCCAGCGAACTAATGACAACGCCAGTGCCATCGAGTACTGCTTTTACTCGTTCAGCCAGCTTTTGCAGATCGATGTCGACGTCGTCATTGCCGAACGTCAGGCTAAAGCTCTCGAAACCATATTTGAGAATCTGGGGAATGTACTCGGGTGCACGTGGACCGGGCACAAGTGTTCCGATGCGGATGTCGAGGACAGGCGTCGGTTCGATCATTGAAGTTCTCCTTAGCAACCTAGCGCTGAAGTTTGTCAATTACGCGACGGACAATCTCTGAGATTAAATCCTCTCTCAGCGGCTTCTCAGCAGTCTGCTCATGCTCTCTTACGTATGAGGTGGAACATTTCACGCTTCCAGAGACCGCAGGCGCTGGCGAAGTTTGTGGGGAACACCATTGGTCTGGCGGCAACTCTAGGCGACGATCTTTGTAACCCAGTTTTTCTCGCAATCGAAGGAGATCAGCCATAGCGGCGGCGTCGAGCGATTGAAGGCTTCCGAGATGCGATGCCAGAACAAGGATACGACAGTATTGTTCCACTGTCTCCATTCGATAGTAGGCTTCGAATGGATCACTGCCAAGAGTGACGGCTCCATGATTAGTTAATAAAAAAGCATTATATTGTGTTACGAATGGAACTGCAGTGTCTGCAAACTCCTGGGTTCCAGGGGTGGCGTAAGGCACAAGTGGAATCTCACCCAGAAAAATCTCAACCTCCGGAAGAATGCACTTTGGTAATGAGCGCCGCACAATGGCAAAAGCTGTCGCGTGGGGCGGATGCACGTGAACAACGGCTTTTACATCTGGTCGATGCCGATAGATAGCCAGATGCAATTTCATTTCGCTTGTTGGCCGTTTCGGACCAGAAAGGTGGCGACCGTCGAGGTCCACCACAGGAAGCTCCTCTGGTTTCATGAACCCTTTGCTTACCATCGTCGGTGTGCAAAGGATACGATCGCTTCCCAACCGGACCGAAAAATTGCCGTCGTTCGAAGCTATGTACTCACGCTGCCAGACCCGCCGGCCAATTTCGCACAGGGCTTCGCGTGCGAAGGTCTCCTCCATGTATTGCGATTCCACCATTTTTGCTCGCCGTAAGAAACGACAACTTTCTCTGCAGAGAGAATCATGCTCGGGTGTTACAGGGCTAGCAATCTGATTCTCTTAGCTCATCAGCAAGCCATAACTGAATGGGCTCTCGAGTAAGAGACCCACAGCTCTCCCGCCAGGGATTCTGCTGCGCGTCCACACGATGGAGTCCCTGCAGTCATGGCCAAATTCGGCCCAGTGCAGTTCTACTTGCCATAGTGTAGTAGCTTTGGCAGCCTTAAGTAACACAATGAAATGAGGGCGTTTCTATCATGGCACGGAAAAAGTTAACAATTGTTGGTGCGGGCAATGTAGGAGCCACAGCGGCGCACTGGGCTGCGGCAAAAGAACTCGGAGATATTGTCCTGGTGGATATCGTCGAGGGAATCCCCCAAGGCAAGGCGCTCGATTTGTTGGAAGCGGGGCCAGTCGAGCTGTTTGACGCCCGCATTGTCGGGACAAACAACTATGAGGACACAGCGGATAGCGATGTCGTGATTATTACGGCTGGCATTGCGCGCAAGCCTGGCATGTCGCGCGACGACCTTCAGAAAACCAATGCTGGCATCGTGAAAAGCGTGGCTGAACAGGCCGTGAAGTACTCGCCAAACGCAATCTTCATTGTTGTCTCAAACCCCCTCGATGTCATGGCCTACGTGACCTTCAAGGCCACAGGACTGCCTCGCCAGCGTGTCGTGGGGATGGCTGGCATTCTCGACACAGCGCGCTATCGAGCCTTCATCGCGCAAGAGGTCGGTGTGTCAGTGGAAGATATCCAGGCGCTGGTTCTCGGCGGACACGGAGACGACATGGTTCCACTTGCCAGCTATACGACGATCTCTGGCATCCCCCTGTCGCAGTTTCTTTCGAAGGAACGAATTGACGCGCTCGTCCAGCGCACCCGCGATGGCGGAATTGAAATCGTGAACTATCTCAAAACTGGCAGTGCCTACTACGCGCCAAGCGCGGCTGCTGTCCAGATGGCATTGTTACTGAAGAAATAATTTCAGTTATTTTGTTAAACAAATAATCAACGTCGCTATGAAGCTTAGCCAGTAATTCACTTGGCTCGCTGCGTTTTAGCATCTTATGTGTTTT
>JADFCV010000005.1:7479-75885 GCA_017161655.1 Candidatus Sumerlaeota bacterium
TTTGAAGGACAAAAAGCGACTCCTCCCTTGCTCCGCCTATCTCCAGGGAGAATATGGCCTCAGTGACGTCTATGTTGGCGTGCCAGTCGTTTTGGGTGAGAACGGTATCGAAAAAATCGTCGAAGTAGCTCTAACGGACGAAGAGAAGACGGCCTTGCACCAGAGTGCTGAGCACGTCCGGGCAAACATTGCTAAGCTCGATCTCTAAACCCGCAGCTCTGATATTCTGTGCGCCGCCTGCCATGCGGGCGGCGCACTTCGTTTTCGGGTTCACCATCTAGCAAAATCCAGACGATAGATTTGAGTCAATTCTAGGTTGGCAGAGCTGAGCCACATCAGTAGTGAATGACGACATGGCGCGTAAGCAGCAACGATCGTTGAGACCAAGGTCGAATTCAGCGGCGGAAACCAGGAAGAAATGGTCGCCTGATTTTGCTGTTTACGCCATAGTCGGCGCAGCAGCTTTCGTCGGGTTCCTGCCAGCTTTGCTGAACGGATTCACGAATTGGGATGACAACGTTAACCTCACTGACAATCCATTTCTTTGTCCACCGAGCTGGTGGGGTTTCAAACAGCTCTGGCTCGCTCCCTATGAAAATCTTTATGTGCCCCTCTTCTACACGTCATATTATCTCGATCTGTTCTTCTCTGGCGGGCGCCCCAATGCATTCGTAACGCACCTCATAAATCTCGTTCTTCATGCCGCAGTCAGCGTTCTCGCTGCAGATGTCATTCGGCACCTTTGGAAATGCAGCGATCGAGTTTCTCTCGCCGACGACAAAGATCGACGCACCTTTTTCCTCTGCTGGACAGCAGGGGCTTTGGTTTTCGCTGTGCATCCAATTCAGACGGAAGTAGTCGCATGGGCTACTGGCAGAAAGGATCTTGTCGCAGCTCTGCTTGTCTTAGTTGCATGGACCCTTGAGCTACGTGGGGAAGAAATGGAGCCACACCGCCGCCTTTGGTTTCAGCGGGTTGCCCTTCTCCTCTACGTTTGCTCGCTTCTTGCGAAACCATCGAGCGTGGCGCTGCCGATGGCTATGGCTGCGGCCTATTGGATCACGAACGCACCACCGTGGCGTGACCTTGTGCGTCGTTACGCCTTGTGGTTTGGTGCAGCGGCACTATGGACAATTGCCACCGCGGGCGCGCAGGAGGTATCCCCGCAAGCGAAAGCCCAGCTTACCGCCTTCTGGACGCGCCCATTTGTTGCTACTGATGCCCTTCTCTTCTACCTTTACAAAATTTTGTGGCCGATACACCTCGCTCCGGCTTATGGTCTCACTCCACTAGCGGCGAGCCGAGGCATCACCTTCTGGCTCTCTCTCCCAGTGGTCGCAGGATCGCTTTTCTTGCTTTTGCGACGCCGCACAGTGTGGAGCTTATCGGCAGTCATCTTTTTATCCTTTGTTGCGCCGGTGCTCGGACTCGTTCCCTTCGCCTTTCAGCGTTTTTCCACTGTGGCGGACCGATACGTTTATCTTTCGATGATCGGAGTGGGGTGCGCTGTAAGCGCTGCTTTTTGGCGAGCTGTGCAAAGATGGGCTGGTAAGCGGTCGCTTGCCGGAGCAATAGCTGCAGCGATGGCTCTGATCCTTGTGGCTCTTTCCTGGCGTCAAGCGGGCGTATGGAAGGATTCCATCACGCTTTGGGAACACAGTATTCGTGTCGCGCCACGCAGTGCTGTGGCTTTTGCCAACCTCGGGGCGGCTTATGCGATTCAGAACCGCATCGACGACGCTGTGGTGGCAAACAAACGAGCCCTCGAACTCGATCCTGATCAGGAGCGTGCTCACGCGAACTTAGCTCTCATTCTCGTGTGGAGGAACGAGACCACAGCTGCGCTCCAGCATCTGCGTCGCGCGATCGAACTACGTCCCAATTTTGCTGCGCCGTATGCCCATCTCGGCGACTGCTACCTCAAGCAAAACAAACTCCATGAAGCTGCCGAAGCTTACCGAGCGGCTTACGAGCGCGATCCGCGTAACATCAAGGCTGTCCTCGGGCTTTCCTTTTGCTACTTCCGCCGAGGGCGGTTGGCAGAAGCTGAACAGCTTCTCCAAGAAGGATTAGCTGCACGCCCGGACAACGTCATGCTCTTGGTGGGATATGGGCATTTTCTTTCCGATGTGGGACGAAAGCAAGAGGCCATCCAAATGTACCGGCAGGCTTTGCAGTTAGACCCGAAGAATGCCGAGGCACAGCAGCGGCTGCGGTTGCTGAGTGATGAGACACGTCAGCAGCAATAATCTCCGTCGCGATTCTCAGCGCTCAACCATCACAATGAATAGATCGACATGCTCGGAATAATCCGAAATCGCTGCTTATCGGGGGCAGTCGAATTCCCCATGAATTTTGGCGCCCTGGACCCAAATGAGGTGAGCAATCATGGCCAAATGTGCAGTATGTGGAAAATCGCCAGGCATTGGGAATCATGTGAGTCACGCCAACAATCGGCGTAAGCGTCGGTGGTTACCAAACCTCCAGCGCGTGCGTGCCGTTGTCGGACAAAGCGTGCGCCGTCTCAACGTTTGCACGGAATGTCTGCGCGCTGGTCGCGTTCAAAAGGCGATTGCCCGCTAGCGATCTCTTAGACCCTACGAGTCGCAGGTGACGAGTTCAATGCCGCATCGCGCTCCTTCAAGGAGCAGCGGTGCGGCAGTTGCGTTTCCCCGCCCCACACTTTGTTGCTTAAGCAAATCGTTGCATTCGTTTTAACCCAATGGCACTGAAGTGCCATGCTGATGAATTTTCCAAAACGATTGCGATTAGCGCAGCTTCCCACCCCGCTTGAATATGCAGAACGACTGAGCAATGCATTAGGGGTTAGGCTTTACTTCAAACGCGACGATCTCACGGGGTCTGTCCTCTCAGGAAACAAGGTTCGTAAGCTCGAATTTGCGCTGGCCGAGGCTCTGCGTGAAAAGGCTCAGGTTATCATTACGGCAGGCGGAGTTCAATCCAACCATTGCCGCGCAACCGCACTGGCATGTGCTCGAATGGGCCTCGAATGCCACCTCATTTTGCGGGGTGCACCACCTCGACTTCCGAATGGCAATCTCCTCCTGGATTTGTTAGCCGGCGCGCGTTTCTCCTTTTTCCCGCGGGAAATCTACTCAACGCGAAGGCCTGAGATTGTCACCGATCTGGTCGAACGTTACGCACGAGATGGCAAACATGCATATTTTATCCCAGTGGGCGCCTCGAACGCCATTGGCTCAGTCGGTTACGTCCAGGCTTTTCAGGAAATCATCGGCCAGGCTGAGCGCGCTGGCATAAAGATTGATCACATTGTGACCGCTGTTGGATCGGGCGGAACACTCGCAGGTCTTCTTGCCGGCAAGTTGCTGGCGAAGCGCCGTCGCCCCGAAATTTGGGGCGTCAACGTTTGCGACGATGCCCCCACATTTGTACAAGAGGTGCGACGCATTCTCGAAGAGATGAACGATCGCTTCCGTACCCGATTTCGCACCGAGCAAGTGGCAGTGAACATTCTAGATGGCTACGTGGGGCCAGGCTATGCCCTGGCTTATCCCGAGGAGATTGACAGCATCATCAACCTCGCCCGGCTGGAAGGACTTGTGCTCGATCCTGTCTACACGGGAAAAGCTTTCCATGGTCTTCTACGCGAAATCGCTGCTGGACGATTTCGAAAAGGAGAAACGATTTGCTTCGTCCATACGGGAGGAGTGTTTGGGTTGATGGCACAAGTTGAAGAGTTCCGCGACTACTGGCGAGAAAACCTGGGCCGAAAAGCAAAGAGATAGAATCCTATTGCGAAGAAAACCTCGCGCCGAAGGCGTGACCGCGCGTTTGTGTTAGCGGTCGATCCATACCTCAACTTGGCGTCGACCCCATTGGTTGGCCTTGCGATGGGTGGAAAAAAGAATGTCGAGACGATCTGGACCTTTGATGGCACTGCCGCGATCCGTTACGACACCCCATCCCCACCCTGGGATATACATTCGGGTGCCAAAAGGGTAATAATCGGTGTCGGCAGCAATGGTTCCATAACGCTTAAGCCCTAGAATTGGGAACGCAACGATTCGCACTGGAATTTTCCACGGGTGCTCCAGGCTGTCCCGAGAAAAGAGGCCGGGACGTGGGGTGCGCAATTTGTCACCACTGGCTGTGCGCCCCGTATATCGAGCGCCCCGATCGGGACCCTCACTCACATAGCGATTCCAGAAATCCAGCTTAAGAAACTTCCAGCTTCCCCGTGTGTATCCATTGCATTTGCCACACGGGCAATAGGCAGTGACTTCCATCACGCGATATTCTGCTGATGCAAGAGAACAAATTGACAAAATAATAAAAAAAGACAGTGCTTTCACTGTGACTGATGAACGAAGAATGACACGGGTTGCTGTGCTCATGGCTGGAATGCCCCAATTACACTTCGTTTTGATAAGCTATGCCAAAACATATCTTTCTCTCTTGGTAAAGAACTAAGATGGTCATGCCAGCCATTTCGTTCAACATAAGATCTGAGGATCGTCGCACACGTGCGCGCACGGGGTCGCTGGTGACGCCACACGGTGAAATCGAAACGCCCGTGTTTATGCCAGTAGGGACAAAGGCTACTGTAAAGGCCATGACCCCTGAGGAGCTCGAGGAAATTGGAGCGCAGATCATACTCGCAAACACGTTCCATCTGTACCTGCGTCCTGGTGATGAGGTCGTCGCCGAGCTTGGTGGCCTGCATCGTTTTATGAATTGGAAGCGTTCGATCCTTACTGATAGCGGAGGGTTTCAGGTATTTTCTTTATCAAAACTTAACAAAATAACCGAAGAAGGCGTTGCCTTTCGCTCACCGCTTGATGGAAGCGCTTTATTTCTCACGCCGGAAATCTCCGTTCGTATCCAGGAGAATCTGGGGGCCGACATTATCATGTGTTTTGATGAGTGTCCCCCCTACCCGGCATCTTACGAATATCTAAAGGCGAGTGCAGAACGTACGGCTCGCTGGGCTGAGCGTTGCAAAAAAGCGCACGTTCGTGAGGATCAGGCGCTTTTCGGGATCGTGCAGGGAGGCGTGCACGCCGATCTGCGTGCATGGAGTGCCCGCGCCACTATCGAAATTGGATTCCCCGGCTACGCGATTGGTGGGCTGAGCGTTGGCGAGCCAAAGAATGAGATGGTCTCGGCGCTTGCGGTCATGGATGAAATCTTGCCACGCTCGCAACCACGATATCTCATGGGAGTGGGGACTCCCGAGGATTTCTTTCTTGGTGTGCGTCATGGGGTCGACATGTTCGATTGTGTTATGCCAACCCGAACGGCCCGCAACGGCCGTCTCTACACGAACGAGGGACTTGTAAACATTCGCAATGCATGCTACACGCGTGATTCTCGTCCTATCAGTGAGTCGTGTGGGTGTTACACCTGCAGGAATTATTCGCGTGCCTACGTGCGCCATCTCATGATGTCGAATGAGATTCTCGGATCACGCCTCACCACATGGCACAATTTGTTTTACTTTCTCGACCTTATGCGACGCATTCGCGCGAGCATCGATGAAGGTTCTTTCTGCGAGCTCGAAGAGGAAGTGCTCGCCCCCTACCGCATTCCCTCAAAAATGGAGAAAAATGGGAAATAAATCGCCCCACATTTTCCGCCGTTCCTAGTCATTTCCTGCCACTCTGACGCAAAAATCATCCACATAAATAATTGATATTTAATGACTTATGCCCGTCTCGAAAAAGTTTTTGTTCAATGTCTTTTTTCCTTGCGACGATTTGGGTGATATTGGTAAATCACGGCAGATTTTGTGGAAATTTGGTGAACTGTGGCAGACGAAATTAAAAATATCGCACAGCCCTCCGCACGGCAGATTGGCTTCTATGGCAATCATGAGGTGCGGCTGGATGCAGCAAATCGTCTGCCCATTCCTGCCAAATTCCGCGAAGTGTTGGAGTCGCGTTTCGGTCACGAAGCCTATCCTCTCATGTTGATGCCTGGCGAGGAGTGTATCCGCGTTATGCCCTATGCGGTATGGAGCGAGATGTGCCGCCAGCTTGAGCAGGCTTCCCGTTTTTCACCCGAAACGGCAAGGCTGAAAATGTCGCTTTATGGCAACACGGCTGACTGCGAGCTCGATACACAGAACCGTATCCGGATTCCGGCTGGGCTCTGCAAGCTCATCGAGCTCGAACGCGATGCCGTGGTTGTCGGTTGTGGCGACGAGATGGCAATCTGGCGTCGTCACGCGTGGGAGAAATTTAACGCAGAGGTCAGCAAGAATCTAAGCCAGTTGATGAGCGAGTTTAGTCGGAGTCAGATACACAGGGAGTGAACGGCGAGGGCGTTATTCATAGGCCCGTACTTTTAGAGGAGGTTGTGAGGCTGTTGGAACCAAAGCCTGGCATGGTGGTGGTGGACGCGACAGTGGGTGGCGGCGGTCATGCAGCCGCCCTCCTGCGACAAGTTTGCCCTGGTGGGTTTCTGCTGGGCATCGATCGTGACCCGCAGGCTGCGGAGCTTGCGGAGCGGGCGTTGGTAAGAGCTGGTTTCACCCGCGGACGTCACTTCGACATCGAGGTGCGGCGGTTCTCTTCCGTCGACGAGGCGCTGGCCCGCCGCCGCATCTCGGGTGTCGATCGGGTTCTCGCCGATTTGGGCGTGTCGAGCATGCATCTCGACGTTGCTGAGCGAGGCTTCAGTCTCAAACGCGAGGGCCCGCTCGACATGCGGATGGATCCCACGGATCCCAGCCTTCCCACCGCAGCTGACATTGTGAACGAGGCGTCTGAGGAAGAACTCACGCGGATTTTTCGCGACTTCGGGGAAGAACGTTGGGCGCGCAGAATTGCGCGGGCTATCGTGAGGCGGCGACAAGAACGCCCCATCACTAGCACGACAGAGCTGCGCGAAGTGGTTGCGGCGGCGATTCCCCGCAAACACTGGCCTCCAACGATAGACCCCGCGACGCGAGTGTTCCAGGCGCTACGGATCGCGGTCAACGCTGAGCTGGAGGAGCTAGATCTCTTTCTGGCGAAGCTGCCCACAATCCTGAAACCGTCAGGACGGGCGGCCGTCATTAGCTTTCACTCGTTGGAGGACCGACGCGTGAAGCAGGTCTTTCGCGAATTGAGCCGCGAGTGCACCTGTCCGCCCGAGTGGCCTATTTGCCGATGTGAGCGCAAAGCAAAGTGGCGTCTCATCACGGGCAAACCGGTCACCGCGAGTGAGGAAGAGATCCAGATGAACCCGCGCAGCAGAAGCGCGAAGTTGCGAGTCGTTGAGCGGCTGGCATAGGGCAAGAAAAGTTTAGGGTGCGAGGTGGCGACACCGTCGACCCAGTGAAGTTTTGTTGGCGAAAGGCTGATGACGAACGTGACGAAGCCAAAACGTCTTATAACTCACAGCGGCGGAAACGACGGGGAGAATCCGGGCAAAAACGATCGGCGCATTCGGGCCGGGTATTTCTTCCGCGTGCTTTTGCTGTTTCTGTTGGGCGTTGGGCTAGCAACCTTGCACGTGGCTCTCTCCTTTTTCGCCCGCGAGTACGAGCTAGAGCGGTTAGCTCTCCAGCGCCGAACCGAAAGCTTGTTCCGCGAGAAGCAGTGGCTTGAGGTGGAGAGGCGCCTCGTCACCGAGCAGTTGGCTGTTCGCGAGCGGGCATGCCGTGAGCTGGAGCTGGTGGAAGTCAAGCGAATTCAGTGTGAGACAGGCATGGTGCCCGAAGCGCTTGTCGAAAAGTATCGCGGGGCCGGGACCGGAACCCAGCTTGCCTCCGTGTCTGCTCAAAGTCCCACGAGTTTGGCGTTCTGGCAGGACATGATTGAGCAAATTGCGGCAGTCACAAAGGTGCAGGCCGCGAGTGCACCAGAAGGCTCTGAGTCAAACCCCATGCCTTAACGAAACACTAAAGGAGGTTAAGACGAGGAGAGCGTAGAGAAAAGTTTAGCCAGATCGGCGGCAGTGCGACAGTTCCCGTTGATGCGCTAGCTGACAAAAGTTGACCGCTGGAAATTTGTTCCTGTGGATGCTCTTGCTGAAGTTCCGGATGCCGCTGATGCAGATCAAGCAGATAGGTGACAGTTGCAAATAAAAGAAGGGCGAAACTGGCCTTTCGCCCTTCAAGCTCCTGCTCCCGCGACGATGAATTCGCGCACGGGTGACATCCCCAGTGCCGGCGAATGCGTCCGCCGATCTGGCTTATCATTCTTGTGGCCGCAATAGATTGTGCCACCAATGAATAGTCAATAATAAAAGACGAAGCCTCCGTGGCCGCTCGCGGCACGGAGGCTTGCACTGTCAACAAGACCGATTCAAAAGTATTGCCAGGGTGCGCAAGCCGTGAATGAAGACAGGTCACAGTGGATTATCACTGCTCTCCAGCTGCTGATGGTGCTGGCAGCAGCAATGGTTGTCCACCGCCTCTATGAGCTACAGTTTGTCAAGGCGGAGCACTACTGGAAACATGCCAAGGCAAGGCATGAGTACACCATCAAAAAAATCCCTTCGCGCGGTAAGATTTATGACCGCTCGTCGCGCGAGCTCGCTGTCACCGAGATGGTTCCCACCATCTACGTTTCGCCCTTTCTCATTGCCGATGAAGTCAAACGCGATCTCGCCGCCGACATTTCGCGAGAACTTGGTTTGGATTTCGACACAGTTTATGGTCGGCTGACGCGCTCGCGTGGCGACCAGGTCCTCGTCCGCCGAGCATCGCGCGAACAAATTGATCGCCTCATGCTTCTTGCCCAGATGTATCGGGAAAAATATAAGGGCGATAAGAAAAAGGGCCCCGCCGTCCCCAGAAATGCTTTTTACATTCAGGAAGAGAACAGGCGCACTTATCCTTTTGGCGAGCTTGCGGCTCATGTCGTTGGCTACACCATGCTCGACGACACCGGCGACAACACGGGAGTGGCAGGGGTTGAGGGGTCGTACAATGAGTACCTTCGCGGCAAATTTGGTGTGGATCGCGCGCTTCGCACTGCTACCGGAATGCCACTCGAACCTATTGATCCCGCAGTCTTAGCATCAACTTACGGCAACAGCATTGTTCTCACCATTGATCGCGACATTCAGGATGTGACTGAAAAAGCTTTGCGAAAGCAGGTTCTTGCTTCTGCCGCTGATGCCGGCGTCGCTATTGTCTATGCAGTCAAGACGGGGGAAGTTCTTGGCATGGCCTCCGTTCCTAGCTTCAATCTGAGCGACGTGCAACATGCCTCGCCACTGGCTATGCGCAACCGAGCCATTAGCGACGCCATTGAGCCAGGCTCTGTCATGAAAATATTCACCTATGCCTCGCTCATCGAAGAGAACAAAGTCCACTCGTTTCAGGAAATTGTCGACTGTTCGGGGGGACGTTGGACAGTAGCCGGCCGGACTGTTGTGGATTCCCATGCAATGGGAGCAGTACCCCTCGTCACAGCCTTCGCTCAGTCGAGTAATGTTGCTGCAGCAAAACTCGCCATGACACGTCTTCAGCCTGCTCGTTTCTACAAGCACCTCGTGGATTTTGGTTTTGGCGAAAAAACAGGAATTGATCTACCTGGTGAAGCGCCTGGCCTTTTGCGCCACGTGAAAGACTGGACAGCGCAGAGTGTCGCCTCGCTAGCCTACGGTTATGAGTTGCAGGTGACAGCTATCCAGGTTGCAGCTGCCGCAGCCGCAATCGCGAACAATGGCATCTACATGAAGCCTCACGTCGTGAAAGAAATACGCAATTTTCGTGGGGAGATAGTTCAGCAGATTCAGCCCGAGAAAGTGCGGAGAGTGTGTAGCCCGTCAACGACCAAGCGGATGCTGGAGCTTATGGAAGCGGTCGTGCGCGAAGGCACCGGTAAAGCGGCGGCTGTTCCAAATTACCGTGTCGGAGGTAAGACCGGTACCACCATAAAACTGGATCCTGAGACCAAGCGTTACTCGCGTGGCAATTACATCGGTTCGTTCTGCGGCATTGCCCCCCTGGAAGACCCCGAAATTTGCATCTACATCTGGATTGATAATCCGCGAGGCGGCGCTTACTACGGCGGCCAGGTTGCTGCGCCTGTTTTCAAAGAGATTGCTCAGGAAACGCTCAAGATCCTCCGCATTCCGCCCAGTCAGAATGCGGATGAAGAACCTCCGCCGAAGAGCATTGAAGTGGCACTTGACGAGATTCGAAACCTTCATGGTGTGCCTGCTGTCGTGGAGCGCCCTCCTGAGGACGAAGAAATCGCGCCGGGCTGTATGCCCAACCTTCGAGGGCTGACCATGCGCGAGGCGCATGAACGCCTAGCCAAGCTGGGGCTTGCTTTCGAATCGCAAGGCAGTGGTGTGGTCGTGGACCAGATTCCCCGCCCTTATGAAACTTTGGATTCCTCACAGCCAGTGCAACTTGTCTTCGGTTCGCCTGAGCAGTATCGAGAAAGTTTGTTGGCGAACGAAAACATGTTAGCTCAAGCGACGCCAAGACCTGAGCCGCACGAGCTTCTGCCATCGGTTTCGACTCCGAAACTCAAGTTGGTTTCGCATCGGAAAGAAATTGAGATCCCTCTCGGCAGCGACTCGGCGCAAGATTCCTCAACCGTGGCCTTGAGAGGATTGCCATCTCCCCAACCGTTGGCTTCACCAGCAGCGACGCCGCTAACGTCCGCAACCGAGGAGGATCCTGACCAGCGTGTTTATCGTGGCCCTGCCCCAGACGCAGGACGCTCCGTTTGGAAGAAGGTTCTCGAGAAGAACGAGGATATGCCTGCTGGGGCTCCTGCCGGCAACACCCCAGGGGCAACACCAGCGTCTTCCCCCGCAACTAGCAAGAGTCTCAGGAGTGCATACGATATCCGGCTGAGCTCGAATGAGCCAACGCAGACAAGTGACGACAGCGAAAGGTAACCCGACCGTGGAAACGATCCAGTGGAAGCTTGGTGAACTTTTTGCCCACGCAAGACTTGAGCTTGCCGGGCTACCCGCCGACGTCGTTGTGACGAGTCTCACAGACAATTCTAATCGGGTCGACCCAGGCGCCTTATTCGTTGCTATCAGGGGGAGTGCGCGAGATGGCCACGCCTTCATTTCTGATGCTGTGGAAAAAGGGGCACGTGTTGTCCTGACAGAGCAACCGATTCCTCCGTACGAAGGTGTGCATATCCTGCAAGTGGCCGACACGAAGGAAGTGTTGGGGCGCCTTGCTCATGCGTGGTATGGGAATCCTACCGCGCACATGCTCGTTTTCGGAGTGTCGGGCACAAACGGCAAAACGACGACGACCTATTTGCTCGAAAGTATATGCCACGCTGCGGGTGTGAATGCTGGAGTGGTGGGGACAATTGAGTACCGTTTTGCCGGCCACAGCGAACCAGCAGCAAACACCACACCCAGTGCCCTTGTGCTTGCTAACTTATTTGCACGTATGCGCCGCAGTGGTGTGGGGGCAGTTGCCATGGAAGTCTCCTCCCACGCAGCTCATCAGAAGCGGATTGCAGGGATTGAATTCGATGTGGGGATTCTTACGAATATCACCCAGGACCATCTCGACTATCACGGCACAATGGAGGCTTACGCCAGCGCAAAGAAATCCTTCTATTTCGATTTCTTGCTGCGTCCACGCACGAAGGGCACAAAGCCTTGGGCAGTTTTTAATTACGACGATTCTTGGGGACGTAGCTTCTCCAGGGAATTTCCTGGAGAATTTCTCACCTACGGTCTTGAGCAAGAAGCCCAGCTCTGCCCGAAAAATCTCCAGCTGTCACCACGTGGCATCGCGTTCGAGGTCGTTCTCCCCGATGGACGCGAAATCGCGATTTCTTCACCCCTTTTAGGTTACTTCAACGTCCAGAATATCCTCGGGGCTATCGGCGCAGCCTACGCCGCTGGCATTGATCCCCAGGCAATCGTACGTGGCATCGCGGAGCTGAAGGGGGTTCCGGGGCGTTTCGAACGAGTGGACGTTGGACAACCTTTTGCCGTGATCGTTGACTATGCCCACACGCCAGACGCCTTGCAGCGAGTGCTTGCCAATGCTCGGCAAATGACGCCTCAAGGGCGAATCATCACCGTGTTTGGGTGTGGGGGCGAGCGTGATCCCAGCAAGCGTCCTCTGATGGGCCAGGCTGTCGCCTCTGTCAGCGATTACGTCGTTGTGACGAACGACAATCCACGACGAGAGGATCCCGAGGCGATCGCGGCGATGATCGTGCAAGGCATTCGCCAGACCTCCTTACCGGATGAGCAGTGGCGAGTGATTCTCGATCGCCGAGCCGCCATAGCTCACGCCTTCGATGTAGCGCGTAAGGGCGACTGTGTTCTCATTGCAGGGAAAGGAGCTGAACCCTACATTGATATCGGCGGCGTAAAGATTCCCTATGATGACCGCGAGACAGCGCGGCAGCTCCTTCGTGAACGTTTCGATGTGCTCGGCAGACGCAAACGTGGCAAGTCTAAGGAGCGTCTGAATGAGCCGCAAAAGGGATGAGTCCGTGATGGAAATCTCGCTCCAGGAAATAGCAGCCTTTTTGGGTGCCCAGGTCGTCGGGGATGTGGCCAACATTGTCGTGCGCAATGTATCTACTGACTCCCGCACATTGCGTCCGGGAGATCTGTTTGTCGCTTTGCGTGGAACGGCCTTTGATGCTCACCAATTTGTTCCCGAGGTTGCACTCGCCGGTGCCTGTGCAGCAGTCGTTCATCACGAAGTCCAGGTGCCTCGGCCCCTTCCGCAATTGGTGGTTCCCGACACACTTTTTGCGCTGGGCGAGATCGCCAAGCTTTGGCGGCAGAAGCTAAGTCATGTTGAGGTTGCTGCGCTTGTCGGGTCCAGCGGGAAGACAACCGTAAAAGAAATGGCCGCAAAAATGCTCGCCCGGACGAGACCGACGCTTGCCACCACCGGAAATCTCAACAACCTCATTGGCGTCCCCCTGACGCTATTTCGCCTGGACTCTTCTCACCAGGCCGCTGTCGTGGAACTTGGCATGAATGCCCCGGGTGAGCTACGACGCCTCACGGAGATCGTTCAGCCAAACTGCGTGGCCCTGACAAACATTCGCAATGCCCACGTTGGCATGTTCAAAACTCCGGAAGATCTTTACCTTGCCAAAGTGGAAAGTCTCCAATACGCAGCACCCGGGGCAACCTTTGTCATGAACGCCGACGATCCAAGCTCACAGCGTGCTTATCGCGAATTTGGCGCAGGCCGTCACGTGATACGTTTTGGCCTGGCCCCTGAGGCTGACATCCGCGCAGAAAGGATCGAACCCCTAGTTCCCTTTGGTTATGCGTTTCAGCTTATCATGCCCGATGTGGCTCCGCTGCCCATTGAATTGCGGATGTTTGGTCAGCACAACGTCATGAATGCCCTGGCTGCCGCTGCGATTGCGTGGCAGTTCCGGGTGTCTCCTGCGGATATCGTAACAGCGCTCCGTGAATTTAGGCCTGCGCACAACCGCAGCGAAGTGGAGGAAATAGCCGGCGTTTTCATCGTCAAAGACTATTACAATGCTAGTCCTGCAGCGGTGGAGACAGCCTTGCTCAGTCTTCAAGATTTCTGTGTGCCGGGGCGTCGCTTCGCTGTTCTTGCTGACATGCTCGAGCTCGGCACATGGGAGCACATGTATCACGAGCGCATTGGAATTGTCGCAGCACACGTGGGGCTTACAAAGCTGTTTTGTTACGGACCCCGTTCTCGCATTACTGCTCAAGCAGCGGCTAAGGCTGGTCTGAATGCCGAACACTTTGACGACATCGAGAAGCTGGCGCAGACCTTGTCCAGCATGGTGAAGGCGGGCGACCTTGTTCTGATTAAGGGGTCACGTCTCATGAAGCTCGAGCGAGTTTACGACTATCTGAAAGGAGCTTTGACGAGCTCGGCACAATGATTTACCACCTACTCGATTTTCTCCACCGCAATCAGCTTGCGGGAATCTATGTGAATCCCTTCCAGTTCACGACATTTCGCGCTGCTATCGCCCTTATCTTTGCGCTTCTACTGTCGCTCGTCATGGGGCCCAAAATCATTGCAATACTGCGAGCACTCAAAGCTGGCCAACCTATCCGCACCGTGACAATTCAAGGTGCCCCCGATCTGTCGCAAATGCACGGAAAGAAAGCTGGGACCCCGACGATGGGAGGTGTTCTGATCCTGCTTTCCATGACCATTCCCGTGCTGGCACTTTGTGATCTCACGAACCCACTGGTTTGGTTAATGCTGCTTGTGGCCTACGGGTTTGGCGGGATCGGCTTTCTGGACGACTATCTTAAGGTTACCAAACGCAAATGGGATGGTTTGAGCGCCCGAAACAAAATACTGGGCCAGGTTCTGCTTGGATTATTCGTCGGTTTCTATCTCTATTACTTTGGCCACACAGACTTGCTCCCTGTGAAGTACTCCTATCGCGAAGCGGGGAGCGTTGTGGGACCGTGGCGAGGCTACGAATACCTTCTTGTGCCGTTTTTCAAACGCGTTTATCCCTATCTGGGCGCCTTCTTTCTGCTCTACGCCGTTGTTGTCCTCACGGCATCGTCCAACGCGGTCAATCTCACCGACGGTCTTGATGGGTTGTGCATTGGCATCATGACGATTGTCGCTATGACGTATGGTATATTCACTTATGTCGCATGCAGCGAAGCGCTCGCCATGCGCCTTATGTTTCCCCACATTCCGCGCGCAGATGAAATCGTTGTGTTCCTCGGAGCTCTCGTAGGGGCATGCCTTGGCTTTCTCTGGTACAATTGTTATCCAGCGCAGGTGTTCATGGGCGATACTGGTTCGCTATCACTGGGCGGAATGATTGGCACCGTGGCGCTCATTACAAAGCAGGACATTATCCTTCTTGTGGTGGGCGGGATTTTTGTCATCGAAGCTCTCTCTGTCATTATTCAGGTCAGTGTTTTCAAACTCACCGGACGTCGCGTCTTTCTCATGTCCCCCATTCATCACCACTACGAGCGCAAAGGAATTCCTGAATCGAAGATTATCATTCGCTTTTGGATTGTGGCGGGGCTTTTGGCGCTTCTTGGCCTTAGCACTCTCAAGCTTCGTTGATATTCCGCCGCCTCTCTGGAGAACGGCGAAGCCAGGTGCTACGTCTGCACGAACAAGCGGGGTCAGGAAGCAAAACGAAGGCCCCACATTTTCGCCAAAAAGAGACATCAGTCGAAGCCGTTTTTCATCTTGTTTTGTCTCATAGAACATCGTCTTGATTTGGACAACTTTGGTTATCAGGGAGCTATAGCGTCGTGGGACTGGTTGAAGCAGTTCAGGCGTCCGAATTCATAGGAAGAGAATTTGCGACGTGGCTTTATTGGCTTAGCTTCAAGGGCAATGGAACAGTCGCACTTGATGGCTTCGAACCTTTTGAAATCTGGTTCGAATCCCCGGTCGAGCTAGTGAATGACTATGGCGAAGCGACATCTGTGGTTTTGAAAGGTTCGATGCCACTCGAATCGCCCGAAGCCCTACGTGCGTTTCGCGAGAACAAGAAAATCCAGCGCGCTCACATTCGTCTCATCGTAAAGAACGTCACATACACCTTCTCTTTTCACGCTGGCCGTTTTTTGGTCAGTGGCTTGCATCTTCCCTCGCCATCAAGTATTTCGGGGGGCGATTATCTTATCGTCCGATTCCAGCTGCTCGAAGATTTTGACAGGTTCTGGGAAAACCTTCTCGAAAAGTTCCTCGCGATACGCCTCGACGAAAAGGCCTGGCGAACTCAGAGAAAACAGATTGCTTCCCTCATTGAGAAGGCAAGCGAGAATGAAGTCTGAAGAGGGAACCGACCAGCGAACTTACTGGGATCAGAATCTGGATCCCACAAATCTAGGAACCTCGTTGGCCGATGCGCGAACAGTTCTTATCGCAGAAAAAGATTTTTATCCTGTTCCCGATCGCCGTGCTTTTCTTCAGAGTTTAAGGACGCACAAATGCACCATTGTGCTCGAACTGGGTGCAGGTTTGAGTTATGAAGTTATCAAGTTATTGGAGCTAGGATATCGGGTGATTGCCTGCGATCTTTCTTTCGCACGCTTGCGCCTACTGCGTCAGCTTGCGGTAGAATTCCTGGGGCCTGCCATTCTTTCTAGAATCTCTTTCGTGGCTTGCCGCGCTGAATCCTTGCCTTTTGCGCCAGAGTGCTTTTCTGCCGTTGCCACTCGCGCCGTCCTTATTCACACCGATCTCGAACCCGCAATCACAGAGTGCGCACGTGTCTTGAATCGCGCCGGAATATGTGTTTTTTCTGAGCCTCTGGCTCATCATCCACTCGTGAACATTTACCGAAAAACTCTTGCCCCCCGCGAATGGCAGACGATCGCGACATATTTCGACAAGCAGCACGTCCAGTTATTGCGTGCCGTGTTTCCCGTGGTGCGTGAGCGTCACGACTATCTTTTCAGTTTTCTGGCGTTTGTCTGGCAGTACGCTTTTCGTCAGCCATTACTGTTCTGGACTTTTCTCTGGCCTCTTCACCTGCTTGATCAGATTCTCATTCGTCTGTTTCCACCGTTGCGGCGATATGCGTGGTTTGTCACACTGATATGCCGGAAGAGCCCTGAAAAATGAAGGCATTGTTTTTGACTCACAATCTGCCAGAACGTGGCAGCTACTTCCGAGCGCTTGAAATCGCTCGACGTCTTGCCGTGCGGGGGCACGAGGTGGATCTGGGATTTATCAGTGAATGGAAAAAGTATAGGCCAGCCGTGCGCGAGGAGCCAGTGGGTGCGGGCTTACTACGCTTCATTGAGTTCCCATATCGCAGCTATCTAAACGAGCGGCAAGAAGGCTGGGGCATTTTCGACAATTTCTGGCGCACACTGAGAGTTCTCAGGGGGCACTACGCTTTCCTCTATGCGTTTTCGCACAAGCCGGATTGCATATTGCCGGCTTTGCTGGGCCGCTTTGCTTGTCCTCGCCTTGTTTTGGACTGGAGCGACTGGTGGAGCGGTCCGGAAGGACTCTACCAAGCATGTGTTCTTCCCTCGGAGGCTTTCCGCTCACTTGCCCGCCCCATTCGCGCTTTCCGTCGTCTCATATTTGCAGCCGAGCAGCTTTGGGAGCCACGCGTCTGGCGCCTGGCAGATGCGGTCACACTTATTTCTTCAGAGTTTTTTCGCCATCCAGCTGTTGAGCGTGCGGAACTTCAGGAAAAATCCTTTGTTATGCACAGCGGCGCACCGCTTGATTCTATTCGCCCAATGGATAAGTTCGAAGCGCGGAGCCGTTGCGCTCTCAATTTGCCGCCTGATGCTGTCGTATTCGTCTACGTCGCAAATTTTCACACGGATGAACGCCTTCTCCTCGAAGCCTTTGCTCGCCATTTAGCGCAGCATCCGCAATCCTTCCTCATTGTTGTTGGATCAGATTTTGAGAATCTGACGCCGGAACTCCACGCTGTAATCCGTGGCCGGATGCTGCATGTGGGGCGCCAACCATTTCAACGGGTTGCTGAGTATCTCGGCGCAGCGGATGTTTTGCTTCTACCGCTCACCGATATCGCCCTCAATCGTGCCCGTTATCCACACAAACTGAGCGACTATGTCGCGGCCGGGCGTCCGATCGTTGCGTGCGATGTTGGCGAAACTGGGCGCCTCCTCCGCAAGTATCGGATAGGACTTCTTACTGAGCCAAACTCGTATAGTTTTGCCAAGGGGATGAGCTCGATACTGCAGGTGCGTAGCGAGTGGGAACGCCTTGGCGCGGAGGTGCGCCAGGCTGCCGAACGCCACTTTAATTGGGATCAGCTGTGCGCGGACCTGTTCGATTTTCTCGGCCAACGTCTGGGGCTTGAGTTTTTTCCTGACGTCTAAGGGGAAACAGTTGAGTATTTGGCATTGATTTTTGGTTCCTGAGCTTCACAGTTAAGTTTACAAGAGTGCTGAAACTAGGCGCATGAACGTACTCATTCCGGGCGTGCTGCACGGAAGTAAGGGTGCGGTCAAAAGGATTAGCATAGATATCTGTTCGAGGATAGGCAGAGACGATGAAGAAAACAATCGTGATCGTGGGTGCGACAGTGCTGGCAAGCGCTGTGTTTGCTCAATCGCCGCGGATGACACCGCGCGGCAGCGAGGTGCGGATGTATCCTGCTCCGGCGGTCACACCGATTCCCGCGGGTCGAGCTCTTGGGCCTTATAGCGCAGGTCTTGCTGCAGCGGCACCGGTTGGAACACCGTATTTGCGCTCCCCAGCGTTCGCGGGGCCACCGATCATTTACATGCCACAAACGGTGACGCGCGTCCTGGTGCCAGCTGTCACGCCGTATCCAGGCAACGTCATGCAGGCCACGAACTATGTTTACGCTTCTGCACCATTCCTCAGAACAGACATTTACACGAGCTTACCCTACGGAACGTATTACTGGCCGCAGGGTTTTGCTGGTGCTCAACCAGTAGCTCCGACGTTGCCGGTGTACGTCGAAGCCCCGGCAACTGCCATCCTCAGCGCAGAAGCCAGCTATGCTGCGCAGCGCTATGTGCCAGGAGCAACCGGTGCGGAAGTGGTGAGCCCAATTACCTGCGTCGTCACCCCAACGCCAGAACCTCAGAAAGCACTCCCCCCGACAGAAATGGTTGTAGCACCGAAAGGCGAAGAGGCAACGCCTGCTCCTGCGGAGCCTGCTAAGCCCGCCGCCACGCCGGCGGAGAAAAGTCCTTTCTCGCCGGACGTGCAAGTGCCTTTGCTTACACCGGCGCCAGCGCAACCGACGCCGCCTCCGGTTACAACCCCAGCACCAACACCGCAACCAACTGCGACTCCGGCGGCGCCGGCTCCACCGAGCTTGCCGCCTCTTGCTCCCCTGGCGCCACCTGTAACAATTCCCAACCAGTAAAAAGGATGTGTGCGATGAAAAGAAAACTGCGGGAGCACTTGATACTGGGCGTGGGGATTTGGTTAGCGTGCTATTCGGTTGGCGCCCAGGACGCTGGGAGTCCAACCACCATGCCTCCCGTTCCTGAGTCGCGGGTGATGCACGAAAGTTTTTGGTATTCTGCCTATGCCTCGCGCTCATGGGTGGTAGGCTATGCTCCGAAGTCCACGAGCCTTTTCTTAAATCCCCGTGAGTTCCCACAATCGCCGGAAGCGCCAGTCGTTTGGCGTGTTCTCTACAAAGGAACGTTGGAAGGGTTTTGCAAAACCCCTTACAATGCGCGCCCCACAGGTTTGCCTTCTGGCTCGCAAGCGCTTGGTTACCATTATGGTCTACTGGGGGTCACAGCCCACCTCTCTAACGGCTATCCTGATGGCAAGCACGTGGTGGAGCCGATCATTGTTCCGCATGCTTCCTCATCACGACCAGGTGGGATACTCATTGTAGGGGCACCAACCCAGCTGACCTTTGCTCCCGATTGCAAATCGCCTGGAAAGGTATCTACGCCGAGGCACGAGCCGCCGCTGGAAAAGTGAAAATCCTTTCTCAAGTAGTCCCCAGCTTGAGATTTACGGAAAAAACCGCCGCCAGAGGGCGGCGGTTTCGCTTTCTCCTTCGGCTAATCATGAAGCTTTTGAGTTCACTCATGGCATCATGAATTTCGCTTAAACACCTGCCCACACGGATAGTAATCCGCTCGGAGGTGCTGTCTCAGCCCAGCTCCTGTTTTCTAACGCGGCCTGGGCGTTTCGCCACTGTTACGCAGCAAGCGTTTCTGATTCTCAAGGTCGGCTTCCACCATGCGTTCCACAAGCTGCCGGAAAGTCGTTTCAGGTTTCCATCCCAGCTTCTGGCGCGCCTTTGTGGCGTCTCCAATCAGCAGATTCACTTCGGCCGGCCGGTAGAATTGGGGATCCTCCACAACAAAATCACGGTAATCGAGCCCCACATGGGCGAACGCAATCTCACAAAATTCACGCACGGAATGGGTTTCCCCCGTGGCAATCACGTAATCATCAGGTTCGTTTTGCTGCAGCATCAGCCACATCGCACGCACGTACTCTGGCGCGTAGCCCCAATCCCGCTTAGCTTCGAGATTTCCTAAGAGCAACTTGTCCTGCAGCCCAAGTTTGATTCGAGCCACTCCGATAGAGATCTTTCGAGTGACGAATTCCTCGCCGCGACGTTCGCTTTCGTGGTTGAAGAGAATTCCATTACATGTAAACAAATTATAGCCTTCGCGATAATTCACCGTTGCCCAATAGGCAGCTACTTTTGCAACACCATAGGGACTGCGTGGGTGAAAGGGGGTTTTTTCCGTCTGGGGCACTTCCTGAACCTGCCCAAACATCTCGCTGCTGGACGCTTGGTAAAAGCGCGAATGGGGGCTGGTCTGGCGCATGGCTTCAAGCAGTCGGAGGCACCCCGCACCCGTGATGTCGAAGGTGCTTTCGGGCGTTTTAAAACTCCATGCCACATGGCTCTGCGCGGCTAAGTTGTAAATCTCATCGGGTTGTACGCGGCCGAGAATGTCCCTCAAAGAGAGACTGTCTGTGAGGTCCCCATGTTCGACATGGACGTACTCTGACAGTTTTCCTAGTCGTTGTTCGATGTTCTGACTTGAGCGGCGAACTAGCCCATAGATTTCATAGCCCTTCTCATGAAGGAACTCTGCGAGGTAATAGCCGTCTTGTCCGGTGATGCCTGTAATCAGAGCTTTCTTAGCCATGAGCGACGTTTTATCCTTGGTTTATTCGATCAGATTCTTTGTCTCAGCGATGCAAAAGAGTGCAGCAAGCAAATTTTTCCCGCCTCGCTATCGCGGCTCTCTTTACCGGTCATGAATGTCGCAACGCAACCTCGTTGATTACTGAAATAGCTCACGAGTGTAAGAGAACCAGCGAAATTTCTCTTTTCACGGCGTGTTGGAGCACGAAGAGTATATCGCACCATGATCATTGTCCATTCATACGTGCCCTATCTCATTGCGGCAGCGATATTTGGTTGGGGAATGTCGCTGTTGCTCACGCGCGCCAGTGTTGTGGTCGCGCGTCGGTTTCGCATTCTGGCTTATCCCAACAAACGCGCGTCCCATTCTGTGCCTACGCCACGTCTCGGTGGTCTTGGCATTGTTGGCGCGTTCTATGCCCACATGATGTTGCTTGATGCCCAGGACTATTTTTCTCCTGCTCCCTGGAAGACAGGTCTTCTGGTTGGTGGGGCGTGGGCATTTGTAGGCGGGTTGTTAGACGACCTCCTTCAACTGGAACCTCGATGGAAATTCCTTTTCCAGTTCGCAGCTGCCGCCACTGTGGTCTCAGTGGGTTTCTATGTACTGCCTGAGCCGCTAGCCTCGCTCATCGCCTCCGCAGGAAAGTTTTGGGTCGAGCTAGCGGCCATGTTTTTCACAATCATATTCATCGTGTTTTTCATGAACGCATTCAATTTCATGGATGGCATGGATGGCCAGGCAGCGATTTTTGGTGCACTTGCGGCCGTGGCTTTTGTCCTTCCGGCTGCCACTTTTGCTCTTCCAAACACCCTGGGCGAAATTACCGCAGCGGGCACTCTGGCCGGAGCACTGTTTGCATTTTTCCAATTTTTCAATCGGCCTGGAGCTCTTCCGAAACGGAAAACTTTTATGGGAGACTGCGGCAGCCAATTTATTGGGTTTGCACTAGCTGTGCTTGCACTGCGTCGCGAACAGACGACCTATGACGTCTTCGATTTCTGGTCTGCTGCCATTGCGTTGAGTCCTTTTATTTGGGACGTTTGTTACACGCTCGTTCGACGTCTTCTGCGCGGGGAGAACATTTTTGAGGCCCACCGGACGCACCTTTATCAGCGCTTGCTCGTTGCAGGATGGACGCATGGAGAAGTTCTGGCACTGAATTTCGCTGTGTGGGGAGCTTGCTTCGTTTTGGCGCAACTTCACGGCCGGCTTCTTCGTGATGGCGCGTCCCACTGGCTTGCCCTCATTATCTTGGCCAACGTTTTTGTGCTGCTTGCATACACGCTGTTTGTTCTCTTTGTGGAACGGCATGCAAGAAAGCGAAAGCAGGCTTCCGCCGCGCCTTCTGTTTAGCATGTTCAAAGAATCAGCATAGCATCCCCATAGCTAAAGAACCGGTAACGTTGCTCCACTGCTTCCCGGTAAGCTGACAGAATGAATTCGCGTCCGGCAAAGGCGCACACAAGCATAAGAAGGGTTGAGCGGGGGAGATGAAAATTCGTAATGAGGGCATCGATGATTTTAAATTGATAACCAGGGGCAATCATGAGTTCTGTCGTTCCGCTTCCCGAGCGAACCTCGCCAACCGCAATGGCAGCAGACTCTAGAGCGCGCACCACTGTCGTGCCCACGGCCACCACACGTTTGCCCTGCCGCTTTGTTGCGGAAATCGCCTCGGAAGTCTCCTGCGGGATAGAGTAGTACTCCTTGTGCATTCTGTGTTGCTCTATATCTTCCACCTCCACAGGCCGAAAAGTTCCTGGTCCAACGTGGAGTGTTATGCGAGCGAGCCGTACACCTTTACTCTTAAGCGCTGTAAGAAGCTCTGGTGTGAAATGCAGGCCGGCTGTGGGGGCTGCTATTGACCCGGGCTCTCGTGCGTAAATCGTCTGGTAACGTTCGGCATCCTCGGGCAACACGAGCGGCTTGTTGTGAAACAACTCGCGACGTCGTTGAAGAATATATGGTGGCAAGGGGACCTCGCCGAGTTCATCAAGACGCGCCAGAACGTCGGGGCAATGAAACTCAACTTCCCGTTCCCCAACGTCCACATATCGAACGACGGTCGCCTGTAAGCGTTTGTTAGCGAAATAAACAGTTTCTCCTGGCCGCAGCTTCTTGGCCGGGCGGCAGATCACTGTCCATCGGTCTCGGTTCTCAGATTTTTCCGTTCGTTCAACGAGAAGAAACTCCACGTTGCCGCCAGTGGCTGTTCTTTTTCCATGTAGCCGAGCTTTGATAACCTTGCTGTCATTGACGACGAGCAGATCACCTTCGGTAAGATAGTCTCCGATTCTGGCGAACACACTGTGTTCCACTGTCCCAGCATCCCGCCTAAGCACCATGAGGCGTGCCTCGTCGCGGCGTTGGGCGGGGACTGCCGCAATAAGTTCTTTTGGAAGTTCGTAGTCGAAAAGATCTATTTTCATCGCTCTGGCGTTTCTTCGGTCACCACCAGATCAATTGAGAAGGTGGTCCCGTTTGTATCAGATCGTACCGCGATATCGCCCCCAAGATGTCGCACAATATCGCGGCTTATGTACAACCCCAACCCCGTCCCCTTTTCCGACGATTTCGTGGAATAGAAAGGAGAGAAGATTTTGGGGAGCTCCTCACTCGGGATGCCTGGTCCCGTATCCTGGATCTCCACGCGAATACGGCTGTTTAGCCGTTGGGAGCGGATCCTTAGTGTCCCAAGGCCTTCCATCGCCTGATAGGCATTGAGAATAATGTTGGAAAATACTTGGACCAGCAACACCGGTTGCACAAAAATGGGAGGCAAGTCTGGCGCAAGCTGAATGTCGAGTTCCACTTGCCCCCGTTCGTAGCGCACGAGAGCCAAGCTCGTTTTGATGAGTTCGTTCACGTCAGCGAATTCTTGATTCGCTTCACCTCGCACAAAGCGTTCGAGGTTGGTTTCTCGAAGCATTCCGAAAAACAGCTGTGCCTGCGATAAGAGAACAGAAAGTGTGTCGCGTAGCCCCGGTGGCAAGTCATCACCTTCAGCCAGCAGATCGCCAAGTTCATTTTTGATATTAAGCACGGGCTTTTTGAGGTCATGCAGCAAGCTCGCACTCAATTGCCCTGCCAGTGCTAACCTTTCCAGGCGCACCAGTTCCCGCCGCTTTTCTTCGAGCTCAATCGTTGTGCGAGAGATCTCTGCCTCCTGGCGACGGAATTGAGCTACGTACAAAGCAACGAAACCGACCAGGAGAATTGTGAAAAGGCCGATGGCGAGTTGCACACCCTGAATGGCACTTCGGTCAATGCGTACGTAAAGATTCCCCAGCGTTCGTCCTCTCGCTTGGAGAGGAATCTTCAACACATCCCACTTTCGCTCCTCAGGCATCGGATGACGCGTGGGAAACAGCTTTCTCTCAGCATCCGATAACGGTTGCAGGGCCGGATAATAGAAAGGGTACACGACAACTTCACGGTCCCTGAAAAACTTCGTAATGGTCATTTCGCGCAGGTACGGATGCTCAGCATATTTGCTCGCGAGTTCCTCAAGAGGAGCAAAGCGCAGGTACGGATCCGAAGGATCACGCAGAAGAGCTTCGGTGGCAAGGACACGCTGAAGCCCCCGCACGTTTGCCTGAATATCACTTTCGAAGCGCTGCAGCAGAAGAGCCAAAAGCGCAACAGCGACCACGAGCATAACAATCGTAGCAGAATAAAGCATCCGCTGCGAGCGCGCTGCAGGAGGCTTCATAGCTCACCAACCTGCGCTAAGATCACTGCTGTCGCAACCAGTGGTGCAAAGTCTGCCCGGAAAATGCGAGGGCCAAGGCTTGCAAGAGTCCCTTGCTTTTCCAGCTCGGCTAGCTCCTCTGGAGCAAATCCGCCTTCTGGTCCCGAAACAATTCCAATCCCCGACACAGCAGAAGGATGATCGATGGTCTCCAACCAGGACCGCATAAGGCTCGATAGGCGTGGTGCGCTGGCTCGCTCAGCGAGCGCGATGCAAGAAAGACGCTCTTTGTCGAACGACGACAGGACCGATGCTAGATCCCCATGGATTTGAACTTCCGGAACATCGGCCCGCTCGCACTGTTTGCTGCTCTCGATGACAACACGCTCGAGGCGCTCCAGCTTCCCCACATCCCCACGAGCGACGCATCGAGCTGCCAAATAGACAGTGATTTTCTCAACCCCTAGCTCAGTGAGCTTCTGGAGTAAAAACTCAGTGCGGCCACCTCTTAGCCACGGGACGGCCACGTGCAAACGAATCTGAAGAGGAGAGATTGGAGCAAGTTCTTGCTCAATTCGCACCCGCACCGTGGGCCGTAATCTCTCCACTCGTCCTTCAAACTCCCGTCCTCCGCCAAATAGACGTACCACCTCACCCTCTTTGATACGCATGACGCGAACCAGATGATGCGACTCCTCTGAATCGAGCGTCACAAGCTCGCCAATGCCAGGTGAGTGACGGCCGATGTAATAGCGGTCTGTCATTTCATTCCAACGCAGCTCCTAAAGAGAATTGAAAACATCTTCCCCCGCAAGAATTTAGCAGCGAGCCATGCAAAAGCCAACAAACGCAAAAAAGATTTTCCCAGTAGGGGAGTGGGTGCTTTTTTACCTTTTGATCGGCATAGCGGTTGGGCAGTTTGGCTTTTATTTTCTTTATGTCCCTTTTCACATGCACGGGGTAGACTTCACCGTGCTCTGGCGTGCTGCCCGTCAACTGCTCCGTGGCGAACCCGTCTATATGCCACCACCGGTCCTTGTTGGACAAGATCACTGGGAAGTTTTCAAGTACCCTCAATTTCTTGCAGGGCTTACCGCATGGCTCGGCGCGCTACCTCTCGAGCGTGCCGAATTTATCTGGAAGACTCTCATGGTGGGGTGCATTATCGCAACCGGTTGGATTTCTGCGGCTGTGGTATGGCGAACTTGCAGACAAGCTCCAGGCGCGCGAACTTACGTGTCTCCTCGCGTCGCACTTGCAGGAATCATCGCGAGTCTTTCGCTGTTTTCACCCCTAGCCTGGAGCCTCGAGCTGGGCCAGGTTGGCCCGTTTCTCATGCTCATGCTGACTCTCGCGTTTCGCTCGCAGCTCCGGTGTGAGTATCTGAGAGCCGGAGTATGGATCGGCCTGGCATCGCTACTCAAGGTTCAGCCAGTGCTCCTGTACGTGCCCCATGTTCTGTGGCGAAAATGGCGTGCCCTTGTTGCTGCAGTAATCCTGGCAGCAGCTTACGTCCTCACTCTTGCCGCGGTTGGCCGCTTGCGCGATGAAATTCAGTATTTTTCGGCAATCTTGCCTGACGTGCCTCGCCTTGCCCACGTCGTTTCGTTCTCGGTGTTTGGTGCCCTGAGCGAGCTACTCCACCTTGACCCGACCGCATCACGGGAAAGGTATCAAATGTTGCTCGCCACCCATGAGGCAATTGCGCTCGGCGGATACCTCGGAGTGCTGTGGATTCTAAAACGCAGTGGTAGTGGCTTCACTCAGTGCTGGATTGTAGCTCTTGTGGCACTTCCGCTCGTTTCACCGGTCCTGGAAGGTCACCATTTTGTCATTCTCTGGCCTGCGTGGCTTTGGCACGTTTTGCTAGGCCTGCGTGGCAGACTTCCGCGCCATTTGTTGATAATTCTTATCCTGTGTTGGTTGCCCATTTTGCAAGCCGGCAGCTTTCACCGTCTAACCACAACTCATGCGTTACGATACATTCCTGTTTTGGGAAATGCCGCGCTCTTCACAGCAAGTGTAATTCTCGCGCTTCGCTCCACTCGCGATACGGAAACGGAATTCTCCCAGTAAGGCGGTGATAACGAAAGCGCTCACTGCTGCTCGTAAACTTTCACCTTGATGTCGTTAACCAGTCCTTCGTTGTCGCTGTGGATAAGTGTTAGCACGTTGACATTGCGGACGAAGCGATACTTCCCCTCGTCCTTTCTGTTTTTGCTTATGTAGTCATTCCATTTCTGTTCAGCCGCAATGGCATCCGACGTCTCGGGCAGTAGAAACGTATGAATCTCAGCTTGGTCCAATCCCCTGGTGACTTTCTCTTTTCGATATTCCGTGGCTTTCTTGAGAATCTCGGCGACGCCAGAGGCACGCAAAGGGCCAAGGTTCAGGACCTTGTCCTTAGGTTCGTTCTGCACCTCTGGTTTTCCTGCCCAGCGTGTGGAGCTTGGCGCTGCGCGATCCCCGTCAGCCACAGCGATATTCGGCCATGGGCTATTGGCATCGCCGACCGCGCGGTAGATCTTCTTCCCTATCCGATATGGAGAGTGAAACACCGGATAGTTTGCTAACGAGTTCCAATCGAAAATGCCGAACACCTGAACGCCAACCGTTCCAAACAGCACTACCACAACGATCACGGCAATCTTGAAATAGATGCTCGTGAGGATGGCAGTGACTCTCTGGGTGGCCATTCCCGCGGCCTTTTGTGCTCGCAGCTGGGCTTCGCTCATCGTGGCGAGTTGCTGGCGCTTTTCCTCAAGCAGCGCAATTGTCTCATTCAGCAGCAAGTAGCTCTCGTGCCACTCAATCTCCATCTTCTTGATGTCGGCAATGTTCTGGCGGTTAAGGTGCTTCAGCGAGATCGAGCGGGTCACAATATCCAAAATGTTCTGACCTATGTTCTGGTCGTGAGTCAGCGCATCCATGAAGCTGTCATGGAGCATGGCGATTTTACTCTTCAGCTCGAGAAACGCTTCCTCCTTCTCAGGAGTCAGATTCTCGCCCTTTTTCGCCATCTCAAAGTACTCGTAGAACTCCTGCCACAGGGCAAGAAGCTCCTTAGTATCAGCATACTGGCGCTCAACTTCGGGATCTATCATTTCGCATCCCCAAATTTGATATTATTTTGGCCGACCCGATTGCTGTACGAGCTCAAGCATCTTGATCAACGGTAGGAACATCGAGATCACAATCAAGCCGATGATTGAACCCAGGACGATTATGAGCAATGGCTCAATGAGACTCGTCAACCCTGAGACTGCTGCGTCCACCTGGTCTTCATAATACTCTGCGATTTTATGAAGCATGTTTTCCAGCGCACCTGTGCGTTCACCAACCTCGATCATTCGCGTGACCATAGGGGGGAACACGCCGGATTCAGCCAGAGGCTTCGTAATCCCTTCGCCGCTTTGTATTGCTAGCCGTGTTCGGCCCACGGCCTCTTCAATGACAACGTTTCCTGCAGTCTTAGCTGTAATCTCGAGGGCACTGAGAATATTGACGCCTGCGCGCATAAGTGTGCCAAGCGAGCGACTGAAGCGCGCAATGGCAACCTTAAGGAGAAGGGGACCGAAGATAGGCATTTTCAGTTTAAATGTATCAATTTGATAACGCCCCGGCTTCGTCTTGCCCCACTGAACAAATACGATCACAAGTCCAATGATGACGGCAAAGACGATGTACCAGCGGTCTCGCACGAAGTTGCTACAGGCAATAACGATTTTCGTCAGAAGAGGGAGATCGCCTCCAAGCCCCTCGAAGATCTCTTGGAACACGGGCACGACCTTCCACATGATGAGCGTCATAATAAGGACCGCGAACACACTAACGGCAGCAGGATACATCGTTGCCGATTTGACCTTACGCCTGATCGAAGCAGCCTTCTCCATGTAGAGCGCGACCTGGTCGAGGATGGCATCCAGCATACCACTCGCCTCGCCCGCCTTCACCATGCTGAGAAAGAATTGGTTAAACACCCGCGGATGCCGAGCCATAGCTTCGTAGAGTGAGCTACCGCCTTGAACGTCACGCTCGATTTGCCGCAGAACAAGCTTTAGCGTCAGCTTGTCCACTTGATCTGCAAGAATGTTTAGCACCTCAATGAGTGGCAATCCGGCGCGGATCATTGTCGCAAGCTGACGCGAGATGAGCACAAGGTCTTCGATCGTCACCCGCCCCCTTTTAAGCTTCTGCTTGCGACCTGCACTTCGAGTGTCGGCGACAGCCGCGGCCAACTGAATGGACGTAGGGGTAAGTCCCTGATCCTTCAGAATTTTCACCACCATCCCTTGAGTGGCCGCGTCAGTTTTTCCGGTGATGACTTTGCCCTGTGGGTTTCGCGCCACGTATGTAAACGTTGGCATAGGCCTATTCTACCTCGCTAGCTACATGCAAACCTGTGTTAAGGCTTACATCTTAAGTTATCTTCTGCATCCAATTCCTTTTCACGATGCAACGAATCGTCCCGTCCTGTCGAGCGCTTTTCGCAGCCCTGCACTTCTTATTGAGCCTCTTGGCAAAATTTTTCTTGAACCGCAGTTGGTAATTTCTTCGAACTGCCGGTTCGCATACACGAGCGAATAGAGAACTACAGTCTCTTTCAGGTAAAAAACATGAACTTCGAAGCTCTTTTGCTTGGCGCTAAGAAAGTCAAAGCATCAGACATTCACCTCATGGAGGACAGCGCGCCTTTTTTCCGTATCAACGGCGATCTAAAAAAGGTCGAAGTCCCGCCCATTCCTCGCAAAGAAATGCAGGAAATCCTCCACAAGATGATGCCCCATCATCTCATGCGCGAGCTCGAAAGTCAGCGGGGATGCGACTTTAGCTATCAGCTGGGCACCGAGGTGCGCTTTCGCTGCGTTGCGTTCTATTCTACGGGAAAGCTTGGTATCGTGATGCGTCTGATCCCGCTGCGAGTCCCAACGATTGACGAACTCCAGCTTCCCGAAGTACTGAAGACCATCGCACGCAACCCTCGCGGAATGGTCCTCCTCACAGGCATGACGGGATCGGGGAAATCCACGACTCTCGCTGCCATGCTGGATTACGTGAATGATATTGAATCCGCTCGCATCATCACGATCGAAGACCCGATCGAATATGTTTACACGAACAAGAAATCCGTGATCAGCCAGCGTGAGATTGGAAAGGACATTCCTGACTTTAACGTTGGTCTGCGCCAGGCCATGCGCATGGACCCCGATATCATTCTCGTGGGCGAAATGCGCGACTCTGAGACAATCCGTGTTGCCATTAAGGCCGCAGAAACGGGACACCTCGTGTTCTCAACGCTTCACACCACGAGTGCCGTCCACACGGTGCAGCGTATTATCGGTTACTTTCCTGAAAACGAGCATGATCTTCTTCGCGAACAATTATCGCTGAACCTCAAAGCCTCCATCACGCAGCGCCTCGTTAAGCGTGCCGATGGTACAGGTCGCATCGCTGCCCTCGAAATCATGGTTGTGAACAGCACGATCTCGAAACTTATACGCGAGAACCGCATTCCGGACATCTTTTCGGTCATCAAAGGGCGTGACGATGGCATGCAAACTTTCGATCAGGCCCTCGCGGATCTCGTGCGTGCCAATATCATCACATTTGATGAAGGTGCAGCCTACTGCGAAGACTTCTTTGCCTTCAAACGTTTTGTCGCGGGCATTGTCTCAACCGGCGACAAAGGGGCGATCATTGCCTAAGGGCATGGCCAATCGAGTCATCAATCTGCTGGCAGGCACCAGTGGAGAGAACGGCCATCGTGCCTTTTTATTGACTTGCACGCTATTGCTCTCGAACTATCGTGCGTCCGATATGTGGACCTAACCCGCGATCCCGCGTGTGGGAATCCGAAAGTATGGACACCCAGGCACAGCGGATTGCAGGAGATAGGGTTTGGCTTCACCTATTATCTGAACAAATGGGAGTTCTGTGAAGAATGCTACGTAAGCTTCGCCACGAGAAATTCATGCGCGGCATGATGATCGCCGTGCTCGCAATCGTCATTCCCTCCTTTGTGGTCTTTTACGGTTTTCAGAGAACAAGCCGTGGCGGCATGCCCGAAGGTGTCGCAGCAACGATTAAGTTCGGAACATTTGGCGACAAGGTTGAAGTCCGAAAATTTGACATGGCGGTAGCACGTCAGGTTCTCCTCAACAGGCTTCAGGGCTATGCCCATCTTACGGGGCAGAATCTCGACCAACGTGCTGTCGACGAGATTGCCAACCAAGCCATGGTCGTGCGCGAGGCTGTCAACCTTAAGCTTCTCGAGCACTTTGCTCAGCAAAACGGCATAGTTGTGACCGAGGACGAAGTTCTTCAGGACCTCCAGCGGCAGATTCCGCCGGAGCAGCGGGCCATGGCTATTCGTTACATCGAGCAGCGTACCGGCATGAGCTTCGACGACTACGTGGCCCGCCAGCGCTATGCTTTGCTCATTAACCGCGTCCGCGAGCTACTCGCCTCACGCACGCGTGTCTCGGTTTACGATGCATGGTTGGCCTATAAGGCGAAGAACGAGAAGCTTGTTCTCGACTACGTCAAACTTGTAGCAGAGAATTACACATCGAAAGTCAAAGTCACCGAGGCGGATCTTCGCGATTACTACGAAAAGAACACAAAGAAGTTCGAAGTGCCCGATCAGGTGGAGTACGCATACATCCTCGTGCGCAAGAATGACATCAAGACCAGTATCACCGTCACCGACGACGAAATCACCAGCTACTACAATGCCCATCTAGAGGACTTCCGCACGCCTCCGAAAGCAAAGGTACGGCAGATTTTTCTCGCGCGTCCAGTGCCCGATCCGGAGAATCCCATGTCACCGGAGGAGCTAACCTCGCGTACCGCAGAGGTTCGTGTGCGTGCCACAGAGCTGTTCCAACGCATTGTGAAAGGCGAAGATTTCGGGACACTTGCGGATCGCTACAGCGAACCCACGGTGCTGCCGCCACGCGCGTTTGACGAAGAAACGACCGCCACGGACGACAACACGACAGCCGGCGGGAATCTTGGGTTTATTGATCGCAACACCGCAAAAGCTTTCTACGGCGATGCTTGGACCAGTGCGGTGTTCAATCTCGCCCCGGGCGCCGTCCACCCGCCGCTTGAAACGTCACGCGGCTTCCATATCGTGAAGGTCGAAGAGCGCAAAGATGGAAAGCTACAACCCCTGGAAAAAGTTCGTGGCATCGTCCGCGAGCGCGTACTCGAAGAAAAAGCCACTCCTGTTTTCGAACAAATAGGAGAAGAACTACGGAAAAACAGCCAAAAATACACCAGCCTCGAGAAACTTGCAGAAGTCACCAGCCGCACCGTGCAGGTAACAAACAAGGTGGATAAGGGATCGCTTTTCTTGCCGGGAATCGGGTTCCTTGGCGATTTCCAGGAAGCCGTGATGGATCTTCAACGGGGTGGACGTTCCGACGTGCTCAGCGACGTCAATCGTCACCTTGTGATTGAAGTTCGCCAGGAATACCCTGCCCACACTCCGCCGTTCGAGGAGATTCGCGAAAAAGTTGAGCGTGAGTACCGACTCGAAAAGGCGCGGGAGTTGGCACGCGAGGAGGCTGAGGCGATCAAAAGTAAGGCTGTAAATCTCGAATCCTTGCGGGCTGCTGCGGCCGAACGCCAGACTACAGTTGTTCACACTCAGCCGCTGAAACGTGCGGAATTGCTTCGCGAACTCGGCCCGATCCAGAACCTGGATGAGCAACTCGAACAAGCGAAGACCGGCACCGTTGAGCTTTCGGTCCTGGGGCCGGAGAAGGAGCCTATCGGCTACGTTGTCTGGCATTTGACCGAGCGAATTCTACCTGATCAGGAAGATTTCCGAAAAGAACTGCCCCAGGTCATGCGCGAAGTTCTCGACCGAAAAGTGGAAACCTTGATCAATGAGTATCTGCGCGACCAATGGCGCACATTAGGCAACAGAATTAAGATCAGCCCCGTGTTCTTATAACGCAGGGCCATTTTCTGCCTTGTGGTTGGTGGATTTCGCTGTTGAAAGTTCTGGGCGGGCGCCTTACATCATGTGAGACAATGCTTAGAACCGTGGACTGATAGAAGCTGTTGCTGGATAAATGCGGACGACTGAGGTTAGGAGTATGAGAGATCGATGGGGCGTGTGGGTCGCCTGTTTCGTTGCGGCTTTTCTTGTTACTAGCTTTGTAGCGGCACAACCGGCTATCTTTCCTGGGGCACCTGCGCCCACGGTCTCTTTCGATTCGGACGCTGCTACCAAGGAATCCGCGCCGGAAGACATGCAGGTTCCGGGGAAACCTGACGTCCGTCCGCGGACAGAGGCCGACACCCAAAGCGCAGCCAAGCTTTCGCCACCGCGAGCTACCTCTTCCAGCAACCGTCCACCTGTCATTGCCAAAATCGAAATCGCTGGAGCTAGTTCCGAAGAGCAAAAGAAAGCCTTGCGCGTTATTCAGAGCAAGCCAGGAGAACCCCTGGATCCAGACAAACAGCGGGAAGATGTGCGTCGTCTTGTCGAACTCGGAATCTTTCAGCCCGATATCCTGGTGGAGCTCGACAACGCCGAGCATGGCGTCGTGCTGCGTTATGTCGTCAAACCGAATCCCGTTGTTCGCGAAATCTCAATCAATGGTAACGTCAAAATCCCAACGGAAAAACTCCTCGCTCAGTTGCCTGTAAAGAAGGGCGAACCTTACAGCGTCCAAGCGCAAAATAAGATCCGAGAGAGTATCCAGCGGTATTACGAAGAAAAAGGTTATACTGACGCTGTGGTGCGAGTGGAAGAGCGCCCTGCCGCTGACAATGGAGTGCACCTAGAAATCACCGTCGATGAAGGCACACAAACGAAGATTAAGGACTTCATCATCAGAGGTAATAAGAGCATTAGCAACCTGGCCATCCAGTTACGCACCACGAATAAGGGCTCGTGGGGGCCGTTCAAACATTACTACAATGAGACCCGCTTCCAGGAGGACCTTGAGACAATCAAAGCCATCTACGTAGGGCGCGGCTTTCTGGATGTTGAAGTTCAGCGGGGCGAATTCATTTACGCTCCCGATCAGTCATGGGTCAGCCCCGTCGTGGAAGTCAAAGAAGGACAGCGTTACCGTGTGGGCCGAATCGATGCCCGCGGCTACACGCTTTTCACTCGTGATGAAGTCCTGGCTCCCTTCCTCTCAATGCAGGGGCAGTATTACAGCGGGGCGAAGTTCAGTGCCGCTGCCAACAAAGTCAAAAACATGTATGGCGACGAAGGATTCCTCTCCGCAAAAGTCGAGCCCGAATTCCACAAGGACCCCGAGCAAGGCGTCGTCCATGTGGATGTCATCGTGAACGAGGGGCCACGCATCTACGTGGGCGATGTGAAGGTCATTGCGCAAAGCTATCCAGAAGACGAATCCATGGGCTGGCTGCGCCGCTGGTACTCACGATTTACTCCTCCCGTAAAAGATGAGGTCATCCAGCGCGAAGTGCGCCTAAAACCTGGACAAGTTTATCGACGTTTCGAAGAGGTGCGCACGCGAGAGCGCCTGCGTTCACTCAACGTCTTTGAGGACGTGAAGGTTCACAGTCAGATGACGGCTGACCCCACCGTCCGCGACATGATTGTGGAAGTGACGCAGGGCAACACAGGAAGCCTTATCTTCGGAGTCGGATTCGGCGACGTCGAGGGCGGCTTTATTTACGCGAATTATATCGAGCGAAATCTTTTTGGAATGGCGCGAGATTTGCGCGTCTCCGGCGCGATCGGTTCCAAGGTCACCAGCTTCGATATCACCTATCTTGATCGCTACTGGCGGGGTACAGATACTGCTGCGCAGTTCTCGCTCTACCACCACCGCTATTTACGAACAGGCGGTTTCCATCAGACTGCAACGGGGACCACGGCAGAGTTTACCAAACCGCTCACAGAAACACTGAAGGAAGCGTGGCGTTTGCGCCTCGAATCAGAGAAGTTTAGCTTCGATGACGAGGACCAACCGAAAGAAAAGTTCAATGACTATGTGGCTGCCACCATCCGCTACCGAGTCATCCGCGATGATCGCGACGATTCGTTTTTCCCCACAAGCGGTCGCTACTGGTATGCTGGCGTTGAGACAGGTGCTGCCGATGGATTCCTCTTAAAGCTTGAGGGCCAATATGCGACCTACAAACCAGCGTTTGGCGATTGGGTGTGGGCGATGCGTACCCAGGGCGGTCTGATGCCGTACGACGCCACGAATATCGGCTATGCCGACCGCTTCTTCCTGGGTGGCTCGCAAGACATGCGTGGCTTCAAACTGTGGGGAGCGGGACCGCACGACAGCCGCAACGAGGACATCCCGCTCGGCGGTTCCACAAAACTGCTCGTTCAGAATGAACTCCGCTATCCGTTCACTGAGAATCTGTCCGGAGTGCTCTTTGCCGATGTTGGCGTGCTTGGGCGGAAGTCTTTCGAATTCACAAAGCCCAAGGCTTCGGTTGGCACCGGGATGCGTTTGCGCTTGCCCATTGCTCAAGTGGCACTCGATCTCGCTGTTCCCGTTTTACGTGACAAACGCGATCAGACGCAGCTCTTCCATTTCACGTTTACATCAGCATTCTAGCCAGACTCGTGCGTGAGTTCGAAGCAGTGCTATTGCCGAGAACAGGTGCCAGGATAAGCGGTAATCCCACGAAGTGTCTCTTAAAAAAGGAGTGAGACCCATGAGAGCCAAACAGGTGCTGGGCATGGTCCTCTTTTGTTTCGCCCTGACAGCATTTGCGTATGCACAAACAAAGGTCGGCTACGTAGACGTGGACCGCGTGACACGTAAGGCGAAGGCCGTCAACCAGGCCATGGATAGCGTCCAATCCGACATTGAAACGCTGCAAAAACAAATCGATGAAAAACGGCAGCAGATTCGAGACTTGGAAGCTGATGTCCAGCGCAGTGAGGGTGTCATCGCTGCTTCCGAAATCGAAAAAAAACGGAAGGAGATCGCTCGTCTCCGCAATGAACTCGACGATCTCGCATACCGTGCTGAGCGTAAAGCCCGAGAGCTCGACGCTACCGTGTTCGAGCCGCTTATGAAACGAATTCTCTTCGCCATACAAGATGTGGCAAAGGAAAACAAATACGATATCATCTTGCGCGGTGAAGCTGTCCTGTATGGCAGCACTGGCGCTGACATTACGGACGAGGTCATTCGTAAACTCAATGAGCAGGCTGCAGCGGAGACGTCAGCCCCAAGAGCTTCTAGCATTTCCGCAGAGCAAGCCACCGAGAAAAACACTGTGCGTTCTGGGGAACAGACGAAAGAAACGTTAGACAAATCTCCTCCGAGCCAGACGCCCCCTTCGTCAGAAGAAACAGCAACCCCTAGAGCCAAAGAGTCTTCTTCGAAAAAAGCATCGGACAGCTCACGCTCCAGGCCTAAGCGGCCAGTTGATCGCCAGCCCGAGTGATTGTTTCAGTCATGTCTCATCCAGTGCCTGGTCCACTCAACACGACCACAACATATCTTCCGCAGCGAACGATTGAACATGCCGTGAATGTGGAAGGTAAGGGAGTTCATTTTGGTGAGCGGGTCCGCATGAGTATCGCCCCTGCACCGGCTAATCACGGGATTGTCTTCGTGCGTCGAGATCTCCCTGGAGCTCCCGAAATCCCCGCATCGCTCGAAACAGTTGCGGAGGGCGACCTGCTTCGCCGCACAACGTTGCGGCGCAACGGTGCCGAAATTCATACTGTGGAGCATCTTCTCAGTGCGGCATTTGCCCTGGGCATAACGAACTTACGTGTTGAGCTAGATTCTTCGGAGCTCCCGTTCCTCGATGGAAGTAGCGCGCCGTACGCTCGAATGCTTTTGGAGTCCGGAATTGCCGATCAAGACGCCCAATTGCCCGTGCTTACTCCGACAGAGGGACTGGCCTTTCAGCATGGGCATGCAGAAATTGTTGTGCTTCCTGCGACGGACTTCCGCGTAACGTTTTTTTTCTCTTCGCCGAATCCGCTTTTGCGCGTTCAATCAGCAAGTTTTGTCATCACATCTGAGACCTATGTTCGCGAGATCGCGCCCGCCCGCACTTTTGCCTTTTTCCACGAAATCGAGGCCCTGCGCCGACAAGGTCTTATCCGGGGCGGCAGCCTTGCTTCGGCTGTGGTTATTGGCCGAAAGTCGATACTCAACGAGACCCTCCGCTTCCCAGATGAGCCAGTTCGCCACAAAATTCTTGATTTCATAGGCGATCTCGCCCTGGTTGGTAGCCCCGTCCGTGGCCACTTTTTGGTTTGGCGTTCAGGCCATAGCGCCAACGCTGCATTTGCACAATTTTTTAGAAAGGAAACTCAGAAGTGAGCGAAGATAAGCTTCCTGTGCAGGCACCTCTCGACATCCTGCAGATTCGTGGGATCCTGCCTCATCGCTATCCTTTCCTTCTCGTGGATCGCATCGAGGAGATCTCAGAAAAGCGAATTGTGGGCGTCAAGTGCGTCACGATGAATGAGTGGTTTTTCCAGGGCCATTTCCCCGAACGCCCAATCATGCCAGGTGTTCTTCAAATTGAAGCCATGGCCCAAACCGGAGCCGTGTTGGCTGGCATTCAAATGGGGAAAGGCTGGATCGCACTGCTTGCCGGTGTGGAGGAGGCTAAATTCCGCCGCATCATTGGCCCCGGGGACGTCCTTCGCATCGAGGTCGAGGAAGTCTATCGACGACGAAATTTCGGACGCACTTCGGGAAAGATCTTCGCCAATGGCGAGCTCGCGAGCGAAGCCATGATCAGTTTTGCCATGGCTCCGGTATCAGAGTTGAAATAAACCTCCCGTTACCTCATACGGGTTTTCACACCTTGTCGCCAATGTTAAGCCGCCATGCTGCAAATCCCCGCGTGTGGCGGCTCTTCCATTTTGTCACTATGACCGGTTGCCAAGGTAAAGCGTGGCAATGCCCCCTGTTAGCGGCGTGACTGCGACATTTATCCACCCGCATCTTTCCAAGATGGTCGCAAATTCTTTGCCGTCTGGGAATTTAGAGACTGACTTGGGTAGATAAAGGTAGGCTTTCGTTCCGGAAATGAGCCAGCCAATGGCCGGCAGGATGTGGTGAAAATAGATGTGATAGAGACGCCGCACCACTGGCATTCGAGGGTTTGAGAATTCCAACACCGCAAGTTGGCCCCCCGGGTGTGTCACCCGCGCGAGTTCCTGCAAGGCGCGCTCAAGGTTCTCGACGTTTCTTAGCCCAAAAGCCACCGTGACGAGGTCGAAACTCTTCTCCGGAAATGGCAAGTGCAGCGTGTCTGCGCGAATGAACGTTGGAGAGCAGGATAGCGCCCCTTGCCTTCGACTTTTCTCGTGTGCCTGGCGGAGCATCGCGAGGGAAAAATCCGCCCCCACGTACTGCGGTGACAGCTCTTGTTTTTTCGCCTGTTTTGCGATTGCGAAAATGACATCTCCAGTGCCGGTGCACACATCGAGGATTCTCTGTGGCTGACTGGCAAGAACCCGTTTCGCTAATGTTCGACGCCACAGCCGATCCATCTCTGCGCTCAACAAATGGTTCAGAAAATCATAGGTTGGTGAGATAGCGTCGAACATGGAGCGAATGTTCTTCGCTGATTTGCGTTCCACTAACTCATCTGGATCAGGAAGAGGCGGAAAAGATTTGCTCATTGGGGAATCTCTGTTCCTCCAAAATCCAGCGGCAGCTCATCTTCTCGATGCCTAGCCTCGCGATTTCCCGCTTTGTCCGGAACTTTGCGCACGAGAGCACGTGCGCCGATTTCGCCCTCATAGAGGACGATTCGCAGCATTTGGCCTTCGCTCACGGTGCTGGCTGATTTTATTACCTCGTGCGTTTCTGAATCGAAGGTGATTGAGTAGCCGCGGCTCAAAATCGCTCTGGGATCGAGCACTTCAAGTTTTCCACGAAGTAACTCAAGGCGCTGCCGACGCCCCCTTACGGCTTCCTGAGTCGCCTGCTTCATGCGCAGCACGAGGTCATCGATCTGTTGCTGAAGTTCATTGACGCGAATCAGTGGCCTATGTCGCGCTAAAAGTAGCTGAAAATGGGCCAGCGTTCGTCTCCGTCGTTCGACGAGAGCACGCATTTTGCCCACGAGGCGCTCGCGCAGGAATTCCGCCCGTCGAAATCTCTCCAGTCGCTTGCGGAGTGCCTGCTCGGCGCGCTGAGGGAAAAAACGAGCTTCTTCAAGCCGTCGAATTCGTGCTCGGACAACATGGAGAAGCCTTGCGTAAAGGTCGCGGACTCTGCGCAACGGCTGGAGCCGGCGCTCCAGTGCGTGCATGAGACGCTGCTGACTGTTTCTCAGGAGCCGAATCAACTCCTGCGAACTTGCCGCAACCATTTCCGCTGCAGCGGACGGTGTCGGAGCACGAAGATCGGCTACAAAATCCGCGATGGTGAAATCGGTTTCGTGCCCCACAGCCGAGATCACCGGAATTTTTGACGAGGCAATTGCTCGGGCAACGACTTCTTCATTGAAAGCCCAGAGGTCTTCCAGCGAACCACCTCCACGACCGACGATCAACACATCTGCCCACGCAAGTTCGTTCATGCGCTGAATCGCATAGGCTATCTCGCTGGGCGCCTCATCACCTTGGACGCGTGTCGGATAGAGAAGGATTCTCACGTGAGGAGCTCGTCGCCGCAGCACTTTGATAATATCGCGGATAGCAGCTCCTTTGGGTGAGGTGATCACTCCAACGGTCCTTGGATGTAACGGAAGCTCGCGTTTACGCGCGTTGTCGAATAGTCCCTCGCGTTCTAGGCGTTCTTTGAGTTCAAGGAATTTTAGATACAGGCGGCCAATCCCTGCCGGCCTTAGCGCGTGAACCACAATTTGATAACGGCTGCCACGTGGGTAGGTGGTCAGTGTTCCTTCGATCTCAACATGGTCTCCATCGGTCGGGAGTTTTCCAACAACTGGCACCTGCCTCCGCCAGATCACGCAGTGAATCACTGCCTCCTCATCTTTGAGTGAAAAGTAGACGTGGCCCGACTGCGCCATTTTGAAGTCGGTGACTTCTCCCTCGACGTAGACCGACGAAAATTCGTGTTCAAGCAGGGCCCGGATTTGACCAGCGAGTTGGCTAACGGTCAGAGGTTTTCTTTGTGGCGGAACGGCGACCGAGTTGAGCTCTTCCTGCCGGTCGTTTTCAGAATAATCCCAAGAGCGCCAACCAGTCATCACATTCTCTCTATCAACGCCCCATGCTTATGTTTCAATGAGGAAAGCCCCTCTTTCCAACGCGAGCACGGTTGGTGAGGGGCTTCCAGGCCGATTTATCTAATTACTTTGCATCGGTTTCGGTACGCGAGGTCTGTTCATCTGCCTTGGCAACCGTCACATTTGTTTTCGGCGGCATTCCCGACTCAGGATCAAAGAAATCCTTGCCTTCATCAAGATAGGCTCGCATGAGCCGTCTTGCCGCTTCCAGCTGATAATCCACGAACTCGCCATTGCGCTTCGGTTTCTTTTCGTCCTTCTTCTTTGCTTCGCCCTCGATTTCTGCGTTAGGGAAGAGACTGCGATCCAACGGGATAATCTTCCGTGGTTCGCCTCCGGTGGTCTCCTCGTTTTTGCTCTTGACGGCGGAGCCTTCGAGGGCTGGTTCGTCTTGCTCCTCGTCCGGTTGATCTGGTTTGGCTTGCTCACCTTTCGAAGTCTCTGAAGCCGTGCTCTTCTCATCCTGAAGCTTGGAATTCTTCCAAGAGAACTTCGAAGGTGTCGTCGTAACTTCTTCCTCATCCATTGCGGGATCGCCGTACATGCCGTGACGCAAAAGGTCGGCTTCGTGGCCCTTGGGCAGCTCCACCGCGATATCCGGCGTAACGCCGATCTTGTCGATGCTAACCCCACTGGGCGTATAGTATTTCGCGGTTGTGAGGCGTATGGCCGCCGGCCGGTAGTTGCCATTCTCATCCTTCTCAAAGGAGTGAGCAATTTCTTCAATTGTCTGAACTGAGCCTTTGCCGTACGTGCGCGAACCTTTCACGCCTACGACGATGGCTCGCTTATGATCTTTTAGAGCTCCGGCCACAATTTCCGAAGCGCTCGCACTCGCTTTGTTCACCAGAACAATCATGGGCAAATCCGTCAGCGGATCATTCTCCGAGCGGAATTCCTGATTCTGGTTCTTCATTCGTCCTTTGGTCGAGACGACGACTTTGCCCTTGGGGAGGAAGAGATCCGAGACGTCGATCGCTTCCTTTAGCAGCCCGCCAGCATTGAAGCGAAGATCGAGAACGATCCCTTTCGCGCCCTTTTCTTTAAAGAACTCGATAGCTTTGCGCAAATCGCGGGACGTCGCATCACTGAACTTGGCGATACGCGCGTAACCGACTTTGTCATCCAGCATCTTATAGTAGACGCTGTCGACCTTGATGTTCTTACGCACTAATGTGAAGGTCAGGAAATCCGGCTCACCCTCGCGATAAACTTTAATCGTCACGGTTGTGCCAGCAGGACCGGTCAGCTTTTTCACCGCGTCCATGATCGTGATGCCTTCGGTCTTTTTACCGTCGATCTCAATGATGCGATCCCAAGGACGAACGCCCGCCTTCGCTGCCGGGGAGCCTGGAATTGGCGCGATAACCGTCAGCACGCCATCGCGAATAGTGATATGCAGCCCCACGCCACTAAAGGCGCCCTCAGTATCCTTCTCGAGTTGGCTATAGCTGTCAGGATCCATGTACTGCGAATGTGGGTCGAGCGTAAGAAACATGCCCTGCAGCGCACCCTCGAAAAGTTTCTTCGAATCCACCTCTTCCACGTACTTGTTCTGAATCTCATTGTAGATCTCGCTGAACATAGCCGTGAATTCCCAGAATTGATCATCATCGGCCTTTTTCACGGCACGCGCAAAGGACCCCATAAAGGTCAGCGAGATGACGATCAAAGTGACCGTGAGATAGAACAACGCTTTTCCCGAAGAAGAACCGAGAGGTTTCTGGGACATCGAATGCCTCACACCATTAGTTTTCATGACATCATGCTGCTAACAAGAGACGCACCAATGTATCGCCGGAAAGTACATGACCCTACCGCAAAAAATTTGAGCCAGAGCCCGTGCCCTGTAGACCTACCATCGCCACCGGCGTTCTTCGATGTCTGGCACCGGAATCCACTGAAAGAGGCGAGGGTTCTTTACGAAAATGTAGCCGAAAAGAAGCCCGCCTAAATGAGTGAGATGCGCAATCCCGCCTCCGCTTGTTTGAACGGACGACAGAAACGCCAAAAGTCCCAAAATGGCGACAAAATACTTCACCTGCAGCGGAAACAAAAACTGCACGTAAACGATCTCGTTAGGATAGTAATAGGCATAAGCCAGCAGAAGCCCATAAACGAGACCGGAAATACCGATGATATAAGTGTTCGTCTGACCAATGATGGGTGTCAGGATGAGATGGGTGAGCACCGAGCCAATCACAACGACCACGACAAAGCGGAGAAAAGTTCGGCAACCCCATCGCCTTTCCAATCTCGCCCCGAACATCCAGAGACTAAAGAGGTTGAAAAACAGGTGCGCAAAACTCGCGTGCACAAAAGCATAGGTGACGAGCTGCCAAAGCTGGCCCTTACGAATGGTTGAACTGAAACTTGCTCCAAAAAGCACCACAACTGGCTCGGGCACAATCGCAAGAGCAAGAAACCCGAAGAGACACAGGTAGATGAGCCATCGGATTACGGGTGTTGTCCACTGGCTCACCCACGCATGGATTTCCCGAAAGAAATCTTTCATTCGTTTTCCGTCCTCAGCAATATGTCTGCGCCAAGTTGGCGCAAATGCTCAAAGAAAAGCGGGTAACTTTTGGCCACATGCTGAGCTCCACGGATTCTCAATCCGCGGCGGCAGCCGAGTCCGACGATGCTCAACAGCATGATCACCCGGTGATCGCCCCGTCCGTCCACCTCCACTCCTCCCTCGTAACCATCCGGGTTCCCCTCAATAATGATAGCATCCGGATCACGATCTCCCAGCTCTTTCCCTTCCCAACAGCGCACTCCAATTTTGCGTAGTTCTGCAAGAGGTTCGCTGATCCGGTCACACTCTTTGATACGCAGATTTGCCACATTGTAAAAACGGCTTCGGCCACGCGCAAAGCAGGCCGCGCCGACTAACGCTAAAACGGCATCCGTTGCAAGATCCCCATCAAACTCCACTCCCACCAGCTCACTACCTCTTATGGCGACGTTGTCGTGATCACACTCGATCTGAGCTCCCATCTGGCGCAGCACTTGCGCTGCGAGTTTTTCCCCCTGATTGTCGTCGCGCAGACCACGCACCTGAACTCGGGACCTTGTTGTAGCAGCCGCTCCGAGAATAGCGGCGCTGCCTGGCCAATCGCCATTGACCCTGTATTCGCCTGCGGCATAGTGCTGCGGCTCGATCTTGAAGCGCATAAGGTCAGGTGCCGCATCCACGCGGACGCCGCAGCGCTCGAGGACCTCGAGCGTTTGGCGCACTGGAGCCTTCGACACCAACCGATCTTTCACCACAATGTCCACGGGCTCACCAATAAGAGGGGCAAGAAAGAGCAGTCCACTCAGGAACTGTGAGCTTCGCGCGCCACTGATCTCCACGCGCCCTCCGCGCAGATTCCCGCCGTAGAGCGTAATTGGCAGGCAACCATTTGCAGACTCCGCACGACAGCCGAGTTGCTCGAGGGCATCTAGGAGATCACCATTGGGGCGCTTGCCCAACGAATCGGGACGATCGGTGACAAATGTCACGCGAGGAAGTCGTGCACACACAGCCAGGAGAAAACGGAGCACCGCTCCAGCGTTTCCCACATTAAGGGGCACATCGTCTCTGAGACGGAAGTCGCCACCAGTTCCCTTGACGAAAGCGTCAATTTGTGGGACTCCATCAGTGGCATCCTCAGGATAAAACCGACCTCGTAGCTCGATGTGTGCGCCGAGTGCGTTCAGGCACCGTTGAAGTGACGTTGCGTCCTCGCTTGTTGCCACATTGCGCACAATGCTCTCTCCATTCGCGAGAGCAGCCGCGAGCAAAAAACGCGTGGTGTAATTCTTAGAAGGTTGGGCCCATATAGACCCGCTTAATTGCTGTGGCCCTGGGGCAATAAACGCTGTCGTAGATGACGTCGAGAGGATATTCATAGGTTGCGTTGACGTTTCACACGTTTCCAAAACTCAGAAATTGAGGCGCTAATGGACGCATTAAGAGCGTGCGCTTTGTTGCTCTTCCTTTTGCACTATGAGGCGGTCGTATGCGTAATCGAACAAACTCACCAACAAGAATCCCACAATGAGCATGCCAAAGAAGAAATAAAGGCCACGAGTCTCACGGATAAACAAACGCGCCAACACAAGCTGCACAATGCAGAAAACATCAAACAGAACGTTCAGAAGAATATAATCGCGGAATCTCAATGCCCCCTCACGCGGTCGTGGGGAGGGTGCCGTGGTTTGTTGCTCGACTGATGGCGAAGAGGCGGGGGCCCCTTTTGGCTCCGAAGCCACCGCAGCCGTTTGCTTCGCTTGTTTCTTCTTGGCCATTCAGGCTTACCTTATGGATTTTTCTTTTTTTCGTAATCCGCAATTTTGGCACGTACGTCGCGCTGCGAGTTGTCGAGTAGCAGCGATTTTTTCCAAAACTCGACAGCTTTCTCGCGCTCGCCCATTTTGAAATAGATGTCCCCCAAATGTTTCAAGATTTCCGGATCATCTCCCATCAACTTCCACGCTTTTTCCACATACTCACGTGCCTGGTCAAGGTTCCCTTGCCGGAAATAGACCCATCCCATGCTATCGAGGATGTGTGGCGCGTTGGGGTTTATTTCCAAAGCCTTGGCGATGAGTTCCCGAGCGTCTTTCAGCTTTTTGCCCAAATCGGCGTACATATAGCCGAGCGCATTTAGCGCACTGTCGTTCAGTGGGTTGATCTCGATGGCTTTTTTTAACGCCGATTCGGCCGGTTCATAGCGCTTTTGCTCAATGTAAATCGAGCCGAGCAAATAGTAAACAATGTCGCGATTCTTACCACGCTGCCTTAACAACTCCTTGAGGACGTTTTCCGCAGCATCGTAGCGCTTCTGATTATAAAGGGCGATGGCGCGCATCAGGCGTGTCTCTTCATTTTTCCCTATCGCACTTTCAGCACGATCCACCACCTCAAGTGCTTCGGCATAGCGTCCGGCTTTGTTGAGCGCATCCACAAGCAAACGATATCCATCGAGCTTTTTCGGTTCTTTCTCGAGGAGTTTTTGGTAAATGGGGATGGCTTTATCGTATTGTTTGGCGTCCACAAATGTGTCAGCCAGCATGCGTTCCACGTCGGCATTGTCAGGGAAGCGCTTCTGGGCGCGCTCGACAATAGCAAAAGCTCGTTCGTGGTCATCTTTCACGTTGTAAATTTGCACCAAGCGACCATAGTAGGGAAGTCGATCAGGAGCTTCCGCTACTGCCTTCTCGAACCACTGGGCAGCGCGATCCAATTCGCCCTCGAAAAGGAAGGTTTCTCCCACCAAACCATAGAGATCCGCCTTGTCCGAGAATTTTTCCACAAGTTGCTGGGCACGCGCATCCAGGTCGTCCCATCGTTTTTTCTCCGCGAGCAGCTTAAAGAATCGCGCAACGAGCAAACGGTTGGTAGGCGCCAGTTCGCATGCCTTCTGATAGTTCGCAATCGCTTCATCAAAATTCTTTTCGTGTTCGGCAATCTCGCCCAACGCCACATAAAACTCAGGGCGCTCCCCAACTGCGCGGATTCCCTCTTCAAGAATCGCTCGTGCCTCGCTGATCTTCTTCTCCTGCTCAAGCAGTGAAGCGACGTTCACGTAAAGCAGCGGAACCTTGGGGTTGAACCGCAGCGCTTTTTTGAGTACCTCAATGGCGCGCCCACGATCTTTCACATTGGCAAAGGTCGTAGCCATGGCCTCATAGATCTCTGAGCGGTCTGGGGCCACTTCCATCGCCCGGGAATAATACTCGCCGGCCTCATCGTAGTTGCCACTCTGGGCGAGAAGATTTCCGGCTGCAATCAGGGCGTCCACGTTCTCTGGATCGAGCTCGAGCACGCGTTTATATTGTGAAATCGCTGCGGTTGTGAGTTTCTCTCTGCTCAGTTGCTCCGCATAAAGCAACTGAATGTCGGTCGAGTAGGGATACTCCTTCGCAAATCTTTCGTATTCTTCCAGAAGCCTCTGAGATCCTCTCCCTTGTGTCGCTCTCACGAGAAGTGCTTCGAACAGGCGTTGAAGCTGGACATTTCTGGGATCGATCAAGAGGGCTCGTTTGTACGTCTCGATTGCCTGGCTGGTTTGTCCGAGCTCCTCCTGGAGCAGGCCAAGATACACGTAAGCATTCACAAAGCTGCGCCGCTGCTCAACGACCTTCTCGTAAAGACGCACCGCCTCTTCACGTTGGCCGCGTTTGGCAAGTAAATTTGCTAATACAAAATGCGAATACGTGTCCTTCGGGTTGGCGTTGATAATCTCGCGGTAAGTAGCAATCAGGCGGTCTATGTCACGCTTGGCCGTGTAAACGGCGACAAGCTCCTTCAAGATGTCGAGGTTGCGCGGCTGGATGCTCTTCGCCTTCTCCAACGTCTGGACAGCTTTGTCTAACCACTTATCCTGATCTTTGCGCGAGCCAGCTGCCTCCGCGCGGCTAATGTAAAGCTGGGCGCGAAGAATGAGCACACGGATATTGTCGGGATGCTTCGCGAAGGCACTGTCGAGAATCTTCTCAGCTTCTTCGAATTGCTGAGCGCCAATGAGGGCATCTGCTAGCCCCAGCTGCGCGGGCAAATTCCCTGGATCAATCTCCAGCGCAGCACGGAATTGTCCCTGGGCGTGAGCATATTCATCCCGTTCGAGATACAACTGCCCCATCCAGTAATGGCGCTGGATGAGGAGATTTTTCCGCTCCTCAGCTGAATAGGTGGGGCGCTCGAAGAAAAGGAAGAAATCGTCAGGTAGCCAGCCGATGGCGTCCAGCAGCTGAATTCCCAGGCGGCCAAGAGGGACGGACCCGGAAGAAAGCTCGACTTGTGGGCTGGGCAGACTTCCAATCCCGCTGGTCGCGACTGGTCTTGTGGTCACCTCTTCACGCGTGAGTGAACCCGAACTCTGTTCACTTTGGGGGGCTGCCGCTGCGGATCCGCTACCCAAAAGCCATGCACCGCATGCTAGAACCGAAATAATTTTCATGAGCCTGCTTTCCAGAATAGGCCTCCCCACGCAAGTTTCTCGCGCAGTTTCTCAAAGAATCGATCTTCGTTTACGATCAACCGAAGGTACACTGGCGCTTTGTAAATCTTTAGGACATCAAGGTGACTCACTGTGCCCCACGGGCGGCCGTCGACTAGGAGCTGGGCCTCTTCACTGGGCTTACGAGGATGAAATTCGACTCTAATCTGATGGTTCCCAGACAGAACGATTGGCGTAAAGTTAATCCGGTGCGGGCAAATGGCGTTCAGTACGATGGCTTCCATTTGCGGTTCCAATACGGGACCGCGTGCCGCATAATTGTACGCCGATGAGCCAGTGGGGGTCGACACGAGAAGCCCATCTGCGTAGAGGTCGCTCGCTGGACGCTCATCGACGTGAATCCGCAAGTGCACCATACGTCCCCACGCACTTTTCGAAACGACCACGTCGTTCAGAGCCAGCATTTCGCCTCGCTGTCGTTCTTGCGCGAGGCTACCTCCATGAGGTGTAACCTCGACCTGCAGAAGCATGCGCGCTTCGATGCGGTAATCCCCTTTGCGAAATCTTTCCAAATTTGTGAGAAGTCGGGACGGCTCGATCTGCGTGTGGAAACCCAGGCTGCCAAGATGCACCGCCAGGACTGGGATGCCAAGAGGCGCAACGAGATGGGCCGCGTAGAGTAATGTCCCATCGCCACCGAGCGTTACGACACACTCTGCTCCTTGGAACCGCCGCTTGACTTCATCGTCGTCAAGCAGCGCTTCCTCCGCCAGGCTTATCTCATGCCCGGGCTCCTTCCCCTGGGCCAAATTTGTGACGATTTCGCATTCGTTCTTCTCAGCCCAATCCTCCAGCTGTCCAAGAACCGTAGCGGCTTCAGGTTTCAGCGCATGGGCGATCACCGCAATCTTTCCGGAACTCATGAGGCTCTCCCCGGACGATATGTTGCTCACCGAATGACAAACGCTTCGTGCACCACCCGGTCAACATCAATTCCTGTAGGGGCGCCCGAGCCTAACTCAAGTAACGCAAGGTATTCTCGGTTACCTTCTCCGCCGAGGATAGGGGAGGGGATAAGACCTCGCGGCTGCCAACCCAGCGCAGGCATTCGGTCAAGGAGCTCCGTCACAATCCTCACGTGGATTGCGGGTTCACGTATGACACCTCGCCCGCGCGACACTTCTTCGTGCGTGGCTTCGAACTGTGGCTTAATGAGAACGATGGCTTTTCCATCGGGGACGATACAGCTAGCCAGAGCGGGAAGAACCTTCGTGAGCGAAATGAAGGATAAGTCCACAGCTAGAAACGAAGGGAGCTCATCAAACACGCGTGGCTCCAGATAGCGAGCGTTCGTGTGCGAGATCACCCGGACGCGTTCATCTGCCCGAAGCCGTGGGTGAAGCGTTGATTCCCCGACATCGACTGCGTAAACCAGCCTTGCTCCCTGTTGCAATAAGCAGTCTGTAAAACCACCGGTCGAAGCCCCGATATCGGCACAGACTTTCCCCTGAACCTCAATGCAGAACCTTTCGAGAGCAGCTTCCAGCTTGTAGCCCCCTCGGCTGACGTATTTTTCTCCCGACACGACCTGCAGCGGAAAGTCCCGGCTGACTTTCATCCCCGGTTTGAGGGGCTTGCCGAGGGGGTGAACAACCCGTCCAGCCAGAATGAATCGCTGAGCCTGTTCACGGCTTTCGGTGATCCCCCGCTCCACCAGCAAGGCATCGAGACGCAGCTTCGTTGCCTCGCCGCTGGACTTCGTCATGTTTTTTTTCTCGCCAGCATTCACTTTTCCGTTGACCGATTTAGCGCATTAACAGTACTCCGCAAAAGTACGAACCACAGAAGTAGCTGAGCATTCGGCTACTCAGTTCAGTCTTGAGGAAAGGAGTCGTTATGAAGAAGCAGGAACTCATCGACGCCGTAGCCAAAAAGTGCGCGAAGTATGAGTTGAGCAAGGCAGCTGTGAAAGATCTCATCGAGGCGACCTTCGAAGAGATCATGAAGGCGATCAAGAAAGAGAAAAAATTCCAGATGCCCGGCTTTGGGACCTTCAGCGTAAAGACGCGCAAGGCTCGCACTGGCCGCAACCCGCAGACTGGTGAAGAGATCAAGATTAAAGCCAGCAAGACCGTCTCCTTCAAGCCAGCGTCGAACTTCAAAGAGATGCTGTAAGCTCAACCCCGTTTTCGTTTCATTTGCGCGGTGAAAGAGAACCCCTCTTTCACCGCGTTCTTTTTATCCTGGAGCCTCTTCTGCCGAGTGTGTTCTCCTAGGTGCTGTGCCGAAACGGTGCCTGTTTTGTCACGTCGGCTCAAACTCGCTTGGCAAAACGGAACTTTTTGGCCATGGATCATTCCAGCTCCGATGTGTGCGAATAAAATTTGTAAGGGGACGCAATCACTTAGCAGCCTGAACTTTTCCTCGTGACGCCGGCAACGGCGACTGCCACGGATGAAAACCGAGGATCGCCTTATGGGTACACTCGTCGATTTTGCCAATGAGCTTAAAGGTCGCCTCGACATCGTTGATGTCATTGGCGGCTACGTACAGCTCAAGCGCGCGGGGACGAATTGGAAAGGCTTGTGCCCTTTCCATCGAGAGAAAACGCCCTCATTTATGGTCAGCCAAACAAAGCAGATCTTTCATTGCTTTGGCTGCCATGCAGGCGGCGATGTCTTTCACTTCGTCGAGCTGATCGAGCACATCGAATGGAAGGATGCCGTCAGGCTTTTGGCGGAACGCCATGGCGTTCGAATGCCAGAATTTCGATCAGGACGAGCAGACCACAGCAAAGATATACGCAAAAATCTTTATGAAATCAATGAGATAGCTTGCAATTATTTTAATAAAATTCTCACCAAAGCTCTTCAGGACTCCAATCATCCTATCACCCGTTATCTTACCCAGCGTTACCTTGATCATGATTGCATTGCCAAATTCCGACTTGGGCTAGCATCCGACGAATGGACAGCACTCCTCGATCACTTGCGCCATGCTGGCTATGACCCGGAGTCGGCTGCCGCTGCCGGTGTTGTTCTCCGCCACCCGGAAAAAGGCAGCTTTTATGACCGCTTCAGAAGCCGCCTCATATTTCCAATTTGCGATAATCTTGGTCGTCCTGTTGCTTTTGGTGCGCGTGTTTATCTGCCCGACACAGGTGCTGACCAACCCAAATACATCAATTCGCCAGAGACCGAACTCTATAAGAAAGGGCAGTACCTCTACGGCTTTCATTTGGCTAAAGAAAGCATTGCACGCCAGGGCGCGGCCATCCTTGTTGAAGGGTACTTCGATGTCATTCGTGCGCATCAGCATGGGTTTACGAATGCTGTGGCGTCCTGTGGGACGGCACTGACACCTGATCAGGCAGCCACGCTCCGTCGCCTGTGTGACAAGGTCATTTTTGTTTACGATGGCGACGAAGCTGGGCAGAAAGCCATGCTTCGGGGCTGTGAGGTTCTTCTAGAACACGACTTCGTCATCAGTGTCGTCGTGTTGCCCGACAATCACGACCCCGATTCTTATCTTCTCGAGTTCGGCGCAGAGCATTTTCAGAAGCAGCTCGACAGCAGCCGCGATTTTTATGATTTCTTTCTCGACACCGCTCTTGCCAAGTTCGGCGTGCAATCGGTGCAGGCGAAGGTCCAGGTCTTCAATTTCCTTCGCCCCATTCTCTGCAAGGTGTCCAATGCCATTGCCCTTCACGCCTATCTTGCACGCACAGCTCAGGTCCTTGGAACGACTGAAGCGGCATTGCAGCGCGAGCTCATCAAAGGCAGTCGCCCAGCAGCAACGTCACCAGTCGCTTTTGTGGCAGCGCAGACACCGCCAGCGCCAAAACAGGAACGTTATCTGTTGAGGCTCTGCATTGAGAACGAGGATATGCAATTTCCCATTCTGGAGCGCATCCAGCCTGATTGGCTCACCCATCCCATTGTGAAAAAGTGGTACACCATTTGCCGCGATCGTCTCCTCGACGGATTGTCGCTCTCGTGGGACGATATTTGGGAGCTGTGCACAGACCAAACGTCAGAAGATGCTCAGTTTCTGCGTGCGCTCGCGGTTGAGGAGATGGAACCTGTCGACTTTATCACACCGGAAGCCTTAGAGAATGTTGCCGCGCGCCTGCAACGTGCCGCGATTCTTCGTGAACTCGAACAGCTAAAAGAGATGTGCCGTTCTCTCTATCCCAACGAACCGGACGGGGGAGAGTGGGAGAAATACATCGGCGAGATAGGAGCTAAGCTCAATCAGTTGAAAAGGGCAACCAGTGCCTGTCGGCCTAGTCCCCTCATCTGGCGCAATAACGCCCTTAAATAGTTTCCTAATTTCAATCCTCGCGGGTCTTGGGTCGCAGTCGCCTGTAAAGATCGCGGCGCAAAAAGCGGCCAATGCGCAGCAAGATAGGTGGCTGGTCGAGCGTGGCGCGCTCCTTCTCTGTCAAGTTTCGTGGGAAGGATTTTGCTTTGATACGCAAAAGATTCCATTCATCAACGAGACAGAAAAACTCAAAACATCTGCGTCCCCACCAGGAGGTCCCACGCAGGACAGCTGTTTGAAAATCAATCAGTGCTGGGGATCCATCGGGACGAACCAAAATGTTCTTTCGTCGGATATCCCCGTGGGCGACGCCGCAACGATGAATTTCGCGCAACAGAGCCATTGCCCGCTCGAAGAAATCCGGTCCTAGGACCCCACGAATGTTGCGACGCGGAAGAACTCCGCCTTCACAAAACGACATCACGAGCCCTGGCGAAGACCTCACTCGGGCCAACAAGTGCGGCACCCCGTCAATTGAGGAGAGTGCCTGAAGAGCCCGCGCTTCCCGCTGGATCACATAGCGCCCCCACATTCGCCCCAGTATGCCCCTCCCAGAGTAGTCCTTCCAAACAGCTCGCGTGTCCCCCAGGCGCACTAACCACACGTCAGGCGAAAATGCTGAGTGTCCGCGTTTGAGTTCTTTTTCCACGGAGGATAGGAGCCGGTTTCGCTCGAGCAACGCAGCGGCGCTTTTGCTATCACTGTCCTGCTCGCAACAATTCACTCTGGCCATGGCACGCGCTGGAGCGATCCTTTCAAAAATACTTCGCACCAAGGCTCGATGCGGCGGCCCGTATCGCGCTCAGTGAGCCGATAAGTGAGCACTCTCTCCACCGTTTTCTTTCCCGGCAATTCTTCGATGAACTCCTCAGCGAGGAGATCATTGCGATTGCGTGTGCGGCGGTCTCCGTAAATCAGCACCCGAACACCATGAGCGGCTCCCTCTCCTTCATTCGCAATCTTCACAGCCAATCGAATCTGCCGCTTCTCACGATCCTCTTGAGACAGCGGCAGAATTGATACTCCCAACGGACGAAGTCGATATTTCGTCAAAACCTTCATGCGAATCGTTCGCGTATTATTGTCATAGCGCCGCTCCGCATCTGTGCTTCCGCACCAGCTCCGAAACATCAGCTCGTGCACGCCCGCATTATCGATGGGATCCCAGCGCACCGTGAGAACAGCGCGTTCCCCGGGCCGAAGATCGACCGGGATAAACGGACGCAGTACACGTGACTGCAGCGGGGGGGCGCCAGTCGTCGTGCCGTCGTAGGCCTCTACTCGCACATTTCGAGCAACAGCATTTCCTACGTTTTCGACCACCACGCGGAAGAAAACAGTTTCCCCCTCGACAACAGGGGCCTTGTGGGGCATGATTCCTCCCCCCGGAATAACAAGGTCCGCCATGGCCTCTCTGCCTAATACCAAAGGATGACTCAGCGAAATGCGCCGCCCGTCTTCCTCGCTTATTCCTTCTATAAAGAGGCCAGCCGCTTCGTAGTCGGGGAATTCGAGAAAGGTTCGCCGCAGCTCGATGTCTTGTGTTTGTCCCGGCGCGAGAGCGCTTAGAGTGGTGACGGATTCTTGCGCGATCGTCCCGCTCGTCTCTATCCACGCCCGCAGATCTCTGATGTGCGTTTTGCCAATGTTTGCGACAGTGCAGGAGAGTTCAGCCGAGGGAGGCTGCATTGTATGCCTGATGCGAAGCGTGCCAGGAAGAATGCAGAGGGGGGTAGATGTCTCAATGCCGCCCACAACAATGGCAAATGGATTCGGAGGGTCAAGCGAGAGGGGCTGATCAGAACCGTAACAACGTGCGCTGATGCTTGCCGTCGTTATACCTCCGCGAGCCTCAGCGCTTATGGCTATGCGACGTTTTTCGCGCGGTAGAAAACAGACCAGGTCGCTTTCTGCAGCGAAATCTTGTCCTTCAAGACGGATGACTGCGTCGCGGATTGGTAGCTCAGAGGTATTTGTGAGATCAAGCCACGCAGTGACAGTCGTCTTGTTGTTATCGGCAGCTCCGATTTCAACTTCACAATGTTCTAGCCGCAAAGCCTGAGCACCCGCCAGTCCTTTGGCAAACATGCCGCCCTTGGGCTCGATGGCCGTTTTCATATTAGGGTCGCCGAGTAAAATGAACATCCGCACCAGGTCAGGCGGGTTGCCCTCAGCAAGGTATCGATACGTTGCCAATGTCAGGGCAGGACCAAGCGGCTCGATTCGCTCTGCAAAAATCGAGCGAACCAACTCTTGCGAGAAAACTTCGTGGATACTCGCCATACCAGGCCCGGCAGGCACGTAGCATGCTATTGCCCCCCCATTTGGTACCCGGAGAAAATCCTCGCTGATGCAGACATTCCAGCGTGGCATCGGATAATCAATTGCCCCACTGTTGCAGGTCATGTTCAGCAACACCGGTAAGCGGTCACGATTACGCAACATAAGATTATCAGAATTTTCGCTGTCGCCACCAAACCAGATACGTTGGGTCGACCATACGTTCGGCGAGCCATGCCCAAAGTACCAGACCACAGAAGCCCCGGTGTTAAAAAGATCTCGAATCTTTCGCGTCATTTCGGGGCTGACCTTAGCCTTTTTTGTCTCCGCGATTTCTTTCGGGAAGTAGAAGTTGTCCTCCCAGGGTTCCTCTGAGAGCGAGAGGCGCGTGACAGAATAGGAGGGCGGGATGAGTTCGGATATCCGCTTCGTCGGTGCATCGAACTCCGTGTGGTCTGCCACAAATCCCACGTGGCTTCGCCACTCTGCCTCGCGTCTCTGCTGCTGTTCGTAGTCCTCAAGCTTTGCCAGGATGTTCTGCAGATCTTTGCTGTTGTTGACCGAGAGCCGGCCTATGAAGACGTCGGCAAGATCATCCTCGCCAAAAATTCGAGTGTACCAATGATCCGATGCCCATTGTTCGCCGGTGGGAGTGTTTGGTCGAATGGTGTATGACGGAACGAAATTGATGACGTTATTACGGAACTCATTCTTATAGGCACTCGTTGCGTCCCCAACGAGCAGGACGTAGCTTGCCGGCGGTTGCCCCGAAGGTGCGTCATAATACCGCGCCGCAAAGTCAATGAAACGCTTGATCGCTTCGGGAGTCTCTTGTCCGTGAGCAAACTGGTCGTAAATCGTCTGCGTATCGACCAGCAGCACCTTGTGTCCCTCTTTTTCTTTGCGCTGGGCAAATGGCTTCATCCGTTCGATAAAGTCCGGATGGGCGATAATAATGTAGTCCGCCTGTGTCGCGGTTGAGCGAAGGTCGATTGCGGTTGTCCCAACAGGTTCAAAACTCACCGGAAGTGCTTGCTCCGGTGTAGTGATCAAATAACGGCGAGGCGAGTCCTCACGTGCGCGGAAATTCAGGACCCATTGCCCATTGTTCGCTTCCTTAATCGTCGCGGGCACAACCAGGGGTGTTGCACCACCTATATCGAACACAAAAACCCGTCCCGCTCGTTTAGCGAGGGCAACGTTGTATTCCATCGAACGAATTGTGCGCGTGTCTTCTCGATAGGGTGAGCTTATCTCTGCGGGCAACTCGCTCACTGAGTAAGGGCGAGAATGCCAGATCTCGAAACTGTCGAGGTAAACTTCCGGCACTTGCCCCCGTAGCTGGTTTCCCATGTGCCTGGCTTGCTGCCCTTCCACCTCGAGCCAGACTGTGAAGCGATTCCCCTGCGCGTGCACCTCATTTTCTGGGATGGAGAAAGCTTTGCGTTCATCGTGTTCTGATGCCACAGGGAACCGAAGCACGGATCCGCCATTGATTTGCAAGCAAACGGTCACGCTCGTTGCTGGCCCCAAATCCTGCACAAAAAGATTCATCACTGCTGGCGAAGCGCGGCCTGTTGGCTGGAAACCTGGTAGGTCGAAAGTGCTCGTAAAGGTGCCGGAAGTCGGTATCTCGTGCCACACCCACCGATAGCCGAGAATGCTCAGGAACTGATCACTCCGCGTCTGGACTTTTGTATCCTGCTCGATGATCGTTTTCGTCAGAAACGTAGATGCACTCTCACATGCTTCAGTGGGAGAAACGGGCGGCGTGGAGCGCATGGTCGTGGCACGGCTATTTTCGTCGTAGATAAGCCAGTAAACGTTTTCGGCCGAGTAGGGCGATGGGTTCTCCGTCCCGTAGAAGAGCAAAACGTCATCGGGCTGGAGTGTGGACGCCTCGCTGTTTGAACCACGTTCCAGCAATATCGGAACTTCACGCCCGTTGTTGAAAAGGCGCAGATGTTCTGGTTTCAGCCAGGTTGCCACCACCCCCGAGGATTCTAAGTCGCTCGCGCTTATCCTATGAATACCCGGTTGGCGCACGCGGATCCGCATCCGAAAAGGGGACCTATCAAATTCACCAGGAGGGGAACTCACAGGTGCGATCGCACGCGGAATGGCTTGTTCGGGGACCACGATGTAGCGGTCAACATCCTGAGGATTTGCGACGAGTTTCTGGACGAGCTCTCTGAAAATACCGACGCGGTTACGGGCCCAGAACTTAATCGCGCTCATATCGCGAATCGGGGCTTGCGGCACAAACGTGAGAGACCCTATCCCACCGGTCACAACCCGATTGCCAAGGCTTCGCGGCTCAAATGTGAGGGTGTAGGCAGCTATGCGGAAAGTACGCACATAGCCAAGCTCTTCGCTCTTCACTTTGATCAGCCCCAAAGTTGCGGGATCGGTTGTGCCTACCTGATCGAGGTCAAGTCGTTCGAGCGTGGCTTTCGAGATTTCACCGCGAGGGACTGCCAGGGGAATCACGATCTTCCCTAGCGCGGCAGCCTCTGGAGCTACCGTGAATTCGAACTGCAATTCCTGCGGAGTGGCTTTGAGTGTTTTCACTTTGACCTTTGGCGAGGCGAGCTGCGCACGAATGACACCGTCTGCTTCTGCCAGCCATTCATCGAGACTGGTATCTTTTGGAATGCTATCGAGGGGGTGAATTTCGGCAGGAGTTTGTCGCGCGGGGACGCTGCTTGCCAACCCCTCCTGTTTGAACATCAAACATGTGAGCCCAACAATGGCCAGCAGAAACAAGGTGAGAAATCGGCAGGGGCTTTCTTTGTATGGGAAGCTGCTTTGCTGAGCAGAGGCCCGTGCCACACGCAGCTCTCCGCTCTGTTTCGAAGTGCACGACGCAAGGAAATGACTCTGTCTCGTTTGCATGCTTGAACTCTCTACCTCACGACAGTGTTAGTCGCACTAGAGTCATGCAATCACAACCTTTTCAACAGCCGCTTCGAATTTTGCATTTGATGTCCACCTACCGGTGGACCGGCGTCGCCGAGCCAGCGGTAAGCTTAGCGCTTTGGCACCAAAAAATGGGGCATGAAACGTGGGTTGCAGGCATTTGGGGACGATCCTTTGAGGAAACAGCTGCGGCTCGGGGGGCTCGCCTAGCTTTGGAAATCCCCTTGTCACTCGATTACAATCCATGGGTGCAATGGAAGCTCATTGAGCGAGTACGTGAGTTTTGCCTCAGCCGCAACATTCATGTGGTCCATGCGCATCTTCCTCACGATCATTGGGTTGCAGCGTTGGCGCTACGCCCACTAGGTCAGCGGCGTCCTCTTCTTATTCGCACATATCATCGCTATGAGCCTCCAAGGCAGGATCCCCTCCATCGATGGCTCTTCTGCACAGCGACGGATGCAGTGATGACCGTGTCCTCTGCACAGCGCGACATGTTACAGCGGGTTTACCCCGGCGTACCTACATACCTGGTTTTTGGGGGTGTTGATCCAGATCGCTTCATCTTCAATCATGAAGGTCGCCTCAAGGTTCGCGCCGATATGGGAGAAAAGCCTGACTCGATGGTCGCCGGCCTCGTTGCACATCTTGGCTACAATCGTGGAATCCAGTGGCTTTTGGCGGCTGCCCCGGCGGTCCTCGCTACCGTGTCAAACGCGGTGATTTGGATTGTCGGGCAAGGGGAGCTACGCGACTTCCTGCGCCGGGAACTGCGCAAGTCATGTTATCGACGGCGAGTGTTGCTTGCGGGGTATCGCACCGACGATCTTCCCGACACATATTCCGCGATGGACGTCGGCTTGCTTTTAGGTCTCGGGAGTGAGGGAAGCGCTCGGGCAGCTTTGGAAGCAATGGCCACGTCGCGGCCCGTCGTTGCTATTAAGAAAGGGGCTCTCATTGACACGATTACCCACGGTGTCGATGGCCTTCTTGTTCAAGAAAACGACGTCTCAAGCCTTAGCCAGGCCCTTATCGAGCTTCTCGGCAATCCTCAACGAGCTCGCGAAATGGGGATAGCTGCACGCGAAAAAATCGTTTCGCAGTTTACAGAGCGTCAGCGGGCAGAGCGAACGCTCGATGTGTATCAAGAGACGCTCGCCAGGGTGAGAATGAGGGGAGATAGCTAATCTAATATAGGGACGTTCGCAACTTCCTCAAGTTGTTGCCTGCTGATGGGGCCATGGCGCAAAATGCGGTAGGGTTTCTCCACAACCGAAAGCACTGTCGAGGCTGGTTGATCGCCACTCCGCCCTGCATCGACAATAACGTGCACATTAGTCCCCAGCTGAGCCACGATTTCTTCGGCGACACGTGCTGCTGGCTGACCGCTGAGATTTGCACTCGTCGTTGCAATGGGACGTCCCACCATGCTCAGGATTGCCAGCGCCACATAATGATCAGGCATTCGAATTCCGATGGAATCGTCGGGCGCAAGCGAGGCGAAAACGTTTGGGTGTCGTCGAAAAACAATCGTCAAAGGTCCCGGCCAGAATTTTTCCATCAAAGCGGGGACCCCTTCCGGTATCTCTTTCACCACGTAACGCAACTGCGCAATTGAGTGAATGAGCAGGGCAATTGCACGCGTTCGCTCTCGCCCTTTAACTTCATAAAGACGTTCCAGAGCTGCAACGTTTGTTGCGTCCACTCCTAACCCATAAACCGTTTCTGTGGGGAAAGCGACGAGTTTACCTTCAAGCAACGAATCGGCGGCTTCCTCGATGACATCCAGCGGAGGGTTTTGTGGATCGCATTTCAGAACCAAAGGTGTTTTTGCGTCGTTTTCGTTCCAATCCATCTTGTCGGAGCTTACACATTCCGCGCGGAGCGGAGTCCCTTCTTTAGCCGGAGGCTCCGAGGGCGGTTTACTCTTCAGAATGACTGGCTCTGGATTTGTCTCATGTTTCTCCGTTGCCGCAGCAAGTCCTCGTTGCTTAGAAGCCAATTTCTCCTGAAGAGCTTTTACTTGCTCGACATCGATCTCAACTGGTGGTGGGGATGCGGCCGCTTTGTCTGGCTCAGGCTCGTTTGGCAGCATCTCCTCGCGAAGCGACAGTTCCGCAAGCCGTACCGCAATCTTATCCGCAGTCACACCAAACTCTGCAAGAATCGTAGCCGCCAACGAGTCACTCTGCTGGGCCATTCCCTCAAGAAAATCTACAGTCGTCAAAGACCGACGACTACGGGATCGCGCAATGCGCTTCGAATGAGCCACAAGTTCCGTCGCTTCCTCGCTAGGAGCAAATGTCGCGACCGGCTGAACATCGCCCGGAGGAAGTGAAGCAAGAACACGGTCCACGAGCGCCTCCAGGGCAATGTCCATGGCGCGCAGCAATTCATTGCCCGCGCACTCGCGAAACTCGGCAATTGCCGCAAGATAATGCAGAGGCGTCACGCTTGCGTGTTGACGCTCATGAGCAAGATTTCGAGCCCGTGAGATGATCTGCCTGAGCTCGTGCGAAAAATCTAGTGATGGCTGTTTGACAATTCCTGCAGGTTTACGGACCTCCTCACGAAGTCGCGGCCGAAAATCGTTTGCTAGCCGCTCCAGCCACTCTGCGTCTTCCTCACTAAATTTGCTGCGTGCACGTCCACGCCGAGCCTCCGTGGGTTCTGTTTTCCAGGCATCAGCTTCGGCCGCCACGCTCGCCTCGGTTGGCAAAACGATCTTCGAAAGCCAGCGGACCACCGATTCTGGAGTAGAAGGCGCAAGAATGGCGAGAGGAGCCTCGGCGTTTTCCTCCCTTGGGCCGAACCGATTCACTTCGTTTCCGTGGATGACAGCCAGCACAGCTCCATGTACATGCCCCGCCACGATTCGCGCTAGAATCGCTTCGGCATCATCCAGGCATAAGAACAGTGCCGGCCCGTCCTTCTCAGCACGACGAAGAAACTCGAGAAGAGCATGGCAGCGCTGAATAGGATCAGCGACAAGAGGCTTCGGGCGAAAACCGGCCTCTCTCAGCTCGCGCAGAAGTCGCTCACGCACATGCTTAGGTACGCTCTGATTTGCCAGGAACACCAATGATGGGTGCACGCGCCACACTCCTTGTTCTCGTAAATACAAACTCGGGTTAGCCGATAGAATTCATAGGTGGGCAACGCACAAGATAACCGGCCCTCGATGAATAAGCACTCCGCCAAATTCGTATTTCAACAGGCGTGAAGGCTGGAAATCAAGAGAAGATTTCCGTGCGCGCCATGGTTTGGCGGAGGGGTTGGGTTACGACACCACCGCCCGGCGTAAAGCTCGAAAAACTCGATAACAAAACTCTGGGAAGAAGAGTGAGGCATTTGCCTTCCAGATTAGCCACACGACGCAAAGTTCGGTATTCCCCCCAGCTCGTATCAGAGTGCAAATCGGTGTGGTGGGCTGCATTAATCACCGATTTGCCTCCTGGTTAGTGGGCCAGATAAAAGTCCGTCAGGAACAACCTTTCTGAGCAAGTAAGATCATGGATAAACAAGCGGCGCACAACGCAAAACTTCGTGAGCAAAGGGGCTAAGCTACGCTATGAAATCTGGTCGTTCTTCGCGTTCGAGTGAAATCGCGAGTCTGATCGATCTGGGCAGGGAGCGAGGACACCTGACCTACGATGAAATTTACGACAGTCTCCCCGAAGACGCGACGGTTCAGGACATGGAGTCGCTGCTCGAGGAGCTTGAGCAGCTCGATATCGAAGTCTACGATGACAAGGATATCGCGGCCGGTGTGGCGCGGGCCGAAGAAGACCTGGAAGAGGAGCTCGATCCGCAAAAGGCTCTCGAGCTCGAAGGAATCCACGAGGAAGACGCTGACGGGTCTAAGATCGACGATCCAGTACGGCTCTACCTCATGGAGATGGGGAAGGTTCCGCTCCTTACTCGCGAAGAGGAAGTCACGCTGGCGAAGGAAATCGAAAAAGGCCGACACGAAATCACGGCAGCAATCGCGCGTGCCAGCGCAACGGCAAACGAGCTACGAAAGCTTCGCACCCGCGTGGAATCTGGTGCCGTCAATCTGGACGACATTCTTCGCCCCCACATCGACGAGTCGGATCCGGAAGTCCGGCAGCGCTACATGCACCACGTTCTGGACAACATTGATAAAATCCTCCAACACTATGCAGAGATATTCGCGCATTTGGATCAACTTGAAGATCCTGAGCTAACAGACCGCAAACGCGCGAATCTGCATAAACAGATCGAAAAATGTCGTCGCGAGATCCTCGACCACCTGCTGGCAATCGACTTGAATTTTACGGTCATCGAGGAGATCGCCTCTCACATCAAAGAAGTCTATCAGCAGATCGAAGAGGCGAATAATCAGATTCGCGAGGTCGTGATGAGCACGATGCTCGGCGAAGACGACCTGCGCCGTATTGTGAAAAAAACCCGCCGGAACTCACCTGAAGCCAAAGCCCTCGAGAAAAAATACGGCCTCACACTCGACGAGCTTATTAAACTCGACAAGCGGGTGCGTGAAGCCCAGCGCACAGTAAAAAAATTAGAAAAGGAAGCCGGCAACACCTTCGAAGAACTGGCCATCATCGTCAAGGAGATCGAAGCCGGCGAACAGATCGCGCGTGCGGCGAAAACCAAAGTCGTCGAGGCCAATCTTCGACTCGTGGTTTCGATCGCAAAGCGTTATACCAACCGTGGACTTCAGTTCCTGGATCTCATCCAGGAAGGCAACATCGGCCTTATGCGCGCGGTGGACAAATTCGAGTATCAGCGTGGTTACAAGTTCTCTACCTATGCCACATGGTGGATTCGGCAGGCCGTAACACGCGCCATTGCTGATCAGGCGCGCACCATTCGCATTCCTGTCCACATGATTGAAACGATCAATAAACTTACTCGCACTAGCCGTCAGCTTGTGCAGGAACTCGGTCGCGAACCTACCCCCGAAGAGTTGGCCCAGCGCATCGGTCTACCTGCTGAGAAAATTCGACGTGTACTAAAAATTGCTCAACAGCCGATCTCCCTTGAGACTCCGATCGGTGAGGATGGAGATTCGACGTTCGGCGACTTCATTAGTGATCCGGACGCGGTCGATCCTGCTGATCAGGCTGCCCAAATGCTCAAAGCCCAACGCATCGACGAAATCCTGAAGACGCTCAGCGACCGCGAGGAGAAAGTGCTCCGCCTACGTTTCGGTATCGGCAATAATGACTTCCCTCGAACGCTAGAGGAAGTTGGTGCCATTTTTAACGTCACTCGTGAGCGCGTGCGTCAGATCGAAACAAAAGCACTCAACAAGCTGCGCCATCCGAGCCGGCGTGCTTTGCTAGTCGAACTTTACGAACAGCTTTAATCAAACCGTGCGCAGCAATGCGCCGCTGATTATTCGCGTCTGAATTGAGGCGGCAGCCTCAGGGTTGCCGCTTTGGTTTTTTCAGAAAGAGAAACGTGTATGAAAGATTCCGGAACGAATTCGCCTTTTCTGGTCATTCCTGCCATTGACCTTATGGACGGCGCCTGTGTTCGCCTGGAGCAGGGCCAGCGTAGCCGTCAGACGCGCTATTCAGTGGACGCAGCTGAAGTTGCGCGACAGTATGAGCTTCATGGGGCACAGCGAATCCACGTCGTGGATCTCGACGGAGCCTTCGAAGGCAAGCCGCGGAATCTGGAGACAATCCGACGTATTCGAGAAGCTGCCAGCATAGAAATTGAGGTCGGCGGTGGAGTTCGCGACGAACAAGCCATGCAAACCCTTTTTGGGCTTGGGATTGATTACGTTGTCCTTGGCACGAAAGCACTGGAAGAACCAGGCTTTCTCCGCCGCATGATCGAAGCGTATGGCCCCCGCGTCATCCTCGGTGCCGACGCCCGTGACGGCTTTCTTTCAACCCGAGGTTGGACGCATACCTTGCAAATTCGAGTGGTCGACTTCCTTCGCGATCTCCTCCGCGAACTACCGCATCTGACGGTCATTTATACCGATATCACTCGTGATGGAATGTTCACATCGCCGAACTATGACGCCCTGAAGGAACTTCTGGAACTGCAATCCGCCGACGTTATTGCTTCCGGCGGGGTGGGATCACTAGAGGATATTGCCAAACTCCGCGCCTTGAATAAGCAGAATTTGCGTGGCGTAATTGTGGGCAAAGCACTGTACGACGGTAGAATTTCTCTCGCCGATGCAGTCGCTTTAGCACAATCCCACTGAAGAGGTTAACCCCATGGCTTCACCCTACGTCAGCGAACTGAGCGATGCTACGTTCGACTCCGAAGTTTTGAAAAGCTCCGTGCCTTATCTCGTCGACTTCTGGGCACCGTGGTGCGGTCCCTGCCGTATGGTCGCACCAATTATAGAAGAGCTTGCCCAGGAGTACGCGGGTAAACTTAAAGTGGGGAAACTGAATGTCGACGACCATCAGCAAATGGCTGCTCGCTATGGTGTCGCTTCCATCCCCACCATTATGCTTTTCAAGGACGGCCAGCTGGTCGAACGCATCGTCGGCGCTTTGCCAAAGCCTATGCTCAAAGAGGTCATTGACCGCCACATCGCATAAAGGCGGTTATCTCCATACTCTCTGTAGCGCTGTGCACCCGCTTCCCTTACATGGCAAGCGGGTGTGCGCTTTTTGGGATTGAGTAGGACTTGGGGCAAATAGGAGCGTGAGTAACAATGCTAACAAAACGAGTTATACCTTGCCTCGACGTGAAAGACGGCCGTGTCGTGAAGGGTGTCAATTTCGTGAATTTAGTTGATGCCGGCGACCCTGTGGCGTGTGCCATTGCCTATGATCGAGCTGGCGCGGACGAATTGGTCTTTCTCGATATCACGGCTAGTTACGAAAAACGTCAGATTATGATTGATGTCGTGGAGCGCGTCGCAGCCGAGGTTTTCATGCCAGTGACCGTCGGAGGAGGTATCCGCACTCTGGAAGACATCAAAGCGCTTCTCCGTGCCGGAGCCGACAAGGTCTCCCTCAACACCAGCGCTGTTGAAAATCCCGAGTTCGTGCGCGACGCCGCCCGGCGTTTCGGCACTCAGTGCATCGTGGTGGCCATTGATGCCAAGCGTAGCAATGACCCACGCTTTCGTTTCGAGGTTTTCACCCACGGCGGACGTACCCCGCGGGGATTGGATGCCGTGGAATGGGCGCGAACGGTCGAGCGCCTGGGTGCTGGCGAGATTCTCCTCACCAGCATGGATCGCGATGGAACAAAAGATGGCTATGACCTCGAGCTTACCCGTGCAGTTAGCGAGGCGGTTGAAATTCCCGTCATCGCCTCGGGAGGCGCGGGAACGCTTGAACATCTTGCTGAAGGCATCATTGAGGGCAAAGCGGATGCCGTGTTAGCGGCTTCCATCTTTCATTTTGGCACCTATACGGTGCAACAAGCCAAACAATACCTGGCGTCGCGCGGTATTCCTGTTCGCTTGTGACCCAGGTCTGGTGTTTTCGGCTTTGTTTCTGCAGCCTGTAGGCATTTTTGTCTAATCGGGGCATGGAAATTATCATTGTTGATGCTTGATTCCGCTCGGTTGTTAGCTTTCGTAACGTGACTCAAAAGCTATCTGCAGAAAAGGAACCAAGGATGCACAAACCACGACTGCTTAGCGGCATGCAACCCACCGGTCCCATTCATCTTGGCCGTCTAGAGGGTGCTCTCCGCCAGTGGGTAGACATTCAGAACGAAGGCACCTACGAAATGTTCTGTTTCGTTGCCGATTGGCATTCGTACACGACCCGTTTCAAGAATCCGGAGGAAATCGCCAAGAATGCGCGAATGTTGGTCGTGGATTACATGAGCGTCGGGCTCGATCCAGAAAAGACAACGATCTTCCTTCAGTCCGACGTCAAACAGCATGCTGAATTGCATCTCCTTTTCTCGATGATCACACCTGTCGGATGGCTTGAACGCCAACCTACGTATAAAGATAAAATCGCAACTCTTGAACAAAAATACAGCGAAGAAAACGTCGCCGAGTACATCTCGTATGGACTTCTTGGCTACCCCGTTCTGCAAGCGGCGGATATTCTCGTTTATAAAGCTGAGCTTGTGCCGGTGGGAAAGGACCAGGCGCCGCACCTCGAGATTGCGAGGGAGATTGCTCGACGCTTCAACTACATCTACCGAGAGATTTTTCCTGAGCCTCAAGCCCTCATCCGGGAAGACACAGGAACTCTGCCAGGGATTGACCGGCGTAAAATGAGTAGCTCGTATGGCAATGCGATCTACATCCGGGACACTGCGGACGAAGTCGTCGCCAAGGTCAATCAGATGATCACTACGGAAACAAAACTGCGCAAAACGGATCCCGGTGTCCCTGAGAACTGCGTGGTTTGCCAGCTGCGCAAAATCTATGATCCTGAAAACTACCAGGTTTCATGGGAGGAATGCCGCCAGGGGTTGCGTGGCTGCACGCAGAACAAGAAAGAGTTGGCTGAAATTCTCAATGCGATGCTCGAGCCAATCCGCCGCCGCCGTGAAGAGTTGGAAAGCAACCCTGACTATGTGGATGAAGTTTTGCGCAAGGGTGCGGAAAAAGCTCGTGCCGTGGCTGAAGAGACCATGCGGGAAGTGCGAGCCGCGATGTGCCTAAGACCATGAGTGGATAGGAATGCGTTGTCAGATTCCCCATGAACGCAATGGGAAATCTGATTGTAGAAATCATTGAAACAGCAACTTTGTGCCGGGGTGGCGAAAGTGGCAGACGCAAGGGACTTAAAATCCCTCGACCGTTTCGGTCGTACGGGTTCGACTCCCGTCCCCGGCATGTCTTTTTTTCTACGGTTCATAGAGCAACACACGAGGTAAAATGAGGAGGTCTGAGACCATGAACCGGAGTGGCCGCAGGGTTTCGAAAAGTGGGGAAGTAATTCTTGGGGTAGTAGCCGTCTTGCTTGCTTCGCTGGCACCGGCTCAGTCCCTGACTTACTATGATTCTTCCGGGCGGGCCGTTGGCAAGGCAGACGCTTGGGGGTCCAAGCAGTATTACAAATCCCCCAACGGCTCGACGGTCATGTATGCCCGCACGTCGAAAGATGGCGACGCAAATTTCTACTCCTCCAATGGTTTTAGTTTGGGGAAGCAAGATGTGTGGAACAAGTCTAGCGTCGTTTTCCGTGCCGCTAACGGCTCGACATTAGGGACCGCTCGGCGTTCCGGAAACGGATTTAATTATTATGACCAGAATGGCCGCTTGATAGGGCGAGAAGAGCGAGCAGGGACGAGAGCCTATTTTTATGACTCGTCGGGGCGGCGTATCGAGTCCGCGTCGATCTGGAACCCGAAATCCTCGTCTTCCTCCACTGCCGCCAAAAGCGATTCAAGCGCTGCTCAGCCCACTCCACTTTTCGCAAAGCGCATGTTTGAGCCGCTCACCGAGAAAAAAAAGTGAATCTGCATGAACTCCTTTTCGGCGTTTCGGACTGGTCTGCCGCGACGCACAAAAGTCCGTCCCCGTATCACGCTGCGACGCGACTAAAAAGTCCCCATTGAGGTCGCGCGATGCGTTCCCAATCCTCGCGTTTCATTTGAACGATTTCGCGATGTGAGCCAGCGTTGAAGTAAATTGTCTCATCTTGTCGAAGAGCTTCGCTTGCCCACAGCCGTAACCCGTAAAGTGACCCGATGGGGGGCATGGCACCGATCTCGCAGTCTGGAAACTCTGCCGCGAATTCACTTTCGTGTGCCAGACGCAATTCCTTTGCACCAAGCAACTCCCGCAGCGCTTGCAAATCAATCCGGTGATTTGCTGGCAAAGCCACCATGACATGTTCACCGTCGGCGATCACAATGACCGCCTTGGCCATATCGTATCCCGAAATGTGGGCTGATTCTGCCACTTCTTCGGCTGTGTAAGCTGGGGGGTGGACCTCTACTTTGTAGCCGATGTTGGAAGAATCCAGCAATTGCTTGAGGCGGATGGCGACACTCATGGGCGAACTCCTTTCTCCGCATACCTCTCTACTTAGCCAAGGTTGCGGATTTATGTCTCCCACTGCTTCAGAAACCATTTAACAAAAATGCACATCGGCTGGCAACAAGAATCGTCTCTTTCGAGACCTCCGCTTGAGACCCGAAAACAAAAAGGGCGATGCGAAGGGAGCGCCCCGCGCATCGCCCCGAGTGCAAAAGCACTCAAAGGATACTTCTCTTAGGGTAGTGTTGCAGTGCCTACCTGCGGACAGCAAGGCACTGTCACTTGTTTCGGCCCCAGCAGAGTTCCAGTGGAGAGATCAAGTCCCCGCAGCTGGTACGTACCATTACAGAACAGTGTGCATCCCGTATCCAGAATGTTAGAATTGCCCTTGTACACGAGATGATTGTTCGCGTCGAACAGGTCCCAGACCACGTTCGGGAAGCCAGGGGAGATCGAAACGGTCAGACGTCCAAGAGCCGGTTTGCATTTCCCGGCACTATCTGCACCGTAGATCCCCGCGATGTCATTCTGCGACAGCGCCACGTTGAAAAGCTCTAGCTCATCAATCGCAATTTCGCAGTGGGGCATTTGCTGGGTGTCAACCAGGTAATTTCTGCCAATCCAGACTGGTGCCGCGTTGTCAACCGACGTAGTGGGCGGGACAAAGGTGCCGACAGGAGCCCCATTCAGCCAGAAGGTCCCAACCGATGGACCCCCTGCTGGGCGATCCACGGTCACAGCGACGTGGTACCAGGTGTTATAGGACGCGCCAAGTGTGTTGGAGCTGAAAGCCGCACCATTGATCACCAGGCGGAGTTTATCGCCTACTATGAAAAATGAGTACCCCACCCCAGTGGTGGGGTCGTATTTCTCAACGATGGGGTAAATATGATTGAGACTGCAACCGACGAGGTTTACCCACGCGTCAATGGAGAAGCTCCCCGTCCCAAAATCCAACTCTGGATGCGGTGGCACGTCAATATACGTGGCCACCGATCCCCAGAAGTATTGGGCTCCATTAACTTTCCCAGAAACGGGCTGTGGGCCCACTGTGCCACCCCACAAACCCATGTTCTGCACGGAGCCAGCAATATCCTGGAACGAAAGCGTGTTTTGCGGCTCATCAAGCGGATACCATGCCACCATACCGGCCGGGGGCTGGAAGCAGTTCGAAGTCGGGGGCGCGCAATCGATGGTGACCTGGGTGACGTCGGGGCAGCAACCCACAGTGACCTGCTGGGTGCCGAGAACCGCACCTTGCGCCAGAACCGTCACCACGTAGGTGGCGGGGCAGTTGAGCTGGCAACCAGTGTCGTAAACGCCCTGGTTGTCCGTCGTGCCACTCATCACCGGGTTGCCTGTAGGATCACTAATGTTGACAGTTGCTCCCACTCCGCACGAACCATTGACAGTGACTACAATGCGGCCGTGGTCAGGCGGTGGCGGACAGTTGCAGTCCAGATTGACCACCGTTGTCCCAGGACAGCATCCGGCCGTTGCCTGAACTCCGTTTGCGGGGGTGATTGTGCAGTTGGGGTTGGTGGCCGTCACGATGTAGTTCTGTCCGCAGACGAGGGTGCAGCTCGTGTCATACTCTCCGACGACGGCTCCGGTAGGCAGCTGTACCACCGAGGGCGGACCACTGCACACCACTTGGCCGTTCAAGTCGAGGATGGACACAACTGTTCCTGATGTGCACTGAGCAGGCAGGTGCACCGTAATACGTCCCTGCGCTGGTGGCGGTGGTGGGCAATCGATGGTGACCTGGGTGACGTCGGGGCAGCAACCCACAGTGACCTGCTGGGTGCCGAGAACCGCACCTTGCGCCAGAACCGTCACCACGTAGGTGGCGGGGCAGTTGAGCTGGCAACCAGTGTCGTAAACGCCCTGGTTGTCCGTCGTGCCACTCATCACCGGGTTGCCTGTAGGATCAGTAATGTTGACCGTTGCTCCCACACCGCACGGTCCATTGACAGTGACTACAATGCGGCCGTGGTCAGGCGGTGGCGGTGGCGGACAGTCGCAGTCCAGATTGACCACCGTTGTGTCGGGGCAGCATCCCGCTGTCGCTTGGACTCCGCCAACGGGGAAAATTGTGCAGTTCGGATTCGTGGCCGTCACGATGTAGTTCTGTCCGCAGACGAGAGTGCAGCTCGTGTCATACTCTCCGACGACGGCTCCGGTTGGCAGCTGTACCACTGTGGGCGAACCACTGCACACGACCTGGCCGTTCAAGTCGAGGATGGACACAACTGTTCCTGATGTGCACTGAGCAGGCAGGTGCACCGTAATACGTCCCTGCGCTGGTGGCGGTGGTGGCGGGCAATCACAGGCAAATTGCACCGTTGCAGCTTCTGGGCAGCACGGAACAAAGACTTGCTGCGGTGTTGGAGCCACGCTGCACCGTGGGTTCTTTGCCTCCACTGTGTAAGTTTTCCCGCAAGGCAGGGTGCACCCCGTGTCAAAAATGCCTTGGGCGTCCACTTGACCTAACGCAACCAGAGTTCCGTTGTCGAAAATCTCTATCGTCGTCCCTGGTGGACAGTTCCCGCTCACGCTTGCGATAATACGCCCGCGCGGTGGGGGGCAAT
>JADFCV010000005.1:75984-197141 GCA_017161655.1 Candidatus Sumerlaeota bacterium
AACGCAACCAGAGTTCCGTTGTCGAAAATCTCTATCGTCGTCCCTGGTGGACAGTTCCCGCTCACGCTTGCGATAATACGCCCGCGCGGTGGGGGGCAATTGCAGTCAAACTTCACCGTGGAAATGGCGGGGCAGCAGGAGACCTGGACTATCTTCGATGACGGCGTAAACGTGCAGTTTGGATTGGAAACCCTCACCACGTAGCTCGTGGGGCACTTCAACTTGCATCCCGTATCGAAGAGACCGTTTGCATCCGGTGGCCCACTGACCACAGGATTGCCCGATAGGTCGAGGACCTGAACGATCGTTCCCGGCACGCAGTTGGGGGGAACACTTACGACAATCCTTCCCCCCTGACCAGAGCAGTTGCACGTGAACTTGACCTTCGTGACTTTCGGACAACACCGCACGGAAACGGTCCTTTGCGCGGGAGTGAAACTACAGTTGGGATTCTCCGGTCGAACGATGTACTTTGACGGACACGGAAGAGTGCAGCCGGTGTCGAATAAGCCGGTGGTGCCGGAGGGGGTCAATGTAGCCACGACCGTATTCGTCGCCGGGTCTATGATTTTTACCACCGTGCCCGCAACACACTGCGGTGAAATCCCTACAATAATTCTGCCCCCAGGGTCGTTAGGGGGTGTTTGTGCTTTGCTGCTCAGCGGCGCTAGCAGGGTAATCAGTGCCAGTAGCCGCGCGATCAAGCTGTTCATGATGTTCCTCCAGAGTTGATTTGTGAGGGCGTTAAACGCGCCCGAGGGAATGAATGACGGGGAGAAATCTCGGTTCGTCTCCCGGACAGAATGCCCCGATAGTTCTCCACCATTTGCCGTGGGAGTTGCCTAGCATTTCCGACCTCCCAAGCGGCATGATAGGCTATTTTCCACCACCTCCTAGAATAACGAGTTCAATGATAGAGTTTAAACTAGAACAAAGTTGGTCCCATGTCAACACGCGGGTGCGTTTTTTTGCGTTTTTTATTATGGCATTGCTGTGACGGATCTTACGCACTCGTAACCGAATCAGAAACATGACATCGTTTCGGCCAAAAAGAGCCCCTGAGGATTGTAACAGGGTCTCGTTGAGAAGGACACCTCGGGAGCACTGAGCGAGAAGCGACGCGAACCGACAATTTCAAAAACTTGTTTGCTTGCATTAGGGTAAGGAAACCCGGGGGAATATACTTAATCCATGAGAAAACAGTAAGAAAGGAGACCTTGGAAGAGTGCCGCACCGCTACGACTTGGCCATCATTATTCCGGTTCGCAACGAGGAGCATACGGTGAGCAGTGTACTGCGCTCGCTAGCTCGCCAGACGATGCTCTCGCGCTGTCAGGTCATTGTTGTTGACGGCATGAGCCAAGATAACACCGCCGGTGTTGCGTCGGCGTTCCCCTTTGTTCAAGTTGTCTCGTGTGAGCCAGGCCGTGCAACACAGATGAACTTTGGGGCTCAACATGCCGCAGCCCCGGCACTGTGGTTCCTTCACGCAGATTCCACACTTCCGGATGTGCAAACAATTGAAGCGCTCATCGAAGCTCTCAATGATCCGGAGGTCGTCGGCGGTGCTTTCCGTTTTCGTCTCCGCGGGAATGATCTGTTCTACCGTTTCATCACCTGGGCTGTGAATTTGCGCTCCCTCACGGTTCATCGTGTTTATGGCGATCAGGGGATCTTTGTCCGCACTCAGCTCTTCTACGAACTCGGTGGCTTTCGACCACTCGGATTTTGCGAGGATGTTGATCTTGTTCTACGCCTGCGTAAGCATGGGAAATTTGTGATTTTGCCCCAGGTTGTCGAGACCAGTGCGCGCACGTGGATTCGCCACGGCAAAGTGCGGACAACGTGGTATCACATCCGCGAACTTATGCGTTACGAATGGCTGCGACGAACTGGGCGCCTGAAAATTGAAGAAATGGATGCCCAGGCTAAGGACGCCCCAGCTGCTCCGACGTCTTCCTAAGTAAACCTATAACCTGAAAAGCGTCACGGAAGCGGCCGTTGAGCAAGACGGGCTGAGCAAATCAATTCGTAACCAAGTCTATATCCCGGGATTATAAGTTTGGTCGGTTTTCGCCACGCATTGCGTGAGGCCGAATCTCGCTGTTTTTCTCCCTGTTTCCTGCGGGAAAATCGTGAAGAAATCGGGCTTCAACGGGTTTTCTAATAGGGCATTCTTTTATGCCCAAACTCTTTGCACGGGCGTCCACAACATCTGCGCCTGGAATCTTCTTTTCTTTCCGAGGAAAGGACATTGTCCACTCAAACGATGACTAAAACTGCAGAGAAAACGACTCATCAGACCTATGACGCTTCTTCCATTCGGATTCTTGAGGGCCTTGAGGCTGTCCGCAAACGTCCGGCAATGTACATCGGCTCCACCGGCCCTCAGGGACTCCACCACCTCGTTTACGAAGTCGTTGATAACTCGATAGACGAAGCCCTTGCCGGCTACTGCAAAAATATCGAAGTCACTATCCACATCGACAACTCTGTAACCGTCGCGGACGACGGCCGTGGCATCCCCGTAGATCCCCATCCCGAGCGCAAAGGGCAGTCCACGCTCGAAGTCGTCATGACCGTGCTTCATGCTGGCGGGAAATTCGACAAGCAAGCCTACAGGTTTTCCGGCGGTTTACACGGTGTCGGCGTGAGCGTTGTCAATGCGCTAAGCGAATGGCTCGACGTGCAAGTTCGACGCGACGGTTTTATTTATCATATGCGTTTCGAGCGTGGCAAGGCTGTGACCGGCCTGGAAAAGCTCGGGCCAACAAAAAAGACCGGTACCACCGTACGGTTTAAGCCAGACCAGGAGATTTTCGAAACAATCGAGTTCAGCTACGACACGCTCTCAAATCGCCTTCGTGAGCTTGCATTCCTCAATCGTGGCATCACGATCACTTTGCGTGACGAACGCGGAGAAAACCGCAGTCACGTGTTTCACTACGAGGGCGGCATCGTTGAGTTCGTAAAGCAACTCAATGCCGGAAAAAACGTCATCAACCCGGATCCAATTTACTTCCACAAACGCAAGCAGATTGCGAAGCCAACTCCCGATGGAGAAATCCTCGAGGACGTTGAGGTCGAGGTCTGCATCCAGTACAACGACTCTTACGCCGAGAATTTCTACTCGTTCGTAAACAACATCCACACAACCGAAGGTGGGACGCATGTCATCGGTTTCCGTAAGGCGCTCACGCGCACCATTAATGACTATGCGCGTAAAAATGACCTATTGAAAAAGCCGATGGATAACCTCACGGGTGACGATCTCCGGGAGGGACTGACGTGCGTGCTCTCGCTAAAGATTTCTGATCCCCAATTTGAAAGTCAGACGAAGATCAAGCTGGGCAACACGGAAGTTGCCGGTATCGTCGAGCAGATTGTCAATGAGGCTTTGGCGGATTACCTCGAAGAGAATCCCAAGATTGCGCGCAAAATCTTTGAGAAGTGCGCGCTGGCTGCAAAAGCACGTCTCGAAGCTCGCAAAGCGCGCGAAATGGTGCGCAAAGGAGCCCTGGATGTTACAGCGTTGCCAGGGAAGCTTGCTGACTGCAGCGAGAAAGATCCCGAGCGCGCAGAGCTTTTCATAGTCGAGGGCGACAGCGCCGGTGGAAGTGCCAAGCAGGGGCGTGATCGCCATTTTCAGGCCATTCTTCCCCTTCGCGGCAAGATTCTCAATACGGAGCGGGCTCCTCTGGCCAAGATTTTATCAAATGAGGAAATCCGCTCACTGGTGACAGCTCTGGGCACAGGAATAAAAGAAAATTTTGATATCTCCAAACTGCGCTACGGCAAGTGCATCATCATGACCGATGCCGATAGCGATGGTGCTCACATCCGCACCTTGCTCCTCACGTTTTTCTTCCGCCAGATGCCCGAGCTCATCGCGTCTGGGCGTGTCTTCATCGCTCAGCCACCGCTCTATCGTGTGAAGCGTGGCAAGGTCGAGCAGTACCTCTTGCGCGATGAAGATAAAGACCGATTCCTTCTGGAGCTAGGCACGGAAGAAGCTGAGCTTTACCTGTGTCGAGGTAACGGTCAGTCGTCCGAACCCATTCGCAAAGGCGACTTGCGGCAATTGCTCGAACAGATCATGGCTCTGGGTCAGCTTGACCGAACGTTGCAGCGCAAGGGCACTTCGATGCGTGAATACCTCCAGCAGCGAGAACTTGATCCCCAGAAACGTTTCCCCGTGGGGCTGTTCATCGACGGGGAGACGCGCAAATTCGCCTTTAGCGAAGAACAGTTTAATCAATTAGCAGACGAACTTGCAGAAACTGAGGAGTCACCGGTGCAGACTCCGCCTTCGCCCAAAGCAGTGCAGGGTGAGCTGGCACTCGATGCCTCCGCGGACGTCGAACAAGACTATGAAGAAGTTCGGCAGAAGCGTTACGAGTGCGTGGACCTCCACGTCGAAAAAGCAAAAATCGAAGAACTCGTCCGGGCAATCGAGAAACTCGGGATTCAAGGAGTCTACTACGACATCGACGCATCGGAGCGCTATAACCTTCACGACGAAGATGCCATATTCCGCGTCCAGGCCGACAAGCAGACAATCTACGCCCATTCCCTAAAAGAAGTGTTTAGCGCCGTCGAAGAGATCGGCAAGAAGGGCGTGTCGATTCAGCGCTACAAAGGCTTGGGCGAAATGAATCCACAGCAGTTGTGGGAAACGACCATGGATCCGGCTCGCCGCACACTCATAAAAGTCACGCTGGACATGGAAGGCGGCAACTACGAGGCTGAGGAAATCTTCTCTACTCTCATGGGTGAAGATGCGCTCAAGCGCCGCCAATTCATCCAGCGCCATGCGCCTGAAGTGCGTAATCTCGACATCTAACGCGCGCCCCGGGTCAGATTCCGGCGCCCTAGCTCGATGCTTGACTTGCTTGCAAGAGGTGCGGACGGTTGCCGTGCTGCTAAAACGAGTGTTTTGTCTACCCAGAACCTGCAAGAAGGCAGGGACGGCAGGTTGATTCTGATGCCATGGCACAGGCAATGCGCCAAAGGATGACGTTCAAATGATTGATTTCTCCAAAATGATAGACGAAAGCCGAATCGTGGATCTGAAAGCCACGACGAAGGAGGACGCTCTGCGTGAGTTGGTGGACGTCCTGGCCACCTCACCGTTGGTGACGGATAAAGAAGAGCTTCTAAAGGCGATCTTCGAGCGCGAAAAAGTGATTTCGACCGGGGTCGGCATCGAAGTCGCACTGCCCCACGTGAAAATTCCCAGCGTGAAAGATTTCGTGATTGCAATCGGGCGCTCGCACAAAGGCATCGACTTCGATTCACTCGATGAGAAGCCCGTCTATATCATCGTGATGATTGGCGCCAATGACAAGCAGGCGGGAGATTTCCTGAAGGTGCTGGCCCAGCTCGTGCTAAAGCTGAAAAACCGCAACTTTAGAAAAGCAGTCATGTTCGCCAAAAGCCCCAAACGCATCAAAGAACTCTTTTGCTCTGATTCGATTCCGCCAGACGTGGATGAAGAATAGTTTCTTCGATCACTACGAAGAGGGACCAGATGCGACAAGCTGATCGCGTGTCCGACGAATACATTGCCCGTATCGAGGACGCAGCCAAATTTCTGGCTGAAAGACTCGACTCAACCCCGAAAATCCTCGTTATTGCAGGAAGTGGCCTCGGCGGATTCGTGCGGAGTGTCACGGTTGAGAAAACGATTTCCTACAGCGATGTGCCCCATTTCGGCGCTTCGACGGTTGCTGGTCATGCAGGGGTTCTTGTTCAAGGGGCGGTCAACAACACCCCGGTCTTTGTCATGAATGGCCGACGTCACCTTTACGAAGGGATTTCTCCTCAGCAATCCACCCTACTTCTTCGCGCTCTTCTCGCTGCTTTTCCGGTGCAAGTTGTTATCATTTCCAATGCCGCGGGTGGATTGAATCCAAAGTTTCAGGTCGGAGACCTCATGCTTATATCCGATCACATTAACTGGATGTTCACGAATCCCCTGATTGGCAAGAACGCGCAGGAGTGGGGGCCTCGTTTTCCCGATGCGAGCGAGCTCTACTCGCAAGAGCTCCGTCAGAAAGCCAAACGCGTCGGTCTTGAGGTTGGGGTCCTTTTGCGCGAAGGTGTCTACCTCGGCGGGTTAGGGCCTAGCTATGAAACACGGGCCGAAGTTCACATGTTGCGTGCAATTCACGGGGCGGATGCCGTAGGTATGAGCACAGTTCCCGAGACCCTTGTGGCAAATCACATGGGGCGTCGCGTTCTTGGAATCTCGTTCATTTCGAATCTTCTTACGGTCCCAGCAGTGACCACTCACGAAGAAGTCATGGAAAATGCGGGCCTTGTTGAGGAGAAATTTACCAAGCTCTTGACCGCCCTCATTCCCCATTTGACTTAGCGGGGGGCTCCCTGCTGTACGCGATCCCACCGGGATCGGTCAATTGCACCGAGAAATGGCACAATTCGGCACTGAATTCTGCCCCCTTGAACGGAGTATTATGCACCGAACCCTGGGCTCGGTGACGCGCTCCACCCGGCGCTCGACTGGGCCATGGGCAATTCTCACAGAAGGGTGACTTCACTTATGAGCATCACAGCCGAGCGCAAACAGCAGCTCATCGCGGAATTTGGCCGCCATCCCGGTGACACCGGGTCGCCGGAGGTTCAGATTGCTATACTCACTGAACGTATCCAAAACCTCACCGAGCATTTCAAAAAGCATAAGAAGGATCACCACTCGCGCCGTGGTCTTCTCATGCTTGTCGGGCAGCGTCGGCGTCTGCTCAACTACCTCCGCGCCCTGGATATTGAGCGTTACCGAGCTCTAATCGAGCGGCTTGGATTGCGCAAGTAATGGAAAAGTGAATTTCTGCCCGGTTTTTTAGCCTCGGGTGCCAATACCAAAGTGATGCGACGGAAGTTTTTTTGGTTCCGTCGCATCATTTTGTTTTTTTAGCTGTATTTGACTCTTGCGTGGTTAAGGGCTAAGGATGGGGGATTGTCCTGCAGACCCCAAATTGCAGGACAAGTGCGGGCTTTTAAGCTTCGATAGAAACAGAGCGTTCTACCGAAACGTAAAATCCCGACACACTCCCCCCGCCTGACGAGCCTGAAACCCGCAACAATCACGAACGTCATCTTTATTTGACGGAAAGGCAAAAGGTTTATGTCAAACCTACAGGTGGGGAGTACCCCCACAATCGAAGTCTCGGTTCCCTTCGGACCCGATCATCTTATTCTTAGCACCGGCAAACTTGCCAAACAGGCCAATGGCTCGGTCGTAGCCACACTCGGAGGGACCGTCGTCCTCGCCTCCGCCGTCATGGCCCCACCGCGTGAAGAACCAATAGATTTTTTCCCGCTCACGGTGGACTATCGTGAAAAGCTCTATGCGGCGGGACGAATCCCTGGCGGCTACTTCAAGCGTGAAGGACGCCCCACGGAGCCGGAAATTCTCAGGGCGCGTCTCATCGATCGACCGATCAGACCCCTGTTTCCTGACGGCTTTTTCCGTGAAGTGCAAGTCTACGTCAGCGTTCTCTCCTTCGATGGAAAGAACAATGCGGATGTTGTTGGGCTCTGCGCAGCGGCAGCCGCTTTGCTGATTTCGGACATCCCGTTTGAGAAAGCCCTGGCTGGCGTTCGGGTGGGTTTCGACGGAGAGAAATTCATCTTAAACCCCACTTATGATCAGCTTGCAGAGTCAAAACTTGATCTTGTGGTCGCCGGGACTGCCAACGCGATCACGATGGTGGAGAGCGGCGCGCAAATGCTAACCGAGGAGCAGATGCTCGATGCTCTGCGCTTCGGTCACGAAGCCATCCAACGCGTCTGTGAGGCACTGGAAGAACTCCGTGCAAAAGCTGGCAAAGAGAAAATCACCTTCGAGAAGCCGCAACGCAATGCCACTCTCGAAGAAAAAATCCGACAGCTTTCGCTTCCGAAATTCGCGAAAATTGCCGAGATCTACGAAAAGAAAGAGCGTAGCGAAGCTCTGGAGGAAGCGCGCGATGAGGTCCTCGATGCTCTCAGTGAAGAGTATCCCGAGGCCAAGGAAATCATGAAAAGCGTCTTCGAGGATGAGTACTCGAAGGCCATGCGCCAGCGCATCCTCGATACCGGCATCCGCGCTGACGGACGCCGTCTCAATGAGATCCGTCCCATTTCCATCGAGGTGGACGTGCTTCCCCGTACGCATGGCAGCGCTCTCTTCACGCGTGGCCAAACGCAGTCGCTCGGTGTCCTAACGCTTGGCACCGGCGAAGATGCGCAAGAAACGGATTACCTCGATGAGAAAACCCAGCGTTTCTTCTATCTTCACTATAACTTCCCGTCGTTTAGTGTTGGCGAAGTTCGTCCCGTGCGTGGGCCAGGGCGTCGCGAGATTGGCCACGGCCACCTGGCGCAGCGTGCCATTGAGCCTGTAATTCCAGATCGCGAAAAGTTCCCTTACACGATTCGCCTTGTCAGCGAGATCCTTGAATCGAACGGCTCTTCATCCATGGCCAGTGTCTGCAGCTGTGTTCTCGCACTCATGGATGGCGGAGTTCCCATTGCCGAGCCTGTCGCTGGCATCGCGATGGGGCTTATCAAAGAGGGGGATCGATACGCCGTCCTTAGCGACATCATGGGCCTTGAGGATCACCTTGGCGACATGGACTTCAAAGTTGCTGGAACGCGCGAGGGCATCACCGCTCTCCAGATGGACATCAAGATCGAGGGCGTGACTTTTGACATCATGGAGAAAGCGCTCAAACAGGCGCGTGAGGGGCGTCAATACATTCTCGACAAGATGTGCGAGGTGCTGCCCGCTCCGCGGACCGAGCTCAAGCCGTGGGCTCCACGCATCGAAATGATTACGATTGATCCAGAGAAAATCCGCGACGTCATCGGCACTGGTGGCAAGGTCATCCGCGAGATCATTGCCCAGACTGGTGTGAAAATTGACATCGAAGATACCGGCAAAGTCTTTATCGCAAGTGCTGACAAAGAAGCGATGGATCGTGCCATCAAATGGATCCGCGATCTCACCGCTGAGGCTGAGGTTGGTCAGCTTTATACAGGCAAGGTTACTCGCATCGAGGATTTCGGCGCGTTTGTTGAGATCCTTCCCGGCAAGGATGGTCTCGTGCATATAAGCGAACTTGAACCGCGTCGGGTTGACCGAGTTGAAGATGTCTGCAAGATCGGCGACGAGATGTTGGTCAAAGTCATCAGTATTGATGACAAGGGGAAGATTCGGCTCTCGCGCAAACAAGCACTCTACCCTGAGAGCGAGTCGAAGAAGAGTTCCCGCGAGGGTGGCTCTCATCGCGGAAGCGGAGAGGGACATGGGCGGCGTGAATCGTCGCAGCATCAGCGTCATGGCGAACAGCATGGCTCCTCAGCGAGGCATGGGGGAAAACATGCCTCAGCTTCACCACAAGGACTCAAAATTGACATCCGTCGCGGTGCCCAGCAGCAGAGCTCAGGAGCGCCCTCAAAGTCTCAGATGCCTGGCGAAGGGATGAAGCCCGATCTTGGCACTGACGAAATCAAAGACGAGCTCCACGAATAGCATAATTGCTCCTCGATTCTTAGGCTCGTAGTTCATTGGAACAAGCACCTTTCAAAGCGTGGGTTCTGCCCACGCTTTTTCCATTTTTGCCCTAGTCCTGCCCGAGTGACTTTGGCCTGAAAACACAGGATTTACCCAGGTGTGTGCCCTCCTTGTCTTGTTGGATGCGCTTTTTGAGTTGCTTTTGCCCACCAGTGTGATAAAAAGGCTCTTGCCAAGTTGGGAGAATGACCAGCGTTGAGGGTGCCTTTCGAGCGAGCGTGTGGAGCGGATACATTCGCCCCGCCAAGGGTGCATGGTGGGCGCATGGACATCGTTCATCTGCGAAGCAAGTCTGCCTCCAGGAAAGGAGTCAGGGGAAATGGAAAAAAAGAGATGCGTCGAATGCAATTTGCCTATCGGCGTGCCGGGTCTCGTCGTAGCGATGGAGCAGCGAGAGCACTTTGCCCTGACACGGCACACTCAGACGTGTGACGATTGCGCCGCCAAACTTCTTGCTTTTATAGACCAAACCGCAGCCAACAGTCGCCATTATCGACAGTGTGTAAACTGTATTTACTGCGGTCATAACATCCCCATCGCGCGGCTGCGCTTTCAGATCAAAGATCAGCAGCATCGCCATGTGGCGATTTGCGAGAAGTGCTACGAAAGTCTTCGCGACGAGCTTCTGCGCAAATTCCCCAACATTGTGTCATTTATCGAACTTGAATGGCACACCCGTGGCATGAAACAAGCTGCACGTGTGCCGTGGCCAAATGGAACCTTCGTTCGCGTGCACCCTGAGGTGAAAAATCGGTACGCCGGCCAGACAGGAAAAATTGTCGGCTTCCGTCCACTTGTGCAGCCGTGGTTCGGATATGAAGTTGTGTTTGTTGATGGGAAGCGCCACTTCTTCCACGAGAGAGATCTCCAGCAAGTTTCCACCCCCGATTATCAAACAACCCAGTTACTCAAAGACGTCGGCTGAGGGCTCTTTCCACGGGGGCCGTTGTCTGGCGGTTTCCGGGGGAGAATCAGCAAAGGAGGCCCCCCAGCGTCAAGGCTTCCACTGGAGGAGGGGACAATTCGGATCGCGCATGACGGCTTGCTCGCCATACTCCAAAGCAGTGTTCGTTTCTCCCAACGCATCCGCAGCAAGGGCTGCCAAAGCATAAGCTGCTGCAGCCCCATTCGAAATTTTTATCGCACTGCCGATTTCGCGTAGAGCGCGCTCACGTTGCTCCGCATTCCGGACCGCCGCCAAAAAGCGCTGCGGAGCAAAAGGGTTTGCAAGTCGAAACTCGCCCGCCAGCACATCTGACGCCGCTTCCGCACGATGCACGAAAATCGCATAGTCATCATCGAAAAACACGAGAGCCCACTCCGGACTGTTCGTAAGACGATTTGCCAGATGCACAGGATCGCCGAAGGCATCGCGAGTTTCGATGGCGAATGTGTTTACGCCGTAGCGCTGTCTCAGCGTCTCGATGCTGAGCCGATTCTCCTCCGCAGCGAGGTAATCCGCCCAAACTTTCGGATCGTACACGTCAAGCCTTCCGTCGATGAAGACTGGCAACCGTGAGCCCAGATGATAGAGCAGGTATCCCCCCATGCTGTAACTGTTAAAAAGTTTTTGGGGGACAGGCATCTGTTCGAGAAATTCGGTTGGTATGCACGGCAACATCTTCGCATTGACTCCCGTCACCGGCAGCCCATTTCCCATTTCCAGTGCGCCCGTGTATTGCAGCGTGCAGATTCCGACGGCCCCGCCTATGGCGGCTCCCCGCAACCACGAACGATGTTTTTCCCACTGGTTCCGAAGCTCTTCCAGGTAGGGAAGTGCGAGAATAGGTATTCCCGTCGCGAAAAGTCCGGCTTGGCGGCGTTGCCAAAAGGCAAATAGAGCAAGAAAGAGAACTCCGCCGACATGCCACACTTTTTGGCGCGATGCTCCCTTTTTCCAGGCTAACCACCACAACGCGGCGAGAGCAGCGATTCCTACGTAATGAGGCCACGGCAAATTGAATCCAGGCAAGTAAACCAGAGGCATCCACTCGAAAATAAGCATTCTCACCCCAGGAATGGCGCGAATCTTGGCAGCCAGCTCGACGATACGCCAACCATAGGGATTGGCAATCCAGGCAATGGAGGTGATTCCTGCGATGACGAGAAATTTCGATGGGACGTTTCCGTCGGCGGATTGACGCATTTGCACGAAAACGCCGGCAACTGCGATCCAGAGGATAATCAGTCCCGCCAGAAAACCCGCATGAAGATTTGCCCACACTGCGATAACCAATGGCAATAGCCAGAGGTACCACGGCGGAGACTGCTTTCCGATGTTCCAATGATCGATGCCCTGCAGGAGGGCCAGAAATAGCGGAAGGCATGCAAGACTCAGCAAATCCGGACGAGGGTTAAAACGCATGTACCCGGCCAGTATCGAACACAGGACGACAATTGCCGCAAGCTCGCCCCCCGCCTTCCGCTTGAGTGCCAGCACGTAGATCAGCCCGTAGATACAAGCTGTGGTCATGGTCACCAGAAAAGTGAGGCCAGGCGGACCCCACTTTTGGAAAATGCTTTGCATCACCACCGACGTGAACCAGCCGGAGGAAATCCACTCCCTGCCGCTCGCAGTATGGGAGAAAATGTCTCGATCAAGCACCTTCCCGTGTTCAAGAAAGTAACGTCCATGTGCCATGTGAAACCAGCAGTCGGGGTCATTGATAGGACGCACAGTGACGAAAACAAGAACGACCAAAATCAGTAGGGGATAGATTCCCCACTCCCATATCCGCTGCCAGCGGTCGAAAGGACGATTCAAAGAGCTGCTGGTCTTTGGCGAAGTGCCCTCTCTCCCCGGGAGCGAGCGGTGGGAGACCCCGCGCCTACGCGACATTTTCCCCAACCTTCTTGATTGTGACCTTGTCGAGCAAACGCAAATTCATGGCATGGTGGGCGTTCCCTAAGTTAATGCCAATTTCGAGCGTTCCTAATGATCCCCAGTAGGCGACGGGCTCACCTGGTTTCACATCACCGAACGTATTGCAGATGCGCGTCAGTTCGTAATCTTTTACTGCAACACTTACGACTGGTAAAGTGGAAGCACTTTTCTTGCCACTCCTGCTGCGCGAGCCTTTTTGGGAAAAACTCTTTTCGAATAACACTCGCGTGATATTTGTCACCGCGTTTCCAAATCGGTCAAAATAGATGATATTGCCTTCGATGTAGCCGCGGTCATAGGACGCGGTGGCTGTCGCCAAGCGAAAGCATTCGGTCTGTTGCGGAGCGATTTCTTCAATCGGCACTCCTGAGGCGATGTGCGCTGCCACGGGAGCAAAAATGTCGCGCCCATGGAACGTGGAGCTAATCTCTTCCAAGAAATAGGCCTGGTTCGAAATAAGACGGCAATCCCATTGCTTGGCTCCCTGAAGGACAAGGCCCAGCAGTCCGTTGTTTGGCGCCACAAAGATCTTTCCGTCGGCTTGAGCAATGATAGGTTCGCGCACCGTGCCTACACCTGGATCAACCACGGCCACGAAAATCGTGCCGGCGGGGAAATACCGCTGCATCGCATTGAGCAAGAGAGCCCCTTCTGCGATGGAATGAGGTGAAATGCCGTGCGTGAGATCGACAATTTGCACGCCAGGGCAAATCGAGAGAATGACGCCTTTCATTGCACCCACATACCAGCCGTCCCATCCAAAATCGGTCAGCAAAGCGATGAGCGGGGATTTGGCTTCAGAGGGCGAGCTGCATTTCTTCTTGGCCACGTGACGCCTCCTTTGGAGGAGATAATGCTTTTTTTGCGGAAGGCTCTTGAGGAGAAGTTGTGTCTTGGTCGGTTTGGTTCTGGTTGCGCAATTCGACCTTTTCCCGACTTTGGCTTGTCTCGTTCTGTTCCGACATCGCCGCGTGGGCTCCCGCAGTAGTCGCGCCGGCGCGCTGCGAAGTTTTCTGCAATGTAGCCGACGATTTTCTTTCCTCGGGAGCCACGAGGAGGGGCATGTCGTCAGCACGGCGAGGGTTTTGTGCCGCACTTAGCATTCGCACTGCGAGCAATGCCTGAGTTGTCAACGCGTCCCCACTGAAGATTTCAATCTTGGGAACCCCTTGTGCCTCAAAAACGCGAAGAGGTTTGGCCCCAAAATGGAGCGCTCGCTCACGGTTGCCAAAGAACCCCTGTCGCACCTGCAAAACGTAATAATCGTACGGCTCGTTCGCTGCCACATAAATGCCGTCACCCGAAAGGAGTCCCCACCCCTGCAAATTCAGAAAAACGAGTTCATTCAGCGCCAGTGGTTTGAACTTCGTACCAGGCTTTGTCAGTGAGTTGAGGTAATCTATGACCTCTTCATTGACCGCCTCGCCCCAGTACGCCGTTTCAAATCCTTTCTCATATGCACCCTTGGCGCCGCCAATGAGAGAATTGAAAAAGTTCAGTTCGTCAGGATGCACTTTCTTAATTGTTCGGATATTCCACCCGATCATTAAGAAAGCCAGAACGACCCAGGCCCGGCATCCCCACATTGCAAGTGGTCTTCGTTTTTCCGCCAAAGCACATAGTTGCGACCACACCCAATCGAATCCACCTGCAGCGATCAGCGCGAGAAAGGGAAATGCGCCAAAGAAAAGGCGCTCTCCATCGTACTTCGGAGCATTCGGCAAAGCGCACACACCGACAAGGGTTGCGGCAAGCATGAGATAAAGCATCGGTACTGGACGTTTGCGGCAGCGCCCAACAATGGCGAGCATTCCAAGAATGATCAGGAGCAGAGTCCAAGCCGGAACGCTAATCGCCGTGATGACAAAAGGATAGTGCCAGGGAGCAGGCGGACCATAAACATAGCCCCACATTTGGCCCATGTAAAAAACTGCTGTCCTTTGGTGAGCGGCGTAGAACTTCACGTACTCAGCGAGCCGGGTGAGTGGGTCCCACCAAAGCCATGGCCATAAAGCAAAGGCGACCAGCGGCGAGCCAAGGCTCATTGCGAAGATATTCGAGGCATAATCCCGACGATAATAAAGTTGCCCCCACACAAGAAGAGCCAGTGGCAAACATAGCGCTGTCACCTTCGTGTCGAATGCTAGCCCAAAAGCGATTGCGGTGAGAATGGATAACCAGGGCCGCTTGATGGCTGCCAGATAAGCCCACGTCAGGAAAACAACCGCAAACGCGAATAGCGTCTCCGAGGCCGCGATATGAGCGTGGCCAAAGACTCGAGGCATGAGCCAGTAGGCCGTAGCGCCAATGAAGCCAGGCAGTCGACCAAATGTGCGCGCACCAACGATATAAAGCAGAGCCACAGTAAGTCCGAAAAACAGCGCGATTGGCAGACGCATCGCGTGCATTTCCGAAACCCCGTAGCCAGTAAGCAAGGAAAGCCCCAGGCCGATAACTGTTTTGGGGACCGGAGCTACTTCTGGGTGAAGTGGGTCTTCTCCTGTGACCTCCAGTCCCCAGGCTTGGTCGATAGCTGCTGGTTCGAGCAAGCTCAGCTTGCCGCGGCACAAATCGATGATCCATTGGCCCGCACTTGCCGCCGGACGCAAATAAAGCGCCTCGTCCCAGGAGTGCCCTATTCCCCGATAGGTCAGGATGACGGAAAGGATTGCTCCCGCACACAAGATCACTGCTAGCAGGAAATCCAGCAAACGTGTGCTGCGCTGGAAATAGGGATCGACCAGATCGTCGTGCCGTCGGGTCCAGTGCCAATCTCCGCTTGCTTCTTTCTCCCCCGGCTTAGGCTCCGGTTTGGACTCGGGAGAATTAAGCCCCACAATTTTCAGGCGAGGTGCCTCCGCGAAGCGATCACGCACGCTCTCCGGGCTGGCGGAAGAAGTGCTTGGCGCAGCTTTTGGCGTAGGTGTCGATGAATCCGCCTTTTTCTTTCGTGGCATATCATCCTCCCATGAAGCGGAGATCTTTGAGTTCCATCACCGCTTTTCGTCTTCCGGTAAAGTCGTCAGAGGTAGGCGAGAAGGCCGCTTCCAACAAATCATAGCGTTGTTGGCGCAGCCGTTCCAGCAGCATGCCAAGCCCAAAACCAATAGCGTCAAAAACCTCTCCATCGCGCGACAACCGGAGTTTGAGATGGTTCGAGCCAACCACACGTGGTTCCTCAATGAGGCGTAGATGCGACATTGAAAGCACCGGATGGGGATTCCCCTCGCCGTAGGGCTCAAGGCTGGCGAGGGCATCAAGGAGGGGAATACCAAATTCCCGGGGTGAGATCTCGGCGTCTATCGTAAGCTCAGGAACCAGCTCTTCTGGTTCGAGATGTCTATGTGCGTACTCATTAATGGCGGTGCGGAAACGATGAATTTCCTTTGCGTGAAGCCGAAGTCCTGCAGCATGGGCATGTCCGCCCCATTCCAGGAGCAGGTCGCTCGTTGCTGCCAGTGCTTCGTGCAGATTAAAAGATTCGGGACTTCGTCCCGATCCGTGCGCGTAATCGTCTTGTCGTGAGAGGACAATAGCCGGTCGGCAGTAAGCGTCGGTGAGCCGCGACGCCACAATCCCAAGCACACCAATGTGCCAATCGTCGCCATGCACCACAAGGATTGGTTCGTCTTCCAGGTCAATCTCTTTCTCGACAAAGCGTTGGCATCGGCGAAGAATGTTCGCTTCGAGGTCACGGCGCGCATCGTTGAAAGAGTCCAGGTTCGACGCGATCTGTTCAGCCCGACGGACATCGCCCGTCGTCAGCAGCTCCACGCACACACCTGCATGGTCTGTTCGGCCAGCTGCGTTGAGACGAGGAGCGATTCGAAAGGAAATCGTTTGTGTTGTCAGGGTCGCGGGATCAATGCCCCACACAGAACACATGACGTTCACGCGCAGATTTGGTGTCTCGCGCATCCATCGCAACGCATGCGTCACAAAGATTCGATTTTCGCCGACAAGTGGGACGATGTCGGCGACCGTGCCGATGGCCACTAAGTCAAACACCGAGCGTAAGAAAGCCCGCCCCTTGTCCGGGGCCACATGCATCGCTTTCAGCAGCGCATGGGCAAATTTGAATGCAACTCCAACACCTGAGAGAAACTTGAACGGATAAGGGCAATCAGCTCGATTCGGGTTTACGATTGCGTAAGCCTCTGGTAGCTCGCGGCCAGGGCGATGGTGATCCGTAATAACAAGATCGACCCCACGTCTTTTCGCATGCGCTGCCTCGGCCACGGCCGTGATGCCATTGTCGACGGTGACAATGACTCTCGTTCCGCGCCGTGCAAGCTCTTCAACAGCTTCGGTGTTCAGACCGTATCCCTCCTCGATGCGGTGGGGAATATAGTACCGCACGTCGTGGCCCAAGAACCGAAAAAGGTGCACCATTAAAGCAGTAGCGGTGGTCCCGTCACTGTCGTAGTCGCCGTAAACAGTGATTGGCTCATCACGGCGCAGGGCGTCAACCACCCGCTCGACGGCCTTTTCCATGTCAGCAAGCTGAAACGGGTCAAGTAGGTCTGCCAGGCGGGGCGACAGAAAACGTTCGATCGACTCGGACATCATGGCAGAGCCGAATTCAGCTTCCTGCATGCGACCAGCGACAATCCGTGCCACCACGGGGTTCAGCTTATTGTCCGTTGCAAGCAGGTGGGCGAGATTGTGGTCCACGGGTCGGATTCGCCAGCGGTAAGGCCGCTCTACCTGCTTTTGAAATTTTTTTCGGCTCTTAAGAGTCATCGGCGTTTATGTCGTTGTTCTTTGTGCTGCACAACGGACAAGGGGTCAAGATTCATGCCGAATCAAAAGGCATTTTTTATGATGAAGAAAGTGGTCCGGTGCCCCCAAAAGCGCTGTTAGCTAATTGTCGTGCCTCCATCTATGGTCAACGTACAACCCGTAACAAATTCGTTCTCGATCACAAAAGCGACAGCGCCAGCAATGTCCTGGGGATGACCAACTCTGCGAAGCAGAGAACGGTTCTTGATCGCATCGAGAATCGCCGGAGAGATCTCTGGTGGTGGCAAAACCGTGCCAGGTGCGATCGCCGCAACTCGAACTTGCGGAGCTAGCTCCTGCGCCAATACGAGCGTCGCGGTTTCCAGTCCCCCTTTTGACACAAGGTAAGGAAGATAGTTCGGGTAAGGACGATGCACACCACAATCTGTTAAATTGATAATCACTCCAGCGCCTCGTGTTTTCATCATCGCTCCCAGCCTGACTGCAAGAAGCACTGGAGCAGTGAGATTCACGTCGAGAATGTTTCGCCACTGCGCCAGAGTCACTTCTTTCAGCGGTGTGCGTGGGAAAATCGAAGCATTGTTGACAAGCACATCGATTGGCGGAAGTGTGCTGACGAACTCTTCGATCCGTTCTGGTTGATCGAAATCGGCTTGAACACAATCAGCCTGATATCCGCGGCACCGGAGGGCCTCCACTAACGAGTTGGCTTCAGTTTCACTGCTATTGTAGTGGATAAACACGTGGGCCCCCAGTGCTGCAAGATGTTCCACGATTGTGCGTCCCACACGCCGTGCTCCCCCTGTGATGAGCACTCTCGATCCTTCAATTTTCATGCCAGAAGTTCCTCAGTCATTCTAGCTTCTATTGGCAAGCCAGCATATTCTTACTTGGTTGCCTAACGCACCATAAATCCTTTTTCGTTGCGCGCACTTCTCGGTGCGTCACGATGATTCCCCATGACTGCAGAAAAACGCCGACCAGCCGTCTTTCTTGATCGCGATGGGACCATTTGCGAGGAAGTAGGATATCTCTCGCGACCCGAACAGCTTGTGCTTATTCCAGGGAGCGCTGCTGCCATTCAACTTCTAAACCAGCACGGCGTCTTCGCGGTGGTCACAACCAATCAGTCCGGTGTCGCCCGTGGGTTCTTTACAGAGACCGACGTCCATGCTGTCCATGACCATCTTCAGGACCTCCTGGCGCGTGAAGGCGCAAAGCTGGACGCGATTTACTATTGCCCACATCATGCAGAAAAGGGACTGGGTTCCTATCGAGTGGCCTGCGAATGTCGAAAGCCCCTGCCTGGCATGATTCGACGTGCCGCCGACGACTTTCCTATCGACTTAGAAAATTCCTACGTCGTGGGAGACAAGCTCACCGATGTCGAATTCGGGAAGGCAAACGGCCTCCGCAGCGTTCTGGTTTTGACCGGATATGGACAAGACGAGTTGCAAAAAAAGCTCGTTGCAGCACCAGCACAGGAACCTGATTTTGTTGCAGAAAACCTTCAAGCAGCTGTTTCGTGGATTCTTAACGATCTTCGAAAACGAGGAGTGCTAGAACGTTGACTGAAAAGCGTTATCCGCTGAAAAAGCTTGTCACGCTAGAAGAGGCCGTCGCTATTCGCGAGCAGCTAAGAGCCCAGGGCAAACGTGTGGTATTTGCTAATGGCTGCTTCGATGTTTTGCATGGCGGACATATCTCCTACCTTACGGACGCACGGCGGCAAGGTGATTGCCTTATCGTAGGCGTGAATTCTGACGTCAGCGAACGGGCGCTCAAAGGACCTTCGAGACCGATTTACGATGAGGCCGCACGCCTCGAAATTCTCGATGCCCTACGGTGCGTGGACTACCTTATACTCTTTGATGACCTCACGGTGGAACCGCTTCTCCGGGCGTTGCGTCCGGATGTTCATGCGAAAGGGACAGACTACACGAAGGACACCGTTCCCGAGCGTGCCATCGCCATCGAGCTTGGCTTTGAGACATACATCGCTGGAGCACCGAAGGAAAACTCCTCGCGCGATGTCATCTCCACCGTTCTTGAACGCTTCGGAAAAAACAAAAAACAGGCGTAAAAGCAGCGTAGGGAGCACCAAATTGAAAGTGCTCATCGTGAAGCTTAGCGCGGTTGGCGACGTTGTGCACACGCTACCGGTCCTCGATGCACTTCGGCAGTGTTATCCCGATGCCACAATCGGGTGGGTTGCGCATCCCGGTCCTGCCGCGCTGCTTGAGGGGCATCCCCAGCTCGATTTCCTATTTAAACTGCCGCGGCCACACTCAGTGAAAGAGGCTCTGGGGGCGATGCGCGAAGTGCGCGAAGTGCTTCGCCGAGCTGGCCCCTGGGATGTTGCCGTAGACTTTCAGGGACTGACAAAAAGTGGCGTTGTGACGTTCCTGAGTGGAGCCTCGCGGCGCATCGGGTTTGCTGGGAAAGCTTGCCGCGAACTCAACTGGGTTTTCACCAATGAGCGCGTCAATCCAGCAGCCCAAGCTGTCATCGAAATGAATCTCGAACTCCTTCGCCCCCTCGGATGCCAGGCAACCCATGCCCGTGCCCTTCTCGTGGCGCATGCACAGGACGAAGAGTACATTGCTCATTGGGCCAAGCAGACTGGTATCGGCGACACCCGATTCTTCGTTATGGATGCTTTCGCTGGATGGGTCACAAAGCGTTGGCCTCTTGATCGGTGGACAAGAGTGGCTCTCGAAATCCGTTCGCGCTACGGCTTCGAAACATTGGTTTTCTTTGGTCCTGGCGAAGAAGAGGAAGCAGCCCATCTGGCTGAGCTTATCCGATCAGCAGGCGGCCGAGCATGCTTGGCTCCTCCAACAACTCTCCGCCAATATGTCGCGCTGCTTCGTCGTCATGCAGCTCTGTTTGCGGGGGGTGACACTGGCCCCATGCACATGGCGGCCGCACTTGGCATTCCAACAGTGGCGCTTTTCGGCAGTTCCGATTCACGCCGGAATGCCCCTGTGTTTGCCGGTGCGAATTTTGAAGTGCTGCAAGACTTTTCTCAACCCTGTGCGGGCACGTTCTGGCGGGAATGCCCGCACCATCCCCCCGGTCATTGTCTCGATGGAATCTCAGCGGAGGCTGTTTTTGCAGCGGTTGAAGGCGTGCTCCAGCGAGCACGGCACGCACCACAGGACCAGGCAAACCGAGAATAGTTTTTCCCCGCCGTACTAAATCGTGAATGACCGCGCTTACTCAAGGGTATAGGGCGTGGGTAAAGGCTAAAGGAAAAGCATGCCGTACCGGGCTCGTTTTGCCCGCCCGACGCCGGCATCGTAAGGAGTGATCTAAATGCGTAAGGGAATCCACCCGAAATACACATTCGCAACTGTGACCTGTGCGTGCGGCGCTACCTTTACGACTCGGTCCACACGTAAAGAATATCGCCTGGAAATCTGCTCGAACTGCCATCCCTTCTTCACAGGCCAACAGAAGCTCGTGGACACCGCAGGGCGCGTCGAGAAATTCCGTCAGCGCTACCAAAAAGCGGCAAAGTCCGAGTAAGCATCCCCACACAAAACGTTCTGATTCGGCTTCGTCCCCCGGAGCTTATGCTCTGGGGGGTTGCTTTTGGCCACTCGGTGAAACTTTCGAAACGCGTACCCAGGCCTTTTGTCACTATGGCTTTTGTGGGCCTGGCTATCGCCATTTGAAAGGTTCCTCCGCTGTATGGCAAAAGACTTGCTTTTTTAGTGGCATGGCGCATAGTGGTGACATCCCAAGGAAAGGTAGATCCGACCATGAGCTGCGCAATGATTTCTGAAGAATTAGCTCGGCGTGTCTTACGCTTCGTGCTTTACGCAATGTTTGTGACACTACTGCCATCTTTCAGCTATGCTCAGGAGACGTCTGGTGTGGCTAGCTCAGTGACGAAGCCGTTGTCCGCAGAGCAACAAACCGCTGCACAGAAAGCGGACAGCTCCACGACCGCCCCCGTCTTCGTGCCAAGCGAGGTTGAGGGTGTAGGAGGCCGCTGGTTTGTTCCGGAAGACGCCAAAGGAGAGATGGCTGTGCGACCTTCGGTTTCTGCATCGAAAAAAGTGGAAGACTCGCCCGAAGCCTCAGCGCCGTCCTCTACCGTCACATCGAAAGATGAGAAGAACGCGTTGACCCAACCTTCACGTATCGAACAGGATCAAGAAACCGAGGTGGCGGCGCGTCGCACCCCTTCTCCACGTCAGGAGCAAATGAACGAAGAGGAAACAGAGAAGGCGGAGCGTGACGTTTCTGAAGACCAGCAGGAAGAAAAAGTGCCTCCCCGCCCCAAATGGGTCACCGTCTATGGCAAAGTGGAAAGCGTGAAAACATTGCCCAAGAACGAGCTGGAGTTGACCCTTAAGACCAGAGATCTTGGACGAGTCAAAGTCGTCGTGTCGCCGCTGGAAATTCAGCGTGTGCCCGGCAAGGGGCGCCAGGCTCGATTTCGTGGCGTCGTCATTCGTGAAGGCAAGCAAGGTTTAACCATTCGTGCCATGGAAGTGGATCCGAAAGACGAAGGCGCCTATGTCCCGTGCCCCGTCCCGGCACCCATTGCGGTGTCCTTCGGATTTGTCGGAAGGCTCTGACATTTTGCAGCAAGAGTCCCTCTTTAGGAGCTAATGGAATGGAGTTCTGCCTGGAGTCCCTGAAAAACGAATGCTTACCACCGCGCGCAACTTGCAGCCATCCTGAATGCTCAGCTCCAGCAGTGTGGGACACAAATTATTGCTGGACCCACGCCCATGACCAGGAAGCTTTGCGCCAGCGGATCGTCGCTGCTATCAAGAAGCACGAAGGACTTGTAGGGGTCTGCCTCGCTGGGGTGGATCTCAGTGGCGAAAAACTCGAGAGGGCGAATTTCTCCTATTCCGACCTTTCCTATGCCAACCTTTCAGGGTGCGTATTGCGTCAGGCCCAGCTGGATCACGTTCTTGCTGAAGGGTGCAACATCTCTGGTGCAGATCTCTCGGGCGCTTCTCTGCTTTTTGCATGCTTTGGGCTAGCGCATTGCGAGGGCACAAAGTTTTGTGGAGCAGTCGCAGAAAATGTGAATTTCGTCGGTGCCTCTCTTGTTCGCGCCGATCTCTCTGACGCCCATCTTTTCTACTCACGCTTTGCAAATGCCGATTGTTCCGGAGCTACCTTCCGCGGCGCGGACCTTGAACGGGCGATTTTCCGGGGCACCATTTTACGCAACGCAGATCTCTCGGAAATAAAGGGACATCCTATTCTCGATCGCGTGGTGAGGTAAAAACAAGCTGTCGCAGCTCGTCGTGCGATGGGGGCCACTCACTTAGCGTTTGGAGTCGGGCTTGTGTAATCCATATTCAACAATCTTGTTCCGCAACGTGTTGCGGTGGACCCCAAGTGCTTCCGCTGCTTTAGCCTGGTTCCAGTCAAAGCTCTCCAGAGCACGCAAGATATGTTGGCGCTCTAGCTCTGCGAGCGGAACAATCTCGTCATCCGAAGTCGTTGCCCCGGCAGAAACCCTGCGCTCAGGTTGTGCTGCGAGAAAGGCAAAATCTTTACTTGTCAAAAGGGGAGAGCTGGCCAAAATCACAGCGCGCTCAATGACATTGGCAAGTTCGCGGATATTTCCGGGCCATGAATATCGCTCGAGCAAGAGAAGCGCGGAATTGTCCAGTCCAAGAATGCTTTTCCCACTTCGTTTCGCAGCTTTTTGGAGCAAGTATTCAGCAAGTGGCGCAATGTCCTCTCGGCGTTCCCTCAGAGGCGGCAAATGAAATTCCACAACGTTCAGGCGATACCATAGATCTGCTCGGAACCGGCCCTCTTTCACGGCTTCTTCAAGGTTTTCGTTCGTGGCGACGATGATACGCACGTCGGCATCAATTGGCCGGCTACCTCCGACGCGGTAGAAAGCATGTTCCTGCAAGAAGCGAAGAAGTTTGGGTTGAAGACTGATATCCAGACTACCGATTTCGTCGAGAAATAGTGTTCCGCCATGAGCTGCCTCGATCTTTCCTCGTGTCGTGCGCAGCGCCCCGGTAAAAGCACCACGTTCGTAGCCAAACAGCTCGCTTTCAAATAACGTGGGCGGAATGGCTGAACAGTTCACTGCCACAAATGGTCCCTGGTTCCTTGGACTCGAATTGTGGATGAAACGAGCTAACACTTCCTTCCCAGTGCCGCTTTCTCCAGTAATAAGCACGCTCGCGTCACTTTGGGCTACCCGCTTCGCCTGATCAAACAGTGTTTTTACCTTCGGATTGCGTGACGGAATGAAGTCTGGCTCGCCTTCTTTTGGAGCAAAGAGTTCAAAGTAATCGCCAAGTTGAGCACCACGCAAGAAACCGCCCGCCAGTTGCGCGATGGCGTGGAGCAAAGCTAAGTCCGTGGCAGAATACTGGCTTGTCCCTGCTTGCTCCACCACGAGCACGCCTAACACAGATTCGCTGCTCAAAATAGGCGCACACATCATTGTCAAACCGTGAACAACTTCGGGCACACCAGCAATCGGCCCCTCATCCTCACCAGCAAACGGAATCCGGGCAATGCTTTCGGGTTGCTCACAGGCTAGCACCGGCCGCCGCTCCTCGAAAGCACGCATGATGCTGCTGCGTTCAAAAAGTGCCGTTCCCCCCTCCGGCAACACGAGAGTGAGGCGCAGCTTTTGTGTGCGCACGTCGCGGAGAAATAGCGCTGCCCGATCTGCTGAGAACAGCTCCAACAGATGAACCAAGAGCCGCCGCCCAAAATCTTCTGTTCGTGCGGGAGAGTTCCCAAAGACCCCGGCTAGTGCGCAGAGAAACTCTATGAGAAATTTTTCACGACCTGCTGGAATTTCGAGCGCTGGCACTTCGGCCGAGATTTCCTGTGTGGCAGCGTCGCCTGGGTAGATGACCGCACTTGACTGGGAAAACAGAGCGTTTTCGAGCCTCAAATCCGAATTGAAGAGAAAGACTGTGTTTCCAATTTGGATCTCGTCATTGCGCAGCAGTTGCTTCTGCTCCACACGGACACCATTGACGATAATTCCGTTACGCGACCCACAGTCGCGGATGATGTAAGCAAATCGCTCGCGGATGATTTCTGCGTGCAGGCGCGACACGCCAGGATCAGCCAATGTAATCTCGTTTGTCAAATCGCGCCCAATTCGCGTGCGTTCGCCCAGCTCATAGCGGACGCCTATATTCGGCCCACGAATTACTAGAAGGGTCGCCGGGGCCAAAACCTTCGGTTGACTGTCCCTGAGATCTGTCATCAGTGTTCACTTACATAAAATCATCGATGAGGCAAAGCTGTCTATGATGAAACGTCTAGCGAAAGTCGCGTGGTATTCTCTTGTTTCCTGCACGTTATTTTTGCTTGGTGGCTGCGGCCAACAACCGACGGAGAGTGGTCCGCAAGCTGAGCGCGGCGCAAAGGAACCAATTTCTTCTCCTCAACCGACGCAAGTCGTGCAGAAACCCATCCTGCTCGCGGTGGCGGGACCATTCACTGGCGATAGCTCAGAATTTGGTGTGCAGATCAAAATGTCTGTCGAACTTGCCGCCGAAGAGCTCAATGCCAAGGGAGGAATTGGGGGCAGGCCAATTCAGCTCATGCTTGAGGATGATGCTGGAAACCCGGCCGAAGCTTACAACGTGGCCACAAAGATTGCAAGCAATCCGAACGTCCTGGCAGTCATAGGGCACTTCAATAGCTCGTGCTCCCTGGCAGCAAAGAGTGCCTACACAGAGGCAAAAATGGTCATGTTTTCCCCTGCCTCCACGAACGTGAATGTGACAAAAAACAGCGATTACGTTTTTCGCAATATCTTTACGGACGACTTCCAGGGCCAGTCGCTAGCAAGTTATGCCGGGGAGATTCTCGGCGCAAAGAAAGTCGCAATCCTGTTCGACAATGATGATTATGGCCGCGGTCTGAAAGAGAGTTTCAAAAAGAAGGCCGAAACGCTTGGTGTTACCATTGTGAGCGAAACAGCCTATGCAAAGGACACGAATGATTTTCGGAGCCAACTGACCACACTGCAAGGATATCAGCCTGATTTGCTTCTTGTGGCGGGTCTTTACAAGCACGCCGCAGTGATCGCAAAACAAGCGCGCGAGCTTGGCATCAAAACTCCTCTCATTGGGGGAGATGGAGTATTCTCGGAACAATTTATCACCTTGGCTGGACAAGCAGCTGAGGGGACCTATGTCTCCTGCCCATTCCTCTTTGAACTAGGTGGCGAGCGTGCCAAGAAATTCGCAGAACAGTTCCGTGCCAAGTATAACCGTGAGCCCGATGCCTGGGCCGCACTGAGCTACGATGCCTTCCAATTGATTATCAAAGGGATCGAAACCAATGGTCCGTCTCGCGAGGGAATCCATCGTTACTTGAAGGCTATTAACTCGCCAGCCACAGCATACGACGGTTTGACCGGAAAAACGTTCTTCGACGAAGAAGGCGATTGCCGCAAGCCCGTGCAGGTAGCCGTGGTCAAAGGAGGCCGCTTCACTGCCGCAGAAAAGCAGCTTAGCATTGAAGAGGAGGCTTCGCCTGCAAAAGGCGATGATCAAACAACGAAGTAGCTGCTGAATCAGCAAAATTGCTTCATCATTTCACGGGGCACATATCGCAATGGGGCTCATTAGTGGCACTGTGACGTATAGGAAATTTCGCATTACCGATTCCATTCCCAAAGGCTTTCATGAAAAACTGGGCTTGGGATTGCAGCGACACGCCTTCCGCGAGATCAACCCGAACAGCAATCCAGAACAGAGCGTCGGTTGGGTGAATCCGAGCGATCCCTTTGATTCCGACTTAACGTTGGACAAAGTCCTTATTGGCGACTGGATTCTCCTAGGGATGCGATGGGATCGAAAAACTGTGCCGACTCTGCTGCTCAAATCGCGTATGGCAGAGAAGATCCGTAGCACGCTTTCGGAAAGGCGGCAGCGCAAACTGTCGCGTGAGGAAGTCCAGCAAATCCGGCAGTCGGTAAAAGATGCCCTTCTTTCTACGGTGGCGCCAAATACAGCCGTTTACGACGTACTTTGGAATCTCAAGACCGGGGCAGTGTTTTTGTCTGCCCATGCCACACGTGTCGTTGATCAATTCGTTGATCTCTTTGAAGAAACAACCAGCCTTGGACTGGAGGAGATCACACTCGTCTCGCGAACAGAAGATTTCTGCGACCGAGAAGGGGTTGAGTGCGACTTAGAGAATCTGGAAGAAACGATTTTCGTGAGCGGGCGATAAGAAAAATGGTGAGCGTGGAAGGAATCGAACCTTCGACCAACGGATTAAAAGTCCGCTGCTCTACCGCTGAGCTACACGCCCACACACCCATAGCGGAAAGCGATTTTCCGCTGCGCCCGTAACGGTTACAGTTACGCGCGTAAGCTATTCGACAAGCCCACGTGAGGCGAGCCTTAGAACTTCCTCATGGAGAATGCCGTTGGTGGCGATCCCACATCGGCTTTCGATTGTGGCCTGGCCCGCATAATCAGTAAATCTTCCGCCGGCTTCTTCAATGATCGGTTTGACCGCTGCGATATCCCAGAGTTCGGCAATCGGATCCACCATGACATCCGCCCGGCCAGTAGCCACTAACACATAGCCGTAACAGTCGCCCCAAGTGCGCACCATTCGTGCTGCACTGCTGAGAGCTTCCCATTCTTTACCACGTCCGTAACGATAGTTGTTCGCCACATCGGTGGTCAGCAAAAGAGCATCCTTGAGTGAGCCTACCTTCGAAACGCTGCAGCGTCGCCCATTCCACCAGCAACCTTTTCCCTTTTGTGCGACGAGGACTTCCTGCAATGCTGGAATCGCGATCCCTCCAGCGATAAGTTCCCCCTCAGTTTCGACCCCCACGAGCACGCCGTAAAGTGGGACGCCATGCAGGAATGTTTTTGTGGCATCAAGAGGATCCAGAATCCACCGGCGCCGGCTAGCTTTTTCACCTGATAACCCGAACTCTTCGCCAAGAATCTCGTCGTGCGGAAAAGTCCGTTCGATTTCGCGTCGCAAGAATTCTTCGCTCTCGCGGTCAGCAGCTGTCACAGGCGAAGCGTCGTCTTTTCTGTCAATTGTCAGCGCCGTTTGGAAATACCTTAGCGTAATTTCGCCGGCTTTTGTGACCAGGTGGGTCAGAAACGGCAGAAGATCTTCTTCCATGGTGGCTCCTGATGAGATTTTTGTTATCCAATTCGCAGCTGCTTAGCGGCCCAGGAGACCCAGTTTTTCCACAGCTGCGCGTACCTTGGGAGCGTTTTTGTCGCTCAAAGGCGTGAGCGGCAAGCGAATCTCTGGCGAGATGACACCCATCATCGCAAGGGCAGCCTTCACAGGAATAGGATTCGTTTCGCAAAAGAGCACATCCATGAGTTCAAACAGTTCAAAATGCAACCGTCGAGCTTCCTCCCATTTGCCCGCCAAGGCGGCCGACACCAGCTCGCTCATCTGTTTGGGCACAACGTTGGCGACAACACTGATCACACCTTTTGCGCCCAATGCCATGAGGGGCAACGTCATACTATCGTTGCCTGACAAAATCGTGATGTCGCAGAGTGAGGCTAGCTTGGAAACATAGTCTGTCGAACCGCTTGCTTCCTTAATCCCCACGATGTTTGGGTGTCCCGCTAATCGTGCCACAGTCTCTGGCGCAATGCTGACGCCCGTGCGTCCGGGCACGTTGTAAACAAGCTGAGGGAGCTCCACCGCATCGGCGACAGCCATGTAATGCGCGTACAATCCGTCCTGAGTGGGTTTATTGTAATAGGGTGTAATCAACAGTGCTGCATCGGCTCCGGCCTCCTTTGCATGCCGCGTCAGGCTAATGGCCTCAGCCGTTGAGTTCGAGCCAGTGCCCGCAATGACAGGCACGCGTTTGTTCACGTATTTGATCGCAAGATCGATCACCAAATGGTGTTCATCGTGGGTCAACGTTGCCGATTCACCGGTCGTGCCGCAGGGAACAATTGCCGATGTCCCATGCTCGATTTGCTGTTCAATGAGTGCGGCAAACGCTGCTTCGTCAATTTTTCCATCCCGAAATGGAGTTACGATTGCGCACATCGAGCCACTAAGATTCATGTTTAGACCTCTTGCCTATGCGATTTTTAGTTAATTAAATAATTCCTAGCCATTCCCCTCGCACTCTCGCTCCCAGCACTATTGGGGCAAACGCGCGAGTTAGCGCAAGGATTCTCCTTATAGCTGGGAATATTCATTTCGATAAAGCCACAGAACAAGCCCTCCTTGACACGTCGGAGTCGGACCGCGGAAAGTCCAGTATATGATATTCAGTTCCAGTGACTGTTCAATTGGACGGCACAAATGATCAATCCGCTCGCAATCGTTGCAAGCACGGTGCGCATTAGTATTCCTTATGCGAGTGGTGCGCTCGGAGGAACAATGAGCGAGCGTGGGGGAGTGGTGAATATCGCTCTCGAAGGCATCATGCTTTCGGCGGCTTTTGCCTATGCCACAACGAGTTGGTGGCTTGTTCGCACTTTTGGCTCCCAGTATCCTCTTGCCACATCCTGGGCGCCTTGGCTCGGGCTCCTGGCTGCGGTTGCCGCGGGATTGCTTCTTTCTGCGCTCCATGCCCTCGCCTGTGTCGTTTTCAAGGTGGATAACATCATTTCAGGTCTTGCGATCAATATCCTCTCTCTCGGGGGAACGAATTTTCTTCTTAAACGTATCTTTGGTTCTGCGAGTAACTCTGAGCGCTGCCCGACGTTCAACACCTGGCATGTTCTTCCTTCCGATAGCGTCCTTGCTCCATTCGAGCAGATTCTGCACCCGCTGATTTTCCTCGCTGTTCTCGCATTCGTGAGTGCATGGTTCCTGCTTTATCGAACTCGTTACGGGCTGCGACTGCGCGCCGTTGGTGAAAACCCCGCTGCCGCTGATTCGCTGGGGGTTAATGTGAGCTTCTATCGTTTTACTGGGGTTCTTATCGGTGGTGCGATTGCAAGCCTTGGCGGCGTCTGGCTCGCTGCGGATCAAGGGCTCTTTTCATCAAACATGACAAATGGACGCGGCTACACAGCGCTTGCTGCAATGATCGTAGGCAAATGGACACCAGTGGGCGCGGCTGCTGCTTGCCTCATCTTTGGAGGCGCGGAGGCATTGCAAAATCAGCTTCAAATTCTTCGGCAGGGAGCGACCGCAGAAACTAGTTGGCTTGGCACCATCGCTTCCCAGGTTCCTACTCAAGCGATCCAGGCGATTCCCTACGTGCTCACCATCGTTGTCATTGCGGGCTTCATAGGTCGTGCAACCCCACCGGCAGCGGATGGCATACCCTATGAAAAGGAATCCGAGTGAGTGGAAGAATCTCGGGGGCAGGAAAAGTTTTCCCCTTCTCGCTAAAGGATGATTTATGAGTGGTGACACGTTTCTGCTATTAGCTGGAGGGATCCTCTGCTTTGGGGGATGGATTGCACTCTGGGTTGGCTCGCGGCTTATTGGGGCCACTATCGGGCTAGGCTTGGGCTTTATTTTTGGAGTCGCTTTCTCCATGGCATTAGGGCTGGAAGCAGGTGCGGCAGCTCTGGTGCAGCTCGGTTGCTCTGTCATGGGAGCGCTGGGGGGCATCTTTTTTATCCGCGCTCTAAATTCTTTCCTTCTCGCCTTGGTCGGTTTTCTGTTCGGAATCCTTCTGGCTCGTCTTGGCCTCCAGATTCACGCCGGGACAACTGGTCACCCCTACTCACTCACACCTCAGAACGCGCTGATTCTCGTGCTCATAGGTGCAGCAGTGGCCGCGATTGCCCTCTGGATAAGACGAACAATTGCCATTCTCATCACGGCTTTCGTCGGCACAACTTTTCTCTGTGCGGGGGTTGCACCCCTCCACGACATGTTGCCGTGGTCTTTCCTTGTGCTTCTCCTAGCATCATTGTTCGTGCAGACTTTCTTCTCTCGTGTTTTGGCCCGTCGCAGAGTCGCTAAGCCGAATCACGGTCATGAATGAACGCTGTTCGGAGGCGTATCATGCGGTGACGCTTTTGGCATCTGTCCGAAAGCGCGTGGGAGGCGATCGCACGATCGCCGCTACAGACCACAAACAAAAGGAGAAAATCCATGCCAAAACATGGCAAGAAGTATCGCGCCGCACTCGAGAAGTATGATCCCAAAAAGGTCTATTCGCTTCCCGAGGCCATCGAAATTCTCAAGAAGATCGCTTTTGCGAAATTCAACGAAACCGTCAACCTCGACCTCAAATTGGGCGTCGATCCCCGTCATGCTGATCAACAGGTGCGGGGCACTGTGACCCTCCCTCACGGCACAGGCAAAACCGTGCGTGTAGCAGTTTTTGCAAAAGGTGACAAGGCTGCAGAAGCCGAGGCAGCAGGTGCGGACATTGTGGGCGCTGAAGACCTCGTGGCCAAAGTAGCAGGTGGCTTCACGGATTTCGATGCGGCGATTGCTACGCCTGACATGATGCGCGAGGTGGGAAAACTTGGTAAGATCCTCGGGCCGCGTGGCCTCATGCCCAACCCCAAAACGGGCACGGTAACGATGGACGTTGCAAAGGCCATTCAGGAAATCAAAGCCGGTAAAGTAGAGTTCCGTGTGGACAAGACGGGAAACGTGCACGTGCCTGTCGGGAAAATTCAGTTCTCCAATGATCAGCTAGTGGAGAATGCGATGGCTGTTCTCGATGCCATTGCGAAAGCACGTCCTGCAGCCGCCAAGGGGACCTACATGCGAAGTATCACACTGAGCTCGACCATGAGCCCAGGGATCAAAGTCTCCTATACCCCCAGTGTTTCGAAGTAAGCATTTCTTGCTCGAGTGCGACCCGTCTGGTCGCACTCGTGTTGTCAGGTCCAGAAAGAGAAAAACAAAGAGGCGGATATCCTCAATGATATCCGCCTCACTCTTTCTAAATCGCAGTGATTACTGCACAGCTCGCAAAAGTTTTCGCGCAATCAGCTCCTCTGCGATCTGGACCGCATTCAATGCAGCTCCCTTGCGCAGATTGTCGCTCACAATCCACATTTCAATGCCATTCGGGTTCGAGATGTCTTCGCGGATCCTCCCGACGTACGTTTCGTCGCGACCCTCAGAGTAAATAGGCGTTGGATAATCATAGTTCTTCGGATCGTCCACGACCACAACGCCCGGCGCTTTCGATAGAAGCTCGCGGACCTCGGCCGCAGTGATCTTCCTGTGCGTTTCCACATTTACAGCCTCGCTGTGACCCCGAAGCACCGGCACGCGGACCGTCGTCGCCGTAATCGCGATACTGTCGTCTTCAAGAATCTTGCGGGTCTCGTTGACCATTTTCATTTCTTCTTTAGTGTAACCGTTTTCGAGGAAAACATCAATGTGTGGCAGCACGTTGAAAGCAATCCGGTGCGGATAAACCTTGCACTCAACGTCGCGCTTGCCCTCGAGAAGCTCTCTTGTCTGCCGCAGGCATTCGTCGATCGCTTTCTGTCCAGTTCCGCTGACCGACTGATAAGTCGCAATCACAAGCCGCTTGATTCCCACCGCGCGATGGATTGGCCCAATCGCAACAACCATTTGCGCCGTCGAGCAGTTGGGGTTTGCGATAATGCCTTTGTGTTTCTCCAACGCGTGAGCATTGACTTCAGGCACCACGAGCGGAATGTCCGGTTCCATACGAAATGCGCTTGTGTTGTCCACCACCACAGCGCCTGCCTTCACCGCATGAGGCACAAACTCGCGCGAAACCGATGCCCCAGCGGAAGCGAGCACAAGATCCACACCCTTGAAACTCTCCGGAGTAAGTTTTTCGACAGGAATAAGGCGGCCACGGAATGGGAACTTCTTTCCAACAGAGCGTTCGCTGGCCAGAAGTCTCAGCGACGTGCAGGGGAAATGGCGCATTTCCAGCGTGCGCAGCATTTCTTGGCCCACAGCACCCGTAGCACCCATAATAGCGACGTTCAGTTGCATAGGTTCGACCCTCTCTTGTCTTTTCGCCTCATCAGGCGTTCCTAAAAGCGAAGCCAATACCTTCCAGCTGGCTTGAAGTAAATGCGCTTTACTGTGCTAATACACCGGTGCAAGCATTATTTGCAAACAAACCAGAGAAGGATGCTATCGTGAAACTGAGATGGCTGTTCGTGACGGTGCTTTTGGCCTCGGTGGGATCCTCTGTCATGGCTGAGCCATGCGCGTACAAGTTGCGCGCCGACCGTCCTGCAGGACCAGAAGTCACGGGGAACTATGCGCGTCCCTATCTTTACTCGCCGGACACGCGTTGTTGGTACCCCGATCCAATGTACTACGTTGCAAAAGATGCTCTCCGCCGATGGCATGCGCGTCAGGGTCTGTGTCGCACTCCTAGTAGTCCGTCTGAAACCTCTAAACGGTATCATGCCACGGTCGAAAAGTAGCGCAATGCTGTCACACAATCATCGTCTCCTATAATTCTTCCAGACGGGAGAGCCTTCTCTCCTCGAGGAGTGTTGCGACAAAGCGGGGCCCGGGGCACGGCTAAGAGGCACGCGGAAACGTGGCATTGCAGCGTTCCTGTCCCCCTATTGCTTAGTTGTTACAGCCAGGCACGGGGTAGCAAAACGAACTCCAGCCCTGGGCGGAAAAGTTCTCCACCGCCATCGTTGGGGTTGGAAGCGGGTGGTGTCTTAATTGTAAAAACTGTGGCGCGTCGCAACCTACTCTGACGTAAGTTGAATGTTGTTAAGAAATTAATTTGCTTTCCCGTGGGCTTTGAGGGGGGGACGAAGTCTGAGTGAACTCAAAACACGAAAAAGAGAATCAAAAGTCCTCAGGTTACGGGCTTCCGTTCATCGCTCAGTCCTCCCATTTCACTTTAGGTGGACAGCAATTTTGGTGGTGGTTACGCGAATCCAAACTTGGGGAAATGTCCCCTAGGCCAATCGTCCTGTCAGGAACCAGCTCAGCATTTTGAGGCTTACCGTGCAGCCCTGGGGTAGAATAAGGAATATCCCCATGATCAGAAGTCCGTTATTCTCGCTGTTGCTCACACACGTTTGTGGCGTATTGCCATCCTCCTATGGTTGAGGTTGTCCACCTAAAGGAGGTTGTTCGGGACCAGCCTCCAGTGAGGAGACGGGGCGACACCATGCTCGTTACGGGAGGCAGGAGGTGATGGCATATCTTTAGGCTGGCAGCCAACTACGCCATGAAGCCCTCCCCAAAAAAGAAGGCTGCTTCTCCCTAGGAGAAGCAGCCCTTCATCTTAGTTTGGAACGATGCCCGGTTGGAGCACCCCACTAATCTGGGATGGTGTTGAACGAGAATACTTCGATCCGGTCGACCGTAAACCTTCCCGCTTCCAGGTCTTTGTAAATGCTCGTACTCAATGTGTCGAGGAGGTCGACCCCCACCTTCAAGTCACGAATAGAATCTGCGTCCACACCCGGCCCAGGTTGTGCGCAGATGTTTGGCATTTTTTCGCACAGCGTGCCATCCACGTCAGGGCGAATGTCCGGATTCATCGGGGAATGCACGAGCACTGTGTACCAGCCGCCATTCTCTGTCCCAATTTTGTCAGGGTTCATGCAACCAATCCCCGGAAGCGCCTGAGTTGCTAAAGCGACATGCTCGGGGGTATTGATAGCCCATGCGCCGCCTACCTCGTATTTATGAACCCACCCAAACCGCAGAGTCCGCACTCGCAGCCGAAGCTGCGGGTTGCGGTTCGACTGAACAGAGGAGGTTACGTGGAACCGCACCATATATTGTTTTCCCGGCTCTACGCGCACACGTTGAGCCCGTGGGCCTGCTCCCAGATCTGCCTGAACTACACCGATCCGGTAGCCGTCGGCATAATTGTCGAAATCAGTCGAATCCATGGTCAGGCCATTCGCGTCCGCCCAGGCTCCCGGCGTGATGTCGTAATCTTTCACGGGGAATGTCCCGTCGCCAGTAATTTTCAGTGACACCATTTCGACGTTTGTGTCGGGGTTTGAGAATGCAAAATCCCCGGCCGTTGGTGGGGTGGTTTGATAGGTCTTGAGCCACATGAATGCAGACTTTTCGGGCGTAATCCAGGCCTTAGGATATACGCCGATCGACGACTCGGTCAGGCAGACGTAGCCGTTGTCCTGCGGATCAAGGCAGTATGCTTCAAACCCGCGAAGAATGCCCTCAGTGTAAGGATTCTCCACGAGCTGTGGAACATCCACTGGATCAAAATCCACTCGGTAAAGAGATGGTTTCGTTGGGTCCGTCGAAGGTCTTACTTCAAGGGTTACAGGCTCGTCCCCAGAAGCAGCGTTCACGTGGGAATTGACTTCCAGCATGGAATTCACGGCAAACCGGTTTGCCACGCGCATCCGGAAGTTCGGAATTGTGTTAAGCTGCGACGGATTACTCTGGCCAGTAGCGTAGACGTAGAATTTTGCTCGCACATATCGGTCGGGACCAACGCTGGCATAAGCCAAGCGGTTGCTCTGGTCAGTGAACCATCCAACAACACGGAAATGGTTGGAATCGGCGTTGACACGCGCGCACAAAGCCCCCTGGAGCGGATCATACTCGGTCGCTGCCTGCCCACCTGTCGATGGAATGCGGGAGAGTTCCACCCATCCGAGGGGAGGTTGGGAAAAATCTTCGCGGAGTTTCTCGTCGGTTACGAACTGACAGATCGAAAAACGGACATCGTCAATAAACCAACCATAGCTCAGCGTGCTCCAATCCGTCCCAATGCGGAAGCGGATCTTGACCCGTTTTCCAGCCAGGGAAGAAAGGTCCGCACGAGTCGCGATATACCCTCCACTGGTTCCAACAAATGCTTGGCGTCCAGCGAGGGGGTTGCGGAAATTCAGTGCTAAGGTTCCGCGGTAGCCATTCGCGTCCATCAGTGGACCTAAGTCCGTCCAAGTCGTTCCGGCATCATCCGTGAGGTACTCGACAACGCCGCCATCATAATTGGCTGGGTAGTACTCAAAATCGTAATAATGGCGGAAATGAAGGTAGCACGGTGCGGTCGTGGGAATCTCTACAAAATCCTTCATTTCGAGTGCCGAGTCGCTTGGCAATCCATACCGGCCACCCCAGGCATTCAGCGAACCACTGTACGGATTTTGTCCCTCAGGCGGTGGTGGGTAAAACCACGTTTGGGTCTCCAGCAAAACAGCAGTCGTCCAAAGGTCCGCGCTGGGGTTTTCAAAGTCATCAAACCAGATTGAAGTCCCCGTCAACTCGCCACCGCAAGTATCAACGTATTCCTGAATTTGGCACTCATCTGGAATCCCATCTCGGTTCGTATCCTGACTTGTTTGTTCGGCAATGTCACACTCGTCAGGGATTTCATTGGCATTGCAATCATGCGAGGTCCCGGAGCTGATGTCACACTCATCGGGAATGCTGTTGGCGTTACAGTCTTCACTCGTTCCGCTAAGCAAATCACATTCATCAGGGATTCCATTTGCATTGCAGTCCTGCGATGTTCCGGCGGCGACATCGCATTCATCTGGAACGTGATTATTGTTGCAGTCTGCGCTCGTTCCACTCGCGATGTCACAACTGTCGGGGATGCCGTTAGAATTGCAGTCCCCTTCGACCAGAATATCACATTCATCTGGCTTGCCGTTTCCGTTGCAATCTCTCGTCGGGTTAGGGGTCAGGTAGCTAATCCCAAGCTGGACGTAGGAGCTCTCGCATCGCGGCGCAATTTCTTCCCCAGGGACCAAGCGGAAATTGGCCGGGAGTGTTCCGTTGGAAGTGAGCGTGTTAAAGATCCCGGAGTTCAAGATCAGGCTTTTCATCCCTGAGCCACAAGGGCTGTCACCTGTACGAATTCCAACATTCCCCAGCTTGCTTCCGTTCAGGTAAACGTCTATTCGATGGGTGTACGCCCTCCCATAGTTGCCAAACCCCATCACATCCAGTCGCACTGTGCCCTTCGCAGGCTGCAGGTCCTCGAAGCTGAATTCCGCCGGCGGGTGATCTATGTCAAAGGGCGTGTATTTTTCTGAAGAAGTGGTGATTTCTGTTCCTGTCTCGCAGGCATCGAGAATGCCGTTACCGTTACAATCCAGGGTAGTATCTGCGGCGATATCGCAGGCGTCTGGTGTCCCGTTGGCGTTACAATCCGCATCGCACTCATCGGGAACCCCATTCAAATTGCAATCGGTGCTAAAGAGATCGTAACCCCAGATGACAACGTCATCAATAAACCAGCCTTTGAAGTTGTTATTGCTCGCGTCCCGGCTATCAAAGTAGAATCTAATTTTTATCTTTTTCCCCCGGTAGTTGTAAAGGTCCACGAAATATTGGGTCCACGTTGGTTCGCTTTTGCCATTGTGATCCAGCACCGTTTGCCATGTGTTTCCGTTATCATCGGAGACTTGCACACGCCAGATGTCCACTCCCAGCACATCCTCAGTTTCCACCCAGTTCCACCATGTAAGCCCAGCCCCAAGCTGCGGAATTGTCACTGAGCTTGCCATCTCGAGGACACCCAGCGTGCGGCTTCCCGTATTATAGTCGCAGTGGTCCTTGTCTCGGTTGTAAGCGGCTCGATAGTCGTTGGGCGGGGGAGGATCCCCTTCAGCAGGTGGCACCTCTTCCAGGCACTCCGTCTTGTCTGCCCGCCACAATCCGGTCGCTATCCAATTATCTTCGAGCTTGCCGCTTTCAAAGTCATCAGAGAAAATCTCGTACGCCTTGGTGTTCGTGGTCACATCTTGGGAGTCCGGTTTCCCATTCATGTTGCAATCGGTGCCTGGTTCCGGTGCTGCGTGGCCGCGAAATGCAGCAGTCAGCAACACAGCAAATCCGAGGGCAAATGGAATGCATTTCCGAAGTCGATTACAAATTAACATGGCTACGGCCTCTTGTCGTTCTTGCATGGTCCCTAACTTTTCTCGTTCCAAACCCACCGGCCAGGTGATGTAAGACCTCCGCCTTGGGCGCGGCACCGTGGTTGTAGACCTATGATTAAGTATAAACCATTCCCGCGTTATGGTTCATTGCTTTTTATCCCTAATAATGATCAGCTAAGGTCAAAGGAAAACTCGCGTATGACGGGAGTTCCCTGCATCATGGCGTTGGTGTCCTGCTGATACTAAGCAGCCTTCCCCGGTTCGATGAAGATGCGCTCCATAATGTTCCTGTCCACAGGCCGGCATGACAGAAGAGCTTTGTGTTTTCTCGTCGGAACTTCCACGCGTCGCGCCTTACTTTTTTCCTCCAAAGAGCTGCTCGCGAAAAAGGTGCCTTGCCGCCCGCTCAACTCCGAAAAAACACTTCAGTCGGGTATAAGGTCAAAGCCATACACTTCCACCCGATCGAGAGTGAAGTTGCCTGCCTCGAGGTTTGCGTTGGAACTGGAGCTCATGGTGTCGATGACGTCGAATGCAACCTTCAGGTCGCGGAGCGAGATTCCTGGCTCACCTGGTCCCGGCTGAGAGCTGAGGTTAGGCATGCGACTCGACAGGGGCCCTGTCATGTCCGGACGTATATCTAGATTCAGTGGTGAGTGGACCAGCAAGGTGTACCAGCCGCCGGCTTCTCCACCGATCTTGTCCGGGTTCGCGCACCCTACGCCTGGCAAAGCCTGGGCTGCCAGCGTCGAGTGTTCCGGCGTGGCAATGGCCCATGCTCCACCGATCTCATGCTTCTGCGTCCAGGCGAAACGCACCGTGCGCGCTCGTAGCCGCAGCTGCGGATTGAGGTTTGACTGCTGTGTCGAGGTCACATGATAGCGCACCATGTACTGCTTGTTTGGCTCGATACGCACACGCTGACCCGTAACCACATCGGGCGCGAAATCAATCTGAACCACCCCCACACGGGTGCCACCTTGGTTGTCGAAACTTGAGGAGTCGATCGTCACCCCCCACGTCCCAGCCGACACACTCGGCGTGACGGAGTTGTCGCGCGTCGGGAACTCGCCCGGCGTACTCGGCATGATAAGACTGAATTGGTCAAGAGTGGCCCCCGATTTATAAGGATTAAGATCGCCTGCATCAGTGCCCGTCGGAGCGTAAGTGGCCAACCACATTAAGTTGGAACCTGCCACCGAAACAGCAGATTTCGGATAGACTCCGATCGAAGATTCTGCCAGGCAGACGTAACCGTTGTCCTGTGGATCGAGAGCATAGATTTCGAACCCTCGCGTGATGCCTTCGGTGATGGGGTTCGCTTGCAGCCATGGCACGTCCACCGGGGCGAAATCCACTCGGTAAAGCGATGGCTTCGCTGGATCAGTTGATGGGCGCAGTTCCAAGGAGATTGGTTCATCTCCACTCGTCACGTTTGAATGGGGCAACACCTCAAGCATCGAGTTCACTGCGAAACGATTGGCCAATCGTAGCCGAAAATTAGGAATTGTGTTGAGCTGCGAGGGGTTAGCCTGTCCCGTTGCATACACGTAGAATTTGCCGCGGACGAAGTGATTTGCCCCTACATAAAGATAGGGTAACCAGTTTTGCTGGTTGGCCAACCATCCCACGATCCGATAGTGCGAAGCGTCACTGGCCACCCAAGCACGGATGGCCTCGTGTGTTGCGTCGAAGTCTGTGGCTGCAGCTCCGGTGCCTGGCACACGCACAAACTCGAACCACCCTGCGGGGCTTGCCATCGGATCGCTGCTCTTCGTCTCGACTTTATAGCCACATGTGTAGATCCGGATATCATCGATGAACCATCCCAGCCCGGCAACAGAGTTATCCGTGCCCATGCGGAAACGGAAACGGACATTTTGTCCTTTCAACGGTGTCAGATTCAAGCGCGTCGAGATATAGCCATAGCTCACGCCACAGAATGCTTGGCGCCCTGCTAGAGGGTTCTGATACCCGGTTGGGATTGTCCCCGTGTACCCATTCTGTTCGATCAGACTTCCCGCATCAGTCCACGTGGTTCCACTATCTGTGCTATACTCCACAACCCCGCCGTCGTAATTCGGCGCATCGAAATCGTAAGCGTGGTTGAAGTGCATGTAGATAGCAGTTGGTGTTGTTGGAAGTGCTACATTCTGAGTCATCGCCATCCACGAGTCACTCTTTACATCAATATCGTCGCCCCAGAAGTTGGTGTGTCCACTCGTGGCATAGGTCGCATCAAAACCCACATACGGATGAGTGTTTTGCGGATAATACCAATGTGAGCCCCCCACAGAAGAATCGGTCACCCATCGGCCACTGCTTGGATTCTCTAGGTCATCGTAGAAGATATCGAATGAATGCTTCTCAGCATCCGTGCAGACCTCTGCGTTCGTGGCGGGACACCCAGAGGGCGGAGTGCTCAATCCAACGGCGTCGGCAGCGTTTTTCACCTGCTGGACGTCAGCGAGCGTGATGGTTTCTCCGCCGTAAACTGTTGTGCCAACAAGTCCCAGCGCAGCCTGAATGAGCGCATTATAAAGGTCTTGAAAATCAGCGGCGCTGGTGAGATAATTACAATTTACCTCGTACCAGATCCGCGCAGTCTTGGCGATTCCCAGCGGCTGGACGGTGAACCCGTTGAAATTGCCACCGTCGCACATAAGATAAGCACATTTGTTAGGCACGCCGCTATTGGTGTGGACACCGCCATTGTCTCCCATCCCACATTCGTAAAGAGTGCTTGTCGTTGTGTCCGGTTGGGAATACGCAGGGGGGGTTGCCATGTCGCGAATCACTCCTATAGAAGCAGGGAGATCTTCGCCCATCAGCCAGCGAACCGTCGGAGCGTCGTTGCCTAGTCCGTTCACCTGGTCAACGAGTTCGCCAAAAATGTCGGACATCGATTCGTTGATCGCGCCCGATTGCATATAGTAGAACAGCCCCGATTCGCGTTCCGTCACGCCGTGCGTCAGCTCGTGGGCACACACATCGTCGGCGGTCATATTATCCCCGAATACCATTTGAGTGCCGTCCCAAAACGCATTCACGTACGGGCACGCTGACGACGAGGGACAATAACGAACGGACGAAATCAATGTCATCCCTGCGTTGTCAATGCTATCGCGGCCCAAATAGGTCATGTAAAAATCATAGGTGCTCCCCGTTCCATCATACGCAGCATTTGCATCTGCCACTGCACTAGGTGCTCCCCCTTCGTCCCTTACAAGAGTTCCTGGCAGGACCGAAGAATGATTACAGTCGTAAACCTTTCTGCTCTTCGCGTGATAAATCTTGCTGAAATGTAAGACGACTTTTCCTGTTTTTGCTTCAACCAGGACGTACTCACGCACAGGATGTTCTTGTGCTTCGCTGATCTCCATTTGCCAAACAAGCATCGCACTGTTCATCGCGCATGGATGACCAATGAGCGCGGGCGCAAAAAGACTCAGTTGAGGATTGCTTGCCACAAGAACCTCAGGTGCGATCCCATAAAGTCGTGAGCACAGCGCTTTTGCGGTCCTTTCTGCCTCGTCAGCCGAGACGACTGGTTTGGTATCTATGTCGAGGCCTGGCATGACCTCGCCAATGACAGCTGTGACCGCCCGTTGGGCATCTTGATGAACAATAAGCTCTCCGCCAATGACCGGCAGCCCCTGATGCACCTGTTGGAAGCGCACCATGCTTCGCCCGCTCGACAAAATCCGCGAACGCTGAACAGACAAATCCCCTTGGGGATCACGAACACCAAAGCCTTCACCGTACTCTTGAAGGAAAGCTCGTGCAGTCTCTTCTGCTGACGCGCCCCTTGCAGCGAGATTTTGTGCACGTTGGGTCAGAATTCCACGTCCATGATCTGTGCCAAAAAAGCGAATCTTCCCCGTGGCCTTATGATACGACACACGAGCTTGCGGACCAGCTTGAGCCGTCAACGAGCTGCCAAAAAGCAGCGCACGTGTATCCGGCGGGGTTGCCGCTGAACAGATTCCAATTGTCAGAAGGAAAATGAGAAATAACGGGAGGGAGGCTGGGCGCCTACGCAGCAAAGTCATTGACGGAATACCTCTCTTCTTTTAGTAAGCGAAAGCCGCATCTGTTTTTTCGCTTCGGCCAGTTTTCACAAATGGGGAAACCCGTGGTCAACAGATGAAAAAGACAATCCAACCAACCGCACCCGCGCGCCCCCAGCGAATAGTCAACTTGCTCAATTGTCTATCGAAACAGGGGTGGTCGCACTCCTTGAGCGCAAGGCTTCTGGCCTTGCGAGCCAGCAGGCACCATCTCGCAGACGGGTGATAAACACGTGGCCAAAGCAAAAGTCGCATTTCTAAAGACGTCGGCAAAGACGATACTTGAAGACTACGCCCGCCTCATGCGCTTGGCGGAGTACGAGAAGCACGTTCCGAAGGACCACGATACACTCATCAAAATCAACATTTCGTGGCACGTTTATTTTCCCGCCTGTTCGACCACGCCGTGGCAATATGATGGGGTGGTGTCTACTCTTTTGGCCGATGGTTATGATCGCAAGCGTATTATCCCCACCCACAATCGAACGGTCGTTGTGGACGACAAGAAGGGAATCGTAAACAACCACCTCAACACCGTGGATTACAAGCACGGTCTGAAACCTATCCACCTTTACGAACCTCAGTGGGAATGGGTCACCTACACGCCGAAAACTGGCAAGTACCGCGTGCTGGACAAGGTGTATCCAGACGGCGTGAAAATCCCCAAATTCTTTTTCGGCCGCAATATCATCCATTTGCCGACGGTGAAAACGCATGTGTTCACCCAGATCACGGGCGCGATGAAGAATGCATTCGGCGGACTTCTGAACGAAAAGCGCCATTGGACTCACAGCGTGATTCACGAAACGCTTGTGGACCTTCTCCGCATCCAAAAAGAGATCCATAGCGGCCTTTTTGCGGTTATGGATGGCACAATTGTAGGCGACGGCCCAGGCCCACGCGCGATGATGCCAAGCGTGCAAAATGTCATCCTTGCTAGTGCTGATCAAACTGCCATCGATGCGGTCAGTGCCAAAATCCAGGGCTTCGACCCCTTGGAGATCGATTTTATACGCATTGCGCACGAAGATGGGCTTGGCGTCGGCGATCCGCGCGATATCGAGATCGTCGGTGACGACATTACGGGCGTGAATTTCCATCATCATAAGCAGGCCCAGACGTTCGCTAGCCGTGGCCAGCACATGATTTATCATGGACCACTCAAGCCCCTTGAGAAAATCCTTCTGCGGTCACCGTTGGTCCCCTGGAGCTATCTGGCTTCCCGCCTTTATCATGATGGTTATTGGTATCCTTTCGTTGGCAAGAAGCGCGTGGAAATGATAATGAAGACAGAATGGGGCAAGCTCTTTCGCGATTACGACCTTGCAGAGTATAAGAAGCGTAATGAAGTCCCAGCCTATCTCCAGCAGGGGCAAGCGTAAGCATGGCATACGAGGAGATCAAAGACCCATTTCGCCGGCTTGTCCGCATTATGGAACGATTGCAAGAGCCGGGGGGCTGCCCATGGGACCGCGAGCAAACCCACGAAAGCCTTAAGCCGTACCTCATAGAGGAGGCTTATGAGGCGCTCGACGCAATTGACCGAGAAAATTGGGCCGATCTAGCGGAAGAGCTCGGCGACGTTTTGCTACAGGTCATCTTCCATTCAGTTCTCGCCAAACGCACTGGCAAATTTGACATTGATGAGGTGATTGAAACAGCAGCGGCAAAAATGGTTCGCCGCCACCCCCATGTGTTTGGCGAAACAGAAGCAAAAACCGCGCAAGATGTTCTTCAGAACTGGGAGAAACTCAAGGCTGCCGAACGCGAGGAGAAAAACGGTGGGAACATGTCAGATGATCCTCACGCCACCAGTGTGCTAGCTGGTGTTCCCAAAGTTCTCCCCGCCCTTCTCAAAGCCCAACGCATTCAGGAAAAGGCCGCACGTGTCGGATTCGATTGGGAAAACCCCTTGCAGGTGCTCGATAAGGTTGAGGAAGAGATCAACGAATTGCGCCAGGCTATTGCCGCAAATGACAAGATTCACGCGAGAGAAGAAATCGGTGACCTGATTTTTGCTCTCGTTAATCTTGCGCGTTTTCTCGACGTGGATGCCGAAGAAGCCGTTCGGGCAACAGCAGAGAAATTCCGGCGCCGCTTTCATTACATCGAGCAGAAAAGTCGGGAACTGGGGCGATCCCTCGCCGACATGCCACTCGACGAGATGGAGAGCTATTGGCAGGCGGCGAAGGCTCATGATGCGCCTCCGCCGGCAGACGGAACTAGAGAAGCCTGATGAATTCAGTCTGAAAGTTGAGATCGAGACCACCGTTCCCTGTTTCCTCCCCTGTGGGGAATGATCAAGTTGAGCTTTTGCCCCGGTTTATCTAGAAGTTCTGCTCGTGTTTGAAAGCAAGAAGACCCCGCTGACCTTTTTGGGTCAGCGGGGTCGCACTACAAAGCACCCTGCCTGCCCGACGGCGATGATAAGCCGAATTCTGTCGCCGAAGGAATCGCATCTGCGTTTCCGCCGGCGTGTGGCCATTCCTCTAGGCTAGGACTCGCGCCCTAGCTCAAGCAGCCTACCCGATCAGAGGGCGAGAGCGGTAACGCTCTCGCGCAGACAGCGGGCCACTGTCCTCGCCGCTCCCCAGGGGAAGCGGCGACTCCAATCCTATTTGGCCTTGCACCGGATGGGGTTTGCCGAGCCGTTGCGTTACCGCAACGCTGGTGCGCTCTTACCGCACCGTTTCACCCTTGCCTGCTCGGCGAGCTTTTGCTCCCCGAGCATTGGCGGTTTGCTTTCTGTTGCACTTTCCGTCCCTTACGGGCCCTGGCGTTACCAGGCATCCTGCCCTGTGGTGTTCGGACTTTCCTCTGCGTCTCTAGGGATTTTCCCATCACCGCAGCGGCCACGTCACCATCCGCCGAGCAAGCTAATCTAAAATTACACTGCTGCCCGCACAATCTATGGCATCGAAATCATTCCGTCTCTCGTTCTTCCCGGCGGAACAGCAAGAAGAGAAAGAATATCCCTCCGATGCAGGCGGTGATGATCCCCACGGGAATCTCGTTAGGGGTACCGTGCACAAGCCCTATCTGAGCAAGGAGCTCCAAACCGCGCCATCCGATGAAATCGCAGACGAGCAAGAAAACTCCACCATAGATTGCCGATAGGGGAATCACGCATCTGTGGTCGCTTCCCACGAAAGTTCGGAGGATGTGGGGCACGATGAGGCCAATGAACCCTATCGGGCCGGCAACGGCCACGCTGGCCGCCGTCAGCAGAGCAGCTCCCCAAATTGCGGCGGTTACCACTCGCCTTACGTCGATTCCCAGGTGCGTGGCCATGGTAGTCCCAAGCGTAAGCACATTCATCGCTCGTCCTAGCCACGTGAGTCCCACCACACCCAGTATCACGACCGGCCAAAGCACAACGAGTGGTTTATAACCCACAATATCCAAGCCCCCTAACGTCCAGGCGAACATTTGGCGTACAAGCGTGAAGTCTGAAAAAAACTGAATCAGGAGAAGGAGAGCTGAAGCGAGCACGTTCATAACCACGCCCGCGAGAAGCACGGTCTCCGGGCTCCAAAGGCGCCTTTGTCGCCGCAGCATGTGTAACACGAAAATGGGAGCAAGAGCACCAACAAATGCTCCCGCGTTGGTCATTCCGATGAGCATTCCCTGAAAGCCACCGGCTAACAATAAGACGATGGCTTTGCCTAGCGCGGCACCTCCCGACACCCCCAGGATATAAGGCTCAGCGAGTGGGTTCCGCAAAACAGCCTGGAACACGACTCCGGCCATCGCCAGCGCAGCACCACATCCAAAGGCAGCCAAAACGCGAGGGAAACGTGTTTGCCAAAAAATGATCCCTGATGGGGAGGGCTGAGAGGCGAGCGGCCCCTCGCGGAGCGCTTCCCAGAGGTCGATGCCACTCCCAGCGAGAGGAATACCGACAACGAGCACACCAGCAACCACTAGTCCCAAGACGACACGAAAGATCAGAAAGTTGGCGCCAGTGGACTTCCTCCTTGTCATGGCAACTCGATCCTCATGCCATGTTGCCCAACTTTCTCCACAACGACGCGAAGCCCGTACGCTTTGTGCAGAAGGTCTTCGCGCAACACTTCGTCGGCCTTCCCAGTTGCCACAAGTCGTCCCTCCACGAGAAGCGCCAAATCTGTGCACCATCGGGCAGCAGCATTCAAATCATGAAATGTCGCCAATACGGCCGCCCCCCCTTCAACGAGTTCGTGGAGAATACATAGGATCTCCCACTGATGGCGCAAATCGAGAAAGGTGACTGGTTCGTCGAGAACGAGAATTTGAGCTTCCTGAGCAAGCGCTCGGGCCAGAACAACGAGCTGCTGCTCGCCGCCACTCAGTTGATGGAAGAATTTGTCTCGCAGGTGCTGGATTCCTGTGCGTTCGAGCGCCCTCTCCGCGACTTCCAAATCATGTTCGTCTTCAAATAACGACCAATCCGCATAGGGTTGGCGCCCCATCAACACCATCTCAATCACACGAAATGCAAAGGCGCTAGTTGTTTTCTGGGGAACGAAAGAAATCCGTTGGGCCACACGAAACTTAGGTAATCGATAAAGATCACAGCCATCGAGCAAAACCGAGCCCTTGGCTGGCTGGAGGCTCCCGCTCAGCACACGAAGGAGCGTAGATTTTCCAGCTCCATTTGGCCCAATGAGACCGACGAATTGTCCTGACCTAAGCTCGATGCTCACCTCCTCTAAAACGTTTCTCCGCCCGTCATAACTAAAGGTCACGCTGTCAGCGACAAGCCTGACGGTGTCCTTGCCTAACATCGTCGGAGTTGGTGTTCTGAGAGAATTCACGCGCCTTGCTTTTACCAATAACTCGGTGTACTTCACTCACTGCGACCACAGCTTTCACGCAAGAACTTTGCCATGAGCTGCGCTGTTTCGCACATGAAAGGACCGGGGATCGTCGTGTGCGGATCGGAAATGGCGTACACCTGCTTCTTGCGGACGGCTTCTAGCGTAGCAAGATCACTCCAAGCTGCTAGATGACGTTGCGTTGCCTCAGGGTTTTCACCGAATTCGCCCAGAGAGAAATCAAGGATCACCTCCGGGTTGGCAGCGATGATATCTTCTTTGGAGAGCGGAGCGTAAGCACGAGAGAGTTGTGCGGCCACGTTGACGCCACCCGCAATATGAAGCAACTCACCCAAATACGACTGGGGGCCGGCGACATAGACGTCGCGAAGAGAAGCGGGCTGCCGACTCACCACAAGGAGCACTTTGCATTGCTTTTGGTGAGAACTCTCGCTTTCCAGCCGGCGCAGGCATTCGCGCAAGCGATGCTCCACCTTTTGGGCTGCTTCCTGTCGGCCAAACACCGCTCCCGCCTTCCGGATGACCTCAAAGACATCCGAAAGTGTATCTGTGCGAAACGTTTGTACAGGGATCTGCAGTTGAGTGAGTTTCATGCGCAAATCTGTTTGCGATTCGCTAAGCACAACAAGAGTGGGCCGCAGCGCTAATATGCGCTCCAGGTGGGGATTCAGGAGCCCTCCTACCTGCGGTTTTTCGCGTGCTGCTGCCGGAAATCGGCAGTAATCGCTCACGCCGACGAGCATCTCTGATGCTTGCAACTCGAAAGCGATCTCTGTAAACGTGGGAAGAAGCGAGACTACTCTCGTGGTGGCGAGTTCGTTAACTCCAGCAGCAAGAACATTCGTGGAAAAGCAGAACCAAAAAAGGAGGAATGGTGCAACCCAACCCCTGCAAAGTGGTTCCTGACCCGCGTGCTGCATGGAAATCAGTCGCCGTAAATTTTGAACTCAACTCGCCGGTTGCGCGCCCAAGCCATCTCATTATGGCCAGGATCGGCGGGACGTTCGGCTCCGTAGCTGATCGTATGAAGTCTCCCAGGGTCAATACCTTGTTCGATGAGAAACGCACGCGCAGCATCAGCCCGGCGTTGACCGAGCGCATAATTATATTCCGCTGTTCCGCGTTCATCGCAATGGCCCTCGAGTTGAACGTGCACGTGCTCGTTCGTTCGCAGCCATTGCGCATTGCGCTGGAGCTGTTCTTTGGCCGGGTCTAGAAGTTCAGCGCTATCGAATGCAAAGTAGATTGGCTGAAGTTCGGCAACGCTGCGTGTAGCTTTCCCTCGAATCGGCTCGGGAAGGACCGAACTTTCCAGTCCCGTGGGACGTTCCCCTGCTCCTATAGCCTTGCCAAACCATCGCGCAAAAGGCGAATCTTTCATGCACCCCCGGCATCCACCAGCAATGAGTGCTACCAAAACCAACAGAACGCATAACTTTGCTTTTGCCACAGGAACTGTCCGCCTCATCAGTCACAACCTCCTAACCTTCGTCACCGGGAACGGGAGCGAACAACTTGTTAGCTTGTGGTCAAATTGTTTTCATGTCACTTTTGATGTTTTTTACCATCTCCCTTGGGCAAAATGCAATAGCCGTCTCTTTTCCCTTTCGGCCACTTCACCAGCAGATCTCCCGGTGGCATGTTCAGAGGATTGCCATGGAGGTCAAGCTCACGCGTTGCCGTCCTCGCGGGTCGCTTGGACGTTGGCTCCGAGCCCGTCGTCCCACAATTCGATTTGCAGCACATTAGGACAGCAACACACCTGGCAATCTTCCTCGTATTCCTGCCATCGGCCTGCTGATGGGTCCACTTCGATCACATTCACACTGCCGCAGTAGGCGCAGACGAATTGTGCTGTCGCTATCATGACCGTTTTATATCCAGAGAGCATTTGCGAGACAAGGACTTTCGACGAAAAAGCGCATCGGCTGAACGATTGCTATTGACCCTCGTTACTTCCCACCGCACGGGAATGACTGACTCACAGTGAAAAAAACTTTGGAGGGGTTTCATGAAATCCACCGTCCTTCGCACCCTCACTGCAGCAATCGCGCTAGCTGGTGGGGTTGCTTCCGCAAAAGTATCCGGGGAACAAGTCGCCACATTCCCCGAGGTGCAACGAGAGTTTCGTGGTGTGTGGGTTGCCACCGTGGCAAACATTGATTGGCCAAGTACTTCAGCACGTTCGTCTGTCGAGCAGCAAAAAGCCGAGCTCATTGCGATTCTCGAAAAAGTGAAAGAGCTGAACCTCAATGCGATTGTCTTGCAGGTACGCCCTGCCTGCGACGCGCTCTATGAGTCGAAACTTGAACCGTGGTCGCCGTATCTGACAGGGACCATGGGAAAAGCCCCTGAGCCATATTATGATCCCTTGGCATTTGCTGTGGACGAATGTCACAAGCGTGGACTCGAGTTGCACGCCTGGTTTAACCCGTACCGGGCGCTGCATCCGAGTTACAAGGGGCCTATCTCGGATAACCACATCAGCAAGACCAAGCCTCATCTGGTAAAGAAATATGGGAACTACCTCTGGCTGAATCCGGCGGAAAAAGAAGTCCAGGATTACACATACGCTGTGGTCATGGATGTCGTGAAGCGCTACGACGTCGATGGCGTTCACATGGACGACTATTTCTATCCCTATCCCGAACAGGATAAAGCTACCCATCAGGAAATCGACTTCCCGGATGACGAGACTTACGAAGCCTACCGCAAGAGTGGCGGCAAGCTTGCTCGGGCGGACTGGCGTCGCCAGGCCGTAAACTCACTTATGGAACGGCTCTATAAGGGGATTAAGGAGGAAAAACCATGGGTAAAGTTCGGCCTTAGCCCCTTTGGCATTTGGAAACCGGGCTATCCGCCACAGGTCAAAGGCTTCAGCCAATACGACAAGCTCTACGCCGATGCTCGCCTCTGGTTGGAAAAAGGCTGGGTGGATTACTGGACCCCGCAGCTTTACTGGAGAATTGCTCCCCCCGAACAGAGCTTCGTGGCATTACTCACGTGGTGGGGCGAACAGAACAAGATGAATCGCCACATTTGGCCAGGACTCTACACCAGTAAAGTGGGTGAAAAAAGTAAGACTGCCTGGCAACCTGATGAAATCATCAACCAGATCAAATGGACGCGCATCCTGACCAAACCAAGCGGACAAGTCCACTTCAGTGTTGCCGCGTTTATGGAGAACCGCCTTGGTATCAATGACGAATTGACGACAAAGGGCGGTGTTTACAGCCAACCAGCCCTCGTTCCGCCCATGCCATGGCTTGATTCAAAGGCGCCCGCGAAACCAACAATCCAAGTAAAGAGCGAAGACCAGGGGCTGATGGTCTCATGGAAAGCTGCAGACCCCAAAGACGTCCGTGTTTGGGTCCTCTACGCAAAAGTGGGTGACAAATGGAATACAGAGATTCTCCCGGCCCACGTCGAATCGAAAAGCTTCTCGAGTAAGGGCGACGAGCCTCTGCCCGAACTCATTGCTGTGGCTGCTGTGGACCGTTGCGGCAACGAAAGTCCACGGGCGGTGTATCACAGAAAGTAACGACGAAGTGATGTATTGACGAATTCAATGCCCCCGCCAAATGTCTTTCTAACATGAAGAGCCAGGAGGCGGGGGCAGATTCCGTCGAAAACGAGTGATTGCAACTTCCTTTGAGCTTTGTAAACGTAAACGTGAATTTGTGTTGCCCCATCCGAACCAGAAGCATAGAGTGGAATGCGACAATTGAAAAGCTGAGGCCGAGTAACTGCAGATAACAATGCCAGAGCAAAGCGCTTATACCATACTTAACCTGCGCAAAGGGGCTAGCGAGCAGGAAATTAAGCGAGCCTACATCGAGCTGGTGAAGCGCTACGATCCCGAGCAACACTCTGAGCGCTTCATGATTATCCAGAGTGCGTACGACCGGCTTCGTGACCCCGTGAAGCGCGCCAAAGAGGATGTTTTTACCTATAATTTCTTGAAGGGTGAGTTCGCTTTTTCTGCCGAGGAGAAGCAGGAGGATCCGCTTCCCGAGATCCTTGGCCGGATCAAGGAGCTCGAGCGCCAGCTGGAAGCGGAGCCAGATAATCCCGCCATCAAACCCGCCCTTATCCTGAATTACATGAAGCGCAGCTACCGCAATACTCAGAAGAAATTGTGGTCGGAAGCGATTAAAGATTGGCAGTTGGTGCTCAAGCTAGACCCCACGCACCAGCGGGCGAAAAACAATCTCTTTTTTGCGTATGCCTATCTTGCCTATTACTATGCGCTGCACGACCTGCTCGAAGAGGCAGTCAACCTCTGGGAGCTGGCGCTGCAAATGGATCCCGGCAATAGGGACCTCATCCATAACCTTGCCATAGCCTACGAGCAGTTAGGTCGTCACGATCAGGCCGAAAAATACTGGCAAGAAACTGTGAAGCGCTGGAAACTGGAGCTGGAAAAAGATCCCTCAAACGAATATCTGCGTAACTGCATCATCGAGGTTCACAAGCATCACGGTGGCCGAGCCCTGCAGAGCGTTCCCACCCCTGAAACGAAACAAGAGGCTGTTGAGCAATATCGCGAGATTCTCAAGTATAATCCCAACGATTTTGAAGCCCGTTACAATGTCGCGGCCACTCTGATGGAAGAGCAGAAGTTTGATGAAGCCATTGAGGAGCTCAAGAGCCTTCACGCTCAGTTCCCAAAGAATATTGACGTCGTAAATCTGCTCGGTTGGGCCTATCTCAATGCGGGTAAGTTCGAAATGGCGTTTAGCACCTGGCGCCGGGCGCTGGTGCAAGATCCGAAAAACACTTCCATCCGCGACTCCATGGCACGCGCTCGCCTGGCTGTCGGAAAAAAGCTCAAAGAAAGCGGTCATTTCACGCAGGCGCTGGTCCATTTCAAGGAGCTTCTGAAGCTCATGCCCAAGACATGGGAAGTGCACTATGAGATTGCCGATACCTTGTTGCGCAAAGGCGATCGTCGAGCTGCTCTCACAGAGTTTCAGAAGGTGCTTGAACTGGATCCGAAGAACAAGCTCGCCAAAAAGGCGATTTCGGAGATTCGTCTGCGCGCATGAAAGATACATGGCTGCTTGAACCTATTCTTACTCGCGAGTTCGTTATAGATGAGAAGCCGGTGCCATTGCATGCACCGGAAGAAGCGTCTCTGGCGCAGAAGGATCTTCTGACGAGTGTTGCCGAGACGATGAAACGTCTCGCAGACCTCGAGTTCGAAAAAGAAGAGCTTCTGCGACGCCAGGGCAAGCCCGAGGAACTCGAGAAGTTTATTAAACAACTCCTGCCGACGCTGGATGCTTTTGATCGAGTTCTAGCGATGGCGCGTTCCTATCCGAAGAACGACGAAATCGATAACTGGCTGAAAGCCGTGGAAAGTATCTACTACCGGCTTTTGCGCTTGCTCGAAGGCTATGGCCTTGAGCAACTAAACACCGTAGGGAAAAAGGTTGACCTGAATGTCCACGACGTAGTGGAATATCGCCCGTCGACCGAGCACCCACATGATACCGTCATCAGCGAGCGGCAAAAAGGGTATATGTTCCGTGGGAAATTACTGCGGGATGCAAAAGTTGTAGTGGCTTATAATGAGAGGAGATAAGGACGAGCCATGAGTCGAATCATGGGAATTGACCTAGGCACCACAAACTCGGTGGTTGCCGTTTATGAGAAAAATGGTCCAATGATCGTTCCCAACAGCCTGGGGGAGCGGCTAACGCCGTCGGTTGTCGCATTCACCAAAAGCGGGGAGATCCTGGTCGGCAAGAAGGCTAAACGAGCAGCAGTTATGAACGTTGGTCGCACGGTCTTCTCCATCAAGCGGCACATGGGCACCAATTACCGTGTGACCATTGACGGGAAACAATACACCCCACAGGAAATCTCCGCAATCATCCTCCAAAAGCTGAAGACAGATACGGAAGATTATTTCGGCGAGGAAGTGAATCAGGCAGTCATTACCGTGCCTGCCTACTTCACAGATGCCCAACGGCAAGCCACAAAGGATGCTGGTGAGATTGCCGGTCTCAAAGTGCGCCGAATCATCGATGAGCCAACGGCCGCAGCTCTCGCCTACGGCATGGACAAAGCAGAGGACCAAACAATTCTCGTGTACGACCTTGGCGGTGGTACGTTTGACGTCTCCATCATTGAGGTCATGTCTGGCGTCTTCCAGGTGTTAGCCATCCAGGGCAACACCCATCTCGGCGGCGATGATTTTGACAAGCGCATTCAGGAATGGCTCCTGGAAGAGTTTAAGAAACAGCATGGTGTCGATCTCAGCGACGATCCCATCGCCATGCAGCGCCTTAAGGAGGCAGCTGAGGAGGCTAAAATCGAGCTGAGCGAACTCAAAGAGACGCACATTCTCGTCGAAGCGATCACCATGACCGAGAAGGGGCCGCTCACACTCGATACAGTCCTGACGCGGCAGACACTGGAGAGTCTTACCGAAGATCTCGTGAAAGCCACTGTGGAGCCGATGCTCAAGGCCATCGAGGATGCTCATCTCACGCCGGAGAAGATCGATACCATTCTCCTGGTGGGAGGTCAAACCCGCATGCCAGCAATTCAGCGCGTGGTAAAAGAAACGTTAGGGAAGACCCCCCATCGTGATATTTCGCCAGATGAAGTTGTGGCCATGGGAGCAGCCGTGCAGTCACTGGTGCTTGCACCGCTCGGTGGCGACATCGAGGATACGCTGGCTGCCCGCTACGGCAAAGAGAAACCTGTCATCATTCACATGACGCCCTTCTCGCTCGGCGTCGGCTTGCAGAACGACCAGTTTGCACCAATTATCGAGCGGAATTCCACTTATCCCACTGAGGCAAAAGACATCTTCACCACGACTCGTGACTTCCAGGAAGCGATTAGCTTCCCCATCTACGAAGGTGAAGAGCCCATCGCCTCGGAAAACACCTTCCTTGACCTCCTGCGTATCGAAGGCATCACCCCGGCGCCACGGGGGGTGCCTCGCATCGAGGTCACTTTCAAACTTAATGCCGACCGTATCCTTGAAGTGCGTGCAGAGGACCTTGCCACGGGTGTCGAAAAGAAGATTACCATTGCGGCCACTGCGACCCGTCTCTCGGAGGCCGAGAAACAGCGCATGATTAAAGAAGCGCGCGAGCGTGTCACTCGGATGCTCCGCGAGCGTATGAAACAGTCCATCATGGACGAAGCACAGAACCTCATTCTGCGTGCGGACGAAGCGCTCGCAGCCCATGGAACTCACCCGTTGGCAAAGCAAGTCCGCGAGCAAGCTCAAAAGCTCAAAGAGCTTATCAATGCGGGCGACAAGGATGCCCTTGAGGACAAAATGGACGATCTCTTGCGGGTCCTTACCGAACTCGAAGCTGCTAGCTGAGGAAAGTGCGGTCAGGCGGAAGGCGCTACGCTGCAGCCAATCATGAGCTCACGGGCTCTCTTTCACACTCGCTTTGAAAGAGAGCCCTTCTCATTTTTTTCCGCAAAAGCCCATTCTGCAGCGTTCTTCTCGGCCTTTCCGACCAGAGGTAAAGTGAAGAAATTTTGCAGTTCGTTCCTCGATCGTAGGTCTCGTTGAGCGTTCGACGGTCTTTTTACAGGGGTTACTAAGGTTCCGAACCTGGTTTGCGCGGCTCCGCACAGTATGGGATTGAAAAGCGGCTGTCCCTGATCTCTGTGCCAAAGTGTGCCTGAATAAGAAGGGCGTGGGGCGACCTTTGAGTCGAAGAAGGAACCGTCAGCATTCAGCCCAGTTTTTGCCCCACTTGCAATCCACTCGCACCGGGATGCACAAAGGCATGGCGGTTTCCATCCTGTGTTTGACCTCTCGCAAGACCGTTTCTAGCTCGTTCTCTGGCACATCGAAGATGAGTTCATCGTGGACCTGCAAAATCATTCGCGTCTCAAGATCGCTCTCTTTCAGCCAGCGGTGAATGTCCAGCATGGCGAGTTTGATCATGTCGGCGCTCGATCCCTGAATGGGTGCATTGATGGCGATGCGCTCTGCCGCCGATCGGGCATTATAGTTCTGCGAATTGATGTCGGCCAAATAGCGCCGGCGTCCGCTCAGCGTGGTCACGTAGCCCAGTTCTCGAGCCGACTTGATCGTCGCCTCGATCCATCGCTTCACACCGCGATACGATTCAAAGTACTGCTCGATAAACGTCTTTGCCTGTTCCAGCGGGATCTTGAGGCGCTGACTCAGACCCTGTGCGCTCATGCCATAAATGATGCCAAAGTTGACCACCTTCGCCTGGTCGCGCTGTTCAGCTGTGACGTCCTGCTCGCTTAGACCGAAGATCTTCGATGCCGTCAGCGTGTGAATGTCGCGGTCTTCGCGAAAAGCTTGAATGAGCTCATCATCCCCAGAAACGTGGGCCAGGATGCGCAATTCGATTTGCGAGTAATCCGCGCTTAGCAAGACATTGCTGTCTGACGACGGAAGAAATCCTCGGCGGATCTCGCGCCCAATCTCGGTGCGCACAGGAATGTTTTGCAGGTTAGGATCGCTTGAAGTTAGCCGTCCCGTGGCCGCCATGGTCTGATTGAACGAAGTGTGAATACGCCCTGTCACCGGACTGACCATTCTCGGCAGCACGTCCACGTAGGTATTCTTCAGCTTTTCCAGTTGGCGAAATTCCAGAATCAGTCTTGGCAGCTCGTGCTGTGTGGCGAGTTCCTCCAGCACCTCCATATCTGTTGAATAGCCTGTTCGTCCCTTGCGTTTGGGCTGCAATTTGAGGTGCTCAAAAAGAATCTCTGCGACCTGCCGAGGTGAAGAGGGATTAAAGGAGACACCTGCGAGCGAAGCAATTCTCTCACGGAGTTCGTTCAGGCGTCGTTGGAGCTGGTCCGACAGGCTGGTGAAATGCCGCACGTCAATCCGTACTCCCGCAAGCTCCATATCGACGAGCACGTCCACCAGCGGCATCTCCATCCGCTCAAAAAGTTCAAAGAGTTCTGCTTCCCGAAGCTTCGGCTCGAGTTTCTCCCATAGTTGCAGCGTCATGTCGGCGTCCGCTGCTGCATAGCGTGTTGCCGTTTCGATGTCCACGTGATCGAAAGTGATCTGCTCTTTCCCACTCCCAATAAGCTCCTCTAAGTGAGTCATTTGCTCGCCAAGCCAGTCGAGCGCTAGGTTCTTCAAACCATGGGTGCGCTTATCAGGATTCAGCAGATAGGATGCGATGAGAGTATCGGCCATCGGCCCCTCGAACACAAATCCATACTTCAGCAGGATTTTGCGATCAAATTTCAGATTATGGCCAATTTTGAGCAACGCCTTGTTTCGCAGCAGGGGAGCAAGCTTCTGATAAATCTCCCTTACGGAAAGTTGGCTAGGCTGATCGATAAGCGAGTTGCGATGTCCAATCGGAATGTAAATGGCTTCACGTGGCCGACATGCGAGCGATATGCCAATGAGATTTCCCGAAAGCGCGTCCAGTGAATCCGTTTCAGTATCGAGGGCGAACCGCCCAACACTTTGTGCCTCTTCACAGAACTCCTCTAACTCATCAAGCTTCCAAACCGTGCGGTATGTGACCGGCGGGACCTCGTTTTTTGTGGGCGTTTTTTTAGAAAGAATGTCTTGAAGGAACTGCCGAAATTCGAGCTCGCGATAAATCTCTGCCAGTTTTTCATAATTGGGCTCCTGGCGTCGGAGTTTTTCCCAGTCGATTTCGATCGGAGCGTCCGTACGTAACGCCACAAGTTCTCGTGAAAGGAGCGCCTTGTCTTTTCCGTGTTCGACGTGCTCCCGAAGCTTCCCTTTTAATGACTGTGCGTTTTCCAAGACCGCTTCCAATGAGCCAAACTCCGCCAAGAGCGAAGCAGCAGTCTTGGGTCCTACCTTTGGGATGCCGGGAATATTGTCGCTGGAATCTCCCACCATGGCGAGGAAGTCCAGCATCTGTTCGGGGTAGACCCCCATCTTGTTCTTAACGGCCTCGCGATCGAACCACACCTCACCATCTGGGTCGAGCTTCAGAATCTTTACGCGATCGTTTACGAGCTGGAACAAATCCTTGTCTGCTGTGACGAGCACGACGTTGAACCCCTTCTCGAGAGCACGCGTCGTGATGGTGGCAATAACATCGTCTGCTTCGTACCCGGGAACCTCAAAGTAAGGAATTCGCAGGGCATGCAAAATCCGCTGGATAAATTCCATTTGTTGCGGAAGATCAGCTGGCGGAGCCGGACGGTTTGCTTTGTATTCGGGGTAAATCGTTTCGCGAAAAGTGGCTTCAGGACGGTCAAACGCAACAGCTATGTATTCGGGATTGTGTGTGCGCAGCAAGGCATGAAGGATCTGGCAAAACCCAAACACGGCATTCGTTGGAATGCCCGTCGATGTCGAGAGCTGCTGAATGGCGTGGTAGGCTTTGAAAACCTGTGAATGCCCGTCGATCAAATAAAGCACTTTGTTCTCAGCCATGATTGTTCACCGTCCCACCATCGTTCTCGCGTCATGGCCGAGCGAAAAGTCAAGTGACCACGCCCCACCCCCTGTCGCTAGTTGGCGCCAATCACGAACGCTGACTGAGATTTACGCTTTACACAACGGCGACAGCGGGAATGTGAGACGCTGAGAAGATATGATGGAGAATGCAGGCGCAGGTTCCAAGAGGTCCCGCATTTTCCTTCAGGTCACTCACCACAATATCAGTTTCATTAAGCAGCGCGGGAAAAGTCGTGGCGCGAAGCTGATCCATCATGTGGTCGAAAAACACATCGCTACATCGCGTGTATCGCCCAGCAAGAATGACCGCCTGCGGATTGAAAAGCGTAATAACCGTTCCGATGGCGCGGGCAAGAGCCGTTGCGAAAGCGTTCCAGATTTCCACAGCTTTTGCATCGCCTTTACGTGCTAGGTCGGCCACGTCCAAAGCGGAAAAAATCTTGTCGGCGGGGAAAAGCGCTGCTTCTCGGGCCATGCGCTCGACTCCCGATCCCGATGCCGTGTTTTCCAAACAGGAGTGGCCACCACAATAGCACGGATAGCCAGCTTCGCCGAAGGGAATGTGACCGATCTCTCCCGCATGCCCGAAGTGGCCCTGGTAAACCACGCGGTCGATCACCGTACCCATACCGATTCCATAGCCGATATTGAGAATGCAGAACGTCTGATAATCAGCGGCATTCCCAAACCAAAGTGCGCCAAGAGCCATCATTTGCGCGTCGTTATCCACAATGATCGGCACACCGAGGTCATCTTCGAGCCGCCGCTGGATCTCTTCCACTTCAGGTGTAAGATGCCGTTCCGCACGCTCCGGACGATAAATAAAACCTGGCAGAGCAACTCCAACTCCCGCCAGAGGCGGTAGAGTCTCTGCATGCTGGCTTAGAAACTCACGAACAAAATCTTGGACCCATTGGCCTTGCTCAGCAGCCGACGAAAAGGTTGGTGTCGATTTCTCCATGCGACCAAGAATGGTCCCACCGAGATTCATGATGAGCCCAACAGTCACGATCTTCCCGAGATCGACTCCCAACACACATGCCGCGTGAGGATTCAGGGAAACAGGAATTGGCCGACGTCCAATCGCTGTACGACGCGGTTCGGATTCAATAGCAAGACCATCGCGCACGAGTTCATCCACTAAGCCTGAAACCGTGGGAAGATTGAACCCCAGTTTGCGGGCGATTTCGACCCGTGCAATCGGTCCATAGCGCCGGATAGCGTCGAGCACCTGGTGTTTACGAATCCGTCTCTTTTCGGCCGTGCGTTCGGCCGGGCTATCAGGATTATTCAGCAGTAACAAAACTTGTCGCGTGCGAATTCCTGGCAATGACATTTCTAAAACCCCATTCAAAACTGTTTTAGAGCGAAATTGAAGAGGCGACGGAGAGTGATGTCTAGCATTAATTTAATCAGAAACAACTTTGCACTCCCGGATAGGTAAACATTTGCAAAAACGAGTCTTGGGGCCGATTTTGTTTCTTGAGCGGCAAAAAATAATCAGGTCGAGAGGGCCCAAGACATTCCTTTCTCCTCTTGCTTTCAACACGTTTCATGCCGGCTGTTCTTCGGCTTTGATCTCAGAGCAGTCTCAACCCAAAAATGGCTTCAGGGCGAAAAAACAAGCCGCCGAGACGAGGCCAGCACACGGGATAGTCAGGATCCAGGCCCAGACGATGCGCCCCGCTACGCCCCATTTTACTCCAGAGAGTTTCTGGGTCGCCCCAACACCCACAATGGCACCAGTAATAGTGTGAGTGGTCGAAACGGGAATGCCCAAGTGTGTGGCGAGAAACAAAGTGGAAGCCCCAGCAACCTCAGCGCAAAACCCCCCAACAGGTTGCAACTTTGTCAGCTTCATGCCCATGGTTTTGACGATTCGCCACCCACCCAGAGCAGTTCCGATGCCCATGGCGAGGTGACAGGAGAAAATGATGGCGAGCGAAGCTGGATCGGTCAGTGACAGCTTTTTCTGAGGGGAAAAGGCACCTACTGCTACCAACAGAGCCACAATGATGCCCATCGTTTTTTGAGCATCGTTCCCGCCGTGGCCAAGCGAGTACAACGCGGCAGAAACGAGTTGCCCCTTGCGAAAGAACTTGTCCACAGTGCGTGGGCGCCAACTCTGGAAAATCCAGAAAACGAAAAGCATAATAGCGAATCCCAGTATCATCCCCAAAACCGGCGCGGCGGGGATAAACACCATCGTGTGCCAGAGGCGATCCCAGCAAATGATATCAAGTCCGCCGTACGCAATGCCGGCGCCAGCAAAGCCACCAATCAGCGCGTGTGAACTACTTGTCGGAATTCCCCACCACCATGTAAGCAAATCCCAAACAATAGCCCCAACAAGCCCACACAGCACCACGTAAACGTAAATCGACTGACCACTTGTGATCTTAACGATCTTTGACACGGTGTCTGCGACCTTGGCCTCGAAGAAAAACATTGCGGCGAAATTGAAGAACGCGGCCCACATAACGGCTTGCCCAGGGGTCAGAACACGTGTGGATACAATGGTGGCAATACTGTTTGCACAATCGTGAAATCCATTGATGACATCGAAAATCAGAGCCGCCGCAATTGTCAGCACGACAACAACCAGTATGAAACTCATGGTTAGGACGCCTCGATTGTGATGCCTTGAATGATGTTTGCCACGTCTTCGCAGCGATCGGATGCGAGCTCGAGAATCTCAAAAATCTCTTTCCACTTTATCACTGCAATCGGATTAGGCTCCTCATTGAACAAACGTGCCAGTGCACGCCTTAGGACAGTGTCGGCCTCGTTCTCAAACCCATAGATGTTCACGCAACATGTTTTGATCGCTTCGAGGTTGTCCGGACTGCGCATAAGCTTCAGCGCCTTTGAAATCTCTGTCGTGGATTTCACAAGTAAATCGGCGGCCAGACGCATCTCTTCGCGCAGCTCGTGAATTTCGTAAAGGCGCAGCCGCATGACGGCTGAATCGACCGCATCAATGATGTCGTCCATCCGCTTCATCAAGCGGTGGATGTCACCGCGTTCAATAGGGGTAATGAACGTTTCATGCAGAGCTTCTATGCACTCATGAGTGATGCGGTCCGTAGCGTGCTCGAGCTCTTTGATGCGCGTGGCGCGCTGGTCAATATCATTGCCACTCTCCGCGAGCTCGAGAAGCTCCTTGCAACCTTCGATGGTGAGTTCGATATGACGATCAAAAAAATCGAAGAAATCCGTTTTCTTCGGCAGCAATCGACGCAGCATAGCTGATCAGCCCATCCTTTCGATCATCGAAACTGCTTGGCCTTGCGCGAGTAGGGGAGCGCCAGAAGGAAGTCCTTAGATCCAGTCAATTCTTGCCTTGTGTCGGGAAAGTTCTCTGGCTTTTGCACTCCCGACAGAACAGTACGACTTTGCCAAAAACAAGAGTCCAGAATTATTTTCGACAGCCGTGGGAAAAAAAGTCCTGGTCGGGGTGGCAGGACTTGAACCTGCGACCTCAACGTCCCGAACGTTGCGCGCTAGCCACCTGCGCTACACCCCGACTTTTCGGTGCGAAATTTCCTAACGACAAAACTGAGCCTTTATTCACTTCGCATTCCCCTCCAATTTGATGTCTGAAATGAGCTGTAAGCTGGGGACACAAAATGTGTGCTGCGCTCGCCACGAATCGTTCCCATGCGAACACAAAGTTTTTGTATTGGACTCAAAGATACATTTTCGTGAGTCTTGCTGGCCATGATTGAACGGCTCTTTGGCATAGGGCGTGAAAGCTTCCGGCAAGTCACCGGTTCACTGCGTTCTGATTTGGCACTTGCCCTGTTGGCAATGTTGCTTGTTTGCCTTCCACTTGTTCGCATTGGGCAACTCGAGGATTCGTTTCTTACGCCAAAATTAGCCTTGATGGCTTGGCTGCTGATTCCTATTGCGCTTGTCGTGTGTCTCCGCGCCTGGCGTGGGACGCTTAGATTGCCTGCGTTTCCACCGCACTCGATGCTTTTCATGCTATTTGTTGCTTGGGGCGGATTATCGCTCCTTTATGCACGTTCCGCAGCTCTTGGTCTTTACGCCCTTGCCTATTTCAGTACCCTCCTGGTTCTCCACATTCTCACGTTGGCCATCGTTCGCGATGCGCGTGCGGCCTGGAGCCTTCTGGCCCTGGGCATTGCAACAGCCGCACTTACTGCTCTGTGGACACACGCCGAAGACTTTATGAAGGGGAATGTGTTTGGGCGGGTCATGCCTCGTTTGCCTGATTGGCGCGGCTACCTTGCGGCCGGACTAGGAAACAGCGGACATATAGCCGGTTTTGTCGGCATGTTCCTTCCTGCTTCCCTCCTCGCTTTCCTCGCTACGCGCCTCTTTCCTGCTGCCCTGTTTGTGGCTATCTGCCTCATGGCTTCATCGTTGGTTGTGACCTGGAGTGTGGGATCGTCCGGAGCGACACTTCTCACTCTTGTTTTTTGCGCTGCTGTGATCCTTCAGCGCCATTATCGTTCTCTGTTTCACTGGAGCCGACTCGTAGGCCTCATTGTCGTCTTCGCTATCATATTAGCTTTTTATCTTTCACCTTTTCCTGGCAATCCCCATGCCCCTTCCCTTCTCACGGAAGCCTTCAGCTCCCAGCGCTGGGCAGAAGGCTGGCCAACTCGCGTAGCGATTTGGAAAACAACGTGGCACATGATTCTCCACCATCTGTGGCTTGGTGTCGGCCTTGGAAATTTCACTCTCGAGTATGTGCGCCAGATTGTCCCTTCCCTCCTCGCAGATCCGCATTTGCGGGCATACGCCGGGGCATACACGAACGAAGCCCACAATGAGTATCTGCAAGTGTGGGCCGAACTGGGACTCGGGGGAATCGCTCTTTACCTAGGGATGTTTGTCGCGTTTTTTGTCCGGGCGCATCATTTATTCCACCGCGATGATGTCCCTCTTGCCGGTCGTCTTCTCGTTCTAGCAAGTGCGGCAGCAGTTTGCGTTTTCGCTCTTGATTCACTCATGACCTTCCCACTGCGGCTTCCTTCTCATGCAGGATGGTTTGCTGTTTTTCTCGCTCTGCCGGAATCCTCGTTGTCCCTGGAAAGCAAAGGGGACACGAGGGGCGTCGGGGCACGCGTTCACCGACTTTTGCCGCTCGCTCCCCTCTGTGTTCTTCTTTTGCTTCTGTCACTTGCCAGTGTCATTTTTGCGCGTCGCACGGTGGCGGAGTTCCTGTTCAAGCAGGGACGAGTCCTCGCGGAAGTGCCCATCACCACACCTTCCGGGGCTGTGGTTGTTCCGTGGCAGGCGGCAGAGGCCACTTTTCGTCGAGGGGTGGAAGAGCTGCTTCAGGGTGAAAAAGCCAAGGCGGAGCAAAGCTTTCAAGCAGCGCGCCAAATTCTAGAGCAATCGCCCTTCCCCGAGGTTGAAGTTTATTGGCGCAAAGCCCTGGAGTGGGATCCGCGCTATTCCAACGCCTCTAGCCGTTATGGGGCCCTGTTGCTCATGCGCGGCAATTACGCCGAAGCTCAACGAGTGCTGAAACAAACCTTGCTCGACCTCGAAGCCCACGAGGTGCACGAGCGACTCGGATTCGCCTATTTCTTCCTTGGTGACATCCGGACCGCTATTACTGAATGGGACCTCTGCCGACAGCGGCGTCCGCTTTTTGCAGACTATTATCGCGAGCTTATTCGGGCGGCCCAAAAATGACTCTTGCCACTCAGCCCCATAAGGGTCGTCGCCGGCTGATTCTCATTCTTTGTTTGCTTGCGGCACTCCTGCGCGTGGCAAAACTCGACACCATTCCTCCAGCCCTCTTTCGCGATGAGGCAGAAAAACTCTACAATGCGTTTTGTCTGGCTCATTCAGGACGCGACTGCTCAGGGCATCTGCTTCCACTCTTTGTGCAGGTTTTCGGCGTGACGACATCCGCAATCTATCAATATGCAACTGTGCCATTTGTCTGGCTCTTCGGGATGGGGGAGTGGGCCGCACGTCTGCCAGCTGCGCTCGTCGGGACATGCACTGTTTTGCTCACGTTCCTCTGGATCGAAAAAGCTCGTGGCACACGTGCGGCCATGTGGGCCGCAGTATTTCTTGCCTTTTCGCCATGGCACGTCGTGTTCAGCCGATGGGCCCAGCAGGGAATCTTTCTGCCTTTATTTCTGGCTGGAGCAATGAGCGCCTGGCAGATTTTTCTCCGCGGCAAGGGGGGAGCACTTGTTTGGGCGGCGATAGCTCTCGCCCTCGCATTCTACACCTACGATGTTGCGCGTGCTTTTGTCCCTCTCCTTATGCTCCTCCTCTGTGTGCTTTATTGGCGCGAGTTATGCGCTCACTGGCGCTGGGCTCTTACCAGTGCTCTTGTATTCGTCATTCTTTCACTTCCCACGCTCTGGCTGCTTATCTTCCGCACAGAGGCTGCTCAGGCACGTTTTTCGCGGATCAGCATTTTTGCGCCTGGTCAGTCGTTCTCGTCCGTAATTTCGATGTTTTCTCGTAACTATGTGGCGCATTTCTCTCCATCGTTTCTCCTTTTACACGGGGACTCAGAACTTCGGCATGGCGCAGGCGTGGGAATCCTCACAGCATTCGAGTTTGCTGCGCTAATCATGGGAACGGTGGTTACGGCGCGTTCAAGAAGTCGCTTCGGCTGGCTACTGCTGGGCTGGCTGCTTTGCTATCCTGTGGCGGCAAGTCTTACCCGTGAAGGAATTCCTCACGCGCTTCGATCAATTGTTGGTATTCCCGCAGTCCAGGCCCTTGCTGCTATCGGCGTAACGCGATTTGAGCGCTTGGCTAGACTCCGTTGGAAACGTTCTTTCACGGCTATTCTCCTGGCTATGCAACTCCTTACGTTTTTTCCTTTTGCTTACCGTTACTGGGGAGACTACCGGACACGGTCGGCCTGGAACTGGCAATACGGAGTAAAGGATTCGTTGGCCATCCTCGAACGCTTGGAGCCCGATCTTGACCGCATCGCCTTCTATCGAATTTTCGGAGCAGAGTATCTCGTTGCGGTTTATCGTCGCATCCCGCCATCCGAGTTCCGTCCGGATCGTCCCCGCATAGGCAAATTCGAATGGCTGCCTTTTGATCTCGATTTGGCAAGTTGGGCCCCTCTCCGTCAGGAAGCTGTCGCTGTTGTCACCGTTCCTGTCGGAAGACCTCCATCCGGGGTTGCATCCATTCCTATTCACGCCCCGAATTCAAAAGATGTGGTGGCGGTGATCTATTTGAACGAAAATGCGCTAAAACATCTGCGTGACCATGCTCAACAAGTGTCCGATTGACGTATCATCATTCGACAGGCGCTACCCACCGGCGTTTTTCGAGCAACCAACACTGGAACTCGCACGCCAGCTCTTGGGCACCGTACTTGTCCATCGTTCCTCCGAAGGCATCACCGCAGGCCGCATCGTCGAAGTGGAGGCTTATTGTGGACCGGAGGATAAGGGATCGCACTCATACGGCGGGCGACTTTCGGAGCGCAATCGCGCGATGTTTGGCCCGAAGGGGCATGCTTACATTTATCTCATTTACGGGATGTATTGGTGCTTCAACGTGGTAAGCGGTCCACCTGGTCTCCCGCAAGCCGTGCTTGTCCGCGCTTTGGATCCCGTTTTTGGTGAGCAGCTTATGCGCTCGCGCCTCAACGCCCCTCATGCCCCCATCCATTCCTTATGCCGTGGTCCGGGGAAATTGTGCAAAGCCATGGGCATCACCGGTGCCCTCTACGGGGAACCTCTTTGGGGTGACACTCTCTTCCTTGTGCCGGGGGAGCTTGCCCCTGATGAGGAAATCGGAAGCTCTCATCGCATAAATATTGCTTATGCCCAGGAATACGCCCACTTGCCGTGGCGTTTGTACGTGCGAAACCACCCTGCTGTGAGTGGCCCCTCACGACTTCGTCGGTAAAGATTCCTTTCCCTCTTCTTTGCGTAGGCTGTGTTCGCCAGCAACTGCAGCGGGGGACAAGAGGTGCCACAATCCGCCGATGACAGCAAGTCCCACCAAGCATGCGAAATGAATCGTGCTGAGCGCCACCGCTTGTTCCTTGCTCAAGCCAGCGTGAGAGGTCAGTGTGAGATAGGCAACTTCTCGCAGGCCAATCCCATTCACGGATAGTGGTAGAAGCGCAGTAAGCGTGGCTGCCGGGACAAAGACGCAAGCCTCAGTAACCGACATCGGTGCGCCGATCGCGCGGGCCGCGCACCATCCCATCAGGCAATCAAGAAATTGCGTGAGCACAGAGAGCAGCAAAGCGACAGGAAAAACTTTTCGCATGTCGCCCGTAGCTCCGTGAAACGCATCAGCGAAGCTAATGAACCGCGCGAGAATCGGGAGATGAGTGGCTGGCTTTGCCAGACGTCGCCACAAAAGGGTGCGCACGCGTTCGGAAAACAACACCATATTGATAGCTGCATACACCCCTGCCACAACAGCAAACCATGTGCGGAGATTATCGAACGCAGCGAGGGCACCGCCGAAAACTCCAAACCGAATTTCCACCAAGCTTGTTGCTATCAGCGCAAGGATCAGCAGCCCGCCCATGCCGGTGTTGCGTTGCATGAGCGCTGCACTTGCAGCAACCGATGTGCTGCCGGCAGCAGCCCGCGTGAGAGCAATTCTGGCGACGTCGCCCCCAACGGACGAGGGCAAAAACATGCTGTAGAACTCTCCGATAAGCATAGCTCGAGTGAGGTCAAAAAAACGACAATGAACACCCTGCGACTTTAGAAGGAGCTGCCATTTATAGACCGTGATCAGCTCGCCGATAAGAAACAACAAGAACCCCAGTGCGACATAGGCCGGCACAGCTCGTCCGAGCACGCGCAGTGCTCCCACTAGGTCAGCCTGCCGTGTGAAAATCCAGACGAGCAAGATCACGGTAACCCCAACGCGGAGCATAAACTGCCAGCCAAATGTTTTGCGGCTTCGCTTGCTCGAAGTCTCGCCTTGCTCCAGGGTTGCTCGTCCTTTCATGGGCTTACGGCATGACCTTTCTTATCAGTTCCATTCAAGCAATTTAGATCTGCCGCTTTTTCATGACCTATGGTTTCTACTCTTCCGACCTTGACCCCACTTCGAGGTTGGGGTTCTCTCGTGGTGGACTCACGATTCTGGGAAACAGTCGTTCGGAGGAAGACAAATGCTGCGCCTGGGAGTTTTGGGAGCTGGGAATATGGCTCGAATTCATGCGTCTGCCTTCAGTCGCACCGGTAAAGCGAGGATCGCTGTCTTCTATGCTCCCGACGATGCCGCGTCCCGTCTGGCCGAGCGACACAAGGCGTATTGTGCCCGATCATTAGACGAGTTTTTCGAGCACACTCAGCTCGATGCTGTTGTTATCGCAACTCCCACTCATACGCACGCTGAGCTCTTAGAAAAGATCCGTCAAGCCAACGTCCACATTTTCTGCGAAAAACCTCTCGCAAGGACGGAAGAGGAACTCCAGCACCTGGAAAACTTATTTGACGGCTACCCCAAGATCTTCATGGTCGGCCACACCGTGCGCTTTTTCCCGGAGTATGAGTACGCCCGGAACGTTTTGTCCGAGCATGAGTTAGGGCAATTGGGAGTTCTGCGGCTCGGTCGGTGCGGTGGTTTCGATCTCCCGGGCGAGCACTGGCTCTTTGATTTTTCAAAAAGCGGCGGAGTTGTGCTCGACATGATGATTCACGATCTTGATTTTGCCGACTGGGCGGCCGGCCCTCTCGTGAGTGTCTTTGCTCGTCGGGCTCATGTCCCATCCCCCGCAGATGATTTTTGCCTGGTCATTGGACGTCTCGCAGATGGTGCCATTATTCATCTTGAAGGAAGCTGGGCCGAGCCTCCAAATACATTTTATTATTTTTACGAAATAGCAGCAAGCGAAGGAATACTAGATTACGATTCAAGGCGTTCACCAGCTTATCAGTTCCGCGCCCGAGGGTCAGCTCAATGTCATTTTGACCAGGGGACTGCCTGCACCCCCACTCATCACACACCCTATGATCGGCAGGCAGAAGCGTTTGTGGACGCTATTATGCGGAACGGCACTTCACCTGTTTCTCTCGCAACAGGTGCGCGTGCTGTGCGACTCGCCCTTGCTGTGCTTGAGTCCGCAGCGACAGGCCGGCCTGTCGACGTCGCTCCGCCTACGGTTTTGCGAAAGCAAGAAACCCCTGGCAGTGAAAAAGGGGAAAACGCCCGCGAGAGCACTGACGACGGTGCCGGAGCTTGATGGGCTTTTCAGGAGCCAGTAAGCTGCATAAATCGCCAGCAGCAACAGGAGCAAGGCCCCAAACAGAAGAATAATCTGGCTCGCACGCCAAAGATGAGAATCCGTCGCCCGCAATCCGTCGCGGAGTGACTGCCACCACAACCGTAGCCAGCCAGCTCCACGACTTTTCCGCAATTCTTCCTGCAGCTGCTCAGAGAAGCGAGCCCATTGCTCGCGCGTAAGCTTCGGCGGGTCATCGTAGGCAATGCGGCCAAGAGAGGGCGAAATCTCCGAAAACTCCTGACGGATCGCCTCGGTGCTTTCTTCACGTTCCGCTGAAGCGCCCGCTGGAATCTCGCGATGTTCTTCCTCTTTTCTGCTCAGTTCATGACGCATCAGGGCCTAGGTCCTTAAGTAATAGTCTTAGACGTTTCTGCGCACGGAAAAGATGACATTTTACCGACCCAACATGACAATGCAACACTGCGGCGATTTCATTGAGTGACAACTCGTGGTAGTACCGCAAGATAATGACTTCGCGCTGGCGCGCGGGCAATTGGGCAATAGCTCGTTGAAGTGCTGCGTGGATCTCGCGTTTCGAAGCCTCGTCAGCTTGAGTGGCTGCAGCTGTCCCCTCGAGAAGTGTGCTCGTCCGCCCTTCGTCTTCGTCACCTTCCGAACCATAGACACGGTGCTCATAGTGCCGGCGTTCCCGACGCAAGTAATCAAGAGCCGTGGCCACCGCAATGCGGTGCAGCCACGTTGAAAAGCGCGAGCGTCCACGAAAAGATGGCAAAGCTTTGTATGCGCGCAAGAAAACTTCCTGAAGAACATCCAACGCATCGTCCACATTGCGCGTCAGGCGCCACGCCACGGCATACATTTCATCGCGAAAAAGGTAAACAAGAGCGTCAAATGCTTCCTGATTGCCGTTAAGAACCTGCTTCACACAGTCACGCACATAGGCTTCCTGATGCGTGCCCTCGGCCCGCTCCTTTCGTGAAGAATCATCGAGAATCCCGAAGATCAACCCTCACCTCGCGAGCGGCGTAAGCCTTCTGTCAGACTGGCGAGCCCCTCTTCGCTCGGATAGCTCTGCGCGTAGTAAAGGTAGGTCAGTACACCGCCAATCAGTAGAGCTCTTATGTCACCAAAAAGCAGAAAGTAGACGAAGCCCCCCAGGACCGCGCACTCGCTCACGGCCAGAAGGACGAGCGTTCTCCTCAGATAAGTCCCGACAGCCTGTTGCAACGAGGTGGACTGAAACGACAGCTTTCGATTGAACCAACGTCGGAGGAACAAAAGAAAAACCTCCAGCGATAGGCCGTAAGCGAGAAAAAGAGTTGCCGCAAGGGGGGCACTTTCGGGGGAAAGCCCGACGAAACCGGGCCGTGCTTTGTCGCGAAACCACCACATATCGACCAGGCGAGCCACGAGGAAATAAATAATCGGGCTAAAGCAGCAAGCCGTCCAGATCCATTTTGCTCGTATAAGTTCGTGGCGCACTGGATCCATAAAGGCGTATCGTCCTCGCTCAGCGCTCACAGCTCCGCACTCTCGTCAAGTTTCCAATAAAAAAACGGCTGCAGGAACTCTGCAGCCGCCGAAAAACTTTTTCAACTTGTTAGATTGAGTCAAACTTAAGCTGGGACCGGAGCCTCAACGGGCTTCACCGCCACAAACTTTTTTCCAGCCCGTTCGTAGAACTCGACGATCCCGCTCACTTTGGCAAAGAGCGTGTAATCGCGCCCGAGCCCCACATTTGGCCCAGGATGCACGCGCGTTCCCCGCTGGCGCACAATGATGCTGCCGCCCGTCACAAACTCGCCTCCGTAAGCCTTGCAACCCAATCGCTTGGAATTACTGTCACGACCGTTTCTGGAACTGCCTACGCCCTTCTTATGTGCCATTGGTCCTTACCTCGATCAAATCAGCTTGGGGCACACCTTTGCCCCTGATGGATTTCTGCTTAAAGTGTGATGTCCTCGATCAGTACCTGTGTGTACTGTTGACGGTGACCACGACGTTTCTCATAGCCCTTCCGCCGTTTGAACGTGTAGACGAGGATCTTCCGATCTTTTCCATGCCCCAGCACTTTGCCGACCACTTTGGCGCCTTCCACCGTCGGACGCCCAATCACGGCTTCCCCATTGTCTTTTTTTACCTGGAGGACTTCATCAAGTTCAACACGACTTCCCACTTCGACATCCAGGAGGGGAAGCTTTACCGTCTGACCGGTGCTCACCTTATACTGTGTGCTGCCATAACGCAAAATGGCATCCATCGCACATTCTCTCCGAAAAACTAAATTGCTCTACGGTTCGAGAAGCTTCGAAAAACAGCGCCCTTGCCTTCGGGACATCCTTTTCTTCGGTAATAGAAAAAGCGTTCCTCTCGACCGTTGCAGCTGATTGGCCGTGCGTATTTACACGTTGGTGACTGGGCTATTCGCCATTTCTCCTCAGGCGTTGCGCTTCTTTCTATTCGCGGAGTCTCCCCCTTGTCCTTACCAGGAAGAATCTCCCTGCGCCTCGTTTCCAAGGGAGACGTTTTTTCCAAAACAGCCTATACTAAACTGCGGAAGATTTGACCGACATGAACAACGAGCAAAAGACGCCGAAACGCAGAACTCCGATAGCCGTGGCATGCCGACTGGCCGATTGCTACTTTTTCGAGGGAGTGAAAGATTCAGAAATGGGGCTAGCCCTCTGTAGTCATCCAGAAAAAGAACTGTACGTGAGTAACCATAGTTGCCCCCTTTACCGGTTCGATTGGCAAAACGCTTTGAAAAAACGCAATGGCGTGACCTGAGGACTCAGCCTTCAAGGTTGATAGCCTCGACAACCCATCAAAAAAAACTTCTTGCGCTCGTTTTTTTGAGCCGCAGGCTCTTAATCTCGACATGGGTAAACTTATTATTCGTAACGCGAGGGTCATTGACCCAGCCTCAGGTCGAGATGAAATAGCTTCCATTGTAGTGGCCGACGGAGTCATTGAGCACGTCGGGGCTGACACGAATTCCCCTCACGCAGATGTGATTGACGCAACCGGGCTTGTGGCTTGCCCTGGATTCATTGATGTGCACACACACTTGCGCGAACCCGGACGGGAGGACAAAGAAACCATTGCGTCGGGAACGCGGGCTGCAGCAGCCGGGGGATTCACGACGATCTGCGCAATTCCTAACACCTCGCCGGTCATCGACTCGCAGACAGGCCTCAAGTTTATCCTCTCCCGCGCCGAGTCCGATGCCGTGGTCAACGTCATCCCTTACGCTTCTGTCACACGCTGTCAACAAGGCGAAGAGATTGTCGAGTTCGGCGATCTCGTCCATTACGGCGCTCGTGGATTCACAGATGACGGGCATCCGATCATGAATGCGGAAATCATGCGTCGCGCCCTCGAATACTCAGCGATGTTTGACGTCCCCATTCTCGATCACTGCGAGGATATCCATCTCGCTGGTGAGGGCGTCGTTCACGAAGGCTTCTATTCCACCAAACTTGGCCTGAAGGGAATTCCCCCGCTCGCTGAAAGCGTGCAGGTTGCTCGCGACGTCGAACTGGCTGCGTTCACGCGAGGGCGGCTCCATATCATGCACGTCTCGAAGCGCCAGTCGCTCCCACACATCCGACGGGCTAAAGCTGAGGGGGTGCGTGTCACCGCAGAGGTGACTCCTCACCATCTAACGCTCACCGATGCTGCGCTCGAATCTTTTGATACAAATTTGAAGGTCAATCCGCCCATCGGTGACGCCGCAGATCGCGATGCCCTTATCTCTGCCCTTCTAGACGATACCATTGACTGTATTGCAACCGACCATGCCCCGCACACCGACATCGAGAAAGATCAACCGTTTGTTGATGCCCCTTATGGCATGGTAGGGCTGGAAACAGCATTTCCGGTGCTTTACACCTCGCTGGTCAAGTCCGGCCTCGTCCCGCTGCGAAAGCTGCTTGAGAAAATGACTATCGGCCCAGCTCGTGTGCTGGGGCTCGAGCCACGAGGTTCCCTGGCAGTTGGAGCGCCAGCGGATATTGTTTTGCTCAACCTGTCCCAGGAAGTGCAGATAACGCCGGACTTCTTCTTTTCGAAAAGCTTCAATTCACCCTGGCTCGGATCCACTCTTACCGGCGCAGTTATTATGACGGTAGTGAGCGGGAAATTGGTCTATTCTCACAGACAGATTATTGAAAAGTAAGTCTTTAAACATTCAGTCTGGGGGGTATCTAAGGGGCATTTGTTCTTAAACCCAGTTAGTGGGGTTGTTGAGTTTTTGGAACGATCTAAAATATCTTGAATCCTGAACACCTTTGCCGCATACTCTTATCTCAGACACTATGGAGAAACAGCGAATGGCCGTTGAGCATACTTCCGAACCGAAACAAGGCGTCGTGACGCCAGTCCCCTCGACGGAAGACATGGGGTGGGTAGAACCCTATCGCGTGACCACCCCTGACGAGTTCTTGGAGCAGGTAAAACGCCACGTCCGCTACACCCTGGCGAAGGAGTGGGCCACCCTTAGCTTGGAGAATATGCTGATGGCCGTCTCCCTCGCCGTCCGCGATCTGCTTGTGGAGCGGATGCTGGAGACAGAACGACGCTTCTATAAAGCCGATGCAAAACGCGTTTATTATCTTTCAATGGAATTTCTTGTAGGGCGTTCCCTGGGCAACAACCTCACGAACCTCGGAATTTACGAGCTCTGCCGCGACGCGTTAGAATCTCTGGGGTACGATCTTGAGGAAATCCGAGAAACCGAACGCGATGCGGCTCTCGGCAACGGCGGCCTGGGCCGTCTCGCGGCTTGCTTCCTTGATTCGCTCGCCACGCTGAATTATCCTGGGTTTGGCTATGGCATCAATTATGAGTATGGGCTTTTCCGACAAGAGATCAAAGATGGCTTCCAGGTAGAAGCGCCAGACGCATGGCGTACTCGTCCCAGCCCGTGGCTTATTGACCGTTCGGACGAAGCGGTCCACGTTCCCCTTTACGGCCATATCACGCATGTTCAGGATGATCACGGTGCACCGCGAGTCGTATGGACCGGCTGCAAACACATTATTGGTGTGCCAGCCGATATGGTCATCGTCGGTTATGGCGCCAAAACGATCAATTACCTTAGGCTTTACACGGCTAAAGCGTCCGAAGAATTCGATTTCCAACGCTTCAATGAAGGCAACTACATGGAGGCCGTGGCTGAAAAAATCGCCACCGAAAACATCTCCAAGGTTCTTTATCCGTCCGATGCAGTGGATGCGGGGCGTGAACTCAGGCTCCTGCAGGAGTACTTCTTTGTCGCCTGTGCCATCCGCGATATTGTCAGGCGCTATCTGCGGCGCCATGCGACATTCGACGAATTCCCCCAGAAGGTGGCGATCCAGCTCAACGACACTCATCCCACTTTAGCTATTGCGGAGCTCATGCGGTTGCTCCTCGATGAGCACCGTCTGCCCTGGCAGAAAGCTTGGGAAGTTACTGAGGCCACTTTTGGTTTTACAAACCACACCCTCATGCCCGAAGCCCTCGAAAAGTGGCCGGAGGAGCTTCTTTATCGAGTTTTGCCGCGCCACCTGCTCATTATTCAGGAGATCAATCGTCGATTCCTTGACCAGGTCAAGCGCCGCTGGCCAAACGACGAGCAACGCCTGCACCGCATGAGTATCTTCGAGGAGCACGATGGCAGGCGTTTCATCAGGATGGCAAACCTCGCCATCATTGGTAGCCACAAGGTCAACGGTGTCGCCAAGCTTCATAGTGATTTGGTAAAATCACGTCTCGTGCCAGATTTCTATGAGCTGTGGCCTGACAAGTTCCTGAATGTTACAAACGGAGTCACTCAGAGGCGTTGGCTGCTCAAAGCTAACCCCGGCCTGGCAGACCTGCTCAATGAAACAATCGGCGAAGGGTGGATTACGAACCTCGAAGAGCTACGGCAAATTGAACCGTTTGTCGGGGACCGTTCGTTCCGGCAGCGTTTCGCCATGATCAAGCGCCATAACAAAGAACGTCTGGCGCGCATTATCAAAGAAACCACAGGCATCGATGTTGACCCAACGACTCAGTTCGATGTCATGGTGAAGCGGATCCACGAATATAAGCGCCAACTCCTGATGGCATTACGTGCCATTCACGAGTACTTGTGCATTGTTGAAGATCGCATCGACCCGCCGGTGCCACGGACGTTGATCTTTGGCGGAAAGGCGGCACCGGGTTATTGGGCGGCGAAGCAGATTATTAAGCTAATAAATGAGCTCTCTCACATTATTAACCACGACCCACGTGTCAAAGGGCGACTCAAAGTGGTATTCCTTCCTGATTACCGCGTGTCGCTGGCTGAAAAAATCATTCCGGCCGCTGACCTCAGTGAGCAGATTTCAACGGCTGGAACGGAAGCATGCGGTACAAGCAACATGAAGTTTGCGATGAACGGAGCTCTCACTGTGTGCACTTACGACGGGGGGAATATTGAGATCATCGAGTCTGTTGGCGAAGAAAACGTATTCCTCTTTGGGCACCGCGCGGAGGAGCTCGACGCTTTGCGCCCGACCTACAATCCGTGGGATCTTTATAATTCCAATGCCGCCATCAGAAGGGTCATGGATTGTTTCAATTCTGATCGACTCTTTCACCGCCATGCGCCCATGTTCCACTGGGTCTTCAATGCATTGTTGAACCAAGGGGATCGGTATTTTGTTTTGGCCGATTTCGAGCAATACATCCTTGCGAGTCAGCGAGCTGCTCGGCTTTACACCCAGCAAGACGAGTGGCTAAAGAAAGCCATTCTTAACGTTGCACGAATGGGCAGGTTTAGCAGCGATCGCTCCATTCAGGAATATGCCGAGAAAATCTGGCGTATCCATCCTGTCGACTAAAGGGGCCGGGCATGACAGGGGAATGGTGTTGCCCACACCGCGGCGGCTTCGGAGGACTTTTAGGGCCAGGTCGTGCGGATCTTCGTCACGTAGGCAAGCTTTCCACGTTCGGGAGCTGACGAAGAATTCACTGTCCAGTGCGTGCCAGGTTCCCGTATCGCGCGACGGAAGTTGGACCATCCTCTCTGGGGGCGCACCAAAGTCTGACTGGTTTCGCGAATGCGTAAGCTACCAACCTCGTATTTTACGGCGGCCCATGGAACAGAAAAACATACGCAATTTCTGCATTATCGCGCATATTGACCACGGCAAGAGCACGCTGGCCGATCGGCTTATCGAGCGCACACAGGTTGTGACTGCGCGCGAAATGCGTGACCAGTTGCTCGATTCCATGGACCTCGAACGCGAGCGTGGCATCACGATCAAAGCGCAGGCCGTGCGCCTGCCCTACCGCGCGAAGAATGGGGAACTTTACGAGCTGAACCTTATAGACACCCCAGGCCATGTGGATTTTACCTATGAAGTTTCGCGGAGTCTTGCGGCCTGTGAAGGTGCCCTTCTCGTTGTCGACGCCGCCCAAGGCGTTGAGGCTCAAACGCTCGCCAACGTTTACCTGGCCATCGAGCAAAACCTCGAAATTATTCCCGTGATTAACAAAATCGACCTCCCCGGTGCGGATCCCGAGGGGGTCAAGCGTCAGATCGAGCAAATCATCGGAATCGACGCTTCACAGGCGATTCTTGCCAGTGCCAAGTTGGGCATCGGAACTGATGAAATCCTCGAAGCTGTGGTGGAGCGTGTACCGCCCCCCAAAGGCAATCCGAACGCGCCGCTACGGGCCCTTATCTTCGACTCAAAATACGACAGTTTCCGGGGTGTTGTCACGTACGTCCGAGTTGTCGACGGCTCGCTAAAGAAAGGCGATCGCATTCGCGTGATGTCCACCCAGGCAGATTATGAAGTGGACGAAGTGGGCTACTTCAGCCCCAAAATGGTTGAGACCGACATGCTCACGGCTGGGGAAGTCGGTTACGTCATTGCTTCGATCAAGGATGTCGCATCGGTGCGGGTTGGCGACACGATTACCCACGACAAGCGACCTGCCTCAGAGCCGCTGCCTGGCTACAAGCCAGCTCGCCCCGTCGTCTTTGCCGGACTCTATCCGATCAATTCTGAAGACTATGATGATCTAAAAGACGCCATTGAAAAATTGCGTCTCAACGACTCCAGTTTCTTCTTTGAGCCGGAAACCTCGGCCGCACTCGGTTTCGGTTTTCGCTGCGGGTTCCTGGGACTTCTCCACATGGAGATCGTGCAGGAGCGTCTCGAGCGAGAGTTCAATTTGAATCTCATCACCACAGCTCCCAACGTCGTCTATCGCGTCACCAAGCGCAACGGCGACGTCGTCTTCGTGGACAATCCCACCAAAATGCCATCGCCTGGCGAGATTGATCTCATCGAGGAACCCTTCATCATTGCTCGCATTATCACCCCGCCTCAGTACCTGGGCAATCTCATGCAATTGTTGCAGCAGAAGCGCGGGGTTCAGCGGCAAATGCACTACATCACAGAGAACAGGGTGCTGCTCGAATATGAGCTCCCGCTTGGCGAGGTGATTCTCGATTTCTACGACAAGCTGAAGTCGCTGTCGCAAGGCTATGCGAGCTTCGACTACGAGTTAGCCGATTATCGTCCGGCCGACATGGTGAAGCTCGACATTCTCATCAACGGTGAGGTCGTGGATGCCCTTTCCACGATCGTTCACCGCGATCAGGCCTATCAGCGCGGGCGTGCACTTGTCGAAAAACTGAAGGAACTCGTTCCGCGTCAGCTTTTCGAGGTAGCCATCCAGGCAGCCATTGGCGGCAAGGTGTTGGCGCGGGAAACCGTGAAAGCGCTGCGCAAAAATGTGACGGCCAAATGCTACGGCGGTGATATTACCCGTAAGCGCAAACTTCTGGAGAAGCAAAAAGAAGGCAAGAAACGCATGAAGCAGCTAGGGCGGGTGGAAATTCCCCAGGAAGCATTTATGGCGGTTCTGAAAGTCGAACAATAGACGCAGGGTGCGCAAGTCTTCATCGCTTTAGCACCCGCAGCTACCCACTTCGCCCCTCTCTCTGTTCGCTCAGAATTCACCGGGACATGCTATTTCTCGCGGGAAGGAAGCAACGACCGTAAAGCGGCTTTGTAGGGGGCAACAAGGTAAAAGGATCCAAAGGCAACGACGCTTCCACCGTCTCGCCGAGCCGAATGCCAGGCAGCTGCAATAGCGTCTTCTGGCGAGGCAAACGCCTCCGAGGCAATCTTCAGTTGCTCTTTTACTTCAGCACTTACTTCGCTTGCAGAACGTCCACGCGGACTTGGGGGGGCGCAGCAGTAATATCGAGCGGCAGGGAGTGTTCCGCGTGTACCTTCCAAGATCCGCGACAAAGCCTTGTCTTGCATCAGTCCCAAAACAACGTGAGCCGGCCGTGTGCCCCAAAGTTGACGATAAGTTCTCGCCATGGCTCTTGCTGAGAGTTCACAGTGTGCCCCGTCAACCACAACAGGGGGATTCGTACTCATGATCTCAAATCGGCCTGGCCAGGAGACAGAGGAAGCGCCTTTTTGCACGTCATGTGCCGAAAGTGTCGCCACTCCACGTTGCTCTGCGGCGAGCAAGGCGACGAGACTCGTCCGAAGGTTGTCCAGCTGGTGAAAACCCGGGAGTCCTGTTTCGACCACCAATCCATTCTTGAGCGCGTCACCAAGCGAAGATTTGGAGAAAACCTCACGTCCTTTCTTCGTAAGCGCGAATTTGCCTCGTGCGCGACCCAGGGAAACACTGGCAACAACCTCTGGTAAGGGGGTAACTGTGAGGAGTTCTTCAACAAACAGAAGCCTCTGACATCCCACTGATTGCGCCCTCTGCTCAACAATCGTTCTCACGGCGCGCTCGTACTGCGGCTGCTGCGGTCCCACGACAACCGTTGCGTGCGGCCCAATAATCCCAGCTTTTTCCGCCGCAATGTTCTCAATCGTATCGCCCAAGATTTCGGTATGATCCAGTCCTACTGAGGTTATAATGTTAACCAGAGGGACACTCTGCTCAGAATTTGCTTCGTAGAAAACATTGGTAGCGTCAAGACGCCCCCCCAAGCCTGTTTCGATGACGAGGGCATTCACTTGCTGATCGCGAAAGTAAGCAAAAGCTGAGGCGGTGAGTAGTTCAAAGACTGTACGAAATCCTTCGCCAGCGCCCCTGACCTGAGGTTCCACCATCGGAGCAAGGCTCGCAATAAGCTTTGCGAAGCGACTTTCGGCGATGAGTTCCCCGTCAATGCGGATTCTTTCGCAGTAGGTCTCGATGTGCGGCGAGGTGTAAAGACCCACTCGCAACCCAGCATCGTGGAGAATGCTTGCGAGCAGAGCGCAGGTTGACCCCTTTCCTTTAGTGCCTGCTATATGAAAGGCCGGTGCGCAGAACTGCGGCGACCCGAGCTCCCGCAGAAGCTTTCGAAATCTATCGAGGTCGGCCTCACGCGTTTCGGTGCGAAACCGAGCAGGGCGTCCTTTTTCATAGTCGATAAGGCTTTCAAAAAACCGGACGACATCAGAATAGCTCGGTGAGTCCGCAAAGACACCAGACATGAACCCTCCTTATGTGGCGTCAGCGAGGAAATAGTAGTAGAAGCAAGACTTTTTCCGTCGCGCTGTTCCCGTTATTCCTTTTCGACTGCTAATAGCTATCGATCGGTTTTTAAGTCGTGGGGAAAAGGTCGGCAATGTTCAGCGTGTGGTTACGCAGCCACCGTCGCATCTCAGTCCGATCCAGGCGGAAGCGGTCCCCGCCACTCATCTCCTGAAGGAAGGGGAGACTATGCATCCAGCCGTCCCATTTTCGCCGGTCAGCCGTGGTGCCCCAAATCTGTTCGATCAGCGCAAGCATGTCCGCTGATGGAATCACTGAGCGGAAGAAATCAAAGAGCAATTCGGACTGAACAATTTCTTCCCGCAATCGGTTGAGAATAGCCTTTAAGATCTGCTCGTGGTCGAATGCTAAGCGAGGCCGACGTTTGACCATGTGGAACGCAGCATCAGCCACTTCTTCTCCTGGCTCAAGTTTTGAGACCTCGGCAGGGACGGCTCCAAAGTAAATGACGCTCACCGAGCGCCCTCGTGGATCGCGGCCAATGGTTCCCACCGCGCCGAACTGTTTCAGACGTGCTGTCGTAAGTCCCGTTTCCTCTTTCAGCTCACGCAATGCACATTCTTCGAGTTCCTCATCCTCTTCCAGGATCCCGCCGGGGAAGGCCCAAAGTCCTTCGAACGGCGGGGTCGCTCGCTTGACCAAAAGCACTTTTAGCTGCTGCTCATCGAAAGTGAAGAGAACGACGTCGGTTGTGACCATGATTCGCGGAAGTTGGAAAGATGACTCGTTCCGCGCACTCGATCCACTCGCAGAACTAGCTTTTTTTGTAGCCACGTTAAGACCTCATCTAAGTTCGACAACGTGTTTGGTTCGCGCGTATTTCTCAACAATGTCAAGAAAATGCTTTAGTTCAACTGTCGGCCGCTTCTTTACTCAGGATTGAATAGGCGATCGCGTCAAGATATTTTCACGGGGACGTAGGAGAGGCAAATCCAAATGAAAGTGCTAACGAATGAACAAATGCGCATTGTTGACGCGCGAGCTCAAAGCGAGTTTGGGCTTGATGAGCAAGCTCTGATGGAAGAGGCCGGCCGCGCGGTTGCACGCCTTGCTTGCGAACGCTTCGAGCCACGTTTTGTGGCCATTGTTTGTGGCAAAGGCAACAATGCCGGTGACGGATACGTTGCAGCCAGGCACCTGCGACAAGCCGGCATAAATCTCAAAGTTATCGCCATTGGTGACCCTCTCTCCTTGAAAGGAGCGGCTGAGGTAGCGTTTCAGCAAGCTCAGGAGTCAGGCGTGCCCATCACTCACGCCGAGGAATTGCCGGAGCATTTAAGCCGCGCCGACCTCATTATAGACGCTCTCTGCGGCACTGGAATTCGCGGTCCCCTCAGCGGAGCATTTGCCACGGCAGCTGAAATGGTTTCCAAGGCCGGAGCTGCCGTTCTTGCCGTGGATGCGCCGTCCGGAGTGCGGGAGCTGGCAGCGGGAGAAGAATTGGGCTTAGCGATCAAGGCCGATCTCACTGTGGCGATTGGGGCCCCCAAGCTTTGCTGTGTTACCTTGCCAGGCTCCCTCTATGCAGGGGAGTTGTTTGTTGAGCGCATCAATTTCCCCCCCGAGCTTCTCGATAGCGACGAGTGGCCAATGAACATTGCGACTCACGAGGAGTTGAAGCAGTGGCTCCCAGAGCGGCCACTAACGGCGAATAAAGGGACCTTCGGCAAAATCGGGATTGTTGCCGGCTCCGCGCCCTATACTGGTGCGGCACTGCTTGCTGCCCGCGGTGCTCTGCGGGCAGGAGCAGGACTCGTTTACGTGTTCACAACAGCGGCTTTGAATCCGATCGTAAAGACCGTTCTCCCCGAGGCGGTCACTGTGCTTGTTCCATCCAACGATCCGTCTTGGTTGGACGAAACATCATTCCCAGCAATCGCGGATGTGGCTTCCAAGCTCGATGCTTTAGCGGTGGGAATGGGCCTAGGAACAGCTCCGCTCCAGCGTGAACTTGTGCGAGCTCTTATTGCAGAGCTTGGCTTGCCAATAGTGCTGGATGCTGATGCCCTGACCGCGTTAGCAGCTTTAGGAATGCCGAAGCTTCGGGACAATATCGTGCTGACCCCACATCCGGGGGAGATGGCAAGGCTACTCCAGCGATCGGTCTCTGAGGTTCAGTCCGACCGAATTGCTGTTGCCCAAAATGCCGCAGCTCTTGCAAACGCAGTCGTCCTTCTTAAAGGGGCGGACACAGTCGTGGCCCGACCCGACGGTCAGGTTTGGATTAATGCGGGAGCATGCTCAGCATTGGCAAAAGGGGGGACAGGCGATGTTCTTTCAGGGGTGATCGCTGCGATGATCGGCCAGGGAGTAGAGCCGTGGCGGGCCGCTGTGCTGGGCGCACGTGTTCATCTTGAGGCTGGACAGGCATGCGCCGAGAGAATTGGTGAGTGCGGTGTTCTTGCAGGTGAAGTGGCAGACGAAATTCCGCGTGTCATAGCGTCCATGAGTAAGTGAATGAGAGCTAGGGGCTCTGCGCGAAAGCCACTCTGCGTATGAACACTCCCATTTTCGGGTGCTTCGGGGGAGCACGCGCACTTTTGAGCCCGGCGCGCCGAAGTTAATCTCCTAGCACACTGAAGTCGTCGACGCAATCTTCTGGAGTGCGATAAAGAAGGGTCATATCGAAAAGAGCGTTGTTTGACACTTCGACCTGGACAAATTCCTCGCCGTCGCCCTCGGAGATACTCGGGAAAGTGGATGGGCTGCATTGTGTGAGGACGACTTGTTCTAGCCGCACTCGCGGCAAATTCTCAGTAGAAAAGAGGTCTTCACCACAAAGTCGAAGTGTAAAATCATACCGACCAACAAGTGACTGCGGGAGTTCATACGTCGCCGAGCTTTCGAAGGCGTCGTCCGTACTCTCGACGAGCAAACACTTCTCATAATTCCCGTCGCCGACGCTGACCCACGGGACCGGCGGTGGAGTGCCTGCCTCAAGACTCGTCAGGTGAACTGTGCCCCCCACAATAACGTAGGGGAACTTCGATCGGATTGCCATATCTTCCAGATCATCTTCAGTGGGAACATCCGCTGGCAGCTCGCGTTCCCAGCGGAAAACTGCATTGGCGTAGAGCGGGGGAGGATTTGTCGATAAGGTGGCATAGTAACCGAGACGAGAATCCGAAAATCGGATGATTTCCTCGCCAGGCCTCAACCGAATCCCCGCGTCATGCGTGGTAACGGGGATCCACCACGCTCGAAGCGGGGGAGAAGTAACGTGGTCCAAGGCTGTGACAAGTTGTTTGCGGAGCATCTCGCCCATCTCAGGATCGGGGACCTCAGCGGGTTGGAGCTCCTTTCTGTTTTTCCAGTACAATCGACCAGAGAGTGTACGAGAAGTCTTTCTCACATAACCATGAACTCGCATGTCTGGATCGAGTCCTTGCCAGAAAACTCCGTCGAAGAAATCTGTAATAACATGAACGCGAAGATCCCACACTGTAGCGGGGATTCCCAGGCCATAAAGGATCGTCGCTAGAGAACGTGCTGCGGCGTCGCACAGGCCATAACCATAGACGTTGAACAGCTTGACTGGATCAAACACCTCTTCGGTGGGCTTTGCTGACATCCAATTGTACGGGCGAAATTCTGAGACAAGGTTGTAAGCTGATCGGGCTAAGGTTGTGGTTGATGATTGTTCGCCAGCACGCCGTCGCACCTCGGCGAGTATTCTATCAAAGGTGGTGAGGTCAGGCGTGGAGGGCGTAGAAAGACGAAACGTAACGATATCCGAGTGCGACTGATTTCGGATGACAATGATCCCTGTCGTCAAAGGAATGGACTGGCGAGGCAGGACGATGGTCGTGTGAGTGGTCCCCTGTTTCCTGGCCAACAGATTGCCCAAACAGGGGAGTCCTTCCAAAACACTCAAACCAAACACGAGGATGAGGAATGCGCTCACTCGAATGCAACGATTTCGGAACGCAACAAGGCGCTCGGCATGAAACATCATGAAGCCCTCTCCAAGCTTTGGATCAGCAGTTTTCTCAAAAACTCATCTGCTGGAGCCAGCTCATAGAACTCCAAATCTTCAATAGGAACCCATGCAATACAATCATGGGCTGCAGTTTGGGAAATTGGACTTCTGAAGGTCACTTCGTAGGCCATGAGCTCGACGATGGCATGGTCGTATTCGTGGGCGTTCACCCCAAGTTGTCTGCCGACTTCGATCTCTGCGCCAAACTCTTCTTGGAATTCGCGTTCGAGAGCCTCTCTCGGCGATTCTCCCTCTTCGAGTTTGCCCCCAGGAAACTCCCACAACCCTCCCAGGTTGTCGTCAGACCTCCGCTTTGCCAGGAAGACATGACTATTGCGAATCGCCACACCTGCTACGACCCGCAAGAATGGCTTTTCTGGAGTCATCTTAATGACAGATTTATTCTTCGTCACGATGGCGAATTCCAGCGCAATAACACAGTTCGCGATGTCTCTAATTCGGGCACAAATCTTCCACCGGTTGTCCGCAACGACAAGAGCTGTCTTATGACCTCCTGGTTTTCTGGCTTTTTTGCATTCTCAATAAGCACATAGTTAACGCCGAACTTTGCGTGAATGACAGCCCAGGCTGTTATGGTCTGTTGTGGTGTAAGGAAAGCTTCTCGTAGAAAAAAGAGCTGATACATTTCATTCTCTGGGAGGCTATGCAGTCCAAATAAAGGAACAGGTCCGCGCGCGAAGCTCGCACGTCCGGTGAAGGCGGGAAGTCCCTCATGTCCTGCATCACTGATGAACCTGGCGTCTGGTGGTGTCTTGCCCCGGATATAATCATAAATTCGCAGATCCTCAGTCGTAAACACCAACGGGTCTGCCGTGATCAGTTTGGGAACCTCCCTGAGCACTTGTGGACGGCAGAAGACAAGTCCTCCAGCAGTCAGCAGCATAGCGATGAACCGAGAGGTGTTTCCCAATGATAGCAAAGTGCCCAGAGCAAGCGGGAGGGCAAAGTAGGGGAATCGCTGCGCATTAAAAATAGCAAAGAACTGAGAAAAAGGATCGGCACAGAGAACCCCTTCGAGCGAGTAGGCAATCCCCGCGCCGCAGAGCAAAACTAAGGTTGCGCTTACGTTGCGTGCTCGTTTTCGCCATGCTGCCACAGCTGCCCAGATAGCCGTGAGATAGAGTGGGAGAAAGGTAAGCGCGTGCTTGTGCACCTGCTCGATGGCGAAACCTCCAGGTTTTGTGAAGCGCGGGCCAAACGGAGTTCCTCCGAAGAACCACAAACTTACGGCTGTGAGGGCGAGCCCACCAAACCAAAAGATGCCTGAGTGTCGACTCAGTTTCCGCAGACTGCGGAGATCTCCAAATGTGAAGCCTAACAGAAGACACAAAGCGACCGCCGCGCTCACTGTGTGGAAACCAGTAAGAATGAAAGCTCCTGCCAGGGCCGTGTAACGTGCTTTAGCGAGTCTCCACCATCCTGGTTTGCTTGTCCACCAAAGGAACAGAAAAAGGAGTGGAAGAAAATAGCTCTGGCTTTGCGGATAAACAAAAAAATCTGCACGCCACAGCACGACCGTTGCAACAGCGCCTCCCAGCCACAACTGATTGAGGGCAGTTTGTTTACGGTAGGCAGCGCGGAACATCGTGTGAGCAAGCAACACTGTCGCTGCACTGTGAAGGATCAGGCCAAATCCCCACAGGGCGAATGCCGCTGGTTCTCCTTTTACCAGCGCAAGCAAAGCAAAACCACAGTGCCCAAGAGCGGCGTAGTCATTGTTTAACCCTGCCATGAAGGGGTTTTCTCGTGGATATGCACCGCGCTCCGCCGCCTCTTGCACGAGCGCAAAAAAATAGGCACCATCGCGGGCTATCCAGTGACGCATGAGGTAAGCGGAACCGTTGGTCGTCGCTATTGGTCCATTACTGAGGTACACGACCCCCGCACCGGCGCAAACTAATGCTGCAATTGCAGCAGCAACAAGATCGCTTTCTGCCAGTCGAATTTCGAGTCGCCTTTTACGACTCTTCCAGGCCAGCGCGAGTGAGAGAGCGACCGGGAATCCGATAGCTAGCGGCGGACGGAAAACACCAAGGGCCATCCCAACAACAGCGGTGCCAGCTAGCGCCATCAGGGAACATGCAACGGCAACACCCATGAACTCACTGAGTGTGTACCTGCTCCGCAACACCGTAGCCAATGGGATTCCACTTCCAAAAAAGAGCAGAAACGCTGCTAGCCCGCTCGGTGCAGCGAAGGCCGCAAGAACAAGCAATGCTGCGCATCCGATGCACAGCGCGTCAGCATGCCAGTGCCAAACCAGCTTTTTTGTGCTCCAATTTCCTACAGCCTCCATGTGCTCGAAGCTTGAAGCGGCCTACGCGGTGTTGCCAAGCTCGTTCTGTCAGAAGAACAATCTCAGTTCATGCGAGGAAAAGCCTATGGACTCCATCGAGTTACTCCGTCGCCTCAGCGAAGCGCATGGCCCCAGTGGATTCGAGGACGAGGTGCGTGAACACATTTGGAAAACGTTAGCGAATGATGTGGACGAAATTCGCAGCGATGCCCTGGGCAACCTGATTGTGCGACGTCGCGCAAACTCCGAAACTGCCCCGGTTCTTCTCATAGATGCTCACATGGATGAAGTCGGGTTCGTGGTGTCTCACATTGAACCCACGGGCTTTCTTCGCCTGGCCCCCCTTGGAGGTTGGGACGAACGTGTGCTACCAGGCCAACGTCTTGAAGTTCGCACTCGAGAAGGGAAAAAATACATAGGAGTTATAGGGACAACTCCACCTCACATCCAGACCGGCGACGACAAAAAATCGCCTCCGACGATGGAATCCCTTTTCGTGGACATTGGCGCTACAAGCAGACAGGAAGTTGCTGACTGGGGGATCCGCCTTGGCGACAGTCTGGTCCCGGCCCAGTCTTATGTCGAGCTTCCCAATGGAGTCTGTGCAGGCAAAGCATTTGATGACCGCGTGGGTTGTGCACTCCTCGTGGAACTGTTCAAAGAGTTAACAAATTTGCCGCGCCTTGGCATCGAGATTGTAGGTCTGTTTTCCACCTTTGAAGAACTCAATGCGCGAGGTGCCATGGTCGGAACTTTTGGGATTGCGCCAACTTTTGCACTCGTTCTTGAGGCCACAGTTGCAGCAGATGTGCCCGGCGTTCCGGAAGCACGCTGTCCCACACGTTTTGGCGGCGGAGCGGCCATCACCCTCATGGATAAGTACACTCACTGTCATCCACGCCTGGTGCGTGTGCTCGAGTTGATTGCCGAGCGAGAGAAAATTCCCTATCAGTTCAAAAGACCAATCTTTGGGGGGACAAATGCAGCACGCATTCATACGACACGCGCAGGAGTGCCCACCGCAACACTTAGTGTGCCATGTCGCTATATCCACTCAGCAACAAGCTTGATCCGTCTATCGGACTATGAAGCCACGCGGAACCTTCTTCGAGCATTTGTTCTCGAAGCGGAAAAGATCTCTGCAGAGGTGACATCGTGATCTTTCACACACCGCGTGTGTCTGGTGGCCAGATGTACTTGTGCAGTTGCAGTTGAAGGCGTACCCCGAACAGACGTTCTTCGAGTATCCAGCGAGCTAAGTCTGCTGGATTCAGCTTACCAAAGACCGGCCCGAACAGCACTGCGCGCACGCGCTTTTCCAAACTGAAGCGCTGGCAAACTTCTTTTGCCCAGTCGAAATCTTCGCGATCGCCTATCACAAACTTTACCTCGTCGTGGGGGGTGAGAAATTCTACATTCTCCCAGAGGTTACGCTCGAGCTCCCCACTGGAGGGGCATTTGAAATCCATGATTTTTCGCACTTCGCGGGGGACATCAGCTAAGGAATAGGCACCACTGGTTTCGAGCAAAACTACGTAGCTGCGGGATACCAATTGATGCATGAGCTCGACGCAATTGGGTTGTGCCAGTGGCTCTCCGCCGGTAATTTCCACGAGGCGGCAGCCGAAGCTCTCGATCTCAGCAAGGATACTCGACAGCGAAAGTCGTTTGCCACCGCTAAAAGCATATTCCGTGTCGCAATAGGTGCATCGCAAGGGACAACCTGTTAAGCGCACGAATACACATGGGCATCCTGCCCACGTCGACTCACCTTGAATCGAAAGGTAAATCTCGCTAATGACCAATGTCGGGCTCTGCTGCGTTGGTCTGCTCATGTGCTTCGCTAGGCCCTTGGCGATATCAGTAGTTCCAAGCTAACGTCATGCGTCTGTGAATTTCACCAACCAATGATGCGTCGCGCGTAGACAATGCGATCTGCAAGTGGCGGTTCCCCGTCCTCGCGGGCACGCGTCAGCGAATCAAGGTGCACATCACGCTGGGAGGAATGAATGATCTTTTCACCTCCTAGCGAGATCGCAACATGTGAGATTTTCCCTCGATCGTTCGTAAAGAAAATAAGATCTCCCGGCTGCAATCTTGTGACGACATCTCGACCATAACCTACAATGAATCCCACGATGGCCTGTTCTTCAGCATCACGAGGCAGGTGCAAACCAGCACAGCGATAAACAAATTGCGTGAATCCCGAGCAATCGATGCCGAAATTCGTCACACCACCCCAAACGTATTTCGTCCCCAGAAGGGGGCGGGCGACTTCCACGATTCTCTCAGCTGACAGTGTGGGCGGCAATGTGCTCACGTCGTTTTCTGGCAGCGAGAGCTGTACCGCGTCAGTGCCGACGATCACCGTCCAGTGTCCATTTCCACTTTCACGCAGGCCAGTGGAAGTCGGAAGCACGACTTTTGTGCCATTGGAAAGAGTGGCCGTCGTAGGGCTCAAGAGCATACGATGGGGTAGGTGATACTCGCTTGTCTGCGTGATATCCTCGCGCCTGACAAAGCCGACATATCCCTCGGCACTTTGCGCGAGAAGCCACTCGGACACGTCCGGGAGGGGGCGAGCTCCCAAACGCGATTCTTCGGCAAAAGCGCGCCGAATGCGTCCGTGGACACGCTCAAGGCCCGCTTGTGCCCGTGTTGAAATGTCATCAGGACGAGCCGGGCGCAGGAGACGTAACGGCCAACCTAGCGCGACGGAGTTCACTTGTTCCGCACGATCTCGTGGCTCACGTCGCATCGTTGCACTGACCGTCGTGGCGATAGCGTAAATCCGATCTCCAAAAGAAGTCGCTGGTAGCAGCTCCACGTTATTTTGTGCAACCTCAAAGCCCAGCGCCTGCAGGGCACTCACCAGCCCACTCCGATATTGTTGCAACGAAACCTCCCCGTGAAGCGCAATTCGGCGAGCTGCAGAGTCAAGCACCCTTGCACGAACAGAAAACACCGCCAACCGCCCATCAAAGAGCACACTTTGTTTGTAACGCTCGACATAAAGGTCGACTTTCTCGACGGACGGTTGCCCTGTCGGCTCCAGTTTGGCCAGAAAAGCGCGTTGTGAAACGCGCTGACGTTCAGGCCGCGGAAGCTGCCTCCATGCATCGTCGCTGAGAAAATCTGTACCCGCTTCCTCGACCAGGCTCGCCGTACTTTCACTTTGGCTTGTGCCTGGGGGTGCTGCCCGGAGTCCCAAGGGCGCTGCTAGCGCGAGGCAAATGCCTACGCCCACAACCTTTGCGACAAAGCTCCGGCGGGAAACATACCGAAACAGCCTGCAACCTCGATACCCCGAAATCTTCACCGCGATGCCACTCCCTCTAAGATCGCTTCTTTGGTGGAACCTTGAAACCAAAATTCCTCAAATCGAATTCGTTCTTACGCCAGTTCTTTCTTACCTTGACCCAGAGTTCAAGATAGGTCGGTCTGCCAGTAAGCTTTTCTATGTCCTGGCGCGCCTCGGTGCCGATGCGTTTGAGCAATTGTCCCCCTTTGCCGATGATGATGGGTTTCTGCGATTCTCTTTCAACGTAGATGACCACGCGGATGTAGTCCTTGTCTGGTCGTTCTTCGAACTGCTCAACCTTCGTGAAGACCGAGTACGGTACTTCCTCACCAGTATAGAGAAAGATTTTCTCGCGCACCGCTTCCGCAGCAAAAAAGCGCTCTTCGCGATCAGTGATCTGTTCTGGATCATAATAGAGAGGGCCTTCAGGAAGATGCGCAACTGTGGCTTCCAGCAGAGCATCAAGTCCCTCTTTCATGAGCGCGGAAATACGAAAAACTTGGTTGTACTCCGCCAGGTTGACGCCGGGGGGAAGCACGTCCTTTTGATCAACTGATAACTTGTCAATCTTATTTATGACTAAAAAACGTGCCCGGGCCTTTGTTCGAGCTATGGCGTCGCGAAGGCGTTCATTCGGTGGCTCTGGATCTGTGGCATCAACGAGATGATAGAGAACGTCGGCGTCTTCGATCGCTTCATCCACTCGCGCAATGAGACTTTCGTTGAAACGGTCGCGCGGCACGATAATCCCAGGCGTGTCGAGAAACACCACTTGGTAACGCTCCGTGGTGAGAATTCCCGCAATGCGATCGCGAGTGGTTTGTGGTTTATCAGACACAATCGCCAACCGTTCTCCAATAAGCGCGTTTAGAAGTGTGGATTTTCCGGCGTTGGGTTTCCCAAGGATTGCCACAAACCCAGATCGAAAACTATTGTCTGGATGATGATCAGAAGTTGGCTGCCCAGCAGATGTGTCTATGCGATTCTCGTTATTCATACTTTTTGCGCTTCTAAAAAGCCTTGGTGGTAGATTCGTCGAAACTCGCCGTTGTGACTGTTTCAGTTTGTGCTGCTTTTAGTGCCATTACGCCAGAAGTCTCAGCTTCTTGCATGAGTTCCGAAGCATCGTGTGGCGCGACGTGCAGCGCCTGAGTTGTGGGACTTGTTTCGTAACGCTCTTCTTTGTGATCTTCAATGGAACCTAGCACACCCGTCGTTAGGGGCTCTTCCACCTGTACTTGCTTTCGCGGTAGAGCTACTGGCTCTTCCGCACTGGTTGTTAACGCGTTCTCAGGATGCGTCACGCTTTGCACTTTTCCGTTAAAGATAGATTCCCGGACTGTTTCTTCGCTACTGGAGGATACAGCGTCCTCTGCCTGGAGTCCGGGTGCCATCAGGTCTGATTTACTTGTGAAGTCCTTTCCCGTTTGCCCGTCTTCTTGAGATTCAGCAACTGCCTTGAGAATTGCGGGCGAAAGTCGGTAGACCTTAGTTCCTCCATGCTGGTACACCAAAGCACCCAGCTTCTCAAATTTCTGTTCGTTTAGTAGCGGAAAACGTTCGCGCTCGATTTGACCGACGATCACATAAGAAAACTTGTTCTCGAGTAACGCCTTGACCGTCGCATAGAGAGAGGTATCTGAGTAAGTAATTTCCGCCAGCTGGAATCTTCGATCACGCTCACTTTCAAACACATTTCCCCGCCATCCCCACTCGTGGTAGAGCCACCCGCCAAGCGACGGCCGTCCCGTATTTGTTCCGATTCTGCCCGCGTATTCGTACTGTTTCCCGGGAGCTTCGACAATGCGAGCATCCGGCTCCGCGAATGCGCGCAGCCAAAGAATAACGGCGTAATCATCAGGTTGAAGGGTGGCCAGGTAGCGCAAGCCATCGAGGGAGCGCTTGGCGTCAGTGGTTTTAGGATAGTGCTTCGACATGGCCACGCGCTGCAAAGTTCCACTCACAGGATAAACAGCTCCAAGAAGGAGCAGAAAAGCGACAAGGGCTTTGGCCATGCTCCGTTCGCGCTTTGTTCCATAGCGAATAAGGCGAGACGCCGCGAGAGTCGCTGAGACAGCAGCGATTGGCCATAAACCATAATAGATCTTGAAGACGGTGTTGATCCGCTCGATGGCAGCCGTAAAAATATCATCAAAATAATAGAGCTCACAGAAACTCGCAAGCAGGCAGAACACTGCAAGGAAACTCAGCCACAAGCGCAGCACTGGTGCATAGCTTCCTGTCACGAGGGCATAAATGAGCGCGATGAAGCTAACCAGGCAGACTGAGCCCACAATCCCTAACCCACAGACAAGACCAAGAAGAAAAGCCGCGGCGAAAACCGTGCCCAGTCCTAGAAACTTTTCACGAGTAAGCCCGCTTGCCGAAGCACCAAAACCTGTGCGCAAAAAAGTCTGGCGGAGGAGAACCCAAAGTAAGGCGAGCGACGGAGCTAGCAGCAAGCTCCAGTGGACAAAAAACTCTATTGAGGAGCTCATGAGCTCGCTTGGTACGCGGGTGAGTTCTGTGTTGGGGGGAAGAAAGTCCAACCAATAGGGACGGAATAACAGAACGATTCCTATGGAACCCACTATAGCAGTCAACATGACCGCTTCCAGCAACACTGCCAGGCGCCAGGTGACGAGGGACGCAGGAGAGGCAGCCTGCCCAGAATTCCGAGAAAATCGCCACGTCGCACCGCTCCACATTGTCGCCGTCATGCATGCAGCAAAAGTCACGCTGTCCCAGGAATTGGAGGCGTAAAGCGCTCCTGTAATCAGCGCAAGAAAGAGCAGCTCATCGGGATTCTCCAATTCATAACGAAGCAGGGTGCCAGCGCGTCTGACGCTCCGCCAAGCCTGGACGCAGAGCAGCAGACCAGCAAGGAAAATGACAAGGGACGACAAATGCGCATGAAGATCGCCAAGGATAAAACTGAACGCCGGGAACTCATTGATCGTGTTCTCAATGGCCCTCGAACTGCGCCAGAAATCATAGCCCAGGTACCACTTCAGCAGCGGTAAGTTCCCCTCCCAAATTTCTCGCGCGATGCCAAAAAGCTGCAGAGCTCCATCCAGGTTCGAGCACAGCCCGATGAGGAACGCACAGAAAAATCCCCACCGAAGCTTTGCCGTCACATTATAACCCAGCGAAACCCCAAGCAGAAGCACATAAGCAAAGATCGAAGCGAGGCCAAGATTGAAAGCGATCGCAGGCGAAGTCCCGGTAAAGCGCGCTACTGTGGCCCACAAAAAGTGTCCAAAATAATAGTAGTTGAGAGTAAAACCGCTCAACCAGGCATCATGCGGCGGAAAGACCCGCGAGGAGAGCAGACTATTGAGCACTGCAAAGTCGGTAAACTTCTCGGCTGCGAAGTCGCTTATCTCGTAAGTGATTTGGGGCACTTGGGCTCGTAACAATACCATTGCTGCAAAGCCGAGAAAGAAAACGAGCTCATAAGCCAGGCACACCCGCCAGCGATAGCGAACGAATTCCACCAAATACTCGAAAACACGCACGAGCCGCACAAGAGAGAGGAAGGCAAGAAAACCCGAGGCCAAGGCCACGCTTTCCCAGGTGAAGCCTTGCGCCTGGTTATGAGCTAGCAAGAAAGTGACGTAGGCAACAAACAGGAGTCCAAAGGCTTTGGCCGCCGCGTAACCTCGATCAGGCACGCGATTGAACACACCAAAAAAGAAAGGCCATGCCGAAAAAGCGAACAATTGAAGTGCGCCAAACCATGGGAGCGTGCTTCCTAAGAGGCGCACATACCACACTATCTCTTGTCCCAAAGTCATCACCTGCGAAACCATCGCGAGTTGCGCGTGGATTGCAAAGAAGAAACTCATCCGGTGTTAGCGCGCAAGTGCCGTTCTCAAAGAACGCTCTTCACGGGCTCTTTTTGTTCCTTCCCACCCTTCCCTGAGTAACCAGATGCCGAGAATGACTATCAGAGGCGTGGCAGGCAAACGAAAGCGCGGAGTAAACACGTAGAAGATCACGGTGAATACCAGAAAATATGTGATCATCGCAACGAGTGCAAACAGAGAAGCATCGGCCTTGTTATCAAAGAGGATGCCGCGGCGTAAGCAAACCAGCTTTGCGACTCGAAGAGCTGCGATCACAAAGCCTACGAATCCAAGAGGCATAAGAACCCATTCTTGCCAAAGAAGCCACCAGGGGCCAAATTGGCTAACCTGAGAAATCTCCCAGTACCTCAGAAGCTTCCAAAGTACCAGTTCGATAGCGCGTCCGGGGTGTGTGCGAATAAACTCGAAGGCGAGCTCTGCAGCTTTGTCGAGTGGTGGATATGGTGGCTGGGGCATGAACGAACCGGTTGCTACGGGGTTGAAACCCACATAAAAATTATAGCCGAACGACGTGGAACTAAAAATCCAGCGGCCCCAGAGCAGGCGGTTTCTCAGACCCCATAAAAGAATTGGTAGCAAGGCCGGGATCCAGAAAGCTGCGTAAAGTCTCCATAAAAAGCGCTTTTGATAAACAGTCAGTGTGACCAACAGTAGAGCACAGAACGCAAGGAGACCGGCAACGCGAGAGTGTGCAAAGATGCTGAGTCCTACAACAATTCCTGCGAGGAACCAATTGAGCCAGCGACGACTTAAGCTTTCCACATCCAAACCCACCAACCAGAGTGTCGTGGTGACACCCCATGCTAAGAAGTTTTCATATTGATAAAAAATCACGTAGTCAAAGGTGGGCCAGTATAAGCCGTAAGCCGTAAGAGTGAGAACTCGCCAGGGCCATGAAAAACCCAGGTGGCTACCCAATTCGCGTATTGCTATCAGGGTCAGAAGAAATATTCCGAGCTGAAAGACAAATACGCAAAGCTGATCTGCGCCAACGAGAGCGATAAGCACATACCAAGGTGTCCAGAACAAGATCCTGCTTTTTTCTCCTAGGATGCTATCGGAGGCAAGATACTCACGAGCGAGCTGGCGATAGACTTCTCCGTCTACCCCAGGATCAATGTTTCCCCGTCGGAGGCAGAGAAGAAAATAGGCAATATGCAGCGCCGCAATGAACACGATCACCATGGCTTCGATGATGGCTTCGACTCTATCAGTTTGTGCCGATCGGTTGGCTACGGCATCGCCCGCGGCAGAAACACCAAAACGCCTGTGACGGTCCTTTTCTTCCATGTCAGATAGTTTCGAGTCCATGCCGCTCTCAGTTACCATGCGAATAAGCGATCCGTCATGTAGTCGAATAACAACGTGAACAAGCTTTTGCCCAATAGTGCGTCAGCGACTTTTGAAAGGGTATCTCCCGCTGTCGTCGAGTTACTTGCTCCTGCCGGGTCACGCGAGGCCATGAAAGCCGCTGTTGAGAACGGAGCCGACGGAGTGTATTTTGGCCTCGATGATTTCAACGCCCGTCTGCGAGCGCCTAATTTTACACTCGAAGAGCTCCCAGAAATCGTTGCCTGGCTCCATGAGCGCGGAGTGCGTGCTTATGTCACGTTGAACACTCTCATATTTCCAGCCGAGCTTCAGGAGGCCACACGTATTCTCCTCGTCTGCTCGAATGCTGGCGTGGACGCCGTGATGATACAGGATTTAGGAGTGGCCTATCTTGCGCGCCAGCTGGTGCCAGAGCTTCCTATCCATGCGTCCACTCAAATGACTCTTACGGCACCGGAAAGTGTGGCCGCAGCTGAAGAGCTGGGCCTGCATCTTGCTCGTGTTGTGGCGCCTCGGGAGCTTGATCTCCAGCAAATTGCTGAGTTTGTGAGTCAGACGAAAGTCGAAGTCGAGGTCTTCGTGCATGGTGCCCTTTGCGTTGCTTACAGCGGTCAGTGTCTGACAAGTGAAGCCCTTGGAGGACGCAGCGCGAATCGAGGTGAGTGCGCACAGGCGTGCCGTCTGCCTTTTGATCTTATTGTTGACGGCAAGCTTCACGACACAGGCGATGTGAAATATCTCCTTTCGCCACGTGATCTTGCTGCCTACACCGACGTTCCGCGCCTGATAGCGATTGGCGTTAAAAGTCTTAAAATTGAGGGCCGCCTGAAAGGGCCAGAGTACGTGGCAGCGACGGTGCAGGCATACCGGCGGGCTATCGATGAAACCCTCGCGCAGGGCACCGCAAAGTCGTTACAGTGGGACGAAGCGACCCGCTATCGCCTCGAGATGGTGTTCAGTCGCGGTTTTACTCCGGGCTATTTGCATCGGATTGATCACCAGGCCGTTGTCGAAGGGCGTTTCCCAAAGAAACGTGGCCCTTACCTAGGACGAGTGGTCGGCGTTGACCGGCGAGGAATTAGAGTCCAGCTCGAACGACCACTTGCTTTGGGTGACGGCATCGTTTTCGATGCGGGGCGCCCGGACCTTGAAGAAGTCGGCGGCCGCATTTATGCCCTTTACGTAAATGGCAAAAAGTCCTCTGCCGTTGGCACAGATGCAAAATTCCCTCTCACCGTAACCCTCCAGCTTGGGCGTGATAAGACCGGTGTTCACCGGGTACGTGTCGGTGATCGAGTGTGGAAGACAAGCGACCCGCGTTTGGAAGCGGAGTTGTCAGCAAGCTACAATGTGACCCAACCACGGTGGCGTCGCCCTTTGAGGGCAACTCTTCATGCGAAACTCGGCGAGCCACTGTCGCTGACACTAGAAGATCACTGGGGGCTCTCCGTCACTGCACGTGATGAGTACATCCCGCAGCCTGCAAGTGAGAGGGCGATCGATGATTCGACAGCGCGCGAGCAAATCGGGCGCCTGGGGAATACTCCCTTTTACCTGGGGGAACTGGTTCTTGATGTCACCGAATCTGTATACGTTCCGCTGAGCCGACTCAACGCCCTCCGCCGTCGAGCGGTGGAAGAGTTGATTCGTTTACGCCGAACTATTGGCTGCAACCGGGTTACTTGTCCCAGTGCCCCCGAAGATATACGATGTGCAATAGAACGGCACAAAGTCTCGCCGCCTGCCGAAGCTCCAATTTTGAATGTCCTGTGCCGGACACTTGAGCAGGTGGAGGTCGCAGCTTCCCATCCTCAAGTCGCGACCGTCTATACAGATTTCGAAAACCTGCGATGGCATACCCTTGCCGCGGAAATCATTCAACCTCGTGGGAAAAACTTTGTGCCTGCCACTCTTCGGATCATGAAGCCACGGGAGCATGCATTTCTGCGCGCAATTCTTGCCACCAACCCCGATGCCATTCTTGTCCGGAATCTCGCCGCCTGGCAGCTTCTCCGCCACTGGGCCCCCGAACTTCCTTTGGTTGGAGACTATGCACTCAATGTCGCTAACGAAATCACCGCATGGCTGCTAATGAAAGCGGGCTTCTCATGCCTGACACCAAGTTATGACCTCAACGGGGAGCAACTACTTGAATTGCTTGAGCGAGTGCCGCCGCACTGGTTCGAGATTACCATTCATCAACACATGCCGATGTTTCACATGGAGCACTGTGTGTTTTGTCGCTTCCTGAGCGCCGGGCACGACTACACTGATTGCGGCCGCCCTTGTGACTGGCATCGCGTCGCACTGCGGGATCGCATGAATTTTGCTCATCCTGTGAAAGCTGATGCCGGCTGTCGCAATACGGTTTACAATGCCGTGCCCCAGAGTGCGGCAGAATATGTGCCAAAATTCCTCTCTGCTGGCGTTCGCCGTTACAGGATCGAGTTTATCGAAGAGGACAATGTGCGCACAAGGGAAGCTCTCGATGCGTATGCTGATCTCCTGCGGGGCGCAAAGCGCGCGAACGACGTCTGGCGGGAACTAAAAGCGATCAGCAAACTGGGTGTCACTCGTGGCAGTCTGGACCACGACTAGCCTGAGAGCGTGAGCCGCCGATAGAGTCGTTCTTATCGTCAGCGTCTGTCCAAAGCGCCCTCTGCAACCGCGAGACTGCACGTAAGAAACAGATTTTAGTTCGTCAATTTCTGCCGGATCAGCTCATTCACCAGTTTGGGATTTGCTTTGCCACGGGATTTTTTCATGACTTGTCCGACAAGCGCCTGAATCGTTTTTTCATTTCCGGCGCGAATCTTTTCTGCCATGTCAGGGTTTTCCGAAATGGCCTCATCCACCCAACGTTCGACTTCACCTGTGTCAGAGACCTGAATCAATCCTTCACGCTGCACAATCGCTTCTGGGGCCTCACCAGATTCCAGCGCCTTTTGGAAAACCTCTTTGCCGATTTTGCCGCTGATCTTGCCCTCGTCTATCATGCGCACAATAGCTGCGAGTCCTTCAGGCTTAAGGGGCAATTCATCAGCATCCATTTCGCGTTCGCGAAGTTCGCGTAAAACCTCTGTCATCATCCAGTTGCTGATGGCTTTGGGATTGTGATAGGCGGCCACCGCCTTTTCGTAATAAGTTGCAGTTTTCTTTGAGGCGGTCAGCACCCGCGCATCATATTCCGGCAATCCCAGCTCTTCTATGTAGCGCCGGCGTTTGGCATCTTGCAACTCAGGGAGATTCTGCCGCACCTCCTCTTGCCAGCTTGGGGGAATGTGAATTTCGACCAGGTCGGGATCAGGGAAATAACGATAGTCATGGGCAAATTCCTTTGAGCGCATGGCGCGCGTCTCGCCCGTGGCTTCATCCCACAGGCGTGTTTCCTGCACCACGCGTCCACCACTCGCTAGAATCTCAGACTGCCGCTTCATTTCGTACTCGATGCATTTGAGAGCCGTTTTCATCGAGTTGAGGTTTTTGATTTCGACTTTTGTCCCGAGTTTCGAAGATCCCGCCTCCCTCAAGCTGATGTTGACCTCAAAACGCAAACGTCCTTCCTGCATCTTGCAGTCGCTGACTTCGATGTACTCGAGCAAATTTTTCAGCGTGACCATATAGGCCAACGCTTCTTCTGCGCTGGCCATATCAGGCTCGCTCACGATCTCAATGAGGGGTGTGCCGGCCCGATTAAGATCCACAAGCGAGTAATCAGCTCCCGGAAGCTCGGTGTGCACCAGTTTCCCCGCATCTTCCTCGAGGTGCACATTGTTGATACGGACCCGTTTCACACTGTCCCCAACGGGAATTTCAATCCATCCGTTCACCCCAAGGCACGCGTAGTTTTGTGAGATTTGGTAATTCTTGGGCAGGTCAGGATAATAGTAATTCTTCCTGTCGAACCACGTGCGCTCGTTGATCAAGCAATTGAGTGCAAGAGCTGTTCGAATCGTGAATTCGACGGCTTTTCTGTTCACTACAGGTAACACGCCTGGCATACCCAGGCAAATAGGGCAGGTTTGTGTGTTCGGCTCTTGCCCAAAACGTGTTGAGCAACCACAGAAAATTTTAGACTCCGTGGCCAGCTCAACGTGAACTTCCATGCCGATAACAGGCTCAAATTGCGTCATGCTTGCTTTCCCTAACCGCGATTCGAGGCCACTCAAGAAAAGATTTCGCGAGGTTTTGTGCGAAACTTCTCAAAAGCCCAGGAATGTGGCTTCGAAGTTTTCCAGGACTTCTGCCACGCGAACGATGAACCGAGCTCCATTGGCGCCGTCAATCACGCGGTGATCATAGCCTATGCACAAGGGAAGAATCGAACGCTCCACGACCTGCCCCTCGCTGAGGACAAGACGCTTCGAAGCGCGGCCCACACCGAGTATGGCAACTTCCGGTGAGTTCACTATCGGAGTGAAGTGCCCACCTCCGATGCTTCCAAGGTTCGAAATCGTGAACGTACTCCCGCGAAGTTCTTCGAGAGACACCTTTCGCTCACGCGTCCGCTGCGAGACATCGGCAAGTTGAATGGCCAGCTCGACGATTGTCTTTTTGTCCACGTCGCGAATCACCGGCACGATCAAACCTGCCGGTGTGTCCACTGCCACTCCAATGTGGTAATAATCTTTGTAGATGATTTCCTCGTTGCGCACGTCAAAGCTCGCGTTGAACTCAGGAAACTCTTTCAACGCGATGACGACCGCTTTCATGAGAAATGGGGTGAGTGTGAGCGCTGCTCCCAGTTGTTTCACGCGCTCGCGATGACGTTTCTGCAGCGAAAGCAAATCCGTGATATCGGCTTCGTGGAACTGGTGCACATGAGGGATCGAAAGCCAGGCTTGTGTGAGATGCTCGGCAATTTTTCTACGCAGGGGTTCTATTTTCGACCGGCGAACGGGTCCCCACTGGGCAAAATCAGGCATCTCAGGAGCTGTCACTCCAACGCTACCAACAAGCTGGCCGCCACGCTTGCGCACGTAGTCCTCAATGTAGGGATCGAGATCTTCAATGAGAATGCGGCCGTTCTTTCCACTACCTTTCACACGCCGCAGATCGAGTCCGATTTCGCGCGCGATCCGCCGCACTGCAGGACCAGCGGGGATGAAATCCTCACCTGTCGTCACTGATGGAGCAAGCGGTTGCACTGGCGACTCGTGTGGCACAGCCACAGCAGGCACGACAGTCGGAGCCGCCGGGGCCGGCGCAGATGCAGCAGCTTCTCCCAAATTCTCCTGCGAAGAAGGTGCCGCAGAACTGGCGCGGTCCTCGCTGCCTGTGCTGACAAGCGCGATAGTCTCGCCCACACGGATCTTGTCGCCCGGCTTCACGAATAGCTTCTCCACTTTTCCCCTAATCGGAGACGGGACCGCAACCGTCGCCTTTTCCGATTCGAGTTCGATGAGTGGATCCTCTGCTTCGATGTCCTCGCCTTCCTTCACGAGCACGTTCAGCACGTCCCCGGCCTCCACCCCATCAGCGAGTTGGGGCAATTTGACCTCAACAACATCCCCCTTGGACTCTCGCGACGGCGGAGCTGGCTCGTCGTACTGCGAAGCAACTTGACCAGGTGTCTGCTCGGCGGCGGGGCCTGTTTCCATTGTTTCTTCAAGGACCAGAATGGCTTGTCCCACTTTTACCTTATCGCCCGCCTTCACGAGCACTTTGTCCACGCGGCCGCGAGCAGGCGATGGGACCGTCACTGTCGCTTTTTCCGATTCAAGTTCGATAAGTGGATCGTCTTGTTCCACCACATCGCCTTCTTTCACCAGCACATTGAGAACATCGGCCGCTTCTATGCCGTCCGCCAGTGCCGGAAGTTTCACCTCGATTGCCATTGTCTCAGAACTCCCATGTTCAGTAGTCTCTGGGTATCACATCCACGCCACGCAACTCACAGAAAGAGCGAGAATCCTTGCTCTGGATTGACGCCAAGGTCTTCGATAGCTTTCTTGACCACAGATTTCTTGATTTGTCCCCGTTCAGCCAAGCTGTAAAGCACGGCAACCACGATGTGAGGGGGATCAATTTCGAAAAAGCGCCTGAGATCCTCACGGGTGTCGCTGCGCCCAAATCCGTCGGTGCCCAGAGAAATCAGTCCTCCCGGCACCCATTTGGCGATTTGGTCCGGCACCATTCGCATGCTATCGCTCACAGCGACAAATGGCCCCTCCTCGTTCTCAAGCACTTGCTCCAGGTAACTTTTCTTCTTCGCTTTTGCAGTCGGATGAAGCATGTTCCACCGTTCGGCTTCCATGGCACCGTAGCGCAGCCTCTTGTAACTCGTGGCGCTCCACACATCCGCACTGACACCGTACTGCTCAGCCAAAATCTTTTGAGCTTCCAGGGCAAGATTCACCGTACTGAAATCGCCAAAGATGTGTGCGCGATGCTTGCCTTTCTCAGGGCCCGGCTGGAACTTGTAAAGCCCTTCGAGAATTCCCTGCTCAACATTTGCCGGCATTGGCGGGTGCACATAATTCTCGTTGCCGAGGGTGATGTAGTAAAAAATATCCTCACCCTTCTCGAACATCCGTTTCATTCCGTCCTGCAAGATGACAGCAATTTCGTAAGCGAATGCCGGATGATAGCAGAGAAGGTTGGGAACGGTACTGGCCAGCACATGGCTATGTCCGTCCTGGTGTTGGAGTCCCTCGCCGTTCAGCGTTGTCCGGCCAGCGGTCGCCCCAAGCAGGAATCCCCGCACTCGCATGTCTGCCGCGGCCCAGATGAGATCCCCGATGCGCTGGAAACCAAACATGGAGTAGTAGATAAAAAAAGGCATCATCGTCACACCGTAATTGGCATAAGCCGTCCCGGCGGCGATGAAGCTCGACATGGATCCAGCTTCGGTAATGCCTTCCTCTAAGATCTGTCCATCTGTTTTTTCCAGGTAGTAGAGCAACTGTTCCCGATCCACTGGTTCGTAGAGCTGGCCCACGTGCGAGTAAATGCCATACTGACGGAAGAGCGCCTCCATGCCAAATGTTCGCGCCTCATCTGGTACGATCGGAACGATAAATCGCCCAAATTGCTTGTTGCTCAGAAGCTGGCTAAAGATGCGCACAAACGCCATGGTGGTGGATACTTCACGACCTTCACTGCCCAGCAGGAAAGGAGCAAAGTCATCAAGGTCTGGCATGGGCATTGGCGGAGCCGTCACCACGCGTGCGGGAAGGTGTCCCCCCAGGGCTTTCCGTCGTTCCTGCAAGTATTTTTCTTCGGGACTTCCGGGTTCCAGTCGAATGAAGGGGAGGTCGTCCACAAGGTCATCCGGGACGGGAATACTGAAACGGTCACGAAACTCGCGGAGCTCCTGTTCATTGAGCTTCTTTTGCTGGTGCGAGATATTGCGGCCCTCACCAGCCTCGCCCAAGCCATACCCCTTAACAGTCTTGGCAAGAATCACAGTCGGCTGGCCTTTATGTTCCACAGCAGCTTTATAAGCGGCGTAAACCTTTTGTGGGTCCAAACCGCCACGCCGCAAATTCTCGAGCTCCTTGTCGGACATATCTTTGACCAACTCGAGTAGCTCGGGATATTTCCCGAAAAAGTGCTTTCGGATGTAGGCACCGTCGGCCACAGAGAAGCGCTGATATTCGCCATCCACGCACTCCTCCATGCGCTTGATGAGCAACCCGGTTTTGTCGCGAGCCAGGAGTTTATCCCAATCCGAGCCCCAGATGACTTTGATGACGTTCCACCCAGCTCCACGAAATGCTGCTTCAAGCTCTTGAATGATCTTGCCGTTGCCACGCACAGGGCCGTCGAGGCGCTGCAGGTTGCAATTGATGACGAAGATAAGGTTGTCGAGCTTTTCACGTGCCGCCAGCGTAATGGCCCCCAACGTTTCCGGTTCGTCGCACTCACCGTCGCCGAGGAAAGCCCAAACTTTTGTTTGGCTCGTGTCGACAATGCGTCGGTCATAAAGATAGTGGTTAAACCGCGCGTGGTAGATAGCCATGATAGGGCCGAGGCCCATGGAAACTGTCGGAAACTGCCAGAATCCCGGCATGAGCCACGGGTGTGGGTATGAGGACAACCCTCCTTGCTCCTGGAGCTCTCGCCGAAAGTTGTGGAGCTGCTCTTCCGAGAGACGTCCTTCAATAAAAGCCCGTGCGTAAATACCGGGCGAAGCGTGACCCTGGAAGAACACCATATCGCCGGCAAAACCAGGGCGACGCCCGCGGAAGAAATGATTAAATCCCACTTCGTAAAGAGTCGCCGCACTCTGGTATGTCGAAATGTGTCCGCCAAGCCCCGGGTTAAGCCGATTTGCCTTCACGACCATGGCCAGGGCATTCCAGCGTACGTAGCTCTTGATGCGTCGTTCAATAGCGCGGTCCCCGGGAAAAGGAGGTTCCGCTTCTTTTGGGATGGTATTGATGTAAGGCGTATTGGCCGTGAATGGGATTTTCACACCCCACAAATGGGCCGCATCTGTCAGCGCCTTGAGAATCTTTTCGACCTGTCCCGGTCCTTCGGCAGCGAGTTCGTATTTGAGAGCCTCAAGCCACTCCTGGATAGCAGCTTGTTCGAGGCTCGACCCATTTGCTACCGTTGCGTTGTCCACTCTTGCCTCCACGATTGTTCGTTACGGACGGTAGTAGATTCTTGATGAGAGACCCAGCTGGATGCCAACACAAATCGAACTACGCAGATTCTGGTAGAATCATCACTAAATCGGTCTAATTTCGGCATCGTGAAACTGCTCAATCTGTCTCTAAAGACACCGGAAGAAAACCTCGCTCTCGATGAAGCCCTCCTTCTGCTCGCGGAGATGAACTGTTCTGAACACCATCATGAAGCAAGTTCGTGCACCTTGGAGATTTTAAGGTTCTGGGAGAGTGACTCACACTTTGTTGTGCTAGGGGCCGGGGGTAAGGTTGAGGAAGAAGTGCGCTTGGACAATGCTAGGCGCGACAGCATCCCCGTCCTGCGACGCGACAGTGGGGGAGGTACTGTGCTGCAAGGACCAGGCTGCCTCAACTACACGCTGGTTCTGGATCTCCGAGATCGCCCTGAATGCGCCGACATTATCGGAACCAACAGATACGTCCTCGATCGCCTCTGTCGGGCTCTTGCTGTCCAGTGGCCGTCCATTTCTTGGTGCGGCACGAGTGACCTCACTTTGGAAGGCAGAAAAGTCTCCGGAACAGCGCAAAGGAGAAAGAAAAGACACGTCCTTTTCCATGGGACGTTACTTTACGGCTTCGACTTCACGCTGGTTGAGCAGTATTTACGGCATCCCCCAAAAGAGCCTGCCTATCGCCAAAAACGTTCCCACTCAGATTTTCTAACCAATCTCAACGTTCAACCGTCGGTCCTGCGCTCTCTTATCGCGGTCGCATGGAACGCCGATGAGGAAGACTTTGTTTACCCGGCTGATCTTGTTGCCGAACTCGTGGCGAAAAAATACTCGCAACCGTCTTGGAATTTTAAGTTTTGAGTTCATGATTGTTTTGAACGATCCCATCGACGACGACTTTCCAAAAAGTGAATAAAGCCACAATCGTACGTTCGCCTTGAAAAATAGTCTATGTGTGGTACTAATTTTGTAGTACCTAAAAAGTGAACGGGAGCTAGAGATGTCCGAACTGAAGAAGAGAATTTGGACTGCGCTGCGAAAAGAGGTCGAGGAAGACGCCGAACGCGAACCCATACTTGCAAGTTTTCTCCACGCGGTGGTGCTTAACCACAAGACATTCGAAGAAGCATTGAGTTTTCACCTCGCGTCGAAATTGGCTAGCCCTACACTTCATGCTATCGCCTTGCGGGACGTTATCTATGAAGCCCATCGCGAAGATCCAGAAATCGTTCATGCGGGCATCGTTGACCTTAAGGCGGTGAAGGATCGCGATCCTGCCTGCCGCGGATACTCGACCCCGTTCTTATATTTCAAGGGCTACCACGCTCTCCAATCTTACCGCATAGCCCATCACTTGTGGAACTGCGGCCGCACTGCCCTGGCCCTTCAGCTCCAGAGCAGGATTTCTGAAGTCTTTGGTGTGGACATTCATCCCGCTGCTCGCATCGGCAAGGGGATCCTCATGGATCATGCCACTGGCATCGTTATCGGTGAAACTGCTGTTGTCGAAGACGACGTCTCTATGCTTCACGGCGTAACCCTTGGCGGAACCGGGAAACAAACTGGGGACCGCCACCCCAAAGTGCGGCGTGGTGTGCTGATAGGGGTCGGGGCCATTATTCTTGGCAACATTGAGATCGGCGAAGGGGCAAAAATCGGCGGCGGGAGTGTGGTCCTTCATCCGGTCCCGCCCCACACAACTGTGGTTGGTGTGCCTGCCCGTGTCGTGGGCAAGACCTCTGTCCCAGCGCCTGCGAAAGTCATGGATCACCGGATCGAAGAAAACCAGTGATGAGACGATCGACGCGATTCTTCTGGACATCATGAGCGGTAAAACGCCCAAAATATCTATTCAGCCCCACAGAGGGACAGGACGGGTTTTCTCTGAACCCCAGCAACTGCCAACGGGACAAAGGAGTCGGCCATGAGCATCGTCGGCAAATCCATCACCCGCATTGATGCCGAAGAAAAGGTCACAGGGGCGACGCGGTACGGCGGGGACCTGTATGAGAAAGGTATGCTCCATGTAAAGGTGTTGCGTGCCGAACATGCCTTTGCGGAGATTGTGTCCATCGACACCTCTGCCGCACTCGCTCTTCCCGGTGTCTGCGGTGTCTACACAGCGAAGGATGTTGGTGGAACTAATCGCCACGGCCTCATACGGCGCGACCAGCCTGTGCTGGCTGACACAATGGTCCGCTATAAGGGTGATCCCGTCGCTATCGTTGTAGCCGAAAACGATGACGTGGCCCGCGAAGCTCTGCGGCTCATTCAGGTCGAGTACAAACCACTCAAGCCTATCCACACGTTCGAGGAAGCCCTGGCTCCCGACGCACCCAAGCTCCACCCAGAAGGCAACCTCATGGGGGGCAAACGCATTCGCAAAGGTGACGCTGAGCGTGCCCTGCGGGAAGAATGCGAGATTGTGGTCGAGGACACGATTGAAACACAAACTGTGGACCACGCGTTCTTGGACCTGGAATCCGGCTGCGCCCTCTACGACGGAGACATGTTAACAATTTGGGTCAGTGGCCAGTGGGTGCACGAAGAGCGTCGGTTGGTGGCTCTTGCCCTTGGTCTGCCCGTGGAAAAGGTTCGCATCATTCAACCTGCGACTGGTGGGGCTTTTGGCGGCCGCGAGGATCTTTCCATTCAGTGTTTCGTCGGCCTTGCCGCCCTGAAACATCCTGGCCACAAGGTTTACTTGCGCTATAGCCGCGCCGAGAGCATGGCAGCCCGTCACAAGCGCCATGCGTTGCGGATCCATTATACTATGGGCGCGAAACGCGACGGCCGACTCGTCGCTGCAAAAGTGACCGTGTGGAGTGATGAGGGAGCTTACGCGTCCACAGGCATTGCAGTCATGCGCAAGGCCAGTTCCCATTGCACAGGGCCCTACCGTGTTCCTCATGTGTGGGCTGACGTTTACGGGGTGCATACCAATAACAATCCCACGGGTGCGATGCGCGGGTTTGGCGCTGCGCAACTGGCTATCGCATACGAGGGAATGCTCGACCGGCTTGCCCAGGAGCTAGGCATGGACCGCGTTGAGATTCGTCGCAGAAACGTCCTGCGCCATGGTGAGCCCATCACAACAAACCAAATTATCACCGAGGCCACAGCAGGTGAGTGCCTCGACCGCGCCCTCCTGCAGTTTGCCAAAGGCATTGACCCGTCGGTAGGAGATGACCTCGCAGCAGCGCAGCGCGTGTGGGAGTCGCGTTCCTACGCGACACGAGCTCCATGGTTACGCCGCGGCTACGGCGTGAGTGTCGTGTGTTTCGGTCTCGGCTACGGCGATGCTTTTCCCGACGCCGCGCGGGCGCGAGTGCGCTTCAATGAGCGAAACGAACTTGAGGTGTATACTGGTGCAGTCGAGGTGGGGCAGGGACTGCTTACAATGGTGGTACAGGTGGCTGCTGAAGCCTTGGGTATCGAGCCCGAGCGAGTGCGAGTTTTCGCCGCAGACACACATTTGACCCCGGAGGCCGGGTCCTCCAGCGCAACGCGCCAGACCTACTTCACCGGCAGCGCAGTGAAGCTTGCCTGCGATGAACTGCGCGAGCGCCTGCTTGACGTCGCGGAAACATATTTCGGTGTCCATCCCTTCGAAATCAAAATCTCCAATGGTATCCTGACAAAAGTCGGGGATTCAGGGAAGCGCATGGAGATTGACGAACTTCTCAGTGAAGCACGGCGGCGTGGCGTGTCGTTGGAAACACAAGCTCTTTTCAAGCCGCGCACGATTCGCGAACGCGACGAAGACGGCCTCTCCCCACGAGCGTTCGTTACCTACCTGTTTGGTTCTCACATTTGCCAGGTGCTTGTGGACACTGAGACAGGAGAAGTTCGTATCGAGCGCCACATTGCAGCCCATGATGTTGGGAAGGCCATCAACCCGGAATTGGTGATCGGTCAGATTCAGGGCGGCGTTACTCAGGGCATCGGCATGGCGCTCATGGAAGAAGTGATCTATGGCTCAGATGGCCGCATCCTCAATGCAGGTTTCACTGACTACATTTTGCCAAGTGTCCGTGATGTCCCCAATATCGAAGCGGTGATTGTTGAACACGAAGACCCGACCGGTCCATTTGGGGCTCACGGCGTGGGCGAGCCGCCGCTTATTGGGGCAACACCGGCCGTCCTTGGTGCCATTCATGACGCTATCGGGGTGCCGATTCGCCGCATTCCCGCTACGCCAGAGCGTGTGTGGCGCACCATCATGCAAGCCAAGGCGGAAGGAAAATGGCAAGATGTCGATCCCCGGTGGGAGCGCGATGTCAAACGCTGATAGGGTACTGTCCCCACCGATGAGCTGCTTGCAGCAGCGCGATGTAGTTTTCCCACTTGCAGTATTCTGGGAGTGAATTGCTCGAGCCAATTGCGTAGCCGCCGCCAGGTGCAGCGCGAGATATGGCTTCGCGCACGAGTCGCTCAACGTCCTCGGGCGTGCCACGTGCCAGGGTGTCCACTTCGATATGCCCCAGCACAGCGAGCTTTCCTCGCCCCCGTTTCTTGACTTCCACGATGTCCATGGACTTGGGCTCGATCGGATGAAGCGCATTCACACCAAGCTCCATCAGTTCGTCGAGAACGTCGTACAGCACCCCGTCGCTGTGGTAGAGGTAAGGAATGTTTCGTTCCTTGCACAAATCGCCAATGCGCCTCATCCAGGGGAAAAGATATTGCCGATAAAACTCAGGCGCGATCATGAGGCCGCCGGCATACGCAATATCATCCGTGAACCAAAGAGCCTTCACGCACTCGAAAGTGGCCATGTTCTCGAAAAGATTGAAGATAATTGAGCCAACCTTTTCAAAAAGCGCCGCGACCAGATCCGGATCTTCGTAAAGAGCAATCGCGAAATTCTCAAATCCCATGAGTTCCCAGACGAGCGTAAAAATATCTCCGTACTGCCCAATCACTCCCATTTCCGCAGGAATCAATTTTGCGGCTTCTTCGAAACGGCGATAATCAACATCCTCGGGCTTAGGCCACACGTAGCGCTCGAATTCCGCCCAGTTGGTAATGACCCCCGTGTGTTCGTCGGCCCACCGCCGTTCACCAGTTCCCTCGGCAACCTCGAAGAGTTTTGGTCCCCCTTCCGGGAAGATTCGCCCAGGATTCATATCAATCCCTGGCTGTAACTTGATATAATCGTAACCAGTGATCTGAGCGAATTCGATTTCGTCTGCCACCGTGACGCATGGCCGCTCAAGCATTCGAGCTTTGAAAACGGGATGAATCCCAAGCTCAATGAATGGCACCATGTCTGGTTCGCCCTCACAAAAAAGAACCTTCCGAAGTCGCTCGAAGTTTGGGGTGCGGCGATAGCCAAGCTCGATCATCGGTCTTTCCCCTCGCAGAATTCATGCGGAAAATCGTCCGCTTCCGCCAAATTCCACAATCTGGAGCACGGTTTGTCCAGTGAATCTCGAGTTTTGCAAAAAAACTCTTGCCTACAGTCGCTCCGCGCAACCACATTTAGCCCGAATCATGGAGAGTCGCTTTCTCGCAATCCGCTGCGGGAAAGCGTCAGCAGTGGAATGTGCTTCACTGCTGTGAGGGAAACCGGTGAGAATCCGGTACGGGCCCGCCGCTGTGAGCGGGGACGAAATCCCACAACAATGCCACTGGCGAACGACAGAGCGTCGCTCTTCGGCTGGGAAGGCGTGGGAAAGTAGGACGATCCGCGAGTCAGAAGACCTGCTCCATGAGAAATACGCGATCCACCCTTCGGTCGCAAGGGAAAGGAGGTGTTGCAATCACATGCCTATGACTTCGTTCGGTTGCGGACGAACGAAGTGCCTCAATTGCGAGACCGAAAGCTCGTGAAGCTTCGGTTAAGCTACCGCCTGTAAGGGGAAGTTCCCCATCGTCACAAACTACGGACCTCGGTGTCAGGTCCACACATCTCACAATCGAAGGGATTACTGCTATGCGTAGAAAAGTGCTGTGCCCAGCGTTAGCTGGTGTTGTTTTGTGGCTGGTTGGCCTTAGCAACGCGGCGCAAATCCAGTTCACAAGCGTTCCTGCCGGGTACACGAGCGGATCGATTGAGCTAGGAGCACCGTTCGCAGGGGCGTTAGCCGCTTCTCCCGCGGATCCAACGAAGCTTTTCGCGGCCGTGGGTTCCTATGGGAACGAGCAGATTGTTCTTCTCGACACGGCGACCGAAACAACCACCGTTGTCGCCACTGGCTTTGGTTCGATCGGAGGCATTGCTGTTTTCGCTAATGGTGATCTGGCGATAACCGAAAACTCGTCAGCAGACACCATTTTGCATGCACACGATGCAAACAATGATGGAGACTTCCTCGACACGGGGGAAATTACCGAGCTTATTGCCCCTATTCTTGCTGACGGGGGAGATTTCACCGGTGCCCAGGTCATCATCGCACCTTCTGGGAATGCGGCAGCCATTCCTGCTGGCTCACTTTTGGTGCAGACGGCAGACGACCAAACAAGCTCCGAACTGCTTGTCGTTGAAAATCCGTTGAGCACGCCTGCCTATCGCCCCACTGGCGGCGCTTTCTTCTCTGGCTTTCAGTTTAATGGCGGCATTGCCTTCGATACTGCTGGCAACGTCATCATGGGAGAAAGCAAGTTCGATTACCTCACCTTCACATCGTCGGGTCGTATTTACGCGCTTGTGAATCTCAATGCGAACGAGACCATTGATGCTGGCGAAAGTCATGTCGTCGTTGACCAGGCAGCCCTGAATTCCGGGCTAAGTGACCTCAGTGTCTCTGCGGAAAACGATGTCTATTTCACTGAATCGTCAGGCAATATACGCAAGTTTGCCTTGCCGCTAAACCTTCTTACCGATTCAGCGACGCCGACCGCCTTTGCCACCACTGATGCATCCTATCTCTCGGCGTGTCGTTTTGACGATTCGACGCGTAGCTTTGCCCCAAATGCCTCTGCTCCTAAGGCCCGCCTCTACGTGGGTGGTTGGACACCGTCATGGACGGCCGCCACGAATCTGCTCTGGATCGAACCTGCTACGCCTCCCGCATCGGTGCGTGACTGGGCTCTATACTGAGTCTTTTCAAGCATCTCCGTGCTTGTCGGCACGGAGATGCTTTTTTTGTTTTTTCCTCTTGAAATGCCCAATGATTTTTCCGCGATTTATTTTTCACGCCAAGACGCAGAGAACCTAGACAATGCACCCTGCATTTATTGTCTAAAAACCCAGCTTGGCCCCCTGACTCTCTGTGTCTTGGCCGTTTTTTTATACGCGTGTTTTGTCCTGAGATGTTTCGCGATTTAGCTCGTCCATCCGCCGCACGATCGCATAAAGCATTTCCATCTTCGGCACAGCGATTCCAGCGCGACGAGCGCGCCGCACTGGCTCACCAAGAATGGCTTCGACCTCGAGAGGACGCTTCTCTTCGTAGTCAATCTGCATCGAACTTTTGTAAGCTCCCATACTCATGGTCTTCGCGATGAGGTCATCAGGAAGATTAGGAGCTATCGTCACCTTATCGGCCCGGGCGGCAGCAACAACTTCGCTCATGAGGGCTATGGCCTCGCGGCGCAATTCGCTATCGCCGAGAATTGCAGCCGTGTCGGCGTGACAGGCCGCAACTCCCAGCCCGTTGAAGGGAATGTTCCACACAAGTTTTTCCCAGCGTATGGCAGCAACCGATTCCCGAACCTGGCAATCGACTCCGCTCGCACAAAACATCGCCGCAATCGCATGAGTCCGTTCTTGTGGCGGCCCAAGGAATTCAGCAATGCGCACGAAGCCGTGTGCACTGTGGAGGATTTCGTTTGGTCTCACGCGGTTGGAGCAAAGGAAAGCTGTCCCACCAATGACCTGCTGCGCAGCAGCGTTGAAGTCACTCGCAATTCCAATTTCGACAAGAGCACTCGCGATTGCCTCTTCATTACCAAGGCCGTTCTGAAGAGTGAGGACGACGGTTTGCTGTGTGCACAACGGACTGAGCAAGCGTGGTAAATGTTTGTTCGCAAAGGTTTTCAGCCCTACGAGCACGAGGTCGCACGGACCGATTTTCGTCGGGTGATCATACGTAGGAGGGGAAATTTGAAAATCGCCGTCACATGAGCGAATGCGATAGCCCTCTTCGCGCACAAGTTCATAACCGGTGCGCACATAAAAATGGACGTCGAAGCCAGCTCGAAAAAGCTTGGCTCCGTAGAAAATCCCTAAAGCACCAGCGCCGATAACCGCGATTCGCCCTCGAAACGGTTGTTGCGTTTTTGCCATGAGCGCTTCTCGTGAACTCATTGGAATTTCGTTATACCTTTTGGCATACAAGTCAGACACGTGCAATGATTTCGGTAAAGCTTTTGCGCCACAAGGAAAGATGAAGGAGTTCGACACGATGTCGGAGTGCGCCGCGACAGCTCGCCTCTACCCAAACGTGGTTATGGGCGAGAATTGTACAATAGAGGATTTCGTCATCATAGGGCGCCCGCCGAAAGGAGCAAAAGAGGGTGAGCTTGAAACGCGAATAGGCGCTGGGGCACTGATCCGATCTCATACAGTGATTTATGCGGGAAACCAGATCGGCAATCGGTTTGCGACCGGCCATGGTGTCCTTCTTCGCGAGCACAATGACATAGGCGATGACGTAAGCATTGGTTCCCACAGCATCATCGAACACCATGTAAAAATTGGGCACCGTGTGCGGATTCACTCTGGGGCCTTCATTCCCGAGTATTCTGTACTGGAGGACGAAGCTTGGATCGGGCCACATGTCGTGTTCACAAATGTTCTTCATCCTCTGTGTCCAGAGGTTCCCAAGTGTATCAAGGGCCCCACAATTTGTCGCGGTGCAAAAGTTGGGGCTGGAGCGACGGTCCTGCCCGCAGTGACAGTGGGCGAAATGGCTCTCGTTGCAGCGGGTGCTGTCGTCACACGCGATGTGCCACCACGGATGGTTGTGGCTGGCAATCCAGCCCGGATTGTGCGAAGCATCGATGAGCTTTCGTGTCCTTGGGATTACATAGCTTCGCCCTATCGTCCATCTCGGGATTGAGACGCGTAGCAAAGGGGGCACCAAGCTTTTTATGATGGCGGCATTGCGTGCCGCCGCTGACAGGAAGGAACATGCGGATTCTCTACATTAGCGGAGATTTAGGCATAGAAGTAGGTGGCCGCAAGGGCGCCTCGACCCACATTCGCGAGACTTGCAGCCAACTGGCCAAACGCGGTCATGAAGTCTTATTAGTCACACCCTCACCAGGCGAATGCGAGAGTCCGTCCTTTGAAATCGTCGCGGTTGAGCCACCGCGAGCAAAATGGATGGGAATGGACCTCCGTTATGCATTGCTCAACTGGAAATTGAAGGGCATTGTGTCAGAAGTGATCCATCGTTTTCGCCCTGACGTTGTTTATGAGCGTTACGCACTCTATCAGTCGGCCAGTCAGCATCTATGCAACAAGCTTGGGCTTCCGCGAATCCTTGAAGTGAATAGCATTCTCTCGCAAGAGATGTGTCACCGTCTCAAATTTCCTTCCTGGGCAGCCCGTGTCGAACGTGCAATCTGGGCAGGCGAGCGAGCCATCATCTGTGTGTCAAAGGGGCTTCAGAAAGCAATATGTGAAAAGGTGGCCGCGGCAAGAGGGGCACCCGAGCATATTATCGTTTCCCCGGTGGGTGTGGACCCCGAGCAATTCCACCCAGCCGTTACGCCGGTTGACTGGGAAAAACTAGGCATTCCTGGACGGCGAATCGTTGGTTATGCCGGCACACTCACCCGTTGGCACGGCATTGATTTGCTGTTCGATGCAGCTACGACAGCGCGTGATCGGCAATTGCCTCTATGCTTTGTAGTCATTGGCGGAGAGCCGGAGAAAATTGCAGCATTGCGTCGCAAGGCCTGGGAACTCAACGTTGGGGATCAACTGCGTTTCCTTGGGAGCTTCCCCCATGGCGAGATCCCGTCACTTCTTGCCGGAATGGATATTTGCGTCATTCCCGATACTCAGGATTGGTCGAGTCCCACAAAGTATTTCGAAATGGCTGCCATGGCACGCCCTGTTGTTGCTGGAGCAGCTCCCCCCATTTGCGAAGTGGTTGGTGGCGACGGTGTGGGGGCCTTGTTATTTGAACGTGCTAATCCCCATGACATGGTCAGAAAGCTGCAATTATTGCTCGATAACCCACAGTTGGCATCGGAACTTGGAAACAGAGCCCGGGAGCGCGTTCTCAAACTCTATTCTTGGGACTGCAATATTGCCCGCATTCTGAAGCTCTATGCTCAGCTCGGAGTGCCCATGCGCGACGAGGACCGCGAACTCATCGCTCAGTGTGCCGGAGATGATAATAATGAATCTCACTAGGCATTGGCGTCAGCAAGTCGAGCTCATCTTGAGCTTAGCGAAGCGCGACCTCAAAGCCCGTTACAAGGACTCGGTACTTGGGTTCTTGTGGTCGCTGTTCCGTCCTGCTTTCCTCACTCTTATCCTCTGGGTGGTTTTTTCTAAAATTCTTCGGCTTCCGCCGCCCAGCGAGTCCGTACCCTATTGGTTGCACATGCTCGTTTCGGTGCTCGTGTGGAATTTCTTCGTGGGCTCGATTATCGAGGCCACACACGCGGTGGTCGCCAATGCAAACCTCATAAAAAAGGTCCCACTCGACGCAGAAGTTTTTCCGATTTCCGCCATTCTCTCAAACGGTGTACATTTTGCCTTGGCCATGGGAGTGGCGCTCGTCGTGGCTGTCTTTGTGACAGGACATATCTCCTGGCATATCGTTCTGCTACCATTGGCTGTTGGGATTCTTTCCCTCTTTGTCCTGGCGGTTTCGTTATTTACCGCTGCCCTTCAGGTGTACTTCCGTGATGTTGGCAGCCTCCTCGAACTGCTTACTCTGGCATGGTTTTATGTTACGCCTGTTCTATATCCCGTGTGGATGGTACGGGAGCGTCTCCATCACGCCGGCCACGAAAATCTGTTCACACTCTATATGCTAAATCCGGTAGCTGCTCCAATCGTTGCTGGCCGTCATGCACTTTTATACTCAGGGGCGACAGCGGAGCTTTCTGTAAACGAAACTCTGCTTTATTTGGGTATTGCGGCGCTTCTCAGTTTGCTCCTGTTGCTGCCAGGTGCCTATTTCTTTCGGCGTATGAGCCGGCATTTCGCTGACGAACTCTAGGAAAGCGGGCGAGCCTATGACTTATGAGATTCGGACTTTCGTTCTCACACCGTTCGAAGAAAATTGCTATGTCCTTTATGACCCCACAGGCGAATGCGTCATCGTCGATCCTGGTGAGCTCGACGAAGAGCTTATCAAATTCGTGGAGAAAAACATGTTGCGGCCGCGCGTCATTCTTCTCACGCACGGTCACTTTGATCACTTTGGCGGAGCTGCGGAACTCAAACGGCGTTGGCATATCCCCATCGCCATTCATGATAACGATGCAGAATTCGCAGGTAAAACGTACGCGGGAGGAGCGAGATTGTTTGGCTTCGAGGTTGAACCTGTGTCCGCTGATCGACTGTTGGCCGAGGGCGATGTGATTTCCGTGGGACAAATCACGCTTTTGGTGGCTCATACTCCAGGCCATAGTCCGGGGGGCGTAACTTTCTACGACGAGCCAAATAGACGGGCGTTTTGTGGGGATCTCATTTTTCGCGGAGCCATCGGGCGGTACGATCTTCCCGGTAGTGATGAAAGAGCGCTTTTCCGGTCGCTGCGGGAAAAAATCCTGTCTCTGCCCGATGAGGTCGTCCTTTACCCAGGGCACGGCCCGAGCACCACGGTCGGGCATGAGCGGATGACAAATCCATTTCTCATAGAGAGGTAGCATGCCTGGCCTGCCAAAGAAGGGGAGTGCCTCGTCGAAGAAAAACGCAGTTCACAAGGCTGCCCCGCAGGCGGTTGCCCTGCACAATTGGTGCAGTTCAGCTTCCAGGGCAGGTCTCGCCTTTCGTAAGTTCACCGAATGGTTTTTTCTCTCCGCCCTCTTGGTGTGTTGCCTTCGCACACTGCATGCTAATCTATTAATACTGCACTATCCTTACGAAGCAAATTTCGGTGAAGGCGGCCTTCTCTACGACGCCGTCCGACTGGCGCGCGGCGAGACGATCTATGGCCCGGCGGCTAAGCCCGGCTGGCTTTCTCCTTATCCTCCTCTTTTTGCATGGGCAGTCAGTATTTGGCCTGCGCCCGACTTCTTCTGGCCACGTCTTATTTCTCAGGTTTCGCACGTGATTTCGTCGGTTTCCCTCGCCATCATTTTGCGCAGCTTTCGGATGCCTTGGCGTGCGGCGTTAGCGGCGGCGCTTTTCTGGTTTAGCAATCCGTTTCTGCGCACTTTTGCTGCTATGGGCCGGGTCGACTCGTTCGGTCGCATGCTCGAAAGCATAAGTCTCCTCATCGCTGTCTGGGCTACTGCAACACCGCGAAAGATCTGGGGAGCGGCCTTTTTTTCTGCACTCGGCATGTGCACCAAGCAGACAATGTTTGCTTCAGCCCTGACTCTGGGCATGTTCTGGGGAAAAAAGAACAAGAAAATGGCACTACAGCTCTTACTTGCTTGGCTATCTCTCACGTTATTATGTTATATTATTATCGCGCAGTTGCTTGGCAAGCATTTCTTCTTCAATGTGTTTTTTGACGTCCGCCGTCCGCTAAATATCGAGTTCTTATGGCCATGGCTGCTGGGTTTTGTTGTCACAAACGTTTTTTTGCTGCTTCTCGCTGCTATTGGTCTCCGTTTAGCGCTGCGGGATTCTGCCGGTTGGTTTTTTCTCTGCGCAACGATTGCTGGCATCCCATCGGTCCTTCTGGCTGCGCAGGATGGCGCGGACGTGAACTATTTCTTTGATATCACGTGGGGGCTTTGCGGTTTAGCCGCGGTTGGTGTATTTCACATGACGGCAGAGTCAGGACTTTGGCGACACTGCCTTCTCACGGGAGTGACCTTGGGAATTCTTGCCTTCGAGTGGCTTGTTCCCCCACGTCATCCTTTACCCGATCAATTGCAACGCGCTCGCGACTTCTCCCGACTGCTGGAAGCTGCGCCCAAACCAGTTCTAACGGAATTTGTCGGTTTTGGTCTGCGCGCGAAGAGCAAGCCTTCAGCTGTGCCTTACATCGATCGCTTACTGCATGAGGCCGGGGTTCGATCTGCCGACGCTCTTGTGAAGCAAATAGAAAGCCATTCCTTCGGAGCAATCCAGATAACCAACCAGGCTGGGGCGCGTTGGCCCAAAAGCGTTCTCCAGGCTTTGGAAAAGCACTATCGCGAAGAATACGTCTTTCCCAATATGTTCGCCTCCGAAGGCGAGCCAACGTTCTATATCTTCGTGCCGAATCCCTGAGTGAGCCTTTGCCTTTATCGAACGATTCTTCTGTTGAATCGCACCTCACAGCACATCGTGATGAAACTATGAACATGGTGAAATCTGAAACGCGACCTGTGAAAGTTGCCCACGTCATGGTGGGAGGGGGAGCCCCGTTGGCAGCAATCGTGGGGCCATGTGTGATTGAGAGTCTCGATCATACGCTTCGCCTGGCAGAAGAGATTGCCCGATTGGCCGACGAGCTCGGCCTTCCGTGTATCTTCAAAGCTAGCTTTGATAAAGCAAATCGCAGTTCTATTGAAAGCTACCGTGGGCCTGGTCTCGACGAAGGACTAAAAATCCTGTTGCGCGTCAAACAGTCGATCGGACTTCCCATTCTCACCGACGTCCACGAGCCTGCTCAAGCAGCTTCCGCAGCAGAAGTTGTGGACGTGCTTCAAATCCCGGCCTTTTTGTGTCGGCAAACCGACCTGTTGGTCGCTGCTGGAAAGACGGGCAAGCCGGTTAATGTGAAGAAAGGTCAGTTCCTGGCGCCGTGGGACATGCGTAATGTTTGCGAAAAGATCGCCTCCACGGGGAATCAGCAGATCATCCTTACTGAGCGCGGAGTTAGCTTTGGATACAATAACCTTGTCAGCGACATGCGTTCGCTTGTTATCATGCGGGAGTTTGGCTATCCCGTTGTTTTCGATGCGACACATTCGGTGCAATTGCCGGGTGGCCTGGGCAAAGCCACTGGTGGTCAACGCCAGTTTATATTTCCCCTGGTCCGCGCGGCTGCAGCTGTCGGCATAGATGCCCTCTTTGTTGAAACGCACGATGATCCCGATCGCGCTCTGAGCGATGGGCCCAACTCCATGCCGCTCGCCCTTCTCCGTGAACTCATGCTCCAGGCAATGGAACTCGATGCCTGGCTAAGGGAGAAATCCAAACGCGGCTGACGGCCTCAAGTCTTCATAATATCATTGTTTTGCGTGAGAAGAGTTGGGCGCCAGCAACGACGTGCCCGCACAGACCTCCTGTTGAGGGACTGCCCCACGTCGGAGATTTTTCGGCGGCGCAGAACTTTTCCGGGGCGATTGCCTCGCTAAGGCAGAGTGTTCCGCTGGTAATTGGGATGCCACAACGCGGACTGCACATTCACCACAGTCGTGAGGCGCACGGTTTCAATGGGCTCACTTGGTTTCAGCAATTCATAAGGACGTGTGCCAGAGTAAATAGTGACTTCCAACGCCACACTGACGGGTAGTGGTACGCCCGTTGCCTCGTTAATTTGAGTTGAATCCCAAGAAGTCTCCCACTTTCGAGTTGGTCCGGGCGGCTGATTTGCGTCCCAGAATAAAGCAGTGAAGGAGAGTACGTCGAAAGCGATTGGGGCTGCCTCCACACCGCTGCTTGTGGTTTTCTCGCGCAGAAGAACATTCGGTTTTCCGTCAAAATCCCCAACATAGTAGTGGACTTCCTCCACCGACCCCGTTGTTTCTCCCGGGATACGGAAACGCAGATCGGTGTGGTCAAACTTCGTGTCCTCGTCCACATGGTTATCCCCCAGATCTGGGAAACCTCGTCCTTGTGGACGTTCGAAGAGACCAGGGGCAATCTCTGCGTGGCGATCATCTGCCGATGCCCAATCAGAATCATTGTCCATGCCGTCATAATTCTCTTCGTCTATCTTGCCGTCTTTGTCGTCATCCTTGCGATTGCCCTCCGGCAAAACGGTAACGGCTCCCAAAAAAAAGTTCTTTGGGTAAGCCGTGGCGGGACCCAACTGGGCTTGGACGAGATCATGCGAAAGAGTTTGCAGGGCAAACCGTGCCTCTGCGAGCGCTGCCAGCTTGGTCTGAGTTTCTTTTGAATGACGTTGCAGCGCCACAAATGCCACTACTGCACCGCCCAGCACCGCAGCAACGAAGAGAAGTGCCACGAGCAGCTCGACGAGAGTTAAGCCGCGTGAGCTGGGACAAAGCCTCGCGCTCGTGCCACGCCTCTCACGGTTTGTAGAACTGCAATTCATAAATCACGTCCTCGCTGGGCCGGTAAGTTGAAGAATAGCGTACGATAACGCGTGCCACGTTCGGGGTACCCTTTGTAGTATCAGTTTCGGGATAAAGCAGGGATTTCCCACAGAAGCTGTAGCTGAGCGCTGGCTCCTCTGGAAAAACGATCGGTGCTGTCGGAGTTGCTCGATAGGCGATTGTGGCGGCCAACGTGTGGCTAGTGTCGTCATCACGCTGGATCTCGCTGGCCTTGGCTTGCGCGAGCATGGTTGCACGTGTGAGAAGCGCTGCTTTTGAGCTCGATTCAAAGAGCATCGGAAAAAAGCGAACCACCGCAACGATTCCCACCAGCAGAATCGTCATGGCGATGAGAGCTTCCACGAGGCTAAATCCGAGACGGCGCTCCGGCATGAAACTCACGATCCCCCTCCTTTCACGATTGCTCGCCCCGTGGCAGGATAAACGGTCACGCTGCTTGTTCGGATGCTTGTGTCCCGTGCTCGAGTGTCTTCCAACTCAATGAAGGCATAATTTGAAGCGCCTGAAGGGGAAAAAACAACCAGCGCGTAATCCGGATTTGGTGGTGCAATCAGTGTGCTCGTTGTTCCCACGAGCATGTCCTTGATCAAGGTCCCCTCAGGTGGTGTCACCACTCCTTGCACCTGTTGTCTCCGGACGCCGGCTGCCAGTTGGCCGGCTGTTGGATAGTAGCTCGAAGTTGTCGCCGATGGGTCGAGTTCGTCGATCCAGAAAGCTGGTCGCAGGGCATTGCTTACCGGATCGCGCCTTTGTATCACTACCCGAAACGGTACCTGAAGAGCGATGGCTTGGGAGCGTGCGGCGGCCAAAGTGCTCACAAGCATTTCTGCCGCTGCTCGAGCACGCCGGGCAGCCGTCATGCTTAAGTAAGCATTCATGGAGATAAGAGAGAGTAAGGCAATGATTGCCAAAACGACAATCAGCTCTATCAACGTGAATCCTTGGCTATGTGCTCGCTTACTTTGCATTCAGAATCGGCTCATCGCGTCCCGGCCGTGAGCTGCCGTACCAAGTGTCTTTATATTCCCGCCACTTAGGTACGTCAACGTCATGCGCCAACAGCCGCTGTACTATTCTTCTCCCCAAAATTGGTTGATAGCAATACCTTGCAAACATGAGAGCAAATGCAAGCCATAAGCTTTCGTCAGCTTTCCCGCAATCCAACTCCTTTTGCCAATGCATGACAAAGTGCTGTGAGACACCCCGGCGGCTCGCTTGAAACCTTTTTTCTCGACAGCAGTTGATTAGAACGATCTAATGGGCTCTATGAAAGCGCGAAATTTGTCCAGCCTTCTTATCACCCTCCTTTTTGCCGGAGTTGTCACCATGGTTTCTGGCGCGACCAAACAAAAATTCGACGTCAAACTCACATTTTCGCCTCCTCGCGATGCAACGACAGTCACACTCACCGGGGATTACTGGAAATGGGATCCCGGTGCCATCACCATGCAGAAGCAATCAGACGGCAGTTTTTCTGCCACGGTCTCGCTGCCGGAAGGCATTTATCTCTACAAATTCGTTGTTAACGGGGGAGAGCAGTGGTTTGAGGACCCGAAGAACCCGCATTATGTCCCTGACGGCTATGGTGGGCGGAATTCCGTGCTCATTGTTGGCAACGCCAAATACGACCCAGGTAAGTTCATGGCGCCGCAGCACAAGGTCGGCGAACGAGTAACCTTTTCCGTAGAGGGCGTGCCGCCGAAATTCCCCAAAAAGTGGATTCCTGTCAAATTCCATGGTGGCAAGCTTGTGTTTGACGACGCCGCACCGAGTGATCGCCGTGGTCAGCTACTCCTCAGCAAAGGCCGTTTCTGGTATCCTCCGAATGTGTCTGAAACGAGTGCCACAATTGCGCCGCGGCCCTTGTTCGTCTATCTACCACCGGGCTATAGCAAAGCGGGGGCTCGACTTCGTTATCCTGTCGTCTATTTGCATGATGGACAAAATGTGTGGGATGATGAGTCCTGCTGTTTCGGGCATGGCGGTTGGCGCCTCAATCGGCTCATGGAAGAGAACACAACGATTCCACGGGCAATCCTCGTTGGGATTCCGAATTCTAGCGCACGTCGAACCGAATACGGCATCGGCGAGGACATCCTTGCTCTTCAGCCCTCGGATTATCTCAAGTTCCTTGTCGAAGTGGTAAAACCGGCCATCGATCGCGAATTCAAAACTCGTCCTGAGCCAGCCTACACTTCGTTAATGGGATCAAGCATGGGCGGAATGATTTCCATTTATGGCGGATATGCCTACCCTGATGTTTTCGGAAATGTTGCCGCTCTCTCCACCTCTTTTTGGATTCCCGACGCGAAAGGTCAGAAGCTGATAGACGTTCTTCGCATGCACGGCCGGGGAAGGTTTCGCCTCTACATCGATTCTGGAACCGAAGGAATTCAAAACGACGGTGTGGCGGAAACGCGGGAATTTGCTGAGCTGGCGCGACAGAAAGGCTGGCGCGAGGGAGTGGACTTTGAACATTTTGAAGACATAGGGGCCGCCCATAACGAGGCTGCCTGGCGAAAGCGCGTGTGGCGCCCCATGCAATTTATTTTTCAGCCTGTGGCGGAGAAAGCCTCACCGTCGGCCACAGGCGCGAAACGAGCAAAATAATTGGCTCGCATGTTTTGACCCTTTCTGAGAATTGAACGTCGCCTGAATAGAAACACTGCTTCTGCTCGTACGTATTTGATGGAAGGCGTGAAGTGAGGAGTTGCCTCACTCACTTTGCCTAAGCCCCAAAAAGGATGGCAATGACCCATGACCAGTGAAAATTCTCGGCCGCTACCTGTGGACAAACCACTCGTGCTAGGAGGGCGTGAATTCCACTCACGTCTCTTTGTCGGCACAGGCAAGTACGCGACATTCGAACTCATGGTCGAAGCACTTGAAGCCTCTGGCTGCGAGGTCGTGACGGTAGCCTTGCGCCGCGTGGACCTCGACGCGCATAAGCGCGGTGAAAAGAACCTGCTCGATTACCTTGATCGTAGCAAATACACGATTCTTCCCAACACCGCGGGCTGCTTTACAAAAGAAGAAGCAATTAAGGTCTGTCTGCTTGCTCGCGAGCTTGGGCTTGGCGATATGGTAAAACTCGAAGTCTTGAGCGAGCAGAAAACTCTTCTACCCGATCCGATTGAGACCCTCGAAGCGACAAAAGTTCTCGTAAAAGAGGGATTCAAGGTGTTGGCCTACACCAACGATGATCCTGTGACGGCGAAGAAACTCGAGGAAGCAGGAGCTACCGCTGTCATGCCTCTCGGGTCGCCAATCGGCAGCGGACTTGGCATTCTTAATCCAACGAACATTTCGATCATTCTGGAAAATGCTCAGGTTCCCATTATCGTGGACGCTGGCGTGGGAACGGCTTCCGACGTGGCGATTGCGATGGAACTTGGGGTGGATGGCGTCCTGCTCAACACGGGCATCGCGTGTGCACAGGATCCCGTGAAAATGGCACGTGCCATGAAACTCGCTTGCGAAGCAGGTCGGCTCGCCTACTTGGCTGGTCGTATTCCCAAGAAGCGCTATGCCTCCGCAAGCAGTCCAGCAAAGGACTTCTGAGCCCCTGCACAGTTCAGAGCTCGTTGCGTTGCGCAGTAAAGAAATGAGCCGGCACTTGGCGATTCAACCAAATGCCGGCTCTTTCAGTTGTATTCGAGAGGGGTTTAGAGTTTGATGGTAGGATCACCGGGTTTCCAACCGCAGGGGCAGAGCTCCCCACTCTGAAGAGCATCCAGCACACGAAGCACTTCCTTCGGATCCCGGCCAACGTTGAGATCGGTCACGTACACAAAGCGCACAATACCATCGGGGTCCACGATGAAAGTGGCACGGCGGCTCACACCCAGCTCCTCATCCAGGATTCCAAGTGCACGGGAGAAGGATTTCGTGTAATCCGAGAACAACGGATGCTTCAAGCCCTTCAGCTCCTCTTTCGCCCGCACCCAGCCAAGGTGGCTGTAGACGCTGTCACAAGATCCACCAATGACAGCACAGTTGCGATCTTCAAAATCCGGAACAGCATCACTGAACCCCTTAATTTCAGTCGGACAAACAAAAGTGAAATCCAGGGGGTAGAAGTAAATCACTAGCCATTTGCCCTTACAGTCTTCGAGGGAAACTGTCTGATTGATGTCCTCGCCTACGAGTGCCTTCAGCTTGAAATCAGGGCACTTTTGACCAACTGTGATCATCGTTCTCTTCCTTTCCTTGAGAGTTTTGGTACCGATCCAGTCATATTTACCAATTTTGCATCGTGATCATCGAACGGGGCCGCGCAGAATGACGCGTTTTTGAAAAAAATCAGCCTGCACATGCTCCGCATGCTAAAGCGAAGCCAAAAGCCACAGTGCCTGCTTTGAGGACTTCGTCGATTTGTTCATCGCTAAGGCCGAGGCTCTTGGCTTTTGCCACGTGTCCTTCCACGCACTTCTTGCAGTTATTCACTGTGGACACAGCCACGCAAATCGCCTCGACGAGTTTTTCGTCAAAGGGTGGCTTCACAAACATGGTGGCATTGAAGGATGCCTTAAATTCAGCGAACGCAGGAGCAAACTCCTCAGGAACAAGGCTACGGAACTTGTAATACCCGTTATAAATGCTGCATGCAATCGCGGCAGCAACCGTTTCAGCGGCTTCGGCCTCGCTAGCGCCTGCAGCGATTGCAGCTTCCCGCAAGAAACGCGTTGCGTCGCTTGATCCAGAAACCGCAGCCACTCCGAGGGCAACAAGCAGTTTTTCCTTACGCGAGAGTTTGCCCTCTTGCAAATGGCGGTTGAGGTTCATGTAAAGGTCGTTGATCCCATTCTCCGATACGGCAAAGAACCGCAGCCCTCCGGGAACCCACGACACTTGAAACACTTCCTGCAACCTTGCCAGAGCTCTCTGACTTCGCTCTGATAGAGCTGGCATTTGATTCCCCTCAGGGGAGCACATCTTTACGTTCTCCTTTCTTTCCGATCCTGATCTGTCTGACCCGAGTTGTGATATAATAGTACTGTATTAGTACTCTATTCAACCAAATGATTACATTTCATGACTACCTCATTTTTTCCAGATCGTGAAAGGGTCTTATTTCTTTCGCAATTCATCCAGCACGGAGGCAAGCGTGGACGCCTGGGTCCTACGATGATATTTTATTATCATGTCGTATCTTGGCCGGAATGGAAAGGTCCCCGTGAACAGCTCGAAAAGGCGAGCGACTAATTGCTCTATATCGTCCGGTGCGACCACGCATCCAATACCTGTTTCGCGGACAACCTGCGCGAGTGCGTTCTCCGGTGTGATCGCTAAAACAGGTTTGCCGGCTGCCATGTACTCAAAGACTTTTTGAGTGAGCATTATCTCACCCGTGGGCGCAGGACCCTCGATCGCCAAAAGTGCATCGGCCTGCCACTGGGCTCGGACGGCTTCCCGATATGTGACTAGCTTGCCACCTTTC
>JADFCV010000006.1:0-35550 GCA_017161655.1 Candidatus Sumerlaeota bacterium
CTCTCTCTCTCTCTCTCTCTCTCTCTCTCTCTCTCTCTCTCTCTCTCTCTCTCTCTCTCTCTCTTACCTGCTTGGTCTAATAGTATAGCATTGTTGTAAGCATGAGCTGTCTAAGGATAGTTTCCTGAAGTCAAAAGAGTCACGAATCTTACTTAGGAAAGTTTCGTTTGTCTCACCGAACCCATTTAGGTCATTCGTAACAAACAGCTATCGCAACTTATGGCGGATTTACTTATTCATTGTTGATCTTAGTACTAGTGATGTACATTAGGGAGGCTTCTATCCCGAACGCCTGCTTCGTTACGAGAGCGATGAAAAAGCCGCCGGGCAGCGTGGGCTGCTCCGGCGGTGTTTGTCCATGTTTGCGATGGCGACTTCACCCCTCAGTAGAGACACCAGTCTTGCACGCCGGCTGGCGGCAGGACGGTCCACCCGAGGTCCTGGAATGCCTGTTTGGTGAGGTCGATGTCGTGATGCGCTCCGAAGTATGCAGGCTCCATGAGCAGGTCGGGCGTATTGGAGACGTCCCAGTGCGAGATGCTTGAGCCGTTTTCGTAGGGGTTGGGAGCATAGATTTTGACGTCGCCGCCTTTGGCGGCCACGACGTTGGGGCCATTCCAATAGACCTGGTTGCTGGTGAGTGCGGCAAGCCGCTGGGCGTTGCTCATGGTGTCGAAATCGCCAACGCCGTGCTGCGTGAGCTGCAGCCCATAGATATCTGGCTGACCGAGCAACCATTGGCCGTTTGAGGAGTCAATGAGATCGGTGAACCCATAGCCGTGGCCGAACTCGTGGAGCACGACGGTGACGAAATCTATATTTGTTCCGGGATTTGCATCCGTGCCGTAGTAAAAGCTTGTGGCGCCAAGCACGACGGGGCCATCCACGTCGGAGTTGAAAACGGCGGTGATGTCGGGCTGGGGACTGAGGTCGCTGCCGGCGAGCTGATTGGCAAGCGGCTGCGGATACCACACGTTGGGCAGCGGTGCGCCCGGGAAATTCGCGTGAACGGTGGTGAAGCCCGCTTGCCCGAGGACGGCACTCGACGCGTTGCCGCCGAGGGGATCGAAACTGGCCTGGACCTGCACGGGAACAGTGCCCTGGAGACGACTGGCCCACAGGTTCATGGCATAGGAGAATGCGGCCTGACGCGCTGGCCCGAGAACGGGATCGAAAAAACCCTCACCGGCGCTGTCTGTGTAGGTGACGTTGACTGGAACCGCCGCGAGCTCAAAGGAGGCCGCGACCAATAGCGCAGCGAGGGTGGGCATGGCAAGGCGATGTGCTCTCATGGCGCACTCACTCCTTTCCTTTCGTGGTGGTCAGGTCGATCTGGGCAGGCTCGCATCCGAGGTGGAGCTGACCATGAGCGTCCTTGGTAGCCGTGACGGCGCGATGGAAACGACCTTTGAGGTCCACGGTGACGCCACCGGCAGGATTGCTTTCGGCGACCAACCCTTCGTGACGCGAGGCGGGCGCCTTCTTTGCGACGGCTGGAGGCACGGCCTGCACGGGCTTGCCTGCGCCGTCGAGATTGACCACAAATCCAGCCGCGCTGGCGGTGGATGTGGTTTTCTTGTCGTCGGAGGGCTTCTTATCGCCGGCACTCACACTGGACGGCGCCAGCGCGAGCAGCACGGCCATCGCAACAGCCCCGGCGCTAAGAGCGGCGCGCATCGTGAACTGATGCAGTGTGTGACTTCGCATGAGTGGTGTTTCCTTTCTCTCGGGAAATTTTCGGCCCAGAGAAAACGGCAGCTATTCGTCTTCCCGGGACTGAGCCATAATGATAATTCCGAAGAAAACGGGATGTCAACTAGGGAGCGATCACGGGGGCGGTTGTTTCGCGTGCGGCCTTTTCCAAGAGCTTCACAACGAGACTGAACCTTTGCTTGGCGAGGTGGTCGCCAACGTCCAGCTGCTCAATCTGCTCGCGCGGGAGATTGACGCGGAAATATCGCCCCTCAACGTCGCGGACCGTTGCATAGCCTATGCTGCCTTGCTCGGGCAGAACGACTTGTGTGACGGTGCCATCCCACTCGCTGAGGAATCCTTGTCCTTTCCAAATGACAGCCGCAATAAGCAGCAGGAGCAAGATGCCGATTCGAGCCCACTGTTTTTGTTTGGGCGTCATGAGAAAAGCTCCATCTGCCGTTTGGGTATGGCGATCCCTAGGTGCGCATAGGCCGCTTCGGTGGCAACGCGTCCGCGGGGGGTGCGCTGCACGAAGCCGAGCTGGATGAGAAAAGGCTCAATCATGTCTTCGATTGTTTCTTCGTCTTCGCCGATGGCCACGGCGACATTGTTCAGACCCACGGGGCCACCTGCAAATTTCTCGATGATCGTGCGTAAATACGCGCGGTCGAGGTTGTCGAGTCCGAGCGAATCAATCTCGAGCAAATTCAGAGCGTGGGCGGCCATGGCGCCGTTGATGGTGCCGTCGCCTTGCACCTGGGCAAAATCGCGGACTCGGCGGAGGATTCTGTTGGCGATGCGCGGCGTGCCGCGGGCACGGCGGGCGATTTCCTCACAGCCGGTGTCGTCCATTGCCACCCCCAGGATCCGCGCCGAGCGCCGGACGATGGTCATCATATCCTCGATGGTGTAGAAATCGAGGCGTTCGGTGATGCCGAAGCGCGATCGCAGGGGCGAGGAAATCATGCCGGCGCGTGTGGTGGCGCCGACGAGCGTGAATCGCGGCAGATGCAGTTTGATGGACTTGGCGTGGGGGCCTTCTCCAATGAGGATGTCGATTTTGAAATCCTCCAGTGCTGGGTAGAGGCATTCTTCAACGAGGCGATTGAGTCGGTGGATTTCGTCGATAAAGAGCACGTCGCCCTTTTTGAGATCCGTCAGAATGGCGGCGAGATCGTCTTTTCGTTCGATGACGGGGCCACTTGTGGCTTTGATGTCCGTGCCCATTTCATTGGCGATGATGTGGGCGAGAGTGGTCTTGCCAAGGCCAGGCGGCCCGAAAAGCAAGCAATGATCGAGCGCATCGTCGCGCTGGCGCGCTGCTTCGATGTAGACACGCAGGTTGTCGATGAGCCGGCGCTGGCCGATGAACTCATCGAGGCGCTGTGGCCGCAACGTGGCTTCTTCGCGCTCTTCTCCCTCGTCACGCTTGGGGGAAATAATGGATGTCATCGCAAAGCACGTAATCCTTCGGTCCGATTTTTTCTTCAAGTCGCAAAATTGTGGTTTGTGCCGCCTTGGGTGATGTCAGAAGAAATCCTGTTGTCGCAGGTGTTGGCGTCGTGCGTGCCACAGGCATTCAACTGCTCAGCAGGCGGTAAACCGCTGTCAGCTCCTCGCGAAGCTGTCCGATAGTCTGGGTCATTTCGCGCACCCACTCAGCATCGGCCACACGCGGCGGCTCCTGAGGCGCTGGTGCGGACTCGGGCGGCGGAGTCGCGGCAGCACCCGAACCGCGACGCATGGCTTTGAGCTGCTGTCGCGCTCCCGCCAGGGTGAATTTCTGCTCGTAGACAAGCTTCTTGATCTGGAGGATCAGTTCGATGTCGGACTTGCGATAGCGGCGCTCACCTTTTTCGTCGCGCTCTGGCCGGAGCATGGGAAATTCCGATTCCCAATAGCGAAGGATATAGGGCTGGATGCCGCAGATTTCCGCAACGTCGTTGATGCGAAAATAGAGCTTATTAGGGATGTTTGGCTGCTCCGACTGGCTCATAAGCAAAAATCCTCCGCACGTCGCCTTCTTCGCTCTACTAACTCATTCACGGTTGATGCAGCGCATGCAACAATCAACAACACTCCACAGCGCAAGAGAATACAATCTGCCGTCTATGCTCACTGAGTGTGCCATGCGTGTGTTCGGAATCGTCAAACCCCGACACACGAGGAAATCACTCGATCAGTGGCAAACAGATAACGCGACTTTTTTCTCGCCATGGTAGGTTTGTCAAGACCAGCCCAACTGTGGAGCATGATCGCTTTTTCTCCGAGGGGAATATTCCCAGCACGCTATGGTTTGGCTGGACATTTGCTGAGCAAAACGTTTGAAAACGGATCAATGATTTTGGGAATTGAATCATCGGGAATGACGGGCGGCGTGGCGCTGCTTGACGAGAATGGCCTTCGCGCGAGCGCAATGGTGACGAGCCGCACTCTGTACTCGCAGCGGCTGTTACCCTCCATCGAGTGGGTCCTGCAACGCGCCGGTGCCACGGTTGCGGATCTGAGGGGCGTTGCGGTGTCGCTGGGACCTGGCTCGTTCACGGGGCTGCGCGTAGGGCTGAGCACAGCCAAGGGGCTGGCCCTTGCTCAACAGATCCCTTTAGTGGGTATTTCGACACTTGAAGCGCTGGCCGTGAGAGCGGCAGTCCCGTGGTTTCCTCCTCGGGTGTGCACTGTGCTCGACGCGCGGCAAGGATTGCTTTATGCGGCGCTCTATTCCGTGTCGGGGTCGGACGATTTGCGTGCCGACGAGACTTTCGGAGCAGCCGTCAGCGTTCAAGCAATTCGGCCGCCGCAAGTGTGCACGCGCGAGAGCGTGATCGAGTGGATTGACGAACCCACCGTATTTGCAGGCGATGCAGCCTTGCGCTTCCGAGCCGAATGGAAAAAGGAGCTTGGTGGCAACTTCCTTCTGCCGCCAGTGCATCGAGCCCTGCCATCAGCAGAGGAAATTGCATTCTTGGGGACGCAACGCTTACGGCGCGGGGAACAAGATCCGCTGCCTTCTCTCGAACCTTTCTACCTGCGGCGTAGTTACACCGAGGTGCGGAAACCTGCGTAAGGGGGACCACGGTGCACCAAACAAAGCATTCGTGTGTGCTTGTTCTTGGTTCGTTGGGGCGTTTCACGCTGGGCTTGTGCCAGGGCACGACAGAGAAAAGGGCCAGGTGTTATCAGGGCCAATGATTGCTGTGTTAAAAAATCGTCTTTTCAAGGCAAGGGCCATGGTCGAGCGAGAAAAGCTCGTTATGATGTTTGCGCTTCGTTCTTGAGCACGCCTCGCCGGGCCAGGATGGTGCAATCCGTGAATGAGCGCGAATGACTCAAACGTAAATCATTTCCCTTTGCGTCCTTTGCCAATGTCAGGATGGCGCGAGCCCCGAATTCTCGGTTGGCTGGCCGTGGCTCTCGCGCTTGCAGCAGCATGGAGTTTCGCCTTTGTTCCTCTCCGGGCGTCGCAAGACGAATGGTGGCACCTCAAAGCGGGCAAATGGATCATTGAGCACCAGCAATTGCCCACGACCGATATTTTTACTTACGCGGGCGAGGGGCTGCGCTGGCACAATCATGAATGGCTAGCTCAGGTGCTTTTCTATGCCGTTTACGATGCTGGGGAAAAGTGGCTCTGGGGAGGACTCCGCACCCTGATTACATTCAAGTCCCTTATTGTGGTAGCAACGTTCGCTGTGGTGGCCTGGACGAGTGCTCGGCGATGTGGTTCGCGCGTGGTGGCTGGTCTTGTCGCACTGGTCATGGCTGATGTCGCGCGCCGGACAATCTATCCCCGTCCGCCAATTCTCTCCTATTTTCTTCTCGCTCTCTTTACTGCGGTTCTGTGGGAGTGGAAAGCAGGGAGATTGCGGTCGCGCTGGATCTGGTCGCTTCCAGTGGTTACAGTGCTATGGGCCAACTTGCACGGCATGGTCCCTTTGGCCGTGGCGACCGTCGGGGCTTTTGCTGCAGGAGAATTCCTCGAATGGGGTGCGCTCGGATGGGCGAGCCGTCAGTTCGATGGACGCAGGAAAAGGGCTGCTTCACGCGTGATGCAATCGAAACTTCGGCGGTTCCTTTTGCTCGTTACTGTGACTGCAGCCTGCGGAGTGGCCGCGATGATCAATCCTTCGGGCGCTCACATTTTCTTCCTTGGGCGGAAATTTACTGCGGATCCAATCTTGCAAAAAGTCATCGCGGAAATGTTGCCCACTCCAGCTCTGATCACGTTTGTGGAAACAGCGCGCGGTAGTTCGTGGGTGTGGAATCCGCTGTATGTGTCGTTCTGGAGTTCGCTGGCGCTTTTCGCCATTCTTGCGATGCGGCGGCGGGGGAGATTGCCCTCGGGAAGTGATTATGTTCTCGCAGGTTTCTTCATCTATCAGGCTGTCATGCACGTCCGTTTGCTCCCGCTTTATGCTGTGGCCTGTGCGCCGACGCTGGCGGTACTCGCCAAAGACGAGTTCGGAAAGCTCGAAAAGCGTTTAGGTCGTGGATGGAGCCTATTGCCAGGGGCTTTAGCTTGTGGGCTATTTTGTTATTATATTTTTATTGTCGTGGAGCCTCCGCCTCAAACGTTTTGGCGCCGCAACATGGAGCTTTTGCACGGAAAGGACCGCGAGGTCGCCGATTATCCCACTCCCGTGATGCAGTTTATCCTTCGGGTGGGTTTCCCGGATCGCCTCTTTAGTGAAATCAACTACTGTGGCTACATGATCTGGTGGCTAAGCCCCGAGCATCACAAGCTCTTCACTGACAATCGCTTCGACCTCTTTGGCAGCCGGTTTTACCTGGAAGAAGCGACGGTCGTCCATGGGGTGGAACGTGAAGAGGCACGCATTGGCCGGGGATGGCAGGAAATTCTCGATGATTACGGGGTCAACTTTATTGTGATTTCGCGAGGCGCCGCGCTCAACGCAAAGCTTCGCGCGAGCGGGCGCTGGGACCATGTTTATTATTGGATTCCGCCCGACAAGCCGCCAACGGTTGGCTTCAACATCTGGTTGCGGCGCGACGAGCGATTCCAGGCCGTGCGCGAGCGGGCCCGCGAGGTGTTTCGCGCTGAGCGACCGGGAGCGCTCGCGCCCGAGGATTTTGAGCAATGGTTGCAACGCACGGGCCGGGTCCCGCGAGGTAGTTGACGTGAGCATGAGAGAAAATTGATGAAACAAAGGAAACTTCCGAATGCCTGAGATCAAGTTGAACAAGCCGCTTTATGAGGAAAAATCGAGTGGCACATCTTGCGCCACCGGGACATGCGCTGGCGGGGCACGTCAGCCACGTGCGCCGCGGCCCGGCGCCATTTCGCGTGCTGGCGCTGCGATCATTGACATACTCTTGCTCCACTTTCTCGGCCTTCTGGCTATTCGCTTTGCCCCTGAGACGATCATCGCGCTAGGCCCAGCTGCGGCGTGGTTGGGGCTGGCCGTGGGGTGGCTTTACTTTGCTGTGGGCGCTTCGCAGATCACAGGAGGGCGCACGGTGGGAAAGCTCATCCTGCAACTTCGAGTTGCAGACGTCACGGGGCCGGATCTTTCTGTCGGCAAAGCCGCAATCCGTGCCACGCTTATCCTGTGGCCGCTGGCACTGTTTCTCTTGGCGGACCGCTGGGGCGAGGCCATGGACAGACCAGACACACTCACTCTTGCGCCGATGTGGGCGCGCGTGGCTGGGGCCGGGGTGTTTGGCTGGTGGTTGGGTAATCTTTTCTTCGCCGCTTTCGATCCGCATGGTCGCGCTCTTTGGGATTGGTGGACGGGGTCGGTTATTATCACTTCGGATTGCGCCCCTGAAGCGCTCGGCGAATTTATGCGATCTGCACGGGAGGCTGCGCAGGCGAGCATTCCATCACGGTCCGTGACGGCGCTGATCATGACTGTGCTTGTTTGTGTCGCTGGATTTGGCGGGCTTGTCTGGTGGGAGGCAAGCAAACTGGCTCGCCTTCCCCAGGAGGAGCGCCAGCGTTTTATCATGCAGAAACAAAAACTCTACGTTGAAGGGTTCGGACAACCTGTTCCGCTTGGTCCTTCGCGCGAAACCGAAACCGCTGACGCACAGACTTCGTCAGCTCATTTTCAGTATCGGCGACGAGGGCCGATTAATGTGAAAGCTCTTAAGGACAACCCCGTTGTGACCAGCAAAGCTCGTGAACTCGCGGAAGTGAGCTTGGCCGAAATGAAGCGCCTCATCGCCAACGAAAAGGAAAACGTGCCGCTGGACATGCTCCCAGCCAAAGTCCGCTTTGATGTGGGATTCGCGTCGTATTGTGACCTCCTCTTTGCATGGGACGCGATCGAGGTGCTGACGCTTTCCCATACGATAGCCCTGCGTGAAGAACTCGAGTCAGCAAGACGCACACGCTCAGAAGAATCTGTCACAACAGGTCCGCAGGCGAAAACAAATCCGCAATAGTGGGTGGTGGCAGGCTTTGGATGCACCCGAAGATTGATCGACGTCGGCTGTCGGGGACAGGTGTGCCGACCGGCTGATCGCAATGGGGACAGTTCGGGGTGGGCTGTATTGGATCGTGGGAGTTACCGCAGGACAGCTGGGTGTGTCGTTGCCAGTAGGGGGCCTCTCTCAGCCACCTGGCGATTGTTTTTACTCTTTCTCCTGACTCTGTGCGATGATCGCTGCATCGGACTGTGAAAGGGGCGGCGGAATGCGGGCAGCGTTGCCGTTAAGATACATAGCAAAATCATCGTGTGTGCCCTCGATGCCGTCGCGCCCGGGGGCAATCAGCATCCCACCTGCGTCATTGCTAAGAATGAAGCGGTGCCCCCATGCGTCGGTTGCCTCAGATTCGCTGATCTCGCCCGACGCCATGAGTTTTTTCACTGTGGGAAGCTCACCGCCGTGCACGCGTTTGTAATCAAGCACCTTGAGCAAAAGGGCTTCCATGCGTGAGCGTGTCGTGTCGATTCGTTGCTTGTCGTCGGCAATGATCTGTTCTATCGTTTTGCTTTGGCTTTGTTGGCCAGGCGGATTAAGCCACGCTTGAATGCGTTTGGCCAGCCAGGATGGCTCCTTGGCTCCTCCTTCCTGTTCTCTGGGCATGAGCATGCTTGCGAGAGCAACAATCAGGATAAAGATACCAATGAGGGCAAGGATGTAGGTGCGCGCTCGAGACGGCGGGGGCGGTTCGGGCAGTTCTTCTGGACTGATGCGAACAATGCCTTCCTGCAGGTAAGAATTTGCGCCTGTTGGTTGCGCCACTGACCCCACATCACTCAATTCATCCAGAAGGACGGTCTCCGCTGCGCCGGGATGCAAATACGGGCCACTGCTCCGCCGTTCTTTCGCCAGCCGATGAATCTTTGCTGCTTCGAGATCACGAATGAGCGACTCGTAGTCTTGATAGCGGTCGTTGGGTTCCTTTGCCATCATGCGGCAGATGATTTCACTGATGTCCCCCGGCACCTTGGGGTTCACAAGGTAGGGGGGAGTGAGCGGCCGATTGACGTGCTGAAGCATGATCTGCATCGGCGTGTCGCCCTCAAAGGGGCATTGATGAGTGACGAGTTCGTAAAAAGTGGCGCCGAGCGAATAGATGTCCGAGCGATGGTCAACCGTGCGCCCCAACGCTTGCTCGGGGGCAATGTAGCGCGGTGTTCCTACGACGACGCCCACCGCCGTGAGCAAAGATTTGTCCCAGAGCGATTTCGCGAGCCCGAAATCGATAATTTTCAGAGTGAACTCGTTTGTCACGAGGAGGTTCGAGGGTTTGATGTCGCGATGGATGATGGTTTGCCGGTATGCGTACTCCAGTCCCCGTGCTGCCTGAAGGATAAAGTCCACAAGTTGCGAGAAGGGGAGGTCCACGCCGCCACGTGCAAAACGGTCGAGCGGTTCGCCTTCGATGTACTCCATCACGATGAACGGATGTTTGTGCTCATCGTGTTCATAGGCGAGAATGCGGGCAATGTTGGGATGATCGAGTGCCATGGCGTTGCGCGCTTCGCGGTCGAAGCGATGAAGGGCTTCGGGGTCAGAGTAGGCATCAGGATCGAGCACTTTGATTGCCACGTGACGTTGGGTTGCAGGATCAATGGCCTTGAAGACTTCGCCCATCCCTCCTCGCCCCAGGGAGCGCACAATGGTGTAGCGCCCGATTCGTCGCGTGGTAACTTCCAAGTGAACGCTTCGTCCATGTGCGTTTTCGGCAGTCATGCTCGATTTCCCACCATTCGAGTATAGTCCCCGGATTGGCCTCTCTGTCAAACGAAAGTGGAGAATCCTGAAGTCCGTTTCCCTTGGTGTCTTTTTCTCTTGCCACGGTGCCTTTGCGCGACTTGCGTTCTGAGATCATGAAAACGATTTCGCTAGAAGGACAAGTTGCTGTTGTAACAGGTGCAGGGCGTGGGATTGGCCGCGCCATTGTGGAGGAGTTCGTCCAGGCGGGTGCCGACGTTGTCATTGCTGATCTTGCTGAGATTCCAGCGGATTTACTGGACTTTGTGAAACAGCAGGGGCGTCGTGCCGTTCCCGTGAGTGTCGATGTGTCTAAAGTCGCCGACTGCAATCGGCTCATCGAAACGGCCATCAGCGAGTTTGGCAAGATCGACATTCTCGTCAACAATGCGGGCATCACCCGCGATAGCCTGCTCATGCGGATGGAAGAAGATGCGTGGGATGCCGTGCTGGCTGTGAACCTGAAAAGCGTTTATGCCTGCAGCCGCGCAGCCATTAAGCACATGATGAAGGCGCGTAGTGGCGTCATCGTCAACATCAGCTCGGTGGCGGGCATTATGGGCAACGCGGGCCAATGCAACTATGCTGCCAGCAAAGCTGGAGTGATCGGGTTCTCAAAGTCGCTGGCGCGTGAGGTTGCAGGCCGCAACGTTCGAGTGAACTGCGTGGCACCAGGGTTCATCCGCAGCAAAATGACAGACGTCCTGGACGAAAAGGTGAAACAGGCTGTGGTGGCTCAAATTCCTCTGGGCCGCTTCGGCGAAGTCTCGGATATTGCCCAAGCGGTGCTTTACCTTGCGTCGCCGCTTGCGCAATACGTGACAGGGGCGGTTCTCGTTGTGGACGGCGGCATGAGCATGTAGCCTTGCGTTGACACTCATCGAAAATTATCGGGCGCAGTGCAGAGATGGCCAATCATTCGGCACTGCGCCTCTTTCTTTTTGATCCGTATCAAGACATCGCTCCTTGAATACGCAAGGGAAGTTGTGTCAGAAAGTAGCCCTGTCACGGCGTGGGCAAGTTTGTGAAAGAAAGGCTCGCCATGGGATGGTCTCGGTGGGTCGGTGGACTTTTGTCCACCGCGCTGCTGGTGAGTTGCGCTCTGAATTCCGCTCCGGACCGAGAGCATCTTGTCTCGGGCACGGTGGAGTGTGATGAGGTGCGCGTAGCTTCGCGCTACGGTGGGCGTGTCGAGAAGCTCTTCGCTTGCGAAGGAGACGATTTGGCCCCCAGCGCGTTGATTGCTGAACTTTCGGCTCCGGAGCTTGAAGCGCGACTTCAACAGGCGCGAGCGGCTCTCGATGAGGCTACGAGCGGTCCACGTCCTGAAGAAATCGCCAGCGCAAAGAGTGAGTGGGAGGCGCTGACGGCTGAGCTTGAGTACGCTCGCAACGATGCAAGGCGTTTGCGAGAGCTCTATCAGCAGGGGACGGCTGCAAAAGCGGAACTGGAGGCTGCGGAGTCGAAAGCGGCCTACCTGGAGCGTAGCGCCGAAGCTGCTCGCAAGCGCTACGAACTTTTATTAGCTGGCACACGCTCTGAGCGCATAGAGCAAGCACGCGCTCGCGTCGCCGAACTGGAAGCGCAGTGCGCGGAACTTCGAGTCACCGCGCCGCCAACAAGCGCAACGCTCGAACAACTGCCGGTGCACAGAGGCGATGTCGTCGCACCTAATCAGGAAGTTGCCGTCCTTACCCTGCCAGATTCGCTTTACGTGCGTTTTTATGTGCCAGCCACGTGGTTAAGTTTCCTTTCAGTCGGACAAAAAATCATGGTTCGCCCGGATGGGAGGCCGGACAAAGTCGCAGAGGGAATGATCGAACAAATCGCACGATCAGCCGAATTCACGCCACGCAATGTGCAAACCGATGCTGACCGGATTGAACAGGTTTACGCCGTGAAGGTGCGCTTGCCAGCAGAGTCGTGGTTGCGAGCGGGAATGACGGTGGTCGGGCAATTCCAGCATGTCTCGGTCCCTCCGCCGGAGTATCGAAAGTCTGGACGTTATAGTGGAGTAAGTGCCCAGCGATGACCAGCTCCGACTATGTCATCGAATGCGACGGTCTGACGCGGCGCTTCGGAAACTTCGTAGCGGTGGACAACGTGACGTTCCGCGTTCCACGTGCTAGCGTGTTTGGGCTGCTTGGGCCTAATGGCTCTGGGAAATCGACCCTCATCCGCATGCTTTGTGGAGTGCTTCGGCCTTCGGCAGGCACAGCGCGGATCGCAGGGTTCGATGTCGTTCGGCAAACGGAGAGCATTCAAGGCATCATCGGTTACATGTCGCAGCAGTTCTCTCTTTATGATGAACTCACTGTGCATGAGAACCTGACCTTTTTTGCCCGACTTCACGGCCTCAGCCGACAAAGGGGAGCTCAGCGGCGCGAGGAGCTCATGGAGCGGCTGGGGCTTGCGCCCTTTCGCGAGCGGTTAGCCAAGCGGCTCTCCGGCGGGTGGCGCCAGCGACTGGCGATGGCTTGCGCATTGATCCACGAACCGCAGGTGCTCTTCCTCGATGAACCGACGGCCGGCATTGATCCTGTGGCGCGGCGGGAGTTGTGGGATATCCTTTTCGATTTGGCGGGCCGTGGGGTGACGCTCTTTGTCACGACTCACTACATGGACGAAGCCGAGCGCTGCTCGCAAGTGGCTTACATCTATCATTCGAAGCTCATTGCTGTGGGCGATCCTGACGACCTCAAGCGCTTGCCTGAAGTGACGCCGCGCGGCACACATCGTTTGGACGTGACGTGCGAGCACGTCATGCGTGGGCTACGCGTGGTGCGTCAGCTCGATGGGGTGCTCAGCGCGACAGTCTTCGGCCAGTCCATGCACCTTCTGGTGAGGGACGGCTTCGACACTAGCAAATTGCAACAAAAGCTAGCGGAGGTGGGCATTCTCGACATTGACGTGCGTCCCATTGCTCCTTCGCTCGAGGACGTGTTTGTCGAGCTTACGAGGGTTCGATGGCAGGATAAGACCCCGGCTGGAGTCAAGTAAGCATGCGGATCTGGCGTACCTTCAGTGCAATCGTCTATAAGGAGTTCATCACAGTTTTTCGTGATCGCACGACTCTTTTCTTCCTGTTCGTCCCACCCCTGATTCAGATCATTGCTTTTGGATTTGCTCTCGATAACGACGTGAAACACATGCGCACGGTCATCTATGACGAGGACCGCTCCGAGGATAGCCGCGCGTTTGTGCAAGCGTTGGTGAGTACCAATACGTTTCGAGTCATTGGAGAAGTGCGGAGCCAACAAGAGTTGGCATCCACTTTGCGTGCTGGGCGTGCCATCGTGGGGGTCCAAATCCCGCCGGATTATTCCCGTCGGCTTCGTGCCGGCCGCAATGCTCAGATCCAGGTGCTTATTGACGGGTCGAACTCGACGCCGGCGCTCCAGGCACTCAATACCGCCATGGGCATTGCCTTTCGCAAGTCTCTCACGACCTTGATGCGTGAGGCCAGACGCGACACGCTTCCGCTCGAAGTTCGTCCTCAAGTTCTCTACAATCCATCCCTACGGAGCCCGAATTTTTTTGTGCCAGGGGTCATTGGAATGGCGCTTCAGATTGCCACGGTGTTTTCCACTGCCCTTGCACTGGTGCGCGAGAGAGAGCGTGGGACTCTCGAACAATTGCTGATTAGTCCGATTTCACGCTGGGGACTTATGCTGGGAAAGATTGTCCCTTATCTTGTGATAGCCCTCGTGATGGCGGCAGCGCTTTATGCCATCATGGTCGGCATTTTCGATGTGCCCATCGTTGGAGATCTGATGGGCCTTGCGGTGGCCACCTTCGTCTACATCTTCGCGCTACTCAGTTTGGGACTTCTCGTCTCGACGATGGCAGAGAATCATATGCAGGCATTCCAAATGACGATGGTCTTGATGTTGCCCTCAATTTTTTTCTCTGGCTTCATCTTTCCACGCGACACGATGCCGATCGTTTTTTATGCTATTAGCACGGTGTTACCTGCGACTTATTTCATTGAACTGGTGCGTGCCATTGTGCTCCGAGGCGCTGCGCTGACTGAATACGGCCACAACCTTATGATCCTTGGGATCCTTGGCGCCTTCTTGTTTGTCGCTTGTGCTTTGCGCTTTCGCCGTACTCTGGGATGAGCTTTCTACGCTCTCACGTTCTCATCCTCTCCACGGCTCAAACGCTCACTGCCAGCTCTTACGAGTCGAAACGTCCTCCCCACTTCGTCGGGCCGAAGTCTTGCCACAATCGCTCGAAGCGTGGCGGATAGATCATTTCGAAAAGTTCCATCCGATCAGGCGCATGCTGCCGGCAATACTCCCGCATTTCCTCTGTCTGAATGAGCACATCCACCCATTCGATTTGCCCGTAAAGGATGAGATTTGCGATACGATCGCTCATCCGGCGAAGAGCCTCATTGACGTCCTCTTCCATAGCCCTTCACCTGCCTTTCTACAAACTAGTATGACGCATGCCGTGCTCAGCGTCACGCTGCGGGGGAGCGCAGGCGGGTTGAACATGACAGTGGCGGATCTCAATCAGATTCGATCGGATACCCGCGCTCGATCCACGCTTTGATGCCGCCCCGGACGTTCACGGGATCGGCAAAGCCGGCCTGGGCGAGAAGTTCGCACGCACGGGCGCTTCGTCCTCCCATCGCGCAGTGCACAATCACGGTTTTGTCTCTATAATGCTCCAATTCGGGCAGGCGTCGCGCAAGCTCGGGCAGCGGAATGAGTCGCGCACCGGCAATTCGAGCGCGAGCGTTCTCGTCAGGATTGCGGCAATCCACCAGGAGAACGTCTTCCGACGACTGCTGAAGTTGCTCGTGAAGTTCATCAACGGTGATTTCGCGGTAGGTCATGGTGTGAGATCCTCTGCAGAAATGTTCGTAATCAATAAGCTGTCGGATTGTTGGGGCATCGCCGCACACGGGGCACCGCGGATCGCGCTTCAGCGCGATCTGGCGAAACTCCATTTGCAAAGCGTCGTAAAGCAGAAGGCGCCCGATGAGGGGCTTTCCGATGCCAAGAATCAATTTGATGGCTTCCGTGGCCTGAATGGTCCCGATGATCCCGGGCAACACGCCCAGCACCCCTGCTTCCGCACAACTTGGCACAGCGCCCGGTGGCGGAGGCTCAGGAAACAGGCAGCGGTAACACGGCCCCCCGGCCGCCGAGTGGAACACGGAAGCCTGACCCTCGAAACGATAAAGCGCACCGTAGACGTTCGGCTTCCCGAGCATCACGCATGCGTCGTTCGTTAGGTAGCGGGTGGGGAAGTTATCACACCCATCCACGACAAGGTCGTAATCGCGAATGATGTCCAGCGCGTTCGCTGAATTCAGGCGTGTTTCGTGGAGAACGACGCGCACGTCCGGATTCAAATCCTTCAAACGTTGCTGCGCACTTTCGAGTTTCGAGCGCCCGACCATCGAAGTCCCGTGAAGGATTTGTCGCTGGAGATTCGACTCGTCCACGCGGTCAAAGTCTACAATGCCAAGCGTTCCGACTCCCGCCGCAGCAAGGTAGAGCGCCACGGGTGAACCAAGTCCCCCCGCCCCCACGAGAAGCACCTTCGCAGCAAGCAGTTTCTCCTGCCCTTCTACGTTGATTTCGGGCAAAATGATATGCCGCAGGTAGCGTTCACGCTGTCGGTTGCTGAGAGCCATTCGCGCAAAACCGTACTCGTTGCGTGCGTCTTTTATTTCGCAGCGCCGATGTCAAGGCGTCAACTGGCGCTCTCCGCCCATGCCTTCAGGCATCGAGAAGCGGCTTGCGTTTCGCCGCCCCTCATCGGAATCGTTTTGTCCACGTGAGCACACAACGTTTGACCATAGCGGAAGTCGTGAAACGCGCAGCGCAGTTTCTCGCTGCGAAGGGCAGTCAATCACCGCGCTTGGATGCGGAACTACTTGTCGGGCACGCCTTGGGCATGACGCGGCTTCAGCTCTACCTGGATCGCGACCGTCCGCTCAATGATGACGAGCTGGCGCGGGCGCGCGAACTAGTTCGACGGCGGGCCGCTCATGAGCCTGTGGCTTACATCACTGGCAAGAAAGAGTTTTTTGGATACGAGTTCATCGTCACGCCCGCCGTGCTTGTGCCACGGCCGGAAACGGAGCTGCTTGTCGAACACGCAGTGGCGGAACTCGACCGCCGCTTCGGCGAACAAGAAACCCTGCGCGTGCTGGAGTTTGGCACCGGCTCCGGGGCCATTGCCGTGACACTGGCCCTCTTGCAGCCAAACCTGAGGATCGTGGCCACGGAGATCTCCGCTGAGGCGGCTGAGGTGGCACGCGAGAATGCCAGCCGCCACAACGTTGCTGATCGCGTGGACATCCGCGTCCAGAGTGATTTCTCCGGCATTGAAGGACCATTCCACGCAGTCGTGAGCAATCCTCCCTACGTAGCAGAAAAGGACGCTGCAACACTGCCACCGGATGTCCTCAATTATGAGCCACATGCGGCACTTTTTGCCGGGCCGGACGGCATGAAGTGGATCACGTGGTTATTTGCGGTCACTCCCCCGCTGCTCCATCCCGGAGGGTTCCTGGCCATGGAAATCGGCCAGGGAATGGCGGAGCAGGTGGGCGCAGCCGCCAGGGCGCACGGATGGACTGTCGAGGCCGTGTTGCGAGACTACGCGGACATTGAGCGCATCGTGCGCTGCGGACGAGGCTGAACGCTCTGACGCAAAAGCGTGGGAAGCAGAGCCCCGTTGCGTCGCATGAGAATTGCCGAAGCCGTGCAACATCTGGCGCGGCCGACATGCCGCACGAGCGGACGAATGGCCCTCGCATTTTGGGCCAGCGCCGCGCACTTTTGGGAGGTGCGCGACCAGCGACATTCGCGGAAGATTGCAAGGGCTTCAAGGTCTCATCGTTGCCATTTCAGGGGAGTTTGCGGAGATCTCCCTTGAAGATTATGTTCTCGGAAGGACCCGCACGGGATCCTATGGGAATTGTTTCTCGGTTCCTCCCTGGCTAGACTTTTCCAGTCCGCCTGGCCATGCCACGAATTTCACAGGCTGGCAAAAGCCGAAACTGTCGTGCGGCCGCGGAAGGGCACTCGCTGCCTCCCGCCGGTTCTTCGGCAGGCGCACGGATTCGGCAGGAAATGAAAGGAGGTGATGGCGAATTGTCGGCACGAATCTATCCCATCGAGCGCGAGTTTTCGTGCTCGGCTGCGGCAGGGTGGCTCTCATCGGCTGATGTGGCGTATCAAGCCATGGTAGCCAACGAAACGTTTGCTCGCGGCAGAGAGGGCATTTATGGAGTCTTTGCGGAGCTGGAGCGTCGCGACGCCCACCTTTTTGCCACACTCCAGACGCGAAAAAATGCCCTTATCGGACAGCGGTGGGAGCTTGTCTGGGGTGAGGACAGGAGTGCACCTCCCGCCACCCGTAGTGCGATCGTCCGTCGAGTGGAGAGCGTCCTCCACGACATCCCGAACTTCACCAGCATGCTCTTTCATTTACTGGATGGGCTGGCGAAGGGGTTCTCAGTTCTTGAGATCGTGTGGAAAGTCGACCCCACGACAGGCCGTGTGGGGATTCGCAAACTGGTTCCCCGTCAAGCATGGGAGTTTGCCTTCGACACCCAGGGACGGTTGCACCGCCTCGTGGATGACGTGAGCTCCGGTTGTGGGTCACATCCCCTCAGCAGCAAAACCGTGTCGCAGCTCATTCCGAGGCCAGGAGAGCTGTCGTTGCGTCACCGGCGCACCGAAGTGATGCCTGAGCGGAAATTCCTCGTGTACGTGTCGCAGCCGGAGCCTGGGGCACCGTATGGGACCCCACTTGCTGCTCGTGTGTATTGGTACTCCTGGTTCAAGCGGCAGGCACTGGACGATTGGACCATGTATAATGCCAAGTATGGCGCTCCCACGCCACTGGGGCGCTATGCGGCAACTTCGGCGCCGGAGGACATTGAGCGACTGGCGCAGGCGCTCGCGCAAATGCGCGATCATGCCGGGATCATTGTGCCAGAATCAATCAACGTTGAGCTGCTTGAATCGCGGCGTTCGGGTGCCGGGGCTAGCCCTTTCCGCGAACTGGCTGACTGGTGCAACGACGAAATCTCCAAAGTGATTCTTGGGCAAACTCTCACGACAAGTGAAGGACGCCGCAGTGGAAGTCTGGCACTCGGACGCGTCCATGACGCCGTGCGCCACGACTACCTCGCCGCGGACGCGTGCGCGCTGGGTGAAGTTCTCTCGCGCCAGCTCGTGCGGTGGATTGTGGATTTCAACTTTGGGCTCGATGCTCCGGCTCCTGGGTTTGCGTTCGACGTGGAAGAACCTTTCGACAGCAAAGCTGAGCTCGAGGTGGATCGTGGTCTCGTGCAATTGGGCGTCCCGCTGGGACTGGAGTATTTCTACCACAAGTATCGGCGTCCCGTCCCCTCGGCAGGGGCTCGCAAACTCAAATACGATGACGCGAACTTCTACCAGTATCACCTGCAGTACGGTGTTCTCACGATCAACGAGGTCCGCGAGGCGCTCGGGTTGCCACCGGTTGCGTGGGGCAACCGACCGCCTGAGAAACAAGCGACGAGTGAAGCTGCCGAGGCCGATGCCACGGTGCAGAAAGACCCCCTTGTGGAGCCGCTTGAAGAGCGGCGCGACACGCTGCCCCGCTGAAGGGGGGTAACACAGCGCGCCGTTGCGAATCCACAAGCGCGAACGCGAACACACGTCCGAGCAGTTCATCACCCACTGCTTAGCATCATCAACGGGCGATTTGGATTTCAAACACGGGGTCCTTAGCCTTGATCTTCATATAGAACAAATGTTCTGGAAGCCACGCCGGGAAAGCCGTGAAATGCCAGACCTGGCGAGTGCTCCGGGACAAAGCGAAATTGCAGAGAGGAGCATCAATCATGACAACGCAGCATGAGGCACACGACCAGAGCGCCAAGGAGAGAAATTGTGCGCCAGTCGTGCCCAAAGACAGTGATGCCATAGAAATGGAAGTCTTTAGAACGGGTGACTACGGGGCCAAAGGGGTTTGGGCTGAATCCGACCTCGATCAACTTGCGAAAGACTATTCGCCGTCACTCCTGGAAGCGCCACTGACGTTCGACCACGCCCAAAGTGGTCCTGCCTTCGGCTGGGTGAAGTCCCTCCAGCGTGTGGGTGACCGACTCGTTGCCCATATCGCTCACGTTCCCGAAGCCGTCCGGGAAGTGCTCCGATCGGGAGCGTACAAAAAGCGAAGTGTGGAGATTCTCCGCCGCTTTTCTGTGACGGGGCGTCCTTATTTGCGAGCAATCTCGCTTCTTGGCGCCGCCAGTCCTGCCGTGCCTGGATTGCGCGAGATATGTTTTTCAAAGGATGCCGAGGTCATCGCGTTCGAAGATGACGAAGAAGTCATCGGGTTGAGACTCACGGTGGCTCAGCTCCGTCACGAGTTAGAGAAGTTTCGTGCGGAGCGGTGTCGAAGCAGGGCGCGGGATGTTGTCGCACAGGCGCGGCAGCGTGGCGTGGCGCTAACCGAACGTGAAGCTGAGCTTATCGAGTCGTTCTGCCTGGCCTTCGATGAGGCGCGCGACGTGGTACGGTTCGGCGCCGACGAGGTTTCTCCACTGGCATGGCTGAGCGAATTCATCCGCGCGCGAGGTCCTGAAGTTCCGAAAGGCGAAATCTCGTTCTCGACGATAGCTTCGGCGGACGGATCCCTGCCGCATTCCTGCGTGCCTGAGCCGGGGGCTGATCCCACCAGCGTGACCCTTCATGAGCGTGCTCTTGCACTTCAAGAAAACGACGGCCGCCTGACGTATGCTGCGGCACTCAGTGCTGCAGCCCGCTCACTTTTCGGCCGCCGACAATCACGTTCTCACTAATGTCTCGACAGAAAGGAGAAACACATGCCGAACCACCTTCTCGATAAAGCCTACCGCGTTGCAACGTCAAACGGCGTGAGTGCCAACCGTGTCGTGGTTGCTGGCCCACTGACCGGCGAATGCAGCCTCCCCGCGGGCGAGAATGCCGGCGCGCTTTTGGGAGTCACCGTGCATCCGCAGAGCACGGCTGGCCGGATGGTCACCGTGCGCAAGGCCGGGATCGCTGAAGTGGCCGCCGCCGGGGTCATTCCTCTTGGTTCCCCTGTCATGGCCGCGGATTCCTCGGGCAAGGTGAAAGCCGCCACCGGGGCAGCGGGCACCAAAGTCAACGTGCTCGGTTTTGCGGAAACGCCTGCCATTCAGGATGGGGACATCATCGAGGTGTTCATCTCCATCCATCAGCGGACGCTCTAGCCTACTCTTTACCAGCCACACAACCTCAGTCGAAGAAAGGAACCTCTTTATGCCAGATGTGAGCCAGGTGCACATCGATACCGCGCTGACAAACGTCAGCGTGGCCTACCGCAACACTGACCTCATCGCTGACGAAGTGGCCCCACCGATTGCGGTCCGTAAGCAGAGCGATAAGTACTTTGTCTACGATCCCGACCGCGAATTCTTGCGGGCCACACCCGACGCCCGTTCGCCCGGCGCTGAGGCCAACGAGGTCAATTTTCAACTCAGCAGCGACAGCTATTTCTGCGAGGACCACGCTCTGGAAGCAGCCATTCCCGACGAGGAGCGTGAGAATGCTGATCCCCCTCTGCAACCCGACATTGATCGCACAGAAATGCTGGCCGACAAGATCGCGCTAAACCGGGAGATCGCCCTCGAAAACCTCTTGCGCACGAATGCCAACATTCAGGGGACGAGTCTCGACCCTCTTGACTGGTGGACCAACCCCGACAGTGACCCGTTAGCGCAGATCCGCGATGCGCGACACGTGGTGCTCGGTAGCGCTCTGCGTCGGCCCAATGTGGCCATTTTGCCTTACGCTGTCTTCGACGCGTTGCGCAATCATCCCAAAGTCGTGGAGCGAATCAAGTACACCACCGCAGGTGTGGTCGGCGAGGAGCTTCTTGCTCAACTGCTCGATCTTGAGCGCGTCCTGGTCCCTCGCTCTTTCAAAAACGTGGCCCGTCGGGGTCAGGCCCCCACCTGTGTGCCGGTCTGGGGCAACACCGCATGGCTGCTTTACGTACCTCAGCGGCCAGCATTGAAGCAAATCATCGGCGTGGCCACATTTGTATGGAGCGGCCCCCTCGGTTCAGAAAACGGATGGCTCGTCGAGCGCTGGCGTGAGCCACGCCGTAAGGCCGACATGATCCGTGTTCAGCGCTACTATGACCACAAGCTCATCGCGCCGTCGGCGATTTACCGCATCGACAACGTCATCGAGTCGGCGTCGTGATGAGTTCTCTCTCGGGCGGGTGGAGCAGCAACACTCCACCCGCCACTCACCAATTCCAATGACCGCGAAAATGAAGGAGGAATGCCAATGAAACTGATAGGAACGAAAACCCATTCACCTGGTGGCGCGAATGCACGCCGTGTGAAGGCTGGAGGAATCGGAATTGTTTCTGCTGTGGCTGAGCTGGCAGCGCAGATTGAAGAAATGCGCGCCGCGCCACAAGCGGTGCCCGCCGACGTGGCTGAACTCGTGCGCGCCGTGTACGTGTTCCTTCAAGCCCTTTTGCCCGACGCTTCTCGTGAAGCCCGTCAGGCTGTGGCGGAACTTGTCGTGCTGGAACTGCTCAGATCGCGTGTGGAGTCAGCGAACAAAGATGCATGCGACACCCCGGAGACATGCGGCTCGGACCAGGACCGTGACGGCCGTGAGAGTCGCGGAGCCCGAATTCTTGAGGTGCCAGCTGCCGCTGAACGTCTATGATCGTCCTGTGTGCATCACGTTAGATGCCCGACCAAGAAAGCTGCGCTTGCGAGAGGCGGAGCGTATCTTGGCACAGCTTGCAACCACTACGGTGGATTGAATTTTCCTCCTCCTGAAAAACAGAACCAAACAAGAACTGTTTGCTTTTAGGAAGGGGACGACAAATGAATCAGCGCAGAAGTGCCACTGCTGACACACGAGAAAAACCGGCCGAGCATGTTCTTCCGCGGGCCGGGCGCATGGTCTTGCAACTTGTGGCCGTGCTTGCGCTTGTGGCGTGCGGCGGAACAAAGCAAGAAAAGGTGTGGACACGCCTGCCAGGCGAATCTCCGGCTTCCGAGGTTCAAGATATGACTCCGACCGCAATGGCGCCAAGCGGCAGCGATGCTGTCTCGCCGGCCTCGCCCTCCTCTCTTGCGATGCCTAGCGGTGCTGGGATGCCTCCACTTGCAGATCGATCAAAAGTCATCTCCACCACAGGCACACTCGTGGCAGCGGGCATAGGGTTTATGATTCCGGAAGGCTGGATTCCCGAGACCCCAAAAACGCCCATGCGGCTCGCAGAATACCGCATCCCGGGCCCCGGGGGCGAAGCCGAGCTGAGTGTCTTCGCCTTCGGGCCGGGACAGGGGGGCTCGCCCAAAGCGAATATCGAACGGTGGGTTTCTCAGTTTCAGGCGGACAGCTCCACGACAGCAAGCCAACCTGCCGAAGTCGCCGAACTTGAGACGGGGGGACTTCGCCTTTACCTGGTTAAAACATGGGGCACCTACACACCGACGGCGATGGGGATGGGAGGCGGCAGCACAGAACCTCGGCCTAACTATGCACTCTTCGGCACAGTGGTCGAAGGGGGACCTGAAGGGTTACTGTTTATCAAAGTGACGGGGCCGAAACCGACACTCGACGCGCAGAGCAAGCAGCTCGAATCATTCGTGCGAAGCGTCAAGTTAATAAAATCATAGTCAGATCGTGGCGGGCACGGCGGGCGCCAGAGCATCGTATCCTTGTGAAAAGACAGAAAGCGTTTTGGAAAACACATTGCTGCGAATCCCCAGAAGCGACAGCGGCATTTGCTGCCGGAAAGGAAATCGCCCACGGGACCACCGTCACCGCTGCAGGGAGTGATCCTGAAGAGCTTGCCAGCCGCCCGTCTTCGAACAACACTGCTCAGCAGTGGCTGGCTGAAACTCAGATGCACCAACTCCGCTAATTTGGGAAAGGATGAGTCGAGCATGGCGCGAGATCGGCGCGAGCAGTGGCAGGGCGAGGTGACGAACGAGCTGCGCCACATAGCTCAGCGGTTGAGCGCGTTCGACCAGCGACTCGAACGCCTCGATCACCAGCTCACGGAGCTCATTGCGCAACATCTCAATTATCATGCGGAGAACGAACACCGCTGGGGGTTGTTTCGCTGGGCGCAGCGATATCCGTTTCGCTTCGCGGTGCTGCTAGCAGGGCTTATTCTCTGGATTCACGGACCTGACACCTCATTTCTCTCCGGCCTCGTGCGGGACGCACTCCTTCACCTGAGCCGCTAGACAAACTGCATGTGTTCAATCCGCCTGGGTGTTGAGGCGGAGATGTTCTCTCGCTCAGACTCGGTGTTTGGGGTCTAGCGCGTCGCGGAGTCCATCGCCCAGGAAATTGAACGCACATACGGTGACGATGATAAACGAGGCCGGCGCGAAAAGCAACCAGGGATAGTTCCTGATCGTGGTGAGGCTTTGGGCTTGTTCCAGCATGATGCCCCAGCTCACTTGCGGTTCCTGGATTCCCACGCCGAGATAACTCAATGCGACCTCGCCAAGAATATAGCCAGGAATAGCAATGGTCGCGGCAACAATAACGTAGCTAAACGTATTGGGGAGAATGTGCAGGGTAATGATTCGCAGAGTGGAAGCCCCCATGGCGCGTGCCGCAGTGACAAAATCCTGTTCTTTGATGGAAAGCACCATGCCCCGCACCACACGCGCCTGTGCTGCCCAGCCAATAAACGACAGAATGATGACGATGATGAGATACATCTGTGTGGAAGTGAGTTGCGCTCCACCAAGCCCGAGAACTCCCTTGGTCTGAAAATACGCCCGCAGCGCAATGATGAGGTAGAGCGTGGGGATCGAGAGCAAGAACTCCACGCCACGCATAATGAGGCGGTCCCACCATCCGCCAAAATACCCCGCCAATGCTCCGATAAACATTCCGATCGCTAACGAGATTGAAATCCCAACCAGACCAATTGAGAGCGAGATTTTTCCTCCTTCGATGCAACGGCTGAACACATCTTTGCCTACGCTATCCGTTCCAAACAGATGAATGCGCCCGGGCGGATCTACTCCGAACAAACGTTTCTTCATGGGGATGATCCACCACAGTTTGTATGGTGTGCCGTCCACGAAGAAGCGGATGGGATATTTCTTGGAGAGATCGTATTTCCAGGTTTGGCGCACGGGATCCACGAGAACCATACCGTAAACGAAAGGGCGCAGATGAAACTTTCCGTTTTCGTCCACGAATCGCGGCAGCATCGGCGGGTGATTGGTCATGGCATAATTCCGCTCCGCTGGATCGTAGGGCGAAATGAAGCTTCCGAAGATTGTGATGAGATAAAGACAGGCCAGGACCCCCGCGGCGATCATCGCAGGCCGGTTGCGGCGCAGGCGACGCCACGCAAGGCGTCCAGGCGAATAGCTTGGCGCGCCCGAATCGTCCGCATCCACGATCGCCGATCCTGGTGGCGGGAACTCGTGAGCTGGAGGGGTTGTGTCCGGTCTGTCAGTCATAGCGGATTCTCGGGTCGTTCAGGGCCAGTAGAAGGTCTGCCAAAAGGTTGCCAAGGATAAGCATGACACTGGCGAGCATGACGGCTGATGCAACGACGAACATGTCCTTGGAGTTGTAAGCCTCGATCGTTGTTCTGCCAAGGCCGGGCCAGGCCATGACGTTCTCCACAAGGAAAGCTCCGCTAAGCAAATCGCTGAACGCGAAGCCGAAGAGAGTGATCATGGGATTGAGTGCGTTGCGCAAAGCATGGTGGAGCACCGCCTGCCGATAGCTCAGTCCTTTGGCCAGGGCCGTACGCATGTAATCGGCGCGCAGAGCCTCCAGCAGGTTCGAGCGCATCTGGCGCGTGTAGATGGCGAGTCCTCCCGCCCCTAGCACGATCGTGGGCAAAACAAGATGATGGGCGATGTCCTTCATGCGTGCCCACGTCGAAGTCAATTGCGTATAGTTGTCGGAGGTCATCCCGCCTGTAGGGAACCATTCAGTGTGAGCTGCAAAGTAGATGGCGAAGAGAGCGAGAAGCACAGCAGGAATCGAGAGTCCGAAGAAGGCGATTGCAGAAGCGAGCCTGTCGGGCCATGAGTTCTGCTTCACCGCAGCGATGATCCCCAGTGGAACTCCGATCAACCATGCGAACAGCGTCGAGCTAAGTGCCAGGAGGAACGTGTTGAAGAGTCGCTGGCCGATGAGGTCGGCCACAGGGATTTTGTAGGCAAAGCTGTTGCCAAGGTTGCCGTGGCGGACCACGCCCCAGACCCAGCGCGCCCAGACCTCGTACCAGGGTCGATCAAGCCCAAGGCGCTGGACCTCGCGTTCCAAGAATTCTGCCGGAATCTTCGGATCCATCCGCAGCGCCGAAAGGAAATCGCCCGGCGAATGAAACAGCAGGAAAAACGTCACGAGCGAAATTGCTAATAGCAGCGGAATCGCCTCTAGCAGGCGTCTCATGATAAGCCGCGCAATCATGGTTTGACGTCATCTGCTATGTACTGAAGTTTGCCGAATAATTCGGTGAGAGCCGTTCCGCTCATGATGGAGAACATGAAGAGCAATGCGGGAACGAGGCGCAAGCGCGAACCGCATGCATCCCGGCACGGAAGCCGGGGAACTGGCAGCTCGCGAGCCATGCGATTTCCCAATAGCTGGAAATAGGACATTGAGGCAAAGCTTTCTGCCCCGTTACTGCGAGCTACACACACATAAGGGGGCAGCTGTCGTGGTTTGATTCGGTTCCGGCCGGCGCCTTATGGCCACAACGCTATTGATGAGAGGGCGGATTTCGCTTTGCGCAATGCTCTGGTCTTCTCACGGCTCTTTCACGTAAAACTCTTCGATGTTCCACAGCAATTCGTGCGACAATGCGCTCGGTTTCACGTTGCCAAATTTGTTGCGGACGGCCACGAACACTTTGGAGGTCCACAGCGGCAAGATCGGAAGCTGTTCGGACATGATCTCCTGCATTCGCCAGTAGATCCGCTGCTGCTCAGCGACGTCCAGTGTCGCGTTGAACTGATCCGCCAGGCGATCCAGTTCTGCTTCCCATGGCGTTGCCGGCTTTTCCTGACGCGGGTTGAATAGGTGTGTGCGCCCGCTTGAGCGATAGACGTTCATCGAGTTCGCGGGATGGATTCCTCCGCCGCCAAGCCCGAGGAGACAGGCTTCATATTCGAAGGTGCTGTCGAGCTGGGTGACAAGGGCATTGAAATCGAGAAATTGGGGGCGAGCCTCGATGCCCACCTGGGCCCAATCTTGCTGCATCAGGCTAGCCACACGCTCGCGTACCTTGTTGCCTTTATTTGTGATGAAGGTGAAACTCACTTTGTTGCCCTGGGCGTCCTCGCGAATGCCATCGCCATTGCGGTCGCGGAGATCCATCTCATCCAGAAGCGCCTGAGCGCGCGCTGGGTCATATTCGTATTTCCGCAGGTTGGGGTTGATCCAAAACGAATTCGCAGGAGATTCAAGTCCCCACACGCTCACCGCAAGCCCACGAAGCTCCGTGCGGATGATGCTCTCTTTGTCAAGAGCATGAAGCATGGCACGCCGGAACCGAACGTCCTCAAACCAGGCCTGCTTCACGGGATCCACGAAGGGGCGGCCAGTGTCCGGATTCTTGCCTTTTTTCAGATTGAACCAAAAGAGATTTGCGCCGTCGCCGGGTCCGCAGTCATAAAGGGTGTAATTGCCTTTCGTTTGTCCATCGGCGAGATCGGGAATGCTGTCAGGGCGCGGACGCACAATTCCGTCGGCTGTGCCACCGGTGAAGCGCGCGAGCATTTGGTCCATGTCCGGCGCGTACGTGAAAATGACCGTATCAAGGTAAGGCAGTTGTGTTCCGTTGCGGTCATATTTGTAATAGTGTGGATTGCGCTCAAGGATCACACGCTCACCAGGCACGTATTGCTTCAGCTTGAAAGGGCCGCTGCACACGATCTTTTCCGGAGCCACGTTGATTCCCATCGAAGTGTCGAATTGCCCGGCCTTATAGGCTTCTTCGTAGGCCTTTTTGGAGATAGGACCCCAACCCATGAGCGCGAGAAACGAGCCGGTCGGCTCGGCCAACCGCACGCGCACCGTGGTGTCGTCTATCTTTTCGAACTGGAAAGGTTTTCCCGCCACCTGCATGATGTCGCGCAGCGGGGTCGAAATGTTGGGATCATAGATCACTTGCGCCGTGAAAAGAATGTCATCGGCCGTAAGCGGCGAGCCATCGGACCATTTGAGTCCCTCGCGCAGCTTGAGAATCCAGCAGCGCTTGTCCTCCTCCATGTACCACTCCTTAAGCAGGCCAGGGACGTAGGTTTGCTTCGCATTGTCGAAACCAATGAGGGATTCGAACATGCGGCCGATGATGTCAGAGCTGGAGCTTTCGTTTGTGGTGATCGGGTTGAAGCTCTTGGGCCCCTCACCGAAACTCACAAAGGTGAAACTGCCACCGCGTTTCCCCGGCTCGATGTCTGTCACGGGGTAGGCGTCGGGAAAGGGGAGAGCGAATCCAGGTGGCGGCGGGGTGGCGCGATGCTCGAGAGAATAGGATGTCTGCCGTGCGACCGGCGTCACCACAGCAATTGCCGGCGTGCTTTTGGCCGCCACGCTCGTTGCAGGGTTTACTTGAGCCGATGTGCTGGTTGTGCTCGCCTTTTCTTCAGGTGTGCGCATCTGTTCATCGCGTTGAACTGAGTCCGTGGGCGCACATGCTGTGAGAGCACTTATAAGCCCAAGCACGCCGAGGGCTTGCTTGATGCGGCGAGAGAGTTGTTTCGGGTGTTCCTGAGAGAATTGTGTCCCCGTCATTCGTAGGATGCTCCTTTTGCAAACATCACCAACGCCCCGCAGTTCATCCTGCCCATGTATCAGACCGTGGCAGCTTTCCACCGGTGCGTCACGCCACTTACTTCGGCCCACGGACGCCTCCATTTCCAAGTGAAATCGTTGCAGAGAAGCTGTGAGGGGGGGTTTTGATGTTCACGGGTAACGTCGTGAGACCTGCGCGATCGTGCCCTGCAAAACGTCGCGGCTTTCTCGGCGCCGTTCGTCTAAAGATGTTGCGAGAAGTTGTGATCCCTGCTGCGTGAGCCACGTCAGGGAGTCCCGCGCACCAGGCGACGCTGTCGCGATTTTATCAATCTGCACCCCGCCCCGCCGCCGACACGTTTTCTCGAAAGGCAAGAATTGCGTGGCCAATAGCTCTCGCCTGCCTCTGCCAGCGCTCCGCGGCCGTGACGCGGGTTCCGGAGGCGCCATTTCGCACCAGGGAGATGTTGTGAGACAACTCTTCGCAGTCGCCGGGTCCCGTCTTGGTCGCGACTATAGACTCCTGCGCGTGCGTGAAGGCGGTCGGAAATCCAGCCCAAGTTCATCGCGTTGGCGCCGTTTGGCTTCTTCCACAAGTCGTTCCACACTTTCGCGAGTCACGCGCGTGGTGCGTGGACTTAATTTGAGCGATTCCAAACGCCCCGCCTGGATGAGCTGATACACGCGCTTTTTGGACACATCGAGAAACTTAGCGGTGCGCGCCACACTCCACAATTCGGACATCGTTCCATCCTCCTCATTTTGGTCTGCTTTGGCGCTGGATTCGCTTCCCTCTTGGCCTTCGGCGGGCTTCCCCGCTTCTCATCGCAGCCTCTACGCCGGCGCCGTGAGTGATTGCCGGCTGTCCGCGGTGCCCGGCCGAATCAGAGCAACTTTTTCCACCAGCGCTGCGGCAAGTTTGCATCAAAACACGCTGAGACGTCTCTTGATCGGCTCTGGTTTTTGCCGCGAAAATCAGGGGAAAATTTGAAAAGCCCTCGCCGTCGCTTGTTTTTCTTGGTCTTTTTTCTGTCGCGCGGCTGAGAGTTTTGCCCCCCGGCGAAGAAGGCGCAAAACGATGCACACGATAGCCTGACGCCTGTTCCGTAGGCGCCGAGCAGATTCTTTGAGAAGACGTCCGCTATGGGGGGCGGAGCCTTGGGGATTGTGTGTACGAAATGGTACAATGGTCTGCCCTCGCGCTGTTCGTGAACGTCCCTTTGTGTGGTTTACAATGGTCGAGCAGGTAGACCATGGTAGCCCTTCATCATTGAAACCGCAAGACTTGACGTTGATTTGACAGAACCGCTAGTTTTCTGGTCAGGATTTTGCTTTGATGTCGGTGTTGCCGCCGTGGGTCACCACGATGAGCAACTCGATGAGCGTGAAGCACAGCTGCGCGAGGGGAAAGCGCAGTGAGTAGGGCGGGTTCCAAGGGCGCGAGCGGGGCCCGCTCCTTTCTTTTTGGTCCTTCTCCAGATGCACGATGCGTGTGGCACGGGGCGGCCGCAGCTCAAGAATGTCGCAGCGCGCCAAAGCGCAGCCAAGGTTATGGCGAGTTTCTTTTCTCCAATCCCGTGAGTTCCTGGGTTCTTTCCCCCACCGTTCGGCGGCCGGTCTCGTTTCCATTTCCCTCTTTAAAAGCCAACTCAGCCGAACGCCAGCGCCGCCTTTTGTTGCTTTTCCACGCGTTTGCACAGCGCCAGGGTTTCCCCCGATTTCTTCACGCTCAGAGAGGTGGCTGGGATTCGGTTGCTCTTTATGCGCGTCGGCGTACCCAGATAGGGCTCGACCACGCCATGTTGTCGTCGCGGCATGTTACACGCAGGTAATAATAGGAGGTCTTGCCCGGAGGTTGTTTGCTCCACTCCGGATCGCTCCACGTAAACTGCGATTGATGCCCCTCCCCGCCGAAGCAATACACTGTGGCGTTGTCCTTCACGATTTCAATCCAGCGCAGCAGCGACTCACTCGAGACGGCGACCTTGAATTCAAGTTTCTCGGCGGCGTCAATGTCTGCGCCCATGGGTGAGCCATTGGCTTCGAAGACGATACGGGCGCGAATACCACTCGTGGCGTAGCAGCGTCGCTTGCGCAAAGCCTCGAACACGGCTTCGCGGGTGAGTTGCGGCGCAAGCACGCACGCCAGCCCACCCAGGTAGGGGTCGCGTTTCCAGCACTCGCCATGCTGCCACAGCAGGCCGTGGCAGTCTGTGCCCCCGATAAAACCGAAACGCAATCCGCGGGCCAGACCGTCCTGAGCAAAGTAACCGGGTAATCCGCCGCGATGGGCAAGTGGACGATTCCCCATGAATTCATGCGCCCCATGGACAGAGACAATCTCCACCAGCGGAACAACGTCCGGCGCGAACGCCTCCCAGCGCGTTCCGGTCCAGCCGATATGGTGGGGGATCGCAATGGCCTCGTACTTGCGGGCCGCTTCCACGAGTTTGTCCGCTGTCGCATACTCAGGCAGGGTGTGATCGAAGAGCGGGATGTCGCGTCGGCAGGAATAAACGTTCATGTGGCCACTGCCCCGCGGCACTCGCAACGTCGTCCACTCCTGGCCGAACAGAGTGACAAAACGGCCAGGCTCGTTGAAATGCTCCGTGATGGCTTTGATCTCTTCCCATTCGCTTGGCGAGAGCGTATTGCCGACAAAGCTATCGTGGTCGGTGAGTGCGGCAAAGTCCTCTGCGTACACATCCCGTCGCATGAGATAGAATTCGTCAACGTCGCCGGTGCCATCGCTGAGGGAGGTGTGGCCGTGAATGTCCCCGAAATAGAAATGCCATTCGCCCCACGGCTCGAAATCAATTTTCTCGCGCACGCGCGCACTTGCGACGGGCGTACGCCCTTTCGGCGAAAGCCTCGGGGAATGTGCAGGGAGGGGCTGGCTCACAGTGAATTTCTGCACAACGGCGTCGTCCAAATCGCGCCGCGCCGTCATGATTTCACCTTTTGCGATAGGAGCGAGCGCGACATGTTGGCCTCGGCCTCCCCACCCATCTTTGTGCAAGCGCGTGGGGGCGCTCCACTGGTTTCCGTCGAAAACGATGAGAAAGAAGTTCTGCGACGCTCGCGCTGAAAGCCAGACTCGCCCGTCGGGGGAGCATGCGAGCTGCGGAAATTCCAGCCCCTGCACGGTTGAAGTGGTCTCGCGAGCGACGATGTCGGGTTGAGGCGGCCACGAGACTCGTCCTGAGCGATCCAGTACGGCGATCTCGACGCGGCGTGGAATGTCGGTTGTGCCATCGGGCCAGCAGTTTGTGTACCAAGCAAGCCATGTGTGGCCCTGCCGATCGCATGCCGCGGCGGGGGCCAGATGAAGTCCTCTCCCTGAGGTAACTGCCACGACATTCCCCAACGCTGCGTTTGCTCGGACCAGTCGGGCTTTGATTGCGACGTCGCCGTCTGTGCTTTCATCCCACACGACCCACGCTGTTGACTCATCGAGCAGGGCCAATGCCGGACGGCGCGCGTCACCGCGTGGGGGAGAAGCTACAGCGGAAGCTTGGGCAATTTTCCCGCGACGGATTGGCGCCACCCACGTGGCGAAGTGGCCATTTGATTCGAGGCTTTCCCACGCGAGGAACCCCGTACCAGTGACGTCGACAGCAAGAGCCGGGTTGCCAAGCCACTTGCCTGACCCCAGTGTCCCAAGCACCTGCAGACGCCCGTCACTCTCAAGTTGGGCAAAGCCTATGGTCATGTTGGAATCATGAGGGGACATATCTTGCGGAGCAGGAGCTGTGCCTGCCCACGCCACATAAACCCTATCGCCAGCTACAGCAAGGGCTGGACGGTGGCAACGTGTGAGGGGAAGGCTGCGTTCGTCATTCGAACTCTCTGCCGCGGGCAAGACCTGGCGTAGCACCAATCGTTCTACGTTGCCGTCGCTTGTCACCCAGGCTGCCCATGTTTTTCCTTCGGATGCGGCGACAGCCGGGTATTCGTTACGTTTGCCGCTGCCTAATATCATCGGAGTATCTGCACGAAGCGGTCCTGAACCGTCCGGAGGGATTCCGGGAAGAACATCCCAGGGCGGTGGCGCTGCGCCCAGTGTGCGCAACAAGGGTTCAGGAACAAGTGCGCCGAGAAGTGTGACAGCACCTAACCGAAGAACATCGCGTCGCGAATAGCTTCCCATCGTGCAGACCGCTCCTTTGAAAACCGAGATTCTGCCGCAAAAGAGGTGATCGCGCGGCCTGGCTCTTGGCGCAAGAGAAAAGGGACGCAAACGTCCTCAAACGCAGGGTTCAGAACACGCGCAGACGGCCTGCGCACGATTCCAGTTGCATGCTCGGGCTGGCATCTCGGTAAAAATGCAGCGCTATCCAACGCAGCGTACCTATTTTGCGACGAGGTTATGATCGTTAGCTTATTAACATAAATAAGGGTAAGATCGAATCATGCGAGCGTTTATTTTTCCTGGTCAGGCATCACAGTTTGTCGGCATGGGCAAAGACTTGTTGGATCTTGGCCCTCAAGCACGCGCGAAAATGGAATTCGCCAATGAGCGCTATGGCGGGACCTTGCTTCCCACTATGTTCGAGGGACCAGAGGAAAAACTTCGGCAGACCGAGTTCACTCAGCCGGCGATTTTTCTTTGCTCGGTTGTTCTTACAGACGTGTTGCGCGAACGTGGCGTGGAATTTGCCATGGCCGCAGGCCATAGCCTCGGCGAGTACAGCGCCCTTTATGCCGCAGGAGCACTCGATTTTGAACCATTGTTCGATTTGCTCAAACTGCGCGCATCCTTGATGCAGCATTCCGGCGAAAAGCGTCCCGGCGCCATGGCTGCCATCATCGGGCTCGATAAGGATAGAATTGCCGAGCTTTGCGCGCAGTCAGGAAAGATTGTGGTTGTGGCCAACGACAATGCCCCAGGCCAGGTTGTGATTTCAGGAGAACCTGAGGGTGTGGCGCAGGTCGGCGAGCTGTGCAAAGCTGCAGGGGCCAAGCGCGTCTTGCCGGTGAATGTTTCTGGAGCTTTTCATTCTCCTTTGTTGGAGGATGCCGCGGCGGAGCTCGCACCCGCCATCGAGCAGGCCTCCTGGCGCGACGCGCTGATCCCTGTGGTCATGAATGTGTCCGCCCAGCCGCGCCGAGTCGCCGCGGAAATCAAAGCCGACCTCGTGCGGCAGATCATTTCTCCGGTGCTGTGGGTAGATTCGATTCGTCGGATGGCTGCAGAAGGTGTGGATGAATTTGTCGAAGTGGGGCCAGGCAAAGTGCAAGCCGGTATCATCAAGCGCATCGTGCCCGATGCAAAAGTCGTGAGTGTTGGCTCGCGCGCGGAGCTTGAGGAATTTCTTGCCAAATTGTGAATGGGCGCGAACAACCGAAAGTGGTGAAGGTTATTCCCGCAAGGAAACCAGCTAACTTGGGTGTGGTCTGGTTTTTTCTCATGGGGAAGGGGTCGAGCGGCGGATCTGTGGTTCTAGCTGAGAGACGAGGTTAGTGACGTTGCGACAGATTGTGTACCTAAACGGGCGGTTTGTCCCCATGAGTGAGGCTGTGGTGCCGATCGAGGACCGCGGCTATCAATTCGCAGATGGTGTTTACGACGTTTTGAAGTTTCATGGCCGTAAGCCGGTGCGGCTGGCTCAGCATCTCGAGAGACTCGCAGAGAGCTGCGCTGGTCTGCTTATCGAAGGGGTTCCGAGCGCTGCAGAATGGCGTAATATTATTAGCGAGTTAGCAGACCGCAGCGAGTTGAGCCACGACGTTGCGGAGCAAACAATTCTCTACATTCAAGTCACGCGTGGCGTTGCTCCGCGTCTTCACGTTCCGCCAATCCCTCAACCTCCCCCCACGGTGATTGCCTACTTCAAGGCAGCGCCCAGGTATGCTACCGAGTTGCGGGAGAATGGAGTGGCCATGATCAGTCATCCTGATGAGCGCTGGAGCCGCTGCAACATCAAGAGCATTGCGCTTCTGCCGGTGGTGCTTGCCAAGCATGCAGCGCGCGCGGCGGGCGTGTTCGAAGCTCTACTCGTGCGCGACGGAATAGTTACCGAAGGCGGTGCTTCCAACGCTTTCTGTGTGCGTGACGGCGTCGTCTTCACGCATCCTGAAGGGCCAAAAATTCTCTCGGGAGTCACGCGCGGGATTGTCCTTGATGCAGCACGACGCGCAGGCATCGAAGTGCGCGAAGTTCCCGTGACGCTTGAAGAGTTTCGAGCGGCCGACGAGGCTTTCCTCTCGAGCACGACGATGAACGTCATGCCTGTGACAAGGCTTGATGGGCGCCCGATTGGCGATGGCCGGGTTGGTGCCATCACGCGACACCTGGCCGAAACCGTCGAAGAGATCATTCAAGATGAGCTAACCCTTGAGCCCTAGGTGCGTTCGAGTCAGCCACGGGGTGTCCTTGTGAGTGAGTGTCATTCCGTTCACGGGGCTTTCCAGTAAGCGCTAAGAAATGCCCCGAGGGCGCACGCATGGACCGCGTCTCAAGTCCGAGTGGCGTGCTGTTCTGAGCATATTGTCGAATATGCGCTGCACGTGTGGCGGCAAGCCATTTGCAGATTCTCCCAGCTGCGTTCGCAGGTGCATAAGGCCCAGGGGCATCTAAGAAATGGCTTGCGCACTGATGGAAAGGAGGCCAGCACCATAGAGTATGGACAGGACTCAGTCAGGCGGTTTTCTTGAACATGTGGTCGCGGTGCTGCGTGAGAGCGCAGACGTGAAGCTGCGGGCTTCGGAAACCATTGCGGCCGACATCGCTCGTGGCGGCGAATTGTTGGCCGAAGCGTATGCACGCGGGAAAAAAGCAATCGCGTTTGGCAATGGTGGAAGTGCGGCCGACGCCCAGCATTTTGTTGCGGAGCTTGTTGGGCGATACCGCCAAAACCGACCAGCCCTCGCAGCTCTAGCGCTTACGACGAATCCTTCCTCCGTCACGTGCATTGCCAACGACTTTGGCTTTGACCAGCTATTTGCGCGGCAGCTCGAAGCGTTTGCTCAGCCTGGCGATGTCGCTGTGGCCATTTCGACTTCAGGGAAATCGCAGTCTGTTATCCTCGGCCTGGAAAAAGCGCGAGAGCTAGGCTGTGTCACGCTAGGGCTTACGGGAGGCGATGGAGGAGCGATGCGGACACTGTGCGACCTCTGCGTGGTGGCGCCGTCGATCTCCACTGCGCGTATTCAGGAATTGCACATCGCTGTGCTCCACTTGTGGTGCGACGCGATTGAGTCACGCCTTTTCGGGATGTAAGAGCACGGGCGTGGCATTCGCTAGGGGGAGGGGGATTGCGGAGCGAAATCGTGAGAAGAGTCCTGAGGGCCGATTTGGTGGACGGTCTTTGGGGCGTGAATGCACGGCGCGATTGGTCCAGCAAAGTTTTTTCCGAGGGGGAATGAAATGCCTGCAAAAATCTGCCGGCGGCCCTCCAGGGTTTGTTCTTGCGCCGCTGGATCTTCCTGCCTAACCGTGATCGCCTAATGATCGAAAAAGTCATCTTTTCTCGAACAGAAATCCTATCGTGGAGAAAACTGCTTGCGCCTTCGGGCATTGCGACGGCTAAGGTGCGGCTCGGCGGCACGATCTCATTTCCAGGGGGGCGGCCATGAGCAATCTTTTGCGCATTCTCCTTATTGGCGACATCATGGGACGCCCTGGTCGCCAGGCGGTGACCCGTCTCGTCCCGCGCTGGCGCAGCGAGGGACGGGTGGACTTTGTGCTCGCGAACGTGGAAAACTGCGCAGGCGGCAAAGGCGTGACGGCTGCCACCGTGCGGGAAATCTTGGATGCTGGTGTGGATATCGCGACCACCGGCAACCACGTCTGGGACAATAAGGACGTCTTCAATTTCATTGAATCCGAACCGCGCATGCTGCGTCCGGCAAATTATCCGCCGTGGGCGGAGGT
>JADFCV010000006.1:35649-98505 GCA_017161655.1 Candidatus Sumerlaeota bacterium
GCACCGGCAACCACGTCTGGGACAATAAGGACGTCTTCAATTTCATTGAATCCGAACCGCGCATGCTGCGTCCGGCAAATTATCCGCCGTGGGCGGAGGTGCCGGGGCGTGGCTCGGCCGTCATCGAAAGCGAAGCAGGTGTGGCCGTCGGTATCATCAACCTCCAGGGGCGTGTTTTCATGGAGCCACTGGAGTGCCCTTTTCATACGGCGGAACAGCTCGTGGCTGAGCTGCGCCAGCGCACCCCCATTATACTGGTCGATTTCCATGCAGAAGCGACGAGTGAAAAGCAGGCCATGGGATGGCATCTCGACGGCCAAGTGAGTGCTGTCTTCGGCACTCATACGCATGTGCAAACCGCCGATGAGCGGGTGCTACCGAAGGGCACAGCCTACATGACGGACCTTGGGATGACCGGGGCTCAGGACAGTGTGATCGGGATGAAGCCTGAAGAGGTGCTCGTGCGCTTTCGTCGTTCCTTGCCCTCGCGCTTCGAAGTGGCCGAAAAGAATGTGCAACTCTGTGGAGCTCTTGTGACTGTGGATCGAGACACGGGCAGCGCTGTTGCCATCGAGCGAGTGCGAGAGAAACTCTAAGGCAAACCGCGGAGGTTTGGACGGGGCGCTTTTGTCGTTACTGCCCCTCAAAACCGCAGCGATAAGCTAGAGAGCGCGGAGTCTTTTCGCTTTATTCCAGTAGAAGAAGCTGCAGTCGAGCTTCTCCTTGCTTACCGCAGTCTTATGGACCGCCAGAAAAATCGCTCCAAACGCGAACTTTGATACCCGTTCGTCCTTGAGTCTTTTTCCCACGTGGGTTCTTTCACAGCCGGAATCTCACTGGAAAGGGTCCCAGGTTTATGAACTGGTTTCGCAGACTGGCTGTGGTGGCTCTGTGCTGGGCAGGACTGACGGGAGTGTGGGCCAGATCCCCAGAATACCGCGTCATGTGGGTATCGCGCTTCGAATGGCCGAGTGCTAACGAAGCGACGGCCAAGGCCAACATCGATAATATCATGCAGACACTGGCTGCCAATGGTTTCAACGCTGTTCTCTTCCAGGTGCGCGGTCAGTGCGATGTGCACTACCCTTCGCCCTACGAACCCTGGTCAAGTACGTATGGGTGGACGGATCCGGGCTGGGACCCTCTGGCTTATGCCATACAGGCGGCGCATTCTCGGGGACTTGAATTCCATGCCTACATCAACACCCACACATTGGCGCAGGGTACCCCGCCGGCCAACACGGTTCCCCAGCATCCCTACAATCTCCATGGTCCCAATGTGCCGATCGAGCAGAGCTGGGTCATTCGCGATCAGAACGGTGCCACCGCGACAAGCGATAATTATACCTGGATCAGTCCAGGCATTCCGGAGGCAAGCTGGTGGGTACGGCGAGCGATCATGCACGTCGTCGAGAATTACGACGTGGATGGTGTGCATTTCGACCGTATTCGGACGCCCGGTCCACAATATAGCTACGATCCAATCACGGTGGCGCGATTCAATGGGGATGGCAACCCGGACGGTCTGCAGTGGGCCGACTTTATGCGCAGCCAGATCACGCGCGACCTTCGCAATATCTACGGTGAGATCCAGTGGAAAAAGAAAAAGGTCAAAGTCTCTGCCGCGCCCTTTGGCATCGTCTATAAAGATGCCACAACAAACTATCAGGGTACGGGGACTCAGAGCTACCACCAGTGGTATCAGGATAGCTGGGGCTGGATGTCCGCACACGTCGTGGATTTCATGGTGCCTCAAATCTACTGGGAAGTAGGAAGCAGCCACCCGTTTGAGAAACTTCTCGCCGATTGGCTTAACCACGCAGGCGGCCGCTACGTGGTGGCGGGCAGCACAACCGATGGTGGCACAAAGCTCGCCAGCAGTTTGCTGGCCGAGTACCAGCAAACGGTGCTCCAAAACGCTGCCGGACACTGCATCTTTTCATGGGGCACCATGGGCTCGTATTGGACGACGTTTGCTTCGGGTCCTTACGCCACGCCGGCGCAGATCCCTGACATGCCCTGGAAAAGTGCGCCGACAACGGGCAACATTGTCGGTTACGTACGGGATAAAAATGGGCTACCAGTGCTCGACGCGAAAGTGAACCGTGCGGGGGATCCCTATCATTATCTTTCTGCTTACGATGGATTTTTTGCGATCCTTGAAGTGCCAACGTCTGTGCCGCTTACGCTCGTGGCGACAAAGGCCGGAAAAGGCAAAGCCACCGCAAACGGCATCGTTGTGGGGACAGGCGAGACGACGGTTGTCACCCTCACCCTTCGGCTGAGTGAAGGGGCTGTGAGTTTCAATAAATCCCAGTATCAGTTCAGCGAGTTGGCAACAATCCGTCTGCAGGATGACGATCTTGAAGGCGCTGGCCATGTTGAGGTCACAGTCGTGTCTCCCATCGAACCGGCAGGAGAAACAGTGAGGCTCGACGAAACCACCACGCCAGGTTTGTTTGCGGGGAACATTTTCTTCGCTGGGGATGGCGCGGCGAAGCCCAACGACGGCGTGCTTAAGGTTAGTGCCGGCGACGTGGTGACCTGCACCTACCAGGATGCGGATCGTGGGGATGGGACTCCTACAACTGCGACTGCGACGGCAACCATCATCGCACCGCCAGACATCATACTGGAAAGTCGAACGCCGGCGGGTGCGGTCACGCCTCCGCCCGCCTACAAGGAGTTCATTACGACAAGCGGGACGTGGGCCAACACAACGGCGAAAAGTCAGGCGCCGGGACTGCAAGCGCCAGGCAGTCGCTTCACGTCAACCGGCTCGCTCGGAGCGTATGCTGTTTGGCGCCCAAATATCATTACCCCAGGTCTCTACGATGTGTACATTACGCTGGCAAATCCCACCCGTGGTCCGAACAACCATTCTCCTGGGGCGGGATTTGTGGTCCAGCATCTCCAGGGAACGACAAGCGGGACCTTTGATCTCTCAAAAAACAATCCGGCAATTACTGATACGTGGATGTTGCTGGCAAGCGACATCCCCCTGGGAGCTGGCACAAATGGAAGTCTGACGATTATCAACAATAACCCCAACTCTTCATCCACCCAGAGATTTTGCATGGACGCCGTGAAGTTTGTTTTCAAAGGTTTCGCCGCTTCTGGTTCAGGGTGGGTAAGTTTTGACAAACCAAAGTATCGAGTCCCCGGCATTGTGACCGTACGCTTGACCGATACTCATCTGGCGGGGGGCGGTTCAGCGATCGTTCATCTCACAAGTGGGGCCGAGCTCACAACCGAAACGCTGACGCTCCTGGAAGTTGGGGCGTCAGGGACGTTTGAAGGCGAGATTCCCTTGGCTCTGGGTAGTGCCGTCGCCGGCGATGGAGTTCTCCAGGTCAACCCCATGGACGTGATTGAAGCGACCTATTTCGATGCTGATGATGGCAGCGGTGCTCCTCGTGTTTCGAAGGCTGTGGCGAATGTTGACGGTGTTGCACCCACCATCGCCAATGTTGAGGTCACCGGCATCTACGGAACGCAGGCCACAATCAGTTTTGTCACAGACGAACCTTCCACAGGTGTGGTTCATTACGGGCAGAGCAAGGACAACATGCCCAGCACCTTGCGTGTAGATTATCCCTTGCAGAGCTTCTCTGTTGATCTTACCCAACTTAACCCGGCCACGACGTACTACTTTTACATTGAGGCGGCGGACGACGTGGGCAACGTCGGGCGTGCAGACAATGGTGGAGAATACTATTCGTTCCGTACGGCGTCCCCCCAGTACGGCCTCGTCGAAAACTTCGACAATCAACCAGATGAGTGGAGAAAGACCGGGTTGTGGCGTTTGGTGGAGTCGGATGATGCCTGCCTTTCTCCCGCCTCACCGCCCCATTGCTATCACTACGGACGGCCTGACACGTGCACCTATAACACAGGCGCCACAAACAAGGGAAGTCTCATCTCGCCTGAGTTTATCGTCCCCCCTCTGGGTGAGCTGACCTTTGCCAGCCGCGAAGGGACCGAAATTAGCGACTACTGGGATACGCGGAAGATTTACGTTCTCACGAACAATGGTACCACGCGAAACCTGCTGGCACAGCTTACGGGCAGTGGGTGGGAGTGGTATGCGGCTGGACCTTTCAGTCTGGCCGAGTACGCGGACCAGGTCATTGCTCTGGAGTTCGAGTTCAACACGGTAGACGGTGCACTTAATGATTTTCCGGGATGGGCCATAGATGATGTCCTTGTCGAGAGTGCTGACAAGCTGATTGTCACCTCTGGCTCGCTTGAGGCACGCGGGAATCTTGGCGGACCCTTTGTTCCTTTGTCCGTAGACTTTGGGTTGTGGAACAAGGGAACGACCCCCATCGAGTGGGCCACGACGCGGACTGTGACGTGGGTCGATTTTTCGCAGAGCGGGGGGACGTTGGGACCCGACGAGCGAACAACCGTGACGGTCTCACTCAATGATCAGGCCCTTGCTCTGCCGGAGGGATACTTCTTGGGGGAGATTGGCTTTTATAACGTAGCGACGGGTCTCATCAAATCCCGGCCTGTTGCTCTGACGATCCAGAATCCTCCACACGCCCCCTCAGATCTTCATGCAACACACGTGACGCAAACCCAGATCACGCTCGCATGGACTGACAATTCGGATAACGAAACGACGTTTGTTGTGCTTCGAAGTGGACCTGGCGGAGAACTCGTTCCCATCGCGGAGGTGCCCGCAGATACCACCACCTACGTGGATTCGGGACTCTCGGCCGATACTGTTTACGTCTACCAGGTGAAAGCCCTTAATTCGTGGGGGGATTCCTTGCCATCGAACGTGCTCGAGGTGCGGACACTTCCTTGGCCACCAGCCGCGCCAACAAATTTGCAATCATGTGGGATCACGCAGACACAGGTATGTCTTGCCTGGGTTGACGCCGCGACAAACGAGTTGGCATACGAAATCGAGCGGGATTTGGGGACCGGCTTTGAACCCCTCGTCGTCCTGCCGCCTGACAGCGAGACCTTTACCGACAGCTCTTTAAGCGCGGATATGCCCGTGCGCTATCGAGTGCGTGCCACCAATGCGGGAGGAGTGTCGGATTGGTCAGAAATCCTTGATGTGCGGACTTTGCCGTGGGCACCAGCCGTTCCTCTCAACCTCACAGCCACACTGGCGGGCGGTCGTGTGGAGCTGGCCTGGATTGATGCAGCAACCAATGAAACGGCGTTCGAACTCGAATGGCGAATTGGCGATGGCCCATTCCTGCCTTTGGCCACGTTGCCGGAGAATTCCACGGCCTACACGCATCATGCCCCAGCTGCTGGCGCGAGGAACTCTTACCGCGTGAGGGCGATCAATGCGGGTGGCGCAAGCGACTGGTCAAATGTGGCGGAGGTGGTGTTGCCGCTCAATTCAACGTTCCACGAGGGGCCGGAGGGATGGACCCTGCACGGCACCCCGTCCGATGTGGTGACCGGTGATTTTGATGCCGCGAACCATGCGCTCCGCCTGCGCGTGACCGCGTCAAAGCAGCAGCGTGTCCTCGGCTGGCAATCACCGCGCTTGCCTCTCACGGGCGATCCTGATACCATCTATCGCTTCAAAGCCTACGTCTTCCGTGCGGGTCAGGCCGACATGCGGGATCCCCGGCAGGTCCCAAACATGCGCCTGCGCTGTTCGGTTCGCTATGCCATGAACAGTATGCTCGAAATGTTTTGGCATCTCGCCGTGGATCCAACCTCGGATGTGGACATGCTTCCAAACATTCCTTCGAGCGATCCTTCGCGCCCCACAGCCTATCGCGTGGACCTTGATCCCGTGGATGTGCCGGCGCTCGACTCAGTCAGTGCGCCTGGTGAGGGCGTGCAAGGAATGTTTGAGGTTTACTCCCTTGAGCCGCAAGAAAACGGGGCGCTCGAGTTGGCGGAGGCCGTGCTTATGGCCTTACCTGCCCCCACAAGCGTTCGTCATCTCAAGACCTATGCGACAACGGCGAGCGACGCGGGGGATTTGCGCCGCGGAATCTACATGCGTTCAACGCTTGGCGGAAGCGAGCCTCTCCCGACAATTGACGATTCAACCACTTACGGACTCGTTCTCGATTCCACTGGCTGTTCGGCCGACGACATCGCTGTTGCTGTGGCGGAAATCGATCCTGGAGCCGATCTCACACAGCGGGTGCGCATCGAACCAGGCCGTCAATATCGAGTTCGCTGGCACGTCCTAAGTCCACGGCAGGCAAATCTCCAGGCACAGTTGCGCCTGAGGGTGCGGACGTTGCGCTTTGCCTGGTCGCAAAAATTCGAGCTTGGCGGAGCATGGGCGGCGGGGCCGCTGAGCAATGCGATCGCCCAGCAAGCCTTACCCGGTGTGGGAACGGCCAATCCAGACAAGCGTGGCGACGAGCTTCCCGAAGTCCTGGATGGCGGCTGGTATACGATGTACTTCCACGGTCCCAACGTCGTGCCCCTGACACAGCCTGGTCCGGGGAGCGCGCGGGCGTCGCGTCGCGACGTGAAATGTGGGGTGGACGTTATCGACACTCTCTCGTTCACTCCGCAAGGGCGTGAGGAAGGTGGGCTTGTCTTTGTGGACCAGATCGAAGTGGCCGATTTTCCGACGCTGCCCGACTGATCCTCCGAATTGGAAAAAACCGACTGCTCAGAGGGCGTTTCGGGGCGCTGGGAGTATCCCGGCGCCCTCACTTTTTTGTCCAAACATTGATTATACGTCGCTTATAGGATTTGAGCATGATCCCCGCCGAGCACACCTTGTGGAGTAATTCTTGCTCTTTTGTCCTCTGCGGTTAGGATTTTTTTCGAAATCTGGTTGGACGACTGATTTTTGACGACAGGGCAAATTGCCATGGCACAATGGAAGTTTCGTTCGGAGTCACATCGGAATTGCTCCACACCGCCCCGCGGCAGAGCAAAATTGGTGAGAAATGTAAAAAGCAACCTCATATCTGACTCCAAGAGGCCACGTGGCGCTGGGGTCCCATGGTGGAGCATCGTTTCCCTATCGGTGCTCTCCTTTGCGGTGGTTTTTGCCCTCGCCGGCTGCAAGCAGCGCGATGTGGTTGAACCGCTGAAAAGGCCGGAAGAGATCCGTGAAAAAATGGAAAAGGAGAAAGCGGAAAAAGCGAAAGCGAAGGCCAAGCCGACTGCACGCTCGGGTGCACGGCGTTCGCGCAGCAGCGAACAGGCCAAAGCCACGCCCACGCCTTCGCCCACGCCTCCGATTGACTACTCCCCAATCGTGATTGACGCCTCAAACATGTGGTCCGACAAGGGGACATCAGATCCCGCCGGGGGCAAAAAGCTTTCGCGCAACGGGTTTCTGCAAATTGACAACATTCAAGTTCCCTATCCCGTGGCCGAGGTGATTCTGGAAATGAAGGGTAGCCCGCTGGGGAATGTGTGGCCAGAAGTGGACTTGAACATGTATAATCGCACGGAAAAGAAGAACTTCTTCCCGTGGCCACGAGATTACGTCACGACCTCGAGTTTTCATCTTTATCCCAAAAAAGTTGATCCCCCATTGCCGCCTGGAACCTATCTGATCACGTTCCGTTACTATAACGATGCTCCGGCGGAAAATCCGGCAGAGGATCGGGCGGTAACACTGAAACGGATCGAACTGCGACCCTGACAAGAACGGGAAGGAATTCCGGCGGTTGAATTCGACGAGCGGGAAGAATTCAGGTCCCAACTTGCAAGTGAGTGCGGAAACTCGAAGCAACATCCCGGCGCTGTGCGGCGAGCCGCTCGATTCTGCCTTTTGGTATGTCGTGGCGCTTGCGGTGCTTTCTGGGGTGATTCGCGGTTGGATTGCTGCACATCTCGAGCTATTCCAGGATGAGGCGCTTTACTGGTATATCGGTGCCCACGCGCCGCTGACTTTCTCTCCTCATCCCCCTGGAACACCGTTTCTGGCCTGGCTAGGGACGGTTATTGTGGGCAAGACGGAGCTGGGGGTCCGCCTCGGGAACGTGCTTCTTGGCTCTCTGGTTTTGCCGCTTTTCTACTTTCTTGGCCGCAGGGTTTTGGGCAGCAGCGTGCTAGCCGGCTGGGCTACGCTAGCTTTTGCTGTCACGCCGATTTATTTCGGCTTTGGAGCGATTTGCACGCCCGATATGCCCCAACTCTTCTGGTGGGTCGCGCTGCTCTACGTGACTGTGCGGGCTTACGATGGAGAGGAACATCTGTGGCCGCTCGCTGGCGTTGTTCTGGCCCTGGGTCTTTACTTCAAATATATCCTTGTGCTCTATGTTCCCGCTCTCCTGATTTTCTTTCTGTGGGGGGGCGGCGAGAGGCTCAGGCTGTTGCGGTCGCGACCATTTTGGCTGGGTGTGGTCCTGTCGATCCTGCTTTTCTTCCCTGTCGCTCTCTGGCGCGAGTCCCAGACGGGGTGGGACGCCGTCGCCTATCACCTCAGAGACCGCCAGGATTTCCAGCTCACGCCGCTTCGCAATGCCCTGGTTTACTTCGGTATTCACCTAGCCTACTATTCGCCGCTGTTCTATGCGTTTGCTCTGGCGGGGCTTACGGTAGCCGCCTGGCGTTGCTGGCAACGGCGGGAATGGCGACTCGCGTTTCTAGCCACGTTTGGGGGAGTGCCGTTTCTCTTCTTTGCGCTCATCTCAGTTGTGACGCGTCGCGAGCTTAGTCGGGAGCAATGGGATGCGCCGGCGTATGTTTGTGGTCTTCTTGCTGGCGCCTGGTTCATGCGGGAACTCTATGTTGCAGCAAAGACGCCGGTCGTGCGCCAAAGGCTTCATCGCGTGGCACAGCTCGGTTTTGCTCTCGCAGTCCTTACGGTGCTGTTGATGACAGCCGAGGCTTTAACGACGTTTCCCTCACAGCTTCTGGGGCGCTCTCCACTCTTCTCAGCCATGGTGGGATGGCGCACATTAGGCAACAGGGTTGACGACGTCCTGTCCTCAGCGCCAGCAGACGCTCCGCCCGTCGTCCTGGGAAATTCATTTATTCCCGCCATGCAAATTGCGTTCTATTCGAAGAGTGCCCCCAGGGTTTTTACATTGGAGCACTCGCTCAATCGACGCTATGGACTCAAGGGCGTGATTGAGCGCACCGGTATGTCTCTGCAAACTCTCCTTCACCAGCCCGGCGTTGATGCGATATTTGTGTCGGAGGGTGCCCCCTCTCAGGACACCACTCGTTCCTTAACGCGCCTCAAGGAGCGGCTCCTGCAGTATTTCGATTCTGTTGAGCCACTCCCGCCGGCCTCTGTGATGGCCCATGGGAGAGAGATCGAACGCTTTTACCTTCTGCACTGTCGGCGCTTACGTGGGACTGGGAAATAGGAGCGCGCCGATAACTCCGTGCAAGACCAGGAAGATGCGTGTATTTTACCTCACCTCTTGACCCGAACGCAAGAGCGAGGGTTCTCGCAGAGATTCTCCCGTAAGCCGCTAATTTATTAGCCTTTTATTCGCCACTTTTTCGGAGATTTTCCAGCAACTGGGACGGTGCGGGGAGCTTCCCGCCCGCGTTCTCCTGGCGCGGAGCCGTGGTGGAAGGCGCGGTCGTGGAAGTCGGTTGGCGCCCTCGGAAAATCCCGCTCGGAGCGAAAACCTGGAGCAACAGAATGATCACGACACCGGTGACGAACGAGCCGAGTGTGAGGTACATCAGTCCCTTCGTACGTCGCCGGATGGTTTCAACAGCCTCGCGGATGTAACCAGCAATTTTCAGGCGCATCTGAGCTTCAAGCTCGCGTGCCACGATGGCTTCAACGAAGTTTGGAAGCTGCTTGTCGATAGCGTTCGCGACTTCGCGTTCGACGATTTCGCCCGTAATCTCTTTGGCAAGCTTGGGAACAACCTTTTGAGCAGCTGAGTCAATGACGCCAATCACGCGTTGCGACGCTTCAGGCACGAGGTTTTCTACCTCTTTTTGCACGCGTCGTTGCACCTCGCGCGGAAGCATCTGTTCCATGGCTTCGCGCAAGCGTTCGCGAGCAACGCCTGGGAGAATGCTGTCCGCAGCACGGCGCACGGCACGCTCGGTCTCGTCGCGCAGCACGGCGTCCACGGCTTCAGCCACTTTTCGCTCAGCCAGCTTCTCGACCATGCTGCGGGCCACTTCGTGCACTGTCATCTTGACCAGCTCTTCCTGCTTCTCAGCGGTAAGCTGAGTGACCCGCTCGTCAACTTCGCGGCGCGCTCGTTGGTCAACTTGCGAAACAACCAATTGCAACACGCGTTCGATAATGATTTGCGTGCGCTGTTCGACGGCCTGTTGGATGTGCGCTTCTGCGAGTCGTTTGATCGTTGCTTCGGCTGCTTCACGTAGATACTGCCGGCTTTTCTCGAGGATTTGTTTCTCCTCGAGCATAAGCTCGACCTTTTTAAGCAAAAGCTCGGGTTCGAAGGGTTTCTTAATCCAACCGTTGGCCCCCATGAGCGTGGGGTTCTCGTCCCCACGTAGTTCTTCTTCGGGAATCAGTAACAGGACGGGCTTAAGATGCGACTCCTCGTCGCTCTTAATCATCCGGGTGGTGTCGAGCCCCGTCATATCGCGCAGTTTTGCGTCAACAATGATCAAATCTACGCTTTCAAGGTCGGGAAAGGTCAGTGCGGCCATTCCATTAGAGGCAGTACTCACGCGGTAACCATTCGGCTCGAGAACCGCACGAATGAGTTCTTGAACGGCGACGTTGTCATCTACCACAAGAATGCTTTCACCGGCCATTGCGTGCACCTAGCCTAGGCATAGATTTTCTCCGCGTACTCCTGGAAGTAGAACTCACCGCTGTCGCGGATCGTTGAGCGTTGTCGGAAATCTCGGCAGAACTCCGTGAAAAACTTGCGTGCCGCACGCGTTCCCATGCGCTCAGCTGCGATGACGAAGAGGAGTTTGAGCAATCGCGCCAGGGCTTCGAGCGTATCATTAAGAATCGTCTCGAAGGGTCCCTTGGTTCCGACAACTTGAGCAAAGCGGGTAAACTGTCCAGCGTCGAGCTTGTTTCCCGAGGCTTGAAGCAGATCCGCTTTTGGAAAAGCCATGACGACTGTTTGCCACAGGCGCTCGATGAGCTTATCGTCTCGCTGCCCCTGGTAAAACTCATGCTGCTCGCACAACGCAGCTACCAGCTCGTTGACGAGCTCGGTGACAAATTCCACCGGCGTGGGGAATTCGCGAATTGTTGCTGGTTCGCGAGGCTGTGGCGGCAGCTCGCCACGTTCTTCGGCAGCCTTGCGTCGCACGAACATTGCAAGAATGCGGGCGGACGTTGAACCCGTGGATTCGGGATGATCTAAGTCGGGATCTTCCTGGGGGACGACAGCATCAAGCTCGAACGGTGCGTAGGTCTCCGTGATGCGATCTTGGTCATCGGGCAACCGAATCGTGATGTATCCCGAGGCAAGAAATGAGTTCAAAACACGATACGTTTCGAATTTGCCGATCCCGCTGCGTGCGGCAATCGATCCGACGTTCGCGACTCCATTGATGAGCGAAAGCACCTTCCACTCGCTGTCGCTCAACTGCATTTCTTCCCGCGCGTCCTCCGTGGCGAGTGGCCGAAGCACTGGAATGGCGTGATCGCCGGGAATATTCCGAACGATTCGCACCCACTCGTCCAGGCGACGGGTCCCTTCGATAATAAGCGGCTCAACGTCGAGCTCGACAAGCACTTCGCCGACGGAATTCTCATCGCCGTAATCAAATTTGAACGACCCCTCCTGAAGTGAGAAGAGATCCCACATTTCCTCTTCGAGCTGCAGGCGAATGGCTTGCCGGAGCTGATCGCGGGTAATGAGTCCGCGTTCGATGAGGATCTGACCTAACGGCGGACTGTTAGGAAGCGAGCGCTGGTAGCGAAGCGCTTCTTCAACGTCGTGGCGCGGAACGAGTCCCTGATTCACAAGCATTTGCCCGAGCTTACGGGGACGTCCCAGGCTCGAAGAATTCACCAGTTTCCCCCTACGCAAATGGAGGCGCACGCAATAGTTGCCGTGCTGCACGGTCAGCGTGCCCGTAAGCTTGCCCATGCTGAGAAACTGCAAAATTTCGGGCAAACTCAGGGTTGGGTTGAGTTTTCCTTCGAGTTCCATTCTGTCTTGGCTACGCTACGGTTGTGCGCTCGCGTTCGTATTCTATTACCAAATGCGCAACTTTCTTGCTTTCATGCAATGAAAAAGCATTGCGTCGCCAACGGCGCAGAGTAGGTTGAGAAAATGCAGTTTTGAAATTGTTCGAGATTGTCGCTATAATTACAGAAAACAGCTAGAGAGGGGCGTGGCAAAGAGTTTTCGTATGGGAGCGGAACTAGGGCATATTGTCGGAATTGATTTGGGAACCACAAACTCTGTCGTAGCGGTTGTGGAGAATGATCAGCCCGTGGTGTTGACCACAAGCGAAGGCTCGACGCGGCTGCCTTCTGTTGTAGCTTTCTCTGATGATCCGGCGGCACCTCCTATAGTCGGGGAGTTAGCGAAGCGTCAGGCCGTCATGAATCCCGGTCGCACGATCGTCAGCGTGAAACGCTTAATGGGGCGATCGCTGGACGAGATTGCGGATTGGCGTGACGAACTGCCGTACGAGGTCGTCGAGGAACAAGGCCGCCTTCTCATCAAAATGGGCGACGTCGGTTACACACCGAGTCAAATCTCTGCGTTCATCCTCCAGAAGTTGAAGAAAACCGCCGAAGAGTACCTCGGCGAGCCGGTGGACAAAGCCGTCATCACGGTTCCGGCTTACTTTGATGATTTGCAGCGCCAGGCTACTTACGAGGCCGCCGAACTTGCTGGCCTGCAGGTGATGCGTCTGCTCAATGAGCCCACAGCGGCCGCGATTGCTTACGGTCTCGGTCGCGACCGCGAGGAGCGCGTGGTTGTTTACGATTTCGGCGGCGGCACGTTCGATGTGACGATACTTGAAATTGCGGGCCAAACGTTTGAAGTGCTCACTTCGCTAGGGGATACGCGGCTCGGGGGCGATGACATCGACGCTCTGCTTTTCAATCATCTTCTGACGGGACTTCGCAAGCAATTGGGCGATGAGTACATCCCCGACGCGCTGACGACGCAACGGCTCAGAGAGGCCGCGGAAAAAGGAAAGTGTGAACTCTCCTATTCTCGGCAGACCACAGTGAGCCTGCCGTTCATCGCTTACAAAGGAAGCGAGCCTGTCCACCTTGAAGTCACAATTCGGCGCACTGAGCTGGAAGCGATGATTCGCCCCCTTGTCGATCGCACAATTGAGTGTTGTGAACGCGCACTCGAATCATGCCGCTTGCGGCCGGAAGACATTGATCGCGTCATTCTTGTTGGTGGCACAACGAGAATCCCCTGTGTGCAGCAAGCGGTCGAGGATTTCTTTGGCCTGGCGCCTTACAAAGGCATCAATCCCGACGAGATTGTTGCCATCGGCGCTGCTATGCAAGGCGCCATTCTTCAAGGGCAGCTCAAGGAGGTCGTTCTGCTCGACGTGACCCCGCATTCGCTTGGCATCGAGGTTGAGTCGGGGAAGGTTTCTCGCGTAGTTGAGCGGAACTCAACCATTCCTATTAAGGCAGCAAAGCTATTTACCACCACGGAAGACAACCAGGAGGCGGTGGTGGTCCATGTTGTCCAGGGGGAAGGAGAAAAGGTCAGCGAGTGTCGCTCGTTGGGTAAGTTCGTGCTCACGAACATCCAGAAGGCGAAGGCTGGAATCCCACGCATCCAGGTGACCTTTCACATCAATGCTGATGGGATGGTCGAAGTTTCTGCGCAAGATCTCGCCACGCAACAAGAAGCAGGTATAACCGTGGCGGTAGTCCCTGGCGCAGAAGAAGAGAAGGAAAAAGAGCGACGTCGGCGTCGGCGTCGGCCACGCGGTGCCGAAACGGCAAAAGAGGAAGTCGTGGCCGGACCAGCGGCAGGAGGGGTAAAAATTGAACGACACATCACGGTGCAACGGCAGGCCGCGCCCGGGTTTGAACCGCTGCATTCTGCCCAACCAGGTGAACTAAGACCCCAGCCTCTAAGGACGCGGGACACGGCGGAAGCTCGGACTGCGAAAGGCGAATCGGCATCAAAAGAAGGGAAAGTCCCAGCGCCGGAGGAAAAGACTGTTGTAGCTGATCTGTTTGAGCTGCCGACTCCTGCGACATTACCGTGTTCTCCTGCCACGCGCGGACTACTTGAAGAATTGCGCGCTGCTGGTTTCGGGGAGCGCCGTGGGTCAGATGAAGCACTTGTCCTTGCCTGCCAGGAACTCGGCGCTGTCGTCCGCGCGATGCCTGATAAACCTGGTGTGTGGCCGTGGTGGCTTTATCTCTTGTTCATTCGCGGAGAAGGGGAGGAAATGGCACGGGGGCTCATCCAATGGGCGGCCAGTAAGGCGCCAGACTGCGCCCAGATTCCCGACTTTATTCATGCGTTGGGGCTCGAAATTGGTGCACCACCCCATGTCGCTGCAGCAATGGCGATGCTCGCGGTTGCTCGTGAAGATTGGGACACGGCCTGGGAGCTGCTAGCACCGTGGAGGGACTCTGCGGAGCTGCCGGAAGAAATCGCCGCAATCCTTGCAACCGTTGCGAAACAACGCCTCGAGCAAAAGGCTGATCCCGAGACCGAACTCATCCTGGCCAGGTCTCTCGTCCAGCAGGGAAAGTACGACGAAGCTCTTTCCCTTCTAGAGCGGTTGGCTGCTGTGCCCGGATTCGAGGCGCAAGCCAACAAATTGTTGGCCGTCTGCTGTTTGAAAAAAGAACTATTTTATCTCGCGTGGAAGAAACTCCAGGTTTTGCCGCCCACGGATGACGTGAAAGCCCTGATGTACGATTTGGCCCAACATTGTAACGAAGCAACCAGTCAGAGAGACCTGATGCGCGAGATTTATTCCTATCTTGCCAATCTCAACCCGCCCTATCGCGACGCACTCGAACAATTTACCAAACTTGCCAGCCGCGTGGCTAGCTCTGCGCCTCCCATTGCATCCGTGCCGACCGAACTGGAGCAGGTTGCCGCCGTTTTTGCTGATTCGCGCTTTGTCATTCTCGATGAAATCAACCGCGGGTCGATGGGGGTGATCTACCGAGCGCGCGACAAAGTCCTCGACGAGATCGTGGCTCTGAAAGTGCTCAATGATTATCTCGCTGCTGACCCTGCTTCGCTCGAACGCTTCAAGCGCGAAGCACGCGCTGCAAAGCGCCTCTCGCACCCCAACATCGTGCGAATTCATGATATGTACGAAGTTGGTCCGAAGCGCTTACTCTCGATGGAATACATTCCGGGGCGCGATTTGAAGACCATTCTGCGCAAAACGGGGCCTCTCCCATGTGAAGAAATCGTGCGGATTGGCAAAGCGGTGTGTGAGGCACTGGCGCATGCTCACAGCCTGGGCATCGTGCACCGCGACATCAAGCCGGCCAACATCATGATTACGGACGACGGTGCGATCAAGGTGACGGATTTCGGCATCGCAAAGTTTATGCTTCAGAGCGCCGATATTACTCGTTCCGGCTCGCAAGTGGTCGGCACACCACTCTACATGGCACCCGAACAAATCAAAGGCGGCGAGGTTGATGCCCGCTCAGACATTTATGCTCTCGGCGTTACCCTTTACGAGCTGGCAACAGGGGTGCCGCCGTTCCGCGATGGCAATATCGAGTATCATCATCTTCACACTCCGCCGCCACCGCTAGGTGTGCCGTTGCCGCTCGAACTTGCAGAGAGCATTCTGAAGTGTCTGGCTAAGAATCCTCAAGACCGGTTCCAGAGCGCAGAAGAACTGCGAGATGCACTTGCGAACGTAGACTGCTCGGGGCTGTGAAGGCAATAGTAACAAAATTAATAAGCCTGCTTGTTAACAAGTTAGTAGATTGTTTCGCTTGGGCATTGAGTTGTTCCGCTCGATGCCAGTTCTTGAGAAAATGCAACATCGCAGCAGCTTTCGGGTGATGGGCCATTTCTCTAGGGCGGGAGCGCTGTTTTGCGCGCCATAAGTTCATGGCTGTTCATTGCTCAAGAGGTGCAAGGCATTCCGGCAGGTCATTGCGTGGATTGTTGACAAGCGTACTCACCCTGTAGGCCTCGAGGAGGCCTTGCGGCGGGGGAACCAGAAGAGATCGCACCACACCGACATCTTCAAGATTGCGATCCAGCCACGGGGCATAGCGTTCGTGCGTAAGGATGGCTGGCATACGGTCATGCAAGCGGCGCACTGGTTCCACGGCAGGGATGGTGAGGATGGCGCACGTTTCTACCAATTCTCCGTTAGGCCCATTCCAGATCTCCCACAGGGCTGCGAATCCCATGAGTGGCTCCTTGCGAGGTCGGAAAAAGTACGGTTGTTTCACGGCGCCCTGTTTTGCCCATTCGTAGAATCCGGAGGCAGGGATGATGCAACGTCTTCGCCGAAACGCATTTCGAAAAGCAGGCTTTTCCGCTGCAGTTTCCGCGCGCACATTGATCAGGCGGTTACCTATGGTGGGATCGGAAGCCCACGATGGAACAAGTCCCCACGCGAAGTGCGTAACCTCGCGTGAACCGTCGGCGCGTTCGCGTACCGCTAAGACTGGCTGGGAAGGAGCAATGTTATAGCGCGGAGCAAGGGGGCCGACTGTTTCCGCGGGCACTTGGAATTCTTCTGCAATTTGCTGCGCGTTTGCAATGAGCGCAAAGCGTCCACACATGTTGGGTCTCTCGAATCTGTTTACTCTTGCGTACGGAGATCCGGCCTCTCTTGCAAGGTTCGAAATACGACGGTTGATTCGTCCATCGAGGAATCCCGAAAGCCTTGTTCATTACTCACGCGGGGTGAGTCTAAAAGGCACCAGAAGATCGTGGACCTTCGTTTATTTGGTCTGCGCAAGCACTCCGCGATCAGAACTCCATCGGTCCTTTGGCTGATGTAGTCACTTACTGCTCTCAAAAAGCTGTGCACACCTTGAGATGGTGATCGCTGCTTTCACTGAAACGTAGAGGTCCTTGCGACCTTGATGCTCTCGGCCGAATGGCTCAGTCGGTTCGTCCTTGACCGGTTGGAATTCCTGAAGGAGATTTTATTTCGATTTTGTCATAACTCCTGGGTGCGAAGGTGTCACCCGGCACTGCGGCTGTCCATGCCATGATAGAGGCGCAGTGGTGCCTGAAACACCAAGACAGAATAGGAGAGTTCCTCGACTTTTGTGATCAGGCGAAACTTGTTCATATCAAACTTGGCTACTTTGAGGTGTTTGCAAAACGCCCGGGGTCTCTACGGCGAAGCCAGCCACCGACGCCCCCCTGTGCGAAGAGTGATTTCGGGCCGCTTGTGGGCTGGGAAAAGTGGGAGTGAACTGCAAAGGCACAGAGAAGAATCAGTCGTGTCCCTTGTTGCCGGGTGGCTCCGTGGGGGAGTTTTCCTTTTCATTGCTACCTGCCTTATCATGCTTGGCGGAGCTTCTTCCCATGCCGCAGAGAAGAAAGTTCGGATCCGATACCTGAGCTGGGAAACTTCTTTCGAACAAATCGCGATGGTGAAAAAGCTGATCGCAGAGTTTGAACGACGGAATCCCGATATTAAAATCTCCCTCGAGTCCAGCACGGAAGCCACGCGCATCTTTCTCACGGATGCCGCTGCGGGCACACCGCCGGACGTCATGTACATCACGACGGAATTCATTGCGCCGCTTGTGGAAAAACGGATTCTGGAGCCGCTGGCCCCCTACATCGAACGTGATCACGTCGACATGGGAATGTTCATTCCGTCCACCATCGAAGGTCTCAAAGTTGGCGGCGGCCTCTATGCCTATCCCATTCATTTCTCGGTCGACTTGCTTTTCTACAACAAGCGCATCTTCGACGAGCGGGGTGTGCCCTATCCAGACGAAACGTGGACCTGGCAGACTTATCGTGATGCCGCGACTTCTCTCACGATCGACCGCAATCGCGACGGCCAGCCGGAAGTCTTCGGATGTATGCAGGTAGACTGGCAACTCATTGTGAAAAGCTTTGGGGGACGAATTTTCGATCCCCAGCGCAATCGTTTCGTGGGCGACTCGCGTGAAGTGCTCGAAGCTTTTGCCTTCAACTCCGCTCTTCAGGGCAGGCAGGCTCCCAGTGCGGCGCAAGCCATGGATACAACGGACATGCAGCTCTTTTCCAATGGTCGTGTGGCGATGTTTGTCGGCCGGACGTGGCAACTGCCGCAGATCATAAAAACCATGCGCGACCCCTGGGACATTGCCCACGTGCCTAAGGGCAAATCGCGATCGTGCATCCTCAATGTGGGGGGCAACTGCATCGCGGCCGGGTCGCCGCACAAGGAGGCGGCATGGAGATTTGTGAAATTCTATTCCTCGGCTGAGGGACAGCGGCTTCTCGGTGTGCAGAAGAACTGCACTCCGGCGGTGCGCGAGCTTGCTTATAGTCCCCAGTTTTTCCTTAGCCCGCCGCCACCCAGTCTGCGCGTGGCTGTGGATGCTGCGGACTACGCGAGCGGGCGACTCTATCCCGATGATGCGTGGGCACCAGAGTTCTTCGCCCGTGTGTGGCAGACGACGGTTGACCAATTCCGCATGACTTCGCCCATCACGCCGGCGGCCGCGCTGGAACGCATCGTGCGCGAAGGCAACAAAATCATCGAGAGCTATGAGCGTGAAAAGGCCGAGAGTGGGCCAGTTGAGCCAGGGGCGGACACCACGAGCTTCCTTATTCGTCTTATGCTCTCCCTGATCGCGCTTGGCGGTGTGGCCCTGCTTGGCCTTGCTCGCACGAACCGGCGTTACTGGGAGGGCTATGCGTTTGTCGCCCCCTGGCTGGTCGGATTCGTCCTTTTCACCTTGGGACCAGTGTTGGCTTCCCTTTACCTCAGCTTCTGTCGCTACGACATGCTGACGCCGCCCAAGTGGGTAGGGCTACGCAATATCCATGAGCTTGTCACGGATCCTGTTTTCTGGATTTCCCTGAAGAATACGCTCTATTACTCGGCTTTTGTCGTCCCCGGCACCCTGGTGCTCTCGCTTGGGCTGGCTATGCTGCTGAACACTCGGATTTGGGGGACAACGTTTTTCCGTGCTGTTTACTACCTGCCCGCACTCACGGCGGGTGTTGCGACCTGCTTATTGTGGCGCTGGATTTTCAATCCGCAGTTAGGCCTCTTTAACACGTTTCTGAACTGGCTCGGTCTACCTGGGCTTGAGTGGCTGACCTCGACAAAATGGGCGATGCCTGCCATCATTATCATGAGTATTTGGGGGGGAGTTGCTGGCCCCATGCTCATTTACCTGGCAGGGCTCCAGGGGATCCCGCAACATCTCTATGAAGCCGCTGCCATAGATGGGGCCTCCCGGTGGCAAATGTTCCGACATGTGACGTTGCCGATGCTCAGCCCCACGATCTTCTTCAACCTGATCATGGCCATCATTGGCTCCTTCCAGGTGTTCACCACGGTTTTTGTGATGACTGCGAACACCGCTGCATCGCAGGAGCCAGGCGGGCCGGCGAATTCCACGATGGTGTACGTGCTGTATCTTTACCAAACCGGCTTCCGTTATTTAGCCATGGGCAAGGCCTGTGCGATGGCGTGGATTCTCTTCCTCATCATCCTTGGCCTGACTCTCTGGAATTACCGCATGTCGCAACGGTGGGTGCATTATGAACAGGCATGAAGATTCTCGATCAAAGCCGCGAGTGTCTTTCGGGCGACGCTTACGCCGGGCGCTTTGGCTGCTTGTGATGTATGCTCTTCTCGTCCTGGGCGGCCTTGTGTTCGCGTTGCCATTTCTGTGGATGTTGCGAACCTCGCTCATGGATTATGCCCAGGTTCTGCGCATTCCGATCGAATGGATTCCCAATCCTGTGCGGTGGGAAAATTTCCGAGAGGCGCTTGGCTTCATGGACTTCCCCGTCCTTTTGCGCAATACACTTGTTATCACGGTGCTTGTGATCATTGGTCAGGTGCTGTCGTGTTCCTTGGTGGCGTTTGGTTTTGCCCGTCTGGAGTTCCCCGGACGTGAGTTCTTATTCCTCGTTTTGCTTAGCACGATGATGCTTCCGGCTATGGTCACGGAGATCCCGAGGTTCATTCTGTTCCGTCACTTCGGCTGGATTGATTCCATTCTGCCGCTCGTCGTGCCGGCGTTTTTCGGCGCCCCATTCTTCATTTTCCTTTTGCGGCAATTCTTTAAGACTGTCCCGAAAGACCTCGATGACGCGGCGCGCATTGACGGGTGCTCGGCGTGGCGAATTTGGTGGCAGATCATGTTGCCACTGTCAAAACCAGTGCTTGCTGTCGTTGTGATCTTTGGGTTCATCTGGACGTGGAATGATTTTTGGGGTCCACTCATTTACCTGCGCACTGCCGACAAGAAAACCCTCTCGCTAGGCCTGCAAGTGTTCCAGGGGATCTACCAAACTTATTATCATTATCTCATGGCTGCGTCGCTTGTCGTGCTGAGCCCGGTGCTTGCCCTTTATATTTTCTGTCAGCGTTATTTCACTCAAGGCATCGTGATGACCGGCATGAAGGGGTAAGAGCGGCGTCAGCAATCACGGGACACTTCGTCCTCAGTTCGCTGCAAGGTGAAGCATCCTGATTTTCGCTGTTGCGGCGAGCACTCATCGGAGCGTGGAGCAGCGCACTCATTTTGAATACTCAACTCTGCCGCTGCAAGCTGGGTAGCAAATGGGCCACGGGCTCGACGTCTTCCATGCAACAGATGTGTGGCGTGTGAGGACCTCCCATGGGCACGCGCTGAGCAAAGAAAAAAGCAGCGCAGCGCGGTATTGAGATCGCGCGCTGCGCCGCCAGTCGGTGCCGAGGCCCTTTTTCAGTTTGGGGCTCTACTCTTTTTTCTCAGATATGTGTGCTTTCATTGCCTCTCGCTGGGCGGTGAGCCAATCCTCTATGCCTTGCACCACCGCTTTCATCATTGTGGCACGAAACTCCGGATCGAGCATCTTCGCTTCGTCTTCCGGATTGCTCATGAATGCCTGCTCCACAAGCATCGAGGGCATCCACGTGACCCCGCGAATCGGATAATAGTTGAAATTACCGACATTGCCAAAGTCGCCAAGCTTTGTCATTTCGAGAAGGCGTGTGTGGATGGCGTCGGCAAGGTCGCGCGAGAAGCTATATTTGTAGTACGTGCTTGTCCCCGACACTCGCAGATAGCCACGTGACTGATCCGCCCAGTTTGCGTGAATGCTGATGAAAAGCGTGGCGCTCGATTCTGTAGCGCGTCGCGCGCGTTCCCCGAGAGTGGGGTTTGAGTCCCCAGGTCGCACCTCGACGATCGTCGCGCCCTTTGCCTGAAGCTGGCGCGCGAGCTCGTCCACAGCCATGCGGTTGATGTCTTTTTCGCGGCTTCCGCTTACTCCGCGTGCGCCAGGATTCGCTGGCCCTCCATGGCCGGCTTCCAGCGCAATCACAAGTCCTTTGAGAGGCGACGCGGGTGCATCTGCTAGAACGGGGGCACGTCGCACGCGCACCACGAGCGAGTTCGTAGTGACCTCCGTGAGGTAGCCCCACAATTGTTTGCTGGCGAGATCGATTTTCACCCGAACGTGCTCGCGTGCTGGCTGCTCGACGCTCACTTCGCGGATCGCTTTCGCCGTCGGCCGATGGCTGATCCACGTCGTGGCATGATGAGCCCCGTAGAAATCGACTAACAATTGTGCGCGGCCCTCAGGGCCAAAGGTCGGTGTGACGGAGAACGGCACACGCGACGTTGGGGGGTAAGAAATGCTCACTGTGTCCGAAAGCTCGTCACCACCGACCGAGACGATGGTAAAGAAGAGGTGAGGTGGAGGCGTGCCCACGGGCAGCATCTCGACATCTTGCTCTGAAACCCACGCATCCAGCGTTGGCGTGAGAGCGACGTGCCAATTGCCTGACTGTTTTCCAGTCACACGCAGGACGACATTTTCGGGCAGCACGCACACATAGGGGCCGCCGAGTCGAACCTCATGAAGGCCATGGACAAGCCCAACTTCGTTGGAACGCGTTCGGACGAGATGGACCTTCGTGCCGTCCCATAGTGTCACTTTCGTCTTTGTGGCGAGCGTCACTTCTTTTGGGCCGGTGATGCGGATTGGCGAGACTTTTGGCAATTGAGCACGCAATCGAAACTCGAGGGGAAGCGGTCCGCGCTCAACTCCAGCAGGTGCCACGTACACTCCACGATAACGCCCAGTAGGCGTTGTTGAATCGGCGTCCAACTGCTCGACCAGTGGAAGCCAGCGATCCTTTCCAACGCGGAATTCCGCAATTTGACCAGGAGTGCCGTTGACGCCCACGATCAGCTCTTCGCCTGGTGAGAGAATGACTTCGCCGGTTGGCGATGCAGACTTTGGATCAAGCTGAAGACGTTGGGGAGCTGTCGAGAACTCTGCAGCCGGCTTTGTCACACGTTCCACCACGAGGGTGCGACTTTCGCGTTGGGTGCCACTTTCAGCAATGACCACGATCTCGTTTCGTCCCATTGCGAGCGGGACCTGGTCGCGCACGAAAATTCCTGTAGCGAAGACTTTTGCCGGTTTGCCGCCCACCTGAACTTTGGCCTCAGGCCGCGTGCGCCCCATCACATTCACATAGTCGCGCGTCGTTGTTGTGGCCGGTTTTTCAGGGTCAAGGATTTGCAACAAAGGTTTCTCGTCCTGTTGTGCCACGGCAGGGGCAGAGATTGTCCCCAAAGCGAGAACTCCGAGCAAGAGACTGGAGGTGATGACGCGAGGAATCTGGAACATGTTTTTTTCCCTTCCCATCCCATGAAATTGATTGGGCTCGACTGTGAGAGTCCGTCGCGGCACACAACCGCACAAACGCAAGGTCTGTTCAAGCGGGAAATGCCCTGGCCACGCAGGGGCAAAACAAATGCCAGGGTCACAGTCATAGCTAGACTTACGAGGTAGGGCCGGGTAACACTTCCCCCAGCGAGAATGTGTTACAGGGAAGTTGTCCCAACGGGGGTCTCAAAGTACTCCCTAAGGTATTGTCGAATGACTTCCAGAGCACGATCGCGGGTCTCTTCGTAGGGTGCCTTGATGTAGGCCCCACTGGCGTTGTGATGCCCGCCCCCCCCAAGCATCTGGGCAAGTTTGCTCACGTTCACTTTGCCTTTGCTGCGGAAGCCGATGCGGCACCACCCTTCAGGGGTTTCGTGGAAAAGGACGGCGATTTCTACGCCGGCTATGCCGCGTAAATCACTGCACAGTCCTTCAGGCTCGTATTCGTCGCCTCCGGCCAGCTCGTACAGCTCGCGGCGCAGTTCGTTCCAAACGAATCTGCCTCCAAACTCATAATGAAGTGTCTGATAGATTACCCCTGTGATTTTCACTGCCTGAGGTTTGCGGCTCTCAAAAACAGCTTCGGCAATGGCAGCTGGATCGGCTCCTGCCGCCACAAGGGCGGCGGCTGCTTCGAATGTGACCCTGTCTGTGTTTGAAAACCGAAAGCCTCCGGTGTCGGCCATGATTGCTGTGAACAGGCAGGTTGCAGCATCCCGCGAAATCGGAACTTCGAGCGCGAGGGCCAGCCGGTAGATGAGTTCGCCGGCCGCACACGCCTCTGTGTCCACCCAGTTGAGTTTGCCGAAATACGCGTTGCTCAGGTGGTGATCAATGTTGATAATAAACCCCTCAGGTTTGAAGACCTCATCCACCCGCTCAAGGTCGCCGCAATCGACGTAAAGAATGATTTCTCCCGGCCTGATTTGCGGATGCTGGGTGATCGTTTCACTGATTCGCGGAAGGAAGTGAAAGAAATCCTGGATTGGCCCCGGAGTGAAAAAGCGTACGTCCTTTCCCATCTCGCGAAGGATGATCAGAAGACCGAGACAAGAACCCAGGCAATCACCATCAGGGCGGCCGTGCCCCACAATGAGGAACTGATCGTTTGTGCGTATGACGTTGCAGATTTCCGCCACGACTGGGGGCTCGTGAAAGCGGCCGTTGTCTTGCTGTGCAGAGGGTGTCACGATGACTTTCTCCTAAATCCTCACCGGCCAGGGGCGCAGGTTTGTCGAGCCCGGACGATGCCGCCGCTCGCCAGCGCCTTAGCCGAACGCATGAAATACCACGACATTGAAATATATTCGAGCAAAATGCCGGCGAACTCAGGTGACGCAGGGCAGCCGCTAGTACCGGGGTCTCGCTCTCAAGCGGTCCCGGCAACGTGGGCGGGTGTCACACCCATGAGTCCAGCCGTCCTCAGGCAAAGATGTTGTTCTCAAGAAACTCCCGGATGGCCTGAACTACGCGTTGAATCTGCTGCCGCTTGAGCCCTGGCCAGACTGGGAGCGAAAGGCAGCGGCGTGCACAGTCTTCCGCCACCGGGAACTGCCCTTCTTTGAACCCCAAAAATTCCAGCGCAGGGGTTGTGTGCAATGGTGTGGGATAGTAAATAGCGCTCTGGATCCCTCGGTGAGCGAGGTACGCCTTGAGCCGGTCGCGGTCTGGCGCTTTGATGGTATAAAGATTAAAGGTATGGCGCAAGTCGTCTGGCACGGCAGGCCGCTCGATCCGTGGGCGGCGCTCGCCGTAGCGCACCTCAAACGAGTGATCAACTTCGGCCAGTAAGCTGTCGTAGAGTTTTGCGTTTTCAATACGATCTAGCAAGCTGTCGTCCAGATCAGTCAGCTTGTGCGCCAGGTACATTGCCTGGATTGTGTCGAGCCGGCTATTGTATCCGATGCACTCAAACGTGCCCACGGGTGTCCGCCCGTGATCGCGGAATCGCCGAATTTTTTCGGCCAGGGCGTCGTCGTTTGTCGTGATGATTCCTGCGTCGCCCGCGGCTCCGATGTTTTTCGTCGGGTAGAAACTAAAGGCGCCGAAAGTGCCAATGGCTCCCGCGCGCCGTCCCTCTGCGTCTGTGGCACCGCAAGCCTGGGCCACATCCTCAATGACTGGCAAGTGATGGCGTTCGGCGATGGCCATGATGGCGCCCATGTCGCAGGTTTGTCCAAACAGGTGAACAGGGATGATGGCCTTCGTTCGGGGAGTGATGGCAGCTTCCACGGCCGAGGGCTCCATGTTGAAGGTCTCTGGCTGAACGTCCACGAAGACAGGCCGTGCTCCGAGGCGCACGATGACATCAGCTGTGGCAATAAAGCCGAACGCGGGAAGAATGACTTCGTCGCCGCGTGTCACGCCGAGAGCATCGAGGGCAAGCAGGAGGGCGTCGGTGCCAGAGTTCACGCCAAGCGCGTGCTTCACGCCAATGTACTTGGCGAATTTTTCTTCGAAGGCTGCTGCGCGTTTCGAGCTGGCGCCAATGAAGTCGCACGCGTGGAAGAGGTCCTTCAGCTCCTCGAAATAGTCGTCAATAAAATCCTCATGCGTTGAACGCAGGTCAATGAACGGAATTGTTTCGGACACTCGACTTCCCTTTCCAACCGATGGTTTTAGCCCCGCTTTTTGATCGTTCTATTCGAAGCAAACGCTTTTCCCGCCGCTCTTACATGTCAAATTTAAAGCTCGTTTGCCGCCGAATGCGGGGGAACGGACGTAAGGACAGATTTACGGAACTCGAGCCGATCCTCCAGCTCACTCGTAGAGTGACCGGATGTTCCCCAGGCAAACTCTGTCCGCACCAATTAGCCCCGTTCGACGAAAAAAATCGGAACTTGCGGGGGAATTTTTTTTCTTAATACTTAGCTCAGCGATAACTGGCGGGATAAAACTTTTTCCCCAGTTTAAAAGTAGACATTAGAGGGAGAGGCAATGCTGCCTTCCCCATTATTCTGTTGGGACTTGCTGCCGCATCTGGCGGCAGCCGGAAAGAGTGTGGTACAATGACGAATGCGGAACTGCGGATTCCAGATGTTACGATTTCGGCAGATACGTACGAGGAGGCAGTGGCGGAGGGAATGAAGCAGCTCGGTGTGCCCGCCGATGCTGTGGAGATCGAAAAGCTTGATGAGGCGCACGAAGAGACCCTGCCTGGGGCGGAGCCACTGCCCGGCGTAACGGTGCGTTTTCGGATCAAACCCGAAGTGCTCCTCGAACATGCTCGGCGTCACGTGGAGAAAATCATGGAACTCCTGGGCATTGAGGCCAAGGTCGAGGGTGCCATCACGCGTCGGGGGGTGGTGGTGAACATCGTCGCGCCGAATGATGGAGCACTCGTTATCGGGAGGGGCGGTCAGAATCTTGATGCTCTTCAGTTCCTCGTCGGCAGGATGGTGCTCCGCAGTGGTCGCGAGATCGTGCCTATCCTTATTGATTCGGAAGGATATCGCGAGCGCCACTATGCTCAGCTTGAACAGCTGGCCAAACGGACGGCACGCAAGGTTTTGCGCTTCAAACGCGAGGTAGCGCTCAAGCCTATGCCGCCGGCGGATCGCAAGATTATCCATGTTGCGCTACGCGAATTTCGCGGGGTCCACACGATCAGTCGCGGCGAAGAGGGCAACCGGCGGGTGGTGATTACGCCAGCTGAAGGAACTGCACCTCCACGTGGGGTTGTTCGAGGTCGGCGGCCGATGCGCCGCGACGGTCAAGGGCGGTCGGGTCGCGAGCGCCGCGGTGATGGCGAAGGGGTCACGGGAACTCATAACGATCAGGGAGCATCGTCAGGCTCGCCGGGCGGGGCAACCCCGGAGGCGTGAGCTACAAGCACGGGCGCGTTTTGTCCAGTACTCTGCCTTTTTTGCGAGACCTTGTTGCGAAAATGATGGGTCGCCCCGGCCTTCCCTGCGGGCGAGAGCGTTCGGGTGCTAGGCGTAGTGCTGTATTTCGTCCCACCGCGCTGGGGGGCACGCCGGGTTATTGTCTCTTCGTTACACCCGACAGAGGTTTTCTCGGCGTTTTTTCGCGAGCGAGAAAAACACTCCATCCGCTCCGTGGGGTCGCTGCACCTGCGGTGGACGCTTGTGACCGCGTTTGTGGTGAGAAAAAGGCGGACGTGCCAGTGTCTTTCCAGCGGATCGCGTGCTCAACTCGCGCGCCGGGCCACAACAAAATAGCCAAGGGGTAGCAAGCGGGCGCTTTTTGCTGAAAAGCTACGCCACGCGCGAAGCCGTCGCAAGGTGAGGGCAAGGCTAGCGAGCGCGCCTGCCACGGCACTGCCCACCAGTGGCAACTTGGCAAGGTGTTTCGCTGCCAGATCAGCCACGACCTCCGGCGATCCTCCGACCGGTTCCAGCACCTCCACCACATATCCGGCTTGTTCCAAAAGGTACCGCAGCGCAAATTCCGTGTAACGATAGTAATCGTGGGGCATTTCGTGCAGCCAGTAGAAAAACGGCGTGTTCATGAGGAGCATTCCCCCAGGCCGGAGCGTGCGCGCGATCTCACGCAAGCACTCTTTGGGCTCCGGAATATGCTCGAGAACATCCGAGAGCAGGACGGTGTCAAACACCGCATCGCGAAAAGGTAGGGGACGGGTCAAGTCGCAGGCCACGTCAATGTGCAGATTCTGATGCAACGAGAAAGGCCAATCAGCACATGTCACGTGAGTGGTGAATTGGCGGTACATGCCCCAAAAGGGGACTTTCCCACAGCCCAGATCAGCGAAGTGTCCGCGAGCATAGCGCGGGAAATAGTGCTCATATTTCTCTGCAACAAGTGCTGCAATCAGGCGCGACCCTGGGGTAAGGGCGCGGCGGTCTGGATTAGGGCGCCAGCGTCCCCGGCGGTTGATGAATTTTGTTTCCTTCCAAAGTTCGATGTTGCGCACGGGAGCTCTCCGGATTCTTAGAAGGGTTTCACATTGTCCAGGGCTTTTGCGTCATGCAAAACTTTCTATCTTACTTATCGCACGTGACCGCCGTCTGTCCAACGTCAGAAACAGGGGGGCATCACTGCGGCAAGAGAAGCACATCAATCCCGTCAGCTTCCGCGGCGGTAGCTAACTCTGTGCGCAATTTTGCGACGGAGACTGAAGCTGGAATGTCCACTTCCATTGTGACCCGGAAGATTGGGGCACTCGTGAAAGGCGCTTGTTCAAGATGTGTCGCCGCTTCCACGATGCTGGCGCTGTGGGTGCGCAGCACGTGGGCGATGCGATTGACAATGCCTGGGTGATCTAGCGCCGTGGCCTCCAGGCGATAGCGGAGCACGGGGACAGCGGGCTGAAATAAGACTGCGCTCACCGTTTTTAGCACCACGTTCAAACCCGTGTCGCGTTCAAAGGCTTCGCGCGTCGCTGCCAGCTTCTCTGTGAGACCATTTGCGCCACTCACGAGCGCAAGGACGGCAAACTCGCTTCCGAGGCGGGCCATGCGGCTTTCTTCCACATTGCCCCCCTGTTCGAAAAACCAGCGCGTTAGCTCTTCGACGATCCCTGGCCTGTCGGCGCCAAAGCAGGTCACCAGCACATGATCTTGGTTCTTATTCGACATCGTGAGTCTCTTCTCTAATGATGAGGTTGATGGACATGATCCCTGTTCTCTGTCAACGCAGCGATCAAACCGCAAACGCCTCGGCCATCGCAACCTTCGAAATGCAAATGGTAAGACCTTGACCGATCGGGACAGGAAAAAGGTGTGGCTCCAGGTGATTTCCCAGCCTGTCGTTTTCTGCTTGATTTGCCCGTTATTGAGTTTGGGGTGAGTGTAGGAATCATGAGGGCGGGCTTGTGCACTGATGGCCTCTCGTAGCGCAGCGCCCTCATGCACAAAAACACCTAAAACGAGGGATGAGGGTATGCTCACACATAACCGATTTGTTAGGAACTTCTTATCAAAAGTTGCTCTTGTAGCTGTTTCGCTGGCACTCGCGAAGTCTTCTGTGCAGGCGGAAACAGTGCGCGTCCTTGCACTGCGTGACGGAGCTCCCGTATGGATCGAGCGCGAAAGCGCAGAGGTCCCTGCGGGGATTGTGCGGGCCGCGGCACCAGCCGATGATTCGCTCGCACGCAAGCTGGCCACAGCTTTACAGGCGCAAATGAGTCCGCCTCCACAGGAACTCAAGGCCAAAGGAGTACGAAGTTTCGTGCCCGACGGCGCGCGCGTCGCAGTAGTGGAGGTAAGCGATGGTGTGTGCACCGCCGCGCTCGAGTTCCCTGCAGACTACCTTACGCAGGGAGTGAGCGACGAAGACCTCGAGCTCTTTGCGGAAGTCCTTGCTGGTCTCGCGTCGCAGTATCCTGACGTTCGCTCGTTAGTCCTCGTCACACGCGAGTCGGAAAGCAGCCCCTGGCGACCTCTCACGGCGTTTGCCAAGCCCGCGCCTCCACAGCTGGAAAAGCCTGAATCTAAAAGTGAGACGACACCGACTGGTGGCGTGACGACGAAGGCTGGCCAGAATGCCGCCCAAGGTCAGCCACAACCAACCGGCGCGCTCACGGGAGCATCTATTTTTCTGAGCCCTGGTCATGGCTGGGCCTACAACTCCACCCTCGGTCGGTGGGCCACTCAACGGTCATACACAAATGGGCTTATTGAAGACTTCTCCAACGCCGAAGCGTGTCTCCAGTATCTCGTGCGATACCTGTGGAATGCTGGAGCGCGGGTTTACACGGTGCGCGAGCGCGATATGAACACCAACATGGTGATCGTGGATAACGCCTCCGCCACCTATACCGGCACATGGACTTCCGAGTCGCTTAGCGGCGCTTACGGCGGAAGCCACCGATATGCCACAACCGTGACAGGTAGCCCGACGGCCACCGCCACCTACACACCCACCATCCCCGCCTCAGGCTATTACGCGGTCTACGTGTGGTATCGCGAATCAGGAGCAGGCACAACCACCGCTGATGCGCGCATAACGATCAAACACACCGGCGGTTCAACCGTGTGGACTCAGGACCAGACCAAGGATGGCTACACGTGGAAATACGTCGGCACCTATTACTTCGAAGCGGGGTCCAACCCGGCGAAGGGGTCGGTGGTGATTGATAACCTCAGCTCGACAGCCGGCAACCGCGTCATTGCCGACGCCGTGCGCTTTGGCGGCGGCATGGGCGATGTGGCTGACGACGTGAGCGGCACCATCAGCGGCAAACCCCGCTGGGAGGAGTCAGGACGCTACTATGCAGCCTTTATGGGAAAAAGCAACTGGGCCAGTTACAACACGGTGACCGCTATGCCGAGCTATGCCTCCTGGGAGTGCGAGAGCTGGGAAAGCGGACGCAGCGTTTACGTCTCCTGGCACACAAACGCGCCAAACCCTGGCACCGGGACCGAGAGTTACGCGTACGCCAGTGGCGGGTACGACACGACCTTTGACGGGGTGGCCGGCGGCATCGAACTGCGCAATGCCATTCATGATGAAATCATCAATGACATCCGCAAAGGCTACGATTCTGGGTGGACGAACCGCGGAAAACACACGAATTGGTACGGAGAACTCAACCCTAGCTACAATAACAAGATGCCTGCCGCGCTCACCGAAATTGCCTTCCACGACACACCGGCCGATGCTGCAAAGCTCCGCGATCCGGTCTTCCGTCAAATTGTTGCGCGCGCTGTATATCAGGGGATCGTCAAGTTCTACAGCTCCTATTATCCTGGCACGTTCCCCAATTCCACGTTGCTCCCCGAGCCGCCCACGAATTTGCGAGTGGTGCGGAGCGGCCCCAACAGCGTGACTCTCAGCTGGAATGCTCCGCCATACAACACGGGCGACGGTCTTCTGGGCGATGCCGCCACCGGCTACAAGGTCTATCGCTCCACCGATGGTAAGGGTTTCGATAATGGCACACCGGTCACCGGCACCTCTTACACGGTGACCGGGCTCACTCCGGGGCAAGTCTACTATTTCCGTGTGAGCGCAACCAATGCAGGCGGAGAAAGCTTCCCCACGGAAACGCTGGCCGCGAGTTGCTATGCCAACGGCCCCAATCCCATTCTCATCGTCAACGGCTTTGACCGATTGGATGCAGCGATGAGTGTGCAAGAAGCTGATCCCTATTCCACCGGAATCCTTTCGCGTCATTATCTGTGGAAGATGAATTCTTATGATTATATCATCGCGCATGCGAAGGCCTTGAAAGCATACGGACGCGACTTCGACTCATGCTCGAACGAAGCGGTGCGGGACGGTCAGATCAATCTCGGCAATTATAACACCGTCATCTGGATCCTTGGGCGCGAGTCTTCGGCAGACAAGACCTTCGATTCCGCAGAGCGCACTGCGATCCAAAATTATCTTGCTAACGGAGGGAAGCTCTTCGTCACAGGGTCGGAGGTCGGCTACGAGCTCGACGGCCAGAGTGTGGCGCCCACGTTCTACAACAATGTGCTGCGCGCGGATTATGTCCAGGATTCTGCTGGAACCTATGACGTCGTCGGTGCGCCCGGCTCAATCTTCGCAGGGCTAAGCTTCTCCTTCGACAATGGTAGCCTCGTCTACGATGTCCCCTCGCCTGACGTCATCGTGCCAGTGAACGGCGCGCAGGCAGCGCTGAACTACACCGGCATCGGCACCACGTTGCTCGATTCCCTCGACAGTGTGGCCGGCTGGTGGGATCCTAATTCCAGTGGGTCCACCGATTCGGGCGTAGATCCTGCTTCCGCTTTCACACTGGTCTCCTCACCTGTTCATCAAGGCACGGGCTCGGGCGACCTCTACTACGTTTGGGGAACGGGACAGTTCATCCGCGAATACAACTCGAATCAGCCAGTTCTGCCCGCCAACGCCACGCTCTCCATGTGGGTGTATGGTGACGGGTCGGGCAACCAGGTGCGCTTCTGCATTCGCGACAGTGAGCCAAGCCCAGGCCCCGATCTCTTTGTGAGCAACTATTTCACGATCGATTTCGTGGGATGGCAAAAACTCTCGTGGCAGATCGGCGTGGATCCCACCACGAAGTGGGCGGGGGGCGGCGATGGGCTTGTCACGGGGCCCAACGTAAAGTTCGACAGTATCCACATCAAGAAAGGCGCCACATCGCCGGCGAGTGGGCATCTCTATTTCGACGAGATCACCTACAGCACCGGTGGCAATGCGGTGGCCGGCATCACGTACGACGGTGGCTTTGGCGGACCAAAAGTGGTTTACTTCGCCTTCCCATTCGAGACAATCACATCAGAAAGCGCCCGCAACGCCGTCATGTCCAGCGTGTTGAACTTCTTCGTGACACCGCTCCCCGTGACTCTGAGCGAGTTCATCACGGAATAAGGCGACTTTCTGAAGTCCGAAAGTGAGCGTGGGCGAGGGAGACTGAGGTGGCTCCTTCGCCCACTGACTTTTTGCAGGGAGATCGTGTCGAGCACAGGGGCATGCGGAGAGGTTACATTTCTAAAATGTTTTTTACGAACTCTCCCTGCGGAGCTTGCCCGTCTGGATACTCACCGGTGAAACAAGCCGTGCAATACTGCTGGGTGCGTGGCACGACGCGAAGAAGTCCTTCAAGGCTAAGAAAGCCCAGCGAGTCGCAGCCAATGAACTGACGAATGTTCTCGATTTCGCCTGCAGTGGCGGCGATGAGGCGCTCGCGCCTGGGTGTGTCGATGCCAAAGTAGCAAGGGTTGCGCCACGGTGGGGCGCTGATGCGCATGTGGATTTCGCGTGCCCCTGCGGATCGTATCATGTTAACAATTTTTTTGCTCGTTGTGCCACGCACAATGGAGTCATCCACCACGACCACGCGTTTCCCCTCGAGCACGCTGCGCACGGCGTTGTATTTGATGCGAGCCCCGAAATCGCGAATGGCCTGGTCGGGTTCGATGAACGTCCGCCCGACGTAGTGCGAGCGAATAAGCCCCATGGCATAAGGAATGCCTGAGCGCTGCGCGTAGCCAATGGCCGCCGGAACCGAGCTGTCGGGGACAGCAATCACCACGTCGGCGTCGGCTGGATGCTCCTCTGCAAGCTGCGCGCCCATGCGCTCGCGATATTCGTAGATGGCGCGGCCTTGCGCCAAAGAGTCGGGCCGTGAAAAATAAATGTATTCAAAAACGCAAAACGCCGGTTCGGTGGGAGGAAAAGGACGTGACGCCCGAAGTTCCCCATCTTTGTAAACGAGCATTTCTCCCGGTGTCAGCTCTCGCAGATACTCGGCATTCATGATATCGAACGCGCAGGATTCGCTGGCGATCACGTAAGCATCGCCGAGCTTGCCGAAACACAAGGGGCGAAACCCACGCGGATCTTTGACGGCCACCAGGCGATCGCTGTGAAGAATAAGCATGGAGTAAGCCCCACGGAGCCGCATCAGCCCCATGAAGAGTGCTTCTTGAAAATCAGATGCACCAGCCTGGGCCACGAGATGAATGAGCACTTCCGTATCGGTGGAGCTTTGGAAGATGGCCCCGCGTTGCTCCAGTTCTTCGCGGATTGTGGCAGCATTTGTGATGTTGCCATTGTGGGCGACAGCCATGCTTCCGCCGCGGTAGTTTGCGACGAGTGGTTGAGCGTTAGTTTCGAGACTTGATCCCGTCGTTGAATAGCGCACATGGCCGATAGCGATGGAGCCCGGAAGCTGATGCAACGTCCCGGCGTCGAACACATCGGCCACGAGTCCCGCGGCCTTGTGCACGTGAATGCGTCCGTCGTGCAAGGTTGCGATGCCGGCGCTTTCCTGGCCACGGTGCTGCAGCGCATAGAGTCCGAGGTAAGTCAGCTTTGCCGCCTCAGAATGACCACAGACGGCCACGATCCCGCACTCTTCGCGCGGCCGATCGCAAGGATCAGCAGAGCCTTGAATTTCTGACGTCGTGAAGCTTCGCGGAGTCTGAAAAAACTCCTGGTCGAACAGTTTGCTTTTCACGACAGAACAGACTGCAGGGCCCAAAACTGTCTGCGCAAGTGCGAAAAACATTCTTGCATGCGCGTTGTGTGAGCGCCAAGCGCTTTACTACTATGAAAGAAGAACAAGTTTATCTCGGACGCGACGAAATTCCACGTCGGTGGTACAACGTTCATGCCGACATGCCGAAGAAGCTTGATCCGCCACTGCATCCTGCTACGAAGCAGCCTGCTAAAGCGGAGGACTTTGCAGCGATTTTCCCTGAGCCGCTCATCGAGCAAGAAATGTCGCTCGAGCGCTGGATCGAGATTCCGCAGGAAGTGCTGGACGTGTTGGCGTTGTGGCGGCCGACGCCGCTGATTCGCGCTCGCCATCTCGAGGCGGCGCTCGGAACACCTGCGCAAATCTGGTTCAAATATGAAGGAGTGAGTCCGGCGGGCAGTCACAAACCCAACACCGCCGTTGCCCAAGCCTACTTTAATAAGATTGCGGGCACGAAACGCCTCGCCACCGAGACGGGCGCCGGGCAGTGGGGCTCAGCGCTCAGCTTTGCCTGCTGTAAGTACGGGCTTGAGTGCAAAGTGTACATGGTGAAGGTGAGCTACCATCAGAAGCCGTATCGGCGTTCGCTCATGCACCTCTGGGGGGCGGATGTGGTAGCTAGCCCCAGCGAGGACACACAAGTCGGACGTGCAATTCTGGAAAAGGATCCCGATTCTCCCGGCAGTCTTGGCATTGCCATCAGCGAGGCCATTGAGGACACAGTCACACATCCGGGGACCAAGTACAGTCTCGGCAGCGTCCTCAACCACGTTTGCCTGCATCAAACCGTGATCGGCCTGGAGGTGCAGGAACAGTTCCGGCGCGCAGGCGTGAAGCCCGACATTCTCATTGGCTGTTGTGGCGGAGGCAGCAATTTTGCTGGATTTGCCTTCCCCTTTGCTGGTGAGAAACTGCGGGGTGAAGCCGACTATCAGCTTATAGGAGTGGAGCCAGCGGCATGTCCCACGATGACACGCGGCGAGTTCCGCTACGATCACGGCGACACTGCCGGCATGACACCGCTCATGCCGATGTATACGCTGGGGCACAATTTCATGCCGCCCGGCATTCATGCCGGAGGGTTGCGCTATCACGGCATGGCTCCTCTTGTCAGCGAGCTTGTGCGCGAGGGCGTGATTCAGGCTCGTTCGGCGAAGCAGCTCGAAACGTTTGAAGCGGCAGTGCTCTTTGCTCGGACGGAGGGTATTGTCCCGGCTCCTGAGAGTGCTCATGCCATCCGCGCAGCAGTCGATGAGGCCATCAAAGCGCGTGAGGAGAAGACCACCAGGGTCATCGCTTTCTGTCTCAGTGGTCACGGGTTCCTCGATTTGGCTTCGTACGATGCGTATTTTGCCGGCAAGCTGCAAGATTACGAGTACGAGCCACAGGCAAACGCTGGGCAATAAGGCGCTACGGTGAAAGAGTGATGCCGCACGCGCGTCGCAACCGGCGTGCGTGCGGCGTGATGTTTTGTCATGATTCGTCGGAGCCAGCAACGCGCACTGGCTGGTGCTCTTTCGGTGAGTACGGCGCTTGGAGGAGCAAGCTGCCCTCACTGCCAGGGGACGGGTCGTGGCCCGCGTCGTCTTCCCAGCACGATTCACCTTGTTCCTGGCGCTCTTTCGTCGTGCCTCGTATTTCATCGCCGATTCGCGTTGCAAAATCGGAATCCGATGAAATTTGAAAGAGGGGGATCTTAGTCGATTCTGCTTGTCCGAGCCCCTTTTGCGGTGGATAAAGGGCGCTAACTTTTTCTCGGAAGTTGTAGCTAATACGTCACCGCGCTACCAGCGGGTGGCTTTCATAGACAGGAAAGGAATAGCCGTGAACTCATTGATCACTATCGTTGGCCAGACGCCCACAGCGGCACAAGGCGGGGGATCGCCGCAGGATTCTCTCATTTCCATGCTCACGATGTTTGCCATCATCGGGTTGATTTTCTGGCTTATTATCCTGCGGCCCCAAAAGCGTGAACAGCAGCGAGTGGAGCAGATGCGCAACGCCATCAAGAAGGGCGACCGAGTCATCACGATTGGCGGGATTCATGGCGTCGTCACGGCGGTAGACCAGTCGAATAATATCGTCACGGTTCAGGTTGATAAAAACACTAAGATAGACTTTTCGAAGCAAGCTATCGCGACAGTTTTCCCGAAAGAAGAGGCGCGCGCAGCAAGCGAAGAGAAGAAATCTAACGAACAGCAGTAAGGAAAGCGCCTTATGGTTACAACAAACACACTACAGACAACAGCGGAGGTTGTGCCCTCCCAGCAGGAGCTCGATCCCAATCGGGTGACTGTGGACATGGTGCGCAACGATCCTGAGGTTCGCACGCTCATTGATTGTGCGGACCGGTATCTTGCAGCAATCGGCTATACCGACCATGGTTTTGGCCATGTGTCGCGCGTGGCCATTCGCGCTCAGAAAATCTTGCGCGAGCTGGGCATCAGCGAGCGCGAGGTGGAGCTAGCCGGCATCGCAGGCTTTCTTCACGATATTGGCAACATGATTCACCGCCAGGGCCATGCGCATCACAGTGCGCTGCTGAGCGTCCCTATCCTCAAGCGCATGGGAATGCCGCTCGAGGAGATCGCCATTGTCGTGGGTGCCATTGCCAATCACCACGAAGATTGCGGCGAGCCGGTTTCGAACGTGAGTGCCGCCTTGATCCTTGCGGACAAATCGGACGTGTTGCGCTCGCGCGTACGCAACCCGAAAATGATCAGCTTCGATATCCACGACCGCGTCAACTACGCAGCGGAGAGAAGCGAGATCATTGTGGAGAAGGAGCGGCACCTCATTACCCTCAAGCTCAAGATTGACACATCGCTTTGCCAGGTCATTGATTACTTCGAGATTTTCATGACCCGCATGACGATGAGCCGGCGTGGTGCAAATTACTTGAATTGCGATTTCCGGCTTATCATCAACGATGTCCAGTTAGCTTGACGCAGCCGCAAGTGGTTGGGGCTTGACACGCCCCGCCACTCGGGCAAGGGCATGCGTGTGTTACGTGGCATGGCTCAAATCCCGCGTTGAGGTGGTGCTAAGAGGGTGTGGGCAAGGTCTTCCTTGTCACGCAGCGGGGAGATGCTGCGCTCGCGGAAAAGTTTTGGCTCGACGACGAGCCTGATTTCGGCCGAAAAGCGCGCTCGTGCCTTTCAGCACGGGTTCGCTAAAATGAGAGATGGAGCGCAATGAAAACTGAACTGAACGTTCGTCTGGGGATTGTTGCTGCAGTTTTTATCATTTCGATTTGGCTCATTTGGCCCACCTTCCAGTATTTCCTTGCCGTTTCCGGGAAGATTCAAGCCACACCAGAGGAGCTCGACACGTTGCGGCGTAAGAGCATTCCCCTGGGATTGGACCTTCAAGGCGGTGTGGACGTCCTCCTGGAAGTGGATGAAGCGAAGCTGAAAACCACCAAGATACAGCGCTATGCCGATGAAGTGGCGAACACGTTCAAGCAGGACAGCCCTCCCATTGATGCCACAGTCGAAGCTGCCCCCGATAAAGAGGCGATCATCGTTACGGTGAACAAGCCCGAGCATGTGCGCCCCGCTGCGGCGATCCTGAAACGTTTCCAGCAGCAACAAATCCTACCGACTTTCGATGAGGCCGCTTTGCAGGCTGGCAAACCGGTGGAGCTCGTCATCAACCGTGAACTGCTCAAGCAGGACATCGAAAAAACCGTCGATAGTGCGCTGAAGGTGATTCGCGATCGCGTGGACAAACTCGGCGTTACGCAGCCTGTGGTGGTCAAGCAGGGAGCGAATCGCATCCGGGTACAATTGCCTGGCGAAAAAGACCCCGAGATGGTTGTGAAAACCATCATTCGGCCTGCGCAGCTGGAGTTCCGCGCCGTGCGAGCGGCCCAGCAACCCGTGATTGATTCCGATGGGCGCGAACGCTATCCCGACGACAGTGCCTCCTATATTGATATCACCACCGGCAAGGTGCTCGAAGGAAAACAAATTCCTGCCGGTTACGAAGTGCGCCCCATGAAAATCCAAAAGCGCGATCCCGCGACGGGTGAGCTGCGCACGGAAACGCGCTACGTCCTGGTGAAGCAAAAAATCGAGATGACCGGCGAGAGTCTCGCCGACTCATGGGTGAGTCTCGACCCGACAAAGTTCAACCAACCCATCGTCCACCTCGAATTCAAACCAGAGGGTGCGAAAAGGTTCGAGCAGGTCACGCGCCAGTACGAACACAAGCCCCTGGCCGTATTGCTTGATGGGGTGGTTTACACGGCGCCGAATATCAATCAGGTGATTAGCGAAGGGAGCTGCATCATCGAGGGCGCCTTTGATCTTGAAGAGGCACACAACCTGAGCCTCATCCTCAAGGCCGGCGCGCTGCCCGCCGAGCTGGTGACGAAAGAAAAGCGAACGGTTGAGGCAACCCTGGGCGCTGATTCGATCCGCGCAAGCGTTTACGCCCTCTTCGTCGGCAGTGCAATCGTGGCCGCTTACATGGTGATCTATTATGGAATGGCGGGTTTGATTGCGGATATCGCCCTGCTCATCAACGTCCTGATCATTTTTGCGTTCATGAAGCTTGCCAGCGCAACACTGACACTCTCTGGGATCGGCGGTATCCTCCTGACCGTCGGAATGGCGGTGGATGCCAATATCCTTATCTACGAGCGTATCCGCGAAGAGCTGGCAACGGGTAAGACGCTCAGGCAAGCCATTCATTTGGGATTTGGCCGAGCGTTTTCAGTGATTTTCGACGCCAACCTCACGACGTTGATTTCCGGCCTTACGCTTTTGCAATTTGGCACGCAGTCGGTGAAAGGCTTTGCGCTTTCGCTCAACATTGGTATCCTTGCCACCCTGTTCACGGGGCTCTTCTGCACCCATGCGCTCATTGATGCCTACGTGGCGTGGCGCAAAAACATCTCTTTCGGAAAGTTTCAGTGGCTCAAACCTGGCGTTTACCTGGATTTCCTCGGCCTGCGCAAGTATTCTTATGTGTGGTCGGGAGCACTTTTCCTTGCTTCGCTGCTCTACATCATGCCCTTTGCGCCATTTCCTGGTTCCAACTGGGGGGTGGATTTTGAGGGTGGTCTGCTCACAGATGTCCAGCTCACAAAACCGATGAGCGTCCAGCAGTTGCAATCCGCTCATGGCGATTGGCGCATCCAAAAAGTGGCAGGCGAAAACATGTACCTTATCCGCATGAAATTCGCCACGAACAGTGCGGATCAGATTGCCAAGACTCAGGAGGAAGTGAAAAAGCGTCTGGATAAGCTGGTTGGCCCGGAGAATTACAAGATTCTTGGTTCCGAGTCAGTGAGTAACGAGGTGGGAAGCGAGTTCACACGCACCGCCATGATCGCATGTATCATTGCGTCGGTTGGAATCCTGATCTACATGTGGTTCCGCTTCGAGTTCCTCTTCGGCTTCGCTGCGGTGGCCGCTTTATTCCATGACCTCATCATCACTTATGGTGTCTTCAATATGCTTGGGGACCTTGGCTGGGCCGGCGAAGTCACGTTGGATGTGGTGTCGGCTCTCCTGGTCATTCTCGGCTACTCGGTCAACGATACCATCATCATCTTCGACCGTGTGCGCGAGAACATGAAACTTCATCCTGCCACGCCGCTGCGCGAGCTCATCAACCGCAGTATCTGCGAGTCGTTGAATCGTACGGTCAACACTGTGGGCACGGTGCTCATGGTTCTTGTTATCATGCTGTTGATTGGCGGGAAAGGGCTCCATGATTTTGCGCTCGTGCTGCTTATCGGCATCATTAAAGGCACTTATTCCTCAAGCTTTGTGGCGAGTCCGTTGCTGTTTGATTTGTCGAATTATGCAAAGCGGCGTGCAGCCAAAAAGCCTGGTGCCCAGCGCCTGAGCCCGATGCTCAAGGAAAACGCTTGAGCTCCAGCTGCGGAGCAAACGATGGAGTGCAAGCAAAAGTGTCCTCTCCCGAAGCAAGGGAGTTGGTTCGTGGGAGAAAAGTGTGGAACGAGTTGTCCGTGAGCTCGGAGCGTATCTCCGAGACCTGCGGGCCACAAGTGCGGGGCGGGACGGAAGGCTTATTCGACCGACAGAAGAAGACGATTAGGCACGAAGGAGAACAAGCGTGAAAGAATACGCACCGAAACAGATTCGCAATGTTGCCCTTGCCGGTCACACGGGATCCGGCAAGACCACATTCACGGAGGCCATTCTTTACAACCTCAAGCTGACGGATCGCATGGGGCGTGTGGAGGACGGCAATACGGTCTCCGATTATGACCCCGAAGAACAGAAGCGTCTGATGTCCATCAACGCTTCACTCTTGCCGGTGGAATACCGGGGAGTGAAAATCAATGTTCTCGATTTGCCTGGCTATCGGGATTTTGTGGGGGAGATCCGGAATGCCATGCGCGTTTCCGACGCTGTGGCGATTCTCGTGGATGCCTCGGGTGGAATCGAAGTCGGTGCAGAGCTTGCGTGGGAATATGCTGATGAGTTCAAGCTTCCGCGCGTCGTTGTTCTCAACAAGCTGAACCGCGAGCGGGCGAATTTCCAGAAAGCGCTCGACGACGTCAAAGAAGCCTTCGGCTGCCGTCCCGTGATTGTCAGTTTCCCGCTTGGAGAAGGAGCCGAGTTTAAGGGTGTGGTGAACGTGCTCACGGGCAAGATGTCCGTAGGCAATGGGGGAAAGGCTCAGCTTCAGGATGCCCCACCAGAGGCCAAAGAGCGCCTCGAAGCTTTGCGCGCCGAACTCATCGAAATCGCGGCGGAAGGCGATGATGAACTCACAATGAAATTCCTGGAGGGCGAAAACCTTACCCAGGAAGAAATTGTGCGTGGACTCAAGGGCGTAGTTCTGTCGGGCCGGGTTGTGCCCGTGCTTGCTGCGGCGGGTGTCGTGGGAGCGGGTGTCATGGAATTCTTAGATTTTGCGGTGGACTGTCTCCCGGCTCCGTCAGAGCGCGGCCCATTCATGGCCAAAAGCGTGGATGGCAACGAAGACATCGCGCTCGATTACGACGAAAATGGCCCCACAGTGGCTTTTGTCTTCAAAACAGTGAGTGATCCTTACGCAGGGCGACTCACGTTCTTCAAAGTGCTCCGCGGGCAGGTGGCCAACGACACCGTTCTGCTGAATGTCACCCGCGGCGTTGAGGAAAAGGTCAGCCATCTTATGACTGTCCGCGGGAAAAAGAGTGAGCCAGTGAACCGAGCGTTAGCCGGCGACATCGCCGTCCTTGCCAAGCTTTCCACCACGTTCACGGGGGATACTCTGTGCGATCCGAAAAATCCCGTGAAGGTCGAGCCGACGCCAATGCCACCTCAAACCGTGCAAATGGCAGTCGTGGCCAAGTCGAAGGAAGATGAAGAAAAGATCGGTATGGCCATGCACCGGCTCATCGAGCAGGATCCGACCTTGACGCTTTACCGTGACCAAGCAGTGCGCCAGACCATTCTGTGTGGAATGGGCGACACGCACCTCGAGGTGGCTGTGTCGCGGCTGCGCGCTCAGAGCAAAGTCGAAGTTGATCTTGAGATTCCCAAGGTGCCCTATCGCGAAACCATCACGAAGGTGGCGCAGGGGCAGGGCAAACACAAGAAACAATCCGGTGGTCGTGGTCAGTTCGGTGAGTGCTGGTTGCGCCTCGAGCCGCTGCCAGAAGGCTCTGGTTTCCAGTTCGAATGGCAGATTGTGGGCGGAGTGATTCCGACGAAGTTCCAGCCCTCCGTGGAAAAAGGAATTGTCCAGGCCATGGAGAAAGGGGTCCTGGCGGGCTATCCGGTTGTCGACGTCAAGGCCATCTGCTACGACGGTAAAGATCACCCCGTCGATTCCAGCGATATGGCCTTCCAGATTGCCGCGTCGAAAGGCTTCAAGAACGTGGCGAAAGAGGCTAACCCCATTCTCCTTGAGCCAATTTACAAGGTGAAAGTCACCGTGCCTGAGCAGTACATGGGCGACGTGATGGGCGATCTGAACTCACGGCGCGGTCGCATTCTCGGCATGACCTCGCACGGTCGCAAGCAGGTCATCGAAGCTCTTGTGCCGCTTGCGGAAATGTTCGAGTACTCGAAACAGTTGCGCTCGATGACGCAAGGGCGCGGGACCTACGAAATGGTGTTCGATCATTACGAACGCGTGCCTGCGGAAATTCAGGCCAAGGTTGTCGCTGCTGCAAAGCCCGAGGCCGAAGAGGAAGAAGAATAACTGTTTTGAGGCTCCCGGGCGATTACCGCCTGGAGTGCTTCGCGGGTTAGGGGCGCAAAGAGGTCACTCTCTGGGCGCCCCTCTTTCCATGGATGCGGAGCGCAATGAGCTTTGTGTTTCCCACGAACAAAAGTTACCATTGCACGTGAGCATGGTTTTGCTCTAGACGTCTCTGGCGTTCGGTGTGCCAGCAAGAAATGATCTCGAACAGGCACTTCGCGATGAAGACGACAGCGTGGAAATCAGCAGCGATTTGGCTTTTGCTTTTTTCGGCATTCACCGCCTTTGTTGTCGCCAACAAAGGGTGGGGGGTATTCCTGAATTATCTGCTGCTGGGAATTCCGCAGGGGGCAATCATTGCGGCCATCGCTGTCGGCTACTCGATGGTTTATGGCATCATCCAGCTCATCAACTTTGCCCACGGCGAAGTGTTCATGCTGTCGGCTTATTTTCTGCTCATGTTTCTGGTCCCACCGGAATCCCCGTCATCCGTAGCCCCGCGCATAATTACGGCCATCGTGGGGTTGATTGTGGGAGGGGCAACTTACACAGTGCTCGGCGAGGGGCGCTCTGCGCGGCTGAAGTTTGCTGTGGCTGGCTTTGTAGCGGTGGTGGCGGCGGCCCTCAATTTCTTGCTCCTTCCTCAGTGGGGCGGCGCCGCAAAGATTCCCTTCTTTGCAGCCTACGCTCTGGCGATTCTTTACGCATGCTGCCTGGGTGTGACGATGGATCGGCTTGCGTATCGCCCGCTGCGCGCGTCGCCGCGGCTCATCCCCCTCATCACCGCCATTGGCCTGTCGCTGTTGCTGCAGAATGTTGCCCAGGTCACGTGGGGCAGTGCGAGTCGCTTCTTTCCGGCCAATGCAACGCCAACCCTTTTTACGGGCAAGCGGATCGTTCTCGCAACGATTGGCAACACGAATCTCGAAATGTCTCTGCTCGATGCTATCATCGTCGTCGTGGCCATTGCGTCCATGGCTGTGCTGCAGACGTTCGTCCTGCGCACGCGCACGGGGAAGGCCATGCGGGCTTGTGCCCAGGATCGCATGACTGCAAGCCTCATGGGGATCCGGGTGGATAGCGTCGTGGCACTTGCCTTTGCGATTGGAGCTGGTTTGGCTGGTCTCGTGGCACCCCTCTACGTCCTGCGTGGCACGCCCCTATATCCCCAAATGGGCTACATCGTCGGGATTCTTGCTTTTGCCTCTGCTGTCCTGGGCGGTATTGGCAATCTCACGGGAGCCATGATTGGGGGCATGATCATTGGAATCATCTATAGCTTTGTGCCGCTTTTCGATGCCTTCGACACCTCCCCGGTGTTTGCCTTATTCGAGAAATGGGGATGGCTAACGCGTGAGGGATTCCAACAGTTCCTGGCGGCATTTGGGCGTCCGAGCCAGTATCAACTCGGTGTCGCCTATGCTTTCATGATCCTGGTTATCATCTTTAAGCCGACGGGACTTCTTGGGAAAGCTACAGCAAAACGGGCGTGAGGACTTTGTGATGAAGAAGCTGACACCGCGACAGTGGCGAGTGGTAGGAGCCCTTGCCTATGTGGCGTTTGCCATCGTGTTCCCGCAGGCCCTCGCCGCAGTGCTTTCGCCCATGAGCCTATCTCCCGTTCTCAACGTGGCCGTGTTGGTGGCCATAGCGGGCATCGCAGCCCTGGGGCTCAATATCATCGTCGGTTATTGCGGGTTGTTAAACCTGGGATTTGCTGGTTTCATGCTGATTGGTGCTTATACTGCCGGGATTCTTATGAAGGAGTATGGGTGGAGTTTCTGGCTTGCAGCACCCACCGCCGCGCTCCATGGGGCTATGTGGGGAATCATTCTTGGGATTCCCACGCTGCGCCTTGTTGGCGACTATTTCGCAATTGTGACGTTCGGTTTCAGCGAGCTTGTGATTATGGTCGCCAAGAACTGGGTGAACATCACACGCGGACCAGCTGGGTATCCAGACGTGCCACGCCCGGTGCTGGATTTCTCCTGGCTCGCCCCGGTTTTTGGAATGCCAGCTGAAAAGCTCCGCTATGCATTCACGGGGATTGACCGCGTGCCGTACTGGTATCTTGCCGCTTTTCTTCTGGGATTGTGCATGTTGATTTCCGACCGACTCTCTCGTTCACGTGTCGGACGTGCCTGGCTTGCTATTCGTGAGGACGAGGTGGCGGCAGAAGCTTGCGGGATTGACGCCCGTCGCTACAAGACCATGGCATTCGCTGTGAGTGCAGCCATCGGCGCGTTAGCCGGAGCTTTTCAGGGCGCCTATCTTACCCTCGTGGATTATCGGAATTACGAGTTTATGACGAGCGTTTACGTTCTGTGCTATGTGGTGCTAGGCGGCATGGGGACCGTCCTCGGCCCGGTTGTTGGTGCAGCGATCCTTGTCTCGCTCGTTGAGTTTTTGCGCACAAGTCCGGCTCGCTACGTCGCCGATCTTCTGGCATGGTGGCCAGCAGCTCACGACTGGCTGTCGGCGTTACCATGGGTTCCCGATATGCGCTTTATTATCTATGGTGTTATTCTTATTCTCATGATCCGCTTCCGCCCCGAGGGTATCATAAGCAGTCGCGTCCGAGCAAGGGAGCTTCATGCGCACTTTCAGCCAGGCGAAGAAGATGGCCTTTCGCTTTACGTCCTGCATTCGCGGTGAGCGCTTGACAGGTGGCACTCCTGTCCCTGCTTATCTTGGGATTCGATCAATTCATCGGTTTTCGTGAGGGATTCAATGACACAACGCACACTGATTTTTGTGAAGCCCGACGGTGTTCGCCGCGGTCTTGTCGGCGAGATTATTTCCCGCTTCGAGCGCAAAGGTTTGCGCATTGTAGCCATGAAAATGCTGCGGTTCACGCCTGAGCTTGCACGCAAGCATTATGAAGAGCATGTCAACAAGCCCTTTTATCCGGCCCTCGAAAAGTTCATCCTCAGTGGGCCGGTTGTGGCCATGGTGCTCGAAGGGGAGGACGTCGTTGAACTCACCCGCGCCATGATGGGGAAAACGAAACACACCGAAGCAGCGCCTGGCACGATCCGCGGGGACTTTGCTTACACCACCACAGAGAACCTGGTGCACGGCAGCGATTCCCCGGAGCGCGCGGCGATTGAGATTGCGAATTTCTTCACACCGGAGGAAATCGTCGGCTAACGCTGCCAGCCGTGTCGCAAGGCAATGAATTAACTCTTGGCCGGGTCATTGCATTGTGATGGAATTGCCGTTCGGATGAAAGAGAGCTCGCGCCAGTCCACGACCGATACTCCGCTTCTGCGCCAATATCACCGCATCAAGGCGCAGCATCCGGACCACATTCTCTTTTTCCGCTGCGGCGATTTTTATGAGATGTTCCATGACGACGCGAAAATCGCCGCGCGGGTTCTTGGCATCACACTCACGAGCCGTGGCACTGATGCGCAAGGGCAGCCTGTCCCCTTAGCTGGTGTGCCCTACCATGCTGTGGAACCTTACCTCGCGAAGATGATCCGCGCGGGTTACAGAGTCGCCATCTGTGAGCAGATGGAGGATCCAAAGTACGCAAAAGGTGTGGTTCGGCGCGAAGTGGTGCGCGTCGTAACTCCGGGGACCGTTGTCGAGGAGAATCTTCTCGATAACAAAGCAAATAATTATCTCGCTGCAGTGATTGCTGACGAGAAAGGTTTTGGTCTCGCTGCTCTGGAATTTTCCACAGGCGACTTCAGCATCGCGCAATTTCTTGGGAAGGCTGCCGGAAGTCGGCTTGCAAACGAATTGGCGCGCATAGAGCCGGCGGAGGTTGTGTTGCTGCGCGAGCAGCGCGAAGCCATTGAGATGCAGCTTGGTTGGCGACGCGATGCCGAAGAACTACCGATCGACAAAGTGTCGGAAAGTGATTCTCTTGCTGCCGAGGAGCGCCCGCACGTTTCCGGAGAAAAACGGCCGTGCGTCGCTGTGGTGGATGGCCCGCTGACCTATCCCCATGCACGTGACATGCTTTTGCGTCATTTTGGGGTTCACGATCTTTCCGGTTTTGGGGCGGAGTCCTGTGAATTGGGGGTCCGTGCTGCAGCGGCGGTGCTTACGTATTTGCGGCAAACCCAGAGCGCGCAACTGTCGCACCTCACGGCTCTGCGCGTTTACGAGCCGGGCGAGTACATGACACTTGATGCGACGACGCAACGCTCGCTCGAACTCGTGGCGAATCTCACGGATGCGAGCCGGCGCAACACTCTTCTCGAAGTTCTAGATCATACCGCAACAGCGATGGGCGGCCGCCTTTTGCGCACATGGATCGTTGAGCCTCTGCGTGTGCGTGAACGCATTGAGCGGCGCCTTCAAGCCGTCCAAGAACTCGTAGAAACTTATACGCTGCGTCAGCGTTTGACCGAAGCACTGCGCGGCATTGCAGACCTCGAGCGCATATTGGCACGTGCGGTCTGCAAAACAGCAAACGCACGGGATTTGTTGGCGCTGCGCCAATCGCTCGAGCAGGTTCCGAAACTGCAAGCACTGCTGGGAGATGTGCGAGCGAGTGAAATGTTGCACGAGCTTCGAGAGCAGCTCGACCCGCTGGATGCGCTCGTGAGTGAGCTGCGTGCTATTGTGGACAATCCGCCAGCAACCGTTCGCGAGGGCGGAATGATTGCTGAGGGGTTCGACTCCAAACTTGATGAGCTTCGCGCTATCGCACGGGACTCAAAGTCATGGATTGCAGCGATGCGGCAAGCGGAAATCGAGCGCACCGGCATTCCCAATCTCAAAATTGGCTACAACAAGGTTTTTGGCTATTATATCGAGGTTACGAACTCGTACCTTGATAGCGTCCCCCCCACCTACATTCGCAAGCAAACGCTTGTGGGTGGTGAGCGTTTCATCACGCCCGAGCTGAAAGAAAAAGAAGAAATCATCCTGCATGCCGAAGAGCGAATTCAGGAGCTTGAATTCGAAATCTTCGAGCGATTGCGGCAGTCGGTGTGCGGGCGAGCGCGCGAGATTCAGAGCACGGCCGCAGCTTTAGCCACGCTTGATGCTCTGTTGTCGCTGGCGCACGCGGCCGTTGCAGGGAACTACTGTCGGCCAGCAGTCGTCGAAAACGGAGAGGATGCCGTTCTGCATGTTCTTGAAGGGCGCCATCCAGTGCTCGAAGCCCTCGATCTCGGTCAGCCTTTTGTGGCCAATGATGTGCTGCTTGATCATCGGGAGAATCAAATTCTTCTCATCACGGGGCCCAATATGGCGGGCAAAAGCACCTACATCCGTCAGGTGGCGCTCATCGCTCTCATGGCGCACATTGGCTCCTTTGTGCCGGCCCGCCAGGCCACCATTCCGATTCTGGATCGGATTTTCACGCGTGTGGGTGCTATGGACCAGATCGCGCGTGGGCAAAGCACCTTCCTTGTGGAAATGAGTGAGACGGCGAACATCCTCAACAATGCGACAAACGATTCGCTGGTGATCCTCGACGAAATTGGGCGGGGCACATCAACCTATGATGGGCTGTCTATTGCTTGGGCCGTCGTTGAATATCTTCACAATACAAAGGGGCGCCAACCGCTTACCCTTTTTGCGACGCACTATCACGAACTGACAGAACTCGAAAATGTCCTGCCACGTGTGAAAAACTACAACGTTGCGGTTCTCGAAGAAGAGGACCGGGTCGCGTTTCTCTATAAGATCGTTCGTGGGGCAACAGATCGCAGCTATGGCATTTATGCTGCCCAGGTGGCGGGATTACCGCGTGCGGCGATTCGGCGTGCAAAACAGATTCTGAAGGACCTCGAAGAGGGGAACGATATCCGACGACGTGGTGCGCGAGCCATGCAGGGGGAAACGCAGGCCATTCAGCTCACCTTTTTTGATCTCCTGGAGGATCCTATCATCCAGCGCCTAAAAGCACTCGATGTGAATAAGCTTACGCCGCTCGACGCACTCGCGCTCCTTGCGGAACTTGTCGAGCAAGCCCGCCGCGAGCGGCGCTAAGAATTTATCCTTCTTCTCCCCGCTGCTCACGATCGAGGCTTTCCCTTAGGTACTGCAGCACGCTCTTAAAGCGTGCTTGGTTTTCCGAATCCACTTCGCACAGCGTTTGGTGTGTCTCGATCATATGAACAATGCGTTCTAGCTTGGAGACGTCTTGAGCCTGTTCTTCCTGAAACTGTGCATTAGCCGGCACTGGCCCAGGCGCTTTTGGGCCCGACATTTCTACAAAGCGACTGATTCCGAGGGTGTCGAGCAGCTTGCGAGTATGTTCGTTGGCATTCACGACCACCACGGATCGTTGACACTCTTTGCGTTGGCGCAAGGCGAGGCTTGCCAGCGCGCCGAGAAACGTCGAGTCCATGGTGGCGCATTTATCGAGATCGAGAATAAAGAAATAGTTTCCCTTACCATACTTTGCCGCTAGCCGTTCTGCCAGTTTCTGGAAAGCCACACTGTTGGCGAAACTTCCGCGTCCGTGCACTTGAAGCACGACGATACCGTCGCCCAGCTCGGCAAAGCGTAAGGAATCGACAATCTGTTGATCTGCGTTGGGATTTGTGGCGGACATCATTCAGTTGCCCCCTTTTTCTGCAACGACCTTAACATAAAAACTGCGCTGGCGGGGACCGTCGAATTCACAGAAAAAGACCCCTTGCCACGTGCCAAGCACGAGGCGGCCTTCGTGAACAATGAGTGTTTGCGAAGGGCCGATGAGCGAACATTGCACGTGTGAGTCGCTGTTTCCCTCAGCGTGAGCGTAGTTCCCCGAATGCGGTACAAGGCGACCCAGAACCATTCCGATGTCGTGGACCACATCGGGATCCGCATGCTCATTGATAGTTATACCAGCAGTGGTATGTGGACAATATACGACGCAAATTCCCTCTTGCACCTGACTTTCAGCCACGGCCTCTCGTACCTGCGCGGTAATGTCCACAAATTCACGCCGCGTCGTTGTTCGAATCGAGTACTGTTTCATCACTTCCTGCAATGATAACACACAATATAAAGCGAGAAAGAAAAATACGTCGGAATGACAAAAATGCAAGGAATACCGAGCCTGCCTTGACGGAGAGATTTTTGTCCGAAAAGAATCAAAGTCTGTGCATTTTTGGGAAAGAATGAAAGAGGTCGGGCACGATCCTAACAGGTGGTGCTGTTTATGAAGACCAAAATGCGAGCGATGGTGTTGCATCGATGCGGCGAGCCGCTTGAGCTGGTCTGGAAACCAGTGCCTGACCCTGGACCGGGGCAAGTGCTCGTGGAGGTCGAAGCCTGTGGCGTCTGTCGCACGGACCAGCATATCGCTGATGGCGAACTCCCGGAGCCCCCGCAGCTGCCCCTGGTTCTGGGTCACGAAGTTGTCGGGCGCGTCGCGGCGTTGGGAGAAGGTGTAGAAGATTTTGCCGTCGGACAACGCGTGTGCATTCCGTGGCTAGGGGCAACTTGCGGCAGCTGTTGGTATTGTACGCACGATCAGGAGAATCTTTGCGACAGTCCCACATTTACTGGCTACACGCGTGATGGCGGCTACGCCGAATTTTCAGTAGCGGATGCACAGTTTTGTTTTGCGCTCCCGCCGCAGCTTGACCCAGTTCATGCAGCGCCGCTCGTGTGTGCCGGCTTGATCGGGTTTCGTTCCTACCGTTTTGTTGGCGAGCAAGCGCAGCGGCTGGGCTTTTATGGGTTTGGTGCGAGCGCGCACATTCTAGCACAGCTAGCAGTGGCGCAAGGGCGTGAGGTCTATGCGTTTGTTCGTCCTGGCGATGAGGAAGGGCGCCGCTTCGCCCTCGAACTGGGCTGTGTGTGGGCTGGTTCCAGCGATGCTCTGCCGCCACACCCCCTCGATGCTGCGATTATCTTCGCCCCGGTTGGTGCTCTCGTGCCCGCGGCGCTGCGAGCAGTGCGAAAAGGAGGGGTCGTCGTGTGTGGGGGTATCCACATGAGTCCTATCCCGTCATTTCCTTACCAGGACTTGTGGCATGAACGCGTGATCCGCTCCGTGGCAAATCTCACGCGGCGCGACGGCACGGAATTTTTCAAAGCCATTGAGAATGTTCCCATTCGCACGCACGTGGAGACCTATCCCCTGGAAAAGGCTAACGAGGCGCTTGACGCGCTTCGCCGTGGCCAGCTCAAGGGCGCCGCGGTGCTGGTGATATCCTGAGGCTTTCGTGACACCACGGGGGAGGTTTGCGAAATAAAAATAAGGCTGAGCTTCCACACTCCGCGGTCTCGCGCCGATAAGTAAAAACTGAGCAGTAGCTCAGCGCTCTCAAGTGGGAGTTTTGGGCCATGCCTCCGCCGCGTATCTTGTGAGAGCCCTTTCCAACCACGTTTTCGCAGAGCTACCCCCCCTCTCAATTTCCCTATTTACTTACCGTGCTACGTTTGCCCAGGGCAGCGGCAAATAGCCACCGGATTTCCTCGAGGTTCGGGCTGGAGGGCGTTTCCGTCACCATGGGAATCCCTCGGAGGGAAAGATCGCGAAGCAAGCGACGAAACGCTGTTTCGCCAATGAGCCCTTTCCCAATATGTTCGTGGCGGTCGATCCTTGAACCGCAACGCACTTTTGAATCGTTAAGGTGAATGGCGCCAAGCAGTTCTCGGCCTAGAATGCTATCAAAGTCATGCCACAGCGTTGCGTATCCCTCCGGTGTGCGAATGTCGTAGCCGGCCGCGAAAACGTGGGCGGTATCAAGGCACACTCCGAGTCTTTTGCGGCATCGAGCCCTGGCGATAATCTGCCGCAGTTCGTGAAAATTCGCACCCAGTGACGTGCCCTGACCGGCTGTTGTCTCAAGCAATATGCGGCAGTGTCCGCGGCGCCCCACGGTTTCAACGATCTCATCGAGGGCCGAAGCCACTCGCTCTATGCCGATCTCTTCCCCCGCGCCGCCGTGGGCACCAGGGTGAACAATGAGCGCGTCCAGGCCAAGCATTTCGCACCGCTCGAGTTCATCCACAAGATCTGTGATAGTCTTGTCTCGCAGAGCTGTATCACCCGTTGCCATATTAACAAGATAAATCGAATGGGCCAGTACCGCTTTGATGGGCGAGTCACGTCGAGCCTCTTGGAAAAGTCTCACTTCCTTGGGCTCAAGTGGCGGGAATTCCCAGCGCGTGTTGCTCTTCACGAAAATCTGGATTGCTGTGCACTCGTTTGCCACACCGCGCTCGATAGCTTTGTGCACACCTCCCGCAATGCTTACGTGAGCCCCGAGGAGCAAAGGTGGCGCTGCCATCGATGTTCTGCTGGTCTTAGCGGTCGCCATCAAGAATCTCCCTCGCCCGACGCCAGATGCTATCGAACATTGGCTCCGTCAGGCGCTTAGTGGATGTGTTTTGCTGGCTTGGATGAAACGAGCAAATCAGCGTAGGTGCGCCGGCAAAGGAAAACTCTGCCCCATGCGCGAAAGGATAATCAGTGGTGCGTATGGCTAACCCGCGTCCACGCAGATGGCGCAGCCACCACGCAAAAGCCACACGGCCAAGCACGACAACACATCTGAGGTGTGGCCACAGGTCATGAACCTCACGTTCGAGAAACGGCGTGCAATTGTTAATTTCCGAAGGCAGCAGTTTGTTCTGCGGAGGTGCGCAGCGCGCCACAGCTGTGATATAGCAGTCGCGCACGACGAGTCCGTCCTCGCATCCCGTGGATGTTGGCTGGTTAGCAAAGCCAGCGCGATGCAGAGCTCGGAAGAGCCAGTCGCCTGAACGGTCACCAGTAAAGATTCTTCCTGTGCGATTCCCTCCATGCGCGGCCGGGGCGAGACCGATGATAAGCAGCCGCGCGCGCGGATCTCCAAATCCGGGAACCGGTTTGGCCCAATACTTTTGCCCACGGTAACGACGCGGGGGATTGGCCGCTACAGCTTCCCGCCAGGCCACAAGACGCGGGCACTTGCGGCAGGCAACGATCTCCTGCGCTGTTGCTGTCAGCGTATGCGTCTCTGGTTTTCCGTCGTTTGATCGTGCAAGCATAGTTTTGCGGCTACTGTGGTTTGAGGATTCTCTTCTCACGTGCGAAAAAGTCTATGGCATTTCCTAGCGAGTCTAGCGGAGCAGTTTTTGCATGAGGCGAAGCGCACGCGGTAAATGGAAATGCTTATGAGGAGCACCAGAAGCTAACCCGCGGCGGTCACGGCATAAGCAATGACTAACAAGAAACAAAGCGATCAGCTCGACTACGAGCTCAAAGAGTTTGTGTGCGCGCGGTGTGGCAATTGTTGCCGTGGCGAAGGCATTGTTCGCATTCACCCCGAGGAGGCCCAGCGGATTTGCGAATTTCTCGGTCTCTCGCTCGATGAGTTTATTGCGTCCTACACCCGTGTGCCCGATGATCCAGAGGATGCCGCGCGTGGGGTTCGGTGGCTCTTGGATAAGCCCGGCCCGCTGCGTGAGTGCATCTTTCTTGAGGGAAATGAGTGCCGAATTCATCCAGTGAAACCTGAGCGTTGCCGCACCTTTCCCCTCGCCTGGCGGACACCTGATATCCTCGACTACTGTGTTGGCATGCAGCAGTAGCCATTCTGAAGAGCGATGCGCCCGCAATCTCCGTGCTTGACATCGAACGCTCCAGGTCGCGTTTGCGAAACAAAATCTTACGAAGAGCGAAGCGAAGACCTGGAGAAAGCAGACGCGGCACCATGAAACATTTCATCGTGGAAGTGATCTATAAGCAACCATTTGAGAATTTTGGGGATGCAGTGGCCCAGCACCGTGCGTATCTGGACAAGGGCTATGCGTGCGGGATGATCCTTTTTTCGGGTCCACTTGTGCCGCGTCTGGGAAGTATTTTCGTTGCGCGTGCAGAAAGTGCTCAGGAGCTCGCAGACTTCTTCGAGCATGATCCCTATCGGACGCGTGGGCTTGCCGATTTTCGCTTTGTCCAATTCGATCCCACACGTTATATCCCTCAGCTTGCCGACTGGTTTGAGGAGTCATAGTGTCATTTCTCTCGCCGAACACGGTGCTGCCACCGGCGGAAGCAAGAGAATCATCCGCACAATCTCGCCGCGCAAATGTAGAGGGGAAGCGATGGCTCGTGTTGCACCCTAAAGACGCGGAATTGTTTTACCAGGAGAGTGGTGTGATGAAGTCACGCCTCGCTGTAGGAGCAGTTGCTTTTGCCGTAGTTGGACTATGCAGCGCGCATCCCCCTGTCGTGACGTTTTCGAACGACGACGCTGCGAGGGCCATTGCCATTGCATGTCAGCAAGACACGTACAGCCGCGCGCCCGTCCATGTGCATCGGAATGTTCCCGGCAACATGGTTTACTGCGTGTCGGAGGACCATCGAGAGGGAGTTCTCTATTCTGAGTCGAATTTGTGCCACGAGCTAACGTCCGAGACCCTGAACGTGTGGCGCAATGAAGAAGGCGACGTTGCTGCTTTGCTTATCCAGCGTACAGAGGGGCGTTTGCTGATGATAGGTGAGGCCGAACTCCGAGGAAAGCGCTTCGATGTCGAGCGTACGGGCACGTACTTCATTGTATCCCAAGGGAAATTCACTCAGCTCTCTGCTCGCGTAAAACCTTATCGTGTGCTTCATGTGTTCGAAAACTTCGATGGCAAACGGATTTTTGCTCGCAAAGGCGATCTGGTCATTGTGGGCGATAATTTGCTAACAAATCAGCTCGAAGCGCGCTTTGTGCAAATCAGGGACGAGCAAATTGTCGAATTGCCGCCGCAGCCTGTAGCAAACATGCCGGCTGGCGTGCGTGTGCTGGATTTCGCAGAGTCAACAAATGACCTGCTGCTGGGGGGAGTGGATCCGCAGGGACAAACCCTGTTTGTCGTTGTGAACCTTGCAACTGGAGAGTCGTCTGCGATCACACCCAAAAAACAGGGCGACGATCAGGCGATGTTTTTAGGTGACGGCAATATTCGGGCAAAGCTTAGCGGCACTTCCGGAGCGGCGGGGTCGAAGCGCAATCGCAGCGGTGAGGACCGCAGGGACGGGGCAAAGCTGCCCTTCAAGCTGTTCTGATGGTTTGAGCTGTAACCTCCCGCAGAGGGTGAGAAGTCGCGCTCGGAAGCCGCGATGCTATGTTCAACTTGAGAAAGGATTGTTGAAGCGCATGAGTTGCGCCCTACCGCCCTTGAAGCAGCCTTACGAGTCTGGCCAGGCGCTCGATGGCATTGCTTGTCGACGCCTCTTCACTCCAGAAATCATTCTCGATGACGTTCTCATCACCTTTTCTGGCGGCCTCATCGAGATGATGGGCGAGTTTGCTTCGCAGTGGATACCTCCAAACGTCTTTGATGCTCGCAGTGCAGCGCTCACTGTTGTCCCAGGCTTAATTGATGTGCACATCCACGGTTGCGGCGGGGCAGATTTCCTTGATCTCGATGAAGCGTCTTATCGCTGCATCAGCGAAACGGCTGCGCGCGGGGGGGCAACTTCGATTGTGGCGACGACCACCATTCCGCGCGATGATTTGGAACTGGAACGCTTCGCGGAGTTTGTGCGCTTGCTGAGGCGGCTTGATCCTCCAGGGGCCAGGTTTCTCGGCATTTTTCTGGAAGGTCCTTTTATCAATTCCGAGAAACGCGGTGGGTTCGGACCTCAGTATGTCTGGCCAGTGGACCTCCGCGCGGCTGACCGCATCCTATCGCTGTGCGAGGACCTCTTGCTCAAGATCACCATAGCGCCGGAGATCGAGGGCGGCGAACGTCTCATCGAGTTTTTTCACGAAAACCCGCGCACAACGGTCGAGATCTCGCTAGGCCACAGTGCCGCCAGCTATGAGCTTGCGCGAAAAATGTTCCGTCTGGAACGTGTGCGCCAGGTCACGCATGCGTTCAATGCGATGCATCCCTTTCACCACCGTTCTCCTGGCCTCATTGGCGCGGCACTGCTCGAGGAGCGTGTGTGGTGTGAGATGATCCCCGACGGACATCATCTTTCTGGACCTGCTATCGCGCTGCTCAACCGATTGAAAGGTTGGCAGCGGCTCATGATCGTCACCGATGGAACAGGTGCGACAGCGACAACGCCAGGGACTCGAATTCATAGCGTGGGAGGCTGGACAGAAGTGCGGGATGGGGCAGTGCGGCTGCTCGATGGCACGCTTGCCGGCAGCAATCTTCTCATGGCTGGCGCGGTAAGATCTGCGTGCGAACTCGGGGCGGTAGAGTTTCATGATGCTCTGCGCATGGCAACGCTCACCCCCGCCCGTTCCGTCCACTGCGAAGATCGCGTGGGCAGCATCGAACCGCGAAAACGCGCCGATTTCTGCATCCTTGATGAGCACGGCGACGTCTTCGCCACCATTCGCGATGGGCGAATTGTTTATATGGCTAAGAAAGCTGGTGGAAATGAACAACCACGTTCGTCGGGTCCGTGACCTCTAGCACTGCTACGGTTCGTCCCGGGTTTAGTGGAGGAGCAAGCGCACCGGGGTTTATCACCACGACACTCCCCACCTTTTTTTCGCAAGGGACGTGAGTGTGACCGTGAACAACAACGTGAACCGGGTCGTCCTTGAAAAATGCCACCACGGCTTCTTCGATAGCTTCGCCACCGAACTGATCACCGTGGAGGAGACCGATCCGTACGTTCTTGAGTTCCACTGTGCGCGAGCGTGGCAAACTGGAAATGAGAGGCCAGCTGTCGCAATTTCCTCGCACGGCGTAAAGTGGAGCAACGGATTCGAGGCGCTGAAGAATGGTCGGACTACCTACGTCGCCAGCGTGAAGAATCGCTTCGACACCGTGGAACAGATCAGGAATAGCGGGGTGCCAGACCCCGTGGGTGTCTGAGATCAAGCCGATGCGCATTTCTCTACCCCCGGTCGCGAAAAATGGAACGTGGATGTGAGTTTGCCTTCCGCTGTGTTCCTCACATCCACGTTGCCAGAGTATCGTAGCCCACGGCCCGAAAAGTGCAAGAGAGTTTTGCCAAATTCCTAATGGAACGTTGACTCGAATCCACTCGTGTGACGCAGAGTGACCTGAACCATGGAGACCAAAATGTCAGGCGAACCACAGACGGCTCGGCCAGAGTCGGCGAAAGGGAAATCGGATTTCCCCTCGGATCCCTTTTTGCATTGGCGACGGGTAGTGTGGCAAGCTCTGGCTTTTGCAACGGTTTACGTGGCCCTTGTGTTGATCGTGGCTGAGCGCCGACTGTTCGAGGACGCCGTCCTCACGTGGGGAAGCCAGATGCCGATCGTGGCGGTGTTGCGCGAGGACGTCGGGGACGCGCAAGCGAACGCTTTTGCCCAAAAATTGCAGAAGGAAGTCAAAGGCGTCCAGTGTTCGGTTATCGGACGCCGGGAAGCACGCTCGCTCCTTGCTCTTCAGGAGCCGTGGCTGCAGCAGCTTCCCGAAACACTCATCGGAGATCTTCCCCTCGTTATAGAGCTACGTCATCCCGCGCTTTTTCGCTCGGCTCAGGAGTTCGATGCTTTTCTGGGCTATCTTCAGTCACAGCGCGAGGTGGAGTTTGTTATCTTCAATTCGGTCGGACAGGACCAAGTCTTCGACGCCCTTTCAAACGTCCGGCGCCACATGAATGTTCTCATGGGTGTGGTCGCGGGTGCGCTGTTGGTTCTCTTCGCGTTACTCCACCATCATATCGCACGAAAATGCCCTGTCTCATCGGTTCCGCGTCTGTTCATTTCCGCTATCCTGAGTAGCGGGGCGGGGATGGTGATCGGATGTGCAGCGGCCTGGGCAATTGCGCACTTTATTTTGAAAAACAGTGCGTCGCTCATCAGCATGCTCTTCCCTGCTGGCGTTCTTCTCACTGCGATGTTACTCGGACTAGTCTTGCTGCTTGAACTGCTACATCTTGGGGCAACGACAGAGGGTGGGTGTGATTAGAGGTTGTTCCATGGTAAGAGCGGCGAGAACGCTGGCGTTGGTTGCCTTGCTTTTTCTCGGCCTGGCCATGTGGGTTGGGGCGAAATCCACGCCCTCGTCAAAATCTTCACCGACGCCGAAGACCGTGCAGAAGCAACAAGCCAAGGAGACGTCCACGAGGCGGCAGTCTTCGTCAACGCGGCAAAAACCGGGTACGGCCGGGAAGACTCAAACATCAAGCAGGGGCGCACCCACTTCCACTGCGGGCTCCAAGGCGCCTTCAGTTCGCCCCTCTGGGGCTCGGTCCGATCAGGGGACGTCGGCTGCGTTACGACGTCGCTCTCCGATGGAGTTAGGGGATCCCTACGAGTTTTCTCTCTTTTTCCGCCAGTGGTGGAATATCGCGGAGGTTTCGATCTCCTGGGATCTCGCAAGTGCCTGGCTTCAAAAGAAGCAAGAGGAGGGTGTTCAAAAGCTCGTTTCAATGCTGGGAGAAACGAATGAGAATTTCGAAAAACGGCGAACGAATGCTCGTCGAGCCACAGTGGCGCTATATCTTATCGGGCGCCTCCGCCAGCAATCCGTGGCAATACCGCCGGCGCCACTAGCATATCACGCTGCAGCGCTTCGACTGAGTGTTCTCAACGATGCCGCCGCGCTGGCCCACTATGCCGAGCTTGAGGAGCGCCTGCGATCGAGCAGCGCGATGATGTTGGATGAAGATTTTCGTTCTACTTCGACGCTTGTTGGTCGTGCGGCTGCCAATGAGCCGTTCGAGGGGGTAACACGGTCAGAGATCGAAATCGTGGGCGACTGGAATTCGTGGCTTTTAGCGGCTTGGCTTCCTCAGGGACTCCCGGACATTCTTGCGGAGTTCCACCGCCTGGCGAAAATGGAGCGCACGCGTTTTTCACTCCGTCAGCTCGCACCGCCTGCTCCTGATATGGCCCCAGCTTACTGGCCTCTGGTGGGCGAGGACGTTCCTTTGCCAGTCGAACCGCTGCCGACTCCGCGCAGTCGCATGACCAACGAGGTGGCTCGCGCACCCAAGCACGAAACGGTCACGTTGCGCGTAGCACCTGGTGCTGCCATCCGTTGCGTGGCAGCCGGTGTCGTCCGGTTCGCGGGAGCCATGCGTGGGCTTGAGCGAGTTGTCATCGTCGAGCATGCCGAACAACGTTTTTCTATTTATGGACTCCTTGGCAGCGTAGAGGTTTCTGACGGTCAGGCCGTGCGAGCCGGAGAGGTCGTCGGACGTGCGGCGGAGATTCCGGGTCAAAACGAAGTCCCTGTGATCTTCGAGGTGCGGGAAGCAAACAAAGCCGTCTCGCCGCGGGTGCTCCTGGGGGACCGAGATCCCTATGACATTTTGGTCCGCCCATAAAGACTGAAAAGCGTTATTCGCTGCAGCGGCACCATTGGGACGGATAGATGACAAAGACGCGAAAAGAAGAAAACCTCCGCCATCGTAGCCTGCTGGCCACTGCGAATAGAAAAAAGGTTTTGAGTAGAATATGCCGCAACCTACTAGAAGAGTTGCGATCGTGAAAACACCAGTGAACAATCCGCACAAGGGCGAGTGCTTTCTCGGCAAAGTTCGGGATGAGCTGAACGAAGTCGAGCGTGAACTGCTTGTTTCCATCGACCCAGCCAAGCTTCCCCACCACGTCGCAATCATCATGGATGGCAATGGCCGATGGGCAAAGCAGCGTGGCTACCTCGATCGCATCCGGGGCCATGAGGCGGGCATTGAGAGTGTCCGTGTGGCGGTGCGCGCGTGCGGTGAGCTTGGCGTAAAAGCTCTCACGCTTTATGCTTTTTCTGTCGAGAACTGGAAGCGCCCGAAGCGTGAAGTGGACGCGCTTATGGGGCTTCTGAAGCGCTTCCTGCGCGACGAGATCCCAGAGCTAAACGAGAACAATGTCCGGCTGGTCGTGTCCGGTCGAGTCAACGATTTGAGCGAAGACGTACGCGCCGAACTCAGCCGAACCATGGAAGCGACGTCGCCGAACACGGGTCTCGTGCTCAATCTTGCGCTGAGCTACGGGGGACGCGCCGAGATCGTGGATGCGGTCCGTGCCATCGTGGAGGACGTTCAATCAGGCCGACTGGCTCCTGACAACATTAATGAGGCTCTCTTTTCTCAGTACCTTTACCATCCGGAACTTGGTGATCCCGATCTTCTCATCCGCACAAGCGGCGAGATGCGAGTGTCGAATTTCCTTTTATGGCAGATTGCTTACACGGAATTTTATGTTACCCCTGTGTTGTGGCCGGATTTTCGCCGCGCCGACTTGTATCGCGCCATTCTTGACTATCAGCGGCGCGAACGGCGCTTTGGGGAAGTAAAGGAGGTCTAACATGGCGATGCGCAACAGTCGCGCACGAACAGCCCTGGCGCTCATTTGTCTTGTCTTGGTGGCGTTGCGGTTTGACGCGCTTTCGTGGCTGTTGCCCGTGCTAGGATTGGTGCTTGCTGTGGTGGGGTGTTATGAGTTGGCCCATCTCGCACGCGAAAAAAACATTGGGTTCTCCGAGCCAATGGCGTACGTTTCCACAGTTGCCCTTTATGCCACTGGGCTCGTTCCTTGCGATATTTTCCCATGGCTGCTTGTGCCCGTGCTCGCAGGGGTGGTGATGGGCGCCTTCGTGGCTCACCTCGCGCGTCAATCTTATGAGGGGACGCTTGCCGGCGTCGGAGCGGTCCTGCTTCCTGCCCTGTATCTCGGTTTTGCTCTCGCCTGTGGCCTGCAGGTTTTGCATGTGGATCGGATGTATTTTCTCTTCGTACTGGTCTGCGTATGGGCGATGGACTCAGCGGCCTTTTACTTTGGATGCGCTTACGGGCGGCACAAGATGGCCCCTCGCATAAGCCCGAAAAAGTCCTGGGAAGGCGCCGCGGCTGCTGTCGTCGCAGCTTTGACGACAGCGCTGGTTGCGAAGCCAGTCTTGCAGCTCGATCTCAGTTGGAATAGCGTTGCCGCTCTTGGCGTCATCTTTGGGCTAGTGGGTCAGCTTGGTGATCTCGCGGAAAGCGCTCTCAAGCGTGATGCGGGCGTGAAAGATTCCGGAGCCGCTTTCGGTGGTCACGGTGGGGCTCTGGATCGGATCGATTCGCTCCTTTTTTGTTTCCTGGCCTTCTACGTGTGGCTGTTGGCCACCGGTCATTTTCAATTGGTTGAGGCACGGCCGCTGATTGTTGCTGGATAAACTCTTTCAGAGCGAGAGTCTGACTTTCGCAGCTCTCAAGGCTCGGTCTCATTTCTGACTGGAGGACGAACAACTTATGATGAACTTCTCAGAGAGCGGCGTTGTGGCGCGACCGTTGACTCGCGAGCAGGTGCGCGAAATTTACGAACTGCCTTTCCCGGACCTCGTCTTTTGGGCGATGCGAGTGCACCGTGCTCACCACAATCCGCGTTACATCCAGCATTGTACCCTCGGAAATATCAAAGCAGGGGGCTGCCCGGAGGATTGCGCCTATTGCCCGCAAAGCGCGCACTACAAGACTGGCGTGCGCAACGAACCGATGGCCGACGTCGCGATGGTCATCGAGCAAGCCAGGGCGGCAAAAGCCGCGGGTTCGACCCGTTTTTGCATGGGCGCTGCGTGGCGAAATCCTCGCAACGACGAAGAGTTCGAGCGTGTGCTCGAAATGATCCGAGCTGTGCGAGCACTCGGCATGGAAGCCTGCGTTACATTGGGGATGCTCACCGCTGACCAGGCGCGGCGCCTTAAGGACGCCGGCCTTACCGCCTATAATCACAACCTCGACACATCGCCTGAGTTTTATCCTGAAATCATTTCAACGCACACATACGAAGAGCGGCTCGAAACGTTGCGTCACGTGCGCGCCGCTGGAATCGAAATCTGCAGTGGTGGCATCATTGGCATGGGCGAGAGTCGTGCGGATCGCATCGGGCTGCTGTGCGAGCTGGCGAATCTCGATCCCTACCCGGAAAGCGTGCCAATCAATGCGCTCGTCCCCGTCGAAGGAACCCCGCTCGCGGGGCAGCCGCCCATTGATGCTATCGAAATGGTGCGTACAATTGCCACGGCGCGTATCATCATGCCCCGCGCGCGTGTGCGTCTTGCAGCCGGAAGGACCCGAATGACAGATGAAGCCCAGGCACTATGTTTTTTGGCGGGCGCCAACTCCCTTTTTACGGGCGAAAAGCTGCTCACCACCCCGAACCCCGGGTTGTCACATGACGAGCAGCTTCTGGCCACACTGGGAATGGAGAAAGAACCTGAGCGTGTGGCAGCACCTTCTCCCTTTGTGCCGCTGGTTGAACTTGACCACAATGGTCACCATGGGGAAGCCCGGGCAGTAGAAGCGCGACACACACACCAGCCATAGAAACGGTCTCGATGCTTGGTATCATTCTTGCCTGTGGACAAGCAGACTGAATTGAAACCGAACAGCGCCGTAGTACGGCGGGGAAATCTCTTGTAACGTTAGTATCCTGACCATGCCGACGATTTTGCTGCTTACTATTTCTAACATTTTCATGACATTTGCTTGGTACGGGCATTTGCGATTTCGCGACATGCCTCTCTGGCAGGTCATCCCGATGAGTTGGGCCATCGCGTTCGTCGAATATCTCTTCATGGTGCCGGCCAACCGTCTTGGTGCGAGCGCGGGGTGGAGCGGTTTTCAGCTCAAGATTGTTCAGGAAGCTATCACTCTCGTGGTGTTCACCGTCTTTGCCATGTTTTATCTTGGGGAAAAGCCGTCGTGGAATAACCTGCTCGCCTTTGCCTGCATTTTCGCTGCGGTTGCGCTCACTTTTGGTGGTCGCACTGTCGCGCACTGAATGCGCGGAAGCATTTCTCACTCGTTGACAAGCTGGCCAGCAGTCGCTTGAGTCCATGCTGCGAACTCGATTAGCGCAGGACTCGAGATGGGCATCTATTCCGAAAAGGTCATTCACGAGCTAAATGAGCAGCTCGATCCCCGAGCTGTCCTCGAACTCATTAATTATCACCCGGACAAGCTTCAGGAAAGCAGCGAAACGTTTCGCGGCTTTTGTCCCATTCATCGCGAGACGGTTTTCCGGACGCTCATCATAGACAAGTCCAAGCGCACGTTCCGTTGCATGTATAGTCTGTGTAAAGGCGCAGCGGGTGGAACGTTGGTTGAGCTCTACGCCCTGGCTCAGGATCTCCCCCTCGAAAAAGCTGTCGAGGAGCTTGCGGCTCACTTCCAAATCGAAGTGCACCTGGCCGTGGATCCTGAGTTCCTCGAGAAGCAGGCCGAGGTGGCGGAAAATTATCTCGAGCTGGGGTTCTACGAAGACGCTGAAAAAGTTTTCCGCGAGATTGTGGAAGCGGATTCGAACTATGAGCGGGCACATCTCGGACTCGTTCAGGTTTACGAGCATTTGGGGAACACAGAAGCACTTGGCGAACATCACGGAGTGCTCGCGCAATTGCTCATCCAACGCGGCGAACGCCTGGCGGCTTTCGAGCACGTGAAGGCATGGGCAGAGTACCAGCCCGAAGCGCCCAAAGCGCATTATTTGCTAGCTGAATATCTACGTGAACAGGGGCAGCCTGAAGCCGCTCTGGAAGAATTCATGGCGGCGGCGGATCTCTACACTGCTCAGGAGGATTTCCAGGCGGCGATTGATGCGTATCGCCAGGCAGATGCACTGCGTCTCGACCTTGTGGACGTTGTGCCGCACGTCTTGCAGGTTTACGAGCAGATGGGGAATCTCCCCGAAGCCGTGGCTTTTCTTTCCGAGCGTGCGGAGGCGTCGGTGCTCCATGCCGATTTCGCACGAGCAGCTCAGCTGCTCGAACAGGCACTAGAAATCGCGCCAGAGGATGTCACAGTGCGAAGCCGGCTCTGCGAGATTGCTATTCTTGCGGACACGGGAGGCGACTGGCTTCCACGCGTGTTTGAATGGGCGCAGTGGTTTGTTGACTCGAACATGCCCGAAAAGGCGGTGCAGGTTTACGAGCGCATTCTTGATTCTCAGCCGACGAACGAGGAAGCCGTGACACGCCTTCGCGCCCTCTACGCCGCTATGGGCAAAGAGGAAGATGCGCTGGGTCTGCGCGTGCGTGCTGCCCGCATGGCATTTGATGCTCGGGAATTCGCTCGCGCCCGTAAGGAGCTCCTCGCCATTTTAAAGGAACACCCCGATTACCCAGGCGCGCTTGAATTGCTGGCAGAGACTTGCTTGGCGAGTGGCGCCCCCAAGGAGGCGGCCGAGCACCTAGCCAAGCTTGCGCAGGTGTATGTCGCGAACCGCGATTTTGCCAAAGCCCTTTCCCTCATGGAGCGAGTTCTGAACCTGATTCCCGATGAGCCCCGCTGGCGACTCGAGCGAG
>JADFCV010000006.1:98604-125449 GCA_017161655.1 Candidatus Sumerlaeota bacterium
CAGGTGTATGTCGCGAACCGCGATTTTGCCAAAGCCCTTTCCCTCATGGAGCGAGTTCTGAACCTGATTCCCGATGAGCCCCGCTGGCGACTCGAGCGAGCAGAGATTCTTGAGAGCTGGGCCGCTACGGGAAATGTCCGGGCGCGCCAGCAGGCTGTGACAGAATTTGAGGCGCTTGGGGATCACTTTGCGCAGCAAGATCCGCAGAAGGCGTGCGAAATGTATGCCCGTGCGGAAGCATGCGCACCGCCTTCGGCTCAGCTTCTGCTCAAGCGTGCTCGTTGTCATGCCAGGCTGGGGGCTTTCGACCAGGCTCGGGAGTATCTTGGGCGCGCTTGCGACGAGCTGGTTGCCGTGGGCGATGCAGATGCAGCTATCCAGGCGGCCCGCGAAATCGCGGCGATGGCTCCCCTCGATCATGCCTTGCAGAACTATCTGATCGAGCTGCTAGAAATCATCGGACGCATTCCGGAAGCCGTGACGGCTGCAATGCAGCAAGCTGATGCAGCCGCGCAACGGGGAGAAGGGGAGCACGTCCTCGCCTACCTCAACCGCGCGCTAGCACTCGATCCCGATCATATCCCGGCGATCGAGGCACTCGCCATCCATTATCATGGGGCTGGCGACACGGCCAATTATTGCGATGTCCTGCTTCGCCTCGCAAACGCCAACGAGCAGCAAGGAAACCTCACTGGCGCGGTGGCTGCGCTCGAGCGGCTGGTGGACGAGCGTCCTGAGGATGTCATGGCGTTGGGACGTCTCGCCAATCTTTATGTCAAGCTTGGCAATGAGGCCAAATCGCGAGCTTACCGGCTGGAACTGGCGCAAATCCATCATCGGCGCGGAGCGCTGGAGTCCGAACGCGAGATTTTGCGCTCCTTGCTGGAAGAGGATCCCGAAGAGGAGAGCGTGCTCTCTGCGCTCATTGAGTGCGAGTTCGCCCTCGGCAATCGGGAAGATGCGTGTGCACGTGCCGTAGAACTGGCCCGTCTGCAACTCAAGCGGGGCTTTGGCGCGCAGGCTCGCGCCACGCTCGAGAAAGCGATTGAAAAAGAACCGGATGATCTTGGTGTGAACCGTCTGCTGTTTGAGTTGCTGCGGCAACTTGGCACTGCCCAGGAAACGGTGGAGCGAGGGCTGCACCTTGTCGAACTACTGCAACTGTATGAGCAAATGGATGAAGCTGTTGCAGTTTTCGAGCAGACGACCGAGGCCGATCCAAACAATTTCGAGCTTTTCCGCAAATATGTGGCCTTTTTGCGGGAAATCGGGCGTACCGAAGAGACGCTCGAAAAGCTTTTGGCGATGGCTCGGCGCCTGCGGGCCAGTGGCCAGTTTGAAGATGCCGAGTGGGCGCTCCTAGAGATCGAGCAAACACGGCCGCTGGAGACGGCTGAGCTCGAAGAAGCCTTGTCGCTATACGAGCAATCGGGGAAAATGGATGAGTTTGCGCGACGGGCCGTTGAGCTGGCGCGTGCTTATGAGGCGAGCGGGCAAGACAAAAAAACTCTCACCCTTCTCCGGCGTGCTCTTAAGGTCACAAGTGGACATCCCGATGTGCGGCGAGAACTTGCCGATAATTATGCTCGACAAGGAAGACCCGCCGATGCTGTGCGCGAGCTTCTCCAGCTTGCCAGTTCCTTTGCAGCAGCAAATAAACGTGATGAAGAGCTTAACGCGCTGAAACGTGCGGCAGAATTGGCCCCCACAGATCGCTCCGTGCGCTTGCAGCTTGTGGACGCCCTTATTCAGCGCGGGAATCGCGAGGCTGCTGCTCTGCAGCTCGAAGATCTTGCGGCGGGGCTCATCACGAACAAAGACTACGAAGAGGCTCTCGAAGTTCTCGATCGGCTTGTCGAGGAGTTTCCGTCGCGGCTGGGCGCTCGACGTTTGCGCGCAGATGTGTATGCGGCGCTTGGCCAACAACAGGCGGCAGAACAGGAGCTCAATGCCTTTTATGTTCAGAGTCTTTTGCGGCAGGCAGAAGATTATCATGCTAAGGGCGATTTGACGCGCGAAGCCGCGACGCTTCGAGAAGCTCTAAAAATCATTCCCGACGATGAAGAACTGATGCGACGCACTCGGCAGGTCGAGTTGGACGCCGAGGAACTTGACGAAGCATGCGCCACGACTCTCACGCTTGTCGGACTTCTTGCCTCCCGGAATCGCAGAGGAGAAGCACTGGCCCTCTTGCGCGAGACGCATGAGCGCGTGCCTGAAAACCTCGTCGTGGCAGAACGGCTTTTCGAGAGTTTAGCTGATGCGGGGGCTGGTGAAGAAGCTGCCGCACTTGGCGAAAAGCTCGCCGAACTCTACCAGGCCGAGGGAGAAACGCAAAAAGCAGTGACGTCCTTCGAACGTGCGATCGAACTCGCGCCGCGTCCAAACGAAGTGCGATTGCGTTTTGCAGAGTTCCTCGAGCGCATCGGCTTACCCGAAAAAGCCGTAGAGAACTATCTCACGTTGGCCCGAATAGGGCTGGAGAAAGGCGAATGGGAGACAGCGCGGGCGCGTTACAGCGATGCCTTGCGCGTGGAGCCACAGAATGAGGCGGCGCATGAGGGACTGGCGGAAGTTGCGGCTCGTCTTGGCAATCGCTCTGAGCAAGCGCAGTGGCTGCAAAAATTAGCTGAGGTGCTTTTGCAGAAAGGCGCTATCGAATTGGCCATTGATGCTCAGCGCAGAGCCGTACAGGCCGATCCGGAGCAACGCGAGCTGCGTGAACAGTTGATTGAGCTCCTGGAGAAACAGAACCGCCTTGAAGAAGCCGTGCGGGAGCTTCACGCGCTCGCAGACCTACTCACACAGCAGGGCCAGCAGCTAGGGGCGCTTGCAGCCGAAGAAAAGGCAGTTGCGCTTCTGCCAGAAGATCCCAAATCGGCACGGCGCTTGGCTGAAACTCTCATTATGCTCAACGAAGTCGAGCGCGGCGTGAATGAGTTCGAACGCTTGAGCGGGTTGTATGCAGACGCAGGCGAGTACGCACAAGCGCTTGCGGTGCTTGACGAGGCCCAGACGCTTGCTCCTGCGCGGCTCAGCGTGCGCCGATTGAAGGCGGAAATCTATGAGCGCATGGGCGACAAAGCACGCGCCGAAGAAGAACGCCGTCAATTCGAAGTTGCACAATCTCTTCAAGAAGCTCAGGCCGCGCGTGACCGTGGCGATTTCAAAACCGAAAAGCGCGCTTTGCGTAAAGCCCTCGAGGTGGCGCCGCAGGACGAAGGGGTATGGCTGCTCCTCATTCGATGTCATCACGATCTTGATGAGGCCAAGGCTGAAATTGATGCGTACCTTCGTCTGGCGGAGATCCAGCAACAAAAGCACGGTGCTGACAAGGCCATGGCCACTCTCGAACAGGCCTACGCGCAGCACTCCAGCGAAGAAAGGTTGGTGCGGCGTCTCTTCGATCTGTCGCGGGAGCAGCACAATGATGCGGCGGTGCACCTCTACGGCAAAAGGTTGGTTGAGTTAGCTCAGCAGGGAACGAACCCTGTGGAACGCGCTATCGCCGTGTACGACGAATTGCTGGCCTATGCTCCGCTCGAGTTAGATCTCTGCCTTGAAGCGGCCGATTACTGTGCCCAGGCAGCCCAGCTTGGCGAAGCCCTGGTGCGCTTACAGCGAGGGGCGGACCTTTTCCTTGAGGCCGAACGATGGGATGAGGCCGAGCGTTTGCTCTTGCGCGCGCTCGAAATGAATCCGAAATGCACGGAGAGTCTCTCGCGGCTGGTGAGACTTTACGAGCGTGTGGGGCGGACGGATGATTTCGAACACCGGTTGCTTGAGCTGGCCAACGCGTTCGACGAGAATGGGGATCGTCCGCACGCTGTCGAGACAGCCCGACGACTTACGCTCGTTTCTCCAGAAAACATTCAAGCGCGCCAACTTTTGGTTCGTCTTCTCGTCGCTAGCGAGCAGATTCATGCAGCGATCGAGGAACAGCTCGCACTTGTTGCACTTCTTCGCCAGCAAGGAGCATTGTCCGACGCCGTTGAAGCTGCGCGCGATGCCGTCGCCATGAGCGAAGGGAGCGATCGGGCGCGGCGTGCCCTGGCTGAGTGTCTTCACGCAGCTGGAAATACGGATGCAGCAAACACCGAACTGGAGGAGCTGGCGAAGGTATGCGTTGAGCGCGGCGATCTGCAAGAAGCGCTTCAGGTGCTCGACGAGATTGTTGAGCGTTCGCCTCAGCGCATGAGCAGTCGCATTTTGCGGGCGGAAGTCTACGCAAAGCTTGGCCAGGCAGAGCAAGCGTTAGAGGAATACAGACAAATCTCTGCGGCTGTGGCTGCCGGCGCGATGGGGCCAAGTGCTGCTTCTGCCGCGCCGACAATTCCAACACTCCAGATTGTCCCCGAATACGATTTTGAGCATTTTGTTGTCGGCGCAAACAACAATTTTGCCTATGCTACCGCACTGGCTGTGGCTCGTGCTCCTGCGCAGGCTTACAACCCCTTGTTTATCTACAGTGACGTCGGACTTGGGAAAACGCATCTTGTGAATGCCATTGCGAATCACATTCTGCGCGAAAATCCCAGTGTTCGCATCATCTACACGAACTCGGAGGATTTTACGGCAGAAGTGGTTGAGGCCATTCAGACAAACACTATTAACCAATTCCGCGCCAAGTATAAATCTGTGGATCTGCTCATCGTGGATGACGTGCAATTCCTCGCCGGAAAAGAGCGTGCACAGGAAGAATTTTTCCACATCTTTAACGCTTTGTTCCAGGCGAAGAAGCAAATTGTCATCACTAGCGACCGTCCCCCCAAAGATATCGCACGGCTCGAGAACAGGCTTCTTTCTCGTTTCGGTGCTGGTGTCATTGTGGATATTGCCGCTCCGGATCTCGAAACCAGGATCGCGATTCTGAATCGAGAAATCGAGCGCGGGGGGCTTCAAGTTCCTGATGAAGTCGTTCAGCTCTTAGCTGAGCGCATCGACACGAACGTGCGTGAGCTCAAGGGGGCTCTCAATCAAGTCATGGCCATGCATACGATCCAGGGCAAGGACATCAACGTTGAGAACGTGCGCCAGATGCTTGATTCACTTTACGGTCGCCCGACAGAGCCAAGCGGCGACAAACCTGGCAAGGAACCCACGAGGGATAAGAAGAAAAAAGGATAACGCAAACCTTGAGCCTGGTGCCTGGCTGGATCGTTCACGACGCACTCGGGTTTGTTTTGTCGGGAAGGGGAAGTTCTCTACTTTTTCGGTAACCCGCAAGCGCCTCGGGGTACTGCAATGTTGTCATGGTTTCACACGAAAGACGGCAAATGCGACACGACTTTGCTTTCTGCAGGACGGCCTGTGCCTGAGGCGAAGTGAGAAGCTCTGTGAAGGAGTAGTCGTAGTCGCGAAGGTTGCCCATGAGGAAATCGCTCGGGCATCCCCCGTTGGGGTAAACGTTGCAGTTCTCTTCGATGAGGATAGTTGTTCGTCCCGCCCAACAGTCAAAATCGCGTGGTCGGTCCAGCAACTGATCTAAGATTTCTCGCGTCTGAAGCGAGTCATCTTCCTCGAGTATTCGGGTGAAGTGCTCAAGGTATCGTTCCCGCACGTTTTCAGGCAGAGAAACGTTGTCTTCGCCTTCGTTGAAATAGAGTTCGCCTTGCACGCAGTAGATGGGGTTGAACGCAATTTTATTTTCCTGGCAGTAGCGGAACAGCTCAAGGCAGTCATCCACGTTGAACGGCGTCATGACGTAATTGATCTCAAGCTTGAGCAAGGGGTTTGTTGGGCGCATTGCTGCAATGGCCTCGACCGTGGCGAACGTATGCTGAAAAACTCTCTTCAACCCACGCACGCGATCGTGGTTTTCGCCCATGCCATCGAGCGAAATCATCACAGTGAGTCGCGGGTGAAAGCGCAGGATTTCCTCCACATAGCCGACGATCTTCGCTGTGGAGAAACCGTTTGAGTTGAAGCTCATATTGAGGTCGGGAAAGTGCTTATGCAGGACGCGCCAGATATCGACGAAATCGCGGCGGAGCGTCGGTTCCCCACCTGTGAGTGAAATGTGTCGAAGATCGCTGAGGAATCGCTGATTGCGCGTGAAAATCGGGTCGAGTTCTTCGACGCGAATTTCATGTGGCAGCTCGGGCGCAGTGTTATCTTCCTGCTTCCAAATATTGCACATGATGCAGCGCGCGTTGCAGCGATTGGTCAGTCCGATGCGCAGCTTGAGAGGTCGCACTGCTCCTGCCCAGTCGGCTAAATGAAAGCGAGCCGTTCGAAGGGCAGCTTTGACGAAAGCAATGGGGTCAGGTTTTGGTCTCAGCGTATTGCGCATCTTTATTGGCCATCTGTAGTGTAAAGAATTAGTATTTGCGTGGTGCTCTATTTGTTCGCGGCGGCGGAGCGAGTCCCTGTACTCTCTAATTCTACGGCAGAGACGTCTCCAGGCGCTGCGAACACAGACACACGCGGGCCGGCGCGTCGCCACGGCTTCGGGGTAAACTCCGCAAGCATCGGCAATTGTTTGATTTGCCGTAAAAAGGCCACCATTTGGGCAGCTTCTGGCGGATCTTGCTCAAGGTAAAGGAACGTTTGCTCTGGCACAATGACCGCAGAGTATTTTCCCGCGTAATCTCGAAGCGACAGCGAAAAAGGCTGGGGAAGAAATTTTCGCGAGCCATCGGGCTGTCGCCGAAAATGCCACTTCACATCGAGGAAATCTGCATCGAATTGCGGCCGCGATTCGAGAGCCGCATATTTCATGGCACGCTCGAAATAGCCACCTTCGTGGCCCTGACTCCTGGCCTGCTGCAGAAGCTTCGCATACGTGCGTGGGGTGAAAGCCAGGGCTGGATGATACCGATAATAGAAAGGCGACACGATAAGCAGGGGCTTCTCGGTGAAGCGTGTGGTTGATGTGACCTGCTGTTCGAACCATTGCGCTGCAGCGATTCGTGTGTCGCCACCGAGGTACTCTGCTGTGCGCTTTACAACGCGCGTAAAATTCTGCAGTAACCCCACCGCCAAAAAAACTATGATGGCGAGCCGTACAAGCCTCTTTCTTTGATCATGCGCACGCACCGCCAGTTCATGTGCGACGACCCATGCAGCAATTGGCGTGACCAGGATGGCATATTGATAATCAAGGTGTCCTGCCAGAAGCAGCGTCACGAGGTAGAGTCCCACCGGCAGTCCGACAAGGGTTCGCAAGCGACGAGCCCGCTCGACGAAAAGCCCCGCAGCAAATAACACACTGACCCACGCCAGCCCAAATTCTGCATCCCAGATTCGGGCAAAAAACTGCCAGCCGTACTTGTCGGCGTAATAGAGGGAAGCGAGACCATGTCCCACCTCACTCACAATGTCTGACGCCAGTGTAGCGCGAAGGAATCTGATCGGCTGAAAAACAACCGCCGGAGTTCCGATGACGAACCCCGCAAGGAAGGCCGCGAGTCCCTGAAATCCGATGTCGCGAAGCACGCGGCGCTCGCCAGCGGCCGCGTTAGTGTAAATCAGTTCCCAGGCGATCAGAGAAAACAGCGGCACCCAAAAACAGTTGTATTTTGTGGAAACCGCCAACCCGGCCGCCAGCGCTCCATAGTGCATCCATCGCTTCACTCGGTGCCATTCGCCTTTCGACGATGTGGCCAGCATTTCCAGCGCTGCAACGAATGCAACGAAGCTCCAAAACTGGGCGACCACATCTTCCTTTGCGATGTGACTGTATTTCACAGAACTTGGGGCGAAAGCCACGAGGACGATGGCAATCAGCTGCGCACCAAGGCCTTGCCGGCGCAAACTCCACAGGAGAAAACTGAGCATGCCAATCGCAAAACCTGCCGTGACAAAACGTGCTGTGGCATAAAAGAGAAAGGGCGTGAGAAAAAAGCGCCGCTCGAAATCTTCGCGACTTGTCCCTAGAAAGAGGCGCTCCACAGCGTACTGAGCGGCATACGCAGCAGCGAGAATCTCTGCATAGTGTGTTGGCTTGTTAGCATGAATGGGAAGTAAGTCGCCAGTGGCGAATTTCAGCGCTCGTGAGACGGCATCAATCTCGTCCGAAGAGAACAAACCACCCGCCGGTGCATCATAAGCGATCGGCACAATCCGCACGAGTGTGGACAGAAAAACAAGCACCAGCAAAAAGCGTCGGATCGCAAGCAAGTTGATGGCTGTTGCGCTACTCATGAGATATCGCCGCTTCAAGTTGTTCGCGGTCCAGCTCAACCTGCAAGGCGGCGATCCTGTCCTGTGGCGGACGGATGTCCACATTGCGGTGAGAATCGTCAGCAATAGAAAACTTTATCCGCCAGCAGCTTGCTGGCAAAAGATGTGCGAAGCGATCACCCCACTCGACGAGAGCCACAGCCGTGGGGCTGAGATCATCAAACCCAAGATCAAGAAGTTCATCGTACGTCGTCAGCCGGTAGACGTCATAGTGAATGAGTTGTTCGAGCCCAGCTGGATTCGATGGCAGATCGTAGAGTTTTTGCAGGACAAACGTTGGACTGGTGACATGATGCGCATAGCCAAGTGCATGGGCAAGCTGGCGCACGAAAAACGTCTTGCCGCTGCCGAGTTCTCCTTCGAGTGAGACCACTTCTCCACCGCGCAGGCAGCGAGCAATTGCACTCGCAAGTCGCTGCATGTCGTCCTGGGTCAGTGATTTCAGTGTCAATGTTTGCACCGCAATCATAGGCTCAGGATTGGCGACCGTGTGCGGAGCGGACAAGGAATTTCGCTTCGGCGACCTGCTTTTCTTCCCGCTAAGGGATTGTGGCTGCATGACATCATTTTGTCTTGTGGCGCCGCACAGTTCTTTTATTTTTGTTTGCTCGCGGTTTGTGGCCAGCGCATCCTTGCGCTTCATGAGAGTTGCCCTGAACGCCATGCAAGTCCGTGCCGCTAAAAGCGGCGTTGGTCAGCACATCCATGGCCTCGTGGAGGCGCTGCTCGCTATTGCCCCACAGGAGCACTTCACGCTCTACTGCTCGCCGCAAAATGTGCGCAATTACGCCTTTCATGCGCCTCATTACGAAGCCCGCGTGTGGGGCTTGCCAGAAAAGGCTCGCACCTTGCGTTTGCTCTATGAGTACACGTTCTTGCCTGGCGAATTGGCGCGCCAGGGTTACGATCTTTTTCACGGGCTCTCGAACTTTTTGCCTCCCAGGAAGGTCTGCCCTTATGTGGTGACAATCCACGATCTTTCCTATTTCGTCCACCCCGAGCGATGCCCCTGGCTGAGGCGCCAGTATTGGTATGGGATGACTCGTCGCACGGTCGAGCTTGCCGATGCGATCATCACCGTCAGCCATGCGAGTCGCCGTGATATTGAACATTTCTTTCCTGCCACACGCGACCGTATTCACGTCATTCCGAATGCGGCTCATGGGCGTTTCCGGCGGCTTAACGTGAGTCAGGAGCAGACCTGCCTCCCCGGCCTTGGCATAAGTTTCCCCTACGTGCTTTTTGTGGGTACGCTCGAACCAGGTAAGAATGTTGAGCGTGTCATTCGGGCGTTCGATGCCGTGGCCGGAGATTTCCCGGACCACCATCTTGTCATCGCCGGCGACCGCGGCTGGCTGTACGAGGGGATCTTTGCAGCAGCGGCTGAGGCCCGCTCGCGCGACCGAATTCATTTCATCGGCCACCAGTCCGACGACGCGGTCGTGGAACTCATGAATTTCTGTGACGTGTTCGTTTTCCCCTCGCTTTACGAAGGTTTTGGTCTTCCGCCACTGGAAGCTATGGCCTGTGGGGCACCCGTGATCACTTCGAACACGAGCTCGCTGCCGGAAGTCGTGGGGGATGCGGCCTTGATGGTGGATCCGCTGAGTGTTGAAGAAATCGCCGCGGCCCTCCACAAGCTGCTAGGTGAGCCCGATCTTCGTCGCGAGTTTCGTGAAAAAGGTCTTGCACGTGCGACGAAATTCTCTTGGAAGAATTCGGCAATAGAAACTTTAAGAGTGTATCAAAGCATTCTCGGAAAAGAGCATTCATGAGCCAGACTGCCAGCAAGCGCCGCATTCGTATTGGAATTGACGTTGGCGGGACCTTCACTCACGCCGTCGCCATCGAGGCATCGACCCTGGAAATTGTCGCTCAGGTCAAAGTGCCCACGACTCATCGCCACGAAAGAGGAGTGGCTGCCGGGATCGTCCAGTCGTTGTTCCAGCTTTTGCGCGAGGGCCAGATCTCTTCGGACGAAATTGTACTCATTGCTCACTCGACCACTCAGGCCACCAACGCACTGCTCGAAGGTGACGTTGCTCCTGTGGGAATCGTTGGGATGGCGAGTGGGCTTGGGCGCCGACGTGCACGCAGCCAGACGCGCCTCGGTGATATGGAGCTCGCTCCGGGCCGATTCCTTCACACTTATCACGTCTTCCTGGATACAACCAACGGTCTCACAGAGGAGCAAATTGCAAAAGCCGTCGACCAGCTTCTCGAGCAGGGGGCGAAGGTCATTGTCGCAAGTGCAGCTTTCAGTGTGGAGGATCCGCAGTACGAGGACATGGTGATCGCGCATTGCCAGAAGCGCGGAATTCTGGCCACCGCGGCTTACCAGATATCACAGCTCTATGGATTAAGGGCGCGCACCCGCACGGCTGTCATCAACGCCTCCATGCTGCCCAAGATGCTCGAGACGGCTGATATGACCGAAGCCAGTGTGCGCGAGGCCGGCATCAACGCCCCCCTCATGATCATGCGTAGCGACGGGGGCATCATGGACATCAATGAAATGCGTCGGCGGCCCATTCTTACGATGCTCAGTGGTCCTGCAGCGGGTGTGGCCGCTGCCCTTATGTATGCGCGCATCAGCGACGGCATCTTTCTGGAGGTTGGCGGCACCTCCACAGATATTAGCGCCATTCGCAACGGCAAGTCTTTGGTGAAAAGCGCCGTGGTTGGTGGACACCGCCTCTATCTGCGCACGCTCGATGTGCGAACTCTCGGCGTTGCGGGAGGAAGCTTGCCACGCACGGAAGGTCACCACATTGTCGATGTCGGACCGCGCAGTGCTCACATTGCTGGCGTGGGTTATGCAGCTTTCCAGAAGAACATAAGCGGCGAGATCACCACCGAGCATTTTAGGCCACTCGAGGATGATCCCTCAGACTACGTCCGCATGCGCACCGCTGATGGTGATGGGACTTTCTTCTCCGTCACACCGACCTGCGTTGCCAATTACCTCGGCCTGGTGCCGGAGGACAATTGTGCACGCGGAAATCTTGACAGTATTCGGCCTGCTCTGGCCGCGCTGTGCCGGTTCACACGTCGCGATGTGGACTCGCTGGTGAATGAGTACATGACCAAGGCCACGTCTAAAGTCCGGCAGGTGGTCGAAGAAATGATGGAAGATTACGAGCTGGATCCGCAGCTCCTCGTGTTGACTGGCGGCGGAGGAGGCGCAGCGGCAATCGTTCCTTTCACTGCGAAGTCCATGGGGCTTCCCTATGAAATTGCCCCAAATTCTGCGGTCATCTCGGCCATCGGCGTGGCTTTAGCGCTTGTGCGCGACAGCATCGAAAAGACCGTCGTCAATCCAACGGATAAGGACATTCTTCAAATTCGCCAGGAGGCCGAGGAAGCGGTTGTGCGCATGGGAGCAGCTCCGGAAACCGTGGAGGTGCAAATCGAAATCGATGCTCAGAAAAGTATCCTGCGCGCCTCTGCAACTGGAACGACGGAGCTGCGCACACGCGACCTTTCCAAGTCGTCCCTGAGTGATGCCGAGCTTGAGTCCCGCGTGCGGCAGAGCGTGCGGGGACAGATCGAGTCGTTTGAGCGCATCGCGGAGATCGGGAATTTGCTTGTGTATCGCGCGGTGACTCTCACCCGGAAGCTTGGGGGACTCATTCGGCGCCGCGATTCCCAGCTCCGCGTCATTGATCGCGAAGGCATCATTCGGCTCCAGCTTCGGCGCGGGGATTGCCTGGCAGGAACAAAAGGATCCGTCTTCGCTGGACTAAAGGAGTTCTTTGAGAAGCACACAGTTTATGGTGACGCCGGCCGCGAATTCCCGGATGTGTTTTTGGTTTTCCGCGGCCGTATTCTCGACCTTTCCGGCCTTATGAACATTGACCAGATTGTCTCCCTAGCGCAGGTGGAAACGGCAAGCCTCACGAGCAGCGAACCTATGGCGGCTCTCATCAAGTACTAGTCCTAGCGCGGTTCGTTCTTCCGGAAGCGCATAATGAGTTCGGCGCCATAAACGTAGCGGTGGTCAAGGTACGTGCAACCCAGCGCCTCAACTTCCTCTTTCAACGTTGCAAAGGTGTAATGAGTGATGTGCTCGTCGGCGTAGCCGCCAGGGTGCACAGCACCGTAGATCTTTTCAATAGTTGTCCACCAGGTTGCGTAGTCGGGCGTGCCAACCACGACGATCCCGCCCGGGCGCACGACGCGCACCACTTCGCTCAAGATTTTTGGATCGCGTGGCAAGTGCTCGATGACCTGCGAGAAAATCGCAGCATCATAAGACTCAGAAGCAAAAGGCAGATCGAAAACACTTGCTCGGACAAGGCCGCCGCTGCGTCCACGCTTATGCCGGAGCTTATTCAACCGGAGGTCACAACCGTCGGCCTGAGGCAGCCCTTCAAGAACCTGACTCGAACCACAGCCGATATCCAGCACTCGTGGACAATCGCGCACCATTTCCACAAGAGCATGGTAGCGCCAGCGCTGCCACGAACGTTGAAACCAGATCCGGCTATGGAAAGCTCGTTCGTCGTAATCGGCGCAGTCGATTGAATTGCGTAGCCGCCAAAGCGGATAGACAGCGGTCAGATAGCCTTTTGCCATCTGCCAGAAGCTAAAATCTGGTTTGCGCGACAGTGGGAAATAATGGAACGGGACCTCGACGACATGAAAACCAGCTGCATAGGCATGCACGAGAATTTCCAGGAGTGCGGAAAAATCTGAGTGCCTGATGGAAACCTCATCGAATACGCGACGCCGATAGAGCCGAAAGCTGGATGACAAGTCATGAATTGGAAAATCGAGAATCCACGCAAACAAGCGATTGCCCCAGCGCGCAGCTACTGTGCGAAACCAATTCCCGTTATCATAGCCACGCTCGACAAATCGCGACGCGATCACGATGTCCGCATCCGTGCGTCGGTGAAAAAGTTCCGGGATAATAAACGGGCTATGCGCCAGCCCCGCTTCCATCGTAAGAACCCATTCGCCTCGCGCACGCTCCACGCCTTCGCGGAGTGAGTCTCCGTAGCTTCCGGGGTACAGATATGTCTGATGATCGAAGGTCTGGAGCGCGTGCTCAATGCTGGCCTGTCCGGTGGGAGGCAAACTTGCAATGACCTCCCAACGTGTGCCTTCGGGAAGATGAGCACAAGCCACAGGGAGTCGTTCAAGCAGCCGTCGCCCCGCAGCCGCGTTCGGCATGAAAGGAAGGACGATGCTCAGATCAATTTGATTATGTGTCATCGAATTTTAGAGACGCTTTTTTCAATAAGTGTGAGGGTTTGGTAAACAATTTCTGTGGCGCTGTGCAATCTTGAAAAAAGTGAACGATCCCGGAAAGTGAGCCAGTGGAACAGCGAGAGATCAGCGCATACTCTGGCGCTGGATTGGCCGATGACAGCAGTCTGGAACGATGGGATAGGGTGGAAGCGCGGAAGGATCCAGACGCTTCCAGCGAGCAACTCGCGGGCGCGGGATTTCTCCTAGAATCCTGGAAAAAGAGCTCTCGTTTTCAGCAAGATCGAGAGAGGCCAGATGAGGTGGCTCGTGTCTGGACTTAGTTTCGGAAGCTTCTGTCTCCTGCGTCTCGAGCAGTTTGCGCAACCGTTTTTCTAGCCGACGATCGTGCTGCGCTTGTACGCTGCGATAATCTTTCAAGGCTTCGGAAAACCAGGTAAGGCTAGTGAAAAAGCCGATTAACGAGCCAATTGCCAGCAGGATGAAAGGTCCAACTGGCACAAGAGCACAGATTGTGATGGTGAGAAGCTGGTTGACCGTGAGAATCACGAAGAAGGTCCCAAAGATAGCGCCCACCAGGCCGCTCGCAAGCGGCATGAGAAGCCGCAATCCCCAAGATGCGGACGGGAGTTGTTTCCGCCGCCGAACACAGATCAGCCCGCTATTTTCGGCGGCGCCATCTCCCCAACTCCTTGTGCAGGGTAACGCCACAGGTCTGACACCCCTATGCATTCATTAGTCTACAATTGCGCCAAAAAAGTTTACTTCGTCAGCCTGTCTTTCCACTCATGATCGTTCCTTGGCGACAGTGAGGGTTCCCGGCAGGTCGACCCGGAATATTGTTCCTTTCTCTGTTGAGCTTTCAAAAGAGACTCGCCCATTGAGATATTTTTCTGCAAAGAGTTTCATCGAGTAAGTACCCAAACCGCGCCCTCGACCCTTTGTGGTATAGGATCGCACGAAAATCTGAAGCTGAACTTCGAGCGGAATCATGCCAGGGTTTTGGACCTCTATGCGGGCGCCTCCTTCACGCTTCAAACTCCGTAGGGTCACAGTCTCACCCTCACCGACCGCCTCTAGCGCATTTTTTACCATGTTCTCAACAACCCGCGCAAGCAGAGTCTTGTCGGTGACGATCTCGACATCTTCACTCTCCGGTGCCACGACCACGTGTCGGCCCTGTGCCACGGGATGCAATGCATAAGCCTCAGCGATTTCATGAATAAGCGCACGAACTGAAACAGGACCGGGGAACACATCGAGGTCACCCCGTTCTGCTGCGTTCAGAAGTTGTTGCGCTCGAATCTCTTGAACGAGGCGAGAAGTCAGGCGAGTGATTCTTGCGCGAACCTCTTCCAGTTCTTCCGGGCTTATCTCGCCAAGATATTCGGTGAAACCGTGAATGGCTCCGGCGAGGTTCAACAGGTCGTGGAAGAACAGGCGTTCCAGAACCGCGCGCCGTTTTTCATGGGTGATGTCCGAGAGCGCGAATATCGAAAAATGCTGGCCATTGATTGTGAGCGGCGTGGTCCACACGCGGAATTCCAGTGCCTCATTCGTCGAACGCAAAATGCGGCATTCTTCGGTCATTTCTTGTCCGATCAAGCTGCCCATGATAGCCTTCACTGCGCCGCACGTTCGGCAAAACTCGGTTGTTCCACATCCTTGGGGCGCTTCTTGGGCATGAATGCAGTCGAACACCTCCCCTGGACGAAGCCCGCAGACGTCGTCCGCCTTTTCGCACCCCAGCACCTTGAGCAATCGTCGGTTTGCAAAAACAATCTGGCGTTTGTCGTTGAGAACCAGGACAATGTTGGGCACAGCATCAAGAAAGGTTAGAAGAAGCGGCTGGTTTTCGAAGAACACCCTCGCTTTTTCAATCTCATCGGCGGAGGCACGTTCGCCCGGCACGCTGTTTGCGGGCAGCATGGTTTCGTTGAGCTGCTGGAGGTCCACAGATTCTTTTCTCGGCACGGTCATTGCTTTTTGTTTTTTTTCGAAAATTTTAGTCCTCTCGTCCAGTCTAAACATCAACTCGTTCCAACAAAAAAGGAAATGTTGTTGCGATCGCCGCACCCGCTAGCCCTTCACCACCTATTCCCACGATGACCACCAAATCGTGGGTATAGCTCACAACGCACTTGAAAAGAACCTCTGACCGCCCTGATGGCTCGCGGACTCGCTCACAGTTTTCTCCAACGATCCCTTCATGGAGGGCTCCTTAGCCCGAAAGCCTCATCGCTGTCGGCGAGCACCTGAAAATGAATGACGTGGCCACGGCCACGTTCGTCAACGCAGCGCAACTCGTGAAGCCCCGTCTCTGGCAGCCAGGAAAAGGATTCACCAGGGGGCTGGACAGCCACAAGCTGGCCGTCGAGGAACCAATAAAGGAGCGAAGTTCCGGGGTCGCACAAAGCTTCGAACTTAATCTTCTGAAATTCGCGGTTGCGGAATGATGTCAGAAAAAATGTTTCTCCGTCGTGAGGCGCCACGATCTGCGGAGGCCGTCCTTGCCGCATCCCCGGGCAACCCGGAAAATGTGGCCGGGCTTGATCGAGCTTGCCGAGCGCGCGTAACCACATGGCCACGGCTGGCGGCCACTCAGCGACCACGATTTCCTCAAGTCTACGGCCAAGAAGGCACCGCGGACACACAACGGTGCCAGTTTCAGCATCCACAAGGAGCTTCCTGTGAACATGGCACGATCGAGCGGAGCCCATCTGGGCCATACGCCTGGCGAGAAAAACAGTGCGTGTGGTAGGACACAAATCTGTCGCAAGGTCCCCTGATTCTTCACAAATCACGACGGGCATGACTTCGTGAGGTGGGCGTGGCCATTCAGAAGGTAACGTTGGGGCCGACGTCGGGATCCCAGAAATCCTAGAAGCTGCTGGGCCAGCACTGGACGGCCCCCGTTCTTTCTCCAGCTCACTGATGATGGAAAGCGCCACAGGGGCGGCCACACGGGCACCTACCAGTGCGGGACTGGGCTTTCCGTCGAAATTGCCAAACCACACGCCGACGGTGTGTCGTGCATTGTAGGCAATCGTCCATGCATCCCGATACCCGTTGCTTGTTCCCGTTTTCCATGCCACCCCACGCACTCCGCGCAGCGCCGGAGTCACCTCTGCTGGGTCCCGAAGCTTCTCGTCGCTGAGGATCGAGTTAATACAATAACATGTGGACTCGTCAAGCAAGCGTACCGGTGAGCTGGTCGGGGTGGCGTCAGGCGATCGTGCCTGTTCGCGCATTTGACGCTGATTCCACAGTCGGGCGGCGGTAAACAGCACAGGCTCATGAGGCCCCGGAGGATAGGCAACCCGATACGGTAGCCAGGCGCCGCCGCGTGCAAGCATGGCATAAGCATTTGCCAGTTCAAGTAAGCGTACGCTGCAGGTTCCCACGGCAAGTGTAAGTCCCACTTCGCCCTGGGCAGGCATGGTGCGCCGCACCCCGCACGCATCAAGGAATTCGAGCACCGCAGATGGCCCGACGAGTTCAAGCACCTGCATCGCTGGCACATTGAGCGACCATGCAAGGGCACGATCGAGCGGCACCAGCCCACGCCACTGTCGGTCGAAATTGCGAGGGTCATAATTGGAGAACAACCCAGGGACGTCGGGGAGAACACTCGTTGGCCACACCACACCGCGTTCCAGTGCCAGCGCAAAAATGAAGGGCTTAAGAGCCGAGCCGGGCGATCGCGGGGAGAATGCCCCATTGACCTGTCCTGCGATCGAGCGGTTCCAGTAATCGGCGCTTCCAACCATCGCCAGGACGTCCCCGCGCGCATTGTCCAGCACGACCGCCGCAGCATTGGTAATATTCTGCTCAGCGACCTGTTTGAGTTGCTCTTGGACTATTCGTTCGACCAGGAGCTGAATGTCCAGATCGAGTGTAGTGCTCACCCGTGGCTCAGCTGGGAAGCGTGCGTGCACGAAATCGCAGAAGTGGGGCGCATAAACCGGGGGCATGCCGGTGCGAATCTCCGGCAGATGTTGAGTGGCACGCACCAAATCATCGGCGGACAAAACTCCGCACTCTTTCATGCGATGGAGAACAACCAACGCGCGACGACGCGCCGCTTCAGGATATCGGTCCGGGCGGTATCGCGAGGGAGACTGGGGAATGCCGGCGAGAAGTGCCGCCTCGGCTGGGGAAAGGTTTCGCGCCGATTTGCCGAAGTATCGCCACGCGGCAGCTTCAATGCCCCGGATGTTTCCGCCGTAGGGAGCATTCGTCAGGTAAAGTTCGAGAATTTGATTCTTTGTTCGGCAGCGTTCCAGTTGAACCGCCCGCAGAATTTGCCGCATTTTGCGCGTCAATGTGCGTTCGCGCGTATCGGCAAGACCGACCACTTGCATTGTGATTGTCGAAGCACCGGAAATGATACGTCCGCGCGTGGCATTTTGCCAGGCAGCGCGCGCAAGGGCCAGCCAGTCCACCCCGCCATGGCGAAAGAAACGTCGGTCCTCGGCTGCCAACGTCGCGCGAATCACCCAGGGCGAGATTTCTTCGAGTGGCACAGCGATGCGCCATTGCTCATCGCGGGCAAGATAGGCACGCAGCAAGCGCCCTTGCCGATCGAACAACGTGGAGGAAATCTCGCCAGAAAAAAGATTCGTTGGGTCAAAAGGCACGAGCACCACGAGAAGCCAAAAGATAAGGGCGAAAACGGTGGCAGCACAGGTGAGGGGGATGACGACGAGGCGCAAAATGGCACGGAAATATCCGAACCATTTCGTAGGGACCACACGTCGGATGAACCCTCTGCCTACCTTCATGATATCAGGGACTACCTTACGGCACATCCTGCCATCGAAGAAAGGAAAAGGGAATTTTTCGCCTGAGCATTCTTGCTATATTTTATGAATTTAGTATTTGAAACGATTTTTATCCCTGCTTCAATCGTGAGGACTTTGATTTGTTTTGGCGAGCGTAGAAGATATTGTTCGATGGCGGAAAAACCGAACGACATCTTTGATCCGCGTGAGGTGCCGGGTAGGGACTCGAAAATCGATACCGAAGCACCCACGGTCGAGCATGCCTTGCACGCGGAAGTGTCAGGCTCGGTGGAATGGGCTCGCTCTCTGCGCTTTTACGTTCCGACCCTCAAGATTGCCGAGGGGGGGTTCAGCGAAATCTGGGAAGCTGTGCAGGTCGAGCTTGGGCGCGTGGTTGCTATTAAGCGTCTGAAAACACGCGTCGACAAAGCGGGCAATCCCATTCCCATAGCTTCCCGTCATATCACGATGTTCCTTCAGGAAGCCGTGGTTGCCGCTCACCTTGAGCATCCGAACATTTTGCCTATTTACGATCTCGAGTTCGACACGGATGGGCTGCCTTTTCTCGTCATGAAGCGCGTGCGTGGTGAACCCTGGAGCCACGTGCTCAACCGTGATTTTGATCGTTTGCCGGTGCGAGCATTTCTTGCAAAGCACTTGCCGATACTTGTTGCCCTGGCCCGTGCCGTTGCTTACGCCCATTCGGAAGGCATTGTGCATCGCGACCTCAAACCGGCTCAGGTCATGCTGGGAGCTTTTGGCGAGGTCCTTCTTATGGATTGGGGACTGGCCATGGCGTATCCGCGTCGCGTGGACGACCCCGAGGCTCCCGCCTGGCTGCGAGATCCGAACAGTCTCATCAACAGGCCACTCAATCCTGCCGGAACACCTACCTATATGGCCCCAGAGCAGACCGAGTCCACGACGCACAAGCTGGGACCCTGGACCGACGTCTATTTGCTTGGTGGCATCCTTTATCGAATTCTTACAGGTCGGCCGCCGCATTATGGCGTTGATGGCAATGATACATTTAAACTTGCGCAGGTTGGCATTGTTGAACCACCAGAGGAAGTCGCGAGAGAACGCGAGCTGCCGCGCGAGCTAGTGGAGCTTGCGATGAAAGCTCTCGAGCCTGAGCCAGAGAATCGCATCCAAAAAGCCGAGGAATTCTTACAAGCTCTTGAAGATTATCTCGTTGGAGCGGACAAACAGCGCGAATCCATCCTGCTGAGCGTGCGGGCGCGCGACAGGCTCGCAGACCTCAACCCCAGTTATGACACGATTGCAGAATCTATCAATATGTTTGAGCGCGCACTTGTGCTTTGGCCGGACAACCGAGACGCGGCTCAACTGCACACAACTGCAATCCAGCGTTATGCTCAGCTGGCCATCCGGAACAAAGATTTGAAATTAGCACGCGTACAAGCAGAGCGCCTGCCGCAGTCGCCCGAGCGAGAGCAACTGCTTCTCGAAATCGCTCGGTTAGAAGACCTCGAACGTCAACGCGACGCGGAACTCGCAGCAGCTCATAAGCGCGTACGTCAGGAGCGCGATCGCGCCGAGCAGCTTGTGACTTACCTGGTGGGAGATCTCATGCGGCAGCTCCGTCGCATTGGCCGTGTGGATATTCTTGCTGGACTATGCTCCCAGGCCATCGCTTACTTCGAAAAACTTGCCAGTGCCGACGAAGCCCCTTCTGTTGTTGCCAGCCGCGTGCGCGGATTTCTTCACATTGCCGATGTGCACCTTGCTCGCGGGGAGATGGCAAACGCATCGGAAGCTTGTCACCATGCCCTGAACCTTCTTGAGCAAGTGCCCCCGGAGAAAATCGATCCGCTTCAATGGGAATTATTCTGTGCCGAAACGTGGCGGCGACTTGGCTCTATTGCGTATCACCGAGGCAGTTATGACGAAGCCAAATTGGCCTACGAACGCGGCTGCGAATCACTAAAAGGCCAGAATCTTGACGCTGGCATGCCTGCGCCAGACAAAGAATCCGAGCGGGCGCAGCTTTTTCACGGTTTGGGGCTCGTTCTCTGGCGTCAGAGACGTTTGGAAGAAGCGCTGTCCTACCACATTGAGGCCGAGACGATCATGGCGCGGCTATGCCGCCAGGCTTCGCATAACGAAGACTACGTGGGTGTTCGCGCCGCCATTCTTGCTACTCTCGGCAATGTTTACCGAGATCTTGGGCAATTGGATTACGCCATTTCTGTCACACAGGAGGCGCTAAGGCTCCGCGAACAACTTCATCGGCTCGACGGTGGTGACATCTTACGCCTCAGTCATCTTCTTTGGGTGCGAAACAATCTCGCCCTTCTGCTTTTGATAAAGGGCGACCAAAGCGGAGCGAAAAGCTTATTTCTCGCCAATCGTGATACCGCTCGTCACCTTGTTGAGCAAGACCCAAACAATCTCCAGTACATCCGCGACCTTGGCTTTGCGCTGAGTCTAGCGGGAGAAATCGCTTACATGCAGGGAGAACTTCCGGAGGCGCGAGAGCTCTTGGCGGAGGCACTAGTCGTGGCAAAAGAAGTCAGCTCACGAGATCCCGAATCGCTTTATGCTGCGGGCGGGGTTGCTCGAGTGCGTGCCCAATTAGGGGAGCTTCTCTTAGTGCTAGATGAACGTGAAAGGGCGGTGGCACACCTCCGAGGAGCATGTGACAGCGCGAAGGGGCTTCTGGAGCGGGCACCAGAGAACCTCACTCTGCTCAAAACGTGGATTCGCTCGACTCTCCTGCTCATCCTTCTTGGCGCAACACAACCCGCGGGCGATGAGCAAATCCTCAAGACAATCGAAAACGAGCTGACAAAACTTGCCGCTCCCTCGGAGCAGCTTGACCGCTGGGACAACGAGGCCGCTCTAGCGCTGGCTTGTGGTGATACGCAAAAAGCAATCAAGTTAATGAAAAAACTTTCTGAGCGGAAGTGGCTTGCCCCTGCGCTTGTGCAGTTGGCGCGCGGCCGCGGCCTGCCTGTTTGAAGACTTGCAAAACGACGCCCTTAAACAACAGCATAGCAGGCACATTCGAGCTGGGTAAATCTTCTTCCGGCATTGTAGGGACGGGACCCACGAGACGAAATGGTTAGTGCGAAATACAAATCTCTGATTGCTTTGGCGCAGCGGCATCCTGTGCGGACGCTAGTCCTGCTCTGGTTGGCCGTCGCTCTGGTCGTGAGCACGGGCGATGCCCTCACCGGCAAGACGCGACGGGATTTCACGTCCTATTCGCTCGCAGCTGCGCGCACGATGTATGAAGGGGGTAACCCGTATTCGCGTGAGGACACAAAAACAAGTTACAAGTATTTCCCATTAAATGCCACACTGCTATGGCCATTTACAAAGTTGCCGATTCCTGTGGCACAGGGGACGTGGACGGCAACGAACGTTGTGCTTTTGGTGCTTTGCCTCGCTGCACATCGACGTGTGTGGGCGCGCGATCTCCAGGTGCCCTGGTGGGTGTGGTTGATAGCCTTCGCGGTCGCCCTTCGTTTCTTCGTGAAAAACATTCGCCTTGGCCAATGGAACACCTCTGTGTACTGTCTGTCGTTCTTAGGTCTTACAGCGCTCTATCGAGGCAGAACGTGGCTTGGCGGGGCGCTCTTGGCGCTCGCTTCGGCACTCAAGTACATGCCCTCATTTTTCTTGCTCTTACTTGCAATCCAGCGTCGCTGGAGGGCCGTTATTGCCACACTCCTTGCCTATGTGATGTGGATTCTCGTGTTTCCCACGCTCGTGCATGGTCCTGCGCGCCATATCGAGCTGCTAGCACTTTATCAGCAGAAAGCAGCAAAAACCTACCGTGGGATGGTAAGTGGCGACTACACCTCGAGTCTTTCGCTGCGTTCGACCGTGATGCGCATGACGTCCGAAGTGAAACCACGCCTTCCTGACCCCGACGTCTATGATTACACCATTGTGAAGCTGCCGAAGGAGACAGCGCGGCGACTGAGTGAAGCCGTTGCGATAGGCGTGTTGCTCGCCACTATCATTGTCACCTGGGTCTGTGTTCGCCGGTGCACGACAGCGAATCTCGCTGAATCTCTAGGAGAGGCTCCTACAGGGGAGAACACGCTTTCCCCTTTGCATACGCTTCTCGTTATCGGTTTCTGGTACACGATGCTTCTCATGATAAGCCCTGAGACGCGGACGCCCCACTTTCTTACCCTTTTTACTCCCGCATTTGCACTTGGGGTGACATTGGCCAACTGGGAAGGCAGAATGGGATCCCGAGGTGTCGTCAAGGTGTTGCTCTTTGCTGCGGTGATGCTCTTGCTGGCTGTGTCAGAGATTTTCGAGAAAGCTCGGTATCATCTCATAGCCAGCGGCCTCGGCGCGTATGCGTGGGCGCAAGTTGCGATCTGGCTGGCCTGCCTCGTCGCACTCTGGGAGCACTCCTGCCGATCCTCATCAGGCCGCTCCCAAAATTGAAAAATCTTTTTGTCGCTCGCGAGATTTTCGCGGTGGGGTAGTATATCTTCTTGCATTTTTTCCTGCAGAATGTCGCCGAGCAAGCCAGGCAATTCCAGCGTTCGTGCGGCAAAGCTCGTTGTGAGAGAGGAGGCGGTCTATGCTCGGATTGCTTCTTAAGCCTGAAATTGAGCAGTTGATTCGGGAAGGCAATTTCGCAGCGCTTCGCGAGGCCCTGTCTGAGCTTCCGCCAGCAGATGTCGCGGATGCTCTCGCTGATCTTCCTGTCGAGCAAAGCGCTGTTGTGTTCCGCATTCTCCCACGTGCCCTGGCAGCCGAAGTCTTCGATTTCCTTCCGACGGACGTTCAAGAGTCCATCCTCAAGGCGATGGCCGATAAGGACGTCAGTGAGTTGCTCGACGCGATGGCGCCTGATGACCGCACTCGCCTTCTTGAAGAACTGCCGGCTTCGGTCACGCGCCGCCTGATGGACCTCTTGAGTCCGGAAGAGTTGGCGGTGGCCAAGAGCTTGCTTGGTTATCCGCCCGACAGCGTCGGTCGCCGAATGACACCGGATTACCTTGCGGTGCCCGATGACTGGTCTGTGGGGCAAGTCATTCAATTCATCCGCCGCTTCGGTAAAAACAAAGAAACGCTCAACGTCATCTACGTGATCGACGCAAACGGTGTCTTGCGGGGCGACGTCACGATATCCGACTTACTCTTGGCCGCCGATGATACGCCGGTCATCGAGATCGCGGACGAAAGTGTGCCACGCCTCCTGGCAACGGATGACCAGGAGAAAGCGGTCGAAATGTTTGGCCGTTATCGTCGCGACGCTCTTCCCGTTGTAAGCTCCGACGGAGTTTTGCTCGGCATCATCACTGTGGACGATGTTCTTGATGTGGCCCAGGAGGAGGCCACCGAGGATATCCACAAGATCGGTGGTACGCTGGCAATTGATGAGCCCTACATGCGGGTCGATATTAAAACGATGGTTTTTAAACGCGCGCCGTGGCTTGTGATCCTGTTCCTCAGCGAAATGCTTACCTCCACCGCTCTTTCATTCTACGAGCATCAAATCGCCAGCGTTGCTGCTCTGGCGTTCTTCATTCCGCTGATTATCTCCAGCGGCGGAAACTCCGGCAGTCAGGCGGCCACGCTGATCAATCGTGCGCTGGCTCTCGGCGAAGTCACCGTGCGGGATGTCTGGCGTGTTTTTCGGCGCGAGGTTGCTGCAGGAGCGTTTCTGGGCGTGCCTCTCGCTGTCATCGTTTTTGTCCGAATCATGATATGGCACTGGATCTCCCCTGAGAAATTGGGTCCCATCTGGTTTTCGCTTGCGGTCATAGTTGCTTGTTCAGTCATCGCTGTCGTGTTGTGGGGGAACCTCATGGGGTCCCTTTTGCCGCTGCTGTTCAAAGCCATCGGTGTGGACCCGGCGGTCACCTCTGCCCCTTTCGTGGCGACACTTGTTGATGTCACTGGCATCATCATTTATTTTACTATTGCCACCTGGGTCTTGGGCGGTATGATTCATTAGAGGGATGTTTAACAGGCCATGCCACTATATCCGGGTGGCCAAGAGGGGGTAGACATCATGCGTAGCTCAGAAGAGCATGTTCTTTCCCAGGCCGCTACGGCTATTGGAGAAGCCGATGCCCTCTTCATTGCAGCCGGTGCGGGAATGGGAGTTGACAGCGGGTTACCGGATTTTCGTGGCGTGACGGGTTTCTGGCGTGCTTACCCACCGCTGGCCCGCCTGGGTCTGGCATTCGAAGATATTGCCAATCCGCAGTGGTTTCGAACCGATCCGCATCTTGCGTGGGGGTTCTACGGTCACCGGCTCATGCTCTATCGTCAGCGAATGCCCCACCCCGGCTACAAGATTCTTCTCAAGTGGGCGAAATCCAGACGAGCGGGATTCTTCGTTTTCACATCGAATGTTGATCGCCACTTTGCGCGAGCTGGTTTTCCTGAGGAGCGCCTTGTCGAATGTCACGGTAGCATCGAACATCTCCAATGCGTGGAGCCATGCACACGCGACGTGTGGGAGGCTCCACCCGAGGGCGTTCGTGTGGATGAAAACACAATGCGTGCCCAAGATCCCCTTCCGCATTGCCCTCGATGTGAGCGGCTCGCGCGGCCCAACATCCTAATGTTTTGCGATTGGCACTGGATCGAAGATCGCACAGCCGCACAGCGCCGTCGGCTTGATCAATGGTTTGAGACGGTCTTCCAGACAGGAGCAAAGCTGACCATCATCGAGATCGGCGCGGGTCCGGCTGTGCCCACTGTGCGCTGGACCTGCGAATCCCTGATGCGAGCTACTGGGGCGTCCTTAGTCCGTATCAACCTGCATGATGCCGAGGGACCGCCCGGCTGCATCTCGATTCCTGGCAGCGCGTTAGAGACGTTGAGGCGGCTTGATGCAAGGCTTGCCGGATATCACCCCTCGTGAGCGAAGTTTGGCTTCTCGACAGCGTTAGCGCGTTTTGTGTGCTGGGCTAAAGAGTGAGCGCAGAGAAAGCTTGACCGGCAATTTCTTGTCTTGACGGCCCACGACGAATGGTTTTCATTTCGCATGAATATCTCGATTTATCAAGCGAACCGATTTTAAAAGTTCACGATTCGGTAACGGGAGCATCAGCAATGGCGGAAGTCCGGCTCGTAGGTGTCTCGAAAATTTTCCCCGGTGGGGTACGTGCGGTTGATAACGTCAACCTTGAGATTAAGGACAAAGAATTCCTCGTGCTTGTCGGTCCCTCCGGGTGTGGGAAATCCACAACGCTGCGCATGATCGCAGGGCTCGAGGAAATCTCCGAAGGCGAAATCTACATCGGCGACCGATTGGTCAACGACGTGCCGCCCAAGGACCGCGACATTGCCATGGTGTTCCAGAACTACGCTCTCTATCCCCACATGACGGTGGAGGAAAACCTCGAGTTCGGCCTCAAACTTCGTAAGGTTCCGAAAGAAGAGCGCAAGCGGCGTGTGCGCGAAGCTGCAGAGATTCTCGACATTGTTCATTTGCTCGATCGCAAACCCAAAGCTCTCTCCGGCGGACAGCGGCAGCGTGTGGCCGTAGGGCGCGCCATCGTACGTCAGCCCAAAGTCTTCCTTTTCGACGAGCCACTCTCCAACCTCGATGCCAAGCTGCGCGTCCAGATGCGTACCGAAATCTCAAAGCTCCACATGCGACTCCAGGCCACGATGATCTACGTCACGCACGATCAGGTCGAAGCAATGACGATGGGAGACCGCATCGTGGTGATGAAGGACGGCATTGTGCAGCAGGTGGACGATCCGCTCTCACTCTATGATCACCCGTGCAATCGCTTCGTGGCTGGTTTCATCGGAAGCCCCCCGATGAATTTCATGGAGGGCACGATCGTTTCCGACAACGGCCTCGTCTTCAACGAAGGGAATATCCAGGTGCGGATTCCCGACAAATATCATGAAGCGCTGAAGCCATACGTGAACAAGAAGGTGATTTTTGGGATCCGTCCCGAAGATATCTATGATCCTAGCTATGGTGCTGAGCTGCACGACAAGCAGGAGGTCACGGCCAGGGTTGAGGTCATCGAACCCATGGGCAGCGAGATTTTCCTTTATCTGACGACAGGGAAAACCCCATTTGTCGCGCGCGTCGAACCGCACGTCAAAGCCCAGGTTGACGAAATGCGAAAGCTGTACTTCAATATGGACAAGGCTCATTTCTTCGATGCGGAGACAGATCGGAGCATTCTGTTCGACGCCCGGGCAAAAGAGGCGGTCGGTGCTGCGCGCTAGGTCACAGGAGAGTGACAGCGCTACACTAAGTTGTTAGCGGTCACTGAAGTTGTATTCTTCCACCCAAGGCGGCCGAGACTGCCATGCCCATGAGGAGACGGCGATGCGGTTGTTTACGTCCGCGAAAGATGTTCTCTATCTTTCCTTCTCAACTCTGGTGTCCCTTGTGTTGGGATAACTGATTTCTTAACAAATCTGCTACCAGTTGGGGAGGAGCGGGTTTGGCATAAAAGTAGCCCTGTGCGAATCGGCATCCAGCAGTAGCGAGAAATTGTGCCTGTTGTTCTGTTTCGACCCCTTCCGCGACAACGTTGACACGCAAGTTCTCGCCTAATCCTAGGATCGTCCGGACAATTTCCTCTGCTTCTGGAGTGCCGGGCACGGTCCGCACGAAGGAAATATCCATTTTCAAAAGGCGGATTGGCAGGTGGATAAGATAGCCGAGTGCCGAATAACCG
>JADFCV010000006.1:125547-129112 GCA_017161655.1 Candidatus Sumerlaeota bacterium
CCTCTGCTTCTGGAGTGCCGGGCACGGTCCGCACGAAGGAAATATCCATTTTCAAAAGGCGGATTGGCAGGTGGATAAGATAGCCGAGTGCCGAATAACCGGTGCCAAAATCGTCCACACACGGAGCGACACCAATTTTCGTCAGCTCTGTCAGGACGCGTTTCGCCGTTTCCAGCTCTCCGAGCATGAGCGACTCCGTGACTTCGATTTTTAGTCGCCAGGGTTCAAGTTTTGATTGCTCGAGAATATCCTCGATCTCTTTCACAAAGCCACTTTGAAGAACGTGGCGGGCAGAGAAATTCGCACTCACCCAGAGAGGATGCTGCTGCAGTGGCGGGAACTCGTCGAGCCATTGCCGAAGTTGCAGACAGGCGCATTTACATACGTAATGATCCAGAGCGGAAATAAGCCCAGAGCGTTCCGCGATGGGGATAAATTCCGAAGGTGGAATTTGCCCTTTTTCGGGATGATTCCACCGCACAAGGGCTTCGAGGCCAACAATGCTCTGTACAGGAATTGCGACGACTGGTTGGTAATAAACTTCCAGACCATTCTTTTCCAAAGCCTCGCGCAGATCGCGTTCGAGCTCAAGCGTCCGCACAGCTGCAGTATGGAGCGTTTCATCGTAAATGACTTGTGTTCCTGGCCCTTGCGCCTTGGCTTTTCCTACAGCCAGCTCGCCTTCCGCCAATAATTGGCTGGGCTCAGGATAAGGCGGACGAATCATAACAACGCCGGTACTTGCCGTCAAACTGAGACATTGTCCTTCGACCACGAAAGGCCGACTCAGTGCGGAAGAAAGCCGCTCACTGATACGCAAGGCTTCCGCCTCGTCGTCGAATCCCTCGAGAAGGACTGCAAATTCATCGCTCCCGAGACGTGCGACGGTATCCGAGGGGCGGACAACGGACTTGAGTCGTCCCCCAATCTCATGAAGGATTTCGTCGCCCCCACGAATCCCCGCAATGTCATTGACGATTTTAAACTGATCTATATCAATAAACAGAAGCGCTGCTCCAATCTCGGGGGCGCGTTCCAGGCGCCGGACACACTGAGCGAGGCGGTCGAGAAAAAGCATTCGGTTTGGCAAATGGGTGACCGGATCCGTAAAAAGCTGCGCTTCGTATCGTTCCTCAAGCAGCTTGTGCTCGGTGATTTCGCGAATGAGAACGGCAACCCCGCGAAAGTGATTGGCAATCATCTTGGGACTGATTCGCGCACTGTACCACCGCCGGCCGTCGGGCATGTCGAGAGGATAGGAGTATTCTGAAATCTCACCACGTTTGGCCCGCTCAAACGCGGGTTCGAAAAGCGCGCAGAGTTCGGGCGGCATGACGCTGTTGTGATGTTTGCCCAGAAACACTGACGGGCTCAAATACAGCCCTGGTCCAGATGTGTGGTAAAAAAGGAACCGCCCTTCTTCGTCCAGGATAAAAACGAGGTCGGGCAGCGCGTTCAGGAGTGCCTGGAAATTCGCACGCAAATCTTCGATCTGTTCGAGGAGTTCACCCGGTGTTGTGGCATTGCTGTCAGCGTTCGAGGGATCAGCTTGTCTGATGTCATCAAATCCGTTTTGATGTTGTGTCATGTGCGGCTTTATGCCTTTCCTCGCTACGGGTCAGGGCGTTAGAATCTCCATACCATGACACTTCTGAGGCCACGAAACTTTTGCGGTCACTGTGGAAGCTTCGTAGTCTCAGAAATGTCTAATTTGATAATGTCTAGTTTGATCGGGGCTATTTCTAAAGCGGGAGGTCTTGCAAAACGCAAGCTAAAAACATCCTTTCCGTAGGAGATTTTATGATTACCTGGTAACAAAATATCACCTTTCGAGAGCGTGGCACTTTCTTTCAATGCTGCGTATAAGATTTTTGTAACGGCCACGAAATACCACGTGGTTTTTGCTTTTGCGAATAAAAACCGCTGCCGAGGTGATACGGTTAGTAGGTTGCGCTTGACGCACTGGTTTTCAAGAAGGTTGCTCAAGCCAGCTCAATTTGAGGAAAGGAAGGTTTCTCGAAATGCCTCTTGTTCCAATGCGAATCCTCCTCGACCATGCCGCGGAGAACGGCTACGGCCTGGCTGCACTGAATGTGAACAACATGGAGCAAATTCAGGCCATTATGGCCGCAGCTGAGGAGACGAATTCCCCGGTCATTATTCAGGCTTCGCGCGGTGCACGTTCTTACAGCCAGGACGCTTACCTGCGCCACCTGATCCTCGCGGCGGCGGAACTTCACCCGCGCATTCCCATCGCGATGCACCTGGATCACGGCAACGAGCCGGCTACGTGCTATAGCGCCATTGCGCAAGGATTCACCTCGGTGATGATGGACGGCTCGCTGATGCCGGACGGCAAAACGGTGGCCTCGTTCGAGTACAACGTGAAGACTACGCGTGAAGTTGTCCACGTCGCGCACGCTCTTGGTGTGACGGTCGAGGGCGAAGTTGGAGCGCTCGGTGGCATCGAAGATGGCCATGGCGCCGGCCTCGATGAAGAGAAAGCCAAAGAGCACCTCACGGATCCGGCTCAGGCCGAACAGTTCGTCGCCGAGACCGGCGTGGACGCGTTGGCGGTTGCCATCGGCACCAGTCACGGCGCCTACAAGTTCTCCAAGCCGCCCACAGGCGACGTCCTGCGCATCGATCTCGTGAAGGAGATTCACCGTCGGCTTCCTAACACGCACCTTGTGATGCACGGTTCTTCGAGTGTTCCCCAGGAGCTCGTTGAGATCGTGAACAAGTACGGCGGGCAACTCAAACCTGCGTTCGGCGTGCCGGTCGAGCAGATTCAGGAAGCTATCAAGCATGGCGTTCGCAAGGTCAACGTCGACACGGATAACCGCTTGGCGATCACAGGAGCGATCCGCAAGGTATTCGCTGAGAAGCCGGAGAAATTCGATCCGCGCGATTACCTGAAGCCAGCGCGCGAGGCGATGAAGGAAGTCTGCAAAGCGCGTATGATCGCCTTTGGCCAGGCCGGCTGGGCTGATAAGGTCAAAGTGGTCTCGTGCCGCGAGATGATCTCCTTCTACGTCGCCAAACAAAGCTAATCCACGCGGCACGCAGGACTGTTCCGCGTCTGGAGAGACAACAGGACACGGCAAAGAGTACACGGCTGTGACCTGCGAGTGCCGTAGGGGCAGCTCAAAGTGAGCCTGGAGGCAACCTGAGGAGCAGCTTCACGCGAAGGTGACGTCCCTGCCTCTTCGAGGTTTTGGCAAGGGCGCCGTACTCACTGCGGCCGGGTTATGTCGGCAGACTTGCATGCGCCCATGAATTTCTAAGTGTCACGAAACGAATTTCTCCCGTGGCGAGGGATCCCAAATCCCTCCCACGGGTTTTTCTTTTTATCTTCCAATGCGCGAATAAGGGATACTCATAAATAAATTAACAAATCGCACTCATAACCAGTGAGACTTCTTGCTCCCTAGAGCTTAGCGTCTCTCCTGACAAGAATTCGTGGGGCACCGAGAGACGAATTGCTGTGAGAGACGCCGCGACAGTGGCGCCGTCTACGAAAGTTGCAGCTGCGCTTCGAGTGCAGGGAGCCGGCTCTGCTTAT
>JADFCV010000006.1:129212-131241 GCA_017161655.1 Candidatus Sumerlaeota bacterium
TTTCAGGTAAGCAGCAGGAAAGAGCAAGCTAGCGAACCCAGGGAGCTTTGTGCTCAGCGAAACTTCGCGAAATGCTGAGCTTGCCGTCCCCCTCGGAACAAATTCATGGGTCATCTATCCTCGGCGGGCGCTTTCAAATCTCGCTGAGGAATGAGCCGTTGCTGTGCATTTTTCGGTCCGAACGGCGGCTGCAGTTTTCTTGCGTCGGGCGAATCCGGAAGACGTTGTTCGCCTGAGGTACTACGCTTCGGCCGCAGGGAGGAGAGAAGCTCACTCAGATCGTCGAGCTGATTCTGGACGTTTTCCAGACGTCGGCGTAGCTCTTCCTGCTCGCGTTGGAGCCGATCGAGCTGACGCAGGGCGCCTTCAAGAGCCTGTTCGTTCGACCGTTCCTGTTGCCAAACGTTCCGGGTAACCCCATTGAACCACTCACCGGCGTTGCCAACTTCATCGAGACGATCAAGTTGCCCAAGCGTGGCGGCATAGAATCGCTGCCAGCGCCGTGGCATCTGGGCATCGCGGCCAGGACGAGGCTTCTCCTCTTTTCGCTCCTGGGTGCTCCTGAGTTCTTCCAGCTGCTCGAGGCGCGTCTTGATTTCCTGTTCGATTGCACGTCGGTCGGCTCTCAGGCGCGATAGAAGCGAGACCGACCGCGTGTTGAGCTCATCTTCGCGATTAAGGACCTGATGGAATTTGGCCAGCTGTTCGGCGGGCGGCCGATCTGTGTTATGTGCGATCTCTTGCCGCTCACGCTCGAGCTTGGTTCGTTCTATTTGGATCGCGATAAACTCACGGATGTGTTTCTCTAGCGTTGGCACGTGGCGCAATTCTTCGAGGAAGCCCGCGCGTAACCCCAGCGGATCGGTTGTTTTTCCCTCTCGATCAAGCCACATTCCCCGCCACAGAGGCCCTCTCGCAGGCCAAGCTTCGGGTCCTCGAAACTCACGTGGCGGCTGGATGCCGGGTGCAGGGGGCGGCCCATTTGCTGGCTCTTCCGGGGGAAACTGAGCCACGGCACCGCTGCCCGAAAGCACGATGCTGAGGAAAAGGACTCTTGTGAGCAGGATCATTCTCATAAGCGATGCTCCCTCTGGCGGGCCAAAAACCCGTCATCAATCTCCAAGCATACCCCGTGCCACGTTGACTCTCGTTCAGCAAGGACTATGATAACTCAGGGGAAGGAGTCAACCCACGTTCTCAGCGCCAAAGGTCGGGATCACTTTCCTCGGGGAGCCCCTCAAGTAATGCGGTGGCGGATTCGAGTAATTCTTGAGGGTTGGCAAGAAGCTCGTCCAATTTCTTGCGCAGGTCATCGGCTTTGGCGTGAAAAAGTGTCGTAGAAATAAAGCCGTGGGTTTGCGGCGAGTGGGCACGCAGCGCCAAGAAGCGCAACGTTCGGAAACGAGGATCAAATTCAGGATTCATGGCCCGAACAGCAAGCTCAAGGATCACTACTGATTCACTGCCATTGAGCGACGATCGGTGACACACATGGCGCGTCGCCACGAGATCGGGAAAGATCCCTTCTGCAGTAACAAATTCCCCAAACTTCACGAGCAATTCCCTGAGGAGCTCGGATATGGCCACATCCAGTGTAAGTGCCTCCGCCATGGCAAAAGAACAAATAGGTTCACGCCATGCTGCTATTCATCGCCGTGTGCCTACTTTCCCAAAGCCCCTTGAATGGAAAGACGGGCATGGGCGTAAGCTAGACGCGTTCGATGATGCGAAAACAGAAACGCCAAGAAGCGGAGCTTGCAGGGGTGCTTCCTGTATGGAAGGAAGCTGGTCCCACGTCGCACGACGTCGTGGATATGGTGCGACGTGTTGCAAAAATGCGGCAGGTGGGCCATACCGGCACTCTGGATCCAGCTGCTGAAGGACTCCTTGTTCTTTGCCTGGGTCCCTACACCAAGCTTGCCCCGTTTCTCATGGATACCGACAAGGAGTATCGCGGCTACTTCTGTCTCGGAGTCGAGACAGATACTGACGATGTCGAGGGGCAGGTGATCGCCGTCAATCCGCCTTC
>JADFCV010000006.1:131341-135008 GCA_017161655.1 Candidatus Sumerlaeota bacterium
GGCGACTGGTGTCTTCACAGCGGAACACGCTTTGCCCATGCATGAGCTCGAAGCCTTGAGCCCTGAACAGCTTGATGAACACCTGATGCGTGGTATCGAAGTCATTGATCGCCACAAATACCCCGTGTTTCATCTCTTGTCCGCGTATGCTTCGCGCCTCACGCAGGGTCAGCCGTTGCTCAACACCATGTTTGAAGAAATGGAGGAGGCTGGCGAAGTGCCCAGCGGAGCAGTCTGTGCAATTGCGGATGAGGTTGGGGGGATTCTCGCGATGGTTCAGGCCCAGAGATTAGAGAAGCTCCAGCGCAAGAATCCTTACGCTGGAGCTAAAATCGCGGGTTTTCGTCCGCTTCGCATTTTTCCAGGCGGCCTGCGCTAACGCTTCGCTGGCGCCTGCGCTGCAGCCTATCTCGCTAGCCGGCCATACTACGATGAGGGGAAGGGCACAAACCGATCGAATCCCGTATTCGGCCCGTATGTGATGTCTCCGTTGCTGACGGTCCCGTTTGTTGGGTCGTAAGGTGTGCCAGAGTCTGGACCGTCGCCATCGGGACCGCGACTATGCAAACGATAGGGGCCATAGTGCTGCGCCGCGTAGGCGAAGGTCGGAGCATGTGGATCAGTCGCGAGTGCCTGAAGCGCGTAATTCCAGTTGACGTACATATACTCGCGCACTTCGGGCGGCAACCCTCCTTTGTGGGCTGCAAATGGATCCGTTGGCATGCTGGAAATGTACCCAATTGGTGTTGTCAAGGGGTTGCGTCCGTCCCACGTCGTATCGGGGAGGCCGAATCCCGGCACCTGTCCACCAATGTGGAACTCAAGCGCGGCCTGGGGCACGTTCGAGTAGTGATACGTTGGATATGATCCGTGATCAACGGCGTAGGCTTCCAGCGCCGTGACGACAGTTTTCATATCCGCCTTGGCGCGCGACGCTTTTGAGCGCACCTGTGCATCGAGGAAATTGACGAGCGCGATGCCCGCCAGAATTGAAATAATCGCCACCACGATGAGAAGTTCGATGAGGGTAAACGCTCGGCGGCCAACCGGTTGAAACCTTGAGTCACGCATAAGCCCATTCCTCCATGCTCCCACCATACGATGGGGCAAATTTCTTCGCAACGAAAACTGACGGCCGTCGAACAAAACTAATTAGCAAAACGTGGGCCGAGGTGATAGAGCATGAGGTAGATCACGACGCCGGTGACCGATACGTAGAGCCAGATCGGTGCAACCCATCGGGCTAGATGCTTGTGTTTGTCGTACTTACCGCGAAGGGCCAGGGTGACAGCAGCGAGGATGAGGGGGACGATCACAGCCGCAAGGACTGTGTGCGTCAAAAGAATCACTAAATAGACTGTTCGGATTGCCAACGGCGCAATAAACCGCGTTGTCCCGTGAATGCTGTGATAAACGAGGTAGCTCGCCAGAAACAGCGCAGAACACACAAGGGCTGCGCCCATGAGTGCAATGTGAGCCTTTTGAACACCCCTGCGGATCGCAACCCATCCACTCACTGCCAAAAGCGCAGACGTAGCGTTGAGGAGGGCATTGATGGTGGGTAGGGAATTCACCAGCTGCTCGCTCACGGCGCGCCCCTCTCTTTTCTTAAAGCCACGATGGCTTGTTGTAACTTTTTCAACTCTTCGGGATCCAGTCCATCGAAATAACCCCGGATTCGGCCCTGGCGATCAATGAGCACAAACTTGCTGCTGTGAATGATGGGCTCGTTCTCTGGCGCACTGCCTGGGGCAGGTTGGTCTTCCAGGCCCAGCTTAAACCCTTCGCGAATAAATTGATAGATGAGCTCCTTTTCGCCCGTACAAAAAGTCCAGCGCCACGGATCGTAATCGTAACGCAGCGCGTATTCCAGGAGTGTGGCCGTTGTATCATGCTCGGGATCCACGCTCAGGGAAAAAAGTAAGACGTCATCATACTTTTGCTTCTTTAGCCATTGCTGCAAATCACGCATAGCCGAGGTCATGCGCGGGCATTGTCCGCCACACCGTGTAAAAATGAAGTCGGCCACCCAGATGGTTCCCCCAAAGGAAGCTTTTGAAACGGGATCTCCGCGCTCGTTGGTAAAGGTAAACTCCGGCACCTCTCCAAAAACTTCAAGGGGCGCAGAGGTTGATTTTACTCGTTGCCAGATGGCGAGAGACAACACAATGGCAATGGCTGCCATGGCCACCGCAAAAACCCATCCCCAAGGAAGGGGAATGCGCGGGGGAGTCAGTGGGCTTTTTTCGGGACTCTGCGACATGCCATCCTCCATGCAAAAATGAAACTCACGGCGCAGAACGCGCTCAGTACGAGGAAGTCTCGCCACGACGCGTGGCTGGGCGCAGTTCCAAGGAATCGCGACAAAAGTGTGTGGGAGTAACTCAAGGGATCAAGGGCCATAGCCACTCGAATGATCGGCGAGGCTCCCGAGGCAGGAAAGAGCGCACCGGAAAACAGCCACATCGGGAACAACAGGAGATTCATCACGCCGTGGAATCCGGGAATGGAATCAATGCGAAATGCGAACCCCACTGCGACAGCTGAAAGGGCGAAACCCGTAAGAAACAACGTGGTCGCCGCTCCGAGAAGGCCAGGCGGTGTTGCTCCCTTAATCATAGGGTAGGCGAGCACAAGTAGGAGAAGCGACTGGCCCAATGCCAGCACCGTTCCGCCAAAAACTTTCCCTGCCACAACCGCTCCGCGGGCAACGGGCGCTACAAGCACGCCCTGCAGGAAACCTTCGCGTTTGTCTTCGATGAGCGAAATGGCGCCAAAGATCGAAGAAAAAAGCACCACCATCAGCAACGTCCCCGGAAAGAAATACCGCAGAAACCCGCCGGTGCTGTTGCTCATCTGAAAGGAGCTTCCAAGCCCTGCGCCAAGGACCAACCAAAAAAGTAGAGGAGTCCCCACAGCGGCCGCGATGCGGCTTCGTTGGCGAAGAAACCCCACAATTTCCCTGTGCGCAAGAACCCAACCCGCCATCAAGTCTCGCTCCATAATTCCTCCTCCATGGTCGATCCTTCCAAGTGCGAGCTGTGTCCAGTCGCATGGATAAAGACGTCCTCGAGCGTAGGCTGTGCTAAGGTTAGGCTCGAAACCAGTCCCGGATTTCTTTCAACAAGCTCCACGATAAATTGCGAGGCGTAGCCATTTATTTCGCGGGGCAACTCGATGCGGAGGCGCCCCTCGATGAGCTGAGGCTCGAGTTTCCAGTGCTCTCCGACTTTTGCTGCCAACAATTCCGGTTGGCTTGTGCTCACCCACACGACGTGGCCGCCGATTCCGGCGATGAGCTGCTCGGGCGGCCCTTGCGCAACGACGCGTCCCCTATGCAGGATCACGACCTCATCACAGAGTTCCCCCTCGTCAAGGAGATGCGTCGTGAGCAAGACGCTCACCTGCTCCGTTGCGCAAAGTTCGCGAATGTGACGAAGGAGCCGCTGCCGGCTTGGCATATCCAAGCCTGTTGTGGGTTCGTCGAGGACGAGCAGCTCAGGTTGGTGAAGCAGTGCCTTTGCGATTTCCACCCGCCGTTGGAGACCACCCGACAGCGTCCGCACAAAATCGTTCCCTCGATCCGAGATTTCGCATATCTCCAGGACATGCCCCACGCGTTTGTTGAGCTCTGACTTGCGGAGTCCATAAAGGAGACCGTGGTAAC
>JADFCV010000006.1:135106-188047 GCA_017161655.1 Candidatus Sumerlaeota bacterium
TGAAGGTTTTCTCTAACAGTCAGGCGTTTATCGAGGCTCGGGGTTTGAAAAACCACCCCGATGCGTTGTCTTACCTTACGGGTGTGGGCCATTGTGTCCAATCCGAAAACACGCATGACGCCGCGGTGAGGGAAGTCCAGAGTCGCGACCAGACGCAGCAACGTGGATTTCCCACTTCCGTTTGGCCCGAGAAGCCCGCACATCTTGCCCCTGGGCAAGGACAACGAGAAGTCAGAAAAGACCCGACGAGTCCCATAGGAGAACTCGATCGCTTCCGCCAGGACTGCACTTTCAGCCGTGCTGTGGTTCGATGGCTGCGTCGGTGCGTTGCTCAAGCCGAAGCGGTCTTGCTGTAACGTTGCGTTCGTCATCCGATGCGATCCACAAGCATGAGCGAGAAAAGGGTGGCGTGATAGGCCAGCGAACTGAAGAATACCCAATAGGCATTCCGGATGGTGGGGTGCAGCAGCCAGCGCGCCGCGAGCACGAGAAAGGCAAGTCCCAGCACAATCGCACCCATGAGGTACCACATTCCGCACAGCTGGGCTATAGCTGGCCCAGCGCTGCTCACCAAGAGGGCCCCCGAATAAAGCAGGGACTGACGTGCGGAGATCGTTCCTGCCGAGTCGAACACCGTGAGCATCGGCATGCCAGCCCGGGCGTAGTCCTTACGATAAATCCATCCGATAGAGATAAAGTGAGGAAGTTGCCAAAAAAACATGATAACAAATAGAGTCGTGGCTCCAAAGTCAAGCGAGCCTTGAGCTCCTGCCCAGCCAATCAGCGTTGGCATGGCACCTGGAACTGCGCCAATCACAGTGCTTAGAGCGGTGATGCGTTTTAGAGGCGTGTAAACGCCAGCATAGAGAAGAATGGTGAGTGCAAGCAAGCCAGCAGCAAGCGCGTTGGTGGCAACACTGAGCAAGGCAACTCCCATGGCAGAGCACGCCAGAGCGAAGGCGAGCGCAAATGTCGGTGTGAGGCGTCCTGCAGGCAAAGGACGGTGCTTTGTTCGCTCCATGAGGCTGTCCAGGTCCCGCTCGATGTACTGATTTGCCGCACTGGCTCCACCGGCACCTAGCATGCAGCCCAGCAGAACAAAGGTCAGTCTCAGATAATCCACCTCTGCAGGTGAGGCAAGGACGTAGCCGACACCCGCTGTGAAAGCCGTCAGAAGGACGATGCGCAGCTTCGAAAGCTCGGCGACATCTGCCAGAAAAGTGGCGCGGCTCACGCTGGCGAATGCCTCAGAGGCAGATGAGCGAACGCCCAGTCTCATGCCACCGCCTCCGGCGCCGATGATTGTTTTCTGCCGGAAGTTGAGCGCCGGAGTGCCAACGCCAACAGTACCGCCATGGAAAGGATTGCTGCCCCTAGAGCAACATGCCCCACGCTCACACTCACGTGGTGCAAGCGCGGCAACTCAGCTTCGGGGCGAGCGCGGTTTGCAAAAACAGCCGCAGCTCCAAAGAGCATTTGGAGTATGACCAGGCAGCTCAACGCGACGAACCCGCGGCGCAGATAGGTGATCTCCGCGAACTGACCAAGCACGCGGATCGTGAGGAAGAACACAAACCCCGAAACAATCACCGCCCCTGCGATGTGAAAAATCAAATGTGGCGTAAAACCACTCTGCGAATGACGCAGCCCCGCACCAAGCAAAAGCTGAAGAAAGACCAACCACGCACAAACATTGACCTGGCGCCGAATGCTGGAGATTTGGGGTACATGGGAAAGATCCATGGCAGTGTTCCACCACCGACTTGTGGCAAGCGCTAAGCCCATCATCGTGGCGAGGTAACTCTGCCCGAGCACGCCATGAAGCACAGAAACATAGGGGTTCCGCAGCGAATTGATAACAAGACCGCCGACCAGCGCTTGAGCTATCACAAGCCCCACGGCCAGCCACGCGAATTTTTTCACCGCGCGGGAGAGTCTTGTCATTGAGAGAATGACGGCCTGCAAAACCGTTGCAAGACCTGTGGCTGCTGCAAGAATCCTGTGTGAGTCCTCGAAAACTAGTCCACCGATGAATGTCTCCCTTGTGGGAAACGGACGCCCGACAAACGCAGGCCATGTCGGATCTGAGAGAGCAGCTTTCATGCTTGTGACCAAGGACCCAGCGACAAGCAACGTGAAAGTAAGTAGCGCCGTCAGCTTTGTCATCAAGCTCAGCAGGCGAGCTCGCTGATCCCATTGCTGCGAGTCCGACATCGTCAGAAGAACAGGAGAATCTCCGCCCTGCATGCTTTGCACCGCAAGCGAACTACCTCCCATAATGCACCTCACTGGGGAATGCTCGCTCACGTTGTACTGAAAGTTTTCTATGATAATCTCTGGCCACCGTCCGACCCTTGATCTTATCTTTGTCGCTGTGGCTCGGTCTGAGGCGACACGGGCTGGGATGGAGAGCCACCGCTAAAGTTCTACGGTCTCTTGCGAAGTGACTACAGCGGAAGATAGGATTTTATCAGTACTATTTTTACGACCCGCGAGAAGATTTTGAGACGGGGGCGTACATGGGAGTCCGTATAAGCCGAGCACCACTGTGGGAAATTGACGGCATCGGTCTTCACTTGCCGCCCCCGCATGTAGGGGAAAACTCTTGATAAATCAGTGTATCAGCAAATAGTTGGAACGATCCAAAAATTTCCTTGCCAATATCGGTTCATCTGATGTGTCCTGGGTCTTGAATGGGTGCCAAGCTGGAGGCCGACGGGCGTGAAAACGGCCGCAGAACGAACGTGGTTCCTCAGCCGATTCTCCGCGCGGGGCTAGACCAGAAAACGCGCCGAATTTGCAGCTAACGACACCAGCGGGAAAGGAAGTAAGAACGCCATGATCTCGAATGCGACCTTTACTATTCAGAGTCATCAAAGCCAACAGGGCATCACGGTTCTTCGCAGGGGGCGCGATTCCAGCCACCCACGAATGCTGATGAGTGTGCTCGTGGCCCTTGTGCTTTGCGCAAGCGTCTCCGCAGCACCTGTGCAAACAACCTACCTGTGGCATCTGCACCAGCCAATTTACTGGCCGGACCAGCGTTCCTACGGCACGGACCACTACGAAGTCGCCTGGGACTCAATTCAGCAGCAGGACGGCGGACGACAGCACCCAACTGAGAATCTTCGCTCGATCTTTGGTTTGGATGACCGCATCGCCGCCTACCAATTTCGGCCGCGCGACAGCATTCAGACCGTTCTTGGCTTGCCGAACGCTGGCGCCCAGGTGAATTACTCCGGCGCTCTAATTGAAAACGTCAACTCGCTGAGTGGCAACCTCACCGGGTACTATTCAGGATGGCAAAACAGTTTTATCCAGGCTCATGGCTGGACAACGAGCGGTGGCAAGCCGCGCATGGATATTGTAAATTTTACCCATCACCATGCGTTGGCGCCGCTCCACACCACGCGCACAGTCGAGATGGAGATTCGGCTGCATCAATACATCGTGCAGCAGCGCTTTGGCATCAGCCCGTCAAAGGGTTTTTTCCCCACAGAAATGGGATTCAGTGAACGCCTCATTCCGATACTAAAGTCGCTCGGTATTGATTGGACAGTTGTCTCTGGAAATCACCTTTCCCGCGTGTGCGCGGACTTTCCTCTCGTGCTTGGCAGTGGCGGAGAGAATTGCGAACCGCCCAACCAGGCCGACGTACTTAACCCGGCCCAGACAAATTACTTCCGTGCTTCCATTGACCGCGGCTGCTCGCCATGCAATGCCGTGCCTTTCGCTTACATGCCGCACCGCGCGCAATATGTGAACCCTTACACGGGGCAGGTGGACTCGATCATTGTTGTCCCCAGCGCGATGGAATACAGCTGGTGGGACGGATACCGGAATCTCGGCGCCAACGAATTAGCCCCGATTGCAGCGCTGAACAATCCATCACGCCCTATTCTTCTCCTTATGGCCCATGACGGGGATAACGCTTATGGTGGGGGCTACAGCTATTACATGGAAAGCGTGCAGAATTTCTGCAACGGTGCCGCCGCTCTCGGATACAATCCCACGACGGTCGAGCAGTACCTTTCCCAATTCCCGGTCCCCAATGACGACATTGTTCACGTGGAAGATGGCGCTTGGGTGAACGCCGACAGTGATTTTGGCTCGCCAACGTTCATCAATTGGAATTACCCCCTCCTGAATGCCTCCGGCCAGCCTGATCCTGTGAACGGCTGGCACGAGAAGCCGCGCGAGTATGCCATTTACATTGCCACGGAGAACCGCATCCGCACGGCAGAAGCTGTGCTTGGCCAGCCTGTGCGCATCAACGAAGTTCTCAATCCATCGGCAAGCGCAACGAACGTCGAACGTGCCTGGCACTACTATCTCGGCTCACTCGACAGCGGGCAGGTGTATTACGGCACTCCCGGCGACGTTGAAGTGCGTGCAACACTGGCATGCAATCAGGCGGTGCAGCGTGCGGACGCTGTCCTCACCGGACAATTCAACGATACGGTTGGCCCCACGATCTGGACTCCCCAGCGGTGGCCCTATAACCCGGGTTCAGTGAACTTTGGCGTGGCCACTGGCTATCAACAAAAAGTGCTTGGCCCCGATTTTACTGTGTGGACGTTCGTTTACGATGTGAGCGGTTTGGCCTCGGTGACGCTGAAATGGCGTGTGGATAACGACGGGCAAAACCCGCTGTCCACGACCGAAAACGAAACTTATGCTGGGGGGCCGGGTGTGGGACCGTGGCAGTCGCTGCCGATGAATGGCCGACTTTTCCCGGCAAACAATATCTACAACAAGCCGGGCATCGACTACTACGTTCTTCCGCAATATATCGCCTATCACTACAGCGCCACCATCACCGGACAAACAAACAAGCTCATAGATTACTACGTTGAAGCTGTGGATACGCGTGGCAATGTCGAGCGTTCGCCCATCATGCACGTGTGGGTTGGCGACCAGACCGGGGGAGGAAGTGGCTCTGGCAATCGGGTGACGTTGAATCCTACCGCCCCCACGGCAGGTCAGCCCGTTGGCGTAGCATATAACCCCGTGGGGGGTCCACTTCAGGGCGCAACAAACGTCCTCATGCATTGGGGAATCAACAACTGGAGCTCAGTGCAGCCCGACGTCACAATGACCTGGAATAGTGGTTCGCAGCGTTGGGAGACAACCGTAACCCTGCCTGCGGCGGCCACACAACTTGACATCGTGTTCCACAATGGCGCCGGCACGTGGGACAACAATAGCGGGCAGGATTGGCACTTCCCCGTCCAGGCTGGCGCTCCGCCGCTGTGGACCATTGATGGCGTGGCGGAGAGCGAATCACTTGTGCGGGCTCAAACTCCTGGTGGACTAAAGCTCTGGATTGCACGCGATGGGAACATTCTTTATGTCGCCACACAAGGAGCGGGAAGTGGCCGTGATCATTTTATCTTTATTACAAGGTCGCTCAGTGCCACGCGCAGCGCCCCCTGGGGCAAGGCCGGAACGTGTGTTGCATGGGACGCCTTGCTTGCCAACGAAGCGGACAACAATTGGTGCGGCTGGTTTGACAAAAATGAGGCTCAAACACTGGGCGCCTTTACTCAGGTGGCGTCAGGTGGTCCGGGCGGTGTGCTCGAAGGCACCGTGGATCTTGCCCAACTCTATCTCAACACGGGTGGGATGATTGGCACTGCGGATGTCCCCGACACCATCTACGTCGCTGCGGGCGAATACGGTACAAACAACGGCGGAACACTGGTGGCCACGACCCAGGTGCCCGCAAGTAGCAACGGCGATGGCAATCTCGATGCGACGGAATTCTACACCTTTGGTCCCGCTGCTGGCATCGAAGACTGGACGCTCTACTAGGCGCTCTCTCACTCGTGTGCTGACTTTGTAGCCTGGAGACGTGCGGCCTGACGCCGGGCGCGTTCGAGGATGGCGCGGACTTTGGCGTCGGCCGCACGCACCGCGTCCTCGGGCGGTGTGAGCCCCAGCAACGCCCGCTGAATTTCTTGCTGCAGGACTTTATCTATCCGCTCGCCCCCAGGCACCAGCGGCGACATGATGCCCGACGGGAAAAGTTCAAAGACCCGCCCGAGCATGGGATCGTCCGCCCACAGATTCCCTGTACTCTTGCGCGACGGATACACATTCTCGTAACGCAGAACGCGCTGGCCTTCGCCGCTGACGAGATGCTTCACAAACTCAGCACAGAGGCGTCTTTTCTCGGGATCATGCTGTCGGAACACGACGTAGGTGCCAAGCCCCGACGAGCCCAGCACAGGTGTCGTCCCAGGGTCATGGGGTGGCGCTGCAATCATGTATCGGATCGGTTGTTCCAGCTCATCGAGTCGGCCCGCTGCCCGCTTGCGTTCGTTGGTGCGCTCGATCGCTGCGTTGGCAACTTCCACGGCCGTGATGCACCACGCACCCTGGAACGTCACGGCACACGTGCGACTATCGCGCCAGACGTTCCAACTTTGCTCCTGGGTCATGGCCCCAATCTTTGGCTGGACGACTTTGTACTCCCGCTCGAGTGCGATGAGTCTGCGCACACCTTCGAGGAAAGCAGGTGATCCGACGCCCGAGACGACATCGCCTTGCGGTGTGCGCTCGAGAATGCGCCCGCCTGCGTTAAAAATGATTGAATAGGCTTCGTATTCCATTGGCCCAAGGTTTGTGACCAGGCCATAGTACTGTTTGCAGCGACTTGCTAGTTCGGGCGGCGCCACCCCGTCGTGGAGCGAGCCATCGGGCGCCTCGTACTTCGTAAGCTTTCGCAGTTTTTCCACAAATTCCGGCCACGTCCATCTGCCATCGCGCGGCGGCTCGACGCCGAACCTCTCGAAAAGGTCCAGGTTGAGTAAGGCCACGTAGCAGGCCTTGTACCATGGCACAGCGTAGATCTGTCCGCCGAAAGAGACCGCTTCGATATATTCTTCGTGGAAGTCCCCAAGCTCATCCCGAAGATACTCTTCCAGAGGTTCCAGGACGTCCTGGGCAATAAAGCGGCTTGAGACGTTCACCTGGCCGCAGACATCGGGTGGTCGTCCACTGTTCACGGCGAGAATAACCTTTTGTTGACCGTCCTGCCACGGGAGCTTTGTATAGCGCACCCGCACACCTTTGTGCGTCTCTTCAAATTGGCGGATGGCAGCCATAAGGTATTCGGTTGTTTTGGGAAGGTGCGGAAAATCCCAAAACTCGATCACATACTGACCGGTTTTCTTCTCACCTTCAGCTGCATGCAACTTGCTGTGGCTTGCTGGGAGCAAAGCGAGGAGAAGAGCTACGAAAAATCTCACGGCAAAAGGCACTCCATGGCCATGTTGAGTATGAGGCACAGCGCACCCTTGGAAACTCATGATTCTGATACCCTCTGAGCCGGGATTGGTTGAATTAGCTTTTGAATTGTCAAAAGAAAGCATGGCCGGTTTATCTCTTTGTACCGCCTTTCTGAGCACTGAGGCGCGTTCTGTGGGACGATGAAATCATGACCGAACAAGCGAGAAACCTGCGAGTTCGAGAGGCCGCGTGGCTTCTTTTTTGTGCACTCACATGCCTGACAACCAGCGTCCTGCTTCTCGGGAAAGCGTTGGGAGCGGCTTCCTGCTTGCTTTTCGGGACGGACACAGTCTCGCACGACTACATTATGGGCATGTATGGTTGGAGGGAAATTCTCAGTAGCAATTCCGTCCCTCTCTGGTGTCCGTATCTCTTCGGCGGTTTCCCCTTTATTGGCTCCTTTGCTTTTTGCCCTTTCTATCCCACCCAGTGGCTCTTTGCCATTTTGCCGTTCAATACTGCGTTTACGTTGCAGTATGTGCTCGCGATTTCTTTGGGAGGGGTCACGACTGGGGTCTGGGCACGGACCTTGGGCTCTTCCCGGCTGGCTTCACTCTGTGCGGCGGTGCTCTTTTGCGTGTCCGGTCATTTTCTCACACTTGTTCATGCCGGCCATCTGCAAAAGGTTGTGGCGATTGCGTGGGCTCCACTTGCTCTGGCTATGGCGATGCGGCTCGCTGCCCCTGGTCCCAGGGGCTTTCGGGCGGCGCTGCTCGCTGGCGTGGCATTTGCCATGCAGCTCCTGGCTAGCCACACGCAAATTGCATACGCCACGGCGGTTGCAACGTTTGTGCTTGGGCTCGTTTCCCTATGGTCGACTGGCCGCAGATCAAATCTAGCATTTCTGGGGCATTTTGCTCTCGCGTTAGGAGTTGCTGCGGCGCTTAGTGCGGTTCAGCTTTTTCCCGGTCTCGAAACCGCTGCCATATCCAACCGTGCGCAGGGAGTCAGCTTTGCGGAGGCGACCGAGACGAGCTATCATCCAAGAGAGTTGTGGGAGTTCGTTATTCCCCGTGTCTTTGGCGACAGCGCAGCAGGAAGCGCCACACCCTACTTTGGTTTCTGGGGGGAGCGCATCGTGAGCGACTTCATCGGCTTCGCTGCCATTCTTCTGGCGCTGATTGGCTGGCTTGCTGGCGGGCAACCCATGCGATGGCCCCTTGCGGTCATGACGGCCGTTTCACTCGTCGTGGGCTTAGGCCGCCACACGCCGATTTATCGCTTGCTCTACGATCATGCCCCAGGCTTTGCGAAATTTCGTTCGCCAGGGACCTTTATGTTTCTTGCGACGGCGAGCCTCGTCCAACTCTGTGCTTTCGGGCTCGACGCTCTTCGCCGAAGTATTTCTGCCGATCGCGGCTCCGTTTCGCGCGGCAGAATTCTCTTCCTCATCAGTGCAGCTGCTCTCTTGGGCGTGGTCATGATAGCGTTCCCACGCTCCGTGGGGGCCGGCGTGGGAATCGGTACGGCTGAACAGTGGGCGAAGCATGGCTCTTTCTTAAGTGAAAAGATTCGGATGGGAGGACTTCACTGCTTTGCTGTTGCGGCACTTTCTGCACTCACACTTTTCCCCTCTCGCAAAGAAGTTCGGTCTCCCATCGACGGCACGCAAAGGCGGAAGATTGATCTTAGCAAGTTATCATATTACGCGTTGCTGATGATACTGATCCTTGTCCCTGCTCTCGCGAATCGTCATTTTATCCTGTTTGCTCCGCTTGACGATTATTTACGCTACCTGTTCTCACTTAAAAAAGAGGAGCGCTCTCGTGGCGAACCCAGTGAACTTCCCTGTCGGTCTCTGGGAACGAATCTCCTCGACAATCGTTCGCTTTTGTCGAAGACGGGTTCTCTTGCCGGCTACCATCCGATTTTTCTAAAGCGTTTCGGAGACCTTGTTGAGACCCTCGGGTGGTACCATCCATATCTCTTGCGGCAGTACGCTGTCTACTCCGTGATTGCTGACCCCACCCTATCCTTGCCGACCTCGGAATGGCAGAAATTCGTGGCCGCCAGCGGTGGGCAAATATCTTGGCGGCAGCGTGATCCCAGGTATGCTCGACTCAGCCGCTTCGTAGTGGTGCATTTCACACAGGAGGACGTTCTCCGCACTTTGGCCGCCAATGCACTCTTGTCCTCCTCGCCCCAGCCGTTCGCCATTCTGCACTGGGACCGCACGGCTGTTGGATTGGGTTTCCTGGATCACGGAGATTGGGCTGTCTGCGACGCGAAGACCGCTTGGCAATCTGGACTGCCAATCTTTGCTTCATCCACGGACGAGGTGCGGGACCAGGACAGACTATCTGACCTCGCAAATTTTGCCAGTGGTCGGCAGGCTTTGTTCGATATCCTGGGCTTCCGTAGCCGTCCAGACGGCTCTCACGTCTCGCTGCTGAGCTATCGTCCAGGAGCGATCGAATGCATGATTCATCCAGCTCGCAACGGGCTTTTGGTGATCGCGGAGAATTATGCGCCTGGCTGGAAAGCGCGCGACGCTCATGGCCGAAAACTCGTCGTGTTGCCCATCAATTATGCTCAGCTGGGGGTCGTTCTCGGAAGTGAGCGTGATAATCTCGCTGTCGTCAAACTGGCCTATGCTCCTTTCAGTTGGCGGCTTGGTCTCTTTCTTTCGCTTGTCGGATGGGCAGCGTGTCTTGGCTATGTGGTGTCGATCATGTTTCGAAAGTGCCACATCACTCAATGCTGCTGGACAACGCCACCTCCGGCGAGTTAAATTCTTACGCAGTTACTGCGTTGGGCTGAAAGGAAAACTTTGTGAGCTCAGAAAAACCATCGCTTCCACTTCACGAGCGCATGGTGTGTAACCATCCACTTGCCCATCATACCACGATTGGGGTCGGTGGGCCGGCGCGCTATTTCATGCCAGCCGCCACTACGGATGAGCTGCGGTACGCGTTGCTTTGGGCCGCAGACCGCCATCTACCGGTCTTCGTCCTCGGTGGTGGAAGTAATGTGGTGATTGCAGATTCGGGTTTCCCGGGGCTTGTCGTTCAAATCGTGAGCCGCGGATGGCAAGTCGAAGAGCGCGACACAGAATCCGTGATTCTGCGCGTAGCCAGTGGCGAGCGATGGGATTACGTGGTGGAAGAAGCTGTGGCGCAAGGATGGGCCGGCATCGAGTGTCTCGCGGGTATTCCAGGCCAGGTGGGGGCCACACCTATTCAAAACGTCGGCGCTTACGGGCAACAGGTCTCCGAGAGCATTGTTGAGGTCAAAGCCATCGACGTAACAACCGGGCAGGCGGTCACGTTCACCGCACAAGATTGCGCCTTCGGCTATCGGACGAGTCGTTTTAAAACCGCTGACGCAGGGCGCTACGTGATTGTGGAGGTCGCATATCGCCTTTTGCGCGATGGCATTCCCACTGTGCGTTATGCCGAACTTGCTGCTTATCTCGACGAGCAGAAAATTCGCACTCCCACGCTTGCCCAGGTTCGGGGGGCGGTCCGCGCCATACGTGCGCGCAAATCTATGCTCGCGGATCCCAATGATCCCAATGCGCGAAGCTGTGGATCTTTCTTCATCAATCCCACCGTGAGTCGCAAGCAGTTCGAAGAGCTTGTGGAAATCGCACGCCGCAAGGCCATGATTAGCGCGGATGCATTCCCTCCGCATTACGCCAGTGGCGACGAAGTGAAACTCTCAGCCGCATGGTTGATCGAACATGCGGGATTACGTCGAGGCACGCGGCTCGGCCCTGCCGCACTCTCGCAGAAACATGCCCTGGCCATCGTGAATCTGGGTGGTGCAAAAGCCCGTGACATTATTGCTCTGGCTCAGCTCGTTCGCAGCCAGGTGTTCGAGCGCTTCGGAATTTTGCTACAGCCCGAGCCAGTATTTGTCGGCTTTGAAACCGATCCGTTTGCCAGCTAGAGCTACTTACTCGCTTTGGCTGCTGGTTGCTTCGTCTTGCTGCAGTTCCACAAATTTGCCCATAGCGCGGAACTTCAGGTAACGCTGCTCCAGCAATTCGTTCACGGGCAAGGCTTGAAGCATCTCGAGATTCTTCGCTAGTGCCACACCAACATTTTTAAATGTCGTTTGTGGGTCACGATGCGCCCCGCCCAGCGGTTCGGGGATAATTTCGTCCACGACTTCAAGCGCAATGAGGTCCTTGGCCGTGAGTTTCAATTGCTCTGCTGCTCGCTCCGCCATGCCGCGGTCCTTCCAGAGAATTGCGGCGCATCCTTCAGGGGAGATCACGCAGTACCAGGAGTTTTCCAGCATGAGAATCCGGTCGCCCACACCAACGCCGAGTGCGCCACCGCTGGCACCTTCACCGATGACAATGCACACGATGGGTACCTGCAAAGTAAACATGTCGCGAATATTGCGCGCGATAGCCTCAGCTTGTCCGCGCTCTTCCGCACCAATGCCGGGGAATGCGCCAGGCGTGTCAATAAACACGACGATCGGCATCCCGAATTTATCAGCAAGGCGCATCACGCGCATCGCCTTGCGGTAGCCCTCCGGGTGCATCATTCCCCAGTTGCGCATGAGATTTTCTTTTGTGTCGCGCCCCTTTTGCTGGCAAATCACGCATAGTCGCTCGCCGCGAAAACGGGCAAATCCTGTCACGACCGCTTTGTCGTCAGCGAACCCTCGGTCGCCGTGCACTTCGACGAAGTCCGTCATCAAACCCTGGACAAAGTCCATCGAATGCGGCCGATCCATGTGCCGTGCCAGCAAAACGCGCTGCCACGGAGTGAGGTTTTCGAAGATCTCGCGCTGCTTGCGTTCTAGCTCTTCGCGCAGGGCGCGAATTGCTTCCTCATCGCGAGGCTCCTGCTTTTCTCGTTCGAGAAGCTGATTTTCCAATTCAATGATCGGCTTCTCAAAATCGAACGCAGTGATCGCCATAATCTGTATTCGACTCCTCGATAACTCGTTGCGAAGGCTACGCGCAGCTGCCGTGGTGCAAACGCGTCGCGCGGTCCGATTCTCGCTAAGAACTACCCACGAATAAAAACCCCAGGTCGTTCTTGAATTCAAGCAAACATAACTCATAAGTTGCTGTGCATTCACTGCGCCAGAGGAAAACTGGGCCCGTCCACGGCGCGCAAAAAGCAGCAGTGGGTGCTAAAAAAGGGCCAGCGCGTGGCCATTTTCGCAGATTTTCGCATTGACCACGCAAGAGCACACGGGAACTGGATAGTCCCTTGGTGCCGTTGTGATTTTGGCTTTCAAAGCACCGGCCTGGTTCTGCGCTTGGACGGCCTGGTGTGGTCTAGTTTTTGCACGATAGAGTTTTGCCCCTCTGATACGAGGCTGAACATTATCTGTACCATTGTGAGGGATTGCGCGACATGAACGAACAGAGCGGTCGACCACTAGCTCAGGGACTATACGACCCACAATATGAACACGATGCCTGTGGTGTGGGTTTCGTCGTGGACATCAAAGGGCGCAAATCTCACGACATCGTGGAGCAGGCGCTGGAAGTCCTTGTGAATTTGAGCCATCGCGGAGCTTGCGGCTGCGATCCCGAGACCGGAGATGGTGCAGGCATCCTCATTCAAATTCCCCATGAGTTCTTTGTTCGCGAGTGCGCCACCCTTGGCATTCAGTTGCCTCCGCCGGGGCAGTATGGGGTGGGTGTGGCATTCTTTTCACCTAATCCTGGGCACCGCGAGGCATGTCAGCGGCGGATTGAGCAAGTGGTTGCCGAAGAAGGGCAAGAGTTCCTCGGTTGGCGCGATGTGCCGGTGCGACCGCAGTACATTGGCGAAGTGGCACGCTCTGTCATGCCCATCATTCGTCAGTTTTTCATCAAGAAGAGGGGAATCTATGCAGAGCAGGAAGTTTTCGAGCGCAAGCTCTATGTGATTCGCAAGTGGGCCAATCGTCGCATCAAGGATGAGAAGCTCCCTGGCTACGAAATGTTCTACATGCCCAGTTTGTCCAGTCGGACCGTCATTTACAAGGGCATGCTCATGGCCAGGCAAATCCCGCTTTTCTACCCTGACCTCACAGACCCTCTGGTGGTGAGCGCTCTGGCCCTGGTTCACTCGCGTTTTTCCACAAACACGTTTCCAAGCTGGGAGCTCGCGCATCCCTATCGCATGATCGCGCACAACGGGGAAATCAACACATTGCGGGGCAACCGCAACTGGATGCGTGCGCGGCAGGCCACGCTCACAAGCGCCCTCTTTGGCGATGAAATTTACAAGCTGTTTCCACTTGTTACGGAAACGGGAAGTGATTCAGCAACGTTTGACAATGCCCTCGAGTTCCTTGTCATGGGTGGTCGGCCTCTGCCACAGGCTGTCATGATGATGGTGCCGGAAGCCTGGAGCGGCAATCCACACATGGATCCCGACAAGCGAGCATTTTACGAGTATCATGCCTGCCTCATGGAGCCGTGGGATGGCCCCGCGGCCATTGCCTTCACCGATGGGGTTCGTATTGGCGCGGTGCTGGATCGCAACGGCTTGCGTCCGGGGCGCTACTGGGTCACAGCCGACGATCGCCTCATTTATGCCTCGGAAACAGGAGTGCTCGACATTCCGGTCGAGAACGTCGTCTACAAAGGCAAAATGCAGCCGGGGCGCATGCTGCTGGTGGACACGGCGCAAGGCCGCATTGTCGATGACGAAGAGATCAAGCGTGCCATAGCAATGCGTCACCCGTACCGCGAATGGGTGGAAAAAAACATCGTGGACCTGGACTCACTTGCTGTCCCAGATGAGACCAGGTACCTTGATCTTGACGGCGAGACGCTTGTTCGTCTCCAACAGGCGTTTGGCTATACGCTGGAAGATCTTCGCATGCTTATGGCCCCCATGGCCATTCAGGGCGAAGAAGCCATAGGTTCGATGGGGAACGACACACCTTTGGCTGTGTTGTCCCCGCGGCCTCAGCTATTGTATAACTATTTCAAGCAACTCTTTGCGCAGGTTACGAATCCCCCCATCGACAGCATCCGCGAAGAGATGGTGATGTCCACCATCAATTATCTCGGCAAGTGGGGCAACGTTCTCGATGAAGTGCCCCAGCACGCGAGGATGGTGCGCATTCAGCATCCGCTCATCACGAACGAACAGCTGGAAAAACTGGCCAGGATTGATGACGAGTACAATAAGGCCATCACGCTGCCCATGCTCTTCCCGGTGGAAGGCGGCGAGCAGGCGCTCGAAGTTGCGATGGAAGAACTGTGCGAAAAGGCCGCGCAGGCCTGCCGTGATGGCTACGGAATTATCATTTTATCAGACCGCGGCGTTGACGAAAAGCATGCCCCTATTCCGGCTCTGCTGGCCACCGCAGGCGTCCATCATCACCTTATCCGCGAGGGACTCCGGGGATTTGCCAGCCTTGTCGTGGAAACAGGTGAGGCCCGCGAAGTCCACCACTTCGCTTTGCTTATTGGCTATGGCGCTGGGGCCATCAACCCCTACCTGGCCTTTGAAACGATTGCCGATATGGTGCGCAACCGCACACTTCCCGCTGAGCTTCTGCCGCCTGTCGGACTCACGGTCGAACAAGCGATCAAGAACTACATCAAAGCCGCCGACAAAGCGATCCTGAAGATCATGGCAAAGATGGGCATCAGCACCATCCAGAGCTATCAAGGAGCGCAAATCTTCGAGGCCATTGGTCTCGACAAAAGCGTGGTGGACAAATACTTCACGCACACGGCTTCCCGGGTCGGGGGTGTAAAGCTTGACGCCGTTGCGCGCGAGGCTCTTGTCCGTCACCACAACGCCTTCCACGAGGAGAGATTCGTACACGATGAGTTTCTCGATTGGGGCGGACAATATCACTGGCGTCGCGACGGGGAACCGCATTTGTTTAGTCCCGATGCCATTGCGAAGCTCCAGCACGCAGTGCGGATGAATGACTACGCCACGTTTAAAGAATACAGCAAGCTCATCAACGATCAAAGCGAAGCGCTCTGCACACTCCGCGGACTCTTCCGCTTCAAGAAAGGCCAGCCGATTCCGCTGGAAGAGGTCGAGCCTGTCGAATCTATCGTAAAGCGGTTCGCGACGGGGGCAATGAGTTTCGGCTCAATCAGCAAGGAAACCCATGAGACCCTCGCGATTGCGATGAACCGCCTGGGAGCCAAAAGCAATACGGGAGAAGGCGGCGAAGATCCAGAACGCTTCACCCCAGACCCAAATGGCGATTCAAGACGGAGTGCAATCAAACAGGTGGCCAGCGGCCGCTTCGGCGTGACAACGAACTATCTCGTCAATGCGGATGAGCTCCAGATTAAGATGGCTCAGGGAGCAAAGCCTGGCGAGGGCGGACAATTGCCTGGCCACAAGGTGTTCCCGGAAATTGCACGGGTCCGACACTCCACACCGTTTGTGGGGCTCATCTCGCCGCCACCGCATCACGACATCTATTCCATCGAGGATCTCGCTCAACTTATCCATGATCTGAAGAACGTCAATCCCGCTGCCCGCATTAGCGTGAAGCTCGTGGCAGAAGTTGGGGTGGGCACGGTGGCAGCCGGCGTGGCAAAAGCTCATGCGGACGTTGTGCTTATCAGCGGTCACGACGGTGGAACCGGAGCGTCGCCCCTGACGTCCATTAAGCATGCGGGAATTCCTTGGGAGCTTGGTCTGGCGGAAACGCAGCAGGTTCTTGTTCTCAACGATTTGCGGAGCCGCATTATCGTTCAGGTGGACGGCCAACTCAAGACTGGTCGCGACGTGGCAATCGCGGCACTGCTTGGCGCGGAGGAATTCGGCTTCGCCACCGCTGCCCTTGTTTCCCTCGGCTGCATCATGATGCGGAAATGTCATCTCAACACGTGTCCGGTTGGAGTGGCTACGCAGGATCCGTGGTTACGCGAGCGCTTCGCTGGCAAACCAGAACATGTGATCAACTTCTTCCGCTTTGTGGCCCAAGAACTTCGCGAAATCATGGCAGAACTCGGCTTCCGTACCATCGACGAAATGGTTGGGCGCGTCGATATGCTCGACGTGCAACCGGCGATTGATCACTGGAAGGCGCGAGGGCTCGACTTCTCACAAATTCTCTATCAGCCCCCGCGCAAGCCTGGCGTGGAAATCCGCTGCGTCAGAGCTCAAGACCATGGACTTGAGCAGGCGCTGGACCACGAGCTTATCCGCCGTTGTCAGCCTGCGCTCGAGCAACTTGAGCCGGTATCGTTCGAGATGCCCATTCGCAATGTGAATCGTACGGTCGGAGCAATGCTCAGCGGCGAAGCAGCAAAACGTTATGGCGAGCAGGGAATGCCGGCCAATACCATTCACATCAAGTTTTACGGATCGGCCGGACAAAGTTTCGGTGTGTGGCTTTACAAAGGGATTACTTTTGAGCTGGAGGGCGACGCAAACGACTACTTTGGCAAAGGGCTGAGCGGCGGACGCCTCATCGTTTATCCCCCACGCAATGCTCGTTTTGTTCCCGAAGAAAACATCATTATCGGCAACACCTGTTTCTACGGTGCCACAAGCGGCGAAGCCTATATCCGCGGGCGCGCGGGGGAGCGCTTCGCCGTGCGCAACAGTGGCGCCAAATGTGTCGTCGAGGGGGTCGGTGATCATGGATGCGAGTACATGACTGGTGGCACAGTCGTTGTCATTGGGCCCACAGGACGAAACTTTGCGGCGGGCATGAGCGGAGGCATTGCCTTTGTTCTCAATGAAGACGGAAAATTCGAGCAGCGATGCAACACAGCGATGGTGGACCTCGAGGCTCTGGAGGACGAAAAAGATATCGAGCTGCTCGAACTCATGCTGCGCAATCACGCCAAACTCACAGGCAGCACTGTAGCGCAGCGCATCCTCGACAACTTTGCTGAGTATTTGCCTCGGTTCGTGAAGATCATGCCACGAGACTTCCGCAGAGCACTGCAACAGCTCGACGAAGAAGCCCGCAAGCACGTTGAAGCCAGGCTGGTTCCGATTCCGGCTTAGTCTGTGCTTGCTTTCTCCGAAAAGGGCTGGGTCTCCGGTTGCGGGTAAGCTTGAGAGGGGCGCCGCTGCTTGATCTTTTCCAGTCTCCGCGGCGCTTCTTTATTGACGTTGTGCGCTGACCGTCCCATAGGAAGAGATGGAACGTGGTGTGTGTTCATCTCCCGCTGTTGTATAGCGCAATGCGTGAAACTTTTAGGGGATGAGCTAGAAGCAAGAAATCCGTAACCCTGGGTGGCGAGCGTGAGGATCGGAGATGAAGGGGTAAAATCGGAGGAAGGTTTTGCGCAAGCGGCGATACGAACCAGGGCCGCTTGCGGGAATGCAAGGTCTATTCCATTTATCTTTTTGCGCCTGATAAGCGTCGCGTTTGCCCTTCTTATATCGTCGTGTTCGATTTTACGTCCGCCGTTCGATTCCCAGCGTACAATAGTGCGAGAGACGCTCGCGCTACCTCCGTCCGTGAAAGCCACTTTACAGCGCAAAGGATTTCAGCCACTTCCCGAGACCGAAGCCCGTAGGCCAACGAAAGTGTGGTGGTGCGTTCGGCCAGTCAATATTCCCGGCGGGCGCATGGCCTCGGCAGTGGGTTGGTATCACGAGTGGATCCTGGCCCCAGGAATGGAAACCGGTGCAGACTTTGAGGGCGCAGATTCTGTGAGGGGCACATGGCCGCCTTCACCCTTCGCCCTCCTTTTGCCCTTGCATGCCAATAAGCATACCGGGGCAGCGTTAAGCGCTGAAACTTATGCGCGGGAAATCAAAGGTGTGTCGCCAGCAGCCGTGAAAAAAGCCGCTGCCGAAACACGCCGCGCAGGCTGGCTTCCGTTTCCGTTGCACAACTGCAATACGTGGGTTCGGAAGGTTATCCAGAAGGCACAAGCCTACCAAACCCAAGATTAGCACTAGACACTGCCTTCCCCCTATACCTAAATGACTGCCGGAATGTAAGCTCAAGAAAGGCGAAGCTTCCAATGCACCAAAGCAAAGGCAGGTTCTTGTCCACGGCGCCCAAACTGATTGGGTTAGTGTTCCTAGCACTTTTGCTCAGCGGGTGTGCTGGCCTCCTGCAAGGACGCCGAATGCAGCCCGATTGGGTCATTGCTTCGGCCACAGCACCTTACCGGGCAGTGGACATTCCTGGTCGTCAACGTCGCGAAGCCCAAAACGATGCTGAAACGTTGGCACGACGCCAGCTTCTCAACGAAGTTGGCCGGATGCGCGTGAAGGGGACGTCCACAGTGAATGATCTCGTGGCTCGCGATCCACGGCTGCGCGCAGCGATTCTCGATCTGGTGCGCACTGCTGAAGTTTACGACTGGCAGGTAGACGAAACCCGCGGTGAGGTCTCCGTGAGCGTTCGCCTCGATCGCAACAAAGTTTGCGAGCTTTTTGCCTCTCAAAATGCGAACAGCAAATAACGGCAGCACCGTGGTGCCACGCCCAGAAACGATTTTTCTCGAGCCAGCTTCGCGTCGCGTGCTTCTTCATTGCTCGGACATTCACGTAGGCCGGCGGTTTCAACCGGAAGCCGCTGAAGGGCTAGTCCGTGCTGCAAAGCGCATCCAGCCCGATGCTGTGATTGTGTCGGGAGATCTGACAATGCGGGCACGGCGCGGACAGTTTCGCCAAGCACGCGCTCTACTCGATCGACTTCCCCATCCGATGGTCGTGATTCCCGGCAATCACGACATTCCGCTTTATGACATTCCGATGCGCCTCTTTGCACCGTTCGCGAACTACAATCGCTGGATTGCCGATCTCGATGATGGTGCTCTGGATCTTGGCGTGTGCGCGGTGTGGTCAGTGAACACGATCAACCGGTTTGTGCACCAAAAGGGAAGAATTCGCGAAGAGGATTTTGCCGCGATCGAAAAGTGGTCTCGTTCGCTGCCACCTGAGCGCTGGCGCATTGTCGTCGTGCATCAGCACTTTGCAAATACCCCTGACAATCCCCGGCCCGGCATCTATCGGCATGCGCGTGCGCGGCTGGAGCGCTTTGCGAAAGCCGGTGTGCACCTGGTGCTGCACGGGCATGTGCATCAATCCGGGATCTTCTTAGGAAAGGACCTCTTCCCAGGTTTTTCTTTTCCTATTGTCGTGGCTGCCGCAGGCACTGCTTCGAGCGGACGCACGCGCGGAGGTGAACGCATTTATCAATTTAATATGATAACAGTCGAGCCCGACAAGGTCAGCGTGCAGATTTGGAATTGGAATTCGGCCCTTCGAGAATTTGAGCCCGGCGAGTCACGAGAAATCGTGCGAGAAATGTATTCGTGAGTCGAAGCGTGCCATGCCCATTCTGACCTACCATCATATCGGAATGTGTCCGCCGGAAGAGCGCGATCACAGCGGCCTGTGGGTTGCGCCGGAGAACTTTGAGCAGCAGTTGGCGTGGCTTCGTGCGAAGGGCTTTGTTGGCCTACGCGTAAGCGAATTGGCCCGCGTTTTACGCGAAGGACGCAGTGTCCCGACTCGTTGGGTTGTCATCACTTTCGATGACGGCTGGCGCGACAACTATACCACGGCCTGGCCACTCCTGCAGCGCTACAGCTTTCCAGCCACGATCTTTGTCACGACGGCGAAGCTGCGTGAAGGGCTCCCCTCGGATTCTGGCAACGACATGATGTCGCTTGCGGAGATGCTAGAGCTAGTCGCCAACGGCATCGAAATTGGAAGTCACACGCGCTCTCATCCCAAGCTCACGCGCCTGTCAGATGAATCAGCCCATGACGAAATCGCTGGCTCGCGCGAGGATTTGGCAAAAATGCTCGGGGAGCCTCCTGTGAGCTTTGCCTATCCCTACGGTGCTTTTTCCCGGCGTATCGAAAAGATCGTCCGCGAGGCCGGCTACCTTGCAGCAGTGAGTACGATTCGCGACAATCGTGTCCGTTCCGACCAGATCTATCATCTTCCTCGAGTCATGGTTATGGGCTCCACGACGCTCAGTCGGTTTGCCTACATGTTTTCAATCGCTTACCACGCGGTTCACAGCTGGAAGAACCTTCGACGCTGGAGAGGTGGCCGGTGAGAGTTCTTCACACGAACTTCCTGCAAGGATGGGGCGGCCAGTCGAACCGCATTCTCATGGAATGTTTGGGCCTTGCGGAGCGCGGTTGGGACGTGCTGCTCAGCGTGCCGCCTGGCAGCGAACTGGCCAAGCGCGCGCGTGCGGCTGGCCTCAGTGTGGATGAATCTGTGAGCTATCGGTCTCTTCTGGGGTCGTTGCTTCGCGGCGACGTTCAGCAATTCCGAGCGCTCGTCGAGCGCTTTCAACCTGACATTGTTCATCTCCACGGGGGGCGTGACTCCTGGATTGCTGCACTCGCGCTGGGGTTGCGCCAGAAGCGACCGATAATCCTCCGAACGAAACACAACATTTTCCCCATCAGCGGGCACCCGCTGAACCGCTGGCTCTATGGCCGCTTCTTTGACGGCATTGTGTGCATCTCGTCCGCTATCGTGCAGCAGTGCGCCGACACACGCTATATCTCGCCAGAGAAGCTTATCTTGATCCCCAGTGCCTGTGATGCGCAGCGCTTTGCCCGTGCGTCAGACCTCCGTGGAAAAATGCGCGAGGAATTCGGATTCCACGAGGGTGACATCGTCATCGTTATGTCCGGCCGTTTTCGGCACGAAAAGGGGCATGATACTCTTCTCGCTGCTGCGCCGCGGGTCGTGGAGGCTGTTCCCGAAGCAAAATTCTTGTTACTGGGAAGCGGCTCGCTGGAAGGAGCCGTCAAAGAACGGCTTCGCGAGCAAGGCTTACTAGGAACCATCGTGCTTGGCGGGTTTCGTGCGGACATTCCAGAATGCCTGGCTGCAGCTGACATTGCAGTGCAACCCTCTCGCTCCGAAGGGCTGGGAACGGCTGTCCTCGAAGCAAGCGCAGCTGGCCTGCCAGTTGTCGCCACTGCGGTCGGAGGCATTCCCGACATTGTCGTGCATGGGGAAACAGGACTTCTCGTTCCTCCGGAAAATCCCGAAGCGTTGGCAATGGCACTTGTTCAGTTGGCACGCAACCCTGATCAGCGTGTTGCCCTCGGCCGCGCAGCCCGCAAACGAGTGGCGCAGCTCTTCTCTGTCGAGCGCCTCGTGGAATTGACGGACAGTTACTACCGCCGCTTCCTCTCGCCGTGACGCCGCAGAGAGTGCTTTTTGCGGCCGACAGGAATGTTTTTTGTGCGTCTACATGAACGCTTGCCAGTGTGCGCTAATATGTTCGTAGATAGGCGGAAAGTAATCAGCTGAGTATTGCTTAAGGCAGACATAATGGAAAACGACCCATGACCGGCATGCCTCCGTCGCCTGGTGGCGCAAATTACCAACTCGATCTCGACCGTGGGCACCGTCAAGCGTTCCTCACGAGTGCGAACGAGCAACTCAAACGCGCGAGAGAGCAGCATATCAAAGCGTGTCTTCAGAGGGGCGGGACTCTCGCATCGCAACAGCTTGCGGCGGCCATGGATAACTTGCTCGTAGGGATAGCTGAGTGGCTTGTTCAGGAAGCAGGGCTTTCGCCTGCGGACTATGGGCGCGTGGCGATTGTGGCGCAGGGGGGATATGGCCGCGGCCAGCTCAATCTCTATTCAGATGTGGATTTGCTGCTGCTTCTGCCAGATAAACCCACTCCCACAGAGCAAGCTTTTGCGACCAGTTTTCTCTACATGTTATGGGATCTTCGCGGCATCGAGCTAGGTCATGCTGCCAAGCGCCTCGATGAAGCATTGAGCGCGGCAGGTAGCGATCTCGACTCCACGACCACTCTCATTCACGCGCGGCTCCTCTTCGGAAATACTGAGCTACTCCAAAAGTTACAGAGCGAGCTGGCTGCGCGCCTCCGCGGCGCAAAAAAAGAGTGGTTCGTTGAGGCCGTGCTTGATTCGGCACGGGCGCGACACGAAAAGTACGGCCGTTCGATCTACCTGCTAGAGCCCAACATCAAGGAGGGCGAGGGCGGACTGCGCGATACGCACTCCCTTTTATGGCTTGCCTACGCTCAGCTTGGCAGTGCCGAATCGTATGCGCTCGTCGAGCATGGCATACTCGAGGCCAATGAGCTTCTCGCTATGGCCGACGCAGTGGACTTCCTGCTTTGCGTTCGCAGCTTGCTTCATGACCTCGAGGGACGCAAAGCGGATAACTTGACGCAGCGTCACCAACCAGCCATCGCAAAAAAACTCCGCTATCGTTCTGACCCCAAGCTATTGGCCGAAGAGCGCATGATGAAGGATTATTACTTGCGGGCGCGCTCGATTGATCGCTACTCGCGAAAAGCCACGCGATTACTCACGGCCAGGGCGCGTAGCCTTGTCGGCAGAATTTGTGATACCATGCGTGCACGTTCGATCGATGAGCATTACGAGGCGCGTGGCGACATGTTGTATCTCAAAAAGGCGGATGCTGATTTTTTCCTACAGGATCCCCCGCGGATCATGGAGTGTTTCTGGATTGCTGCAAGCAATGGGCTTGTGCTAAGCGACGAGCTCAAGGATGTGATCGGTCTGGCGCGCGGGGCCAGCTCAACCGATGAATTTCGCACGTTGCCGCGTTGCCGCGATGCCTTCTTGCGCATTCTTGGTCTGAAAAGTGGCGCCGCCAGCGCTCTCCATCAGATGCACGAAACCCAGGTGCTCATGGATTACATCCCTGAGTTCCAGAAGCTCTTCTGTCTTGTTCGTGTGGACTATTATCACCGCTACACGGTGGATGAGCATTCGATCAAAACCGTCGAGATGGCGGAGGAGCTTGTGGCGGGGCGTGCGAAGGTTCCGCCTGATCTCCTTGACGCCGCCAGTGCAATCCAGCGTTGGGACCTTCTCAATCTCGCGTTACTGCTTCACGATATTGGCAAGGGAGAGGGGCATGGACACGTACTGCGAGGCGCGGGCATGTCCAAGCAGATCACCCAGCGCATGGGCCTACCCCCCGAGGACCAAGAAGTCGTGAGGCAACTTGTCGGACAGCATCTCAAAATGGTGCACGTCTCACAGCGTCGCGACCTCAGTGATCCAGCCGTCATCCGAGATATGGCCAATGCGGTGGGCAACGAGCAACTGCTGGCCATGCTCTACGTCCTTTCCTATTGTGATACAAGCGCTGTGGGACCGGAGGTGTGGAACGATTGGAAGGCGGCTCTGATGTCTGAACTCTACCGCCGGACCTGCCAGCTTTTGGCTGGTCATGAATTGAAACTGGAGCTAGCTCCCGAAGAGCAGAATCAGCTCGTGGATGCCTTAGCGTCTGCCCTTGGCGACCGAGCAAGCGTGGAAGAGGTGCGTGCGTTTCTCGATAATGCCCCGCCGAAGTATCTCCACAGCGTGCCGGTGCATAAGATGGCGCAGCACTTTCTCATGCGGCGCGAATTGAACGACCAGGAACACGTTGTATGGACAACTCACGATCCCGAAGGGATGAACTACACCGAGCTCACAGTGGTGGCTCGGGACGTCCCGGGATTGCTTTGCGTGCTCTGCGGTGCCCTGAGCTCGCGCAAGATCAACATCCTCAGTGTGCAGGTCTATTCGACAAAAGATGGCTACGCGATTGATTCCTTTCAGGTCACCGATCTGCGGGGGAATCGTCTGCCGCAAGGTATGCGGCTCGATCGACTCCGCCAAGAGGTTAACAAAGTCCTGAGCGGACAGGCGAAAGCGGCCGAACTCTTTCCCCACACTCCCCCGAAGGATCGGCCGAGTTCTGAAGTCGAAGTGGTGAAACCTCCCCAAATCCTCATCGATAACGACACTTCGCCTGCTTACACCATTGTTGAGGTGAAAACCTACGACCGCCCGGGTCTCCTTTACGACATCACGTCGATTTGTGCGGACATGGGCTTCAACATTCACCTCGCGCTCATCACCACCGAAGCCTATCGCGTCGTGGACGTGTTCTACCTCACAGATACGGACAATAATAAGCTCACCGAACAACGCACACTGAAAAAGCTTACGGATGCACTCATGCAGGTCATCTGAAATGGCGGACCCTTTTCTCAGTCCCACAGAACGCGAAGCACGCCGGAGTGGTTCTGAACATGCGCAGCGGTTCCGTGGCCTTGTTCTGGCATGTATTCTTGGTTTTGCTGCCGTCGCGCTTTACCTACCAACCGTGCGGTACGGTTTTGTGTGGGATGACATCTATTTTGTCGTCAAAAATCCCACCATTCGCACGTGGAGCTCTTGGCGGGATGATTTCACCACCGTCAGTGCATACGCGGCGATGGTCGATGCGCGCATGTTCCGACCTGCACGAAACTGGAGCTATCGGCTGGACTGGGCTGTAGCTCAGCTTAATCCCGTGTGGTGGCATGCGCACAATACCCTCCTGCATGCAGCGAATGCCATGCTCGTGTTTGCTTTCGTGCTTGGTCTGCTCCGCAGGGTCGGCCAATCCGCATTGAACGAGCCGCACCGCGCAGTGGCGTTCTTAGCTGCCCTTATCTGGGCATTCCATCCCGTGCAGACAGAAAGTGTTTGCTGGATCAAAAGCCGAGACGAACTGCTCTTCGCCTTTTTTGCCCTCCTCACCTTGCTTCTCGTACTGGCCGCCCTGCAGCGGACAGCGTTGCGTCCACTTTTACTTTTCGCCGTTCTGCTGACCACAGCGCTTGCCCTTCTGAGCAAAGAAATGGCTGCAAGCCTGCCACTTCTCGTAGGTCTTCTTGCATGGTTTGTCCCGTGCGATCGCAGCGGCCGGCGATTTCTTGCGCTCACCGCAGCTGTGCAGATTGTTGCCGTTGGTGCGTATGTGCTCCTCCGTCACCAAGCCCTCGGGGGAACAGCCCAGTGTGATTACCTCTCGGGGAGCTTTCTCACTGAGATGCTCACCATGGTTCGCGCCGGGGCGCGCTACGTTCAGCTCACTGTTTGGCCTGCCAATCTCATTGCTGATTACACGCACTTCGAGCCTTCCCGCACAGTTCTTGAAGCGCGGTGGTGGGTGGCGCTGGGGATTGTGCTGGCGACATGGCTTCTTGCGTTTTTCATGCGCAAGAGGGCTCCGCTCTGCACCCTTGGCATTCTCTGGTTCTGGATCGCCCTGCTTCCAGTGTCGAACATTATTCCCACCATGCAGTACCTTGCGGAGCGGTTCCTGTATTTTCCGCTCATTGGTGCTTCGCTTACGGTGGCGGGGTTCCTTCGCTTTGCACTTAGCCATGAGGCAACGCTTGCGCAAAATCCCGAGGAGGGCGAGCGTGCAGCTACCTCTTCGTCGCCGACTGTAAGCGTGCGACGCCACACATTGATAGCTCTTGTCATGGCGCTTTGTGTCACAGGCCTTGCCGCACGAACTGCGTTGCGAATTGGCGTCTGGCGCGATGAAGGCACTCTCTATGCTGCGACTCTTCGTGACGCGCCCCGCAACGGTCGTGCCTATATCAACGTGGTGATGACGCTCGCAAACCGTGGAGATGCCTTGGCAGCTCAAAAGCTGCTCGCGCATTTCCAAATGAGCCGCGACCCTCTGCTGCGCACCGTGAATCCGCAAATGCTCCTTCGCACGGAAGCAGCAGTCGCCACGCGCCTCGAGCGCTATTCGGAAGCAGCCAGGCTTTGGGGTCGTGCCCTGGAGATTTCTCCGGATGATGTCGATGCTTTGATCGCGCTGGGAATTTGCGAGGGGAATCTTGGCCACCACGATCGCGCCTTGCACTATTTTGTCGAAGCAGCTCAACGGGATCCCCTCGTGCCGAATCTGCGCAATAACATTGCCATTGCTCTCGAAATGCTCGGACGCCACGCAGAAGCTCAAGCCTTCCGTCGTGGCGTCCTCGCTGTGAAAGATATCGAGACTACAGATTCCCGCTAGTGGCGCCGCCTAGTCATGCGGCCAAATCAGACGCAGTGTGACAATTTTCTTGGCCGACACAGCAAGCTCGAGGCGTCGCCCGCCATCCTGAAGTTCCAGCGTTTCTTCGAGCAGTTCCTCCAGAGTGAGGCGCTCCGCACGCACGACTGGCAGGCCAAATTGCAGCCGCGCGATCTGTTGCTGGTCCGTCGCATTCCAGAAGCGCAGCACAATGCCATTCCCATCTTCTGCCTGCTTCATGCCACTCATGAGGAGCTGGTTGCCCTCGAGATGAATGAAGCTTGCCTGACGCGGAAGCGTTCCCGCGGTGGGCGCAGAGAGAAGAGCCTGCAGTGGCGCAACCAGTGTCGCAACGTGTTCAAATACGCGGCTTTCGCTCCACAAGCCGGCATGCGGGTAGAGCAAGAATCGGTAAATATGATCGCCAAGGCACTGTGCTCCAGGAGTCGGCCGCCCGAACACGAAAGTGCCAAATGCCCGCAGTAGGGTGATTGCAATGGTGCGCTGAGGATCATCTATGACCTCGTACTCGATAAGTCCATCGTTGATCACAGCCAGCCCATGCGTTCCGTCATTCACTTCCACCCAGTTCCACATCGGCTGTGTTGGGTACGGCGGCTCTTTCCAGCCAGTGGAATCAGGCAGTGTGATGGGGCGCCTTACGACATCAAATTGGCCGTCGGCGGTCGAGTACTCAGCATTGCTAAGTCCGGATGGGAAGAGAATTCGGAGACGGTGGTTTTCCGCCCTGTTTGTCACATGAAGTTCGACCCGAGCACAATCCGCCCCACGCTCCAGCCCCACGCGCAAGGCGACCGGAAGTTTGACCCTCTCGCGTGATCGCGTGCCTGCTGCACTCTTTCCCTTGGGCACGGAAAACTCGTAGCTTAATTCGATCTCGCCGTAGAGAGGTCCACGTTCCACGATGCGCATTTCAGCCTGCCGGCGTTTGTTCGAGTAAATTGGTTTGTCGCCAGGGGGCACGACGCGGTTCCATGGGTCTCCAAATTCTGCTGTGTCCTCAAGTACTCCCAGGTTCTCAAATTTGTGACCCGTCCGCTTATCAAGCAGGGTGAATGTTCCGTCCTCGTGTAGCTCCACGCGCAGGCAATCGTTCTCCAGTGTTCGCTCGTCGCGCACAATATCTGGCGAGGTTGCGGCATGCGGTGTTTTGCCAGGACGCACGGTCAATGCCTCGTAACCAAACGCAGGCACATTTTCGAGCTCCAGCTTTGTGAAGAAGCGCTGAACCGGGAAGGTCATGGTCAGTTCGTAGCCGCTTTCAATAGTGGCGACGTAGTTTTCGCGTTTCACGATCTGCACGGGAACTGGCGAACCATCGGAACGTTCCACAGCAAACAGCACATCCTCGTCGGCCGTGGGGATATCGATGATGAATTCGCTGACCAACTTTCGCCGGTAGGGGAGTGAATTGAACACCGTAAGCTGAAGATCACTGGGGGCGATTGTCGAGCCATCCACCCGCAGCGCGACATCGCGCATTGAACGCCGGCAAATCTCGTCGCTGATTGTCTCCACTTCACCCCATCGGGACTGCATTTCCACATGCACGCGATCAACGCTGCATCCCCCCACGGCGTCGTGCGCCTGATTGATGAGTAACCGTTTCCAGATTTGATCGAAGAACGGCGCCGGATACGGTGAGCCCGTGATTGTTGCCATGGCCGCGAGTGGCTCGCTGCCGTAAAGGACCTTGGCGCATGTGCGGGCGTTCTGCTGCTTGAGATAGGTGCGGCATGAAAGGATAAGCGCCATGAGATTTGTCCAGAGTCCCTCTTTCAGCGTGTGGCGCATCTCGCCTTCCAGCACCTGCAGATCCCGGGCTTCTTTGCGGAATGCCTCGAGGTATTGTCCGAATGCTGAGTGAAAGACTTCCTCCTCGCGCGTCTTGCACTTCTCGGCGAGAGCATCCAGCAGATCCAGTTCCTCCTCGGCTGCAAAGGAATGATCGTGGCCCATCATGTAGAGCAGCTGGCTTGTGGTGGCGTCTGCTGCCGTGAAGCGCAGCGCATCATCGAGAGCCTCTTCCAGCATGTCGTGGTGCACGCCCAATTTGAGTGCACCATAGCCGTACTGTCGGTCCTGCGATTGCTCCGTTGCTACGTGGAAGGGTATCTCAGCTGGATTCCAACGGTATTCACGGTCACGAACGGTGCGGCCTAGCAATCCCGGCCGATAGAGAAGATAGTAGTAGTTGTAGCGGGCATAATCACCGAAGCGGAATCCGTAAATCTGTGTTCCATCTGCCCCGCGCCATAAGAACTCCGATTTAGCCACGTGCTTCCCAACTCCGCGGTAGAACAGGCAGTGGTCAATTCCGAAGCCCGAGTAGAGCTGGGGCAATTGCGAAATTTGCCCGTTTGAAAAAGGCGTGTAACCAATCTTCTGGACACGCCCGAATTCCTTTGCCACGCGGTGGCCGCGCAGAAGATTGCGAACGAGAGCCTCGCCCGGACACGCCCACATATCCGGAAGAGTGTACCACGGCCCAATCTGCAGACGGTCAGTTTGCACAAGCCGCTTTACGCGTTCTGTGTTCTCCGGCCGAATCTCGAGATAGTCCTCGAGAATGACGGTCTGGCTATCGAGATAGAACGCGCGATATTCTGGCCGTCGCTCAAGTATATCTAGAAGGCGGTCCATCATATCTACGAGGTCCATCCGATAACCCTGGAATGGATACCGCCACTCGCGGTCCCAGTGGGTGTTGGAAATCACGTGGCATTGCCATTTTTTCATTGGATGTCGTCCCTTTCCTGGGGGTGAATCGTCTGCGTGTTTACGTATGGCACTTTCCTGCAGAATGCAGTTTGGATTTTCATCACGTATGGTTAGCGCAAATCGTGTGATGGTTGCACAGGATTTTATGCTCTGCGTCAAATGTAATTTTAGTGTTGTGCGAATTGACACTCACGTCGCCACTTCATCGTGGAAGTGTTAGAAAACCAAGCTAAGAAAGGTAGAACGTAGTGCTCATGATTCCTGACCGAATTCCTGGCCTGGGGGAGATCCGTCCTGAATGCCGCCAAGATTTTTCCTCGGTAGAGGTGGGAGGGGAGGGACGTTTTCAGGTTGGCCGTGACGGTGTTCAGGCCATTCTGGTCCCGAAGGATGAAAAAAGTGAACTCATCGTGTTTGCCGACAAGACCCTTGTCTTCATTCGTTCGGCTCTCGGATATCCAGCGATCTATCCTCTGAACGATGTCCGGTTTGAGCCGCCTGCGAAAGCTGTGCTCATGGACCTCGACGGGACAAGTGTGCGCAGCGAAGAGATGTGGATGTGGATCATCGAACGCACCGTGGCCACGCTTCTCAAGGATCCGGATTTTCGTTTTGTCCCCGAGGATTTGCCACACGTGGCGGGCCACAGCGTGAGTGAGCATTTGTCCTATTGCATCGAAAAGTATTGTCCATCAGCCACGCTCGAAGAGGCGCGGAACATCTACTTTGAACTGGTGGCGAAAGAAATGAAAGAGATCGAGGAGGGACGGGGGCACGCAGAAGCCTTTCACCCTGCGCCTGGCCTGAAGGAATTCCTGCTCGAGCTCAAAGCCCATGGCGTGAAAATCGGCCTTGTGACATCGGGGCTGTTTGAAAAGGCATGGCCAGAAATTCTCGCAGCTTTCCGCACGATGGGACTGGGGAATCCTCTCGAGTTCTACGACTCGATCATTTCTGCCGGCACACCCTTGCGTAAAGGGCAGGTTGGCACTCTTGGTGAGCTAGAACCCAAACCCCATCCTTGGCTCTATGCCGAAACGGCTGCGGTCGGTCTCAATATCGCTCCGGAAGACCGTTGCCATGTCGTGGGCATGGAAGACTCGTCGGCAGGTGTTTTGGCTATTCGCCTTGCCGGATTCTTCACGATCGGTGTTGCCGGTGGCAACTACGCCGCTGGTGGGATGCGCACTTTCACGAATTTCGAGTGTGAGAAACTCACCGACGCTCTGCCGCTTCTCCTTGGGCAGTAAGCTCAGGTGCTGCTTGGCAGGCCAGTGACCGGACCGATCGAGCCAGCGCGGAAAAGCTCCGCCTTGGTTTGTCCAGATGACCGGTGATGCTGTTCCATTCTCCGTTAAGGCAACAATAAAAGTTCCCCCGGCGGAAGTGCCGCTGGGGGAACTTTCATTTATCTCGCTGCAGAGATCCACAACGCTCAGCCCGCACGAAGAAAGGGTTTTCTTGCTCTGATCGCAGGGCCTGGTTGTGGGCTTCTCAAAAGCTCGCTAGGCGATTCGAGCGAGTGACGCGTTACTCCTCAGCGCCTCCGTGTTCGTGATGAGCACGGACACGTTCAACCCACTGGCCTGCTGCCCATTCCATCGCTGGTTCGTTTCGCAGCATGGCGTCGTAAAGCGTCCCAATCACATAGAGTGCCTGCCCCGGCGTTCCCGGACTCATATCCTCAGCGATCTCTTCCGCGTTGAGCACACCGAGTAACACGGGGATAACGTAAGGATTGGCCTCGAGCGCGCCGTCAAGCGCCTCCATGGCTTCATCTTGATGACCAAGCCGGTGGTGGGCTATCATGCGGGCGTACTGGAAAACCGCGCCATCGTCGGCCTCATAACGCTCATTCATGAGCGCCAGTGCTTTGTCGGTCTGATCTACAGCAAGGTAATAGCCAGCCAGATAATCGCGCACACCGAGGTGATCGAGTGGGCAGAGGTCCAGCATCCCCTCAGCTTCAGCAATCGCCCCATCGTAATCCTTGGCTGCACCGAGCGCCACCATGAGGGCCTGGCGTGCCCGAAGATACGGGCGAGTCTCCGGGTCAGTGTAGAACACGTTGCGCTTTGTTTCAAAAAACTCGGTGCCCAGATGTTGTTCGGCATCACGGACAATCTGCCGAAGGCGTTTCGCTTCGTTCACTGGTGTGTCGGCGCCAATGAGCAGCACTTGCGCATCCAGATTGTAAGGATCAATCTCCAGAGCCTCGCGCAGAAGCGATTCGGCCTCTTCGTCCGTTTCCGATAGTCCAACCTGCGCCACCAGCAGGAGAGATTTTTCCTCAGGTGTCAGCTCAAGATCTTCGAAAACGCCGTCGGGTCCTTTTTCTGCTAGAAGAGCTTCGAGGCGGCGCGAGCCCTCTTCAGCATTGGCAAATTTGCCTTCGCGAACCATGCGATTGAACACACGCTCGAGAATTTCGAGCTGGCGCGCACGCACCGAGTAAGGAACGTCATCGCCTTCTTCGTGTTCGTGATGTTCGCCGCAGCAGTCGTGGCCATGTCCGCCACAGCAGCCGAAATCCATATCTTCCGGCTGGTCGTCGTGGGAGTGGTTTTTGGGGGTCAAAATCGTGATTCCTTTGAAGTGAAATAATTCTCTGTAGACGGACTAAATGCCAGGCGCGCATAAATTCGATTCTCGTTGGCGCTTTTTTCACGTGCCGCGTTGGCTACGGCCTCTCCTCTTCCTCCGCCCGGTCACAGCTCAACTGGAACACCATACTCGGGAATTTCCGCGCCGAGGTCATATCGTTCCTTGATAAGGCCGGCCAACGCCTCCTGTGCTTTTGGTTCGCCGTGGGTGAGAAACAGGCGAGGGCGCAAGTGTGCTGCGCACGAGAGCCACTCCACAAGTTCGCTCTGGCCCGCGTGAGCACTAAAGCCGTTGAGGGTGTGAATGGAAGCACGCACGACGATTTCTTCCCCAAAAATGTGCACTTTTTTGCGTCCGTCCACGAGCTGGCGTCCCAGGGTGCCCTCCGCCTGAAATCCCACGATCAGCACGTGGGTCTCTGGCCGCCAAAGGTTGTGGCGAAGGTGATGAAGAATGCGCCCACCGGTGCACATGCCTGACCCCGCGAGAATCATCAGCGGTCCATCCAGGTTATTGAGCGCCATCGACTCCTCCGCTGTTCGGCAAAGGCGCACCGCAGAAAAATCGCGCTCAAGCTGCCCTGTGCGGTGAAGCTCCATCGCCTCCTCGTCGAACAACTCCACGTGGCGCAGGTAGAGCCGCGTGGCTTCTTCGGCCATAGGGCTATCGAGGTAAATGGGGAACCGAGGGAGTGCGCCGCTACGGAAAAGGGCAGAGAGGTGATAGATCAGTGTCTGCGTGCGCCCAATGGCAAACGATGGAACAAGAATCTTCCCACGGCGTTTCAGCGCGCTGTTGATGACGAAACGTGTTTCTTCCAAAGTTTCTGACAGCGAGCGGTGATTGCGGTCGCCGTAGGTGGATTCCATAAAGATCGAATCGGCGCCACAGAAACGCTCCGGGTCACGCACCACGGGCGAACCAAGATGCCCGATGTCGCCTGAGAAAATCGCCACATGGCGCCGACCGTTTTCTTCTAACGTGAGCTCGATACTTGCAGAGCCGAGGATGTGCCCAGCTTCCACCCAGCGCGCTGTGATGCCGGATGCGACGGGAATTGGCTTATTGTAGTCCACGCCACGCAACAGCGGGATGGTTTCGTCCACATCTTCAGTCGTGTAAAGCACCTCGATCGGATCCAGTCCTGCGCGCATGCGTCGTCGGTTGACGCGCGCGAGATCTTGCGCCTGCACTTTGGCTGCGTCGTGCAAAACGAGCGATGTCAGCTCAATCGTGGCTGGTGTGGCATAGACCGGCCCACGGTAGCCGGCCTTTGTGAGCAGGGGAAGCCGTCCGCAGTGGTCGAGGTGCCCATGCGTCAGGAGCACGGCATCCAGCGATGTCAGGTTCAGCTCAGGGGGGACCACGTTCGCGCCGTCGTGGTTGTCGTGGCCTTGCATCATTCCAAAATCCACGAGAACTCTGGCGCTTGCCGTTTCCACAAGGTAAGCAGAACCGGTTACTGTGCGTGCAGCGCCATAAAGCGTCACTCTCATCAGAGAAGTTCCTTTCACTGATCTTGACGGTTTGCATAACCAAGTCTCCAACAGTTGGTCGAGAGAAAAACCACGTTATTCCTGGAGACGCTCCGCAAAGGCCGGGTGTGCTATGTCGCTACAATCGGCTTGCAGACTCCCAGCCACGGTTTCACATTGACCCCCAAGTTGCCGCGCCGCCATTTTTGCATCAGGAGAAGCCCGCGATGTCCTTGTTAGTGCGCAACGGTCGGATTATCACCGCGGCGGATGATTACGTGGCGGATCTCTACATCCACGGTGAGAAGGTCACCCTGATTGGGACAAAACTCGATGTAGAGGCCGAGGAAGTCATCGATGCTTCAGGGAAGTTTGTGTTCCCTGGAGGCGTAGATCCCCACGTCCACCTCGATCTGCCTGTCGGTGCAGTGATTTCCAGCGATGACTACGAAACCGGAACACGGGCGGCAGCCTGTGGAGGAACAACAACCGTTCTCGATTTTCCCACCCAAGAGCGTGGTCGCTCGCTGTTCGAAGCGTTAGAGCTATGGCACCAGAAAGCCCATGGCAAAGCATGCGTTGACTATGGCTTCCACATGATCGTGTGCGACCTTCCGCCTGGACGGGAAGCGGAGCTTGATAAGCTCGTGGAAGAGGGGGTGCCAAGCATCAAACTCTTCACAGCCTATCCCGATCGTCTGTACGTGGACGATGCTACGCTTTATCGTGTGATGCGCCGCGCTGCGGATTTGGGCGCGGTCGTCATGATGCATGCGGAAAACGGCATTGTCATAGATGAGATTGTCCGGGCCGCGTGTGCCGAAGGCCACACCGAACCACGCTGGCATGCCCTCACGCGTCCGACACTCATGGAAGGCGAGGCCGTGCACAGGTGCGTTGCTATTGCCCGCGTCGCTGGGGCTGTGCTCTACGTTGTCCACATGTCGAGCGCAGCAGCTCTCGAACCGCTCCGTGCCGCACGCGATCGCGGACAACTCGTGTTCGGCGAAACCTGCCCCCAGTATCTTTTGCTCGATCACAGTCTCTACGAAAAGCCGGGATTCGAGGGAGCAAAGTGGGTCATGACGCCGCCGCTTCGCTCCAAGAGCGATCAGGCAGAGCTCTGGAAGGCGCTGCACATGGGAGATCTTCAGACCGTCGGAACCGACCATTGCCCCTTCTGCATGGCGGATAAAGAGCGTGGGCGCGACAGCTTCGTGAAAATTCCAAACGGCGCTCCTGGAATCGAGAACCGTATGGCGCTATTATTCCATGCCGGAGTGCGCACAGGAGCGCTCACACTCAACCGCTTTGTGCAGGTCACTAGCACCAATGCTGCCAAGATCTTTGGGCTGTTTCCTCGCAAGGGAACCATCGCAGTGGGCAGCGATGCAGACCTCGTGATTTTCGATCCGGAACGAAAAGAGACGATCAGCGTGAACAATCCGCGAACTCATCACATGCGAGTCGACTACAGCGCATACGAGGGCTTCACAGTTCATGGCTATCCTGACACTGTTGTTCTGCGTGGCCAGGTGATCGTGCGCGATGGCGAGTTTGTCGGTCGCCCTGGTTGCGGACAGTTCCTTGCCCGCAAGCCCTTCGAAGAGGCCGTTATCTGAAAGCGTTATGAGGGCGCGGCAAGGCGCGCTAAGGGAAGAGTCTCGCGAAATCTGCCGCCTTACAATGCTCTCATGTTGATGAAAGAAAACATGATTGCTGACAGTTTAGCCGAGTCCGAACTGGCAACACCACGCCCCCAACGGTCGCGTCTCGGACGATGGATCACGCTGAGCGACGAGCTATCGAGCGCCTTGCTCGAAGCCGCGCGCGAAGCTCTGACGAACGGCGGTTCAGCCCTCGACCGCATCGACGCAATGAAAGAGATCGTGACGGTTGGCCATCGCCTTTTTGCGCTAGAGCGCGTGCTCGCTGACACACCGCGCCTTGCCGGTGATGGTGCCCTTGGCGTGAACCAGGCCCTAGTGGCACAACGCCTCGAAGAGTTTCTTCAAGTGGCTCGTACGCAGCGACCCAACGAAACACCTCAGGACGAGAGACACGTTTCGGACCAGGACATGGCCCTGTCCGATGTTTCAGAAATGTGCGGTTACGAAACGAGTTCTCGAGGTGCAGCCGAGGGCGAATAAGAAATTTCATGCAGGGTAAAAATGCGACGAAACCGCCAGTTTCTAGACTGGTGCGTTCGTGAGTGAGCGGGAATAGCTCAGTTGGTAGAGCACCACCTTGCCAAGGTGGGGGTCGCGAGTTCGAGCCTCGTTTCCCGCTCCATTTTTTTGTCGCTTTTTGTTTGGCTCACTCAGTGCCCAGGCATCGAGTCAGAAGCGCTGTTCCACGCCACTTTGTAAGTCCTGCCGCAAGCCGGCAATGCTTCACGACAGGTGCAATCTCACAGGCCACAGCTCACGTTTAGAGTGACGTAGGAGCAGAAACTTTCTCACCCCACTGTGTATGACTACGGCGTGAGAGAAGAGCGAGAACACAACATGACTGCGACAGCATGCACTCCAAATGGCAGCCGCCGGCGGGTTTACATCGAGACGTATGGCTGCACGTTCAACGCCTCGGATAGCGAAGTGATGGCCGGCCTACTCGAACGGGCTGGGTTTGAGCTTGTCCCCTCTGCTGAGGATGCAGACGTTGTCATCATCAATAGTTGCATCGTGAAGGAGCGCTCATATCTCGATCTTCGCAAACGCATCTCTGAACTTTCGCACAACCGCCTAAGCGACCCGACAAGCCCCGTCGTCGTGCTCGCCGGCTGTGCTCCGAAAGTTCCCCAACATGGCAAGGAGTTTGAACATCTTTCGCAACTCGGTCCCGACAACGTTTCTTCGGTCGTTGACGTAGTCCAGCGCGCTCTTGCCGGGGAAGTCATCCATCGCGTGAAGCGCCTGAACGATCAGCGCCTTGCCCTGCCTAAACGGCGACGCAACCCTGCGGTTGAAATCGTCCCGATTTCGAAAGGCTGCCTCGGAAAGTGCACCTTCTGTCAGACCGTGCTCGCGCGTGGCAAACTGCACTCGTTTTCAATGGATGAAATCGAGGAGGCGGTGCGGTCCGCGCTTGCTGAGGGCGTGCGCATGATCTGGCTTACTTCGCAGGACTGCGGCGCCTACGGACAGGATTTCGGAAGCAACCTCCCGCAGCTCCTGCGGCGTCTAGTGCGTTTGCCGGGGGGGTTCAAGATTCGTCTGGGAATGGTGAATCCCAATTGGGCGATGCAATTTGTTGACGAATTAGCAGAGCTTTTTGCGCACCCGCGTGTCTTCCGATTTGCACACCTTCCTTTGCAGTCCGGCTCAAATGCCGTTTTGCAAGCGATGCGGCGTGAGTACACCGTGGAAGGCTTTCTCTCGGTCTGTGAAAAACTGCGGCGGGTTGTGCCAGACATCTCGATCGCTACTGATATTATCGCGGGCTTTCCGACGGAAACCGACGAAGACTGGAACGCAACGCTTGAGCTGCTGCGTGCCATCGAGCCAGCTGTCGTCAACCGCTCTCGCTTCTCTCCCCGGCCAGGGACTTCAGCGGCGCGGTTGAAGCCGTTGCCTTCCGCCGTTGTCTCTCAGAGGTCACGCGAGCTTTATTACGTCACCGCTTCCCTCGTTTCAAAGCGTCTGCGTGAGCGGGTTGGTTTGCAACGCCGCGTCATTGTTGAGGAATGTCCAAAACCCCATTCCGCTGTCACGCGCGATGACACGTACACCCCCATAGTTCTCCATGGGGATTTCACACCTGGCACTTGGCTTGATGTCGAAATCGACCATGTAGAGGGGTTCCATTTGCGTGGCAAACTCCCGTCCCTTTGCCAGCCGGGCGTTGAAGCCTGAGGTTGCTCGGGCGCGAACGATTCCTGACTTGTTACGGCGATGGTGATACTGTGGCGTTGGGATCAAAGTGGTTGCGATCCGAAACTTCCAGCGTTCGCTGAAGTTGCTCCTCATACTGGCGTTTCACCTGCGGCGGGAGCTCTGGCTCCTGCTGCGCGGCGTGCCAAACGATTCCGGCGCTGAGTGTCCACACAGAAGCGAGTATCAACGCTGGTCGCGTGCTATCACGAGCCCCGCACCGAGCGCGTACAGCCGCGTACACACACAGCGCGAGCGGCAGGAGAAACAACGTTCCCCAAAACCATTTCGCCGGTGTGCTATAAGCGTGGGAAGCCACATCCACGCGCTTGGCATCCACCGCGACAAGGATTGCCGTGACCACACACGTCAGGCCGACGAGAGCAAGAAAATAGAGCATGCGGGGCGCGAGCGGACTGAGCCGCCAAACACCAAACCACAATGCCACCGTGCTGAGCGCCACCATTGCGTAAGCCGCAATGATCAACCCTTCCGAAGGACCCGCGAGCTCCTTCGCAGCTGGCTTTGTCTCCTCCTCTTCTTCGATGAGGAGACTCCCGCAAAAGAGGCATTTTTTTTGTCCGTCCGGAATTGTGGCTTCGCACAGAGGGCATTGTCGGGTTTCTTCGCCCATAAGCTCCACCGTCCTAGGTCTTTTCACTCCCTTTTGGCCTAGAGAGATTTATGCGGGTTTAGCAATAGACAAGTTTCTCATTCGCCACAAAACCGCAGGAGAAACTTGCGTCCGGCAGCCTACGCAGCAAAACCTTCTTGCGCAGTCGCGCCAAACCTTATTTGCTCGCGACACATAAAATAGCGCTCATGAACATTGAAGAATACCACAAGATGCGAGCACTCGAAAGCACCTACTGGTGGTTTCGAGCGCGTCGAAAGATGATCCTTGCGATCCTCGACGATGCCATGAAGCGATACCTATCATCGCGTCGGCACCTTCAGGTGGTGGACGTAGGGTGTGGCACCGGCATGCTCATGGAGGACTTGCTGGCGCGAGGATTGGTGTGTGGATTGGACTTTTCTCCCGTGGCTCTAAGTTACTGCCGGCAGCGCGGATTGGCCAACCTCGTCCGCGCAAATGTCGAGCACATTCCGCTGCAAACAGCCAGTGCCGACCTGGTCACGGCGCTCGATCTCATCGAGCACGTGCCAGACGATCGCTCTCTCATGAGCGAAATCTTTCGCATTTTGAAGCCGGGTGGAATCGCTCTCATGACTGTGCCGGCGCATCCCAAACTTTGGAGCGCTCATGACGTTGCTCTTCACCACCAGCGGCGCTACGAGAAGCGACAATTCGAGCAGTTGATTCGAAACGCCGGTTTCGATCTGGAAAAGTATTCCTACATGATGATGGGCATCTACCCACTGGCGGCCACCTTCCGCTGGGCAAAGCGCGCTTTCATGCGCGAAAGCACTGCGGCTCCTCACACGGACGAATTCCCATTACCCGCATGGCTCAACGCGACTTTGCGCACGGTGGTCGGCGCAGAGGCGGCACTTTTGCGCCGCTGGAATTTGCCCTTTGGCCTTTCGCTTCTCGCGCTCGCTCGCAAACCGTTGAACTGAGCCTCACACGAGAGAAGCAGTAGCAGGCGGCAGAGCGCGTCAATCATACACCATGACCCCATCCCGCGGGGCACGCTGCCGAAATTCCTTAAGGAGCTGATTGAAGACGGGGCCTGGGCGCCCAGTGCCAACCGTGCGCCCATCAACTTTCACCACGGGCACCAGTTCCGCAGCCGTGCCCGTGAGGAAAATCTCGTCCGCGTCATAAACCTCATAAAGTGTGAAAGGCTCCTCACGGATATCGAGATCCATCTCGCGGGCGATTTCGATCACGGCATCGCGCGTGATGCCTCGCAGCGCACCCAGGTAAACAGGAGGTGTTGTGATCGTTCCATGACGAACCACAAAGATATTGTCAGCCGTGCACTCCACCACAAAGCCACGCAGGTCGAGAATGATAGCTTCGTGCGCTCCCGCATTGTTGGCCTCAATTCTTGCTAATATGTTATTGAGATAATTCAGCGATTTCACGCGGGGGTTGAGTGCGCTTACCGGTTGCCGTTGAACGGCTGCGCTGATCACTTCGATCCCGTTTTCGTAAAGCTCCTTGGGGAACAAACGGATTTGATCTGCAATGATAAAAACCGTTGGCCGCGGACAATTGGTGGGATTGAGGCCCAGGTCGCCTTCGCCCCGTGTCACCACGAGGCGAATGTAGCCGTCGCGCAGGCCATTCGCCCGGACAGTCTCCACAACCGCGTGTTGCATTTCTTCCCTGCTAAGCGGGATTGCCAGCTTGATGTACTTCGCTGAGGACCACAGCCTTTCGAGATGCTGATCCAGTCGGTAAATGCAGCCGTCGTACACGCGGATGCCTTCGAACACGCCGTCCCCGTAGAGCAAGCCATGATCAAACACACTCACCTTCGCTTGCTCTTTTTCCACCAATTGCCCGTCGAGCCAGATTTTCATAAAATACGTCCTTCTCTCAATGTGCCTGTAACGCGCTACACAGGTTCGGAAGGGATCCTTCGATTCGGATTGCTGCTCGCCGGTGAGCGCGCAGGGATGTAAAGCTCCTGAGAGTCCAGAACGATCGTCACTGGACCCCAATTGCACAACCGCACTTCCATCATCGCTTGAAAGACGCCTGTTTCAACACGCGGACCGAAACTGCGCAGGAGCGCGACGAAACGATCAAACAGCTCCGCTGCTTGCTGGGGTGGAGCTGCACCAACAAAACTCGGCCGGCGGCCCTTGCGGCAATCTGCGAACAACGTGAACTGGCTCACAACGAGGAGCTCACCGCCTACCTCTAACAGCGAGCGGTTCATCTTGCCGGCCTCGTCTTCGAAGATTCGCAGATTGACAATCTTTTGCGCCATGGTTTCGAGCACAGCGTCAGAATCGTCAGGCGCTATCCCGGCCAGCACAAGCAGCCCTTGGCCGATTGCGCCAACGACGTTTCCATCGACGGTGACACTTGCCTCTTTCACACGCTGAACAACAGCTTTCATGGCATTCTCCTGGCGATGACGTCTCGTTTGTTGGCTGCTCACAAGTCAGTGGCGTTGCCCGCATAGCGCGCCGCCACGCGTCCGACAAAGAAAGGTCCTAACGACTGAATATACTCCGACGTCTGCCGGCTCTTGCGCATCTCCTGCACGAGGCGCGAAAGGCGGTGAAGGTTCCACCCCACGAGTCCTACAACGAACTCGTTGTCATTGCGGTCAAGGCCGTAACAAGCCAACCGGATGTCGTGAGCGTAGTCGCACTCGCCATAAACCCGCCCCATCATGGCATGCTCCATAAGAATCCTACTCTGTTCCTCCCTGCTGAGGCGCTCAAATTCCGGTTTGCGCCGCAGGGGATACCACACAGCCCAGTTCCAGTGAGGATTAAGCAGATAGCGCTGGGGCCGGGCCAAAAGCGTGTCCATCAGGTCAGGTTCTCGGCCAGTCGAATAAGTGCGGCCGTACATCGTTCGCTCGACATCCAGCTCGCACTCGTTTATTGGCGGGGACTCAGAAACGAGGCGCATAAACGCCATGAGCTTTTCGGGTGATTCATTCCATGCTGCCACCGCAAATGCCCGCGGGAAAATTGCGTCCAGATAAAGTACCCAGGGCTGGGATGGGTCATGTTCTTTCGCGATTTGTTCCAGTGCGCGCTGGATTTCGTCCTGGGACACAAAACCTTCGAAAGCTAAGAAATGAACATAGAGGCGGCGGTCGACGCCCTGGACCACCCCGCCTGCAGAAACCCCAAGTTCCCGAATGTCACGTGGATCATTAGGGCAATAGAGGTCGCGATTGGGGTCGATGTTCCAGCGTTTCGCTGTCTGCCAATGCCGGTCATCCATTGGCCACTGGTCTGGTTGTGGCGATCCCAAATACTGCGGCGAGGCTCCCTTCAGCGGCATGCAACCGGTGTTGTCGCCCAGTTTACTGATTTCCGCAAGCTCGGCAGCGGTCAGTGGTTCGACTCTGAGTACCCCAGCGAGTTCCTCCGCCAAAAATTCAATCGCTTTTGCATGCGGAGTGGCCTCCTGAATCAGTGTGGGCACGACGCTTTCCACCGCTGGTTGTTCGAGCGTCCAGCTGCAGGCCAGTTGCAAAAGTGTCATGCCGTGGGCTTCTGCGATCTCCCGCATGCGCTGGAGTTTAGTGTGTGCAGCTTCGATCCAGCCTGCCGGCCTGAACGCACGATGGTCGCCTCGCGCGACGCGATCGCCTGGCCGTAGACCATCCAGGAATAGTCCGCCATGCTCCACGACGCGAGCCAGAATCTTGATTTCGTGTGCTAGCGCCGCCGGCAGCACAAGCCGAGTGGGCCACGGCTCGAGTGGATTGAGGATCAGCATCGCCCAATCAATCAGCGAATGGAAGCGATCGAAAGCGTAGAGAATGTCCAGAGTGAAACCGTTGGCGGGACCAGGCGCGATGCCGAGCATCCGCGTGAGTCCCCCCTCCATGAGTTCGCCCATCCCCTCCCACACGGCATCGCTCGTGTAGCCGATCGAATCGGGGTTGTGGAGCAGAAGCACATCGAAGTTGTCAACACCGAGCCGTTCGAGCGATCTCTCCGCTGCCATGCGCAAATACGCGGCGTATTCATTCGGCTGGCGCAGAGCTGGGTCGGTGAACCGCGGGAACCCTTTCTCGCCGGCGCGTTTCCCATAATAGAAATCATGGCCGATGGCTCCAACCAGTGAATACTCGTCGCGCGGCACGTCCTGCAGAGCTTTGCCAAGTAAACGGTCGGCCTCGCCACACCCGTAAACATCGGCGGTCACAAATGTGCGTATGCCCAGTTCAAAGGCGCGCTGGAAGAGAGCAATGAAACGCTCTTCCCCAATATCCTGACCGAAATGCATAAACCGGCCGCCACTCCATGTTCCGAGAGCGACCGGCATGGGATCACGTCCAAGCTGTTCTGTCATGATGCAACCATCTTTGGTAGGGCAGTGCTTAAGGTCAATAACTCATCTTGTCCAGTTTCACTTTGCCCCTGAAAATCCAGTAAATCACAGAGGTGTAGCCAAGCACGAAAGGCATCCCAATCGCCGCAATGATGGCCATGATGCCCAGCGTCTTTTGCGATGAGGCAGCCGTGTAGGCAGTCAGGCTATACTTGGGATCAATCGAACTGATGATCAGATTCGGAAAGAGCGCAATGCCGAAAAGAAAGATGAGGCCAGCCATGGTGCATCCCGAGCTGATGAGGGCTCGCACGGGGTACCCGAGGTAAACAGCGCGGGGAATGTTAGCAATTGCAAGAATCGTGAGAATGACCACTGCCCACACCCATGGGAAATATCGGAAATTATACGTGGCATTGGGCACGGTGGCGAGCGTGACGATCGTCGTGAGTATGTACAGGAATAAGAAAGTGCCGAATGCTCGCCAGATCCAGCCGCGGATTCGTTCCTGCAGTTCGCCCTCGGTTTTCATGTAAAGGTAGATCGCGCCGTGCAGCGCAAACATCGACACATTGAAAGCCCCCACTAAGATCGGGTAAGGGGTTAGAAGATCGAAGAAGGACCCCTGAAAGTCGCCGTCCGCACCAATGGGCAATCCTTGCATCATGTTTCCCACAGCCACGCCAAAAAGAAACGAGGACAAAGAGCTGGAGAGAAAGAAGGCGATGTCCCACATTTCGCGCCACCACTTCCACTGTTGTTTGCTGCGGAATTCGAGTGCAACAGCCCGGAAAATGAGAGCGCAGAGCAGCAACATGAAGGCCAGGTAAAAGCCAGAGAAGGCCGTGGCATAAGCTTTGGGGAAAGCGGCGAAGAGCGCGCCTCCGGCCGTGACCAGCCACACTTCGTTGCCATCCCACACGGGGCCAATCGAGTTCATCAAAATGCGCCGCTCGAGGTCGTTTTTTGCAAACAGATGAAGGGTCCCCACCCCGAGGTCGAAACCGTCCAGCACGGCGTAACCCGTAATCAGGACACCAATGAGGAAGTACCACAGTAAGTTCAAGTCGAGCCCATCAGGTGTCATGTCCTTATGCCTCCTCCAGTGATGCTGGTTTTTTGAGTTCTGCAGCTACGTTCAGCAGCGATTCCTTTCCACCGCTTTGGTGTTCTTCCTGTATCTCGTCCGGCCCATGCTGAATCTTATCGTTCATGACGTAGAGCCAGACCAGGAGCAACAAGGCATAGATGACGAGGAACATGCCGATCGAGAGAGCCACTTCCGTCGCACTCACAGCTTTAGAAACGCTGTCGGTGGTGCGCAAAAGTCCGTAAACCACCCAGGGTTGGCGCCCCACTTCTGCCGCGACCCAGCCAAGCTGATTGGCAGCGTAAGCGGCGAGGATCGCAAAAACAAAAATCCAGAGCAGCCAGCGGTGCTGAAAGAGTGTCCCGCGCACCCGCAGGAAGGAGGCCAGCAACGTAATGCCAATGAAAAACATGCCCAGGGCCACCATGGCGTGGTAAGAGTGGAATGTGATGGCAACCGGAGGACGATCCTCAGGCTTAAACTTGTCGAGGCCGTCCACGGGTTTCTTCCAATCGAAATGAACCAAAAAACTTAACATCCCGGGCACAGCAACACCATATTTCACTTTCTCCTCAATCGGGTCGGGATGGCCGAAAAGATAGAGCGGCGCACCGCCTTCTGGCGTCTTGAAAAGCCCTTCGAAGGCAGCAAGCTTTGCGGGCTGGGTGAAGGCCACCTGGCGGGCGCTCGCGTGACCAGAAACTAGCTGCAGCAGGGAAGCGACTGTGGCTACCGCAAGAGCAATGGTAAAGGAACGCTTCGCCCCATCGAGGTGCCTTCCCTTCAAAATGTAGTAAGCGCAAACACTCATGACGAAAAATGCTCCGAGGATAAATGCGCCAAGGACAGTATGCGTGAGACGGTTCACGCTCGACGGATTGAAGACCACCGCCCAAAAGTCAGTGATCTCCGCACGCTGCTGCCCCATGAATTCCACAATGTGAAAGCCAGCTGGGGTTTGTTGCCAGGAATTCGCTACAATGATCCACACAGCCGAAAAGATCGAACCGAGACAGACCATCACAGTGGAAAAGAAATGCACGCGGGGCGAGACGCGGTCCCAACCAAACACCAGGACTGCAAGGAAACCCGATTCGAGGAAAAATGCGAAAATTCCCTCCGCGGCCAGAGCAGAGCCAAAGACGTCCCCCACAAAACGTGAGTAGGTGGCCCAGTTGGTGCCGAACTGAAACTCCATCACGATGCCAGAGGCAACTCCCATGGCAAAGGTGACAGCAAAGAGGCGCGTCCAAAAACGAGCCATGTTTTCGTAAACTTTCAGACCCGTCTTCAGGTACATCCCCTCGACAAAGACCATGATAAGACCGAGACCAATGGAGAGCGGCACAAATAGATAATGAAAGGCGACCGTGAGCGCAAACTGAATTCTGCTAAGTGTCACTGCATCAAAGCTCATAGCCTTCACTCCATCATTGTGAGTTACTTCACAAAATGTGCCTTTAGTAGAGAATTTCAAGGACAAAATCAGTACGCAAAATTGCTAAAAAAAGCTTTTTCATCCCCGTCCAGGGAAGTTTGGCGGCGTCTTGCCAAAAGCTGGCAAACCACGCGTGGGTGAACTCGCGATCCACGGAATTCAAGAAGGCACCGCTCCAGCGTGGGCCGTTCATAGGGGATGTTTCCTCGCGGAGCAATGACTTTAGAGTATCCCTTTCAAACCCGGACAAGATTTTGAAGAAGCCATTGTGAATAGGTCGAAATAGTATCAGTATGGTACTATTGAAATGTGCGCGTGGCGTGACAGATGGTTCCAGCAATTGATCTCCGCCCTCGTGCTGAGCCTGTGTTTCCTCGCTCAGAGGGCCACAGCTTCCTGTTGCAGCGAAGAGGCTAAGCCCGGTGCGTCGTCAAACTCGTGCGCACCCGGCTGCACTTGTTGCTGCACCAAGTCGCAATCGCAAGATTGTCAGGTCTTCGATAACGGTGGCTGTCGGTGCACCTGTTCTTCGCCAAGTCAAAATGAACAGGCCGTTCTCCCCAGCCGCAATGATCTTTCGTTGGGTCCACGCGCTCCCTCGACGATTGCAGCTGCCCCGCCGGCTCTTCCATCGTGGGGGATTCGCCACGGAGGCTTTGACGCCCGTTATGATACGTCCTGGCATGCTCCGCCCCTCTATCTCCTCAATCGGGTTCTGAGGAATTGATTCGTCCGCACCGCTTTCGCCTTAGCCCGGCGTCAGCGGTAGTAAGGAGCGTTGAATTCATTCCGACCTCTCTCTCCGTGGCTTTTGGTCGTGGAAGAGATCCTTTAGAGCAACAGAACCCAAGAGATTGAAGGAGTAACAGCAATGTTGAAGAACCTCGCGATGGCATTCGCTGCCATCACCCTTATGGCCGCACCAGTGGCCTCGTTTGCACAAACGTGTGGTGGGTCGAAAGACTCCAAGCAGTGCTGCTGCTCGCCCAAGTGCGAGTGCAAAGATTGCAAGTGCGCAGACGGCAAGTGCTGCGGCAAGGACTGCAAGTGCGAGAAGTGCGGTCCTTCCTGTGAGTGCAAGAAATAACTCAGCGAAAGCGACGCGACTGTCGCTTGAATTGACGTAGCCTCGGGAGTTGCCAAGCCATCTCCGCAACGAGATCTTGGCAGCTCCCTTTTTTCTGGACCTGCTGAAGATGCGCATGAAGGCCACCGACGTGATGTTACAAGCTTCATCTCGGCAGGTTTGCCCACGAACCTGAAAAACCATCTCGATGAAAAGCAGCCAAACAAACCCTGCTTCACCCAAGCTGCCGAAGCCTTAGCAGAAAGAGTGGGGTGACAGTCGTAAAAGAAAGCTGCATGTGCCTCAGACCCTTTTCCCGTGCAGCGGTAACCATCATCTTCGGATTTCCACATTCGACCGTGCGAGGCAACCTCATCAACATGTGAAGCACAGACGATGTCCGTCCACAGCCGACGGAGGGAGGAGAAGCACACCCTTACTCCCCCGTGCAACTTGCCCTCGAAAAATGTCACGGTGGGAGTGGCCAATTAACAAGTTATTCTGGTGGCTGTGGCTCAGGACCTTTCTTTCCACCCCGAATCCACGCCTGACGCGCCAGCAAATACTGCCGTCGTTTTTCGAGGTCAGTGATGTGTTTGGGGCCCGTGGGAATTGCTTTCGCAGGCTGGCTCTTTGGCGTGTCGCCCGCCGTCTCATCTTCACGACTATTTCCGGCTGGTTGAGCTGCAGGTGTCGCAGCTGGTGCTAACAATTTCTGCACACCCAGGCGCGCCGAACCATCCAAAGCACCACTGGCCAACAACTGCTCGAGCCGCTCTTTCAGAGGAGACCGGCGTGGGCCGAGTCGCTGCAGCACCTCGAGCACTTTTCCTCGCAGTGTGTCCTGACCCAGTTGCAAAGCATGAAGAAGCTCGGTGTGAAGGCGTTCCAGAACCGACGCTTTGACCGGGGGCCGTGCAAAGTCGAGCAGAGCCGTAGCCGCAGCGGCCGCCACAATGGCGTCCTTGTCGGCCAGATGCTCCACAATTTTCGGAAGTGCAGCCAGAGTTTTGTTTTTCGCTAATCCAGCCATGGCGGCAACTCGTCGGCTGCGCCGCTTCGCAGGTAGGACAAACTTGGCCTCGAGATCGTGGAGCCATGCGGCTTCTTCTTGAGAAATCACATTGGATGCTGGGGTGTCTGTTTCGGTTTGATCCGTTCCGCCAGATGCCCCCGGGAAGACACCAAACATCCCCTCGCCGCGCTTTTCTCCCACTTTCATGTACGCCTGCATGAGGACGTCGGCCGTTTCTTTTCCAGGGCGGGGGAGACGCCCGCTGCGCACCTCTTCAAAAAGCTCTGCCAGGAGCGCATCTGCTTCTTCGCTGGGAATCTTGCTCACGGCATAAACAAGTGCGCTCAGCACCTTGTCGCGTGTGATCTCCGAACGTTCTTCCGTTCCTGGCTCAAGAACTGTTTCCCGGTGGTACGGAGTTTTCGGTTTATCTTCGTGGAGGAAAGTGTATGTGATAAGTTGTCGCAGCACAGGCAGGGTGTCGGGGTTGGCCAGTTTCGCGTAAAGTTCGCCAAGAGCAAGGTAAGCTCCACAAAAGGTTTTTGCCTGCTGCAGAGTCACAGTGTTGATCGTTTCGAGCGCAAAGGGAGCAAGGCGTTCGAGCAACTCGACGAGGGGCTGACGGAAGCCCAGAGGTGCCGCCTTGCCCTGCCGAGCAAGTTCAGGTCTGTCCACGTGCCACAGTGCCTGCGTAGCAATCGTTGCGGCCCAACGCAGCAGGTCCGGGGCCATGTTTTCCAGAGGTCCCTGCAGAAATGCGAGGGCCGTGCGCATGGCGAGCTCGTTATCGTCTGCAGGAAGCATTTCCACGACGCGGCGCATGAGCTGCGAGCGTTTGGCTGGTTCGAGGCCGCGCGCAGCACGACCGAGGGCATTGAGCACAGCGATGGCCTCGCGCCGCGGCGGTCCGGATAACACCTTCTCACGAAGGCGCGACTGCAAGAGTTTCACGAGCACATCAATTGCATCCTGCGTGCCAATGCTGCCAAGAGCCGCAATAGCTTCTGCACGAGCATCGAGACGGGGCTCTTCAAGCCACTTCGTGAGATATGGCACCGCCTGAGGATTGCGGAAAAGTCCGACGGTCTCCACGATTGCAGGAGCAATCTTTTTGTTCCAAATGGCCGTGCCAGCAAACTGCATGTAGCTGGTCCACACCGTCGAGGCTGCGCCGACTTTGGTGAAAGTCTTCGACGCCACAATTCGAGCCGTGCGTCCCAGAGTGGCGTAAAGTCGCTGTTCCACCCCGGCCAGGGCACTCGTTGTCGAAAGCTCCTTTGGCACGAATTCTACGAACAACACGGTCGCTTCGTAGTAACGCTCGTATCGCGGCGTTGTCAGGCACACAGCGAAGATGGCACGTATGACCTGCAGAAAGCGTTCGAGCTCGCTTTCGTTCGGTTCGTGAAGCGCCATACGATCGGGAAGAAAACGCGCTAGCTCGACGACAGCCTGAGTCTGTTCTACCCGCATCGCACTGGCCGACACATTCTCACGCCGGTAGGCTGCGGCTGAAGCGCGTTCGAATTCCTCGACCATGCCACTCGCAGCTGCCCCGTCGAGTCCAAGTTCTGCCGCCGAGCGTGCCAACTGACGCACGAAAGCAGTAGCGCGCTCTTTTTCAGCGATCAATCCGCCGAGGATATTTCCAATCTGGCGCGCACGCTGGGCGCGTTCGTCTGCGGTGACGCCTGTATCAAGCAGGCTTCGCGCCAGGTCGAAAGCGCGTTTGAGATCGTTGGCCTTTACGGCGCCGCGAAACTCGTCTGCCAGCCGTTCGAGAGCAATGCTTGCTAATCGCTCCCTCCACTGATGGAAAAGGTCGAGATCACGGCGCAAGGGAGCAAGCACCGCATCGCCAGCAGGTCCCAGCGCTGGAACAATATCCTCCTCAAAACGTATTGCCGGCCACACGCGCCAGTTTTCGCAGTAGAGTTTCGCCAACTCGGTTGCCGCCTCTGCTTGGTTCGAGGTCGCATGCGGCGAACGCACAAAAAGCTCTTCCGCGATATCAAGCGCTTGCGGAATCCGTCCGTCTTCCAGTGCAATCCAGAGATGTTCCAGCGTGGACATTGGTCTGCAAAATCTTCTTTATCGTTATCCCGATTTACAGAAGTTTCGTTGAAAATCGTTTCGCGCAAGAGCTGATACTAACTCAGTCTTTCAGTTCAGAAGATATAACGAAATGGAGACAACGACATGGCGGATTGCCTCTTCTGCTCCATTGTGGAAGGCAAGATTCCAGCGGCAAAAGTCTACGAGGACGAGTGGTGCGTGGCGTTTCGCGACATCAAGCCGCAAGCGCCATTGCATGTTCTTATCGTGCCGCGAAAACACATTCCTACGTTGAACGATCTCACCGCCGACGATGCAGAACTGGTCGGGCGCCTCCTGCTTGCCGCGCAAGAAATCGCCAGGCAGGAGAACGTGGCTGAAGCTGGCTACCGCACAGTCTTCAACTGCAACGCTGCTGCCGGTCAGATGGTCTTCCACATTCATCTCCACTTGTTGGGCGGGCGCAATCTCGGCTGGCCTCCTGGATGATGCCGCAAAAGCTGGATCACGAAAAAGGAGCAATCCCTTTCGACATTCGCCGCGCGGCGACCTTAGCTGTCATGCTGGCTGTGGCCGCAGTCTTGCTTTATGCACGCGAGAGGCCAGCGTTTGTTTATTTGTTAGAGCGAACCAGTCAGCTCTTGTTGGCCGCGCTGGTATGTGTCGTGGTGCTTGGTGTGGCCGCATTGGCTGGCCTGGCCTTGCTACCTCGCGAAATGGTACGCAGGCTCACGCGCACGGAATGTCTTCTTTTCGGTACCCTGGCAGCCCTGGCGATCTTTTCGTGTGGGACATTGATTCTTGGTTTGCTGGGAATGCTGACCCCCATGACTGCGAAAGGGTTTCTTCTCGCTGCTGGGATCTGGGGGCTATGGCGATGGTGGCGAACTCGACCGCTGGAAGCGCAGAGAGCTTCCTGGATCAGCGAACCCTGGACAAAGAAGCAGAACGTTCTCCTGGCTTTTCTCGCTGTGGCGCTGATCCCCATTATCACCAGCGCCTTCGCGCCGCCTCTTCTTTACGACGTGACGGAGTATCACCTCGGCGCGTTTCGTGACTATTTCCGCGAGGGCGTGTTACGCTTTCGTCCCATGCCGCATAATTTTTATGCGCGTTTCCCTTTTCCCGTCGAAGCACTCTACTATTTGGGGCTGCTTCTCGAGTCCCCGAATGATTTCGCTCCCAAGCTTCTCAACCTTGCGAGTGTTTTTGGCCTGGTCGCGCTTTCGTGGCAGTGGTTGGGGCGGTGGGGTGTACGGCGCCTGTATCGGCTCCTGGCCGCGCTGGCCATTCTGTGCCACCCAGTTCTTCTGGAAGTTTCACTCGATGCATACATTGATGCACCAGTCGCGCTGTTTGTTCTTGCTACGCTCTATGGTCTCGAGATCGCGCTTGCGGGTGCCTCCGAAAACGGGACCGCCTCGCCGGGGCGTCGCCTCTTGCCGGTCGCTGCCTGGATTGCTGGCACTGCCTGCGTGACCAAGTACACCGCTGCGCAGCTCTACGCCGTCCCTATCGCAGTCGTTTTTGCGCTTCCCCTTTGGAAAATGCGCCGTCTGCTTTCAGCGCGCGAAATGCTTCTAGCGGCGTTTTGTTTCCTCCTGCCTGTCATCGTGTGGTTGGGCAAGAATGTGTTCCTCTACGGCAATCCCCTGGAGCCCTTCTTTGCCTGGTTCTTTGCTCCTGGCGACGCAGCTGCTGTGGCACGGGAAAAATTCTACATCGAATCGCATTACCCTCAGCCGCCGTGGACGCTCGCTTACTGGACAACCCTCGTTCCCCGGCTAGATGCCATCGGGTGGTTTTTCTTAGCACCACTTGTTGCGCTACCTCTGATTTTCCGCCGCCCCAGTGTTCAACGCGCTTTTGCGGTCTGTGTCGGCAGCTACCTTTTATGGAACTTCATCCGATACAGTCAGGACCGTTTTTTGCTCGCAACGATTATTCTTGTTATCATGTTATCAGTAGCAGTCTTGAATGAGCTTCCAACAGCACTGGGGCGATCCGTCGGTGCGAGTGCACTTCTTATGGGGGCCATGTGCGGTTTTCTTCCGCATGTTGTGCGTGTTGCAGGAGGAGGGGAGTTCGAGTACCTGGGCGAGTTTGTGTCTATGCCATCGGAAAGACACCGTGCGCAGCGACTCGCGTTCTACGAAAAGAACCTGGGTGCTCTGGGCGAGCTCGTGAGCAAAGTCGAGAAATCACTGCCGCGAAATGCGAACATACTTTTGCTTTACGAAGCGCGGCCTTATCTTTTCACCCATCATACAGTCTACAACACCGTGTTCGACGAGAGTGAGCTTCTTCGGCTTGCGCGCGGCGCTCAGTCTGCGGACGAAATCACGTCACGTCTGCGCGAAGCTGGCATAAGCCACGTTCTCGTCAACATGGAGGAGCTTCGCCGCTTCATTGACCAGTACGCTCGACCAGAGCAATTGCGGATGCGCGGAATCCGCCACGTCATGACAGACTTCCCCCTTATTCGCGATCCTGAAGACCTGTACCCGCCTTTTCATCGTTCGCCCGATTGGCCCAGGCTCCGCGAGCCAATACTGGCGTGGCTTCGCGACATCCGTTTGCGTGCTCTCTTTACTTGTGGGCACGGCGCGGCGCCGGTATTTCTGGCACCTCTTGTATCATCGGAGAAGCATTAAAAACATACCACGGCACAGCGACACCAGGTCATTCCGTGAGTGCTTGCCTTCAGAACCGGTCTACTTTTAAGCATGTGTTCAAGACCCGATAGCAGGAGAGGATTGAAGATGATTATCACAACCACCCCAACAATTGAAGGGAAAACCATTGTGGACTATCGCGGGATTGTGGTCGGCGATGCCGTGATGGGGGCCAACGTATTTCGCGACATAGCGGCATCCTTCAGAGATTTCTTTGGCGGGCACTCGAGGTCTTACGAAAAGGTCTTTGCTGCTGCTCGTGAGGAGGCCATTCAGGAAATGATGAAGCAGGCTGAGCTTCTCGGCGCAAATGCTATCGTTGGTGTGGATGTTGATTACGAAGCAGTCGGGCAAAGCGGCTCAATCCTTATGGTCTCCGTCTCAGGGACGGCAGTTGTGGTGCGCTAGTGTGCAAATTGTCACCCCAGCTCGCTGCATTCTCTCAGCGGACGGAGATGGCATATTTGCTAAAATGTGAACGATATCAATCGACGTAAAAAGCCGCACTGAGTGCGGCATGTGTCAACCTGTTGGGGAGAGCAATCGTCTCATGGTCCCGAGAAGACACTAGCGGTTTGTCCACGGTGGGCCAATGACCACGACGCGAAAAATCTGCCCTCGCAGCCCCGGCTGTGGAAACGCGGCTTTCACCCTCATAGAGTTGCTCATGGTGATAGCCATCATTGCGGTTTTGTCTTTGTTAGCCTTGAACAACTATTCCGAAAGTCGGCGTCGTGCCAAAGCGGCTGCAGGCTCCTACGAAAAGTATGTGAAAGATGTGAACGAATCGCTCGAAGCATCCCGTTCAGATTGACGCCCGCTGGACAGGAGACGGCACAACGCACCATCGTCGGTTCGCTTAGAGGTTTTCCTCGACGACTATGTGACTCAGCACGATCGCCTCGCGAGCTTTCCGCTTGAGCTAGTTCCTGATCAAGACATCGCCTGTGCACGCTGTTATCGCCGACAGGTCGCCAGAGTATCTGCCCCGCCACAGTGTCAACTTTCACGAACTCTCAAGCGTCAAACAGTTGCAGAGAGAAAAAGGCGAGTCGGAAGGCTGCGCGACAATGAATGCTTTCCAAAAAAGATTTCAAACCGAGCGGCGGGGCAGCAACTGCGCTTTCACGCTCATAGAGCTGCTTGTGGTCGTGGCGATCATTTCGATTCTTTCAACGCTGGCACTCAACAACTTCCTGGAAAGTCAGACGCGTGCCAAAGTGGCCGCATGCAAGAACGACATGCGTGTGCTTGTCACAGGACTGGAAGCCTATGCCACGGATTGGCATCGTTATCCATCAAGCCACGGAGTCGGACCCTATTACCAACCAGCTATGCTCGTGGCGCCCATAAGCGTGCGGCTTATCCCTCTCACGACACCCGTGTCCTATATTAGCCGCATCCCAACGGATCCCTTTCCGGCGCGCGCTGATTGGGGCCAAAACGAGCCGAGTGTTTATGATACGTTCGACTATCTGGAATCGGCCGCCGTTCCCGACCGAGGGTCAGGTCTTACTTCCGGTGCGTTTTACCGTCTTGCTAGCGCCGGACCTGATCTCTATCAGGCCTACGGTGGCCGCACTGCCAGTGTGATTGACTATGACTGCAACGAGAAAGGGGTGGACTATGATCCAACGAATGGAACGCGAAGCACCGGCGATCTCGTTCGTGTTGGTCCCATGGACACAGAGAACGGCGACCCGCGCGACCCAATGAACCCCAATCGCCCTGGCATACTGCGAGCACCAGTGTACCTCGAGCAGTTCCGATGAAGCGGAGTTCCCGACGCGTAGGCTCCGTTTGCGCATGCTTTGTACGCCGCCGAGCCGTGCATACATGGATTCCCGTCCTTCCCTCGGCCAAGGCAGCCTCATTTCGCACAGCGCGCGAGCGCCGTGACTACCCAGGAAGATGCGATGAAGCGGCGGTAAATATAGAAAAAGTGGTGGAGGCAAGGG
>JADFCV010000007.1:0-19164 GCA_017161655.1 Candidatus Sumerlaeota bacterium
AAGAGAATAGCTCGGCCACATCCAGTTCTCCGCGCTTCTGGAAGCACAGCCATACGGCCAATTCGCGCCGAGTCGTGATGGAGAAAATCTTCGTACAGTCTCCCCGTGCCGCATGCTTTTCCCTCGGCATTCAGCGCAAGCACGTGGTAGGCAAGCTCGTCGAAGCGGTCGAATTCCTCTTCTCGTAAGAATCCCTGCTCGGCCACAAAAACTTGCAGGCGAATTTCCTGAATGAGCTTCGCTTGAGGCGAGTTCCACTTAACCGGCACGACTTGCCACGAGCTAGCCGCACGCGATTCTAGAGATTTTGTCATTTGCCCAGACGCCAATGTTTGCACCAGCCCAATCCTCTCTTTTTCATGCCTGCGAGGGGGAAGTTCCGCAAGTCAAGGTCAACACTCTGAGGCATGTTTTCGCCAGGAGTTCAGTAGTGAGGGGTGCCGGCATACGCCAGGAATGTCGTCCTCTGTTAAATTTTTTCAACTTCGCACAAAAATTCTAGAACGATCTACCTGCGCAGAAGATAATTAGAAGAGAGAAGAATCCTTTCCTGGAGAACAGCGAACAATGGCAGCCAAAGTTTTTTACGGATCCCCCAAACAGTCGCGTCTTGATGCAAGTGAGACCCTTCCCATGAAACTCGATAAGATTCTCGATGCTTTGCATCTACGCGATCGCGTCAAAGGCGAGACGGTCGCAATCAAAATGCATCTCGGCGGCAACGTGGGCTATTCGACCATTCATCCTGTGTTTGTGCGTCGAGTGGTGAAGGCCGTTCTGGATGGTGGTGGCAAACCTTTTGTAACGGACCTGGCTGGTGCTGTGGCCACGGCTGCGCAGCGGGGTTACACGCAAGAAACACTCGGATGTCCTATCTACCCAGTGGGCGGTCCAGACGAAAAATACTACTATGTCCACAAGCATCCCTACAAGAACATCGAAGAATGGCGGCTGGGGGGGATGATCGCCGATGCAACCTTTCTCATTGATCTCGCCCATGTGAAAGGCCACCCTTCGTGCGGATTTGGTGCCGCTATTAAGAACCTGGCTCTCGGCTGCATGATGACGCCCACTCGCAGCGCAATTCACGACACGAATCATTACGATCCCTACTGGTTTCCGGAAAAATGCCCCGATCCGGAAAAACGCAAGGCCATCATGGAGGCTTGCCCCTTTGAAGCGCTGGTGGAAGACAAGGAAAGACCCGACCACCTTCACCTTCATTATGAAATGTGCAACCAGTGCGGGCGTTGCCTGAAGGTGGCCCCAGAAGGCTCCCTCTTCATCCGGCCGGAGAACTTCTGGGCGTTTCAGGAGGCATGCGCCATTTCGGTGAAAATCGTACTTTCCACCTTCGAGCCAGGCAAAGCCGTCTTTATTAACCTTGCCACACAGATCCACACTGTCTGCGATTGTTTCGGCTTCACAGGGCAACCGATTATGCCCGATCTCGGGGTGTTCGGCTCCGACGACATTGTGGCTGTGGATACGGCTGTTCTCGATATGGCAGCAAAACAGCGGATTGACGAGAACGCGTTGCCTCTTTCGATGGAGTTCCAGCCCCATGCGGGACATCCCTTCCAGCAGGTTCACGGTCCTTTCAAGGATCCCTACAAGGCGCCGGAGTATCTTGAAAAGCTTGGTATCGGCACGCGTCAGTATGAGTTGGTCGACGTCTTGCCACCAGTACGTCCGGAACGTGTGGCGGCAGTGTACGTGTCGGCCGCTGTCCATTGATGGAATCCGTGCGGATGCTTCCTCCCTCGAATACCAAAGCGCAGAAATCTTTTCCGCCCCTCTTGCGCGAGTGGGGCGATCCCGTTTTCGCCCCGCTCGCTCTGGCGCTTGAGGAACGGCGCCGCTGCGGCCAGCCAGTTTTCGATTTTATCCAGGCAAATCCTCAAGAACATGGCTTCGAGTACCCCCAGGAAAAGCTTGCTCGCATCTTGCTAGAAGCTTTGCAGAAAGCCCGTTATTACCGGCCACACCCGCGGGGGCAGTTTGCGGCGCGCGAAGCCGTGGCGGCGTATCACGGAAGTGCATCGCCCGAGCAGGTCGTGCTCACGCCAGGGACGAGTATGGCGTACTGGTACACGTTTCGGCTGCTTGCACGCCCCGGGGGCAATGTGCTCTGTCCTGCTCCGACTTATCCACTCTTCGACGACCTTGCGCGGCTCGCGGGTCTTGAAACGCGGTCCTATCACCTGGATTGCACGCCGAGTGGCGAGTGGCGATTGAATCCCGAAGAGATCGAGTTCCAGGTCACAGGTCGCACTTGTGCCCTCGTGATCGTCTCGCCCCACAATCCGACCGGAATGGTCGCCAACGAGCACGAGCTTCAAGAAGTCGCCAGCGTGGCCGCTCGTCATCATCTTCCTATCATCTTCGATGAGGTATTCCGAGAGTTTCTTCACACAGCCGCGCGAGTGCCGAGGCCAAGCGAGTTTGGGGCCCCACTCAGTATCACTCTCAATGGGCTTTCCAAAATGCTATCACTGCCGGGACTCAAAGCTGGCTGGATGGTGGTCGAGGGAACGGATACCAAGCTCGTCCAGACGTTTCTGGAAGCGCTGGAGTATGCGTCGGACACCTTTCTTCCTGTGAATGAAATTGTCCAGTCAGCCTTGCCGGACTTGCTTGCGCCCGACTCCCTGGCCATCAGCCACGAATTCGCCGGGGAATATCGCCGTCGGATGCAATCACTCGTGAAGGAGTGGCATGCGCACGGAGTTTCCATGGCCGTCCCTGAGGGTGGAGTTTACCTTCCGATCGCTCTTCCGCCCGCGGTCTCCGCGGATGAGGACTTTGTGCTGGCTTTGCTAAAGAATCGTGGAATTTATTGCCACGCCGGCACGTCTTACGCCATGCCGGCACCTTCTTTGATCACCACCTGTGTGCCACGCCCTCCCTGGCCGATTTCAGAAATAGCAAGCTTTCTTCGCACTGTCTAGGTCTCGGCGAGCATGTCCTGAGCGGCTTGTCGCACCGCTTCAAGCATTGCTTCGAGTGTGACCTTTTTATGCGGTGCCACAAGGTCGCCAAAAATTGTACTCACTGTCTCCACTGGCAGTTGGGAGATATGCGCAAGTTCTGCCCCTGAAAGCGAGCGCGAAAGGATCACAGCAAAAGCTTTGGCCGAGACCCCCTCAGTACAATCCACGGCAAAATAAAAGTCGAGCCGGCTATCCTCCCTCGGCACAGCCCAAAAATAAACGTCACAATCGCAAGAGTCGAGTTTACACTCGGCCGGATAGGGGCGCGAGGCAATGGCTGGTGGAGGATCAACATAGCAGCTCGCAAACTCGATAAGCATCATCAATCGCTCGGCTTCGTCCTTTAACAAGCGAAAGGACTCCACCAGTTTTGCGAACCCTATCTCCGAACGCTCGAGTAAACTCATGCAACTTACTCCCATCTTGGCCACACGTCTCCGAATCGGCGTTACCATTGCCGATACTTTTCATGAGTCCCCCCGCAAAGGAGGCCAACAGCCAGACACTCCTTCCCGGAGAAACACAAAGTCTTGCGCACACAGCGACCAGGAAAGCACCAGTCGCAAGAAAAAAAACACAGGATTGCGAACTTTCTTGTGGATCACTGAAAAACCAACACTTATATTTTTCTTGTGAAACGTAAAGCAACGAATAGAGCTGCAGCTGCTGGGGTAGTGCTTATATAGAAAGCGCAAAATCCGGATTTAGCGATGATAAAGCCACTCGCAATAAGTGCCTTCTTTAAAGCCTTGGCTGACCCCACACGGTTGAGGATTTTGCATGTGCTCAATTGCGAAGAACTCACGGTCAGCGAGCTTGTGCGGCTCTTCGATATGCCGCAATCAAGCATGAGTCGGCACCTCAAGGTTTTGCGCGAGGCCGGGCTTGTCACGGATCGCTCGGTGGGGCCGGCCACCTATTATCGCGCCATGCTCGACGCGGATCCAGAAGCCCCCGATGCTCCCCTTCGGCGTGATCTCCAGACGCTTCTCGATGTGGATCAGCTAGCTCTTGGGCTGCGCCAATCCCTCGAACGAATCATTGCCCTGCGCGCAGGCGAAAACGAGAGCTTCTTTGACCGCATGGCTGCCCATTGGGACGCCTTGCGCGAGGACTGCTTCGGCTCCTCTTTTCATCTGGAATCCCTGCTTCACCTTCTGCCCGCGCAGTGGACTGTTGCAGATTTGGGCACCGGGACCGGCTACATTTTGCCGGCTCTCGCGCATCATTTCCAAAAAGTTGTCGCCGTGGATTCGAGCCGTGGCATGCTCGAATTGGCTCGCCGCCGCGTCGAAGATCACAAGCTGGCCAATGTGGACCTTCGCGAGGGCGATCTCGTTGAGTTACCGTTGGAGACGGGTGAGGCAGATCTCGCTTTGCTCATTCTCATTCTCCATCATCTCGCGGATATCCGCCCTGCCGTGTTGGAAGTGGGACGAATCCTGGCTGCCGACGGACAGGTTCTTGTGCTCGAGTACTATCCGTACGAAAACGAAGTGTTTCGTCGGCAGATGGCAGATCGGCGGGCCGGTATCGCACCTGAAGTTCTTCGAGCATGGTTTGCCGAGGCTGGGTTCGAGCATTTCGAGCTGTGGGACGTCCCTACGCCCCCACGCCCCGACCACGATTTGGCGCCTCTGCCGCGCCTTTATTGCCTCGTAGCTCGGAAAAGAAAAGTTTGTTCAACCTCAGCCGGTTGGACAGAAAAAGAACCGTGAGCGCACCGTTCCTGGGTCCGCCGGCTTTTCAATTCGAGCCACGGGCGATACCCCAGCGAGCGGCGTTCTCACACGATAACAAGGAAGGACACGAAACATGACTGTCACAACTGCGATTCCACCTTATGTGGTGAAAGACATTTCGCTCGCCAAGTGGGGCCGCGAAGAAATTCGTATGGCCGAACACGAAATGCCTGGCCTGATGGCCGTTCGCAAACAGTTTGGCCCCAGGAAACCGTTAGCCGGAGCGCGTATCTCAGGATCGCTCCACATGACCATTCAAACGGCCGTACTCATCGAAACTCTGGTTGAGCTTGGAGCTTCCGTGCGCTGGGCAAGCTGCAACATCTTCTCCACGCAGGACCATGCCGCAGCGGCCATTGCCGCAGCCGGGATTCCTGTGTTTGCTTACAAGGGCGAGACCCTGGAAGAGTATTGGCAGTTTACGAAGTGGGCTCTCATGCACGAAGGCGGTCCCACTTTGCTCGTGGACGACGGCGGTGATGCCACTCTTCTCATCCACCGCGGCTGTGAGCGCGAGGAGGAATTTGAGCGCACGGGGATGAAGCCGCCAATCAGCGATGATTGTGAAGAGCTGGCAATCGTGGATCGACTGCTCAACGAGACACTCGACGAAGACCCACGCTTCTGGCGAAAAATGGCCGAAGGAATTGTCGGTGTGAGCGAAGAGACCACGACAGGCGTCCACCGCCTCTATGAAATGGAAAAACAGGGACGTCTGCGTTTCCCCGCCATCAACGTCAATGATTCAGTGACAAAAAGTAAATTTGATAATCTTTACGGCTGCCGCGAATCACTTATTGACGGCATCAAGCGCGCCACCGACGTCATGATTGCAGGAAAAAAATGTGTCGTCTGCGGCTATGGTGATGTGGGCAAAGGATGCGCCCAAGCATTACGGGGGATGGGCGCGCGCGTCTACATCACTGAGATAGATCCTATCTGTGCTCTGCAAGCCTGCATGGAGGGCTACGAAGTGGTGACGATGGATGAAGCCTGTGAGTGGGGCGATATTTTCATCACCGCCACAGGAAATGTGGACGTCATCACGCGCGAGCACATGGACCGGATGAAAAACGAAGCGATCGTCTGCAATATTGGCCACTTCGACTCAGAGATTCAGGTCAATTCGCTCTATAATGATCCTAACCTCAAGGTGCATGAGATCAAGCCCCAGGTGGATCAGATTGAGTGGCCTGATGGTAAGCGCCTCACAGTGCTGGCGCGTGGGCGCCTGGTGAATCTCGGTTGTGCCACTGGTCACCCCAGCTTTGTCATGAGCAACAGCTTCACGAATCAAACACTTGCCCAGGTTGAGCTCTGGACTAACCGTGGGACTGGGAAGTACCAAAAGAAGGTCTACGTGCTTCCGAAAGAACTCGACGAAATGGTGGCGCGCTTGCACCTCGATCGTCTTGGCGCCAAACTCACCAAACTCACGCCAAAGCAGGCTGCCTACATTGGGGTCCCGGTGGAAGGTCCTTATAAGCCCGATCACTACCGTTATTGAGATCGGAATCCTGACAATCACATGGGGAAGAAGGGTCCTGCCTTCTTCCCCATGTTTTTTTGCACACAGGGTCGCGTCTTTTTCCCTTGCTATGCCTCAAAGTTCATAAGGAAAGATAGAATGTTAAAGTTTCCACAAGCAAACGGCTTTGGATAGGTTTATCGGGACTTTGTCAGGGGGTGGCAAAGCTGGAAGGTGAACGAAAGAGCTTAGGTAGGGCGTCGTACGAAGAAATCGTTCACGACCATGAGTGGCGGGCAGCTACGATTGTTTTGTCAATTTTGCTTACCGCGCTTCTCATCATTCTTGGAGCGTATACGTTCGTCGAAGCGGTGAGGGTCCGCCAGGAGTTCGACCAGCTTCGATCCCTGGTCACCCGCTTGCATCAGGATCTTCTCACAGCAGACGAGAACATTTCGAATGTGACACAGGCTTACATTCGCGACCCAGACGAGATGTGGCTCACGCAGCGAGTGAACTTCGTTGCCAATTTCGATGCAGCGCTTACTTCATTGCAGAAGGTGGATAACGATTGTCTTCGCCGCCTGGCAGACCAAATTTCCTCCTCTTCGCAGGCGTTAAGCCGGTATGAGATCGCCGCAATTAAGCTTGCCGACGAGGGCCAAACAACAGCGGCGCTGGATTTACTTAACTCCGCATCCTATGTTCGCGAAAAGGCGCGGCTTCGTTCTGCGATGGCGTTGCTCGACGATGACAATGCTCCTCACCTTTCGTCTTATCGCGTTCGTCTGGAATCGGCCTATGGAGTAGCGCTATTCTCCGGGGTTGGGGTGATTGTGATCTCATCGATCACGTGGGGGAGCCTTCTTCTGCGGCTCATCCGCTGGCGTCGGGCTCTCGTCGCTCTGCTCGAAGAGCGTACGAAAATGGCTGAAGCTTTGCGCGAGAGTGAAGAGCGTTACGTTCTCGCACTTGCTGGTGCAAATGACGGCATCTGGGATTGGGATTTGCGTCAAGACAGGGTAATCTTTTCGTCGCGATGGAAATGGCTCCTCGGCTACGAAGATCATGAAATTGGTTCAAGCCCTGCCGAGTGGTTTTCCCGCGTTCATAGCGGAGACCGGGATGCTTTTCAGCAAGCCATCCGTGACCACCTGGACGGCAAAAGTCATTTTCTCGATATCGAACTGCGCATGGTCACACGTCAAGGGGAGTGGCGCTGGATGCACGTGCGGGGGGTGGCTGTGCTCGACAATAAACGTCGGCCAGTGAGAATGGCAGGCAGTATGAGCGACATCACACGTCGCAAAGTCGCTGAGGAACAACTTCGTCATGGAGCTTTCCACGATCCTTTGACGCAATTGCCCAATCGCACTTACTTCATGAATCTGCTGGAGCGTGCAGTGGCTCGTGTAAAGCGCCATCCCAACCAAGAGTTTGCCTTACTGTTTCTTGATCTCGACAACTTCAAGGAAGTGAACGACCACTTTGGCCACACTGCCGGAGATGAGTGTCTCTTGCAGATTGCCACGCGCTTAGCTCGGTCGCTACGCCCGAGTGATGTTGTGGCCCGTGTTGGTGGTGACGAATTCCTCGTGCTTATCGAGGACGTCGAAACTCCTCAGCACGTCTACGAACTTGCCCACCGCATCGAAGAAGTCATTCGTCAGCCCCTGACTGTGGAGGATACTCAAGTAAGTGTGGGTGTAAGCGTCGGTGTAGCTTTCAGCAGCGAGCCGTTTTCCGAGCCCACAGATCTCATCGCTTTGGCCGACGCGAAAATGTACGAAGTCAAAGCAAGCCGAAAGTCTCAGATCTAGTTTCCCCACCTCTCAATTTCCAGAGAGGGGAGAAGGGGGCTGTTCTTGGGCAATTCTGACCAACAGGTCATCAAAGTTCTAGTCTGTGTCACTATTTTCTTGACATTCCTCCTCAGCTGCCTCACGTTGTCGGAGTTGGAGAAGGAGGCAGAGACACAAATCGGCGATCTTCTGCTTCTTCTAAAAAACGAGTCAAGGAGGAGAATAAACATGAAACACAGCAGCCTACCACTCAAGCTGCTAGCCGCGGTCGTGTTGATGTGTGCAGCGGGTGGGTTTGGCGCTCTCACGCAGAACTGGCGTATTGACGCACCAAACGCACCTGTCCCTGCCGACAACGAGACGCGCGGACTAGCATATAACCCCCACACGAATCACCTGCTCGTAACACGTGCCACAACGCCTGATATTGTGGTGCTTGATGCAGCCACCGGCGCGAATCTTGGCAGCATGAACGTTACGGGTGTGTCCGGTGGAACGAGAGCCCTGGTGAAAGTGAGAGTTGTCGATTTCGGGCCAACCACCGGCTACGCGATTTACGCCTGCAACCTCTCAATCAACACCAAGTCCGAAACCTTTAAGATTTACCGGTGGTTTGGACTCCCCGGATCAAATGAAACGAGCTTAGGTGCTCCGGAAATCATCTACGCCAATCGCGCAGTTGATGCGGCGACAGCGGAAGCTTCTCCGGTGGGTCCCGCGTTGCCACAAGCCTTTATTCCCTATACTCAGCGTGTGGGCGACACGTTCTGGGTCAGAGATGCAGGAGCCGGCTCGGGCGCAGTTGAATTCTATGTGGGTGTGTCGCGAGCCACTATCCTCAACTCTGTGTACAAGTTCACCTACACTGATCTGAAGCTCCCTCCGCCAACCAGCACCAGTGTCTCCGGGGTGTCGGAGATCACGCTGACTGGGTTACCCCAGGATTACGGCTTTGGCAATGCGCTGCGTGGCGAATATGTGGATCCTGTGACCGGAAATATTTGGCACCAGACGAACGGTGCCCTCGCAGTGTACTCTCCGGCGGGCGCATTCCAGACGATGATCACCGGTGTCCACGCGTCGTCGTTGCACGGTGTACCGCTTTCCATTAGCGGCAAGACTTACTACTGCGCCATTCACCATGGTGTGCCAAAGGCTACGACCAATGCGTACGCCCGGTTCTCTGTTACCGATGTCTCGGCAGGACCTGGTCAAGGCCAGCTGATTGATTTCGGCCCCGTGCTAGCAACTCCCAATGCTAACATCAATGGAACGGGCGACTTCGCCACCGATGGCACAAACATTTTTGCACTAGTGACGAACAACTACATTGGTTCGTGGAGCATTTCGCCGCCGGCTTCGGGGACCGTAAAGAAATGGTCTGGCGGAGGCACAAGTGTCGGCGACTGGTTTGATGCCGGAAACTGGACTCCGTCCGGCGTGCCATCACCGCTCGATGATGTGGTCCTGGATCACACCTATGTGAGCGGCCCCTACACGGTGAAAATCAACTCCAGCACTGCGGAAGCAAACTGCCGCACACTCACCATTGGTGATCCACTGGTAGCTGGCGACGTCATCACGTTGCGTATCGAAACAACCACCATAAACGAGATTCTGAATATCGGTGGCGATCTTAACCCCTCCACCCCGGATGTCCTTGTGCGCAACGGCGGACGTTTTGAGTTTGCACCAGGGGCACTGAGCGGGGCCACAAGCATTTATTATTTCGATCCGACAGCGACGGGGAAAGTCGAAAACGGCGGATACCTCCAATTTGCGACGAGCCGAAGCATCTCCACGCCTTTCCCAGGAGCTAATCCCCCGGGCTTTATTCCAGTAAGCTACGGAGCGTGGTCCTTTGATGCCGGCTCCACGGTGGAGTTCAATGGGACGAGTACTTCGATTCCTTTCTCGGGGCGCACGTTCGGAAATCTTATCCTGACGGGCTCTTCAGCCATAAACTACTCCGCCTCAGGAGGCTTGCCGGTAACCATCAAGAATACGCTCACCATCGGTTCAACAGCGACATTCAAACCCTCTATGACTGGTCCGATGACCTTGGAAGGCAGTGTCGTGAACAACAACACAGCGGTGAGCGAATTCAATGCTGCGCCACTCATCATCGCGAACTCAATGACCTGGCCAGCCAACGTCAACATTACCGGAGATCTCGTGGTGCCTTCTGGGGTGACGCTAACCGTGAACAATGCACTGACCCTTGGCGACGTATCGGGGAAAATCGCTCATGTCTTCGGAACGCTTACGTGCAACAGCACGCTCACGGTCAAAGGGACGCTGGCGCCGCGCTCAGGCGGCCTTGTCAACGGGTCCGGAACTTTGACGTGGGGCACGAATGGCGGCTTTGCCACGGACAGCGCCTCTGGGTTCGCAAATATGCCGCCCCAACCGAGCGACTTCCCCGGCGTAACCCTTGCCGGTGCATTCACGGGTATTCCGTCCCAGGCGAATGGCGTGTGGGGCTTCTGTGGCGATGTGGCTGGGCAGGCAGCAGGAGCTCTTGTGCCGGGTGATGTTGGCGGTATTGTTTGCGCTACGAATGGCTCCGTGAATCTGCCAGGTGACTACCGCTGCACGAAAGCGCTCGCTCTGAAAAAAGGTCGCCTTGTCATGAACGGTGGCGCAGGCACTCTCACGCTCGGTACGAGCGCGTCAAGTGTCGGAACCCTGACTTATCCCTCCGGAGAGATTGCTCTCATCCAGGGGACCTTCAAGCGGTGGCGTGCGGGAGCAGCCACGCTTTCAAACATAGATTTCCCGCTCGTGGACCCGACGAGTGGCGAACGTCGGATGCTGACGCTGAGCTCGTCGGCAAACGTCACAGCTGGCGGAACAATTGCGGTCAGTTTCTCAGCGGCTGACCCCGGTGGTGGCCCGTTCAATCTCAATCCAGGCGGCGGCACAAGCGCCATGGATAATTTGAACAAAGTGGATCCCGCCGGCTCGTACAAGATCACTCTTGCGGACGGAATTACTGTTTCCTCAAGCGGCAACTGGACGGTGGTCGCTGATGTCGGCGGTTTTGCAGTGGATTCACTTGCCCAAAAGGTGGCTTTGATCTACCGCGATCCAGCCAATCCTGCATCATGGGCAGCATTCACGACGCCGAACGCGCCGACATATAAATCGCACCTCATGCTTCAGTCGATCAGCAATCCCGAGCATCCGAGCTTCGGAGTGCTGCGGTTGAGCTCGACTGTCGCTGTGACGAGTCTCTTCACCGCCGGTCAATCGGAGATTGGTGTGGGCGAGCCATTCCCGGCTGGTGTGCATGAGTGGGATGCATACTGAGCCAGCGAGAAGCTTTGGCTTGGTGTGATGAACCCCTGAATGACGCGTCGCAGCCAGGATGCGGCAAAGAAGGGGAGGAGACCATCGCGGGTCTCCTCCCCACTTCTTTCATGCCTCAGTTTCTGGCAGCGCAGCAAGGCGCGGACGTGGAAAGCGTGGTATTCTTTTCTGGAATCCCTGGCGCGGCTCAGAGCATGGAGGCGACGAATTGGCGCCAGAGTGTAATAAGCAGGTGCTGGCTAAGAAATGACGGATAAAAAGCATCTGTGAACCCCTGCGGGATGAAAAAAACGCTGGAAGCTTTTGGTGTGCCCAAAGAAGCAAAGGTAAGGTTTTGTAAACATATTAACGAAATCATTGCCAAAACTGGTAACTGTACATCATGAAGTCAATGTATGGTCTTTTGCTTGCGGAGGAAATGATTGTGATGTGGGTGAGAATTGTTCTGCTCGTGTGCTTGTGCTCCGTTCAATGCCAGAAAATGGTAGGGTCTGATGTGGGGGCAGGTGGCGCCGCGATTTTTGATCGCGAGAAAGATCCCCAGGTTCATGCGAAGGGGCAGCCTCACGCCTCGCAGCGGGTGACGGATATGTTGACGTCGGGTACGCCAAAAATGAATGATAGCCAGAGCACAAGTGGCGCGCAAGGACAAAGCGGGCAAACAGAAACCACCCGCCCGAGGTTACGCGAATCAGGCTGGCTTCCTGAGCTCCCCGGCTCGCTTCAGGATATCATCCCTCCGTTCGATGATACCGGTCTACCTCCTGCCAGGGAGCCGGCACTGCGCGTGTTTGTGTTCGATCGCGTCAATCTTCGTCCTGTGAGTGGGTTCGCTATGTATAGCGTTTCCCCCGCCACCGTTGGCGGTCCATTTATTACAAACTCAAAAGGTTTTGCACGTATAACGATTTCTTCTGGATGGGAGAAGAGCAAGGACGTCGAACTCGAGCTTTTTGCGAACTATCAGCCAGTGCTTTCAGGAGGTGTGCGTCTCTGGCCAAGTAATGCTCCCGACCGTCGCTTCCGTCTTTCCTTATCCAAACTCGGTACCACAGAGACAGTGCCTCTTCCTGTCGTGCCCGTTGTCCGCGCAGAGGTCGCCGTGTATGAGCTGCCTTATCGCCGCATGATCAATGTGCCCGTCACAATGACACCTCTCAATGCCGTTGTACGCGAACCGTTGACCCTCCCGGCCGGTGCCGAGGATGAAGTCATTGCTGCCCGCTTTGCAATTCCAGCCCATGAGGGCGACACTTATCGAGTGAGCATAGGTGAAAACATCAACACTGGGGCACGCGATATTGGCATTTTCACCGTCCACGCCTATCGCGAGCCGATCGAGCTACGCATCAACCTTTACACCGGCCCTCCGCCGCTCGAAGTCATCACCACCGAGCACTGACATCGCAAAGGCGCGCACTTGGCCATGGAGGAGAACGTCGTGGGGCGGACAAATTCTCACGATACTCAGCCTTTCCGGGTTTGGCTCACTGGAATGTAAATACCCTTTCAAAAATCCGTCGCCCGTAACGTAGAGGCGCATCTTGCCTGCTTTGGGCAATTTCGCTCCCGACCACTCTCATGGCGCACCACACTCTCCACCCTGCCATGGCAATCACTTGATTTGCCGCAGAATCTAGCCACGGAGAAGCTAATCCTTGGCGCGACATGTCACGGCGTGAATGACATCTTGCCACCCAAGCGGGAGGTAAAGAAGCTCCTCGCGAATGTTTCCTCTGTAATATGAGATTTCGTAAACTTGCTTGGGTGTGAGGAGGTACCTAAGCATCCCCGCTCCGCCGAAACTGCTACTCAAGGGTCTCCAGCATGCTTACGGCGCAAGGGGATGTCGATTCGACAACGTCGGAAAACAAGCGGGGCAACTGCCCCACGGTCGCTGTGGTGGTGAAATTGCTAAGAGCGACAGACGATACTTCGCGACTTCTACGTTCCGCCTAAGGATGTGAGCAACTTTGACAGTAGCAGAGGTTTTCCTCAGTCGAAAGCAGCTTTGTTTTAAGATACTTAGCAGCCAAATGGTCAAGAGTGCCGAGACGCAAACCATGTGCCAATTTAATAACCACCCCATTTTCTTTGAACTCGCAAAAAGTGACAACACATCACTGGCAGACAGCATAACGCCAAAACGTTGAGTTGCGGCCTTGGCCGCCAGAAACTGGTCAATCTCTATGCGATGAAATCTGTCTCATTCTGCGCAGCGAGCAAGAACCAGCAGTGAAGCCACGACGCTGGGATACTGGGTCGATGAATTCTTGGACCAAATTCCCGTGCGTGGCGAGACTTCCAACATTCCGTCAACTCAGCGATTGGGTTTACGCGAGAGTTTGTCCAGTTCAGCTGTGAGACGCGACCTCAGGGGATCGGGGGAATACCAAAATTCGTCAGCCAGAGAATACCAATGCTCTCTCTGAGTTTAGTTGTGGTCACGTGGCAAGCAATCCGATGGTAAAGCGGTTTTGTCCAAGAATCGCCTTCAGAAATGCTGGCGCAATAAGCAAGCCCTGGCTAGCTGAGAATAAGGAGTTCTGCCCATTACGAAAGGATGTTCGCATAGTCTGAAAAGAGAGCAATAAGTCCGCCCAAGCAAGCCACGTACACCCAGATAGGAAAACGCTTCACGGTGTCAGGTCCATTCCATCCGAACAAGACCAAAAGCACGAGGATAACTCCGGCGACCCTGCTGTCCATCAATCTAAGCAAAATAGTATTAGGGGCGTCACAACACAGATAAACAATGCCAAAAATAGTGAACAATCATTGAATGGTCTCTCCTCCCCCTCTGTCCCCATACACAATATAGTCTCTCGAGTATCACGGTACTAGCAGATTTGTAAACAACGAAACGGTTCTGTACAAAGTCGTCGGCCTGCAAAGCTATGAAACTACGTACCGACGAGTGAACACGTCTTTGAGAAGATACAATAGCCCAAAAGTTACAACTGGAACTACTATGCCGGTGCTTGAGCAGCGGCGATCTCAGGCTTTGCCCTGTAACCCGCAGGCCGCAATGGCGACAACGAGGACTGTCAAACCACTATAGTTTGCACGCCAAAACGTGATGAGTAAAGTAACAATAACCAAGCAACTAAAAACAAGAAATCTAACCAAGAAACATAATTACTCCGAACGACCTCGGATCAACATAAACAGATCAGGACCGGTCAGTGCGAAAACAATTGCCGTAACAACTAAAACTCGGCGAATACCAGGAAATCTAGAGAAACGATCATATATACTGGGCATATTGATGACTGACATGAATTGCTTCAATTGGAGAAGTTGAGGCAATCTTTCACCCAAGGGCAAAAGATATAGACGACGAAATAGACGGCTAGAAAAATAGCAATGGATGCTGCTGCTTGCCATGCTGCCCGGTATATCGCGGTTCAGCCTCCCACAATAGCAATTAACACTGGGAACAAAGTCCTGAGAGTTGCTTTGACAAAATTGGGATAAAAAAACCTGCTAATATGTACGCTCACAGTGCCGCATAAAAGCGTGGACCGGGCAAGAGCAAAAACCTGAAAAAATAGCAGTAGAGACCTTCCTGCACTGCCTTTCCGTTTCAAGAAAAAGAAGCCGCTGACAAACCCAACAGTGGCCAAAAACTGAATAAGAGATCCAAAATATGAATGGGCTGAAATGAGTAGTGAGAAACGATCATAGAATAGCCGAGAGATATGATCATCAGGACAAACGAGGGGGAGAATAGAAAACACTGGTAAAGTGGGTAGAGTCACTAATTCATAGTTACGCGTTTGGGCGACCGCTCCAGATAAGCAAAAAACTGCGGTGCCGCATGATCGTTGACGAGAAGCTTTCTGTGTGCTGTGTTTTACGTTCCAGAAAGGCACACACGGTTCCGCTGCTGTAAGTACCAAGACAGACTTTTTGGGCAATGGCCAGTAAAAACCTGTTTGGAGGATAGTGAATGGGCTCATCTTGTGCGAAGTATCTAGTGTAAGGTCGGGTGTAGGACTTCCGCTGTGATGGGCGAATCAAGCAGTGAAATTACATGAATCTCGTCGGACACTCGTCGGGCTAGGCTGATGAATTGAGTTTTCGCTGGACGCACGGTTTGGGGAAGAAGATGCCCAATGTGGCGAGGGAGTTATGTTTTGGCGACAGCAGAGGTCTCTAGAACTTGGATGTTCAAGGAGTCAACAACATTCCCTCGGAAAAGATGTGTTCCCATCTTTTGAATGGTAAGCTGGGAAATCGGATTTATACAAAAGTTCTCGCAATGTGTTGGATGGTGGATGGCAATCCCGATGATATCAGAGTTCATCAGTGCTCGAGATGCCTGGGGCCGCATCGTCAAGGTTGTTGTCCACGCATCGCTTTTCGCAGGACCTAGTTCAGCATTACCAGACAAAGCTTGTAGAGTTTTGCCAACGTCGCTGAAATGGGAAAAAGCGGCAAAACAAGCGAAATCTAAAGTGACGCGTTCGTGGAAAACCTGTTCTAGGAGATTATCGCAGTTTTTGGTCTAGTAGTCGCGACAGTTTATGGCACAATGGAAATACGCAACACCTTCGGTTTAGTGACTGGAGGACTTGATTAATAACTCGGTGGAAATATTACTCCACGACCCGCACCTAGCGCTCAAGCGGGACATTGGGATCGCAGAGATACACGTTGCTGACAATTTTGACTGGCAGTTGGTCGAATACTGCGGTTGGGACAGCCCCAATACGCTGCCCTCGGCCGCGGAAGAGGTTGCATCCGCCCTCCCCCGCGGCCCATCGAACACCAACAACGTGGCAAAGCTGGTTGCTGTTATTTCACGCATACGCATCGAAATTTGCCGGTGCGATTTAGAATGCTTCTGCATCGCGGGCAGCTTGACGGGCGCTCGCCGTTGTCCACTCACGTCGAGTTTGAGTCAGTGATGCTGCACCCGCAAGATCTGACCTGGTTTGTTGCCATCCGCCGGCAAACACGCAGCTCAATCAGAGAGTGAAGACTAGCGAGACGATTGCCCTTTTGAGGCTCATATGTTTGCTCCATTCCACAAAAGCAGACACTTGCAAGCAAAATTACTCTTCTTTACTGGTGCAATCAAAACTTCCATGTTTCGCCTTATTAGGGCCGCAAACTATTTTCTGTAAACGACTCTTCCCCTGGCATGTGCACTGCGAGTCAGCAACATTCATGTAGACTTTACTATCTCTTCTGTCCGCCGCGCTTGCACAGGCTACCGGAATCCTGCAAAGGTCGACAAAGAAGGGCGACGCGCTTTTGCTTATCGGTCTTCTCCTTTTGCAGAAAAAATGTTGGCACACGCCGCTCCGGAATACTGAAAAAAACACTTGTTCGCGGTGCGACGTTTTCTTGAAATTATCAAGGCGGTTATAAAGCGACACCAGAAGACCAAGGATGCACTATCGGAGCCACCAGAACCGCAGCGGGGGTATCCATTTGTGTGGTGCGCACCCCGCAGGGTTGCGTTTGGCCAGGGACACAAACGTTTCTTCTCCTTCGGCCTGGAGCACACACCAACATCGCCAGGCGGTAAGTGCAAAAACTTTATTCGCAGCCGAATCGACACGTGCCGGAATGCTCTGCCTCGCTTCATACTCCATCGCCAGAACAAGCTGTCCACCGCCAGTTAGCGGAATGGCCACTATTTCCTCGCGTTTTGGCCCAGAGTAAAAACTGAGGCCCCAGACAGAACCTACGCCCCCTAAATGACGAAGCATCCCCCACTCATCACGGGAGTCAGCCAGCGCAGTCCGGATTGGAACCACAGCTGAGGTCGTCGTTTCCAGAATTTTGGCAAAAGCATTCGCAACCTGCGAGATAGTGGCGGTGGTTGCGTAGGTGCGTAGACCACGACCAACGAATTCCCGTTGTCGCGGGATTTCGTACAGAGCGCACGTCGGACAAAAATTCTCAGCAGCCACCGCATGAAACGGTTCGCACCTAAAATCTCGTCGAGCCACCTCTCTCAAAAGGTCTGCTGGCAAAAGATCAACTAATCGTTGGGCAGCGAGCGGGTCAGAGGCGTACAACAGATAGGCCGCGGCCTCCGGCGCTTTCAGGATTATGGGAACGTTTCGCTCCATGGCTGGTACAGGGCGGAAATCGACCAGGTCTATCATCGTTTCCGGCTTCGCAACGGAGGCTTCGGACAAGAGCAGCATAGAGGCTATAACACTTGGAAACTCTCTCTCCTCCTTCGAGCGCCAAACAGTTCCGACATCAGAGATATACACAGAGGCGGTCGTCTTGCCGACAAGTGATGAACAAAGCCGGTTCAATTCAGCGTTTAGTCGGTCGCACGCGTTTTTGGGCTCAACCACGAAATTCATGAGCCACAGTCCGGAACATGCACAGGTAAATAATAAACTTCTTGTTCTGTCGCTATCACATTTATTACTCCGAGCGTTGGCTCCTCGCGTGTATATGACGACGACGGCAGCTATCCATATCCATGCTATGTCTACTGCAAACGTGACTCGGGAAGCGTTTTCTGCAATCGAGGGCACTATTGCTCCGACGAAACTCAGCCGAACCCACAAAGGAACCCGCTTGACATTTTTAAAAGGTGACAGCCCCAGAAGTAGTATCACTTCGAGGCAAATACCCGCAAAACCAATGTCGAGAAAACGTGAAAAGAATGCACTGTGAACATCGTGGAAAGCATAATTCACCCCAGGGATGCGATAGAACACATTGTATAAATGCGCAAACGAGCCCGGGCCCCAGCCGCAAAATGGGCGCTCCCATAAAAGTCGTAACGCCACGGAATAAACTTCCAAACGATTAAGAATCGATGCATCAGTCCCTCCGCTAAACGCAGAAATCACCCGCTGACGAACAGAATTCACTAAAACAGCTATAACGCAAGCAAGGCCTAGGGCGAGGAACGCATGATCTGCAGCTCGTTTTGACGAGCCTTGGCTTTGGGCAAAAACTATCGGCGCGAGAAAACAGAATTGCACAATCAAGCCCAAATACGCAGCGCGAGAATATGTGAAAAACACCATAACATAGATAAGGGCCAATGAAATGATTCGTAACAGCGAAGCATAGAACCGGCACCACTCTGCACGGATCGGTGACAAAAACGCCGGCCACGTAACTATGGCAAGTAGAGCCAACGCATTCGGCGAGTTTAGGGTTCCGCTGAAGCGCGAAGCATTTTCATTTATGCCTGAGCTGTCCATCACATAGGGAGCGTAGGGGGCAAGAGTTATTCCTACACTAGACTTTGACAACCATAAAACGAATGTTAAATAATTGATTACGCCAAGAGGAATAAAGCTTATGCGGATTAAGTGTCGCACACGAGGTGTATTTGCGTAAGCCCAAACAATGCAAGGCAGCAAAAGCCACATAGCCGTATGCGCGACAAAAAAGATAACTCCTTCCTCACGTTTGGGCCACGGAAAGTCTAGCACAGATGCTTGTGCGACGCTGAAAGCACTTAGCAGCAGAAATCCCACCCATACAATCCTTCGAGACAAGGAGAAAGCCAGTATTCCTACGATTGTACCAAATACCAGCAGAATCCACGGGCGAACACCAAGCTCAGAGGCGATAGGTGCACCCCCATGTACCATATAGAAAAAGAACCTACCAAAAAAACCACTGAGTGAAAGTGAGGGTAACGCCCAAACCAAGAGAGAACACAAGGTGACAAATAAAGGGGCAATGGGAAAGCGCGTTTCGCCGAAATGATGTATGCTAGGCCTGCTCATAGCAAATCACTCTTGTCAGATCCGACGTTTACTTAAATATAGACTCCGAATAGCGAAACAACCCTATGAGCGGTTCTTTCCCTTTCGGAGGAAGAAAATCCCACTTAAGACCAGAATGAT
>JADFCV010000007.1:19262-57706 GCA_017161655.1 Candidatus Sumerlaeota bacterium
ATCCGACGTTTACTTAAATATAGACTCCGAATAGCGAAACAACCCTATGAGCGGTTCTTTCCCTTTCGGAGGAAGAAAATCCCACTTAAGACCAGAATGATGAGAATGAAAGTTGCTTGTGCTAGCAATGTGCGAGAGCGGAAAAGCCTACTGATAGGTACGGGGTGGGGACGGGCACAAATACGGTGCGGGAGACTTTTAGTAAGAGCAGAAAGGAGCGGCTTCAGACTGACGTCTATTGGTCCTGCTTCAAGAATTTGGTGAACAAACTTGTAGTACTTGGGATTGCTTGGCTGATCTTGAAAAATTACCCGAGTGGGAAATGAGAATGGATGGGAAGTTTGGTAGTCGTCGAAGGTTTCGTAAAAGGTATAGGAAGGAGGGCCCGCAGTGCGATTAAGACGACCGTTCTTATCATATCGCGCAGCCATTTCTCCTATTTTGAATCTTGCTACAAGAAGGTTGTCTCGGAAGACATGATATATTGTACTTGTGGCTAGGAGGTCTGAGCTGTACACTGAAAGTGTTACAGTCGTAAGATTCAATTCCGATTGCACGCTGAGGTGTTCGAATCCACAGCCATAGAAAATGCAGCGTGCGCTCTCAAATATATTGAAATATGGATCAAGTGAACCGAAACGGAGTTCGAAACCGCTTTTAGGGAAGAAAACGATATAGGGGTCGCATCCCCTCATCCAGTAGTCGGCGGTACTAAGTGCAAAATTCCAATATCCAACGATTTCGGCATGGTTGCTTTTTGCATGAATAATGAGGTCATGAGTGCCAAAGTGGTATGATGTGACAGTGTAATGATGCTGGGTTTTGGCTTGGATATCATCAACAACGCACCGGCTTCGGCAATAAACATTGTGATTTTTCCAGAGCGACAGTTGCTCGGGGACAAGGTGAACAGGGCCTTTCGGCAAGGTGGACTGGGCGCCGATGCCCTCGGCGCCCAACCATAGAAACACTAGACCCCATGTAAAAACGAAGAGGTGATGCCTTGTTTCCATGCTCAACTCTCTACTCGTGGCAGTGACATATTGCGTCGCCCGCCCATGGGCCACTCTGCCAGAAACCCTGCCCTCCGCAGCTCGCCAGAGGAGGCTCGCATGTTGCAAGCTCTACGAGGCACTGCCTTCTGTCGGCTGACCATGAGCACTGCGGAGTGTCTGACCAGCCGAGCACCGGAGCAAGAGAAATGAGAGCCACGAGTGGCAAAAGCGTGAAGCGATTCATCGTTCTTCTCCTTTTGCAGAAAAATATGTTGGCATGTGCCATTGTGGAATATTGAAAAAAAAAACACTTATTCGCGGTGTAATGTTTTTTTGAAAGTTTTTTGTGTGCAGCGGCTCAAGGATTGGCCTTCAGCCGCCGCTGTCTGTTTTTGGACTTGGCTCGGGCAGCGGGAGGGTAGCAGCGCGATGCCTGGAGCATTCCTGCGGCGTGGATTTGTGGCTTGTGAGGACAAATTCCTCTCGGTCGCAGCGCTCACGCTTCTGAGCGCCGTATCATGGCGGGAGGTTAGCGCTGAGTACGAATGACTGACCTTCCATGCACTTTGTGAGGCAGAGTTCGCGTCGGCTGCGCCCATTGCCCTTGTTAGTCTTTGGAACGAACGGCCACTAGGGAACGACATGTCGCGAAAGTGGGGCGGTTTAGCGTTGCGGCGCGGCCGGAAGAGGGTTGCAGGAGAACGTCGCTTCTCTGGCGGGTCTTTCCCGAACAAGTCGTGGCCACACCTGCCGTTGAGTGCACGAGAAGGCCTCTTCTCTGGCGCGTCTTTCCTGCTTCAGGCGTGAGCAGCGCCGACAAGCTCGCGCACACGGCGGACGCCGTGGCGTTCGCAATAGTCCTCAAGCTCGCGCAAAATATCGCGTCCCGCTGTCGGATTGACAAAGTTGGCCGTACCCACGCTCACAGCGCTTGCACCGGCTAGCAGGAATTCAACGGCGTCGGTGCCGCTCATGATGCCCCCCATGGCAATGATAGGGCAACGAAGGGAACGCCACACTTGCCAGACCATGCGCACAGCAATGGGTTTTATGGCAGGCCCACTCAAACCTCCGAAAACATTGCGAAGCACTGGCTTACGTTTTTCCACATCAATGGCCATAGCAAGAAACGTGTTCACGAGGCTTACAGCGGCAGCACCGGATTCTAATGCAGCTGCGGCGAGAGGAACAATATCCGTGACATTTGGCGAGAGTTTGACGATGACAGGCACCTGGCTGGCTTCAACGCATGCATGGGTGATCGTTCGGATGTGGTGTTCAGAGCGACCAAATTCCACCCCGCCCTCTTTGACGTTCGGACACGAGACGTTCACCTCGATAGCGCCCACAATCGGCACTTGCGACGCGCGCGCCGCAAGCTCGGCGTATTCCTCAGGCGACCGGCCGCTGATATTCACCCCAATGAGTGTCTGTATTCCTTGCAGCTCGAGCCACTTGCGCTCGCAGAATTCCTTAATGCCAATGTTTTGAAGGCCGATGGAATTGATCAAACCGCTGGGGGTCTCCACCAGCCGCGGTGTCTCGTTGCCGGCACGTGGCTCCAGCGTGAGTCCCTTTAAGAAAATTCCCCCCAGCAGCGATGGATCGTAGAATTCGGCGAACTCCAGCCCGTAGCCAAAGGTGCCAGAAGCCACAGTCACCGGGTTCTTGAGAGCAAGAGCACCTACGTTTGTGGAGAGATCACAACTCACAGCGCGCAGAGCAGATTCCTTTGGAAAGTTAACTTGTTAGCGCCAGGACAGCACTTACGCTCCAGACGGGTGGCTTGGATTCTCTCCGTCTTCCCTTGTGCTGTTATCCGATGGCTCAACTTTTTCCGGCGCTCCGGAGTCTGTCTCAACATCGCTAGCGCGAGCCGGAGGCTTGATAATGGTGTAACTATCTCCCCCTTCCTCGGAGCTCTCCTCCTGGCCCGTGCCCGTTTTCTTTTGGTAAAGCTTGTAGGCGACGGTGACAAGGAAAGCTGCGAAGGCCAGGATCAGGAGCGTCTCCAGCGTGCGGTTCTCCTTTTTCTTCTTTTCGGATTCGGGGGCTTTTGCCTCATCGGCCTTGTTCAGGCGTGGGATTTGAATGGGCGCCGAGATCGCTGCCGAGGTCTCTTCATAGGCTCGCGAGCTGCGAGCGAAATCGCCCAGGCTTTTGCGCAAGGCCGCGAGGTTTTCCTGGGCAGCGCGAATTTTCATCTGTTGGATCTCGGTTTCCTGGTAAAGCTGGACAAGCGAGTGTTGGAGATCATCAATGCGCTTGCGCACCTCTTCCGCCCGCATAGTCACGCGAGTCGTGCGGTCTTTGTCCGTGCGTTTCTTCTCCTTGTCGCTGCCGCAACCGACAAGCACAGCCGCACAAATGGCTAAAACAATTAAATGAGAAAATCGTATCTTCATGCTTCTAGGTACTCCAGACCTTGATTGGGGTGTCAAGCAAGGTTTCATGATGAGAAAGGGGCAGTGAGCGCCAAACAAAATTTTCACAAAAAGGTGCGTTTTTTTCTTTTGACATGAAAGTGCATGCCCCGAAGCGTGCTTCACCGGCGCAAAAGTTGAATAGTGCCTGTTTGCGAACGTTTAGTTTTGTGCAACCATAAAAACGCTGTTGGCTCGGGCGATTATCGTGAGTCGGGATAGGCGAGCGGTGTGGGGAAAGCGCCCGTGCAACGGCCAACCTAAAGGAGGTTGTTGATGGCAAAGAAGTACGTCTACTCATTCGGCGGCGGTCGTGCCGACGGCAATGAGTCAATGAAAGAGCTTCTCGGCGGCAAAGGTGCCAACCTTGCCGAGATGGCTGGGCATCCCGACCTGCGGCTTCCCGTGCCGCCAGGCTTTACAATCACGACGGAGGTGTGCACCTATTACTACAAACATGGGCGCACCTATCCCCCTGAGCTCAAGGGTCAGGTAGAGGCCGCTCTAGCCAAGGTCGAAAAGCTCACAAAGAAGAAATTTGGCGATCCCACCAATCCTTTGCTCGTTTCGGTCCGGTCGGGTGCGCGGAAATCGATGCCCGGAATGATGGAAACGGTGCTGAATGTCGGCCTCAACGACAAAACCATTCAGGGGCTCATCGAAAAGACAGGTAACCCGCGTTTCGCCTATGATGCGTACAGGCGTCTCATTATGATGTATGCGGACGTCGTGATGGAGAAAGCCGCGGGCATCGAGCCAAAGGATGGCAAAGGCATTCGCAAAATCCTCGATGAAATGCTCGAGGATGTCAAAAAGGAGAAAGGGTACAAGTCCGACACGGATTTGACCGCGGACGACCTCAAAGAGCTCGTCAAGGCCTTCAAGGCTAAGGTCAAGGAAGTGTTGGGCAAATCCTTCCCGCAGGATCCGTGGGATCAGCTTTGGGGCGCTATCGGCGCTGTGTTTGCAAGCTGGAACGGCAAACGTGCCGTCGAGTATCGCCGCATCGAGCGCATTCCTGATGAGTGGGGCACCGCCGTCAATGTGCAGTCGATGGTGTTCGGCAACATGGGTGATGACAGCGCGACCGGTGTGGCCTTCACGCGGCATCCGGGCACTGGCGAAAAAATCTTCTACGGCGAGTACCTGGTCAATGCCCAGGGCGAGGACGTCGTGGCCGGTATCCGCACTCCTGCTCCCATCAATGATGAATCCAAGAACGAGCAGAGTAAGCACCTGCCCACGCTGAAAGAGCTCATGCCTGAGCTTTACGCAGAGCTCTACGACATTCAGGATCGCCTCGAAAAACACTATCGCGACATGCAGGATATCGAATTCACGATCGAAAAAGGAAAACTCTACATCCTGCAGTGCCGCGTGGGTAAGCGCAACGGCGTGGCCGCGGTGCGAATGGCCACGGAAATGTACAAAGAGAAACTGATTGATGCCGCAACGGCTGTGCAGCGCGTGGCACCGAACCAGTTGTTCGAGCTTCTGCTGCCCATGATTGATCCGAAAGCAGAAGCCAAGACGTCTCCTATCGCAAAGGGGCTGCCCGCGGGACCCGGCGGTGCACGCGGTCGGGTTGTTTTCACGGCTGAGGACGCTGTCAAATGGGCCAACAAAGGCGAGAAAGTCATCCTTGTGCGCGAAGAGACCTCGCCTGAGGACGTCGACGGCATGCATAAGGCCCAAGCGATTCTCACGAGCAAAGGCGGCATGACCTCGCACGCGGCACTTGTGGCCCGCGGTTGGGGTAAGTGCTGCATCGTGGGTTGCAGCGACATCGAAATCGCCCCTGATCTGAAGTCCTTCAAAACAAAGACTGGCGTGGTCATCAAAGAAGGCGACTGGATCTCGCTTAACGGCACGAAGGGACTTGTCTATCAAGGCGAGCTGCCCTTGGTGGATGTCGATCTCGAGCACAATAAGCCGTTCCAGGAGCTCATGAAGCTTGCGGACAAGTTCCGCGTGCTGCGCGTGCGCACGAACGCCGATACTCCAAAAGACGCCGACCAGGCTATCAAGTTTGGGGCCGAGGGTATCGGTCTGTTCCGGACTGAGCACATGTTCTATGGCGAGGGCAGCGACAAGCCGTTGTTCTTGCTGCGCAAGATGATCATGAGCAAGACGGTGGACGAGCGCCGCAAGGCTCTCGACGAACTCTTCCCCTTTGTGAAGAACGACGTGAAGGCGACCCTCGAGGTTATGAACGGCCGCCCCGTCACCATTCGTTTGCTCGATCCGCCTTTGCACGAGTTCGTGCCTCATTCCGAGGAGAAACTAAAAGTTCTCGCGAAAGAACTCGGTATCGACATGGCCGAGCTTGAGAAACGCGCCGAAGCCCTGCGTGAAAACAACCCCATGCTCGGGCACCGTGGCGTGCGCCTCGGCATCACCTATCCGGAAGTGACCGAGATGCAGGTCCGCGCCATCCTCGAGGCGGCTGCTGAGCTAATCAAAGCTGGCAAGAAAGCTCTGCCCGAGATCATGATCCCTGTGACCTGCATCGAGACAGAGCTCCAGCATCAGAAAGAGATCGTGGACCGGGTGGCCAAAGAGGTCATGCAGAAATTCGGTCTGCGCAAGCTGCCATTCCTCTATGGCACCATGATCGAGATTCCGCGTGCTGCTCTCCAGGCTGCCAAGCTAGCTCAGGTTGCCGAGTTCTTCTCGTTCGGAACAAACGACCTCACGCAGATGGGCTTTGGATTCAGCCGCGACGACATCGGCTCCTTCCTCCCGGATTACCTCGAAAAGAAAATCCTCAAGGACGATCCGTTCCAGACGATCGATCAGGACGGTATCGGCGAACTCATCAAGATCGGGATCGAGCGCGGTCGTGCAACGCGGCCTGACCTCAAGGTTGGCATTTGCGGCGAGCACGGTGGCGATCCTGCTTCTGTGAAGTTCTGCCATCGCGTGGGAATGAACTACGTGAGCTGCTCGCCGTTCCGTGTGCCAATTGCACGCCTTGCAGCAGCTCAGGCTGCTCTCGAGAGTGCACCGGCTGAACCAGCGCTAAAGACTGGTGCCAAGAAAGCCAGTGCAAAGAAGACTGCTGCAAAAAAGGCGGCAAAAGCGGCACCTGCCAAGAAGGCAGCTGCTAAGAAAGCCGCGAAGAAACGCTAGTGTCCGGTGAGCTTCTCCTAGCTCACGGCAAGCAAAAGCGTCTGCACTACGTGCGGCTCCCTCGGCAAACAAAGCCGGGGGAGCCGCTTAGCTTTTTGTCCTTTGTTGGTGTAGAATTGCCCTCAGAGTTTTTCTTGCCAGGAGATTTCTTCGCTTGAACACGCTTCGATCGCTTGGGCACCTGAATAAAGAGTGAGAGGAAATCTCACTCAAACGAAGAGGAAAAGGAGTCATGGTGTTGAAAGCAATCGTTCCTGTCGCAGGAATTGGCACACGTCTCCGCCCCCACACGCACACCGCTCCCAAAGTGCTCTTGCCCGTCGCAGGCAAGCCGATTCTGGGGCACATTTTGGACGAACTTACCCGCCTGGGGATTGAAGAGACGACGTTCATCATTGGCTACAAGGGCGATATGATCCGGGAGTACGTGCAACGCACCGTGGGTTTCCGCACGAATTTCGTTGAACAATCAGAGATGCTCGGCCTCGGTCATGCCATCTCCCTCGCAAAGCCGTTCCACTACGATGATGAGCGAGTGCTCATCGTGTTGGGCGACACGATTTTCAAAGCGGATCTCAAATCGGTTTTTGAACGTGACGAGAGTGCGCTCGGTGTGAAAAAAGTGGACGATCCGCGGCGTTTCGGAGTTGTCGAACTGGACAAAATGGGAAACGTGAAACGTCTCGTGGAGAAGCCCGAGATTCCTCCCTCCAATCTCGCTTTGGTGGGGATCTATTATCTCAAGCAACCCCGCGCGCTGTTTGATTGCCTCGACGAGAACATTCGTGCGAACAAACGCACCAAAGGGGAATTCCAGCTCACAGATGCGCTTCAGGCAATGCTCGAGCGTGGCCATCAGATGCGCGTCTTTATGGTCGAAGGATGGTACGACTGCGGGAAACCTGAAACGATGCTGCTGACGAACCGCGATCTCCTCGACATGAAGATTCAAGACCTCGAAGAATACGCGCGTCTGGCAGACCGCTATCCTGGGTCTGTGATCAATATGCCCGTGGCTATTGATGACTCAGTGCGCCTGGAAAATTCCATCGTGGGACCCTACGTCAGCATTTCTGCCGGCACCAGCTTACGCTCCTGCATCGTCAAGAACTCAATCATTGGTGAGAACGCTGAGGTTAGCGAAATTGTGCTCGAAGCCTCAATCATCAGTGACAACGCCAAGGTTGCGGGCACGCGCACACGGCTCAATGTGGGCGATTCTTCGGAAATCATCCTGGGTGAGTAGCCGCTGAACTGATTTAGCAACGATGCACCCAAGGTAAGGAGACCTGTCGTGGGGTTTTGCAGTCTTCCACGTGGTTTTTCGCTGCGAGTGATCTTTGGAAGCTGCAAAGCACAATAACAAACGAACTTGAGGGCGGCACGGCCGCCCTCCAAACTATTTCCTGGCGCGCGCGTAGTGTTCTAAGGCCACGTCCCAGTTGACCACTTGCCACCACGCTTTGAGGTAGTCCCCCCGGCGATTTTGGTACTTCAGGTAATAGGCGTGCTCCCACACATCATTCCCAAGAATGGGGTACGCTCCGAGAGCCAAAGGTGTGTCCTGGTTGGCAGTGGTGAGAATCTCTAATCTCTTTTGGCTATTCACCACTAGCCAAACCCACCCTGAGCCGAAGACTTTTAGCCCAGCTTCCACGAAGCGCGACTGAAAATTCTCAAAACTCGAGAACGTCGCGCGAATGGCCTCCGCAAGCTCACCCACCGGCTGCCTTGAACCCGACGGTTTCATGAGTTCCCAGAAGAACGTGTGGTTCCAATGGCCTCCACCGTGATTTTGCACCGCGGTGCGAATATCCGCAGGCACTTTGTCCAAATTGCGCAGGAGTTGTTCAAGTCCCTCACGGCCTAACTCTGGATGCTGCGCAAGTGCCTTGTTCAGGTTGTCCACATAAGCAGCATGGTGTTTGTCGTGGTGCAGGCGCATAGTTTGTGCGTCGATAATGGGCTCGAGGGCATCGTAGGGATACGGAAGTGCCGGAAGCGAATACGGACCTTTACTCGAAAGAGCCTGGTGTGTTGGACTTGTGAGTGCCTCAGCTGCTTTTCCGAAGGCAGCGACCACGGGAAGACTTCCCAATACAGCAAGGAACTGACGACGAGACGGACGAAAATCTGACACCTGGCAAACCTCCTGACTAGCAAGTAAGACTAAAATAGTTCTATTTCACTTCTTGAAGGAAATTCGTCAGCGCCAGAGGAAAAGGAAGGGGCCGTTCTGTGCCATGGGTCGAGAGAGAGGGAGTCCGCTAAAGATTTTCTTGCAGCGCGACCAATGAGCAACTCGTCTGCACGATCCTAATTCGGGGGACGATTCCTGAGCGAAGGAGAATGCTATTCGTCGCTTTGTGTGGTTTCTGCTTCGATCGGGAATTCAGGCGTTGGATGTGGAACGCTATTTCCAGAGCGCCGGCGCTGCTGTCCATCGCTCTGTCGCACGCTTCGCAGATCGACCGGTGTTGGCACATGATCGACTGGTCGCGCAAAAACCATGCGGCCCGCAGACGTCTGATGGATCGAAGTCACCACAAGTTCAACCTCGGTTCCAATGCGACTGCGCCCATCTTCCACCACGACCATCGTTCCGTCCTCTAGGTAGCCAACTCCCTGGTGTGGCTCCTTCCCTTCACGAGAAACGAACAAGGTGAAAGTTTCGCCAACGAAAACAGAAGGTTTGAGCAAACTTGCTAGCTCGTTGATATTGAGCACGCGCACGCGATGGAACTCAGCGATTTTCTGCAAATTGTAATCGTTTGTCACAACTTCGCCGCCGATTTCCTTCGCCAAAGCAATGAGCTTGTGGTCAACCCCGCGATGCTCTGGATAGTCTTTTTCGCAGATGGCCAGGCGCGGGGTCACATCTTTAATTTCATCCAACATTTCAAGCCCACGTCGGCCACGGGCACGCTTTTTGGGATCGGATGAGTCAGCAAGTTTATGCAGTTCTTCCAGCACAAACTCGGGTACAAGGAAATTCCCCTGCAAGAAGTTGCTGGCGATAAGATCTTTGATCCGTCCGTCCACGATGACGCTTGTATCAAAGATCTTCGCTGTATCGCTGGGCGAGGCCATGATGAAATTAAGCCGTGAGAAGCTGAGACGATTCGCGTGTTTTATTGCAAGGATGATCCCAAGGTATCCAAACACAAGGTTGCAGATGATGCGAGCTTGAAGCTGCCCCATTTCGATGTCGGCCCCGAAAACGCTGGGCGGAATGGTGGGATAAACGAACCATGCAATGACAAGTCCCACGAGTAAACCGCCTGCCGCGAGAAGAATCTTCTTTGACGAAATAATGTTGGTTGAGACTTCAACCAGCACCAGAATGTTCGCGAGGCAGAAAGCAATAATGGAGTAATCAAGTCCTCGTGAAGGAACTTGCACCCGCCCCACCCAGTAGCCGACCAGCGTTGTGATCAGCACGAAGAAGAGTCGCGTCAAATATATCGGATTGCGAAGAAATGACATCGAAAAAGCTTTCCCATTATACAGCTCATCTTTAGCTCAAAACGTGCCGCCCTAGCCTTTTATTTACGTTTTTTGTCACTTGCGCTTCGATGCTCTCAACAAGAATTTGCAAAAACTGCATTTTGGAACGTGCCAACGATGACGCCGGCCAAGCGCAAAAAGCAAACATGCCCTCCGCTCCCCGCTGGCTGTTCGCCTGCCCGCTGGGCTGCTTACACGGTTCTTTCTTCAGTTCTAGCGGGTGAAGAGCTCGACGCGCCCGAGGCAATTCGTCATTGGTCCGTGGTGCTCGGTCTTAGCGATGCGGACCGTCGGCTTTGCTCTGCTATCGTCCTGAACGTTCTCCGAAATCTTCTCACGTTAGATTATCAAATCCGTCAATTTACTCGTGCCAAAGCGTCCTCAATTTCTCCCTCCGTGCGAAACTTGCTCCTCATGATCGCTGCGCAAAGGCACTTTTTCGACCGCGTACCCGTCTATGCGGCGGTGTACGACGCAGTGGAAATTGCGAAAGCACTGCGATTACCCGCAGTAGCAGTCCGGTTTATTAATGCTGTGGGGCGCCGCCTCGCCTCGCAGGAGAAACTCATTTATCCCCCTGCCAGCAACCTGGCCTATCATTTGTCTATCCGCTGGTCGCTTCCCAGGTGGTTTGTCCAGATTCTGCTTGGTACCTATGGAGAGAGTGCCACGGCCCAGCTGGTTGCCACTATCAACGATGAGCCACGCGCCGCAGTGCGGGTGAATACGTTGCGAACAACTCCTCAGCAACTGGCTGAGCAATGGGCTGCCAGTGGCATTCACGCTCATGCCAGCGAGTATGTTCATGAGGCTCTGGTTCTGGATTCTGCGCGCGATCTTGCAGAAGCTCTTGCTCATGGAACCTTTCGGGAAGGCTTTTTCTATGTCCAGGATGAGGCAAGCCAAGTCGTTTCCCATGCTCTTGATCCTCGCCCAGGCGAGCTGATCTTGGATTTGTGCGCAGCGCCTGGCGGGAAAGCAACCCATCTCGCAGAGCTCAGCCGCGGATTAGCCACAATCCATGCAACGGATCGCGATTCTAACCGGCTTGCCAAGCTCGAGGAAAACCTGGTGCGTCTCCAAACTTCTGCTGTTGAGGTCAAACCTTTCGAGGATATTGAGCGGCTTGCCCAGAGAAAGGCTCAATGCTACGATGCTGTTTTAGTCGATGCGCCTTGCTCAGCGTTGGGAACCGTGCGGCGGCACCCGGAAGTGCGCTGGCGTGTCAGTCCTCCAATTCTTCCAGGGTTGGCCGCGACTCAGCGTTCTTTGCTGAGTCTGGCCGCGAGACTGGTGCGGCCAGGGGGGCGGCTAGTTTACGCCACATGTTCTCCGCTGCCTCAGGAAAACCATGAAGTCATTGAAACGTTTCTCAAGAGTAGCAAGGGGTTCATTCTCGACCCGCCAAGGCAGCTAAGTATCCTGGCTCCCTCTCAAGAGAATGCCATCTTTTCAAGTTGGCCGCACCACCCACACCTCGACGGATTTTGTATTGCTGTTCTTAGGCGCCAGGCTGATTGATGAATGGGTGATCGAGGAAGTGCTCGCAGCAGGAACATAGACACGGAAGTCTCAGCTCAAGAGTTTGCCAGTAATCAAGGGTGCAACAATCATGAGCAATCCAGTCAGCGAAAAGTTTATTAAAAAAATAACAAAGGCAGATGAGCAACAGACAGAGGTTCTCTTTTCAACTCTCTTGCGAGAGCGCCATTTTCTCACAATTGTTATCAACATCCTAGCTGACGGGCTTTTTGTCCTTCGCGCAAATCAGGAAATTCTCCTCGCCAACAACGCTGTCTGGTCCCATCTGGGCCTCACCGCTCCGCAAAAATATATTGGGCGTCGTCTCACCGATTTTCCCATCCCAGACGCAGTCGCAAAGCTGCTCAGTCGTTTTGTGCTCAACAAAGCGGAAGAAGGTCCTTTCGAGCTAGAAATGCCCGGCGAAGCGCAGCGTTGGCTGCAAATCTCGTTTCGAACTTTCGAATTTCATTCCGATCCCAGCACTTCCGAGCTAATCCTGATGGTGGTGCGCGATGTGACAGCCTGGTATCGCGCGGAGGAACAGCGGCGGCGTGCCGAATACTGGAAACAAATGGCGACCTTTGCTGCTGGGTTGGCTCACGAGATCAAGAATCCCCTGAACTCGCTCCAGATTCATGCGCAGCTCTTGCAGCGCGCGCTGCGGCAAAAGGCCAAACGCTCACGTTCGCTCGACATGCAGCGCCAACTTCAGTCCTCCGACATTATCGTGGAAGAAATCGAACGTCTTGGGCGCGTCGTGAATGAATTCCTCGCAGCGGTGCGCCCTTCGCGACCAATGCTGCAACGCGCCAACATCAACTACCATGTCGAGCGCGTGCTCCAGACCTTTCAGCCCGAAGCGGAGGCACGTGGTGTCCGCCTTGTCACATCCTTCGATTACGAGATTCCGCCCGTGGATTTTGATCCCAACCAAATGACACAGGTTTTGCTCAATCTGCTCAAGAATGCGTTGGAGGCTTTGACTGGGGTCGAGGATCCGATCATCGAAGTCTCAACTGAGCTTCAAGATGACCACTATCGCATTCGGATTCGCGACAATGGCCATGGAATTTCGCCTGATGATCTGAGCCGGATTCAGGAACCGTTTTTCACAACAAAAGCCACGGGGACAGGCCTCGGTCTGGCCATTGTCTCCAGGATTGTCGAGGAGCATGGAGGTCGGATCCTGATCGAGAGTCACGTGGGCAAGGGAACGAGCGTTGTTCTTCAGTTCCCGTTGGCTCAGCGCGCTGTCCGCATGCTCGAAGAAGCTGTGTCTTCTCCTGCTCTTGCCACGTCACTGGCAACGGTCCCAAACGGCCGGCCACCTGCAGACACGACGGAAATAACACACGAGAGCTGAAAAACGGGTTTCTTCCTCTCGGGTGACCACAGCCAGAAAAACACTTCTAGCAGCAACGAAAGGACAACTAACTTTTATGCTCGACGCAAAGGACCAAGCTCTGTCTGCTCTCGGAGATCGTTGTTTTTCTCTAGAGAAGTAGCTCGGCGACGCGTTTGGTCTGACCCATGCATTCGAGAATGATAGCCTTCTGAATGTGGAGCCGATTCTCCGCCTGATCAAAAATAATGGAATTCGGACCATCCATGACTTCGTCTGTAATCTCCTCGCCACGATGAGCAGGCAGATCGTGCATAACGAAAGCTCCGGGCGCGGCAAGAGCCATTAGTTCGGCATTAACTTGATACGGCTGGAACACAACTTTCCGCTGTTCTGCTTCATGCTCCTCTCCCATGCTTGCCCACACGTCAGTGTAAACAGCCTGCACCCCGCGCACAGCTTCCCGCGGATCATTTGTTACGAAAAGCTTGCCGCCACTTACGGCGTTGCGGCGCTGAGCCTCAGCTACGACCTCCGCTAATGGTTCATAACCTTTGGGGGAGGCCACCCGCATCTCCACGCCCAGGTTTGCAGCCGTGATGATGAGCGAATGACACACATTATTCCCATCCCCGATGTAAGCGAACTTGAAGTTGCTCCAGTCCACGCCCTTCTCGTAAAGAGTGAAAAAGTCTGCCATCGCCTGGCATGGATGCTCGTCGTCGCTAAGGGCGTTGATCACTGGCGGCCGAGTGGCAGCGGCAAGGTCTTCCACGTCCTTTTGAGCGAAGACGCGGGCGATAACCAGATCCACCCAGCGCTCCAGGTTCTTGCCCACATCGTAGACGCTCTCGCGCTTGCCCATTCCTACTTCAGCCGGCGAAAGGTACATGGCGTAGCCGCCTAGTTGATGAATCGCCAATTCGAAGGTCACGCGCGTTCGGAGCGACGGCTTCTGGAAAAGGAGAACACCCGACATGCCCTTCAACACGTCGAGATATTCACGATTCTTGGCTCGCGCCTTGATGGCTGCAGCGAGCTTGAAAAGTTCAACGGTGGTTTTCGAATCGAAATCCGTCGCCCGTAAATAGTCACGCATTGTGTTTAACCTCGGTTTGAAATTCAGTCGGCTCAGTTGAGAGGGCCGCTCAGCTAGCGGTAGCGGCCTCTTTGATTTCGTCGAGCTGCAGAACTTCGCTAATTATCGTGGCGGCTTTTTCGCATTCAGTTTCTGTGACAATAAGTGGCGGCAAGAGGCGTAGCACATTGCCCATGGTGCAATTGATGATCAATCCGCGTTTCAGGCATTCTTTTACGACCTTCGCGCCTGGATGCGTCAGCTCGATGCCCACCATGAGGCCAAGCCCACGAATGGCCTTCACGTTTGGCAACGTTGCGATTCGCTGCCGAAGCATTTCCATAAACTGAGTGCCAATTTTTTCCGCGTAAGCTGGCCAGTTGTGTGTGGCCATCTCGCGCAGTACGGCCAGACCAGCAGCACAGGCTGGGGGATTCCCGCCAAAGGTTGAGCCATGTGTCCCTGGCGTCAGGAGCGCGCCCACATCTTCCCGAGCAAGCATGGCGCCAATTGGATAGCCATTTCCAAGCGCCTTTGCGAGTGTCATAATATCAGGATCCACGCCGAAGAGCTGGTGGGCAAAAAGGCGCCCACATCGCCCCATACCGCACTGGACTTCGTCAAAGATAAGCAAAAGACCATGCTCGTCGCACAAACGGCGCACACCTTGGAGGAACTCCTTCGTCGCGGGCACAACGCCGCCTTCGCCTTGGACAGGTTCTAGCATGATGGCGCAAGTTCGTTCGCTGATGACTTCCCGGATGCTTTCGATCTTGTTGAATTCGGCATAGACAAAGCCCGGAACCAGTGGCTCGAAGCCCTTCTGGACTTTCTCCTGTCCGGTGGCCGTGATCGTCGCAATCGTGCGTCCGTGGAAAGAATTCCGCATGGTGACGATCTCGTATCGCTCGGGGCCATACTTTTTCTTAGCCCACAAACGCGCTAGCTTGATTGCAGCCTCATTCGCTTCCGCTCCACTATTGCAGAAGAAACAACGATCCGCGAAAGAAAGTTCGCAGAGCAGTGCTGCCAGTTCTACCTGGGTCGGAATGATATAAAAGTTCGAGCAGTGCATGAACTGTCGAATCTGCTCTTCGATAGCTTGGACAACAGCGGGGGGGCAGTGCCCAAGGTTGTTAACACTGATGCCAGCCAAGAAATCCAGATATTCGTTTCCATCGATATCCCAAACCCGGCACCCTTCACCCCGAACCAAAATGAGGTCTCGCTCACCATAATTCGGCGTCAAGAACCTGGCAGCAGCTTTGAGATATTCTTCCTTCGTTCTCACTTCAAGTCCAGCCCTTTGACCTTTTTCGCGAAATTCTCCCCTCGCCGTTCATTCAAACGAACAAGCGCTAGAGCCTCGATGAACGAATGAGCTGGAAAGCGGATCAAGCGCAAAATTTGCGTCTGTGACTTTCCAGCGTTTCACGCGCCCGTGCCCCCCAAACTTGTGTCTGCTATGGTGCAATACTTTGTCCTTGCAAAAAAAAGTCTTATCTTCACTAGTATTATACGGATGCCCGACGGGCTGCCAAATTCTTGAGGATTGGAGGTTAGCGCAATGAAGAAGCTTCTCGTCGTTGCGACGATTGCAGCACTTGTAGCCGTACCGTTGGTGAGTGAGGCTAAAGCAGTGAAGAAGTGCCCGCCTCCGAAAAAGGCTGTTGTGTGCGAGCCGGTATGTGCCGCACCGTGCTTCAACCCACTCGCGCCTGTCGCGGCTGTCTTCCACGGGACAGCCATGTTTGTGGGCGCTGTGGGCGATGGCATTGCCAGCATTTTTGCCTGCCCGGCTAAGTAAAGAAGTGAGCCTAGAATAGCTGCGCAGTCATTCCGCTCTCCCCAAAAGCGGGGAGAGCGGGCTTTCTTTTTTCATCAATCGAAGGCCGCGGCAGGGCTTTGCTGGCCTAGCATCAGTGCCGGTGAACGACGTGTTGGTCTCGTGCCATCCTTCGGATCCGGTGAGCACAGGAATTTCTTGTCATGTGCCCGCCCTTTCCTCTTCAAAGATAAGCAAGAATTCGAAGTGCCGACGACTCTTAAAGAAAGGAGATGCGGCCTGTGTTTATCGTTCATGTTTTTGTCCACGTGAAGCCCGACTGTACGCAGTCCTTTATCGATGCTACGCTCGACAACGCTCGCAATAGCCTGAGCGAACCTGGTGTCGCTCGCTTTGACGTCATCCAGCAGCTTGACGATCCAACGCGCTTTGTTTTGGTGGAAGTCTATCGTGATGAAGCGGCTGCAGCAGCTCACAAAGAAACGGCGCACTACGCACGCTGGCGCGACGCCGTGGCTTCCATGATGGCCGAACCGCGAACCAGTCTGAAATTCAGAAACGTTTTTCCCGATGAAGAGGGATGGCGCTGTGTTTGATTGGTCCTTGCCTCGGCACGTACGTTTTGGCGCTGGTGCTTTAAATGCTCTCCCAGAGTTGATCCGAGATATCGGCACGCGGGCCCTTGTTGTTTCCGGCCGGGACCCGCAGCGTGCTGCGCGTGTTGCCGAACTTCTTGAGGCGGGTGCAGTGGCGTTCTTGTGCGAAAGCGTCGAACGCGAGCCAACCATCGACGACGTTGAGCGTATTCTTCGGAAAGCTCGGCAAGCTGACGTCCAATTCGTGATCGCAGTGGGTGGTGGAAGTGCACTCGATGTCGGCAAAGCCGTAGCTGGTCTGCTGACAAACGGCGGGACCGTGTTGGATTATCTTGAAGTCGTAGGCAGGGGACAACCCCTCACGCGGCCCGCAGTCCCCTTTGTTGCCATTCCAACCACGGCGGGGACGGGTTCGGAAGCCACACGCAATGCCGTACTCGAAGTCCCAGAACAGCGTGTGAAAGTCAGCATGCGCAGCCCCTACCTTGTTCCAACCTATGTCATCCTCGATCCCGAGCTCACGATCACGCTTCCCCGTGCTCAGACCGTGGCAAGTGGCCTTGATGCTCTCACACAATTGCTCGAAGCCTTTGTGTGTCGGCGAGCAAATCCCCTGACCGATGCCGTGTGTCGGGAAGGGTTGCGCCGTGCCTTCGCCTCATTGCCGAGGGTGGTCTCTCATCCGCATAATTGCGACGCCCGTGGCGACATGCTTCTTGCAGCTTTTTTCAGTGGGATTGCCCTTGCTAACGCTGGGCTGGGCGCAGTTCACGGTTTTGCTGGCCCACTTGGTGGCCTTTTGAAAGCCCCACATGGTCTGCTTTGCGCAGCTCTTTTGCCGGCAGTCGTCGAGGTCAATCTTTCAGCTCTTCGCCAGCGCGAGCCTCACTCACCTGCTTTGCAGCGTTATGCAGAAGCGGCAGTTTTTCTCACCGGCGAGCAGAGTGCGTCCCCTGAGCAATTGGCTGATTGGTTGGCTGAATTCGTGCGCCAGTTGCAGGTGCCATCGCTGAAACAGATCGGACTAAGCGAAGAACAAATCGCCGAGGTTATTGAGAAAGCACGGCGTGCCAGCTCGATGAAGGCGAATCCCATCGAGCTGACCAACAGCGAACTCGAATTGATTCTCAGGAAAGCGATGGAGTGAGAACAGACATCGCTTTTTCCAATCAGGAACAAAGAGCATGGGATATCAGAAAAAACATAAAGATCAGGATGACAATCCTCCCGGCTGCCTTCCGGGATTTCTGTTGGCTCTCCTCAGAAAAACTTCTCCGCAAGAGGAGTTACCCTATCGCGCCACTGACACCTTTCTCAGTGACGCCGAGCTGGAGTTCATCCATGCGTTATGCCGTGTTCTTCCTGAAGGCATGTCCGTTGTTCCCAAAGTGCGCGTAGCGGACATTGTTTATGTGACGGCCAAAAAGGATTATCAGAAATACTTTAACAAGATTTCCTCCAAGCATGTGGATTTTCTTGTTGTCCGACTGCCTCACTGGAAGCCGTTGTTCGCAATAGAACTTGATGATTCGAGTCACAGCCGAGCTTCCCGCGCAATCCGGGATGAGTTTCTGGACAAAGTTTTCCGTGCAGCGAGATTTCCACTTATCAGAATTGAGCAAAAGAGAGCCTACAATTTAGTGGAGCTACGTGAGCAGATTTCGTCCGCCATTGCTTCTGCGGGGCAGACTGCAAACGAAATGGCATCGGTTCCGCGCTCGGAGATGGAAACAGCACCCCTGTGCCCGAAATGTCACGTCCCTATGGTGCTGCGGACCGCCAAATATGGCAATCAGGCTGGGAAATCCTTCTACGGGTGTGTAAACTATCCGCGGTGTAAGCAGGTCATCGAGGTTCCTTCTCCCGAAGCTACAGATAAGGAGTCAGTGGGCCAAAATTGATCACTGCGGAATCTTTACTCCATTTCAACCCGGCTGAGCGTCACTGGCAAGTAGTACGTGTAAGGAGTAATGCCACGGGCTGAAAGGTCAGGGCGCCAGCCTCGATTTGTTCCTGGATTCATCGGGGGCAAGAACTGATTAGACCAATAACCGCTAGCGCTAGTAAGTCCCACAAGAATCTGATAAAGGCCGTTGCCGAGGAGCGAAAGTGGAATCCCAATTTCAAGACCGGTTGCAGCGCCTGCCCCGGTAGGGTTCGCTGCCGAACTGCCTGCGCTCACAGGACCGGTGTGACTGTTGTTCAGGGCAACTTGAAACGTGTAGCTCGCCCCTTTTATCGTTCCAGTAATCGTCCCTGCTGTCGGTTGACCCGGAGTTGCTTCCACGTAACCGACAGTGTCTTCACTTGCGAGCTTTCCTGCGGCATCAAAAGTGTACGCATAGAGTGTGAGCGTCTGATTTGGAGGATGTGCCTGAACCCCGAGAATGATGTCCGGGGTAAATCCAGTTGGCAGCTTTGTTCCGGCTGCACTGTTGGGAACAGAGCCAAGCCACGTCGAAGTTGCACCGGTGCCATCGAGGACGTTTGCTCCTCCAGCCAGGCCATTGGTGTCGAACATGAGAATGATCGTATTTCCGTTCGGCTCCAAATTTCCGGCCACTGCCAGGTAAAGTGTTGTTGTCGTGGAGGTCACAAAAAGCTGGTCAAGTTCACTACCTCCGCTGTTGCCATCCGGCGTAGGGTCAGTATTGTCCCCAAATCCTGTTTGCACCGTTTGGACCGCTACCGGCGTTTGCCAGCGTGGGTCGCCGATGATGGTTCCATCGATCGTTGGATCGCTGCTGCCACCACCTCCACCGCCGCTGGAATAGACTGTTCGGAACTCTCGTTCAAATCCGCCTCGAAGCGGTTGTCCCGTCGCATCCAACGCACTGTCGGAAAGAAGCAAGCGCATGTCGGAGAGGCTCGGCCATGACCCCGCTGGTGTGAAAGTGAGAACTGTCGAGTTGGCATTCCACGTCACGGTTCCTGTGACGGGCGGATCAAAGGCCAACGCCCCTTCGACGCTTGGGCGATTCATGGGTTCGCTAAAGCTTACAGTTATAGGATCGATAGGAGTGACCAGCGTGTCGCCCTGGGCCACACTCACAGCCACCACTTCGGGTTCAAAATCCACTGCACCAGTGACAGGAACAAACACCGCATAGCCGTTGCCCGCGATTGGCGTTCCAGCCGGCACCTTCTGCGTGGCGTCCACAGTTACCGTTTGTGACGGCTCAAAAAGGTTCACGAGTAGGGTCCCAGGCGCAAAGCTCGTCTGCCAGGCAGCAGCAGAGGCTGCACTATCCGATGTGTTCACGACAACAAGCACTTCCTGGCTACCATCAATGCGCGAATAGGCGAAAATGCCAGGGGACGAGTGCACTTCACGAACAAGGAGGGAGCCACGGCGCAGCGCAGCGTAGCTGCGGCGCAGCTGGTTGAGTTTCCGAATGAGGCGATAATCGAAGTTGGTCTGATCAAAGTTGTTCCCGAGAGAAGGGCCAAATTCGAACTGCCCGTCGAACATGTCCTCTCGACAGTAAGGGTCGCCTCCACCGTTGAAGTACTGCTCCGTGCCATAGTACACGCAAGGCACACCATAAGACGTGAGCAAGTAAACAAGTGCCGTGTGAAGACGGGCGATTTTGTTGTTGGCAAATGAAGAGGAGAGAAAACGTGGGTTGTCGTGGTTATCAAGAAACGTGACCAGCCGATATTGCGCCGCTGGATCGTAGTACACAGGAAGGGCATTGAAATAATCCACGATTGACTGGGCCCCGCTGGACGCAGTGGCAAACACGCTGTTTGTGCGGTAGTACTGGGGATAGTCGAGGACGCTGTCGAGAGCGAAAGGTCCCCCTGCCATGGTGCCCGTGTAAGAGCCGCATTTTGCTTCGCTACCCTCGAACACTTCGCCGAACATGAAAAAATTCGTCTTCCCAAAGCTTGTGGCATTGGCTCGCACCGCTGGAGCCCACGTTTGCCAGAATCCCATCTCGACGTGCTTGACCGTGTCTATGCGGAATCCGTCCGCGTCGGTCGACGTGATCCAATTCGACCAAATGTTAATAAGTTGTGTCCGGACGTAGGAATCCTCCGTTTTCAAATCGTCCAGCCCGAAGAGTTCACCCAGGATTTGTTCAGGGTCAGTCCAATTCCCAATCGATCCCTGGGCATGCCAGTAAGCCGTTGAGTTGAAGGGCGGTGCGTGTGTCCGGGAGGGATCTCGATAAGTCAATGAGTAGCTGGCAGGCGGTGGCAGGTAGGAGTTGTCGTTGAACAGATTGCCTCCGTGGTTACAGACCACGTCGAGGATGACCCGAATGCCACGAGCATGACATGCTGCCACCATCGCCTGCAGGTCCGCTAAAGTTCCCCAATGTGGGTCCACCTGGGTAAAGTCGCGTGCAGCATAGCCATGGTATTCTCCGTAGGCATTCAGGGGAATCGGTGAGATCCAGATGGCGCTAACGCCAAGTCCTTCGAGATATGTGAGTCGGCGCTGTATGCCTTTGAAATCCCCGCCATGGGTTTTGTCGCCGGCGCTCGGGTTATAGGTGGTATTGAGTGTGTTGTTTGCTGGGTCGCCATCGTCCCAACGGTCGGTGATAATCTGGTAGATCATCATGTCGCGCCAATCATCAGGAGAAGGGAAACCGGCCAGACCCAGGGCAGGAAATATAAAGAGGAAAACACACTCAAGAAGCCACGCCACCCGCGCTTTCCAACGCAACACATGCCGCCGCGTCGTGCGCACCGTGGAGGTCAGTGGTGACATCTCAGAACAACCGAAACAAGACCCAGTCTTTGTGGGCATGACAAGTTCTCTGCGAAAGTTTATGATCTTGGACCACCGATTAGATCGATTTAAAGCAAGCTGCATTTCAATTGCCATAAAATTCGGCCGAGTGGTTTTTGATTGCACGTACCAAGCAAGTCCGTCATGAGCCGAGGTCACCAATGACGTTAATAATAGTCCGCCCTAAAGCCCTTGTCCCGTTTGATCGCTCGGTGCTCGCTCTTGGACTTTGGGTCTGCCTTACGTTATTCTCAGCTTTCTTTCCGATCCCCGGAGTGGCTGCCACAAACTGCGGCGGTGCTGACGTTCAATTCCGCGGCGTGGATCTTGCCCGCGTGAAGTGGTTTGTTTCGTCCGAACTCTCTCCTGCCGCATCTGCGGATGAAGTGACTTCGCGAGCGACCCCGACAGCCCCGATAAAACTTCACTCTCTTGGCACGTCAGACTCTCTCACCCTTTTTACGTTCATTGAGGTGCCGGGTCAGACAAGTTTCGGCGCCCTTCTTACCATCGGCGATCTTGAGGGCGACGATGAAACGTATTTCAACGGCCAGATTGTCGGAAAAACAAGCGGTAGAGGCATCTCGGATTTGGGAGTTCCTCGCACCTACTATATCCCGCCGACGGCATTCCTCGAGGGACGGAACGTCCTCGCCATCAAACTGCGCGGCACTTTCGGACGATCCCAGGTGGGTATCAAGCGTGAGCCGCTGACCCTTGGTTTTGTCCCCCGGCCCCCCGACGCTCGCGAATTGCCCATTCGCCCGGCTGTTGCCCCTTCCATCACATCCCAGCAAGCTCTCTCTGCCATTATGGCGGCCGATCCTGAGGCGTCTGCCTCGGCCGTGCTTGGTAAGCGTCCCGGGTTTGGTCGCTTTGGCCTTTTTTTCGCCGACGGGCTACCCGCCGTCGCCGAGGTTGGCCCTACCGCCATCCGCAACCGTTTCCCGCCAGAATTTCGAGTTCGTCTTGACGCCGTGACAAACGTCGAGATCGCTCGTGACAAGTCAGACCCCGGTATAGACTCGTGGCACAAAGTCATTCGTGTGCAAGCAAGCTCTCAGGGCGAACAACTTCGCTATACCATTCGCACGCACATCTTCTATCCTGGGGCTCTTTTGCAGCTCGAGGAGGGACCGGCCCTCGTCTTTCAAATCACTGGTGCCCAGGATCTCTCTGCTTACAAAGTTCCAACGTCTACCTTGGCCAACTTGCTTGAGGTGCCCGCGGGAAGCGAGGTCCACGCCTACGTTTTTGCCACGCGAAAAGGCAAGACATGCCCTGCTATAGCTCTGGTAGCCGATGGCGCCGGAAATCTCACGCTGAAAAATAACGCTGTTGAGCTTGCGGTAGCCCGCGTAGGAAAAAGCAAGAAGTCACCTCGAGTTTCTATCTTCTACCCGTTCGGAATTCGCATTTGCGAAACGCATGGCACCGAAGACTCATGGGCTGGTATTGTTGCCACCCTTGCCCCCTCGCCATCGGTTGATGCTGCCCAGAGCTTTCGAGCTTGGCTGAGAACAGGTCTCTGGTTCCCCTCCGCCACAGATGAGTACTTCCGCATTTTTCCCGACCAAAGTTTTGTGCGCGTTTACAACCTTGCCCGATTCGAGAGCGTAATTCCCTCCGCAGGAGACATTCCTCCCTATCTCGTTTTGCCGCCACAGGTGAGTTTTGCTCGCAATACCTTCAAATATCCCGTGCGAACATCCGAAACCACCGCCACACCGGTTGTGACCTTCACAGGCGAGCTTCACGCAGAGTTAGTGAAGCCACCGGTGTCAGGAGCAGCGTCTGGGAAGAGGAGCACTTCCCGTAAGCAAATCAGTTCTGACGATCTCTATGTGTGGTTTTACGACCTGCCGGTGCCGCCACTTGATGAACGGGGGCTGCTAGCTGTGCCCGAGCAAGGAGAGCTAAAAGCTTTGCTCAACACGTCATTCCCTGACCTCCCAACGACAATCACTGGCCCAGGCGTCGACGTGCTTTATAAAGCACGCACTCAGGTTTTCCAGGCGTATAGCTTTTTGACACCAGATAATCGCGAAAAGCTTGTGGCTAACACACGCAGAATTCTCCCAGCTTATTTGCAACACGGCGTCTGGTACGACTCTGTCGAACCGTTTTCTGGCCTCCGGTTTTGGTGGTGCTACTACATAGAGGGGCCGTATTTCGACCGGTATGACCAGGACTGGGGCAATGGGCTCTCGCTTTATGGCCTCTATACGGCAGTGAAATACCTGGGGGAATGGGAGTGGGTGGCGAAAAACTGGGAGATTATTGAACGAATGTTTTCCTGGTTCGCAGTCTCCGACGATTGGGAGTGGATGCGTGCTTCAAACGGCGTCCATGGTCATGGGACGGGAGCAGGGGATTGCACGAACGCGACGTACGTCGGTGCGCTCGCCTACGCAAAACTCGCCCGCGAGACCGGTCGCACGGAAGAGTTCCTGTACGGTCTTTACACTGCAGCACGGGCCGCTTTGCCGGCACTCACTCGTTTTGCTTACAATGATTTTGCGAAAGAACAGGGGCTGGTAAAAGAAAGCGCTCGCCTCGTCGTTGGGTTTCACGAAGGGCAAGGATTTCTCACAGGTGAACTCGATCGTTATCCCTGGAATGTCACTTCACTTATTTCCGGTAACGGCGTTCAGCCGGAGCTGTTTGATCTGCTGAGGAAGTACGCAGAACCGCTTGTTACGCAATACGAGCGCGTATTCGATGCCGCTTATCCGCAATGGGACAATGGCACCTACCGTTATTCCTTCCGGACGATCTACCGCGACAATTCGGGCTACATCTCGCTGCCGCACATTTATCTCCGGACACGCATGAATCTTGATGGACCAGACCAATTGCGCCAGCGCATCGAACGAGCAAAAGCAAATTCCGAGTTTTGGTGGTTAGCTCCTCCAGTGCTGGCCGAAGTCATGCAGCCCATGCGCGCAAAGGTCTATTTGGCAAATTGGGGCAAGTGTACCTTCCTTGGCGGCAGCATTGTTCCGCTGGAAAAAGGGCGCATGAGAATCGAGGCGCAGTTCGACAATCGCTATCCGCCTGACACAGTCGAAATAGTCTTGCCACGCCCCCATCGCAGTATCGAGATCAACGACGCTCCTGTTCCGATCCCGGATATTGAGGTCGAAGGTTTGCGCGTTCGCGTACGATTGCGAAAGCCTGGAATGAACCTCTTGTCCATTATGCTTTGATATCATGTGCCACGATAATGAGTTGCTCGGAAATCCCAACCAGTGGGTGGATGAGGGAAAACCAATGACAAATTTCAACGAGCGCCTTGTTCAAGTGTGTCAGCGTCAGCGCTCTCATCTTTGCGTTGGATTAGACCCTGAGCACGACAAAGTGCTTCAGCGCATGCGCGAAGACCTTCTGGCCATGCTGGAAGCCCAGCCCTACACGCTCAATTTCCTCACGAGCGGCGAGCAAACGTCAGCCGCAGCTCCCGTGCGAATTCCCCCCGAGCAACTTCTCGAACAGCCAGAAGTGGCTAAAGAATTAGCATGTGAACTTGTCGTACGCGCCACGGCCCCATTTGCTGCCGCTTTCAAACCCAATGCTGCATTTTTCGAACTTGAAATGGGCGGGGGGGTAAGCATCCCGGAGCTTGTTCACTCCATGGGCGGCCAGCAGCTTGTGATTTTCGACGGAAAGCGCGCCGACATCGGCAATACAAGTCGCCAATATGCACGGGCCATATTCGAACAAGCCCACTTCGATGCTGTCACCGTCAACCCTCTCATGGGGTGGGATGCCGTCGAGCCATTTTTGCAGTGGCCAGAACGCGGTGTTTTTTTGCTCTGCCTTACCTCCAATCCCGGTGCAGACGATTTCTTGCTAACAAATGATCTCTATCTGAGAATAGCAGAAAAAGCTGTGGCGTGGAACCACAACGACAACATTGGCCTGGTCGTGGGAGCGACTCGACCGGAGCTTGCTGCGCGAGTGCGTGAAGTTGCGCCAAATCTCCCGTTTCTCGTACCAGGGGTTGGTGCGCAAGGCGGGAGCCTGAGTGAAACCCTTGATGCGATAGGTGCACGCGAAAACCCGCGGTTCTTGGTCAATGCATCACGTTCCATTATGTTTCCATCATCGGAGGAGAGTGGGAATGTGACCAGGGCAATCGCGGAAGCAGCACGTGCCCTTCGCGATGCCATCGAGGGCTTTCGAAACAAATAAAACAAATCTTTCTTAAGGTAAAACGGTCCAATCCAACCTTTTCTTGTCGAAATCTTTGGATTCTGGCGCGATCGGCGTAATTATGTTTAGAATAACATTGGCGGGGAGACTCGAGAAGAGCTTCCTGCAAAGAGAGGGTGGACATGCGTTACTGGAGCCGCATCGCAGAATCCCTGGCAATGGCAATCGCTTTGCTGGGGGTTTTTTCTTCCCAAGCCGAGACTACGAGCTCTGACAAACTTGCGGATTTCGGACTGGATCCTCAGGGCAAGCCTGCTGTTGTCCAGAGAGCCAAAAGTGATATCCCTGTTGTGCTTTTGCCCACAGGGGAAGGCTATGTAACCGTCAAACGTCCAGAGCTGCTGCAGGTAGATCCTGGAGACCTTGTAGCAAGAGCTCGAGCCATCCTTGAGGCTGTTCTCGATGCCTCTGCCTCTCTCAAACGCACAGATAACGCTTCAGAGGTTTTCCCGCCGGCAACATCTCTCGCTGATGTTGTGGTTGAGGGTGGAGAGATCGCTGTCTATTTCACATTTCCGGACGACTTTGTCAGTTCCCCCTCCGAGGTTCAGGCGCGTTTCGATCGCATTTCGGATGCGGTGATAAGCAACCTTCAGCAGTTACCAGTACGCTCATTCGCTATCTATGCGCGTGCCCCGAAAGCTCAGGATTTTGTTCCTCTCGACTCACTGCTTCCGAAAGAGTGTCCTGTCAGCGTCGACACAACGCCCGACACGGCCAAGCCGCCATCCCCAGAGACAAAAACAAGCTCCACGGAACACAGTTCTTCAATGGATAAGGAGCGACTGAATCAATATCCCCGCCCTGCCGGTGTGCGACCAACCGGTGCCCTGAGCGGCAAAGCGGTTTACCTCAATCCTGGCCATGGCTGGACTTGGCGCGATACTTCGGACTACTGGGGTCTTCAGCGTGGCTTTACCCAGGAGAACATTGAGGACTTCTCCAACGTCGAACTCATCAACCAGTGGGTATGGGCCTATTGCTATAATGCCGGTGCCGACGTGTTCAGCGTGCGCGAACTCGACTTCAATCCCAACATGGTCATCGTGGACAACGACGACGGTTGGGACGGAACAAAGGGCTATTACGAAACCGGCAGCGGGTGGTTCAACAGCTCCCTTGCGGGTTTTAAAAATGGATTTACGCCTTATCCATCGGGTGTTGATCCCTTCACTTCGGGCACGAATCGCCTTGTGGCGTGTGTGACTGGAGCCCCGACCGCTACTGCGCGCTGGGTGCCACAAATCCCCGCCGATGGCTGGTACAATGTGTACGTCACCCACGCCGCCTACACGAACCGCTCCCCCCAGGCTCACTACCGGATTTATCATGCCGGAGGCACAAGCGATGTGTACATCGATCAGCGCATACGCCGTTTTACCTGGATTTACCTCGGGACGTTTTTCTTTGAAAGTGGAGTCGATCAGACCCGTGCGAGTGTGGAACTACTTAATGATTCAAGCTCGACCACTCATTACGTAAGTGCTGACGCTGTGCGCTTTGGCGGCGGGATGGGACTTATCACCCGCGGAAATGCCGGGACAAGCGGGAAGCCGCGCTTCGAGGAGGAAGCTCGCTATCACATCCAGTTCAGCGGCGCGCCTAGCTCGCTTTACGATGGCTCAGGCAATGACGAGTCAGATGGTTGGCCAGCTCGCCCCCGCTATGGCAGATGGCTCCGTGATGCTGCCGTCGCTCACGGCGCTCCGGCGCAAGACAGCGTCTTTATCAGTTCTCACACGAACGCTTTCGACGGAACTGCGCGGGGGATGGACACCTATGTCTACACCGGCTACGATGGCACGTGGCATGATACATTCCGTAATTTTGTCCACGATGAAGTACTCAACGATTGTCAGAAAGGATACAGTGCCACCTTCATCAATCACGGCGTCGGCAAACGCTATGGCACGTACAGCGAAAACAATCCCTCAAACGTCGGCAACCTCATGCCCATTTTCCTGGGTGAGTGGCTATTCCACGACAATGCGACGGACATGTCACTTTATCACGATCCCAAGTTCCGTCAGGTTATGGGACGTGCCATCTATCAAGGTATCGTGAAATTCTGGGCTAATCAAAACGGGACTCCTGTTTATCTGTTGCCGGAGCCTCCGCGCAATCTTCGTGTTGTTCAAACAGGGACAACCACGGTTCGTCTCCAGTGGGATCAGCCGCAAACCGACGCGCAGGGGGTCCGCGGGGACGCCGCCACGGGCTACCGCATCTACGTTAGTGCGCACGGGCGAGCCTTTCCCGCCCCGATCGCGATTAGCGGAGGCAGCAATACCACTTACGATCTGACGGGTCTGACGCCTGACACGAATTATTTCTTCTACGTCACAGCCACAAATCAGGGGGGCGAAAGCTTCCCTACCGAGGTGCTGGCCGCTCGGACCTCGGCAAACGCCGAGGCTCCCAAGCTCCTCATCGTCAATGGGTTCGATAAGCTTGATATTGCCACACGACAAGCTGTCCCATGGAGCGGGGGCACTTTGTACCGCCAGCGTTTAGCGAAGATGAACACGTACGACTACATCGTGGAGCATGCTAACGCCATCGCAAATTGGGGCAGGAGCGTTGCTTTCGATTCATGTGAGGACGAGGCGATCGAGCTCAACTATGTCAATCTCGCGAACTACGCCGCCGTCGTCTGGATTGGTGGTATCCAGGCCGAAGTAAGTACGACTGATCCCACAAACGACATTTCTATAACAAGCGCTCAACAGGCAAAACTAACCAGCTATCTCAACGGTGGTGGCAAACTGTTCATCAGCGGGGCCGAAATTGCCTGGGATCTTGATCGTGCCGGGACAAGCACATTTGTGGACACCACCCTTCGCGCAAACTATGTGGCCGACAGCTCCGGGGTCAATTCGGTGCTCCCAGCTGTGGGCAGCATGTTTGATGGGGTGGGGAGTTTTTCTTTCGATGATGGGACTGGACCCCGCTATGCGGTTCGCTATCCCGACGTCATCAACACGAGCGGTGGCTCGACTGCTGCCCTTTACTACGGCGGCGGCAACTGGCAAGTGGATGAATTCGACGCCATCGGTGGGTGGAAAGATCCAAACTACAGTGGCCAAACGAACGCTGATGCAGCTTCTGCATTCAGCATTGCATCGACACCTATCCGGAGCGGCACTGGTTCGGGTGATCTTTACTATGTCTGGGGCACCGGCGATTTCATTCGTCTCTACAATAGCGCTCTCCCTGAGTTCTCTTCCAATAGTACGTTCTCAATTTGGGTCTATGGCGACGGGTCCGGCCACAGCATCCGCATTGCTCTGCGCGATTCGGATAATGAAATCTATGTGAACAATTGGCTTGTCGTGAATTTCACAGGCTGGCGTCAGATCACTTGGAATCTCCAGAGTGATCCCTCGAGTGTTTGGGCCAATGCCACGAACAACGTCATTGATGGTCCCAACGTTCGGTTTGATTCGATTCAGGTCTCGAAAACGGGTAACGTGAACGAGGGGCACCTCTACTTCGACGATGCCAGATACACACCTTCCGGTGGATCAGGTGGGTCTATTGCTGGGATTCAATACGCCGGCACCTACAAACTCGTCTATTTGGCTTTCCCCTTTGAGACGATTGTGGACGAGCTGTCGCGAAATGTCGTGATGAAACGGACGCTGGATTTCTTCTTCCCCCCGCCATTTTCTCCATCTTACGACGATTCTTTTACGACCACAACAGGGTGGAATGTCTTCGTAAGAACGCCAAGCGATGCGACGTCGGTCGACTATCTTGCTGCGCAAACAGCTCTGCGAGCCAGCATTGTCTCTGATGCCGCGCGTTACCGCGTCGCGGGGTGGATGACAGACAGCACGAAGTGGTTGCCTTACAGCGCAGTCGGAACAAACGGCTATGTGCGCGCCAAATTCTATGTTTATGGCTCCGGCTCGAGCTCCAACGCGATTCCCAACCTGCGACTACGCCTGGCCTCGCGCTATGCGCAGAACTCGATGCTCGAAGTCTTTAACCATACGAATCTCTCGGCATCGGATGAGCTCCTTGAGCAGGAACTGCGTCCATCAACGGATCCGACCAAACCCTCGCTGTATCGTGTCGATTTTGATCCTGTGGATGTGCCGTACTTCATTGGCAACGCTGCAACTGAGGGCATTGCGGCCGGCTTTGAAGCCTATGCGACTTTCCCTCAGGATAACGGTTTCATCGCTCTCACAGAGTTAGTTGTCGGCACGTATCAGTCCACCGTAATCCCCAACAGCGTCCTGCCGGCGAAAACACTGGCCCCGACAGCAACCGATGCAGGGGAGCTTGCATCGTCGCGAGCCGGTGCAGTGAAGGATCTTTTCAGCATTGTTTTCACTTCAGGGACGGAAGGTGATTACGGCACACGCGACAATACGTATGCCCCGACTTATGCAGAGGGCAATTTCGGTGTCACAGTAAGTTCTATTGGTTTCAATAACCAGCTCGGCGGGACCCGGCTAGGAGTGGCTGCTATCGATTTCGGCACCGACGCGAACTATGCGGATCGTCTCCGCGTCGAGCCCGACAAGCAGTACAAAATCCGCTTCCACGCCATCTCCAGTTCGAATTCGAACCGAAATCCGCAGATTCGATTCCGCGCTCGTTCCATTCGCTTCGCGTGGTCACAAAAACTCGAAATTGGCGGTGCCCTGGCTGCTGGGGTAGTCAACAACACCATTGCAGCTCAGTCGCTACCCGGCGTCGGTTGCGCTAATCCTGACAAGCTCGGAAGCGAGACCAACGGTGGCTGGTATACAATGATTTTCCACACGCCGATGAGCCTCGACATCCGGGCTGACGGCTCTGGTGACCTCGCCTCTCGCATGCCAAACATCACAGCCGAACCTGGTCCGGGCGCGAATTCGCCCTCGCGGCGCGATTTGCGAGTCGGATTTGACCTTATGGATACGTTAAGTCCGCCACCCAACGGTCTGCTCGAAGAAGGAGAATTTACTGTGGATCGCATCGAGATCCGTTCCTATCCGCTGGTGGCCGACTAAGACATCTGCTGTTGGGGACGGACGGGGCAAGCCGCCATGGCTTGCCCCGTCTTTTTTGTGCACTTCTGTTGCAAACGCGGTAAAAAAGTAGCAGTTAGCTGGTGCTAATGACGAGGCTTCGTATCATTTTTCTCCTATTTTCCCACACCGTGTAAGCTCTTAGGTCGGTGGCTCACTTTTTGCTTACTTCGCTTTCCATCAGTGAAATGAATTCACAGCCAAGCGGAGTCTAACATCGATGCATACTCAGAGGACGAATGATACATTGCGCATTCCCCCCATCTTGAAAACATGCCTCCTCCTCCTGGTAAGCATGGGATTAGCCAGCTGTGTCGCAAATCCCAATACGCACGATGCCGAAAGTGCCATCGATAAAGCTGATACCACGTTTTTGTTAGTCAGTGCAGCTCTCGTTATGCTGATGACTCCGGCGCTTGCGCTCTTCTACGGCGGTTTAGTGCGAGCAAAAAACGTCCTGTCTGTGGCGATGCACTGTTTTGTTGCGCTTGGAGTCATTACAGCCCAATGGTACCTTTTCGGTTATTCTCTGGCTTTTGGTCCTTCAGCGCTCCGATGGGGCGATTACGGATTCCTTGGTTCGCTAAACTGGGCTGGGACACGTCTCGTCGGTCTTGCCCCCTACCCCGTTTACAGCGCGACAGTTCCTCATCGCCTTTTCATGATCTATCAGTGCATGTTCGCGATCATTACCCCTGCCCTCATTGCTGGGGCCTTCGCAGAGCGCATGAAATTCAAGGCATATCTGATGTTCATTTTGTTGTGGACGACACTCGTTTACGATCCGGTGGCACACTGGGTCTGGAGTGAAAAGGGTTGGCTCAAACAAATCGGATCGTTGGACTTTGCTGGTGGCACAGTCGTTCACATGACGAGCGGCATCACCGCCCTCGTGGCCGCGCTCATGATCGGCCCTCGGCGAGGTTTCCCACGGGCGGCATTTCTCCCACATTCGCTTCCGTTCACTCTTCTCGGTGCTGGTCTGCTCTGGTTTGGATGGTTTGGTTTTAATGCTGGCAGTGCACTTTCCAGCGGTTCGGTTGCCGTTGCTGCATTCGTGGCCACTCATTGCGGAGCTGCTGCGGGAGCCATTGCCTGGCTATTGTACGATTGGGTTACCAAAGAAAAGCCAACAGCTCTGGGAATTGCCTCGGGAGCCGTGGCAGGACTCGTGGCGATTACTCCAGCCTCTGGTTACGTAGGTCCTCTGTCAGCTATGGCGATAGGAGCGATTGCAGGTGTCGTGTGTGCGTGGGCTGTCACCTGGCGTGCCCGTCGAAAAATTGACGACGCACTGGATGCTTTTGGGGTTCATGGCGTCGGCGGTACCCTTGGAGCACTTCTTACGGGAGTCTTTGCAAGCAGCTACATCAATCCGGCAGTTGGTGCTCACCAAGGGCTCATTCATGGCGGCGTGCGGTTGCTGGGCATCCAGCTAATCGCAATAGTTGTCACCACAGCTTACAATCTGATCTTATCGTTCTTGATCCTGAAGTTTGTGGACAAGACGATTGGACTTCGTGTGGTGGAAGAGGATGAGCGCATAGGCCTCGACCTGACGCAGCACGGAGAGAGTGCTTACTCAGCCTAGTGAAAGAGTTTTTGAGAAAGCTTAGAAAAAATTCTGAGAGTGGGAAGCAATGAAACTCATCAAGTGCATCATTCAACCGCATCGTCTCGATCAGGTGCGCGACGCTCTCAATGAGCTTGGCATCAAAGGGATGACCGTAACAGAAGTCAAAGGTTATGGCCGGCAGCGCGGCCACAAGGAAATCTATCGAGGGGTCGAGTATAACATCTATTTTCTTCCCAAAGTCATGATCGAAGTTGTCCTTGAGGATGAGATGCTCGACAAGGCGCTTCAATGCGTGATGGAAAACGCCCGCACTGGGCACATCGGTGACGGAAAGATTTTTGTCATGGATGTCATTGATGCCTACCGTATCCGAACGGGTGAGCGCGGTGAAGACGCTCTTTAGGATTTGTCAGCCATACCACGGTGGGCGCGGCGCATCGTCGTCTTCTTCGACCTGAGGTTCTTTTGCTTCTTCTTCATCTAGCGCAGCATACAATCGTTCCTCCTCCTCCTCCCACTCGCGGCGCTGGGCAGCACTTCGTCGCTTGCGTACAACCCAGGCGAGAAAGGTAAGCGCCACGACGAGGAGCCAGAACAGCCCTGAGCGCGAAAGTGCCACCACCCAGCTCTGCCACGAGAGGAGCGAACGTCTCCACCGGTATTCAAGCGGCTCAACATAAAGTGGATTCCATAATTCAGAGATGCGTCGTTCCCCATCAGGAGCCAAAAAGGGAGCGAGTAACGTCGCAAGTGAGGCACCCTGTTCATTCATAAGAAAACGCACAACCGAAGCGGACTGACGGTAAGCCAGTCGCTGCCGCTCGGCATTCGAAGGGAAATGCTGAGTGATTTCTCGGAGAGGAATTGTGCGGTTGAAAAGCACGGCGAGTGCTACATCTGCCGAGTCTTCAAGTTCAGCTTCACCGGAAGCAATCACTGCCACGCCTTCCTCGAACCATCGTGGTAGTGGCTTCTTCAGTCGCAGCCCCAGATAGCAATGAACAAGCTCGTGCAGAAGTGTGCGCGAGAATTCGAGAGGAGTCACGGTTCGGAGCGCTTCAGCATTAATGACTACGGTCGGCACCGGAGGGGTGCGAAGGGCCACGGCGGCGGAGTGCTCAGCCCAGCCTCCGACAATCTCAAGGAAGACTTCCTTCGTTGGCGCGATAACAACGCGCACCTGCGCCAGGAGAGCATCAGGCATGATCCTGTTCAAAGCACGTCGCGCCGCGTCCGTGCGTGCTGCCACGTCCTCTACCCACCTGGCATCCGCCGGTGTGTAATCCACCTCGAGCTTCAGTAGTGGAAACGAACGCTGCTCAAAGACAATGGCCTTGGTGCCGCTTGTGTTGCCGGCACTCGCCAACGAAAAGTGCAACCAAAGGCTCAGCGCAAAAATAAGTATGCCTTTTGCCGAAATAGCTGCGTCATGTAGCTGCATCAATTTGTTGCGTGGATGGTTCACCGGACTCTCAGTTTTTGCCAGAAGGATGCAGTCAGTGGAGAAAAAAATGAACGCCCGCGACGAAATCATCGCTTTGAAGGACATCACTTTTGAACGAGAAAACCGCCGCATTCTGGATTCCATTTCGTGGACAGTTCATCGAGGCGAGAATTGGGTACTTTATGGCCCTAATGGTGCGGGCAAAACCACCTTGCTGAACATTCTCTGCGGATACCTTTGGCCCACCGATGGAGAGGTCCGAGTTCTCCGGCAACGTTTCGGCGCCGTTGATCTTTCGCAGTTGCGCCGAAGGATCGCTTTCGTCAGTGAGCCACTCGTGCGGATGATTCGGCCAGAACTGGTCGGCGCAGAGGTTTTGATCACAGGCGGTCGTGCGCATTTGAACCTCTTTGAGCCACCGACTTCGGCCGAGCTGCGTCACGTGGTGGAAACCGCTGTGGAGACGCATACCGAAGACCTTCTTGAGAAGCCATTCGGGGCGATGAGTACCGGCGAGCGGCAGAGGCTTATCATCGCTCGGGCACTCATGAGAAAGCCCGACATTGTCATTCTCGACGAACCCTGTGCTGGACTCGATCTCGCAGGTCGCGAATTCGTTCTTCACACGATAGAACTCGTGTCACGGCGTCGTGATGCACCAACACTTTTGCTGACGACGCATCATGTCGAAGAGATCACAGAGGTCTTCACCCATGCTCTGCTTCTGCGAGCAGGTCGTGTCCTCGCATCCGGCCCTATTCACGCCACGCTGACCTCCCAGCACCTCAGCGAACTCTTTGATCTGCCCATACGTGTGGCGTTCCGTCATGGCCGATGGAGCGCGTTTTTGAAGCGTGACGGCGCGCTGTAAGCGACCCTGAACGGGGCGCTAAACTTGTGGCGAGTAATCCAGGGAGCAGCTCTCTGAAGGCACCGACTCTATCTCGAGTGTGGCATGCTCGATATGCCATTCGCGACGTAAGTACTCTCGAATCTCAGGCACGCGTTCGAGAAGCGCCATAATTCCCTGAGGGCCGGCGACAAGGTGCGCCGTCAGAACGTGATATCCTGTCCCAAGCTCCCACACATGGATGTGGCGCATGTCTTCAATTCCAAAGCGATTCACAATATCGGCACGCAACTCATCGATCGCTAAGCCCGGCGGTGTTCCCTGCATGAGAATGTGGAGCGCCCGCCGTATGAGCTGATAAGTTCCCCAGAAGATCAAAGAGATCACCACGAGCGAGGCAAGTGGGTCAAGGTATCGCCCCCACATCTTGTGAGCGAACAGAGCTGCCAGGACGACAATCACAGAAGAGAGGGTGTCCTGCAACAAATGGAGAAATGCCGCGCGCATATTGAGGTCCTCAGCATCGTGGTGGTGAAGGAGAACCACCGAAAGCAAATTTGCCGCGAGACCGATGAGCGCCACTGCAAGCATGACATTCTGATTGATCGGCTGAGGGGAAAAAAGGCGCAAGATCGCCTCGTGCACGACGAGGGTAGCCACAACGAGAAGAGTTGCTCCATTAACAAAAGCGGCAATGATTTCGAGCCGATGAAAGCCAAAGGTATGACGGAGGCTGGGACGCCTCCGGGCCACGATCCGCGCTGCCAAAGCGAGAATCAAGGCTGCGACATCAGTGAAATTGTGAAGGGCATCGCTGAGCAGGGCCAGACTGCCCGACATAAACCCACCAATGACCTCTGCAGCTACAGTGAGCCCATTCAGCCCGATCGCTGCAACAAGTCGTCGGTCGAGTGCACGATTGTTATTTGGGCGATGTGCATGAGGTTCACTCATGATACGAATGCGCCGGGGAAAGCGATTCCCATCAGTGCGCCTGCTGCCAGCAAGAACGCCGGATGCAGTTGCCTTCTGAGAAGCATGTATGCAGCCGCACACAGAATAATTCCGAGGGGCCGTGAGAGGGATAGACTGGTGTGAGGAGCTAGCTGCACCGCACTGGCAAAGATCATTCCCACAATGACGGGTCCAAGACCTGCTAAGAGATGCTTAACGGCCTGGAGGTGACGAAGGCGCGCATAAGCGTGCGAAAGCAGGGTCATGAGGACCGTTGCTGGAAGATAAAGTGCTGCAGTGGCCAGAATTGCACCTGCAGCGCCAGCAAAACGGTATCCCACAAACGTGGCCAGTACGGCAATAGGGCCAGGGGTGAGTTGACTTATCGCCACGCCATCGAGGAATTCACGGATACTTAAAAGCCCCCTCCGCGCAACCAGCTCATGCTGAAGAAGCGGCACCAGCACGTAACCACCGCCAAAGAAACCGCACCCAATCTTGAGAAAAAGGAGAATAAGGCTAACGAGTCCTAAAGAGGCACCCGCCGTTGCAACAGTTGCCGCAAAACTCTTTCCGGTGAGAGTTGCTGTTGTTCCAGATGCTCCAGCAATATAGGGTGCTACAACAGCGGCTTGCGACGCGGACGCCGTCGACTCATTCTTCTTCGAAGGAGCTTTTGGGTCCGAGTTGCTCTCTGAACCAAGTCGCAAGACAATACCAATGAGTGCCCCAAAACCAAGAAGCTCGAGGAGTGGTGCATGATAGAGTGTGCCGGCGAATCCTAAACAGGCCAATGCATCATGGCGGACTCCTCGGAGCGCTTTCGTTCCCAGAGAAGTGCCGGCGCTTGCGATCAGTGCAATGACCACAGGGCTCGCCCCTACCATGGCTTGTTGAATTGAGGGGATTTTCTGTGTGGCAAAATAGATCCACGATAAGCCAATCACCATGATTACTGAAGGGGCAAGAAAGGAGCACATCGCCACGATGGCACCCAGAAGTCCACGTAAGCGATAGCCAATGAAAAAGGCTGTGTTCACTGCAAAGGAACCAAGGATCTGTCCCAGGCTCACGCCGTGAAGGAATTCCTCTGCTGAAAGCCACCGTCTCCGGTCCACACACTGCCGTTGCATGAGCGCAATCACTGCGACCCCACCGCCAAAACCCGTTGCTCCGATCTTGAGGAATTCCCACGCGATGGTCTTCAGGCGAGGAAGAGCGGGATCCGCTGGATCGGCGTCGTTGTCGTCCCCTGTGGACAGGTGTGCATCCCTACCCAGGCTGTTCACTTCCTGTTTTTCTCCAGTGTCATAGATCCACCAATGCGACACTCTATACAAACAGAGCTCACCCTTTTCTCGCTGCGGTCTTTGGTCTAGTTCAAGGGGCATTCTGTGGCATCGAAACTGTTCCCCAAAATTTTTGCGAAACGGGTGAAGAGGCTCTACAGCGGGCATGCTGATTCACAGCCCAAACAAGTGCCCATCGTGAAAATTCGTGAGAGAACATCGTTCCGCGACAAACGATGCCCCGCGTTTGTTTGAATCCATGTGAGCCGACAGCTCCAGCGGACGCGAGATCAGCACAGTTGCTGCTGCGCCAATCAACAAACTCGCGTTTCCTTCCGGGGACAATGTCAGATTATTCGGAGGAGTTCTTTTTTGGACTGCTTGTTTCTAGGTCGCGCGCAAAGGGGTTAAGGGCGGGTTTCGCATAAGGACCGGACATCAATCCCTGCAAATCGTCATCCACTTGCCCCGCGTACCACGTAATATGTCCCAATGGCGCGTAGCGGCGCGCTTTTTCGACGTTGTCCAAGTAAAGATTTGAGGGCACCTCGCATGAAATCGCCGCCAGGAGGATATCTTTGTTCTCGCCCAAAATTTCCACGGCTTTTTCTGCGTCGGGAACAATGTTGCGCCCATACATGCTTACAGCGATCGCGTCCAGAAGTCTATGTTTGGCCCACAGGTCCCAGGGCTGAGCTTTGTTATTCTTCTCATCCGGCGGAACAACATAGGAGGTGAGCACCACATCCGGCCGAACACTCTTCACGCGTTTGCGGATGGTTTCCACCGCTTTCACTAACTGCTGGCGTTTCCACTCGAGGAACTTTTTCTCACCAGCGGAACCCTTCGCGAATTCCACAAGCTCCATCCCCGTGTCTTTTCGGAAGTGCTCCTTGCAATAGTCACAATAACAAAAATTCTCGCCAGCATAGCGAATCCGGTCGAGGTTGATGCCCTCCACTGGATAGCGCTCGAGAATCTCTGCCGCGATATTCGCGATAAGCTCATGGCATTGTGGATTTGAGGGACACATGGAGTAGAAGTCGCCCCATGCTGGGTTGTGAATGTATCGGTCTCCTTTAGAGCTGACTGATTGAAGCTCAGGGTGTGCGTCTAACCACGGACCTTTTGAAGGAGTCTTCGTCGCATCTGGCGTGTGGTACGCGTAGAATCCATATTCCAACCAGACGTGAACCTGCAAACCACGTTTATGAGCCTCGTCGATAAAAAAGCGCAGAGGGTCTCCACCGCGGGCATCCGGAAGCTGGGGCAGGTATTTCGAATCAGGATAAACCACATACCCACGGAAATAGGCCACGGGCAGGACAGCGTTGAAATTCGCTTTCACGAGCGCATCCAGCTTCTGCACCAGGCTTTCCGTGGATACGAGCAGGTCCCGGCCTGGGAACCAGATTCCCCGGAATTCTTTTGCAGGATGCGTCCAGGCTCTGGCTTTCGAACTCGCTGCAGGCGCCGTGGTTTCTTCAGCTAAAGTATCAGCCTGCCCAGGTTCAAGCGCGACATGAGCTGCTGGTTTCTTCTCGTCAGCGGGACCCGTTTTTGTTCCTTCGCGGGCGGGTACAGCCCCCCATGCAGGCGCGACGAGACAGGCTAGCAACAGGGCGGTCAGCAATGAAAGAGTTTTCATTTTATAGCTCCTTACCCTCAATTCTGTAATTAAAAAGTAATGCCCGGAAAAGACCATGTCAATTGATTCAATATCAAAGCATTCGTCGGCGTAGTGAGGCTCCCCCTGCAAGCGATGCGCTGCTATTCTCAAGTTTTGAGGGAGATGCGTAACTTGGTTCAGGAGAGGGCAACTTTCTCCTCCTTCCCCGCCATATCCTGCCGAAGCGCCAGAACCTCGCGCTGCCACATCAGTTCTTGAACGCTGCGCTCGCGTATTACTAGCGCCGCGTCATGTCCCGAAAGGAAAGGTGTCGGCGGAAAAACCGTTCTCCTGCC
>JADFCV010000007.1:57804-71017 GCA_017161655.1 Candidatus Sumerlaeota bacterium
TTCTAGCTACTTTGATGCGGTGGTTGCTGCTTCGCTCCCCGCGTCCTCGACGCCTTTGAAGAGCTCAGCCTCAATCCGCTGATAGTATTCGCGAACGGCCTTTTCGTAAGCCGGATCTCGTGCCACAAACTTAAAATAATCGATCGCCTTGAGGTAGTTCCCTCTTTTGAACTCAATCTCCCCCAATTTCATGTGGGCCACCTTATCGAGCCGGTTGGCCTCTAAAGCTTTTTGAAAGTACTCTTCGGCTTTGTCCAGTTCTCCCTTACGGAAATAACCAAGACCTATCATTGCGTTGAAATCCGGGTATTCGTGGGGAGAATCATCGTCCAGTTCTGTGACGATGTTCATTCGGTTTTCCTGGGCTTGCTTGTAGTAGTCGATGCTTTTGTCAAAGTCTCCTAAGTTGTAATAGCAATTTCCAAGCTCCCCAAGAAACGTTGGGTTTTTTGCCCCGTTTGGGGATTCCAGCAATTTCTGCAGCTCTTCTGCCGCAGCCCTATAGTTTCCTTTGCTCGCGTAACGAAGCGATTTCCATCTTGTGAACTCACGAGTAAACTGAGGCGCCATGAGCCAAATGATGAGCACCTCCACAATGATGAAGATGGCGATTAGGACCTCCACGGGCAGCAGGTCTTTGCCTTCTTTTGGTTTTGGCAGCTGCGAAGGCTGTGATGGTTTTGGAGATGCTGTCATGAGATTCTGCGAACTGCTCATCAAGGGCTATCCCCTCAAAAGCTTAGATATGGCAGGCACGCCGACACCGTCGACTAGTTACCGACCTACGAAAAGTTTACTCGAAACACAACCAATCTTTGGCAGAGAGGCTTTCCGCTGCTGGCTCAACGAGTACAAACCGCACCGCGTCTGCGAAGACTTTGGCTCCCGTTGCTGTCGAGGCGTCCAGAGACACACTCCCGTGAAATCTGTCGCGTCCATAGCGAAGATTGAATATCCCCAGACTGACCCAGCGATTTCCGGAAGCCGCCATCTGGTTTAGAAGCTCCTGTGTGCTCCCCTCAGCGTGACAAATCTGGATCTGAACGTTTGTTGCACTGGCAAGTGCGCCATAAGAAAGAAAGATTTCATACTTACCACTGATCGGCACAAAGGGGATGAATGTCGCTCTTGTCCCTGCAGAACCGGCAGGCGCCGCAAGAACGCCTGCCCCAACAAGCTTAGGGGCAGAGCTTTTTCCCGAATCCGCCGACCATGCTCCCATGACCTCGAACTCCGGAGCGGTGTTGACTTGGCCGAAAAAATCCACTGACTCGATGATCACATCATCCGCAAACGGCACATCACCGAGTCCCTCTTCGAGGGCAATGTCGTCAATGTAAACGCCATCGTCCACGTAAGAATTCTCATCCGCAAGAAGGCGGAACTGGACAAGCAGCGCTTGAGTTGATCGAAACTCATCAAGGGGAAAACTAAAGCGGCGCGGAGGGCTATGAGTGGCGTGAAACCTCTTCAAGATGCTCCAGGTTGCTCCACCATCGCTGCTCACGCGCACCTCAAGTCGGTCGCTCTCGGCAAGCCTGGAAGGGAAAAAGTACTCGAGATAAAACGAAAGGCGCGGTCGCACAAGAGAAGAAATGTCGAAGGGGCCACCCGTCAGAGTCGCCACTGTGTTGCTTGTGTAGTTTGAGTCTGGACTATCCTGCCAGGCCATCGTTCCCGTGTGAGTACTCCCGCCCGCCAGCGTGAATCCTGCAGCTTGCCACACTGGTGCTGTTGTATCGCACGAATCGTAGAAAACTGTTTTTGCTAGCCCTGTTGTGAAAGACGTTGTCGTTAGTTCGCCCACAATGCCCCTTGCGTTATACCCCCGCGCACCGATCCAGTAGGTGGTGTTCTGTTCGAGCCCATCCAGAAGAAACAGACGATGCTCCTGCGGCCCGAGTTGCGCCATCCGCCATTCGGGGAACTCGGCGAAATTATCAGTCGTGATGGATTCAGAAGCCACCTTGATTTGGCAAAGGATTCCTGTGCTGAGGGTTGTTTCGTTCGGCGGTCGTATCTCGAAAAGGGCACCGTGCGGTCCAATCCGATGAAGGACGAAACTTAAAGGCGGTGGCGTTTCCGAACCTGGGGAGGTCAAGGCTGCCGCAGCGTTGAGACGGCCGCCAACAACATTTCTCCCTGAAAGCAAGTCCAGGCGTGTGGCATTCGCCACTAGCCGCGATTTCAGTGAGACAACGTCAGTGTTAGGTGCCTGTGCTAACAACAATCCTGCAGTCCCTGCAACAAGAGGCGCCGCATAGGAAGTTCCACTGCCGTAACCATACGTGCTTGGGTAGCGTGCCATATAGACAAGATTTGCAGGTGCGGAAACGTGGACTCGCGCGGCTCCGTAATTAAAAACCCAATCGTCGCGATTCGTCGTACCACCGACCGCGATCAGCGCATCCGAACCCAAAGCAGCAGGATAAAACGGATGCTCGTCCGCGTCGAAGTTGTAATTCCCCGCTGCTGCGCAAATCAGCACATTCTTTTCTCTGGCGTAGGCAACCGCGTCTTTGAGAAGAGGGGAATATCCCGGACTTCCCCAGCTTGCGTTGATAACTCGCGCACCATTGTCGCTTGCGTAGACAAGAGCATCAACGGCATCTGCCTCAGTTGCATAACCTTCGGGCGAAAAAATGTTAGCAATCATGAGGGGCGCTTGCCAGTTCACTCCAGCGACGCCGATGCCATTGTTCGATGCTGCCCCAGCCAGGCCCGCCACATTGGTGCCATGTCCGAGCGTAGGGCTGACGTCAGGCGAACCAGAGTAAAAATTCCAGCCATGAACGTCGTCCGTAAAACCATTATTGTCGTCGTCCAATCCGTTGCCCGGGATTTCGCCCGGATTCACCCACAACCGCCCCACGAGATCCGGGTGGGAGAGCTCGATCCCGCTATCAACAATGGCCAGCACGGTGTGAGCACTGCCTGTTGTCACATCCCAAGCTAAAGGGGCACCTATATCAGCCCCAACCACACCGCCGCTCTGGCCCGTATTTCGCAACTGCCACTGGTTCGCAAATAATGGATCGTTGGGGAGCGTGGCACAGGGCTCCAGCACACGCGGGACACTCGCGTAGAGAAGTGCTGGATCCGTTTTGATCTCAGAGAGAATTCTCGACGCTGGGGCGACCGACGAAATGATATAAGCCCCCGGCAGCAGAAGGCGACGCTTCACCTCCACACCGTAGCGCTGAGCCCACGTCCTGACGTCGCCCATCTTTCCTTTTGCAGGATGAAAGCGCACGAGTACTTCGCTTGCCCTCGCCTCGGAATAAGCCACAAAGATTGCCATTCCGGAAAGAAGCAGGTGTCGGCAGATGCAGGTTTTTCCAAGGAATGCAACTTCTCGACGTGCAGCGCATGCAGTGGTGCCAAGCGCGCTCATCCAGCCGCTAAGAAGTGTCTTTGCGCCGAGCCGGGCGTCGAGTCTTTTCCGCCACATAATCATCAAGCCCATACTTTTTTATGCGATATCCGAGCGTCCGCCGCGTGATGCCCAGGTGTGCGGCTGCACGAGTCATGTTATAGTTCGTTTTTTCGAGCGCAGCAAGAATCGCACGCTTTTCGAGTTCCTCCAGGGGCACGGCTTCCCCGCTGGGTTGGGGGTAGATGACGCGTTCCCACTCCGCATTTTGGATCTGAAGCGGCAGGTCCTCCACTTTAATGAGCTCACCTTCGCTTAGAACTACGGCATGTTCCACGGCGTTTTCCAACTCGCGTACATTGCCCGGATAGTCGTATCGCATGAGCAAAGAAAAGGCTTCCGGACTAAACCGTTTGCGCATGCCCGAAGGCGCGTACTTCTGCATAAAGTATTCGATCAGTGGGGGAATATCCTCGCGTCGCTCACGCAGTGGCGGCAGGTAGATGGGAATGACGTTGAGCCGATAGTAAAGATCCTGCCGAAATTTTCCTTCGGCCACCAAGGATTCCAAATCGCGATTCGTTGCGGCGATGACGCGAACGTCCACTTTCCGAGGTGCGGACTCACCGATGCGTTGGATTTCCCCTTCTTGCAGCACCCGCAGAAGCTTCACCTGCAAATGGAGTGGGAGATCTCCAATTTCATCAAGGAAAATCGTCCCGCCATCCGCCGCCTCAAACATACCTTTCCGAGCCTCAACAGCTCCTGTGAAAGCGCCCCGCGTATGGCCAAAAAGCTCGCTTTCGAGCAACGTCTCAGGAATGGCACCGCAGTTTACTACCACGAGGGGTTTCTGCGCTCGAGAACTCATTCGATGGATGGCTTTTGCGAGCACCTCTTTGCCAGTCCCGCTTTCGCCCAGCAACAGAACACTCGAGTTTGCTGCCGCCACTTTGCGTGCCCGAGCGAGCACGTCCTGCATCTGTTTCGAGGCAGCAATGATATTTTCCAGCGAGATACGCTCATCGACGAGTTCACGGAGACGTGCGTTTTCCTCACGCAGATGGCGAGTTTCTTCGACACGCTGAAGTAAAAGCCGCAGCTCGTCGATGGGGAAAGGCTTAATCAGATAATCGAGAGCACCCTCTTTCATACACTCAACGGCTGATCGCGCGTCCGCATACGCAGTCATTATGACAAAGTCCACCGTGGGCACCAGGCGTTTTGTGCGGCGCAGCACATCGAGGCCGCTCATTGTGGGCATTCTCATGTCACACAGGACAACATCGAATTCTTCCCTGGCCAGTGATTCCAGGGCGGTTTCCGGTGACGCTGTGGCCTCCACTTTATGCCCTTCGCGTTCAAGCATGCGCGCGAGAGCAGCAGCCATTTTCATTTCGTCATCAACGATGAGAACGTGCAACATACCTGTGCGGGGTACAGAAAAGCAGGGCCCGATTCAAGACAACAAAAGCAACCTTGGAGAAAAAAGACCAACGATTTTACAAGTATGTCATTGGTTCTTTCGCCAAAGCATACTTATAAAAAGAACATTGGGGCAAAGGCGGAAAGACACATCCCGGAAGGAAGTACCCCTAGCCATTGAAGAGTAATGATTGCAGGACTTTTCGCAAGTGTTACAGCGCTTGCCTCCGGTGCGGTTGTGCTGCAGGAGGATCTTACGCCGGCTCAGAACGGTACTCTCCCCCCTTCGCTCTCAGCATCCTACGACAGTGGAGTGGATGTCGTTGTCGTGCCTTTGGCCACCATGCAGCCAACTCCGCCCGCTGATCATACCGGCGGTGATGGCTACGTTTGCCGCGTTGGCGACATCGGAACGGGTGGCGGCGGCTATAACTGGATTTTCCTGGCTTCACCATCCCCACAGGCCGACGTCAAAATCTCCGGATGGGTTTATGTGGATTGGACAACGCTTGATGCAACTCCATTAGAGCGAGATTACCTTATCCTCGGGCGTATGCAGAATACTAACCCTATGGTAACGGGAAGTACTGCTGGCACACGGCAGGCCTATTTCTTTGGCGTGACGGCTTACTCAAGCTGGACCGCTATCTCACCGAACCCCACAAATTTCCGTCCTGTCCTCTTTAAGAAAGTGGGAACCACCCACACCCTTCTCCAAGAAAGAGCGAGTGACGTTACCACAGGATGGCATTTCTTCGAGCTCGAAATGTCCGGTAGCAGCATCGTGGGGAAAATCGACGGTACGACCGTTTGCTCAGGCACGGATACAAGCTATGCCAGTGGCAACGCCGCCTGGGGCTACTACGACGGTAATGGCGCAGCGTCAGCCTATCCCTACGCTGCCGCTTGGGATAACACCAAGTATGAAACGCTTGGTGCCAGCGCCGCTAGCGAATGGACGCTTTACGAATAACGGCTGCCAAACACAGAAAGCCAAACAAGAAGTTCCGCCTTCGTGACGAGGTTCTCAGGTGTCTGCCTCGAGGCGAGGCAGGCACCTTTTCTTTTTGTCTGAAAGTCATCCTGGATGCATGAAAAAAAGCGGCACAATCAGCACTTGGTGGATCGCGCCGCCCAGAATCAACGAGGTTCTCTTGTAGTGCTATAGGGTAAGAGCTAACTTGTTAACTGATACTGAGCTCCTCACCTACAAGCGCAAGGAATTCGGATTCCAACTCTCGCATCCGGCGCTCCTCTTTCTCGTGCGCGTGATCGTATCCGAGAAGATGAAGTAGGCCATGGATCAAAAGCAGAGAAAGTTCGCGCTCGAGCGAGTGATCCTTCTGCTCAGCCTGACGGCGTGCGGCCGGTACGCACACCACGATATCGCCGAGCAAGTCCGGATTGATTGAAGCAAAGCGGCCTTCGCACATTGGAAATGCGAGGACGTCTGTGGACCGATCCTTGCCTCGGTAGTTCTTATTCAAGGTCCGCATCTCTGGCTCGTCCACAAACACCACCGAGACTTCAGCCGAGGTGCGTCCCTTTTCCTCAAGCACCAGCCGAATGACGTTGGTTGCTATTTTCTTCAGCCGGTGCGTCGTCATGATGTTGGACTTGCACTTGTTGCGTACGTAAATCTCCACGGTTGTTGCACCTTTCCTGGTGTCACCACGTGTTGTGCGCCACTCTGCTCACCTTGCCAGCTCATCCGGCAAGTGTGGGGGCGGACTCTCCGCGACCGGCTCGCTTTCGAGTCCGCCCTTTCCGACTTGCTAGAAGCACCTCACAGTTGAGCGAGCAACGCTTCAACGTCTGCCTTCAATTTCTTCGTGGCTTCCCACGTCTCTTTCACGAAGCCATCCTGTTCGGCCGGAGCGTGAGCATGGACGTAGTCGGGGATAATGCGCGCCCCACGATTGTCGTCCTTCTCTTTCGAGACCTGAACGTCTTTGGCCACCTTCTCCTGATACTGCACGAGAAGTTGGAGTAGCTCTTTCACGTCCTTGCCTGCAAACTCTGCGGCCAGAACTTTGCGTTCGTGTTCCCAACGCGGGTCGTCGCTGGCAGCCGTCAGTATATTCTTTACGGCTGCAGCGCCTTTCTCTGCAATAGTTTTTTCGACCTTTTTCTTTAAGCCGTTCAGGGCATAGAACTGAATGTAGAAGGTGTAGGCCTCAATGCCCTTTTTGCGGCTAGACTCAAGCATGTAGTTCTTGCCCAGCCCTTTGATATCCTTGTCAGAGTAAACCTGCTTGACCTCTTTGACCTCCTGCAGACGACGGCGCGCCTCGATCATGAGGTCCACGATATCCGGCCGGAACACTTCGAACACGAATTGGCTGCGGCGGGCTTTATTGCGTTTGATGTACTTGCCCTCGTTGCGCTTCACGGTGTAAATGTTATCGCTCAGCACCCAGCCAGGCATGATCTCGTTGTAAGCTGGAGAAATCCCTTCGTAGCGGTCCGCCGGAGAATTGATCAACGAGAAGGGGAACTCGACTTTCTGCGGCAGAGCATTGACTGCTGTCGCGATGATCGAGTAAGGAGCCTTCGTGAAATTGCTCGGGAATTTAATGTTCGTCCCAAGTCCGAAGAATGTGCCTTCTCCCGGCCAAATTTCCTGATCCGGAGCTTTTGAGGTGTGGTTCGAACCAACGTTTGCTCCGTAACCCACGTTGCCTTTGCCCTCGGGCCACAGTGCGGCGATAAGCAGCGACTGATGATGAAATCCAACAAAGGGACCCACCAGCGAGGCTGTCACTTCACCCTCAGCGATTCCTGTGTTCGGGCCAAGGATGGACTGCGTCACTTTGCCATGGCGCTCCACGTGGCTGTGCTCAGTGCATACTGAGCTATCCACAATGGCCATCGAAGCCGCTTCACAGCCCCACTGAAGGATGGACTTAACCACCCAAGATCCATCAAGGACTTCTGTCTTTTCGTCCTTGTTTGAAAGCAGCGTGGCCTCCGCAACCTTTGTTGCCCCGTCGATCACCGCGTAGGGACCAACATAGGTGTTGAGGACCTTCGCCGTATTGATGACCTTAGCGCCTTCCTCAATGATCCCTTTCGGGCTTTTTGCAGCCTCGACATATTTGGCAACAAAATCGTTGTACTCCGCCAGAAGCTCTTTGTTGTCGCGGCTCTTTGCCACCTTTTCGGCGACCGGGATTGTGAGTTCGGCATAAGAAAGAACCTCGCGACCACCTGTTTCGATGGCGATCGACATTTCCACTCCATTGCCGAAAACGGTCCCTGGCGTGGCGCTTACGGTCTTGCAATTCATCACGACTGCACGGGGGCCTATCACATAGTTCGAAAGGACACCCACATTGTGAACCAGTGCATCGTCCTCAATGACGCAATCGCACACCACGCTGTGGTAAACGCCGGCGGGGAGTTTTACGCCTTTGTCCGCTTCCAGCTCGTTCTCGGTAAATTTGCCCAGGAACACTTCACCAAAGAATTTCACGGCCGCCACACGGCGCGGGCTGAATCCCTCAGCAACACGCACCTTGCTCCAGTCGGCAGCCCAACAGCCAGCGGCCTCGAGCTGTTTCTGAAGCTCCGGATCCTCGCTCACGGCTTTGCCCTTCGGGGCAAGCTTCTTCACGCGCTCAACCGCAGCGAGCAGCTCCGACTTCTTTAGAACCTCTTCCAGTTCGGGGAAAAACTTTGCCATATTCTTCACCTCTTCACAAAATGGCCACATGTTTTCGGCCGACCCTGAGGAGGCGGCCGTCTAGTCTTGCAAGCGGGAGCACCCTATGAAGGTGCTCCCGCCGCAGACTCCTTCCACTAGCCAGCCCCGCAACGCCTATTGGCGGTTGGAGCGTGGCCCCCACGTGTTTACTGGGCCAAACGATCGAGCACCTTCTGGTACTCTTCCTTCTTCATCTTCTGGACCCACTTGTAGTACTCTTTGTACTCGAGCTCAGCAGCAGCCTCTTCGTCGAGAACGACGATTGCGTTCGGATGCAGCTGCAGCGCGCTTGCCGTCACCATGGAGGTCACTGGCCCCTCGATGAACTTCTTGCAGATGGAAGCTTTCCGCTTGCCGAAGGCGATCAGCAGGAGCTTGCGGGCTTCGAGAATCGTGCCCACGCCCATCGTGATGGCAAACCGGGGAACCAGGTGCTGCTTATCCTTGCCGAAGAAGAGCTCGGCGTTGTCCTTAATCGTTTGCTCCGTCAAAGCCTTCACGCGGGTGCGGCTGGCAAGCGAGCTTCCCGGCTCGTTGAAGGCGATGTGGCCGTCGCCACCAATTCCCAGCAGCTGGAGATCGATGCCCCCAGCGCGCTCGATCTCTTCCTCGTACCAGTCGCAGAATGCTTCCGGATCCGGAGCCATTCCATCGGGAACGTGGATATTCGAGGGATTGATGTTCACGTGGTTGAACAGACGATCATGCATGAAGTACCAGTAGCTCTGATCGTGGTCCTTCGGCAGCCCAAGGTACTCGTCGAGGTTGAAGGTCACGACCTTTGAGAAGTCCAGCCCCTCTTCCTTATGGTAGCGAATGAGGCGCTTGTAGGTGTCTTCGGGTGTGGAACCAGTCGCTAACCCGAGCACCGAGTTGGGCTTGCGACGAATTTGTTCGCGGATGATACCCGCAGCGATTTCCGCCAGTTCCTGGCGATCCTTGGCGATAATAACTTCCATAACTTTACTCCTGTTTTTATTTTGTCTGACTCGACATTCGGGCACGCCTCGCGCCATGCCCGAATCTCAAATCAGCTCAAACCTCTCAAATCCAAGAGCCCCCCGCTCATGCCGCTATCTTCCACGAGCGGCGCTGTGAAATAGTGATAGAGAGCGAGAGTGACAGCCCCACGAATCGCTTCCTCTTTGCCGAAGCTGCTGCGGCGGATTTCCACGTCCTTTTCCATCCGATCGAGAGCCTTCGTGCTCAGCGTGGCACACAGAGCCGACATCAACATGTCGCCCCCAGCTTCTGCCATTGTTCCGCCGATAATGATCATTTGTGGGCCAAATAAGTTGACGAGGTTCGCAATCCCGGTGCCAATCAAGCGCGCAGCTTTCTCCACGAGATTCAGAGCGAAACGGTCGCCATCGGCGGCTGCTCGGAAAATTGCGCCTGTCGTGATCTTGCCTGGTTCCGGCGCGTAATCAGGGATGGCTGTTTTTACTCCCTCGCGCAGGGCCGCCTCTGTCTGCTGGACGAGCGCGTAGTCGCTCGCTAGGCTCTCAAGACAGCCATAATTGCCGCAGTAGCAAATGGGGCCGTTTTCGGTCACGGTCGTGTGTCCAAACTCTCCCACATTGAGTTTGGATCCGCGGTAGATACGTCCGTTGATAAGGATGCCAACCCCTAGCCCTGGCCCCAGCTGAACGTACAGGGCGTTTTCAAAATCTTTGAGCTGGCCTGCAATACTTTCCGCAAGAGTGACGGCCACAATGTGGTTGTCCACAACAACGGGGACCTTGAATTCGCGTTCGAAAATCGAGCGCAGCGGAACATCAACCCACTCGTCGAAGCGTGGGAATCCGAGAGAGATTCCTTCACGAGCATTCACCAAGCCCGAAATACCGATGCCGATTTGTTTAACTGGGCCAGCTTCAGGCGAAAGACGCACGGCATCCCATTGGTCACGGATGGCCTGCGAAAGTGTCGCCAAGGCCTTGTCCTTACCCTCACTCGTCGAGAAGGGGTAAATCCGGATGTTGTTGAGCGTACCACGCAAATCGGCCCATGCGCTGCTGATCCCACGGGTCGAAAATGTTACCCCAATTACGCTCCCTTTTTTGGCATTGACGCTCAGAAGCTGGGGCTTGCGTCCCCCCGTCGATTCTGCGTAACCTTCCTCGATGATTTCCCCTTTTTCGAGAAGTTCCCCGACGCAGTTCGATACGGTTGGGAGATTAAGACCCAGAAGCTCCCCAATGCGTGCTCGGGAGACCGGTCCCTCGCGCCAGACGTGAAAGCGGATGAGTGCCAGACGATGCCCTCGCCTTTCGGCTGGACCATCGCTTTGCCCGTAGCTAGGCATTTTGGGGCTTTGGTTACGCATATTGAAGAAATTCTGAAGAAGTCCGCGAGAAATTACCTAAAAGACGCAAACTTATTTTGGACTTCAGATAAAATTTCGCGGAAAGAGCTAAAAAACCCTTCCGCTTATTCGCAAAAAACACAAATTCTCCGGGAAGTGTTCACAGTGTCATAAGTTCCCAGGATGGGTAGGCTTGAGTCAAATCTGGGATGAGTCGTGGAGATACCCTCTTTTCGAGGAGGAAACGAGCTTCTCACTTTCTCCGCAATTCTCAAATCCATGGACCTTTTGCTGACAGCTTTTTGCCGAGAGGAAGGAGTGTGGATGGGGTGGCTTACCCCTCAGTGGTTGAAGAGCATGCATTTTTCTTCTTCGAAAAATCACCAGCGGTGCGCTGGCCTAATCGTCTCACAGCGATCATCTGGGCCACAATGGACAGGGCAATTTCCTCCGGAGTTTCTGCTCCCAGATCAAGCCCGGCCGGACACACCACGCGCTCCAGCTCTTCTTCACGGAAGCCTTTGTCCCTGAGATTTTTCTTGAACAGGGCAACCTTCGTCCGACTCCCAACCAGGGCGATATAGCGGGCAGGCGTGCGCAGGGCTATTTCCATGCACAGTTCGTCGTAGCTGTGGCCGCGAGTGGCAATCACCACATAAGTATGCTCGTCAACCTTTACCGCTTCCGCTTGTTTTTCGAAAGGTATGGCCAAAACATCGGCAGCGAGAGGGAAGCGCTCGGTATTTGCAAACTCCGGCCGGTCATCCGTGACTGTCACCCGGAACCCCACCTTTGCCGCAAACTCGTGCAAGGCGCGCGAAATGTGTCCCCCGCCGAAAATAAGGAGTTTCTCCTCAGCAACGATCGGTTCGATAAACGCCTTCATTTTGCCCCCGCACAGCATATCGTTCTCGTCTTGCGTTTTTGCGGTAAGATCCACTTCAAACATGGCGGGGCGCCCCTGCTTCATCACCTGTTTTGCATAAGCAACGAGATCAGCTTCCACACATCCGCCTCCGACGGTGCCAATCAGCCTCCCGTCCTCCGTGACTAGCATTTTGGCACCCGCCTTGCGCGGCGTGGAGCCTACAGTCTCAACAATGGTGATGAGCGCGCCGCTTTTGCCTTCCTCGAGCAACCGGGCTATTGCTTGAAAAATGTCGCGAAGCATCTCCGACCCCTTTCTGTCCTCGGTCAAAGTTCAGTCGATCGGTGCAGCAGGTTCTGCGCTTGCTTCTTCTGTTCCGAGTTCTGCCGCAATTTTTTCAAACTCACGCATACACACATAAAGTGCTCGCGGAACGTGATAACAGCCTTTCCACTTCCCGCCTTTTGCGTAATTTACATGCCGCCCGTCGCGGTGGAGATAACCGAACCATTCCCCGAACTCAGCGTCAGGGAAATGACTCCATGTGTAGTCGTGAACACGCTTGTACCAATCCCATGCCGCTTTGCGCAGATTCGCATCCGGTGCCAGTCGCACCGCCTTCGCCAGTGCCACAAGGGCTTCGGTGTGGACCCACCAAAGCTTTTGATCCCACTCGAGCTGGAGTGGGGGCTTGTTTTTCGCATCCATGAAGTAGAAGAGACCATCATATTCTTTGTCCCATCCAAATTCCAATGTGCGCATGGCGACTCGGATCGCTCGTTCGATGAGCGCACGGTCCTCACGTCTTTCGCCAATCACCATCATGAACCACATCGCTTCGAGAGCGTGGCCGGGGATGAGCAGACGCCCTTCGAACGTATCTGGATGCGAGTTATCCGGGGCAATATGCTCAAACATAAGCTCTGTCTCTGGGTCAACAAAGCGCCCCATGACGGTCTCGACACAATCTGTCAGGCACTGCTCAACCTCCTCTCTTTCGAGAAGATGTTCCATTTCGAGGACCAGGTTTGAGAGAATCATCGTGAGTGTGCACGAGACCATTGGTCGTGTGCCAGGCACAATTTTCGACCAGCGGCCTTTTGGGTTGGGGCGTCTCTGAAGGATCACCTGCCATGCCTGGTGTGCGATGTCCGCGGCATCTTCGCGGCCTGTGGCCAGCGCATACTGGGCAAAACCCATTGCGCCAAAACACTCGGAGAAGATATTATAGGGTTGCACAAGCGGACGTCCGTCACGTGTGAGCGAAAAATACCAGTGTCCTTCCTCGTTGCGGACATGCTGCGCGAGAAAATCCGCCCCGATCTTGGCCATGTCCAGCCATTCCTGGCGTCGCTCCAATCTGTTGAAGAGCATCGAAAATGTCCAAAGTTGACGTGCCTGGAGCCACGTGAATTTGTCCGTATCGTAAACCTGCCCACGTTGATCCAGGCACGTGAAATAGCCACCAAATTCACGGTCCGGCGAATGGCGCATCCAAAAAGGAATCACGTTTTCCAGCAGGGCATGACGATA
>JADFCV010000007.1:71027-164755 GCA_017161655.1 Candidatus Sumerlaeota bacterium
AATTCTGCCAGTCGGCTGGCTCTCTCGCGCAATGCGCTGTTCAATGAGCTTCTCCTCTCGCTTTGTTTCCCTCGAGAATGTCAGCCACAGATTATCGCGCTGACCAAGTCTGAGAAAACCGTCGCTTTGTATCCGCCGCTCCTGCAAGTCTGAAAAAGATCTGCGGTGGGCATGTTTCGTGGTGTGACGGAGCTTTCAAAACTAGCGCGCCCAGCGCTCCACGCCCAAGGAAAGACCTTGCAGAACCAGCAGACACAACTGTCAGGATTCCATTCCTCAGAACGAACTTCCCTCTGCGGTGGTATTCGCAAGAACGGATCCAGAGAAATCCATGGCAACACGGTCAGCAGTCATTCCCCAAAGTCTCTCCGCGCAAATCGTATCACGGTTTGCGCGCACAGCAACATTTGAAAAAGTTCAGAACGTTGTCGGGCGCGCAACTCCTGGCGAGCCTGTGGTGGTTGCTGGCTTGCGCGGCTCAGCCCTTGCCGTTTTCGCAGCCGCTCTCGCGCAAGGTGATGCAAACCACAGCTCACGCCCGTTCGTTCTTCTCGTAACTTCGAATGCGGAAAAAGCCGCCGACTACTACGATGACCTCGGTTTTTTCGGCCATGTGGCGGCGCTGCATTTTCCGAAGTCCGAGCTTCTGCCCTATGAAGAGGAAGAGCCCTCGCTGGAGGAGCAGCTCAAGCACATCGAGGTGCTTCATGCGCTGTGCACGATCCAGGAAGCTGCACAGCCCTACGTCGGTGTAACGTCGGTTGAGGCGCTTCTCACTCGTGTGCCGCGCCTCGAGCTGTTGCGCGAGCATCTCATCACCCTTCAATGGGGCGCGTCTCTCGATACCGCCGAGCTAGCCCGTCAGCTTGTCGTGCTCGGCTATGAGCGGGTGCCAACAGTCGAAAAAAGGGGAGAGTTTTCCATTCGGGGAGGGATCATTGATATATTCCCTCTCGACACTGAGCACGGCATCCGCGTAGACCTTTTCGGCGCCGAGATCGAAAGCCTTCGGTGGTTCGATGTTCACACTCAGCGCTCACTCAAGCGGGGGGGCGAACCCGAGACCATCACGATTCTGCCTGCGCGGGAACGCATGCTTCACGAAGTGGCTTTGCGCCGCGAGCTCGAAACGGGACAATCACATTTGACTTCGCTGGTCGAACTCCTCCCTCCGGACGCCGTCGTCATCTTCGACACACCTGAAACGTATCCGCTTCTCGCGGACCATTTCCATCAGATGGTCGAGCGTCGCTACCGGGAGCGGGGGGGGGCCGAGCGCGGGCTGATCCCGCCTGAGCAGCTTTATTTGACTCTTGATGACGTCTTTCGAGCGTCTTTGCAGCGACAGGTTATTCGCCACAGTGTGACCGAAGAGAGTCGCGCGATTGCAAACTTCGACACTCATTCGTTCGACGCGGTCACGCCCAACCTCGAGTACTACCTGAGTCAGTTTCGCAAGCAACTATCCCAGGGACGCACGGTCTGCGTGGTGTGCGATAACGCCGGGCAGGCCCAGCGTATGGACGAGCTAGTAGCTGAGCAGGGGTTAGCCGGTCTTGTCATCTCTGATGCAAACGTTGATGCTGACGCCGCACCGGAGCGCATCCAGCGCGAGTTCTTACGAAAATTTGCAGCACATGCTCCCAGCCATTCTCCGCAAGAAGTTATCATCACCGTAGGAGAGCTGCACAAAGGTTTTGTCTCGCTCGAGGCTGGCCTGTATGTCGTTACCGACCGCGAGATTTTTGGCCGTTATCGGCGTCGGGCCATCCATCGCAAACTTTATAAGGGCGTGGCTATTGCCGACGTCCGCGAAATCAAGCCAGGCGAATATGTTGTCCACGTCGATCACGGAATTGGCCGTTTTGAAGGCATCCGGACGCAGGTCGTCGATGGACGGGTCTGCGACTTCCTGGACATCGCGTACGCGGAAGGTGGTCGCCTGCTTGTGCCGGTCGAGAAAATCGCTTACGTTCACAAATATAGCGGTCCCGATCAGGCCGAGCCACAACTCGACAAACTCGGCGGCAAGCGTTGGATTCAGCGGCGCAAGAAAAGCAAAGAGGCCGTCGAAAAACTCGCTCGCGAACTTGCGCAGCTTTACGCACGACGTGAACTCGCACGCGGTTATGCTTACGGTCCAGACACGCACGAACAAATCGAGTTTGAGGCATCTTTTCTCTATCCCGAAACCCCGGATCAGCTGCGTGCCATTGCCGAGGTAAAAGCGGACATGCGAAGCGACAAGCCAATGGACCGTTTGCTCTGTGGCGACGTCGGCTTCGGCAAGACAGAAGTGGCCATACGTGCTGCGTTCAAAGCCATTCAAGAAAACAAACAAGTCGCGCTGCTTTGTCCGACCACAATTTTGGCGCAGCAGCATTACAACACGTTCCGTGAACGCTTTGCTGGCTATCCGATACGCGTCGAACTACTCTCCCGCTTCCGTTCGCCTGCAGAAACGAAAGCCGTTCTTGAGGGACTTCGCCGAGGCGAAGTGCAGATGGTCATCGGCACACACGCATTAATATCAAAAAATGTGAAATTCCAGGACCTTGGGCTCGTCATCGTCGATGAGGAACAGCGTTTCGGAGTTCGCCAGAAAGAGCGCTTCAAAGAGATGCGTGCCAACGTGGATTTTCTCTCACTCACAGCCACTCCCATCCCACGAACGCTCTACATGGCCCTCAGTGGCTTGCGCTCCATGAGCCTTATTGCCACCCCGCCTGCCAACCGCCACCCAGTAAAGACCCGCCTTATTCACTTCGATCCCGAACAGATTGAGGAAGCGATTCTGCGCGAACTGAACCGCGGAGGACAGGTGTTCTTTGTGCACAATCGGGTTCAGACAATCGACCAGGTTGCGGAACGGCTGCGCGAAATCGTTCCTACGGCTCGCATTGCTGTGGCTCACGGTCAAATGCCTGACGACGAGCTCGAGGACGTCATGCTCAAATTCATCGATGGCGAGTACGACGTCCTTGTCTCGACCACAATTATTGAGAATGGCTTGGACATTCCGAACGTGAATACGATTATTATCAACCGTGCCGATGCGTTCGGTTTAGCCCAGCTCTATCAACTGCGTGGTCGCGTCGGACGCGAAAGCCGCCAAGCTTACGCTTATCTGATTGTGCCACAGGGGCAGCCCATCACCGAGGCAGCGGTTGCACGACTCGCTGCTATCGAGGAGTTTGCCGAGCTCGGATCCGGATTCCACATAGCGATGCGCGACCTTGAGATCCGCGGAGCGGGGAATTTGCTCGGCCGCGAACAGCATGGCACAATCGCCGACGTTGGATTTGAACTCTACTGCAAAATGCTCGAAGAGGCCGTGGCCCAGATCAAAGGCGAGCTAGAGGAGCAAGAGCGCCGCGAGATGGAAATCCAGTGGAAACTCTCGGCGCATATTCCAGCGGATTATGTCCCCGTGGAGAGTCAACGTGTAGCGCTTTACAAGCGCATTGTAGATGCACGCACGCTGCAGGAACTTCAAGAAATCGCCGAAGAAATCCGCGATCGTTATGGGGAAGTCCCGCGCGAACTCCCCGATGGACGTTCTGTTGAGACACTTCCAGAAAGCGTGGAAAACCTCCTGGGTGTGGCAGCGATGCGTGTGCTGGGGCGGCGCCACGGCATTGAGAAAATTGTCCTCACAGGCCGCGGGTTTAAACTGTATCGAACAGACCTTGTGCGCGATTACGCGGAAGCAGTGCGTAAGTGCATTCGCAACGGTCAGCCGGAAATTTATATTGTGGATCCTCACTGCCTTGAGTTTGAGTACCAGGACTGGCCCAAGAAAAACCAGGTGCGGGAAGCCCTGCAGGTGCTCGAAGCGCTAGGCAACCGCGAGCAAGAAGGAAAGGCGGGCACCTAACACCGCTGACAGATTCGCAGAGTTCTTCCGCTGGCTGGCTCAACCATTCACTTCTGATAACAAGTGATCATGTCATGATGCTTTGCATCGCTGCGAACGTGGTGCCCGACTCTGGAGAATTACCGGGTCTGCGGATTGTTCGCCGGCGCAATTGCGTCGACACCCCCGTGCCGATTTTGCAGCAACACCGACCTAATGAACCATTCACCGGTCACGCCAAATGCCAGCGCAAAGGTAAGAAAGAGCGCAAAGGAAACAAAAAGTCTTCCCCGACGTCGTTGTGAGGCTAGCATGTCAGGATCCGCGAGCGGGATCCCCCATCGCGTTTCTGTTGGTGGTGGGGGAGGTGCTGGTTTCTTGTTCGAAGTCGGGGCTTTAGGGTCTGATTGCTGAGATTTGGCAGTGGTCGGTGACTGAGGAGGCGCAGTAGTGCCAGACGCTGAGGCTTTTTCCTGAGAAACTGCTTCCTCACTCGTTGCCTTGCAATCTGTGCAGGCTGATTTGGCTGATGCGTTCTCCGTCTGTGACTCAGTTTTTTGCGTTTCCTTTTCGGTCATGCTCTCAGCCTTTCTTCGCGCTTCTTGGCCGCATCCATCTGCGTGAATGCAAGGCCATGAAAACCGTCAATTTGCAGCCATGAGGGAGCGAAAGCCCTTCGTTTCCATGATAGAGAAAATGGAATACTCTCCTCGTTCCGATACGACTCAGCCCAGATTTTATTGTTTGCTCAGCAGTGTTCTAAAGTAAATAATCATGATAATAATATAATAAGATCGTGCTTATCCTTTTAGACTCTATCGCGGCTCGTCGTGCTGGCTTTTGCCTCGGCTAAAAAGGTTTGAGCCGGATAACCCTGAAAGCTGGCGATGCTGGCTGCTTTCCAGATCAGAGGTAGTTCACAAGTTCATCCAAACGCCGGATGCGTGCAACGTCCTCGAGATGCGCATATTTGTTGTGTCGGTCCACTAGCAAAGCATGCATCCCTACCGCCTTTGCTGCGCGATAGTCTTCCTCGAGGCTGTCTCCGATGAACAGAGCTCGCTCTGGCTGAACGCCTGCCCGTTTCAGGGCTCGAAGAAAAATTTCAGGCTGTGGCTTTTCGCATCCCTCGCACGCGCTAATGATCGCAAACTCGAAGTGATCAGCAATCCCGCAGTGATTCAAGAAGTCCAACAGATATGCGCCAAAATTGGAAACGATGGCTGCACGTCGGCCCATCTGTCGGACAGCCTCCAGCGCTGTCAGTGTGTCTGGAAAGAGCTGCACAAATTCGCCGCGCTCAAAGCGGTCAATGTAATGCCGAGCTACTGCAAGCCAATCTCGGCCCGGCAGGAGCTTACGAAACACGGTGCCGTAAACGTGTTCCCAGTACTGCCGTACTTGCTCCGGGGTGCTGCAGCGCGGGTGAACTGGGCAGGTTAGATTTGCCTCGTGCAAAGCGTCGTGGACCTGTGCCAGCGAAACCTCGACTCCTTCTTCTCGGCATGCGTCAATGAAGAACTGTTCATACCAATGTTCTTCTTCTGGGTTGGTCCCCAGGAGCGTTCCACCAGCGTCAAAAAACACCCATTCAATGGGGGTGTATGGCACAATACGCGCCTTTCGTTGCTTGCTCATGCGTTGCATGTCTTTTCAGCAGTAAGTGATTTTTCGACCACCTCGGCCACAGCATCTATGGTGGGCGGGATGTCGTGGGTCGAACCCGCCACGTTGATGGCGGTGCGAATGTCCTTCAGCCCGTTGCCGGTGATGATGACAAGCACGGATTCTTTTGGGTCAATGATATTCTGCTGACGCGCTTTTGCCACGCCCGCAACGCTTGCCACAGCGGCTGGCTCTCCGAAGACTCCCGTGAGTCTGGGCGTGTAACGCAGCGCTTCAAGAATCTCTTCGTCGCTGACGGTCACGTAGGCTCCGTGCGACTCCTTGACGGCCCGGACTGCTTTTCGCCAATTGCGCGGCACCGCTACGCAAATGGAATCCGCCACGGTGTGTGCTTCGCCTTTCGCAAAAGGGGCATCCTCGCCCTGTTCGAACTGTCGTGCCACTGCTGGAGAACCCTCCGCTTGCACACCGAGAAGACGCGGCAGTCTTTCGAGAATTCCAAGCGCATGCATCTCCCGAAGCCCTTTCCACACACCGGCAATCGTGCAGCCATCACCCACGCTCACGACCACCCAGTCCGGCGGATTGCTAGCAAGTTGTTCCCCAATCTCGAGACCTGCTGTTTTCTTTCCTTCCACGAGATAGCTGTTGATAGCGCAGTTGCGATTGTACCACCCAAAGCGCTCAACAGCCGCACTGCACAGGTCGTAGGCCTCATCGTAGGTCCCTTGCACGCGCAGAACGGTGGCGCCGAACAAAAGCAGTTGGGCAACCTTCGGCTCAGGGGCGCGCTGCGGCACAAAGATAAAACTTCTTAACCCCGCAGCAGCGGCAAAGCCGGCCAGCGAACTTGCGGCGTTCCCCGTCGACGCACAAGCCACAGTGTGAAAACCAAATTCCAGCGCCTTGGCCACGCCCATACTGCTCGCTCGATCTTTGAAAGATGCAGTAGGATTTCGCCCATCGTCTTTGAGCCACAGTCGTGCCACTCCCACGTGCTTTGCTAAACGTGCCGCATCATAAATGGGGGTCCATCCGACGTGCAGGGGCGGAATATGGTCGTTGTGGGCAAGAGGAAGGACCTCACGATACCGCCAATGGTTCATCGGTCGGCTTGTGAGCGCCTCTTTCGTGAGCGTGCGCCTTGCCTTTTCGTAGTCGTAAACAGCATCGAGAATCCCGTTGGCAGGACCGCAAACATCGCATGTTAATTTATAGGTTGGCGCATATTCTCGTCCGCACACGATGCAGCGTAAAGCGAGAAGCATATTCGTTTCCTTCAGTTGAGATCAAAACATAAGAATCTCTTCAAGGGCAGGAGGGCTTGCAAGAGTTTAGGCAGGCTTTTGCACGAAGATCCTCTTCGTAGTCGTAAACAGCATCGAGAATCCCGTTGGCAGGACCGCAAACATCGCATGTTAATTTATAGGTTGGGGCATATTCTCGTCCGCACACGATGCAGCGTAAAGCGAGAAGCATATTCGTTCCCTTCAGTTGAGATCAAAACATAAGAATCTCTTCAAGGGCAGGAGAGCTTGCAAGAGTTTAGGCAGGCTTTTGCACGAAGATCCTCTGGAGATCGTGGAGGGGGTGAAGAGGGATGGTATGTTTTGCGCAGTAATCTAGGATTTTCAGGTTAATCAAGTACTCCAGCGTTTGGCGCTCGAGAGGATCGGAATACTGGACCTGCAGACTCTGCGGCAAAGTCGCACTGTAAAGATTTTCCCGTGTGGGAAGGCTGGCTTTCTCTAGATCAGGATGCTGGAACATGTCGAGCTGCACCTCGACACGTTTTCGCTTTTTCAGATCATCTTCCAGCTTCTCACATTTTTCCCGCCAGTACTCAAGAATCTCTCCGACGACGTGCAACGTCCAGGCCAACCCACTTTCGTCGAGATCTACGACGAGCGGGGCGTACACATTGACTTCGTCCGCGTGAAGGCGCTTGCGGACATCCAGTGTCTCAGTTACAGAGAATTTCCACATCTTGAGGCGGGCGTCGGGATCGGAAAAAGCCTCTGCCTGAACATCCACGTCAAACTTCGAGACACTTTGCAGGAAAAGCTCGAGTATAAACTGGCGCAGATTCAGCCGCGCCTCGTTGTTCATGAGAGAGAAGAAAGCGCCCTCCTCCTCGGTCCAGCGCAAGAACTCAATGCAGTAGGTGGAATAGAGCGTCTCACTTGCCTGATGTAACCATGCCACGCTATCAAAGGTCAGGTCAGTGCCAGCATCGGAGCTGGCGGTACTTCGTCGCTGGCGCAACGCCAGAAAGGTTTTTCGCAATTGGAGATCCTCGTCCGAGAAACCGAAAAGGAAATCGTAGAGATACAGTAAGATCGCTTTCTGCAAGATTCCCTGGACAAGCTGCGGAGAATTTGTGTCAACGTGATGGGCGCCAATGGCGACCCGCCACAGGTCCATCCAGTGAGCAAATTCTTCCGCGCGCTGACTCCGGCTCCGACGAGCTAGCCCGTCCCATTTGGCGCGAACGTTTTCTCGTTTCTCGATGGGTGTGATGAGCAAGTCGTTAAGGTCGTCGAAATTCGAGCTCCATCGGAGGATGTCTTCAGTCGCAAGATCGTAAAGGAAGTAATTCTTGCTGCCGACGAACAGAGCATAGGGAACATCGCAATGCGGCTTCAGAAGCAAAAGACATTCGGCCAAATAGCCATTTTTGTCGAGGTAGCTTTCATATAACTCCTCGAAAGTTGGCAAGGATTTGTCGGGAGCTGTGACGATAAGCACGAACGGACGAACGTCAACGCTCGGCTGTGCCAACAAAGCTGGCGGATGAAGACGATGGCTGATGCGTGCCAAACGCGCCAGCTCACGCGCAGGCACGCTTTTGTCTCCTGCCGCCGGTTTAAGAACATGCCATACCACGTCCACTCCCTCTGGGGGCGGACCGAGCGCTTCCTCTTTGTCCTCAAGTGTGCGCCAAAATTGCTCGCTTAGGCTCATCGGCATGTCGCTTGCCGCACCTTGTCCGAGACTCGGAAATCGAATTCAAGGCAAAATCCTTTTCGTCAGATAAGAGTCCCAAAATGGTTCGCGTTTCATAACAACTGGCATATACATAAAGCCAGAGCCAGAGCGGAAAACTTCGCATGATTCTGCGTCCCCACGTTAGAAAGTATAATGAGGAGGTGCAAAAATGAGTCGTCCCCAATTCTCCGAACAAACACCACTTCCCGAGCGTTCGGTCACATGTCAGAAAATCTGCCTCTGGATTCAGTTATTATCCGAGGGCAAAAGTTGCGAACCCCCGCGATTCGAATCGGAATATGCGAACCGAATTGTTCAGGCCATCCTGGGTTACCACAACACCTTGCGCACTGAACAAAGAAAGACGCAGCTCCTCGATGACCTGCTGACACGCCTACATGAAGGAAACCGGGTCGAACATCTTCTCGATTTCATCTTTGCAAATTTCTCCGACCTCCTTCCCTTTGATCGAATCGGCCTCTCACTTCTCGACGAAGAGTCTCCGGACGTTGCAGAGGCAGTGTACATGAAACTGCGGGAAGGTGAGCCGAGATTAGCTCCAGGCTACCGAGCAAACATTCGCCAGAGCTCCCTTTACACAGTCCTGAAATCAGGACAGCCACGGATTATCTCAGATTTGGTCGAGTACCTCAACCAGCATCCTTCGAGCCACTCAACGAAGCTCCTCATAGAAGAGGGAATGCGATCCAGCCTGACAGTGCCTCTTCATGCACTTGGCCGCGCAGTCGGCTTTTTGTTTTTTTCCTCGCAAAGTCCCGACGCTTACCATGAACCCCACGTTCTTTTACTGTTAAAAATCGCCCGCAAACTCGGGATGGCGATCGAAAAAGCTCGAATCATCGAGAAGCTCGAAGCGCGCAACGCCCAGCTGCGCAGGCTTGCTAACATGGTATCGCACGATCTCAGAACGCCTCTCTCGGTTGTCACAGGCTATGTGTCGATGTTCTCAGAGGGAAATTTCGGCGGGCTTACCGATGAGCAGCGAAATGTGTTAGAAAAAATGAAAAAAGCGTGCAACCAGACCCAAATGCTGCTGGATGACTTGCTTGACTGTGCACTGGCTGAAGCTCATCGCCTGCAATTGCACAAAGAGAACTTTTCGCTTCCCGCGCTCGTTGATGAACGCGTTGATCATCTGCGGCAGCAACTGGATTTGCGAAAGCTCGATATAAAGGTGGCTTTCGATGTGTCCCTGCCAACCATTACGGCAGATCGTGAGCGCATTGGGCGAATTTTCGATAATCTGTTGAGCAACGCGATGAAATTCAGCCCCTCTGGCTCAACAGTCTTCATTACGCTCACTCGCCGAGAAAACGATTTTCTCATGGGAGTGCGTGATACTGGTCCGGGGCTTTCCGAGGAACAGCGAAAGAAACTCTTCTCGTGTTTCCCAGAGATTCGAAGCAGTGCGTCGCGTGGACCTGGCCGTTCCGTTGGGTTGGGGCTGACTATTGCAAAGGAGCTTGTCGAAGCTCACGGAGGGCACATTTGGGTGGAAAGTTCACCTGGCGCTGGGGCCACTTTCTGGTTTACTATACCGGCGGCATGATTTCGGTGTCATGACAGGGGAGTGTGCTTAAGTCTTGCTCGCTCACCTCAGAACTGATGCTTATCAACTCCCTGAATTCCCAACATCATCGCTTGTCCCCACGACTTTTCCCTTTCCACCGCCAGCCGGTGATGTTGCGAAACGCTTCTCTTTCTCAGGAATCCACCAATCCTTGACGTGATGAACCATGGGATACATGGGATCCTGCACATAGGCCTCTGGCGGCATGGCTATTCCTCGCGTCCTCAAAAACTCTTCAAACCCACCGGGACGAGCTATCAAGGTGAACTGAGCTGGAAATTCATAGCGGTTGCAGAACTTGTGAGGAACATTGGCGGGAACCAGAAGTTCGCGCATTCGCTCAGTAGGAGTCCATCGATCAAAAAGTGCTACTTCGGCTTGCCCATTTGTTCCAAGAATCGTGAGATTCCACCGATGAGTCACGGGTTCTAATTTCTCAGGATCAGGTGTGGGAGGAACGACAACGCTAAACAGACTATACTCACCTTCGCTCGCTAGCACCAACCACCGCGAATTCAAAAACCAATAAATCTCGGGGACACTCATAAGACACCGCCCAGCTTGCCCTTTCTCTGATAGCCGCAGCAGTAGACGTTCGTAAAAAGCAACAAAAAAGGGGTGAACACTTGACAGAGATATCCAATCGAGTAGTGGAAGTCTTTCTATGAGCAGCCAATCCGCTAGCACACCTTCGATGAATGCTCCCCCAGCATTTCACGATTTTCGAAAGAGCGCGATTCTTGCTATCCTCACTGCAGCGCTGGGTTTTTTCGTCGATGCTTACGACTTGTTGCTTTATAGCATTGTTCGCAAAGCTAGCCTTGAGTCGCTCGGTTTCGCTGGCGATCAAATCCGCACGGTTGGGGTTCATCTCCTTAACGCCCAGCTTCTCGGACTTCTCCTGGGCGGAATCCTGTGGGGTGTGCTTGGGGATCTCCGTGGGCGGCGCTCCGTGCTTTTTGGCTCGATCGCGATGTATTCTGTGGCAACGCTCGCAAATGCCTTTGTCAACTCTGCCACGGCTTATGGTTTTTGGCGCTTCGTTGCTGGCATTGGCCTTGCCGGTGAACTTGGGGCCGGCGTCACATTGGTCAGCGAGCTGATGTCGCCCCGCAATCGCGGCTATGGAACCATGATCGTTGCCTCAGTCGGGGTGCTTGGTGTGGTCACTGCGTCACTCATTGGCGATCTGTTTCCCTGGCGCTATTCGTATGCGATCGGCGGTGTCCTTGGCTTTCTTCTTCTAGCGCTGCGGATCGGCGTGAGCGAGTCACCAATCTTCGCGCGAGCACTCCAGGCCAAGACCTCGCGCGGGAATTTTTTCGCTCTCTTTACAAACTGGGATCGATTCCGCCGCTATGCGAGTCTCATCTTGGTCGCCATGCCTATCTGGTATGCCATTGGCATCCTGGTCACGTTTTCACCAGAGCTTGGGAAAGCTCTTGGCCTTGACCCAGCCCCAAAGAGCTCCTTGGCCGTGATGTTCTACTACCTCGCCCTCACCTTTGGCGATCTCGTGAATGGTTACCTGAGCCAGCTTTTCCAAACACGAAAACGGATTATTGCTTCATTCATGTTTCTTGCGGTTGCTCTCTCTGCGGTCTATCTGCTGGCAGGCGGTCTTTCGCTGACCTTCTTCTACGCCACATGCGCTGCTCTCGGGTTTGTGTCAGGGTATTGGGCTGTATTTGTTACGGTTGCAGCCGAACAATTCGGCACGAACCTGCGTGCCACGGTTGCTGTAACCGCGCCTAATTTTGTGCGGGGCCTCACCGCCATTCTCACCTGGCTGTTCAATCTCCTCGCTACCCGGATGGATGTGCGGCTTGCCGCCGGCATCGTAGGGATGGGCACGTTCATTCTGGCTGCGCTTGCGTTGAGCCACATCGAGGAAACCTACGGCAAGGACCTCGATTTTATCGAAAAGATTTAGTACAACCAAGGGGTGACTTCTTGGATGCACGCCGCATGGCCACGCCCTCTGGCTTCATCTGGCTCCCCTAAAAGCAAAACTCGCGGCGCCTGGCGACGCCGCGAGTGATCTGCTCAGCTGATTTCGATCTTTGGTTACTCTTGTTTCGCTTGAGCTTCCTGTTGAGGCTCGCTTTGCGGGGCCGCTTCCTCCTGCTGTACGGAGTCGCCTACCACAAGATTCTCTTCGAGACCAGCGTGCTTAACCTTGCGCTCAACAATGCGGGCCTTTTTCCCCCGCAACTCGCGCAGGTAGTAGAGTTTCGCGCGGCGCACACGTCCGCGGCGAAGAACCTCGATCTTCTCAATCTTCGGAGAATGAAGCGGAAAGATACGCTCCATTCCAACGCCGTAACTCACCCGGCGCACCGTGAAGGTCTCACTTATCCCGCTGCCCTTGCGGCGAATGCAGACACCAACGAAATCTTGGATGCGTTCCTTGTCGCCCTCCGAAATCAGAACCGACACACGAACTGTGTCGCCCGGCCCGAAGTCCGGGATATCCTTCTTCAGCTGCTGCGCAACATAGTCGCGAATGATTGGGTTTGTGCTACTCATGAGTGGGGCTCTCCTCACTCGAATAAGATTCGGCAGAGGTGACGTCGGGCGCAGCCGAGCGCGTCACATGCCCGCCGTCCGAGAACCTTTCCGGGGTTTACGAACGGGATAACCACATCCCTTTTACGGATGTGCACAAATCAACGCAAAAGCTATACGGTGAACAAGTGCGAATCATTCGCAGGAAAACAACGAACCAGCCCCCGACTGCCTCACAAGCGTGCCTTGCCTGGCTTCTTATCTCGTCTTCCCCGGCTCCAGCGCAAGGCTAGCTCAAGAGCATTCTCAAAGCTGCGATGGCTCAGGGGAGCCTCAGGAATCCAGGCTCGATCGAAGGCGGTACCATGGTCAGGCGACGTGCGCACGAAGGGCAACCCTATGGTTACGTTGACACCTGTCTCAAAGGCAATCGTCTTCAGCGGAGCAAGGCCCTGGTCATGATACATCGCGAGTACAAAATCAAACTCCCCCCGGCAGGCCCGATGGAAGACTGTGTCGGCAGGGTAGGGCCCACTCGCATCAATGCCGCGCGACCAAGCTTCCTGAATGGCTGGCCGGATGATGTCGATTTCTTCCCGCCCAAACTCACCGTTCTCGCCAGCATGAGGATTCAAGCCGCACACGCCAATCCGTGCTTTGCGACGCAGGAACCTTTGACTCCAACGTTCAATAAGCTCGATCGATCGGACAAGGTGATTGTACTCAATAAGATGTGGCACTTCCCTCAGTGCCACGTGAATGGTCTCAAGCACCACGCGTAGTTTTCCCCCCGTCAGCATCATCCGCACCTCGCATCCCCCGCTCAACCCTGCAAGCATCTCGGTATGCCCCGGAAATGCTACTCCGGCTGCACGAATCGCCTCCTTACTGATGGGGGCTGTCACGAGAGCTTGTGCCGCGTTGTCCAGACAGGCACGGACGCCCGCCTCAATCCATATTGCGCTTGCTGCTCCATTTGCTGCGGACACACGTCCGCGCTCGAAGTGGCTGTCCCGGAGCTCCGGCAACTCGATCATAACTATTGGAGACTCCCGCAATTCTGAAATGTGCTCGCTGAGGGCCCCCCCCATCTCCATTCTTCTGTAGTCGAGTCGGACGCCGTCGAGGGCGGCAGCAGCATCGAGCGTTCTTGCATCGCCAAATATGAGCAGCCGTGCACGATTTGCGAATTTGCCAGAGGCTATCGCACGCGCAATAAGTCGCGGGCCAATGCCACCTGGATCTCCCATCGTCACAGCTAGGGTGGGGATTTGCTTCATAGGCTTTTCCCTTCGTTCGCCCCCAGTGTCAATGCGAGAAGAATTTCAAGATTCCTCGGCGACGCCTTTCATTCTTCGAACTGGGATACGTTTCACGTTCACGTACGTCAGCCAACTTCCCCGTTGAGGAGGAACTGACCACACTTGACTGAATACAATGCTTGTACTCCGCCGGTATCTTTGAGGCTAATCTTTTATCATACAGAATGAGCGAGGCTTTCCGACGATGCTCTTGAAGCAGCGTTTCTCGTGCTGCGAGAAAACGTCTTTCATACAATGCAGAACGCGCACCTCGCTTTGCGTCGACGTAGAAAACACAAGCGTAGTTCCCTGTCACGAGGGGTGGGGTCACCTGTCCTGGTTCGAGTTTTTCCACCGCGCGAAGCACCTCAGGTGCTAACTTTTCGGCGGGGATGTAACCCAGATCTCCGCCCATGGCTGCTTCTTCGGGAATTTCTGAATAACGTCTCGCTGTTTCCTCAAAACTCAGGTGGGCTTCTGTCCCCAGCCGCAAAACATTCGCGACGCGTGCAAGTGCCTTTTCGCGCCCCCTAGTCGATTCCGTATCAATGGCGACACCAATGCGACGTAGCCGAAAACTCTCCGCTCGTGTTCCCTTCCTTCGGCATTCTGCTTCGAACTCTGCCACGTCCGAATCTGTCACAGTGAATCGGCTGGCCACTGCGCGGCCAATGCGATAGTCCTCCGTTGCGCGACGGGCAAGGTCCTGCTTAAATCTCTCAAGCGACCCGTACTCCTCGGTCACGTCCTTGAGAAACGCTTCTTTTGATGGGTAGTGCGAGCGAGCCTCCGCAACCATAGCTTCCACCTGGTCCTGGATTTCCCCCTGTGGGACATCCGCGACGCTACGACGCGCTACGGTGAGCAAGAGTTTACGATCCAGCAAGGTTTTCACCGCCTGTGTGTCTGCTTCGGCGACAGGATCAGCTGCGCGACCATAGCCTCGCTTCTCGCGCAGCACGTCGGCGAGATCGCTCGCAAGGATCACTTCTTCGTTTAGCTTTGCAATGACCCGGTCAAGCGTTTGCCCACCTGGGGCGATTTGAGCCGCCACAACGAAGAGCATCAAAAAACCTGCGCCGCACCATCTCGCCCCAAAGCTCATATCAATGATCTCCTGCAGGCACCGGGATCAATAAAAGAGGCGTGGGCAGGCAAGAAGCACCAGGCGGTGAGTAGATAAGCTCAATCACTCCCTTTTTCTGGTCCAATCTTGGCGGATACTGCTGAATGACGGCAACACTTGATCGCCCTTTGAACGTAGTGCTCTCACGCGGTAACGGCACAATGCCGCCCTTGTAGCGGCCGTCGTTTACGGCCACGGCCAGAGCACATGCCTCGCACCACTTCTTGCCTGATGGCGGATACCATAGGCCAAGCATAAGACCACGCCCGTCACTTGTGGTGTATTCCAAACGCACTCGGTAAATGACGCCGTAGTTGCCAGCGAGTGTTACCGATGTCTGGCGGCTGCTGTCCCAGCCCTTTATCCACGGATCTGTCTTTCCGTCGGCGAGGACGATCTGCTTTGGGCCCTCTGCCGTGTCATAGACATGTCCCTCTCCCGGCGTTATGTCGTACTCCGTTGTGTGATAGAGGCCCCGCCCGGCACCTGAACCTTTTCTTGGGGGCAGAACTTCTTTGATGCGAGCGTTTGCGTCAACCGCCGCGCTATCGAGTGTCGTCTGGAGAACTGTGATTCGCGCAGGCTGATCCACTTCGAAATCATAAAAGCCATGAACGAGTTCGTCAAACTGGACTTTCGCCGCATCCATGCGAGGGTCGAGGACAGCGGCTTTTCCTGCGGGCACAACAAGAGGCTGGGAAGGAACCTTGCCCGAGAAGTACTCAATCAGCCCCTCTTTTCCGACTTTGTAATAGTCCGTACTAGGTCCCGTGGAGGCATATCGTTTGAATCGAAGGGTTAGCGGACCATCGCCCAAATTCTCAATGACTGTAGAAATGCGTTTCGCACTGTCTGTGGTCGCATTGACATGATAAACGTACACTCGTACGTGCCCCGGCTCAACCCTCTCGCGCACGCCGGCCCCTTCTGGCACGCGGAAATACTCGGGATCATCGGAAAACACCATGGAGGGACCGCCCGCTCGCTTTTCATAAGGAAGCGTCGAGATGCGATCGAGCTCAAACGTTCCGACGTTAACGACATCGCCTGGCCTTGCTTGCGAAAGTTGTTTTAGCACTTGCTCGGGAAGAGTCATAGTTTGCTTTGCCGCTGTTTCCTTTGCCACTGCGTGATTTCCCAACACACACAAGCCTATACTAGCTGCCAGTGCTAGGCTTTGTAGGGTCCAGATTCGCATAGTGCACTCTCCGTAGGCCGCTGCCCGGAGAAACGTCAATACGGAATATCAAGCTCGTTTCCGTCACTCTCCCGATGGGATAGAAGCTTCGGCCCCACTTTGCATGTTGTTTCCGGAGTGTCGCTGCGTACTTTCTTCTTGTCTCTGCGACAGCTCGCACAATTTCCGTCGGATCTGTTCCTTCAACGCATCAAGTCCCGCGCCGGTTTGCGCGCTGATGGGCAAGATCTCTAGCCCTTCGCGCTCGCGAAACTCCCGCACAATCTTCTCCACCGTTTCCGGCGTAAGCAGGTCGATTTTTGTGAGGCAGACGATCTGTGGCTTGCGGGCAAGCGTTTCGGTATAGGCCGCTAGCTCTTGGTTCACCAGATGCCACGCGTAATGATAGTGCTCGAAATCGTCTATGTTGCCGTTTTCAGGAGGAGCGACAAGATGCACCAACATTTTCGTGCGTTCAATGTGCCGCAAGAAGCGGAGGCCTAAGCCAGCTCCCCGATGAGCACCTTCGATGAGTCCAGGGATGTCGGCGAGTGTGCAGCGCGACGCCGCATCAAGCTCCATCACACCAAGATTTGGGTGCACCGTCGTGAATGGGTAGGGCGCAATCTTGGGGTTGGCAGCGGTCACAGCTGCAAGCAAGGTGGATTTGCCGGCATTTGGAAGGCCAACGATACCAACGTCGGCAATGATTTTCAGTTCAAGAACGAGAGTGCGTTTTTCCCCTTCTTCGCCGTACTCGAACTTCCGCGGGGCTTTATTCGTCGGTGTGGCAAAGTGCTGGTTGCCTCGCCCACCTCGGCCACCTCGCGCCGCGAGATAGGTTTGGCCAGGTTCTAGTAGCTCGGCGAGCACGTTGCCTTGTTCGTCGCAAACCACTGTTCCAAGGGGCACACGAAGGTACAGATCTTCACCATCCCGACCGGAGCAATTGTTTCCCGAGCCGTGCTGACCGCGTTTGGCTTTGTGGTGTGGCTTGTATTTAAAATCGAGCAAGGTTGTCATGTGCGGATCCGCCACCAGATAAATGTGGCCGCCCCGCCCGCCATCGCCACCATCTGGCCCTCCAAATGGCACATACTTTTCACGGCGAAAGCTGACACAGCCATCGCCGCCGTCGCCTGCTTGCAAAAAGATTTTGGCGTGATCCACAAACATAGCCGTTACCGTAAACAATAGAGTTTAGAATTCATTTGTTCTGCGTCGAGTCTGATGGCACCATGGCTTTTCGAGCAAGATGACGATGGACCAGACAGACCTTTTCGATGATTCCTCGGAAAAAAAGAACGCTCCGCGCGTTCAGCGTCCACTGGCGGATCGGATGCGCCCCACAACGCTCGACGAGTTCATCGGCCAGGAAGAGATTTTAGGCCCTGACTCGCCGCTGCGTCGCTTGCTAGCTCAGGGCAAACTGCGCTCCATGATTTTCTGGGGACCACCTGGCTGCGGCAAAACGACACTTGCTCTCATCCTCGCGAGAATCTGCGAGTCTGAGTTTGTTTCATTGAGCGCCGTCACGGCTTCGATTCGGGAAGTGCGAGAGGTCATGGAGCGTGCCCGCATCAACCGCAATCGCTACGGCCGACGCACGTTGCTCTTCATTGACGAAATCCATCGCTTCAACAAAGCCCAGCAGGATGCTTTTCTCCCCTTTGTGGAAGACGGCTCAATCATTCTCATCGGTGCAACGACCGAGAATCCGTCGTTCTCGGTGATAGCCCCTCTTCTCTCGCGTTGCGAAGTCATTGTGCTCAAGCGTCTCTCCGAAACGCATTTGTGCGAAATTCTGCAGCGAGCCGTGCATGACCCAGATCGTGGACTTGGCCGGCAACCTGTCGAAGTTTCATCAGAACTGCTCACTAAAATTGCTCAGCTCTCCGACGGCGATGCGCGACGGGCCCTCAACCTTCTTGAGTTGTGCGTCGAAATCACCACGCCGGACGAGCAAGGACGATTGATTCTGACCAATGAAACGCTTTCGCAGGCTTTGCGCCGCCGACACCTCGTTTACGACAAGGAAGGGGAGGAGCATTACAACCTCATCAGCGCCCTTCACAAGGCCATGCGGGGGAGCGATCCCCAGGCTGCGTTATACTGGGCCCAGCGTATGCTGACGAGTGGGGAAGATCCACTCTATCTCGCCCGACGAATGATTCGTTTTGCCTCTGAAGACGTGGGAAATGCCGATCCCCAGGCGCTGGTTTTAGCGCTTGCAGCGCGCGAGGCTTATGAAGTATTGGGTTCGCCGGAGGGAGAACTGGCACTTCTACAATGTGTCGTCTACCTTGCTACGGCCCCCAAGAGCAATGCCCTCTACGTCGCTCAGGCTCGCGTCCAGGCCGAGATCGAGCAAAGCGGGTCCCTTCCCGTTCCGCTTCATCTGCGCAATGCCCCAACGAAACTCATGCGTGAGCTTGGCTATGGTCGCGATTACGTTTACGATCACGATGCCCCAGGTCGTTTTGCTGCGCAGGAATTCTTTCCGCCGGAGGTCAAAACGCGGGTTTTTTATCAGCCTGGGGCATTTGGGTTCGAACGCGAAATTGCCAAACGCATGGCATGGTGGGAAAAACTCCGCCGCCAAAAAAGGGAAGAAAAACCTTCTATCAGCTCCACGGACGAGACGCCGCCTCTGCAGAGCGACGAATCCTAAGGCTCATACAGAAGATATTTCTCACGCACGCGCTTGTATTTCTCCAGGTTCTCCTGCCAGCTCGCCTCGATGGCTTCCACACTCTCTGTTTTGATGCGTTCGTGAAAATCGGGGAAGCCCATGAGCTTCGAAGCGAATGGTGTAACCTCCACCTGTCCCGGATAGAGCTCGATAATCGTTTTGAGTAGGACCAGCGCTGTGTGGATTGGCTGGAATGCGTCTCGATTGATCACGTGCAGTTGCACTCCGCCACACATTTGCCCCTGCCATTTCGAAAAACTCGGAGTGAAATAAGTCGGCCGAAAAAGTACCCCCGGCAAATTCTTCTTATCGAGCTCCGCCACGAGGGCAAGAGGATGGATGAACGGCGCGCCAATTGTCTCGAAGGGTCTCGTTGTCCCGCGTCCTTCGCTCAAATTTGTCCCTTCGAACACGCACATTCCAGGGTAGACGAGGGCCGTGTCGAGTGTCGGCATGTTAGGCGAAGGGGGGACCCACACGTGCCCTGTTTCATCAAAATACATATTCCTTCGCCAGCCACGGATCTTGACCACGTGCAAATCAACCTTGTTGGCGTACCACTCGCCGTTAACAAAGCGAGCAAGCTCTCCCAACGTCAACCCATGACGCGTGGCCACGCCCAGGGATTGCCCCACGGGAAGGCGTCCGATCAGTCCACAGTCAAAAACGTTTGGTGCACCTTCCACTCGGTGGCCCCCGATGGGATTGGGGCGATCAAACACGATAAATGGGATTTGTTTCCTCGCCGCAGCCTCCATAACATGTGTCATGGTCCAGCCGTACGTGTAAAAGCGTGCTCCGACGTCTTGAATATCAAATATGAGCACATCAATGCCCCGTAAGGCTTCATCGCTCGGCGCGGGCCTTTGCCCGTACAAAGAAAACACGGGAATGCTCGTCGCGGGATCTAGTTGGTCGCTGATTTTCTGCCCTGCTTGCGCGTTGCCGCGCAGTCCATGCTCTGGCGCAAAGAAAGCCACAACGGTGGTGTGGGGATCCTCGCGCAGGCGGTCTGCGATCATCCGCAGGTGTCCATCCACTCCGGTTGGATTCGTGATAAGCCCAACCTGCTTTCCTCTTACGAGTGACAGTAGTTCCTGAACCTGTTCCTCCAGAAGAGCACTCGCTTGTTCGAACGTCATCTTCTCTCTCACTTGTCCTCCAGGGCACAGTGTCGCCACATGAAGCGTTCCCATAAAAAGAAAAAGGCGACCAACATTTTGTATAAAGCAGCTCACTCTCATGGAATTTTTCCCCTCACGGGATTCGCCATAACGTTGTTGTAAACGTAAGACCCACTTGCTGATCCATGGAACGTCATAGGCTAAAACAGGCGAATGACGTCATCTTCTTGTTTAATCGTTTGTCGGCGTTCCCGCGTGGAGATCTCTCGTTTCTCCGTAACCAGGAGATCCACAGGCTGATCCCAGGGGTCGGGGTGGAGTGCCGGCAGAACCTGAAAGTCGTAGGCTAACCCAATCGCCAAAGAATCAGGGCGGCGCCGTGCTAGCAGTTTATCAAAATATCCACCGCCGAATCCTATCCGATAACCCGCCTCGTCCCACACAATTCCCGGCACGAGAAAAATGTCGACATCCTTCATATCAAGCAGGTCACAAGTATCAGGTGTCTCTATTTCCGGTTTGTCTGATAAGAGGATGGGGTCATTTTCGCGCAAAAAGTGAAAGCAGCGTGTTGTGTCGAGGCGGCGATCCTTGCCCGGAGCAACAACTAATTTGCCCGCCGCAAGCAGTTCCGCCAGAAGTGGACGCGTGTCCACCTCACGCCCGAATGCAATATAGCTAAACACGCAGCTCGCAGCTTGAAGAGAGGGATTCTTTCGGATCCGCTGGAGAATCTCTTCACTCAGCGTTTTGCATTCGTGAGCAGAGAGCGCTGAGCGAAGTTCTTTGAAACGCAAGCGTAGCTCTTGTTTCGGTGCGCCCATTGGTAAAATACTTAGTAATAAAAGCAAAACCAAGAATGCAAGCGAACTCTCGCCGCGAGGAAGTGGGGCATGGATGAACAGATAAGCTACGTAGGTGAAACAAGTTCCGCTCGCACAAGGCGGCGCATTCTCAGCATCTTGATCATTCTGTTTTGGCTGCTCATGATGACGCTATTGTGGCGGCGTGAGGCCAACCTCTCCCAGCGAATGGCCCCAGCAGTTCTTGATGCGCAGACGATTGCTGCTCGATGGCAGGACGTCAGTGAATACGCTCTACTCGCACTCGGCTCCACAAAAGTTGGCGCTCTCGTCACTACTACGACGCGCCAGTCCACTACGCCACCAACCTACATCATCGAAGCGGCAGCCTCTGCGCAGCTTACGCCAGGCCCCATCTTTGCATTTTCAGTGGATCTCGCAGCCCGCCTTGACGAACTCTTTGCCCTGGAAGCTTTTTGGGTGGCCGGAACACTCCCGACCGGACGGTTTTCCCTCACCGGGAAAGTTGAATTTCCCGATCTCTTTATGGAGTATGTCAATGGTGACAACGTTCACCGCGCGCGCTTCTGCCTCGAAAAGCCCATTGTGTTAGCCGACTCATTCAGATCGATCTTGCTGCGTTCAAGCGAAGTGCGTCCCGGCAAAAGATTTGCATTTCTTGCTATGGATCCATTCTGGAATTTGCGACTCGGTCGAGTGGATATGGAAATTGGGGAGGAAGAAGAAATCCTTTTGCTTGGGCAGAAACAAAGGGCCTACCGGGTGACAACTCGTTGGGGTGACATGACGACAGAAGGCTGGATTGATGCTGCAGGTCGCGTCTTGCGCCAGCAGATCGTGGGCAATCTCTATCTGGAACGTTGTCTCGCCCGCGAGGTCGCACCGTTTTTTGCGGGTCGCCCCATGGCTCCGCCACGTCGGGATTTGAACACGGAGCAATTTCGCAACTTGCCGTCTCAACCGTTCACCCAGCAAACTCTTCTAGGACTAAGTGTGAGTCCGCCGCCAGTGTCGGCCACCCTTCCGGAAAAACAAAACTAACGTCGCGAAACTCAGCCTAATTCCGTTCGAATCGTTCCAATCCCCACCCTTTTTAGTTTACTCTTTTCCAATATGGCGAGCTTTATTGCCGCAGCGACGACGTAGATGTGCGTTTAGTCCCCATGAGCAGTGGAGGGCACTCCAGAAAATGGTGAGGGTTAAGATCATGCGGTCGCTCTTTATGCTACTACTTGTTGCGGCGCTAACCGCGCCCCTCTTTGCTCAAGATATTGTTGTCAACGATGATGATGGAGCTCCTGGTTTTGTCAAATCAGGAACATGGTACCAGAGTTCAACGAGCGGCTATATTGGCACGTACCAGTATATGAATTCTGCTGATCCTGCCAGTTACTGCGTGTGGACTCCCAATTTGCCTCAAGCTGGAGTTTACGAAGTCTGGGCCGCATTTCGCAGCAGCACCAATCGCACCACCGATGCCCCCATGACAATCACTCATGCGGGTGGAACCACCGTCGTTCATCTGAATCAGTACGGGGCTAATCAGGTCGTCCAGATTCAATTGGGCACCTGGTATTTTGAAGCCGGAACTGCCGGAAGTGTACGCATGGACAACACCGGCGCCAGTGGGGTCTATATCGCTGACTGCATCATCTGGCGTCAGGTCGCTGCTGGCCCTCTCTCGATCTCAAATCTCCAGCGCTCACCCAGCAAGCCCACAGGTCAAGATACAGTGACAGTGACAGCCAACGTCTCCTCAGGCGCTCCTGTCACAAGTGTGACGCTCACCTATACCGTGACCCCGCCGGGTTCGCAGACAACGCTACCTGCCTACGATGACGGCAATCATGGCGACGGAAACAGCGGCGACCATGTGTATGGGGCCCAAATCCCTCCCCAGGCCGTGGGAAGTAGCGTTTCTTACTTCATGGCTGCCCAGGATTCGACTAATGCCACAACAGTCTCCCAGACGCAGTCCTACGTCATCACAACGACAGGACCGGTTGAATACCGCTGCATCTGGGCCGATTCGTGGAGTACCAGTTTCCTTAACGAGACCCAAGCCCAGGATCTCGTGAATACCTGTCGTGCTAATAACATCAACACGATCATTCCTGAGGTGCGCAAGATAGGCGATGCCTATTACAATTCCTCTATCGAGCCACGTGCCACCAACATCAGCGGGGGGCCAACATTCGATCCTCTTGGCTATCTCATTCAGCTGGCCCATGACACAAGCGGCGGAAAGAAGCCGCTTCAGGTCCATGCGTGGTTTGTCATGCACCGCATCTCCAAGGGCGAAACGCTGAACACGTCCCATGTGCTCGTTCAGCATCCGGAATACGAAATGGTGAAAAGTGATGGGTCGACTGATTCCACGAACCGCTTCCTCGATCCCGGCCACCCTGGAACCGTGGAGTGGAATCTTGCTGTCATCCTCGATTGCCTCTCAAAGTACGACATCGATGGCATCAACCTCGACTACATCCGGTATCCCGAAACAGCCGGTTATTGGGGATACAACCCGGTGAGTGTTGCGAGGTTCAACGCCGTGTATGGCAAAAGTGGCTCACCATCACCCAGCGACCCTGACTGGGCTAACTGGCGCCGTGAGTGTGTTTCGCTCGAGGTGAAAAAAATTTACGTCAAAGCATGGAAGCTGAAACCACACGTTGTGCTTTCCGCCTGCACAGTGAATTGGGGTTACAATTACACAGCATCAACCTGGCCGACATCCAGCGCCTATGCACAGGTTTTCCAAGATTGGGTGGGATGGCTGAAGAACCATTACCTGGATTACAATGCTCTCATGAACTACGCGACCGACAATAGCCGGTACCAGGGGTGGACAGACTGGTCGCTCGCCAACGATGCGGGACGCGGCAGCATCATCGGCATCGGTGCCTATCTCCAAACGACGATTTCCAATTCCATGAACCAACTTTTGTACGCACGGCAGAAAGGCGCCGCGGGCCTCAATATCTATGACTGGGGGAGTGAAGTCCAGGGCACCAACCCGCCTCAAACGCGCGAAGCGTTCTATTCGGCTCTCAGTTCGCAAGTGTATCCGACGTGGGTTGATCCCCCGGTGCCGGAGTGGAAAATCTATCCGACCACGGGAATTTTTGAGGGGACGGTAACAGACATCGCCACAGGCCAGCCGATTGATCATGCTCAGGTCATGATTGATGGCGTCAGCTCCACGGCAACGGTCACGGACGGCATGGGCTGGTTTGCTATCCTCGACGTCCCGCCGGGAACTCACACAATCCGGATTGAGAAAAATGGCTTTAAAACCATGCTCGTGCCGGCAACGATTCCGGCGGCGGGCAACATCATCACACTGGATGTTTCGCTTATGGTGCCCGTGAGCATGAGCCGCTTTGAGCTCAGCGACACATACACGACGTCACGAGGATCCGCGCTTGGCCACTGAGTAGCGTTTGTCCTCTCTTGAACTCCAGCAATGCTCTGCCCTCAAATGCAGAGTGAACAGCGCCACTTCTTCACGGCGCCAGGATGGAGTTTTTCGTCCACCAAAAGGAGGGCATCATGGCTGACCTGTTTGATTTCGCCAAAGAATCCCCACCCCGCGGCGAGGGCAAAAACAAAAGCAAGCGACATGAAGCACGGCCGCTATCCGAAACAGCTCCCTCCCCAGAGATTACTACGCTGGAAGAGGCCGCAAAGCGGGTGGCGTGGCTCCGCTCCGAGATCGAGCGGCACAATCACCTATACTATGTGGAGGCGAGACCTGAGATCACGGATCGCGAATATGATCTCCTCGTTCAAGAGCTTGCAGAACTTGAGAGTCGCTTTCCCGAACTGAGGGTTCCCGAATCGCCCACCCAGCGCGTGGGTGAGCGTCCCACTGGGGCATTTCAACAGGTCGTCCATGAAGTCCCGATGCTCTCCATCTCGAATGCCTATTCGCAGGGGGAGCTGCGCGAGTTCGACGCTCGTATCAAGAAGCTGTTGGGGACAAATGAGGACATCGAGTACGTGGTCGAATTAAAAATCGACGGCGTGGCCGTGACACTCATGTATGAGAATGGGACTCTTGCCTATGCCGCCACACGAGGCGACGGCGTCCGTGGGGAAATCGTGACTGCCAATGTTCTGACGGTCCGCGACGTCCCTCATCATCTTGACCAAAAAGGTGTCAACCTTCCGCGACGTTTGGAAGTGCGTGGCGAAGTGTACATGGAGAAAGCCGATTTCGAGCGAGTAAATGCCGAAATCATCGCGAGCGGGGGAGAGGGATTTGCCAATCCGCGGAATCTGACGGCTGGCACTCTGAAATTACTGGATCCGTCAATCGCGGCTCGCCGCCCACTTCGGATGTTCCATTATGCTGTTGGTGTGTGCGATGGCCCTCTGCCATCCACTCACGCAGAGGTCCTCCGCTGGTTGAGCTCTCTCGGTTTCCACGTGAATCCTCACTGGACACTCTGCCGATCGATTGAGGATGTGATCGAGAAAACAGTCGAGTGGGAATCAAAACGAGACTCGCTTCCTTACGGGACCGACGGTCTTGTTGTGAAGGTCAACCGACGCGACTGGTGGGAACGTCTGGGGACCACGGCAAAGTCGCCGCGCTATATGATCGCTTACAAATTCAGCGCCGAACAGGCAGTGACGCGGCTGATTGATATTCAATGCCAAGTGGGGCGCACGGGTGCGGTGACCCCCGTGGCGATACTCGAACCGGTGTTTTTAGCGGGATCAACCATCTCGCGTGCCACACTTCACAACGCCGATGAAATTGCACGTCTTGATGTCAGGATTGGCGATCAGGTAGTCATTGAGAAGGCCGGCGATATCATACCCAAAGTCGTTCGCGTTCTTACCTCGCTGAGAACAGGCAAGGAGAGACGGTTCGAATTTCCGACGACCTGTCCCGAATGCGGCGCACCCCTTGTGCGAAGCCAATACGAGGTTGCCATTCGCTGCGTGAACGCTTCCTGTCCGGGCCAACTGCGCGAACGTATCCTGCACTATGCGTCACGCGATGCAATGGACATCGAAGGTCTCGGTGAGGTCCTTGTGAACCAGCTTGTGGAAAAGAAGCTCGTGGCGGATCTTGCCGATCTTTATCACCTTACTGTTGAACAGCTTAGCGGGCTTGAGCGCATGGGCAAGAAAAGCGCTTCAAACGTCGTCCGCGAAATCGAGGAGAGCAAGGGCCGGCCGCTCCATAATTTTGTTTATGCTCTCGGCATTCGTTACGTCGGGGCAGCCACAGCGAAACTGCTCTGCCAACGCTTTCCAGATCTTCAGGCGATGGAACGTGCCTCGAAAGAAGAGCTTGCCAGCATTGAGGGGATCGGGGACGTTGTGGCGGAAAGCATTTATCAATTCTTCCGGTCCGAACGAAACCTTGCTCTTTTAGAGAAACTCGAACAGGCCGGCGTGCGGCCACAAAACACTCTCTGGCGCACCGGTCAGGAAGTGCAACAAGGGGAGGGACCTTTTGTCGGAAAGACCTTTGTTCTCACAGGTGCCCTTTCGAGTATGACGCGTGATGAAGCGCGCCGTCAGATAGAACTGCGCGGTGGAAAAGTTACCGAGAGCGTCTCGTCTAAGACCTCATTCGTTGTCGTCGGAGCCGAGCCCGGGAGCAAACTGGAAAAGGCTCGCAAGCTCGGCATCCCCATTGTGGGGGAGCAGGAGTTCTTGAGAATGCTCGAGCAGAGCAAACCCTAACGACGGCATTCTTTTCGCTCACGCTGTGTTCAAGCTTGCGGTTGCGCTAGGCATCACCTATATTGAGCCGTAGAAAAGGAAGCGATTTATTCGCTCGACGCTTTGAGACAGCACTTCCGCGATGAGAGTTACATAGACCGATGGCAATAGACCGCAGGTTAGGTGATCAGCAAGCCCAGGCTTTAGGAAAAGTCCTCCTCCAGGAAGGACTCGTTACGGAGAATCAGCTGCGTTACGCGCTTCAACTTCAGCAGGAAGGCCTAGAAAAACGTCGGCTTGGAGAAATCCTTGTTGATCTTGGTTATATCACGAAACGTCAGCTTCGCGAAATTGCGCGTAAGTACAATCTTCGCGTCCCGGTGGGACAAATCCTCATCGAATCCGGTCTAGTCTCAGAAGAACAAATCGAAGAGGCACTTCGCGAGCAGCAGATCCGTCGTCAGCCTCTCGGCGAGATTCTCATTTCAAAAGGCTGGATCACGGAAGAGCAACTCGCGCAGGCGCTGAGCCGGCAACTCGATTTCCCCTATATCATACCCAACAGGCGGCTCGTAGATCGCGCTGTTTTTCAGATGTTCCCTGACGCTATGCTGCGCGAGCACACAATTCTGCCGCTATTTCGAGATGGGGATGTTGTAACGGTCCTTATTCACAACCCCGAGGATCGTTCCGCCATACAAAAAATCGAACAGATCACCGGCGGGAAATACGACCTGGCCATTGCCCCCAAATCTATGATCCGCCGAGTTCTGCGCGAGATCCTTCAAGAACAGTATCTGTTTACCCCGCTTGAGACAGCTGTCGAAGAAACCACACGTACAGGGTTCCGCCGCTATGCGCTTCCTGAAACAACCGTAGAAGCAATGCCGAGCGGCGAGAGCCAGGTCATCAACATCGTTGATTACATTATCTCAAGTGCCATCCGGCAGCGGGCCAGCGATATCCACATCGAGTCACTTTACAATAAAATCCGCGTTCGCTACCGCATTGATGGAAAGCTCATCTTCCAGACCGACCTTCCCGCGCACCTTGGGGATCGCATTGTGCGGCGAATCAAAGTGCTGGCCGGTATGGACATCAGTGATAGCAGCAACATGTTCGACGGGCATTTTTACGTCACACTCGATAACACGAATTTTGATCTCCGCGTCTCGATGTTTCCGACCGTGCTCGGCTGTTCCATTACCATTCGCACTCTCACCCGCGAGATTGGTCTCAAAGACCTTAGTGACCTTGGCCTGAATCCCAAGGTGCTGCAAATGTTCAAAAAGTTTCTCGACGCGCCAGCTGGCTTTGTTATGTTCTCGGGTCCCACAGGCTCAGGAAAGACGACGTCGCTCTACGCCTGCCTGAATTATCTTAATCGTGGCGACGTGAAGATCGTGACCGTTGAAGAGCCTGTCGAGTTCAGTATCGAAGGCATTGCCCAGTGCCAACTCAGGGGCACACAAAGCCGAAACGTGCGAGAACACATTCGCGCCATGATGCACCAGGATCCAGATGTGATTGTCCTGGGCGAAATCAGCGACGAAGAAACGGGCGAGGCAGCTGTGCACGCCGTCCTGAGCGGCCATAAAGTTTTCACCACAATTCACGCAGACGATGCTTTCGGTGCCATCATGCGCTTGATGGATGTGGGTCTGCGGACTTATCTCCTGTCGAGCACGGGACTCGCTTCAATTTCTCAGCGACTTGTCCGTAAGATTTGCCCCCAGTGCCGCGAGCCCTATCAGCCACAAAGAACTCTCTTTAATATGTTTCGCATTTGTGATTCCGACGTCGACAACTGGGAATTCTTCCATGGCAAGGGGTGCCCGGCGTGCAATGGGGTTGGTTTTATGGGACGTGTTGGGGTCTTCGAGGTCCTCGCGCTTGACCCCACCGTCCGCGATGCCATCCTGCAAAATGTGAACGCAACCGAACTGCGAAGTATTGCCTTAAAAAGTGGACAATATCTCTCGCTGCGCGAAGCGGGATTTCTTAAGGCTGTTGCTGGCGAGACCACCCTCGAAGAGGTGGCGGGAATTCTTTCTTACAGCGAACAGCAGGCCTTTGCAAAACTGTCTCTCACTGAGGCTGGGTTGCGCGCCTGGCTGGAATCTGAACAATCGGAACCCAAAGATGAGTAAGCGGAGCGCTCGGAGTTCATGAAATGGCTGCACGAAATTCTCGGTCGCTATTACGAAAGGCGGCGAGAATATGCGCGAGCTGCAGAGCATTTTGAGAAAGCACGAAATCTTCCTGCCATGGGGCGCATGCTCGAAGAGCAAGGCCGTTATCTCGACGCTATGCGGATCTATGCTGAACTCGGGGCGCTTCAGGATGCAGCACGTGCAGCGTTGCAAGGCGGCGATGTGGTTGGAGCTGCAAGTTTTTGTCGTCGGGCAGGCGATGTTGAGCAAGCGCTTCGTGTGTTACTCGATCACGGTGCTGTGCCGGATGCTGTGTCGTTGCTCATCGAGCAGGGCCGAACCACTGAAGCTGCCGAAATCGCGGAGCGCTTCGGAGATTTGCGCCGTGCGGCGACACTCTACCTCGAGTTAGGCGAAGATGAGAAAGCCATTGCTCTATTAAGAAAACTCAATGACCTCAGGGCGCTCCTGGCGATCTACCTTAAACGCGGGGATTTGCAGGCCGCTGCCGAAGAATGTCGGCGTTCGAATCAACTCTCTTTGGCAGCGTCGCTGTTCGAGCAGGCAGGCCTCCATACCGAGTCAGCTCAACTGCTTGAAGAATGTGGGGAATATCTCCGTGCCGCTCAGCTCTACGAGAAAGCAGAACACTTCGAAAAGGCCGGGGCCGCATACGAAAAAGCTGAGCGACTGGATTTGGCCGTGAGAGCCTATGCGCGAGCCACAGGGTGCGAGCTGAAGGTGGCACAAACCTACGAAGACCTCGTCGAACTCGAGGCCCAGCAAGAGTGGCAGTTCGACTCTCCCGTGGTAGCCATGGCTATTGCGGCGAAAGCAGAGGCAGCGGTGTTGGCCTTGGGATCAAGTCGTCTGCTCTACACATCGCGGCAGTTTCAACAATTGTGGCATTGGCGCCCGGAAGGAGAATTCGTCATTCGGGAAGTTGCGTTAGCGGGAGACGGGGGCTTACTCCTCGCAGCGCTCGATGGCCGAGGCGCCAACGCCGGTCAATACCAGCTTCTTGTCCTCGACAATGAAAAGAAAATAGTTCACTGTTACGGTGGAGCGGAACCTTTTCGCGGGATGATTTTTGTCCCAGAGAAAAATGAGGCACACCTCTACTGCTGCGAAAACAAAGTTGTGTGGTGCGATAAACCCGGATGCCCTCGCTGGGAATTCGAGGTCGATTTCAGTGCCTGGGAAGCAGTGTTTGCGCCCAACAGTGAGATAGTCGCCGCCAGTTCTCTCGGCGGAACGGTTTATCTCCTTTCTTTTGATGGCCGGAGCATCGCCTCTCGGTATTTTGACGATCGCGTCCACCATCTGGTGTTTTCTCCGGACGGAGAGATCCTCGGTGCAGCAGTGGGGGATCGACGCATTGTGTTTTGCGATCCTAAAACGCTCGAAATTGTCGCCGAGGTCCAAGCGACCGAAACAATTCGGCACTTCGGAGTCATGCCAGGGACCCAGCGGAGTTTTCTCGTCGGCGGTCAGCGACTTGTGGAAACGGTCAAGGTCGGGAGTGGCCGGTTTGTGGTTTTGGAGTCAAAAAAGCCCATAACAACTCTTTATATCGATCCGCTGGATTTTGCCATATATGTCGCCACAGATGAGAACAAGATAACAAAATATCAGGTCAAGGATTGTAAATCTCAGGCGGCTGAATGGTATGCCAAAGCTGGAGAATTCAGCCGAGCTGCCGAGCTCTTTGAGGAAGTAGGAAACTACGAGAAAGCCTACGAGTTCTTCAGGCAACTCGGCGACTACGAGCGGGCGGCCAGCAATATCCAGCGTGTGGGTGATACTCGCACAGCTGCTCGACATTACGAGCTCGTTGGGAAGTATGAGCGAGCCGCGCTGCTTTATGAAGAAATGGGTGAGATTCCGCGCGCCGCTAAGTGCTACGCCAACGCCGGGCAACCGCTAAAAGCAGCCCAGCTTTACGAGCAACTCGGTGAGGACCTTCTCGCTGCTGAGTTTTACGAACAAGCTGGCGAACACAAACAAGCAGGGCAGCTCTTCCGCGATCTCGAGCAGAATGAGCGGGCAGTGGAAAACTGGGAAAAGCACCTTGAAGAGCATCCTGATGACCCTCAAACTGCCTATGCCCTCGCCCAGATTTATGCGGAAACAGCTCGATATAACGAGGCGATCAAGGTTCTTCAATCCATTCAGGAAGTTCCTGAGTATCGCAGAAATGTTCTGCGCCTCATGGCCGAGTGCTTTATCGAGAAGGGGCTCTACGAAGTGGCTGCTGATCGGCTTATGGAAGCTCTCGGTCCACAGTGGAAACCCCAGCGCGATAATTTGGACCTCATTTATGACCTCGGCATTGCGTACGAACGGGCAGGGCGGCTGGAGGAAGCAAAGGATCTCTTTAGCAAAATCCTTGCAGTGGATTACTATTATCGCGACGTCTTGCAAAAACTTGAAAAGACCCGGGAACGCCTCACTGCCGCCCGTCAGGAGACTCAGCTAGCGGCTGTGGCTACTCCCAACATGCCAGATCCGTTTGCCGTCACGGCTACGGGAAAAGCTGAAAAGGAATCATTGCGATATAAGATCATCCGCAAGTTGGGACAAGGAGGCATGGGAGTTGTCTATCTTGCGCTCGACACACGACTCGGCCGCTACGTGGCATGGAAGGTTCTCCCAGCCCATTTGGCCGGCAATCCTGAGTTTCAGCGGCGCCTTCTTCAGGAAGCTTGCGCCATCGCTCAGATCATGCATCCCCATATCGTCGCAGTTTACGATGTGGTGACAAATCCAAATGAATGTTTCCTCACGATGGAATACGTCGATGGCCCTTCGCTGCGAGCTGTACTGTCCCGCGAGAAAAAGCTGCCACTGGCTCTCGCGCTTCGCTATGCGCACCAGATGGCCTCTGCACTGGCTGCAGCGCATCGGGCCCACATCATTCATCGCGATGTAAAGCCAGAGAATGTGATGATCGCAAGCGCCACCGACGATGTGAAGATGGTGGATTTTGGGCTGGCTCGGCTCGCAGAGGACGCAAACATCACGCGTGAAGGATGCGTTGTGGGGACGGTGTCCTACATGGCTCCTGAGCAAATCATGGGTCAGAAGGTAGACGGCCGCACCGACCTTTACTCCCTTGGTGTTGTCCTTTTTGAAATGCTAGCTGGGCGTCCACCGTTTGTTGGCGAAAATGTGTTATCCCAGCATCTTCATGTGCCACCCCCCCCGCTGGCGGATCTCGTCAGCGACGTGCCAGCAGCGGTTGAAGAGTTTGTGCAGAGATGCCTTGCCAAGAACCCCGACGAGCGACCATCAGACGCTGAGGTTGCAGCAGCAGAACTTGAAACACTCCAGGCCAAACTAACTCATTGACGCCCGTCGTTGCGTATAAGCCTGAATACCTTTGGAGAGCGCTTTACGAATAGCCCTCAGCCGCCACAAACTCCCTGTGGTCGCAGCAGAGGACCGCTGCTCCCTGAAACCAAGCACATGTTTCCTGACCGATCAGCTCTCACTCAGGATAAACAAACTGCACATCGACAGTGATGTCCGGATGCAGGCTTTGCTTCACGGGGCATGTGAGGGCGCCCTGCTCGAGCGCTTTTCGCGTGTCGGGATCATAATTCCTACCGGCTGGAAAAACAATGCGAGCCGTAAGTTTCCCGATTCTGCGAACAGGATCAGCGACCATTTCTTTGACAACGGTGCACTGTGTGCCAGAGATATCCGCTCCGCGTTTCTGTGCAACAAGCCCCATGATCGTTAGCATGCAAGTTGCGAAGGCTGTCGCCACAAGGTCTGTCGGTGAAAAGGCAGATCCTCGTCCACCGTTATCCACAGGTGCATCTGTCGTGAGCGTCTGGCGCGACGGACCATGGGTGGCGCGGCAAATCAAGTTCCCATCGTAAATCACATCAATTTGGACTGCCATGCGATTCTCCTCATGTTGTGAGTGTGCTTCTGACATTCATTTGAAATGCCTTACTGCTCGGCCAGTTTCTCTAAGACTCCCTTGACGAGTTTTGTCAGTCGCGGCTCGGTTTCGGCAGCTACTTTCAAAATCTTCTCAAGAGAAGCCGGTTCAAGAGCATCGGGCAGACATGCATCGGTCACTGTGGAAATGGCCAGGACCTTCATGCCGCCGTGAACGGCGACAATCACCTCGGGCACAGTGCTCATCGTCACAATGTCGGCGCCGATGCGTTGGAACATCCGATACTCGGCAGCCGTTTCAAGGTTTGGACCGGTTACCGCCACCATGATGCCGCGGTGTACGTTTGGAATCTGTTTTTCGAGGGCCACTCGTTCAGCCAGCGCGATGAGCTCGCGGTTGTAAGGTTCGCTCATGTCAGGAAAACGTGGCCCAAGTTCGTCGTCATTGGGTCCAATAAGAGGATTGTCGCCCATGAGGTTAATGTGATCCTGGACGAGCACAAGCGAACCCGGCGGAATCAGCGGATTCATCGAACCCACAGCATTCATAACAATGAGTGTTCGCGCACCCAGCGCGCGCATCACTCGTACGGGGAAGGTGACCTGCTGCATGGTATAGCCTTCATAATAGTGGAAACGCCCTTGCATCATGAAAACACGCTTCCCCACGAACGTGCCGAGATGCAGCTTGCCAGCGTGTGATTCGACGGTGGAGACGGGAAAGTGCGGGATGTCGCGGTAATCAATCACGACGTCGCTCTGCACCTCGTTGGCCATGGCCCCCATGCCTGTTCCCAGGATGATCCCAATCTCCGGCTCGAGCGATGTCTTCGAACGAATAAACTCAACCGCTTCTCTAATCTGTTCACGCAGCTTCATGCTCAATGGCCGCTCCTTTGATTGTGCCAAATTACCCAAACATCACGTGACGATTGGCAGCATCGCCTTGCAAGCGCATTTCCTTCTATCTGTTAAGCACCGATTCTCTTCTTGCGTAGCAGATTTGCTCACATCGAAAATCCGTTCAGCAGGAAACACTTCGAGTTTGAGGTTTTGCGGATGACCCAAATCTGGGATTTGCTCATATCCGTCCATCTAAGTGACTTGCTCGACATTGCTATTGTCGCGACCATCGTTTTTCTGCTCCTGGCAATTGTCCGCGAGACGCGTTCCTCGGCAGCGCTTCAGGGGCTTGTGGGCGTGATCGTTGGGCTAATCTTCCTGTACGGTTTTGCCCGCATCCTGAACCTCACCGCCACCGTCATGCTCTTCGAGAAGTTCTGGATCGTCATCGTGCTCATCTTTCTCATCGTGTTTCAGAACGAATTCCGGAAGGCTCTTACCGACGTTGGTCAGCTTCGGCTGTTCCGCCGGATCTTTGCGCCACACACTGGAGAGCATCTCGACGAAGTGCTCAAAGCCGTGCGCGCATTCTCACGCCAGAAGATAGGTGCCCTCATTTGCATCGAACGGCGCACCCCGCTTGAGAATTATGCCGACACTGGCACCCGTATTGATGGACTGATTTCAAGTGAGCTGCTGCGAACAATCTTTATGACGTACAGCCCTCTTCACGACGGCGCAGTGATTTTGCGCAATGACCGCATCTTGGCAGCGGCGTGTATTCTCCCTCTGGCGAACGATCCCACACTCAGCAAGGAATACGGCACGCGTCACCTGGCGGCGATCGGCTTGACTCAAGAAACCGATGCTGTCGTGATCGTCGTATCAGAAGAGACGGGGATCATTTCCCTCGCTTATCGCGGAAAGTTGGAGCGCAACCACACGCTCGACACGCTGCGCAAGCAAATACTGGACCTTACAGATGCCCGAACCGACGAAACCACAGAAGAAGCGAACGCCACTGCGTAAGTCGCAGCGCTGGCGCGAGAACTTTAACCTGCTTGCGGTGGCAATAGGCATCGCGATCGCCGTGTGGCTCTTTGCCAAGATTAGCGAGAGTGAAGAAGCAGGACTCACCATTCCGGTTGTTGTCACTCCTGAAGACCCACGAATAGAGCTGCGTGTTTCGCCAAGCCAAATGCCAGTGATCCTCCGCTATCCCAAAGAGCTAAGCAATTACATCACGAGTGAAAACTTCCGTTTTACAGTGGACATCTCAGACTTGTGCAACCAGCTGGGACTCGATTGGCTTTCAAAGACGGAGCCAATGAATGAGAAAAATCTCGTAGCCAAGATTCGTGGAGCCCGTCGTGTGACTTTGGTCAAGGTCGGTGGCCCGACAAACACTGTGCGCGTCGAGGCACGTTGGAAAGCCGAACCTGCTGTGATCATCCCGGACATCATTGGCCTGGACAAACTTCCTGCTGGCTACCAACTCGTTCCGCCTATTCGTGTCGAGCCGCCGGAAGTTTGGGTGACGGGGCGACCAGAAATCCTTTTTGCTGCCCCCCGAGATCCAGAGACAAGCAAGATCAAAATTCTCACGAACCGCATCGATGTTTCGGGACGCACGCGAGGTGGTCTCCTTACGGTTCCTTTGAGGTTGCCACCTGGCCTCGAGGTGATCCACCCCAAGACAACCACGGCTGAAGTCGGTCTTGAGATTCAGGAAATACAGACTGTGCGCGAGGTCCGTGGGGTAAAAATCAATCTCAGTGCCGTTGCGCCTGAGAGTGTGAGCGTTGAGTATGACGTCAAAGAAGCTGTGGTCACGGTGTTTGGCCCGCAGAGCTTGCTGCCCAAAGTCACGCCTGAAATGATCGAAGTCTCTTTTGTTCGCCCGTCAGAAGAAGTGCCCGGCACCACTCGAGAGGTGGGGTTAGAAGCTCGTTTCAGCGCTAACGCGCCAGAGGAGATTAGGTCAAAGCTTACGATTCGCTCGGTGGAGCCCAAAACGATCAAAGTCCGTTACATCCCAAAGCAGCAATCTGATAAACAGTAATTCTCTGATGGAACTTGGTTCCTGTTCAGGAGGGTGTCATGGCAAAGCTCTGTGTGAACATTGATCACGTTGCAACAGTACGGCAGGCACGGCGCATCACGGAGCCAGATCCTGTAGCTGCTGCTGTGATCGCTGAGTTGGCAGGTGCCGACGGCATCACATGTCATCTCCGCGAAGATCGCCGCCACATCCAGGATTCCGATGTTTGGCGACTGCGTGAAGTGGTGAAGACACGCCTCAACCTTGAGATGGCAGCGGTGGATGAGATGCTGGAAATAGCTGAGAAGGTCCGCCCTTACATGGTCATGTTCGTGCCAGAGAGGCGTCAGGAAATCACGACTGAAGGTGGCCTCGACGTGGCTGGGAATCTTGATCGCATCCGTGACGCCACGAAGCGAATGCAAGAGGCCGGCATGCTGGTGAGCCATTTTATTGATCCTGAGACGCGTCAGATTGAAGCAGTGAAAAAATGTGGCGCTGACTTCCTCGAGCTTCACACGGGAGCTTATGCTAATGCCTGTGGCGAGGAAGCGCGCCTGGTTGAGCTAAAAAAACTCATCGACGGAGCATCCTATGCCCAGAAGCTCGGGATGCGCGTCAACGCAGGACACGGGTTAAATCTTCGCAACGTCCTGCCTGTGGCTGCCATCGACGGTATTCGTGAATTGCACATTGGCCACTCAATCGTTGCGCACGCCGTGCTTGTTGGCTTTGAGCGCGCCGTTCGCGAAATGGTCGAAGCGATCGCCCGCGCCGACATGCTCGCCCGCAAGTATTCGCCAGAAGAAATTCTACGCTACTTCAGTGCCTGAGGCTGGTTTGTTGCTGATTGCTTCGCTCGCGGTCGCGACAATCATCGTGAGCACCGTCGTGGCGATGATTGCAACTGTGGCTATGGAGCACATCGCGCGGCATCGCCTTGTTGGGGTAGGGGGAGCCTTTCCTTCGAGCGCGCCACCCCTGGCAATCGTCTTAGGCGCTCGAGTGTGGCCGTCCGGCCGCGTTTCGCTTATGCTCGAGGACCGGCTCGCAACAGCGCTTGAGCTATATCAACTCGGACTGGTGAAGAAGCTTTTCCTCAGCGGTGATGATTCCCAAGAAAGCCATCATGAAGTCACGGTCATGGCTACGTGGCTTCGCGATCACGGAGTGTCGGCCGATGACATGATTTGTGATCCCCATGGGTGTCGCACGTTCCTCACCATGCTTCACGCGAGGGAATGTGGCATTCACTCTGCTCTCATCGTCACCCAGCGCTTTCATCTTCCGCGTGCGCTCTGGCTTGCCAGGTGCTGCGGGATTGATGCTCTCGGAGTGCCGGCTGACCGGCGCCACTATCCCCTCGGTGTCGTGGTGCGAGTAGAATTGCGCGAAATGGGAGCACGCCTGTTAGCTATCGTAGAAGGCCTTGTTGTGAAGTTAAATAGTAAATATGATATCTTCAAAAGCTAAGCGTCGCAGCTTGCTGGCTCACCAGCTTGATAGTCACTCGTGATTGGGTGCTTCCGCTTTCGAGGGAGGAGAACTCTGCTGTTCTTGGGCCTCGCTTTGAACGGCGGGGCTCTCCGGGCTGGGGTGGCTGACGCGGTTCGGCGCAATGAGCGTCAGATAAAGAAAAAGACCAACGCCCACGCAGATTGCAGAATCCGCGACGTTGAACGTCGGCCAATACCACTGACCCCAATACACGTGAAAAAAATCAACGACATACCCTAAGCGCAAACGATCAAGGAGGTTGCCCAGAGCGCCTCCCACAATGAGACCAAAGGACAGACGTTCTGAAATTCTCTCTGCGGGCAACCGATGGACATACCAAATCATCCAGCTAACTGTCACCAGAGCGAAAACCAGAATGATGTTTGGCCGCTCATGAAAGAGAGAAAAAGCTCCACCCGTGTTGAACTGCAGATAGAGATCGAAAAAACCTGGTATAACGGCGACCCGGTGCCCCGGTTGGCTAGCCAACCACCAGAGCGCTAACAATTTGCTCAGTTGATCGGCAGCGACAACGAGTCCGGCTGGTAAATAAAACCACATCCAGCTTCTTAGCGCTTCCCTTCCTTCTGCCGCAGACAAGGCACGCAGAAACGCGCCATCGGTTTGACTCGTAGACGCTCTATGTCGATCGGTTGACCGCACTCTTGACAAATCCCGTAGTTGCCACGGGCAATGGCCTGGAGGGCCATTTCGATTTCCTGTAATTGCTGGTCTTCGATACTGCGCAGATTCAGAGTCGTCTCAAGTTCGGTTGCGTCAGAAGCAAAATCCACTTCGTCTGCATGTTGAGACTGTCGCATATCTGCGCTCTCGCTCTTGTTGTCCCCGAATGCTGATTCATCCATCCAGCGTACTTCGGCCAGTAACTCCTCTCGTTCCTTCAGCAGCATCTGGCGAATCTCTTCCAATTGCTCGGGAGAAAGCGTCACCTTGGCTGGCGCGGACGGAGGCGGCGCAACTGTGGATACGCTAGCGGCTTTCACGGCTTCCACTTTCGATTGTTTTGCTGTACGGACAGCAGCAGGCCGTTTGACAGGGGCGGACGGTGCAGACGTCTGAGCCTTTGGACGTTTGGTAACCTTGGCAGCCTTTTTAATTGCCGATTTCGCCGCTGTTTTCTTTTTGGGTTTTGCCGCCACCTTGACCCTAGCAGTTGCGGTTGTTGTCTTCTTTGAAGCGACGCTGGTTTTGGCCTTCGTCTTTGCTTTCTTCGTTGTGGCTGCAGCTGTTTTCTTGGTTGTTTTAGTGGCTTTACTTGTCGCCTTCCTTCCTTTTGCTGCAGCGGCTGGCTTCGTCGCGGTCTTCTTGGTAGTGGCTTTTTTTGCGGCAGCCTTTGTGGCCTTTTTCGTCGCGGTCTTCTTCACGGATGTCTTCTCTGTGGTGGTCTTCTTGGTTGTTTTTTTCGTTGTTGCTGTTTTCGTTTTAGCCACACGTTTCTTAGTGCCGGTGCTGGCTTTTTTGCGGCTGCTTTGGGTGCTTTTACTCGCAGACTGTTTCTTTGCGGAGGCAGATTTCGATTTTGCCGGGCTCGATTTTTTTGCTCCAGCGGCTTTCACTGTGGTTTTCTTTTTCTTGGTCTCTTCTTTTGCTTTAGCCATTGTAGTACCTCCGCACGACACTTGCGCATCGATCGCATAATGTTGGATATTCAGCGTCCCTTCCCACGCTCGGGAGAATCCGCCAACATCTCTCGCATTTGTTTCCGAGGGCCCGCGCCACAAACACTTGCGTGGCACTTCCCTCGAAAGATGTGACTATAGTCTCCGCCGGAATAAGTTCGTCAACAATTTCAGCTTGGGACGTGATGAAAATATCAGCCAGGGCTTCTTCGTGGCGCTTAAGGAGTGCTTTCCACTCTGCTGTCTTGGGGATAAGAGCCACACGTGCTTCAAGCGATTGTCCGATTGCCCGCTTCACCTGGCGTGCATCCTCAAGCGCACGCAGCACTTCGCCCCGCACCACCAACAGTTGATCCCACTCTTCTCCGAGAGCGGGCTGGTCCCACTGGCTGTCCGGTTCAAGGAAGGTTTCCAGATGCACGCTTCCGCTCGTTCCGCCCAAGTGCGCGAACGCCTCGTCTGTTGTAAACACGAGAATGGGGGCTGCCAGCCGGACGAGATGCTGGAAAAGGTAATATTGTGCAGTTTGGGCCGCCCGTCGTTGTGGGGAATTCGTGCCTGAGCAGTACAGTCGGTCTTTCAGGATATCCAGGTAAATCGCACTCAGTTGAACGACACAAAACTCATGCAGCCAGTGATAAATCTTGTGAAATCCATAATCTGCGTAAGCTTGGCGCACCTGCTTGCTCAATTTGAAGAGCTCGTGAAGAATCCACCGGTCAATTTCCAGCAAGTTCTCGTAAGGAACAACGTGCTGGCTGGGATCGAAATCTGAGAGATTCCCAAGCAAATATCGAAATGTGTTGCGGATGCGGCGATACGCTTCGCCAACGCGATCGAGGATTTCCTGCGAAACACGACAGTCTCCACGATAATCCTGCGATGCCACCCAGAGCCGCAGCACGTCTGCGCCATACTTCGCGATAATCTCCTCGGGCGCGATCACATTGCCCTTGGATTTGCTCATGGCCTCGCCTTTGCCATCGAGCACGAAGCCGTGGGTGAGTACGGCACGGTAAGGAGGAGCTTCGCGAGTTCCTAAAGCAACGATCAAACTGCTCTGAAACCATCCTCGATGCTGGTCGCTGCCTTCGAGGTAAAGATCTGCAGGCCAACGCAATTCGCGACGACGCTCCAGAACCGCCAAATGCGTGGACCCCGAATCAAACCATACGTCGAGGATGTTGTCTTCTTTTTCAAACTCCGTTGCTCCACACTCCGGACAACGAAATCCGTCGGGTAGGAACGTCTCCACTGGTTCTTCGAACCACACATTGGTTCCACGTTTGGCCACTTCTTCCATGAAGCGCTCAATTACACCCACATCGAGCGTTGAGCGTCGGCACTTTTTACAAACCACTGCTGGAATGGGGACACCCCACACGCGCTGACGCGAAAGGCACCAGTCGGGCCGCGTCGCCATCATGTTGTAAATTCGGTCGTGACCCCATCTTGGAATCCATTCGATACTTTCATCGATGAATTTGAGGGCCTTTGCTCGCAGCTCTTTATGGTCCACGCGCAGAAACCACTGCTCTGTGGCGCGATAAATAATAGGCTGGTGACACCGCCAGCAGTGTGGATAGCTATGCTCGATTTTTGCGGCTTTTACAAGGAGGTCGCGTTCGTCGAGGTATCGAATGATAGGCCCATTCGCTTCCCAGACGTTCATGCCCTCCATAAGCTGAAATTCGCTTGTGAAACACCCTTTCGCGTCCACTGGCACGAACGTCGGTATCCCGTACGCCTGACAGACGATAAAATCCTCCATGCCGTGGCCAGGGGCCGTATGTACTGCACCTGTTCCTTGCTCGGCGGTCACGTGGGTCCCCAGGATGACTTTGGAAGTCCTGTCAAGCTGCACAGGATGTTCGCACTCGAGCAGCTCAAGGTCGCTGGCTCGCAGTTCCTTCACAATTTCGTATTCCCCGATCTCAGCGTCCCGCGCGAAGTTCTCGACGAGCACTTTTGCGACGATATAGTCCTCGGGTTTCGCGTCAGGTCCTTTCACGCGCATTGCGACATAGACGAAATCGGGATGCAGCGAGATAGCCAGGTTGGCTGGCAACGTCCAGGGCGTTGTTGTCCAGATAACGATGCTGGGCCGTATGAGGTCTGCCAGGACCGGTCTTTTTTCTGGCTCGATAATGGGGATTTTCACGTAGATTGATGGTGACGTGTGATTCTCGTACTCGACCTCAGCGTCAGCCAGAGCCGTTTGGCATTCTGCGCACCAAAAAACCGGCTTCATGCCCTTGTAGACATACCCGTTGGCAACAAGGTCGCGTAAAGCCCCTACGATCCCCACTTCTACGTCGGGCTGCAGAGTAAGATAGGGGTTGTCCCAATCCCCAAGGACGCCAAGACGCTGGAACTCTTCACTTTGGGTTTTCGCCCATTTCAGAGCATAGTTTTCACACAATTTGCGGATCTCGAGAGGCGTTTTCTCCGCCTTGCGTGGCCCGAGCTCGCTGGAAACTTTCTGTTCAATCGGCAACCCGTGGCAATCCCACCCAGGGACATAGGGTGCACGCTTGCCAAGCATCGAGTGATAGCGGACGACAATATCTTTTAGGATCTTGTTCAAAGCATGCCCAATGTGGATGTGGCCGTTCGCATAGGGCGGCCCGTCGTGCAAAATAAAATCCCCTTTTGCCGGTCGCGCTTGAAGCTGTTCATAAAGTTTGTTTGTTTTCCAGCGCGCAAGGATCTCTGGTTCCCTCTGCGCCAGGTTAGCGCGCATGGGAAAATCAGTTTTTGGCAGACAAAGAGTCGCTTTGAAATCTCGTTTATTAGCTTCTGTCGTCATCGTCGTCCCAGAATTACGCGCAATAATACAGAAGCGACAAAAAAATGTGCGTTCAAAGGAATGGAGCAAGCATTGAGACCAACGTTTTCGGCAAGTTTTTCAATGACCCCCATCCACCGCTCCTTTTAAACTGGTCATTTTTTACTGTTATCATGCAATCCCGTCGATAGTGCCACCTTTTGGAATCACCTGCTAGGGCTTGCGCCGATTTTGTCTGGACTGAATCAGAGTGTTTGAATGCGAGGGAGGCTTGTCCCCATGGAATTCGTTTGGAGTGTCCATAGTTTGCCAATCTACGATTCTCGTTCGTGGTAAACATAATCATTTGGCAAAGGTTGTGATGCATTTTGACGAGCATAAAACCGATGGCCCTAGAACGAACGAGGATTCGTGCGGTAGAGCAGAGGGCCCGAGTGTGCAGCAAGAGGGACGATCTTCGTCTGCGGTCCCTCAAACACAAACGCCGAATGCAAGGCACTTTATGACACATCCTCCTGACGCCAGGTCTTCAGGTCTTGTTTCCGCATTAACGCCAACCATCCTTGCAGCCTTAGTTGTGCTCTACCTGGTTTGGGGTTCGACCTACCTTGCTATCCGAATCGCTATCGAGACCATTCCCCCTTTGCTCATGGCAGGGGTCCGCATGCTGATCGCGGGGGTCATCTTAGTTGTCTATGCGTGGTTTCAGAGGGCACCGAAACCTACATGGGAAGAATGCCGTGACTCTGCAATTGTGGGCACGTTTCTTCTGCTCGGTGGGAATGGCCTCGTGGTGTGGGCAGCCCAGAAACTGCCAAGCGGCCTCCTGGCGCTTCTCGTCGGGGCCACACCTTTATCTATGGTCCTGGTTGGCTGGGTGAGCGGATTCGAGGGTCGCCCCCAATGGCTTACAGTCCTTGCCCTCATCATGGGTATGACGGGTCTCGCATGGCTTGTCATTCCGCGTGACGTCCCTGGCGGCCTTCATGTGGATCTCTTCTCTGCTTTGGCAGCGTTGGGAGCTACGCTGGCTTGGGCCATTGGTTCACAGTATGCCCGACGGGCAAAGCTTCCCAGTTCGAAGTCCCTGACAATTGGGATCGAAATGCTCATTGGCGGAATCGAACTCTGCCTTGTGAGCAGCATGATGGGAGAGTTTGCGCACGTGCGCGTCGCACAGATGAGTTGGCAGTCCATCGCGGCGCTCATTTATCTCATCGTTTTTGGGTCTCTCATTGGCTTTTCTGCTTATATTTACCTTCTTGAGCATACCCGACCGGCGCTGGCGACCTCTTACGCTTTTGTCAATCCTCTCGTCGCTGTCGTGCTTGGGTGGGCCATACGCGATGAGCCGATAGGTGTTCATGTTCTGTTTGGGGGCGCTTTGATCGTCCTGGCAGTCGTGTTGATAACATTGGAACGGGCACGGACAAACGAGCTGACGCTGGATCGAGAAATCGAGGTGACGTGATGTCACAGTGGAGAGACAGATTAACCTTGCGTCGGGTACGAGCTGAACACAGGGACGCAGTGTTTTTGAGCTACATTGTGATGATGGTCGTAGGCATCATCTCTATTGTTCCCCCTGTGTGTGCCGGACAAGAGTTTGATGGTCCCTATGTTTTCGGTGCTGGAGATTCGCTTGCAGCGGTTGCGCAAGCATGCGGCACAACCGCCAACGATCTCCTGCGCCTCAATAACCTTACCTGGAAAACTCTCCGCGAAGGACAGGTATTGCGCCTGCCCACCAGTTGTTCAGCGAGACCGACAACATCTGTCCGATTCTTCTCCAGGCAAGTTCAGTTAGAGCGCGAAATCTGGCGAGGAATACGCGGGCGTCGCTACGTTGCGCTTACGTTTGATGCAGGCGGGGAGCTGGAATCCGCACCTCAACTCTTGGAGACGTTGATCGCTGAACGCATCCCAGCGACGTTCTTCGTCACCGGCGCATTTGCTAGCCGCTATTCCGAATGGGTGCGAAGAGCCGCGGCAGCAGATTTCCCGATTTACAACCATTCGTGGGGGCACCCGTATTTCACCCGGATTGATGACGCAGCAATTCGCAAAGAGCTTGAGCGTGCGGACGCATTGATCACGGAGATTACAGGCCGTACGACGCGCCCTTACTGGCGTCCCCCCTACGGTGACCGTAATGGCCGCGTGTTGCGTGCTGCGGCCGCTCTTGGCTTTCGCTCCGTCTACTGGACACTCGACTCTCTGGATTCCTACGGTGAGTCAAAATCCGCCAAATTCCTTGTCGAGCGCGTCACGAACCCGAGGTCATCTGTGGAAGAATCGAACGATTTTTTGGATGGGGCGATTATTCTCATGCACGTCAATGTTCCATCAACCTCGGCGGCGGTGCCCGAAATTGCTGCGCGTCTTCGCGAGCAAGGTTTTACCCTGGTTACCTTACCCCAGCTTCTCGAACAATGAGATTTGCCAGGCGGCGCTGCGAGTTATTCTTGCACACCTTCCAGCGCCTGGTGTTGACTCAAGATGTTGGATGCTAAGTTCTCAGGAGGGAGCATGCTGGACAAAGATATTTCCATAAAGGTGCGCGAGTTTGTTCAAGGTGCCGACGCAGACACGGCACGGGAGACGGTCGAGTTATTGCTCGATGCGCTTGAGAAGGGTGACGTTACAGGAATTGTTGATGCTTTTTATCAGGAGCTCGATTTTGGGACCGGTGGGCTCCGTGGCATCATGGGAGCTGGAACCAACCGCATGAACCGCGTGATTGTGGCGCGTGCGACCCAGGGGCTTGTGAACTACATATTGCAGCAGGGAAATCCTAACGCTGGCGTCTGCATCGCGTATGATTCACGGCACCGCAGCGCTGAATTTGCGCGTGAAGCAGCACGGGTGATCGCCGGCAATGGCTTGAAAGCTTTCCTGTTCGAAGATGTTCGACCCACACCGGAACTCTCTTTTGCAGTGCGTCACTTCAAAGCCACGGCAGGCATTGTGATCACAGCTAGCCACAACCCGAAAGAGTATAACGGTTACAAAGTTTACTGGAGTGATGGCGCACAGGTTGTTCCTCCACATGACCGGGCGATCATCGAGGAGGTGCGCAAGGTCACTTCGATGGCCCAGGTGAAACTGGCGGACTACAAGAAAGCGGTCCAAAGGGACGAGATTCATCTTATCGGTGGCACGGTGGACCGGCTTTATCTTGAAGCCCTTGAAGCAGTGCATTTGCGCAAAGAACTGACTTTTGAGCGCGGCGGCGAACTCACTATTGTTTACACACCCTTGCATGGCACGGGGATCAAACTTGTGCCCGATGCGTTGCGCAAATGGGGCTTTTTCGACCTGCACATCGTGGAAGAACAAGCTGAACCTAACGGTGATTTTCCAACCACCAAGTCTCCTAATCCCGAAGAACGAGCGGCGATGGAGTTGGCACTGGCGTTAGCCGCGCGTTGCAACGGCGAGCTTGTCCTTGCAACCGACCCCGATGCCGACCGCCTTGGGATTGCAGTTAAGCACGACGGAGAGTATAAGCTTCTCACCGGCAATCAGCTTGGCTCGCTTCTCACGTGGTACATTTGCTCCACCCTGAAAGAGCAGGGAGCCTTGCCCTCCAACGGCGTTGTGATCAAAACGATCGTCACGACCAAGTTGGCCGAAGCCATCGCCGCTGACTTCGGTGTGGCGGTCGAGAACTGCCTGACAGGGTTCAAGTACATAGGAGCGCTTATCCGGCAATACGAAGAGGAAGGGGCCCCTGAACAGCCATCAAAACGCTTCCTTTTCGGATTCGAAGAGAGCTATGGATATCTCGCTGGAACACACGCCCGCGACAAAGACTCCGTTGTTGCTGCTTGTCTCGCGGCTGAGCTGGCTCTCTGGGCGAAGCAGAACGGCATGACCTTGGTGGATTTGCTCCATGATCTCTACGCCCGATACGGCATCTACCTTGAAAGCCAGCTCTCGAAAACCATGCCTGGCATGGCAGGCATGCAACAGATCAACCGTCTCATGCAGTCGCTGCGGAGCGCACCCCCGGCAGAGTTTGCCGGCGTAAAGGTGCTTGGCGTGACGGATATCGATTCGGACAGCCGGCTCGACATGGTTACAGGCAAACGCGGACGCGGGCCCGGGCTGCCACGCAGCAACGTGTTAATCTTTGAGCTCGCTGACGGAAGCCAAATCGTAGCTCGTCCGTCTGGGACCGAGCCGAAAATCAAATTCTATTTCATGCTTGTGGATCGCGAGGGTGTTCCGCTCGCAAAACGCGAGGATGTTCTGCCGCGCATCGCAGCGGCGGAGGAAAAACTTAAGCAATACAGGGCCCAGATGGAAAGCCTCATATCCGAGCGCACGTAGCGGGGATCAATTTCAGGGGCTAAACGATGAGTTTGTACGTCCGTCATTTTCGTCTGACCTGTGAACTAGCTAACACGTATGTCGCTTGTGATGGCGACACGGGGGTGGCTTGGCTTGTTGACGTGGGCGAGATGTCGCAACGACTCATCGAGTGGATTCACCGTGCTGGACTTCGCATTGAGGGGATCTTCATCACCCATGCTCACTACGATCATAACGGAGCAGTAGAAACGTACACGAGTCTTTTCCCTCAGGCCACCGTTTTGGGCGGAAGTGAAGCATGTGCACCTGGAAAAACCACCGTACTCTCGGACGGAGCGACTGTGCATATCGGGAACCAAAAGGCTCTTGTTTTGAGTGTTCCAGGCCATACGCCGGAGCATTTGGTGCTTTATGTGCCGTCGGCCGGAGTCCTGTTTTCTGGAGACGCACTCTTTGCAGGCAGCGTTGGCGGGACTTCTAGTGAGAAGGCAAGAACCGACCAGCTTGAGGCAATCCGGAGTAAGATCTTTTCTCTTCCGCCCCATGTGGTCATTTATCCCGGTCACGGTCCCCCTACCACCGTTCGGATAGAATCGCAGGCAAATCCGTTTTTCCATTGAGTTGGGCTCTTCTTCGGTGGTGAAGTTGTTGTGAAGCGAGGCGAAAAGGCATTGACTCGCTTCTGAGGGTGCCTAATGTAGCGAAGGATCATAAGGCTGTACGCGAGTGCAGCAAGCGAGTGACCAAGAATGAAACGAGCAATACATTTTGCGCTAACGATCGCGGTTGTTGCTTTAGCGAGTGGTGCCATCGGTCAAACTATGGTTGAGCTAGGCGCGGCTATGGCCACGCAGGATCAGCTGGCGGCAGGTGCCGCGGGCGGTGGTTTGAATCCCGCCACGTACACCGGGCGGGCGCAAGCTGCTGTGCAAGCTGCGAATATGCGTCCCGGCGTAGCCCCGACAGCACCGATGCCCAACCCTGCAGCAGGATTTCCAGCTTTGCCTCCTATGGGAGCTGCCGCACCGCCACCCGAGGGGGCTGGAGCGGCAGCTATGGCTGCTGGGATGGAAGGAGCAGCCGGTGAGGGAGCTGGTGCCGTCATCCCTGGATTGTCCAGACCAACTGCGCCTGAAGTTCCGCAAGGTGCCGCTCCCGGAGCAGCTGCAGCCCCAACGCCCATTCCAACGATCAAAGTTCTCGTCGGGAGGCGTGTCTACTGTGCTGTTTGCGGAACACTTCTCGACGACGCCTACTACTTGACGGTTCCGGCTACAGACAAGGACAAGTACTTCGACGACGGAATCCACGACAACGGTGTGGCGGGCGACGATATTCGTGGCAACGTGGAAACAATTAAGGACAAGTACATTGGGCCAGAATGCAACGAAGTCAAGAAGCGCCTCATTGCCGCCATTCGAAACGCGGAAAGCCTTTACCGACCGCCCATCGGAGAGATCCCGCAGGAGGCCTTTTTCGTCTATGAGCCAGCTTCAGACCGCCGAAAGCGTATCGAAATTGAGGCCAAGCGCGTCGCGGACGAGGCGTCCACCATGCTCTTTTTTGGCTACCACATCGCGGGGGTAAACCCAGTCACAGATAACCCTGTGCTTCCAAACATTTTGGAAAAAGAAAAGCAGCGCGATGAACTGCTGCGCGATTGGAACAACAAGTTTCTTGCAGCTTTCCGCACAGACAAAGATGACCCTCAAAGCGATTTCTATGAAATCTATGTTCCCGAACCCCCTGTTTTGCCACGCTATCCTTTCCCGCCCGGTTATGTTCCTTTGCCCAAGCGGGCGAGCGGAGCAACAGGCCAGCCTGGTCAGGTACAACCCCAAGCGACACCTAATGTCTTCAACGGCGATCAAGTACTGGGTGTTCCAGGCGTGTAATCAGCGGAGCGATGCTCACAGCTTCCTATCGAGAGGAGTGGGCCGTCGCTATCAACGAGAGAGCTAGCTGAGAAAGATGGCGAAAGAAAAACCGAAAGCACCTACACCGACAGAACTCGCTTTGAACGATGCACAGGCTCTTTTGGAGATTTGGCTGCGCATCAAAGCTTATTTTGTTAAAGCCGCATCAGATGAACCAATAACCCCGGAAGATGAGCGAATCTTTCTTGACTTGAAGAGCGAAGTCCAGCGGCTTCAGCGCCTCCTCAAAAACAAGATGGTGGCTGGACTTAGTTTTGGTGAACAACGAATGGCTGATCTCTTGCGGCAGTCCATTTCCATCCAGCACCTTCGCGAGTTGCCAAAGATGGATCGCCAGCTTCTGGTGAATAGCTGGCACTACTGCTTCATCCACCTTGCGCGAGCCGTGGGAGCGCTTCAGTTCATTGCCGAAGGGTATCGGCCTTCGACGACGAAGGAAAAGACCGGTGGAGGTCCGAACATCTCCGAGCTAAAAGGTGGAGGTGGCGGGGAGGCAAAGAAAAAGAAAAAAGCCAACGTTCCCATTGGGAAATACGTTCTTGTCATAGCTCTTTTGGGTGCGGCTGTTTACATTGTTGGAAAACGCTTAAATTTGTTCTAACAACTGGGTGTGGGAGGCGAGTCAACACTTGACCTTCCACGGTGAGGGATGATTTATGACACATGACTTCATGAAACAGATGAGGAAGGGCAACGTGACTAAAGGAATTGTTGCGTGGCGGAAAGCGGCACTGTGGTGCCTGGTGGTGCTACTCGTGCTTGGCACAAGTGCTTGCAGTAAGCAGCGGGCTGAACTTTCGCTTAAAAAAGCGAAGGCCAATATTCAACAAGCACGCGAGTGGAACGCAGATAAGTTCGATGAAAGCAAGGGAGCACTTGAAGCTGCAGAGAACGCTTTGAAGGCTGCTGAGCAGGCGGCTGCCGGTCAGAACTTTTCCCAGGCACTTGCCTCCGCCCAGGAAGCTGTGAAACAGTCAAAGCAGGCCATTGATAATGCACGGACCCGCTATGCTGACCAGGTCTTGCAGGAGGCTCGCAAATCAGTCGAAGTTGCCCGAATCAACGATGGGGATAAAGAGAATCCTGACCTCTTCAAGAAAGCAGAAACAAGTCTCCAGACTGCGAGCGAGAAATACCAGAAACAGAAATATGAGGATTCCATTAAGGCATCGCGCGATACCATTGTCGCCGTGGATCAGCTCCTCGCGCATCTTAAGAATGCGGCAATCAACAAGCTAGACGAACTGAAGGGCAAACTAAAGGAATTGGAGCTTGCCGAGGCGGAAAAGTATCAACCGCAAGCCATCGTTCGGACTCGAGAAAACATCGACAACATCAGCAAAAAAATCGAAAAGGACCGCGACTATAAACAGGCGATCATTCTTTGTGGCCAGGCAATAACGGACGCAGAGAATGGAATTATTGAAACGAAGAAAACAAAGGCCCAGGCCGAACTCCGTTACCTTGAATCGAAGATTGCCGAGGCGCGAGCAGACGAAGCTCTGATTTATGCTCCTGATCGCCTACAGGCCGCTGAAACAGCGTTCCAAAGCCTGATGGTTAATTACGTCAACAACCAGTTCGACACTGTGCTGAACACGATTCCTCAGCTAAAGCCGCAAATTGAAGACCTCGTCACGGTCACACGAATTGAGGCCACAAAGGACAAGATTGCGTCGGTTGAAAAAGCTATCAAAACCTTACGCGATGAAGCCGTGGATGTTTATCTTCCGGGGCGCGTCGAGGTCATGGAGCAGCTCATGAAAGAAGCGCGTGAGCTCTTCAATAACAACGATTTCGACACAGCGAAGGAAAAGGCAAGTCAGGGGCTTATCGAAAACGATCGCATTGTTGCGATGTTCGACCAGTTGACGGAAAAACAAATTCTCGACGCACAGCAAGCCTGGGAAACAAGCTCGCGCACTCTCGACAAAATGGAGTCTTTTTTCCAGGACCGCAGAAAGACCGCCGTTGTAGATCAACGGCTCGAGGTTCGGCGACAGACCGAGGCTGAAAACCTTGCGGGCCAGCGTGATGCGGCTGCAATAAAACTGCGTGATGCCAAGAACGCTCGCTCTGAGCGACGGTTCAAACGGGCCATCGAGCTGGCTCAAGAAACGAAACAGATTTCGGATCAGGTCGTCAGTCGCACCTTCAGAATTGTTGCCGAGCATGCTCTCATTGCTGTCCAGGATGAACTCAGCGACCTCGAACGTAAAGGTGCTCGTGAGTACGCTGCTCAGGGGCTGACGCAGGTTCAGCAGTTGGTGGCAGAAACCCAACAGCTCCTTAGCCAAGAAAAGAACCGCGAGGCGGCTGAGCTGACTGCAAAGGCCAGAGCTTATCTTGAGAATGTGAAACAACTCCTGGCCCAGCGAGCTCTCGAAGAGCGAAAACGTACGGAAGAACTCCTCAGGCGTATTGAAGGAAGCGCCCCACGTGTCCCCAGCGTTGTGACGGTCAAGAATGATTCGCCCGGCGGTGGGGTGGGGAATGACAAGTTCGCGCACGAGGAATCCTTTGTCAAAAAGCCGCTGGTGATTGCCCAGGCACCCCAGCAGAACATCATGGCAGGACCCGACGCAGCGCCGCATTTGCCCCTGTCTAATGAACGTCTGCCGGCGGGGACTATCATGAAGTCGAGTTCACCTGCACCCGGTGCAGATCTTGCAGGAAAAACAGGGGCTCCCACGGGTGCCGCAGTAGGGACCCGACCAGTTCCTGTGTCGGCTGGCAGCGCACCCAAAACAGAGGGGACTCTTAGTAGCGATCCGTTTGTTGCTGCCTCAGCTGAAAACGGCTCTTCGAAGAATCAGGCGGTAGCCCCTGCTGACGACTCTGCAGAAGGGATTCGGATCGCGTTGGAGCAAATGCTGCAAGATGAGAAAAGGCTTCGCGATATCAGGAAGTATCAGCCTGGTGCAATCGCTGAAGCCCGTCAGAAGCTCCAGGAATCCTCAGACGCCATCATTGCTCAAGAATATTTGAAGTCGCTTGAAGCGGCAAAGCAAGCCCAACGTATTCTCTTGGAAGCCGAAACCAATGCTGCCCGGGCTGCTGCAAAGGCAAACCTCACGGCTGCTGCTGACCGAATCAACCTGGCCGAGGCAGCCGGCGCTTTTATGTTTGCCCCCGCTCAGCTCACGGAGGCCATATCACTCTATGAGCAAGCTACAAAACTGCTTGCCAACGGTCAGTATCTCGAAGCTCGCGATGTGAGCGAACAGGCTCTCGTCGCAGCCGACGACGCACGCCTTTACAATGTACGCAAGGCTCAGGATCTTGCCGCCCTCTCCGTGCAATATGGTGGCTGGAAAGCAGCCCATCCATTGCTTGTCGAGGCCGAGCAAAATGCCGCCGTGGCCGAAGAACTTCTCGGCAATCCGGAAACAGCTGCTCAAGGACAAGAGATTGCAAAAGAGGCAGTCAAACTTGCCCAATTAGCCCTTGATCATTCGCGAGACTATACCTTCCAGGAGAGGCTCGACAACATTTATCGTGCCCTTAATCAGGCTCTGCGTGCAGGCGCTAACTATTTCAATGTTGAGGAAGTTAAGCGTCTCATCGCCGAAATTGCCCAGGCGCGTGATGAGTACTGCACACGGAATTTCGATGCCGTCGAGATGCGACTCAAGGACATCGAGGCCGGGCTAGCACGCGTCATTGAAACAACGCCATTAGTCCTAGAGCAGAATCTCCAGGAAAACACAGCCCGCCTTAACGCTCTCATCGAAGCAGGCGCTGAGAATTACATGGCGCAGGAAGTGGATGATGTAAAAACGTTGATGAATCGTTCCGCGGTGGACTTCCGCAAAGGAGACTACCAGTCGTCCTATGTGAACATCCAAAAGGCAATCGAGCTGACGAATCAGATCGAAAACCGGCTTCAAGAGCAGGTGTATTTCGACAGCGTCAGCGAGTTGCTGGCGCAGCTTGATGATTGCTTTAAGAAATTCAGCATCATCTTGGCCCACGATCCAACTTTCCTGAAGGAACTTGTTCAACAACCAAACGGCCTTGCTGGCGCCGTGCGACTTTCAGGAAGCATGGGCCCCAATGAGTTCAAGGATGCGGTGCGCGATATTTACTTGCGAACCATCCATCTCAAACCTCCAAAATCCCAGGAAGCAACGCATGAACGCGTCATTCTCGCTGTGAAGTACGCGCTCATCGCAGCGGAGAATTTTCAGAAACTTGTGATTCTCGATCAGGTCAGTCTCCGCGACGCCTACGAGATTATTGATACAGCATATAACCAAATCGGGGAGGCCAAGAGACTCCGCGGCGAAGTGCAGTTGAAAATGATCGATCCGCAGGCTCGCAGCAAGGTCATCCGTGCAGAGAAAATTGTGAATTTCTGAGCCCACAGGAGAAAGGATTGAGTCGTGTTCTCGACGCTCAACTACGTCACAAAAGTCGAGCTATTTGTCATCGCGGGGATTCTCCTGTACGCGCTTTACATTGCCTATTCTCTCGACATGTTTAAGAAGGGGTAGTTGCTCGTGGCCGCGTTCCAGAGAAAACCCGATCCACATCGCCAGCTCACTTCTTTGGAGAACCGCCTCGCAGTTTGCCAACAGTACACAAAATTGTGGCACGACTACTTCCGATTCTTTTCCGAAGAGTTGCGAGATCGCCGCATTACCGATCAAGAAGAACAAGCCTTTTTCCAGATGATGTACGTGTTAGCGAGCAACCAGTACCGCTTCGTTGAGCTTGCTGGCAAATATTTCAAAGATGGCGACGGAATCCTGAAGGTGCTCACTGACACAGTGAGCCTGCAGTACATCAAAGAGATGAGCGATGCTCAATATAGCCAGCTTCTCGTTGATTGGCATACGATCTTCATCATGATGAACAAAGCCATCGGTAAACTGAAAGCCGAGTGGCAGGCTGAAGAAGCGAAAAAGAAACCGAAGAAATAACGATGTCGCGAGCGCGTCGGCGCCAGGAACGTTTTCGGGATCGATTAGACGCCCTTCAGCCCCGTGTGTTGTCCGAAGCTTCCGACGAACTCTCTGGCCTGGCTCTTACCCCGACGGAAGAATCCTATCTTGTTTGTGTTTTGCTGTTGCCCAAGCACTCTGCGGTCGAGGCTCAGCTGGCTCTTGCGGAGCTTGAGCGTCTCGTGGAGTCTGCTTCTGGCAAGGTCGCAGATTCTCTCATTATGCGATTGCGCACTGTGGATCCTGCATTCTTTCTTACGCAGGGGAAAGTTCAACAACTCAAAGCGTGTGCAGAAATGTTCGATCTCACTGGGATTGTTTTTGACCAGGATTTCTCCCCTGTGCAGGTGCGCAATCTCACAGATGAAATAGGCACGCGTATCATTGGGCGCACCGAGCTTATTCTCGATATCTTTGCTCGCCGAGCCCGCACGCATGAAGGCAAGTTGCAAGTGGAACTTGCCCAGCTTCAATACGTTTTGCCGCGGCTCATCGGAAAAGGTTTTGCCATGTCGCGACTCGGAGGAGGAATCGGCACGCGGGGCCCCGGTGAAACTAAGCTTGAGATGGATCGCCGCCGCATCGGCGAGCGAATCTCCATGCTAAAAAAGGAATTGGCCGCTATCCGACGCCACCGCGAAACACAGCGCAAGCAGCGACTGCGCCAGGAAGTTCCCGTCGTGGCACTTCTGGGGTACACGAATGCTGGCAAGTCCACGTTGCTTAATGCGCTTACTCAGGCCCACATCGCGACAGCTGATCAGCTTTTTGCCACTCTGGATCCTACTGCCCGTCGTGCCCAGCTCCCTGATGGCCGCACTGCTATTTTCACCGATACGGTCGGATTTATCCGCGATCTTCCTCCATCGCTCGTGGCAGCTTTCAAAGCTACTCTCGAAGAACTGCTCTACGCAGATCTTTTGGTCCATGTGGTGGACGCTTCATCGCCAACAATCGAGCAGGAAATCCGGACAACGGAGAAGATACTCGATGAGCTTGGCCTAGGCACCAAACCCCTCTTGAGGGTCTACAATAAAATTGACCGCGGACTTGTCCCCGTGGCCAGTGCGCTACTAGAGTCAAGTCCCGTACCGGCTGTAGCCATATCTGCTCTTTACCGCATTGGGATCCGCGATTTGCTTGATGAAGTTGCGCGCCTGACGCAGCCGCCGACGGTCACGCTCGAACTCCTTCTCCCGCCAGGCGGCTACCATCTGCTGGCCCAACTCTACAGGCACGGCAAGGTGGTGAGCACGGACTTTTCCGAAGTCGGAATCCGCGTTTGCGCCCAGCTTGACCAACGTCACGAGAAGCAATGGGACGCTTACCGCATCGTCGCTTCTCCGAACTCCTCCGATGTCGATGCCCCCTTGAAAAAAGATTAGCCCCCGACGCTCAGAGAATCGCCGGGGGCCAACCAATTCCTCGCAGTCGCTTTTGCCTATCTGACAGTCCCTAGTTCTCGCGGCTAAAGCAGTGTGGGACTCGTCTCGTCATGGCGTGAGATGCAAACGTCTTGCAGCTCACTTCTTATTTCGCTCTTCCATCTGCCTCGCACGCGCAATGCGCTCAGAGGCTCGTTTTGCCGTATCCGCTAACACTTTTGCTGGATCAGCTTTGCGGTTGAGGACATCATCCACCATACGTCCGAGGTCCTGGCGCACGCCTTCCCAGACGGCGATGCTCGGCTCCTGTTTGCCCTTGTTCTGCACGACAAGTGATGCTGCCACTGCATACCGAGGGTTCGACGCGAGAAACTCCTTCATTTTGGGATCTTCCAGCATGGAGTATCGGATTGGCATGTAGCCAGTGCGCATCGCCCACCTCACACAGTTTTCACGCTGCACAAGGAACTTCACAAAACGCCATGCTGCCTTGCGCTCGGCTTCGGAACGATTGGCGAAAATTCCCAGATTTGTTCCTTGCATCACGTAACGTGGTTCTTTGCCTTCCATTCCGGGAACGGGAGCAACGATCCATTCAAAACGATTTCCCACCGAACGCTGAACGTACGGGAAACTGGCACTCGAGTAGATAAACATCGCGATCTGTTCGTTGCCAAAAGGCGCATCCATGTAATTTGAATCCACGTAGAGATGCTTGTCGGGGTACTGGAGATCTTGCCAGAATTTCAGCACGCTCACCCCAAGTTCATTATTGAAGGCCGGGTTGCCTCCGGCATCCAGCAAATCGCCTCCCGACGCAAAATATAACGTCGTGAAAGCCTCGCTCTGCGGCTGGACTCCGATGCCGTACGTCTTAATCCGTTTTCCATCAGATTCCGTGCACTTGATAATAGCATCGCGCAGTTCACTCAGTGTGCGAGGTGCTGTCGTGATTCCCGCTTTCTTTAGTCGGTCCATGTTTGCGTAAAGTAGGTAAATGCTTTTGTTGAAAGGCATCGTGGTCCATTTTCCGTTCCACGTGTTGGCCTCGCGGAACCCTTTCACGAAGTCCTCTTGCTCCTCTTTCGAAAAGCCATCAGGTCCTTCGATATAGTTCTGAACCGGATCCATGAGCCCTTTTGCTACGTAGTCGCTTGTCCAGTTTTCGTAAACCGTGGCCAGGACGGGGTTGTTTGCTGGCGTCGTTGCAAAGGCGCTTTGCAATTTTTGCGAGAGTTCATTGGGGCGCCCCTGGAACACCTGCTTGATTTCAATGTCGGGATTCTTCGCCTGAAACTCGGCGATAAACTCTTTTATGAGATTCACGTGGTCGCCACCGAAATAGTGCCAGAATTCGATGACCGTTTTCTGCTGCGCAAAGGCTGCGCTGCTGAGCATCAAGAAGGTTGTCAATGCGCTCAGACTCTTTCTGAGGAACAATCGAGATGACCAGGCCATAGCTTCCAAGCTCCCTTATTAAAGAGATGGTTATTGTACCGCCTCGAATATAGGAATCCGCCCATGACTCTAGCAAGAGGAATCACGGACAAATGCCATCCTCATGACTTGTCTTTGTCCATGGAGCGACAACTCGGAAAGAACAAAACGGTTCCGCTGCCTGCCAGCGGAACCGTTACGATGCGACACCTTAGCAAAATAAAGAATTAACCCAGGAAGTTCGCCTTTGCGGCTGTAATTGCCACGACGTCCACGATGTCGCGCACACTGCAGCCGCGCGATAGATCGTTGACCGACTTAGCCAGCCCCTGAAGCACTGGCCCGATCGCATCGGCCTTAGCCAGACGTTGCACAAGTTTGTAAGCAATGTTGCCCGCGTCAAGGTCCGGGAAGATAAGTACGTTGGCACGCCCTGCCATCGGTGAATCGGGGGCCTTGCGCTTACCAATGCTCTCGATGAGAGCCGCGTCTGCCTGGAGCTCACCGTCGCACAGAAGGTCAGGTTTTGCTTTCTTTACGAGTTCTGTCGCCTGGCGCACTTTGTCCACCAACGGGTGTTGGGCGCTGCCTTTTGTGGAGAAGCTCAGCATCGCCACGCGCGGCTCGAATCCGAGCAGCTTCTGCATCATTTCTGCAGTCGCAAGCGCGATGTCGCACAGTTGCTCCGGCGTCGGATCCGGCAAAACGGCACAGTCGGCGAAAAGGATCACCCCGTTCTCGCCGAGAGGACAATCCGGTACGACCATGATGAAGTGACTGGAGACGGTCTTGATCCCCGGTTGGAGGCCAATGCACTTGATCGACGCACGCAGCACGTCACCCGTCGTCGTGATAGCGCCCGCGGTCATGCCATCCGCCTCGCCTCGTGCCACCATCATCGCGGCATAGTAGAGCGGATCAGACACAATTTGCTTAGCCTGCTCTGCGGTAAGATTCTCTTTTTTCCGCTTCTCCGCATACTGAGCAGCAATTTCTTCGAGTTTGGCCTGGTCGGCCTTGGGATCTACCATTTCGATCCCCGAGATATCCACCCCTTCGGCTTTCGCCAGCGCAGCAATCTTGTCGCGCTCCCCAACGAGGACAGGGATTGCGAACCCCTCTTTCTGCACGGTGGCTGCAGCGTGGAGTGTCCGATTGTCGCCGCCAGCCTCTGGCAACACCACCCGTCGCTTTTTCTGCGACGCCAAAGCAATGATTTTTTCCTGAACAGTCTGAGTCATGGTTTTCATAGTGACTCCCAAAATTTGGCAAAAAAAGCGGGGTTCAAGGAGAATCGAAAATCTTCCTCGAAAGTTTATTGGACCGATTGAGTGGCGTTCTACTTACGAACGCTGCCGCCGCGTGCGAATGGTTCGCAGCTGCCGCTCTACGACCAGTTCCGCTAACGCACGAGCAATCGCAGGACGTGAATTCTCACCGAAAGCAGTATTCACCTTCCGTTCATCCACGTCGAGGCGGTAAAGGATAGCCAGTAACTTCTCGAATGATTCATCCATGATTTCTTCAATACGCGCGGCAAGCATAGCGAGGAAACGATGGCGCTCATCTTCAGGCAACGTTTCCCATGCTCTTGGCACAGCAGCGAGTCCAAACGATGCTCGCACCAGTTCCGTGCGGACATCAGCCAATTCATCAGGGGGCAAATCTGATTCCGGGGAAAAGCTCACATTGTCACCTTCATCACAGACTTCACAGGCAGAACATGCCCATATTCTTAAATGAACTCACGGAACAGCTCTCGGCGGGGACCGGGAATGACAACCCGATTCACGAGAAGGCCGTGCTCCGCCGCCACCTGTGCCCCCGCTTCGACTGCCGCACGGCATCCCGCGACATCACCGGTCACCAGTACGAACCCTTTTCCCCCCAATGCCATCGCAAGATGGACACGAAAGAGCGTGACGCTCCCCGCTTTCACTGCAGCGTCTGCAGCTTCCACTGCGCTTGCTGCGCTAAACGTTTCGATAATGCCCAGGGCACGAGCCTCTTCCGGTTTCAGCTCCACAGACCCTGTAATGGCAGGCAAGACAGCCGGGTGAATGTTCGGAATCACAATGTGATCAATGATCCCCTCCGAAGCTGCAACGAGGCCAGCACTCACGCTGCTTTGCACGTCCGCAACCTTTCCACCCACCGCCACAAGGAATTTCCCGGAACAAATCGTGCGCGCCACCAGAAGCTGCACCTCGGCAGCCTTCAACATCGCATCCTCCACCTCGAACCCCATCGCTATTGAGGAGCATTCCACCATTCCTACTGCGTCTGCCATCGTTCCTGCCTCATCTGGTGATTTCGATGATGTCAGATATGTGTGTCACAGTTCCATCAATGCTGGCATGGACCTGAGCTCCGAGCTGGCCCTCAGGAATCCTGCCGATCATTTGGCCGCACCGGACGCGCTCGCCAACGGTGACCGTTGCTTCAGCTCCCACACCCACGTGTTGTTTGAGGGGGATCCGAACTTTTTCGACTTCAAGGGGTTTCGCCACCAAAGGCCCTTCGTTCACGAACTGTGTCAGCCCCAGCTTCACCATGAGACGCTTCGTCGGAGTCCGTCGCGCTTCATACATCGGATGCGGTTCGACCGGCCGGTTGTGACCCTCCCATTTTAATCCCATCTGCTTCACGAGGGCCTTATCCTGCACGCACACATTGCGCGGATCGAGATCTTCCGGACATGCGATCATCGTACAAATGTTGCACTCGCAGCAATAGGTCGTTCCAACAATGAGCGGTGCTTTGTCCATTGTGAAACCTAAGGCCCGCATCGCTTTGTGAGGCTCAATGGGGTGCCCTAACAAATATCTCGGGCACATCTCCGTGCAAAAAGAGCACTGGTCACATGCTGACCGCCCGATCCGATTGATCTCTTTCGTGGTCAAGCTATAGCGGCGCACAAGGAAGTGATTTCGTGGCAAAACGTACACGCCCCCGGTGGTTTTGGTGACGGGCGTTTCCAGATCTTCGCAAAGTCGCCCCATCATCACCCCATTCAACAGAACGGCGAAGGGCTCTATCGTCGCTCCACCAGCGGCGGCAATCAGATCACGAATGGGCGTTCCGAGAGGGACGCAGAGTGTCACCGGTTGCTTGACCGCGCCTGTCACAGTCAGAAACTTCTTTGTCACTGGCCCGTCACTGCCGAGGTTATACATCGTTTCCACATTGTTGACGACACAGCCCACATTGAGAGGAAGCCCACCAGGTGGGATGACCCGTTTCGTCACGTCATAGACCAAAAGGAATTCATCGCCTGCAGGATAAGTATCGCGCAGGCGCGCAATTTCAAATCCTGGAGGAAGATTTCTTTCGAGCTGGGCGATGACCTCGACATATTTCTCCTTGATTCCAATAACGCAGCGCTTTGCGCCGATCATGGCGCGTGCTCGGTTCATCCCCTCCAACACCACATCGCCATAGTGCGCCAGGAGTTCTTTGTCCTTGTGGAGCAGTGGTTCGCATTCTGCAGCATTGAGAATAAAGCATTCTGCCTGGGCACGCATTTTAACATGCGTGGGAAATCCGGCACCACCAGCTCCCACAATGCCCCGCTCAAACACATGTTCCGGTGAGAATCTCATGCTTGGTGAACTGATCGTCTGTCCTTATTTTTGGGCCGAGGAAAGGTCCGCAAAAGGTCATTTAGCTCCATTCGGCTTGAATGTCATTCTTCACCAAACCATGGCCGGCTGAAGCAAGGGAAATCGAGCCTCTTCCAATCAACCCTCTCGAACTCGGCGTTTGCAGGCACGCTCCTCGCATGCTGCTGTGGCGCATCCGTTGTTTCGTGGTTGCGCAACGCCGTCGCTCCACGCAATGTGCGTACAATTCTCATCACAAAGGAGCTTGCGCCCTGTGAGCAATGTTGTGCCTCGCCGCCCCCTTGGGTTGACCGGTTTGGAAGTTAGCATCATTGGTCTAGGCGCCCTTGAGATTGGACGCGATTGGGCCGCCGATGTGGATCCCCATCCTCAGCATTTATCCGAGTCGGAAGCTGTGAGTTTCATTCACCAGGTGCTCGACCTCGGCATCAACCTCATAGACACCGCTCCAGCTTACTGGTACTCAGAGGAGTTCCTGGGCAAAGCTTTACGCGGCAGGCGTCACGAGGTCATTCTCGCAACAAAAGTTGGTGAGCATTGCGATCGCACTGGCTCACACTACGATTACTCGTATGAAGCAACTCTCAACTTCATCGACGACTCTTTGCGACGCCTTCAGACCGACTATGTGGATCTCATCCAGATTCACTCCGCTAGCATCGAAGTTCTGGAGCGCGGCGAAACGCTGGCTGCATTGCAAAAAGCGAAAGAGGCAGGGAAAGCTCGCCACATTGGGATGACCGGCGGAGTGCGGGAATGTGCGCGGGCTCTGGAGATCGGTGGTTATGAAACCGTCCAGCTCCCCTATAACCTACTGAACACCGCTGCTGAGGATCACGTGTTTCCACTGGCGCAGTGCCGCAATGCAGGTGTTCTGATCATGCGGGGTCTTGCCGGCGGGAAACTCACGTCGAAATACAAAAACCTGGCCGACGAGTCGTTGAAATCAAAAATTGCTTCTTTCGAGAAGTTTCTCTGCGAAGGCAAGCAGACAGATCTTGCCCATCTTGCAATCGGCTACATTCTCGCTTCGCCAGTGGTCTCAAGCGTTCTCGTTGGAACACGTAAAATCGGACACCTCAAAAAAAGCATCGCCGCTGCATTGGATCCGCTTCCTTCACGCCTTGTCGAAGAATTACGGAAGCACGCGGCGGCGATCAACTTGAGTGTCTGGTAAAATTGGCCGAGAATCGATCTTGTTCCCTATGCCTGTGGGAGCGAAAGACTTGCGGCGTTACTTTTTGTACTTTACCGAGCAGCCGTACGGTTGGGTATTCGTGACCTCGGGCTGTTTGCCAGACGTCAGGGCTGCGAGTGCTTCATCCACATAATTACGCGGTTCGGCTTTTTCTCCGCGAGGATCATCGTCAATAGCCCCTGCATACGCCACAGACCCTTGCTGATCCACGATGAAAATATGAGGCGTCGTCTTTGCCCCATAAGCCTGACCAACGGTGCCGCTAGGATCGAGAAGCACAGGGTAGGAGAACTTTTCATCCTTCTGCCAGGTTTTGGCAGCCTCGGCTGTGGCGAAGTGACTACTGTCCACGGCCAGCCAGGCGACATTCTTTGCCGAGTATTTTTCGGCGAGCTTCTGCATCGTACCAGCCTTGTAGTGCCGTTTTACGAAGGGACAGGTCGGATTTGTCCACTCCAGTACGACAATCTTTCCACGATACTGCGACAGCGTATGTGTCGTCCCGTTGGCGTCAGGCAGAGCAAAGTCTGGCGCCTTCTCTCCGACGTCAACAGCGCCAATGGAAAGTCCTGCTGACGCGCTAATAACAAGGGCCAGAGCGGCCGAAGCAACGCTATGGGGGAGTGTTCTGAAAACCTTCATGCGAAACACCTCCGAAAGTGATTGAGTACTGCATAAGTACTGATTTTATCCACAGCTGTTACTGGGTCTTATTCTCGAGTGGAATCCTGTTTGTACCGTTTGGCGGAAAACTCGAAGGAAGCGGAAAATGCGTACAGCTAGCGGCTAATCCAGTTCATTTTCCATTTCACGTAGCCGCGCCAGATCTTCGGGCGAGTCAACATCCGCCACAACTTGCGGGTCCTCGGTCTCGATATGCTGAACGACCGATCCAAGGTCTGCGATGATGTCGCGCGCCGTCATGCCTTCAGGCGCGCTGACGAAAGCCTGGAAAAGGTTCTTCGGAATGAGGAAAGGGTGACCTGGCTGACCATTGTAACAGGCAATGAAAAGCTTCTCCGGAGCCTCAAGAAATGCTTGCCGCAAGCGTCCGATCGTGTTCACAGCGATTGCAGGTTGATCCACCAGAGCCACAATAGCTGCGTCCGCCCCCGCATCAGACGCCGCCTTCAGTCCTAGCTGAAGAGAATAAATCTGTCCACGTGCCGGCTCCTTGTTCAGCACGAAATTCCCCTGAGGAAACTGTTTCATCTGGGGTTTGAGCGACACTTGGAGACCTGCATTGATGACGATGTGTACGGGCACACTTTCCGCAGCCACGAGCGATTCATAAACACGATGAAGGAAAAACGTGTCTCCAAATGGAAGAAGTGCCTTCGGAAAACCCATCCGATTCGAAATGCCGCCCGCAAGAACGATACTGTGTACCGCCGTCATTTTGCAAGATCCTTCCGCATACCTTAGTTCAATCCCTCTGCATGGTTTTGCGCAAGGAAAAACGCGTCGAAGAAAAGCGTGGCGCCACACTGCCGTCACATTATCGCCAACTTCTGCTCACAAAAACGTCACTCCCTTGTCGCGTGCGTTGCCCCAGCTTTTTCGCTAATTTCGAGACATCCCGTGGGTGCGGGACACAAAATTACTTGGAGGTTCGTCATGAAGCATGCGTTTAGAGCGTTTACGCTCATCGAGCTGTTGATTGTGGTGGCAATCATCGCGATCTTGGCAGCCATAGCAGTCCCCAATTTTCTCGAGGCTCAGGTGCGCTCGAAAGTCGCGCGTGTCAAAAATGACCTGCGCGCCCAGGCGACAGCTATTGAAGCCTACGCGGTGGACTGGAATACCCTCCCGCGCGACAGTGACTCCGACCTCGACCGTGAGCCAGCGATGTCGAGTTACGAATTTAGCTGGAAAGCCAACGGTGCCGTCCAGCTTACGACTCCGATTGCTTACATGAGTAGTTTGCTCGAGGACCCGTTTTCGCGTGGTCGCCAGCAAACAGCTTCCTTCGGCGCGGCAGTCGGCTATCGCATTGGGTCAGGGACGTGGTCCTACGGTAGCACGCCGGGAAGCCCGCAATCGGAAGCCCCAGCAGATTCTCAGGGGGCCTTTGCTGCAATGCAGGCACACGGCAAGGTGATGGCCTACGTCGTGCTCAGCCCAGGACCCACCGGCAAACGCCAGCGTATGGGGTACAAGTGTTTCCCATGGAAAAGCCCTGATCCTAGCGAACAGGGAGCTTATGTTGACTATGACCCCACCAATGGGACTGTGAGCGCTGGCGACATTTATCGCTTTGGCGGTCAGTGGCTCAGTGGCAACTGGGATCGCATTGCCCCTGGCAACGGCCCGATGGGCACACAATCCAACTAAGAGCACCGCATCAACATTTCCGAGCAAAATGCGGTGGAACCTCGGCACCCGCCTGGTTCCACCGCTCACTATTTAGGGTTTTCTGCTGGAGCCGCAGAGACGGCAGCCCTTGCTCCGTCACTGGCCTGCACGATGAGCTTTCATCCATTCCCGGAAACGACCAAACATATACATCGCGTCGTGAGGACCAGGAGCCGCTTCGGGATGGTGCTGGACACAGAACAGCCGAAGTTCTTCGTTCTGAAATCCTTCCACTGTTTCGTCGTTCAAATTGATATGAGTGACCGTGCACGAAGAGGGGAGAGATTCGATGTCCACGCAGAAACCATGATTCTGCGAAGTGATCTCCACTCGATTTGTCGCGAGATCCTTCACCGGATGGTTTGCACCGTGGTGACCGAACTTCAGTTTGTAGGTGCGACCGCCAAGAGCCAGGCCGAGCAGTTGATGTCCAAGGCAGATGCCAAAGATAGGAACCTTCCCGATGAGGAGTCGGATTTGTTCGATGATGTCATCGAGCGCTGCGGGATCGCCTGGCCCGTTCGACAGGAACACACCGTCCGGCCGCATACCGAGCACATCCTCAGCTTTTGTGCGAGCGGGCACCACGGTGATGCGGCACCCCTGCGCGTAAAGCAGATCGAGGATATTACGCTTCACGCCAAAATCAAAGGCGACAACGTGAAAACGCTTATTCGTAGTTTCCGGCCAGAGAGGTAACGGCTCGGCGCCGCCGAGCAATTTCAGAAGCTCCGCTTTCGCCGGGTTTGGTTGATAATCGTAAATGTGATCCGTGGTCACGTCCTTCACGAGGTCGCGCCCGTCCATCGGCGGTTCTTGAAGAGCTAGCTCCCGAAGCTCCTTCGGGTCATGGCGTTCCGTGGAAAGTGCAGCGCGCATGGCTCCGGCCGTGCGCACATGCAGCACTAATCCACGCGTATCAATGCCTTCGATTCCCATGATCCCATAGCTGGCCAAATAATCGTGCAGTGTCTGTTCGGCACGCCAGTTTGACGCCAGAGTCGAGAGTTCGCGAACGATGAAAGCGCTCACCTGAGGTCGCGGCGACTCATCGTCTAGCTGTGTAATACCATAGTTGCCAATAAGAGGGTAGGTCATGATCACCATTTGGCCGCGATACGACGGATCGGTGATCACCTCCTGATAGCCGGTCATCCCGGTATGGAAAATGATTTCCGCTGTTGTTTCGCCACGAGCGCCAAAGCTCCAGCCTCGCAGAGTCGTTCCGTCCTCGAGAACAAGTGTTGCTGGGATTTTCTCACGAACTGCGCGCATGTCCCCTTCCTTTTTTCTGCACTGGTCGGCAACCGTCTTGATAGTTAGCGTACCGAGAGCAAGAACTAAAAATCGAAACCGCCTCTCCGGGATCTCCATTCCCCGGCGCAAAGAGGCAAAGCGAGTTCTTGGGTGAGTTCCGTCAGCAAGATTAGTTTTTCACCTTCCAGACGGTGTAAGCACGAGTTGAACCAATCCGCTCCGCATGTTTTTCAAGCAGCTCTTGAATCCGACCCTCTTTGTTTGTCTCGATAAGAAGGAATTCTTGTTGCTGCTTGGTCCGCGTCGTTCCAAGCAACTCAGCAAAAGTTCGAGGTGGTACAGCCTCGCCACGCGGGGACTTTTTGCCCAAACGCACAAGGCTCGACGACTTCAAGTAGTACATCAGGCCGTAGCCGAGTTTCCCTTCAGCGGTATAAACGATAGGCTTTTGATCCGGCTGCGCCAGGTTCTTGCGGATGATCTCTGCAACGCCCTTAAAGCTTCGGCGAGAATCCCGTACGTCAATCGTCGCGCTGTAGTACCACTTTCCCGCCAGGAATAGCACCACGTAGATAGCCACGAGTCCTCCGCACCAGCGCTTCGCTCGCACCCAGGTTTCTTTGCGATAGTCCAGCCAGAGCTCGAATCCGTGTGCTCCCAGGGCGCTCAATGGTGGGAAAAGCGGTAGGACGTAAAGGGGTAAGCGTGTCTTTTGCAACGCCAGGATCGCCAATGATACCCCTGTCCAGAGAAGCAGGTACAGCTGGGCCAGGCGCACCTTGTGACTTGCCTCGGTGTTTCGGAGAAAAAAGGCCGGGGCAAACCCAAGCGATGCGGGAAACGAGCCAAACAACAGAAGCAACGGGAAGCCCCAGCGCGGAAAATCATTGGTCGATTCCTCCACAACGTTTGTCAGGGTCTCTTGTTGCCAGATAGCCCATGCGTTGGGAACCCGCATAAGGACCGCGATTGGCCACGGTAACACGATAACCAGAAACAGGAGAATCCCCCAGAAGCCAAAAATGGCTTTCCAGTTCACATGCCGCCGAAAGATCGCGATGAATACAACGAGGGGTAGCAAAGGCACGAAGCCGGCGGGACCTTTCGTCATAAAAGCACCGCCTAAAAACGCCCAGAAGCCGAGCTGCCACCATAGTCGGGAATGAGCTGTTTTCTCCGCCCTGAGCAACGCCCAGGCACACCACATGTAACCGACCTCAAAAGTTGTGAGCAATGTGTCCGTCGTAATGACGTTCGCTGCGCCAAGAGGCACGAGGGACAGTCCCTGGAGCCAGACAGCATAAACCCCCGCCCGTGGACCAAACATCGAACGAGCCAGGAGCGAGGTCAGGAGGGTCGTGCCCAAAGCAGCTAATCCGATGGGGAGGCGAACTGCCCACTCCGATTCGCCGAACAAGCGGCTGCTCGCGCCAACTAGCCAATAGGTCAGAGGGGGCTTTGTCAGATGGGGTTGTCCTCCAAGGTGCGGAACCAGCCAATGCCCTTCGAAAGCCATTTCACGCGCTGTTTCCGCGTAGCGCGCCTCACTTGTGTCCATTAATGGGCGCGTCCCGCTAAAAGCGAAAACCAGGATTGCGCAAATCGCGATGGGCAGGATAACTTTTCGCCACCAGTCGGCGGCGGCCATATCCTCGTTGCAGGAGACGGTGTCCATGTTCTCTCGATGCATTCTTCCAGTTGGGGTGCCGAATTCATTTACAGTGCTTCGATTATGCGGAGCTTAAAACCAATGGAAATTTCAATTTGGCAAGTCCTCCTTGATTTAGTCCACCGGAGAAGATTCTAATCTTTCCATGATTCTCCACGCAGAAATTAAAGGGCGCGTTCAAGGTGTGGGCTTTCGCTACTGGGTCGTCGAGGAGGCAGAGCGCCTTGGGCTGAAGGGGTGGGTTCGTAACACCCGCGATGGCGGGGTCGAGCTGGAAGCCGAAGGCGAGGAGGAAACGTTGTTTGAATTTGAAAAGCTCCTGTGGCACGGCCCGCCCCTCGCGCGCGTAACCGAGGTGCGGGCACGCTACCACGATATCGACAAGAACTACACCAATTTCTCTATTGTTTACTGATGGAATAGCGACGGTGCGCAGAGGGCGATGGGCAGAAGAATTGCCCCTCTCGCCTGGAAAAAGAGCACGACCTTAGCGCGAGTTGTCTCCCATCACCCTCCAAATGTCACCGTCGGAGATTGTGCCATTCGTCGGATCGTAAGTGAGGTCGGTGAGAAACTGCCGGAAAAAAGGAACGTGGGCAGGGGTGGCGGGTGGCACAAGATCGCCCTCAATGAACCGGATGACCATGCGTTCGTCAATGTCGGCAAGTCGCGCTGGGAGTGTTATGCTGGCAGCCGTGCTGAGCGGATTCGAGGAATTTGCATTCCCTTTTCCATCCGGTGCAAGCAGGTCGTTATCAGGGCCGCAACTCGTGAGAATCCAGAAATTCTTTGTGATCTTTGCATTGCGATAACAGTAAGTAAGAAATCGCCCTCCTTTGAAAAAGACCTCGTAGGGCATGGAGGCAATGTAGGCCACGGGAGTTGTGATGTTGGCAAAGTCCCGACCAACGACGAGGCCACCAGCTCCCTGCGTTCTGAAGGTGTAATATCCATTCGCAAGGGGGCCAAGGTAGGCAACAATCTGCGGGTCATAGTTGGCTGGATTATCCGTTCCTTCGGGGTATTCGTTGTGATCAACGCGATAGGCTTCGATCGCCGTGGCGAGAGAGCGAAGATCAGTTTTCACACGCGACACTTTTGCTCGCGTTTGCGCTTCGAGAAAATTCGGAACGGCAATGGCAGCAAGCACAGCGATGATCGCAACGACGATGAGAAGCTCGATAAGAGTAAACCCGCCCACACATTGGTTAGTGTAAGAGAAGTTTCGGGCACCTACACCAGTGTGAGTTTTTGCGCATAGCGAAGAAACATTCGAAAGGCTCTTCGTGGGCTTGCTAAGCCCGTCAGAGAGAATAACGACAGGCGTCTTCATGATGGAATTCTCCTTGGTGAAGTGTCTTTGACCCGTGGGTCGTACGCAGGCGGAAATAACAGGACAAAATTGGTCCTTATTCACGCAAATCATGGTCTCCCCGCCAAACCGTTGATCCGCGTCAATTCTTTTGTGTTGACGTTTGCGGCTAACCCCCTTTTACCGGCCGCGCGAATCAAAGAAAACGTCTTTGCTGACGGGATCGTAGACGAAAGTGAACGTCCGGCGCAGGAGATCAGCACTATCGAACAGCTTATTGACCGTTACTCCGTCTGGCAGTGTAAAGAAAAGGCGAACCTTCTGGCCTGGTGCAACGGGCAATGAGAAACTTCCGTTCGTTCGCACAAAAGTGGAGGGGCCGTCCAAAACAACAAAAGAGTTGGAGTTGTGGCTTCCGAGGCACTCATAGAGCGAACGCACTTCCACGCCTGCAAGAGGGAACCCATCAGATAGAAATAGTCGGCCGTTCATTCGCTGTCGCTCAAGCTTGATTTCAACCGGGCGACGCGTGGGAATTCGCAGGCTTGCAAATCCCAGGCTATTTCGCTGAAATGCCAGAATGACAGCTCTCCCGCGACGCCCACTCGGCAGATTCACAAAAAACTCGCCCAGGGTATTGGTGCGAGTTCGTAGGACTTGCTTGATGTTGGGTTGCTCGTAGCCAACCTGAACATCTAACTGAGCCGCCGGTCCCGTCACTTTCCCCGTGCGATCTGTGTTTTTTACGATTCCCTCAATGCACGGCACAGGACGAAGGCGAATCGTCACCTCATCTGATGCGTCGCTTTGCTTTATTTTCCGCTCAATGCGCTCTACCGACCCCGTTGTGCGTTTCTCCAAAAGCGGAAGGAATCCCTTTTCGTGCACCTCAAGCCAGTATCTGTCAACAGCTAGGGTCTCGAACGCAAAAAGCCCATTCTCATCCGATGTGACAACCCCTTTGCCACGCGTGTCGGGATAATACACTTTGACGCCTGCGAGCGCGTTTCCTTTCAGTGCATGCACGACGCGCCCACTGACAAAGAGTGGCGCCGGCACAATGACCCGAACCCCTTCGCGAACCTCTCGTTCGCCCAGTTTCACCCGCTCCGGTGGACCAAGCATCCCTCGGTAACCTAGAAGGGAGTAATTCCCCGCAGGCAAATTTTCGAACTCAAAGCGCCCTTCCTCATCCGAGAATGTGCTGGTAACAAACTCCAGGCCATCCATGATCGCCGCAACTTTAACTCGTCCCTCGGGCTTCTGTGTGAGCCGGGAAATGGTTTCCCCGCGTATGATCGCTCCACCAGGGCGCAACACGATCACGGTGTTACTGCAGGGGGTGTCAACGCGAACTGCGGCCGCAGCGTAGCCCGAACATTCGACAAGAATCTTCACAGTTCCCCGTGCAACGTGAGGGAAGCGAAACTCGCCCAAGCCCGAGGTTTCAACGGTTCCTAACGGCTTGAAGACGAAGGCGCCAGGCATTGGGTGATAAACGGTCGCTCGTGGAATCGGAAGTGAAGTTTGCGCATCCACCACCACTCCCGCGCATTCCACACCTTCATTGAGGACGATATTTTGTTCGAGGGGTTGCCCTCGCAGCGTTACGTATTGGGCAAAGGGGGCATATCCGTCCGCCTGCGCTATGAGGATGAATGGGCGCTCTTGCGAGTTAATCTGGTCCAACTTGTAGGTGCCCGACGTGTCCGTTAGCGCCTCGCGAAGTGGAGGATATTTGGTCATGGGGTCCATATCAAAGAGGCGGACTCTCGCCCCTCCTAGCGGTCGCCGACTCGAGTCTCGAACAACGCCATAGATTGCGGCGTCACCGAACGCACGGTACTTCTCCCCCTCAAAGCTCTCGCCCCGTTCAACGCCTTCAAGCCGGACAACCTTTGTTTTGGGGGTAACTGCAGGAGATGCTGGCCTGGAGAACTCCGTGCTCATCACGGTGCGTGCTCGGCGTCTCGCGTAGTCCTCGTCATACTGCTCTTCTTCGTCGGGAGGACTAGACTTTTCAGTGACCTGTGTTGGCTTCGTGGTTACTTGTAGCCGCAGTGCAGCCAGAGCGACATAGACCGCCACCAAAGCCCCAGCAAGGAGGAGCCAGCGCCACAGTTCCTTTTTCATCACCAGTTCGATTTCCGTCTTCTTCAGGAACTTTTCAAGAAAAGAAGCAACTCTGTCCGTCAGCGGGGGCGCGACTGCCGCAAGAGTAACCACTCGATAGCTAAAGCAATGGGCCACATCACTGCTTTGACCACGGGCGCGAGCAATCTTTTTGCGCCCGAAAGCCGCGATGCCAGTTTCACGAGAGCTTTGCCTCTCAACCTTGCAAGCTCTGCTTCAGCTGCAACTCGCCTCTCCCGCTCGAGATTCAGTTCTGTATCCAGTCTCTCGACCCTGAGCAAGGCTTTCGCTTTCTCGGCCCGGAAATAAGGCGCCTCACAGAACTGCGCGAGCGGCTCGATTGTTTTTTCCCACGTGAATTTTTCTGCCAACGCGAGCGCTGCCGCTCTGGCTGGAGCCAATTCACATTCGTCATGGAGGATGGCTCGGCACAATCGTCTCAATCCTGCTTCATCATCAGGTGAAACCGTCCAACCGCCCCCATGTTGCCGTAAAAGCTCAGCCACCTCCGAAAAATCGTTATGAATAACGGGTAACCCACAGGCCAGATAAATCATCGTGCGGGTGGTGAAGGCCAGTTCCCGTTCTGGATTCCACGCCATGAGGTCTAAAGCGACCTCATAGCGCGAGTACTCCTCGAGCAGTTTATGAAATGGCACAATTCCGTGAAACTCGACACACGAATGGCCACGCAGATCGTTTGTCAACTCGGCTAGGTGGTTCGCCGAGGCATCGAGCACGGGGTGCACGCCTGTGTAAATGTGCAAACGTCCTTGTCCTGCGTGTTCGATTTCGTCCACCACGATGCGGAGCGCCCGTGATGGATCCTGCCACGCTAACAGCATGCCACCGTAAACGAAAGAATGCCGTTCACGGTCTCCGCCTGAAGGAAGCTGATCCCTCGGAGGAACCGAGAAGGGAATAATGGGAACCTGAGATTGCCGCAGATCAAAACCTGCGAGGACGAGCCACGCATAAAAATAGTGGCGCTGATAGCGTCCGCTGCACACGACAAAATCTGCGCGGCGAAGAGCGGCTAGTTTTGCTTCTGCGTCCCTCAAAAGATCCGGGCTGCCCCAAAAATGGCGCTCGAGAAGATGCGGCCCAGCCAGGTCAATGACCAAAGGCACGTCGAGTTCTGGAACCTCATGAGCCATGCCCCAATGCTGGAGAATCACGACTTCAGGTTTGACGGTATCGAGCAGGAGATCCACTCGATGCCGCTGAAACATGCGAACATAGTCGGGGAGGAGAAGTTGTCCCGAGAGATAAACATCCGCAAATGCCACATTGCACGAAGCGACCACGGCGTCAAATCCACGTGCCCGCAGTCCCATCGCAAGACCCCATGCGCGGAGGCCTGCTCCTGTTGTGGCTTGCTCTGGCAAGGGCAAAGGCTCAGGGGTGATCACCAGCACTCGCCGTTTACCAGCGGGCGTCGGCCTCGTGGCACTTTTCGCGGACGGTTCCACGGGTGGCTCAGGTCCTATAAGCTCCGTTGATCTCAATATACTTTGCCGTCAAGTCACATGTCCAGGCTTTGGCGCTGGCATTTCCCAGGCCGAGCGAGACAACGATACGGACGACTTCCTCGCTAAGAATCTCCAACGCACGCTCCTCCGAAAAAGGCAGCGGTGTGCCATCCGCAAACAACAGGAGATCACCAATGGCGATCGTCACTCGCTCCGGGATAACCTCGACTCCAGAATTGCCCACCGCGCAGGCAATGCGTCCCCAGTTAGCATCTCGCCCGTGGATTGCGGTCTTCACGAGATTAGAATTTGCAATAGCGAGCGCGACCTTCTTTGCCTCTTCAAATGATCGCGCATCGTTGACTTCAACCTCGATGAGCTTTGTCGCACCTTCACCGTCGCGTGCAAGCTGGATCGTGAGCGATTCAAGCACTTTACGAAGTGCGGCCAGAAAAGCTCTGGTACTTTCAGACTCGGACGAAGTGATTCTGACGCCGCTTGCACCATTGGCGAAAATCATCGCTGTGTCGTTCGTGCTCGTGTCGCCGTCTACTGTCAGGCAGTTCAGCGTTTGGGCCACCGATTCTTTAAAACATTGCTCGAGGAGACCTGGCGTAAGCTCTGCATCGGTAGCCAGAAACGCCAGCAAAGTTGCCATGCGGGGATAGATCATTCCAGAGCCCTTTGCGCAGCCTGCAACTCGGAATTTACGCCCACCGATTTCCGCCTCGACACTTGCATACTTCGGACGAGTGTCCGTTGTCATAATGGCACGTGTCACAGCGCGGAAGTGCTCCTCGGTGGAGCCGAGCTGGGCTGCTGCTTTCTCAATGGCGGGCAGAACTTTTTCCAGTGGGAGGTGAACGCCGATGGTCCCCGTCGAACACACAAGGAAGTTGAGAGGTCCCGCGCCCTCGATGCAACTTGTTGCCTGCTTGGCCATCTCACGTGCGGCCTCTAGCCCTCGTACCCCCGTAGCCGCGTTCGCACAGCCGGCGTTTGCAACAACTCCACGAACTCTGCTACATCGTTCGACCAGTAACTGTCGTGACACAATTACTGGGGCAGCGGCAAAGGCGTTTTGGGTGAAAACGGCAGCGGCAACGGTGTGGTCGCCTCCATCTATCAGAGCGAGGTCGGGCCTCCCCTGGTAGCGAATTCCAGCCTCCACTGCGGCCCAGCGGAAACCCAACGGTAAGAAAATAGGGTCATTCTCTGCAGGGAAAATACGCACGCTCATAACTCCATCACTTGGCTTCAAGCCTCCCAGGCGCAAGAAAAAGATGACTCTTAACGTATCCCAGCATCAGGTCGCGCGCCTGACGGCCCTCGTACGATGGCCTGCGGCTGGTCTAAGCGAGCCAACCTTGCCAAATACTGCGGCCAGGTGGGACCCAAAAAGCTTCTCTTTTTGTGCTTGCAGAAAAGAGCCTTCATCAGAGAAATAGGTCATGAGATGACAAGCAAATGCAGGAAATGTGCTTTTGTTTTTTGGAGACGAACCCTGAGGGCGCTGGTGCCCGACGGGATCTGCTAGCGGGAGGATAGGCCTTGGCTTTGAATCCAAAAAGAACAGTGGCGTTGGACATTGGCTCCAGTACCGTCAAAGCCGTTCAGCTACGACGAGCGGGCCGCGCCTACGAATTGGAAAAATTCGGCTTTGCAGAGATTTATCCCACCCTCGACGCGAAAATGACTGCAGCCGACAGGCGGGCAGCCAAGCTTGAAGCTGTGCGGCAAGCTCTCGCGGAAGGCGATATTTCGGCCAAGTTTGCGGTCTCCTCCGTCAGTGGGGAGGCCATTCTTGTCCGCTATATCCAGCTCCCAGAAATGCCCGAGAATGAGCTAGAAGGCGCCGTGCGTTGGGAAGCCGAAGATTACATTCCTTTCCCTTTGGACGAAGTAAACCTCGACTGGGCTATCCTGGGCCGCTCAGAGGCAAGCGGACAGACCAAGATCGATATCCTTCTTGTCGCCGCAAAAAAGGAACTGGTTTCTGATCACGTGGCCATGCTGAAAGAGCTTGAGCTCCAGCCGGCCATCGTGGACGTCAACTCGTTTGCCTTCCTCAATTGCTTCGAGGTCAACTACATGCCCCCGGCCAGCGATGTGGTCGCTCTGCTCGACATTGGCGCTGAAGTTTCGAGCATAAACATTTATCATGCAGGTGGGTCCCGCTTCTCGCGCGACATCACCATGGGGGGCGACACCGTGACCGCAGGGATTCAGCAGCGAGTAGGCTGTAGCTTCCAACGGGCCGAAGAACTGAAGATCAAAGAGGGCTTGCCGGCCCCGGCAGGCGAAGACCTCGATACGGATTTTGGTGCGGAGACTTCCTTGCTCGATACGATCCGGGGGACCGTGGAAAAGATTACGGGAGAATCCCTCACTGAGGAAACGCCTGAATTCATTGCTTCTTCTGTCATTCGCCGGATTTTTCAGAATTTGGGACAAGAGGTGAAGCGTTCGCTTCAGTTCTTTGAAAACCAGTCTGGGCTCTCCGTTCAAAAACTGTACGTCGGGGGTGGAAGCTCTCGAACCAAGAATCTTCGCGAGTTTCTCATGCACGAGCTTGGGATACCTGTGGAGCAAATGGATCCCTTGCGAGGCATTGGAGTCACTGGATTGGATAAGCAGAAGGTTGAGAAAGTCCGTCACCAGCTGGGAGTTGCGATTGGCCTCGGTTTACGAGTTTTCGATGAATAGGGGAGAGCAGCTAGTCCCATGATAAAAATCAATCTGCTACCGCGCGAGGCAGGAAAAAAAGCAGCGGGTGCCGCAGCGGGCCCAAGTGGCATCCATTTCAATCCGATGCTTGTTTTCACTGCTCTGCTTGCGCTCCTCTATGTGGGAGCTGCGGGCGCGTTTTTCTGGGCCTACAGTGCGGGATCCCAGGCAAACCGCGCCTATCAGGAAGTGAAAAACCGCAAAGATAAAAAACAGAAAGAAGTCGAGCGTCGAAAAAAAGAGCTTCTAGAAAAGTCAGCCGAACTGGAAGATATCGAGCGCCGATACGAGGTCGCACGTGCCTTAAGTCCAGAGAATCGCATCTATTGGTCTGAGAAACTTAACATGTTGGCCTTGGCTCGTCGCGACCTTGCTGTTTACATCACCAAACTTACCCTCTCTGAGAAGGTCGACGAAGTCGAAACCCCGGAATCCGTGAAGCGCCGACAGGAACATCGAGATAAGAAACTTCCTGGTCCGGAACCCGCGCCGGTGAAGCGGCCCATAATCAATCAATCCCTCACTATCGAGGCCATTGCCTACGGGCGCGATGCACAGGAAAAACTCAATAACGTTGTCGCATTCCAGAACGCACTCAAGAACCTCAAGTGGCGAAGAGAGAATGGGACCATTGTTCGTTTCCTTGATGGCATGAATCCAGAATTTGGTCAGTTACCACAAAAAGTCGCCACAGTTGGCGGCGTGGAAGTTATGAGATTCGGCTTCACTGTTAACGCTGAACCCCAAACGGATCGCCGCCCAGCGGCTGCCAATGCTCCTGCTTCAGGAGGGACCAAAAAATGATGGGTAACCTTACTCCCGGCCAGAAAGATGTGATCAAGGCAGGCTTTGTGTTGGCGATCCTGCTGTTTGCCGGAGCGCTTTATTACTACTTCTTCTTTGTGAAAGCAGATATCGAGAAAAAAGAGAAGCAGATCGCCCAACTCAATGGGGAGATCAAGAAGCTCGATCAGCAATTACGCGATATCGAAGCGCAGCTGGGCAACCCAGAAGAACTGAAACTCAAGAAGGAGTTCCTTGAAAAAATCGCCGCCAAACTCCCTGACTCACCCGATGCCCCAGGCTTTTTCGAGGCGCTCAGGGATATTCTGTCTGCCACCAATATCGAGTACACCGAGCTTGTGCCCGAAAAGCACAATTCCTATTCGATTTATACAGAAATCCCCTACAAGATTAAGTGCAAAGCACGTTACCACGACTTTGGCCACTTCCTCAACCTCATCGAGGAGAATCCTAAACGTTTTATGCGGGTGAAGACGTTTACGATCGAGAATCAAGACAATCGGCCGAGCATTCACCCGGTGACGATAGACGTGGCCACCTTCATGTTTGTGAAGAAAGGGTGATCGCTGATGCGTGTCGCGACAAGAATATGGGGGCCAACACTTTTGGCGGCGGTTATCCTAGCGGCGCCAGTGTGTGATGCCCAGCCTTCCGCCGATCAAGGCACGACCGCAGGTCAAGCTGGAGCGGTTGGCCAGGAGGCGGCGAAAGTAGCCGAAAAACTTGTGGCGCCTCCTGGGGCCAAGGTGCAGTCCACTGAGGATGCCACGATTGGTCCTGGTGAAGTGGTGGTGCCGACGCCTGCTGTTAAGATCGAAGGCGACAAACTTGTTGTTGGCGATGAAGCCACAAGCGAAGTCGTTGATGTAAAAAGTGGAGCGGAGTTACTAAAAAAACTCAATATCGTAGCCCCGGCCAAAGTTCTGCCCAAAGGGGCACGGGAAGCGGACGAAACCACTCCCACGGAGCTTTTTAGACAAGAAGAAGTTCGCCGATTGCTGGGAGAGTCTCCTTCCGTCGTGTATCAGGTGGTGTACGACTCAAAACCTCTTCCCGATCCCATGATTATTCCCTGGGTCCGAAACGCTGTGGTTCTCAAAGAGCGGTTTGATGAGGCAGTGTCACTATTGGCGCAGAATCGCATCCAACAAGGACGGGAGGCACTTCTTGCTATTATCACGGAATTCCCCAACACGGAGTATGCGCGCCAAGCACAGGAATTGCTCAAGAAATTGCAAGAGGAGACTGCACAGCCCAAAGACCGGGTTGTCGTGCGCGCAACACCCACTCCGGCACCCCTGCAAATTATGGTTGACCCGAATATCCGCATCGGTAGCATCCTCGTTGACGCTAAGAATCCAGAGGAAAACCGGGTGATGATCAACGGGCGAGCCTACCGCGCAGGCGACGTCATCCGTGGCTTCAGTAATCATCGTGTCCTAAAGGTGATGGATGGAGCTGTCGTGATCGAAGTGGAAGCGATGGGCCAACGCAAGGAGTTCACTATTTCCATTAAGCGTTCGGAGTAAAAGAATGATGAAGGCGAAGATTGGTGTGAGGGAAAACATGAAACAAAACGCGTGGGTCATGGTGTCGGTTTGCGCGGCTGCGGCCGCCTTCATGACGGTGGGCACTGCTTGGGCTCAGGGGCAAACAGGCAAAAGCTCGACCGTCGGGGGAATGAAAGATGATGTCGAGCTTGTCGCCCGGCCTTCAAGCGTGAGAGTTCAAGAATCCACTGCGACTCAGGTTGTTCCACCGGTCGAACCAGCCGCGGCCAAAATCGAGCCGCTTGTGCCAGAAAAAAAAGCGAAACCTGCAGGTGATGATGCTTGGCCGTCTACCGAACAGGTAGAGTCATCCCCGTGGGCAAAAGCGGCCGAAGGTGGAGTTGCTTTTGTTCCCCCCACCATCCAAAAATCCTCCGATGAGCGAGCAAAAGAAGCTAACCGAGAGCTTCGTGGCATTCTGGGAGATGAGATTTTTGATCAGCTAGTGACAATCACCACGGGAGCAGATGAGGATTTAGCCCAGGTCATTCGGCTGTTAGCCGAGCGCGCCGGCATTAACTTCATCTACGCTGAGGGTGTCATCAAGGGGCGAGTGACACTCAATCTTCGTGATGTTCCTCTCGGCGTTGCATTGCAGAGTCTGTTAGCAGCGCACGATCTCGCCATCGTCCGTGAAGGAGCTAATGTATTTCGCATTGTTCGTCGTAAGGACATCCAGCAGACTGTTGTCGAAACCAAAACCATCTATGTTAAGGTCAATTGGGTTCCCGCCCAGACCATTGCAGATACGCTGAAAGATATCATGGGTGCCGGTACGGGAACCAAAGTCGGTGAGGTGAAGGCTCACAAAGAGTCCAATACGCTCATCATCACCGATACCCCGCCAAACGTTGCTCTTATGCGTGACCTTGTGGCCCAACTCGATGTGCCGCAGAAACAGGTCATGATCGAAGCCCGAATGGTAGAGTTACTCATCAACAACGGGCGTCAGCTCGGCTCAAAGACAGTGATGGAACGAGTTGACAAGAGTGGCAATAGCCAGGTTCTTGGGCAGCTGGGGAATAATGCCGAACACAAGGAGACAATCAGCCGGGTTGAAATTGGCGAAGATGGCAAACCGACCATCGTCACTGAAGAAGTCACTGTGCCAGCAAAACCCGTGGATACGCTCGTCAGCAACCTGCTCGTCGGTGGCGGTGCCCCAAGTCTCAGCTTTGGCACGGTTATCTCCATCCTTGGAAAAGACTTTGACGTTGCAGCAACGCTCGACGCTCTTGAGGCGCGCCGGATCGCAAACGTTCTGGCTAATCCACGGGTGATCACACTCGACAACGAAACAGCGCAGATCAACATCAAGCGCGACAATCCCTACATCGAAGCTCAGCAAGGCGTGGGGCAACAGGCCGTCGCAGCGAGCGTGAAGTTCAAGGAGTCAGGTGTCGAACTCATGGTGACTCCTAATATCACGGACAATGGTTACATCCGTATGAAACTCATGCCTCGTCAGGAGATCTTTGCGGGAGAGTTCAAGAATCCGACGACCGGCTCGAATATCCCAATTATCGACAAGCGCGAAGCTCTCACTAATGTGATCGTAAAAGACGAGGACACCGTGGTCATCGGTGGCTTGAGAGAAATCGACAGCTCGGATGCACGCTCGCAGGTCCCGTGGCTCGGGCAAGTGCCGATTATCGGATGGTTCTACAAAGGACAATCGCGTGGGTTCTTAAAGAACGATCTTATGCTCTTTGTCACTCCGCACATTATCAAAACTCCCGTGCTTACGGCTGCCGAAAACTACAACTACACCAGGCTTGATGCCCACTGGGATCTGCCAGATTATTTCTTCGATGACTCTATTGAGTTGCGCGAGCGCCGCCACCGTGGAGAGATCAATGGAGATCCGCTCTCGTTTAAGCCTGAGCCGGTGCGCCTCCCCTCACAAAAAGCTCAGAGCCAAGAGCAGTAGGCGACGAGTTAGAGCAATAATACCAAGTAAGAAAGAATGGCGAGGACGGCTGTCACGTCCTCGCCAACTTTTTTGTTCTAGTCCACCCACGATCAGCAGCTGGCTGAGCATGTCGATTCTATCGTCTTTGCCCCCGCTTGATGGCGTGACATGATCGGGCGATTCGGTTTTTGCGTGCTTCGCGTTTGCGGAGTAAAGTGCAATTCGGACAGAAAGTCAGATTGGTTATGCTCTCAATTCGAGGCCGAGGGAATTGCTTGTGATTGCTCAAGAACCTACTCGCAAGATTCATCAATACTGGCTAGGTTTGGGGGGAGTTCTTGTCTTCTCTATGCTGGTGCGTGTGGGCCTCATTTTCTGGTTGGCCTACACCGCAGGAGTCTCCTGGCGCGATGTGCTTGCGGGGCACGATGGCGTTGAGTATCTCGCCATGGCGGAACATCTCGCAAAAGGCACGGTTGCAGAAATTCCTGTCGAAGCACGTCGTCACGATCTAGGCTGGCCTTTGCTCCTTGCCTTTTTTTCACGAATCATGCCTCTGACTTTTGCGAGCCTGACCCTCCAGCTTGTTCTGACCGCTGCTGTCGCAGGACTAACCTCACTTCTGGCCATGCACGTCTTCTCTATCTCCCCTACGCAGTCATTGCTCCCTGCGGCTGCAGTAGTTCTGGCCTATCCTGCCTCGATCTACTATTCCTGTTTTGCTCTCAGCGAGCCACTTTTCGTCACCCTCATCCTCAGTGCATTTCTTCTCGCGCATTTTCGCCGCTTTTTTCTCGCTGCACTTCTAGCGGGGCTGTGTGCCACCGTTCGTTCCCCTGCCGTTCTCCTTCTTCCGCCTTTGGCCTGGAGCTGCTGGAAGACGAGTGTAGAGTTGCCTCTCAGGACAAGGCTCACCCTCTGCGCTGGAGTTGTGGGCTTTGCTCTTGTGCCTGTCTTTACTGTTTGGGCCGTCAGTCATTTCGTTTGGGGGACGTATTCTGCCTCACTTCACAGCCCACGTTTCTCGTGGCCTTTCGCTGGTTTTCAGGGCCTGTCCCAGCGCGGTAGCGCTCGTGCTCTGTATGTCGGCCTCTGCGTTGTCATTGTGTGTTTTGGTGTGCTCAAGCTTGCTCTGCTTTCCCGCAAACGCCCCAGTCTTTCGGTCCAAGCTCTAGCTTTCTTCGCGGTTTTATTTCTGGTGTTCCATCTTTGCTTGGAGAGTCTCGTTTATTACGGTCAGCGTATCTACCTCGCGGATTATGTGGACCGCTATTTTCTCCCCTTGTGGCCTCTTGTGGTGCTTGCCACCCACCGGTGGTGGCGCACGTGGGTGGTTGCTCTAAGCTTTGTTGCTGCTTTGGCTCTGTCGGTCTATTGGGGGAAGAATTACTTTGCCCAGGTGAAAGCCCATGGTGCCCCAATGCTAGAGCATTTGCAGGATGTCCGTCCCCAGTAAGTTCTTAGTGCCCGCAAGAGATTACAGCGAGTCTGTCTCAAGGATGGCTGTTCACGACGGCGGCCGCAAATGCCTCCCCCCCAGGATACCCTGAAGCTAGCATGCTTGCCAGATCCTCACAGGGTCGCTAGAGTTTCTTTCGGTAAACCCAGAAGCATCGGTCGAGCCATGCATCGCAAAAACGCGCGTAAAAACAAATCGGACCGACCCACGGGATAATCGCTTGCTTCCACCCCTGACGCGCTAGCTCGCGCAAGCACAGCCGCAAAAGAATAGCCCCTATGCCTCGCCCGCGGCATTCGGGTGTTGTTCCCATAGGGCCAAACCAGTTGATGGCGCGGTTATTCCCTTGATAGGCCGCGAAAGCCACGACTCGATCCTCTTTGCGGGCCACGAACAGAGCTGGCGGCTCGTTATCCAAAGCTCGTCTCACTTCATCGCACCAGGCTGGCCAGTTTGCCAGCAAGAGGTCGGCAACCTTTGGCCACTCGTCTCGGCTTGCCCGTCCTATCTCAAAGCCTTCGGAACTTAATTGCTCCGCTTGCTTATCCAGGTCTTCCCATTGGTCTGGCGCGATGTTGCACAGCATATTGTGATTCTCGTGCACCATTTGGAACCCGTGATGCAGCAGGAAACAGACCCCACTCGTATACCGGAAGTCGAGGCCAGGCATGAAGTAATTCTGCGGCACGTCCATCACGCTCAGCTCAGCGAGCCCCAGAGCGCGTAATCGATTCTCAAGCTCAGCGAGCAATAGGGAGCCAATGCCCTTGCGCTGGTGACGTGGATCAACGGCCATGAGCCGAATATAGCCGCGCGAGCGGTCTTCCGTGTTTACTCCTACTGCACCCTGCACAAATCCAACAACACAACCCTCCAGCTCACACACGAGGCCCAGGTGTGGAAACGCGTCGGGTGCTCGGACGGTTTTTTCTGCAACAACCTCTTCGCAGATGGGATCAAGAACCAGCGCTCGCCGCGCTATTTCGGTGATCGCGGCAAGGTCCTTTTCTTCTAGTTCGCGCACTTTCATCGCGTGGAGCCTCTCTCAGTTCCGATTCCGTTCACGGTCTTTAGGGAGCCGTGGTTGTTCGTGACTCCGTGGCGGAGACCACCTCATCAAGAATGCGCCGGCGCTCCGTAACGGATGTTCCCGTCTGTTCCGTCGCGGCGGTCGTTGCAGAGCCACTTTGTGGAGCCTGCGAGCTAGAGCTTTTTCCCTCTTCGGTTTTCAGCAATGCCTGTTCGACATCGCCGAGCGCCTCAAGAGTTGGTGTGGTTTTGTTCCCGCCCTTGCCGAGTGTGGCCTGGGGATCAAGTCCGATGCTCCGAACCTTCTCAGTGTATTCCGCCACCTTCTGTGCATCCCCCCGGTCACGGTAAGCTTGGAGCAAATGCGTCAGCGCATATTTATTCTTCGGATCAAGGATTTCCATGCGTCGCAACTCAGCAATATAGTTCCGCAGATCTTTTGCCTCGTAGTAAGCTTCCGCTAGCACCTGGCGGAGGGCCAGGTCTGTGGGGGCACCGTGGACAGCATTTGTTAAGAAATCGATCTTCTCTTTCTGTTTCCCCTGCTTGTCGTACAGCGCAAGGAGCTGTGCCAGGTATTCGACCTTTGACGGATCCTGCTGATAGAGTTTTGCCAATAGCTCTTCAGCCTCGTCGAGTTTGTTGGTTAGCAAAGCCAGAGCAACAAGCTCGCGATAAGCACGGTCATAGTATTTCTTCCGCTCGACGCGGTACTCTTCGAGCTTTGGCTCGTACTCGATGATGTTGCGATAATAAGTTTTCAGCTCTTCATAAATCTCTGTGGCGCGGGTCCCGTTTGGGTCGCGCTTCTTGATTTCCTCAGCGAGATCCTTGGGCGTTGTGGCATCTCTCGCGGATTCATAAAGTTCTGCGAGCTGTTTGCCAATCATCCCAGCTATCCATTGCACATTCGGCTTAAGCTCCTGTCGGGCAGCCTCCTTGATTTGAGCGTATGCCCTCTCAAGCATCTCAAGCTTGCGTACGCCCTCTAACTCGGCAGCTTTCACCGAGTACATAATTCCGAGATTCAGGTGAATCTCGGAGTAGTGGGGAAACACTCGGTCGAGGGCCTCGTAGATCTTGATGGCCCCATCAATATCACCAAGCTGGTTCAGCACGTGCCCGAGCTTGTAGTAAGAACTCGCAAAGGTGGGATTGTAGGAAATCGCTTTCAGGAAGTGTTCTTTCGCGCGCTGCAGGTACAGCGATTTGTCCTCCTCGCGATAATCAGCGAGTTCCATGTAGGTCAGAGCCAGCCCGTGTTCCATAGCTCCTTGGAAATGGTTAATGCCTTGAGGCACGCTTCGGACGAAAAACAGGACAGCAATCACATAGGCTGCAGGCTTGGCCCAGGTTGGCATCCTGAAACGAGCTGCTGAGCTTTCGGACGAAACCTCCATGTTGTGCATCCCCATGCTCAGGCCGAAGAGCGACCAATAAATCATGCCGCAGACGGCCCAGCGATTATTAGGGCTAAAGAAGTTTTGTAGGGCGATTCCGCTCAATCCAGCCACCACAGCAACCTGGTAGTAACACACGAGTTCGTTGTTTGAAGTGCGTGTCTGCCGAATCCCATCGTACAACACACGGCCGTAAAAGCCCAAGAACAGCAGAAGCCCGACAGCCCCAAACTCGAGGAGGTAGTCGAGGTAGTAGTTGTGTCCGAAGGTTGTGACGTTATTAATTTGATTGTCGAAAAAGTCGGCCCGCCGAAACACCGGAAAGTAGAACCTATAGCCTCCCGGCCCTGTTCCAAAAAGAATGGAGAGAATATCGAGATGTGATTTTGTTGGGTCATCGCGGTAGAGCCAGGGCCAGAATCCCCCGGACCACAGGATTTTTCGGCCATCGAAAGCAGCCGTTTTGAAATCCCACGTCTGCGAAAGCTTCGGCACCATCAGAATAAACACGGTCAGAAATAGCACAGCCGATCCCACAAGGAAAGTCGCAATGAGTCGGGAGGAGATGTTCACCTTCCGGAAGTGCCTGAAGATGAGCAGAAAATACAGTGGGTAGGTGATGAAAATTACCGACATGAAGGAGTCATTGGAGTTTGTGAAAACCAGGCAGACGTTCATGAGCAGGAACGTCATAGCAGCCATTGCCCGAAGCGCCAGACGCCGTTCGATAAAGAACATCGACAAGGGGATGGGCAGGGTCATCACCAGATAGGCAGCAAAGAAATCCGAGTTGAGAATCGTCGAATACATCTCCTTCGACGACGCGAGTGTGAGCACAAGATTCTTTGCCTGTGGGCTCCAGAATTTTGAGCCCTTCATGGCCGCGTAGATAGCATCCGTAAAGCCACGACCAGCAAAAAGAAACAATCCAATGAGTACGGCCGCGAAAGCTGTCCACACGTAAAAGAGCATCGTCTTACGCAGCTTGGCCTCACTGTCCATGTACCATGCGAAAACCAGTGTGAACGTCATGCAGGACAGTTGGAACCAAACCACACGCTCTGAGGTCATGCGCATGGGGGTCCCAATCCATTGACTTATGGCATCGAAAAATCCAGTCGCTCCACGCGGCAAAGGATTGATGACCCACGAAATGAACATTTCCAGAATAAGCAAGCCGAGCAGAAATGTGGACGCATGCGCTGGCCACCGAAATTGGCGCAGATCCTTCCCGTAAACCGCAGCCGCAAACAGAAAGGGAGGTAGCGACATCAAAAACATGTTTTTTATTTCGTCGAGCTGATGCGTGTAAGGCGTGAAGAGAAAGAAGATCAGCGACATCACCACATAGGTGGCGAAGAGCAGCATCCATTCAAAAGTGAAGTAATCTTCTTTCGGAAGCGGAGCAATCAGCTCCCGGATATGGGGATCGACCGGCCGCCGATGTGCCCGCGGCTTGTTCTGATGCTGGTGGCTAGCTTTGGTCATGGATTTGTCTCTTTACCGTCTGGGGTAGCGTCATTCTGGTTGAGCAAAAAATCATCCGGCTCGTGAGGACGCGGTGCTCCCACGCTCAAGGGAATCTCCTCGCTGAGCCGCGCAAGAAACTCTTCGAAGTCAGTCTGCAAACATGTTGGCACCCAAAACTGCACGATACCCACCTTCTCGTCCTTTGTTCTGACGACCGCAAGCCCTTCGTATGCCTCGGTGATACTGCACACATAGTGAATATCCGCAGGGGCCACACGCGCCTCGTAAACGAGTTCCGCCTCCTCCGGGTAGTCATTCCACCGTTGCATCGCGCCTCCTTATCGCCATCGTGCAAGGGCATCCGCAAGGAATCCGAGCATGATCATCTGGATGCCGCCAAGCACGAGAATAGAGATGGTGCCGTCCAGGATATTGCCATGCGAATCCCGAACAAAAATCGCGACGAAGGCCGCCACAGCAAACATCACGAGAGCTAACGGCACAAACACGCGCATGGGATTGAAAAAAATGATACTTCGAACGATGGTCACGAGAAGGTTTTTCGTGTCGCGAATCGGTCGTATCTTCGATTTCCCGGTCCGCGGGTGATAATCAATGGGCAGATAGGTGACTCGCAAATCGTTACAAAGAAACGCGAGCGTGATCGTCGTCGAAAAACTGAAACCATTCGGACACAACCTGAGGAACGGCAGAACATCCGCGCGCCGGAACGCGCGAAGTCCCGAATTCAAATCCGGAATCGGCCGCTGAGCGAGGTACACGGCCACCTTGGTGAGCAACCATTTCGCCGGACGACGCGCAAGGGGGATATGCACATCCTTGCCCGTGCGCGCGCCCACACTCATGTCGCAGCGCTCGAGCAGTTTGATGAGTTCTGGCATCGCCGACGCCGGGTAGGTCCCATCCGCATCTGTGGTAAGAATAATCTCGTGCGATGCCGCCCGGATCCCCGCTTTCAGCGCTGCCCCGTAGCCAAGGTTTTCCTCGTGGCGCAGCACCCTAGCACCTGCCGACTCCGCCAGCTTTGCCGTGTCGTCCGTTGAACCGTCGTCCACCACCAGAATCTCTACGGCATCAGGTCCACGCTGGCTTGTCGTGAGAGCCGATTTTGCCTCTTGCACCACACGCACGATAGCTTGCGCCTCGTTGTGCGCTGGAATCACAACCGAAACCGGTGCGCTCTCCAATGAATCCGCTGATCTCATGAGCAATCCCCACGTTGGAAGGCGTGACTAAGCCTGTCAACTGTGCTGCGCAAGGATATGAAAAAAGATTTCGTCAGGTGCTAAGCTGAATGCTAATTGTAAAGCATCCAGTCAGCGCCCACGGAAGAAGGGACTGGCTCGAACCAGACAGCGTCCGCGGACACGGTTCCATTCGCTGAATCGGTGATAAGAACCTGCGCTGGGCTCGTCGTGGAGAAATTCCATGTGCCGAGCAAATTCCACTGAGAGCCGCTGGTCTGCTGATTGACCGTCACTGTTTCTGTCCCTAAAGCGTGCGTGACCTGATAGGCTGCGTTGGTCGCGCGATCGGGTGCCGACGTCCACCGAGCATACACGCGGTACGTGGAGGGCTGACGCAATTTCACAGCCCATTTCACACTTGCGGCGCCCGCGCCCGAGCTCTTCACCAGGGCATTGCTGCCGTAAGGTGAACCAGTCGTCGAGGTGCTCCATGCTCCCGTGATCGTGCAATTTGGATCTGAGTTATCGAGAGTGAATCCCTGACCGGGCACCGGTGGCAGACTATCAAAGCCAATTTTTGACGCAAGAGACGACACCGAATCACTCCCGATCGTCGTGCGGCCGATCTCATAGCGGGGTGTTGTTCTGTAGGCTTTTTGATTGGCAGTCGTAAAAGCCGCACGATAGCCAGCCGCCATGCACATGTTTACGTGCGTACTTGTGTAAGCCCCATACGGATAGGCGATGTAACGGCAGACTTTTCCTGGAAGATTTGCTTCGATCGCGGCTTTCGAGCCTACAATCTCGGTCTGGGCGGCGGAGTCGCTGAGCGTTGTGAGATTTGTATGGCTCTTCGTGTGGCTTTCGGTCATCACGACGCCCGAGTTTTCCATGGTCTGGATTTCATTCCAGTCGCAGTGGTCACCGCTGCCGGTCACCACGCCCACGTAATTCGTGTGTGTGAAGTTCACAGCCACCATGCCTCGCGCCTGCAGGATAGGAAAGACCTCGTCATACACGGGGATGTAGTTATCATCCATGGTGATCAGAATCGGGCGGGGCGGTAGGGGACTATCGTAGTCCATCCAGTCAAGCAGCTCATCCGGCGTGATCGTGTGGTATCCGTTGGCTTTCAAGAAGTCCATGTGCTGCGTGAACAGCGCTGCCGAATAACCAAAACTAGACTGACAGTGATAGAGAAGCACGGGCACTTGCGCGCCACCTTCTCCAGGCAACCCAAACATAAACCCGACGAGCGCAATTCCTGATACAAGGTTTCGCCAAAAGAACCTTAAGAATGATGTAGCCATCACCGAGTTAACCCCTCTCCATAGAGTTCAAGCCGACCTGCTGCTTTTCATGGATCCGTAACGAATAACTAAGCAGGACATCAGGGCGAAAATTCATTGTCAAAGAAAAGCGGAAACCTTCACCGAGTTTGCGCTCATGCCCTGACATTCCTTCCCTCAGCCGGACGCTCCCTTTGCGCGGCAAAAAAATATGCGGCTGTCATTTCAGTCACTCCTCAGGAAGTCCTTTGGCTCCCACTCCTCGAAAAGTCCCTTAAAGAACACCGCCAGCCCGCTCCTCGCAGACTGGCGGCATCGCACATAAGCGAGATTGAAAAGAGGCAGGAGGCTCCTCTCAAATCTCCATGATTTCTTTCTCTTTGCGTTCCAGGAGCTTGTCGATTTCCTCAATAAACTTATCCGTCAGCTCCTGAATCTTGTCCACTGCGCGTTTGCGATCATCTTCCGTGATCTCGTGCAATTTCTCAGTCTTCTTGATTTCCTCGTTGGCATGACGGCGGATGTTGCGCACGGCCACTCGGCCATCCTCTGCCATTTTCTTCGCCACCTTCACGAGTTCTTTGCGCCGTTCTTCCGTTAGCTGAGGAATCGTCAGCCGAATGACCTTGCCGTCATTGTTCGGTGTCAGGCCAATGTTGGCTGCCATGATGGCCTTTTCGATCGACCCGATAAGGTTGCGGTCGAATGGCGTAATCAGAATGGTTCGCGCGTCGGGCGTGGAAATCGCCGCGACCTGCTTCAGCGTCATTGGCGAGCCGTAAGCCTCGACGTGGATATTGTCCACGAGTGCCACCGACGCACGCCCTGTTCGCAGCGTGCTAAACTCGTGTTCCACCGCCTCCACGGCCTTTTTCATCTTCTCCTGCGCCTCTTTGAAGATCTGGTTCAGCGGCATAGTCTCATTCTCCTCCAACAAAAGTTCCGACTTCTTCGCCAAGAATCACACGTTTTGTGTTACCAGCTACGTGCAAGTTGTACACCACAATAGGCAGACGGTTCTCGCGGCACAAGGAAATTGCAGTGGCATCCATCACGCGCAAGTTGCGGCTCAGCGCTTCCGTGAAGCTAATCCGCGAGAAACGCTGCGCATTGGGATCGCGGCGCGGGTCAGCCGAGTACACCCCATCCACATTCGTCGCCTTCAGGATGACCTCCGCGTCAATCTCAGCGCCCCGCAGCGCCGCAGCCGTATCCGTGGTGAAAAAGGGGTTCCCCGTCCCGCAGGCGAAAATCACCACACGGCCCTTTTCCAGATGCCTAATTGCCCGCCGGCGGATGTAGCTCTCCGCCACCTCCTTAATCTCCAGCGCGCTCAGCACCCGTGTCTCCATGCCCTCCTTCTCGAACACTGCTTGCAGCGCCATAGCGTTGATCATCGTCGCAAGCATGCCCATGTAATCGCCCACGGCGCGGTCAATTTCCTTCTCGTTGGCGCCGCGCAAGAAATTCCCCCCACCAATGACCACCGCCAGTTGCACGCCAGAGCACTCAACGGTTTCTCGGATCTCACGTGCTAATTTGTGAACAAATTGATAATCAATGCCGAAATCCTGATCGCCCTTCAGCGCTTCGCCTGAAATCTTCAGCAACACCCGCCGCCACGGCTTACGTTCCATCTCACTCATAGCGCATTCGAGGTCACGCGACTCGCCCACTTTGGTCAAGCTCGAACCGACTCCCCCCTGTGACAACCTTTGTCATGGGTTGTGAGAAAAAAGCGCTCCCTATCTTGACACCATACACGCAGAGGCTGTAATCGCTCCGAGAGAGATAACTTACCAGCTCCACGCATGAGCTGCAAACATCGCGCAAGGAGGAGGCCGTGCTCGCGTCGTTCAATCTTGTCGAAAAAGATTGGCTGCCGGTACTTGATGCACAAGGAAATTTGCGCTACGTCAATCTGGCCACGTTATTCGCCGATGCCGAGAACATCCGCGAAATTGCCGTTTCCACCCCCCTTTACCGTTTTTCTGTCTTACGTTTTCTTTCCATCGTTGTCGTCTGGCTGGAACCAGATATTGCGTCGCACTCACAGTGGGGAACCCTCGGTCAGCAAATCGCAACCAGCTTACTTTCGCGCCGCAACTGCTTTGAGCTTTTCGGCAACGGCCCACGCTTCATGCAAAATAGATGCAATGAAAAGACTGAAGAGAAAGCCATTGGCTACCTCTTCCACGAAATTCCCACAGGCACGAACATCGCCCACTTCATGCACACCCGGGATGGTAATTACGGAGTCTGTCCCCCATGTTGCGTGCTGGGGCTTTTGGCGCTGCCTGCATTCTCCCTAGCCGGAGGAAAGCGATACAAACCAAGCCATTCGCCGACCTCAACGTTCACCTTTCCCGCAGACTTGCAATTATCCTCTCGTCTGCTTAAAGCAGCACAGCGGATTATTTCCAACTCGCAAGGGGCGTCCATGGGCTTGCCGACATGGGATCACGCTTCACCATCTCCTCCGGGGCTGCTCACGGACATGACCACTTATCCCCGTTATGTGTGGCTCGCAAGTAATGATTCCAAAGAAGACCGCTGCCTGCTTTGTGGACGGCGGCAGGAGTTAGTCTTCAAAACCGAGTGGGCAAAATGTGAATTCGAGATCAATTACAGAGATCCTTTTCTCGCTTCTGACGGTGGCATGCTGCCGCCCCCTCTCCAGTCAGACGAGTCTAAACGGCTTCAGGTCGCTCTGGCACTTCCATCCGAAACCGACTCAGAATGGCGCGTATGTTTTTCCATAGATAAAGAGCAACAAAAAAGAAAAAAATTCTTCCCCAAATCACTGAACATTGAGGAATGGCGAGCGGGGCTGCCTGGGTTTGCCAAGGATGAACGGGAGTTGTGCCCAGCGCTGCCAGACGCGAAAAAAGCCCTCGAAAAGTTCACTGGGGTCGTTGGTGAGAAGGCGACGCGTAGCGGGTTTTCCGAATCCGCTCTCGTTGAGCGTTTTGCGAAACGATACGCCCCTGTCCCTCGCCTGCGCTGGGCTGAGCTGCGTTACACGGAGAGTGGCAAGCTGGCCTTTGTCGAGACGATGAAAAAGGCCGAACGACTCTTCGCTGTGCCTTGCTATTCCCAGGCTATGGTGTGGCCCGGAATCTTCAGCCAGCGGTTGTGTCAATGCTTGCTTGAACCAGCTTATTTGCGACAGGCTGAGAAGTCCCAGTCTCCGCCCCCCAAGGAAATGGATCTCTATGTTGAGCGAATCGTTTCCGCACCAGGTCTCAAAGGTGGTCATTTGGCGCGCTTGCGTGCCCTTGCCATGAAAAAACTCTCTGCGGATGTGTCGGCCTACGATCTTTTCACGGGTCTGTATTGGCCAATCCGTGGGCGAAGCCCACGCGCACCCCGTCGCAACGACGCCTGGATCCTCGCGAAACTTTATGCGAAGTTTCCCTGGGTTCCCTCTGCGGACAACGTACACACGCTGCCCGAGCACTTGAGCCGCCTCTGCCTGACTCTGCCAACAGCGTCTCTGGCCAGGCGCTTCGACCGTCTCTTCGTCATGCGCGGGAAAGACATCGAGCTGGCCTTGCAGCAGCTTTTAGCGCTAACCCGAAAGCCTCTTCAGGCCAGCGCGGTCACACATCCTCTTCTCCCCGGCAAATTCCCGCCATTGAACTGGTCCCGACTTTTGCACGAAATGCGGGACTGGGACACGGTCCGTTTTTCATGGGTTAACAAAATCACGAGTCAGTACGAACAAAAATAAAAGGAGGAAAAGCAATGACAACGCAGAAGCCATGCCGCTTCATCAGCATTCACATGGTGCAGAACCATGTGCCCGCTAACCTGAACCGCGACGACCTGGGAGCGCCCAAAGTGGCCTATTTTGGTGGCGTGCTCCGTGCAAGAATATCAAGTCAGTGTCTGAAACGTAGTATCCGGAGGAGCGAGATTTTCGCACCCCTCTGTGGCGGAATTCGAACCAGGCGTCTTGTGGAAGTTATTGCCCAGGGAAATCCGAAGTGGCGGAAGACTGTCAAAGATCAACTAAAAAAGCTTGGCATCAAGAGCGACGGGAATAACAAAAGTGTAAACACCGCCGCATCAGACGAAGAGTCACGCCCCGCTGGCTCCAAGCTTCTCATATACGTGCCTGTGGACACGATCCACAAGCTCCGCGATGCGTTGAAGACGGGTGGTTCCACCTCATTCCATGAGTTATTGGCGAAGGAGCTTTCGGAATGTCCTTTTGCACCGGACGTGGCTTTGTTTGGCCGCATGCTTGAGGCCCAGGGTCTTTCAGGAACACGTGTAGAAGCAGCATGCCAGGTCGCGCATGCGTTATCCACCCACGAGTCCATTCCTGAGGTTGACTATTTCACCGCTGTGGACGATGTGCCTGGAGACGATGCCGGCGCCGCCTACCTGGATGAAGCAGGCTTCGCGTCTGCCTGTTTTTACAAATTCTTTTCCATTGATCGGGATCAGCTAGTGCATAATCTCGAAAAAGCCGAGAACCGTCCCCCTACCCCTGATCCGAAAAAACTTGCTGCTCACGCGATCGTCCGTTTTTTAGAAGCGGCTGCAAAAGTCGTCCCGAGTGGGAAGCGAAATGCCTACGCTCCTTTCGATCTCCCTGCGGCGATCATTGTGGAATTCCGCGACTTCCCACTGAATTATGCCAACGCTTTTGCCAGGCCGGTTCCCCGCGACTCACAGAATCTCGTCGGCGAAAGCGTCGCACGTCTTCTGGCATTTGCTCAGGGCTGCGACAAAGGCTTTCAACGCCCCTGCAAACGGTTTCTCTGGCTATTTTCTGGTCCCGCCACCGAGGATATCAATCTCCCTGAGAATACCGACGCTCCACAGGCCGAATCAGGCGAAACCGTCAGAGTGGATTCCTTTGAGAACCTGCTGGAGAAAGTAGCCGAAACGCTCGGCTACTCGCTCAAAGACCTCGCGGATGCAGTTCTGCCCGAAGAGTCGCGTCTCAATCATCTGCTTGAAGAGTACAAAGCAACTCGCGTGGCCCAGAAACCTGATCTCCCGGAGTAAGGCTATGAGCACAAAAACCTTGTTTCTCAGGCTCGAGGGGCCACTGCAGGCATGGGGCGATCACCTTTCGAAATACACTTATCGTCACACGTATCCGTTCCCGAGTAAATCCGGTGTCATCGGCCTCATTTGTGCTGCGCTCGGCGCCGACCGAGACTCGGCGACAGAGAAGTGGTTGCCACGCCTCAAGGGTCTCCTCATGGGTGTGCGAATTGACTATCCCGGCTTCCCCATGTACGACTATCACACCGTCGGAGCGGGATTGGGGAATTGGACGGCCGAAGGAAAAATCAAAAACAAAGATAAAAAGCCTGAAGTTTTTGTGACACATCGAGAATACCTCTGTGGCGCTTCCTTCCTTGTCGCCCTCCATCAGCGGCAGGTTGATTCTGATCCAACGCTGCTCGATGAGATTGCAAACGCTTTGAATCGGCCGGTCTGGACTCCCTACCTGGGGCGTAAGTCATGTCCGCCATCTCGCCCCTTGCTCGAGGACTCGCAGAGTGGCTCCAACCCGTGTGCCGGGGAATTCGCTTCGCTTGAAGAGGCTTTAATACGCCACCCCTGGCCAGACTACGGCTTCGAGCTACCGTCGGAGCTGGATGTATTCATAGAATGGTCTCCTGACGCAAGCTCGCCAACGGCGCCCCCGCAAGCGTTCGTTCTCTATGACGTTCCGACCTCCTTCAATCCACCAGCTCATACCGCTCGTTTTGTCATCCATCAGAAAGTTGCACGGCCCGAGTCTTACAAGCCCCCTGTCCTCTCAGACCCTGGATTGTACTTGCGCAAAGAACCCCGCCGTGCCGACTACACCGACACCGAGTACCGTGCGCGCCGACAGGAGCGACTCCGGAAAGACCACTACCTGTGCGTGTTCTGCAAGTCACCAGCCAGGGACGTTCACCATGTGACCTACGAGCGGGCGGGTGGCGAGGAGACCCTCGAGGACCTTCGTTCCCTCTGCGAGCTCTGCCACGATGCCATCACGATGCTCGAATATGGGGAAGACGTCACGGCCACGCGCATAGATCCCTGCGATCCCCGATGGCGCGAGGCAATCATCCAAAAGCGCCGGCAGATCATTCGCCACCGTTCCCTTGAAACACGGCGTCGCTGGCTTCGCACAGAAATCCCTGAGGAGATGGAATGATGGTTTACGAATCTTTCCTTACCGTCGACGTGGGCACAAATCCCGACCGGCCGCGTCCCGGACGGATGTGGCTGCGCAACATTTATCACGTTCACCAACGCCTGTGCATGGCTTTTCCCTCTTCAAGTCGCCGTTCTTCCGACCCTCACTTTCTTCAACCTTATGCCCCCGAGGACTTCAGCGTGATTCACGTCCCGCGCTCCGACGCTGCCAACTTCCTCTTTCAAATCAGCCCTCGCAGTTCGGGGCGCGCCATAATCACAGTCCGATCTGCCCAACGCCCGGACTGGGATTACGCTTTTCAAAATGCAGACCATCTGCTCGCAGGACCTCCACGCGTCGAAGAGGTCACCTACAGCACGCTCAACTGTGGTCAGGAACTGGACTTCGAACTCGTTGCAAATCCGACGAAAAAAATTAATACCCTGCTGAAGTCGGAGCGACTTGCGCGTAAGGACGCATCCCAAGAAATGGCGAATGGTACGGCACTTCTGCCGGAGCAACTTGCGGGTGCGGACGCATCTTCGCGAGCAACCAAAAACGGCAAACGTGTCCCTGTTGCGCCGGACGCATGGCCTGACTGGCTAAAGGCGAAAGGCCGTAGTCACGGCTTTGAACCAGTCGAGAAAACGCTCCTCTGTATCCCGACCTTCTATCACGTCAATAAGGGAGGCGACTCAAAAGTTCACAAAGGTCGAATCCTTGCGGTTCGTTTTCGTGGCCAACTTCGGGTGACTGATCCCGCGCTGTTTCAGGACGCCCTTGTTGCTGGCGTGGGACCAGCCAAAGCTTTTGGTTGCGGGCTTCTCATTTGCCCTGCTGTCCGGCGGTGCCTCGAGGGGGAGACAACCAGTGAAAAGGATAGATCACCAGTGTCTTCCTAAAATAGCCGACAGCTACGGTTGGCTCTACGTTGAGCATGCGGTGGTGGACCGTGAACAGAATGCCATTGTCGTGCTGGATCGAGAGGGACGGAGTCATGCCCCTTGCGCGGGCATTTCTTTCCTCATGCTCGGACCGGGCGTTTCCATCACACATGCCGCCGTGACGTTGCTTTCTGAGCATGGTTGCACCATTGGCTGGACCGGCGAGCAGGGTGTGCGTTACTATGCCAGCGGATGCGGCGAGACCCGCAGTTCGCGTCGTCTTCTCCATCAAGCACGCATGTGGGCTGAAGAAAACACGCGCATGGCGGTCGTGCGCAATCTTTATCAGATGCGCTTCAGCGAGCGACTTTCACCTGAGCTGACACTGAAGCAAATAAGAGGCATGGAGGGGATGCGCGTTCGCGAAACCTACGCGCGACTGTCGGAGCAAACGGGTGTTCCATGGAGGGGCCGAAGTTACCGCCGCGACGGGTGGGAGGCTGCCGATCCCGTCAATCGCGCCATGAGCTCAGCCAATGCCTGTCTCTACGGAGTGTGCCATGCAGCCATTGTCAGTGCAGGATATTCCCCGGCAATCGGCTTCATCCACACAGGAAGCATGCTGGCTTTTGTGTATGACATAGCAGACCTTTACAAAACCGAATTGAGCATTCCCGTAGCTTTTCAGGTTGTCGCGGAAGACCCCCTCGACGTCGAGCGTCGCACACGCATTCGCTGCCGAGATCGTTTCTATGAGCTTCGCATCCTTTCCAGGATTGTCGAGGACATCCATAAAGCACTTTTGGTCCCCGAGCAGCTGCTCCAGGAGACGGAAGAGCCCATGCAGGGACCTGTGGCCCTGTGGGACCCACAGGATCATGAAGTTCCAGGGGGGCAAGCCCATGGTCTAACTTCGACCGAGGACACCCCACCTCACCGGGAAGAAAAAGACAATGGTCGTAATGATTCTTGAAAATGTTCCTGCAAGCTTGCGTGGCGAGCTTTCGCGCTGGATGCTCGAGCCCAAAGCAGGCGTGTTCATAGGCAAACTGAACACTCGTGTGCGGCAAAAGTTGTGGGAAAAAATCTGTTCCCGTATTGACAAAGGGGGGTGCTGGTTATTTTACTCAGCCCCGAACGAACAGGGATTCATTGTGGAAAAATGGGGTCATACTTCACGGGAGCCAGTTGACTTCGAAGGCGTCATTTTGATCAGACAACCACATGTAAGTTAGCTTTTTTGCAGTATCGTCCCCACGCGCGTGGGGGTGAACCGTCATACTGAAGCGCGTCAACACATGCCATATCATCGTCCCCACGCGCGTGGGGGTGAACCTTCACGATTTTGCCGACAAATACAAGGCTTGAAATCGTCCCCACGCGCGTGGGGGTGAACCAAATCCTGTGCCACTATTTTTTGCCCTTG
>JADFCV010000008.1:0-58824 GCA_017161655.1 Candidatus Sumerlaeota bacterium
GCAACAACATCAGAAACGAAAGACATTTCTACATTCTTGGAATCTGCTTCGTGTTTGGATTTGTGATTACATTACTTAGTAAATACTCGATCGTTATCTTGTGTCCTTTGCTGACACTAATCCGCCCATTTCGCTGTCGCCTAGGACTTGACCGACGGTCAGCCTGTATATTGACAAATTCCTATCTTCTTGGGTGTATTACCTTACCAGTTGTGTTTGTTATTTGGTATGGGTTGCACGCAAACGGGACGCTTGTGCAAAATTATTCATCGATAGAAAATCTGTACAGCACTGCTCTAGAAAAACTTGACATCTTAGTCCCACAAGGAGAGCGCATTAATCTTATTTTCAGCAAAAATGACGAGAAAGGGGTATCAATTGCTACATACTTTACTTACTTGAAAAAGCAGAACAGAAATTTTGCCTTTAGGAACTCTTTTGTCGAGATTCCTCGCGGCGAATGGGTATTCATGACCACTGACAGTCCCGGATTCAACAAGGCGAAAAAGCAGTGTGTTCCGATTTGGGAAGGGGAGTATCGCAAGGAGACAATTCTACCTGCTGTTTATCAGGATTGGCGGCGGTCTTTATGGGATATGGAGTCTACCGGGACTGTGAGAATAAAGGTGAATAAAGCTGTTTTTTTGGGGAAAAGAATTTAAAAACGTCTATCAGGAACAGACTTCCTTTCTGCCCGTTATTATGTCTTCATGAAGCTTAAGGGTTTTGCTCGGCCATGATCCTTTGGATCTAACACTGCCATGAACAGGAACAAAGGAGTTTATGAACCTCATTTGAAATGCGAGAGGGAGCATCGCTTTCTTTGTATTTAGCAATTTATAAGAGTTGAGCTTAGTGAGAGCCATTTGTCATGGCAATTAGGTGTCTGTGGTAAATTTTCGCCAACGCCAACGCATTGAGTTGCTGCTGAGCGCCGAACGGGGCGCCATGCGCAAACCGTTTGGCGCTCAGCGCATGGCAGGGGTAGTTTTCCCCAACACTTACCATGTCGGCATGTCAAATCTGGGGTTCCAGTACTTGCACCGGCTCATTAACGCCCATCCCAATTGGGCTGCCGAACGCTTCTTCACGGACTTTGATCCCGCTCTCTCGCTCGAACACCTTCGCTCGCCAGCGGATTTCGAACTGCTTTTTTTCACCGTGGCGTTTGAGCTCGACTATCTTAACATTGTGGAATTTTTCGAACGTGCCCGAATCCCACTCTTCACTGAGGAGCGGGGACCGGAATATCCGCTCATCGTTTGCGGTGGGGTCTGCGTGGATGTGAACCACCACCCCATCTATCCCTTTGTGGACATCCTGGTGAACGCAGAAGCGGAGGCCATCCTTTACGACCTCTTGCAGCTCTACGAAGAAGCAGGGGATAACAGGCGACGGTTTCTTCAAGATGTTCGCCGGCTTCCTGGCGTCGAAGTCACCTACGGAGCGTGCCAACGTTACGATTTAGACCCTCCCCCCATCGAGGAGCAACGCGCCCCTCTCCCTGATCGGGTGGAAGCAAGAGAGTTCTGGAGCTCACCTCTTTGCTCGCATATTCTCACACCGCACACGGAATTCTCGGACATGTGCCTGGTGGAGCTTGCCCGTGGCTGTCCCTACCGTTGCACATTTTGCTTTGTCGGCCACAACCTGAATCCCTACCGAACCGTTCCGCTTGACGCACTGAAAACGTGGATTGCCGAGCGCACCGGCATGGCAAAACGCTTTGGCTTCGTCGCAAGTGCCGTCGCCTCGCATCCACAGATTGATGAGCTGTGTGAGTATTGTGATGAACTCGGTGTGGCCGTCTCCTACTCGAGTCTGCGCGCCGAAGATGTGACGTTGCCAATGCTGAGAACGCTCGCCCGGAGTGGCGCGCAAATGCTCACAGTGGCGCCGGAAGCAGGGTCATTCCGTCTGCGGCGCCTTTTGGGAAAAGCTCGCCTACCCGACGAGCGCCTGTTCTGGGTCATTGAGCAGGCGCTGCGCCTTGGCATCCCGAACCTGAAGATGTATTTTATGCTCGGTCTACCCACGGAAACAGAAGAGGATGTTTTGGCCATTCCGGACCTGATCGCGCGGCTTCGCAAAGAATTCGTCGCCGGGTCTCGGGAGCATGGGCGCATCGGTGCTCTGGCACTCAACATTGGCGTGTTTGTGCCAATTCCCAAAACGCCCTTAGCGAAATTTGACCCACTACCAGAAGAGTTGACGCGGCGGCACCTGCGCCTCCTTGAGCGTCAGCTGCGGCGGCTTGATAACGTGCGATTCACTCTGCCGAGCCTGACACTCGCCAGGATTCAACGTCTTCTTGTGCAAGGCGATCTCCGGACCGCAGACTTCCTCCGCTTAGCGCACTGCTGCAAGAAGAACTGGCGAGAGGCACTGCGCGAGTGGGAGAAAGTGGCGGCTCAGGCTTAAGGGAAACGTGAACATGTCGTGGCAACTCCTCGCTCGGCAGAAAGACGCTGGCCTTAGGCGCGATATGACGAAAACCACTATGCGACTCGCAATTGCCCGGAGGAAGAAATACCCCCTTGTCATCCCACAGGCAACTCCTCGCACAAGTTTTCCGAATGCTTTTGCACGGCAGATTGTATGAGCGTTTGCATTCATTACGGACGTAGCGCTGAGCGTCCCCATCGTCTAGAGGCCTAGGACATCGCCCTTTCACGGCGATAACAGGGGTTCGAATCCCCTTGGGGACGCCAATTTTGTTTCCGGGAAAAGTGGAGATCTGGCGATGTGGCGGCTGACAGGACGCGAGCGTGGAATCGTTGCCCTGCTTGCAGCCACATTTTTCTGGGGCACCTCGATTGTTGCTGCTCGAATTATCCTGCGCGATGTCCAGCCTCTTGTTTTGTCACACTTGGGCGCGCTGGTCAGCGCGACGACACTGCTTCTCCCCCTTGCGTTCGTTGCTCCCCACCTTCTTCACGTCCGCCGACAAGATGTGTGGAAGTTCATTGTTCTTGGTGGGGGCGCTTTTGCGTTAGGAGGTATTTTCATCAACATTGGCATTCAACGCACCAGTGCTGCCACCGCGGCAACCCTTCAGTATCTTGCGCCCGCAATGACATTGACCTACGGGTGGACCACAGGAACAGAAAAGGTGCATGCGTGGAAAGTCGGCGCTGTGTTTCTCACCATCGCGGGCGCGGCTCTCACAACCGGCGTGGTGTTTGGACAATTTGTTTATGATCCCGTCGGGATTCTTGCCGCGATTGGCTCAGCCGCCTGTTTTTCCTTCATCACGGTCTTTTCAAAATCCTTCGCATCACGCTACCATCCTGCGGCTTTCACCGGACTGACCTTCTTGGCTATGGGGATCGCCTACTTTGCTGTGGAACCGGCAGCCACATTTGAGTTTATCCAGACGCGCCCTCAAATGGCATGCTGGATCGCGGGCTATTCTATTTTGCTGGGTGTGCTGCCAACCATGCTTTACTTCTACGCTCTGAGGTGGGTGGAAGCAACCGCGGCCACCATTGTGCTTTCTTTCGAAATCGTTGTGACATCGGTGCTCGGCTGGCTGTGGCTGGGGGAAAGACTGGCGGTGTGGCAAGTGATTGGAGCCGCACTGGTTATTACAGCCGTCATCATCATTGAGCGCCAGCGCAACGAGGTCGCCTGACATTTTTCCCCGCCGAGTCTCTTGCAGCTAGCACTTCCTGACTCTGTCAACCTCGTGCCAATCCCACACGTCAAAGCCCCGAGGCTGGATCGTGACGACACAGTGCGGCTTTGCCTGCGCAAGACCTAACGCACTGAGGAGAAGCAGCGATGACGAGAGGGAAGTGGATCGCTGCGGGGATAATAAGCGTTCTCTTACTGCTCATCTGTGTTTTACGTTTTTGGGGAACTCCAGCAATCCGAGACAAAATCATAAGAGAAATGAAAAGTGGCCCTCCTTCCTCGAGCGTTTCGCGTTTGGCAATCTGGCTGTTTGATAATCCCATCATGGCGGACCGCGAAACACGGCCCTTCGTATTACTCGTGCATACGCTGGCCTTAGACCAAGAGGGCAAAAAAGGGGAATGCCTAACCTATGCCGAGAAATTGCTCGAGTTCACTGATTCATCGCCCCAGTCCGTCCAGTGGAGCTCGATCGCACTTTCCGTGATCGTCAACAACTCCGTCCAGAACGGCAAACCCGCCCAAGCTCAAGCAGCGCTCAAACGCTGGCTACAGCGAATGGAAGAAACGTGCGGGAAAGATCATCCAAGACTCGTCAGACCCTTCAGTCTGGTTTTGAACTGTCTCGTTTTCAATCCCTTGACCAAAGACGAAGCCAAGAAGTTAGCAGAAAAAGTGATTGCCATCATCCTGAAGCATGGCGGTCCAAACGACCCTGCTTTGCGCCAGCCTTTGGAAGCACTGAGAAACATCGCCCTCCTGGAAATGAATTGGGACGAAGCTATCCGTGCGGCGGAACAACTTAAGCAACTCGATATGCGTCTGGCAGGCAGCAATTCTGATCTCACCGAACTACGGTACCTGAAAGAGCTGCTTTTTCTGACAGAAAAGAAAAATGATGACGCCAAAGCGCTGGAGCTTTCCGCGCAGGTTGTCGACAAAGCGATCAACCTCGCGCGCAGTAGGAAAGTATAGGTCAACGAAGCATTGACGTCAACCAAGCACGCAGCACTTCTGGCAAGCAAGTTCGGCCAGCACGACCAAGCAGCGGCCTGGTTGCAAAACGCGATGGGCTTACCCGGCTTCGACGAGAGAGTTTCGCCAGCCATTCGTGCTGATTGCTATCTGACATTGGCCGAAGAACTCTCAGAGACAGCGCGCTTCAGCCAGATGAGAGAATCGCTCGCCAGAGCTGTGGCACTGGGGAAAACTTTGCCAGGAGCAGAGAGAGACGATTTATCAAAGCGGTTGGAAGCCTTCGAATCGAATCTGCGGCAAAATGGGCGCTCCCAGCTCGCCGATGAAGTGCGAAGTCTGGCAGTGAGCGCCCACGAACACTCACAAAGCGATCTGCGAACGACACAAGCCAACGCCCAAGTGTCCAGATAGGAGATTCCGCATGCCCCCGCATGACACATCGGCCTATTTCGCAATGTCGTTCGGCTTGCAGAGCAGAGCGATTCTCTGACCAGGAACACCTTTCGAGAAAAAGCTTTCTCGCCAGCAGCTAAAGAGCGAGGAGAGGCTCCCCCCCCACAACGTGTCATTTCGGTTGCGACTGCTTTGCGCCGGGACGAGTCTGATTCATTATGAAACGAAAAGTCCTCATGATGGGAGTTCTTGCTTTGGCCGTGGCACGCATTGTATCTGCACAACTCTCGCCTGGCGAATATGGGCGTGAATTCACGAGCAGTGACGATGGCACCACTCAACCTTACCGGCTTTTTGTTCCGCAGGCCGCCGCCGAGACATCGCAAGCTTTACCCCTCGTGGTTGTTCTTCATGGCTGGGGTGTGGATGAACACGCATGGTTCAAATTCACGCCAGTGAAACGTGTGGCCGATGAATTTGGGTTCGTGGTGGCAGCGCCCTATGCGCGGGGCAACTGGTGGTACCGCGGCCCCGCCGAGAGTGATGTTCTCGACATTGTCCAGGACGTGCGCAAATCTCTTCGCATCGACTCGCGACGAATCTATCTCGCCGGCCACTCGATGGGCGGATGGGGAACGTGGCACATCGGGTTGCGACATCCCGACATCTTCGCGGCCATCGCACCAATGGCCGCCTTTGATCCCGCGGAGGAGATCATCGCGGCAGCAACCCTTGCGCCCTATGTTATTCACGACGCTGTAGATCCCATTGTGCCGGTTGAACAATCACGCCGCCCCGTGGCACGCCTGGCCGAGTTTGGGATTTCCCACGTCTATCGCGAGGAGATCGGGTACGGCCACGCGAGCCGAATGATTGGCGACAACTTGCGGCGTGTTTTCGCCTGGTTCCAAGAGCACCCCCATCAGCTTAAGCCAAGGCGCCTTGCTCTCGCTTCGCGTGTGGGTAACAAGCGCGACCGCTGGTTGCATTTGGCAGCGACGGAGACATGGCCGATGCTTGCGACGATCGACAGTTTTGTTGACGCCGAGGGCAAAGTTGCCGTGCGAACCCACAACGTGAAAGCCTTCGCTGTGAGCGCAGATGATCTCCCCGCAAGTGCCACGCGCCCACTTCGGATAGTGGTTGATCGCAATGAGCTTGCCACGTCCCTCACCCAAGGATGGTTGGTCGTGAATTACGACCGAAAACAACGGGCGTGGAGCTGGAAGAGCAGCGAAGCAGCGCCTGAACCAACTCCGCTTCCCCCCATGCGCGGGCCCATTGCTGAGCGACTTGTTGAGGCCCATGCAAACGACAAGCTCGCCACCGCTGTTGCAGAAATCCTGCGTGAACATTTCGCTGCCGACGTCTGTGTGCTGGACGCGGATAAAATCCGCGTGGGAAAAGGTGGACTTACACCAGAGAAGTTGCTCGATGCCTGGGTCTACCCAGAGGAGCACCTCATTCGCGTGCGTATTGCGTCAGAGAAGATTGGACGACTGAGTGAGCTGATATCCAAAGGGCGTCCCCTTGTTGTGCCCGAAGAAATCGCACAATCGACAAAGAAATCCGTCACGGTTGTTTGTCCGCTCGCCATTGCGCGGCAGGCCGGGCTTGACCAGGAAAAAGGCGCAGAACACATCGCCCCGACAATCGGTGAAATCCTGGCGGCCCTGGCAACCCAGACGAAGTTCCCACAATAGTGTGTTCGGCCCTATTCTCTGACGGCCCTTACCATCTGAGGACTGAAAGCACGCCTTCGCCTATGACTCAAAGCGACCAGCGTATGCCTTGAAATCGAGCACGGCACCGCTCCTGCGAGCTTCTTCAGCAGCGAAGGCCAGGAGATGCCCCGCGACAGCAATCTGGAGAGAGCGGTCTGCCTCGTCGAAATTCTCTTCGCGCACGAGCCGAACACAGTTGCGCATGACTCCCCAATCGCCACCACCATGCGCGCTCGTGCCGGCCGACACACGATGGGTTTCCGTCGGAATTTCCGGCCACACACCCTGGACAAAGCGCTCGATGCGCAATTCGTTCCGTTCGAAATGCCCATGAAGCTCGCCCTCACCACCGACCACGCGCAGACTGCGATAAAAATGCGCCGTGCATCCCGCCACGGTGAAATTGAGCATCGTGCCATTCTCAAACTCCACACAGACGATCTGATGATCCACCACATCATTGTCGCAGCGGAACACACAGCGGCCGTAGGGACCTTGTTCCAGGGCTTTGCGCCGTGCCTCGAAGGACTTGTCCAGCGAGATGACACTCACTGGCCACTCGGTGCATTCTCCCAGGTACATGGCTGGTGCGTAGAACGGACAAGTCGCTTCTGCTGGACATCCCTCATGACACCGCAGCGGTGCTCCCTTTGGGGCATTCTCTTCGCGGAAAAAGCGGCGCTCACCCACCGACGAAACCCGCCGCGGCGTAGCCCCCACGAGCCACGTGGCGAGATCCATATCGTGGCAGGTCTTGGTTAGCACGAGGGGACCGCTTTCATCGTAGCGCCGCCAATTGCCCCGCACAAAACTGTGGGCAAAATGCCAGTATGCCACGTTCTCAGTTAAGGTCATCACCAGCGGCTGACCAATCGCACCGCGGTCGAGCAGCTCCTTTGCCCTGGCGTAAAACGCCGTGTAACGCAGCGGATGCACAACTTGCACGATGCGTCGCCGGCGGCGTGCTTCACGCGCTATGGCCACGCATCCCTCAGGCGTGTGGGCCATTGGCTTTTCTAGTAGCAGGTGATAACCAGCCGCAAGCGCGCCCAGACTCGATTCTACGTGAGTGCGATCCATCGTGCTGTTGACGCACAGAGGCGCGAGAGGTGGGCGGGCGAGGAGATCTTGCCAGGACGCAAACTGGCGCTCCGGTGGAATACCGTGATCTGCAGCAAAGGCCCGACGACGCTCCTCGTTGGGTTCAGCCACGGCAACGAATTTCATGAGATGCGGATGCCGGAGCGCAAATGCTCCAAATGCTTCACGCCCACGCTGGCCGGCACCGAGTAACACCGCTTCGACTGGCTTCATCATTGTGGCAACTCCCCTCAAAGGATTTCTATGGAGCTCTTGGGCCTCATTCCGAACATGAACGTCGGGCTATCAAAGGAATTTTCACAGTGGTGAAAGACGGCGACTGAGGGAGCCTGGCTGAGGAAGGAAGCGGCGCCACAGCCAACATTGGTTTGGCACAAAGCATCCTGCTCAAACAACTTTGCGTTTGCGCCGGCACCTTGTTACCAAGAAGTTGTAAATTGCTATGGCGATAGACGCCAGTGGTGTTAGCTGGCCAATCTTTTCTCGTTAGGCGGATGCCTGGACATGGAACTAGCTCTCATTGGTTTAGCAAAATCAGGAAAGACGACCGTCTTTAATGCGCTCACAGGAGGCAAGGCGCAGACATCTGCTTTTGCTGGAGGGAAACTCGAACCCAATGTCGCAGTGGTGAAAGTCCCTGATCCACGCGTTGACAAGTTAGCAGAAATTTATCAGCCGAAAAAGGTCACGCATGCGTCAGTGAAATATGTGGATGTGGCAGGACTGAGCCGAGATGATGCCGCGCCGCAAAAAGGGGTTCCGGAAGCACTTCTTCAATACGTGTCTCGCGCGGATGCCCTTATTGCTGTCATCCGCGGCTTTGACGATAGCATTCACGGAGCGCCTCACATTGCTCATGACGTGGAAACGGTTCACCTTGAGCTAATCTTCAGTGATTTGGCGAAGGTGGAAAATCGCCTTCAGAAGCTGGAAAAAACACTTCCCAAGCTCAGTGGCAAAGAACGTGAAACCCAACATTTCGAATACGAGGTGCTGCGCAAGCTGCATCCTCTGCTGCAGGACAACAAACCCGTGCGCGCTGCTGACCTCACCCCCGAAGAGGAAAAGGCAATTCGTGGCTTTCAATTCCTCTCGGGAAAACCGATTATGTACTTGCTAAACATTGCGGAGGGCGATCTTGCCCGCGGTGACAAGTTGCCCCGTGAGCTCACAGTGCCAGGCATCACGGATCAACCCCGCACGACAACGGCCTGGATCGCCGGCGAACTCGAGATGGAGATAGCGCAGCTCGAAGGCGAGGACCGAGAGGCTTTTCTGCGTGACTATCACATTGAGCGCCCCGCCGCGGAACGCATCATCAGCCTGAGTTACGAGCTCCTCGGCTACATTTCTTTTATCACCGTGGGACCAGATGAAGTTCGCGCATGGACCATTCCGGCCGGCGCATTGGCCCCTCAGGCCGCTGGTGCAATTCACTCGGATTTCGAGCGAGGGTTCATTCGAGCCGAGGTGGTTCCTTACGACGAACTCATTCGGCACGGCTCATTTGCTAACGCGAAGAAGCACGGCCTGTGTCGACTGGAGGGCAAGAGCTACGTGGTTCAAGATGGCGACGTCATCAATTTCCTGTTTAGTGTGTGAGAACCATGAATGAAACGAACAAACACACAGCCCTGAAATCCGCGTGGGCAAAATGCAGGGCGAGAGGGCTAATTCTCGGTTGCTCCTTGCTGCTCGCGGCATGTGCAACGGAGCAAGGGACGGATCAATCAGCAAATGCCGACACAGGCAGCGCATCTCCCCCTTCCGCGATGGACCACACTTACCACGGCGAAGCTGTAAAAGCGCGGGCGAGAGCTATTCGTGCTTTGGACAATGTGGACGCCCAGCGCAAAGATCTCCAACAGGAAGAACGCTCGTTCGAGCGACCGGCTGAGCCTACTCCGCGCGAAAACCCTTGAGGCTGCCATTCACTTTTCGCACCTCATTCCCGCTTCCATACTGCACGTGTCACGGCATCTCTGTGACGCGCCTCCGGGCAGGCGCATGGGGGACGTATAAAAGAGCCAGCAAGATGTAACACGACAGTAAAGCAAGGTGAAGAAATGTAGCAGGCGGCGTACTCAAGGATTAGCGGAATGAACATACTGGGAATTTCGGCATTCTATCACGACTCAGCAGCGGCTCTTGTGCAGGACGGCCAACTCGTGGCTGCCGCTCAGGAGGAACGTTTCACGCGCAAGAAACACGATGAGGGCTTTCCTATCCATGCCATTCGCTACTGTTTGCGAGAAGCGAATCTCGACGTCACCGATCTCGATTACGTCGTCTTCTACGATAAGCCCTTCACGAAGTTCGAACGGCTGCTTTTCACCTACTTTGAACAATTCCCTCGCGGCATTGGGACGTTCATCCACTCGATGCCCATTTGGATGAAAGATAAGCTCTGGATTAAGTCGATTATCCGTCACGAACTCGGCTACAAAGGCGAAATCCTTTTCAACGACCACCACCAATCGCACGCAGCCAGCGCCTTTCTTGTGTCGCCCTTCGAGAATGCCGCGATTCTCACGGTTGATGGCGTGGGCGAATGGAGTACGTCTACGTGGGGCGTCGGACGCGGTAACCAGATCGAGCTACTTTTCGAAACTCGCTTCCCCCATTCGCTGGGGCTTTTTTATAGCGCCTACACGTACTACCTTGGGTTCAAGGTCAACAGTGCCGAGTACAAAGTCATGGGATTGGCTCCCTATGGCCAACCGCGCTTTTACGACCGCGTCCGCGAGACCATCGAATGGAAGTCCGACGGCAGTTTTCGCCTCAATCTTGAATACTTTGATTTTTTGCACGGCTTGAGGATGACAAGTGCGCGGTTCCACGAGCTGTTTGGTGGTCCGCCTCGCCAACCCGAGACCCGCCTCACGCAACGCGAGTTCGACATCGCGGCCAGTGTGCAAAAAGTGACCGACGAAATCATGGTGGCGCTGGCTCGCCATATTCGCCAGGAGACCGGTATGCGCCACCTGTGTATGGCAGGAGGTGTGGCTTTGAACTGCGTCGCCAACGCAAAAGTTCTCGAAGAGGCGGGGTTCGAGGATGTTTGGGTGCAACCCGCAGCGGGCGATGCCGGCGGAGCACTGGGTGCAGCTTTCTATCTTTGGAATACCGTGCTGGGCAATCCACGCAGCTTCGAGATGGAGCATGCCTACTGGGGGCCACAATACTCAGAAGAAGAGTGCCGCAGTGGCCTTGACGCGCTTGGTGCGCGTTACCGACGACTCGAACCTGATCAGCTCGTCCGCGAAGTTGCGCAACTCATCGCGGCAAATCAGGTGGTCGGCTGGTTTCAGGGCCGCATGGAATTTGGGCCACGGGCGCTGGGCTCACGCAGTATTCTTGCCGATGCGCGCGATCCGAAAATGAAGGACACCCTCAACATGAAAATTAAATTCCGCGAGGGGTTCCGCCCGTTTGCGCCCTCAGTGCTCCACGACAAGGCCCCGGAGTTCTTCGAAATGAACGGCCTTCGCAAAAGCCCTTTCATGCTCTTTGTGGCCAACGTGCGACCCGACAAACGTGTGATTCCTTCGGTGACCCATGTAGACGGCAGTGCGCGCTTGCAGACCGTCGAGCGGCATCTCAACCCCCTCTATTATGATCTCATTGCAGAGTTCGAGCGCCAGACAGGGGTGCCGGTGATCATCAACACAAGCTTCAACGTTCGTGGCGAGCCCATTGTCTGCACACCTGCGGACGCCTACCGTTGCTTCATGCGAACGAACATGGACTATTTGGTGGTCGGCCCCTTCCTTATGGACAAACGCGAACAGCCCCCCTGGCAGGAAGAAGGCGATTGGCGCAAACTCTTTCCGCTTGACTGACAACGGCTTTGCTCCAAACTTGAAGAAACATAAGAAACATCTGTATCCGCAACAGGCACCCCAACACGGCTCTCCACTCGTTTGAGAAAAGAAGAGATAAACGGTGGTTGGCGCAAAGGGGGATGCTGGTGCGTGTGTGCAGCAGGTCGCTGCACCGAAGAACACGCTGTGGTGTCGTGCGTGGGATGGCGCCGACAGCCGAGACACTCCGAAAATAGAAAGGAGGGATATGGCGGATGGCAGTTGTGACAGTTGATCCGAATGAGTCTCTGGACAAGGTCCTTAAGCGTTTCAAAAAGGAATGCCAGAAAGCAGGTATCTTGTCGGAGCTCCGCCGGCGTGAGCATTACGAAAAGCCGAGCGTTCGCCGCCGCCGTAAGATCGAGGCTGCGCGGCGCAAAGCCCGTCGGCGCGAAATGAAGTTACGCAAGAAGTTAGAAGCCGCAGGCTAAGTCAGAAAACGCCTGCGAGTGGCTAACCACACTTAGACCTGCAAACAAACGAAACCAGAGAAGCGAGCAGTTGCGGCAAGAGGCGCTGCTCGCTTTTGCTTTCCAGACGGAGAAGAGGCCATGCGCGTAGCAATTGTGGGAGCATCACGCAATCGGGCAAAATATGGCAATCGGGCGGTGAGGGCATACCTTCGCCAAGGGCACGAGGTGTTCCCCATCAACCCCTTTGCCGAAGAGATCGAAGGCCTTCGCGCCTATCCCAACGTCACATCTCTTCCTGAGGGCCGACTGGACCGAGTGCTGCTCTACGTTCCACCCGAAATTGGCATCAAGGTCCTTGACGAATTGGCTAACCGTGAAGTGGGCGAAGTTTGGGCTAACCCAGGGAGTGAAAGCGAGGAGCTTTTCCGTAAAGCGCAAGAGCTGGGACTAAAAGTCATTTACGCTTGCGCCATCCTGGACATCGGCGAATCGCCGCAAATCTGAGAGAACAGCGGTCATTCTCGGAGGATCACCGTTTTCTCGACCCTTTAGCCCAAAATCAGCTCCCGTCTTGTGCCCTATCGCCACAGCATCTAACGAGTTTCCGCCTTTGCCGTTGCGGATTCAGCCGGCGCCCGTCTTCTTCCACTCAGGGGACGGGATGAGCGACACCTTGCGCGAGTGGCATAAGGGAACCGGCCTTCGAAACCGTCGCCTTGCTAGCACCCTCGCGGACCAAGCGCGCAAGCAAACGAGACAAAACGTGAGATGGCGTGATCCAAGCCCGGAAATGTTCCGTCTCGCGAGACGGCGCGGCACCATAAGACTCATCAAAAAGACGAGCATGGGAAGCGAAAAAACGTTGCGGGCGATCGCGCCAGGAAAGTTTACCAGGGGCCAGGCTCCCCGGTCTTGATCCGAATTCACTCGAGCACGAAAACACATGGCATAACGCACGCCACTTTCTCAGTGTGAAGAATTCTCGCAAATTGGACCGCAAGACGCAAAGGCGTGCTAAATTGAAGCAAACCTTCGAGAGCAGCAGCGTTTTGGCCAGCGTGCAGGGGAGACCTCAGGGACATCGGGAGAGTGAATGACTCAGCAATGTTTTTCTCCAAGAAGCGCTCGCCGGCCTGGCTCAGGACGGTGTTCACGAAGGAAGTCGCTAACGGCAGGCGGTCCGGCTGGGAGCCCTTCGCTTCACCTGACATCACAACTCCAACTTGTGGCGCCTGGCCAATTGGCTTCTGCTCGCTGGTTGCCAATTGCGCATTCACCCCCATCGCCTTTTGCAACACGTCCAGGAGAGTCAGCTCTTTCGGATATGCGACGAGAGAGATTTTTTCGTCTGGCGAAAGGCCAAGCTGGCGCTTGATTTCTAACACGGCACGGCTAAAGCCACCGAGTTCGTCCACGAGCCCGACGGCCCGCGCTTGAGCCCCCGTGTAAACTCGCCCCTGAGCAAGCTGCTCGAGGGCAACCGTTGTCATGCTGCGTTGACGCGCTGCTTTCGCGACGAACTCGTCGTAAGTCTGGCGCATGAGTTTTTCGATCAGCAGGCGCTCATCAGGAGAAAATCCGCCCGTCTCGGAAAAAAGGTTCGCGTACCGTCCGCGCGCTATGGTCGTCTTCCGGATGCCAAGCTTATCGTAAGTGCCAGCGAGATCAACCTTGCCCCCAACCACACCGATCGAACCAGTGACGGTCATGGGATTTGCGATGATCCGACCAGCCGCCATAGCAACATAATATCCGCCGGAAGCAGCCACATCTCCCATGGACGCCACCACCGGTTTCTTTTTGCCTAATTCGACAATGCGGCGGAACAACACATCCGACGCGAAGGCCGATCCCCCCGGGCTATTGACGCGGAGGATCACGCCCTTGATGGCAGGGTCTTTTTCAATCTCATCCAGGATTTTCAAGTAATCGTCGGCCGCGATTTCGTCCGCGTCGCTGAGATCAAGATTATCCGACGAGCCGGGAACGATTGGACCAACGGCGTAAACCACAGCCACTTGAGGGAACTTGCTTTCTTTAGCCACTGCTGCCGACTTGCTCAGCGCAGAGAAAAGGGAAAGAAGATTGAGCTCTTCTGGCTTTGAGCGTTTGTCTGTTCCATAATCATCAGCTAAAACGACTTTGGCCCCCGTGCTCCGGTACGCCTCCGCCACTTCTTCGCGGTACGCAAGACGATCCACCAAACGAAAATCCAGCGCCTCACGTGCAGTGAGAGGACCGCGATCGATCAGAGTTTCCACGGTTGCTGTGGTCATCCGGCGCCCCGCCGCGATGGCCTCCACAAGCTGACGATAGGCATCGTCCACCAGCGCCTGCATGTTCTGCCGAGCAGGCGAAGTGAAGTCGTCCTCGGTAAACATTTCGCCATAGGACTTATATTGGCCGATGTGCACAACATCGGCACGCGCACCAATCTTCTCTAATAATCTTTTAAAAAAATATCCCTCGACTTTTGCTCCCACAAGCATGAGAGCGTTGGAAGGAGGCATGATGATTTCGTCGCAAGCGAGAGCCAAAAGATAACCCGACTGAGAATCATCATTGAGCACGGCAATTGTGTGCTTCCCAGCGCGCCGCAGTTCTTCCACCCCCTGGCGCATTTCCTGAACGGTGGCTGTGCCTACACCGAACGCCGATAATTCGAGCACGACCGTGCTCACCGCGGCATCGTCGCGTAACCGCACAAAAAGCTCAAGCGTATCCTTGAGCGACCGACGGCGTGGTCCGAGGAACCGAAGCCCTCCTCCTCGTTCGGAAATTTCCCCACCAAGCGGCACCGTGACCACAAGTGCAGCCGCTGGTTTCGTCGTTTTTGTATCTGCTTTCGCTAACTCAGCTGAAAGAGCCGACTGCTGCGACGGGCCAACCTTGATTTCAACGCTCGTGGTTGCGCTTTCACCACGTAGGGAGCGGGCATCGCGAGTGGCAGTGGTCTCGCCTCGCTTGCTTTCGGATACAGATTTCTGTCGCTCCCGTCCACGCGATACCTTCGTTTCAGCCGCTCCCCCCTTGCGCGGCTCTGCGCCGACAGCAGTTTGGCTGAAAGAGCCGAGGATGACAGCAACTAACGCTGCAACAAGAAACCCCAAAAAGGTGCGCCACATGTCCTTTGACCTCACGAATCCAGGTTGAAGATACGACGCAACGACGCGCTTTCCCATTAAGCTCAGGATGCTAGCGATTCCGCTTCCCGCGAACCATAGAGGTAACACATCATCGCCGTTTCATTGCAGTTGGGAAATTTATGGCACTTAATGCACTCGCCCCACACTTTGTGCGGCAGCATGCTCCGATCGATGATCTGGAAGCCGAAGCGTGAAAAAAACTCTGGTTTGTAGGTTAGCGCAAAAACGCGCCGCAGACCAAGCTCGCGCGCTTCGTCGAGGCAGCGTTGCACGACCAGCTTGCCGTAGCCACGGCCTTGAGCCTGCGGTGCCACAGCCACACTTTTGAGCTCGGCAAGGTCATCCCAAGTCACGTGTATTGCGGCGCAGGCAACGATATGGCCGTCCTCCTCCACGATGGTGAAATCACGCATGGTTTCATAAAGCTCGTTCAGGCTGCGGTGAAGCATTTCCCCGCGGTCTGCAAAGATATGGATGAGCTTCTGTATGCGCGGCACATCCTCCACGCGCGCCTTGCGAACCACTGCCTGCTGCGCCGTTGTTTGGGGCAACCGAGTCGAATCCTTTCTTTGAAAAGTGGGCCTACCCGCCTTCGATGCTGCTGGTGCGTTCCGCTTCATTGCCCCTTTTGCACCTGCGGTCTGGGCATCGCTGGCGTGTCATTTGGTTTTACCCACCGTAGGATAGCTCATTCAAGGCACCAAGCCGTGGGAAACCTCACGCTGGGCACACTCCAAAGCGAGATGTGGCACACATCTTGACCCGCCATGCAGTGTTCGAATTGTCGCACGAAGTGCCGGGGCGATCGCACTGCTCCAGAAATTCCTTCGATCAAAAGTCCACGTTGCTCGTTCTTTGCTTCAAAAAATGGTCAACGCGACAATCCTTGTCATGGGTTGTGCGCTGGGGCGTAAAAACTCATCGAGAAATCGAGTATATGATGACAGAAAGCGCGGTAGCGTATAGTCCCGACGGAGGGCATGGCTGCCAGCGATATCTCGCCAGATTGCGGGAGATGGATCATGATGTGCAGGGAGGAGGGCACCGCTTGGGGCCGCAAGTTCAGGCGCTCCGGTCGAGGGGAGGACGGAGCGAGGGGGATAAGCGGCGAAAACCTCAGCGGTCCTCTCCTTCCAATTTTCTCCATCCCCGTTCTGCAGATAGGACAGGTCCTCGACCGCGCCCCGTCCCGGCAAAATCACGATCCGCATCAGACACCTGCTGCACTGCGCACATGGCTTCGAGAGGAGGGCCAACGATGAAGCTCGACCACCTTGTCGCTCATGGTTTTTCGCAACGTACCATCGAGAACTGGAAACGCTTCCGCGATCCTGAGCTCCTGCCTCTGCAAGCGCATGCCGTGGCTCACACGGGATTGCTTCGCGGCGAGTCGCTTGCCGTGTTCGCCCCGACTTCGTCGGGAAAAACGTTCGTCGGCGAACTCGCAGCTCTTCACCACGTCGAGCGCGGCGGACGCGCTCTCTTTCTTGTTCCCACGAAGGCGCTTGCCGAGGAGCATGCGGCATATCTCAGCTCGGCCTACGCTCCGCTCTCGCTCAACGTGAGAATCTCCACCGCCGATCGTCGCAAAGATGATGAGGCACTTGCGCGCGGACATTTTCACCTGGCGGTGGTGGTTTATGAGAAGCTGCGCGCCTTACTGACAGGTTTTCCAGAAATCGCAGGACTTGTCAGCTGCGTTGTCGCTGACGAGCTCCAAATCCTCGGAGATCGCGAACGGGGATGGGCCGCCGATTTATTGATAACAAAATTACTTTCTCTGCCACACCCACCCCAGATGGTGGCGATGAGTGCCGTCCTGGAAGATCACGACCGTCTGGCTTCCTGGCTCGGCGCGTCACCGCTCGTGTGGCACGAACGCCCCGTGGAGCTTCGCGAAGGAGTCCTCGATCTTTCGACAGGGATATTCCGCTACCGCGAGTGGAACTCGCGGCGCGAGCAAAGCGAGACGCTGACCGCACCGCTTCCCGCTGGGTCTTTTCTCGAGTGGCGATCGAGTCGCCATGCTAATGCTGTTCCGCCAGAGGTCGTGGAGGGCTTAGTGCGTCTCGCGCACGAGTTAGTGGTGAAACGTGGAGAACAACTTCTCGTCTTTGTGCCAACGAAAGCGCTCTCGCGAGAAATCGCAGCACACATTGCACGCGCCTTACCGCCCTCGGATTCTTCCTTAATTGAAGAGGACTGTTTTCATCACCTGGCTGAAAGCAGCGCGCAGAACGAGATGCTGGCAAACGTGCTCTCGCATGGGGTGGGATTCCACAATGCGGATCTCTCCACTGCCGTGAGGCGCGCCATGGAACAGGCATTCAACTGTGGCAAGCTCAGAGTGATTGTCGCCACTTCAACGCTCGCACAAGGCGTGAATCTGGGCTGCAGGAATGTCGTGAGTCTGCCGCTCATGGTGGTTCAAGGCGATGTGGCTAACCGACCGGTTGCCGTGCCACTGTCGCCTTCACGACTGCGCAACCAAGGAGGACGCGCAGGCCGCTATCGTCGCGCATGTCCCTACGGCCGCTCGATTGTACTCGCTCGCGACGAAGCTGAAGCCGAGCGTTTGTTCCAGGTTCTTCTTCAATCCCCGGTGGAACCACTTGCGGCAAGCATGGATCTCGAGTCCATGGCCATTGCCACGCTCGATTACCTCGTTTTGCGTCAGGGCTGGGCAGACGCACATGCCCTTACGGCGCCTGAAGCAACGGAGATCGAAAACTTTCTCTCGCGAACGTTTGCTTCGCGCATGATGAACCGACCCACCATCTCCACTCTGGCGCAGGGAGCGTTACAACTTCTTGTGGCGGAGGAACTTGTCGAACAGCACGCTGACCGCTTCACTCCTACGGGGATGGGAGAAGTTGCAGCAACCTTTGGCCTCACACCGACCACAGCCGCTCATCTTCGCACCTACCTGGGCTCCTTTGCCGAGCACACACCAAAAGATGAGCTCCCGTTCCTGCTTGCGGCCGCCACAAGCCCGCAAGGCGCCGCGTTTCCTCTCTCGGCAACACCATGGGAAATCCGCACCGGGAAGTACCTGCATTTCTATCATGACTACTGGTGTGAACACGAGGCAGATGCCTCGACACTTCCTTTTCAGCTCCCGGGTGGAGGAGCAAGTGCGGCCGATCATGCCGCCTTGAAAAAGACTTTTCTGGCACACGCGTGGATCAGCAGCCGCCCGACGCGCTCAATCGAAGAAGCGTTCGGAATCCTCAGTGGCACCATCGAATCGCTGGGACAGCATTTTGCATGGCTCGTGGAGGCGATGGCCGCTCTCGCAGCACGACTGGGCCTCGGGGACGACATACGAGAAAAGGCCACCGTCCTGGCTGAGCGACTGCGCCTGGGCGTACCGGCGTCTGCGCTTGCGTTGGCACGGGAATTTCATGAAATCCTCCCTCGCACACATCTCATCGCCCTCGCGAGCGAAGGCTTAGATACTCCCGCCGCTCTCACGGAAGCTTCGGACGAAGTTCTGATCCGAATCGTTCCCGCACCATTTGTGCGGGCTTTGCGCATGAAGCTCGATGGCCAGGCGCACGACGAAGTGGTGAACTCTCTGCCAGAAGATCCAGGGACCCGAGAAGAAACTTCATCCGTGAACGGCATTAACCAAGAAGACCTCGCGCAAGGCACAGAATGTTCTGGCGACAAACGAGCTCTGATGCGCTCTCATCCAGCCTCTGCTCGTGCTGATTTCGTCGCCCCCGCAGCGTTTCCGCAAGACATCGGTGTTGCATCTGATCGGCCTGCGCCGAGAATTGGTCGGACGCCAGAAGACCGCACGAGAATCTCGGGCATGCCATCAACGACAGAAGCACAAGAAGATAGCTTGCCTTTGATAGAACTCGACCGGCGCAGCCCGGGTGTTGTGCGCGTGAATGGCGTGCAGATGTTTCTCAGTGTCTTGCCTTATCGTCTGCTCAGCTATCTCGCGCATCACTCAGGTCGCGTCGTGCCTTACGAAGAGCTCGACGCGGAGCTGTGGCCTGATGCCAAGGTCGAGCAGCAGCAAATCCTCGCCCACAAGGCCACGATTGTGCGGCACCTTAGCGAGATTGTCGGCCCAGCAGTAGCGCGAAAAGTGCTGCGCACCGTTGCCGGACACGGGCTTTATCTTCACGCAGGAGCCGTAAGGATCCGACCAACAAACTGACCTCTCATCGGCAACACCATTTGGCGCCGTTCGCCGGATGTCCATCAATACTGCCGTGAGCCTGTCCCAAGGCGCCAGCCGTAGCGAACGCAACTCATTCGGTGGTACTGCGCAGAGGTACTGCGCAGAACTGATATCTTGCGATCGCCTGCTACAAGCAAACCCTTTCAGATTCAAAAAAATGACGAATGCCGAAAATGGTACTGATATAGTCTACTTACAAAGTAGGCAAACTCGCAGAGTGTGTTCGGACAAGGAAACGCATAGTCAGAACACGAAGCGATCATGAAGGCCTGGCCAAACGTGTGGAAGGTGATTGGCCTGGCAAAAAGGAAGCTAGGTAAACAACAATGGATGATCATCTAGGTCTGTCGTCGCAGCAGCAAGCCACGCTGCCGGTGGGTGCTATTGCAGAAGAGCGAAACGTTCCCCGCGTGAACGATCTTGTGATCTGCGTGGCCACCTCAAATGGGACAGGAAGTATCTCGGCCAACCTGGTGCTTGCCCGTTCCATATTGCAGATGGGTGTGCCAATTGGGACAAAAAACCTTTTTCCTTCAAACATCCAGGGGCTTCCGACGTGGTTCACAATCCGAGTGAACGAACAAGGATGGGTTGCCAACCGACGTGATGTCGATCTGTTTGTGGCAATGAATAGAGAATCGGTTTTTGAGGATCTCGCGGGTCTGCGCCCGGGCACGTTGGTTGTTCTCAACGCGGAGCTTGCTGATGCACTGCAGCGCGACGACCTCATTGTGTACACGGTGCCTTTCACCCAGCTTGTTGGAGACGTCTGCCCAGAGCCAAAGCTGCGCCGGTTGGTTGTGAACATGATCTACGTCGGCGTGGTCGCTGTCGTGCTGGGGATCGAACTGGAGGAAGTTGAGGCGGCCATTGAGAAACAATTCGCGCAGAAGCCCAAAGCCATTGAGCTAAACAAATCCGCAGCCCGCGCCGGCGCTCAGTGGGCCAGGGAGCACATCCCTCCGCAAGATTTTGTCCGTATCGAACGGAGAAATCTCACAACCAACAAGATCTTTGTCGAAGGCAACACGGCAAGTGCGGCGGGCCTGATGTTTGGTGGTATCCAGGTCTTCGCCTGGTACCCTATCACGCCAAGCAGTTCTCTTGCCGAGGCGCTGACGGATCTCATGGCCACCTGGCGTCGCGATCCTGTTACGGGCAAAGCGACTTACGCCATCATCCAGGCAGAAGATGAACTTGCAGCCATGGGCATGGTTGTGGGCGCAGGATGGGCAGGAGCCCGCGCTGCCACCGCAACCAGCGGTCCCGGAATCTCGCTTATGGCGGAATTGGCCGGACTTTCGTATTTCACAGAGATCCCCGCAGTCATCATCGATGTCCAGCGTGTTGGCCCGTCCACAGGACTCCCGACACGCACAAGCCAGGGCGACATGCTCAAAGCCTACCACCTCTCTCACGGTGACTGCAAACACGTGCTCCTCATCCCAGCGAACCCAAAGGAAGCCTTCGAGTTCAGTATGACTGCGCTCGATTTGGCGCAGCGCCTGCAGACCCTCGTCTTTGTCATGAGTGACCTGGATCTCGGCATGAATTACTGGCTAAGTGATCCGCTCGAACCACCCACTCAACCACTTGACAGAGGAAAGGTGCTAACGGCCGAAGAACTCGACCAAATCACAGAATTTGCACGCTACCGCGATGTGGACGGCGACGCGATCCCCTATCGCACGCTTCCAGGCACGCGACATCCCAGGGCGCCGTTCTTCACGCAAGGGGCAGGCCACGATGATCGCGCCAAGCGCTCCGAAAAACCCGAAGATTGGGCAGGCAATCTCGAGCGCTTAGCTCGCAAGCATGAAACGGCCCGGACCCTTGTGCCGGAATCGTTAGTGGAGTTAGCCACCAAGCCCACACGCGTCGGCGTGATAGCGTACGGCACCAGCGATTTGCCAACACGTGAAGCCCTCGCCCGGCTTGCAACCGCCCACGAATGGCACGCTGATTACCTCCGGTTGCGCGCCTTGCCCGCAACCGCAAAAACCGTGGAGTTCATTGAGCAGCACGATCGCGTTTACCTCGTCGAACAAAACCGCGATGCTCAGGTAGCGGCGATCCTTCGCGCGGAACATCCCCACATTGCCAGCCGGATACGAAGCATTCTGCATTTCAACGGCCAGCCACTTGATGCCGCGACGGTTATCGAGCAGCTACTGACGCTAGAAGAATCAGAGGAAGAACAGCCATGAGCACACAGCAACCGGCACCAACCCGCTCACCAGCCACCAACCGCATCGGATACGAGCAAAACGTTTACAAGGGCGCAACCTCCACTTTGTGTGCAGGCTGTGGCCATGACTCGATTACTGCGCAACTGGTGCGCGCGCTGTGGGAATGCAATGTGGACCCTTATGGGATCGCCAAGATGAGCGGCATCGGTTGCTCCAGCAAGACGACAGCGTATTTCGCAAGTCTTTCCCATGGCTTCAATGGCGTGCACGGACGGGCTGCGGCAATTGCAACTGGCTCCTTCGTGGCGAATCGTAAGCTATTGCATGTGGCGGTCAGCGGCGATGGAGACACGGCGTCCATTGGCCTTGGCAATTTTCTCCACATGGTGCGTCGCAACGTTCCGATCGTTTACGTCATCGAAAATAATGGCGTGTATGGACTGACGAAAGGCCAATTCTCAGCAACAGCCGATAAGGGTTCGACTCTTAAGGACGGACTGCGCAATGACCTGGAGCCTGTGGACTGCTGCGCCCTGGCCATCGAAATGGGGTGCGAGTATGTGGCGCGTTCTTTTTCCGGAGACGTGAAGCAGCTTGTTGCGTTACTCAAAGGTGCTATCGCGCACCGTGGGACTGCAGTGATTGACGTGGTCAGCCCATGCGTGACTTTCAATAACCACGAAGGTTCCACAAAAAGTCTCAAGTTCGCTCGCGAGCACGAAGAGCCTCTTCACGAGATTGGCTTTGTGCCCTACTACGAGGAAATTCGGGTAGACTACGAACCAGGCACCGTGCAGGAGATCATCCTTCACGACGGCTCACGCTTGGTGCTCAAGAAGCTGGGCAACGACTATGATCCCACCAGTCGCGAAGCAGCTCTTGTGCTGCTTGAACAGGCTCGGCGAGAAAAGCACTTCATCACGGGACTCATCTACCGGGCCCCTGAGCCCTCTCCAGCATTTGATGAGCAACTCGAGCTGGTTGAGACTCCCCTGGCTCACCTTCCCGATGAATTCCTCCGGCCGAACCCCGAGGTGGTTGAACAACTGAACCAACTGTGGCGGTAGGGCCTGACATTCTGGAAATGAGGGCGTACGTTTTGGTACGGAGGTGCACACCATGTGGGTTGTGTCTGGCATTCCATTTCCTTGACGTGCGGGAGGACACAGAATTCACCGACGTTAGCCGGCGAGCGCACCTGCCACTCGCTCTGCGATAGACGCCTTCCCTAAAGACCGGTCAGGGAGATCTGCTCCGTCTGGCGTGGCGAATGAAGATGCCTTCGGCATGCTAGTTGCTGAACGGGGATGTCATGTCTGAGCAATTTCGCCAAACGAGGTGGCCAAAGGCGATTTACTGGCGACGGGCTTCGCAATTAGGCTTTTTCTTGTTTTTTATTTATCTTGTTATGCGTGGCCATGGCGATCCAGCTATTCCCGATGGCTGGAAACTCCGAAGCGCTGTGAATCCGGACGTTTTGTTTCTCGCTAATCCAGTCACGTGGATCCTTTCCGTCATTTCTTCGCGTTCACTCATTGAAAAACCCATCTGGCTCTTCTTGGGCTTTGTGATTCTGACTCTTTTGCTCGGAAGGGTTTTCTGCGGATGGATCTGTCCTCTCGGGACGCTTATTGATGTCGCCGGACGCCTGCTGCGTCCCGCACGTGTGGAGCGCATTCTGGCAAGCCAGACGGCGAAAAAAGCACAAACACCACACCTCCCTCCGCTCATCAGCCACCGAACAAAGTACTATTTGCTGCTGGCTCTCAGCATCGTTGCGGTAGGCGGGGCAAACATTGCCGGATGGTTTGACCCCCTTGCCATACTCATGCGCGGGTTCGCCTTTGCTATTTATCCCGCTGCCCATTGGTGGCTTTCGCTTGCAGGCGACGCGGGAGAAACAATTGGCCCAACGGCCTCGGCCGTGCGATCTATCCGTGTGTGGCTCGAGCAGGCGTTCTTTTCCGCGACGCGACACAGTTACGGCCAGAGCTGGCTTCACTTTGGCATCCTGCTCGGCATTCTCCTGCTCTCGCGGCTACACCGGCGCTGGTGGTGCCAATACTTGTGTCCGCTGGGGGCTTTTTATGGTCTCCTGGCGCGTGTTGCCCCCCTGCGCCGACGCGTGAGCGCGACCGCCTGCACCGAGTGCAATGTGTGTGGGAACACTTGCCGAATGCAAGCCGTCGAGAGGGGTCATGCCGAGTCCTCTGACCAGGGCGAATGCGTGCGGTGTATGGAGTGCAGCGACGTGTGTCGGCGCGATGGCATCGAGTTTTCTTTTTCCCAATCGTCTGAGAGCGGCGAAAACATCACGGCAGCAAGGCCCCTCGACCTCACGCGCCGCGGTGTACTCACGGCGCTCGTCGGCGGATTTGCCACCATTCCCCTTGTGAAAATGGCAGTCACTCGCCGTACACCTATCGCAGCGACCGGCACCGACATCGCCCAGGACGAATACATGCTGCGTCCCCCGGGTGCGCGCCCTGAGCCTGAATTCCTTACCCTCTGCATCCGCTGCGGTGAATGTTTCCGCGTTTGCCCCCAGAACGCCATTCATCCTCTCCTTTTCGAAGCCGGACCTGAAGCTCTCTGGACCCCACACGTCGTGCCCCGCCTGGGTTATTGTGAGCCGAGCTGCACGTTGTGCTCGCAGGTTTGCCCGACAACAGCACTGAAACCTTTGCGCACAAGCACCAAGCGAGAGCAGATCCGCCTTGGCACCGCTCGTGTGGATCGCAATCGGTGTCTCGCGTGGACAGATCGTGAAGAGTGCGGTGTGTGCGAAGAAGTGTGCCCCGTTTCTCCCAAAGCCATCGAAATGCGCCGTGGCGGCCGAGGAAGAGGTGCTGGAAGCAGTGAGCAAATCCCGGCGCCGCAGGTCATTGCCAGCAGATGCATCGGCTGCGGCATCTGCGAAAACAAGTGTCCCGTCGAAGGCGAGGCGGCTATTCGCGTGACACGGCGCGGAGAGTCTCGTCACCAAATCGAATGATTCCTAACCACGGATTCGCCCTTGACCGACCAAAAGTTCGAAGCAGCAACTCATGGAGAGCGATGAAAAAACCAGACGCCCAAATCCGCGTAGGGCTCGTGGCATACTTGAACGTGCAGCCCCTCGTTTGGGCCTTTCAGAAAGGACTTGTCGCGCCGCAAACCCAGGATGGGCGCGAGCTTATCTTTGTTTCCGAAATCCCCCGTCGTCTCGCACACTCACTGCGTAGCGGACGATGCCTCGTGGGGATCGTGCCAGTTTTCGAGTACTTTTCCGGCCCATCGTACACTATTTTGCCAGCAGGAGGAATTGCCACGCAGCACCGCGTGGGCAGCGTTCTCATTGTGGCAAACGCCCCGCTAGAAAATCTAGAAGTTGTTGCGCTGGACCCTTCAAGCCTGACATCGGTGAATTTGCTCCGCGTGCTCCACGCCGAAAACGCGTGGCCATTCGAACTGATCGAGCAACCTCCTGTCAGCGATCCCATGCACGCGGCTGACTGGCTCCTTCAAACGACGCGACCCGCAGGGCAGCTTCTCATTGGCGATCCAGCCCTCGCGGCCTCGATGCGTTTCCCTTACGTCTACGATCTTGGCGCGCTGTGGTATGAACTCACGGGGCTACCATTCGTGTTCGCAACGTGGCTCGTGCATCCCGATGCCAGAGACGTTCCGCTCATGGAACCGTTTGCTCGCGCTCGCGAACTTGGAGTGGCGCACCTCGAGCAAGTGGCTCACGAACGCGCAGGTGATTTTGGCTTTGCTCCAGATTTTGCAGTGCGCTATTTTCGCGAGAATCTTCATTTTGAACTCGGCGAAAACGAGATTGCTGGAATTCGCGAATTCGGCCGACTTCTCGCGCGGCACGGCCTGATCGCGGAAACAAGAGAGCTCAGGTTCCATCAAAGGGAGCTATGACCTGGCGTCAGAGCCAAACTTTACGCACCCCTATTTGGGTGCAAAGAAATGGCAGAGCGCGGCGGTGATGAGGCCAATATACGTGCCGATGATGCCACCAACAATCCCCAAAAGCACACCCATGGGAGCCAGCTCACGCTGATACGTGCTGGCCACAACCGATGCGCTTGCAGGGCCACCTACATTGGCCTGGCTTGCGACTGCTCCAAAAACGAGCGGGGCTCGCAACCACATCATCACTGCAAGGATCAGCGCGCCATGCACAAGCAACATGACAGCTCCAACAGCCATGTACCACGGTAACTGCGCCAACTCGCGCAAGTCCGCCTGCGCCCCGAAACTCGGCAGAAGGAGGTAAAGCAGCGCGTAGCCAACGCGTGACGCCCCCACTTCGTCAAGTCGGCGTGCAGGCGTGAAGGCCAAAATGATGCCAAAGGTGGAAGCAAAGAGGACTCCAACCGTGGAAGGCGAAATGGCGCTCACGAACCGAGAATCTGGGTGCGACTGCTGAAGCCACTGGGCAACCTGACGTCCTCCCCGAGCGCAGAGGTAGCCACACACAAGACTCATGCCGATGAGAACAAGAAGGTCCCGAGTTGAAGCCGCGCGTTGCGGCGCCTGCGCCCACTCGCTTACGCGCTCCTCAATTTCACGCTGTAGCCGCGTCTTTACACCAATACGGCGAGCATACGCTGCCTGAAAACTCGATCCAAGAATCAAAAGCCCCAACCACGTATAGGCCATCACGGCATCCACAGCAAACATCGGGGCAAACACCGTGTCGGGGATTTCGAGAGCGGCTTTTACTGCCACCATGTTGGCACTTCCGCCTGTCCAACTGCCGGCAAGAGCTCCAATGTTTTTCCAGGCTTGCGGATCAAGGCGGGGGGCGAACATCGCATAACCAAGCACAGCGCCCAGGGCGATGCCAACCGAACCTACAATCATCAGACCAAGTGCCACCGGCCCCAGGCGGACAATCGCACGATAGTTCGCACTGAGCAGTAACAAAATAAGCACCGGATAAAGCAGAAGAGAATTCATGAGGTCATAAAGGGCACTTTTTGACGGGATAATACCGGATGTTGTTGCTAACATGGGAATAAAATAACAGAACACTACGGGCGGCAGAAATTTGAAAATGGGGCGAAAAATGCGCCATTCACTCGCCGCAAAAACCACACCCACAATGCCTACGAGAACAATGAAAATCCCGACTGGATCTTGAATCAAGGTTTCTGACTCCTCACAAACCAGTGTTTCGCGCCAACGCTTGCCTCTTTGGCGTCACTTGGCAAGCGCAACCGAATAGTCCCAGGCCTGAAAACACACATTGCCGACCGATCCTGTGAATCCTGCCGAGCAATAGAAACACTCCGCTCCTCTAAGTGCCGGCCAAACTGGAGTGAACAACGAAGGAGGATAGAACGCTACTCGTTTTGGACCTTTTTGAGGAGGCTAACGGAGATGACATCAAGCAGTAGGAAGGCGATGAGATAGGGCTGTTGTCGCGAGTTGAGAAAGCACCATCGAGAAGCTCGGCCCCTGAACACTTTCAGAGACCAGCAAAACGATCCTTATCACGCCAACCTGATTGATAGCTGCCCGAGTGAACATGCGAAGCGTCATCATCTTCCTGAAGCAGCGGAACATGGACGCTCGCTTCCAGCTTCGACAGTCATACCAAAGAGCTATTTCGCAGGCTCTTCCCTTAGCTAGCTCCAAATGAAGTTGCGGCGGTGAGATACGAACTCACCGCCGCAAAATACTTAGGCGAAACAACGCACGACCGTTCCGGCCCTCATGCTAAAATTTGTAAATCGTCTGCAAGAAGAAGAAGCGCGCTCCGTCGTCGCGTCCCTGCTTCTTCGCAAAATTCCCAGGCAGGAAGTAAGCGAGTCCTATCTCACTCTGCCATCGCTTGCTGTGCTTGATCGTGAATGTGAGGTCCAGCTCATCGCCGGCGTCACGCCCTGACTGGCCCTTTGGGTCGCGTCCGAAGACTAACCCGATTGGCGATCCCCATCCATCCGTGCGAGAGTCCAGCCAGAAATGATGGTATTCCGCGCGGACTTTCAACTTTTCGTGGGGAGTGACATCGTACTGGAGTCCGATTTCACGCATATTGCTGAGGCGGAAAAAGTCGATGACGCCATAACCATAGTGCGAAGCGCCGAAAAGGGGATTGAAGGTGTTGATTTCGTCGTCACCCGGTTTGCGGTCACCCGTAGCCACGTTACCAAGCAGGGTCAGCTTTGGCTTCCACGGATGCTTGTCCCACGTGTAGTTGATATCGGCATGCAGCATGTAAGCTTTGATCTCATTGTTCGACCAATTCCCGAACTGATAGGCCGCCGCCAGACCGTAACCAAGGGTCCCGCAATCAAATTTCTTGATTGGTCCGCGCAGCGCCGTCCCCACGGTGTAGCGATTCGTTGTTCCGGGGCGTCTTTGCTCGCTGAGATTTGGGCGCGGCCACGTGCGGTCATCATCCTGATCCGAGAGGCCAAGGAAGAACAAGTCAACAGTGTGGGGCGCCCACGTCTTGAACTGACTATAAACGCCGTAATGCCACATGCGATTGATTTCGCGTGGCCGCCCTGTGGTCACGACTCCATCGCGAACCGTAGCATAGGACAACGGCTGAAGCAGGAAGAAGTGTGCTTGCACGTCTTTGGTTTTGTAATCGAGCATGGCGCCATCGAACACTGGCACGAAATTCCACCAGTAATACTCAACCGGTGGAAGCCCCCACACGTAGCCCTCACTGATCACCGGCAGCCGTTGGCGGCCAAGGCGCAACGTCCAGGGCGATTGCGGGGCATCTTTTAGCTCGACGAAAAACTGCTGGACGTGCCAGTGGGCAGTTTGCATCTGATCTGTATTTGCATCCCACGTGCGCGCATCCATGACCTCAAAGAATGTGCGCACAATCTGGCGATAAGTGAGGTCCAAATTCACATACGTGCGCACGAATGAGAGGTGGTCATTGTCGGGGATTTCACTGCGCATGTCGAAGTTGTGACGATACTCGTTGCGAATTTGCACCGACCCACCGAACTGCAGTTTCCACTCGTCATTGGCCCCCCATACGAGCGGCGGCACGAGGTGCTCACTCTCAGCTGGTTTTGGTGCTTCCTTTCGCTCAACAGCTGCTGCGGATGATACAACTTTTCCCTCAGGCAAGGCTTTATCTTCGCCAGGGATTTTCTCGACGCGTTTGGGTGATTTCTTTTCCGCGTTGCTAGCTGCTGCCGTTCCAGTTGTCTCCCCTGCCCACACAGCGCCTGCACATACCACGGCAAGTGCAAAAACTGCCCCACGTGGAAAAATGGTCATCACTCCCATGATGTGTTGTAGCTCTCCCGTTCGCTGAAATCGGCCCTACACGAGCCCAGTAAGGGATTTCCGACCGAAGATATTTTTGAGAGTCAAAATGAAAAATGAAAAGTTTGTAAAATTTTTCACAATCCCATCGAAACCGACGATCCACGAAACCCTCATTTCGACTGCCTAAGCGGAGGAGAGATTGCTCATGACTCCCCGCAGGCCCCGTCGCCCTCATTCATGGCGAGGCAAGCCGATTCGCTTCCCGCCTATTTTTTCTTTTCTTGTTCCTCTGGTGGAAGTTCGACGCGGATATGGAGTTCGCGAAGCTGATCCTCGTCTACGGGGCTTGGGGCGTCCACCATCAAGTCGGCACCGCTTTGCGTCTTCGGGAACGGGATCACCTCGCGAATCGAGCGCTCGCCCAGTAAGAGCATCAACATGCGCTCCACCCCAAACGCTATGCCGCCGTGTGGCGGAGCTCCATAGCTCAAAGCATCTAACAAAAAGCCAAACTTGCGCTCCGCCATCGCCTCATCAATCCCAATCGCACGGAACACTTTGTTTTGCACGTCGCGCCGATGGATACGGATAGACCCGCCACCAGCCTCCTCACCATTGATCGCGAGGTCATACGCGAGGGCACGCACCCGCTTGAGTGGATGATCATCCGGATGCACGTCGCGCCAACGGACAGGATCGGCATTATACTCATCGAGAAGCGAAATGTCTTCTTTCACTGGCGCCGTGAACGGATGATGTGAAGGCGTGAAGAGCTTCTCCCGCTCGGACCATTCGAACAACGGGAAGTCGGTGATCCATGCAAAGGAATACTTGCCCTGCGGAATCAGATCGAGGTCCGCCGCGATCTTGAGCCGGAGCTGGCCAAGCGCATCGCACGCCACTTTTTCACTCGCGGCAACGACGAAGATAATGTCGCCCACCTGAGCTTCCATGCGTGCCTTAAATGCCTCGATAAGATCGGGCGTGAAGAACTTCGTTAGCGGCGACTGCAGTTCGCCCTCCAAGACCTTAAACCACGCAAGCCCTTTCGCACCATACTGCCCCACGAAGCTTGTGTAGTCGTCGAGCTGCTTGCGCGAGAATGCAGCTCCACCAGGCACGCGCAACCCACGGATACGCCCGCGCGCGGCCAATGCTCCGGCAAAAACTTTTATATCGGTGCCTTGGAAAAAATCCGTGAGTTCTTTGATCCGCAAATCGAAGCGCAGATCTGGCTTATCGCTGCCATATTCGAGCATCGCACGTTCGTAGGGCAAACGTGGGAATGGTGTGGGGACCTCTACCCCGATGCACTCTCGCCACACCCGAGCAATCATGCCCTCCATGACAGCATAGATGTCTTCAGGGCTTACAAAGCTCATCTCGACATCAATTTGCCAAAACTCTGGTTGGCGATTTGCCCGGAGGTCCTCATCCCGGAAGCATGGTGCTAGCTGGAAATATCGATCATAACCCGCCACCATGAGCAGTTGCTTGAAGAGTTGCGGCGACTGCGGCAACGCATAGAAGCAGCCGGGGTTGAGTCGCGATGGGACGAGAAAATCCCGTGCTCCTTCAGGCGTGGATTTGGTGAGGATCGGTGTCGTGAACTCCAGGAAACCATTCTCAGAAAAGTATTGCCGCACAACCTGAAACAGTTTGTGGCGCAGGAAAAAATTGCGCTGCATTTCGGGTCTGCGCAAATCAAGGAACCGGTAGCGCAGCCGCACATCCTCGTTAACCGTGGTGTACTCATCGAGTTTGAAGGGAAGCGTCTTGCACGTGTTGAGGACTTCGAATTCTGCCACAAGCACCTCCACCTGGCCTGTGGCAAGATTCGGGTTCTCTGTGCCCTCAGGGCGCCGGCGCACAGTCCCGCGCACTGCCAGCACGTACTCATCGCGCAGCGCACCAGCCGCGTCGAACGCTTCTGACGAAAGCGCCTGGGGATCAAACACAATCTGGCAAAGCCCCGTGCGATCGCGCAGATCAACGAAGATCACCCCGCCATGATCACGTCTGCGGTGCACCCATCCTTTCAGGATAAGACTCTGGCCAATGTGCTCCGGGCGAACTTCACCCACGTAGCAAGTGCGCGGTTGCGACTCCAACGACATGCTTCGAACTCCCTTTAGAAAGTATGCGGATCAAACTTGATGGCGTGCATGGAACGGTCAAGCCTCAGCCAGGTTGCGCTCAATCTCTTCGAACGTGAGCTCGACCTGCTCGCTAGTCTCGAGATTTTTCCACTGGCACACGCCGCGCTCCATTTCGTATGTTCCAAGGATGAGTGCGACGCGAGCGCCAGCCTTACTGGCAGCCCGCAGGCCGGCTCGCGCGCTTCGGGGCTGACAATCGAACAAGACTGGCACCCCATGCATACGCGCGTATTCTGCCAATTCAAAGGCTTTCCCCATGGCAGCTTCATCGAGAGCAAGGATATAGAACTCCACCTCTGGCTCTGGGGGCGGCTCGAGTTCAGCCGCCTGCAAGGCTAGCACCAGCCGCTCCAATCCGATACTCATCCCCACAGCGGGCGTTGGAGGACCGCCCAAATCCTCTACCAAGTTGTCATATCTCCCGCCGCCAATCACGGCATTTTGAGCGCCGATCCCTCCCTGTTCAATCTCGAACACCGTGCGCGTGTAGTAGTCCAGCCCGCGCACGAGATCGGGAGCCAATGTGTACGATACGCCCGCTGCATCGAGGAGTCCCGCCAACCGCTCGGAATGGCGCGCACACGTCTCGCAGACCGAATCCGAGATCTTCGGGAGTTTACTGGCTAACAGACGGCACTCTTCCACCTTGCAGTCGAACACGCGCATCGGGTTCACCTTTGCCCGCTGCTCACAAAGGTCACACCACGATGGTTCGCCGGCCTCCTGACTCGACACCAGCTCGGCAATCGCTTTGCGCAAAACCTCGTTATAGGCTTTGCGACACTCTCGGCATCCGATATTATTGAGCCGCGTCGTCACGCCTTTGAAACCAAGATGATTCAGCAAATGTGTGCAAAGCGTGATGACTTCTGCATCAGCCGCCGGATGATCGATTCCGAAAAACTCGATGCCGATCTGCGTGAACTGGCGAAGCCGTCCTTTCTGAGGCTTCTCATATCGAAACATGGGGCCGATGTAGTAAAGCTTTTGCTGGGAGGTTTCTTTTAGCAGCCCCGACTCAATCAGCGCCCGCACCACGCCCGCTGTTCCTTCAGGACGCAGCGTGTTCGAGCGTTCACCAGGATCAACGAATGTGTACATCTGCTTGGAAACGACGATGTCGCTCGAGTCACCCACGCTGCGTGCGAATAGCTCCGTAGGTTCAAGAACGGGGGTTCGAATTTCCCGATAACCGTACAATTCGAAGAGTTCGCGTGCAGTTTTCTCAACCCATTGATAGTAGCGCACTTCCGCGGGGAAAACGTCCTTCATCCCGCGAATAGCCTGAATTGCCTGGGCTCCACCCTCTTGGCCTGGTGCTTCGCTCATAAAAAACCCGTCGGAGATGTTTTTCTCAATTAATCAAGATCACTTCATGACATTGGAAAGCAGAGTAAAGAAAAGAATGCTTCGCCAGGCACGCGAAAAGCGCGAAAAGCCGCACACATCACGCTGCCACTCTGACGATGATGCCGAATCTCGGGCGACAGTTCGCGAAATGAGACCATTCCCTGCGACGATCTTCTTTCCCAGGGTTGTGCCAGAATAAGAGCTTCTCAGCTCTTCATCCCAAAAGATACCGAATTCCGGCCGTGAAACGGGCTGTGATTTCCTGCGGGCGCGTAATGGCCCCACCCACGACAACTGCGTAACAGCCCATCTTAAGCGCCTTAGCGACCTGTTCCGGCGTGTGGAATCGCCCTTCGGCAAACACCGGCACGCGTACTGCGGCCAGCATCTCCTGGAGAAGCTCAAAATCTGGCCCGTCCGTTTTCCGCGAATACGGCGTGTAGCCAGCTAAAGTTGAGCTCACGACGTCGGCACCAAGCTCAGCAGCTTTCACGGCTTCGTCGAGCGTCGAACAATCAGCCATGACCGGCAAATCGAGCTCTTCGTGGATGCGGCGAATCAGCTCCTCCAGCGTTTCACCGTTTGGCCGCAGCCGCTGGGTTGCATCCAGCGCAATCATCTGGGCTCCTGCCTCGGCTATCGCCTTCGCTTCGGCAAAGGTTGGCGTGATATAAACAGGACTCCCCTCATATTCACGCTTATAGATCCCAATGATGGGAAGCGAGACCGTTTCACGGATGGCGCGAATATCCTCAGGAGTATTTGCGCGAATGCCCACAGCACCGCCCTGCTGTGCTGCGAGCGCCATGCGTGCCATGATATGAGAACCGTGCAGCGGTTCGTGCTCAAGTGCTTGGCACGACACAATGAGCCCACGCGGGAAAATCTCTTGCGGCGATTTCATGATTTTATGTTTCCTTGATAACTTGTTCGTTGAAAAGGGCTTGCGCCACCTAGCCCATCTCGACCTCAACTTTGACGACTGGCCATTTTCCTGCCTTCGGCCGAGCTGGCGCCGCGCCCTCGACTCGAATGAGGTTTCCTTCAATCGGCTGGCCATCCACAACCACCGACTTCACGCCCTTCTCGACCCCTTTGCGATTTCGCACGGTGATATCGTAAATCTTGCCGCGGAAGCGCCGGCGAATCCGATAAGATTTCCATTTCTTCGGAATGCAGGGATCGATGAGCAGCCCTTCGTACGTTGGACGTACACCGAGAATATAGTCCACCACATCGCGCAGCATCCATGTCGCTGATCCCGTCAGCCAGGAATGGCTCGCCTGCCCAAATGTGGGATGATCCGGGCTCGTGACGTACTCGCTGTAAACGTAGGGTTCGGTCTCGTAGCGATCGATGTCCACCACCGGGTTCATGGGCAAGGCCTTGCGATAATAATCGTAGGCATGATCCCCATGGCCCAGCAGGGCTTCAGCCAACACTGCCCAACTCACAGCGTGATTGAAGACCGCCCCATTTTCCTTTTTTCCTGGGACGCAACGAGTCGCGAGTCCAATGTTCGGATTCACAGTGCGGAACGGTGGATGTAAGAGCTTCGGGCCTTTCGGTGTGTCCAAATACTTTCGCGCCGCAGCCATGGCCTTCAGCGCACGCTCTCGCGGAGCAACCCCGCTCATCACTGCCCACGTTTGCGTGTTGAGATAGATTTTGCACTCTTTGTTTTTCTTTGAGCCGACGATCTCACGCAGATCGTTTGTGCCCACGATGTACCATTCGCCGTCCCAGCAATACTTATTGACGGCATCGGCCACTTTTTTGAAAGCCCCCTCGTAGCGACGCACAGCTGCTTGATCGCCCACGCGCTTGGCCAGTTCGATGGTTTCGCGCAGGGCATAACACAGGCACAAAGCGTTCCACACACTTTCGCCACGCCCCTTACGCCCCATGTAGTCCAGCGTGTCGTTCCAGTCGCCGGGGCCAAACTTTGGCAAATTGCGCTCGGTGAGATTACTCAACGTGTAATCAAGGCATCCATAGATGTGGTCCAGCATGGTCGCCTCACCCTCATCGAGGTAAGGCGTAACCGTCTTGAGAAAATCCCAGTCTCCCGTCTCCCTGATGTACATGGCCACTGCCAGCGGCAACCAGAGCGGTGTGTCGCTGTGACCGGTCCGCGCATAGCCCCCACTCACAGGATAGTAACAGTGCACCACGCTTCCGTTCTTGAATTGGAAACTGCTCATTTCAGTGAGACGCTGTTTGACCCATTCGGGGCGAGTCATCACTGGCCCAAAGGTGTCCTGACACGAATCGCGGAAGCCGCGACCAAACAGCAGACCACCATGATAGTAACCAGCATCACGCGAGAACCGGAACGTACAAGCATTCTGCCACTGGTTCCACACGTTGATCATCGTGTTGAGGTCCCGATCGGGAGTTTCGACCTGAACACAACTCACGTAGTCGCGCCAATCGGCCACGAGCTTCTCAAACGCGGCATCCACATGCGCCAGGTCGCGGTACTTCTTCATGAGCCGCTCAGCATCGCGCCGAAATTGAGGACGCTTTTCGACCACGCCAAGTACGACGCTAAATTCCTTTTGGGCGCCAGGAGCGAGATCCACGCGCATCTGCAAAGCTCCGACAGCATCACCCGCCGTAATCTCTGTGTTTCCTAGCTTACCGCGCTCCACGGCAATGGGGTTCGATTCGCTCCGCCAACGCCCGATGAACTGCGCCTTGCTGCCGTCGAATGCCACAAGCGGTAAGCTGGTGGCGAAAATGATGTAACGGTCATAGGTGACATTGCTCTGTTCCACGGTGGCACTGCCAAACGTGTTCCAGTAGCGCTTCGTCGCATAGAGAATGCTGCTCTTGCGATCGAGAAAGACCTCGTTGAAGTGCTGATCGTTGGGCTGATTGACGAGATCGTTCAACGCATTGCCCATACACAGTTCGACGTAAGCGAAAAGATCCAGCTGCTTACGCTCACCGGTAAGGTTCTTCAAGGTCACACGCCAGATTTCGCAGTCGGCGTCGTCGGGCACAAAAGTCAGAACACTTGCCTCCACGCCATTGCGAGCGCCGGTGATTCGCGTGTAGTTCAAACCATGCCGACATTCGTAGTTGTCGAGCTCCGCCATCACAGGCTGCCACGATGGCGTCCAGTAATCCCCCGTCTTGCGATCGCGCACGAAGAGGTAGTGTCCGGGGCGATCCACTGGAAGGCAATTGTAGCGCCAACGGGTGATGCGGTGAAGGCGCGGGGTCTGCCAATAGCTAAACCCGCCACCGGTGTTGGAGATCAGGCGCGTATAGCGTCCATTTGATGTGTAATTGATCCACGGCGCTGGTGTGTCCGGCCGGGTAATCACAAACTCGAAACAATCATCCGTGAAGTAACCGTACTTCGTGTAGGTCATAAGGCGTTTTTCCGATTCTAAATTTAGGAAAGAATCCACGGCCTACCAAAACCCGCGTCAAGGGATTATTCGCGAAAAACCCGCTCTTGGGTTTCTCGTAGCGGAAGACACTCATGCGGGCTTCATGGGGAGTGCATGAGGCAACGCGACATTTGCCGACAATGGCACGGCGCTACCGCATGGTCTACGCCAGCGGCCGCCCCGATGGAGCACACGTCCACTCGTCGTGGAGCTCCACGACGCGCGCGGCTTCCTCTAACACTTCACCAGCTCCGAAATCGCGTTCGAAAGCACAGACAGCAAAGTTCGAGCGCCGCCTGTTGTACTCATTGATCCATTTTGCCCGCTGAGCTTCCTGAGCAGGTGTCGCACTCGGCCAGGTGTGGTGCGCAGCGTTCAGTCCCACGCGCCAGGGTTTCGGCGTCAAGCGCGCGCGAAAACACTCTTGCGCCCGACACAAACGCACATAAAGCGAATCCGACCCCAACTCCTCGAGAATGCGGCGCGTTTCCGATTCCCGCGGATCAAACACATGCGAGGTGAAAAGTAGCCGCAGACCCGCATTGGTGCGATAGGCACGGAATGAGTACATGGAGTGCGAGCGACTCCACGAGGCCACGCGCTCGAGCGCCGCAGGAACAGGATCTGGCGCCGGCTGTCCACCACCGAACAAACGTCGCAGCAAGCCGCCGCTTGGCTTCGGTTTGGGACAATCAATGTCCACGAACATGACTTGTGCGGTGTTGAGAACCAACGCACCATAACTATTGCGCGTGACGAACCCCAGGAGCTTGTCACCGTCGCGGACCTCCTGAACGAGCTCTTCCCGCAGGGGCATTCTCTCCCCGTAAGCATAATGGTCGAGCCGTTCGTGACCCGCCACCCTTGCAGCCAGCGCGATGAGTAGGCGTTCAGCCTCGCGCTGTGCCTCCTCCTGACTCGTCTCCGAGACACCATATTTTGTAAGAAGGTAGAGGGTTCCCCCCGCGCCTTCCACCTCTCGCTCGCAGCGCGCCCAATAGCGCGGTACACGTAGAGTCATTTTTAGCAAATCTCCTTCGCCGGTTTCAGCTCGAGTCTAACATTGCGGGGGAAACAAGCAAGGTAAAAGCCGAGGGCTGAGCCTAAGAAAGTAATCCCTGCAGCCTCAAGATTGGCCCCCCAGTGAAAACCTTACGGAAGCAGATTGAATCGGTCTCCGCTGGCACACAATGCCGTCGGCATTTTCGCTTCGCAACAGGACGCGATCTTCACACTTGCGTTCATCTGGATGCCGATTCTTCATCATCGCGAACAAACGAACGGAAAGGAAACCGGCGTGACAAGCTACGTCGAATGCGTGCCGCGCGAAGAGGCGCTCGAATTATTGGAACAAGCCCAAGCTTTGCTGCGCGGACATTTTCTGCTCAGCAGTGGACTTCACAGCCCGGAGTACTTTCAGTGCGCTCGCTTGCTTGAATGGCCGCAAGTAGCAGAAAAGATCGCTCGCGCCATTGCGCAGGCTGTGCGGCCGTGGGAGCCACAAGTTGTGCTCACCCCTGCTGTGGGCGGCATCATCATCGGTTACGAACTCGCGCGGCAGCTCGGCGTGCGAAACATCTTCGCTGAGCGACCAAGTGGCGTTTTCGAGTTGCGCCGCGGTTTCGAACTCACGCCAGGCGAACGTGTGCTTCTGGCCGAGAATGTCATCACAACAGGCGGAAGTGTGCTGGAAGTCGCGCGCCTTGCTGAACAGCACGGAGCAAGCGTCGTGGGCTTCGCCACAATTGTAGATCGCTCCGGCGGAACCTTCGCACCTCCCGCCCCCGTCGCGGCCTATCTCCGCACAAGCGCCATCACGTACGCGCCCGACGCCTGCCCCCTTTGCCAACAGAACATCGAAATCGTGAAACCGGGTAGCAGGAAAATCCGGACGAAATAAAACGCTAGATAATTTCTAGGCCATAAGACGCTCAGGCCGCACCCAAGACCCCGACACGCATGAAAGGCGTTGCGACAAACCGAGGCGCAATTTGGGGTAGCACTTGCACATCAGCGAAAACGTTAGGTAAGTGGATGTTAGAAAAGGCTAAACTTTGTGAAATGACATTCCAACCGAGAATGCATGCGCAATGCCAGCTCTCGAAGAAATTAAGATAAGTGGTTTCAAATCCATCCGCGACACGACCATCACATTGAGGGACGTGAATATCCTCGTGGGTGCCAATGCCGCTGGAAAGTCAAACTTCCTGCAACTTTTCCAGATGATGCGTGCCCTCACGCGAAACCGCCTCAACCTGTACGTAGGCCAAAAAGGTGGCGCAAACCGCCTTCTCTACTATGGCGCAAAAATCACAAAAAAGCTCACCGTTGAAATGTGGTTTCCCCGGAACGAGAAACTTGCGAATGGTTACAAAGTTGTGCTCTCACCCACAGCTGACGACCGTTTCATATTTGAGGAAGAAGTCTGTTGCTTATGGAATAAATCTCAATACGGAAAGCCGCTCGAAGAGCGGCTAGGAGGAGGACATTCAGAAAGCCAGTTAGCCACATGTGGTTCAGGTGTGGCAAAACACGTAAGGGAATGTCTGCAATCTTGGCGAAGGTACCACTTTCATGACACGAGTGAACGTGCCCCTATACGCATGACATGTTCATTAAACGATAATGATTACCTTCACGAAGACGGTTCTAACGTAGCAGCCTATCTTCATCGTCTGAAATACTCCCAGCGGCAAGCTGAGCAAGCAGCTTTTCGTCTCATTGAGCAAACAGTGCAGCTGGCAGTTCCTTATTTTGGCGATTTCTATCTCCGACCTACCGCTGAGAACCCGGACATGATCCGGCTGGAATGGCGCGAAAGAAGCAGCGATTATATATTTGGTCCGGAAGCTCTCTCGGATGGCTCGCTCCGTTTTATTTGTCTCGCGGCGCTTTTAAATATGCCCGCAGAACATCAGCCCCAAATCATCATCCTCGATGAGCCCGAGCTCGGGCTCCACCCTGCAGCACTTCAGCTGGTCGCCGAAATGGTGCGCACAGCAGCCGCCCACACCCAGGTAGTTTTAGCGACCCATTCTGTTTCGCTTCTTAACTATTTCTCCCCTGAAGATGTGATCGTTGTCGATCGTGGAGACGAAGGAACCACATTCCGACGATTGAGCGAAGAGAACCTACGTCACTGGATGGAGGAATTTGAACATTACGGAGTCGGGGACCTGTGGGAGAAAAACGTCTTTGGTGGAGGACCGTGGTGAGTTCCGGAGTCAAGGCCCTCTTTGTTGTCGAAGGACATTGCGAAGCCGATTTTGTGAAAAAAGTTTTAGGTCCTTTTTTTCACCAAAGGTGTCAGGTGGGGCTTCAACCGATTCTGATAGAAACTGGCAAACGCGCCGGTGGGACAAAATCTGGTGGCGGACTCACAACTTTTCATCAGCTGGAAAAAGCAGTCAGAGCCACTCTTAAGGATTCGAGTGCAACTGTGGTGACAACCATGGTAGACACTTATCGATTTCCTGTAAAAACTTTACCAACCGAATTCCCATTCCGAGAAGAAATCCTGTGTGAAACCAATCTTTTAGAAAAAGCAAAGCGAATCGAGCAAGGGTTATCAAATTACTTCGGAAATTCCCCTAAGTTTATTCCATTTCTCATGGTCGTGGAATTCGAGACCTTACTGTTTTCTGATCCTGACATTCTGAAGGATCGGCTTGAAGAGCGCGCAAAACGGGAGGGCCACCAATTTCGCAAGTATTGGAAAACTCTTGAGCAGTCGCTCCGCAGATGCAGCTCCGTTGAGGAGATTAATGGGGGAAGAGATACGCATCCCGCTGCCAGACTAAGCAAGCTTTGGGGAGAGGTTGAATTTCGGAAGCGCCAGGTAGGGGTCCCTCTCGCAGAGCAGATAGGCCTCAGTAGAATGCGAGAAAAATGTCCACATTTCGATGAGTGGATAAGCTCCCTTGAGACGAAACTTTGCCCCTAGCTGCAAATGTGAGTCGGCAATTCGAAACGGAAATTGCTTCCTGGTTTCCAAAGAAGTCCATGACTTAATCCAAGTGATTTTTATCCGAAGATTCCTCTCTTGTTGAGCACACCGGATTTCCTCCCACTAAGAGTTCTTGAAATTGTTTTGGCTCACGCATGTTCGGGCAACCTGGCTCGTGGCCGCCAGTGCCGGAATTTCTTGCAAGTCAGTGGCGGCGTGTGGAGCGTTCGCGTCTACGGTGTGCGCCGATTGGCTGGTGCGTTGGTGCATAGAGTGCCCAAAAAAGGAGGACGAGAGACATGAGCGACGATCTCGAGCTCGAACGCCGTCTAGAGGAAGAAAACCGCCGCGCGGAAGAAGCCGGCCGACGCTTGGCTCAGGGTAAACGCGTAGATTGGCACCACTATTTCATGAATATCGCTCACGTCGTGGCTACGCGCGCCACCTGCGACCGCAAGCACGTGGGAGCCGTGATCGTGCGCGACAAGAATATTCTCTCGACGGGCTACAACGGCTCCATTCGCGGCCTGCCGCACTGCGACGACGTCGGCCACGACATGGTGGCGGGCCACTGCGTGCGCACCGTGCACGCCGAAGCCAACGCCATCATCCAGGCGGCACGCCACGGAGTGCGCATTGAGGGCGCCGATATCTACACGACCGCCAGCCCGTGCTGGGAATGCTTCAAGCTCATCGCCAATGCTGGCATTAAGCGCATCTTCTACGGCGAGTTTTATCGCGAGGAAAAGGTTTTCCAGGTCGCGCGCGAATTGGGGATCGAGCTGATTAAGATCGAATAGCCCCGTCCAGAAATCTCGCAGTGGCGCCCTGCCCGCGCAGAGAAACGGTTCGCAAAACCATAGCGCGGGCGTGCTGTCACGCGGGACACTTTCTCGTCGCTCTCTGGAATGATCCGCCGAGGAATAACCCTGCGGCCAGCGCAAGGGGTACCCGCCTGCCACGCTGCTCCGGCCGAAGGCTTTCTCACGAATTCATCAGAGTGTATGATCTCGTATGATTGCAAATGGGCAGCTCGCCTGTCGCCCGCCCCCCGAACATTTGCAAGGTTCTCTGGCCCCTACGAGTGAATCACACGCCCTTCGGCCGCAAGCGCCGCCTCTTTCACGGCCTCGGAAAGCGTGGGATGCGCATGACAGGTCCGGGCGATATCTTCCGCGGTTCCGCCAAACTCCATCGCCAGCACTGCTTCTGCCACAAGCTCCGATGCGCGCGGGCCGAAAATGTGGACGCCGAGCACGCGGCCGCGTGGTCCCGTGATCACCTTCACAAATCCTTCGCGCTCACCTGCCGCCTTCGCGCGTCCGTTGGCGGCAAAGGCAAACTTGCCCACTTTCACAGCATCGGCATAGCGTTCGCGCGCCTCGCGCTCCGTGAGTCCCACGTAGGCTGCTTCCGGCCACGTGTACACCACGCCGGGAATTGCGTCGTAGTTCACATGTCCGGGCTGGCCCGCAAGAATCTCAGCCCACGCCACGCCTTCCTCCTCGGCTTTATGCGCCAGCATCGGTCCGCGCACGAGGTCGCCGATTGCGCTCACGCCCGGGGCAGTCGTGCGGAATTCATCGTCAATTTTCACGCGTCGCCGCTCGTCAAGTTCCACGCCGGCCGCTTCCAGACCAAGCCCCTCCGCAAACGGCCGCCGCCCCACCGCCACAAGGACTCGGTCGCACTCGATCGCCGCGCGCGTGCCATCCGCTTTCGTGATTTCCACCGTGGCACGCTCATTGGTCACGCGCACACCCTCCAGCTTCGCCCCAAGCTCGAATTCTAACCCCTGCTTGCGAAGCGCCTTCGTGAGCGCATCGCTGACCTCGTCATCCATCATCGGCAAAAGCTTTGGCAGCATCTCCACCACCGTGACGCGAGCACCAAGCCGACGCCACACGCTGCCGAGTTCCAGTCCAATAAAACCCGCCCCCACCACGACCAGATGCTCCGGCACACGGTCGAATTCGAGCGCCTCCGTCGAGCTCACCACCACACGACCATCAAACGGCGCAAAGGGCAATTCCACGGGGACGCTACCCGTGGCCAGCAAGATATTCTTACGCGCCTCAAGTTCAATCTCGCCGTCGTCCGTCGCCACCGCCACCCGCATACCGCCGGCTAAACGCGCCCGCCCGCGAATCACCGTCACGCCATTTTTCTTCATCAGCATCGCGATGCCGCGCGTCAGCTCCTCCACCACTTTGCGCTTGCGCGCGATCATGCGGGGCACATCAATCTTCGGCTCCCCCACCTCGATGCCGTGCGAAGCAAAATCATGCGCCGCCATTGCGAAAAGCTCACTCGAATCCAGCAACGCCTTGCTCGGGATGCACCCCACGTTCAGGCACGTCCCGCCGAGCGTCGCATTCTTCTCCACCAACGCCACATCGAAACCCAACTGCGCTGCGCGAATCGCCGCAACGTAGCCCCCCGGTCCTGCGCCGATAATCACCGCATCAAAGGTCGTTTTCGTCATCACATGCGCCTCACGCTGAGAATCATCACATCACCTTACCACGTAGCGCAGAAAAACATAGACAGCCGACGGAGAACTGCCGTGGCGTGTCTCGCCCGACTCACGGACCTGGAGAAAGAAAAAACGGGGCGTAAAAGGGAAAAGAGGGAATCTTAGCTGGGGAAGGCTAGCCCGACATCCTGGGGCTCACGGGGGCAAAGCTCCTTCAGGACGTCGTGAAGCTCGCCGGGTCGCATCACCCGTCGCGCATGCCACCGCCCAAAACGCCCATCCGCATTCACCTCTCACGGTGCCAGAGCCGGCAGGTAGCGCAGGCGTCCTCGCCTGCACTCCCTAGCGCGGGCAGCTTTTCACCTTTATCGTCACGCGCTGGGACGACGGATTTTTTATTTCCGCCTGCACTGACTGCTGGACCAACTTGCCAAGCTCTGCGCTGGGAAGATTCTTGCCATTCACGACAAAGACAATCCAGTCGCGGTGCATCCGCCGCCCGGTCGTTTCATCCTCGGTTTCGCCCTTCAAGTGCGGTGTGGCCGCCGCTCCGCCGCTACTGCTCAAGCGTCCGCCCGTACTGCCCGTGGACCCACCTTTCAGGGAACCTTTCAAGTGGTCGGGCAAATTCAAACTGATAGGCCCTGGGTCTGGGATGTCGCCAAATTCCATCGTGGGAGAGTCAAAATCCAGAAGGCACATACAGAAGGGCCCCAGCTCGTTGGTGACAGTCCAGCACGGGGGCTCACATTTCTCCGCATTCTGTTTTGCCCCCGCCGTGGTCGCCGGCGCTGTTCCCGTCGGTGTGACGGAGATGACGATGACTTTTCTCTCTCCCCGTGCCTGCTGGCGCTCGAGCACCTCAGCCACGCGCCCGATCATCACATCGTCTCCACTCTTGCTGACGCGCGCCGCGTCGGCTTTTGTAAGCTTCGCCCCCGACGCGATAGCATCGATCGCTGGAGTCAATTGCTTTGCCAAAGCGTTTGCCACGGCTTCGTCGCCGGGATCCCAGCAGGCAATCACGGCACGAACGTCGTGTGCTTGGGCGTTTTCAGCCACCTGAGTTCTTGCGACGTTCGCCACGCGGGCCGCTGGACCTGGCTTGTTGGCAGGGTCTGCCGGCGGATTTTTCTCCTTATCGGTTTCGTGCGTCTGGTTCGACACATCTTCTGCGCCCTGCGGTGATGCGCCCAATGGACGAGACGCGGGTCTACCGCCCCCCTCGGGCGTCTGTTGTACAGGCGCATTTCCCGATGATCCCGGCGCCGGTTGCACATTCCCCTCGCGCGTGTGCTGCAATGCCGGGTTCTTCGCGTTCTCTTTCCCTTTAATTGGTGGGGAAGAAAGCTCCCCACCACCCGTCTGCTGGAATTGATTGTGAATAGGATATGGAGCACCTTTTGGCACCTCCACCCCACGCTGCAAGACGGGGGTCGAGGGAACCTGGCCTCCAGGCCCGCCACTGGCCTCCCGCTTTGCGGATGGAGTGGACTTATTGTGAAAAGGGATATGCCTTGCCGACGTGCCGTTGGCCCCAGGGTTCACGGATGGAGTGGACTTGTTGTGGAAAGGGATGTGCCTAGCCGACGCGCCATCGGCCCCAGGGTTCGCTCCAGCAGCGTTCCCGTCGGCCGTCTGCCCGCCGTTGTCCGGCTTCGCGTTCGGGGCCCAATTTCTGTCACCGTTCGCTGCGGAAGAGGTAGGCCCCATTACCGTCCCGGAGCGAACGACTCTTCCGATACCACTCCGGGTCTCTTGTCCGCCGGCGACCGACACAGCAGCCGGCGGCGGGCTAGCGTGCTCAACCCCTGCCGGTGCCATTCCCTGCAGTGGGTTGCTGGAAATCAGGTTTTGAGGGGACTTTCGTGTTTCCCCCATAGCTATGGCGCTTAGAGCGCACAGGGCGGCGAGAAGAAATTCACTTCTGCGCATGTGTCTCACTCCTTCGATGTGGTCACAACTCACTTCTGCCGGCAGCACGCTGGCGTGGGTGGACGAATGACGCCCGGCATCGCAGGACAGCTCACCGCGGGAAAGGGCAGCCCCGCGCCCTTTACTCCGCCCCTTGCCGCATCATCGCATAGCGCGCGCGATCTTACCGCACGGGCCCTCCGGGACCGCAAGCGCCCCCCCGTAGCACGGGCGTCCTCGTAGCGCAGGCGTCCTCGCCTGCACTCATCAGGTGCCTGCCGAAATCACAGACTAAGTTAGTTCTGATTATTCCCTCTGTCAACCTTTGTGCAAAATTTTTTCGGGTGTGAGTTCTTTGGGAGTGTTCGACCATACGGCCGCCACGCTGAGACTTGGCTTGCTTTTTGCATTCCCGAGCTTAGACTGCATGCACGATACGGGAAAAGGACACCGGCACTGCGCAGACACTGGCCCGAAGGTCCGCCTGGGCAATCCAAGGCAAGCGCAGTGCCCAGCGCACTGGATATGCGCGACAAAGGAGAAAACTATGAAACATGGCAAGGTTCAAGCATCTGCGCCTTCATCCATCACGGGTGGGCAAAAGGAATGCATCACCGGACAGCTAGCCAAACTCTCGATGTGTGGGGATGCCGAACGTAGAAAACTTGCGATCTCGAAAAGGGGTGAGAACGCCGCGATTGCGGAGCCGTGCTGCGCCTCCTGGCAAAGAGCCGAACGCGGACACCTGCTCGCCGCCGACGCGGACCGCTTTCCGGAGCATGCGGGAGCACCAGCCTCGCGCTCCTACCAGAATTCGAAAAGTGGCGTTTCACTTAGGTGCATCCGCCGCGCCGTGCGCAGAATGGGCAGATTCACTCTCCTCGGTGGAATGTTCCTCGCCATCCTTGGCCTTACGGCGTGTTTTGAGAAAAAGGAATCCAGCCCTGCGGCAACTGCCTCGCCCACGCTGCCCGCTCCACCGCCGGCGCCACGCGGCTTTCAGGCTTTAGCCGCAAGTCCCACTGAGATCATCCTGGAATGGGAGCAACCCACGACAGGAGTGACACATCTTTCGATCGAGCGCAAAGGCGGAGCCAACACTGACTTCGTGACCGTGGCCGACAAAGTGCCGGCAAGCGAAGTCGGCTATCTTGACGAAGTGCAACCCGAAACAGCCTATACTTACCGCCTTTTCGCGTGGGCGGGTGAAATTCGATCGAACGAACCGGCCGGACCAGTGACCGTGACCACCCCGCCTTACCCGCCGGTGCCTCCAGCGTGGATCAAGGCCGAGGCCCAGGGCGCGCGGCGCGTTGCTCTCTCGTGGGGCGAATCGCCACGAGCAAAGAAGTTCACCGTGCTGCGAGCCGACGAGAAAACAGGCGAGTTTCTCTCCATCGCAACGCTCGAGAATAAACAAATTTACACGGATGAAGAGGTCGCGCCAGAAACACGGTACTGGTACAAGGTTCGAGCGTCGAACGAAAACCCTGAGACCACGGAATCGAAGGTCGTCAGCGTGGTGACGCCGGCCGAAGGAGCGCAAGCACCTCGCACCTCGCGTGGCGAAGAGGAGGCTGTGCCCACGCCGCGACCCCGCCCCCTGGCTCAGCCGCGAATCGTGGAAGCAGTTGTGGATGTGGATGGCGTGCTTCTCCGCTGGGAGCAAGCGTCCCGGCAGGCCGTCTACGCCGTCATGCGGACCTCCGACCTTGCTTTGCCTTTCGTGACGCTCGATGTGGTTGATGGCGTGACGAACTACATTGACCGGCGCGTGACCCCTGGCCGCTCGTACTATTACAAAATCCGTGCTTATGCCCCCGACGGCCGCACCGCCGATAGTCAGCTCGTTCGCGTGGATCTCGATGTTCCAGGCTCCGTTCCAGTCGTCATTGGCGCACCACCCGAACTTCCTCCGCCCGTCGGCGGTGGCATCGTCATCGACGTCTCGATCCCACCGCTGGAACCGCCGCGTCACCTTGAAGTCCGCCAGCCTGCAGCCGACCGTGTAGAACTGCGGTGGCGTGGGGGATACGGAGCTGATCGTTTTTACATTCTCCGCAGCGAACGCGGCAGCCGCTGGTTCGACATCATTGACCGCGTGCGCGACCGCAATTCCTATGTGGACCGTGACATTCTGCCCGACAAACAGTACTGGTACCGCGTGAGAGCGGCGAACCGGTGGGGCGCGGTGGTTGATAGCGAAGTCGTAAGCATCCGCACACAGGCGGCACCAGCAGCGACCCCTACCCCCGTACCTCCCACTGCACCGCGTTCCGTGGAAGCGCGGGCATTGAGTTCTTCAGAAATCGAGCTGCGGTGGAGCGATGCGCCGGGGGCCAACGCTTTCGTGGTGCTGCGCGCTGAGGCACGCCAGGGCGAGTATTACCCCATTGAGCGCCTCCGGGATCGCTGGTCCTATACCGATCGAGGACTCCAGCCCGATAAGCTCTACTGGTACAAAATCCGCGCGACCAATGATGGCCCAACTTACGCCGAGAGTGCGCCGGTGAGTGCCAAGACGTTGCCAGCCGCAACGCCCACACCCACGCCTTCGCCGACGCCGTCGCCCACACCATCGCCGTCGCCAAGCCCCTCGCCGACACCAACGCCAGAACCAACGGCCACACCAACCCCGACGGCGACACCTCCAGCGACGCCAACCCCTGAACCCACACCCACAATGACGCCAGAACCGACCCCGACAACCACTCCGGAGCCGACACCAACACGCACACCGCGGCCGACGCCCCCCAGGCCCACACCGACGCTCACACCAGAACCGGTTCCGACCGCGACGCCGCCTGAGCCAACGGTGACGCCGGCTCCGACCCCCGAACCGACGGCAACGCCCACGCGCACACCGCGGCCGAGGCCAACGGAACTGCCCCCAACACTCACACCAACTCCTCCAGAGCCAACGGCAACACCGACTCGGACCCCGCGTCCGAGACCGACTCGGCCACCCCAGGTCGAGACACCGAAACCCACATTGATGCCGGAAACCCCTGAGCCTCTCACCCCCACTCCAAAGGGAGAGGAAAAACCGGTAGAAGACAGCCAGCAGAAGCCGCCGCGAGTCTTGCCGACCCGGGGGCCGTTCTTGACCCCGAAGCCTGACCAAACGCGACCGCGAGTCCCGTGGGCAACCGCCACACCAGTGCCGGGAAAAGGGCTACCCACCATGCGCGACCGCGTCCTCCGCGACAGGAATCAGCCAATAAACCAAACCCTTGCGCCCGCGGACGGCGCGACTCCATCGGCCACCCCTACCCCTCGCGAGCAGACCGAGGAGCGTGTCCCAAGCACATTGCGGCGCGAAGAGCTCAGGTCCACAGCGCCAACGCCTGAAGTACGACCTCGCGACACGCGTCAACCCGGGGGCGATCGCGCGGGCAGCTTCCAGCGCATCCGACAGCAGCTGCGACCTGGGCGCGCGACCACTACGCCATCGGCAACAGGCGAGGAAGGGAAAACACCCGAAATTCCCGCCAACGATGTTGCAACTCCGGCACCCCAGTAACGGGTGGGAAGGAAACTCGTATTTTAGCCTCCTCTGTCACTCCCCTCGACAGAGGAGGCTGAGTTTTTTTCGCGCCACCACGGGCTGCCCAAAGAGATGCTGGGTTAGAAGAATTGCACGCCCACGGTGAGATCCCCGACTTGCAGCCAGAGGGGCGCGCTTACCTTCCGGAAAATATGCCGTTCCCTGGCTCCATGGCCGCAAATCTGTTTCTTGCCATGCGAGACGGGATGCCGCCACCCGCTTAGCGCAGCTCTGCGCCTTTGGTGGCGAGGAAACCCGTCCTAATTTTCTGCCGAGTGGAGACCGCCTGCTCCTGCCAGGAAACGAATGTTTCCATACTCGGGGTTATCGGGATCGGCCTGAGTGCAGTTCCAGGCACAGGCCCCACAATGGAGGCATTTCTCGCGGTCGAACACTGGAGCTCCGCCGTCCTCGCCGGGCATGATGGCTTGCCCCGAACACATCTCGACGCAGACCTTCGTCCGACAGTTCTCGCAGAGATTGCGCCGCAAGAAAATGACGTGATCGCGATAGCCGGCCGGCGCCTGAACCTTGCCGCCAATGAGCAACGCGTCCTGGTGCGAAACCAGGAGTTTCCCATCGTAGGGAATGGGCGGCCACCCGATCTTCTCCATGAGAGCGTCGTGAATGGGCTGCGCCTTGGCCGCACACTCTTTGCGCACCGCTTCGATCTCCTCAGGCGAGAGCTTCGTGCGATAGAACTCTTCCAGCGAGCGTAGGCGCAATGCTGGTGGCTTGTGTCGGCCGGGGACATGCAACATCCCTTTTGAGAACCCCGTGAGCGCCATCCCGATGAGGCCAGCCACCACACCGCGAGTAAAACCGTCGCGGCTTTTTTCGGCCACGCGCCCTTCGGTTTCTACCCAACTCGCGCGTCGCCGCCGTACATAGGCTTGTTCGAGATTCTCCTGAGTGAAGGGCTCACCACGTTGCAAAAGTTCAACCACAGCTTCGGCCAGCTGGGCGCCTGTGACCCACGCCTCGTCCACCCCGCTGCCTGTGAGCACGTTTGTGCTGCCCGATCCTTCGCCGATCCGCGCATAACCGTGGCCCACCAGCCACGGCTCACCACGCCGACCGCTTTCGAACAGCGTCTTGGCGCCAAAGCTCCGCAATGTTCCGCCCTGCAGGTGCTTCCAAAGCGCCGGATGCATCATCCAGTACTGAAGATAACGATAGGCTGTCCGAGCAGGGTTATCAAACCATGAGGGAACAAAAATTCCGGCAGAGGCCACGCGCTCCTTGTAAACATAAAGGAAGCCGAATATCTCCGGCTCAGGGAAGCCGAACGTGTGAATGACCGTGCCAGGTTCCAGAGTGCACGTCTCCGGCAGGTCCACGACGACCTTCATTCCCAGAGCCCATTCGGTTCGCGAATGCCCCTCAGGCAGGCCAAAATGCTCGTCGAGTGCACGCCCGACCGGCCCCACCGGACCGTCGCCAACAACCGTTAAACCAGCACGAATCTCCATGCCTGGCATGTAGTTTGCGTCGGGATTCCCCGCTTTGTCCGTGCCCTGATCGACCAGCACGACCCCCTGCACTCGATTCTGTTCGATGATAGGCTTATCCACCGGCGTGGCTGGCCAAATCTGCACGGCGCCGCTGGCCATCACCTGCGATGCAACCCACTGATTGAATTGTCCAATAGCCAGCAGAAGGCCGTCGTGTTTGCGCAGGAATGGAGGAATCCAGGGCAAACGCAGGGCATGATCGGCATAGGGCAGCACCTTGGCCATACCGCGGATCATGGCATCAGCAGTGCGCAGAAGACGCGACCGCCGGCTCGCGCCCCACGGGTCAAGCAAGTAAAGCAGCTGTTCCTTGCCAACGGCAGTGGCGAAAGGAATCTCGGCCGTGAGCTCACGCTCTGGAAAAGATTGACGAATCGCGCGCGCCCGCGTCACCACGCCAGACACGCCGAATCCCACGTCGTCAGCCCGCTCGTAGCAAATCACCTGCAATGGCATCCCTGGAGCCACTTTGCTCTCGATGCGTGGCATGCCATTTTCATCCACCAGCTCGCGGCTGAGTGTGGTGAGGAACCCCCCCATGGCGGGGCCAAACCCCACACATACGACGTCAACGTCCATGCGCAGGCGCTCTGGTTGCGCCGCCGAAATCTCGTCGCTCATTGTCTATCTCCGTCGTCGTGATGCTGAGCCTACTGGCAGAATCCAAGACCAGGTTGACAGCTCATTGGGGGTAATCCAGCGCTTCAGGAATCATCACTGTTGTCAGGGCCTTCGCTGCGCGATCCTTTGCCAGACGCGCCCCTGTGAGGCAGCCGTCGAGTTTCATGCGTAGGCGCTCGAAATACTCAAGCCCAGCGAAACGCACACAGGGTCCAGCCTTCGGAATGAGATGCTCCTTATCGAAAACGGCGTTTTCTTCCTCAGCGCCGCAAGGCAGCCCGGGGAGGATCGCCTCCCAATCATCGAATTGCTCCGTCGAGTAGCATGTGGCGCAGGCGGAATCCTCCCATGCAGGATGGGCGTTATAGCCGTGCACGAGCTCAGCGCAAATCCGTCCGCTTTCGCCTGCCGCCCTGGCGGCTTGCACATGGCACAGATCCGTGAAGAACTGGACGAATCCTTCGAGCCCTTCGGCCACGGCTGGATAGTTTGGGCCCTTCTCCTCGAGCTCGATGACGTCCAGAATCTGTTGGCGCGAGGCCAAGAGCCACGCCAGCGCGTCGGCCAGAGCAAAGGTGACCCCCTGGCGCGCACTTTGGTAAAGCGGCTGCCCGTGCGCATCTTTTGCTTTGGTCAGATGATCGAGAGTCCAGCGCCACATGGTCATCGCCGTGGCGAGTGTGCACGCTCCCGTCCCTGGCCGTCGGCAGGCGATCTCACGCATTTGCTTCGTCCAGAGGTCCCACAGAGCAAGGAAAACCGGTGAGGTCATCGTGACGGAAAGTTGCCGACGCTGAACCGCTTCGGGGCCCTCGTAGGTCGCTTCGAGCTGCGCGTCCATCCATTTCTGCCCCAAAAAGCCCGGGCAATCCTCGGTGATGCCGTACCCACCCATGAGGCTGACGGCATCGCGCATCGCGTTGGCACCAAAGCCACACCACAGCTTCGAAGCCGGGCAAAGCACGTTCGTCTCTGCATCGAGCAAGACGTATTGCACCAGGGGATCGTTCTTAAGCTCTTCGTAGCGGGAGGCGTCGCGCTTGTCCGCCGGCATTGCTTCAAGCGCAATGAGCTCAAGCGCCTTTTTTTCCACCTCACGTAGGGCACGAAGCTCCGCCCGACCGCCCTTGATGCCTTTCTCGGCGAGAATTTTTTCCTTCTGTTTCTCAATAGGATCAAAAACATCGAAAGCGCGAGCGGCGGCAAAACCAAGGCTCGCCGCAGCCTCTCCCATGGCCCACACATCGACAAGCCTGTGCAAGCTATCCTCTTTGCCTTGCAGCCCAAGATCGTAGCGAGGCGAACCCGGCCCGACGTTTCCGCCCCGGAAGCGCTGACGCTGATAACGGATGACCGGTTCCACAGCGGACAGAAGTTTTGCCGCAGTCATGAGCGCCACTGTCACCCGTGTCCGACGGAAGACGGCCTCGATCACCTCGCTGTGGTTGTAGCGCGGCACAATCACGCCGTCCACGATGTCGTACCCGCCGATGATTCGGCTTGCTGGCACGCGCACGGAAATCACTGGATCGCGGGTCGAACTGAGCTGATGCACGAGTTTCTTTGCCGGTGTCCCCCGGTCGAAGATCCCCGGATCCGTTTCTTCGACGATGACCATGCACGACGACTTGATTCGTGGGTCAGCCGTCTCAACAGCTACCGTGACGTAGTTCGCGAAGGCCATGTTCGTAATGAAACGTCCGCGCTTTTCCACCAGCAGAATGGGCTCCTTGCCCTCTTCCCACTCCGCCACAGTGATGCGCCCCGACATGTAACCGGTGTCCACTCCGACAAACGGCAAGGGCTCCGTGAGTGCGAAGGCGCCGCGCATGGGCTTGCGAGCCTCCCCTGGTTGCGGCGGAGCCATCGCCCGCTGATAATGCGCATTCTGTTCAGGGGTCCCCCGTTCGTGAATCGGCGCCAGTGCCAGGTTGCTAGCCAGACTGCAGGTGGCGGCACCGGCATCCACCCATGAGAGTTCAAATGCGACTAAAGAAGTGGCAAGGTTTTTTGGCCCCTCGATGAAGCCGCCGTACTCCGGCTCGAGGAACGCGGCCGTCACTCCGGATTCATCAAAATGTTTCAGCAGAGCTTCTTTCTCAGGTGTCCATTCGTGACTGTTGCGGCCTCCTGCCGCAACGAGCCGCGCCACGGGGCCGCGTGCTACGGCGCGAGTCGATTGCACCAACATCTGCAAATCGTAGCGATCAGCAAAGCGCCACATGATTGCACGCACGTCGTCCGTTGGCAAAGTTTTCAGTGTTTGAGCTTCAGTGAGGGGCTTCTCCTGGGTCATGATGCAACAAACCTTCCCTTGTTCATAAATGTCAGCAAGCCAAGAAGGCTGCCTGCTTCCCACACGATATGTACTCTTGAGTTGCGAGCGGTTGAAGATAAGGTGTCAACAGCGAACCTCAACTGCCCCTCGCTCCCGTGGTGTGGCGTCCGAAGCTATGGCCACTCCCGAAAGGAGTCCCCTTGCCGGCAGTGTGATTCATGGCGCGCTTTTCTGCGTGTCAGCCGAACGGCAGAAGTCGTGGTCATTCTTACTCGTTTCCCGCCGCGGGTGCGGAGCGAAAAGCCACAAAGGCCATGGCCGAGAGAAACCACCCGACAAGAAAGCAAATCCCGCCGAGTGGAGTGACCATGCCCCACCATCGCACACCCGACAAACCCAGCACGTAGAGACTCCCCGAGAAAAGCACGATGCCACCAGCAAACGAGATCCGTGCCCACTCCGACAGTTTTACAAAACGCCTGCTGTTCGGCCTGGCACCAGCAAAAGCGCCAAGCGCCAAAATCGCTAGCGCGTGAATCATTTCGTAGTGCGCAGCCGTGCGGATGAGTTCCAGGGCGCCTGGTTCAAGCCTTTCGCGAAGACTATGAGCCGCAAAAGCACCAGCCGCGACACCGAGCAAACCGTTGAGCGCAGCAAACACATCCAAGGCGACCTTGTGTTGTGACGACTTATCTTCAGCCATACCCTTTCCCTCCCCCACGTGCTATACAAACGCGGACTTAACGAGACGCCGATCGTTCCTCCACCCAGGGAACACCTGTGCGCATGATCCGCAATTTCAGCCCTGGGATAAGAACCTTTGCAGAGTCGGGCCTCCAGCTCTCACACTTCACCAAAAAGATCGTAGGTCTCTGCGTCAGTCACGTGGACCATGGCGAACTCGCCCACCCGCACCCCGTCTTGCGCTCGAATGATGACCGCGCCATCGACCTCAGGCGCATCATGAGCGGTCCTGCCGACATAGGTGTCATCGTCAAGTTGAGCTTCCACGAGCACCTTCAAAGTCTTGCCGATCTTGTCTCGGTTCAGCTCTTCACTGATGACTGCCTGAGCCCGCATGAGGCGATCAAAACGTCGGCGCCGCGTAGCGGCTGGGACTTGCGGTTCGAGGTCGGCTGCCGGCGTCCCTTCCTCAAGCGAGTACTCAAAAGCCCCAAGCCGCTCAAAACGATATTCTTTTACGCATTTAAGAAGATACCCGAAATGCTCGCGCTCCTCCGTGGGAAAACCCACGATAAAGGTGGTGCGGATTGCCACTTCCGGCACGCGGCTCCGGACGCGGTTCAGTAGCCGTTCAATATTGACACTCACGTGAGGACGTTTCATGCGCCGCAAAATTTCGGGATGCAGATGCTGCAAAGGCATGTCGAGATACGGGACAATTTTTGGCGACGACGCAAACGCTTCGAGAAATTCCTCCGTCACTCCGCCTGGATAAAAATAATGAACCCGAATCCAGAAGTCGCCCGGAAGTCTTGCCAGGTCTGCTAGTAAGTGGGGGATGCCGTAGTCCTTGCCATACAAGTCCTTGCCGTAGTCGCTTGTGTCCTGCGCTACAAGGCAAAGCTCACGCGCGCCTCGAGCCAACAGGCGCCTCGCTTCCTCAAGCACAAGCTCCCGCGGCACACTTTGCAACCTTCCCTTGAAACTTGGGATCGCACAAAATGTGCAGTTATGATTGCAGCCATCGGCAATCTTCAAGTAGGCATAAGGGCGGGGCGTTCCGAGTTCTTTGCGCGGCGTCTTTTTGCGCACAACTGTTTCCGGCAGCTCGCGCACCAGATTCACCGATCCCCCAACCTGTCCGTGCGCCACGAGTTGGGCTATGCGTTCGAAATCGCCCACACCGAGAAATCCATCCACTTCGGGCAATTCCACGGCTAGTTCTTCGCGATAGCGCTGCGATAGGCACCCCGAAACGAAGACCCTCATGGGGCGCCCCTCAGCTGCGGCTTCGCGCTTTCGCTCTAACCACTGAAGAATCGTGTCGATGGATTGGGCTTTCGCACTCTCAATGAACCCACACGTGTTGATGAGCACCGCATCGTAGAAATCCTCCGGGCCAGGTTCAAGAGCGGCAGCCACAGCCTTTGCCCCCTGTTTTTCGAGCAGGCCAGCGAAATACTCGCTATCGACTGTATTCTTATCACAACCAAGTGTCACAATGGCGATTTGCATAGTTGTCGGCACAGACTTACGCCACACGGGTGAAATACTTCAGCATAGAGTAAGCACTATCCCGCTTGGGTTAGCAACGTGCTGCCGCTTGGACGGCGGATTCCTCTCATCGTCAGCTTAAAGCCAAGGTTGATTCCCTGGGTCTGTCAGGAGTGTTTTCTGCCCCCAACCTATCAGGAAACCACACAGGGCGCCGCACTGTTTGTGGGTCAGGTGAGGTTGCGCATGACGTTCGGGCCCTCTGCTTGGTGGCAAAAGACTTATGTATGCCACCAGATCAAAAGCTCTGCTACGTTTCGAGTCCTTTTCCGGCTCGAATTCCCACCAACCTTACTAATCCCCCTACCAACCCACGACGGCGTGAACCTGCTTTTTTCCTTCACTCATAGAATAAATATCGAAAAAGAACATTTGACACCATAGACGAGCAGCGCTGAACTAGCACTGTTCCGTTTGAGATGATTCCCTTATTGGCAAGAAGGTCTTAGGAGAAATCATGGCGCGTTACGTTATCGGAATTGACGGCGGAGGAACCAAGACTCTCGGAGCAATCGCAGACGACACGGGAACGATCCTGGCGCAATTCGAAGTCGGCTCCACAAACCATCATTCGAATCCCCTCGATGTGGTGAAAAGCAACCTTCGCGAGCTCATTTCCACTTTGTTGGCGAAGGCCAACGTGAGAGCAGAGGACGTGGCTTGCGTGTGCAGCGGCATGGCAGGCGTGGACCGGCCAGATGATAAAGCGCTGGTGAAGAACATCATGGCAGAATTCCTTCCCAGTGCGCTCGCTGTGCCAGTCAACGATGGGCTCATCGCTCTCGTGGGGGGAACTATGCGCGCCGTGGGAATCATTGTCATTTCCGGCACTGGCTCGATCGCGGTAGGAGTCAACAAGCACGGGGTGCAAGGACGGGCCGGAGGCTGGGGCCACATTCTCGGCGACGAGGGCAGCGGCTACATGATTGGTCTGCGTGGCTTGCGCGCCGTTTGTCGGGCCTACGATGGGCGCACAGGTCCAACCCTCTTGCAAGAGATCGTCATGAATCACTTTGGCTTCGAGCGCCCTGAACAGATCCTCGGGTGGACTAAACAGATCCAGGGCAATAAAACAGAAATTGGTGCTCTCAGCCGCTTGGTTCACCAAGCCTACGAACGTGGCGACGCAACGGCAGCGCAGATCCTCCGTGAGGAAGCGGAAGAACTTGCGCTCGCGGCAGCAGCGGTGGCGAAGAAGCTCTTCCCTGACGACAGCGATTACGAAATTGTCGTAGGCGGCGGCAATCTCCGCAAAGCGCGGCATTTCTTTGAAATGTTCCAGGCCGCAGTGGCCAAACGCCTACCGGGTATCCCGGTCATCTTGCCGCGGCGTGAACCTGTCGAAGGAGCTGTCATTTATGCCCTTGAACAGCTCCGCCGACATGAAGCGGCAGCTGCTGGAGCCACGGCGTAACCGGAAAAGCTACGCTTTTTCGAAACCCATTGGCAGAGGATCCCCAGGACGCGGCTCTCACATGAGAGCGCGCAGACTGCTGTTTCTTATCCTGTATCAATGAAGCCTCAACAATCTGGGAATGGTCAGGACCCTGACCCTCACATTCCTCAGTGGTTCTCCAGCCACTTCCGTCCCTGCTCGGTGATCTCCCAAACCCCATGGGGGGACGTGGACGACATCAATCCCTCCGTCACAAGGCTATTGCGCGCCCACTGAGCCGTATTCCGCCAGCGCGGCGTCGTTGGCGAACTAGGGAGAGTTTCCTTGTCCGCAGGTTTTAGAACATTTCGCATCCGCTTGTACACGCCATCCAGCACTTTACCGGCAGGCGCTGATCCTCCCAAAGCCACAAGCTCCTCCAGAATTGGCCGACGAAACTCCTGCTCTGGTGTTCTCGCCATACGCGGCAATCGTTGCCTTGAATGAGCACTTTGCGAACTTTTGCCAGCAGACCGACCTCTGCCCAGCTTCTTCCATTCCTTAGCCAACCCCTCCACTTTCTTGCGAAAATCTGCGATTTGCTTTGCATACTCCGCTAAACGCTCAAGCCGTGCATCATCCCGGCTCTTTAGGGCCTCGGCGCCCTGGTTTCTCGCTTCCTCTTCCGCCTTGTTCAACTCTTCTATTAATAGGCCAAAAGCTGCAGCTACTTCCTCCTCCATGATCCATCTCCACCTTTCAATGATTCTGCCATCGCTTTTCTCATCAGCACCTCAATTCGTTGTGGCAAATGTCAAGCGTAGCGTTTCTCATCGGCCGCCTACGCCTCGACGAAAATGCTACGTCATGTTTGAAGCTCCGCCGAGGTGCCGCTAGAATGATCGAATGAGTAAGAACTGTTCCATATTGACGTTGTCCCGCGGAAAAGGGACTTTCGTGGCTCGGTAGTAATAAGGAAAGCCCCCTGAGAAGGCGCCAATCATCGCTGCACGAAAATGCTCGGGATAAAGCAGGTGGCAGAAAAGGATGCTGGTTATGCGCAGAACTCCGTGCAATAAGCTACTCTATCGTCTTGAATGGATTTTATCAAATTATCATGTATGCACATCTTTGGTGCTCGTCTCCCTCCTTGCTCTCTTCCTTGCTGGATGTGCCAGTTTGCCAAAACTCGCCAGCGCGAAAAAAGCTCCGTCAGGAGAAGAACGCCAGCCCTCACCGTTTTCCTGGGCCAATGAAAGTGTGGAAGCTGACGGTCGCGGGATCGCTCCAGCCACAATAAAGGAGGAACCGCAGCGCTCACTTGCGGCGAAGCAGGCCGCAAAAGCTGCTGCTATCGCCGGCCTCAAGCATCGTGTCGCTCGACTCACCGTGAGTGGCAGCCAAACGGTTGGCAACGCCATGGCGATCAATCTCAGCGTCAAACGGGCCATCGAGAAATATCTCCAGAGCGCTGAGGTCGTTTACGAAAAGGAGCTCGAACCGGGCGTTTGGGAAGTGCGCCTGCGCGCGCCGCTTGCTCCGGTGTCCGACATCTTGCTCAATCATCGCATCACACCTCAGGGCATTCCTATCATGCCCGTGGCTGAGCAGAAGGTGCCTCGCGAAACGTAAAGAAATTCGCGTGCAGTTTTGGCAGCGCAAGCGCCCTCATCGCGCTGCCGCTTTTTTGAAAGAGTGACGGAAGGGCGCCGAGCCTGCGCGCCAAACATTCAGGGTCTGCGAAGCTGTATGGAGCCCAAACCCGCGGGCGGCGCGTTTTTCAAAGCGCCTGCATCGTTCTCTCGCTCACTTCCCTGACCAACTGCCGTGGGGGCATTGACGAGCTGGGCAATTTGCAGGTCCGGACGGCTGGCCCAACAAGGCTTCTCTTTACGCCCCAACCGTGTGCTTCACGGAATTTGTTGCCACCTACGTCAACGCCGCCGTATTGGTCTATGGCACCTGGCAAAGCGCTTGTCACTTTTTCCTTTGAAAGCGAAACCTCACGCTGCGCGAAGACAGGTTAGCAATCGTTGCGTTTGCAGAAAGGACGTTGGATGGCTAAGTATCTCATTACTGGTGGTTGCGGTTTTATTGGGAGCAACCTCACCGCAAGCTTACTTGCCGACGGGGAACAGGTCACGGTTTTCGATAACCTCTCGCGCGCCGGGACTGAGCGCAATCTTGCCTGGCTTGAAGCCATGAAATCCCCTGGATTCCGTTTCGTGCGGGGGGATGTTCGCGATTTCGATGCGTTGCGCGACTTGCTCGCGAGCGAAGACTTCGACGTTGTGTTCAATACGGCGGCGCAAGTCGCTGTCACAACTTCCGTTGTTGATCCACGCACCGACTTTGAAGTCAACGCCCTTGGCACGTTTAACGTTCTCGAAGCTGTGCGCCTCAGCGGCCGCAAACCGATCTTCTTCTTCACCTCGACAAACAAGGTCTATGGCGGCATGGAAGACGTGAAAATTGTCGAGCGCGATGGCCGCTATGACTATGAGGATCTCCCTCACGGCGTTCCCGAATCACGTTGTTTGGATTTCCATTCGCCTTACGGCTGCTCAAAAGGCGCTGCTGATCAGTACGTCCGCGACTATGCCAGAATCTATGAAATCCCGACCGTCGTCTTCCGCATGAGTTGCCAGTACGGCCCGCGTCAATTCGGCAATGAGGATCAAGGATGGGTCGCCCACTTCATCATCGCGGCCCACAAAGGACGCGACATCAATATCTACGGCGACGGCAAACAAGTGCGCGACATTCTCTATGTGGACGACCTCGTGCGAGCCTTCCGCATGGCTGCAGCGAACATCACCAAGACGGCTGGCCACATTTACAACATTGGGGGTGGACGCGAGAACACTATCAGCTTGCTGGAACTCGTTTCCGATCTCGAACAGCTCGTTGGACGAAAAATCACTCTGCACTTCGGCCCGTGGCGACCAGGTGATCAGCCCGTGTACATCAGCGACATTCGTCGCGCCGAACAAGATTTCGGCTGGACACCACAAATCTCCAAGACCGAAGGGGTGCGCCGATTGCTCGAGTGGGTCCGCAGTAACAGCGAGCTTTTCGCATAGACACATTGAGTCGGTTTTGGTGACGTAACACCTGTG
>JADFCV010000008.1:58924-102516 GCA_017161655.1 Candidatus Sumerlaeota bacterium
AAGACCGAAGGGGTGCGCCGATTGCTCGAGTGGGTCCGCAGTAACAGCGAGCTTTTCGCATAGACACATTGAGTCGGTTTTGGTGACGTAACACCTGTGCATTGGCCAAGGTTCAGGCACGACACTCGGCAGCATCACTACCACCGGAAGGCGGTGGGAGAAGAAAGCTTGCTCCGGACGGTGTTAGGAGTGCTCTTTCTTGCTCTCTTCGCCCTGGCGGTGGTTGTGCCGTTTGTTTACATGTTCCTTATGTCGCTGAAATCGCCCTCGGAAATGGGCAACGGGCGATGGTTGCCTGATGCGCTTCTCGATCTCCTGCGGTTGCGTAAAGGAGAAGTCGTTCTTCTCCGCGTGGAGCTTTCCGATGAGCAACTCGCCAGCCTCAACACCGCGCCAGGCGCTCCTTTCGCGCCGATGCTTGCAGCGCCGCCCCCCATGCTCGATCAAATGCTCGTCCCCACTGTCCCTCGCGAAGCTCTGTGGGCTCGCCGGGTTGCACTCGAGAAACCTTCGGCCGCTGCACGCCATGTTCTGGCTCTTTTCGAACTACGCGATCCCGAAAAAAAACTGCGCCGCATTGACCGATTCGCGCTCTTAGCTCCTCACCCCTCGGGCAACGCGTGGCAGGCAATCGAAGCGAAACGCATTCCGCACAGCTTTTCCACTCTAGTGGGACGCCTCTTTGTGAATTACCGGGCGCTCGTGCGGTGGGACACGTTGGCTGAGGGGCGTGTGCTCGAATGGATCGCGCGCGGCTATCCTCGCTGGTACATCAATAGCCTCGTCGTTGCGGCCCTCACGGTCGTAATGGGTATTTTCTTTGACTCCCTCGCTGGCTTTGCCTTTGCAAAATTCGATTTTCCACTCCGGCGTCCCTTGTTCGCGGTGCTCGTGGCCACCATCATGATTCCTTACCCCGTCACCCTTGTCCCCTCATTCTTTATTTTTGCAAAGCTTGGCCTCTACAATACTTATGCCGCTCTGATCATTCCAGGACTCGTGAGCGCTTTCGGCATTTTCCTTGTGCGCCAATACATCCAAACAATTCCCGACGATCTTGTGGCTGCGGCGCGCGCTGATGGCGCCAGCGATTTCGAAGTCTATCGTTACGTCATTCTGCCAACCGCGAGACCTGTGCTTGCTGCTCTTGCCGTTTTTCGCTTCCTCTGGCAGTGGAACTCTTACCTTTACCCTCTCATTCTGACCAACCGTGATTCGATGAAAACCTTGCAGCTCGGACTTGCGACGCTTCAGGAAGCATTCGGAACACTTGATTATGGACTCCAAATGGCCGGCGCCACTTTGGCCGTCATCCCCATCCTCGTGATCTACCTCCTCATGCAGCGGCATTTCATCGCTGGCATCACCATGGGCTCCGTGAAAGGCTGATCCGCTTAGTTTCCTCAACGCTCTCTAAGGGAATTCCCGCGCTGACCTCGCAGGATTACGCTTCGACCCAGCATCAACGAACGAGCAACTCTGCTTGGGCAAGAAAGGAGCGGGCATGCACGAGGCATTCAGTTTTGGCGCACGGGGAGAATGCGTAGCTCGCCTGCAGGAGGCTCTCCGAATTCCGGCAGACGGAATCTTCGGGCCGCAAACCTATGAGGCTGTGTGCAAAGTCGAAAACACGCTTGCACGTCCACAACGAGGCCTGGCCGACGAAGAAGTGTTTCGTCATCTGGGAATCCCATGGCCCACGGAATTTGAGCGAGTGCTGGCTCTCATCGTCGAGCTTGAAGGCACATCCTATGGCGATTGCAACGCGATGGACATTGACGGTGCAGGACTGACCATTGGCATTTGTGGTTTCACCACCAGGCACGGCGAAGTCCAGGCGCTAGTGGAATCGTTCCTTGCGGCGTGTCCTGAAGCCTGGACATGGGCAGCCCCATCACTTCAGCGCGCACTGCGGCAACTCATGGATGAGAGCGCTCCCGTCGAAGCCTGGGAAAGTGTGCTCCTCGACCGCCGCCGTCGGCCACGCCCCGCGACACGCAGTGCTTTCGCAGCTTGGGCCACCCACCCGAAAATGCGGGAACTGCAGCGCGAATGGGCATATCAACGTTTTTGGATTCCTGCAAAAGAAACAGCCAAACGTCTTGGCGTGGATACACCACAAGGGCGAGGCCTGCTTTTCGACGTTGCAGTGCAGAACGGGGGATGGCGACCAGCCCATGAAAATCGCCTCGCACAGATGTGCGGCAAAGATCGCACGGCCGCGGACACATTGACGGTGCTCCGTGCCATCGCGCTTGCCGTGGCCGCAGAGGCTAAAGCGCCCTGGCGCGCTGACGTCCTCAGCCGCAAGATGCTCTTCGCTCGTGGCACAGGTGTCGTGCACAGCGTGTTTTATAGCCTCGGCGCCCAGGCCATTCTCTGTGCCATGCCCGCAGCTTGCCCACAAGGAGGGATCTTCGCTGATGCAGTGCCCACATCCCATTCAGGAGAGATGACGCATGAACACCGCCGGTGAAGCTTTGCGTAAATTCTTTGGCAGCACGCGAACTTACATTTTCTTCACCACACTGCTCTCAGGTGCTGTGGCTTTCCAGCTTCTAGATCAGCAGCAAGCTGACGCTCTGCTCAAAGCAGCTGTCGAAATTGGCATCGCATTCTTTGGCAGCGCCTGGACTCACAGCGTTGGGCGGCGCGACGTCGGCCAACGTTGATGGGCGTTTCTGCACTGCCTTGGGAAGGCTTTCAAGGCTCCTAGTGATGCCAGAAACGATTCCACAGGTCCCAAAAACTCCTGCCGCGAGCTTCGACTTCGCGCGGGCCGACAATCTCGATGCCCGCACGTCCGATGTAGTCTTTCACCTTGTCAGGAGAGGTGAGCTCCACTCGCAAGGTCATCGGAGCTCGCGGCACAAAGGGTTTTGGCATTTCACTCATGGAGCGCGAAAGCGCTTCGCAGACTCCGTCCTCGATGAGCCGAAGCGATTGCGCCGGAGGCAAACATGCTGCACTGTAGCGTGTGATGCCACGCTTGACTTCGGCACACACGAGCTGCTTGCCGATCAGCTCGCGTGCTTCGCGACAAGTGGCGGCATCTCCGGAGACAAAAACCACAGGTGCACCAAAGCTGCCGGCGATTGCTGCGGCGAAACCAACTTCACCAATGGGCGCACCGTTAAGTGTGGCGTGATACCACGCCTCGCTCGACATGGTGTGACAGAGCACTCCATCCGCGACACCAGCGCGCGCATGGGCCCCAACCAGAACGACCACACACTCGCCGGCGCGCAGCGGCTCCACAAAACAACCCCAGCGGTGACCAAACACGTAGGTCGCTCCAGGCTCTAGCTTGTCCTTCAAAAAGCTGTTAAAAGAATAAGCTCCTCCCGCGCCATGACCATCGACCACATAAATCTCTTCAAACCCCGCTTTCTTTGCGCCACGCACAGCGGCGTTCACATCTTCCGTGTAGAGCGCTCGCCCCTCAGCATAAGCAGGTGCGTTCGCTGAAACCTGCTCCCAACGTGTAATGCAGGAAATGCCCTCCATATCGGTCCAGATCAGAACACATGAGGGCCGAGCAGTGGCTGATCGGCGCTTGGATTTTGAAGTCATCGCTGCCATTTTTCTACGAACTCCTTAATCTCGGCGTGCTGGGCGATTGCGCTGGTCTATAGGAAACAGCAAGATGTAGGAAACGAAAGCCGAAAATGTATGCCCCAATCGGCTGCGGGCAGGGAACGAATGAAAGCTGGGGGTATTGTTAGAATTTGAATGGGTGGCCAAGCAAACAGCATACAGTGCGACGCGCAGCGGTTCTTGCTTGAATCGCTGCGCGCCAAAACTGAAAGTTGCCCCAGAAAACACTGTTCCTAGACCAATGTTTTTGGCAAATGGTCCACGGACATCGAACAAGAGACGGTGGTAGCAATGTCTTTTCTGAAAAAATTCATCCCTGGCGGCTCGGATAAAGACGACGAAAAGAAGCAGACTTCGGCTACGCAAACGCCACAGCCAGCCATTCCGCGAAGAATTCCTGATCCCGCGCAGAAACCGGCTACCGCCAAGCCCTCTTCGTCGGCACCCCCCTCTCCCGATCGTGTCACAGCGCCCGCCGACGAAGCAGCAGCGAAGACAAAACGCGACGAGAGCTCTATTGCGGGTCAGATCCGAGGCGAGGAAGCCCGTCCTGCCCGCGGCGGTCCTTCGATGACCCCATCCGGCGAAGAAGCCGGCAAAATTGGAGCTGCAGCAGCAGGTCCTCCGCCACCTGACCTCGCCGTTTCTGCTGAGATGGACATGCTCAAGCTCCTCAGCGAGCAGGCAGGACTCGAGTACGTCAAGCTCAGCGATGTGCCGAAGAGCTTCATCACGCCCGAGCTGCTGCGGATGATCCCTTCAGAACTTGCGCGCGCCTACAAAGTTTTCCCGATTCGGTATCGCCCGGAAGATCATACCGTGGTCGTTGCTATCAGCGACCCTCTCAACGTGCGCATCGTGGACGACCTGCGCCTGTTCCTTATGGACAAGAACGTCAATAACGTCGAGGCCGTCGTCGCGAACGAAGAGGACATTCTCGATTACATCAATCTGTACTACGGCGTCGGCGATACCACCCTCGATCAAATGGTGGAAGAATTCGAGGCGCAGGACACATCAACGGGTCTGGAGGCGCGTGAAGGTGCTTACGACCTGAGCGACATCGAGAAAATTGCCAACGAAGCCCCCATTATCCGTTTTTGCAACTTGCTCTTGCTGCAAGCCATCAAGGATCGCGCAAGCGACCTCCATATCGAGCCTTTCTCGAACGCCTTGCGCATCCGCTACCGCGTGGATGGCGTGCTCCGCGAGATTCCTTCGCCGCCCAAATCGTGGCAAACGGGCATCATTTCGCGCTTCAAAGTTATGTCCGGTATGGACATCAGCGAAAGCCGCCGACCACAGGACGGCCGTATCAAGCTCACGGTGGAGGGGCGCGAAATTGACCTCCGTGTTTCGACTCTGCCCGTCGCGCATGGCGAAGGAATGGCCATGCGTATTCTTGACAAGAACGTGGCTCTCCTTGGGGTTCAGCAGATCGGCATGATGCCGGACGTGCTCGAAGTGTTCCTCAAACTCATCGAGCGCCCCAACGGCATCATTCTCGTGACCGGTCCCACGGGCTGCGGAAAAACGACAACACTCTACGCAGCTCTCAACGAGCTCAATAGCCCCACGGAAAAAATCATCACGGTGGAGGACCCTGTCGAGTATCAGCTCGATGGCCTCGTCCAGGTGAATATCAATGCCAACGTGGGACTCACGTTTGCACGGTGCTTGCGCGCAATCCTTCGTCAGGACCCCGACATCATCCTCGTGGGTGAAGTGCGCGACGTTGAAACAGCGCAAATCGCCATCCAGGCTTCGCTGACCGGTCACCTGGTCTTCTCAACTCTGCACACCAACAGTGCCGCCGGCGCGGTGACCCGCTTGATCGACATGGGCGTTGAGCCATTCCTCATTACTTCCACGCTCGAGGGCGTCATCGGCCAACGCCTTGTGCGCCTCATTTGCCCAATGTGCAAACGCCCCTACAGACCTACGCAGGAAGAACTGGACGAGTTTGCTACCACGGTCGAAGAAGTGGCCGACCTCACATTCTTCCATGGTGAAGGATGCGACGAATGCGCAAACACGGGCTACAAAGGCCGCATTGGAATTTTTGAGCTCCTTCGGGTAACAGAAGAGATTCGCGACCTGATTCTCCAGCGAGCAACCACCGACGAAATCCATGAGCTGGCCATCAAACAGGGAATGAAAACCATGCGTCAGGATGGGTGGCTAAAAATCTGCTTGGGGATCACGACTTTCGAAGAAGTGTGCCGCCACACCCCACGTGAAACACGCGAAGTCATCCGCATGCAGATGGAAAAGCTGCTTGAGGAAACTGGCGCAAAAACCGAGCAGCCAGCGAAACAGGAGCGTCCGCCCGCACCGATGGCTGCGATCGAGCTGGACAATCTTCCCGCTGGCAGCGAGCCTTGGTTCGACGAAACAGCCATGCGGGCTCGCGACGCTGGCGACGCTACCAAAACGGACGAGAACGAAACTCAACCGTAGGGCCAGATTTGAAAAACTTTAAAGGCTCGCGCTCTATGGGCAAACAAATCGCTGCGAGTTGCCCCCCGTGACTTTGGCGCGTCGGCTGCTGTTTGCGATCGTCTGTCTCTTGCAAAAATGGCTCATCTCTGCGGGGAGCAACGCATAAGTTCGCTCGAAATTGGTTTTAGCATCTCGAATCACGGACAGAAAGGAAGGTCTCGGTATGTACAAGGTCGTTTTGCTCCGTCACGGCGAAAGCATCTGGAACAAAGAAAACCGTTTCACGGGCTGGACAGACGTTGATCTCTCTGAAAAAGGAATCGAGGAAGCTCACGAAGCTGGCCGCACGCTCAAGGCTGAAGGCTTTACGTTCGACTGCGCTTTTACCTCCGTGCTTAAACGCGCGATCCGCACCCTCTGGATCGTATTGGATGAAATGGACCTCATGTGGATTCCCATCACAAATTCCTGGCGCCTCAACGAACGCCATTACGGGGCGCTCCAGGGACTGAACAAAGCAGAGACTGCGGCAAAATACGGCGAGCAGCAGGTGAAAATCTGGCGGCGCAGTTACGACATTCCGCCACCTGCCCTCGAGAAAAGCGATCCACGCTGGCCCGGACACGACCCGCGTTATCGCGATCTCGACCCGCAGGACATCCCGCTCACCGAGTGTTTGAAGGACACGGTGGCGCGCTTCCTCCCCTTCTGGCATTCGACAATTGCACCGACGATCAAGAGCGGCAAGCGCGTCATCATTGCCGCGCATGGCAATAGTCTTCGCGCACTTGTAAAATACCTCGACAACATCAGCGACGAGGACATTGTGGAGCTGAACATCCCCACCGGCATTCCGCTTGTTTACGAGCTCGACGCTGACCTCAAGCCCATCAAGCATTACTACCTTGGTGATCCCGAGGCCGTGGCGAAGGCCGCCCAGGCCGTTGCGAACCAGGGCAAGGCAAAATAAGCTTTGGTTTTACTTTTTTGCAGAAGAGCCGGCGGGGCCTACGGTGCGCCGCCGGCTTTCTCTCTTTTTCTTCGCGTGGCTTTTTGTGAGCCAGTGGGTCTTTTCTCCCTTCTTTCACTACGCTGGAAATTCGAGGAAACGAATGCCCGTTTTGCGCGAAGCTGAGCGAACCATCTCTGCGGCAGCTTCGTTAGCTCTCCGGACAAGCTCTTGCTCATTCACGCGCACTAGCTTTCCCTTCTCGACAACCACTTCCCCGTTGACGATGGAATAGGCCACAAGGTGCGAATCGCCGGCGAACACGGGTGCTGCAACCGGGTCATGCAAAGCTCCAGCGAGGCCAAGCTGCTCTAGATCAATGAGCACGAGATCGGCTAGCGCACCAGCCTCAACGCGCCCAAGCTCGGAGTAGCCAAGGACCCGCGCGCCGCCGCGTGTGGCCCATCGTAGCACCTCGCGCGCCGTGACAGCACGTGCCCCCCCAAGCACGCGGTGGAGCAGAAGTGCCTGGCGCACCTCCCCAAGCATGTCACTAGCGTCGTTGCTTGCACTGCCATCTACCCCCAACCCTACAGGCACGCCGGCTGCTGCCATTTTCGGAATTGGAGCAATCCCCGAGCCGAGACGCATATTCGACGCGGGGCAATGGGAAACCCCCGTACCTGTTGCGGCCAGGCGTTGAATTTCCACCTCGTTGACGTGAACCATGTGCGCAAACCACACATCCGGACCTAACCACCCTATTTCCTCCGCCCACTCGACCGGCCGCATGCCATACATTTCTTTACAGTAGCGTTCCTCGTCGCGCGTTTCTGCCAGATGAGTGTGAAGGCGAAGCCCGTGGGCGCGGGCCAGATCGGCAAGAAGCTTCATAGTACTCGCTTCGACCGAAAAGGGTGAACACGGGGCCAGGGCGATTTTGACCATCGCGTCGGGGGCGGGATCGTGATAAGTCGCAATCAAGCGCTCGCAGTCGGCGAGGATTTCCTCTTCGGACTGCACAACGTCGTCGGGCGGCAAGCCCCCTTTTGATCGCCCGCGCGTCATGCAACCTCGCGTGGGGTGAAAGCGGATGCCCAGTTCACGTGCCGCCTGTATTTCCGCATCAATAAGCTTACCATCACTTGCGCGCGGGAAAAGATAAAGATGGTCAGTGGTCGTCGTGCATCCTGTGAGAAGAAGCTCGCCTAATCCCACAAGGGCCGAAATGTACACGAGTTCTGGCGTCACCTCGCGCCAGATCTCATAGAGATTTACAAGCCATTCAAACAGCTCGGCATTTTGCACACACGGCACCGCGCGCGTCATTGTTTGGTACAGATGATGATGGCAATTAACCATGCCCGGCAGACAAAGCATTCCCGAGGCGTCAATCACACGTGCGTCAGGAGGCGGCTCGATCCGTGCGGCAATTTCTGCAATTCTGTTGCCGCGAATGAGAAGGTCCACCCCCTCTAGCTCCGTTGCGTTGTCATCGAAGGTTGCAAGTGTCTTGATATGGCGCAGCAAAATCGTCGAACTCATCACGCACACTTCCTGACGTATTTGATAACCTGTTCGAAAACATCATGAAGTCGCTGTTTCCTCAAGCCATGTCAAGCGTGGGTGGGGGCGGGATGTGGTGCACTGGCACAAAAGCCCCCCGGGCCTACGAATCTCAGGGAAACGTGTACCCTTGACGCGTGGAGAGGATCCTTGGATGAAAAAGGCGATGAAGAACCAAACAGTATTCGGCGCTTTACGTTTTGGGTCCCTCTTGCTTGTGCTGTTCGCTAGTGCTGTCGCACTGGCACAAGTACGCACTCTGACGGACAGCACACGCCCTGTCGCCTCGCCCGACGGGAAAAAGATTGTGATCGTGGACCGGATTTTTCGAGTCATCGACGGTGAACTGGAGCGCTATCCAAGCCGTATGCTCGTACGCATCTCGGAGACCGGCAGCACTGTTACGCGTCAACGCCTCATCGACGCGTCCCAGGTTCGACTTCTCAATCCGCCACGCTGGATTGATACACGATGGTCCGCCTTCACCTACAATATCTCGAAAAACGCGAATGGTGTGGTTTACATCAATAGCGACACTGCCGAAGCGCTCCAGATGGAATTTGTGGCTCTGCGGCGTCGCATGGCCGCCACGGACACAGTGGAGGTCGAGCTGACAAGCTTTGAGGTCACACACTACGGCACTCGGGTGGTGCGCATTCCCAACATCACACGCCGGAATCGCTCCGTTTTTCCTCTCTTCTTGCGGCCGCTTCCCCCCTACGACACCACGCCGTTCCCGTGGGTTTACGCCGAACAGGTCATGAACGCAGTCACCGCCTTCCAGGAGTTTTTAGCGAAAAACAAGGTCAGCTCGCTGCGCGTCGAGGAAGCGAGTGAATCGTTTGCACCTGAGGATAAAATGTTAGCAGCGCTGGCTTGTGTGGATGGGAAACCGAGCGCCATTCTCTTTCCCCTTGAGGCGGAGAACGCCGCTGCAGCGCTTGAACGTGCGCGTCTATTCTCGCTCGATCCGGAAATCACGCTGACCTGCCAGGCCGACACCGCGGCACAAAGTGGAGACGCGCCAACATCATCCACAATCAACGAGGACAACGAGCCCCTTGGCCATTTCGGAGAATATCGCTTCCGCACAAGCTGGAAAGATGAGGCCACAGCACTCGTGGAACAAGAGGTCTTCGAAAGCGAGGAGCAAGAACCACACCGCATTCCGCTCTACGCTCTGCATTTGGATGGTAAAATAGAGAAACTTGGTGGACCCAAGACAGCAGACGCTTCAACGTCGGCGGCATTAGCCAACAACATGGAAGTGGAAGAGGGTGAGACAACAGCAGTCGAAACAACTAATGAGGCAGAAGAGACGTCTGCCGCGCCAGAGCTTAAAACTGAAAGCTATTCCACCGACGTCCCCACGTCTGCAGCGCCCCAAATCAAAGAGTCTCCTGCTGATACAAAAACTCAGCCCTCGGGAACGCCCCACACTTCCCCGCTCACCCATGGTAAAAAAGTGACACCTAAGCCACGCCCAGCTCGGACTCCAAGCTCCGCAGACAAACAACAGTCCCGTGCTACGAAGAAAACACCGACCACAAGCCGGACTTCCACAAAGCAGCGTTCTTCCCGTTGACACACCCGTTGTCGCGGGCAGTCTCATCTTATACATCTGAATCGGCTGGCGGGGAATTCCGCCGGCCCAATCGCCAAAAGAACGGAACCAATGCAATGAAGGTTGCAATTTTCGGCCTAGGCTACGTGGGAACAGTATGTGGGGCGTGTTTCGCCCGTTTTGGCCACGACATTATTGGCGTGGACGTCAATCCGCTGAAAGTTCAGATGATTGCTGAGGGGTTATCGCCTATCGTTGAGCCTGAACTCGACACTCTCCTTGCCGAAGCGCATGCCAGCGGCCGCCTGCGAGCAACAACAAACACAGAGGAAGCCGTTCAGTGGGCCGACATTTCCCTGGTGTGCGTCGGCACGCCAAGCAATGAAAACGGGTCTCTCAACCTTGAATACATCTACGGAGTGTGCCGCGAGATCGGCCAAGCCCTGCGTACCAAGCAGGATTTCCATGTCGTCGTGATCCGCTCCACGGTCTTGCCTGGCACGGTTGATCGGTGCGCCCATATTATTGAGGAATCGAGTGGGAAGAGGGCAGGCACCGACTTTGCCGTGGCCTCGAACCCGGAATTCTTGCGCGAGGGTAGCGCCATTCGGGATTTTGTGAATCCGCCCTTCACCCTTGTCGGCACGAATGACGAGCGTGCTCGCAGTATTCTCCAGCAGCTTTATGCTCCCATCGGAGCTGAATTCATCGCAGTCGAGCCACGTGTGGCCGAAATGCTAAAATATGTTAACAACTCTTTCCATGCGCTTAAGGTGGCTTTTGCGAACGAGATCGGAGAAATCTGTAAAGCCATGGGCATCGACAGTCACGCCGTGATGGAACTGTTCATGCGCGACACCAAGCTCAACATTTCCACGGCATACTTCCGCCCTGGCTACGCTTACGGGGGATCATGCCTGCCAAAAGATCTCAGTGCTCTGGCCTATCAGGCCCAGCAGCTCGATTTGCCTGTTCCCGTACTGCGGAGCATTCAGGAGAGCAACAGACGCCACATTGAGTTTGGCATTCGTCTCATCCAGCGCACAGGGAAAAAGAAGATCGGCCTGCTAGGACTCAGCTTCAAAGCTGGCACAGACGATCTGCGCGAAAGCCCGCTCGTTGTGCTCGTCGAAACCCTTTTGGGAAAAGGCTATTCGATTAAGATTTATGATCGAAACGTGAACCTGGCCAAGCTAATGGGGGCAAACAAGGCTTACATCGAAAAACAGATTCCACACATCTCGCAGTTGTTTGTGTCTAGCCCCGATGAGATCCTGGCCGACCGTGAATGCATTGTGATCGGCAATAAAGACCCGGAATTCAAAGATATCCTCGATCGCGTTCGCCCCGACCAGGTGGTGATTGACCTGGTTCGGATTGCACCCGTGCCCAAAACCTCCGCCCATTACGAAGGTATCTGCTGGTGAGTCCTCGTCGCCCGCCACGTCGCGTTCTTATTATTGTGGAAAATCTTCCCGTACCTTTTGATCGCCGTGTGTGGCTCGAAGCCACAGCGCTGCGTGATGCTGGCTATGAGGTCACGGTCATTTGCCCCAAAATGAAGAACTACACCGCCAGCCATGAAGTGCTTGAAGGGATCGAGGTCTTTCGTCACCCGCTTCCTCTCGAAGGCGATTCCGGCGCATTTGGATTTCTCGTGGAGTATAGCATCGCCTTCTTCTGGGAACTCGTGCTGGCGTGGCGCGTGTTCCTCACCAAAGGGTTCGACATCCTGCATGCATGCAATCCCCCTGATAACATTTTCCTCATTGCACTTACGTTCCGCCCCTTTGGTGTGAAATTTGTGTTCGATCAGCACGACATTAACCCCGAGCTTTACATCGCCAAATACGGGAAAAAGGGCCCCCTTTACTACGTCCTTTGCGCTCTGGAGCGCCTCACCTTTGCAACAGCTCATCTTGTGATTAGCACCAACCAGAGTTACCGGCAAATCGCGCTCACACGCGGCCGTAAACATCCCGATCGTGTGCATATCGTGCGGAGCGCTCCCGACATCACAAAATTCCGCCCAGTAGAGCCAGATCCAGCGCTTAAGGAAGGGCGCCCCTATATGGTGTCTTACGTGGGCGTCATGGGCAAACAGGAAGGTATCGACCTCTTGCTCGATGCAGTTCGTATCATCGTGCTCGAAAAAGGGCGGACCGATATTCTCTTTGTGCTCATCGGCAGCGGCCCCGAGCACCCGCACATGGAGCGCTATGCCCGTGCCATCGGTGTTGCAGATCACGTCCGCTTCACAGGGCGTATTCCCGACGCGGACCTGTTGCGTTATCTCTCCACTGCCGATGTGTGCGTAAACCCCGACCGCGTGAACGAAATGAACGACAAGTCTACCATGAACAAAATCATGGAATACATGGCGGTGGGCAAGCCGATCGTGCAATTCGAAATGACCGAAGGCCGCTTTTCTGCTCAGGAAGCATCGCTTTATGCTCGTCCCAATGATCCCCGTGATTTCGCTGAGAAAATTCTCGAGCTCCTGGCCGATCCGGAACGGCGCGCGCAGATGGGCGCGTATGGCCGACAGCGGATGGAACGTGAGCTAGACTGGCGCTTCTCACGCGAAGCCCTGGTCAAGGCCTATCAGAGCCTCGATACCTTGTAAGTCCTCGCATGGCTGCAATGCTCCTTCTTACCCGCACGGCAGCGGAAAGGGCCTCCCTGACTGCGCGTCACAAGGTAAGAGAAATTTCATGAGGCCTACAAGAGAAACCGCGGCAGGCGCGTAGCCGCGAGCGAGTTCTGAAAAAGACAATCATTCCTGTGGCGAGTTCTCGTGAGCACTCTGGTTGAATTCTGCTAACTTGTTAGCTATTTGTCAGAAGGGTTCCTCAAAAACTATCCTAGCCTCGCAACAAGAGCGAAGGTTTACGAAGAGCCAAATCCTGCGATTCTGAGAACAATGATGAGTTTGGACCCTCGATGTTCGTTCACAAGTTCCTCAGGACACCGAAGCCCGCAGTCCCAGCTTTTCCTGCCAGCTTTTCAGAAACACCCCCTCACTCTTCATGACGCCGGCGCTCCACAAAGAAATTGCGCAAGAGCTCTCCACACTCCTCGGCAAGGATCCCTCCAACGTGCTGGACCGAGTGATTCCACCGCGGATACGCAAAAAGCTCGATATGAGTGGTGACAGCGCCAAATTTGAGGTTCGGCGCGCCATAAACGACTAGAGGAACCCGTGCGAGCAGAATCGCTCCGGCACACATCGGGCATGGCTCAAGCGTAACAAAAAGTGCACAGTCCTCCAGCCGCCAGTCGCCATACGCGCGCGCAGCTGCTCGCAACGCCAGGACTTCCGCATGTGCTGTGGGGTCGCTCAGCTCGATCTTTCGCTCGTGCGCCTGGGCCAAAAGCTCCTCACCCCGCACCACAACCGCGCCGACGGGAACCTCGCCAGCAAGAGCTGCCGCGCGAGCCTGCTCTAAAGCCACCCGCATCCAATGCTCATAACGTTCGCTCGGGGGAAGTGGACAAAGCTCAATTGGCCGTGCACACATGATGAGGGACTCAGTCCTCCTCAGCGGATTCCGTGGACGCCTCACCGCGGTTGCGTCGGTTGAAGCGATTCATCGCTGCTTCGAGGCCACGCTCTAGCGCAATCTCCACCGCATCCGCTGCTTCTTGCTCTGCACGCTCGATGACGTCCCACGCTTCCGGAGAAAATCGCGAAAGAACGTACTCGATCCATCCCTCTGTGGGAATTTCTGCAGGACGCACGCCAATCCGCAGCCGCGGAAAATCCAACGTCCCCAGAGACTGGATGATGGAAAGCAGTCCTTTGTGGCCGCCGTGGCTTCCCGACAGACGCAGACGAAGTTGTCCAAGTGGAAGGTTGACGTCGTCACAAATCACGAGAATGTCGCCAGGCTCACCACCATTTTTCGCAAGATAGGTTTGAACGGCGCGTCCGCTCAGATTCATGTACGTGAGCGGTTTCATAAGCACAACGCGTTGGCCAACAATTGATGCCTCAGCCAGGGCGGCCTCAAAGCGCGACGCCAACGCCCACTGTGCACCGTGACGTTGGGCCAGATGGTCCACAACGTCGAATCCCACATTGTGAGGTGTGCGCTCATAGCGCCGTCCCGGATTGCCCAAGCCTACGATCAGCTTCATAGCCTCATCTCTGGTCGGTCCGATGTCTGAACTCTAGCAAAATTCTGCACGTGCAACAGGGGGGCATTCGTTTGCACTAGAACAAGGGGGCTGTTTCGTGCATGCTAGGAACTGAAAAGAAACGCATGAAACACGAGGGACACGTGGTGACTGCGAGTGGTTTTAGAAAGTTGAAATGGGCAATGAGCATCGCATCCGCAATTCTGACGCTGTCGGGCTGCGAGCGCCAATCCTCGACCGCAGGTGCCGCCAATGCGCATGAGCGCCAACAGCGGAGCGCTGTGCCCACGCCCATACGTAAGGCTTCCACAAACCAGGCAAGCACACCGACCCCGGCTTCACCGATCGAAGTCACCCCCGTGCTAGCCACAACCGCGTCCCCTGCAACGCAGAACACTCAGCCAGACGCTACTGTGGAAAAGGACCGCGCCAGGTGGCTTGCCGAACTGAGCGATATTGACAAGAAAGTGGGCAATCTGCGCGAGCGAGCACGCTCCATCAGCACCACACAGACACGCGAACGCCTGACGCAGGCTGTCACCGAGTTAGAAGAAAAAAGGCGGGCATTAGCCGAGCAACTCGACCATCTCGATAACTGGCGCACGTCGGCTTCCCTGGCGTGGCAAGACGTTCGGGATGGATTCGAACGCGCCTTCAAAGAATTGCGCGACGCCTACGAAAAAGCAAAAAGCCACTTCTAAATCCCACGGCACGCTCTTTTCCGGCGTATGAATGGCCGCGAAGCTTTCCACAATTCGTAAATTCTTAGCACGGCATGCCACGGGCTCTGCGTGACGATAGCCCTTTCGTTCGCGAAGCCACAATGCGCAGTGGCAACTAAAGTCGCTCAATGCCCACTGACGAGAGCCGGTGCTCGCTCCCTCGTCGGCTCGTCACCAGCACGGGACGTTCTTTAAATCGGAAGGTCGTCGGAAGTCGCCCTGCGCAAGCTTAGCGCCAATGATTGAAGTAAGGTAAGCGCTCAGCTGTCTGCGCGATGAGATCCATCGCCTCCATGAGTTCAGCTGTGGAGTCCCATCGCCCCTGCAAGAATTGCTGGCGGGGACCCTCTGGCAACTGGATCGGCCACTGCTTTCCGTTGCTGGCCACGAGAACGAGTTTCTCAAGGTCCACAGTGAAGGTGGTATCGGGCGCTGTCTCATTGAGCGATTGAATCTCTTGCGCCACGTCCTCGCTCACGGTCACACACGGGATGCCAAGCGCAACGCAGTTGCCGAAGAAAATCTCGGCGAAGCTCTCCCCCACGATGGCCTTGATCCCCTTGCCCCACCGCATGATGGCCTGTGGGGCATGCTCGCGCGAGGACCCGCAACCGAAATTCTTATTAACAAAGAGAATCTCTGCGTCGGCAAACTTCGGATCGTCGAAGGGATGGAGTTGTCCCTTGCGCCGGAGCTGCTCGCGGTCGTCTTCAAAGACGTGCTCGCCAAGACCATCAAACGTCACACACCGCAAGTAGCGCGCAGGAATGATTCGGTCCGTGTCAATATCGTTGCCACGCACGCTAATCGCTTTGCCAGCAATGCGCACTCTTTTCATATCTTCCATCGTTATGCTCCTTTCACAGCGCCAATGCCAAAGAACTCGCGGGCGTCCACCACTTCACCGGCGAAGGCTGCAGCTGCGACCATCACAGGCGACATGAGGATCGTGCGCCCGGTAGGTGATCCCTGACGTCCTTTGAAATTACGGTTGCTCGAGCTGGCACACACTTCGTTGCCGCGCAACTTGTCGGGGTTCATAGCGAGACACATCGAGCAACCAGCCTCGCGGAACTCGAAACCTGCTTCAGTAAAGATTTTGTCGTAGCCGCGGCGCACCATTTCGTCGCGCACCTGCTGGCTGCCGGGAACAACAAGCGCTCTCACATGAGGCGCCACCTTGTAGCCGCGCCCATCAATGAGCTTCACCACCTCTTCAAAATCCGAAATGCGACCGTTCGTGCACGAGCCAATGAACGCCACGTCGATTTTCATTCCTTTGATCGGCTGGCCGGGCTTCACGCCCATGTAGGCATACGCTTCTTCGACCAGCGACTGCTCACTTGCCGGAAATGCGCTTTTCTCCGGGATCACATCGTCGATGCTGATCGACTGCCCGGGGGTGATACCCCACGTGACCATCGGTGCAATATCCTCGGCACGATAGGCGACGACGTCGTCGTAGTTCGCATCGGGATCCGATTTCACACTTTCCCAGAAACGGACAGCTTCCTCCCACCGTTCAGCGGGCGGAGCATAGGGGCGACCCTTGATATACTCGTAGGTTGTTTGGTCGGGATTCACATAACCGCAGCGTGCGCCCCCCTCGATCGACATGTTGCACACGGTCATGCGGCCTTCCATGTCCATCCGGTCAAAGACATCGCCTGCATATTCATAAGCGTATCCCACACCGCCTTTCACCCCCAGCCGATGGATGATGTAGAGAATGACGTCCTTGGGATAAACGCCGGGAGCAAGCTCGCCATTGACCTCGATTCGACGCACCTTGAGCTTGCCCATGGCAAGGGTCTGAGTGGCGAGGACATCGCGCACCTGGCTCGTGCCAATGCCAAAGGCCAGAGCGCCAAACGCACCATGGGTGGCTGTGTGCGAGTCTCCGCAGCAGATCGTCATTCCCGGCTGCGTGAGACCAAGCTCCGGACCGATCATGTGTACGATTCCTTGCTGGCCCGTCTCCGGCGTAAAAAGCTTGATGCCAAAATCGCGCGTATTGCGCTCAATGGCCTGCATCATCTCCTCGGCAAGCGAATCCTCGAACGGACGCTGCTGCGTGTGGGTCGGAATAATGTGATCGACCGTTGCGAAGTTACGGTGCGGATAAAGAACCTTCCATCCGCGCTCGCGCAGCATGGCAAATGCCTGCGGCGACGTGACCTCGTGGATAAGTTGCAGCCCCATGAACAGTTGATACTGTCCTGAGGGCAGCTTGCGCACTGTGTGCAAATCGAAGACTTTCTCGTAAAGGCTTTTACCCATTTTTCCTCTTCCTTTCGAATGTGGCCTTTGGCTGTTCAGCACCACGAGGCGCGGACTCGAGTGCTTCGAGGCGACGACAGAGCTCGCGGCTGAAATCCGTAAAGTGCCGCAATTGCTCGGCATCGAACTTTCGCCAAACCTTTTGAATAGCCTGGCGCCGTGCACTGCGAAGTTTCTCGAGCGCGGTCCGACCAGCGGCAGTTAAATGATAAGTCCGCTGGCGACCATCGCGTTCCGATACCGAGGTCCTGATAATCCCCTTGTCAAGAAGCTGGCGAATAACCTTCGACACAGCCGCTCGCGAGCGTTTACGCTCGCGGGCAAACAGAGATGGCATAAACGTGTCGCCCGCAATCTCTTCAAGAACACGCCACTGCTCGACGGTCAGACCAGCTTGACGCGCCAACGCCTCGCGCCGCCGCTGAAACACATCGGTCAACTCCTGCAGCGCCAATATCGCCTCAGGAATCAGAGTTTCAGTATGGCGTGTATCCAGTGGCATACAGTTTACCACGGTTAACTATTGGTTTTCGTCAACCATATTCAAGTTTTTCCCTATTGAACCTCAAGCTCTCTGCGCGAAGATTCTGCTGAATGGAAAAATCGTTTCTCGCGAAAAACCCTCTCTCAGCGGCAAACCCGAGAACGCACAACCTGCTCGCCTACAGCTTGATCTCATATTGCAGGTAGACAAAATTCGCACTGTCGGTTTTGCCTGCTTTGCGCGGATAGTTTCCGGGAAGAAAATGCGAAACGCCACCTTCGAGCGAGACTCTTTTGGTAAGGGTGTATTTAGCCACAAGGCTTATTTCGTCCCCCAGGTCACGTCCACTCTGCCCCGTTTTATCGCGCAACCCGGGGCCGCTGTACCATGAATCTGTTCGTGAATCGAGCCAGTAGTGATGCACCTCTGCCTGGAGCTTGAGCTTCGAAGTTGGCTCGATGCTTGAGATGAGCGCTAGCTCACGCAGGTTCTGTAGGCGCACGAAATCTATGATGCCATATGGTGTGTGAGAGCTTCCCCACAATGGATAAAACGTGTTGTTTTCTCCGTCACCGAAACGCCGGTCCCCACTCGCAACGTTGCTTTCTAGTTTGATCACGGGCTTCCAGGGGTGTTCCCACTTATAGTTAAGATCCGCGTGGAGCATGTAGGCGCGGACATCATCGCTGCTGACGTTGCCCCACTGATAAGCGGCTTCCAGGCCGTAGCCGAGAGTTCCTACGCCCTCATGTTTCATAAGGGGCCCGCGCAGCCTGGCGCCGACCGTGTAACGGCTTGATGTGCCGGACTCACCGCTCTCACTTTTCACTGTTGAAGGAAAAGTTCGCATCTTGTTTCTGTCGCTAAGCCCTAAGGCATAGAAATCCACCTCATGAGGATTCCACCACTTAAACGTCGAATACGCGCCATAGAAGAACGCATGGCGCATGGGGTGGGGAGCATCGGTCACCAGTGCTGGCTTGTGGTGACGTTGGTAGATCACCGGCTGAACGACAAAGAGACTCAGGTCCATCGAAGAGGTTTCGTAGCGCAGACGCGCGCCATCGAAAAGCTTGAGAAGGTTCGACCATGTTCCGTATTCGAGGAGGCGTCCCTCACTGAATTCCAACGGCTGCCGACCTACTGTCACACTCCACGGCGAGTCCTCGCGCAGTCGGGCTTCGAGGAATAGTTGATGGAGATGCCAATAAGCTTCCTGCATCGTCTCCGTACGTGCGCCAACTTGGCGAGCATCCGCGACGCCGACGTGAACGCGCCACAATTTCTTGTAGGCAAGATCCAGGTTCACACGGGTACGCACAAAAGCGAGGTCATCATTGTCAGCTTTGCGTTTATCGAGATCAAAATTATCCCGACGTTCAAACCGCACACGTTGATCAGCACTGAGCTGGAGACTCCACTGACGTTCTGTCCCCCAAACAAGGGGTGGCACAAAACCTGGCTTTTTCTGCTCTGAATCGGAGGTTTGGGCGTCGCCACCGGACGTGGCAGCAGAACTCAACCCTGCCACAGCTAATAGCATCCACCCTCCTAAAACTCTGGCTTTCCGGGGACTCAAGGCGTTTCCAAACACACGCAAAAAAAAAGCCATTCGTGCTTTCTCCGATTGTCACTGTCAAACTGCAGCAAAGTGCAAACGTCGGACGGTGAAAATATCATTAAAATTTTGCCGCTTTTGTGTTACAATGGCGTGACAAAAAAGCGGCTCCCCGGCCGCTCTCCTGGCTCATTTCTATATTGCTAAACTTTTGTTTCTTTAAGTTTTCCTCAAATGGAGTAAAGGTTTGAGACGTTTCCCTGCTCAGAACTCCTGAGGCAACGTCACCCGGATCCCCGTTCGCACGGCTGAGCGTGCAAGGTCGTACGCCTCGAGATACTGTCGGGCGACGACTTCCCACGACACAACTTCCTCGAGGTAGCGACGCAGATTTTCACCGAGCTGGATACGCAACTGCTCGTCGCAGGCCAGTCGTATGACGTTCTCCTTTAATGTGCGCTTGTTGGTGAACAGAAGCCCTCCACCACTTTCAAGTGCTTGAGCCGTGAGCCCTTCCATGGGTGCCGTGGTGATAAAAGGTTTATTGAGCGCAATAATGCGAGCCAACGTCCCCGACTGCGTCTCATCGGTCGTGGGCAACACAATGAAATCGCAAACCGCCATGAGTTTGTAATAGGCCTCGCCGCGCGGGATGAACTCGTGGTAGTGTGCAATCCCTTTATTGGCCAGGATGCGTACCTCAGCTACCCATTCTTCGTAGTCTTGCCGATGGGCTGGATCGCGCATAGCGCCAGCTGCCAGGAGGTCCCAATCCTCGCCCGTCCTCTCGAGGATCTCATTGTGAATCTCCTCCCACATCGAGAGCAGAATGTCCCACCGCTTGTTGGATTGGATCCAACCGATCATTCCGACGAGGTGATTCGTTAGGCCAATCTGATCCAGCCCGAACTCGCGACGCAGGGCGGGGATTTCGTGAAGCCCCCAACGTTTGTCAGGGCGCGCACCATGGGGCACAACCATGATATTTCGTGGCGTCGGCCAGCGTCGCGCCGAACACGTCCAATCCCAACGCCATTTCTGGTAGTGGCATTTGAAAAGGACCACGTGCGCCCGCCGACACATCTTGTAAACAAAATCCGCTTCAAAATCGCGCATCCGGCCATGAATGGTGTGCGGCTCAACGACAATCGGCCAATTGCGTAGCGCCGACAAGAGAGTGAGAAAACCTTCGTTGCCGTCGCCAATCCCGCGTTCGTCATGATACTCATAGAGTCCATATTCGTGCTGAATATGAACAGCAAAAGGATCGAGTCGCCGGATCTCTTCGACCACGGGCTGCCACCAGTCTTCACGCCTGAGATCAATGATGGGCAAGACGCCTTCGCCCTCGCCATCAGTGTGCGAAATCACGAGCACATCGCGCTCAGGCATGGCGCGCTGAATGAATTCGCGCGCTTCCTCGCAGAACGTCGCGATGCCGCATAGTCGTGGCGGATAAGAGCTAATGAGCACAACCGGTTGATTCGCCATGGCTCTCACCTCCGACTTCTCATGGATCACGGAGTGGCGCTTGCTGGCGTCTCCGCTGCGGTTTCAGCAGCCAGCTGGAGACTGTTCATCTCGTAGGCACCCAACAACGTCAGGAGCCAAGCCAAGGTCGACTCTGCGCCTTGGTTGCAATTTGGACCGTCAGGGGTCAGCCCGTCGCAGCAACCACCCGTCGCTTCGTCATAGAGAGGCACGGATAGGTCGTTTCGCCCTAAGAACCAGTCGAGGCACAACTGCGCATAATCTGCCCATTTTTTGTCGAGGGTGGCAATAAAAGCTGTCCGACAGGCATCCATCATGGCCAGCGCCTCCACTGGTTGCTGATCAAAACGGGCTCGTTCGCCGCCTTTGGCATACCACCCGCGATTGCCAATAGGGACAAAGTGACCTGCTTCGTCGAGCTGCAGGCGAGCGAGCCATTCGAGGCTCTTCAGTCCTGCCGAAACCATCTCTCGACTGTCGAGAGCGTGCCCTGCCGCGATGAGGGCTTGCGGGATCCGCGCGTTCTCGTAGGTCACATACGGCTCAGGCCAGCACCACGCGTCGTCGGCATGATCGTTCCACAGCGTGAAGAGTCGTTGTGCAAGACGATCGCGGATGCGCCGCACCTCGCTGTCGCCTGCAAAACGATTGAGATAGGCTTGCGCCCCAACCAGACCAAAAGCCCAAGCGCGGGGCGAAGTGAAATTCTCCACAGCGCCCAAGGCTTTCTCAAAAATGGGCATCGCGGCCCCCATGAGATGGCTGGACCGAGACAGGCCAATGGCGACACCAAGTCCCCACACAGCGCGGCCGTGGCAGTCCTCAGAACCGACCTCTTCCAGCCATCGCCGGTCATAGGCCATGAAATTGCGGAAACGACCGGTTTCCTCATTGAACGCGTAGTGGAGGAAGCTCAGGTACAGGTAGGCCAGCTCCTCAATGTTGCGGCCACCTGGGAGCGGGTCGCTCACAATGTCTTGCGCCTGCAGGACTGCAATCAGCGCACGAGCATTATCGTCCGTGCAGTAACCGTGGTAGCGGTCAGGCACCGCAAACTTTGCGTGCTGAAGGATGCCAACATCGTCCGTCAGACGCAGCAAATGATCGAGCTTTACGGGCGGCATTTCAAAGGGGGTCACCTGCGCCGCACGCGTACGAGTCCGCGGCCGCGGCCAACAGGCGCGTTCCTGTTTGACCACATGGAAAACTTCGAGATACTTGCGTGCGACCTCTTTCCACACCATGTCGCGCGTGAACACATAAGCTCGCTTGCGCATGGCATGGCGCTCGACCTCGTTCGTGAGAAGATCGTTGATCTCCCTTGCAAGAGCCTTCGAGTCACGGAACCCCACGAGGCGCCCTCGCCCTTCGGCAAGCATTTCTTCGGCGTACCAATAAGGGGTCGAGACAACGGCTTTGCCTGCTCCAAGCGCATAGGCTAGCGTGCCCGACACGATCTGCTCTTTATTCAGGTAAGGTGTGACGTAAACGTCCGCCGCCCCCAAAAACTCGCACAGTTCGGAAAGGTCCACAAACCGATTGTGGAAAACAAGGTGCGAATCTACGCCCAACTCGCGGGCTCGCCTAAGCAAGGACGTTCGATACGACTCGCCAGACTGGCGTTTGATGTGGGGATGGGTTGCCCCCAGCACAATGTAAACCACATCAGGATGAGCATCGACAATCTCGGGGAGAGCATCGATCATGTACTCGATACCCTTGCCAGGGGACAGTAAGCCAAACGTCAGGATGACCTTTTTTCCCTCCACGCAAAACTGATCTTTGTAAAAATTCGGGTCCACAAAGGGGACGTCAGGTATGCCATGCCCAATCATGACAATCTTGGAGCGCGGCACCCCGTAAATGGTCTCTAAGATTTCCACCGCGCGGTTGCTCATCACCACCACACGATCTGAATACTGGCAAATGGAGCGGAGCACCTGACGCTGACTTGGCAGGGGTTCGCGCAGAACCGTGTGCAAAGTTGTCACAACCGGCATGCGGAGGTGGGAGAGCAGCTCGAGGATGTAGGCGCCGCTTTCGCCACCGAAAATCCCATACTCGTGCTGCAAGCAAACCACGTCCACCTGGCTCATGTTCAGGAAGTCAGCCGCCAGGCGATAGTCAGAGAGTTTCTTTTGGTCGATTTCGAAGCGGACTTCGGGAGGATAATCATATCCCTGAGGCACATCGTTCATCACAACTGCACAAACCTCTGAATCAGGGGCCTCACGAGACACAGCGGTCAAAAGGTCGGTCGTGAATGTGGCAATTCCACATTGGCGTGGGAGAAAGTTTCCGATAAAGGCGATCTTGTGGAGACGATCGCTGCTACGCCGAATCACATCCGACATCACCTTTCCTCCTTCCTTTGTCTCATCTTTTCTTGCTCACACGCTCTGGCTGAGAGCGAAAAAACGCACAAAGACGAGATACCCCGTTTGTCCCCCAGCAAGAGCCGCGCCGCTGCAATGGGTTGCAACCGCTGCAGAGAACCACAAGAACCGCTCAAAAAATGGACCTTGTGTTGAAATGCGACGCGATAGGCCGCGCCAATAAGACCAGAAGATCGCTTAGGGGGAGTTCCTCCTATGAGCTCATCCACCGCGGCCTCACGACGATGGTTGCGCCTCTGTGATACAGTTTTTAAAGTGCGCACGCATGACGTGAGCTACTTTGAAACACAATCCCCCCGTAAATCACGAAGCCGAAGCGCCTGACAGCAAGAGTCCGGGCATGTTCTCTTGTGGAATCGCCTGCATCCCGCACCTCATTGGTGTGGCACGGTCTCTGCAAGGGCAGGGAAGCGGTGAGTCGCTTCAAACCTCAAAACGGAAAGGAGGGATGAGGCGATGAGAACGTGGTGGGCGATCCTCCGAAAACAGTGGCGGTTAGAAGCTGCCGCGCTCGTGTTAGCAGCGTTGATGATGGGGGCGCCAGTTGTCCTCGCGCTTGAACAAAGCGCAGGCAACGAGGCTGCGCCAACAACGCAAACACAGGGAAAAGCGGGAGGGGAGGCGCGTGCGAGCGTTGTTGAAAAGCTTCAAACTCTCCTTCGCGATAAGTCGAAGAGCGCGGAGGATCGAGTGAACGAGGCGCTACGAGTCCTCGAAGAAGAAAAAAAGGCAGCACCGCCATCTGATGAGGAGGTAGATCGGCTGCCGTGGCTCGATGAGGATTGGAGCGACACGGACGTTTGGACGCCGTTCGGCGGCCGCTGGGATCCGTGGCGCGAAATGCAGGAGATGCGAGCCCGCATGGACCGCATCTTCCAGCAGGCATGGCGCCGCATGAATGAGCAGGCACGCCAATTTGGCCAAACGGCTGGGCGCTTTAGCCCCATGGGCGAGTTCGAACGCACTGAGGACGCCTACATCTACCGGTTCGACTTGCCCGGAGTGAACAAAGACGACGTGAAGGTGACCGTGGAGAACGGACGCCTCACGATCGAGGGCAAGCGCGAAAGCCGCGTGGACGAAAACCGCAAGGGCTTCGCACGGCGGGAGATCTTCTATGGCCACTTCCGGCGCGGCGTGGCTCTGCCGCCGGATGCCGATCCCGCTAAAGCGAAGACCAAGCTCGAAAATGGAGTGCTCACAATCGAGGTGCCACGCATAAAAGGTGCCTCGAAGAGCTCAAAACAAGAACTCAAAATTTTGTGAAGGAGGTGACAGGACTATGAAGTTCGACAAACTCGTCCCATGGAACTGGTTCAAGCGTGAGGAGGAACGCGAAGGGGCGTTGCTTCCAGTCCGCCGCGACTTCGATGTGGCGCTGCCGGAGTCGTTTGCTAGGCTCCAGAGAGAAATTGATCGAATCTTCGATGAATTCGCTCGTGACTTTGCTCTGCCTCTGGCTCGCTGGGATCGTGTGTTCGCGCCAGTAACACGCGCGGCCGAATGGTTCAAGCCGAGCGTGGAGATCAGCGCGACGGACAAAGAGTACACGGTGGATGTCGAGTTGCCTGGCGTGAATGAGAAGGACATCAATATCGAGCTCGTCGGCGACTCGCTCCGCATCAGCGGCGAGAAAAAACAGGAAAAAGAAGAAAAAGGGAAAGACTTCTACCGCAGCGAGCGGGCCTACGGTAGCTTCGAGCGAATCCTGACGTTGCCAGAGGACGCAGATGCCGAAAACATCGCCGCGAAGTTTAAGAACGGCGTATTGACCGTCACGATCCCGCGTAAAGCGCAGGCACAGCCGGAGGCGAAGAAGATCGAAGTAAAGACTGAGTGAGGGCATCGCCTGGCGTCGCGGCGAGAGTGAAGGATGCACCAAGTTTCCCCTCTCCCCATCTCACACGCATGGGTTCCTCCTCCCGCCCATGGGGGCGCACGACAAGAAGTCGTGCGCCCTTTCGCGTTCTAAGCGACAAACTTACCTCGACCACACAGAGCTAGGAGAGTGAGTCAGCCACTCAAGGCGGCTCATCGAGAATCGGCTTCAGCAAAGCTCTCCGATGTATCACCCCTCAAGGCAGCTCCGACTGCCCAGAACAAGGTAAAGGCTCCCACTGGCACAACCTCGTTAAAAATTCGAACCTCCCACAGATTCCCAAAAAGAAAGTTCCCAACAAACAAGAAGAAGGCTCCCCCCCAGCAACACCGCACGAATGCTGGCAGACCGCGTCGCCACGCATAGACCACCGGAAGAAAAAGCGCTGCAAACCAGTAAACGTTTTCCGTCGCCGACCCATGTGACAAAAATGCAAGCTCCCGGAGATTCGCCACAACTCGCGAGATCTGAGCCTGTCGGTTCTCCCAGGGGTCAACTGTGACAAATGGCACTGCTGAGCCGCCCCAGTGACCAAGGCGCGGAGCCAGATAGCACCCAATAGCTGCCAGGCCAAGGGCTGACAGAGAGAGCCAACCAAAATGTCTTCCGCGGTTTTGCCATTCATAAAGCGCTGCCACCACCAGTAACCACCCGAGGGTTTCTTTGCACAGCAGGCCAAAGAATAGGATTCCAAAAAATCCCCAAAAGTCCCTCCGGTGCAAGACAACCAACCCCAGGGCAGAAAACGCAAAAGCCGGCAAATCATAGGGGTAGGCAAAGGAGTAGCCCATCGGGAGCATTCCCCAAAGGAGCCAGGCTCCAGTTAGATAACTCGTTCCGAGAGCAGCTCCCCACGAGAGCCATCTGCGAGCAAAGCAGTAGGTGGCTGAGAGACCTGCCCAGCAGAACAGAATTTGCAGCAACGTATTGGCCTGTTCAGGGTACCAGGCGTTTGGCGCCACAGCCCAGAAAATCGGAATAAGCAAACGCATCAGGACCCGCGACGAAAAGACGGGGCCCAGCTGTCCCCTTAAGAATAACTCAAAGACGTGCTCCGACGCGATGGAACACAGGCCGTGTTGCACTCGGACAATGAGCACTGCAAACGCGAGCAACACCAGCGCGACGACGAGGCCTTTCCTGAAACTTGAAAAAGGCGTGGGAGACGCTCTGCGCTCAAGACTGGGGCTTGCCTCTGCATGGGAGCATGGTGCCGCGCCGGGCGGGGATTTCTCCACCGGCGTCTCGATTTCTTTGACAGAATCGGCGCGAGAACCAGAGTCCACGGTTTCCGTTTGGCGTTTTCTCCCACAAGCCGTCAAGCGAGCTTACGCGCACTGCTAAGATGATCGCCACAATGTCTGTCGGACTCTCTCAGTCCAAATCTGCCAGGTCGTCCCTCTCCGGACTCAGGGAAGATGAGTTTCGCCCATAAGGTACTTGTCCACACCGCGAGCAGCCTTACGCCCTTCGGTAATGGCCCATACGACAAGGGATTGTCCACGACGCATATCGCCCGCTGCGAAGACGCCCTCGACGCTTGTCATGTAATCGGCATTTGTTGCCACGTTCCCGCGCGGATCCAGGTCAAGGCCAAGCTGGCTAATGGGACCATCTGTTTCCGGGCCGACAAATCCCATCGCTAGCAAGACCAGATCTACGTCGAGCGTGAACTCACTGCCCGGAATCTCGCGCATAATAGGACGCCCTGACTTCGGATCCTTGCTCCATTCCAGTCGGACTGCGTGCAGTTTTTCGACTTTGCCGTCGCGCCCCGAGAACGCCTTTGTCGAGATAGACCATTCCCGCGCGAGTTTTCCCGCAGCTTCGCCTTCTTCGTGAGAGCTCGACGTGCGCAAGATCATAGGATACGTTGGCCAGGGCATCTCGGGAGTTCGCGTTTCAGGTGGTCGCGGCAAAAGCTCGAATTGGTGAATCGAGACACAACCTTGACGCAATGCCGTCCCAACACAGTCACTCCCTGTGTCGCCGCCTCCAATGACCACCACCCGTTTGTCCTTGGCGGTGATATCCCGCCAGCCTTCTAGTTTATCCCCCGCCACGCGCCGATTTTGCAAAGGCAAGTATTCCATCGCGAAATGAATGCCATCAAGCTCACGTCCCGGAACAGGGAGATCGCGTGGCCGAGTCGAGCCGCCACATAAGACGATGGCGTCGAAATACTCTCGCAATTCCGCCACCGAGACATTGAACCCCACATTCGCATTTGTGCGGAATTCAATCCCTTCCTCTGCAAGAAGCCCCAGCCGCCTCTGAACGATCCATTTCTCGAGCTTGAAATCAGGGATTCCATAGGTGAGCAAGCCACCGATGCGGTCGGCACGCTCAAAGACGGTGACAGTGTGCCCTGCACGATTGAGTTGCTGAGCACACGCTAGACCAGCCGGACCCGAGCCCACAATTGCTACCTTTTTCCCTGTTCGGACCTTTGGCGGCTGTGGTTTGATCCACCCCTCCTTGAAGGCGCGATCCACGACAGCAAGCTCAATCATTTTGATGGTCACGGGATCGTCGTTGATGCCAAGGACGCAGGCATATTCACAGGGAGCCGGGCAAACCCATCCGGTAAATTCCGGAAAATTGTTTGTGGCGTGGAGTTCAATGATGGCTTCGCGCCAGCGCCCACGGTAGGCAAGGTCGTTCCAGTCGGGAATAACGTTTCCCAGCGGACAACCTTTGTGGCAAAAGGGAATGCCACAGTCCATGCAGCGTGCTCCCTGCTGCTGAACCAGCTCCGTAGGAGCATCAAGCTGCACCTGACGATAATCGCCAAGACGCTCAAGGGGGTCGCGGTAGCGTGTCATCTGCCGGCGAATTTCAAGAAAGCCGGTTACTTTTCCCATTGGGCCCTCTTCCGTAGATGATTGTGTGTGTGTGGCGCGCCCCGCTTTTCCTTCGATTTACAGAACGACCTCTGTCGAAATTCTCGAGGGTTAGGCAAGAGCGTCACCAAACGCTCCATCTCGTGGCGGACACCCGCTTTTGCAAGATTCGCAGTCGGAGGCGGACGCCCTGCCCAGGGCTCAGCCGTGAAGCTGACGCAGATTCGCGAGATGGCGCTTGGCACGATCCATGTGCTTCTGGTCACCCCGCTGTTGGCTCACGCGCAGGACTATTTCCCACTGTTCGATGGCCTTGGGAATCCACGAAGGCTGCTTTTCGTAAACGATCGCGAGGTTATTCAGGGCTGGCAGATATTCCGGATCTATGCGCAAGGCTTTTTCGTACTCAAGCACTGCCATATCATAGTTGCCGACCTTCATATATTCCACGGCCTTGCGGCAATGCTCTTCGATCATTTCCTTCTGCGTGCGCACAGCGGTGTCCAAGGAAGCGAAGGCCTCTGGTTCGGCCTCGCTGCGCACAGAAGCCGCAAAGGGCTTGAGGGGCTGACCTTCGGGCTGCGGGGCCTTCGGCTCCGTCACGCCAAATCGCGGCGGGACAGAGGGCTCGGGACGCGGACTGATCCCGACCCCGACCCGTGGGACAGCCGGCGCTGAACCCGTGGGCAGCTCAGCAGCAGCGGCTGCAGCAAATTTATCGACCACAGGGGCACCAATACGGTTTGCCGGCTGAACCATTTGCGCCTTCAGCAAATCTGCCTCGGCACCAGTCAAAATATCGAAGATTCCATCAAGCTTGGAAATGTAGAGGATGTCGGCCACAGGCCGCGACGGTTGAATCAAGACGATTCGCGCGCGATTCTTACTGGCCGTCATTTTGAACCCAACCAGTACCCCAAGGCCGGCACTGTCGATGTACTCCACTTTGGAGAGATCGAGGTACACCTGATCTACGCCTTTGCGCATGAGGGGCATACAGTTGTTTTTCAGACGCTCACATTCCTCGAGCACAATGCGCCCACGCAGGACGATATACACGTCAGATCTCAGTTGGTAGATTTCGAGTTCCATTTGTGACACAGGCGTTGGCTCCTATGAATCTAGCGGCTTTGCTTCTTCAATGAGCATATTCGGAATGCCATCAATCACTTCATAGACCAGCTTGCACGCATGGCACACCAGCACTTCGGGCTGGCCCTCGCCTCTCTCACGGTATTCAAGTTCACCTTTACACTTTGGACAGGCAAGGATGGACAGCAGTTCCTTCGATAGCATCGGCGTTAATATCTCCTAATCTTTTAAGGCCCGCAAATCGGTTAAGAGTTCGATCGTCATTGTCGTCCTAAGCTCGCCCTTAGGATCAGAGTAGATGTACAGGTCATCAACTGCGTAGGTGCGAGGACCGTGCGTGAGTTCAAACAGGAACTTCACGAGGTTCGCGTTGTAAGCTCGCATTTCAAGCTCAAGGCCCGTGCCCGTGCCTACGGCTTTACTCTCATCAGGCGTAGCCACTGCGGGAGCCATTCCCATCATGCCTGGTCTTCCCCCCATGCCCATCATCCCTGGTTCAGCAAGCCCAGCTTCGAACCCAATCACCCCATGCGGCTGAGCCGGCCCAGCTGGCGTTGCCGTGGCCTCAGGCGTCGGCGTGGCCCCAGGCACACGGCGAGAAGCTTTCTCCACCGGCGTGAACTTCAACAGCGCCACGCGCGAAATTTCCAGAATCCCATGCTTTTCTGCAAGCTTCACGATGTCGACAAGAGCCTGGAGTTCCTTGTTTGCTACCACAATCCCGTGGTCGGTAGGATAGTACTTCGGATAAACTTCTAGTGCCTCAAAAAGCTGTTCTTTCGTGATTGGCGTGTTCGGATCGCGCTTAGCCCACACAAGCTCGGCTACCCAAAGCCTCTTAAACACGGGGAGCAACGGGCCGAACCTATTGATGCTGTACGGATTTGGCCGAACATCTACTGTGCCCTGTGAAAAACCAAGACCCGACTTTTGGAGCTGGTCTTTGAGCTCTTTATCATTGAAAAAAACCCACCCAACACCTGGCACACCTGCCACCCAGTCACAAATTTCCATGGGGGGCAAAGCAAGTGAAGGTAATAACTGATTATAATAAAAACGATGTTTAAGCTTATCAAGTGGGGTCTTGACAAGACTCATCGTATCCCACCGCTGGATGAGCTGCGATACCGTGTCCCATATCGCTCCTCGCACTCCCAACGTTCTTTCCGAAAGTTCCGCGGGAATGTTCCAGCCTTGCTGCACACCCGCCGCATCTTTGCGGTCGTCGAGGAAAGTTAGCTGCGGAGTTTTGACACGCTTGCGCATCTCGACAAGTTCGCGCATGGCATCCAAAGTATCTTTCATGCGCAGCTGGACCGACTCGGTTCCGAGCCGCGCATAGTGCTTTGGAATCGTCAGACGGAGTTCGGTAACAAGACTTGTCACTTCCTGGTCATACTTGACGGTCTTGGCATTAAAATCATCGATTTGTTTGGGCGACTGAGGCTGTTCTGTGTCGCGCAGCGCAGCCACGCCATCCTCGAACTCTTTTTTCACTCGCGCATACTCCGTGGCGCGCGGCTGGAAAATCAGCAAATGCACCAAGAAGATGAGAAGTGCCGTCCCAATAAAGAGCACAACGACCTGTTCACGTTTTCCAAAACGCATGCGTTTTAATCCCGACCGCTCGTAAGTTGACCTCTTCTTGCTATTGCGTCACAAGGCAGACTCGAACAGCAAGAAAATTCCGTCCCCGCAGTTGAAGCCCCTCTGAAAAGCCACACTCGTGCCCCCGCGGTTTGAAAAAAGTCCTGGCCAAAAAGAGAACACAGGCTTTTTTCCTTAGCTGATCTCAGTTTTTCAGGTTCACTTATTGACTCTTTCCTCAGCGCGAAAGGTAAGTAGTCGGCGAGAGAATGCCGGCTTGCTTATGCGTAGGAATAAGACGACGTTAGGAGTGATGGTCCTGTGGCTTATGTGCGCCACGGCGCTTGGTGTCGCTCAAACTCTGGAGTGGTCCTCGAATCTTTCTGCGGCCAAAGCTCGGGCTCGCGCGGAATCCAAGCCTCTTCTCATTCTCTTTGTTCTTGAAGGGTGCCCGGATTGCGCTCGCATGGAGCGGAGTCTTTCGGACCCACGTGTCACACGCGCTCTTGAGCCCTTTGTAAAAGTCATGCTCGAATTCAACGAGTATCGTGACATTGCAGCGCGTTATGGCATTGCGTACACACCGACGTTACTCGTTTACCTTCCCACAGATAATTTCGCCAGTTGCCACGAACGCCACGTTGGCTCACTCTCGCCCTCTGCGCTCGTGCGCCTCGCAGGACGAATTCTGAATGAGTGTGAAGTGAGAACTGCGCCCCGCCCAGAACAAATGTCTCCTCAAAAAGGAGCAAGCCAGGCCCAGCAAAAGTCACCCCCTACAGAGGCTTGGATTGCGGCCCAGCGCTATTTTGCTGCGATGCCTTCGCGCTCCGGCACCACACTCAGCCCGTCATTTCACGACATCTATCGGAACCTCACGCAACGCCCAACTCTAGCTCGCACCCCCAAGACACGCCAAACGCCTTAGCCCCCGTTCAATATTTGGATTTGTGACGCCCACGCGGCGACGTCGTCAATGCTTCCTCGATAATCTCCAAACCCGTCCGCAACATCCGCTGTCCGGGCACGTCCAGATACGGGATTGGGCGTTCAAGCGTGCCGCCGAAACTCACGGGCAAGGGCACCGTCACGAATCGATCCTCTCCACCCACAAGCTTCGCCAGTGCTTCCCCCGCTGCGCGCACTTCTGCAACGCGAGAGCGTTTTGCCAAGCTCGGTTTCACAGCGATCTCGAAGCGCGCATCAAGCGCCCCTGTTTCCAGCGTGACCGTACCTTTGCCTCGCAATCGAAAATCGCGTCCTTCGAGTGAAAAGTTCTCCACTTCGACGCGGCCGTCTTTGACCGCCCCTTCCACAAGGCCACGTTCAAAATTTAGCGTGCGAATTTCATCGATTCCAGAAAATCGCGCGATGTTATCGAGCAACCGCGTCGCACTCACGGTTCCCGCCGACAGATGAAGCTTCCCGTCACCGCGCATTGTTGCCCGCATCTGGCGGAACCGCATCCCTTGCCATTCAAGATCGAGCTTCCCGCTCACTTGAGCACGAATTCTTCCGTCGAAACGCACATCACACACGTGGAGAAACTCTTCCACGTCCGCTTCTATCACCTCGACGTAGGCTCGTTGCCGGTCCTCAGGTCGTGACCAGTTGATGTAGCCTTCCCCAATCAATCGCCCTCGCCCCATAGTTGCCCTGAAGTGCTGGGTGATTTCCTCACCATTGATCCAACGCGTATCGACTTCGAGATTCCGCAGCCGGCTGCGCATGCGTAACAAACGGCTTAATGTTTCGTCGCCAGGCTCAGGAGTGCGCACGCCCGCCCGCGCCGCCTTCCCGGCCGGCATGGCCTTGGGGTTGGGAGTGGCTTCGAGAGGGACACGTCTCGGCCCGCGCGATTCTGCGTCGTTTCCTCGTCCCAAGTTTGGCACAACCGATGCAGCCAAGAGTCCGACCGCGAACAAGATCGCCATGCAGGTTTGTGGTGACGGATTGCTTCCTTGCTGCATTCTCATGGTCACAGCCCGTCATCTCTGCCGCAGAATTCGAGAATCCACACTTCACTGAGGAGCTGCCGGTCCGGGACACTGAGATCGCTGGCCAGTGGCACTGCAAATTTTGCCAAAGTCTCGAGTTTTTCGTACGCGCTGAGTAATTCCACGAGGCTGAAATTCTTGCTCCAGGTTATGAGTTTCTGACGCTGCCACTCAAACCGCATTTTCAAAATATTGTAGTCGGGGTCATCGGGCAGCATGTTTGTTTCAAACTCTTTGCGGCTAACTCCGCGGCGTTCATAAAGTTGCGAAGTCAGCATCTTGGCCTGAATGAACAAGCGCAGCTGCGAAACTAAAGCGAAGTACGGGCGCGGTGAGCCACCAACGCGTTCGAGCCAGTCACGCCAAAGGCGTATCGCCTCTTCAGCGTTTCGAGAAAAGAGCGCATCAAAAAAGGCAAACTGGGGCGCCGCTTCGCTGAAAACGCGCTCGGCAGCCATTTTTTGCGCGAGGGCAAAAACCGGATCACTCTTCGCCACGCGCCGGCCCTTCTCATAATCCTCTCCCGCCACAACAATAAGGACCGCCGGCAGCGTCTGCAGCTCCTTTTCAATGAATCGAGCTAGAATCTCGCTCGGCGTGAGGGCGCCTTTTTCACCCGCACTCCCTCTCTTCTTGGCCTGCGAACGCCCCTCGTAAAACTCCTGGATGTTGTAAAGTGCGACGACTCGCTTTGTCCCGGGGAGAAGCGATACCGTCGAAAGCTCAGCAATCACGTCTCCCACAATCGAGCGCAGACTTGTTTGCGAGCCCAGCGCCCCGTATTCATTATAATTTTCTTCTCGTTCTTCCGCTCGCAAATGGGTCGCCACGACCTGCTCTTTGAAATTTTCGATCCGCGCCAAATCATCCCCGTGTATGAAAAAAAACTGCGAACGGGAAATGGCACGGCGTTCGGCTGGACTAAGCTCTTGGTCGCGCGAAGTGGTCATTGAGCCCCCTCGCTCTTTTCTCGTCTACTCTCTTTTCGATCGAATCTTGCCATCTCTCCGTCAGTTCTGACACAATGCGTCCCATGATAAGGCGATTACGACGTTTGCGAATGACGGAAGCTCTGCGCCGCCTTGTGCGTGAAACACATCTGAGCGTCGAACAACTCATCCAACCTCTTTTTGTGGTCGAAGGAAAAGGGCCACGTCAACCCATAGCCTCGATGCCAGGCATAGAACGTTTGTCACTCGACGAGTTCGAGCGAGAGATTCATGAACTCGCGGGACTCGGCATAGGCGGCGTGATTCTTTTCGGCATCCCAGACCAGAAAGACGAAGTCGCAACCAGCGCCTACCTTGACGACGGAATCGTCCAGCGCGCCGTGAGTATCGCCAAGAAGGCCGCGCCCAACCTGGTCGTAATCACTGACGTGTGTCTGTGTGAATACACATCACACGGCCATTGCGGGATTGTTCGAGATGGAAAAATCGTAAACGATCAGACACTCGAAATCCTTCAGAAGGTTGCTGTTTCCCATGCGCGTGCCGGCGCCGACGTGGTTGCCCCATCGGACATGATGGATGGCCGCGTGGCTGCTATCCGCGCCGCACTTGATGCGGCAGGCTTTCCCGATCTGCCCATTCTTTCCTACAGCTCGAAATTTGCGTCCGCGTTCTACGGTCCTTTCCGCGATGCTGCACAAAGCACACCCGCGTTCGGCGATCGTCGCAGTCACCAGCTTGATCCTGCAAACTTCCGAGAGGCCATTCGGGAATCGCTCGAGGATGTCGCCGAAGGAGCGGATATGCTCATGGTCAAGCCCGCGCTCCCTTATCTGGATGTATTGCGCGAGCTACGCACGCGGTGCGACCTTCCATTAGCAGCTTATCAAGTTAGCGGGGAGTACTGTATGATCAAGGCTGCGGCCATGCATGGCTGGATGGATGAGCAACGCGTCGTTGAGGAGACGCTCACGGCAATTCGCCGTGCTGGCGCAGATGTCATCCTCACCTACTACGCAAAACAATTCGCACAATGGCAGCAGAACAAGACTTGAACCCGACTTAGACGGGCATGACGATGGGAAGCGCATTTTTCGGATATGGAGAAAGGAGCATCAGTTGCGCAAGATTTGGCTCCTCTGCGGCGGGCCCTCCACAGAGTTTCAGGTTTCCTGCAGTTCTGCACGGGTGGTGTGCGAACGTATCTCCCTGAGGAACAAGTGTGTGCGTCCTGTGGTCATAACCCGACTCGGCCGCTGGGTGATTGCGGAACGCGAGTTGCACGAAGGGGAAGATCGCCGCTGGGCTGATGCTTTTTTGCGTTGCGCCGCAGCCGATGACAGCTCGCTCGCTGGCGTAGATCCAGCAGAAGCCGCCGCGCACCTGCTCGCCGAAGAGGTCCAGTGCGCCCTATTGATTCTTCATGGGCAATTTGGCGAGGACGGCTGCATCCAGGGGTTTCTTGATACTCTTGGAATTGCTTATACGGGCTCAGGTCTTCTCGCATCTGCCCTCGCTTTCGACAAGGCCTTTGCCGTTCATGTCTTGCGAGGCGCCGGACTTGCCACGCCAAAGGGGATCTGCATTTCGGACCATGCGCACGTAGAGAAAGCAATCCAGGAGCTTCGTTTCCCTGTTTTTGTAAAGCCCGTTCGAGGTGGATCAAGTGTTGGCATGAGCCTTGTGCGAGTCCCCGAGGATCTGGCCGCAGCGCTCGAATTTGCCTTTGCGACTGATAGTCGCGTCTTAATTGAGGAGCGCGTTGAGGGAAAGGAGGTCTCATGCGGAGTCCTTGACCTTGTCCGTGGCGATCGAGTGGAAACCATGGCGCTTCCTCCCACAGAAATCCGCCCCAAAAGCTCGCCGTTCTTCGACTACGAGGCAAAATATCTGCCCGCCCGCAGCGAAGAAATCACACCCGCCCCTCTTCCCGAGCCAACTCTCAGACGTATTCAAGAGTGTGCCAAACGGGCTCACCAGGCTCTCGGCTGCCAGGGAATGTCCCGCAGCGATTTTATCGTCACGCCCGAAGGGGAGCCAGTAATCCTGGAAGTGAATACTATCCCTGGAATGACACCGACCTCTCTCTTGCCTCAGCAAGCAGCAGCTGTGGGAATTGATTTCGCAGCGCTGCTCGACGAACTCATTGAGCACGCCCTTTTTCGCGCTCGCCAGCGCAAGCGCTACGCCATAGCTGGGGCAGGACCTGAATAAAGCTCCCAGCGACTGCTACTTTTTGCGCGAAAGGTTTTGCGCTGCTTGAGTGCAAGCGGAAACAATGGCCAAACGCGACTATTACGAAATCCTGGGCGTGTCGCGCGACGCGTCGCCTGACGAAATCAAAAAGGCGTATCGTCGCGTCGCAAAACAATTTCATCCCGATAAGAACCCCGGTAACAAAGAGGCCGAAGAGAAATTTAAAGAGGCTTGCGAAGCTTACGAGGTTCTCAGCGATCCCGACAAGCGCGCTCGTTATGATCGTTACGGGCATGAAGGGGTCAAGTTTAGCAGCGGCGGATTCACCTACAGTGATTTTACGCATGCTGATGAGTTTGCCGACCTTTTTTCGAGCATCTTCGATACCTTTTTCGGGACCCAGACATCTTCCCGGCGCCGAGGCCGCCCCGAAGCGGAACGTGGTCGCGATCTGAAAGTCGCCGTGACCATTGATCTTGAAGATGCTGCTCGCGGCAAAGAGGTGGAACTCGCGCTCACCCGCCTGGAAACGTGTGAGGATTGCGATGGCACAGGGGCAAAACGGGGTAGCAAGCCACGTGTCTGCCCCGAATGCCACGGTCATGGCGTCCTCCTGTATCAGCGCGGCTTCTTTAGCCTTCAGACGACATGCAGTCGCTGCGGCGGCGAAGGAAGCGTCATTGACAGCCCATGCCCAGCATGTGCGGGGCGGGGGCGCGTCAACGAGCGCGTCACCCTCAAAGTGCGCATCCCCCCCGGAGTGGACAACGGCTCACTCGTTCGTGTTCCTGGGCAGGGGGAGGTCGGCCCACATCGCGGCCCACGCGGCGACCTCTACGTCGAGATCCGCCTGCGCGAACATCCTTTGTTTCATCGCGAGGGCGACGACCTTCTCTGCGAGGTCCCGATTTCCTTTTCGCAAGCAGCGCTCGGCGATGAAATCACGATCCCGACCCTCGACGGAGACGAAGAAAAGATCCGCATCCCCGCCGGCACCCAAACGCATCACGTTATGCGGATTCGGGGAAAGGGCATGCCGCGCTCATCCGATCCCAACATCCGCGGCGACCTCTTTGTGAGGCTCATCGTGCGAACCCCAACAAACCTCTCCGAACGTGAACGTGAACTCTTCAAAGAACTGGCGGAATTGCGTAAGGAGAAAATTTCGCCGCAAAAAGGTTTTTTCTCGCAGCTTAAAGAGAACTTCTCTGATTTCAAAAAAGGCATGTTCGGCGAATAGCAGGAGCCTCTCCGCTCTTCAACCGCGCTGGGCCAGCCACATCTGCATGATGGTAAAATTTAACACACCTGCAAAGCTTACCCAGGCAATGTAGGGCAAAAAAAGCACACCAGCGAGAGGCGAAACTCGCCAAAACATGATGCACGTTGCAACAATGGCACCCCAAAGTAGCACCAGATCCACAAATGCAAGATCGGGGCGATGCAACCCGAAAAACAGGGGCGACCACAGCGCATTGAGCAAGAGTTGCACGGCAAAAACCCCCAAAGCCAGATTCTGCCAACCTGTTTTTCTCCACACGAGCCACGCCGCAATTGCCATGAATGTATAAAGAACAGACCAGACGGGACCGAAACCCCAGCCCGGAGGCGTCCAGCTTGGTTTTGGCAAAGTGGTATACCAGCCGTCCGGCCCGAAAAACGCACCTACCGTGGCCACACCATAAGTGATTGCTATGAGCAAGATCAAAGCGCCAGGTGCAGATATCATGTCGGCCCTTCCCAAGTTGGTGACATAAGTGCGCCACAGGGTCATCATGTTTCAACTCCGAACTGCTTACCACGGCCTCTTCTACTATGATCATGTTCATGAAGGTCCTTCACAAAAATGACCTCACGAAAGTGCTCGCGAGATTTTTATGGGAACGAGTTTTGCTGAAACCGCCAGACGAAGGACTCTCAGCGCTTTCAAGGGCACCGCGCGCAGGAGACTTGCTCGTCTTTCCCAAGCAGTGCTTTCGAATTGAGTACGCAACAGCTTGACAAGGTGCGGGAAGGACAAAACGCTTCAACTACCGTCAAGGGAGGAACAGTGAACGATGAAACGTGTGGCTGTGATCATGGCTGGAGGTGCCGGCGAACGCTTTTGGCCCCTGAGCCGTCAGCGTTATCCCAAACAGCTGTTGAAGATTGCAGGTAATCGCAGCATGCTCCGAGCCGCTCTCGAGCGTATCCGTCCCCTTGTTGCCCCAGAGCATACTTTTATTATTACCGGCCGACAGCTCAAACCGGCCATCGAGGAAGCCGCAACGGAGCTTCCTCCCGATAACGTCATTGGGGAACCCGAAGGAAAGAACACTGCCGCATGCCTCGCGCTTGCGTGTGCAGCTGTCAGCGCTCGTTTCCCTGAGCCATCCGAGACCGTGATGATCGTCCTCACTGCGGATCATTTCATCCGCGACACGCAAGCTTATGCAGAGGACTGCTCGGAAGCCATTGCCTATGCGCAACGCCACGACGCTCTCGTCACGTTTGGAGTGCCCCCTAATCGGCCTGAAACCGGCTACGGTTACATCGAGCTAGGTGATCCTGTCGACGGATTCCCCAGGCTTTTCCAAGTTGCGCGTTTCCGGGAAAAGCCGGATCTTGAAACAGCGCGCCAATTCGTTGAATCCGGGAAATTCCTTTGGAATTCCGGGATGTTTGTGTGGCGGACCTCTGTGCTCGTCGAAGCATTCCGCCGATACCTGCCGCGGATGTTCGAACAGATCGCCCCTATGACGGAAGCCCTGAAGAAGAATAGCATGGACGGCCTCGCCGCCGCTTTCGAACCACTAGAAAAGATTTCGATTGACGTCGGCGTCATGGAAAAAGCCGATAACGTCGCCGTCGTGAAGGCGAGTTTTGATTGGGATGACATTGGCACATGGGGATCGCTTGCGCGCCTTCTTCCACGCGATGCCAACGGCAACGTTCTTTTCGGAAATGCCATTGCGCTCAAATCGGAAAACTCCATCGTTTACTCGACAGCCGACTCGGAAGGCGGAGACAGTCCAATCGTCGTGGGGCTTGGTTTGAAGGATATGATTGTTGTTCACACTCCTGATGCAATCCTCGTGTTGCCAGCCACGGAAACTCAGCACGTGAAAGACGTGGTGGCTTATTTGCGCCAGCACGGCATGACACAGTATTTATGAGGACATTATGAAGACGCCAGCACCCATGGCCAACCCTCTCGGTCTCAAGCTTATTGTCTTTGACCTCGACGGCACGCTGGTCGACGCCTTTGCCGACATTGCCGCGGCCGTCAACCACATGCTCGCACTCGACGGTCTTCCGCCCCGTACCGTGGAAGAAGTTAAGCAGCACGTCGGGCGCGGCGTGCGACGCCTCGTAGCAGGGATTCTTGGAACGGAAGACGAGAAGGTCCTCGACGAAAAAGTGCGCGTCCTCACGGAATACTATCGCCAGTACCCTGTTCGCGAAGCCACGCTTTACGACGGGGTCGCCGAGGGACTTGCGCAACTTGATCAGGCCGGCTTGCACCTTGCCGTGGCATCGAACAAACCGGACGTTCTCACACGTTACCTGCTCCAGCATTTGGGTGTGGCGCAATATTTCGACTGGATCCTTGGCCAGTCAGATGCTTTTCCACGCAAGCCCGCACCTGAGATTCTTCACCACCTTATGAGGAATGCCGGAGCGGACCCCAGCCAGACCCTTGTGGTTGGCGACAGCGAAACCGATATCGAGTTTGCCCGCAACGGCAGGGTCCCCGTCGTGTGCGTCACGTACGGCCAACGCACCCGCAAGGAGCTCGAACCGCTCGCGCCCGATGCTATCGTTGATTCGATGTCGGAACTTGTTGCACGTATCGCCGACGGCTCGCTCTTTTCTCCAACTACCAAAGGCTAAGAGGCGAGCTCCTCTGCTGAGTTGCGCAGCCAAATCTAACGGCGGAGACTGGGGAAGGGAGTCCGCTGTTTTTCGTTCCTCGGAAGCTTTATGAGGAGTTCGAGGAGCGTTCGTTTCCGCACTGTTTCCCACCGCTCGGCATGTCTTTTAGGTGCCTAACCTCTTGCAATTGCGCCCTGGGAGCCATCTTTTCGTTAGGAGCTATCTGCACCATCATCATAGAGTGTCAGACAAAAAGAACAGGAGATGTGCTTCAGAAGCTAATGGCAGGCGCTCGACGAAAGGAAAGATTCCATGAGTGAATGGGCACTGGTCACCGACGGCGTTATTGTCCTCGTTTACTTTGCCACGATCACAGCAATCGGTCTCTACATGGGGCGGCGCGAACGCAGCCTCCACGACTATGCACTTGGCGGACGCCAAATGCCGTGGTGGGCAGTCATGGCCTCGATCATCGCCGCTGAAACGAGTGCTGCCACATTTCTCACTGTCCCGTCGGAAGGCTTCAAAGAACGCGGCATTGTTTACGCGCAGCTGGCGTTGGGTCTGATTCTGGGGCGTGTTCTCGTCGGCTTTCTGTTCTTGCGCCCGTATTACGAGTACAAGGTCTACACCGTCTACGATTTTCTCGCGGTGCGTTTCGGGACGAAATCCAAGAACTACGTGTCCCTGCTCTTCCTCATCTTCCGCACGCTGGCGATGGGGGTGCGAGTTTATGTCCCGGCGCTTGTGATGGTACTCGCATGGCGCATGATTGTGAGAGGCGAAACTGTGCGAGAAATGGCCGCAGGGGATGCCTGGCAACCGTACGCCGTTGCCATTACCATTTTGGTGGCTGTCACCTGCCTCTACACACTCATCGGTGGCATCAAAGCTGTCATTTGGACCGACCTGATTCAGGCCACCCTCATGTTCACAAGTGCTCTCGTCGCCATCGGCTCGATCCTTTACCATTTGGGCGATGGTCATTTCCTGCGCGGTTTTGGAGCCCTCGGCCAGCATGTGCCAGAAATGAAATCGTTGCGGGGATACGTGCGATTTGGCTGGGAAAACCTTCCGCCAGATTTGTCGGGGGGCAAATGGCTCCTCGCTTACACGAAAGAAGTGCTGGCAGCGCCCTACACGATTATTGCGGCGCTCATCCCCACGTGCCTCGCCAATATGGCTGCATTTGGGACGGACCAGGACATGGTGCAACGTATGCTCACGGCCAAAGATTATAAGCGCAGTCGGCTTTCCCTCGTCACGGCGGCTCTCATGGATCTTCCGATCTTTATAGCATTCTCCTTCATTGGGGTTTTGCTCATTGCTTTTTACGAGTTTCGGCCCGAGCTGAAGCCCGCAAAACCGAACGATGTTTTCGGCGTCTACATCATGAACGTTATGCCCGTCGTCGTGCGGGGGTTTGTGCTCGCCGGACTCTTTGCGACCGCCATGGGAAGCCTCAGTGCCGCCCTCAACGCGCTGGCCACGAGTGTGACGAATGACTGGTATCTCCCCTATTTTGCCCGCCGACATGGAGAACGCCATCACATCCTGGCTGCGCGATTCTTCACCGGCGTGTTTGCCCTTCTCATGATTATTATCGCTTCGGTCACAGCCTACCTCAACGTAGTGAACCCTGAACAGCGCCTCATTCCAATCGCGCTGGGTGTGGCTGGGCTTTTTGCTGGGCCAATGCTTGGCGTCTTCCTGGTTGGCATGCTCACCAAAAAGCGCGGTTCCGATTTCGGCAACGTGATCGCCCTTTCCATCGGCCTCGTCAGTGTATTTGTCATCACTGGCCAGCACGAAGAGATTCTGAAAGCCTTTGCCCCATCTCTGCTGCCAGCGCTACGTCTTCCCGCATGGTGGCCCAAAATTGCCTTCACATGGTACGCAATGATTGGGGCACTCATCACCTTTGCCATTGCTGTCCTTTTCCCCACTCCTGTCCCGGTGGTTGTGCAGGCCGAGGCACGCAAACAGGAAGCAGTCGAAAAGGGAGATGTGCCGTTAGCCCTGCGTTAGGATTGCTCCACTGCTGGCGCAGCCGCCCTGTGAGCTGGCAGCTCAAACCAGAACACCGCGCCACCCTCAGGATGGTTTTCGCATCCAATGCGGCCATCGTGCATTTCGACGAAACGCTTCGCGATAGACAAGCCAATCGAACTGCCGCGTTCACCGGCAGTCCCCACACTGCCAGTGCGACCGAACTTCTCGAAAACCTTTGCTCGGTCCTCTGGCCTCAACCCTGGCCCAGCATCACGCACCGAGACCCTGACAACGTCGCTGTCTTTCACTTCCACCCATGTGCGTATCACGGAGCCTCTCTCAGAAAACTTGATAGCATTCGAAAGGAGATTGTACAGGACCTGCCGAATGCGGTCCGGATCGACGTTGACCAGAGCTGGTTCCGCTGAGGGGGTGAACTCAAGGGACAGTACTTTGTGAGCAGCACTAGCGGCGTGTTCGTTTACGCATTCTCGCACAAGATCGTTGAGGTTCACGACTTCACGCGCCAGCGTCAGCGCTCCCTCCTGCAGGGCATGATAATCAAGAAAATCCACGATGATGCGCAGCATGAGGTGCGACTGCCGCACAATGCGCTCGAGCATAGTTCGCATCTCTTCTGTCACGGGCTCGCCTTGCTTCGCGATCATCAGGAGCAATTTTGCGTACCCATGAATGTTGTTCAGCGGATTCTTCAAATCGTGGCTGGCGATCGCGAGGAATTCATCCTTTTCCTTGGTCAACTGACGTAATTTTAGATGCACCTGAATTCTCGCCAGAAGCACCCAGAGATCAATGGGCTTGGTAACGTAGTCGTTGGCACCCGCTTCAAACGCCTTCACCATGTCGGCACTTTCGGTTTTTGCGGTTGCCATGATCACAGGCAAATCACTCAGGCTGTAACGCTTACGGATTTCCTTCAGAACTTCGATCCCGTCCATCTCCGGCATCATAATGTCGAGTACGACGAGATCGAACGTCTCTTCTTCGAGAGCTTTCAGCGCCTGGGGACCCGAAAACACTCCGCGCGCATGATAGCCGCTGCGGCGTAGCCGCATGCAGAGCATTTCGACATTGAGATCGTTGTCATCAACAACGAGAATCCGTTCACGGTGTCCCTTGTCCATAGGCTCAGCCAGCCTTTCCTGCCACCTGTAGGCGCTCCCGGTCTCTCGCAACATTGCTGGTTGTTGTCTGGCTCTGCAGAGTCCAACTCGTCGAGATCGTCATCCGCACCCACAACGATCTCCTGCCTTTTGCGCAATAACTCCTCTATCTTCTCAAGCAATTCTTCGTAATCAACGGGTTTTGGGCAGTACTCTATAAGGGGATCGTTTTCCGATCCCTTAAGCCTCAGCCGTGTGCCACTCGAAACAATGATCGGCAGAGAATTCCCCAGCTCCTGGCGGAGCAAATGATACACCCCTCCACCCATGAGGCCAGGCATGACGATGTCCGTTATGACAAGGTCGGGCGCCACTTTGCGCACCTGGTCCACGAGGCGGTCAGTCTTCAAGAGTGGGAACACTTCATGTCCCGCTCGCGACAACACAAATCGAAGCTGAAAGAGAATATCCTCGTCGTCGTCAATCGTCACTATCCGTGCCATCGGTCTAGCCTACCTTGAGAACTCCGAAACGTTGTCACTTTTTCTCCCTTTTTTCCTCGCAAACAAGTTCCGGTTTGTATCGCACCACAAGGTTTCGTCCGCTACGCTTGGCACAATACATCGCCTGATCGGCACGATGCACCGCGTCCAAGGGATCCTTGTCGTCGCCCCACGAAGCTGTGACACCGCCACTCACTGTCACCGGTATAGTGAGGTCTCCAGACTGACAAGGCGCACGCGCCACCGCCTCGCGAATTCGGTCCGCTGCGGTGAATGCTTCATCCTCCTCGGTTTCGGGAAGAATCACACAAAACTCTTCGCCCCCGTAGCGCGCCACGATGTCCGAAGTGCGCACCAACTCCACAATTTTTCGTGCAAACCAGCG
>JADFCV010000009.1:0-72863 GCA_017161655.1 Candidatus Sumerlaeota bacterium
TCTCTTGCATCTGATCGAACATGCCAAAGCTCTCGGATTTCGTCGCATTGTTCTTAGCGCTCAGGAGCAGGCCATCGGCTTTTATCAGCGTATGGGCTTCACTCCGACGGGTCCTCACTATCTAGATGCCCACGTCCCGCATCAGGACATGGTGCTTTATCTGCACCAATAAATTAACAGGAATGTGCGAAACGAAGCGACATCCTTTGCCCGGCATTTCCGCAATGAGAATCCGTACTTGGCTTGAATCCTGAACAATCCGTGTTGCACAACAGAGCAAAGGCCGTCCGAGAAAGGAGTCCGATGAATGAGCAAGTTTCATCCGACGCACGAATTCAAGCCGCGCGTGGTTGGGATCGGAGAGGTTTTGTGGGATGTTTTCCCAGATAACCGACGGGTGGGTGGCGCCCCACTGAATTTCGCATACTTTTGTCGCTGTCTGGGAGCCCACAGTGCCGTGATTAGCCGAGTCGGCAACGATCAGGATGGGCGCGAATTGATTGAAGCAATTGCTCGCCTCGGGGTGGACACTTCGCTTGTGCAGGTTGACCCAGAAAAGCCAACGGGGATGGTGCGGGTCCACGTGGGATCTGACGGCGTACCTCACTTCGAATGCCAGCCCGACGCGGCGTGGGACTACATCGAAGCTACCCCAGAAGCGATCGAAGCCGCGAAAGCCGCCGACATTATTGGCTTTGGCACCTTAGCGCAGCGCAAGGACACGTCTTGGAAAACCATTCATCAGTTGCTTGCCCTCGCCAAGCAGGACTGCGTGCGCGTGTGTGATGTGAATCTTCGCGAACAATACTATTCACCAGAGTTTTTGACGGAAAGCTTTATCCAATCGGATATTGTAAAGCTGAACGAAATCGAGCTGGCCATTGTGAAAGATGTTCTGAAGATAGGGCCAAGCGATGAGGAGGCCGCGCGCCAGCTGGTCGAGAACTTCGACCTAGTGGCCCTGGTGCTCACGCTGGGTGCGCATGGCGCCAAGGCGTGGTCAGAGAATGACTACGCGGAGGTGCCAGGACTCGTGGTTCGAGTGCGCGACACGGTAGGCAGCGGCGACGCTTTTATAGCCACATTTGCAATGGAAATTGCGAAGGGAAGTTCGCTGGCGAACGCGCTTTACTGGGCTAACATTGCGGGAGCCTATGTGGCCACGCAACACGGCGCCACGCCAGAGTTTAGCTGGCAGCTACTACAAAGCTTCCATCGTTAGTCAGAAAGAGGGGGTGCGCGTTGGCGGGTTCCAACAAAGATGGTGTGACCTTTTTGATTTGAAATCTCGCCGGACTGCGGGAATACATGTGAAATTTCAAGGGTGTGAAGAAGAGGCGCACAGTTGTCGTGCCACGTCCAACACCCGGTGAGTGAATGCACCAAATCAAGGGTGAAGAAGATGATGATAGGCCGCGCGAGAATGAATGACAGACGGGCGTACAGCACACAGGACAACATCACGCCGAGAGTGAGCAGGACAAGCGCCGCCGGGCTCCGCTCCCTTCTCCGAGCTCTTGCATTGGTGGCGGTGGTTGCGATAGAGTTATTGGTTGCTCACGCCGAAGCTCTTCCTGCGAAAGGCGTGTGCCCCATCAATAACCGCGAGTACATCGCTGCTGTGCGGAAACTTGTTCAACACGCACAATCCAGCATCGTCCTCATGCTGTACCAGACACGCTTCTATGAGGAGTATCCAGACACCCAGACCAATCACCTGCTTCGCGATCTCATAGAAGCCAAACTGCGCGGCGTTGACGTGAAGATCCTTATCGACACAGGGACGTGGAACCCAAGCAATAAGAACGAGTACAATCTGGATTTCGTCGACCGCCTCACAACGTCAGGAATCGAGGTATGGGAAGACTCTCCGGAAGACGTCAGCCACGAGAAGGTCATCTGCGTTGATCATGACTTCACTGTGGTGTCGTCCCACAACTGGACGTATTACTCGATCGCCAAGAACAACGAGGTCGCAGTGTTGATTGAATCGCAACCGGTCAATGAGTTTTTCCGTCACTACTTCAAGTTGCGGTGCAAGGAAGGAAAGCCGCTGCGCAACGCCAAAGGCGAACCGCATTTCTCAGAAGCCGCGAAGAAGAATTCGCTTCGGGCTGCGGACCTTGGACTGCGATTTTACCCCGTTGAGGATGTCACTCCTATCACCAATCGTGTGTTTTTCCCAACGATGCACGAAGCCCTGCTTTCTGCCACACGTTCGATTGTGGTTGTGCAGCGAAGCATCACGCTGGCCGATCGGCCGCGATATTTGCCGGGCGAAAAACCCCTGCCAGGACGCCCAGCAAGTGAGGTCAATGTGCTAGTGGATGATCTTATCGGTGCCCACAAACGAGGAGTTGATGTGACTGTGGTGCTGGACCAGACAGAGGACTTCGTGGATTCTGCGAATGACGAAACGGCGGATTACCTGAAAGCCCACGGAGTGCGTGTGTTGCGCGATGATTTGCAACAGCAGACCCATGCGAAATTGGTGGTGATTGACGACCGCTGGGTGTCTGTGGGCTCGACTAATTGGACCGCACCAGCACTCGAGTCGGGCAACGAGGCAAGCGTGCTCGTGACAAGTGCGGAGATAAATAAAGTCTATCGCGATTATGTACAGGCTCTTCTGGAGAATGCCGCACCCTATCAGAAGGTCGCAAAAGACATCTGGACAACCCCTTCGGTCAGCCGTCAAAAAGCAAAGCGTTAGCTGTATTGGGGGAAGTTGGGCGGAGGTTTCCCGACGGGGCGACCACGCGCAGGAGTGGAGCATTCTTGTGCATTCGCGCTTTGATTTATCGGGTTTTTTCCCAAGACAACATTGACGGATAGAAGCGACTAGCCGCAGGAGTAAACATGCTATGCCTGTAAATGATGAGGCCATGCCTAAAGTGAACCCAAACGTTGCCCAATCCCGCGAGGACGGCGGCGACGAAGAGGATTTTGAGCAATTGCTCGAATCCTACCTGGCCGACACTTCACACATTGAGGTCGGCAAGCTGACGCCAGCACGCGTCATCTCTGTTTCGAAAGAGTACGTGCTGGTGGACGTCGGGGATAAGGCCGAAGGCATCGTGCCCATCCAGGAGTTTACGGACTACAGCGGCAATGTGACCGTAAAAGAAGGCGATACAGTCGAAGTTGTCATTCGCGGCCGCGATCAGGAGACTGGGCAGGTGCTCGTCTCCCGCGAACAGGCAAGACGTCAAGCCACATGGCAAAAAGTGGCTGAAGCCAAAGAAAAGAACTATCCAGTTCATGGATATGTGACAAAGGTCATTCAGGGCAAAGGCTTGCTTGTCGACATCGGCGTGCCAGCCTTTATGCCAGCCTCGCAAATTGATCTGCGTCCTGTGGAAAACCTGAATTCTTTCGTGGGACAGGAAGTTGACGCCTACGTTCTCTCGGTGGACAAAACGCGAGGACGGATCACAATTTCACGGCGCAAAGTCCTTGAAGAGGAAGCAGCAAAGCAGCGGGCTGAGATTCTCGCGTCGCTAGAAGAAGGGGCCACGATCACGGGCAAGGTTAAGAGCCACAGTGAATTCGGGGTCTTCGTTGACCTTGGCGGCCTGGATGCTTTGGTTCCGCGGGAAGAGTTGGCATGGGAAAAGCGAGTGGATCCCACCGAAACTCTGCGGCTGGGCTACAATTACAAGTTCAAGGTGATCAAAGTAGACCGCGAGCGCGAACGAGTGACGCTGAGTCGTCGCCAGCTGAAACCCGATCCATGGGCAAAAATCGAGGATGACTATCCACTCGAGCTTGTCGTGCGAGGTAAGGTGGTTGGAATTACGCCCAACACCGCCTTTGTCCAGCTCGATTCAGGGATCGAAGGACGTATTCGTCGCGAAAACCTGAGCTGGGCACTTACCGTGCGACGACCTTCGGACATTTTGAAGGTGGACGACGAAGTTAAGGCTGTGGTCATTGGCTACGACAAAGAGCGGCGACTGCTCGAGCTCAGCCTCAAACAGGTCACTGAGGATCCCTGGAAAGACGTAGAAAAAAGATATCCGGTGGGAAGCCGAGTTAAGGTTAAGGTCACGGATGTCGTCCCCTACGGAGCGTTTGTCCAACTGGATGAGGCGACTAAGGGACTTATCCACGTTTCTGACATGAGTTACGACAAGAATTTCCGCGACCCAAAGAAACTCGTGAAGCCAGGCGACGAGGTGGAGGCTGTCGTTCTTCAGATCGAACACGAGCGTCGGCGAATCAATCTGGGAATCAAACAGCTTGAAGAGGATCCCTTTGAAGTTTTCGTAAATAACCACCCCGAAGGCAGCGTCGTGACGGGGAAAGTGAAATCCATTACACAATTTGGTGCTTTCATTGAGCTAGCGCCGAAGGTCGATGGCTTGCTGCACGTTTCGCAGTGGGACAAAGAGCGGGTGGACAACCTTGACAATGTCGTGAAGGTCGGCGACGAAGTGACCGCGAAAGTCCTGAAGGTGGATCACAACGAACGCAGGATTTCCTTGAGCCGCAAGCAGTATCTGATCGACCAGGAGCGCAAGGAGATCGAGCAGTATAGCAGCGACGAAGGACCCGTGGACGCAACGATTCGTCTGGGGGACCTACTGAAGGGTTTGAAGCTGAAATAAGCTAAGAGCAGCATGTTGATCTCACCTTTGCCAGGCGGGAGGCCATTCCCCCACGCGTGACTGTTGCACCATAAGTGCAAACTAACGGTGGAGAAGGAACGCTAGAAATGAGCACGACCATCGAGTACGTTGGGGGAGAGTATTTTCTGCTGCGTTTTCCCTACCACCGCCACTTCGTGAGATGCGTGCGCAACCTAGCCCGGCGCGAGTGGGACGCAGAGAACAAATGTTGGCACATCCACGTCGCCCATTTGCGCGACATCATGGACCTGTTTCAATTCCGCAAAGAGGAACTGCCTCCTAAACTATGGCGGGCCTACATGATCTACCGCATTCGGACGACGAGACTGCGCGTTTGCGTGGGACCGACGTTTGCCCGCCTCGAGGGCACCGGTATTCCTGTGGATGAAATTGCCCACAAGCTTTCTTACGCTGTTCCTGGATATCAGTACAATCCTCTCTACATTGACGGGCGCTGGGATGGGCGAAAAAGTCTTTTCGACCGTCGGCAACTCACATTCCCCTCCGGGCTGGTGGAGCGTGTCCGTGAGGTTTTGGAAGCTCATAACATAAAGTTTGAAGTGACCGAAGAGACTACCCCACTGCCGTCGTCGGTCACATATCGCAAACCCGCATTCGAGCTACGGGATTATCAGCGGGAATGCGTGAAAGCAGCTGTAGAAGCGAAACGCGGAATTCTCGAGCTTGCAACGGGCGCCGGAAAGACTGTTGTTGCGGCCCACATCATCAGCAAACTGGGATTGCCAGCGATATTTTTTGTTCACACTCGTGATCTCCTGCACCAGACTTATGAATTCTTTCGCGATCATCTCTGCGCCAAGGTCGGAATTGTAGGAGATGGGCAGGTTCATCTGGCACCTCTCACCGTGGCCACGCTCCAGACGGTGGGAAAAGCGCTGGATATTGCGTTTCCTCCGATGAACGAGGAAGAAGCGCAACCCGAGGAAGATCGAACTGATGTCTCTCGCTCAAAAAAGCGCCTGATCTCGTTCGTGCAGGAGTGTCCGGTCGTGTTTTTCGACGAATGCCACCATATTCCTGCCGAGAGTTTTTACTCGTTGGCCATGCGCACGAGCAGCGCAGTTTACCGATTTGGGCTGAGTGCGACCCCCTACAGAGCAGACAAACTCGACCTGCTTTTGGAAGCAGCTGTCGGGCCGAAGATCTTCCGAGCAAACGCAAGTAGCCTTATTGATCAAGGCTATCTTGTCCCCCCCGAAATCGTTTTTCTCGCGCCTCCCCCCTACCACGTTGCCTCCTCACGTTCGCCGGATTATGCAACCGTCTTTCACGAATACGTGGTTACTAATCCAGCTCGAAACCAAATGATTGCAAAAGAAGCTCGGCGCCTGGCCAAACAGAAGAAGAGCGTGTTGATTCTGGTTTCGCAGGTGGCACACGGTGAACGCCTGGCGGCGCTTCTGCCAGAAGCCGCTTTTGCGCAGGGAAATGATTCGGCGGTAAAACGGCGACGCATCTTCAAAAAGCTCGAGAGCAAAGAGCAGTTGATTGTCATTGCGACAACTTTGGCGGACGAGGGGCTGGATGTGCCCTCGCTTGACGCAGTCGTCCTCGCCAGTGGAGGCAAGAGCGAGACCAAGGCACTTCAGCGTATCGGACGCGTCCTGCGTCCGGCGCCGGGAAAGAAAAAAGCTCACATCATCGATTTTTTCGACAATGCCCCGTTCCTCAAAGAGCACTCGCTGCGCCGCTACGAGCTGTACTCGACGGAGCCGCGGTTCGTGGTGAAGACATCTGGCTTCTCCCTCTAGCGGCTAACGGGAAAATCAAAGCTGCATGAGCTGGGCTGGCATCCAACCACGCACGGAATTGATAAGGTAAAGCCGTTTCGCGTGCCTAATTTCGGCGAGGGTCATTGGACGTTCGACGATTTGCCCCTTTTCTAAGAGAATCTGCCGGAAGACGCCTTGCAATAGACCACACTCGACAGGTGGCGTACAGAGCGTGCCATCGAGCTCAGCGATGATATTGGCAAAAGTGCTTTCTGTCACGTAGCCTTCGCGGTTGAAGAGCACAACGTCATCCGCGTGCGGAAAACGGGCTCGTGCCTTCGCTAAAGCTTCTTCATAAACACGCCGATGAGTCGTCTTGTGATAGAGAAGAACATTCCCTTTGTCCACGGGCGACTCTGCGAATACCAGGCTCAGTGGGTAGGCGAGTTCGTTCAGCTCACTCGCTTCGACTCGAACATCTCCGTTGCGTGCATAAAGCAAACGCACCTTCAGGGGGCGTTCAGTGTCTGCGTGCTCTCTCGCAAATCCTTCAAGGGACTCCTCGATCGCATCGGGATGCCACTGAAAACTAAAATAGCGTGCCGAGGCCGCAAGCCGGGCTAAATGTTGGGACAAGTGCTCAAAGTGGTCGTTCGCAAACCTCAACGTCTCCAGAAGCTCGAAGGCCGGCAGCGGTGGCGTGGAAAGAACGCGAGCCTTCGTCAGGCACTCCTCATACTCCAGGTCCGCGTCCGAATCAATCGTGATACCACTGCCAACGTAATACCGAGCAACCGACTCCCGTTTGTCGATGAGAAGTGTACGAATCGGAACGGAGAAGCGAGCTTTGCGACCAGGCGCAACCCAGCCTATAGCCCCGCAGTAAACCCAACGGGGCCACGGTTCTAACTCGCGGATGATTTGCATGGTCCGGATTTTGGGAGCCCCAGTGACAGAGCCACAGGGAAATAAGGCAGAGAGAATCTCTCTGAGGGAACGGGACGTGCGGGAGCAAATGGTAGAAGTCATTTGCCAGACCGTGGGATACTGCTCCACTTCGAAGAGGGAGGTCACCTTGACACTCCCTATTTCGCTGATACGCCCCATGTCGTTCCGCAAAAGATCGACAATCATAAGGTTTTCTGCTCGCTGCTTGGAGCATGAGGATAAAGCCTGCCGGGCTTCTTCGTCCGCCTGGGACCAAAGTTTGCGGGGCATCGTTCCTTTCATGGGCCGGGTGCGTAACAGGTCACCGTTGAGTTCGAAGAAAAGCTCTGGCGTTGCGCTGACAACGGCAAATGGGCCGAACTCGAGACAAGCGGCAGTGTCACAGGGTTGGTTATTCAGGAGCACGCGGAAAAGTTGGTGAGGGGACTCTTCCAGAGTTGTTTCCATGGGAAAAGCAAAATTCACCTGATAGGTGTGACCTGCCGCAAGATAGCCTTTTATTCTGCTTATGGCGTGCTTGTATTCTGCTGGTGATATGAGGGACCGCCAATCCTGGAGCTGGAGTGGCCGAGGATGAGCACTTTCTCTCCCGAAAAAATCTGGCGAAGAGAAAATCCCCCACACCGCATAGGGCAAGCCGGGCGGCAATTCATGAACGGCGTTGGCAGGATCAAAGGCCACTGCAGCTTCGTAAGCGAGAAAACCAACCGCGTAAAAACCAGCGTCGACGTGAGCCTGAACGGCTTCAAGGAGAGGGAGCACTTGCTCCGGAGCCCACGCAACAAGGACCTCGTGGGGATGATGAAACCAGAATTCTCCGTCAGGAATCCCTCCTTGTGCAGTCGCTTCCATGAGTAGCTGCCCTGGAGGAAAACGTGCCTCCATGAAGTTCAGCTCTTGAGGGACGTTCAGTGGCGATTGAAACATCACTCCAGTGTACTCGATTATCTTGTTTGAATTTCAATGTGACGTAGTAGTTTTCCTAAGGCGTACGTCAATGACGATGGAAAACCCACGAACTGTGGAAGCACAAAGGCTAGCCAATAAAAAGACAGGGGTGCCCTGGGTCTACCTCATTTTGGTTTGGTTCTTCGTGGCAGTGATGGGCGCCATGGTATTGCCCGCAAGGGGTCAGGATCCGGGCCAGTCGAATACGGGGGATGACGCCGCGCCTCCCACTGCACAGCCCACACCCTCTGGCGAGTTTGTGGCAGTTCCGGACCTTGCAGCTCAACTCAAGAAGATTGATCCTAATGCTGTGGTTGAATGGGATGGGCGGCGGCTCAGGATCACAGCAAAGAATCAAAAATTCTCCCTTTTTTTGAGCACGTCGGACGTCGTGGTCAATGGAACGCCGCAGAAGGTCTCTTCACCTCTGCGTGTGTACCGCGGCGAACTCTACGTCCCACAAGATGCTGTTGATCTTCTGGCTGGCGAGCTGGCAAAGACAGCGGCAGAGCCAACCCCAGCTCTCACACCGACACCGGTACCAACGCCGACGCCTACACCAACACCTGCTGCCACTCAAACTCCCGCGCCCACCCCCAGTCCAACTCCCACACCCACTCCTCAACCAACACTTTCTCCATCACCTGTTGTTTCTCCCACCGTGACTCCCCCATCACCTCAGCAGGTTCTTGCATCGCCGACTCCTCGTTCTACGTCGTCGGTCACGGTAGAGGTGAAGCCTCCAACCAGGGCGACGCCAACGCCACCACGAGTTTCACCCAAGCCATCAGGCGATGTTTTTGCGCGCCTGCTTCATGAACGCGAGCAGATTTCACAGCTTGCCCTTGCGCCTATACCGCGAGCAGAGCTCGAAAAGCGCGCGCGTGATTTGCGGATTGGGAAAATCATTCTTGACCCAGATGAGGGCATCACTGCGGACGCTTCATCGGAGGTTCGCCGCCAGAGTCATCTCACGTTGCAGCTGGCTATGAAAATCAAAACGCGATTGACCCTCGCCGGATACAAAGTCGAACTCACACGCGAGGACCCGCAGTATGTGACGCTTGCCCAGAAACTGGAACGCATTCGGGCTTCACAGGGCGATTTGCTGGTCTCCCTGCGCGCAGGTGCGAATAGCTCGGCGAGCGTGAGTGGTGCGCGCGTGCTCTACCCCAGTCCGACTACCGAATATGCTGTGGGCAAAGCAGAGCTCGCTTCAAGCAGCGACACAGTCCCCATTGAGCAGACCTACCTTCCTTTCGCGGAGAAGAGCAAACAGCTAGCCGCCCTGTGTCTGACCGCCCTCAAAATGGTGAGCACGAGTGAAGCCCCCACCATGTTGCCGGCACCGGTATTTCTCGGACGTCGTGCTCCGATGCCGTCAGTACACTTGATCGTCGGATATCTGACAAATCCCTCTGATCGCACGCGCCTTCTCGATGAAGCGGAGCAAGACCGGTTGGCGGAGGCTCTTTCGCAGGCAATCGTGCAGTTTGCCACAGGCGCAAAGAGCAACAGAGAGGAGCAGCCCGCCACTGAGAAAGGAGAGCAGCCATGAGCGAGGGTCGCAACGACGACTTTGGCCGGTTTCTTTATATTGTCACGGTCACGGGGCTCGTGGTGACGGTGCTGGGCCTGGGGGGAATATGGTATTACTTCAATTATGGGACCCTGCCCATCCCTAATGTGCCAAACCCACAAAAAATGCTGACGACCCGCAATGTGCTAGGCCCCAACCAGGTGATGCTTTATTATACCAGGGACGGGAAAACACTCTCGGGCGTCGTAGCAGAACTTGATCCGAATGTCGTTACGCCAACCGACAGAGCGCGTAACATCGTGACATTGCTTCTCGAGGGACGCTCCTCACTCGGGCTGCGCTCGACAATCCCCTCCGGAACAAAACTGCGCTCGGTCTTTGTTGCGGACGGGTTGCTCGTTGTCAACCTGTCGAAAGAGTTCGTGAACAATCTTTCGGCGGACAGCGACCAAGAGCTGTTGGCTGTTTACTCGCTCGTAAACAGTTTGCTCTTCAACATAGAAACTGTGGACGGTGTGCAGCTCCTCGTCGAAGGCGAGAAAGTACCAACGTTGCGCGGCACGGTGGATCTCGAGCATCCGCTCGTGGCCAATCAGGCCATCACGCGGGCTTTGTAGCAGCTAGCCGCTCTTTGACGAGTGGGCCAATTTGGTCTGGGCGCTCTGCCACAGGTACCCCTGCGGCTGAGAGTGCTGCAATTTTCTCTTTTGCGGTGCCTTTGCCTCCCGAGATGATCGCACCCGCATGTCCCATGCGTTTGCCTGGAGGTGCGGTAAGACCAGCGATGAAACCCACAACCGGCTTTGTCATACGGGTCTTGATAAGCTCGGCTGCTTGCTCCTCATCCGTTCCCCCAATTTCTCCAATCATAACCACTGCATCGGTTTCGGGATCATTGTCAAAGAGTTCGAGGGCATCGACAAAGGTAGTGCCTATGATGGGATCTCCCCCAATGCCGATACAGGTGGATTGCCCCAGACCGTGGAGAGTAAGTTCTTTGACGATTTCATAAGTCAACGTGCCACTACGCGACACAACGCCAATTCGCCCTTCCTTGTGGATGTGGCCGGGCATGATCCCCACTTTTGCCTTGCCGGGAGAAATGACTCCAGGGCAATTCGGGCCAACAACACGAACCCCTTGCTCCTTGGCATACCAGTAAACGGGAATCATGTCGCGCACGGGAATGCCTTCGGTGATCATCACGACGAGTTTCACGCCGCTAGAAATTGCTTCGATGGCAGCATCGGCTGCAAAAGGTGCTGGGACGTAAATGATGCTGGCATTGGCATCTGTCGCGGCGACGGCTTCCTTCATGGTATTGTAGACGGGCACGTCGAGCACGGTCTCGCCGCCGCGGCCAGGGACTACCCCAGCCACAACGCGAGTTCCATAGGCAATCATTTGTTGGCCATGGAAGCGACCTTCGTTACCTGTGATGCCTTGAATGATTAAACGTGTATCGCGATCAACCAGAACGCTCATGGATCAGGAATTCCTCTCAAAACCTCAATGATGACCCGTAATCATGATCGGGGGCAAGTGTTCTTGGAAGTGTGAACCCATGTCAACGAGAGATTCAGAATAGAGAGTTAGCTGCCCTCCACCAGGATTCGCAAAGCCTTGAGGTTTAATGGGCTTTTTTACAAAGCCACTTTTGTGCTTGCTTTTCTTCGAAATAGCACAACACTTTGTTGGTAATGCAATGAGTTAGAAGGTTAGGAAAATATCGTTGTACGGGGTTATGGTAAAATGAACAAAAATGTTGTTGGAATCGTTCTCATCGTTCTGGCCATTGTGCTAGTCGGACTTTATGCTTGGCCAAAGCTGAAACCTTATTTCTCGACGCCGGCTGCACCAGGAGGGCCGGGTGCTGAGATGACAACCATGCCGCTGTAACAGGGCAAAAGAGTATTGACAGGTTCTCCGAATGCAGCACCGCGCTGATGGCGTGGTGCTGCATTCATTTTTGTGTGTCATGCGACCAGCGAGCGGGTATTGACTACATCGCGACAGAGCCTCCACGGCAACTTCAGCATCACCGCGTCTCCCGTCGTCTAAAACGCGCTACTAAAATTTGAATTCGAGAGCGGATTTCTGCAGCTCGCGTCGCTGAATCTCTTTCAATTTCCGGTCTAACTCGACTTCCCGCCAGGCACGGTAAACATAGGACTCTATTTCGCTAAACGAGGGTTTGGGGGCGTGTCGCTCTTCCTCAACGAGATAGGTCACAGCACGTCCACTTTCGAACACCGGTGCTGTGTATGTGCCCGCCGACAGCTTTTCAAGCTCAGCAGGAAGCTCTGGACGATCTTCCACGTAGATAAAGCCTAAATCACGATAGGCGATCTGCCAATCAGCACTTCGGTAATTCTTTACGATTTCTCGAAGGCGAGTCGGGGTGATTCGTCGGTTATGAATCGGCGGCGTTGGCGTTGTGCGAGAAAGCGAAACTGTGGGCTGGGGCGTCTCCGAAGGAGCAAATGCCTCGGACGTAGAGAAGCCCAAGGGGCCTACCCAGGTTCCGGTTTTGGAATCCGCATTCGCTGGCTGCGGAGACGCTTCTCGCGTTTGATTCGATGCGTTACGAGTTCCTCCTTTCGCAGGCGAGTCGGGACCAGCCCCTCCGCCGGACGTGGTCGTCACTTCATCCTTTGCTAGTGGTCCACTCGAAAGGGTGTCCGCGGCCAGTGTCGTGGTTGTCGCAGCAGAGACAGGGGCGGATTGCTGTTGCTTGGCCTCCCCTGAGGAGAGCTCTGTCTGCTCACTCGTCTGCGTGGAACCTAGTTCTCCTATCTCAGGGATAAAGGCTTCGGGCTCACGGGGAATAAGAGGAGACGGGGATTCCCCGCCCCCCTCGGCAAGCGCTCGTTCGAGCTCCGCAATGGTCTGTTCAGGCAGCGCCGAGGTGTTGAGTGGGGTGAGCGTTACCTCCACAATTCTCTTCAAGGGCATGGGCGTAAAAAGCTCCGGGTGGGAGCGCCAGAACCGACGAACGATTTCTCTTGTCGGTTTCAACTGACAGGAAAGGGTTTCTTTCAACTTCTCAAGTCGCGCCAAATTCCTGGCCATTTCCAGCATAGGGGAAAGAAAGGCGCTGTCTTGCGCACCAGCTTCTTCCACGGCTTGCGCAATCGCTTCGCCTTCGAGGATACGTCGGAGTGTGTACTCGATGGCCTCCTCGCGAGATACGAGATCTTCGCTCACGAGGGAAGGGAACACGTTAAGCAGTTGGCCCTTTGTGATGCGAAACCCACTGACTGATCCAACAACGCTTTCAGGGGATTTCTCATCCCAAGGCTTCAAGTCCAGCACTGGCCGACGCTTCTCCTCTAAGAGCACCTTCAGATCCCACAGGTACTGCGCGCGCATGACCTGTCGAGTTAGACCTTCCTCGACCTTGGCTGCCTGCTGGGGATTGTCGAGCGTGAGTTCCTCAGGGGGAAGTGTTTCAATAAGCTGAGCAAGATAGAAGCCATGCGGACCACGAATGACCTCACTTACCTCGCCGGGTTGCATTTGAGAGACAGCATCCTCGAGATAGAAGAACACCTCGCCACGCCTAAAGGGAGGAACTTCACCGCCCTTTTGGGCACTAGGGGCTTCTGAGTAACGTCGCGCGGCTTCGGCAAAGTCGATTTTCCCGCGAAGAATCTCCTGGCGAAGATCTTCCAGGCGCTTCTGCACAGCATCCTGACTGTCGAGGGGATCTGTTTCTTCAGACCGCATAAAAATGTACCGGATTCGCCAGCGCTCGGGTGCTGCAAGCTCGCTGCGGTGTTCTTGGAGGTACTTCACACGATCGGCGTCAGTTATACGAATTTTCGATCTTACGACATGCGCAATATAGACAAACCGGTATGCTTCTAGCCCAGCGATACGTGCACGCGTTTCGTCCACTTCGTTCCAATCGCTATCTTTGATAAGATGGGGAACGATCTGATTAACAAACACGTAATTCTCGATTGCTTTGCGGATTTCTTTCGCGAGTTTCTCGCGCTCCTCAGGAGATTTCTCCTTGTCATATTTCTCCAATATGAAGGCAGGCTGAGGTCCTCGGGTCATGACGAGAAAAAGATAAAGATCACGAGCGGTGACTTTCCCCCATTTGGTAGTCGCAATAATCCGGTCAGGCTCACCCACGTAAAGCGATTCGAACAACGGATGATCTGAGATGTTAGTCCCTTTTGGCTGGAGGACGGTGCGCAGTGGAGACGCCCCACCGCCTACTGCACCCATTCCAAAAGCAGCTGCTCGCTGTTGAAATTTAGTAGATGAGGGGATCGCATGAGCGCCCACCCCCAAAAGGCCAAGAGCTACGACAAAGATTGCAAACCTGACGCATCGCGCCCATCGCATGTTGAGTAACCTTTCTCGACTCGGAGCTAGCAAGCATTCCAAGGCATACGTCTGCCCAGCCTTATTGAGCAAGCCAAAATACCGGCGCCACAAACGATTGTTGAATTCCAAGCTTGCGTTATATCATGTGTCGTATAGATTAGCCCATACTGGCGAGTGTAATTTTGCATCAAGAGAGGTGCACCATGAGCACAACGAAAATCGAATCCCAAAAGATGGAGCTTACCTTCACCCTCAACGGCAAGCCTTGCGTTGTGGAGGTTGAACCAGAAAAGCCTCTGCTTGAGGTCCTGCGTATGGAGATCGGGCTCATGGGCACAAAAGGGGCATGCTTGGAAGGGGAATGTGGGAGCTGCACCGTGCTTCTCGATGGGAAGGCGGTGAACTCGTGTCTGGTCATGGCCGGCCAAGTGCAAGGCCGCGAAGTTACCACAATCGAAGGGCTGGCTAAAGACGGAACGCTTGACGTCGTGCAGGAGAAATTCATCGAAACTGGGGCGGCACAATGCGGGTATTGCACGCCGGGACTGATTCTCGCGGCAAAATACTTCATTGATTCTATGCCGGACGCCAGCGAAGACGACGTGATTTCGGCGCTGGAAGGCAACATTTGTCGGTGTACGGGTTATAACAAGATCGTGGAGGCTGTGCGATTAGCCTACCGCGAGGTGCACCGCCCACCAGAGGACTGAGGGATTACTGTTCATGTTACAAAAAGGTCTATGCGCGCCGCGAGCGGCCACGCTGCTCGCGGGATTTTTGTGGATGGGGTGCAGTTGCGGGTGGGCTGCGCCCACACACCTCGAACGCTATCACAAGATTCTCACGGAATTTCTCCGCACGTATGTCGTGACCGAAAGCGTTTACAAAGACGGGAAAGAGTTTGTGAGCAGCCGTGTGCGTTATGGTGCGCTTAAACGCGACGAACGTTGGAGTTCCTACACAGCGTCGCTGGCGCAGGTGGATCGGGTGTATCTGCGCACGGCGTCGCTTGAAGACCGCATAGCGTTTTGGATCAACACGTATAACGCACTGGTCATTGACACCGTCATCCGGCACTATCCCATTGCGCCATCGGCCACTTATCCGTATCCTAGCATTCGTTCGATCCGGGGTGCTTGGGAAATACCACACACGGTGGCAGGTCAAACCTATACGCTTGAGGACATCGAGAAGCTTCTCGCCGGGCTGGGAGATGGGCGTGTTTGGTTCCTCACGTGCCCAGCAGCCAAGGGCGGACCAAATTTGCGCCCTTATGCGCTTACGCCTACCAACATCTCGCAGGAGCTGGAATCCGCCTGTGGGGGTTACTGCAGTGACACGCGCCATGTGCGAATTGACGAAGCAACAAACCAACTGCAGGTCAGCGAGTACCTTCAGGACAAGATTCAGAGTCTGGCCGATCCTGTGCGCGCGTACTTAACCGGCGTCGAGAAGTATCCCCCATCGGAACGTCCGCTTATAGACACGTTATTGCGGAGATTTCCCGCTGAGAAAAAGGAATACATTCGTGCCAAACGCCCCGAAATCGTGTTTGTCCCCTTGGATTGGTCACTCAACGATGCCCCCTAGCGCTATTTCGGACGGAAGTGAACAGTCGTCTTTTCAAGCCGCAGGAGAGAATGCTTAGCGCCTCCGATCCTGAGCGAACTCCCACGCGGAGGCAGGCGGAAGTGGTGGGCCGTAAAAAAATCCTTGCACATAAGGCACACCGAGCTCCCTAAGATGCGCCTCTTGCATTTCGTTTTCGACACCCTCAGCAACAATCTCAGCGCCGAGGTTTCGTCCAAGCTCCACAATGGTCTGCAAAATTTGCGGCCGTTCCCGTGGGGTTCCTATAGCAGAGATAAACATGCGATCGATTTTGATGAGATCAACGGGGAGGCGCTGCAAATATCCAAATGAGGAATAGCCGCTCCCAAAATCGTCGACTGCCAGCCTCAAACCCTCCGCTCGGAGCGAGTTGAAGGCGTCAACCACTAAATCATGTTCGCCTAGGAAAATGCTTTCGGTCAGTTCAACAACAAGCTGCTGAAACGAGATCCCAAGCTCCTGGGGAATTGCCTTGAGTTGCTCGTAGATCGCGGCCTCCTGAAGCTGCCGGGCGGAGACATTGATGGAAATGGCAAAATCGACTGTGGGATCGGACTTCTGCCACTCAGCAAGTTGGTTACATGCCTGACGCAGGACGTACTCACCCACCTCCACAATAAGGCCGGTTTCCTCTGCAACAGCAAGAAATTCGAGCGGGAGAAGCATTCCCCGCTGAGGATGTCGCCAACGAACAATGGCTTCGAATCCCCACACCGTGCCGTCAGTCAAACGGATGATTGGCTGGTAGAGAATGTCGAATTGCTGGCGCTCGATAGCACGCCTCAGATCGCTCTCTAGCTGGAGACGGCTCTGTGCCCGCAGCCGCAGTTCCGGAGTAAAAACTTCCACACGATTACCGCCAAGGGTTTTCGCGCGGAACATTGCTGTGTCCGCATCGCGGAGCATCTCTTCAGCACTGGTGTAGCTGGAATCAGAAAAAACAAGTCCGCCACTCGCCGTAACATAAAAATCGCCAACGCTCAGGCGGAAGGGCTGTTCAAAGATGTTAAGGAATTCTTCGGCCAACTGTTGGGTCTGGTCGTCTGTGTGGACATCTTCAAATAGAACCAGGAACTCGTCGCCGCCCAGCCGTGCCACCAGGTCTCCAGGACGTAAGCTTTTTTCGAGAGCTCGTGCGATGGCCTGCAGAAGCTCGTCTCCCACCCGATGGCCGTGACTGTCGTTGATGAGTTTAAATCGGTCGATGTCCAGAAGCAACACAGCAAAGGAAAAGTTCATATCGCGTTTCATGATTCCTAAGGAATGCTCAATGTGCTCGAGCATGACCGAGCGGTTCGCAAGCTTGGTGAGACCGTCATGAAGAGCGTCATAAAGCATTTGCTCTTCTGCCTTCTTGCGAGCGGTGAGATCAGAGAGGGACCCGGCCATGCGAACAGGGGAACCGCTTGAGTCACGAATGGCAAGCCCTCGGCAAAGGATCCACAATTGCTCTCCATCACTCCGGCGGACGCGGAATTCAGCAGTGAGATGATCCTCTTTTTCACTCAGGTGTTGAGCCAAAGCTTCACGGAAGGCTTCTTGGTCTTCCGGCTCAATGCAGCTCAGCCACTCGTCTAATGTGGAAAACCGCACGGAGGGGTCGAGACCAAGCAATTCATTCCACCGCGGAGAAAGATAGAGTCTCTCAGCGCGGATGTCCCAGTCCCAGATTGCATCGTTCGAGCCGAGAACGGCGAGAGAAAAACGTTCTTCGCTTTCGCGCAGTGCATCTGCCATTTTCTCATGTTCGGTCACATCTTCGACGAGGGAGGCTACTCCGATCACTGTGCCATCAGGCCGAACCAAAGGCGAGTTGTACCAGCGGCAGACAATGGTCCGTCCGTCTTTAGTGACATTCAGGTTTTTCCCCGTAGTGCCACCGCGCCGAGCAAGCAGATTATTCCAAATCTGTTGCACATGCTCTTGCACGGTGGGAGGCACAATGAGGTCAAAAGCATGTCGGCCGATTGCCTCATTGCGCGAGTAACCAAAAATGCGCTCCGCGGCTGGGTTCCATTCTTCGACGCAGAAATCTTTGTCCCACCTAATTACACCAAGAGGCGTTTGCTCGAAAAGGAGTTTCAATTGTTGCTCGGACCGCTGAATGCGCCACAGCGCTTCCTTCTGCTGGGTCACATCCTGGAGGACGACCTGGAGTGCTTCGGATCCTCTAAAGGTCGTGGGGATTTCGCGCGATTCGACGATCAGAACTTTCCCATCGAACCGATAAATCTCGAACTCGACTGATGGCAGAGCTTTCACTTGCTCCATGGCTTGCGCAAGACGTTGCTCTACCAAGGGTTTCAGCGGTTCAGTGACAAAATCGAGAAAGCGAACCTCATGAAGATCATCGGCGTTTGGCGCACCTAGCAGTTGGACCGCTGTCGGGTTAGCATACTTGATGAGTCCGTTTTGCAGGACGAGAATCGCAACGGGTGCCTGCTCGACAAGTCTGCGATAACGTTCCTCGCTTTCTCGAACGCGATGCTCGACTCGCGCGCGCTGCAAGGCAGGTGCAACAACGTCCGCCACACGCTGCAGGATTGCCAGATCATCGTTCGTATAGCGCCGCGCTTTGTACGATTGGATAGAAATCACCCCGATCACACCGTCGGGAAGCCGGATAGGAACGTACAGCAAGCTCTGCGACCGACGCTCAACATCGCCGAAGGGGCTCAATGATCGGTCCGGTCCCTGCTGAGCAACATCGAGCAACACAGCTTGGCCAGCAAGAGCGCGTTGCATGGGGCCACTTATTGTAACTGAAGAAAAAACTGCCCCCGGGAAAACTTGTCGGCTCCCGTCGATGGTGTCCACAAACTCGATGACCCGGCGGAGGTCTTCAGACTGCCGGACAACAAAGCAATATGCATCCCACTCAAAAAGCTCAGAGGTGATTTCTTGCACTGTGCGCGAGATGCGTTCAATGGTGTCATCGCCGGCGAGTCGCAGGGCCAAACGAGCGAGTAGCCGTCGCTCCTGCTCGGCACGAACTTTTTCCGTCACGTCGCGCACTGTGGCCTGCAGGCACGGACGACCATGGTAGGTCACAAAGGAAGGAAGCAACTCGGCAACAAAGCGCGAGCCATCCTTACGGAGCGCGATAAAACGGAGAACATGCGGACGTCGTGTTTCAACCATTTTCGCGACAAGACGTCCCATGCGTTCACGGATTTCTGGAGCTACAGCTTCGAGGGGATGAAGCTGTTTCAGTTCTTCCTCCGTATAGCCTAACATCTTTTGGAGCGTGCGATTGGCAAACAGGATCCGCACTGGCACTAGGTCACGGAGGTAGAACCCCTCGCGGGCCTGCTCGACAAGTGCGCCATAGCGTTCTTGGGTTTCTTGAAGTTCACGGGTGGCTTCGAATTGCGCCAGACCGAGTGCTGCGTAAGTTGCAAAGGTGGAGATCAAGGTTCGGGCATCATACACAGCCTTAAGAGGTCGGGTATCCATTGCAGCGATGACGCCGCGCACCCGTCCGCCGATATCGACTAGCGGAGCCCCCAAGAACGTCTCAATGCGGTGGCTTTGAAGAAATGTGTCATTGGGAAAAAGCTGCCAAGCCCGGCTACTATAATAGCAGATACGTCCCGGGTTCAGGTTTTCGCATGGCCCGCCTTCCAGACGACACGCGAATGGGCTACCCAAGCGCGAGTGCGTCCAGCACGCTTCGACGTGAAGGAGGTTGGAGTCTTCTTCGTCAATGGTCCCCAAAAAGGCGTACGGCACATTGAGGATGCGCGCTAATTGGGCAACAAGCTCGTTGAAAAACACCTCGCGGCCCCGCTGCAAAGATGTACCAAGCAGCGCGCGCAGCATGTTTTCCGTGGTGCGCCAACGAGTAATATCGCGGTAAATGGCCACCTGAAGGGGAGGATCTGTGCGCAAAAAAAAGCTTTTTGCCGTCACGATTCGCTGACTGCCATCCCTGCACTTCAGAATAAATTGCCCACCCGTGCTGGCAGTCTCATCGGGCAATTCAATACGCTCGCCCCCCCAAGCTTCAGAAGCCGTCAACCCAACGAGTTCCTCACACTTTGCTCCAACCAATAGCCCCATGGCTGGATTGCAAAAAATGATACGCCCCTCTCGATCGAACACCGCCACCCCATCGCTCATGGATTGATAGAGCAACTGCAAGACTTCGAGATTTGGCTGGTCACTGGTCTGGCCTGCCTGCTGGGGCATTGCGTAAAGCTCCCTTCAATTATCCTGCTGTGATCTTGTATGTAGGCTTAATTTGTCCCAAATCGGCTAAAGCTTCCAATAAAACCCCCGCTTATTGCAATACCGCACTACGAGCCATAGAATGAATGTCCAAAGCGCACCCCAAAGCATTCCATTCCATCCAATCTTGCCAACGAAGAACGGATAAAGGCCGAGCGCTTGCATGAAAATGCGGACGATTGGCTGCATAAAGTACGCAAGCAGTGCGTTGGCTCCAAACACATTGAGCGGGATAGCCCAACGGCGCCACCCCCAGACATCGATGGGATAATAGAAGAGCAAAAAGCTCAAAGCCCCTATCCCCGCAGTGAAAAGCGAGTAGGATGACGTCACGTAGTCCTTGTTCATGGGGAAACCAAGGCGGTGGAGCAAATATCCCACTGCCGTAAAGACGATTCCCACAACAAGACTGCGCCGCACGATTGTGCTGCGATCACGAGACACAATGGCATCGCCAAGCAAAGTTCCGATGATCGTGATCATACCATACGAGACACTTGCCCATGGTGTGCAGTGGACTGTGAGCGGACGCAGTGGATCACCGTCAAGCCGCGCAATCGTGAGGAAAGGTCGCGCCTTGTCGCCAAGCTCAACCCACCAGGGGACGTGGATCGTAAGCCAGCCATGCGCAAGCGCGATGCCTGCGACGACAAGCCAGCGGCCAAGAGGAGGCAAAAACATGGCGGCTGCTCCCATGAAGTACGAAATCCCGATCGCCTGCAGGATTCCCCACCAGTACGAAAGCTTCAAAATGAGTGAAATGTAGATGATGCCAGCAACGATGAGCCCGAGTGTTCGCATGCCAACATGACGCCACCACTCGCCACCACGGCGCTGACGGCTAAGAGGAATGCACATCCCCACGATGAAAACAAAGAACGGCGCCACCAGATCGGTGAAGGTGCAACCATTGCCGACACCCTGGAAGCGTGGAGTAATTTCAGCACGAGGTTTTACGGTGCCAGCTGCTTTTGCGCCAGGATAATGGGCAATCACCTTATCCCCAACTTTGAGAGGCTTAGCGTGGCGAATTTTCACGCCGGAGTATGTGCGAGTTGTCTCATCGTCGTCCCCCACGACCTCCACAGTGTAGAGTCCGTCGCGAACCTCCAGGACGCGCCCCAAAATGTACTCCTTTGAAGGCTCACGTCCCTCCCAGAAAGCCCACTCCTCTGGCTCTCCGTCTTCGCTTGCATGCTTAAAGGTGGAAACCGGCGCACTGCCGAAGTGAGGAAACGTGAGCGGGAGATTCTTGTAGCCCGCCACCTGAATGACAAAGATCATCGCCAGAATGGTAAAACCGCGAAATGCATCTATGGACTCAACACGTCGAGGCTTCTGTGCTACAGTCTCACTCACACCCTTCTCCTTGCTGAATGTTGGTTTTGGTGGCTGGCCACATTGTTTGGGAAAAACTTTTTCCCCGTGGCAACGACAAGCCGAACGAACGACAACACCAAACAGGGAAGCAAACTCAACTTGAAATGTGTTTCATTTCTTAAGACTGGGCAACCGCCCTTTAAACTTAGATGAGGCCCAAGCGAAGCAAAAGACGATTCAGCGGGGAATTGACATGAGGCCACATTTTGCGGCTTGCTTCGATCTCAGATGGCGGCAGAACCTCGCGCAGCATTGCGGCACGCTCGAGCATCTTTGGAATACTCTTCTTTTTTTTCCTCACGGAATGTTCTTGTTCGGCTAAAATGAACGCTGGGGTTACGATGGGAATCGAAGCACCGTCGAGAGGCGCCGCTGTGGAGGAGAATCGGGGATGAGGAAAAACCCAGAAGATGTCCCGATGAAACGCAATGGCCTCGCGAGTCTTGTATGGGGAAAGAAGGATAATATCGATCTGAACGGAATCATAGTTCCAAACAAGAAACTTTTCGCGCCAAAGAACTATCTGTTCCCCTAACAGAGTCTGAAGTTGGGCGCGCTGGTCCGCTGGAACAAAAAGGTCGATGTCTTGATGGCTCAGGTTCTTACCAACAAGAGCTTCGACCGCCCAACCACCATGAACCCATGCGCTAATTCCATGCGCAGCAAGATACCTCAAAGCACCATGGAGGTCTTGGCGTGTTGGCACGCGACGCTGTAACTTGAGATGTCGGAGATCAGTTTTATCCACGATAAAAACAGCACTTATCTGTTAGCGAGCACGTAAGAATTCAATTCCAAAAGTCTGTTCTGAAGCATGTGGTTCGTCGCCAAACAATGCTTCTCGTTTGTAGTTTGAGTGGATCCACTGCATGATCTCTTGTCCGTATTCTGGAGATTTTCCGAATAGCCAAGGGCGAGTATGTTTGTGAATGATGACGATGACGTCTGGCTTCTTCTCCACGTAATCAGAGACGATTTGGGATTCTCCAAAACCAGCGACCTCGGTCGGCGTGAGTTGCGGATAGCGTGTGGCCATCAGGCGTCCCAGTGAAAAAGCGAAAAACGCTCCCTCGGGCAGCGCAAGCAACTTATCTTCGGGTTTCAATGCCTTTTGTGCGTACTCAAAGGCTGCGTGCAGGATCGGCACTCGCGGGTCTTGTTCTCGCCCAAAGGTAAAAACGTCCACTGTCGGAGTACACCATCGCTCGTTCTTCTGAGCTAGATAGCCCCAAGAGCGTTTTGCATGAACAAAGGTGAACGAAAAAAGAAGCGCCATCACTACGACGATCGTAAGACGGCGATCGATTTGCACACGGTCAGCCAGGCGTGGAATCTCGCCAAGGAGGGACGCGGCACAAAGCAGAGTTGCGGGCATAGCCTGGGTGAAACCATACTGTTCGACACGCGCATTCAAGACCATGCGTAGAATTGTTCCAACACTCCACAGGCTCCACAACCAGATGCCTAAATCCGCGGGACGCAAAGGTTTGTGCCGCCGCAACACAGAAAATGATTTTGCCACAACTAAGGTGACGCACCAGAGGGGCAACGAGCGGACCAGAAACCGCCAGACGTCGAAACTGCTGAAACATTTCACGCATACGAAAGCGACAACGGATAAGGCAACAATCTCAGCGGTTTTTGAGAGATGGAGCCGCTTCCAGCTCCGCCCGACCACAGCAATCACAAAAGCGAAAGAAAGGATCGCGAGAGTGCTGAGTAAAAGACGGCCCGTGTTTTCTAATGGGTGGTCGAAGCCCATGGTTTCGATATTCCAGCGCACACGAGCAGCCGGCGTGAAACTCATCCACCAAGCCCCAAGAACAAGCTTGAGAGCCTTCGAGGGCGGCATGATGAAGCTAGCAGCGACAAAGACAACACCCAGGAAAATCAGGAAAGTCCCTCCCCCCAGGAATACGGCTCTGCGCCAACGTTGCTTGTCCTCCCACTGAAAGCCAGCTGCCAGATAAGCTCCGAACCAGACGGCAAGAACCCCAACAGCCATTTCCACTTTTGTCAGAAACGCCAAAGCCGCCAAAAGTGCCAATCCGACCGTTGTCAAGGAGCACGGCCGGAAAACCCAGCTCTCTGCCAAAGCGACGAGTAAGATGCCCAGGTAAAGACAGTGGAGCGTTTCGGAGTTATAAGGCGTAAAATAATTATAAATGCCGACTTTTGTGGAATGTGAAAAAGCGAAGACAAACCAGAAAACGACGATGATGACTGAGGCGATGAGCACGCCGTACCATCGGGAAAATAGGCAATAAATTACCAATGAAGCTGCGATGAGGAGAAGAAGATTCGCCACTAACAGCGTGGTGTTGGTGCTGCCGAAAAGTGCAAGAAGCGCACCATTGAAATAAAGTGAAAAAGGGCCGTACAGCCAATCGAAATCGCGGCTGACATGGAGTCCTTTTGCCACCTGAAAAGGGCCATAAAGGGTCTGACCATAGTCTAGAAAAAGATCGCCAAACCTTCTCCAGCTAAGTGCTAACAACGTAACGAAGATTAGCCCGAACACCGAGAGCCAGTGGCGCTCCTGAAACCGGAACAGGACTCGTGCGGGATATAATCTCATGTGTGGGATCCTTCTTCTTATCGCGAAGTGATTTGTCGCTCTCAACGTCGGATGAGCACCATTTCCTTGGACCAGCTTTCAGAAGACAGCCGGTTGAGAACACTCGGAAACACTTTTCCGCCGGTTCTCGTTGAAGCCTACGTGGCTTATGTGATCCCTCAAGCTGAAAGCGTTTGAATTGTTTTCTGCAATTCTGGTGTTTTTATCAGTTATGAAAACAAAACCCACCTCCTCAGCAGGCATTCCGCTTTTTTGTGCTTTGTGCTTTAGCTTGCCGACGTTTGCTTTTTCTTTTGCGGCCACGGGACACCAACTTGTTGCCATGGTTTGCGAACACGAACTCACAACGAAAACCCGTAGTGTCATCCGCGACCTGCTTACCACAGAATCGTTGGCTGAGGTAAGCACCTGGGCTGATGAGGAACGGACACGCGATCGATCCACTTCGACATGGCATTACATTGATTACAATGTAAGAACGGGCAAAGTAGAAGCGCAGCACGCAAAGGATCCGACAATCCTTGATGCCATTTCCTCGAACTCCGTGGCGTTACAGTCGGCACAGAGCACAGAAACACGGCAGCGTGCCCTGAAGTACCTCGTGCATTTCATCGCCGACCTTCATCAACCGCTCCACTGCGCCGACAACGACGATGCTGGCGGAAACAAAACTCATATACTCGTTGATGGCCAAGAGAATCGCCTCCACCGCGTCTGGGACGGGTTCATTGTGGATAGAATGCTTGCGCGCCGCTACCAGGGAAAGTCTCTGCCGGAAGTAGCCGCTTTGCTGCACAACAAATTTGCTTCAAAGAGAGCCAGCATAACGTCTGGGACCGCTGAGGACTGGGCGCATGAATCTTTCGCAATTGCACGAAACCACGTTTATCGGCTTCCACCGCCCGCGCCGGGGGCCAAACTCTCGCAACTGGACGAAGAGTACCTGACGAAAAGTGAGAGCCTTATTGAAGAGCGCCTGGCGGCGGCAGGTTTTCGGCTCGCGCATGTGCTCAATTCATTGCTGGATTCTGACTCCAGCACGACCGCGCCATCGTCCGGGCGGAGTGTTCTCTCAGAACGTCGCTTTGAAACGGGAGCACGCACGAAACGAACTCCAGGAGAGTTAAGCGTGCCGGCTGGAGTTCACTGAGAAGACGCTGCTGGAACCTGCACGGTCTCGTACTTGGTTCCTGGGGTGAGAAGAGCATCCACCGACCGTTCATCATGACCAGCGATGACGAGCTTGTAGCGCCCTGTGGGCACCGCGGTAAACACGGCTATCCCATTTCCATCCGCACGCAGTTTTCTTGTTATCGTTCCGCGGAGTTCGATCTCTGCCCCGTCCGCAGGAACTTTCTTCTTCGAGTCAAGACAGTGGACCACGAGGGTGGCACGTTGCTTTCGCCACACCGGGCGTGGCGCAGCTGCTAACTCAGGATAAACCTCCTTTGCGAGCCTATCCCACAAACCACTCGCTGCACCATAGTGTTTCGTTGCATCAGATGTTTTGTCTGGTCGCCAGTAACTAAACAGACTTGTCCCGAGACCACGGCGCTGGGCTTCACGATACTGCGCGATGACATGATCTGGCTCGTTGAAATACCCGCCGATGCCGATAGTGACAAGATTTCCTGGGCATTCCTTCGACAGACGCAGCGAAAAGTCTGCCCAATCCCGGAACTGCTTAGCATGGGCAGGAATGTGTTCGCGTTTATATCCCATGCGCGTCACGATATCAACGGCGCCTTCTTGCATCCACCCGGCCCAATCCTGGTGAACCTGACGATAGGGGCTTGATTTTTTGAAGTCGCCGTCGGCGGGAACCCCGCCGAAACCCACAGCACACACACTCACAATGGCTTGGGGACGCGTTTCCCAGACTTCGGCTGCACACCGGCGGACAAAAGCAGAAATTTGCTCGCGCCGGAACTCGTTCCACTGAGGGTCAGCCGGAGTCGGCAGATCAGTGCGACCGTAAAGCTTCTGGAAGCGCTGTATCGCAAGGGGGTGGTAGCCAGCCTCTTCCTCGGGATACCGAATGAAATCGAGATTCACCCCGTCCACCGGATACTTCTTTACGCACTCGCGAATGAGTGCCAGCAGGTACTCTTGCACATCAGGAATCGCGGGATCGAGAAACGTCGTGCGGGTTCCAGAAGTCGTGTAGCTCATCCACCCACGAATTTTTTCTTTTTGTTCCAGGGAGAGAGAGGTTGCCTCAACATTGCCAAAGTTGAAGACATTGAACCACGCATACACATCGAGACGTTGGGCCCCGGAGGTTGTTTCGTGGGCCTGAGTCAGAAGCGTTTCCAGGGGATCAAAGGATTTTGCCGAAGCCCAGGCAGCCGCGGGGGGCTCGATCGAAGACCGATAATAGGTCATTCCGCGATGGCGAACCTGAGCAATGACGCAATTGAGGTGGGCGCGCCGGACCGCAGAAACAAGATCCGTGATTTCTTGCGGCGAGTTCATGCACGGCGACAGCGTGGAAGCCCATACCGCACGCAACTCCGTTCGTTCGCCTTCATGTGGTGCTTCAGAAAACGGAGCGCCTTGTGCAAAAACTGTGGCAATCAGGGTGATGCCGATGCAGATGACTCGCGGGCGAATATGTTGGGAGGTCATAAGTTCTCTCCTTCCTTCCCAGAATGCGTGGCCACTTATTTGTAACAAGGTCAAACAAAAGCGGCGCAAGGTGAGGAGTTCTTCAACGCGTGACTCAAACGAAAGTGTTGCATAATAGGAGACAGTGCTCACAAGGGAATGACAAGATTTGCAATTGAACTGGCTTGGTGGAAAACGGTAAAAATTGCTTGGTGCGATGGTGAAAACAGGACGCAAAATGCGAAAACTCCTCGTGATTTCCAGTGGAGGGGTTCGGGAAGCGGAGCTGGGGCAGGAAATGACCATCGGGCGAGCCTACACGAACTTGCTTCGGCTCGAGGGGGAAGAAGTCTCGCGGGTGCATGCGATCCTTTACAAACGCGACGAGGACTATCTCATTCGCGATCTCGACAGCAAAAATGGCGTCTTTTTGAATGGTCAGCGCGTGACCTCGAGCTTGGTTGTCCCAGGCGACGAAATTCAGATTGGCAACTACATCCTTGTGTTCGATCCGCCCGCCGGTTTCGATCTCGCCGCTTTTCTCAAGCAACACTCCATCGAGCCTTCCCCTGAGGAAAAAGGTGGTGAGAAAGAAGCGAAGAAGCCGTCGCACGTTTCGGTCCCTGTGATGCGACGCGAAGACGACACAGACGAGCGGTTTGAGACTTCCATTCATTTTGTGCCACAGACATTGACACAAGTTTTCTACGAATTGGCTGAAGTAGAAGAACTAAGCCAAACAGATGCCCTTCCACCTTCCGGAGTCTTTGCGACGGAACTCGTGAGGGCTTTGCGAAGCCTCACAAGTCACCCGCGCGAGAACGGCGAGGAAAACGACTTGCTCCAACGTGTGCTCAATGCAGCTGTCTCAGCTACCCATGCCGATCGTGGTGTGCTTGTGCTACGGGACGGCCAAGGGGACGCGTTGCGACTGGGTGCGATTTTTCCTCGCGACCGCGATGTGAGCGTGACACGTGTGGTGCTGCGCGCTGTGCTGCGTGAGCAACGCGCTGTCCTCTGTAATGATGCAAAAAACGATCCGCGCTTTCAGCAGACGGATACCGTGCAGCGCGAGAACATCACTAGCATCATCGGATTCCCTCTCGTTTCGAAAGGTCAAACGATCGGGTTGCTCTACGTGGACACACAGGGACGCCCCAACGCGTTTCGCCGAGAGCATCTCGTGATCGTGCATTTTCTCGCCCGAATCTGTACACTCGCAATGAACATCACCGAGGCTTCGGCTCAGCGCAGTTAGATATCTCGCCACGGAAAAACATGCGATGGGACTAACAACGGCTGCGATTATCTCTACCGGTACGGAGATTCTTCAGGGACTTTACGCGGACACGAATGCCCGCTGGCTGGCAGAGCAACTAAGTGCGGAGGGCATGGAAGTACGGCTTAGTGCCGCTGCGCCTGACGATGCTGAAGAAATCGAATCGCTTCTTCGTTACGCAGCCCAGCGAGCTGATCTTGTCATTTGCTCCGGCGGACTAGGTCCGACGGCAGACGACGTCAATCGTGAGGTTTTTGCTCGAGTCTTCGGTATGGCACTCGTGCGAGACGAACGTGCGGTGACGATGATGCGCGAACGTTTCGCGCGACGAGGGCGCGAAATGCCCGAAAGCAATCTGGTGCAAGCGCTTGTCCCCGAGGGCGCTATTGTCCTCTATAACGAATGGGGCACTGCACCAGGGTTCTTCATACCCCCTGCTGAAGAAAGAGGAAGGGCGCACGTTCATGCCCCATCCTGCGCTCTTCTTGCCCTGCCCGGCCCACCACGTGAACTTTACGCGATGTTTCGTGAACTTGCCCTTCCTCTCCTTCGCGAACGCATTGGTGCACGCCGTTATGTTCTCAAGCGCGTCATTCACACATTTGGTGCTCCAGAGTCCGAAGTGGGGCAATACGTCCACGACCTTTTTGCGACTACCGCGGATTACGCTTACACAATGCTCGCCAAGCCGCACGGAATTGACATTCGCATTGTGGTGCGTGCGAGCAGCCTGGAAGAGGCAACGCTACGCCTTAACGAACTTGAGAAAGAAACGCGCCGTCGTGTGCCACAGGAGCTTATTTATGGCTACGACGATGACACGCTACCGGCAGTCGTTGCCAAAATGTTAACAAATCATCATATTCGCCTTGCAGTTGCGGAGTCTTGCACAGGCGGATTAGTCTCGAAACTCCTCACCGACATTCCAGGCAGCTCCGCGTTTTTCGTGCAGGGACTTGTGACCTATGCCAATGAAGCAAAGATGCGCTTGCTCGGCGTTCACCCGACAACGCTGGAGAAGCACGGCGCCGTTAGTGAGCAGACAGCGCGCGCCATGGCTGAAGGTGCACGCCAGATAGCCGACGCCGACTATGCTCTTGCGATCACTGGCATTGCAGGACCATCGGGAGGAACGGCGGCGAAGCCTGTCGGCCTGACCTACATCGCACTGGCCGATCGTGCCAACACGAATGTGCAGCGCTTCGTGTTTGGCGGCGACAGGGAGTTCAATCGGATGTTTGCCGCTCTAACGGCTCTGAATTGGCTTCGCCTGAAACTGATGACTTGACTGACGAATGAGGCCTGGCAGCACAGGAATCTGGCGGCATGCCCGCGGCGTCGGGAGCCGCTGGCGCAGAAGATGTTTCCAAACGGCAGAAGAACTCCGTCAACGCCTCGGCAAGCCCTGGAGTCATTCCTGGTGCGCTCGCAAGTTCCTCCAGGCTGGCCGCTTTTATCCTCGTCAAAGAGCCAAAATGCCGAAGCAAGAGTTTTGCTCGCTTGCTGCCAATGCCAGGAATTTGCTCGAGGATCGATCTGCGATTCGCAGCTGCACGGAGCTTTTGGTGATAGGTGATCGCAAATCGATGGGCTTCGTCGCGGATTCGCTGGACAAGAAAGAGAGCCGCTGAACCCTCTGGCAGGACAATGGGATTACGGCGGTTTGGAACAAAAAGGCGCTCGGGCTTGCCTTTTGCGCTGGCCATGGCAGAGGTGTCCTGCACCGCCTGGGCTGTTCCTTTGCGTCGCAAGGAGATTTCCCCACGCGTGCGCTCCTTTGCGAGGGCTGCAATCATGAGAGACGTAAGCCCAAGTTCCTCCACAACCTTCCGCGCTACAGCAAGCTGCCCTTTCCCGCCGTCCACAATCAGGAGGTCAGGACATGGCATAGCTCGCGGACTATCGGGCCGAAAACGTCGGAGGAGTACCTCACGCATCATTGCAAAATCGTTTGCCCCCTGGACCGTTCGAATGCGGTAACGCCGATAGCCTTCTTTGTCTGGCCGACCGTCTTCGAATCGCACGATGGACCCCACAGCGAGTGTCCCCATGAGGTTAGAGATATCCACGCATTCGATAACCCGCGGAATACGCTCCAGCCCTAGCGCAGAGGCAAGATCGGCAAGCGCTTCTTCCTCTGTCTTCTCGCCTCGTGCCCGCATTTCGAGACGCAGACGAGCGTTCTGCTCCGCCAATTCCACGAGTGCAGCAGCAGCGCCCCGCTTGGGAGTGCGAATTTCCACCGCACTTCCACGCAGCTCGCGCAACCAGTCCTCCAAAAGCTCGCGATCAGAAAGTTCTATGTTTGTCACGATCTCCGAGGGGATCATGGAGGCGAGTTCATAATGCCGCGAGAAAAATTGGCTGATAACTTCATCATCCGGTTGTTCGTAGTTCTTCACGTAGAAGTCCAGCGTTCGCGCGACCGCCCCATTTCGCATTTCCATGAGAAGAATGAGGGAGCGTCCTTCCTGCGAAACAATGGCAACGACGTCGCGATCCTGAACGGCATGGGAGACGACGGTCTGACGTTCGAGGGTTTCATCCATTGCTCGGAGGTAATCGCGCACCAATGCAGCACGCTCGAACTCCAACCTTTCGCTGAGCAAGTGCATTTGGCGTTCCAACAATTCTCGCACCTCATCGCGCCTTCCCCGCAAGAACCGTGCAACATTCTCCACCAAATCCGCGTAATAGCCCTGGTCTACGGGCAGGACGCACGGACCACAGCATTTCCCCACTTCGTAAAGCAAACAGGGACGCGTACGGTTTGCGAAAACGCTGTCTCGGCAAGTACGAATGGGAAAGATTTTCAGCAGAAAACGAAGCGTCGCTCGAACTGCCGACGTAGAGACATAAGGGCCAAAGTACAAATCGCCGCGTTCCAGACGTTCCCCTGCATAGCGCCGCACCCGCACAATTTCTAATCGTGGAAAGGGATGATTCATCCTGATGCGAAGAGAAACGTAGGTTTTGTCGTCGCGGAGACGTATGTTGTAGCGCGGGCGGTAACGCTTAATGAACTCGTTCTCGAGAAGAAAAGCCTCCTTCTCGTTGGCCGTGACGACGAATTCAATGCTGTGGGCGTGGCGGCGCAGGAACTGGACGGAAAAGCGATTGTCGCCAGAGCGAGTAAAGTAGCTTCGCACACGATTGCGGAGATTTACCGCCTTGCCGACATAGAGTGGACGACCTTCGGCATCCTTGAAAATATAGACCCCTGGCTGCGTTGGCAACTCACCGAGGTGCTCAGGCTGTGCGAGAATCTCGACCATCCGTGTGTCCGCACTGAAATCACGTTTCTCATTCCCAACTACAGGCAGCCGGGATGACTTCTTGCCTCATGAGCCTGTGCTGTTCCAGCCACAGAAAAGAAGCAGCAAGGATTGAAGCGGGGGCCGGAGACGGCACTGAAGCGCACGCTGTTGAAGCTTGTGTTTACTTTTTCCGCGGAGCCGGCGTTGGCTTCGGTGGCGCTAACAATTTTCGCAACTGTGCGACTAAACGTTCGCTGTTCTTCTCACGGGTGAGCATTTCAAGATAACGCTGGGCGAGAGCGTCGTTGCGCATGACCTTCGCGGCGGCCACGGCACAAGCCAAAAGATCCATCCGTGCCGAAGCGTCGAGAGAAGCTGGCTTCTTTAGTACCCGCTCTGCTAATGCCAGGGTCTCAGTTGCTTCATCGGTTGAGATTTTCAACGCGAGATAGGCAGGTTTGCGCGCTCGCAACTTTTCCAATTTCGCGCGAAGTTGCATCTTATCGAGGCGTTCGCTGGCTGCCAGAACAACCGAGAGCTCAGCTGTTGTCAGACGATCATCGAACATCAGCTCATAAGCGAGGGACTCCGCGTCGTCGAGATTGCCGGCCTCGATGAGTTTCTCCAGCTTGCGCAATTGATCCAGACGCTCGTTATCGGAAAGGACTCGTTCGGCGAGCTGTACAGGTCCGTTCACATCAACGATGTCCTTGAATTCGTTGGCGCGCCCACGGATTTGGTTCAGGAGCTCACGGGCAGCTGCAAAATCGCGGCGATCCAGCAATGTCTGGAAATAGTCGAACATCCAACTGAGGATCTCATCAACTAGCTCCGCACGCAGCTTTTTCATGGCTTCCGTGCCAGGATATTTGGCGGCAATATCCTGCATCGCTTCAATCGTAGCCGTTGTGTCGCGATCCTTGCGGAACTTGTTACGCACTGCCTCCATTTGCTGCGTGACCTCGTACTCTCGTGCGTCTTCCAGGAATTTCCGCAGCTCTTCTTTTTCGGGGATATCAGGATAGATCTTGAGAAACTCTCCCACTTTCACGGTGAGCTCTGGATACGAAACTTCGCCTGCCAGGAACTGATTGTAGAGAGATAGAATGCGTTCGCGATAGTAGTGGTTGATGTCCTGCTTGAGCATGGCAAGTGAAGCGCTTGTTTCCGGATCTGGCCCCGCAGCTTCAATCTCGCCAATCAACGCCAGCGCCTTGGGATAATCCTCTCGGTGCTTGAGCTCCTGCGCCATTTGAAGCTTCTGCTTGAATTCCATTTTGATCGCATCGCGGAGTGCGCGGGCAGCAAAGCCGGTTGCCGTGTCCGGGGCACTGTGCTGAAGAACCCCTTCGAGCCTTTGCAAAGCTTCGCCATAAGAGCCTTGCTGATAAGCAAGCTCGGCGCGTTTCATGAGCTCACTGGCTGCATCGGGACGCATGGACCAGACGAGAGCCAGGAACAAAACCACTACAACCGCAATGAGCCCCATGGTGACGAGGCGCATGGTGCGGAGCAACGGCAAGGACTGTTCAACTTGCCCCAAACGGTTGAGGTAGCGGTGAGCTTTATTCAGCTCGGGCTGAAGAGAAAGCGCAGTTTCCCAGGCTTGCTTGGCTCTTTCAAAATCGCCTTTCTTTGCGTAGAGGGTGCCAAGCACAACATGCGCTGGCACAAACGAGCTATCAAGATCTAGTGCGTTATGAAGCTCGTCAATCGCCTCATCGAAGCGGCCACGCTCTGCGTGTTCGAGAGCCACATTGTAGTGATGGCGCGCCTTGTTCACAATGAGGCGCAGCATCGAGAGGTCGTGATCGCAGTAATAGCACCTCTCGCGATCCTCACGATTCTCTGTTTGGCAATAGGGACATTGCATAGGGATGATTCATCTTTCAAACTTTTCCCAACACCGGGCAAGGAAAAGCATGCTTCAAGTGCAAAAACTCTCGGGCAATAGAGAACAGAGCGAGAGAGAGAACCGGTGCAAAACGCATCGCAAAAAGAACCAGTTCGTTTGAATTTCGTTAGACGTTAGTTTTTAGAATAAGGCAGGCGCGCGCCGCACCCAGAACGAGGGAGGCTTAGGCCTATGTGCGAAAGATACCGTGAAGCGCTGATGGGATTACTCGATAACGAGATCCCTGAAGCAGAACGCCGAGATGTTGAGCTTCACCTCCACGAATGTCCCGATTGCCAAGCCGAGTACCGCGAATTCCAACGCCTAGCTAGCCTTACCAACTCCCTGAAGTTTCCCGAACCGAGTGCAGAAGTGTGGGATCACTATTATGACGGCGTGTGTCGGCGCATGCGACGCGTGGGGCCGTGGTTCATGTGGGGTGGCATATCAGTAGCGTTGCTTCTCGCGGCCCAGGTTCTCTTCTTTTTGGTGCCAGCATCGCCGATCACAATTGGGACAGGCGTAGTGGCGCTGATCGTGGGAGCTTTACTTCTCTGGACCACCTTTGCCTGTAATTGTTGACATTCATCGCCGCTCGCAAGCCGGACTCAACCTGCAAGGACTCCTCCACGGAAAAGAAGGAAACTTTTTCGTTCGAACCCGTGGTCCTGCGGCTCCTGCCTAAGCAGCAGCTGGCACAGATCAGAATTGTTTCCAACTCTCGACCCGTGTCTCTAGCGGCCCGACATACACAAACTTCACCGCGTCCGCGCAGAAGCGGTTCTGAGGATTAGCCCCTGACCCATCACCATCCAGGTTTGTGAGAGTGACTCCTCCCACGGTCCCCGCTCCACCGGCTTTAAAAGGCAGGTGAGAAGCAAGTTTGAGCCACTTGTTCCTTAATCCGGGCGTATAGGGATGAAGGTAAACCGTCCCACTGACACTTCCACCGTCGTGCTGGATCAAATAGCTCGCGTGAGCATCGTTGTTTGGTCCGGTGTATCGGTCATCGAGAGTCACATAGACATCGTAATAACCATCAAGGGGGATAGCTGGATTAAAAGCAGCCTTTGCCCCGACTTGCGTGGAATATCGAGAGCCACTGCCTACTGCTCCTGGTGCGGCCGATTTGCTTGTGGTGTTGGAGAAGGTGCCCGTTTCCTGGTAGATAGGAGCAGCCGTTTTCGCGCCAGAGCTTGTTCGACTCTCGACAATGATTTCTGGGAGAAGAGACTCGCTCACAACTTCGGCAATCAGACTGGTGGACAAAGAATTTGAGTTTCCATCGGTCACGGTTACAGTGACGGTGTAGATCCCAGGAGTTGTCGGTGTTCCCGATACAAGCCCGCTGGACGAAAGGGTGAGTCCTGGGGGGAGTCCACTCCCAGTCCAGGTATAGGGCGTTGTGCCGTAGCTGGCCTGCAAACGATACTGGAAAGGCTGCCCTACGGCCATGCAGCCAAGGCTGCATGTGTTGATGCTCAGAGCCATGGTTTTGAGCACCCAATTGTCAGGATCAAGATCCAGCTCCATCGGAACAGAAGTCCCCAAGTTCGCCACATCTGTCGCAGAGAGTGTAGAATTCCAGACCCGAACAACGGTTGTGGAATGATCCTGACACACGACCTCGTAATCCAGTGGCATGACGTAGGGAACGCCGCTGATGGCCTGGGTCGTGAAAAGAGAGGCGAACCAATTGCCGGCACTCACAGTCGTCGATGCGCGAAACCGGTATGTGGGTTGGGCAGGCGGGTTTGTGCTGTCCGACCGCCACAACCATTGGCTGAAAAATGAGGTGAGATCCAACCCGCTAACAGTTTCTGCCAGAGTCTCGAAATCGTCGGACACAGCGCTGCCGTAACTCACGGCGGGGTGCTGGGCCCAGGTTCGCATAATCTCCCAAAACTTCTCTTCTCCAACCACATGGCGCAGCATGTGAAGGACCCATGCGCCTTTGCGATAGACTGCCGAAATAGAGAAGTTGTCCGAATCTGGTCCAGCAACCGGCTGGGACGTGGAAACAGTCCAACCATTGACACGCGCCCAGAACGCATAAATTCCTGAGTTGTATTCGTCCCACAGCGCCTCGCAATAAGTCGCAAATCCCTCATTCAGCCACAGGTGGTCAAAGCTCAGAGGGGTAATTTTGTCGCCAAACCACTGATGGGCCAGCTCATGGACGTTGCGCCGCTGCATGCCATCCTGCACATCGCCGCCAGGCATGCTTGTGCAGGTTTGGTGCTCCATGCCAGAGCCGGAGTTGTGGGACGCCGTAAAATACTTTTCATCAAGAAACGGATATTCGCCAAAGCGATCGGCGAAAAAATTCATGACCTGAAGAGTCCCGGCCGCACCATTGCCTTCGATTGAGACGTTCTCGGGGTAGATCGCATGAGCGATGGGCATCGTGGTGGAGGCATCGCGACTTGTGTAAACACTCGTGCTGTAGGCATAATTCGAGACACAAAACGAGATAAGATAGGTGGCAATGGGATAATGATTAACCCACACCCACGTCTCGCTGGCACCGTTGTCCACCACCTGTTCGAGCTTGCCGTTCGAGACGACCTGCCAACCTTGTCCTCTAGGGACGACAATTCGCTGGACGGAGGAGGTGGCCTTATCATCAGGCAGATCTTTGCATGGCCACCACTGGCGTGCTCCATAGGGCTCACTAAACGTGTAGACCACGGCGACAGCCGGCGAGCCGTGAGTGGAACGCACATAGGGGGGACCAAAAGGTCCTGTCGCGCGCGGCGTCCCTGAATAATTGACGCGAACCTTGAATTTTTCGCCTATGCCAAGGGGCGACGGCAGGCTGATTCGCAACTTGTTGTTGGTCGTATCAACAGTATAGGCAAGGGTGGGTGTGCCGGGCCCTTGATCAATAGAAGAAATAGCTAGGGCGCCTCCATTTGAATCGAAATCCAGCACGCACTGTGTGAGATTCGCCTGGAGACTGCGTGCACTCACTATCACCGAGGCCGAGGTCAAAGAAGAAGCCGTCATACTTGGCACCCAGGTGCAGTCGTAATGAAGGATATCAATCTTTGACTGGAGAGGATCTGAGGGAGGGGGAGCTTTGGGGACGTTTTCTGCAAAGGCGTGCGCAAAATGGATTTCTTCAAAAGACCCATCGAGCGAAAACAGCAGAGTGCCATCCCACGTGGAGGCGGCTTGTTGTACCGCTTTTGGAACAAGCTCGAGAGTGTTTATTCCTTCACGCCAGTAAAAGTCGGGCACCCGGTAGAAATCCCCATCCGATCGGCGAAGCGGTTCCACATCGAGCCGGCGTCCATTCACGCGGACTGTTTCGACTACACTTGCCGGTAGCCGCAGGGCATAGGAAAGGGATTTTTCCTCTCGGTCCATCGTGAACGAGAACGCAGTGGGGCCATCAATGTTACTCGAGGAGATCACAGTTTTTGCGAGTTTGTGAGATGGTTCTCCAACAGCGAGGAGGAGTTTGCGCCCATGGAGATCGAGCGGTGCAGCAAAGACGTTGTAACTGATCACGGAACAGACGAGCGATGCTAAAATGAGCAGTCTCATGTGCCAGTCGGTGGCATAAACTGGGAAAGCTTTTTTCCTGTAAGGTAATCCGGCTATTCTACGCAAGAGCAAACCTGCTCCAGAAAACGGAGCACGTTGGAAGCCAGTGCCCAACCAAACTCTTGCAGATCGTCGTGAAGATGGTTCGGGGAACGAAATCGGTTAGAAGCCAGTTCGCGACAACCGATTTTGGAGAAGACGCACTGAGCAGGTTCGGTATTTCAAAGTGACAAGAATGGTCGTTACCAGATTATCTGCAACGGGGGCGTGAGAACGATGAACACGATGAAAACCTATTTTCTTCTCTTACTGCTGACGGGGTTACTAACAGCGCTTGGTTGGGCTGTGGATCAGTTCACGGGCGGTGCTGGCCTGTACATGGCAATTTTCTTCGCTGTCGGCATCGTCGCGAACTGGATCGTTTACTTCTTTTCAGACAAGATTGTCCTGGCGATGTATGGTGCGAAACCGCTTTCCGAATCCGAAGCACCGGAACTTCACGAAATGGTTTCCCGACTGGCTCAGCGTGCGGGCATTCCTAAGCCGCCGATCTATCTGATTCCCGTGGATGTCCCTAATGCCTTTGCGACGGGGCGCAGTCCCTCCCATTCGGCTGTCGCAGTAACCCAGGGACTCTTGCGGCATCTCAATTGGGAGCAAATTGAAGGGGTGCTAGCGCACGAGCTGGCCCATATCAAGCACCGCGACACGCTTCTCGCGACCGTGGCTGCAACTATTACCGCACTCATCAGTGCGGCCGGCTACGGCCTCCGCTGGGGTGCAATGTTTGGTGGCGGACGCCGTAGCGACAATGAATCCTCGCATCCCGCAGGGCTGATTATTGCAATTGTCCTCTCCATCGTCGCGCCGCTTATCGCCATGCTTGTCCAGCTCGCCATCTCACGAACACGGGAATATGCGGCAGATGAATACGCGGCTCAGCTCACGCGAAATCCAGAAGGGCTGGCTAGTGCGTTGCTCACACTGGAAGCTGTGGCCATGCAGCAACCCATGCCACAGCTCGCTGCCACTGAAAACATGTGGATCGTGAGCCCTCTGCGCGGCGAGGATGTCGCGGCTCTTTTCTCCACTCATCCGCCGACATCAAAGCGCGTGGAGCGGCTGCGGAAGCTAGCTCGCCAGGGAATTCAACCACGGTAAAAGAGAGAAACTTTTTGGGGCAATAAGCCTCTCCCCGCGACGACCCCATTCGGAAGCACTTCCGAGTGGGGAACTTTCTTTTTACGCGAACCACTCGCGAAGAAGGCGATCATGCTCACGCCGTGGGATGAGCGTTGCGAATAAGTGGCGATTGTAGAATTGGGCCTAAACCTAGGCGGGATGTGACAGTCGCCAGTACCACACCCCCACGACAATAGCCGACAAAGCCCAACGATAGTAGGCGAAGAGATCATACCGACGATTCTCTACGTACCGCAGCAGAAAACGAATCGCAATCATACCGACGATGGCTGCACTCGCCACCCCCGCAAAGAGAGGCCATCCGAGATCCGAAGGCTGAAGGTCTTTTATCTTGAGGGCCACTGCGCCAAAGATAATCGGCGTGGCCAGGAGGAATGAGAAGCGAGCAGCCGCAGGACGACGGAGACCGAGAAAAAGCCCGGCCAGAATCGTGATACCGCTGCGCGAAACGCCGGGAATAACAGCCAACGCCTGAGCGGAGCCAATGATGAGTGCGTCAAGGTAGGTGATTTCTGTTTCCCCTCGCGCTTGTTTTCCTACACGTTCGGCTACAACCAGTGCTAAACCAAACAAAGACAGGGTCGCAGCCAAAACCCAGATGTTATCAGTGTGAGTATAGAAATAGTGCTCAATGGGGTCCTCGAGTAGCTTTCCAACCAGAGCCCCCGGGATGGTTCCCACAATGATTTTCAGGAGAAGTGACCCTCGGCTGCTACCGAGCCAGCGGCGTTGGCGAAGATCGCCAATGTAGCTCGCGACGATGAGAAGCCAGTCGAAGCAGAAGTAAAGTAAGACGGCCAGGAGAGTGCCAAAATGGAGGGCAACGTCGAAAGCTAGCTGGTTGTGCATGGGTTGCCAGCCGAACAGCCAGGGCACGATGATAAGGTGAGCGGAACTACTGATCGGAAGGAACTCTGTGGCCCCCTGTAAGGCACCGAGCACAATCGCCTGGGTCGTGGTTAGCACAAAAAACTACCTCCGGAAATCCTGCTGAACTGGGTTCTTGGCGTCTTACATGAAAAAAGGGGAATTCTTTCCGGGAGACTCACGACCAACCAAATCTTCCCCTTGGGCTACTACGGCCAGGGCCCGTTTTGCTGGGATCCCCGTCCAGGCCATGCAGCTAAGCAACCGGCCAGGATTAATGACAGGAAGTGGGGAGAAAAGCAAACATGAGTCGTACGGTCTGGGCGAGTCTCTTAAAACCGCAGAAGAAAGCTTTTTCCCAAACGGCAGAAAGACAACAAGCCCACTTTGCCGTGTGCATTTATTATTGCCAAGGGTTGCGGCCGTGGCAACGACGTCCGGTTCGCTCAATGTAATTCTGGTGATACTCCTCCGCGGGGTAAAACGTCTTCGCCTTTTCTAACTGTGTGACGATAGGCCGCTTCTGGTACTTGGGGTCGAGGCGCTTTTCCGCCAAGAAAGCTTCAGCCTCACGCCGCTGCTCTTCGTCCACATACCATATGCCGGAGCGATACTGTTCACCGATGTCAGGTCCTTGCCCGCCGACCTGGGTCGGGTCGTGCATTTCAAAAAAGGCTTCCAACAGACGCCGATAGCTCAGACGCCTGGGATCATAGACAACCTTTACCGTTTCGGCATGGCCCGTTGTTCCCGAGCACACTTGCTCGTACGTGGGATTCGGGACGTGGCCTTGCATATATCCGCTGACGGCGTCCAAGACGCCAGGGCCGAGCTGAAACCAGTGTTCAATCCCCCAGAAACACCCACCGGCGAAATAGGCGACTTTTGGCTCAACCGGGCGACTCTCCGGGGGGAGTTCGCTGGAGGCTGAAAGAAAGCGCAAGGCGGCTGAATTGAGACAATAGCGGAGTCCTGTAGGACGAGGGCCATCATCAAAGACGTGGCCAAGGTGCGCTCCGCAACGGGCACAGCGGATTTCTGTGCGGATCATTCCGTACGAATGATCGGGCAATTTTTCCAGATGATCCGGATCAAAGACATCAAAGAAACTTGGCCAACCTGTGCCAGAATCAAATTTCTGTTCACTGCGGAAAAGAGGAAGCCCACAGACGACACAGGCGTAAATACCGGCGCCCTTTTCCTTAAGCAGCCCGCCACAAAACGGTGGCTCTGTCCCAGCATGCTGCGTGACACGATAGGCTTCTGGAGAAAGCTTTGAGGCTAACTTTTCCACTTCTTCCTTCGTAAGGGGGGTAATGTCATATAGGCTTTTTGAATAGCGGGGTTTCATCGAGTGTGCCTCCGTCGCGCTGGTTATAGCTGCCGAGAGATGCCGCGTCTGAAGCAGTAGAGAGAAGAACAAAAGCAGAAAACCTGGCGATATGAGATGGAAAACAGTGGCCCTTCTGCTCACGCACCCAAAATAGTACCAGCTTTATACTATTATTCGCTGGATCTTCGAGTGGCTTCAGGAGTGCTCTGGACACAGATCAATAAAGCAGGGGGCCAAAAAAGACATTTGGTGCCGGAGACAGGATTTGAACCTGCACACGGTTGCCCGTACTAGACCCTGAATCTAGCGCGTCTGCCAGTTCCGCCACTCCGGCACTCTACGGTACTCTCTTGCGGCGCATTAGAATACCGATGAAATCAAAGTTTCATTCGCCCTGCATTCAGTTGCATTGCATCGAAAGGTTTAAGCAAACAAAGTGCCTCTTTGCGCTACTTGGTCAGCTGTTCTAGCTTTGCCAGGACATCAGCCGTGTCGAAGCGACCTAGCCACATTTCCACTCTTTCGCCGTCGGGGCGATAGACTGCAATAAATGGCACGCGGAAGATGCCGAGCTGCTGGGCGAGCTTTGGGTCTGACGTCACATCGAAATAGAAGGGGACAGTCTTGTTGGCCAGTTTGACGAACTCGGGACTTTTGAGGAATCCCGATTCAAGATCCTGGCACCGGCGTGCCGCTGCCGTGCGCGCGTATAATAGCACAGGTTTTCGTGTGGCTTTCGCCTCATTGAAGGCTGCATCGAACGAGTTTTTCCAGGCAATTTCTGATCCCATAGATGTGGGCGTTTGCGCAGATGTGCTTGCAGCGGCGGGTGGCTTCAGCAAACCAGCGTCAGCAAGCGAGGGCAGAGTTGCCTCGCCACTTCCGACGCTCTTTGTCACGGCTGCCACGCGTTTCATCACATGAATGAGGCATTCGCCCGACGGCCCCGGTTTCATATCGGGAATGAAAAGGGTTTCACCGTCCGCGAGAAGAACTGCATCACTCGGCGATTGAACCAACCCATTTGCACCTGCGATTTCGGATTTTGTGGCATTGCCTTTGGAATCAACGGCAAATAGCGTCGCCAGCTCGCTAACGGGCATGAGTAGCCGATCTCCAAAAGCGTCAAAGCACACACCTTCCCCTGCTTTAGGGTTTTTTAAGGTGTCTTCAGTGAGACGCTCGAGTTTATAACTCATGAGGTTGTTGAACTTGCCTCCGCGCCACACCCAGGCTGCACCGTTGGCTACGCCGTAGATGAGTTCTCGTGGCGGGTCCACAGCGACATCACGGATCGGGGGCGCACTCTTGCTCTGAGGTAAAACCTGCCCCAAAACTTTTCCAGTTTGGGCATCGAGGCAGACCAGCTCTCCAAAACCGAACGTTGTAAACAATTTATTGCCCGCCAAATCTAAGCCCAAGACCCGCCGACCCGGCTTAATTTCACCATTAATACCGAACGCTACATCGGGCTTGCCATCAGGCTTAAACTTGCGAATCCAGGAGTCATCGCCTCCAGTATCTGCGGCAACGTAATAATTGCCCGCTGAGTCCACAGCCACGCCGGAGTAGCCGCGAAGAGGGGGAAACTTGTTGGTGCAAACGACATAAAAGCTGGGCGAGTCGCTCAGGGGCTTGTGGATATAAATCACAGGAAGATCTACCAAGCCTTCGGAACGGGTGTTATTGAAAGTTCCGCATACGCAATCCCCGGTTGGAGTCACTGCGGCAAAGATGGGAGTATATGGGCGAGGAATCTGAATCGACTTTACGTAGCTCCAGTCTTCCCCGTAAGCACCTAGAGAGCATAGCGCTAATATAGCAGCAACACCGCTAGTTATCAAACGGACATTTTTCATGAATCCCTTCCCATCCAAATTTTGTTGTAGTTCTCACTCTCAGCTAGTTAGCGCTCTACCAAAGACAGAAGGTGATGTTCGCACTGGTTCGTTTACAACAAAATTTTCTACCTAGAAAACCAGTTGCTACATCACCTGCATCCGACATGTTCATCCGAGGTCTCGTCGCCAGCGACGCAATGCGTTCGCCAGCCAATTCTCTTTCTCTTCCAAACGGTGCTTTGCGATAAAATTCTCAGGGTTTTTTTCCGGCAATCCGTAAGGTAGGGTGCAAAAGTAACACGCTGAGTGGGGAAAACCGAAAAGATTCCACAACCGAAATTCCCGCAGTTTTGCCCCATGCCAGATTGCTTCGAATGGAGAATCCTTCATGCTACCAAATTTCGGCTCCATGAGTCCACAACACAGAGCAACCTGTCCGTCGATGTGAAAATACGCACGCTCTGCGATCACTTCGCAAAAACCATGCACCCGGCGAAATTCTCCGAAACCATCGATGCGTGATATGGCAACCTGTTGACGTAACCACTTTGCGACTTTCGGCGGCACGCCCGCAGGATGTTCGCAAAACCACTCAATCGAGCGGAGAACCTGCCGGCACACAGAGCGCCCCAATGGTCTAGCACGAAGAGCGTGGTAGAGGTGTCGCACAGCTTTTCGCACGGGCGAGTGGGCTGGAGGAGAAGCTCGACGCTCAAGCTCCGCAATAGCTTCCTCCGTATAATTCGGCGGAATGGAAACAAGCCGAAATGGAAACTTCGCAGCAACCCTACGAGCCTCATCGTAATACTTGTTGGCAAGACGAGGGTGGAATCGCAAGGCTTGCTCAAAGTAAAAATCGCGATTCACGTCCCAATCGCCCATTTCAATGACGAGAACGAGGTCTACACCCCAGGCCGCAAGCTGAGGGATGAGCTTGGGCAATTCGGCGATGTTGTCCTTAACAGCAACAAAATCCACACCCAGAGAGAACAATGGGCCTGGCTGCAGCTCCTGGCGCAGCCGCGCGATCATCTCCATCGTGGCAACGAGACGCTCCCATTTGGCGCGGTCGCGGATGTACTCGAAGGTCTCTTTTGTGGCCCCGTCAATTGAAACCACCAGAATGGTGGGATGATCGGCACGCATCATGTCGCGGATTTCATCTTCGGTTATCAGCATGCCATTCGTGACAATTTCGAGCCGGCGATACGGTTTCTCTCTGATACGTTTTCGCAAATGTGGCCACGAGCGGGCGAAGAATGGTTCACCAATACCAGTCACATTGACGACCTCAATCGAGTCGCCAAGTGCATCAAATATGCGATCTATTAACTCAGGAGAGATATCCTTGCCTGGTGGGCTGTTGCGCACAGAGCAGGTTCGGCACCGAAGGTTACAACGAAAAGTCGCCGGAATCCAAACATAGCTGGGCGGGGGCAGCGACTTTTGAGCAAAGGTAAACAGGTGAGCGAGGTGGCTCCAGGGAAGTCGAGCCCGCCGGTCATCCGCTTCTTTTCGCTCGCGACGACCGGTTGCTCGCAAGATGAGCGCGCCATCCTCCTCCCCGACTGTGACGTGTTCAAAGTCTGCTTCGAAAACACGGGGCATTTCCGAACGAAAAAAACTATCATCCCGATAAACAAAAAAGTTGTCGCTTGTCCCACACGAACGAACCAAAACGAGTTCTCCGCCGGGAGCGAGCAGATCCCGCAGGCGTGTCATTTCTTCGCCAAAGCGAAGATAGTCGAAATAGTCGAAACTGGCGTCGGCAATGATACGTGAGAAAGGTCCCGCCTCGGGGGCAATTGTGGTGATACTCTTGCACGTTAATGCAGATTCTTCAGCAAGACCTCGGAGAATGTGGCTAGGAATTTTGCCAACGACAAGTTGAGAGAGCCGACTGTGCTGCATGGGTAAAGCAAGGTAGCGCTGGAGACGCACACGGTGTCAAGGCATGTTAGGGGATGTGTCATTAGACTCATCCAAACCGGCCTTGCACGTACTCCCGCGTCAACTCTTGCGCAGCATTCTCGAAGATCTGCTTCGTCGGTCCGATTTCCACTAATCGACCAAGATACATGAAAGCTGTTACGTCAGCCACTCGCTGAGCTTGAGCCATATTGTGGGTGACAATGATAATTGTGAGGCGTCCACGAAGCTCGTCTATTAATTCCTCGATGCGTGCTGTCGCGATAGGATCAAGCGCCGATGTCGGCTCATCGAGCAAGAGAATTTCCGGCAAAGTCGCAAGGGCACGAGCGATGCACAAGCGCTGCTGCTGCCCACCAGAGAGCGAAAGGGCGTTTTCGTTCAGGCGGTCCTTGGTTTCTTCCCAGAGCGCTGCGCTTTGAAGAGCCCACTCAACTCTGTCGCGCAATTCACTACCCTTCACGCCACGCAAGCGTAAGCCAAATGCCACGTTTTCGAAAATGGATTTGGGGTACGGATTGGGTTTCTGGAACACCATTCCGATGCGCATGCGCATTTCAAGGGGATCAGTGGTTGGGCAAACAATGTTGAGGCCGTCTGGGTTCAGAATGATCTCCCCTCCGTAGCAGTTGCCCGGATATAAATCATGCATGCGGTTGAAGCAGCGCAGGAGCGTCGTTTTACCACACCCAGAGGGACCAATGAGCGCTGTCACGCAGTGCTCCTTAATTTCGAGACTCACATCGTGAAGGATTTGATGTGTCCCATACCAGAAATCCAGATGCCGGACATGAGCTTTGGTTGGTTGGGCAATCGGATGAACAAGCGAAGTATCGATCACTGCAGGAGCTGAGAGCTCCTGCCGATCTTCTTTTATTCCCAGGATTGCCTTTGGTGCTAACAACGCTGCATTCATGGACAAAACCTCCCTCACCACGAAATGCGGGACCGTGCCCGCTTACGCAGAATCATCGCTGTGCTATTGAGGAGCAGTGTGAAAACGATGAGAACAACGGCGGCCGCCGCTGCGACTTCATGAAAAGCAGGTTGGGGACGCGATACCCAGTTAAAGACCTGGATTGGCAGAACAGTGAACGGAGAACTCAACCACTCAAAGGACAGAAAGGGCGGCTGGGATTGAATTGGCGCAGGCGGGAGAAACGCGATAAAGCTCAGGGCGCCGATGGTGATGAGCGGCGCCGTCTCGCCGATAGCACGCGACAAAGCGATAATGACCCCCGTCGCTATGCCGCTGAGTGAGTACGGCAAAAGATGGTGCCGCACCATTTGCCAGCGCGTGGCCCCCTGAGCCATTGCAGCTTCCCGGATTTCGCGCGGAATCGAACGTAGCGCCTCGCGCGTCGCAGTGATAACAATGGGAAGAATCAAGAGCGCCAGGGTTATGCCAGCAGCTGCAATGCTGCGCCCCAAGCCCATCCAATAAACTACCACACCAAGAGCCATGAGCCCGTAAATGATCGACGGAACTCCAGCGAGATTTGTTATGTTTAGCTCGATGAGACTACTGAACCAGTTACGCGGTGCATACTCATCGAGGAAGATCGCTGCAGCAATGCCAATCGGAATCGCGAGCAACGATGTCACAAACATGACAAGACCGGACCCAACAAGAGCGGGCAGGATTCCGGACTTGTGAGGAAAACGAGACGGATAGGAAGAGAAAAACTCCCAAGAAATGCGGTTTGCTCCTTTGACGATAAGAAAGCCGAGCAGAAGTGCTATCGTCACGATGCCCACACTCGTGCAGATCGCTCCGAGGACGTGAAAAATGAGATCAACGCGGCGGCGCCTGGCAATAGCTTGACGCATGTTCTCCATCAGTACTCCTCCCTGAACCTGCGTCGCAGGTAATGCGCGACCATGTTGAAGCAAAGGTTGAGTAGGAAGAGCGAGGCCCCAGCTGCGAAGATGGAACGATAAGCGATGCTTCCGTGGGGCGCATCGCCAAGGCAGACCTGCACAATGTAGGCGGTGAGAGTTGCAGCGCCCTCAGCGGGGTTTACCGTGAACCGAGGCTGCATCCCCGCGGCGACAGCTACGATCATTGTCTCGCCAATCGCCCGAGATACTGCAAGAACGTAGGCAGCGCCGATGCCAGAGAGAGCTGCGGGAACGACAACACGCACGGCCGTCGTGAGCTTGTTTGCGCCGAGAGCATACGCTCCCTCACGCAGAAGCATCGGCACACTGTGCATGGCATCTTCTGAGAGAGAGCTAACGTACGGGATAATCATGATTCCCATAACAAGCCCCGCGCTTAACATATTAAATCCACCAAGGTCGGGGTAGATGCGCTGCAGGAGCGGGGTGACGAAGAGAAGCGCAAAGTAGCCAAAGACGACCGTTGGCACCGCGCTGAGAAGCTCCAAGGTGGGCTTCAGCAACTCACGGACCCGCACGGAGGCATATTCGCTAAGGTAGATGGCGATCACTGTACCAATGGGAATCGCGATCAGAAGCGCGATGCCCGTTGTCACAAAGGTCGCCAGCACAAGAGGTGCAATCCCAAAACGCGCATTTGCAAAGAGGGGCGTCCACTCTCTCGAGGTGAGAAACTCGCGAATGCTGACATGCTGGAAGAAGTGAAAGGTTTCGCTCGCCAGGATCCAGACGATGGCCGTCGTAACAACGATGCTGAGCAGTGCCGCGGCGCCCAGCAGGAGTGCGACAGCCTTGTCTACTCGGCGGGCTACCTTTACACTGTGAATCTTATCGGGCGAACTTGCCGAGAAGCGAGTTGCTTCTCGAAAGCCATTGGTCGCTTGTAGCTCGATCGCGGTCTCGCTCATATCAGTCCTATCCAGTGGTTCGCTAATTGTGAAGCTGACCCTGGAAAAGTTGCTCGATTGTCACGCCCGCCTCGGAGTGCATGTGAAAGATTGTGCCCGTTTCTCGTTTCTTGAGACGCTGTTTGGCTTTTTCATAGGCGTCTTTAGGGAGAGGCACGTAACCAACTTCTTTAGCCAGCTCGGCAATGCGGTCGAGGTAGAACTCGACAAACTCTGCAACTTCCGGCCGGTTCAAGCTCTCGGCATTGACATAGATGAAGAGTGGGCGGGAGAGCGGAGAGTAGGTTCCATTGTGCACCGTGTCCTCGCTCGGTTCGATTGGACCTTTCCCGGCGTCAATAGGAACGAGCTTGATTCGATTTCGATTTTCTACATAGTAGGCATAGCCGAAGTAGCCAAGCGCTCCTTTATCTTTGGATACCCCTTGGACGAGAACGTTGTCGTCCTCACTGGCCATGTAGTCACCGCGGCTCGCCTTTGGCTTACCGACGATCACTTCCGTGAAGTAGTCAAAAGTCCCACTGTCGCTTCCTGGCCCAAACAGCGAAAGTGGCTGGTCTGGAAAGGTGGACCGGACTTGCTTCCAGTTGGTGATCTTTCCCTGCGCCTCGGGGGCCCAAATGAGGCGTAGTTCGCTTGTGGTGAGATGGTCAACCCAGGTATTGTCGGGATGCACAACAACAGAAAGCGCATCGAAGGCAACGGGGAGCTCAATGAACTTTATCCCCTGGCGACGTGCCTCGTCGAACTCTTGCTGCAGAATCGGCCGTGAAGCATCGCTTATGTCTGTTTCCTTTCGGAGAAACTTCTTAAAGCCTCCGCCTGTTCCACTGATTCCAACCGTCACGTTGATCGAGCCTTGCTTGGCTTTTTGGAATTCTTCAGCAACAGCTTCTGTGAGGGGATAGACGGTGCTTGAGCCATCGATCTTCACTGTTGGCTTTTCTGCTAACGCGGAGCTTACCAACGTTGTCGCCACGCCAATACTTGCTAGCCATCGGAGATTCTTTAGCGTCATGAATTTTCCTCTCATAGGTTTCATTGAGGCACTTTCTCCGCACTTCATCTGGCTAACTGATAACATGGCGGGGCGCACAGAGCACGTGACAGATTTGCGACAAGATTGTGACAGAATTGTGACAATCCATGGGAGATTCTGGCGGCAACGAGGGAAGTCGCACCCTCACGACAGCCCAAGTCCACGTCACCTGTGCTTGGCGAGAAACTTTTCGACCGCTCGGGATAACAACTCAAAGGCTTGTGCTCGCGATTCTTCGAAAGAAAATCCGGCCCCGAACTGAACGATCGCGACCCCTTTTTGGTGGGCTTTTTTGACTGCTTCGTCGTCGGCCAGCGCACAGAAGATGGCCACTTGCTTGCCTCGTCTTCGGGCTGCCTGCGCCACTTGCCACGGGGCCTTGCCCCCAAAGCTCGTGACGTCGAAACGCCCCTCGGCAGTGAGAATCACATCCGCTTCTTCGATGGCATTGAGATAGGCCGGCAAATCCAGGAAAAGGGTGGCGCCGGATCCAAGGCGGGCACCGACAGCAAGAAAAGCGAATCCCAATCCCCCAGCCGCCCCAGCACCTGGCCGGTTATGAACATCAACACCGAGGGCAGAAGCGACATGCTCCGCCCATAAACCCATGTGGTGCTCGAGCCATTCAACCTCCGAGGGAGATGCCCCTTTCTGAGGTGCGAAACGCCGGGCAGCGCCACGTGGACCGAGTAAGGGGCTGTCCACGTCCACAGCAACGGAGATGCGCATTCCCGCGTCGCGCAGAGCTTCACGAAGGGTATCGAATTTGATTGATGGTGGAGAGGCGAGATCTCGCGCGACTAACCAGCCAACTTCCTCTAGAGACTTCCCTCCGACAAAAATATCATTGAGGACGCCCAACATGCCAAGCCCACCGTCGCATGTGGCGCTTCCCCCGAGTCCAACTAAAAAGTCCTTTGCCCCGGCGTTCCATGCGTGAACAATGAGCTCGCCAAGACCGCCCGTGCCCAGGTCCAAAATGCGGCGGGCCGGAGGCGGCACGCGACGCATCCCCACCGCCTCTGCGGACTCAATGAGCGCCTGGCGCTCGGGCTGAACGAGAGCAAACTTAGCTGTGATAAGCTCGCGGTGCGGAGCGTGGACGTTTGCCGTCAAAACTTCTGCCGATGAAAACGTGGCCAAGGCTGCCTCGAGAAATCCATCGCCACCATCGCTGACGCACAGCTGGGCCACAGGTGCGCACCCTGCCTCGCGGACACCGGCTACCAGGGCCTGGAGACACGCCTGCGCCGTGAGAGATTCCTTGAGGGCATGACCAACACACGCGACCCGCGGCGACCTTGGCATAATCATCTTTTCCCCGTCTGTTGACTGATCGGCTCTCGTTGCTCCCTCCTTGGCGGTACAACGCCAACCGGAGAAGTCTCTCCGTCTGGAGCAACAAGAGCGAAAACTGTCCTAAGCCTCTTCATTGGTTTTCATCGGCGTTTCGGACGGAGCTGGCTCTTGGTGTTCGATTTGCCGGAAAAGTTCTAGCAGACGGCTCGTTTCTTTCACCGAGGGATCGTATTCAAAATGAAGGTCGGGCAGGTACTTCAGCACAACGCGCTCACTGAGTAGCCTTTTGATGTAGCCTCGTGAGTGGTTGAGACCGGCCACCGTTTCCACGCATTCAGCATCCGTGCCGAGCACACTGACCCACACGCGTGCGTAGTGCAAATCTTTCGAAACGACCACTCGATTGATCGAGATGATACGTTCTGCCACACGTGGGTCTTTGACTTCGGTCATAACAATTTCCGCAATGGCGGCGCGAATTTCCTCGTTCACGCGTTCCATTCGTGAGTGCAGTGCCATGGTCGCCCTCCTTATTCGGTGTAAGCATGCCCCACAACAGGGCTACAAAGCAAACGCGGAGGACTTCTCTGCCCGTCCTCCGCGTGGCAATTCTTCGACTGGCTAACTTGTCAGCTCAGCGAGTGATCCGGGGATCACCTTCCTGGTCGAAGTAGGGTAACTGCTCACCCCATACGCTTGGAAGAGGTGTCTCCGGCTCCATCAACGGCTCATAGTTTGCAGGAACGGGAATCGGGAATGTGACCGTTTCGTACACGCCAACAGCCATCCGCGTTGCTGCCCATCCCACACCTTTCACGCCGCCGACGATGAAACCAGTGACAGGATCGCTCTTACGCCACTCGCGCGAAATATTTTTCGGAACTTCGACAACCCCCGTGAAGACGTTTGCCAAGCCACGCCCTAATTTGTGCTGCATCTTGTTAAAAGCGCTGCCCTCACGGTACTCGTCGCCAAAACGCTGTGCCGCTGCTGGCATCGCCGCTCCCATGATCCCAACCACCGCGAGCGGGATCAGCAATTTCGTGAACATGGTTTTCATTCTTCAATCCTCCAAAACTTTTTCGTTCTAAATGACGCTTGTCGGCCTTACCTTAGTGAGTGAGTTTATTCGAATATCGCGAGCGGTAATAGTCTTCCGCACCCCAATCCACGGCATCTTCCATCGAAGTTTCTGGATAGACTACAGGCTGGTATTTTGCTGGCACATCAATGGGGAAGGTTGCCATCTCGAAAAGTCCTGCGCCGAGACGCTGGACCCCTTTGAAGACGCCGCGCCCCGTACCCGTGACGACACCGCTCAAAGGGTCCACATTCTGCCAATCGCGGCTAATTTCTTTTGGCACTTCCACCCAACAAAACACGGTATTGGTCAGGCCGCGCAGGAATTTGCGCCCAGAACGCGCCGGGACAGACTCGTCATAAAATGGACCGCGCCCCCATGCGCTCAGGGCAAGCGCTACCACCGCTCCCGCTAGGATCATTCGTTTCATCATGCCAAGGCCTTTTTTGCGATTCGATTAGTATACAAACAATTTCGTAATAAGGGGCATATTGCTGAGCAAGAAAAAAAATCCGAGGTCTCGAGCATGAATCCGTGGCACCAACGGTGGAGTTTGCTATTGCTAGGAGCTACCATGATGCTCACCGCAGCCCGGCTGGAGGCTGAAGCGACAACAACAAGCGTGGAAAAACTGTGTGCGGTGGCCACTATTGCCCCTCTGGCTGATTGGGTGAAAAATGTAGGAGGAAACGAGGTCGAAGTTGTTACGCTTGTTCCTCCGGGCACGAGCCCGCATACCTTCGAACCTAGTCCGTCAGATCTCCGCCTGATTGCGCGAAGTCGGCTGTTTGTTGCTGTGGGGCTCGGCCTTGATGACTGGTCCACGCGGCTTGCTCGTTCCAATAAGGGGATCCGACTGCTGCAACTTGGAAACCGGCTCAAGGAGCAAGGGGTTCTCCCACAGGACTTGCCAACGCCTGAAACTTTGAACGTGGAGGATGGAGATCATCACGAAGGCAACGAAGTTCATGAACATGGACACACACACACCCACAGCCATGGTGGCACGGACCCACATTTTTGGCTGGATCCCCTCCTGGCCAAGCAAGCTGTGACAGAGATTGAAAACGTTCTTACGGAGATAGCCCCGGATAGAGCGGCAACCTGGCAGCGAGGTGCAAAAGTTTATTGCGAGCAACTGGCAGCACTCGATCGCGAAATCCAGCAGATGCTGGCCGGCTGCAAGGGGCAGCGACTCGTGTCTTCCCATAACGCCTTCGCGTATTTTGCAAAGCGCTACGGTCTGGTGGTGGCAGGGGTTGTTGAAGAATACCCTGGGAAGCAACCCTCGGAACGAGACATTAAGAAGCTAGTGCAACGCCTGCGCGCGAAAGGGATAAAGACCATCTTCGCTGAACCGCAGATGGACACGCGCCTCGCCCGCATCATCGCAGGGGAAGTTGGCGGCACTGTAGGAATCCTTGATCCCGAGGGCACGGCACAGCGTCAGTCCTACCTTGAATTGATGCGCTACAATGCCCAGCAGGTCAAAGCCGCCTTATGCCCGTGATAAGTCACTGTGGCGGCGATTGAGTGTGTCACAGACCGAGAGCTGCCGCGATACGATCTTTCGTCAGTGGTCCGACTTCTTTAGCAACGATGCGACCGGAAGGATCGAGGACCACGATTGCTGGGGCTTTTTCTACTCCTAAGCGGGCAGCAATCCCCTGTTTCTTCCCAAAATCCAGTGCCACTTTCTGAACGTTACTTGCCCGGCGCGCCACGCTCTCTGCGTTCTGCTTTGCCTTAGATGAATTTGCATCTGGTCCATAAAACAGCACGATTGTGCGCTGGCCATTCGTGCGCGCAAAAGCCACAGCCCCATCAAAGTCTGAGGTCCAGCCGCTCATATCAAGCACGTCAGCCACGGGCGACGGTACGGCTTTTTCACGCGCAGCTGCCCGCCGCATCGTTCGGAAATCATATTGCCGAATATGGCTGCGTACTTCTGAACATCCTGCCAAAATCAACGCAGCAACAACTGTGCAACCCATCTGCATCAGGAGCTTATTCATCGGGATCAGTCCTCCTACATTATTAAGCGTAGAAGAACCAAGAAACCGCCGCGAGGGCAACCTTTTTATGCGTGTCACAAGTGGAAAACGCGTTGACCCCCTCCCAGCAACTTGTTAGCCAGAAGATCAAATTCTTCGAGAAGGACAGAGGTTATCACAAAATGCGCATCGCTGTGGCGTGTGACCATGCAGGTTTTGACCTAAAGTCCGAAATTGTGGGCTTGCTGCGATCGCGAGGTTTGGAGGTTGTAGATTACGGCACAACATCGCGTGAGTCCGTGGATTTTGTGGACTTTGTTTATCCAGCAGCTCTGGCTGTGAGCCGCGGCGAATGTGAGCGAGCTATTCTTGTGGATGGTGCAGGCTATCCTTCAGGCATGGTGGCAAACATGCTTCCGAACGTCTATGCGGCGGTAGCGAACGACGTTTTCTCAGCACGTCTAAGCCGAGAACACTCAAACGCCAATGTCTTGTGCCTGGGCGGGAAAGTCATTGGCGGAGGTGTGGCGGCAGACATTGTCACCGTGTGGCTGGAGGCAAAGTTCTTAGGGGGGAAATATGCGGCGCGCGTTGCGAAGGTGGAGGCCCTTGCGAAACGTCATAAACGAGCGCACGAAGAGCAACCGCGCAAAGTGGTGACGGTCCAGGACGTCAAAGATGCCCTTTTGCGCAAGGAGAGCTTGCTCATGGATGCCTCCACAATTCTTACGCCGTCAGTACTTGATTTGATTCGTTAGCAGTTTAGACGTGGAAACAACCGGCGCTGGCCGGATGGGGAAAGGCAAGTGGATGTATAGTTTCTCGGAGAAAGTCGTGCTTATAACGGGGGCAAGCCGGGGTATTGGAGCAGCGCTTGCAAAGGCCATGGCTGCGGAAGGGGCGAACCTGTGCCTCGTGGCACGTGACGCTGACAGCCTGCGAAACATCGCTTACGACGTGCGGCGCCACTATGCAAACGACGTCATGCCGCGGGCGTGTGACATTCGCGATGCCCACCGAGTAGAACAGCTTATCAAGGATTGCGTGCAGCGCTTTGGTCGGCTCGACATGATCATCAATAATGCCGCGGTGCTCGGTCTGATGGCGCCGATCCACGAGTACTCCCCTGAGCAGTGGAATTCCACTATCGCTACAAATCTTCACGGAGCTTTCTACGTTTCGCATTACGCACTTCGGCACATGAAGCAACAGAACCCCGCCGGCGGACGCATCGTGTTTGTAAGCTCCTCCGTGGGTCGAACACTGCGTGCCGGATGGGGCGCATACGCCGTGAGCAAGTATGCGGTTGAGGCGCTCATGCAGCTCATTGCGCTTGAAGGTGAGCAGACAGGCGTGATTGCCTGCTCGATTAATCCGGGAGGAGCCGCGACCGCCATGCGTCGATTGGCTTATCCGAACGAAGATCCCAGCACCTTGCCGACTCCCGAGCAAGTAGCCCATGGCTTTTTGAATATCCTGCGCTTGCCGGATAAGGCGCTTAACGGCCGGGGATTCAATGTGAGGGACTACCTCGGAGGTCCCAGTTGACCATTTCCCTTTCACGTTTCGGCCGCCTGGTCATGTTTGGTGCGGCTGCATGTGTCGGAGCTGTTTTGCTTGTGGGCCTGCTCCTTCGCCTTTTACCGTCTCCCTATCCTCCACCGCCAACAGAGCAAAAGGATCCCTTGCACCGAACCCACGAAATTTTGAAGAGAAGTGATCGCTCTTACGCCTTACGATTGGAAAGCTTGCGCCAACTGAGAGAGAGCAAATTGGCCTCCGGGACAGCGGGTGGCGTGGAAGACGAAGTGCTTACAGCTGCGGCAAAACTCCTTGCAGAACACGGGGACACAAATGCGGCTGCGGTGGCCCTGCGACGGCTAACACTTTTGGCACCACGCGTCACGAAAGCCTGCGGCAAAGCAGGAATCATCCTGGGGCCTAATGTGTCGCCCCAGCTGATCGAGGCGCGCCTCACGAATCCTGACGATCGACGGGAAGTGGGAGCTCTTATCGCTGAGTATCAGTTCGCAGAGCTTGTGCGCAGTCTCGTCACAACTCACACCGGCGCACGAGAACCAGCGGCCCTGACGAACGGTGAAGACACGAAGAGCAAACAGTAACGCGCGTGAAGGCTGGTCTCTAGCTACCGAGCAAGCGCTTGAGATCGTCCACGGTACGCAGGCGGAGTTCCGAGCGAATCAGCTTGCCATCACTGTCGAGTATGACTGCCGACGGAACTTTAAAAATCCCATATTGGGCGGGCACACTATTGGGCTCCTTTGTCGTGTCGTACACCGCCACGACATAATCACGCGTGAGCGAGGCAAAAGCCGGCGTCTGCACAACGTCGTCCCAGAAGCGCTTGCAACCGGGGACCTCCGGCGAGTAAAAGAGCACGAGGACTTTTTTTCCTGACTGTTTGGCCATCCCAATGGCAGCCGTGTAACTCAGGAATGTGCCCTGTGTGGCAGAGACCGCCGTCGCCGATGGAGTAAGGCGGGGAAGTTCAAGCCGCTGTTGACGTGGCTGAGAAATCTGGAAAGCTTGAACCGTGGAGAGCATTCGCCCAAAACCTTGCGTGTTCACATCCTTGTATTGCCCCCCTGTGATGTAGACGTAGCCATGAAGTTTGTCGAGCCCCAAAGCGTGATACACACGCGCTTCGAGATCTGTGTTGAGCACCTGCCAGCTCGCCACCTTTCCATTCTGAAGCCGTGCATACCAGATGGCATTGGTGTACACCGCTCCTTTGTAGCGTCCGCCAACAGCGACAAGGTAGTCGTTAAAACCGCAGAAGGCAGACGAGTAAGTTGCCGCGGGCATAGGTGTCTCTTCCTGCCATGGACCAAGAGTCCCATCGTCCTGGACTAAAGCAGGATAGACTTTCGAACTGATAGCTTGATTAGCCTTTTCGATGAGACCGCCCCAAACGTAAAGACGATCCTCAAGGATAGCCGCCCCATGGAACCACAAAGGGGTGGGCAAAGGACGGGCGGCACGCCAGTTGACAGGTGCACCAGAGGCATCGAGATCGCACACGAAGGTCTGATCACTTACTCCGCTCTCCGTTGAGCCGCCTAGGACAAATAGGTGCTTGTCATTGGAGGACGTCGCAATACAAGAGGTCGGGACCTGCGTAAACGGATCCGAGCGTTTCCATTCTTGCAAAGTGCCATCGGCATTGACGCGTGTCCAAAGAACATCCTTGGCTCGAGTGAGATTTTCTTCCTGTGTATTAGTCGTCTCAGCAACTCCCCCGCCAATGACGTAAATGCGGTCATTTACGACTTCGATAGACTGAGAAATATAGTTGCGGTTTTCAGGCATTGGGCGCTCTTCTCGCCAAGTTCCGAGAGAGCCTCCTTGCATGATGGGGGCTGACAGCACAGAGTTGGTCCACCCACCCACATTCGCAATTCCTCCCATGATGTAAAGCCGAGCACCCACGACAGCAGCGCCGTGCATTTGCCGAGGAATGGGTAGCCTGGTGCACTGCAGCAGAGAGAATGGAGGGGGAGTCGCCTGCGGCAGATTCTGAGCAAAAACCGTCAAGCAACATGCCAAAACTGTTGCTGAAAGAACAACCGTTTTTGTTTTCATCGTGGAACCTCTCCCTGAAAGCAAAAGGTGAAATCCGTAACACCATCAGACAGCCGCAGTCCGCCGCCCTTGCGGCGAAGGATGAAAACACAGAGTTAGAAGGGCCTACTGATTTGCTAGAAGCTTTCGCCACTCTCTGGCGGCAAATTCAAGAGCTTCTTTTGGTTTTTTTGCCCCGCGAAGCGCATCCTGGTAAGCCTGGGTCAGCGGAGGAAAGAGCCCTGCTCCAGCAGGAATGACAGGTCGCGCCCGCGCGACATCGAGCTGCTTGCGAAACGCTTGCACCAGCTCGTTGTTTTTCACCTCAGGCATCTCGTAGGCAGCTTTGTGAGTAGGTAAGAGATTGTTCCGGACCGTAAAGCGAACCTGGTTTTTCGCGCTATTGATCCAGTCGAGGAAATAGAATGCAATGTCGGCGTTTTTCGTGCCGGCGGAGATAACGTAGCAATGGCCACCGATTGGGGAGCCAGAACCCGCAGGGCCACTCGGAAGCATCGCTACGCCCAAGTTTTTGGGATCGTCTTTGAACGCACTGCCGGTGAGAATGTTTGCCGTCGCCCACGGCCCCATAAAGATCATTGCAATTCGTCCGCCTTTGAAGTCCTCCAGCTGGTTGTTATAGTCATTGGCAATGTCAAACGTCGGCGGGACGATCTTGTGTTTCGCCCGCAGATCGAGCATAAACTGGAGACCTTTGACCGCACCGTCGTTGGCTATGAGAATCTCATTTGTTTTTTCGTCGATAAGTCCGCCACCAAATGCCCAAATGAATGGCAGCATGAAATAGCTATCGTTCGCTGGATAAGCAAAGGCATAGAGATTTTTGTCAGGCTTCGTGATTTTCTTCCCTACCTCCACAAGCTCGTCCATGGTCTTGGGGGGATCGACGCCGGCCTCTTTCAAGATCCGTTTATTGTACAGGAGCGCCAGGCAGTCTGTGACTTGGGGCAATCCCCACGTTTCGTCCTTATATTGGGCCACACGCATGGGCATATCGAGATACGAAGCCTTGTCCTCCGGGGTGAGGTATTCATCGAGGGGGGTCAGGTAACCAAGCTCCGCCATCTCCGCTGTCCACGCGACTTCACATCGAAAGCAATCTGGAGCTTGCCCTGCTTTTGAGGCAGTTTTGAACTTCGTTTGCGCTTCTGCAAACGCCACGGTATCCATTTTAATTCTTACTTTTGGATGGGCCTTCTCGAAATCCGCGACGATGTCCTTCAAAGTTGCCGTCTCTTCAGCATTGTGAGTCTGCCAAAACGTGAGCTGAACAGGCTCTGAAAGTTTGGCAATTCTCTCTGCAATCTCTGCTCGCTTGTCGGCTAGGGAAAGCGCGGCAATCGTCGCAAAGCCAGCGATAAAAACAAGACGTTGTACGGCATGTCTCATCGGCGAACTCCTTTTATCAGCAAACCGCGTATCGGAAATTCTTTGCTATGGGGTTCAAGTTTACGAGCACATGTTAAGCTTGGATCGTTACGATTTCAACGGGATTCTCATCGTCTGAGTGTCTCCTGGATGCTAGCGCACGAGCTACGTCATAAGAAGAAGTCCCCCTCACCTTACGGTGAGAGGGACTTCCTCGTGTAGGGGTGCGGGGAGGTGAGCGACGGATGGAGGGGAGGTCATCCGTCACCCAGGAGGAGAAGCAACTATTTTTTCGCTGTCAGGTAGCGCTCGAGCGCTTTTTCCCAATTCAAGACGTTCCACCAGGCGTCGAGGTACTCGCCCCGCCGGTTCTGGTACTTAAGATAGTAAGCGTGTTCCCACACATCGTTGCCGATGATGACATGGTGACCTTCGCTCAGAGGGCTGTCCTGATTGGGGGTCGAAACCACTTCGAGCTTTCCGGTATTGGTGAGAACAAGCCAGGCCCAGCCAGAGCCGAAGCGCTTGAGGCCGGCATCGTTGAAAGCCTTTTTGAACGCCTCTACGCTGCCAAAAGTGGTTTTGATAGCGTCGGCAAGCTCGCCAACTGGTTCTTTTGGTCCTCCAGGAGTCATGAGTTCCCAGAAGATCGTGTGGTTAAGATGTCCGCCACCGTGGTTGCGAACAGGCGTGCGGATGACCTCAGGCACGGCCGCCAGGTTGCGGATTAATTCTTCGATGCTCTTTTGCTGAAGCTCAGGGTAACCTTCGAGAGCCGCATTCAGATTTTGAACATAAGCGGCATGGTGTTTATCATGGTGAAGGATCATTGTCTGCGTGTCGATGTACGGCTCAAGGGCATCGTACGCATAGGGTAGAGGTGGTAAAACGTGTGCCATATTTGTCTCCTCATCAGCACAATTTTTTCGGCGTGCTGGTCGGCTTGCGGGTTTCAAGCCTTTGTCATGTTGCAAAATGTACTATTTTCGTTCTGATTTTTCATTCATTCAATTTTCGCGTTGCTTGTTGATGGTTTTGCTCACGTACGTCAGCGCCACCCACGCATGATTTCACGCAGCGGGTTGTAAGCTATGATGGCGAAGGAGTTTGCCGCATGTTCCGCACAATGATGAAATCGAAAATCCACCGTGCGACGGTGACGGATGCAAACCTCAATTATGTGGGATCGATCACTATTGATCGAGACCTCATGGATGCGGCCGATCTTCTTCCGAATGAGCGTGTGCAGGTGGTGAATAACAACAACGGTGCCCGCCTTGAAACCTACGTGATCGAGGGGCCACGGGGGTCAGGAACAATTTGCATGAACGGCGCAGCTGCACGTTTGGCGCAACCGGGGGATATCCTCATCATTATTTCCTACGCCATTATGAGCGACGAAATGGCCCGTCAATACGTCCCACGGGTCATTCATGTGGACAGCCGCAATCGTATCGTGCAGGTGGCGGAAGGCGAAGTTGCAGGTGAAACACTAACATTGGCTTGAACGCTGTCCTGACTCTCCGTCCCGGTCGCTTGGAGTGGAACTGCAGCGCATCAAATTGGTGCCAGTAAGTCATGATTCCTGAAAGAAGGGGATGAAACTTTTATTTTTGCGTAGAGGAGAAGACATTTTCCGCTGGAAAACGTGCAGCACTCTTGCGTAGTTCCCGTAGCGTTCTCATCCCGCAAAAAAAGGTGAATCCCAATGCCGAAAAAGCGTCCGGATATTACTGAATCGCTCTTTTACGACAAGTACTACGTGATCAAAAAATCCCGTGCGCAGATCCTTGCGCAGGAGGCCATCCGCCAACTTACCGAAGAGATGGGACCTTCGGACGGGCCAATAGAGATCGTGGATATCCTCGAACGCATGTGCGCGATCCAGGGCAAACAATACTTTTGCCTGAATTTGGACGAAGAGGCAAGTCTTAAAGCGATGAAGACCTACTACACAGCCAAATACGACCGGGAAACAGCAGAGGCATGCCTTGAATACATCATGAAAAAAGAGGTTGGGCGTGAGCTCGTTTTCAAAGGCAAATGCCTCATTCGCGGCCGCGTGGTGGATGTTTGGCATCACCCGGATGGCGGTAAGGTCTTCGAGGTGAAAGACAAAGAAGGCCAGCAATACACAGTCCCGGAAGGCTGGGTAGTGAAGTGGCTTGAAACAGAACCTGACCAGCAGAATGGCAAACAGCAGCATGCCTGAGTTGCGGCACTTTTCGCAATCTCCTTGCATGGCAAGGGCTGGTTACCGCTGAAGAGGCTGTCACCTCATAGTTCACACCCGCAGGTGCGGTCTCTAAACTGATTCTAGAGGATCATATTGCCAATGCGAACGATCTGGAACTCCCGCTCCCTAGGTTTCCCACTGGGAAACTTCATTTGTAGCCTGGCGATGCTGGCCATCATGGTGCTCGCGATGCCGATTCGCGCAGCCGAGTACCGCATGCTCTGGGTGGACGTATTTCATCCGGGGCTACGGTCGCCAAGTGAGATCGACACGATGTTAGAGATGGCGCGTCAGGCGAACTACAACGCCATCATCGTGCAAATGCGCAAGGCGTGCGACGCGTTTTATGATTCAACTGTCGAACCCAAGAACGAAGCGATCCGAAAAGACTTCGATCCTCTGGCTTACTTGCTCCAGCAAGCTCATGACACGTCAGGGGGAAGAAAACCGCTGGAAGTTCACGCGTGGCTCGTGGCTTATCGGTGTCGCATCCCTGGCGACAATACGTGGAAGAATTCAAGGCATGTTTTTCAACGTCATCCAGAATGGTTGAGCGAGACGTTCTCTGGCGCCAAAGAGGACCGGGGAGAAAATCCGGGACGCTATTACCTCGACCCGGGAGTCCCCTCTGTTATCGAATATAATGTGGCGGTTGTTCGGGATCTCGTTTCTCGCTACCCCGTGGATGGGATTCATTTTGATTATATCCGCTATCCTGAAAGCGAAGGAAGCGGAAATGTATGGGGCTACAATCCCATCTCTGTGGCCAGATTCAATCGGCTTTACGGCCGGTCGGGAAAACCAGCTCCGAGTGATCCAACGTGGTGCGATTTCCGTCGTCGGCAGGTTTTTTACATGGTGCGACGTGCCTACGTGGAAGCTCACTCTATCCGACCTGACATCAAAGTCTCGGCTGCGACCATTGCCTGGGGCAACATTGGCAATGACTTCTCGCGAACTGATGCCTATGCGCGGATTTTCCAGGATTGGCCCGCCATGCTTGAAGCAGGTGTGCTGGACATCGCCATTCCTATGAACTACAAGCGCGAAAGCGTGCCTGCACAAGCTGCTGCACACCGAGCGTGGGCGCGCTTCCTAGCACAGACCGCGAGCGGGGCAGGCCGCTTCGGGGTCAATGGCATCGATGGCGAAACGCTCAACACACTCAGTGACGTTCTTGCGCAAATGAAGGCAACGCGCTCGATCAAAGGTCTTGCAGGACTTGCAAATTACTGTTATGCTGAAACGCGCAAAGGCTCGCCGCAAGTGCCGGACACTGAGTTTTTCTCCGCGATCCGTTCTCAGCTTTACTCCTCCTGGACGCCTCCACCTTCGCCATCATGGCTAACGAATCCGCGCACTGGAATCGTTTGCGGCATCGTGACAAAAGGGGGGCGTCCCGCCGACGGGGCTCTTGTGCGCCTCTCAAGTGGGGAAGAAACATACACCGACGGATCCGGCTTTTTCGCTTTTTGCCGGGTAGGACCTGGGGCCGTGGAGGTCACAACGCAGGATGGGGCAGGAAGCCAAACCATTGACGTCAAGCCAGGCACTATTGCCCAGCTTCGCTTGAGTTCACGGTAAGGCCCTGCTTCCTTCGTGCGCCCCGCAGGCAGGAGTAAAAAGAAGCGGTGCGAGTTTCTCTTGCTCGTCGCCTACGCGCCGTAGGAAGGAAAAAGTTGTGACGTTGCCACCCTCACGCGCTCTCTCTGACGCAGCTTTCGTCGAAAAGCTGAAATCTGCGCTGTGGGATTTGAGTGCTGAGGTGCGCGAAACGTTGCCTGTTCTTGCGGCCCGCGGAGCCGCATGGCCAGAAATTGGAATTGACGTTATTCGCGAGGAACTGGTGGCCATCGTTTGCGATAAATGGCCCGCTCTCATTCCAACCCGACGGCGGCGAGCGGCCCAGATCATCGCCGAGTGGATGCGCGAGCATCATCACACAGAAACTGGCGCCATGAGCGAAGGAAATCGTCTTGTCGCTCTTGCAGCGGAAAATCCCAGGGAAAAGAACCATTCGACACCCGCCGAGTGTGGTCTCACTTCACCAAAAACCTTGTCAGCCCAAAGGCAGCTTGAGCATGTACGCACCTTTTGCTTGTCGTCGGAATCTGTAGCGCAGCTTCGCAAAGCGCTCTCGAACGCGCGAAACATGGACGACGCCATAGCGGTGGTGCACAAGCGTTTCGATCGGCTCAGCCGTAACCGCATTGCTTTGTTTTTGGCCGCAATCGGCTATCCCCTCGCTCATCCATGGCGTAAATCCGTGACTTTCCTTTCTCGATTTGGACACTGCGGGGACCTTTCGACGGATAGGGATGTAACCACAACCTATCGGGACGTTGTGGGACAACTGGCCCATCACCACGAATATCCTTTGGGCGCAGTGGACTTTCTCATCTCGGCCTACAGCGGAGCATGGCGGATCGAAGACATGCAGCCCATCTGCTCGCACATCAAGCCACGTTGTGGAGTGTGTGTGTTTCGGAATGAATGCCTCTACACCAAGACGGAATCTGGGCGACGGGCGGCGCAGCGACGTCCCGTGCGCGAATGGGTCACGAGCGAGCGCCCCCGCGAACGCCTTTTGCAGGGGAGAGAACTTACTGATAGCGAACTGCTCGCTATTGTGATTCGGACTGGCAGCGGAGATCTTTCGGCTGTGGAGCTTGCCAAGCGAATCCTTGAAGTGGCGGATGGAAGCCTTTTTCAGCTTCTCCGTATGTCGCCTCATCAGCTTATGGAGCGGCTGCGGGCTGCTGGGGTCAAAGGTGTCGGGCAAGCAAAAGCGGCTGAGCTGAAGGCAGCTCTCGAGCTAGGCGCGCGAGCCGTGAGTAGCGAGACGGACGAGCGCACCAAACTGGGCGAAGCAGTGACACGAAGCCGCCATGTGTTTGAACGCTACCGAGCTCATTATGCCGGGCGCACCCAAGAAGAATTCCGTATTCTTATCCTCGACACAAAACACCGCGTCGTTCGCGATGCCGTGGTCTCGCGTGGGACGCTCGATGCCAGTATTGTCCATCCGCGCGATGTTTTTCGGTTGGCGCTAGAGCACGCGGCAAGTGCAGTGATATTTGTCCATAATCATCCTAGCGGCGACCCCACACCGAGCCGGGAGGACAAAAGTCTTACGCAACGGCTGGCTGAAGCAGGGCAGCTCTTGGGCATTCGCGTGCTTGACCATGTTATTATCGGGGCCCAAACGTATTACAGTTTTGCGGACGAGGGAGAAATTCGCACGTGATGACGGCACGCCCGGTTCTCAAATTGACCAATCTGACCAAACGCTTCGGGCAGATCCTCGCCGTCAACGGCTTATCGTTCGAAGTGTATGAGGGGGATATCTTCGGTTTTCTGGGACCAAACGGCGCGGGGAAGTCCACGACGCTTTACATGATTGCTGGTCTCGTTCACCCGACGAGCGGCTCGATCGAAGTGCTGGGCCATCCTCACACGGATTACCGACATGTGCGCACGCAGGTGGGGATGCTGATTGAGGTGCCGGCATTTTATGAACATTTGAGTGCACGCAAGAATCTCGAGGTGCTTGGAAGACTGCATGCCGCGCTTCCGCGAACCCGGATTGATGAAGTTCTTGAACGAGTCGGTCTTCTCGATCGTGCCAAAGATGCAGTCCGCGAGTTCTCTCACGGCATGAAACAACGGCTGGGTATTGCGCAGGCGCTACTCCATAGCCCACGGTTATTGTTGTTAGACGAACCAACAAGTGGGCTTGATCCTGAAGGGAGTGTCTCCATCTGGAAGCTTCTCAGGAGTCTCGTGGACGAAGAGAAAATGACGGTTTTCGTATCCAGCCACCTGCTGCATGAAGTGGAAGAAAACTGCAACCGCATTGCCGTCATCAATCAGGGAGTCCTGGTGGCATGTGACGAAGTGCGCAAGCTTCTCTTCTTTTCCAAGGAAGATTTCTTGCTCATGTTCGAAGATCCAAGTGTGCGGGCGCGAGCTGAGATTTACTTGCGCTCTCGTGAAGGTGTAGAAATCTTTGCTGCGCCGCCACACGACACGCAGGCGGCGTCGCTGCTAGGCGAAGATACAGTGTGGATTCGCACGAAGCATGGTCTCATGCCGACTTTGCTTTCCGAGCTTGTTGAGCACAAGCTCACGCCACGCGCTGTCATCCCTCAGCGCAAAACCTTGCGTCAGTTCTTCTTCGAACTCACTCGACGCCAACCCCTCACTCTTTAGAAACAGCGGGAGCTTCTTGCTCGATGCAGGCTTTTCTCTTGCGTTGAACACCGATTCTACGACACTTCCCCAAGATACGACGGGTGACAGATGTTTTTCGATCGCGCATACAGCCGAGAGCAGCTTCTGGCTCACTGTGGTTCAGCACATCAATTGGCGCGGATTATCTCATGTGAGCTCAATGACGGCAAAGAGCGAGGGGTTCGTGCCCTGATTTTCCAAACGGGTGGCGGGCTGAATTTCACAGTCGTGCCAGATCGGGGAATGGATATCGCCTATGCGGACTACTATGGCAAGAGCCTTGCGTGGATTTCTCCGTCGTCGATTGTCGCGCCGCAGTACTATGAACCAGAAGGATGGAACTGGGTACGAGGCTTTTACGGTGGGCTACTTGTCACTTGTGGCCTCGTAAACGTAGGAGCTCCCGACATCATTGACGATGAGGCGCACGGAGCCCACGGGCGAATCTCTTACACGCCGGCCACAAATGTTTCTTATGACATGGTGTGGGCAGGCGATGACCTTTTTTTGCTCGCGCGGGGCGAAATGCGGGACTATCGCATGAACCGCTACAATCTCGTGCTAAAGCGTCGCATTCAGGTGCGGGCAGGCGATACGAGTCTACGAATTCACGACACCCTTGTGAACGAAGGACATCGCAGCGTCCCTTATCAAATTATCTATCATATTAACGCTGGCTTTCCGATCCTTACGCGTGATGCCTACTTCATTGCGCCCTCGCGGATGGTCACACCGCGTGATCAAGCGGCAGACGAGGTCAAAGAGCACTGGCGGCTGTGCAATGATCCTACGCCAGGCTTCCAAGAATTGATCTACTATCATGATGTGCTACCTTGTAGCGATGGCAAGGCCTGGGCAGGGTTAATCAACCCGAATCTCAGCGGGGGCATGGGGCTTTACGTAAAATATGATCCTACGTACTTACCGATTCTCATGCAGTGGAAAATGTTTGGTCAAGGCACCTACGTCATGGGGATCGAACCCACGAATTCGTTCGGACTTTCGCTTGAACGTCAGAAGGCCCTGGGTCTCGTGAGCTACATCGAACCTGAACAGGAAATAGACTTTCATCTGGAACTCGGAGTTCTACCGAATAGTGAAGAGATTGCTGTGTTTGAACGCGAGATTTCCGTTGTCATGCCGACACCACCCGATTTCGGTTCAACGCTCGTGTAGCCTTGTATGCTTTTAGTAAAGAGCTAAACACTTTTCTTGCGTGGTTGGAAACATCTCCCCAAGTAAGTCCGTAAATGGACACAAATCCGAAAACATTTATCGTTCTGGCCACGTACAACGAAGCAGCAAATCTGAAATTGTTGATCCCGCAGCTGCGCGAAATTGTGCCTGATGGCGGCGTCATTGTGGTGGACGATAACTCACCCGATGGGAGCCCAAATCTTTTGCGTGAATTTGCAGAACGTGACCCACACGTCGTGCCAATCATTAGATCGGGCAAACTAGGATATGGCAGCGCTGTCCTCACTGGCTTCAAGAAAGCACTCGAGCTTGGCGCTGACTTCGTTGTTACTTTGGATGCGGATTTCTCTCATGATCCAGCAGCGATCCCCCAGTTGCTTGCTGCTTTACAGGATGCTGACATTGCTCTTGGTTCCCGCTATTACCAAGGCGTTCGTGTGCTTAACTGGCACGTCTCGCGCTTGTTGCTAAGCCTTTTTGCCAACCGCTATGTTCGATTGATCCTGGGGATTCCTGTTGCAGACGCAACAAGTGGTTTCCGTGCATACCGACGAGCCGCCATAGAAGCCATTCTCGAAAGCCGAATTGACTCGCAAGGCTACAGCTTTCTTGTGGAGATCCTTTATCGAGCCTACCGCAAGGGCATGCGCCTTGTGGAAGTGCCAATTATTTATTCCGAGCGCCGTGAAGGGCAGTCAAAAATGAGTAAGGGCGTGATTTTTGAAGCGATGCTGCGCCCATGGCTGTTGCGCTTTGGCCGAAAAGGTTAGAAAAATGGTCCGACCAAAAGGTAAGCTTCAGTCCCTCGATTCGAGCAAACGTTTCAGCACAGGATAGTAACACTCCGCCATACGCAAGAACCCTAAGTCTGTGGGATGGACCCCATCGACAGTGCCATTTTCACGTCCCGCTAACTGCGGTTTTGAAGGCAACAGGTAAACCTTGCGCAGTCCTTTTTTGCGAGCATCGGCATAAACTTTGGCGAGCGCGCGATTCTGTTCGTCGTGCTCGGACTTGAGCGGATTCATAACAAGAAGTATCGGGGTCTTCGGATGACGCGCACGAATCAAATCTACCCAGTACGGCAACCTGGTGCGCACAAGATCTGTCGTCATATTGGGGAGCGGCTCGAGCACAAAGACGGCGGCATCGAGTGAGGCGACAAGCTCAGCCATTTCGCGTTCCCCCTTTCCGGCTCCAGAAAATCCAAGGTTGATCACGGGCCGATCGAGCCAACGACCAAGGATAGCCGTGTGGCACATGCCAGCCCGTGAAGCACACCCCCCCTGGGTGATACTTGTCCCATAGAACACAATGGGTGCCACTCGGCGTGAATCGCGAGGCGGAGCCGGCGCAAGGATAGCCTCAAAAGGCAAGCCGATTTTCAGCTCAGTGACGGGATGGTAAAGCGGAAGGTAGAGCAAGTACTCTCGCTTTGCTGGAGGAAGCGGACGGCCGGGCCACTCCCCTACGAGCACTTGTGTGGTTGCTTCTTCGCGAGGTCGGCCAGTGGCTACATAGGTCCACGACTTGCCAGCACGATAGTAAAGATCGAGGCCGGCACTGCCCGTCAGGGCCATGTGGTTCATGCGAAGTTTCACGGCACCGTCCCACGCGGCGGCAATCGTTGTGGCGTCGGTCACAAATCGCACGCAAAGCCCAGCTGTATGCTTGCTTAGCCCCCAAACGGCAGATGTCACTTTGTCTTTCGCTGAAGCTGGTAGCCTTTCCCAAAAACGCTCGGTATCGGAGAAGCCCTTGCCTTCGACGGTCAGCAACGATGCGTCGTACCACACCAGTGAAGAAGTCGTGTAGGTTTCGCCTCTGGCGCGGGTAATTGGTTCTGCCATCCCGAAGCAGAGCGTCGTGAGAACCTGGCTTACGATAAGCACTGTGACTAACGGTGTTCGCGACGGCACGTGCATGAGCGAAATCCCTTCCTGAGGATGAGTGGAGTTAGCAAGCTAGCATTCAAAAAGCAAACTCAATAAGATTTGGTAACACAGCCCCCATCATTGTGAAATGGGAATCGCTCTCCGTGAAAGACTGCAAAGAGCGCCATTATCCGCCTGAGCTAAACTCCGCGCTTGCGACAAACAATAAGGTCCTGGAAGCCATCGAGTCCGCACTCAATATATCCGAGAACATCAAAAAACCTGGAACAAAGCTCTTCGGTATAGCGGCGCGACTGAAAAACCATCCGATAAGTTTCTTCGTCCACAACCCAGCGCATGTTGGGATCTCGCATTTCATCGTAAATCCCGCGGACCATTTTGGCCCGCCACAGGGTGGGAACTTTCTCTTCAAGCCACGCCTGCCATCCCTGGGGCATGACGTGCGGATGTTTGGAGCGAAAAGCGAATTCGGCGTTTGTCGAAGCAACGAAGTGACCACCAGGGGCAAGCCAGCGATGCACTTCTTGAAGCCATGCCATCTGACGCTCGCGATCGAGATGGGTGAGCACAGAACAGGCGATAACCAGATCATAGGCCGCTGAGGGGAGCGGCGTGGGCGGATCGAAAGGGACAAGCTCAAATCGCGCTCCGTAGTTTTGACGACACCAATCAATGGCCTCGGGATCGACGTCGCAGCCCAGTGGGGTAGCGTTCGAGCCAAAGGCGTACGCGCCGTTCAGAATTTTGAATTCCTCGCGCAGGAGAAACCAGCGCAGAACACGTCCGCATCCACAGCCCCAATCGAGTAGACGCCCTCGCAGGGGGACAGCAAACCGCTGCAATGCGTCCAAGAGATCGGTATACATGGTGAGGCCCTGAAGACGAAACTTTTCGCCAGTACTACCCGACACTCGCACCGCAAGCTCCGGAGGGGGAACCGGAATGGCATCAGAGGCGCTCGGTGGCGGACAGAAACAGCTCACTCGAGCAACAGGACGTTTGCCCGCAAATCCCACGACGTCGAAGCGCTGGGTGGCCTGGGTGTCACATTTGTAGCGGAAGCGAAATCCGAACGGGCGCGCTTCAGGTGCCCAGCGACAGGCTTCCTCGACATCCGGCCGCTCCATTGCCTCGCAAGCACCGACCCAGCGCCCATCGGCAAAAAGCTCCGCGTGAGTGATGCGATAGGGCCGACGGAAAATCCACCCCAGGCCATGCCAGGCGGTGCCATCCACAGCCAGTTCGTCGAAGTGGCCGGCCCCATGCGGCACATTTTTCATGTTATGCGCGCGCATGGCTCAAAGCTCCAACAACGCGAAGTTGACGAAAGAAGAATGGGTGTCTGTGAGTGAAAGAGAATCATACATTTCAATTCTAGCGGGGGCTATCCTCGGAGCTGTCGCCTGGAGTTTCCTGCTCACTCTGGTTTTCTTCGGGCGGTGGTTCAGGAAGTTTCACACGCACTCGCGCGATGCGCTGATTGTCCATGGCCATAACGGTCAACTGGACCCCGTCAATCTCCACACTCTCCTGCGCCTTAGGCAGACGCCCCAGTTGTTTCAGGAGAAGCCCGCCGATGGTGTCAACTTCTTCATCCTCAAAATCTGTCCCGAGAGCATGATTGACCTCCGCTAAGGAGGTCACGCCATCGACAGCAAACTCACGCTCAGCGAGTTGCTGAATTCGCGGCTGCTCGGCGTCAAACTCGTCCTGGATCTGCCCAACGATGGTCTCGATGACATTCTCCAGCGTCACAAGGCCTGCCACTCCGCCATATTCGTCAACAACGATAGCCATGTGGAGACGTGCCTTTTGGAATTCGCGCAACAGCGCATCGAGCCGCATCGTCTCTGGCACGAAGAATGTCTTGCGGGCAATTTTTTTGAGGAATTCAGCCCCTGAAGCCGGAGGATTCTCTTCAAAATCGCCACCCATGATCAGGGGATGGCGGTATTCTGGCTCACCCTCGCCTGCGGCAATAGCCTCGAGATCCTTGAGTTGCCAAAAGAGATCCTTCATGTGAATGATTCCCAAAACGTGGTCGAGATCCCCATCAACTAATGGGTAACGACTGTGGGCCGTCTTTTCCGCGACCATGAGGTTGTAAGCCAGAGGCTTTTGGAGATTGAAATAGGCAATGCCGGTGCGCGGCACCATGACCTGGCGAACGGTGCGGGAGGACATTTCGAGAATGTTTTCCAGGAGATCGAGTTTGTCTGCAGGCAATTTGCCTCGCCGCACCGATGCCGCAAGGATGAGGCGCAATTCCTCTTCGGAATGGGCTTCGTCCGTTGCATCGGTACGAGGCACACCGACCAGATTGCAGAAGAAATTTGAGGATACGTCCAGCAGGTGGATAGCAGGCTTCATCACGACGTAGAACCACTGCAACGGATAGGCGACCCAGAGGACGGCAATCTCAGCGCGCCGCAATGCTAGGTACTTAGGTGTCTGCTCGCCTAAAACAATAAGAATCCCCGCCACGAGACCTGTGCCCAACAAAAAGGACGCAATGCGCATGGCGAGACCATTTTTTACCTGCAGGAGACCAAACAGCGGACCGATGATCACGTCCCGCACGGTTGGTTCGCCCAACCAACCGATAAGCACCGAGGCCAGCGTAACGCCAACCTGGCAGGCACTCAGATAGGGATCGAGATGTTGAACAATATGCTCTGCTAGTCGCGCCCGCTTTGAGCCACGCTGCGCGAGGTGCTGGAGAGTGCTAGGCCGAACACGAACAAGCGCAAACTCAGCGACGACAAAGAATCCATTTACCAGCATCAGCCCCATGATGAGGGCCAGCTTTAAGAAACCTATAGTCAACGAGTCCATAAACCTGTTTTTTCGATAACCACCCTAAGCGTCACCACGGGCACCCCTTTCATGCAAGGATTTGTTGCGAGCAACATTTCGTTGGGAAGGGTGCCTCACCGGCACAATTCTCTTGATGAGCTAGCAGTGACAGCCCGATAGTGAAGAAAAGCTGAGGCTATCACGAGCATCGAGGGCAACGACCATGCAGCGTGTGGAAAAGCTGGAAGATCTGCTCCAAGAAATGGTGGACCGTGGGGCGTCAGACCTTTTCCTGAAGGCTGGTTCACGGCCTGCCATGCGTATCGACGGCGAGATCGTGCTGACCGACTATGCTGAACTCACGATGGATGAAACGCAGAACTTTGCGCTTCAGCTTATGACACCAGAACAGGCCGAATACTTCTCCCGTATTCCTGAGATGGATTTAGCTGTTGGGGTGCGTGGGGTCGGCCGTTTCCGAGTGAACATCTTTCGCCAGCGCGGCTCGGTTGGGCTGGTGTTCCGCTTTATCTCGAATCCAACGTTTTCATTTGACGAACTGAATCTCCCACCAGTTGTGCGCACCCTTGCCGAGAAACGCCGCGGCCTGATTCTCGTTACCGGAACAACCGGCAGCGGCAAATCGACCACACTCGCCGCCATGATCAATCACATTAACCAGACGCGGCGTTGCCACATCGTAACAATCGAGGATCCCATCGAGTTTCTGCATCAAGACGAGATGTCTATCATCAATCAGCGCGAGGTGGGGTTCGACACGAAGAGCTTTAGTGATGCGCTCAAGCACGTCATGCGTCAGGCGCCGGATGTTATTCTCATCGGTGAAATGCGTGACTTAGAGACGATTAGCACTGCAATCGCAGCGGCACAGACCGGTCATCTTGTGCTGTCGACCTTACATACTATTGATGCTGTGCAGACGGTTGAGCGGATTATTAATTACTTTCCGGCGTATCTGCACCCCCAAATCCGCATGGAGTTGGCGCTATGCTTGCAAGGGGTCATCTGCCAGCGTCTGTTGCCTTTGGCATCAGGACGCGGACGCATTCCAGCAGTGGAGATTATGGTATCCACGCCGACCATCCGCAAGCTCTTGCACGAGGGCAAAACGCTCGAGCTCCCGGCACACATTGAAGCGGGATCGCACGTGGGCATGCAAACGTTCAACCAATCGCTGCTGCAGCTCTATCGAATGAAGAAAATCCGCCTGGAGGATGCGCTGCTTTACGCCACAAGCCCCGACGAGTTCCGCCTCATGGTGGAAGGGATCGCTTCGGGCGTACGTGCGCGGGAAATGGGAAGCATATACGGCTGAGATCGGCTCGCTCTGGCGAAGGATTTGGCGTGCAAAGTCATGGACCTGGGCCGGGCCATGGCCTCTTCTCGAATGCCCGTGGCATTGACCATGTAGCGCTGTGGTGTTGGACCAGGCAGACGTTTTTGCGAAAAGAGATTTTGTCGGGCTGATGGCTGATAATAGCAAACAAATGGGGGTGTTCAAGTTCTTCGCCACCGCTTTTGTCATGGTCATCATTTGGTTTTTGCTAAGCCGGGAGCCCATTGCCAAACTCCATGACGCCTACACGAAGCTCTCTCACGAACGCGAGCAAGTCGCTCTTCTTGAGCGGCAAGTGCAGTTGCTTGAGCGTCAATTGAAAAGCACCAAAGCGTTTGGCTCGGACTTTGAAATTCAGCTGCGCCAATCGGGGAGGGCAAAACCTTACGAAAAGGTGATTTTTCTCAAACCGGAAACCACCACAACGACAGAAAGTGTGGCGCAAGTTGCCGCGTTAGGCGGCGAAACAACGTCATCGGGGGTAGGCGTGGATCGTACTCGAATAGACGCGCCGCGTGGAGAAACACGTGAGACGCACCGCGAAACGACAACAACACGAGTGAAGAAAACGAGCAGCCGTAAGTAATAAAAAAGCGCTGCGAGCAAAAAGCGAAGGCAACGCCGCAGCGGGGCAGGCAAGCCAAAAGCTTGCAGAGCCAAGGACAAGGTATCGCGGGGTGGAGCAGCTGGTAGCTCGTTGGGCTCATAACCCAAAGGTCGGCGGTTCGAATCCGCCCCCCGCTACCAACCTTGGGTCGATATCAAAACCCGCCGGCGCCCCTGAGGTAATCGTTTTCCTCGCAGGAGATGGTGGCGACGTAGCTCAGGTGGTTAGAGCGAGGGTCTCATAATCCCTAGGTCAGTGGTTCGAGTCCACTCGTCGCTACCAAACTTTTTCTGGGATATGTCGGCCCAACTGGTATTTTTCGGAATCAACGCTAAACCGCTGACGGTAGCGATTCCCCCTCCAACGTTGTACCAACTGTACGGCAGAGAATCCCTTCCTTCCTACTATGGCGGAAAGTGTTAAACCCACTCGACTTCACACGGGACTCACAGAGCAGTCCGTGAGCACAGAAATGGACTCACAACAGAGCTGTTTTATCGGTCAGATTACTCGCTCGAACTTGGAAAATCAGTTCTCTGTAAGGCGCAGCACTTATACGCCTGGAATACAGCTCCTGGGACGCAAGACGTCGCCCGCGACTCGCTCGTGCTTTAGTAAGAACAATCACGACAACCTCTGCATGTAAGAGCCGTTAGATCGTTGTCTGCACATAATGCGCAGTTTGTAGCAGGTGCCCGGCGAAAATGAGTCCAACTCGTCCTCTCTAAGGCGAAGTGAGTGGCGGCTAGTGGTTTTCGATCGAATTCCGGAGCAGAAAAGATGCCCCCTAAAGGGACTAGAGCTTTTTCCAAAGCCCCATCCCCGCTGTTCACCCACAAAAAAAGATAAATGATCTTCGGGACAGGCGACACAAACATCAACAAACGAAACGTTTGGCAAGAAGGGCAGTCATAAAACCAAAACGACTCACAGGTTTATAAAGAAATCGAGGCAGAATTCCTATCCTTGCGCAACTCATTAGCTGTTTTCTGAGCAGGGCATCCATCAAAACTCATGCTTTACTTGGACCGTTGCCGCGGCAAGATCGTTTCCTCGTCAAGTGCGCATATTAGCGTGATAATAGGGATGATAATCATCTGCTGTAGGCTGGCGTGCTTCACAATACGGAAAGCTCTAGATACGGTGAAAAGGGGAAAAGACCTTTTGTGTTGCAAATCATTTATAAAATTGTCTCCCTGGGAGAAAACTGAAAGGAGGTGATTAGTCATGAGAAAAGGATTTACCCTCATCGAACTACTGATCGTTGTGGCGATCATCGCAATCCTCGCTGCCATTGCAGTACCTAATTTCTTAGAGGCCCAAACAAGGTCCAAGGTGTCACGCTGCAAGGCCGACATGAGGTCTTTAGTCACGGCGCTTGAGTCCTACTGTGTGGACAATAACAAGTATCCCCCCCCCGCTGATACGGCACTTTACAACAGTAACCAAGCGTGGGGTACTTATTTCCACGCCAGAATTCCGAACTACCTTACCACGCCCGTAGCGTATGTCACTTCCCTCTATGAAGACCCGTTCGTAAACCAGAGCAACACGTATACGATTACGGTCTATCCATACGAAACACGGGTCGGAATGCGTTACGTGTATTATGAGACCGAGGGCATGGTGGCAAATCTGGGCGATAA
>JADFCV010000009.1:72962-94791 GCA_017161655.1 Candidatus Sumerlaeota bacterium
GGCAAACGTTGCTGTCTCGGGATCGCGAATCTCACCGATAAGAATTACTTGGGGGGCTTGGCGAAGAGCACTGCGCAGAGCTTCGTGAAATGAAGCTGTGTCAATCCCAACCTCTCGCTGGCTGATGATGCATCCCTTGTGCTCGTGGGTAAACTCGATAGGGTCCTCAATGGTCACGATGTGTCCGGACCCGTGGCGGTTGCGATAGTCGATCATGGCGGCCAGGGTCGTGGATTTCCCCGTGCCGGTGGCCCCGGTCACAAGAATAATGCCGCGTGGCAGCATCACGAGCTGCCCAAGAACTGGTGGAAGACCAAGCTCTTCAAATGACCGTATTTCCTGTCGAATGAGGCGTGCTACCATAGCCACGGTTCCACGCTGGAAATAAACGTTGAAACGAAACCGGTGGCCGAGGCGCTTACAGCCAAAATTGAGTTCAAGCTTCTCACGGAATTCCTGCCAACGCGCTTCAGGAAGCACCTCCCGCGCGAGCATTTCCGTGTCCGAGGGGGTGAGCACTTCCTCCCCAGCCGGCACAAGCGCCCCGCGAATGCCAAGCATGGGTTGGGCGTCTGCCGCAAGGTAAAGATCCGAGGCATCTTGCTCTATCATCCTGGCGAGCAACTGATCCATCGCGTAAGACATCGTAGGGCCTACCTCCCTCTGATCGAACTTTCTGTTAATCTATTTTCTTGTTTAGGCGTTTTGCCAATCCAGGCAGATATTGGCCTTCTCTCTGTGATTCAAGCGGACTCTCGTCACTTCCTTTTGCCAAAGATTTTCATCCAGTCTTCTTCGCCACTTTGCTGTGGAGGGGGCGAACTCGTTTGACGCTGTTGGAGTCCTGCGCCGCCTGGCGGGGGTGACGTCGATGGTCGAAGTGACGACTGCGGCGCTGGCGACACGCCGGACGATAGCGACATCCCGCCGCCAATCGCGGGTTCGCTATCCTGCCCTTGCTCGAACAAGAATTTGTTGTTGGCGTGCGTGATTGCGTCTTCTTTTGAGATGACCCCCTCATAGACCAGCTGCTTTAGCACTTGGTCGAGATTCTGCATGCCCTGTTTGGCGCTGACCTGGATGATCGAAGGAAGCTGATAGGTTTTCGCTTCACGAATGAGTGCCCGCACTGCTGGAGTCGCAACCATGATTTCCATGGCGCAGACGCGCCCCGGGCGATCGATACGCGGTATGAGGGTTTGGCAAATGACGCCCTGGATGCTTTCGGCAAGCATGATGCGAATTTGCTCTTGCTGCTCCGGCGGAAACACGTCCACGAGCCGGTCCACTGTTTTCGGCGCACTGCTTGTGTGCAATGTGCCAAAGACGAGGTGACCTGTCTCAGCTGCAGTGATGGCAAGCGAGATTGTTTCGAGGTCACGCATCTCACCGACGAGAATGATGTCGGGGTCCTCGCGCAACGCGCTTCGCAAAGCGTTCGCAAAGCTATGGGTGTGCGAGCCCACTTCGCGCTGATTCACGAGACACTTTTTATGGTTGTGGACGAACTCGATTGGATCTTCGATGGTGATGATGTGATCCTCGCGACTCTCATTGATGTAGTCCACCATGGCGGCAAGCGTTGTTGATTTTCCGCTTCCGGTGGGACCAGTCACCAGGATAAGGCCGCGGGGACGCGTACACAGCTCTTTGAGGACAGGTGGCATACCAAGCTCGTCGAGGGTCTTGATACGCGTAGGAATGACGCGAAACACCGCGCCTTCGCCGCGGCGATTATAGTAAACGTTGGCGCGAAAACGTACTTCATCCCCAAATTCGAGGGCAAAGTCGAGTTCGAGGTCTCGCTCGAGCTTGCGTTTTTGGTCATCCGTGAGGATGTCGTAGAGCATCGTATGAAGGGTGTCGCGATCAAGGGGAGGCAGCGCCATTGGCTTGATCTTGCCATGAATGCGCTGGGCAGGGGGACTTCCAACAGTGAGATGCAGGTCGGACGCGCCTTTGTCTCGAGTATCAATGAGCAAATCCGCAAGGTCCATTTCCGTCACGCCCTCGCTTCGTCGTTTTGGCTCGGCAATTCTTCAAGAGACTTGCCCTCGCTCGATACGCGATAAATCCCTACGGAGAAGCCCTTTTTCACGGAGGGGAAAACCGCTTCACAGTACGTCATCCAGTGGCTCATCTCGACTGCAATCACCAGTTGCGAAAGAGCAGGGACCGCCGCTGTTAGCTCAGAGATCAGGAAGGGCGGGATGGGACAATCGAAGATGATCCGCGAGACGCTTGCTGATCGGGCCACGAGAGCTAGCTCGAGACCAGCCACAGGAAACTGCAACGCACCGCCAAGCTGCCACGGCAACCGTTCGGTCACGACCAACGCTTCGGAGGGATAGTGGGACACATTCACAAGCGTTTGGACAAGACTTGTGATCTGCTCAAGCGACTCATAGAGAATAAACACAAGGTTCTCGGGACATTGTGCAGAGTCTAGCAATGGAACGCTATCAGGCAAAGGCTGGAGGAGTCGGAACCGACACGTGCGCCCGTTGAGGTCTCCACTTGCCGCGACAGCAATGGTCCGGGGCTCTTCAGCCGCTGTCAGCAGATTCAGAAACCCAGCCTTGCCCTCGAAATAAGGAAGCCATTTTACGCAGGTGGAGAGGAAGTCTTGCACTTCATTCAACGAAAGCGAAAGAACCGCATCGTGACACAGTGAGGAAGTGTGGTCATTTTTCTCTTCCCACCACTCTACCTTCGTGTCGCGTCTGAGGCGCACTCCAATGGCGCTCACGCCTTCGCGCCCCAGAAGCTCGAACAGCAACGAACATACATTTTCTGGCCTTGCCAACGAGCCGCTGCAAGCGACGAACTCCGTTCCTGCCGATGAAGCCTTAGCCGCCAACTGTGGATGTGCAAGGCAACGCGAGATTTCTACGGCATCGGCAAGCTGGAACACCAATCGGCGATCTGGGACGAGAGAAGCGAGTGCCTCAATTCCTTCGCGGTCGTTGGGATCTCCCACTGCTACGACAAGCTCATCGCCCAGGTCGATGAGCGGCAGGAGGTTATGGCGACGCAAAAGATCGAGAGGAAAACGACGCAGGAGATCAAAATCGAGCATGGAAGGCTCGATGACCATGGGGCGCGTGCCGTACTGCTCCCCTAAGGCTGCCGAAAGGAGATCGTGCGAAATGAGCCCCATTTCGATGAGCGCCTCGCCAATTCTTTTGCCGTGCTGACGAGCATAATTCAGTGCCTGTTCACACTGCTCGGATGTAAGGAAGCCGCGCTCAACAAGAAGCTCCCCTAATGCACGGTTCGTTGCGCGTTCAAAGGGCATCGGCATGATCCTTTGTTTTCTGGACTGAATTCACACAGCGAATTCTCTAACAACTCAGCCCCACGCAGCTCTCATCCTTTGTCGGAAGAAGCCCTCAAGTCAAATCTAAGCGAAAGCAACAGCAACATCCAACCGGTTGAACGCCGGCTGGTTCTGCGAACGCATCGCCAAAAACTCCGATCGTGCATCCGCTATCGCCCCACTCAAACTCGCGTCTTCCGTAATCGTAAAAGCGGCAGTGTCGGCAAAGGCTTGAAAAGAACTACCAAGAGCAATCGCGGATAAGGCAAGGTATGTCTTGAACTTCGTCATCATAGGACTACCCCTCGATTTTTGTGTGAGTCACTTGATTGAATTAAGTGCCAAGTTAAATTCTTAAACCAACGGTGGGGTATAGCTATTGCCCTCCGTCCGCTAAGTCCACCCACTCTCGAAGCGACCTGGTGCAATGCAGTGCCTGAACCAGATACGGTGCCATTCTTCGTGGATAAAAAAGTTGGGAATGAGTAAGGCCATCAACAACATTTGTTGATCCTTTGAGTTTTTTCTCATCTAATCTTATGAGGAAAGTAAAATGTTTTTTTATCTGCCGTCTGTGGTGCGACAAGGTGGTTCATTGATCTCAAAGCGGTTGGAACGGGACACTGGGTTTATGAATTCACAAGCTTGCTTGCGACTATTGTGTGCGTGCATACTCAGTAAATCCGAAAAGGGAGGACGTTAAGGCTGCGCCCGAGTATTCTCCAGCGCTACATGCTCAAGGAGCTGTTAGGCCCTTTTGCGATGGGTCTGGGAGTGTTTACTTTCGTTTTTCTCGTCGGGCAATTGTACCGCCTTATTGACCTTCTTATGACAAGTGGAGCCTCACCCCTGCTCGTGGGTGAGCTCATACTCTCGCTACTTCCTGGCATCCTCTCGCTGACCACTCCTATGGCCCTACTGGTGGCAATTCTTATGAGTGTTGGTCGGCTGGCGGCGGATCGCGAAATCATCGCAATCCGAATGAGCGGCGTCAACCTCATGGTTGTTTTCACACCGATCCTTCTGGTGGCAATGCTACTCTCCGGAGCCATGATAGCTGCGAATTATTCCCTTGTGCCATTCCTCAATTTGCGCGCCACGGATCTCGCAACACAAATCGAATTCAATGTGCTCTCCTCTATTCCTCCGAACAGGTTCTTCGAGCTCGATACAACCAAAGAGGGACAGTCGAGTGTCTTCTTCTACGAGCGTCGCAACCCGAAGACAGGGGAAATGGAACATATTAACATTAAAACATCTATCGAGGAAGAGCCAAGCGCTCAAGACCTCCAACGGCAGAACGAACTGAAACAGAAAATGGCGAAGCTAGCTCAGACGAAGGATCCTGCGCTCAAGCGCGAGGTGGTACGCTTGAAACGGCAGGTCGAGGAAGCCAACCGCAAGAAACGGGTTCGTGAATCGCTGATTGCAGCCAATCGCGGACAGATTAAGGCGGACATTGCAGCTCGCCTCATTACACTCGAGCTACAGAATGGGTCGATTCACTATGTGAACGTTGATGACCCGACGGACTACAGCATCATAAGATTCTCTCAATTGACGAAAGGAATTCGGCCTCGCATGTCGCGCAGCGATGAAGGCATTTACGAGAAAACCCCTCGCGAAATGTCGGTCCCGGAGTTGCGACAAAAAATGCATGAAAGCATCAAGCCCGGTCGCTACTGGACGGAGTTGCTGCAGCGCTTTTCGATTCCGCTGGCGTGCATTGCGTTTGCTCTCATTGCCGTCCCCCTAGCGGTCTATGTCCGCCCGACCGCGAAAGCTATTGCTTTTGGGATGTCGTTTCTGCTGATATTCCTGTATTACGGATTGCTAAATTACGGAATCTCGCTGGGAAAGACGGGAAGCAGTGCCGCTGTCTTTGCGATCTTTTTCCCGAACATTTTGTTGGCGTTGATTGGTTCTTTGTTGATGTACCGCACCGTGATGAAGTAGCTTGGAGACCGTTGCGAACGTAGAATGCGCTGGCGATTGTCAATAAAGGCTGCCGTGATAGGAGCCGCGATAGGTGCTGCAGTGGTGACGGCGAGCTTTGTACTCCCGCACAGGCAGCAATGCTCCTGTGAAGTGGCGCCGCGTCTCAATCAGATAGAGACGCATTACGCAACGCGTTCTGTTGTTTACCCGGCACCAATGACGCAGCAGGACATCCCGCAGGAGGAGGACCCTGCTCAAGAAGTCCAAACGGCTCCTTCGCCACCACTTCAAGAGGTGCCGGCACCCCTGGCCAGTCCTCAGTCATTGGCTAAAGATGAAAACGCTTCTGACACACTGGCAGCGGAGGGAAATTTCGCAAAGCTTGTTCCACCATCCCCCACCGAGGTTTCCTGGGACCCTAATGAGTACGAGCTTTTGCGAACTGATGCACTGGCAACCAGTGATGTGCTCAGTGTGCTTCCGCCGGGCTTTGTGACGCCACCCGCAAAACCGCTGTCGCTCGAGGAGCTTTTGGCAGCAAGCAGGCCAGAACAGAATATTACTTATTTGTTGCCAAAGGGGACTGTCGACGAGCCTCGACAAAAAGTTGTTCAAGCGGCACGGGAACAGGTGTTGCCCCCCGGGCAAATCCTTATGGAATCCACCGACTACCTTGATTTCGACGAGGAGCACCATCAAATCTACGGCCACGGGCGCGTGACGGCCCGCTACGGCGCCTACAAGCTCGAAGCGGACCGCATGCTCGTGGACACGCTTCTGAAAGAAGTTCAGGCTTATGGGAATGTTGTGCTGACAACGCCACAGGACCACGTGGAAGCAGAATCCATGTGGCTCAGCACAGAGACCGGACAAGGCGTCGCTTATAACGCGCGCGGCAGATCCGGCGCTTTCTACTTCCTTGGCGATCCCTTCAAAGCGGACGGCAAAACAACGTTTCGGCAATTGAGCAGGGAGGAAAGCTATCTAAAGGATGCGTCATTCACGACGTGCGACTTCCCTGTGCCGCATTATCGCCTGCGTGCAAAAGAGTTCACGATCATGGCCAATGATCGGGTGTTTGCGCGCAATGTTGTGCTTTATATTCACGAGACACCCGTTTTGTGGTTACCCTACTTCACATACGCGCTGCGCGAAGCAAATCCCTGGGGCTTTACGCTTGGGAGCGACACGAAGCTTGGAAGCTTCGTGCGCGTTTGGTATGATTACTACCAAGCCCATTATACACCGAGCGCCGTTGATGACGAGACCATGGAAGCTACGTCGAAAATGCGTGCGCGCCTCTACACGGATTGGTTTTCGAAACGCGGAAAGGGGCTTGGCCTGAACCTGACCTACGCGTTCGACAAGGGACGTCATCAGGGAGAATTCAAAGGCTACGGGCTGAGCGACAGCGATCGGAATGTTGATCCCACGGGGCGTTACAGCATCAACTGGTATCACCGCTCGCGCCTCGCGGAGGGTTTCTCATGGCTCCTGGACGTGGACTACCAAAGCGATCCGGAGATTTTTTACGATGTGTTGGATCGCATGCGTAGCCGCAATGAACAACGCCGTGACCGCTTGCCGGAGCGCCGAGTAGGGACGGCACTTGAATGGACAACGGATGACTTCTTCGCCGGTTTACGGGTGGAAATCAAGGACCGCATCGGGCGCGACAGAATCACGAATTTCGCGGAGCCTCTGGACAACGATTTCGATTACGACCGTGGCTATAACAACGAACGCTTTGTGCGTCTCGCTCCGCCTGCCACGATCGGAACTGTGCCTGTTCCGTACGATGGGATCTATACCGACCCCACTTCTATCAAAGACGAAAAACTCGATGACGGACTCGATCCGAAGCGCTACGGGCGCGTGACGGAGCGATTGCCAGAAATGCGGGTGAGCTCGAACCGCATGCGCCTTTGGACGTTACCCCTCTGGTATCACGTGGACCTACGCGTCTTCAATAATCTCGACAAAGGGCTTAACACTGTAAGCACGAAAGACGACAGCTACGTCACAGGCTTCGATCTTTACCAATCGCTCAGTCACCTGCTAAAGTTCTGCGAACGATACACATTGCTCACAAAGGTCGGCTTTGGCTTCGGTGTGGCCGAGCGGCAAGACGATTCATTCAACCTCGATTTCCCTGCGGGTGCAACCTTCCCCTTTGTTTATGATGGGCAACGTATTGGCGACACAATCACGGGAGTGACTTTCCTCGATCGCGACACCTTCCTTGTGGGAAAGCGAAAGTTTAGTTTGAAAAACGTTCAGCCGGCTTTCGTTTACGGCGATATTGACAGCCGCTTCAATGCAAGGATCACGGAAGCGCTCACCGCCTGGATCCGCTACCGTTATCGCGAAGGCACGAAAGATAGCCTGGGTGAGTTCTATGAAGGCATTGGAAGCCGAAAATCTCGTGATGACTTATTCGATTTCCGCCTGCGCGAGCACTGGATCGAAGCTGGATTGGACTATAAGCTGCTTTACCCGAACCTCAATGCTTCGTTTTCGCTTGGCAACAACTTGCAGGGGCGAAGTGACATCACTCCGAATGAGCTGTTACGTTATGCGAATCTGGGCGTGAACTGGAGCAATGTGCGCAACACTGTGGTGGTGGGTGGTGGCATAAGCGTTCAGGAACGCCAGATGCGTGATCCTACAGATCCAAATGAATTCCAGCAGCGATCGCTGGCAACTTACGTTGGGGCGACTCACCGCCCAGTGCATAATCGTTACTACTCGCGTCTGACCATCTATCAGACGAATCCGCAAAACAATGACCCATTGGGAGTTTCCGGACGCGACATTCTTGACACCCGCGACGAGACTGTTATAGACTTTTCGCACGGACACAAGATTGGTTCGAAGTATTTGGCTGAGTACGCCATTCGCCACCGGTCGCGTGATAAGGGCTCCTCAGAGCAGTATTTCCGGCTCTCGCGGGACTTTCACGATATCATCGGTGGCATCGAGCTGAAAGTTGAGGACAAGGGCTTGTCGAAGGACGAAGAGTCTGGGACGAAAAAAGACTATCAGATTCGGCTGAGCTTCAAGCTTAAGCAGTCCATAGACAAAGGAGCCATGCCAACGAAACGGGTGGATACCCTCTTCACACGCTCGAAGCTCAGTGCTTTTGATACTGGGAGCTAAGGAGAAGTTGGGTCTGACTTATGGAGAAAAAGCGCAAAATTCTCGCAGTGGACGATGAGCCGGATCTTTTGCTGATCATCAAGACGGCGCTTTTGGGAGAGGGGTTTGAGGTCGTCACTGCAACGAATGGCCCCGACGCTCTGGCTATGGCCGAGGACGAAAAACCGGATCTGATCCTCCTCGATGTGATGATGCCTGAAATGAACGGCTTCGAGGTGCTGCAAGCACTTCGCGACAATGAGGCAACGGAGCGGATCCCGGTCATTATGCTCACGGGGCTTTCTGAAAGGGAGAAAATTCGGGACGCTCTGGCTGCCGGAATCGACTATTACATCGTGAAGCCCTTCCAATTGAACGACCTCGTTGCAAAGGTCAACCTTGCCATTGCTGATGCGTCTAATCCTGGGCTCTAGCTACCGTCATTTCCACCTGTGTAGCTGATGAGCAAACGAGCCGCGCTTCGCAACAAGCAGTGTGTCCTTACAAGGTGTCGGCCCGACTCACCGCAAGCAAACTAACAAATTCGGGGAAGCTGTTCGCCACTCAACATATCCAGGATCCGATTGGTGCCGATACAACTTCGTAAGATGACTTCGGGTGTGCCTTTTTGCTGCACCGATCCGATGAGTCTTGGCTCAGGTGCACCTGCACTGCGGAGCAGCTCGACGGCACGCTCGGCGTGGTCGTGCTTCACAATTGCAACAAAGCGCCCTTCGCAGGCCACGTAAAGAGGGTCAAACCCAAGCAACTCACAGACAGCGCGTACGCCGGGCGAAACGGGAATCTCTGCTTCACGCACAAAAAGGCGGTGAGCGCTAGCACTGGCCAGCTCGTTGAGCGCACTGGACAGTCCACCGCGCGTGAGATCACGAAGACAATGCACCTCAATGCCACCTTCGAGCATGGCACACACTTGCGGCCAGAGGGGGGCACAATCGCTTTCGATTTCGGTCTCAAGGGCGAGCCCTTCGCGCTGTGCCATAATGGCAATCCCATGTCGGCCAAGGTCTCCGTTCACTATGATGGCATCGCCCTCCTGCAACCCCGCTGGTCCGATATCGAGGTCGTGCTCGATCACCCCAATCCCTGCTGTATTGATATAGACGCCATCACCTTTGCCGCGATCGACCACTTTGGTGTCGCCGGTGACAATGACGGCGCCACATTTTTGGGCGGCTAGGGCGATGGCTTGCACGACCTGCCAGAGCGTTTCCATTGGCAGTCCTTCCTCCAGGATGAAACCGACGCTCAACCAGCACGCACGCGCACCACACATCGCGAGGTCGTTTGCAGTCCCATAGACGGCAAGCTCGCCAATATTGCCACCAGGGAAAAACAGCGGGTTCACGACATAGGAATCTGTCGTGAAAGCTAAGCGTGCCCCTGTTGGGGGCACCAACACTGCTCCGTCATGACTTTGCGCCGCATTGGTCCCAAATGCTGCAAAAAACATCCTGCTAATGAGATCGTGCATGAGGCGGCCGCCGCCGCCATGAGCAAGTGTGACGTTGGGATAATCGCGAATCGGAATTGGACAGGACAGCTGAAAGCCCTCGCTCATGGTTTGGCTCCTGACAGGTCGAGATTGTCGCGCTGGCGACGGTAGCGATAATAAGCCGCGCATGCACCTTCGCTGGAAACCATTGTGGCGCCAAGAGGATGCTCGGGTGTGCACTGCGCCGCAAAAGCGGGGCATTCGGGAGGCTTTTTTAGTCCTTGCAAGATGAGGCCGCTGATACAGTCGCGCGATTCCTGCACGATGGTGGAAGTCACCTGGAAGCGGTGCTCGGCATCGAACTCACGATACTCAGCCCGAAGTCCCAGCCCACTAGCGGGAATTTCTCCGATACCTCGCCATTTGCGCGGGATGACCTCAAAAACTTGCTGGATGAGCTCCTGGGCGCGGCGGTTGCCTTCTCTCACGACCACACGAGAATACTGGTTCACAACCTCTGCCCGCCCCGCTTCCAGCTGTTTCACGCACAAAAGGATGCCTTCGAGGATGTCCACAGGCTCGAAGCCCGTGACGACGATTGGGACTTTGTACTTAGCTGCAAGAGGTTCGTATTCGTAAAAACCCATGACCGTGCAAACATGTCCCGCGGCAAGGAACCCCTGCACGCGGTTTGTGGGCGCAGAGAGGATTGCCTCGATCGCAGGTGGGACGAGGACGTGCGAGACGAGCAGAGAGAAATTGCGCACGTTCTGCTGCTTAGCCTGATAAACAGCCATGGCATTTGCGGGGGCGGTCGTCTCGAATCCCACTGCAAAGAACACCACTTCCCGGTCGGGCATCTTGCGGGCCAGGGCCAGGGCATCGAGGGGTGAATACACAATGCGCACATCGGCACCCCGCGCTTTTACACTGAACAGGTCGCCATGCGAACCCGGCACTCGAAGCATATCCCCAAACGAGCAAAAAGTGACGTTGGGCTTTGAGGCAATGGCGAGTGCTTTGTCGATGAGTTCAATCGGAGTGACGCAGACAGGGCAGCCCGGGCCATGGACAAGGGTGATCTCGGGAGGAAGGAGCTCGTCGATACCGAATCGGACAATGGAATGAGTCTGGCCGCCGCAGATCTCCATAATGGTCCATGGTCGGGTGATACTACGGCGCAAGGCATCAGCCAACACGCGAACAGCGCGCTCGTCGCGGAACTCCTCGACGTATTTCATTCGCTGTCTCCCTCGTGTTGCACTTCACTTCCGTCAGCTACGGACGTCTCCATCTCGCGCAAGGTTTCCAGAAGCCGCTGAGCTTCTTCTTCGTCCAGCCGCTGCAAAGCAAAGCCGACATGCACGATGACGTAGTCTCCGACGTCGGCCTCAGGCACGTAAGCAAGGTTGACCTCGCGAATCACTCCGCCGAAATTCACGCGCCCGCTGCGCATGATAGGGTCGTCATTGGTGATCGCTTCGATTCGTCCCGGAACCGCTAAACACATGGCTGTTTTCCCTCCGCTGCGTAGAAAGCCGCTGCCACGGCCTGGCCAACGGCAATGCCGCCGTCGTTTGGCGGCACCTTTTCATGGATAAACACACGAAAACCCTCTTGTTCAAGGCGAGCGCAAGTATGTTCCGTGAGCAACCGGTTTTGAAAGCATCCGCCGGAAAGCACAACCGTTTTGACGTTTGAACGACGAGCAACTGTTATGATCACTTCAACCAGGGTAGCGTGGAAACGCGTGGCAACAGTGCTGACCTCCACGCCGCTCTCACGATCTTCAAGAATTGTCCTCACCGCCGGCTCCCAGTTGAAAACATCGATTGAAACTGTGGTGGGAAATCTGCACGACTCGGGATCAAGCGACCACAGCGCTTCTTTCGATGGAACATGGCGTTCGCACCATGCAAGCGGATACGGAGTCGCTCCCTGCAAAGGACGGGCACTCCATTCAAGTTCCATGGCTGCTTGCCCCTCGAAGGAACACTTTTGCCGAAGATCAAGTAAGGAGGCGACCGCGTCGAAAAGGCGTCCGGCCCCCGCAGTCCATGGTGAATTCAAGCCAGTGTTTATCATCTGGAGAAATAATGGCAATTCTGCATGAGCGAATGCGTGTGGGAGACGGGTGGAAAACCAATCTGCGGCTGCTGAAGCCCCGAAGATCTCGGCGAGAATGGCGAGGCCGGCGCGCCGCGGCTCACGCATGGCACCGTCCCCCCCAAGGGCACGCAGAGGACGGAAATGCGCGAGGCGTCGAAACTCTTTATCCTTCACCCAAAAAAACTCGCTGCCCCAGATCGTGTGATCGAGGCCGAGCCCTGTGCCATCCCACCCTACGCCGAGGACCTCTTCGCCGAGAATGTTGTGCTCAGCCATCACCCCAAGGACATGCGCGATGTGATGGGGCACACGAACCAGCAGGGGCTTTGAGGGAGAAGGCCACTGCATCGCCGTAGTTGTGGATACATAATCGGGATGCAGATCGCATGCTAAGTAACGAGGCTCAACTCGATAGAGATCCACGAGAGCGGCTGCGGTGAGGCGATGGGAATTTACGGCGGGTTCCGTTTCCAGGTCGCCAATGTGCTGGCTCGCAATGAGGTGGTTGCCGACGCCCACAACCACTGTGTTCTTGAGATGTGCACCGAACGCAAGAACGCCATCTGAAGGGATATTGAGGGTTGCAACTGGCAGAGGCGCGTAACCGCGCGCACGGCGGAGAACCACAGGCCGCCCCATCATCACGCGCACGACACTGTCGTCGACATAGCGGGCAATCGGTCTGTTATGCGTGAGGAAAAAGTCGGCAATGCCAGCAAGGCGCTCCAGAGCCTCGGGAGTAGAGATGCAGATTGGTTCGTCCGTAAGGTTTCCACTCGTTGCAACAAGTGGGGCGCCAAACTCGCGCATAAGAAGATGATGCAACGGCGAGTACGGGAGCATGACGCCCAGGTAAGGATTCCCGGGAGCGACAGAAGGAGCAACGAGCTGAGAGTCAGCACGCCGTTCGAGAAGAACGATGGGCGCCTCGGGGGCAACCAATAGTCGCTCCTCCAAGTTGTTCACGCGACACAGCGTGCGCACTTGCTCAAGGGAAGGGACCATCATTGCGAATGGCTTTTCCTCACGTTTTTTGCGTCGGCGTAGTCGTTGCACCGCTTGTTCGCTGCGCGCATCAACCAGGAGCTGGAAACCGCCGATTCCTTTGAGCGCCACGATCGCCCCTTCGCGCAGGGCTTCCACGGCACGCACCAGAGCGTCGTGCCGCTCAGCTACCAGCGTTCCTGTTGCATTGAGAAGGAGGAGCTGCGGCCCACACACCGGACATGCATTAGGCTGAGCATGAAACCGGCGGTTGGCAGGGTCCTCATACTCCGCCTGACATTGAGGGCACATTTGAAAACTCGCCATGGTTGTGTTCTGACGATCGTAGGGAAGCCGCAAAATTATAGAGTACCGTGGGCCACAGTTCGTGCAGTTCGTGAACGGATACTGATAACGACGGTCCGTGGGATCAAAAATCTCACGCAAGCATTGCTCGCAAGTCGCCACATCGGGAAGAACGAGTGCTAATGGCTCGCCCTCGATTTCACTGTGGCGAATCATGAATTCTGCATCGCCAAGAGGTGCGAGTTCTACACGTTCTACCCTATGCACTGTTGCGAGGGGTGGAAGCTCAGTCAACAAGCGCTCAACGAATTCCTCGAGGTGAACTTTGGGTCCTTCGACTTCGATTTCTGCCCCAGCGAGTGTGTTTGCTACCCAGCCACCCAGTCGCAACTGGCGGGCTATCCGATAGACAAATGGGCGAAAGCCGACTCCCTGGACCGTGCCCTGGAGTTGCAGTCTCAAGCGGCCCCGCTGACCCGTAGCGTCTGTAAGCTCGAATGTCATGGCGTGCGCATTACTACGGCTAGCTTACAGAGCCTGGTGAGCCTTCTTTTCGTTTTTGTGAGCTTTCGCGCAGAAGAGAGCGCCACCGAATTCTTCCCTTTACTTCCCTGCTTCTTTTGGATGGATCGACGAGCATGAAAGTCATAGGTGTGATTCCATCGCGATACGCTTCGGTGCGTTTGCCTGCAAAACCCCTGGCGCTCATTTGTGGGAGGCCCCTGGTGCAGTGGGTTTGGGAGGCGGCAAGTCGCGCAGAAACCCTGGATGAACTGCTCGTGGCAACTGACGACGAGCGAATCGCAAATGTTGTTGAATCGTTTGGCGGACGAGCCGTCATGACGCCAACAAGCTGTCCGAGTGGCACGGATCGTATTGCTGCTGCCATTGCTGGCCTCCCATGTGACATTGTGGTTAATATTCAGGGTGATGAACCACTGATGGCAGCTGAGAATATCGACGCATGCGTAAGAGCGCTTGCAGGGGACCCAAATGCAGCAGTCGCAACACCTATGGTGCGCTTGACTAATGAAGCGGAGATTTCAGCACCCCACGTGGTGAAAGTGGTCTATGACGCTTCCTATTACGCGCTGTATTTTTCACGTTCCCCGATCCCTAACAATGTTCGAGCGTCTGACGAAGAGCGCGCCAGTGTCCCGATCATGAAACACCTTGGACTTTACGTCTATCGGCGTGACGCACTGGAGGCTTTCGTCAGGCTTTCGCCCTCACGTTACGAACGAGTCGAGAAGCTTGAACAACTGCGCTTCCTCGAGGCTGGACACAAAATTAAAATGGTAGAAGTGGAGCACGATTCTATCGGGGTAGATACCCCAGAGGATGTTCTCGCGGTGGAAGCCATTTTGCGCGGACGGGGGCAAATCTAGTCTAACGGGTGTGTGGTGACTTCCACGTCGTAAGTCCAGTCATCGTAGTAAAGGTTGCCACCGTCCCACTCAAGCTCACCTCGCTGATTGTCTACGGGATCAGACCGCCAAAACCGTTTAGGCGGATCGAAAGGAGCGCAGATCTCAGAGTTTGCCACCATCCGATAGGCATCCACATTTCCAAAGAAAAATTCTCGAACTCGCGGATCATCGTCTTCGCGCCACCCGCGCGAAGGGTCAGCTGGCAGCCAGCCGTAGGGCTCGACATAGAATTCTGCCCAATCGTGCATATTCCAGCCGCTGGGATAAACAACCCATCCACTAACCCACCGTGCGGGGATGCCCGCCGCGCGACAGAGAGTGATGAACAACAGCGCCTGGCCCCCGCAGTCGCCACGACGGGTGGCGAGAACCTTTTCAACAATCCGCGGCATGATGCAGTATTCCACCTCTGACGCATAGCGGATGTTCGTCACGACCCACTCAAAAATGCGTCGAACACGAGCCAGATGATCGGTTTCTTTGTTAATGAGTTGTCTCGCTAACTCGCGTACTTCAGGAGAAAATTCTATATGGGGGAGCTGCTCGCCCAGAAAACGCTCCAGCTCACCGCGAGTCATCACCGCTGTTGTTTTGCTTTCCGTGAGCAGTGGCAAATAGGCGCTTGTTAGGTATTCGTAGGTGGCGCTGAAATGAGCTTTCCCATCGGCCTCAGCAATCCGCTCGAAATACAAGGTCCGCTGAGGGGCATCCGCAGCGCTAATATGGAGTGGTTGCGGGTCGGCAGCCACAAGCGATACGTTCCTTTGCGCTGCGCTCTCGCGTGGGAAAGGCAGCCAGCAGCGCACAACGGCGCCAGGTGGAACACGGCCGGGTAGTAGCTCCACTCGATGGATAGCACGGCCCCGAATAGGAAACGCCAGCGGTTGGCTCGTGATGGTGCAGCGACGCACAAGGTCTCGAAGGTGATGGTTTAGGACAAAATGTGGCGTTGGCTTCTCGGATGGATCACTCAGCACAGCACGCTTCGACGCTCCCTCTTCCGTCGGAAGCCGACGTCGCTTTTGTGCCTCAGGCGAGAAGCGAAAGAGGTTAGCAGGTTCACGGCGAAAGATGCGTAACTCGCCGTCAATGCGCACGCACTGCAGACTCCCCTCACGAGCCCATCGTTCGAGGTCGTCATGCGTGACCTCAGGAAGCTGAGGCGCAAGCTTGCGCAAAAACTCTTCGAAAGAGACGCTAAACTCTCGGCGCAGTCGGCGAAGGCGTTCCAGCTCACTTCGCGCGAGATCTGCGGAAATTCCGCCAGGCAACGTAGCGGTGCTTGCGGGGTCAATGGCCCGTGAGAGTAAGCGCTCAGCTTCGCTCAGAGCACCTTCTTGTTCGAGTTTTACCAGCTCCAACGGTAAGCGAGTCTCCACGAGATAAGGGGGAAGACCTTGTGGTAACTGAGCCGACTGCTTTGTCATTGTTCCTTCCTCCGCGCCGAAAGCAAACGATAGAGATAACAAAATAACCATTGTAAAGAAGGAAAGAATACGTGTTCTCCTGAGAAGCGTTGCGAACTGTCCCAATGCTTGCATTCCAGGACACTCTCTTCTTCGGGACTGGGCCCCACTGCTAGCACAAATCCATCTCTGGTGTGATGGCTCCAGGGTATGGTCGTTAAAATGGGTACTTGCATCCTCCTTATGGTTCAATGCATGATGCGTACGAATCAAAGTTTGAAGCGAAAACAGACTCTTTGGAGTTCCTCATGAAGAGAGATTTTGGGTTGTGGATGGTTGTGTGTGCTACCTGTCTGCTCTTCGCCGGAGCGGTGGGTCCCGTTTGTTCTGCACCAGACTATACAAATGTGCGGTTCACCGTTGTAAAACTGGGCAGTGCTGATGATCCTTTTTTCTACAATGCGGACCCCGACGACGCCGCTGTTTTCAAAAAAGCCGGTGTCTACTGGCGCGGGGGAGCGCCTTTCTTTGTTCACGGCCGCAAGGGTGTTTTCAAGAGCAAGCAGCAAGCCGTGACTCCCGACGGGAACACGATTGAGGCTGATCTTGTGACAACTTCCATCCCGAAAGCTGTCGGCGTTTTCCTGTTAGTCGCGACGACGGGAACTCAAACCCGAGCCCTTACAAGCATCGGCAAAATGGAATATGAATTTTCTGATGGTAGCGTTCAAACAGGGAATATCGTTGCACCTGACCATTATGAAATTCTCGATGGAGCCGCCCAGCAAGACCTGGAGATTCCCGAAAACGAATCTGCTCCACAGACGCGTTACACAACTGTGAATGGGCATCTTGCGCGCTATCAACTTGCGGTTCTTTACCATGCTTTTCCCAGCAAAACGCTCACACGAATCCGTGTTCTGGATACGCCCGACGAAGGAGAGGGAGCCGAAACGGTGGATTGCCCCATTTGGGTATACGGGGTAACCATCGCCACAGAACCCTAAGAGGCGAACAAGGCTTTAAGTTCCCCCATAAATAGCAGCTCATATCTTTTTTGCTTTATTTACGTTGACTTCCTTAAAAAAAGCAACGTAGATCGCTCCTACTTTTGGCCCATTCCGAACGAATAAAGAGCGGCTTTCCTACATCTATTAGTCGTTCGATGGCAGCCAAAGGGAGGCGCTACACGGCGTCTCTCAAATTTTTTTGGAAAGGAGCATTTCTGCAATGCCCAAGAATCGACCGCAGGGTTTTACCCTGATCGAGCTTTTGATCGTGGTAGCGATCATCGCCATTCTAGCCGCAATCGCGGTGCCAAATTTTTTGGAAGCGCAGGTCCGCTCGAAAGTCTCGCGTGCCAAATCTGACATGCGCAGCACTGCTACGGCTCTCGAAGCTTATGCAGTGGACAATAACCGCTATCCTGATGTTCCCACACCCCAGGCCGGGATTCCTATTAAGTTAGGAATCGGGTATTCACGGGCATGCCTTGTCATGTTGTCCACGCCTGTGGCCTACATGAGCACCGGACTTCTCACTGATCCATTCGCTGTAGGATCTCAGTCCACGCAATTCTTTGGTTACGCAAATTTGAAAGCCGCTGTGGACGCAGGCGATGTGGACGTGGCCACTGGCGGAGCAGCCACTGCCACGCAGAAGAACATGCTTCTGGAACACTTGTGGGTCCTGCAAAGCATTGGTCCGGATCGCGTGAACTTTGCTCTGAACAGTCCCCCAACAGGCTTTACCAATGCCGTAAAATCCCTCACCACCAAAGAGACGCTGGATTTCTTCTATGATCCAACCAACGGTACGGTGTCAGGCGGCGACATCGTCCGGACGGGCAAGGGCCAGTTCTAATCTTTTTCTTTTAGGAACGGCGAACATGTCGGGTAAGTCTGGATGACTTACCCGACATATTTTTTGAACTTCGAGACTCGTCGAACACGAGGAAAGCCGTTGGACGAAACACAAGCCCAAAAGCTCACTCTGGTGTTGAAATTGACTTACTCGGTGGCCCAAACTTCTTGATGCTGAGCAGGTGCGATACAGTCGATAGGTTGGAGAGGGGCCAATGAGCGATCCCCAAGATGTCAATGAGACCGTCTTCGATAACGACTCGGAAGGTCATGATGACACCCTGAGTCTTCAGCGGATTCGGCACGTCAGCTCCCCTGGCATATTCAAGCCACTCCTTGTTTGTCTAGAAGGGCCGCATCGCGGCATGCGGTTCCCCTTGCAGAAACGCGAGCAGATTATCGGGCGAGGATCACAGGCTGATATTCGTATTGAAGACGAGATGATCTCGCGCCGTCACGTTCTTGTCACCTGGCATAATTCGGACAATCCAGCAGAGATCCCGCGGTGCACTTGCGAGGATTTGGGTAGTCGTAACGGGACGGAGCTCAATGGCGCGCCACTGATTGGGCCGGCTCCTCTGCGCGAGCGCGACCGAATTCTCTTGGGAAGCACCGTGCTGGGCTTCTTCCTGCGCGATGCCGAAGAGATAGAACTGGATCGCACCCTCTATGAATTGGCGACAAAGGATGCGCTCACTGGTCTCGATAATCGTCATCAGTTTCATGCTCTCTTGCGGCATTACATTGAACGCGTCCGCCGCTATGGCCAACTCATTGCGCTCCTTCTTATAGACGCGGACCATTTCAAGAACATCAATGACACTTACGGCCACGACGTTGGGGATCTGGCATTGCAGCACATCGCGCGGGTCATAGCAACGTCGTGCCGGTCAACAGAAGTGTGCTCACGATGGGGCGGGGAAGAATTTGCTGTTCTTGCGCCGGAGAGCAATGAGCATGGGGCTACGGTCCTGGCTGAGCGCATCCGGAACCGTATTGCCTTTTTCCCTTTAGAACTTAGCGGCTCGCAGAAAGTGGAAATCTCGGTGAGCATTGGAATCACGATTCTGAGAGCCGACGATTCTCCCGAAGAAGCATTTCGTCGCGCCGATCGGTCCCTGTACCTTGCAAAAGAACTGGGAAGAAATCGGACAGTGTTCGAGGGCCGTGTCGTGGGGCTTGATCAAACAGCAACTTTCACAAGAAAACCGCCTCTCACGGGAGCGGAGTGAGAGGCGGTTGAGCCACGCCATAAAAGGGCGCTAGTACAGCGCTGTTCCGTCGATCAGTAGAGCTCCCAACCACGAACAGCAGAGTTCACGGGCGCAATGGTGATATTATCTACCCATGTGCCCTCATTGGATGCGGGATTGCCTGTGTGGTTTTCGCGGAACCCTATTTGCACAGCACCGGACGTCCGCCCTTCTGGTGGAATGGGCCCACGGTAGACCTCGACATTATTGATCGAGGCGATAAGCTGATTGGCAGCCGAGGCCGTTGGCTCGATGACGAGACGGAATTTTGCCCACGTCCCCGGGGTCACACCCAGTTGTGCGAGCGTCTTCGCGCCAAGCTTCACCGTAGGTGAAGCATGCAGGCCATCATTCACCGCCTGAACAAACTGGACCTCTCCGGGATGATCAGGCTGACCATCGTTGAGCCCAACACCGGCGATGTTCTCATAGATGAGCCAGTAGCCGTTTTCATAACTTGAGGAGCCAGGAGTTGAAGTTGGGAAGAAGCGGCTGCCCTGCGTTCCACAGAAACCAACACCAATCGCCTGCGCAGGCTCGCTAGAGCCCGGCAGATAAACTTCGCCGACGACTTGATAGCCAGTTCCGCTGGCCCCAAGAGACGCATCGCCCAGCACTCCCATGACTCCACCACCCGAGAGATCAACGCAGCGGTAAACCTTGCCGTGCACGCCGCCCGGATCAACACTGGTGGGCGGCGTAGCCACGTTGAATTGTGCAAAGGTTTGGAAAGCTGTGGGGGGTGCCGTCTCAAAGTCATACGTGACGGGAAGAGTTAAGCCTGCTCCGTTTGGTTGCCCTGGAGTGGCAGTCATGAAAGAAAAGTCCTGGCCATTGACGTAGGAGATGCTCCCGTCCGGCAAGCGCCCAACTGTGTAGGGATCGCCAAGAACGTTTGTGCCCGTGGCAATTTCGCCAAGCCAGGGAGGCCCAAACTTCGTGACAACCGGCATGAAAGGAGCATCGAGGCCGTCTAATCCCCCAGCGGCCCGATAAACCACCGAGTCGTAAGTGATACCCGTATTGACATTGTAAAGCCGCAAGGCGCTCGGAGTGCCCGAGAGCAAGGTGCCGTCGGCCATGGCGACGTCGCGGATGGCGCTGAGACCTGAAGCACCAACGACGAGGAGTCCGGAGGAAGGCATCGTGAGGCCACCGAGCGAGATAGATGTCACAATGTCGCCAGTAGAGCCACTAACAGTCTGCAAATACATTCCGGCAGGAATAGTTGTACCCGCTGGTCCAGCAATCTCCACGAACTGCTGGTTGGCCGTTGCGTAGCGGAATTCGTTGATGACGAAATTCTGATTTCCCGGCACCGACGGCTCGTACAGAATCCGATCGAAATTGATTGTTCCGGTGGAGCCGGTGAAGCTTGTCGTAGAGACTTCAAATCCGGCAAATGTAATGTCACGTACGCCGCCACCTGCCGTGTCGATCACGCCATTTCCAGAGGTATAAGCCCCTTCGCTTGTCGTGTACGCAGTGACGGGATCGTTAAGCAAATCGAAAGTGATGGTTTTCCATCCAGCTGTGGCCAAACTGAACGCCGGCCCCTTTTCGAGCTGGTTGTTTTTGTCGCGCACAACCATGCGAATTGTGGTGCCTGGATAGCCGGATGGTGTATGAATGTCCGCGATGAATTTCGTGGTTGCGGGGACAGTGATGATCGCATTCCCCCAATCCACCGCGTAGGGGGTAGATGTCCCCATGAGCGGCTGATGCTTGAAGAAGAAACGCCCAGGTGTGGCTGTGAATTTGAACGTGACAGCAAGCACTTTGTGACTGCCCTGCGGAGCTCCAGCAGGCGCGTTGGCAGGTGCGCGAGAAGCCGAGGCAGCATCGAGGTTTTGGTCGTCCGGGCCATCCGAGGGCGAACGCCAACGTGCGTTGAAACCAGTGTTAGTGTCCGAGGATGCATGCTCAAAGGTTTCCACCCGGAACCTGCGGGTGCCCGGCGGTGCAAACAGCTCTTCCATTAACGTGTAAGGGTACTCGAGTGTTCTTGTGAGGGACTGAGGTCCCGCCCCCGTGTTGTTGGGATCCACCGATGTCTCGTTGACGAGCCAGAGGAGGCTCCAGAATGCCACGCCACCGAGCTGCTTTCCTCGGCTGTTGTTGCCCTTCCAGGAATTCACGAGCCGGAATTTGTACTCGAGCGTTTCGGCATCGTCGAATGTCGTCAGACGATAGGTGCTGCCGCTCACCAGATACTTGTACCACTTGGCATGGTGGTCGATGGGGTTGCTGTAGTACTTGGGGTAGGGCGAACTCCGATAGCTGGTATCGAAGTTAGCATCAATGAGGGAGTTTGCTCCTACTTGAGTCCCCGTGTCTCCGTAAGAACCGGTCGCTGTTGTATCCCACTGCTTCGTGTAAAAAGGCAAACCTAACACGATATGCTCGGGTGGAATGCCTGCAGCGATGTAGTCATCGATGTTGCCGACGATACTGTAGGTGCCAGGAGTGCCGTAGCGACCAACGGCGGTCATTGTGGATCCAGAAGCAAAATCGTATCCACTGTAAATAACGTAATCAGTATAATTTGTTAAATTGGCAGCATTGTATTGCGTGCTGCTCCAACTTGGAATCGTATAAATACTGAGCTCACGGGGAGGGTTGAGAGCC
>JADFCV010000009.1:94889-99541 GCA_017161655.1 Candidatus Sumerlaeota bacterium
TAACGTAATCAGTATAATTTGTTAAATTGGCAGCATTGTATTGCGTGCTGCTCCAACTTGGAATCGTATAAATACTGAGCTCACGGGGAGGGTTGAGAGCCTTCAGAGCCGTATAGAGCCCCTGAATGAATGCGGCAATTCCGTCACGCGTTGACGTGCCCCAAGAGAACTCGAAGTCGAGGTTGACGCCATCGCAGCCGTTCGTGGGGTCGGATACGACATTGACGACATTTGTAATGAGCTTCTGACGAAGCGTTGCGCTGGTCATGACCGTGCTCAGAATCGTTTCGTCGAAGTTCTTGTTGGCGAGAACGATCACGACCTTGACCCCGTTGTTTCCAGCCACTCCCCCGGGCTTGAGCTCAGCGCTCCGACTATTGAAAGTGCTGACGCCCCCGAGGTCGGCGTTTTCATCAAAGGTAATAAAGCTCCAGCCAATATGGGTCAGCGCATGCCAGCGAACGCCACGAATGTCCGTAGTGGTCGGCCCCTGAAGGTAAGCGAACACAATTTTGTCACGATCAGGCCGAGGACCAGCTAGGGAAATTAAGGGGAAAGCGGCAATAAGCGAAAGAAACCCTAACACAAAATGACGACGCATTGTTGAGCCTCCCACGTCAAAGAGTGTGCTTCATGCGATTCATTAAGCAAGTGTGGGATCGTCTTTTGAAAAACGCAACGAGAAGTGACCTACGCACGGCGATTGAATCGTTCCAAATGTGCTGTTCAGACTCGGTGACGCGGAACGAAACCGCAGCTCGAAGAGAAAGGCAGGCCACTGGGAGAACATCTCCCGCTAGCCAGAAGAATGACGCAGGCGACGATGTCTATCGCGGGCTAACCGTAGACACCCGCTTTTCTGAGCAACCGATGTCTCTATGTTGTCAATGCACTGGTGGCCACGTACGTGAGCGCTCACGCAGTTCTGCGATGGCCTCGTTCATCTTTGGGATGAGACTGTATTCTTCATCCCAAAATGCTTGGCTTTTCATCTTGTCGAGATATTCTTTGGTGTATTCGAAACGCAGCCAGGTCTGTTCCTTCATGCGGAAAAGACGCTCTTTCTGTTCTCTGCCGCGGACGTCAAGAAAGTCCGTCGGCTCCCAGTTGCGGAAAATCTGCTCAAACCAGTGCGCCATCAGGGAACGATCAATGGGACGCCCAACGCGCTGCTCAAGGTCACGCATCACGCTGGGGTAGCGGTCAAATCCATCGGTCGCAATCGTCACCACATTGTCGTCCTCGCCAAGGTCAAGGAAGTGAGCCGTGCGTATGGCCCCCATAATGTTGCAAATGCTTGATATCCCGAAACACTTCCGGTAGAAGTCAAAAGCCTCCTTCGAGCAATTGCAGGCGTAGCAAAGATCCTCCTCTGGCCGCTCGCTGCCAAGCTTGGCTCCGACAAGTTCTCCAAGTCCCTCTGCCCCAAGTTCATGAAAGACATAAAGCCCTTTCACCGTGTCGTCATCATGGACAGCAAGTACGTAGTCCGTGTTCAGCACGTTATGGATCAGAGTGACCATTTTGTCGCCGATGCCTTCGATGCGGTGAGTCCCCATGCCCCCGTTCGTAAGCGTTGAACATTCCTTCGGCTCCACGGCTACGACGGTAGTATCGGGGAATCTGGATTTGATTTCGTCCGCGGCAGCTATGGTTCCGGCACTCCCCGGCGCACTCACAAAAGCAGCCACTTTGCCATTCCCAACCGCTGCGGCTGCTTCCAACGCCGCCCGCCCCGTGGTGTAACGATGAAAACGATAATTTGGCAGGAGTTCAAATTGGCCAAGGACGAGCTTCGTTGGGTCGTGTTTGAATTCGACAACACGTTCAAGAACGAGAATAACGTCGCTTTCCGAACCCGGCGTGAGAATGAGATCTCCTCCGTATTTGCGAATTCGCTCATAACGTTCTGCACTCATTCCCTCGGGCATAACGACAATACTTCTGAAACCCTTGAGTCGGGCTATGTAAGCGGTGCCAATACCAAAATTGCCAGTGGAGGGGCCAATGATAGTCATGTCGTGTGTGACTTTGCCTAAAGCTTCGGCTTCTGCCATGGTGGCATAGGCTGGGCCAACTTTGTGGCTGCCGCTTGGAAAGCTGCAGGCAGTGAGCACGATGATGTTGGCACGCGTGCCGGTGAGCTCTTTCGGCAGGACTACGTAGCGCGGCTTGTTGGCGGCATTGCGCCAGGTGATGTTGAAAAGATTGAGGGGATCAAGTTCATTCTTGCGCGCTTCGAGAGCGGCCTGCCTCACAGCCTGTGGCAAGCGCGATGGGTCCTCCATCTCATCGTAGGTCGGACCGGGTGTGTATTTGAGTTCGTAGTCGGTTGCCATACGTCCTTTGTCCTATCAGCTTGACTGAAAACCGAGCGCAACAGGCTAGGCTGATGCGACAAGGTTGAAAAGGAAAGAGAACAAAAGCAATTGTTCGCGACAAGGAGAAATCGCAGAGTGAGTCGCAAAAAATTGCCCGCCAGGGAAATGACATTTTTTCTTGTTTTTCCGATGGTAGCTGAAGTGGTGTATTAGACTGCTGGTGTGGCGAGGGTACTCAAAGATAAGTTGGAAAGCCGCGTTTGCCACACAACTCCAGGCTAGTGTGAGATCTCATAAGGAGCAGGAAGCGCATGCGCATCCAATTCAAAGTCGCCGAGCTTGTCCGCGGAGCCGAAGTGGCTCAGAGCGTTGCTAATCCGCAAAGCACAATGCCCATTCTAGCTCAGATTCTTATCAAGGGGGATCATAACAATTTAGCATCTTTAACAGCAATGGATTACGATGTGCGAGTGCGCGTGGAAGTGCCTGCTGAAGTCGAAACGAAAGGGCAAATCACCGTGCCCGCGCGCACATTCTACGATTTTGTTCGCGAGCTGCCTTCGGATTCCGATGTCGTAATCGAAACCAAGGGCGAAAAAGTGACGGTGACGTGCCGCGACATCCGTGGTGAAATGGCCACGATGCCCGCAGAGGACTTCCCCATCTGGCCAGAGATGGAGCCGAAACTCGAGTTCGATATGGCGCAGAAGGACTTGCAGGAAGTTCTCGATAGGGTACTTTTCACGGTGCCCGTCCGAGACATGCGCAAGACACTCCTTGGAGCGCTTTTTGAAATTCGCAAGACACAGCTCACCGTTGTGGGGACGGACGGGAAAATCCTGGCTTGTGCACGCCAGACCATCAGCAGCGAGAAACCCCCAAAGGAATTCAATGCGATCGTGCCACGGAAGCTTTTGGAAGAGCTCGACCGCAATTTGAACGATGAAGGGCTCGTGAGCGTGGCCTTCAACGACAAACAAGTCTCATTCCGCCTGGGTAATATCCTTTACCTGTCCAACCAGGTAGAAGGAAACTATCCGGATTATAACCAGGTCATCCCAAAACAGTTTGCCCGGAAATTCCACATCCAGAAGCCACCCCTTCTCGCGGCTATCCGGCGCGCAGCGATCTTTACCGACCAGCGTCAGAACAGCGTGATGCTTGAATTCAGGGGCGATAAAGTCGCCATTCTCGCTGATTCCTACGATCGCGGACGTTTTTATGAGGAACTTCCTGCCGTCGTCGAAGGAGGAGATTTCCGTGTCGCTTTCAATTATAAGTTCCTTCAGGACGTGCTCAAGTCTTTGCCCCACGAGGAAGTGTTGCTCCAGGCTAATCAGCCCATGACCCCAGCAATTTGGCGGTCTGAGAGCGCAGAAGACTGTTTCTACGTGGTCATGCCTGTTAGGATTCAAGAACGCACTGAGGTAGAGGAGCAGCAGCCGTACGATGAGTCCGAGGGCGAGGCGTAAGTTTCTCGCAAACGCTGTCCCGCAAAATAACGGCGATCTTCAGAGGTGCGGTCTCGCAGAAGATTTCTCGTTGATCAGGTTTTCCTGAGATCAGAAACCTTTTGTTTTCGTAGGGAGAAGCCAGAAGCCACAGTGTGGCCGGCGGGGCGAGACAGACGAATAGACCTCTGCCCCATAAATTGCTTACGAAGCCCGGCACCCTTGCCAGGTTTGCGGAAAGCTTGTGTGGCTGACGGTGAAGTCTTGTCTTGCGTCGGGCACCCGAGAGATCACGAGAACTCAGGTCGTGAGAGGACCGCGCTGTTTCAGCGGATACATGGAATATGTTTTCTCGTCAGAGGGACCCGAGCACATTGTGGGGCAGAGCAGCAAGGAGCCCGGCAAGTGTTGCCTTCGCTTGCCTTCTTCTCGCAATAAACGCGAACTAGCACCCCTGCTTTTATCCCCTACTCAATTCCCCGTTGGGCAAACACCTTTGTCGTCATTAGCTTCTTCTGCCTGATCACTCCCTCGTGCACGTTTGGGCGATTCCTCTTGCACGAAGGGGGAAACCAGAGTCTGCGCTGAAAAGCTTGGTTCTCGCAAAAAAATGAGTCCGGTGGGAAGGTATCCCACCGGACTCGTACGGTCAAAGGGTCCAGCCTAAAGAACTGGCACACACGGGCCATCGTCGAATTCGTCGTAGACCCGGATCTCGATCCGATCGAGGGTGAATTCTCCCTCTTCCATCCACCGCAGCATGCTGCCCGACAGCGTGTCCATAAGGTCAAAGCCCACACGCAGGTCACGCAGCGACGGTGCGTTGACACCCGGACCGGGCTGCGAGCTCAGCAACGGCATCCGGGCTTCGATTGGATCC